>CAWAAB010000001.1:1962500-4689530 GCA_963779945.1 uncultured Acidobacteriota bacterium
GCTGCCAAGAAAAACCTCTAAGGAGAACATAAGGGAACCGTACCTCAAACCGACACAGGTAGACGAGGAGAATATCCAAAGGCGCTCGTGAGAACAGTTGGTAAGGAACTCGGCAATATAACCCCGTAACTTCGGGAGAAGGGGTGCCTCACTAGGGTTCATAGCCCGAAGAGGCCGCAGAGAAATGCGCACTGCGACTGTTTAACAAAAACACAGGTCTCTGCAAAGTCGAAAACGACGTATAGGGGCTGACGCCTGCCCGGTGCTGGAAGGTTAAAGGGAGAGGTCAACCGCAAGGTGAAGCTTCGAACTGAAGCCCCAGTGAACGGCGGCCGTAACTATAACGGTCCTAAGGTAGCGAAATTCCTTGTCGGGTAAGTTCCGACCTGCACGAATGGCGTAACGAAAGTGCGACTGTCTTGCCGACTGACACGGCGAACTTGTAGTGCCGGTGAAGATGCCGGTTGCCCGCAACTAGACGGAAAGACCCCGTGCACCTTTACTACACCTTAACTATGAACTATGGCACTTGCTGCGCAGGATAGGTGGGAGGCTTTGAATTCAGGCTCTCGGGCTTGGAGGAGCCACCGGTGAGATACCACCCTGCGAGTTCTGTGGTTCTAACCTATCCCCGTAAACCGGGGAAGGGACATAGTTAGGCGGATAGTTTGACTGGGGCGGTCGCCTCCTAAATTGTAACGGAGGCGCGCGAAGCTACGCTCAGGCTGTTTGGAAATCAGCCGACGAGTGCAAACACATAAGCGTGGTTGACTGCGAGTCCTACAAGACGAGCAGGTACGAAAGTAGGCGTTAGTGATCCGGTGGTTCTGTATGGAAGGGCCATCGCTCAACGGATAAAAGGTACGCCGGGGATAACAGGCTGATCGGAGCCAAGAGTTCATATCGACGCTCCGGTTTGGCACCTCGATGTCGGCTCATCGCATCCTGGAGCTGTAGAAGGTTCCAAGGGTTAGGCTGTTCGCCTATTAAAGCGGTACGTGAGCTGGGTTCAGAACGTCGCGAGACAGTTCGGTCCCTATCTGTTGTGGGCGCAGGAGATTTGAGAGGACCTGTCCTTAGTACGAGAGGACCGGGATGGACGAACCTCTTGTGTTCGAGCTGTCATGCCAATGGCACCGCTCGGTAGCGAAGTTCGGTTGTGATAACCGCTGAATGCATATAAGCGGGAAGCACTCCTCAAGATGAGATCTCCCAACCCGTAAGGGATAAGAAGGGCCCAGGAAGACTACCTGGTTGATAGGCTGGAAGTGGAAGTGTGGTGACACATGTAGCTTACCAGTACTAATCGCCCGTTCGGCTTGACCATAAAATTTACTCGGTGCAGAAAAGCAGCCGTCAGCACTCAGCTCGCAGCTTTCAGTTCGAAACTGTTCGAAAGCTGGAGCGACTTTAGCGACTCGTCAGAACCTGGACGAGACTGAAGACAAGTACTGATGGTTGTGCGCCGACGAGATTTTCGAAGTCTTGTCGATTCAAAGAACGTAAGACCCAATCTATTCAGTTGTGAGAGATCGTCTCTCGTGCTCTTTGAAAAGCTCGTCGCGAAAGCGACACCGAGATGGCGGATCGAGATCCCTCGCCGCAAAGAACGCGGCTTCGGGATTTCGGCAGCAGGCTCCCATTCGCCGCCTGGCGGCGGCTTCATTCACGCCTGCTAAACGCCTCAAGTTGTCGGTGATCTTACCGCGGGGGTTCCACCCGTTCCCATCCCGAACACGGAAGTTAAGCCCCGCAGGGCCGATGGTACTGCACGCGAAAGTGTGTGGGAGCGTAGGTCGTTGCCGGCATTAAATAAAGGCCACATTCAGAAATGAGTGTGGCCTTTTCCGTTTGAGGGCGCGCTTAGTCTCTGGCGTTGAGTATTGCAGCGATGACCCGAGGATTGCGGCGACCATGAAGTATGGCGAGAACGGCAAGCGGCTTCTCTTCCGGCGCGTAGGCGATTACGTAGTCTCGCACAGCCTGGAACCGCAGCGGTTGCGAGGTGAGGTCGGGACGAAAATGGCCCTGACGGGGAAGTTTGGCGAGGGAGCGAATCTTCTCGAAAATCTCTTCGCGCACACGGTCGGCGGCTTCCAGGCTATCGGCCGCAATATATTCCCAAATGTCATCAAGGTCTGCGTAGGCTGCTGGATGGAGAACAAAAGCGGTCATGAACGAGCGCGACGGGCATCATTCCTGCTCTTTTGGCGAAGACGGGAGAGCGCTTCCTCTCCGTCGACGGGCTGAACTCGTCCTGCCTTCAGGTCTTCGTAGCGGGTGTCCAACATTTCGCGCACCTGAGTCAATTCCACTAGATACCCAGCCATCGCATCTTCGACGAGGTCACCCGGGGCGCGCCCGGTTCGAGCGGCGAGCTCTTGCAGGCGGGACTCAGTTTCCTGGCTGAGATGCACTTCCATAATCGTGAGTCTAGAAGACCGGTATCGTGCTGTCAAAAGGAATTCGGCAGCCTGACTGGCATCGAACACGGAGTATCCTTCGAATCGCTCAGGATTTCGGCAGAAGGCTCCCGCGCGCAAAGGCCGCGCGCTCACGCCTCCTAAGTGCCTCAAGTTGCCAGCATAAGTAAAGGTCACGTTGCGAAAGCAGCGCGCCCTTTTCCGTTTTGGGACGGATGTCTGCAATAAAGCGGTAACGACCCATATTTGGAGAACGTGGGAGAAGGCGGTGGAGTTATATTAGCGGCCAGGGAGGAGATTATGTGCATCGTGTGTGAGCGCGAACTATGGGGCGAGCACCGGGCGCTGGAACGCGAGTTCTTCAAGCCCTGCAAGACGTGTAAGAAGTTTCCTGGCGCGAGCACCGAAGGAACCTGCTATCACTGTTACGCCGTTGGCAACACGATCGATGAGTGTCCCGAGTGCACGGGTAAGCCATGGAGTGAAGAATTCCTGGAGGCCAAGGACGAAATCGAAGGTCCAGACAAGCTGGCGGTGCCGTTCTAGAGCCGGGAAGCGGTTTTCCGCGCCCAGACTCAAGAACAGCAGGTCCCTCCACTTCGCATCATCTTTCGCAAGCGAAAGATGATGCTACGGTCGGGATGACAAACGTTGAGGGGAAGGCTGGCCTCGCCTGCGCTCACAAACCGAGGGCACTGGCCGGTCGCGTGACCATTACCGCGCCAGTTTGAAAACAACGCCGCAGCCCTGGCCGCCGCAGGCAGTGGCGAGGCCGCCCAGGTACGCGGTGCCGTAAAGGGCGCCATGATACAGGGTCATGGCGGAAAACGGGAATCCGCCATCGGCTCCGCCGGTGAAGTCGTGCAGCTTGGTGAAGTTCTGCTGCGGGTCGAGTTTGAAAAGAGATCCCCAGTTATAGGTGGAGAAGCCGGAAGTCGAACCGTAGAGATTGCCGGCGGGATCGAGAACCACCCCGGCGTAAGGCATCCCGCCCTCGGGATTGAGGAAGCTGTGCAGAATGTGCTCCGTGCCCTGGGTGTCGATCTCAAAGACGATGCCGCAGCCCTGATTTGCGGTGGTGCATTTGGGGTTGCCACCGGCCGGGGTGGTGCCATAGAGGTTCCCCGCCTTGTCGATCGCCAGAATGCCGAGAGGGTTGGCGCCATCCGGCTGATTGGCGAAGTTATGCAGGGTGGTGACCGCTCCCGCCGGGGTGATTTTGTATACCGTGCCATAGCCGAGAGCTCCGCCGGTAGAAGTGACGCCATACATATTGCCCTGCGCGTCCATCACCAAGCCGCCTTCGGGCTGGCAGCCGTCGCCGCCAACGAAGCTATGAATAAGGGTGAGCTTTCCGGACTTGGTCAGATTAAAGACGGTGCCGCAGTCGCCAAAGGGGCCGCTTCCGCCTGCGCCCGTGGTGCCATAAAAGGTGCCGTCTTTGGCTTCGATGAGACCGGTCTGCGGCTCCTCGCCGTCCGCCGGACCGCCCTGGAAGCGATGGACGATAATCTCTTTGCCGGTGCTGGTGAGGGCATAGATGGTTCCCAAGCCGATATCCCCGTTCTGCCCGCCATACTGGGTGGTATCGAGGAGATCGCCGGCCTGGTTGCGGAACAGATTGCCCCACTGGGGTTGTCTTCCATCCGCATTGCCTTCAAAAGTGTGGAGCACGGTTTGGTTGCCCGAAGGATCGAGCCTGTAGACGACGCCGCAGCCGTCGAACGCGCCACAGGCGCTGTCGTCGCCGTAGGTTTCCGTAGTGCCATACATATTGCCGGAATCATCGAGGATTACACCGGAGTAGGGCCAACCGCCGTCGGTGCCGCCAGTGAAGGTGTAGAGAACGGTATAAGTTTGGGCTTGCGCCGGCGGCGCCAGCAGGGCGGCAAGGATAATGGCGAAGGTCAGTGCGAAAAAAAACTTTGTGATGCGCGAGCTAGTCTTGAACATCCTGTGCTGCCGGAGGCTTTTGTTCATCATGGAATTTCCCCTTCTCTCGATTTGCATTGGTAGCCGTCGCCGGCGGTAATGAGATGGAAGCATGGCAGGTGGGTAAGCGGCCGGCGTTCCTGCCTTGTGAAAAGAACGTACATTGCCAAGACCGCGCGGCGGCAGATCGATTACGGCGACCGTCGGGCGTTCTGGCGAGAAACCATAGCATAGATCTCACGGGAAGAATGTTAACAAAACGTCAAAACGACATGAATGCCGATGGCCCGGGCGAGGGACGCTCGTCCCCACGTGGTTGGTGCCGCAACAGCAACGGCGGCGGACGAGAGTGTCCCCCACGTGATTACCAGGCGATGCGTTTGGTTCCGGCGACCAGATCGAAATGGCGATCGCGGCTTAAAAGGGGAAGAGAATGCTGGCGGCAGAGCGCAGCAATCCAAATGTCATTGGTTGGAATCGGTTTGGCCTTGCGCTTTAGTTCGAGGGTGATCTCGGCGTAGTAGTGCGTGGTCGGTTCCTGAACGTCTAACACCATGCAGTCACGGAGCAGTTCCTCCAGCCAGTTTTCGTAGCTGGCGCGATGGCGCGACTGGGCGATGCCATGGCGGTACTCGCCAAGAACAATCACGGGGAGCGCCATCTGATCGGCGCGAGCAAGAACGGCTGCCAGGCCGGGATCATTGTCGGCCGCGGCGGATAAGGCGTTGGTGTCGAGAATCATTGATTAGACAATCATCTATTAGAAAATCGCCTATTAGACAATCAGTGCCAGACTTCCGGATCGATCTGCTCGAAGGCTTCTGCCACCCGCTTTTCGATTTGCTTGCGCTCTTTATGCAGGTGTTTGAGCTTTCCGAGATGTTTCATCCAGGGCTTATCCTGGGAGGTCATTTTCAATTTTTCCTGGACCGCATCGGTGACGAACTGGCGCAGGGGAATGCCGCGTTGGGCGGCGACTGATTTTGCGCGGCGGAACAGGAAATCGGGAATTTCGAGGGTGGTCTTCATGGCCCATATTACCATATTTATGGGCATGGCGGAAGCCGTGCCCTTCCCGGGTGCTGCCGACGACCGAGCCGCACAATATCTGCAACGGCTGATTTCCCACTTCTCGCAAAATCGGCGAGAAGAGGGGCACCGCGGGGGAGGCGGATTTGGATCACCCACCCAGGTGACAGGGCGCACTGACGAAACATTTCTAGTGGGATTATCTTCCGACAGGCAGGTTTGTACGAGGAGGGATGCCATGATGAAGACAAGGCCTGTGCTTTTGGTTTTGATGTGTCTGGCTTTTGCGATGCCGGCGTTCGGTGCCGGCAACAAGACTTACAAGACTACCTATCCCGTTCCTTGCAGCGAGCTTTGGGGCGCAGTCAAAGTCGCCCTCGGCAATCCGGACAACTACAAAGACGTGCAGAGTGACGAGGAGAAAATGACTGCTGACTACAATGTGAAACACTCCATTCATTGGTCCGTTATCGGAGCGGTCAACCAGGGCAAGAACCAGGTCTCCTTGATGCCGATTGGTACCACGTGCGAGATGAGTGTTGTGTCGATGTATAGCGGGCTTTCGCACAACGACCAGGGGGACTTCAAGAAGCGCGTAGATGAATCTCTGGCTAAGCTGAAGGCTGCGCCGGCTTCCCCGGCAGTTGAACCAGCAATTCCAGTCAAATGATTTCGGGCAGCGGGCCGACATTTCGGGTTGGGTGAGGTTTGCGGGAGATCGTTCCGTTGTGGGAACACACAACCCGATGGGTGAAAGGATGAGCAGAATTCGACTCATGCGGAAGGGATGATGCGCCGATCTCTCCAGGTGTAAGAGAGAGAGGAGCTTCGCATGAGCATTTCCATCTCCAGTTCGGTGACGGCGGCGGAGTTGGCCGCGGCAGGGTCTATTGCTAACTCGGTGTCGAATGCGGCGGCCACGCAGAGGCCTCAGCAGACGACCAATAACTCGGTGGACACGGTCAAACTGTCTGAGTCACAGCAGGTCTATCAGTTGTATAACCAGGGGCAGACGGTTTCGCAGATCGCTTCCGGTCTTAGCTTGACGGTCGAGTTAGTGAATAGCTATTTGGGAATTACTAACGCCGCAAGTTAGGGCTAGTTTGTCTTCGGCACAGCTGGAACCAAAGGGCTGCGGAGGTTGGCTCCGTCTGGATCCTTCGACTTGGCACAGGGGCAGGCTTGCGAGACGCCCGGTCCCACACAGTCAGGTTCGACGGCGGCGGACAAGAGTGTCCGCCCCACACAAAATTGCAACTTCTATTTCTGCTCGGACTGCGGCAGTTTCCATTCGGGGACGGGGAAACGGCCTTCGTCATCGTAATAGCCCTTTATTACGTGATCGGATTTGGCGTTGGGTACGGGCAATTCACCCCGGGAACTGAAGCGGGGCGCGTCGGCTGCGGCCAGCAGCGGCTGCTTCGTCGTATACATGGCTTCGTTGAGCAGGCTGCCGGAGGGCGCTTTGGCTACGGCAAAGACGCCGAAGGGGTTGCCATTCATGTAGGAGACGCTGATGTAGTCGGCGACCATGGGTCCGAGGTCGGAGACCGGCAGCCAAGTAAGCTCCATGGGGCCGGCGAGTTGCACGCCGCCAGTCCAATCGCTGCCGCCATCCTGCGAAGTTACGAAGCCGACCTCTAACTGACAATTCGAGTTACAGTTGGAAACCGGGTAGTAGTAATAGACCAGAGTAAGATGCGCGGTAGCGCCGGAAGTGGTGGGATCGACTCCGATGCCGGGAATGAAGTGGTCTACGGTGCTGTTGGTGGGGTCGATGGGAATGCGGGCCGGAGTGGTCCAAGTCTTGCCGTCGGATGAAGTGCTCATCACAATGTCATTTTCGGCGCAGCCGGTACGAAAGCGGCAGTCCTGCCACACCACGTAAACCTTGCCGGTGGCGTCAATTTCCGCGGAGGGTAAAGGCAGACTGCGCAGGCCGCCACCTTCGCTGTGGCTATCGACCACGGCGATGAGGACGGAAGCCGTCCAACTGGCTCCGCCGTTGGTGGAACGGAAAGCGCCCACACCTGCATAACTCTCGGAGAACGGGACCACGACGGTTCCATTGGGCTGGACGAGAGGCTCTCCCCCCAGGCCGCCGGTCTGGTCGGCGGTGGCCTTGCCCGCGCTCCAAGTCTTGCCGCCATCGCTGGAAGTGCTCATGAGGATCAAGCCGGTGCTGGCGGCGGCGTCCCACTCGGTATAGCAGTTGCCGTAGTAGGGGCTGGTGGAAGTGTTGTCGCAGACGGTCCAATTCTTGTCGTCGTTGTGGGTGCCGTCGATGAGGATGGGGCTGCCCCAGTGAATGCCGTCGGCGGAGCGGCTGACGACCACGTCGCCGATGGGATTGATCAGAGCGAGACTGGAAATGAGCCAGACGCCGTGTTTGGCGTCGTAGGCGACGGTGGGATCGGCGGCGCCGTAATAGGTTCCATTTTTATAGTTCACGGTCAGGCCGGGGAGGTAGCCGTAGATGCCGGTCTTGCCGCCGTCGGTGGAGGTGGAAAAGCCGATGTCGGCGCTGCCCCATCCGATGGTTCTGGGGCGGCGGGCGACGTGGTAGGTGGCGACGATCGTGTTGCCCCAGGCAAAGGAGTCAGGCTCGACTTCGGTGCGGTGGTCGCTATCGGCATTGGTGAATTTGTCGACGCTGATCTGCTCGAGTGTGAATTGGGCGCGGGCGGAGAGAGTGAGCGCGGCTGTTAAGCAGACAAGCGCGCAAAGAGTGCGGCGGGAAGCGGCAAGCATTATAGGACCTCGAGCTGGATTTTCGTCCGCATTGCGCTGGGAGCGGCGCGGGGCGGGCCGATTCGCGACGTGGGCAATATTATCGTGAATAGTAGAGGGTGTCCATGTGAAAGGTTCCTGGGTTGGAGTTCGCTGAGAAGAGCTTAACCACAGAGGGCACAGAGGAACACAGAGAAACTTGTGCAGGCGATGGTTGGAATAGAACCGGTTCTCGGTTCTCGGTTCTCAGTTCTCAGCTCTCAGATCTCAGTTCTCAGTTCTCAGATCTCAGTTCTCAGATCTCAGTTCTCAGATCTCAGTTCTCAGATCTCAGTTTCCCGATCCCAGATTTGACTCTCCGTTGCTGGCTAGGCTAGCCTCAAGAGTCTGACTTTCATACCATACACACGCAAGCGATTGATTTTGCTGCTTTTGGCGGCGCTGCTGGGTTGTGTTCCGGGCTTGCAGGGTTCTTCGGTGCGTCCGGTGCATGCGCGGCATGCGATGGTGGTAAGCGTCCACGAGCTGGCGTCAAGAAGCGGGGCCGAAATTATGCAGGCGGGCGGGAACGCGGTGGATGCGGCGGTGGCGACGGGGTTCGCGCTGGTGGTGGTGCATCCGGCGGCGGGGAATTTGGGTGGCGGCGGGTTCATGCTGATCCGTATGGCCGACGGCGCGACCCACTTCATTGATTATCGCGAGAAAGCGCCGGCGGCGGCCACGGCCAATATGTATCTGGATGCGCAGGGGAATGTGATCGAAGACGCGAGCGTGGTGGGATACAAGGCGATCAGCGTGCCGGGGTCGGTTGCGGGCATGGTTTATGCGGAGAAAAAGTACGGCAAGCTGAAGCTTAAACAGGTAATGGCTCCGGCCATCAAATTGGCGCGGGAGGGATGGGCACTGGGGTGGGAAGATGCCCGCGATCTGCGCCAAGACAAGCGTCTGGCGATTTTCCCCGACTCGCACCGCATATTTCAACGCGATGGGAAGTACTACGAGCCGGGGGAGACATTTCGGCAGCCGGAATTGGCGCGAACGCTGGAGCGGATTGCCGACAAGCCTGATGATTTTTATCACGGGGCCATGGCGCAGGAGTTGGCTGCCTTCATACAAAAAGGTGGAGGATTGATTACCGCCGACGATCTCGACAAGTATGAAGTGAAGGAACGCGAGCCGGTGCGTGGCAGCTATCGCGGATACGATGTCATCAGCGCGCCGCCGCCTTCGGCTGGTGGAACGACATTGCTCGAGATCTTGAACATACTGGAGGGTTACGATCTGGCGAAGCTGGGCAACCGGTCGTCGCAATCGATTCACCTGACGGTCGAGGCCTTCCGGCGGGCGTACTTCGACAAAGCGGAATTCATGGGGGATCCGGATTTTTCGCGGATTCCGGTGGCGCAGCTGATCGACAAGAAGTACGGGGCGGCCTGGCGGGAGTCGATTGATCCGGGACATGCAAGCGCCAGCCAGGACCTGAAGCGTCCTGCTATTTTCAGCGAACTGGAACAGTATGCGCGGCAGAATCCGCAGCCGCTGGGAGTGCGCGAGCCCGAGCACACGACGCATTATTCTGTGGTGGACGCAGAGGGCGATGCGGTAGCGGTGACTACGACTTTGAATGATAGCTTCGGTTCGCGGGTCACAGCGGGGAATCTCGGCTTCCTGCTGAATGACGAAATGGACGACTTTGCCGCCAAGCCGGGAGTGCCGAATCTGTATGGACTGATTCAGGGACCGGCGAATGCCATTGGGCCGGGCAAGCGTCCGCTCTCGTCGATGACGCCGACGATGGTGCTGAAAGACGGTAAGCTGTTTCTGGTGCTGGGTTCGCCGGGGGGAGCGCGAATCATTACCACGGTGGCGAACATCCTGATGGCTGTGGTGGACTATGGTATGAACGTGCAGGAAGCGGTGAATGCGCCGCGCTTTCATCATCAGTGGCTGCCGGACCGGGTGGGTGTGGAGCAGTGGTTCGCTCCGGATGCGGTGAAGGGGCTGGAGCAGATGGGGCACACGGTCGAGATTGGCGAGGCGTTTGGGAGAGAATGGATACCGTACTGGAGCGATGGCGAGTGCATTGCCATCGATCTGGAGAGTGGCGAACGCCTGGGTGCGAGTGATGGCAGACATAACGGAAGGCCGGTTGGTTACTAAATGCAAAAAGCAATCTCTACTTTTATTCACGTGAAGGAGCGGCTGCACCCAGGGCTGCTGGACGGGTTGGTGCGGGGCGGGGCGCAGTCGATCGAGATTTTTGCCGCGCGGCAGCATCTGGATTACGCCAACCGCAAGCAGCACGTACGCGAAATCGCGGATTGGTTCCGCACCACGGCCACGCCGCTGAATTCCGTGCATGCCCCGCTTTTCTCGGACTACGAGTGGGGCCGCACGGGGTCGCCACCGATCAATGTTGCCGCCCTCGACCGGGCCGCCCGGGTGGAAGCCATGGACGAGATCAAGCGTGCGCTGGAGTTGGCGGAGCAGATTCCGTTCCGCTTTTTGGTGCAGCACATCGGACTTCCTGGGGAGGAGTTTGACGACCGCAAGTTCGAAGCCGCGATGACGTCGATCGAACATTTGCGGGCCTTTGCGAAACCGCTGGGCGTGAGCATTCTTCTGGAAAACATTCCCAACGAGCTGAGCACGCCGGAGAAGCTGGTGGAGTTCATTCACGCGGCGCACTTTGAAGATGTGGGCATCTGTTTTGACTTCGGCCATGCTTATCTGATGACGGACGTGAAGCAGGCCTTCGAAACTTTGAAGAACCACATTCGCTCGACCCATGTGCATGACAACAAACGCGACCGAGATTCGCATTTGTGGCCGGGGGAGGGATCGATTGACTGGAAGCAGAGCATGGAGTTGCTGCAAACCGCGCCGCACCAGCCGCCGCTTTTGCTGGAGATTGAGGGTGAAGAGAAGATCAGCCCAGGGGAGAAGATGGCGGCGGCGTTTCGGAAGCTGGAGATTTAGCCGCCGAGAAAAGCTTTAACCGCCGAGAAGGCGGAGATCGCCGAGAAACAAGCAGAAATACGAATTGCTTCGGTGAAAACAGAAAGTCAACTGCTCACCACAGAGGGCACAGAGGACACAGAGGAAAAACGGAATTAAGAGAGCTATGTCGTCTCCTATTACAACGATCGCTGAAATTGGGAAGCATGAAGGGCGGGCGGTTACCATCCGCGGCTGGCTTTATAACCTGCGCGAAAGCGGCAAGCTGTTGTTTCCGCAGTTTCGCGACGGGTCGGGAGTGATTCAGGGTGTGGTCCCCAAGAACGCGGTGGCGCCCGAGGTGTTCGATGCCATCAAAGGGCTGACGCAGGAGTCGAGCGTCATCGTGGAAGGCAAGCCGCGGGCTGACAAACGGGCTCCCGGGGGATTTGAGCTGGATGTTTCGAGCGTGCAGGTGGTGCAGCGAGTTTCGGAAACGGATCCCTACCCGATTTCGCTGAAAGAGCACGGGGTTGATTTTCTGATGGAGCATCGGCATCTGTGGGTGCGTACGCCACGGCAGGCGGCCATTTTGCGGGTGCGGGCGGAGATTATTAAAGCTGCGCGTGATTTTTTCGATGACCAGGGATTCACGCTGACGGACCCGCCGATTCTGACTCCGGCAGCCTGTGAAGGCACCAGCACGCTGTTTCCGGTGGATTACTTTGAGGAACAGGCGTTTCTTACGCAATCGGGACAGCTTTACATTGAAGCGACGGCGGCGGCGCTGGGCAAGGTGTATTCGTTCGGGCCGACGTTTCGGGCGGAGAAATCGAAGACGCGACGGCACCTGACCGAATTTTGGATGGTGGAGCCGGAAGTGGCTTACGCAGAACTCGCCGACATCATGGATCTGGCGGAGCGGCTGCTGAGTTTTCTGGTGAAGCGCTGTCTGGAGAAGCGGCGGGCGGACTTGACGGTCATTGGCCGCGATATTTCGAAATTGGAGAAGATAGAAGTTCCGTTTCCTCGAATTACTTACGATGACGCGGTGAAGATGCTGCAAGAAGGTCATAGCAAGGGCGCGCTGGAAAATAAATTTGAATGGGGCGGAGATTTGGGCTCGCCGGATGAGACTTACATTTCTTCGCAGTTTGAGCGGCCGGTGATGGTGCATCGCTATCCGGCGAAAGTGAAGGCGTTTTATATGGAGCCTGATCCGGAGCGGCCGGAACTGGCGCTGTGCGTAGACGTGCTGGCGCCGGAGGGTTACGGAGAAATCATCGGCGGGTCGCAGCGCATGGCATCTTACGATCTGCTGGTGAAGCGCATTCACGAGCATGGCCTGCCGGAAGAGGCCTTCAAGTGGTATCTGGATTTGCGCAAGTATGGCAGCGTGCCGCATTCGGGATTTGGCATGGGGATTGAGCGCGCGGTGGCGTGGATTTGCGGGCTGGAGCATGTGAGGGAGACGATTCCGTTTCCGCGGATGTTGCACCGGTTGTACCCGTGACGTTATCGGATCATCTGGCCATCAGGTCATCGGGCGATCATAATTTGACCCGATCAACCGATGATCCGATCGCCCGATATAACTTATGACAACCATTACTGAAACCTCTTCCAGTATCACTCCTAAGAAGATCCGTGTGATTGGGGTTCCGCTGGACCTTGGTCAGTCACGGCGGGGAGTGGACATGGGGCCGTCGGCGGTGCGGGTGGCGGGTCTGGAAGCGCGTTTGGAAGCGCTCGGCCACATTGTGGAAGATGGCGGGAACGTAGCGGTGGCCATCCCGGAGCAGAAAAAAGAAGGCGATCCCCACGCCAAGTATTTGAAGGAAATTACTGCGACCTGCACCAAGCACGCAGAGCTGATCCTGAAGACGCTGGAAGCGGGTAAATTTCCGCTTTCGCTCGGGGGCGATCATTCGATGGCGGTCGGCAGCGTGTCGGGCGTGGCGGAATTCTATCGCCGGCAGAACCAGAAAGTCGGTCTCATCTGGATCGACGCCCACACCGATATCAATACCCCGGACAGCTCTCCCAGCGGCAACGTGCATGGCATGCCGCTGGCGGCGATCATGGGACTGGGGCCGCCGGAACTGGCCAACATCTTTGGATTTTCACCCAAGGTGAAGCCGGAGAACTGTGTGCTGGTGGGGGTGCGCGACATTGACGCCGTGGAAAGACAGAATGTTCATCGGGCGGGGATTGAAGTGTTTACCATGCGCGATATCGACGAGCGCGGCATGCGCACGGTGATTGAAGAGGCTTTGCGCATGGCCGGACGGGGCACTGCCGGTTATCATGTGTCGCTCGATATGGACTGGATCGATCCGGAAGATGCGCCGGGAGTGGGCACGCCGGTACGCGGCGGTGCAACCTATCGCGAAGCGCACCTGGCGATGGAGATCATTGCCGACCACGGGCGCATGTTGAGCTTTGAGATTGTGGAAGTGAATCCGGTGATTGACGAGCACAATCGTACGGCGGAGCTGGCGGTGGAACTGACGATGTCGGCGTTTGGAAAGAAGATTTTGTGAGGGACGGAATGGCAGAATTGGGTATCAGGCGGTTTCACTTCATGGAAAGTCCGGGAATATTCTTTCGCCCCTCCGGGGCTTGATCGTCTTGTCTTCGCAGACCCACGGCTTGCGCCGTGGGCTTTATTCTTGCGCCGCTCCGCGGCTGACTTGAATCGCCGAGCCTGTTATGTGACCTTGCACCGGGCTGATCGTTCGTAATCCGCTGCTACACTGTTAGCGCTATGATCCCCGGACACGCAACGCCGCAAGGCACCTTCGAATATAGAGAACGCTTTCCGCGGCTGGGCGAGGCGGGACACTTCCGTCGTCCGGAGCAGGCGCCGGGGCCGGCGGAGCTTTGGATGTCGTCGATCGGCTTAGGCACCTATCTTGGTGAGCCTGACGATTCGACCGACCGGGAATACACCGCCGCGATTGCGATGGCGCTAGGTTCGGGCATCAACGTTCTCGATACGGCGATCAATTACCGGCATCAGCGCTCGGAGCGCAATATTGGTGCGGCGTTGCGGCAGGTGATCGATGGCGGAGAAGTGAAGCGCCAGGAAGTTGTGGTGTGCACCAAGGCGGGCTATCTTTCGTTGGACGGCGAATTGCCGGCTGATCCGCGGGCGTACTTTCAGCAGGAGTATGTGGAGTCCGGCATTCTGGATCCCGCACAATTGGCTGGCGGTATGCATTGCATGGCGCCGGCGTATCTGGAAAATCAGATTGAGCGCTCGCGGCGGAACCTGGATCTGGAAACCATCGACGTTTTCTACGTTCACAACCCAGAGTCGCAACTGGCGGAAGTGCAGCGGGAGGTGTTCCAGGAGCGGCTGCGCGAGGCGTTTGCCATGCTGGAGAAGCAGGTAAAAGCTGGGAGAATCGCGTACTACGGGGTAGCGACGTGGAGTGCGTTTCGTCTGGCCGAAGGAGCGCGGGATTATGTCAGCCTGGAGGAAGTGGAGGGTCTGGCGCGCGAGGCGGGCGGGGACGGACACCATTTTCGCTTCGTGCAGTTGCCTTTCAGTCTGGCTATGCCCGAGGCATTTGCCTTAGCCAACCAGCGGGTGGAAAAGCAGAAGATGTCGTTGCCGGCGGCAGCGGCGAAGTTGGGGATTGCAGTGGTCGGGAGCGCGACGCTGTATCAGGGACATCTGACTCACGGCGTGCCGGACTTTGTGAAGCGGATTCTGGGTCTGCGCAGCGACACGGAGAATGCGATTCAGTTCTCGCGGTCGGCTCCCGGACTGATCACGGCTCTGGTGGGGATGGCGCAGAGTGAGCATGTGACGGCGAATGTGAAGGTGGGGTTGGTGGCGCCTACGTCCAAGGAGGAATGGAGCAAGCTGTTCGCGAAGTAGTAAAGCGACGTTGCGGCGTGATCCGCGACGGGGAACCTCAGGCGCTAAAGCGCGCCATTAAAGTGCTTAATGCAGCGCTGAAGCGCTGCTCCACCCAAAACCGGCTCCACCCAAAACCTGTTCCACCCAAAACCTGTTCCACCCAAGACCTGAGTCGTGGCCCTGGTGAAAGGCAGGTACGCTATTTCATTTCCTGGAGCTTGGAGCCAGCCAGTTGCGAGATCTCGCTGGCGGGATTTTCTTTTTGGAGCTGCTCGTAGATTCGTTTGGCTTCGAGGGGCTGATTGTTGGCCTGCAAAGTGGCGGCCAATTCGATCTGCGCGGTGGCTTTGCTGACGGTTGTCGCCGGCTTCGCCGCCAGTTGTTTGTAGATCTCGATGGCCTGCGGGTTGCGGTTGGTGTTTCGGTAAACCGAAGCCAGGGCAAATTTGGCCAACGCTGCCAGGTCGGCGTTGCGGAAGGAAGCGACTTTCTGCAATTCGCGTTCTGCGGCGGGGTAATCACCGAGGTCGACCGAGGTCAGACCCAAGAAATAGTGGGAAAAGTCGGCCGAATGGGTGTGGGGATACTTGTCAACGATCGCCTGAAACTGCTTGTGGGCCGCGGTGGCGCGCTCGGCGGAGCTGGCAAAGCTGGGGCTCTCGGGTTGTGGCGGCATGTTGGGCGGCCGCACCGGCTCGTCGAGAGTGCGGACGGCTGCGCCAAACTCGACGCTGGCTTTCTCGTCCTGCTGGTTGAGGTAGTACCAGGAACCGGCGGCGATGGCCGCGACCACCAGGGCGATCACGCCCACGACGAGAAGCCTGCCCTGGTGCTCGGCCGACCAGTGAGCGGTCCTCTCCGCCATGTCGATGGTGGTCTTGCTGAACTGATCGGTTTTCAGGTTATGACGGGTCTGTGCGCGCACGAACACCCCTTCTGGCGGCTATATAGGCTTAGCGGCGAGACTTCAGTTTAACAGGCGAAAATCGAGGGCGTCAAAGAGAGCGGACTAGCGGACCAGGAAACCGCAGCGGCTAAAGCCGGCTTGTCTTGCGGTTTCGGCGGCACGGCTGAAGCCGTGCCCTTCCACGGTGCTTCGCGGCGGCATTTCCTCAGCGAAAAGGTGAGGTTTGGATCTCTCGGCCGACTCCGGGTGAGAATTCCTCTTCGGGCCGGTTAACGCTGCAAGCGGGCATGGGGTCCTTCGACTGCACGGCCCGAATCGCGAAGCGATTCGCGCCGTTACGCTCAGGATGACAGGATTAAGAGGTAACTATAGATGCTGAAGCCGTGCATTTCCCGCGAGATTTCACGGGCGAGGGCGCCCGCGCCACACTATTTGGAGGCTTCTTCGAGGCGTCCCTGTTCGAGTTTTTCCTGGCACTCGATGCAGTGGCGCGTCCAGGGCACTGCTTCCAGACGTTTGGCGTTGATGTCTTTGCCGCAGGAGATGCACTCGCCGAAGGTGCCTTCACGGATGCGTGATAGAGCGTTCTCGACCATTTGCAGGAGTTGACGGTCGTTGTTGCTCTGATGGAAGAGAAACTCCTTGGTGTAAGAACTGGCGGCGCGGTCGGCAATGTCCTGCGCCGAGTCCTCGTCCACGGTGCGCCCGTCCTGTTCCGTGCGCGAGACGGTGCGGCGCAGTTCCTGCTGCCGCGTCTCCAATCTCTTCTTGAAAGAATCCAGTTTCTTTTTTTCCATGGATAATGACTTCACAGCTGCCTGTCCCTTCACTGGCACATTCTGGCAATAAGGGGTAAACGACGATGATATGCGCCTAAATTAAGATGCGTCAACTGGCGGACGGGATTCGGTGGTGTCTTGAATATTAAGAAAGTACACGAAATTCCCAATTCGGCCAACAGCGGCCCACAGGAATCGCCTCAGCGCGGCAACGGTTCGGGCAGGTTGGCCAGCGCGTATCCCATGACCGCCATGGCGGCTGCGTTTTCGCGCAACTCTTGGGGGACGATCTTATCCAGCGTGTCGGCGGCGCTGTGATGGTAATTGAAATAGGTGCGACTGTCCTGCATGATGCCGAGCGTGGGAACGCCGGCCTTGGCCAGTGGCGCGATGTCGGAACCGGGACTGAATTCGACCATTTGAATCAGGTTGGCGCCAAAACTCTGCAAAACGTCCTGCACGGGTTTGAGGGGTGGCAGCGCCTGGGGGTTGAGCTTGGCCCAGAAACCCAGGGGATGGGAGGCTCCCATATCGCTCTCCATGGCCGCTACATAGTTGCGGATCTCCGAGGCATGGGCTTGAGCATAGGCATCGTGGCCCCGACCGCCGTTTTCTTCATCCATCCAGGCGATCACACGAATGGTCCGCTTCGGGTGCAGGTGCAGTTGCTGAACCAGTTGCGCGGTTTCCATGGCGACGGCAACGCCTGCGGCATCGTCGATGGCTCCGGTTCCCAAGTCCCAGGAATCGAGATGTCCGGAGACGATGACGATCTGTTCGGGATGTTGGGAGCCTTTGAGATCCGCGACGACGTTATGGCTGAGAACTTCCGGCCCGTTCTGCGAGGTGAGGGTGAGATGCATGATTACTTTCCCCTGAGCGCTAAGGCGGGCGATTAAATCAGCATCTTCGCTGGTGACGGCCCCCGCAGGAATTCCCGCCGACGCACTCCATCCGGTGTGCGGCAGGCGGTAGTCGGCTCCGCCGACCGAGCGCACCACGCAGGCTACGGCTCCCATTTCCGCCGCGGTCTTGGGGCCGACGGCGCGATATTCGACGGCCTCGCCATAGGCTTCGCCGGCCAGCCCGTTGGCCGCCTTTTGCTTGTCGAAGGGGAAATTGAAGGCGACGATTTTGCCGGCTACCTTGTCCCGCCCCAACGCTTTCAGTTCGGCGAAGTTTCTGGCGACGACCACTTCGGCGGTGATTCCCCCGGCTGGGGTGGAGGTATTTCCACCGAGAGCAGTGACGAGAATTTTTTGGGTGGTGGCGGGGGCTTGTCCCGGATACGTGGTCAGTTCGGCGGTATCGACGCCGCGCACCCAGCGCGGGATGCGGACGTCTTCCAGGCGGACCTCAAGCCCGAGACGACGTAGCTCGCCGGCGACGTACTCGACCGCGGCTTCCGCCTGCGGGGAACCTGACGGGCGCGGACCGAGGTTGTCGGTCAGGTGCGCGACCTGCTGGTAGGCGTAGTCATCGGCGAGGGCGGCGTCGCGCAGGGCTGTCAGGTCGCTGGGCGGGTTTGGGGTTGTTTCGTCGGCTGCCTGGACGGAGGAAGGCAAAATGGCGACAAGGGCGATGAGGGGAAAAGCGGCAGTCAGTAGGCGCATAGTGTTTTGTGAATGTAGCTGGATATTGGATGCATAGCAAGGGATTCGGTGGTTAAGTAAGAGCTTGGACCGCAAAGGAGGCAAAGGGTTTCGCAAAGGGCGCGAAGAGAAGCGTAAGAGCTTTTGACCGCAAAGGACGCAAAGGGTTTCGGAAAGGGCGCGAAGAGAAGCGTGCTCGGCCAGCAACGCCAGCAAGAAAAAGCGGCCCCATTTCTGGGGCCACATTCTCAAAAGAGGCTGGTCAGGTAGGAGTCAGGAAAGGCGATGCAAGGGACCGATCCCGCAGGCGGATCGTTTCACAGAAGGTGGAAAACAGAGAGTGAAGGTCAATTCGTCGGCGGCCTCTTTCATTACCTTGGCAAAGGAGCATTTGCCCAACCAAATGGCGCGGTCTCAGCGCCTTGAAGCGGCATCCTAGCAAGCGACTGTAAAGATTGGGGTTAAGCTGGAGGTGCTGGCTGGCGAAGGCGGTCCAAAGGGGGGCAAAAGGTGGAGACACTGCATATTCCTGCACATACGGTGCAGGGCACTGTTCCCTTTAGTGGACCTAAGAGTTGCCTGCTACGGTGCGCAGCTTGCCTGGCAAGAAATGGTACGGTGGCCAAGGGCCACTGACGGAGATCTCACAATTCTTGAGCTGCTTGGCGGCGCTGCTATAGCGGTTCTGGTACTTCTCCACCGACTTGGAATCGATCAGGTGGGCGATATCGATGAGCATCCCGTTGGTATTAACCCGCTTACAACTAATCTCTTCCTCGAGCGGGTTGAACATCTTATGCACCTGAACGGACAGGGCGCGGGCCTTAGTCTGACGCTCACGGTCCTTGGAGGCTTTCTCGCGCAGCCTGAGGAGGTATTCGCCGCCAACGCTATCGGGGAGGGGCATTTCGGCGAGGGCGTCGCGCAGGGAGCCATCGCGGACGAGCACCTTCAGGTGCATTTCGGACTTACCCCGCAGCCGCTCCACGCTCTGGCCAAAGGCGCGGCGGTTGGCGCGGACGGCCTGGCGCAAAGCCTCGTCGGTGTAGAAGATGGTGCCAAAACGAAAGGGAAGCACGGTCCCGGTGCGGAAACACACGCTGACCACGTGGGCATGCTCCAAGACCGCTTTGTCTTCAATTTTCTGGGTGGCGCGGTCATATTCGCTGACCACAACGGCAAATTCGCCGCTGGGGTAACTCAAAACCGGGGCTGCGTTCACACCTTGAATGCCTTCCAACAGGAAGGGGCGCCGTGCGCGGGTTCCATTGGTGAGGGTTTCTTGCTCGGTGAGGCAATATGCGTACCACGCCATATAGGGTCTCCGTACCTAGTCCGGGGCGTGAATGTCCACCCAGGACGAGACAGTTAGTTACGGCTATTGAACCTTGGAAGTAAAGGGCGGTACCACGACTGGATCGAACGCTTACCACCGCGTCCAAGTAACATGTTACTTCGGGACGATCCCAAAATGCAACAGTTTTGTAACAATTTGTAAGTGAAAATATTGAAGAGGCTGTTTGGGGATGGCGAGGTGCGAGACGCGGATGCATCGGCCGGGCGAAGAATTCGAGGAAAGGAATGAGCATTCGGGAGGTTTCGCTCGACTTGTATTTGTCCGCAACGCATTGACTCGCTGCCACTTGACGCCTAACATGGTCGCGCATCCGAGCGACTGTCTTCCGTGATCGGCCAAACCATCTCGCATTACCGCGTCCTGGCGAAGCTGGGTGGAGATGCCGATGCCGCACGAGTACGAGCATTGGCGGATTACAGAGACTTTCTCACGCTCTGAAAAGACGCCGATCCCGACATCCCCATACTGAAGGAAGCAAAGGCGGAGTACGCGAAGCTGCACTAGTTCTCAGCGTCAGAGTTGGACAGAATCAGGAGAAGGTCCGGTGAAGACAGGCGAGGGAATTATCAGCAAGGCCAGCAAGTATTCGGTGGCGGAGACGCTCGACCGAGTGGAAGAGGTGCTGCGGGAGAAAGGCATCCGGGTGTTTGCCCGAGTGGATCACAGCGGCGAGGCGGAGAAAGTTGGGTTGAAGATGCGGCCGACGCAACTGTTGATCTTTGGAAGCCCGAAGGGAGGGACTCCCGTGATGGTGGCAGCGCCCACGGCGGCCATTGACCTTCCCTTGAAGGCACTGGCGTGGCAGGATGATGACGGAAAAGTCTGGCTCAGCTACAACGACCCTGAATATCTCAAGCAGCGGTTCGGCCTGACGGATGAGCAGATCAAGACGATCTCGGGGATCGGGAGTGTGATCGAGCAAGGGTTGAAGTAAGCATCCAACAAGCGATGCGTTGACTTGGGGTCGGCGCGTCCGTAACCTCCAGGGCGACGTTGTCATTCGGGGCGCAGCGCCTTGCTCCCGCTGCTTTCGCCATTCGAGATATCATCGGCTTCACTACTCCCGGAGGAAGGAATGCCAGGTGCCCTTCGCTGTTTTCTTATTGCCTCCATTGTCTCCATTACTTGTTTTGCCCAGGACATAACGCCACCTGCGCCCGAGCTCCTGCTGGTTCACTCGAATGTTCTCAATGAAGATCGTGTGATGTGGGTGCGGATGCCGGCCGCAGCGCGCGGGAAAACCGACCGCTATGCTGTGTTGTACATCACGGACGGCGGGTCGGATGTGAATGAAATTGGCGGCGTCATCGATTTCCTGGCCGACGCCAATCTCATGCCGCCGCTGATCGTCGTCGGCATCACCAACACCGACCGCAATCGCGACCTGACGCCCACCCGGGCCGGCATAAAACATTCGGATGGCTCGGTGGAACCATTTCCCACCACGGGCGGCGCCGACAAATTCCTCGACTTCATGCAGACGGAGTTGGTGCCTGAGATCGACAAGCGCTACCCTACCGAACCGTATCGGATTCTGGTGGGGCACTCACTCGGTGGTTTGTTTGCGGTCCACGCCATGATCGCCCGCCCCGAGCTATTTAATGCTTACATCGCCTCGAGCCCGAGCCTGTGGTGGGACGATGCAGGCACGGTGCGGGATGTGCAGGCATTCCTCGCCCGGCAAAAAGAATTCAAGAAGACACTCTTCTTCGCGCTGGGACACGAAGGCGGAGACATGAACGATGCCTTTGCACAGATGCAGAAAACGGTAAACGCGGAGCGGCCGAAGGGTTTTGTGGTCGAATCGGTGCGGTACGAGGATGAGGTCCACAGCTCAACCGAACTGCGGACGCACTATGCGGGGCTGCGGCTGATTTTTTCGGGCTGGCCGATGCCGCGCGACGAGAAGACGGACGAGCGCGTTGGAGGCCTTGTGGGCGTGGAACAACACTATCGCGAACTTTCTGAGCGCTTCGGATTCCAGGTTTCTGCCGAGCGGGAGATCAATGGGGAGGGTTACCACCTGCTGGGAGATAAAAAGCCTGAAGAGGCGGTGAAGGCGTTTGAGCGGAATGTGGAACTTTATCCGCGGTCGGCGAATGTCTATGACCGTCTTGCGGATTGTCTTGAGGCCGAAGGCAAGTTCGAGCTGGCGATGCAGAATGTGAAGAAAGCGGTGGAGGTTGCGACAGAAACCGGCGACCCGTTGCTGCCGGCTTTCAAGAGACATCTGGAGCGACTGACGGCGGCGAAAAAGGGGGGTGCGGCTGCCCCTGGGCCTCAGAACCGCTGAAGTTCCCCGCAGTTTGGGTAGTGGGTCAGTTTCACGGTGAGGGAGACATTCTTTTACCTCAGGGGACACAGGGGGACACAGGGGAAGCAGCCCAGGCGCCGCACCTGCGATAGACTTCTTGCGATGACTGCCTCCGACCAACTTGGTTTCATGTTCATTCCCACGGCGCGCCGTACCCGGACCGTCCGCGAGCTCGTGGCGGCGGTGCGCACCAGTGTAGAGCGCGAGTACGGCGACATCTGGGTGGAAGGGGAGATTTCCAACTTCCGGGCGCATGAGTCGGGGCATCTTTATTTCACTTTGAAGGATGCTAGCGCGCAGATGCGGGTGGTGATGTTCCGCTCGTCGGCGAAGCTTTTGCGATTTCGTCCGGAGAACGGAATGGTGGTGGTGGCGCGAGGGCGGGTTACGGTTTATGAAGACCGCGGCGAGTTGCAGATTTCGGCGGAGTACCTGGAGCCGAAAGGCGCGGGGGCGCTGCAAGTTGCTTTCGAGCAGTTGAAGGCGAAGCTGGAAGCCGAAGGACTATTCGATGCGGCGCGGCGCAAGCCGATTCCGACGCTGCCGCAGCGCATTGGGATTGTGACTTCGCCGCAGGCGGCGGCGCTGCGCGACATCCTTAATATTCTGCGGAGGCGGCATCACGGGGTGAACGTGCTGATCTACCCGGCGCAGGTGCAGGGGGATGCAGCGGCCTTGGAAGTAACGGCGGGAGTGCGGCATTTCAACAAGACCGGCTGCGTAGACGTGATTATCGTGGCGCGGGGCGGCGGGTCGGCGGAAGACCTGGCGGCATTCAATCATGAAGGCCTGGCGCGAGCGATTGCGGCGTCGGAGATTCCGGTGATTTCGGCGATCGGGCACGAAACGGATTTCACCATTATTGATTTTGTGGCTGACTTGCGGGCGGCTACGCCCTCGGCGGCGGCGGAGTTGGTGATTCGTTCGCGGCAGGACATTGAAGAGCAGATGGAAGGGCTGCAACGACGGCTCGAAAAGGCGGTGCGTTATCAGTTGCTGATGGTGCGGCAGAATCTGACGGAACTGGCGCGGCACGGGGCGTTTGGCCGGATCATGGACCTGATTCACCGGCGGCAGCAACGGCTGGATGAACTGGGACACCGGCTGGGGCAGGCGGAGCGGGGGATCATCGAAAAGCAGCGGCGGCGGTTTGAGACGCTCTCGGCGACGGTGCGTCACTATGACGTGCGGCGAGTGCTCGAGGGAATGAGGAAAGACTTGGCCGCGCAGCGCACAGGCTTGATGGCGGCGTTTCGCAATTTGCTGCTGGAGCGCAGAGTGCGGGTGGAGCGCATGGAAACGGCGCTACAGGCACTTTCTCCGGTGGCGATTCTGGAGCGCGGATATGCGCTGGTGTTTGATGCCTCGGGAAAATTGCTGAAGGATGCGCGCAAGGTGAAGGCCGGGGATGAGATTTCGGCGAAGCTGGCGAAGGGGACGGTGCGGGCGCGGGTGGAGGGGAAACATGCCTAGGCGTCTCAAAACAGAACCACAGGGGGCACCCTTCGACTTCGCTCAGGGCAGGCTCCGGGGCACAGGGGAAAACGGGCCACGGATTTTCGCGGATTGCCACGGATCGTTTCCTGGAGGAAAGAAAATCGTCCACGCAGAGATCGCAGAGGAATATCGCCGAGGCCGCAGAGAAGAGATTTAACTTTTCTTGCGGGGTTTGAAGAGTTCCCAGTCTTTGTCGGTGAGTTGGTGGCCAATGGCACTGAATTCGCCGGCGCCTTGCAGCCACTCGCCGCCGTCCATCACCACTACCTCGCCGTTGATGTAGCCGGAGCCGTCGCTTATCAGAAAAGCGGCCAGGTTCGCTAGTTCTTCTGGAGTGCCGAAGCGGCCGAGAGGATTGCGGTCGAGAGCGAACTTTTCGAGCTCGGGCCGGGGCAGCAGGCGAGAGAATGCGCCTTCGGTGGGAATCGGGCCGGGAGCGATAGCGTTCATGCGGATGCCGCGATTGCCCCATTCGACGGCCAGACTGCGAGTGAGAGCGGCCACGCCAGCCTTGGCCATGGCGGACGGGACCACGTAGGCAGAGCCGGTATCGGCGTAGGTGGCGGCGATGTTTAGCATGACACCGTTCTGTTTCGCAGACAGCCAGCGGCGGCCACAGGCCATGGTCACGTTGATGGTGCCCATGAGGACGATGCCGAGAACGGCTTCAAAAGCTCCGGGAGAGAGTTCTTCGGTGCGGGCCATGAAATTGCCCGCGGCATTGTTCACGACAATGTTGAGCGGACCATCTTTCCAGATGGTGGAGACCATTTCTTCCACGCGGGGCAGGTCACGGACATCGCAGACGGCGGAATGAATTCTTCCTGGCGCAAGGGGGCTGAACTCGGCAACGGTCTGGGCCAGGACTTCATGGCGGCGACCGCAGATGTAAACGGTGGCGCCGAGTTCGAGAAAGCGCTGGGCCATGGCTTTGCCCAGGCCGGTGCCGCCGCCGGTGATGAGAATGCGCCTATTACGAAGCAGGTCGGGTTGAAACATTGGGAGTCCTCAGCCTCAATGAGGGGTTGTGGCGGTCTCAGGCGCGGCAGCTTCTTTCTTTTTTTTCGCCTTGCGGCGCATGTCAGGCCAGAACTCTTTTATCACCAGGGTGAGGGTGTCATACCCGATCTGGGTTCCCCATACGGTTCCGGCATTTCCCAGGTTGCGATCGGCGCTGGGGTGGTAGCTATAGGTGGAGATCGAAGCCGCGGCGGCGCTGCCGAGGATCTCAGAAAAATTGAATTGCCGATGACCGGAATCGGTGGGGCTGATAAAGATCCTGCCCACAGCATGACCGGCGCGATGCCAGAATCCTCCCGTGCCCATTTGGTAATAACGGGGATCCTGGCGGAGTATGGAAGGAAAGACCGCACCGACCATGAAGTTCTCGATCACGCCGTCGGCGGCGTCGGTTGCGAAGCGCTTGCCGTAACCTTCGGCTCCCTGGCCATAGCTAGGTTCGCTGTTGGAGGCCTGACCGATGCCGGCTTGGATTGCGTACCAAGGGATCTGGATGGGGTCGAATGCGCCGCGGGCAACCACCTTGAATTTCTGCCCAGCCGTAAGCGGTGGCACGTTCTTAGACTCGACGGTCAGGAAGTTGGGTAAGGCAAAGAACAACCGGTCGTTCGAGGTGCCCGTCTTTTCCTGCTGTTTGATGTTGGGATTGGCGGGGGCTTGATCTTTTGATGAAGGTTGCGGCGTAGTAGAAGGACTGGCGGGTGGGGTCTGCTGGCCGGTTTCAGTTGTCTGCGGCGCAGCCGCTGCCGGCGATTGCTGGGCAGCGGCGGGGGTGAACAAGCTGACGACGGCTACGACAGCAATCGTAACAAGACCTCGGAAATAAGTCATGAAAGGGAGTTCCGTGTAAGCGCAGGCCTCGGGCCTAAGCTCTCAAGTGTTTGATGCATCCTTTTTCCCCAGCGGGTTGCTGAAATGTGCTGATAAAGAGTATCAGGAGCAGGGGACGACGGGGAAATGACGCCAGGGAAAGCAGCAAAGCAATGCTATGCTGTTTCGCTATATGCGGAGCGTGCCCCTGCTCATCAAGTTCTTTGCGCTGGCCTTCAGCGCACTGCTGCCGCTGGTTAACCCACTGGGCTCGGCATTGCTGCTGTTCGCTGTGGTAGGAAATGCCCCGGAACGGGTTTACCGGGCCCTGGCGCGCAGAATTGCGATCCGGACGACGCTTTTTCTGCTGGTGGTTGAACTGGTGGGCACTGCGTTGCTGGAGTTTTTCGGAATTTCACTTCCGGTGATGCAGGTTGCGGGAGGACTGGTGTTGGCCAGTTTGGGATGGAGTTTGCTGAACCAAAAAGACACAGAGGTCAATCCTAACCGGGCAGAAGTCGAGGAGGCCGACTCGGTGGAGGAGAAGACTTTCTATCCGCTCACGTTTCCGCTAACCGTGGGCCCAGGCTGCATCGTAGTCATGGTGGCGCTGAGCGCGCACGCCTCGGCGGCGCACGGCGTGTTGGAAGACGTCATGGCACACCTGGGGATTTCGCTGGCGGTGGTGGTTTTGAGTTTGACCGTCTTTGTAAGCTACCGTTATGCTCCGAAGATCACGGAACGAATTTCAGCGCAAACGGCACACGGCATTTTGCGGATTGTTGCGTTCGTGCTGCTCTGCATTGGAGTGCAGATCACGTGGAACGGGGTGGAAGCGCTGTTGAAGACGGTGGTGAAGGGGTAGAGAGCGAGACGCATGCGGAAACGTGTAAATGGTCGGGACGGGCAGATTTGAACTGCCGACCCCTCGCACCCCAAGCGAGTGCTCTACCAGGCTGAGCCACGTCCCGACGGTTGAAAACCGCCAGCAATAAGTAAGTGCGGCGGTGGGGTTACCCAGTGATTCTACATCAGGGGTTGGAAAACCGTCACCACAGCGGACACAGAGAACCACAGGGGGACTGAAAACCAGTTCTCGGTTCTCAGTTCCCAGTTCTCAGTTGTTTTTACATCGGCCGGGGAGCGAGGCGATCCAGTCTTTGAGCAGTTTGACCCCTTCTACGTGGACGACGTCGCGGCTGAGCGCGGGCATGGATGTTTTCGGGGCGGTGGATTCGAGGCGATAGATCAAGATGGATTCATCGGGACGGCCGGGGACGAGATCGTAACGCAACGATCCGACTTCGCCGGCGGAGTTGGGCGACTTGCATAGTCCCTGATGGGCGATTTCGGTTTGGGTGAGGCGGAAGTCGACTCCGGTGTAGCTAGCTTGGCCGCCGGGCTGGTGGCAGTGGGCGCAGTTGTTGTCGAGATAGGCGGCGGCGCGATCGGCGAGCGAGCCGGTGCTGGGGTCGTCCCACTTGGCTGCTCGAGGGCGGGTGGCGGGCAGGCCTTGCAGATAGCCGACGCGGGCCCAGTGAGCGAGTTGATTTTCGCGGCCTTCGGCGTAGGCATAGTCTTTATTTAAATTGCGGGCTTTGGGGCCGATGGGGAGAAAGACTTTCTGATGGTCGTGACATTCGTGGCACTCGTTCACATTCGGAATGACATAGGTGAACTCGTGGCGGCGACCGGACGCGTCGGTCCACTTTACGGGGACGGGGTCGGGCACGAGTTGTAGAGTGGCGTCGCGTTGTTTGTTGTCCCAGATGTAGAGCAGGGGCGTCCAGCCGGATTTCGAGTTCACCAGAAGGCGGGTTTCGATGCGCCTTTCGACGGATGAGCCGTCGACCGGGAATGCGAAAGTCTTGGCGAGGATGGTTCCGATAGGAAAATCAAACGGGCCGTCGTCGCGATATTGCGCGGACTTTCCCCGGGGCATCCAGACGAAGCGGTATTTGCTGGCGTAGTCAGAAAAAAGGGGCGTGTTCAGGTCGTAGGGGACTACGCCCTTGTTGGGCGTGAGAACTCCGGTTCGCAGGGTGAAGAGTCTCCATTCGGAAAGCTGCTTGGGAAATGGCTTCTCGGTGTGCACTTGCACACCGCGGTCGAAGAAGCGCCCGCAGGCCGCGAGTGCGGCGACAAGAAAGAGGACGCTGAGGCTCTGCGTCCAGCGGGGCATTATTTGCCTCCGGCCTGGGAGATGGAGACGGCGGTCAAAGCGGGCAGCGAACACTCATAGCGCTTGAGGTCGTGAACTGGGCGCTTCATCTCGCCGCCGGCGTCGAAGTTCAAGAAGCTTGCAGCCGCGTTCCTGGAGAGACAGAGTTGACCGGGATTCGGACTTTTTCTACCCCAACTGGGGTCAACGACACCGTCGTAAAGAATGTCGGGGAGCTTGCCGCCGAGGGCGGCGGCTAGCATCTTCACGCCGTCCACGCGGTTGTCGGGCGATTGTCCTCCGCCTCCGATGTCGTTGTCGTGTAGGTACACGTCGCGGACGAAGGGATCGTAACGCTTGTCGTCGGGAGCGAAGACCTGTTGGGTGATCGGGGAGGCGGCGGTGTCGCGGAGGGATTCTTCGTCGACCCCGGTGTGGTAGTTGATGATGTAAATGTTGACGGTGTTGTTGTTCTGGATTTTGTTGTTGAAGACCTCGACGTCGCGAATGGCCATGATGTACATGCCGGTGCCGGTGGGCAAGTAATAGATGGGGCCGAGGCTTTTGGGAGCGAAGTTGGGAGTGTTATTGTCCACGAGTTGGTTGTTGTAAGCGCGGATGTGGCGTCCGCCCTGGCGGGGGAGATTGGGGAGATTGAAAACGCCCATGCCGCCGGTGTTGTGGGTGGAGACGTTCTCATAGGCGTCGACGTTTTCGGTGTTTTCGATTTCGAAGCCATCCACGTTTAACTCGACATGATTGCGGCGGAGGACGACATTCTCGGACTGGCCGACGTAGATGCCGGCGTCGGCTGCGCCTCTGGCGATGGAATTCTCGACCAGCAGATTCTTGCAGCTCACGGGATAAATGCCATAGGGGCCGTTGGCGGAGTTGGGGCCGCGGGTCCATTCGACGCGGACGCGGCGCACGGTGATGTTGGAGGCGTCCTGGATGGTGAGGGCGTCGCCGGCGGTGTCTTCGATGGCGACATCTTCAATGACGAAATCGTTGGCCTTGATGAGCATGCCTTGCGCGCCGGTTTTTTGTCCGGCGAAGGAAAGGATGGTCTTGTCCATGCCCTTGCCGCGGATGGTTACGCCGTTGGCGGTGAGGGAAAGGGTGCGGTCGAGATGGAACTTGCCTTCGGGCAGGTCGATGACATCGCCGGATTTGGCGTTGATCAGCTTTTCTTGCAGGCTTTTCTGGAAATCTTCGGGTTTGGTGCAACTGAAGCAGAGGAGAAGTGCGGTGATCAGGAGACAGCATGATCCCACTTCTCGCAAAAGCGGCGAGAAGCGGGGCACCCGGGCGCGGGGTTGGGGATTGGGCATTGGGCCTCCGGTGACAAGTTCATGCGAATTCTATGCTGAGGGGTGGGTGAGGTCAAAAGAGAGGGCAGCAATCGGGAAAGCTTGAATCGCGGAGATCGCAGAGAAACGTCCGCTTTCGCAGAGAAGGACCGCCTGCAAGCGGTAAAGCGAGACGCCAGGTTGGATGCAGTTCTCAGATCTCGGTTCTCAGTTCACAGATTGCGCACGCCTTTTTGGCAGTGGTTATAGAATAAAAACCAAAGCATGAATCCATCTAACACTCCGACCCCAGCGAGCGCTCCGGCGCCGGGGTCTGCCGCCGCACCCGGGAACTTTATCCGCGACATCATTCTGGAAGATCTGAAGACCAACAAATATCAAGGGCGGGTGCAGACCCGGTTTCCTCCGGAGCCGAACGGCTACCTGCACATTGGCCATGCCAAGGCGATCTGTCTGGATTTCGGCCTGGCGGACGAATTTGGCGGGCATACCAACCTGCGCTTCGACGATACCAATCCTTCGAAGGAAGAGACGGAGTACGTCGATTCGATCATGGAAGATGTGAAGTGGCTGGGCTTCCACTGGGATGGGTTGTTTTACGCGTCCGACTATTTTGACCAGTTGTATGGCTGGGCGGTGCAGCTCATCAAGGCGGGCAAGGCTTATGTGGACGACTTGTCGGCGGATGAGATTCGCAAATATCGAGGTACGCTGACCGAGCCGGGCAAGGACAGTCCGTTTCGCGATCGTGTGGCGGAAGAAAACCTGAATCTGTTCGAGCGCATGAAGGCGGGCGAATTTCCCGACGGCTCGCGCGTGCTGCGGGCAAAGATCGATATGGCTTCGCCGAATCTGAATATGCGCGATCCGGTGATGTACCGCATATTGCACGCTGAGCATCACCGCACCGGAAACAAGTGGTGCATTTATCCCATGTACGACTATGCGCATGGGCAGTCGGATTCGCTGGAGCGGGTGACGCACTCGATGTGCACCCTGGAATTTGAAGACCATCGGCCGTTATACAACTGGTTCATTCAGCAGCTGGGGATTTTCCCCTCGCAGCAAATTGAATTTGACCGGCTGAACCTTACTTATACATTGCTCAGCAAGCGGAAGCTCTTGCAACTGGTGCAGGAAAAGCGAGTGAGTGGATGGGATGATCCGCGCATGCCGACGATCAGCGGGATTCGGCGGCGCGGCTATACGCCGGAAGCGATCCGTAATTTCTGCGGGGCGATCGGAGTGTCAAAAACCACGGGCTCGATTGAACTGGCGATGCTCGAACACTTCGTACGGGAAGACTTGAACAAGCGGGCGCCGCGGGTGATGGCAGTGCTGCGGCCGTTGAAGCTGGTGATTGACAACTATCCCGAAAATCAAGTTGAGGAGATGGAAGCGGTCAACAATCCGGAGGATGCGAACGCAGGCACGCGCAAGCTGCCATTCTCGCGAGTGCTGTACATCGAGCAGGATGATTTCCGCGAAGATCCACCCAAACAGTATTTCCGGCTGTCGCCGGGACGAGAGGTGCGTCTGCGCTACGGCTACTTCGTCACTTGCAAGAGCGTAGTGAAAAACGACCAGGGCGAAGTGGTCGAAGTGCATTGCACGTACGATCCGGCTACGCGAGGCGGGAACACGCCACCGGACGGGCGCAAGGTAAAGGCGACGATTCACTGGGTGTCGGCCGCGCATGCGGTGAATGCCGAGGTGCGGATGTATGAAAATCTCTTTACCTGCGAGGATCCGAACCGGAGCGAGGAAGGCCAGGATTTTACCGTGAACCTGAACCCACATTCGCTGGAAGTACTTGCGCAGTGCAAAGTCGAGCCGTCGCTGGCTGGGACTGAGGCCGGCAGCCGCTATCAGTTCGAGCGCCTGGGATATTTCTGCGTGGACCGCGACTCGTCGCCCGGCAAGCCGGTGTTTAATCGCACGGTGGCGTTGAAGGATACTTGGGCGAAGATTGAGAAAAAAGCGAAGTAATCTTCGGACGCAGGCATTTTTTTGGATTGCGAAAACGCCCGAGGTTATTTCGCCGGTGCGGCGGTTTCGACTCCCGCCAGCAACTGGTCCAGATCAGCGCGCGAGAGATAGCGGCCGTTGACGATCACGGCGGTGATTCTCTGGGTGTTGCGAATGTCATCAAGGGGATTGGCGTCGAGCAATACCAGGTCGGCGAGCTTGCCTGGCTCGATGGTGCCGAGACGATTGCCTAGTCCAAGGAATGTGGCCGGGTTGAGAGTAGCGGTTTGCAGCGCTTCCATGGGAGTGAAGCCGGCGGCGACGAAGCGTTGCAGTTCTTCGTGCAGGCTGAAGCCGGGGAAGATGTACACGCCGGGAGCAGCGTCGGTGCCGGAAAGGAATTGAATTCCCGCGTCGTGCATTGCTTTGACCACTTCCAATTCTTTGGCTACGAAGCGCTGGCGGGTGGGCAAGTCGTCAGAGCTGAAGTCGCGGATGATCTCATTGGTGAAGCGCTTCCAGGTGACGTCTTTCCAGTAGGCCGGAACATATTGGCGCGTGAATCGTGGATGAAATCGGCTTGATCGATTAAGTTGCCGCCGCGCTCCCAGACCAAGGTTGGACATTGCCAGGTGTGGTTCTTCGCCAGGAGCGCAAACAGCGCGGAGGCCCGTGCCGGTTCGTAGGTTGCCAGAAACTTAGTTTCCGTCTTCGGCCCCTTGAGGAATTCGTCTTCGAGCGGCGAACTGCCTTCAAAGATTCCGATCAAGTGCTCGAAACTCTTCTGTCCGGCATTGGAGGCTTCGGAGGCACGAATCGAATCTGGGACGTGGCCGACGAAGGGGATGCCCTGTTTGCGGGCTTCGTCGGCGATGGCGAAGACGGCATCGCGGGGAATGAGGGATTGCAGCTTGATGAAATCAACGCCACGGCGCTTCAGGTCGTTCACGGCACGGCGGCCATCGGCGGGAGTGGCGATGGCAATCGAACTGGGAAAGCGCGGCTGGGGACCATCGAGCATAGGACCGGCAATTACCATGCGTGGTCCGAGCAGGGTTCCGGCGGCAATTTCTTTGCGCCACTGCTGGAGCACACCCAGTTCGCCGCCCATATCACGCACGCCGGTCACGCCGTTGGCGATGAAAAGTGGCAGCGCGATCTCTTTGCCATGCGGAAACCAGTCTCCGAAGACGGTGTGAACGTGCATGTCCCAAAGGCCAGGGATGAGGAACTTTCCAGTGCCGTCGATGCGGGTTGCAGCTTTGCTGGGAGGGGGGACCTGGTAGATGCCCTGGATGTGGTTGTCTTCGACGATTACGGTGCGATGGAGTTGTAGCGGGCCACCGGTGACATCGACGATGGTGACGTTTTCAATGATCACGGATGCATGGGAGGATTGGGCGGAAGCGCCGCAGGCGGCAGACAGGGCGAACAAGAGCGTAAGGAAGTTCTTCATGGTGCGCATTCTACCCGGCGCAACAACAATGGGAAATGAAGCCAGTTGCCGGTTCCTTGATCTCAGTTCCCAGTCGCCTCTTCAATTATGGATGTGGGGGCTTTGGCCGGGATTTTTCTGCGGCGGGGGTGGCGCCTTCACCACCTTCACTTCGAAACGAACCGGAAGTTGTTTGGGGGGATAGCAGGCGGCGTTGTCGCAGGCCTGGTATCGCAGTTGTCCGTGGAACTCGTAGTCGCCGGGGAGTACGCTGGCCAGGGGCCTGACCATCACTTCGAGATCGAATTCTCCGCTATAGACACTGAGCTTTTCGTTGGGAGCGAAGGCGAAACTCATCTCCTGGCCTGCGGGATAAGTGATGCGGCCCAGAACGATGTCGGTGGGCGCGTCGAGTTTGAGCACAGTGGGAATCAGGTACTCGGCGCTGGGCTGGTTGGAATTGACGTGAAAGCCGGAAGAGACATGAAATTGCAGTTCCACGGTGTTGGGTTTGCCGCGCGTGACCTTGGTGAGCGGCAGGGGCGACATGGTGATTGAGGGAATTTTCTTGCCGGGGGGTTCCTGGGCAGACAGAAGAACGGCGAGGAGGCTAATGCCTAGAATCATCCTGGTGAGCGTTCTCAGCATGGGGTTGGTCTCCTCGGTGTCTATTTCGGCTTTGCCTTGGAGGCAATGATGGCCTTGATATCGTCTTCAATCTCGCTGCGACTTTTGAGGCCGAAAGCTCTGGCGATCAATCTGCCATTGCGATCAATATAGAAGTTCTCGGGCAAAAACTGCACGCCGCCGTAGGCATCGCCGACGGATTCCTTACCCAGCAGAACGGGGTAATTCACGCCCATTTCTTTGGCGAAGTCGGCGATGTCCTTGGGGTTGGCGTCGTCCATGGCGACGCCGACAATCTGAAAGCCTTGGGGGCCGTATTGTTTTTGCAGTTCGACGAACCAGGGCATTTCGATTTTGCAGGGCGCGCACCAGGTGGCCCAGAAATTAAGCAACACGGCTTGGCCGCGAAGATCAGACAAGCGCATGTTTTTGCCGTCGAGCGATTGCAGGCTGAAATCGGGCGCAACATCTCCTTTGGCTTGCGGCCCGGGCACGGAAGTGCCCCGGTTCTTGCGGGCCATGTTGAATCCAAATACCAGCATCAGAGAAACCACCATGGCGACTACGATGAGGACAACCGGGTCACGTTTCAAAGGGTCTGCTCCCCACTACAAGGCAAAACGATTTAAGAACGAAAGATAATTCGAAATGATGGTAAAACGTCCCAGAACCAGAAGCACGCCCAAGGCGATCAGCAAGGCGCCGCTGAACACTTCGAGGCCATGCATGAACGTCTTGAACCGGCCATAGAATTTAAGGAAGCGCTCGATGGCGAATGAGGTCAGCAGGAACGGCACGGCCAATCCCAGGGAATAAATGGATAACAGGACGATTCCCTTAGCCACGGAATCTTGAGCCGCTGCAAACCCCAGGATCACGGCCAGAATCGGCCCCACGCAGGGAGTCCAGCCGAAAGCGAAGGCGAAGCCGATGAGGAAGGCGCCGCCGGGAGTGCTGCCTCCTTTTACGTTGTGCAGACGCTTATCCGCATAGAGAGCGTTGATGCGGAAGATTCCGGTGAGGTGCAGGCCGAACAGGATAATGACGACACCCGCGACTTGCGCCAGGCTGGATTTGTAGCGCGCGAGCAACTGGCCGACCTCGGTAGAAATGGCGCCCAGAGTAATAAAGACGACGCTGAATCCGAGGATGAAACTGACGGAATTCAGCATCATCTTGCGGAACAGCCGCGATTCTTGCGCTTTGAGTTCCTCGGCGCCAGCCCCGGAAATCAGCGAGACATAGCCTGGAACCAGAGGCAAGACGCAAGGCGAGAGAAATGAAATCAAGCCTGCCACAAACGCGGCAATGGGAAGCGGAAGGGTTGACATTGAAAGTTATTCTACCTGCCCAGACCTCAACCAGAGCGAATAACCGGCCGGTGCCGGTAACTGATTCGACGTTGGCGGAGCAGAAAAGTCGCACTTCCCGAGCGCGATCTCCGTGAAATGCAGCTAGGGGTGGGGCTTCCGCGCGGGCTTCTTGACCGGCGGTGGTGGAACGGGAGGGGCGGGTTGCACTGCGGCCGGAGCTTCCGCCAGGGCCTTGCGGATGAAACCCACCGGCACGGTAGCGGTGAGCAGGGCACGGTCTTTCTGCTGCTCGACTTGCAGGCTGTCGAAGATGGCTTTGACGTCGGCGTCGGTGGCGGAGCGTGCGGTGGTGTGGTCCAGGCTTTGAAACAGGTTGAGAAAGGTGCTCAGTTGTCCGGTCAGGCGCTCGGCTTCGGCGTCACTTCCGGTGAAAGCAACCGCCCGCAGGTGCAGGGCGCGGATATAACGAACCGAGGCCACCACGACCGCGGGCTGGGCGAAAAGGAAAGACAAGTCGCTGGGAATTCGCGCGGCTCGATCGGCCCGAGGTTGAATTCTGAATATGGTCCAAGCCAGGCTGGCGAATGGCACCTGCGCGTAGTATTGCCGCAAGAGTGCGGGGCCACCGAAGGGCGATGCCAGTTTGCGGGAGCGCTCGATGATGCCGCGGATCACGGCGGGATCGGGGTGATTGGACGCAGCGACGGTATCGACGCCAAGGATCGCGACTCGGACGGTGCGGTCTTCGACAGGAATGGTGTAAATGTCCACTGCGCGGTAAGTTTCGACGGAACGCGCGAGATTGCTGAGATAGGAATGCAGGCGCTCACCCTGTATCTTGCCTACGAACACTTCCGAGAAGCGGGCTTCATTGGGTTGGCCAGGGACAGCAGCGGCGATGGATTCGGGATAGTGGATCGCGATGGCGGCTTCATCTAGATCACGTTCGAATTGAAAACCGGTGGCGTTGATGAAACGCTCGTAATCAGGATCGTGCGGCACGGGCGGCAACTCGCCGGTGATATTGGCGCGGCGCATCCATTGCAGATTGATGTAGGCAAATCCATCGGCGGAAGGAAGAAGCCGGGCGGGCTCGGGCGGGGCATGCTTGCGGAGCACGACCATCAGGGCGACGGCCGCAGCAACCAGTACAACCGCTAAAAGGATGGGGAGGCTGCGTCGAATTCGCATGTCAGGACGGCGGGCGGCAAAGATACGCGGAAATAGCGCGCAAGCCAGCCGGAGAAGGCCATCATAACACCCAGAGAAGCAGAGAAGGGGGTAGGCGTTGGGAAGAGGCAGGGATCTAAAATCAGTTCTCAGATCTCAGTTCCCGGTTCTCAGACTTGGATTAATACCGCAGCCGGAGTTGGCTGCTTGCACGTAAAGTGCCGTTGTGGTAACTTTTACAGTTGTCCCGGACAAGCGGAAGGGATCAGTGGGATTAGCATGCCCGAGCAGGGTGTGTGTCCCTGACTGCTGGCGTAGCTCAGCTGGTAGAGCATCTGATTTGTAATCAGAGGGTCAGGGGTTCAAATCCCTTCGCCAGCTCCAGGATCGGTTTTGCGGAAGGCAGGCGTTTTGCGCGGCGCGGCGGCGTAGAGAGTTTTTCCCAACGGCACTCCATAAGGAAGCAGTTCCAAGTGTGTGTGCGTGCGATAGAGATTTTGTGCGCACGGTTTTTATTTTCTTTGTTGTCCGCCGCAGTATGGTCTTCCGCGCAGACACGGCCCAAGGTCGAATCGCACTTTGGATAGGGCTGATTTTTCTGCACAGGTGGGTGAGTGGTTAAAGCCAACAGACTGTAAATCTGTCCCTCCTAGCGAGGTACGAAGGTTCGAATCCTTCCCTGTGCACCAGGAATGATGTGAATCGTTTATACGCAGGGTTGGCGGCATTCGTGGCTTTGGGGGTCTTGGCGTGGACGACCATCAGGGATCCGCGGATTCGCCTGGCGACGCTGGCAATCTTGGTGATGTTTGCGGTGAAGACGTGGGTGCGGCGGAAGGATTTGATGCACTCCGGCGAGGTTGAGCGGTTTAGCGGGGGTGAAGCTGAGCGCAGCGAAGCTGGGAGCCCGCTGGCGAAATCCCGAGCGGAGCGAGGGAGCTAGAAGTGGCAGTGCAGCAGATTTGCCGATGTAGCTCAGTTGGTAGAGCACTCCCTTGGTAAGGGAGAGGTCATCAGTTCAATCCTGATCATCGGCTCCAGGATTTGGGAGTGGGAAGGGCGGGAGTAACTCAGTGGTAGAGTCACAGCCTTCCAAGCTGTTGGTCGCGGGTTCGATTCCCGTCTCCCGCTCCAGAGATTGAGGTTGGCTTGATGGGGTTTGAGCAGGCGACGATCAAGGTTGAGAAAGAAAAGGAATACGAGGAACTGAAGAGCGCCATCAGTCATGTCTTCAGTGCCGGGCGGAACGAGAAATTTCTCAAGCGGATGAATCGTGAAGGATTGCGAGTGCGGGACTGGGATTCGGTGCTGGCGCAACGCGTCCTGGAACATGTAGCCGACGGGAAGGCGAGCGCGGCACGCGAGTTGTACGAGGCGCTGCCGGTTTCCGACCAGGCGCAGATTCGGGAGTTTTATTTGTCCCAGGTGGAGGAAGTGGACGCGAAGCTGCGGACCAAGTTTCAGAAATTGTTTCGGTATTACTGAGGCGTAGCTAGCCGCGACACAGCAAACTACGTCCCTACGGAGAGAGAACAAGCCAATGGCGAAAGAAAAATTTGAACGCAATAAGCCGCACTGCAACGTAGGGACGATTGGTCATATTGATCATGGCAAGACCACGTTGACGGCGGCCATCACCAAGGTGTTGCAGAAACACAATCCCAAGATTCTGTTCCGGTCGTTCGATTCGATCGATAACGCGCCGGAAGAAAAGGCGCGCGGGATCACGATTGCCACCGCGCACGTGGAGTACGAGACTGAAAAGCGGCACTACGCGCACGTGGACTGTCCGGGCCACGCCGACTACATCAAGAACATGATTACGGGCGCGGCGCAGATGGATGGCGCGATTCTGGTAGTGGCTGCGACTGACGGTCCGATGCCGCAGACGCGCGAGCACGTGCTCTTGGCGCGGCAAGTGGGTGTTCCCTACATTGTGGTGGCTCTGAACAAGTGCGATGCGGTGGATGATCCCGAGTTGCTAGACCTGGTGGAGCTGGAAGTGCGGGAGCTGTTGAAGAGCTATCAGTTTCCTGGCGACAAGGTTCCGGTGGTGCGGCTCTCGGCGCTGGGCGCGCTGAACGGGGAAGCGAAGTGGGAAAAGCAGATTGACGAGTTGATGAAGGCGGTGGATGAGTACGTGCCACAGCCGGCGCGCGAACTGGACAAGCCGTTCCTGATGCCGATTGAAGATATTTTCTCGATCTCGGGCCGGGGCACGGTGGTGACGGGAAGAATCGAGCGCGGCAAGGTGAAAGTCGGCGAGGAAGTGGAGATTGTGGGCTTCCGCGACACCCGCAAGACGGTAGTGACGGGCGTGGAAATGTTCAAGAAGCAATTGGACGAAGGCATGGCCGGCGACAACGCGGGACTGTTGCTGCGCGGCATCGGCAAAGACGACGTGGAGCGCGGGATGGTGCTGGCGAAGCCGGGATCGATCACGCCGCACACCAAGTTCAAGGCGGAAGTTTACATTCTGACGAAAGAAGAAGGCGGGCGGCATACGCCGTTCTTCAAGGGCTATCGGCCACAGTTTTATCTACGGACGACGGACGTGACGGGGGTGGCGGAAATGCCGGCGGCGACGGAAATGGTGATGCCGGGAGACAACGTGAGCCTGGTGATTGAGCTGATCACGCCGGTGGCGATGGAAAAGGGATTGCGGTTCGCGATTCGTGAAGGCGGGCACACGGTGGGCGCTGGAACGATCGCGGAGATTGTGACGTAAAAGCGTCGTTGGTCGTCCGTCGTTCGTCGTTGGCAACTCGCAGAGTTGTAGAAGGTTTGAGCTAAGAGCTAGAAGCTAAGCCAGGAGCGGTTTTCATGCCCCGAGAGATCATTACGATGCAGTGCGGTGATTGCAAAGAGCGGAACTATTCGACCACCAAGAACCGGAAAACGACTCCGGACCGGCTGGAGATGAAGAAGTTTTGCAAGCGGTGCCGGAAGCATACGCCGCATAAGGAAGTGAAGTAATCGGGCGATCTGGAGATCGGGCTATCGGGTGATTTTAGATGTCCCGATCAACCGATCACGGAATGGCCCGATCGACAAACAGGGGCGTAAGCTCAACGGTTAAACTGTCGGTCTCCAAAACCGAACTTGGGGGTTCGAATCCCTCCGCCCCTGCCAGAATTTGGGTGGAGTGAGCGCTAGGAAAGCGGGAAATGGGATGGCGACCATCACGGAACAGAACGCATTAACGACGACGATCAAGTCCTGGCCGGAACGGGTCAAGACCTTTTACAACGATGTGCGCACGGAGATGAAGAAGGTCACGACGCCGTCTTTCAAGGACGTGCAAGCCACCACCTGGGTCGTCATCATTACAGTTTTTCTGTTTGGGGTGTATTTCTGGGTCGTGGACAACACCATCGGCAGCGGCATCAATTACCTGTTTAAGTATTTGACTCATCGCTGAGTTAGAAAGTGCAGATTTTCGAGCCATCTATGCTGGACGAAGAAAAACACGAAACCCTGGAAGCTGGCGGTGAGCCAGCGGTTGCCGAAGCCGGCGCTGTGCCGGAAACGCCGCGCAATCCCAATATGAAGTGGTACATCATCCACTCGTATTCGGGATTTGAACGCAAGGTGAAAGAGTCGCTAGAGTCGCGAGTGCAGGCCTTCGGGCTGCAGGAGAAGATCGGGAAAGTTCTGATCCCGACCGAGGCCGTTACCGAGGTGCGGGGCGGCAAGAAGTACACGACGGAACGGATGTTTTATCCCGGCTACGTTCTGGTGGAAATGGACATGGATGACCACGTATGGCACGTGGTGAAGTCCACGCCGCGGGTGACTGGATTCGTAGGCACGGGTCAGCAGCCGACACCGCTCTCGGAAGAAGAAGTGCAGCACATTGTGTACCGGGTGGGCGAGGCGAGAGACAAGCCCAAGCTCAAGGTCAAGTTTGAGAAGAATGAGTCGGTACGGATCACCGAGGGACCGTTTGCCAGCTTCACGGGAATCGTGGATGAGGTGAATGAAGATCGCGAGACGGTGAAGGTGATGGTCACGATCTTTGGGCGATCGACGCCGGTGGAGTTGGAATTTAACCAGGTCGAGAAAGTCGCATGATCCTGTGATCTCAGTGGTTAGAAAACCTTCACCACAGAGGTCACAGGGGGCACAGAGGGGGCGGGGAATTTTCGATGGCGAAGAAGATTACAGGTTCGGTGAAGTTGCAGATTGCGGCGGGCAAGGCGACTCCGGCGCCGCCGGTGGGGCCGGCACTCGGCCAGGCGCAGATCAACATCATGGAGTTCTGCAAACAGTTCAACGCCCGCACCGGGGCGAAGGAACTGGAAGGCTTGATTATTCCGGTCGTGATCTCGGTCTACAGCGACCGTTCGTTCACGTTTATCACCAAGACGCCGCCGGCTTCCATCCTGCTGAAACGGGCGGCGGGAATTGCCAAGGGATCGGGCACGCCGAACAAGGACAAGGTGGGGAAAGTCACGGCCAAGCAAGTCGAGGACATTGCGAAACAGAAGATGCCGGACTTGAATGCGGCGTCGGTGGAGGCCGCGATGAAGAGTGTTCGCGGGACGGCGCGGTCGATGGGGATTGAAGTGGTTGGGTAATTACGGAGCCTTGCTCCGCTGGACGGCCGAGGGCGGCCGTCCCCACGCGAGCTTTTTTGGTCGACTAACTACGGCTCGTCAGGCGAGCGATGAGCGGTGGGAGACGGAGAAATCAATGAAGAAGTCAGGGAAGAACATCACCAAGGCGCGGGCGGGGGTGGAGAAGCGTCCGTACACCATGCAGGAAGCGGTTCCGCTGTTGCAAAAGGTGAAGTATGCCAAGTTCGACGAGACGGTGGAGATCACCATGCGGCTGGGAGTCGATCCCAAGCATGCGGATCAAATGGTGCGGGGCACGGTGGTACTGCCGCATGGGCTGGGCAAGTCGAAGAAGGTCCTGGTGATTGCCACCGGCGACAAGGTGAAGGAAGCCGAGCAGGCGGGCGCGGACTTTGTGGGCGGCGAAGAGATGGTGGAGAAGATCAACAAAGAGAACTGGACAGATTTTGACGCCCTGATCGCCACCCCGGACGTGATGAAGTCGGTGGGGCGGTTGGGCAAGGTGCTCGGCCCCAAGGGGCTGATGCCGAATCCGAAGACGGGAACCGTGACTTTTGACATCGCCAAGGCGGTGCAGGAGATCAAGGCTGGCAAGGTGGAGTTCCGCACTGACAAGACAGCGCTGGTGCACGTACCGGTTGGGAAAATATCGTTCCCAGCGGAAAAGCTGGTGGAAAACGCGAACGCGCTGATCAGCAGCGTGGTCAAAGCGAAGCCCACGGTGGCGAAAGGCAAGTACGTGAAGGGCTGCTATCTGAGCTCGAGTATGGGCCCGGGGATTGCGATCGATACCAGCGCGATCGAGGCGGCGGCAAAGGCTTAGTTAAGGAAGCGCGCCAAACGCGCGATTATGGTGCCCTCGCAAAAAACGCGCGGGCAAGTCGCGCGGCGCGCATAGGTCCTTCGGCGACGAAAAGCCTGTCGCCTCAGGATGACAACGAGGATTAAGAACATGGCGGTTACCAGAGCAAAGAAAACCGAACAGGTAGAGAAGCTGGGAAAAGAATTGAAGAACGTTTCCAGCTTGATTGTCACCACTTACAACAAGCTGACCGTGGCCCAGGACTACGAGCTGCGCAAGGTGTTGCGAAGCTCGGGCGCGAGATACGCAGTGGTGAAGAACACATTGGCGGAGCGCGCCGCCCAGGGCACCAAGGCGGAAGAGGTTTTGAAGAATCTTGCGGGAGTGACCTCGATTGCCTATACGGCGGGCGATCCGGTAGCCCTGGCGAAGGCGCTTTCCAAGTACGCCAAGGACAATCCGGAGTTCAGCTTTAAGGCGGGAGTGGTGGAAGGGCGCGTGGTTTCGATCAACGAGATCAAAGCGCTGGCCACCATGCCTTCGAAGGAAGAGATTTACGCCAAGCTGCTGTTCCTGATCAATGCTCCGGCGCAGCGGTTGGTGACGGCGATGAATGCCGTGGGCCGCAATTTAGCGGTAGTGGTCGATCAGGGTGTGCAGCAGAAGAAGTTTAAGGAAGCGTAGAACGATTGAGTCATGGAGAAATTGTGTAATTGGGCAAATTGCTCAATTGCCCGATAGCGAATTGCTCAATCCGAAAAAGTTCTGTTGTTCGTGGTCGAGGGTTGCGCGGTTTCTGTGCTGCTGCGTTGTCTGGCGCGGTGGTGGGAAGCCTGGTCGCACTGGAAACTTTGACTGCGGGCGACGAAATAGCGAGACGTAGCGAGCTGCGTCTCTACGATCAAGAATAAAAACCAATCGGAGAAACGGACATGGCGGATTTACAGCAGTTGGAAGAGTCGATTGTAGGGTTGTCGTTGCTGGATGCGGCGGCATTGGTGAAGAAGCTGGAAGAGAGGCTGGGGGTCTCGGCGGCGGCGGCGGCTCCGGTGATGATGGCCGGCGGCGGCGGCGCGGCGGCAGCGGCTCCGGCCGAAGAGAAGACTGAGTTTACCGTGGTCTTGAAGGACGTGGGCGCCAATAAGATCAATGTAATCAAGGCGGTCCGCGAAGTCACCAGCCTGGGCTTGAAGGAAGCCAAGGACCTGGTGGATGGAGCGCCGAAGACCATTAAGGACGGTGTCTCCAAGGACGAAGCGGAGACCATCAAGAAGAAGTTTGCCGAGGCAGGAGCGGCAGTAGAGGTCAAGTAGTCGGACTGTGTGGGGCGCGGGTTGGGCCGCCTGGCCGGGGTCCAAGGCCCGGGCTCCACATGAGCACACCTGGTGAAGCGTTTGCGGCGGTGTTAGCATCTATATTAACAACCACCGCTTCCTGCTTTATCGAGGTGACTGCGGCCATCCACTCCTTTATAGAACCCAGGGAAGCGGAGAATGGTCGCTGACACAGGTTGGCAGACTGTTCCGCGGGCAGGGCGGAACGGGAACAGGCCTTAGAGACTGGCGCGGAAACGACACAATACAACACAGGGCGAGCGCCGTTCACGGCGCCCCGGGGAAAACTTGTCCCCGCGGGCGCAAACGTGTTTGTTCAAGTTTGGTTGGGTTTGAGATTGCGGCGCGCACATGCGCCCTCATCCGCGGCACGTCACCACGGCGGCCGCGCAGGCAACATTGGGAGTCGCTGAATGTCGAAGACGAATGGATACCGCACCCGTTTTGATTTTTCCAAAATTCCAGCCACGATCCAGATCCCGAACCTGATCGAGGTGCAGAGGCGGTCTTACGACCGTTTCCTGCAGATGGATCGTTTGCCCAGTGAACGCGATGACGCCGGCTTGCAGGCCGTGTTCCAGTCGGTGTTTCCCATTAGCGACTTCCGCAACGTGTCGCAACTGGAGTTTGTGGACTACGCCATCGGGAACTGGGAGTGCAAATGCGGTCACCTCAAGGGACTGCATCACCTGCGTACCACTTGCAAAAACTGCGGATCGACGGTCATTACCGACCCGTTCCATCCCGGCGATGTGCTGTGCAACAAGTGTGGCACCTACAACGCGAACACGCCCGACTTCTGCAACAAGTGCGGCGACCCGGTGGGATTGCAGTTGAAGTATGACGTTGCCGAGTGCGAAGAGCGCGGCATGACCTATTCGGCGCCGCTCAAGGTCACGATGCGCCTCACCATTTTTGACAAAGACGCGGAAACCGGGAATCGCTCCATTCGGGACATCAAAGAGCAGGAAGTGTTTTTCGGCGACGTGCCGCTGATGACGCAAAACGGGACGTTCATTATCAACGGCACAGAACGAGTCATTGTCAGCCAGTTGCACCGCTCACCCGGCGTGTTCTTCGAAACCGCGAACAACCGCACCTATTTCCTGGGCAAGATCATTCCCTATCGCGGATCGTGGGTGGAGTTCGAATACGACCAGAAAAATGTGCTGTACGTTCGCATCGACCGCAAGCGCAAGTTCCTGGGAACCATCTTTCTACGCGCTCTCGGGCTGCGTTCCGGAGAAGACATTCTGCGAACGTTCTACACCGTGGATCGTCTGGCGATTAAGGACAAGACGCTGTACTGGACGCTTGATCCCACCAGTGAAAAGGCCACGAGCCTTTTGGGCATGAAGTTGGCCCGCAGCATCAAGAACCGGTCGGGCGAGGAAATCGCGCACTCGGGACGCAAGATCAATGCGGCCACGCTGAAGGAGATCCAGAAAGCGAAGGTGAGCGAAATCGAGGTGGATGCTACGGACCTGGAAGGCGCGTGGGTGGCCAGTGACGTAGTGGACACCACCACCGGCGAAGTGCTGCTCGAAGCCAACTCAGAAATCACGCCCGACAAGCTGGCGAAGATTCTCGACTCCGGGGTGCTGGAGATGAACATCTTCTTCCCCGAGCGCGACGATGTGGGGGTGGTGATCAGCCAGACTCTGAAGCGTGACGCGGTCAAGACGCCGCAGGAAGCGCTGATCGAGATCTACCGCAAACTGCGTCCGGGCGATCCGCCGACCTTGGATACGGCGACGGCGCTGTTCCACGGCATGTTCTTCGATGCCCGCAAGTACGATTTTTCGCGAGTGGGGCGGTTGAAGTTCAACATCAAGCTGTTCGAGAAGAACGATGCCACCAGTCTTGATCACCGCACGCTGGAGCCTGACGATTTTTACGGGACCATCCGCTACCTGCTGAAGCTGCGCAAGAGTATTGGCGCAGTGGATGACATCGATCACCTGGGCAACCGCCGGGTGCGCGCGGTGGGCGAACTGCTGGAGAACCAGTTCCGCATCGGGTTGGTCCGCATGGAACGGGCGATTAAAGAAAAAATGTCGGTGTACCAGGAAATGTCCACGGCCATGCCGCACGACCTGGTGAACGCCAAGCCGGTGATGGCAGCCATCCGGGAATTTTTCGGATCATCGCAACTTTCGCAGTTCATGGACCAGACGAACCCGCTGTCGGAGATTACTCACAAGCGGCGTTTGTCGGCGCTGGGGCCGGGTGGTTTGTCACGGGAACGGGCGGGATTCGAAGTGCGTGACGTCCACCCCACGCATTACGGACGCATTTGCCCGATTGAAACGCCGGAAGGTCCGAACATCGGACTGATTTCTTCGTTGAGCTGCTATGCGCGGATCAATGATTACGGATTTATCGAGTCCCCCTACCGGCGAGTCAAGAATGGCCGGGTGGTGGACTACGTCAGCGTAGTCAACGCCGGGGACAGCGATTACAAGGTCGGCGACCACATCGAGAAGCACGAAGCCGAGAAAGTCAACGCCGAACTGAAAGACCGTAAGAAGAAGCTGGCCGAAGTGGAGCCTTTCTCGTTCTATCTCTCGGCCTGGGAAGAAGACCGGCACGTGATTGCGCAGGCGAACGTGGAATTGGATGACAAGCTGCGCATCGTAGGCGATCTGGTGAACGCACGCAAGGCGGGGAACTTCGTTCTGGTCACCCGGGATGATGTCGATTACATCGACGTCAGTCCGAAGCAGTTGGTTTCGGTGGCCGCGTCATTGGTGCCGTTTTTGGAGCATGACGACGCCAATCGCGCGCTGATGGGCGCGAACATGCAACGGCAGTCTGTGCCTTTGCTGCGTGCCGAAGCGCCCATCGTCGGAACTGGAATGGAAGGCGTTACTGCGCGCGATTCGGGAGCCGTCATTCTGGCGCGACGCAATGGTGTGATCGATTCCGTTGACTCGGAGCGCATCATCGTGCGCGTCGAGGGCGAACACCATCCGGGGCAGCTTTCCCGCGAGGTAGGCAGCGACATTTATCAGCTCACCAAGTTCAAGCGCTCCAACCAGAACACCTGCATCAACCAGAAGCCTACGGTTACTCGCGGGCAGCGGGTGGAAAAGGGCGAGGTGATTGCTGACGGCCCGTGCACCGATCATGGCGAGTTGGCGCTGGGACGCAACGTGCTGGTGGCGTTCATGCCCTGGCGCGGCTACAACTTCGAGGACGCGATTCTGGTCTCGGAAAAGCTGGTGAAAGACGATTACTACACCTCGGTGCACATTGAGGAGTTTGAACTCGAATCCCGCGACACTAAGCTGGGGCCGGAAGAAGTGACCCGCGACATCCCGAACGTGAGCGAATCCATGCTGCGCAATCTGGACGAAGCGGGGGTGATTCGCATCGGGGCCACGATCAAGCAAGGCGACATTCTGGTGGGCAAGGTGACGCCGAAGGGAGAAACTCAGCTTACCCCGGAAGAAAAACTGCTGCGCGCCATTTTCGGCGAGAAAGCCGGAGACGTGCGCGACGCTTCTCTCTACTGCCCGCCGGGCATCGAGGGCGTGATTGTGGACGTCAAGATTTTCTCCCGCAAGGGCCAGGACAAGGACGAACGGGCGAAGTCCATTGAGGCGATGCAGATCGCGAAGTTGGAAAAGAACCTTTCCGATGAGATCCGCATTCTGACTGACGAGCGCCTGAAGCGTCTGGAAAACATTTTGGGCAACAAGGAAGTGCAGGCCGACCTGCACGACGAGCGTACCAACAAGCGGCTGCTGACCAAGGACACGATTCTCGATCGCGACGCGATTGAGCGCATCTCCACCCGCAATCTGAAGCGCATCAAGTATGCGGACAAAGATCCGCGGGTGAATGAGCAGATCGACGAGATCGAGGAGATGACTTCGCGGCAGATCGACGTGCTCAAGAAGATCGTCAACGAAAAGAAAGACAAACTGACCAAGGGCGATGAACTGCCGCCAGGCGTCATCAAGCTGGTGAAGGTTTACATCGCCATGAAACGCAAACTCAGCGTAGGCGACAAAATGGCAGGACGGCACGGCAACAAGGGCGTGATTGCGCGCATTTTGCCGGACGAGGACATGCCGTATCTGGACAACGGTACTCCGGTCGAAATCGTGCTCAACCCGCTGGGGGTTCCTTCCCGTATGAATGTGGGCCAGATTCTGGAAACCCACCTGGGATGGGCGGGACACGAACTGGGCAAGAAGATCACGCAGATGCTGGCGGAAAACTCAAAAGAGGAAGCCATCCGCCGGGAGCTGAAGGCGCTGTTCAAAGACACGATTCTCGCCGACACCATTGCCAACCTGAGCGATGAGGAGCTGATGGCGGTGGCTCCCACACTCAAGCGTGGCGTGTTCACCGGTTCGCCGGTGTTCGATGGCTCACGCGAGAGTGAGATCAAGGCGCTGTTGCGGCAGTCGGGATTGCCGGAGTCGGGCAAGACGTATCTGTACGACGGCATGACCGGAGACAAGTTCGAACAGCCGGTCACCGTGGGCTATATCTACATGCTGAAACTTTCCCACTTGGTGGATGACAAGATCCACGCCCGTTCGATTGGACCGTACTCGCTGATCACCCAGCAGCCTTTGGGTGGCAAGGCGCAGTTCGGAGGCCAGCGCTTTGGAGAAATGGAAGTCTGGGCGCTGGAAGCGTATGGAGCGGCGTTCATCCTGCAGGAACTGTTGACGGCGAAATCCGATGACGTATATGGCCGCACCAAGATTTACGAGGCCATTGTCAAAGGCGAAGCCGCCATGGAGCCGGGAGTGCCGGAATCGTTCAACGTGCTGATTCGCGAGTTGCAATCGCTGTGCCTGGATGTGGAACTGATCAAGGCCGGAGAAAAAAAGCCGGCGATGGTAGCGGCCGACTAGTTTGGTCGTCGGTCGTTGGCCGTTCGTCGTTGGCCAGCGACCCGCGAGGACTGAGTAGAGAGATTTGAGATAACTGGCCCCGTAGTTGAGCTCTTAAGCTGCGGGCCAAGTAGATTCGCTGGTTTGGCCAAAGACCGACGGCCAACGACCAACGACGAATTTAGGAGCCGCGAGCGGCAGCGAAAAGCCGCAGGAAGCGGAGGACCACCTTGTTTCGTTCGAGCCCCTTTGACCTGGCAAATCCGATCGCAGATTTCGATGCGATCCGCATCTCCCTGGCCTCTCCGGAAAAAATCCGGAGCTGGTCGCATGGCGAGGTAACGAAACCGGAAACCATTAACTACCGCACCTTCAAACCGGAGCGGGACGGGCTGTTTTGCGCCCGCATCTTCGGTCCAGTGACGGATTGGGAATGTCTCTGCGGCAAGTACAAGCGCATGAAGCACCGCGGAGTGATCTGCGACAAGTGCGGGGTGGAAGTGACGCTCTCAAAGGTGCGCCGCGAACGCTTGGGCCACATTGAGCTGGCGTCGCCCTGCTCGCACGTGTGGTTCTTCAAGGGTCTGCCCAGCCGTATTGGCCACCTGCTGGATATTTCGCTGCGGGATCTGGAATCCGTCCTGTACTTCGAGGCCTATGTCGTCGTGGAGCCGGGAGACGCGCCGGTGAAGGACCACGAAGTCATCAAGGACGAGACCAAGTTCCGCGAACTCGATCAGCAGTACCGGCCGGCCGGCTTCAAGGCCATGATGGGCGCCGAGGCGATCAAAGAGCTGCTGAAGCGGGTGGACGTGGAAGCGCTTTCGAGCGAGTTGCGCGAGAAAATGAAGCACGAGAACTCGCTGCAGAAACGGCTGAAACACACCAAGCGGCTCAAAGTGGTGGAAGCGTTCCGCAAGAGCGCCAACAAGCCGAGTTGGATGATTCTGGATGTGATTCCGGTGATCCCGCCGGAGTTGCGCCCGTTGGTTCCACTCGATGGCGGCCGTTTTGCGACCTCGGATCTCAACGATCTTTACCGGCGCGTGATCAACCGCAACAACCGGCTGAAGAAGCTGATGGACCTGCATGCGCCGGAAGTAATCGTACGCAACGAAAAGCGCATGTTGCAGGAAGCGGTCGATGCGCTGTTCGATAACGGACGCCGCGGCCGGGTGCTGCGTGGCGCCAACAATCGGCCCCTCAAATCTTTGTCCGACACGCTGAAGGGCAAGCAAGGCCGCTTCCGCCAAAACCTGTTGGGCAAGCGCGTGGACTACTCGGGCCGGTCGGTCATCGTAGTCGGCCCCGAACTCAAGCTGCATCAGTGCGGCTTGCCCAAGAAGATGGCGCTGGAACTGTTCAAACCTTTTATCTATCACCGTCTGGAACAGACCGGGCATTGCACCACCATCAAACAAGCCAAGGAAATGGTGGAACAGCAGGAGCCCATCGTGTGGGACATTCTGGAAGAGGTCATCAAAGACCATCCAGTGCTGCTGAACCGCGCGCCCACGTTGCATCGTCTTGGCATTCAGGCTTTCGAGCCGGTGCTGGTGGAAGGCAAAGCCATCAAGATTCACCCGCTGGTCTGCACTGCGTTCAACGCCGATTTTGACGGCGATCAGATGGCGGTACACATTCCGCTCTCGCCGGAAGCGCAGGTTGAAGCCAGTGTGCTGATGCTGTCGTCGCACAACATTTTGTCGCCGGCGTCGGGGCATCCCATTACCGTGCCCACGCAGGACATGGTGCTGGGGCTGTACTACCTGACCAAAGGCAAGCCGGGCGCCAAAGGGGAAGGCCGGGCTTTCGCCAATATTGAAGAAGTGCTGCTGGCGCTGGAGGCAGGGGCGATCGAGACGCTGACGCCCATCCGTCTGCGCTACACCGGCGAAGCCATCGATTTGACGCAGGCGTATGACGATCAGGACATCACGCACACGGATCCTGTGGCCTACGACCGCGCTTTCATCAACACCACGGTGGGCCGCGCCATTCTGAACGACCACCTTCCCGAAGGCATGCCCTACATCAACGGGCTGCTCAAGAAGAAGGGAATCGGCGCACTGGTCAGCTATTGCTACCTGCGCTTTGGCCTCGAAGTCACGGTCAAGATGCTGGACGAAGTCAAGGAACTTGGCTTCCGCTATGCGACCAAGGCCGGACTTTCGATCGGGATCGACGACATGGTCATTCCGGACGATAAGAAGATGCTGGTGAAAGATGCCGAGAAGCAGGTGGTGGCCGTGCAGCAGCAGTATCTGGACGGAGCCATCACCAACGGCGAGCGCTATAACAAGGTCATCGAAATCTGGTCGGGAATCACGGAACGAGTGGCCGACGAGATGTTCGGCGAAATGCAGCGGCGGGACAAGGAAGGCGACCTCAATCCGATTTACGTCATGGCGGACTCCGGCGCCCGAGGATCGAAGCAGCAGATTCGCCAGCTCTCCGGTATGCGCGGATTGATGGCCAAGCCCTCGGGGGAAATCATCGAGACGCCGATTACGGCGAACTTCCGTGAAGGGTTGAACGTGTTGCAGTACTTCATCTCCACTCACGGCGCGCGCAAGGGTCTGGCCGACACCGCGCTTAAGACCGCCGATTCAGGCTACCTGACGCGGCGTCTGGTGGATGTGGCCCAGGACGTCATCATCAGCGAATACGATTGCGGGACGGTGGACGGCATCTACGTGCAGGGTATTGTAGAAGCCGGCGAAGTCATCGAACCGTTGCGCGACCGCATTGTGGGCCGAGTCTCGCTGGAAAAAATCAAGGACTACGACGGCAACGTGGTGGTCGACATCAATCACGAGATCACCGAGGAACTGGCGGGTTCGATTCAGGCCGCCGGCATTGAACGGGTGAAAATCCGCTCGGTGCTGACCTGTGAGTCGAAGCGCGGAGTTTGCGTGATGTGCTACGGACGCAACCTGGCGTCGGGCCGATTGGTCGAACTGGGCGAGGCCACGGGCGTGATCGCGGCGCAGTCCATCGGCGAGCCGGGAACGCAGCTTACCATGCGGACGTTCCACATCGGCGGTACCGCCTCGCGGGTCTCCGAGCAATCACGGTTGGAAGCCAAGAGCACGGGGACGGTGCGGTTCAGCGGCTTGCAGACGGTGAAGGCGAAGAGCGGCGACCTGGTGGTGATGAACCGTCAGGGATCGATTGCCGTGGTGGATGAGAAAGGCCGCGAGCGCGAGCGTTACTCGGTGGTGTACGGCGCCAAGGTGAAGGTCAACGAAGGCGATACGGTCCAACTCGGGCACGTGATGGTCGAGTGGGATCCTTATACTTTCGCCATCCTGACCGAAATCGGCGGCACGGTGCAGTTCAAAGACCTGCAGGAAGGGGTTACGCTGCACGAAGAAGTGGATGAAGTGACGGGATTGTCGCGGCACGTAGTGGCGGATTCGCCCGACGAGAAGCGGCAGCCGGCGATCGTCATCAAGGGCAAGGCCAGCAAGCGGTACCTGATGCCTTCAAGGTCGCACTTGATGGTGCAGGACGGTGACACGGTGTTTCCGGGCGATGTGCTGGCGAAGATCCCGCGTGAGACCACGAAGACCAAGGACATCACGGGCGGTCTGCCGCGCGTGGTGGAATTGTTCGAGGCTCGCAAGCCGCATGACACCGCGGTCATCAGCGAGATCGACGGCACGGTGAAATTCGGCGAAGTGGCGAAAGGCCAGCGCAAACTTTATGTGACTGCCGACAACGGGACCGAAAAAGAGTACTCGGTGCCGCGCGGCGTGCACATCAACGTGCAGGAAGGCGAACGGGTGAAGGCGGGCGAACCGTTGATGGACGGGCCGCTCGACCCGCACGACATTCTGGCCGTGCTCGGCGAAAAGGAACTGCAGGCTTACCTGGTGAACGAAATCCAGGAAGTGTACCGCCTGCAGGGCGTCAACATCAGCGATAAGCACATTGAGGTGATCGTTCGCCAGATGATGCGGTGGCGCAAGATAGAAGACGTGGGCGACACCAAGTTCCTGCTGGAAGAGCAGGTGGACAAGTTCCACTTCGCGGAAGAGAACGAGCGGGTGATTGCGCAAGGCGGGCGTCCGGCGACGGGCCGGCCGCTGCTCCTGGGCATTACCAAGGCTTCGCTCTCGACCGACTCGTTCATTTCGGCGGCGTCGTTCCAGGAGACCACGCGCGTGCTCACGGAGGCTTCCATCAACGGCCGAGTGGACCACCTGCGCGGTCTGAAGGAGAACGTCATCGTGGGACGCCTGATTCCTGCCGGCACCGGCATGGAGTACTACCGCAATGTGCGCCTGTCACCGGAGATGGAAGAAGCTGCGGCCAAGGTGCAAGAGGAAGTCTCGCAAGCCTACGAAGAAGCCGAGCGCGCGCTCGAGCTGATGCGTCACGAAGGCGAGACGGAAGAACTTACCGCGGAGTAGACTAACCGTAGGGTGTGAGGGGCGGGCTAACCGCCCCTCTGCCTTTTAGACCCCAATGTACGCCACACCCCAACAAATGCAAGAGCGGGAGCAGATGGAGATCTCCCTGTTGTATGACGTCGAGGAGGGAGCGGCCCTGTGGCCGGTCATCCATCGTTTCCTGCGGTTGCTGCGGCTGGCGTGCTGGCGGGCGTTCCAGCATGACGCCTTTGCAGTGGCCAAGGCGTCGGCCTATTCCTCGATTCTTACCTTTTTCCCCGCGTTGCTGGTGGTGGGATCGGTGCTGGCGGCGACCAAACGAGGCGAAGCCTATCTCCACGAAATTTCGCTGGCCGTGGATAAAATCCTGCCCGCGGGCAGTAACACCGCCATGGCATATCTGAAGGGCACCTCCCTGCAGCGGCCGTTGAGCGTGCTGATTACGGCTTCGCTGATTACCCTGTGGACGGGCTCGGGCGTCATGATTTCCTGGATGGAAGGCTTCCGCAACGCCTACCAACTGCCCAAGATATGGGGACTGGTGAAGGAACGCATGATCGCTTTTTCACTCGTCATTTTGGCGGGAATTCCGCTGACTTTCTCGACGGTGCTGGTGGCTTTCGGCAGCCGCATCGAGACGCGGATTCTGTTCCAGTTGGGCCACGAGTTCGGGCCGCTGATTGTGCTGATGTGGACCCTGATCCGCTGGCTGATTGCGACCTTGACCAGCATCGCGGTCATTGCCCTGATCTATCACAATGCCGTGCCCCGCACCCAACCCTGGCACAGCGTGCTACCCGGGGCCACGCTGGCGACGATCCTGTGGTTCCTGACCACGGCGCTGTTCGGCTGGTATTTGCAGAGCTACGCCGATTACAGCCTGATCTACGGTACCCTGGGCGTAGCGGTGGCGCTGCTGGTGTGGATGTACATGGTTTCTCTCATCATCCTGGTGGCCGCAGAATACAACGCCATGCTGTTCCCGCGGGCGATGCTGGGAAAAGAGCTGGCGGCGCGGAAGACCCAGGGGGCAGTAAGGCCGCGCGGCGGCTTTTGACGCAGTCCTGCCCATCACGAACAATTCCCTTCAACTGATTTAACTTTCTGCCGATAGGTCTGGCATGCGCGGAGCCATGCCTGAGCCCCGGACGGCGGTGATGATCCTTGCCGAAGCGTCGTGGGAAGACCCCAGCGGGGCTTTGCAGGCTGCTCCCGCGTGGATTGAAAACAAGTCTGCCGGAGGCGCATGTGTCCGGCTCAAGATACCGATCGGGGTGGGGTCAAAGCTGAACGTCCAGGGGCGCTGGGAGCAGATCTCTGGCACTGCCAAATACTGTCGCAGCGTGGGAGGCGGCTACCTTATCGGGATTCAACGAGACCCGACTGCGAATTCTGTCCCTGAGCAGCCCGTTCTGGCAAACGTTCCAACTCAGGAACGGCCTGCCGAGGTCAAAGAAATTATCCAGGAAAGGAAACCTATGCAACGCAAATGGTCTGAGCTGGTGTACCGGCACAACAAGCAGGATGAAGGAAGCGGAAACGGAGAGGCAGGCAAGGCCGAAAACGGGGCGGCGCCGGCAGGCCTGGGGAGCGAGGCGGCGCGCAACGTCGTCAGGGAGGTGGGCGCGGGCTTCCAAATCGAGCTCTTGTCTGCGGAGGAGGTTTATCGAACCGCAGGAATCATGAATCTGCGGCGGGGATCCAGCGTCAGTAAAGTGGCGGGAATCCTGCACAGCGATCGCGCTTGCGGCCTGCCGAAAGAGGCCAAGCAGGCGGCGGTGTTAATGGCGCTGGACGCGGCGGGAGTGGCAGTCGACGAGGTTCTGCAAGACGCCAAAACCCGTCAGGAAGCGCTGAATGCGTACGAGGCGGAGCTGAGAAAAGAAGTCGAGGGAGAGTGGGCACGGAAGGCGGACGAAAATGTCCAAATCCAAGCCGAGTTGGAACGCGTAAAAGCGCACTACATGGCACGGATCAGCCGCAACCTGGAAGGGGTGGCGCGGGAAAAAGCGGTCTTTGACCACTGGCTCGCGGCCAAAGCGCAGGAGTGCCGGAGCATGGCGGAAGCGGTCGAATTATGCTTGAAATTGGCCGAAAAACCGGCCGGGAAGCCGGCTGAAGATTCGTTCCCCGCCGTGAGCGCTACCGCCAGTGCCCAGGCGATGTGATTGCAGCTCAGAATGTGCGCCCGAATCAAAAAAGATTCCGGAATCCCCAGAACAGGAAGCCCGCCAGAACCATCGATGCGGGCAGCGTGAGCACCCAGGCCATCGCCAGGTTGCGCACCGTGGACCATTGCAAGCCGGAATGGTTCGCGGCCATGGTTCCCGCGATGCCGGACGACAGCACATGCGTGGTACTCACCGGCATGCCGAACCAGTCGGCCGCGCCGATGGTGATCATGGCAGTGATTTCCGCGGCCGCTCCCTGGCCATAGGTGAGATGTTCCTTGCCAATCTTCTCTCCTACCGTAACCACGATGCGCTTCCATCCGACCATTGTGCCCAGACCGAGCGCCATGGCTACGGCAACTTTGACCCATCCCGGGATGAAACGAGTCGCCCCATCCACGTGCTTTTTGTAATTGTCCAGGGCTTCCCAGTCGGCAGCGCCAATGGCCGGCTGCTTGGTCTTCTTCATCAGGCGCAGGGCTTCGCTGACCAGATACATATCATTGCGGAAGTTGCGAACGCGGTCATTTGGGACCTTACCCAATTCGCCGAACAGCACGGTCTCGTTGCCGATGTCGGTAACCAGTTGCCGCAGGGCCAGCATGGTGTTGGGAGTGAATTCGCGGGTGCGAATATAATCGGTGACCTCTTCGCGATCGTCGGCGATGACGGCGCTGGGACTGACATATTTGGATAGCGTGTTGTCGGCCTGTTGGGAAACCGCAATGAAGTCATCCGACTGTTTGTGAGTGATGGCATGGTTGAGAGCATAAGCGGTTGGCACCGTGCCCACGAGGATCAGCATGATGAGCCCCATGCCCTTTTGTCCATCATTCGAACCGTGGGCGAAGCTCACGCCGGTGCAAGTCAGCACCAGAAGGCAGCGGATCCAGAATGGCGGCGGCTCGGTTCCGTCGGGGGCTTCGTAGAGTTTGCGGTTTTTGACGACCAGCTTCATCACCGACAGAAGCAGAAAGGCGCAGGCAAAGCCCACAATCGGCGAGATCAGGAGAGTTTTTCCAATGTTGGTGGCTTGCGCCCAATCCACGCCACTGGTGCCGGTTTTCACGGATATCAACTGATTGGCGATGCCTACGCCGATGATGGAACCGATCAAGGTGTGCGAACTGGAGGCGGGCAATCCGAAATACCAGGTGCCAAGGTTCCAAATGATGGCCGCCACCAGCAATGCGAACACCATCGCGAAGCCAGCTTTGCTGCCGACCTGCAAGATCAGTTCGACCGGTAACAGAGAGATGATTCCGAAAGCCACCAGGCCGCTGGAAGTCAGTACGCCGAGGAAGTTCCAGAAACCGGACCACACGACCGCGATGTGCGGTTCCATGGAGTGGGTATAAATCACGGTGGCTACAGCGTTGGCGGTGTCGTGAAATCCATTTACAAATTCGAAGCCGAGAGCCACCAGCAGCGCGATGCCCAGCAAAACGTAGGGCATAATGGATCCGCCGTGTACGGTGGAGAGATCTGAGAGGAGTTGATACCCAGCGTAAACAATTCCTATCAGCAGCACCACCGCAAAGCCCAGCATTCCGAGCCTTCCCGGACTTCGGTTGAGCTTGGTTTCCAGTGTGGGTGTGGCGGTCGCCATGTCGGTCTCCTTGCTTCGTTATCGGTTGCGCCCAGAGTGCGTGCGAACGTCCGCGAAACTATACAAGAGGATTGTTACGGCAGTGTGAAAACTGCATGAATAGGCCGGGGCGACCCTCCGTGATCGGCCGTTTAGAGGCCGCCATATACAATATTCATGTCATCCAAAATCTGATCGGGGAGAACTGTGCAGAAGAGCAATCGCCGGGAGGGTGTCGGCGCGGCCGTGCAAACTGGTGGTGTCCGGCGCGCCAAGATCATCTGTACAGTTGGACCGTCGTGCAGTTCGGAGGCGATTCTTCGCGACCTGATGCGCCTGGGCATGGATGTGGCCCGGCTGAACTTTTCTCACGGCACGCATGAAGAACACGGACGGGTGATCGAGCGCCTGCGGCGGGCGGCGGAGAAGGAAGGCCGCACCATCTGCATTTTGCAGGACCTGCAAGGGCCCAAGATCCGCACCGGGGAACTCAAGGGCCACACTCACGTCACGCTCAAGGCGGGATCGAAAGTCACCATAACTCCCCGCGAAATTGAAGGCACGGCTTCGCTGATTTCTACCACGTTTCGTGATCTGGCGCGGGAAGTGCAAGCCGGCGCGCGTATCCTGCTGTCCGACGGGTTGATTGAACTGAGGGTCAGCCGCGTGCGTGAAAACGAGGTAGAGTGCGAGGTCATCAACGGCGGACCGCTAGGTGAGCACAAAGGCATCAATCTGCCGGGGATTGCGCTTTCCATTCCGGCGCTCACGCAAAAAGACCGGGCTGACCTGGAGTTCGGGCTCAAGCATGGCGTAGATATGATTGCAGTTTCGTTCGTGCGTTCGGCGGCTGATGTGGGCACTGCCAAACAGCTCATCGCTTCCCACGGTAGCGACGTGCCGGTGATCGCCAAACTGGAAAAGCCGCAGGCGCTGGAACATCTGGAAGAGATCCTGGAAGTGACCGACGGAGTGATGGTGGCGCGCGGAGACCTGGGCGTGGAGATGCCGCCGGAAAAGGTGCCAATCATCCAGAAGCACATCATCCGTCGCGCGTCGGACTGGCGGAAGCCGGTGATTACGGCAACCCAGATGCTGGAGTCGATGGTCGAAAACCCGCGTCCCACAAGGGCGGAGGCCAGTGACGTGGCCAACGCAGTGTTCGACGGGAGCGATGCGGTGATGCTTTCGGCGGAAACTGCCAGCGGGCGATATCCGCGGGAGGCGGTTACCATGATGGCGCGGATTGTGGTGGAAGCCGAACTAAACCTGCGGGATTTTCCCCGGCGCCGGCGTGAAAAACATTCGTTGAGCGTGGCCGAAACCATCTGCGAAGCGATCGCGCATGCCGCCGAAGACCTTCCCATGGGCGCGATCGCGGTGTTTACGGAAACCGGGAACACTGCGCGTATGATTTCGAAGTATCGCCCCAAGGCAACTATTTTCGCCTTCAGCCACGTGCCGGCAGTATGCAATCGAATGAACCTGCTGTGGGGAGTGCATCCGCTGGTGCAGGCGCCTGTCCATAGCGTAGACGATATGCAGGCGGCGGCAGAACAGGCGCTGCTGGGCCGCGGACGGCTGCAGGCGGGAGATGTACTGGCGGTGGTGGCGGGAACCCAGATGGCTTCCGGGTCCACCAACTTTATGCGGCTACACGTCGTAGCGGAGGACGAGGCCATGAACCCGCAATCCGCGAAGAAACGTGCCGCTACGCGGCGAAGGGGTTAAGGCAGACCATGGCGGAGATATTGTCCCTTGCGATTTTTGTGCCGCTGCCTGAGAGCCAGGAGGCTGCGCTGGTTACCATACGAGAGTTGGGAGCGGCGCTGACCAAAGGCGGATACGGCAGAGACCTGGTCTACCGGGATGTGAAGTCGGACCAGTACATCTTGTTGCGTTATTGGCGGTCGGAGGAAGCTCGGCGCCAGGCTTTGGAGGATCCCGATGTTCTGCGTTGCTGGGCGAAGCTCGCGCGCGAGATCCGGACGGTGAGCGTGATGGAGACGCTGGAAGAGGCTGGGGGCTAGCGAATGTCGCCCTCGGCCGCCGCGGAACTCTTCGCTGATATATCGGTTGACCCAGCAGTGCGAGGGTTTCTGCACCAGCCGGATTCACCCCAGAATGGTTTTGTACTCACCCATGGAGCGGGATCGAACTCGCGCGCGCCGCTGCTGGTGGCGTTGGCAGAAACCTTTGCCAGCGCGGGTTTCGCGGTGCTGCGCTGTGATTTGCCGTATCGTCAGGCACGACCGTATGGACCGCCGCGTCCGGGAGACGCCGTCCGCGACCGCCAGGGGCTGATGAATGCGGTGAGCGTGCTGAAGAAGCTGACGCCGGGTCGCGCTTTCCTCGGCGGCCATTCCTACGGCGGGCGTCAAGCCAGCATGCTGTGTGCGGAGCAACCGGAGTTGGTGAATGGTCTGCTGCTGTGCTCGTATCCTCTACATCCGCCGGGCAAGCCGGATCGGTTACGCACGCAACACCTGCCAGATCTGCGCATCCCAGTGCTTTTTGTTCACGGGACGAAGGATCCGTTTGGGACGATCGAAGAACTGGAGGCGGCGCGGAAGCTGATCCCGGGGAAGACGGCACTGCTAAGAGTCGAGGGCGCGGGGCACGATCTGGGATTCAAGGGCAAAGCGAGGCGGGACGGGCTGCCGGCCGAGATCGTGGCGGAGTTTCAAAGACTGCTTGGTGATCAGTGTCAATCCGCGAAAATCCGTGGCCGTGTTTGCTCTAGTTGACCCAGCCGGATTTTGAGCCGCCGTTTTTCTTATCCAACTCGTCGGGGGGGACGTAGTTGCCGTGTTCGTCGAAGGTCACTTTGCGGTCGTGCTTGCTCATGTAAACTTCGAATTTGCGCGCGGCGCGGCGGCGTTTCCAGCGGTAATAGGAATTGCGAAGGTTGAAATAGTGCTCTGAGGCTCCGAAGGTCAGGCCGCGGCGGGGAACGAACTTGACGTAAAGGAATCCGAAGAGAAGGCCGCCAAGGTGGGCAAAATTCGCCACTCCCTGGGAAGGCTGGAAAGTCGCAAACACGACCAGAAAAACCATGATGAGCACCATGTATTTGGCTTTCATCATGAAGGGAAGCGGAAACATGAAAATTTCGCGGTCACCATAAAGCAGGCCGAACGCCGCCAGGACGCCGTAGACGCCGCCGGAGGCTCCAATCGTGGACGTGCCCGGACTGACACCGGGGATGGGCGAGTAGGCAACCGCGATGGTGGTCAAGGCTGCGCCAGCCACGCAGAACAGATAGAACTCCAGGAATTTTTTCGATCCCCAATCCTGCTCCTGCTGGGCGCCGAACATCCACAACATCAGCATATTGATAAGCACGTGGCCGACACTTGCATGCAGGAAGGAATAGGTCAGGAGCTGCCACACCATCCCGTAGTGCACCACCAGAGCCGGTACCAATCCGCCGTAGAGCTCCAGAATGGCCTTCATTCCGGGAGCAAACGCGCCCAACAGAACCTGCAAGAAGTAGATTCCCACGCAGGCGATGATGATTTTCTTCACCCAAGGAGTGAAGGGTGGGAAGCTTAGCGTGAGGGAGCGTCCAGAGGGCATAAAACCAGTTGTCAGTTCTCGGTAATCAGTTCTCAGTTCACTCTGACATTTTAGCAGCTTGGGGTTGCGGCGCCGGAACCGAGGCTGCGGAGAGACCTCCCGGTTTGAAAATTCGCGATCCAGCCGGCTGTCCCAAGCGTCATCATGCCTGAATTCTGCATCACATCCAGCCTCGGAGGTCAAGACAGATTTTGACAGTCAAGCACTTGACCTCCGCCGCCAGAGCCACTAAATATTATCAGTGTGGCCTAATAGATACGGAGGCAATTATGGTTTTGTGTCCCGAGTGCGAGAATAATCTGGATCTCGACGAGGACGGAGTCGATGAAGGGGAAGTGGTCTCCTGCCCGGAGTGTGGCACGGACTTCGAAGTGGTGACGGTCAGCCCCCTCGAACTGAAGGCGATGGAAGAAGCCAAGTACGAGGAGGATGACGAAGAAGAGGAAACAGAAGACGGTGACTACTCTTAGTTTGCACCCAGAGCGATTTCCAGATTTTTCCCGGAGCGGGGTGCGAATCGTAGTTTTTCTCCTGGCGATTGCAGCTCTCAGTCTCGAAGTTACGGAAGCTTCTGGCGGCGGCCCCTGCTCACGGAAAAATGGTCAGGACAAACCCTACGCTGTGATTTTTGGGACGGTGTGGGGGCCCGACAACAAACCAGTTTATGGAGTGCGAGTCAAGATTCGCCCCGCGAACGAGAAGAAAGCTCGCTGGGAGGTTTATTCGGATCACCATGGAGAGTTCGCCGTACGCGTGCCCGCAGGCAAGGCAGACTACATTGCCTGGGCCGACTTGAAGGGCTATAAATCTACTAATGGCAATCGGTTACAGCCGGGCGACAGTGCGACCATCCAGGTGGACTTCGACGAGCGCGTGGATACCGGGCTGCATCTAAAATGACATATTCCGGCGGGCGGAGGGACACGGCATGAAAAGGCGATCTGCAATGGTATCGGGGATGTTGCTGTTCACCGCCGTCTTGTCCATTTCAGTGGTGGGAGCAAGTCCGAATGCCCCAAAGGATAAGGACAAGACCGTCGGGCGCATGCTGACGGGCAAAGTTCTGGACAGGCGAGACAACCCGGTGATCGATGCCGTGGTCTACCTCTCCAATACCCGCACGCGCGCGATGAAGACCTACATCGTGGGACCCGACGGCACCTACCGCTTTCCTGAACTCTCTCTCAACGTTGACTATGAGATCTATGCGCAATACAAAGGGCAAAAGAGTGACACCAAGGCAGTGAGCCAGTTCGATGACCACAAGCTCATCAACATTGTGCTGAGAATCGACACCAAGTAAGTCCACACCTTTCCAAGGAGCGCCATTCTTGCCTTCATTCTCGAATATCCCCGCTACGGCTCCAGGCCGGGCGCGCAGGCGGCAATTTGGTTTGACGGGCATGGTTCTGATGTTGATCCTGGCCGGATTGCATCTGGTGAGTTGCGGCAAGACCACCCGCAGTGTCGCGCAACCAGCGCCGGCGCAACCGCAGCCGGGCACGACGCCGGCAAACGCCGTGGTCACCTATCACAATGACAACGCGCGCACCGGGCAAAATCTGAATGAGACCACGCTTACGCCGGGCAATGTGAAGGCTTCGAGTTTCGGCAAGCTGTTCATAATCGCCACTGACGGCAAAGTCGATGCCCAGCCTCTCTATCTGCCGAACGTCAACACCCCCAACCACGGCACGCACAACATTCTTTATGTGGCGAGTGAACACGGCACAGTGTACGGCGTGGACGCCGACACTGGTTCGGTCCTCTGGCAAGTCTCCACTTTGTTTGCCGGCGAGAAGCCGAGCGACGACCGCAGATGCTCACAAGTGACGCCGGAGATTGGGGTCACGGCGACGCCGGTGATCGATCCCTCCGCCGGCCCGCATGGAACCATCTACGTGGTGGCCATGTCGAAGGACGGCTCGGGCAATTATCATCAGCGATTGCATGCGCTTGACGTCAGTACGGGCGCGGAACAATTCGGCGGGCCGAAAGAGATTCAAGCGTCTTTCCCGGGAAATGGCGCCGGCAGCTCAGGAAGGAAGGTAGTTTTCAGCCCTGGGCAATATGAAGAGCGTGCAGGCCTACTGCAGATGAATGGCACAATATACACCGCATGGACCTCGCATTGTGACCACGGTCCGTACACCGGATGGGTGATCAGCTACGACCAGAACACGCTGGCCCAGGTCAGCGTGTTGAACGTGACTCCGAACGGCAGCGAAGGCGCGATCTGGATGGCTGGTTCCGGACCGGCGGCGGACACCAGCGGCAACATCTATCTACTGGACGCCAACGGCGTGTTTGATACCACGCTCGATGCTCGCGGGTTCCCTAACCAGGGCGACTTTGGGAATGCGTTTCTAAAGATCTCGACCAGCAACCAGCAATTAGCAGTCGCGGATTATTTCGAGATGTTCAATCAGGCAGCGGAAAACGATGCAGACCAGGACCTGGGTTCGGGAGGCGCATTGGTGCTGCCCGATTTCAATGACAGCACGGGGAAGGCTTGTCACCTGGTGGTCGGCGCCGGCAAGGACAAGAACATCTACGTTGTCGACCGGGACGCGATGGGGGGATTCCATCCCAACTCCAACAACATCTACCAGCAGGTTTCAGGAGCATTGTCAGGCAGCGTATTTTCCATGCCGGCGTACTTCAATAACACCCTGTACTACGGAGCTGTCGGAGACCGAATCAAGGCATTTGCCATCAGCCAGGCGCGGCTGGCGACGGCTGCCAGTTCGCGGACGAACAAGAGTTTCCCATATCCGGGAGCGACGCCGAGTATCTCTGCTAATGGGACCGGCAATGCGATCCTGTGGGCGGCGGAGAACGACGATCCGGCGGTGCTGCACGCCTATGATGCAACCAACCTGGCGACCGAGCTGTACAACAGCAGTCAGGCTGCCGATTCACGAGATGAATTGAGCGAGGGCAATAAGTTCATTGTGCCGACCGTGGTGAATGGCAAGGTGTATGTGGGAACGATCAACGGAGTCGGAGTATTTGGGCTGCTGAAGTAAAGCGAAACCGGCCACGGATTTTCACGGATCAACACGGATCAAAAGGCAGAATCAAAGGCCCCAGAAACGGGGCCTTTTATTGTTTTTGATCCGTGAAAATCCGTGGCCGAAGGTCTAGTTGTTCTCGTTGCCCGCGCGTTTCCACGACATCAGCTCGCCGATGGTGGAACCGCCCGTGCTGGAAGCGGGATGCTTGTAGGCTTCCACTTCCTTGTGGGAGGCTTCTTCGCCGACGGCCTTGATGCTGAGCCCAACTTTCTTCTCTTCCGGGTGCATCTTGATGATCTTGAAGTCGTGTTCCTGCCCGGCTTCAAGCGTCAGAGGCTGACCATTGCCGTCCACCGCTTCCGAGTTATGGCAGAGACCCTCAATGCCATCGGAGATCTCCACGAACGCCCCAAAGCTGGCTACCCGCAGAACTTTGCCATGCATTACGTCGCCCACGTGATGTTTCTCGAAGAAAGCATCCCAAACGTCGGGTTGCAGTTGCTTGACGCCGAGTGAGAGCCGGCGCTTGTCAGGCTCGATGGCCAGCACCACCGCCTTCACGCGGTCACCTTTCTTCAAGACTTCCGAAGGATGTTTTACCCGCTTGGTCCAGCTCAAGTTGCTGACATGGACCAATCCGTCGATGCCGTCTTCAATCTCAATAAACGCGCCAAAGTCGGTCAAGTTGCGCACCCGGCCTTCCACCTGGGCTCCCACTGGATACTTTTCATGCAGAGCGTCCCACGGGTTCGAAGCCAGTTGCCGCATGCCCAGAGAAATCCGGCGTTCCCCCGGACTCACGCTCAGCACCACGCATTCCACCTGATCGCCTACGTTCACCAGTTTTGAGGGGTGCTTCATGCGCTTCGACCAGGTCATCTCGCTGACGTGCACCAGGCCTTCGATGCCCTGCTCCAGTTCCACGAATGCGCCGTAGTCAGTGACGCTGATGACGCGGCCGCTCACATGGGCGTCGACCGGATAGCGATGTTCGGCATCCAGCCAGGGATCGGGAGTGAGCTGCTTGAATCCCAGCGAGACCCGCTGCTTGTCTTTGTCGTACTTCAGCACCTTCACGTGAATGGTGTCACCGACGTTCACCAGGTCGCGAGGGTGGGTCAGGCGGCCCCAGGACATATCGGTAATGTGCAGCAGGCCGTCGATGCCACCCATGTCCACGAAAGCGCCGTAGTCGGTCAGGTTCTTGACCACGCCGGTCAGGGTGCTGCCTTCTTCGAGGTGCTCCAGGGTTTTGGCCCGCTTCTCGCCTTGTTCTTCCTCCATCACCTGCTTGCGCGAAACCACAATATTGCCGCGTTTCTTGTTGAGCTTGATGATGGCAACTTCCAGGACTTGGCCTTTGGCCGCGTCCAGGTTGCGGGTGCGGCGCAGATCGGCCTGCGAGCCCGGCAGAAACGCGCGGGCGCCCATGATATCGACGGTAAGGCCGCCTTTGATGCGCTCGACCACGGTCGCCTGGATGGGCTTCTTTTCGTTGTAGGCCTTTTCAATTTCATCCCAGGAGCGGATCTTTTGCGCCTTTTGGTGCGAGAGATTGATGTAGCCTTCCTCGGCCGCGCCTTTGTCGCGCATGACGGAAATTTCGTCGCCCGGCTGAAACCTGGGCTTGCCCTCGTGGTCCAGCACCTCAGAGAGCGGCAGCATGCCTTCGGATTTGGCGCCGATATCCACCACCACGTGGGTGGGGGTGAGCTTGAGCACGGTGCCCTTGATGACTTTGTCATCGCCGGCGGCCTCTTCGGTCTCGGTGGTGAAGCTCTCGAGGGCAGAGGCAAAGTCGTCGCCGCCGGATAGGGCTGGTTTGTCGTCCGAGCGCTGGGCGGATGGCGCGACTGCGACTTCCGCAGTGGAGTCGTCGGGTGAAGCGGCGACGGGTTCGGTTATGGTTGAAGTGGCGGATTCCGGGTTGTGTGAGTTGTTGTCGTCGAGCAAGGTCATGGCCTCTCTGGTCAAATCGCACGCTTGAGTGCGAAGGATGCGGGGCTTGCTTAGCAGACTGCTGGCGTGAGTCTTTGGTTGTGTTGAGCCCGTTCTGGCGAACGGACTGTTGACAATCCCAGCGGTCGGACGTTTCTAATAGCTAACCCGCGTCCTAAGGGAACTCTTCGACTATAGCAACCGCTTCGGAACAGTGTCAAACCCCAAAAATGAGGAAATTTGGGGAGTGTTAAAGGAGGGTTAAAAGCCGGTTAAAGGGGCGTAAAGCCGCAGGTTCCGGGCCGCTGGGGATGGGGGTGGGATGGAGATGAAGCGGAGGGCGCGGATCCAACCGCCAGTCTCTTCTGACCCTCAAGCTCAATGATCCATCCGAATATAGAAGGAAATGAAGGAAGGTTGTCTCAGGGCGATGAAGCGGAAATCGGCGAGGAAAGCGCCATTCCGGCCTCGCGGGGCGGCCATCTCGGTGTATAATCCGCGCGGCCTTGGTGGGACCCCGTTAACGTTGTTTACGGGTAGAAGAAGAAATGGACCGGCATCAAGTTGTCGATCCCCAACCGAGAGCCCAAGCTAGGAGCCGATGTGAAACGTTCAGTGAAAAGTCATTTCGCAAATACTTCCGTGCAGGCGGTTGTCCGCGCCACGGCTGTTATTTCTTGCTTGTTTCTGGTATTCGCACTCTCTACCACCGCGTTGGCTCAGACCGGATATACGGGAATCTTCGGTGGCGGCCCGTTTTACAAGGGCAATGTGCAACCCAACATTGTCGAAATCGAGAACTCCGGTTTCACCGAGGCCATTGTCTGGAGCGTCGAGGTCAACAGCGTCGGCGACTTGAATTTTAATGGAGAGTTCCCGTTAACCTCCAACGGCGTCTATGTTGGCAATCAGACCTATCCGAATTTTCCTGGGGATATGGCGCAGTTAAAGCAAGGGACGGTGAAGCGAGTCACGTTCAGCGTCGGCTCCTCCAACATCGGAGACTGGCAGGACATTACTGCCCTCATCAACGCTCAGGGAACCGGCCCTACCAGCATCCTTTATAAAGATTTTCAGGCGCTCAAGGCCGCCATCCCGGCTCTCGATGCCATCGATTTCGACGACGAGAACAGCTATAACTCTCCCACCACGATTGCCTTTGGAGTCATGCTCGGCAATTTGGGTTATCACGTAATGCCCGATCCTTACACCAACAACAGTTATTGGACGAATGTGGTGGCGCAGATTAACACCCAGCTGCCGGGCACAGTGGACGGAGTTCACCTCCAGGCCTATGCCGGCGGCCAGGGAAACAATCCCTGCGTGGGATGGAATTTCGGGAGCGTTCCGGTGTTCCCCGGTTTGTGGGACAAGAATGATACTCCGGCGCAAGTCGAGAGCATCATGAGTGGCTGGCACAGCGAGTGTGACATTCTTGGCGGATTCATGTGGATTTACGACGATTTCGTGGGCAACGGCCTGGCGGCACAATATGCCGCCGCGATCAATACCGCCGTGGGCGCGAGCGGTTTCACGCTTTCCGGACCCAGCAGCTTATTCTTGAATCAGAGCGGCAAGACCGGCGCCATAATCACCATCACCCCCGAGAACGGATTTAACGGGCAGGTGACGCTGAGTCTTTCGCAACTGCCAAAGGGAGTGAAGGGCGGATTCCGAGGGCAAACCGATCAGCGAAAAATGGGCTTCGAGGCCAGTGCTTCTGCCACCACAGGGCTGTTTCCTGTAACCGTAACCGGCACTTCGGGCTCCATCCAACAGACTCTTACGTTTACCCTGGCGGTGAGCGGCGCCATCGGCAGCACCGGAGTGGGCACGCAGGTAGATCTTTCTTCGCAGTTTGACGTGTACGGAATCTACCAGGACGGCAGTACCTATACGACCGGAGGTCTCGATGGCCTCGGCTATTCCTACTCGGCCAATCTGCTCACCGGGTCGCGCGTGATTAACGGCGTGCTCTTCGATTTCGGTCCGGCGAATGTGCCCGATGTGGTCGGTTGTAGCGGCCAAACGGTTGCGCTGCCAGCTGGGCAGTTTTCTGATTTTGCGCTGCTTGCCAGCGGCGTGAACGGCAACCAATTGAGCGAGACTCTCATCGTCCACTACACCGACGGCAGCAGCGCGCAAGTTGGTCAAAGTTTCAGCGACTGGTACACCCCGCAGAACTTTCCCCGCGAGTATGAGGCCGTCGGTATGGCATACCGCAACTTTGACGACGGAACCAAGGACAAGAGGACGTTCAGCCTCTACGCGTACCTGTTCCCATTGAATGGGAACAAGGTTGTGCAGAGTATCACTTTGCCAGACGATCCCGATGTTGTGATCCTGGCGGCGACTTTGTTGACTGCGAAGCCGGCGAATTGAAGTGCCTGTGAAGCGCAGATGGAAGACAAACCGGGGCGGGTGCCCCATGTCTCGCCGCATTTGCAAGACATGGGAAGCTTTCAGGCCGGAGCATAACGCTTGATTGATAGGCCCCGCGCCTGCGCTCGCGCCTTCGACACGTCATAGGCAAGCTGCATCCGCAGAAGGTGGTCCATCTCCGGGCCGAACGCCTTTTCAATGCGCAGGGCCATTTCCGGCGTCAGCGCAGCCTTGCCGTGCAAAAGGTCAGAAAGCGTGGCCCGCCGTACCTTCAAAATCTCCGCCGCTTTTGACACGGTCAGGCCGAGGGCCTCGATGACTTCGGTCCTTATCAGGTCGCCCGGATGGGGCGGATTCTTCATCGGCATTTTCGGCCTCCTAGTGGTAGTCGATCAAGTCAATATCCTTGGCGCAGTTCATCTGCTCGTCGTAGTAGAAGACCAACCGCCAGTTTCCCGTGACAGTCAAGCTCCATGATCCTTTCCGATCGCCTTTCAGAGGATGCAGCCTCCAGCCGGGAAAGCGGCCGAGTTGCTCCAACGTTACGGCGGTTTCAAGCGCGAACAAAAGCTTGCGCAGTTTGTCAGCCATCGCGGGCGGCACGCCCTTGGCGCTTCCGTCTTCGTGAAGACGCCTTAGCCCTTTGTGGCGAAAGTGGACAAGCATAAAGCGTTCCCTTCTTCAGTGGTACCACTGAGGGTTCTTGGGCCCTGCCTGCGGTTGCGTTCTTGGCCTATCGAGCCAAGGGCGGCTGAAGAGAGAAACAGCTTAAATCCTACTTTTCCAGTATGTACGGTCTGGCCGTACATGTCAAGCGGTTTGGGCTGGAGGGGAAGTCCGCACAGCACATCCACGGGGCCTTGCGGCCCCATAGAAGCGGCATCAACGGTAGTGGGCTACTTTGAATTCAACGAAGAAAGGCGTTCCGAAGCACCTTGTAGCCAACGGCTAGACAGAAAAGCGTAAATAGAACCATAAGCAGCGCTTCCCCGAGGGCGCTTTTGGAGGAAGCCCGCAACGCCAAATATGCAAACATGAAAGCGCAAACGAGAAACACCAGCCCAAAGATAGCGATTCCAACTCTTTGAACCACGGTCGCATCGGAAGAGCCTTTCCATACAAAGCCATCGACCATGCGGCCATTTCTCAACGTATCAGGCCAGACCGTATTCCTTTGCCTAGCCCGAACATCATCGGACACGACCTTAGATTTATTGTGTATCTTCACGCCGCTCTTTCTGCCCTCCGCTGTTCATAGGCTTCCCAGAGGGCCACAAGGCCCCTACGCTCCACAGCCGATCTGTAACATCTGCCGCCATCGCCGGACTCATTCGCAGTGTACGGTGAATCTTGATGAAATTGTACGCGAAGTAGTTTAGCGCAGTCGCAGCCGCATGATTTGCCAGCTTGAAAGTAGCCCACTACCGCATCAACCATCAGTTTCCGAAAGTCCGCGCTATCTGCTACTCTGCCCTGCGATGGATTATCTCTGGACTCCCTGGCGCTACGCCTACGTCACGGCGGCGGAAAAGACCCCAGGCTGCATCTTTTGCGAGCTGCCGAAGCTGGGAGACGATGTGCGGGCGCGCATCGTTTACCGCGGCCAATACTGCTATATCGTGCTGAATACGTATCCCTACACTCCGGGGCACGTCATGGTGGTGCCCTTTGCCCATCTCGATGAGTTGCAAAAACTGCCGAGCGACGCGGCCCACGAAATGATGGAACTTTCTCAGAAGATGGAGCGGGTGCTGCGGCGGCTTTATAAACCGGATGGAGTGAATCTGGGGATGAATATTGGCAAGGCGGCGGGGGCCGGGGTTGCGGGACACATCCACATGCACGTGCTGCCGCGCTGGGTGGCGGATTCCAACTTTGTGTCGGTAGTGGGAGAGACGCGAATCCTGCCGGAAACTCTGGACATTACCTACGAAAGGATCAAGGCCGGACTGCAATCGCCGGTGTCACCCTGAGCGGGGTTTCGAAGGGCATGAAATCCCACCCAGGATGAACGCCGCGACGAAAGCGCACAATCGACCGCCCAAAAATTGAGCCGCGATGCTCCCAGTGCGCCATCTCTCGTAAGGGCAAGCGAACCGATTATCACCGTGCCCTGGTTTAGTCCGCAAAGCCCGATTCGGCAATAGCTGGTGACGGGGGAGGGCCAGCGGAGCCATCGGGAACACTACTCGGATCGGGCATCGCGATTTGTCAAAAGAATGTCAAAAGACGGTAAAGTTTTGTGAAGTGGTAGGGGCAACAGAACACCCTAGCCTTGTAGCAGTTTTTCCATCTCACTTTCGCTGATCACGCGGACGCCCAACTCGTTGGCTTTGTCCAGCTTGGAGCCAGCGTCAGCTCCAGCGACTACATAATCGGTCTTCTTGCTGACCGAGCCGGCCACGCGCCCGCCGGCGTCTTCGAGCGCTTTTTTGACCACATCGCGGGGGCGCGTGAGCGTGCCGGTGAGGACAAAGGTCTTTCCGGCGAGCTTGGTTCCGCGTTCTTTTTTCTTGCCGGTGAAGGTCAACCCGGAGGCACGCAGGCGCTCAATCAATTTGCGATTGCTGGGCTCGCGGAAAAACTCGACGATGCTGGTGGCGATGCGCGGGCCGACTTCGGTCACGTTCTGAAGTTCTTCTTCGCTGGCCTTGATGAGGTCGTCCATCGAGCCGAAATGTTCAGCGAGAAATTGGGCCGTGCGTTCTCCAACCATGCGAATGCCCAGCCCGTAAATCACGCGTTCCAGCGGCAGCTTCTTGGAAGCTTCAATCTCATCGAGCACGTTTTGCGCCGATTTATCGCCCATGCGCTCGAGCGAGAGCAAGTCGGCTTTGGTGAGCTTGTAAATGTCGGCGACATTCTTGACCAGGCCGCGGTCGGTGAGCTGATTAACCAGAACTTCGCCCATGCCCTCGATGTTCATCACGCCGCGCGAGGCGAAGTGCAAAATGGTCTCGCGCAGCTTGGCCGGACAGTTGGCGTTGACGCAGCGATAGTCAACTTCGCCGTCGGTGCGGACGACATGAGTGCCGCACACCGGACATTTCTCCGGCATGTGAAATGACTTGTGGCCGCGCGGGTGTTGTTTGTCCTCGACGACGCGCGTGACTTTGGGAATGACGTCGCCGCCGCGTTCGACTTCCACCCAATCTCCGATCTTCACGCCCAGGCGTTCGATTTCATCCATATTGTGTAAGGTCGCACGGCTGACGGTGGTACCGCCGATGGGAACCGGCTTGAGCGCCGCCACGGGGGTGAGTTTTCCGGTGCGGCCGACCTGGACCAGAATGTCTTCGATTTGAGTGATGCCTCCGCGGGCGGCATACTTGTAGGCGATGGCCCAGCGCGGCGCTTTTCCGGTGTAGCCGAGTTCGTCCTGCAACGCGGTGCGGTCGACTTTGACCACGATGCCGTCGATTTCATAGGGTAGCTTTTCGCGACGGGTTTCCTGCTGCTCGATGAATTTCCAGACTTCGTCAAAGTCTTTTGCCAGTTTGCGGCTGGGGTTCACTTTGAAGCCGGCGGCGTCGAGGGCGTCGAGAGTCTTCCAGTGGCGGTCGAAATAGGTGCGTCCGTCTTTGAGTAGCATGTAAGAAAAATAATCGAGACGCCGTTCGGCGGTGATACTGGCATCGAGCTGGCGGACGGTTCCGGCAGTGGCATTGCGCGGGTTGGCGAATAGCGACAGGCCCTGCCGCTCCCGGTCTTCGTTCATCTTCTTGAATGAGGCAATGGGCATGAGCATCTCGCCGCGAACCTCGAAGTCTGCCGGGATACCGGAGGCCTTCAGTTTCTCTTTGGAAATAGAAAGCGGAATGGAGCGGACGGTGCGCACATTCAACGTCACATCTTCGCCGATGCTGCCGTCGCCGCGCGTGATGCCGCGCACCAACTTGCCGTTCTCGTAGATCAACGCCAGGGACATGCCGTCGAGCTTCAACTCGCAGACGTAGTCAACGTCCTTGCGGCCGGTGAGTTCGTGCACACGACGATCCCAATCGCGGAGATCGTCTAGATTGTAGGTGTTGTCGAGTGACAACATGGGCGACGAGTGCGGTGCCTTGACCACTCCTTCACGGGGTTGGCCGCCGACGCGCTGGGTTGGAGAATCGGGGGTGATGAGCGCAGGATGGTCAGCTTCGACCTTTATGAGTTCGTTCATCAGTTGGTCGAACTCAGCGTCGGAGATTTCGGGATCGTCGAGCGCGTAGTAGCGGTATTCGTGATGACGGATCCTATTGCGGAGGGCTTCGATCTTCTTCTCGACTTTATCTTTGGCAGCGGGCATTGGAGAAATTATAGGCGAGAATCTTAAAACGCTGAGGACGCAGAGGGTGCGCGGAGAGCGCAGAGAAAGGCCAGCTTGCGGTAAGCTACAGGCTTCAGTTCGGGAGACTATCGATGCCTAAAGCTGCGGCGCCGTTTCTGTTGCCGGAATCTTTGCTCACCGCTTTCGACACCAACGACCGCATCAATCAGTACATGATTGAGAATCTTCCTGCCGAGGCCTGGCGGGCGGAGCCGCCCGAGGGCAAGGGGCGGACGGTGGCGGCGATTGTGGCCCACATTCACAACGTGCGGGTGATGTGGCTGAAGGCGGCCGCCAAGGGCAGCAAGATTCCCGAGCAACTCGACCGCAGCAGCGTGACTCCGGCGCAAGCTTTGAAAGGGCTGGAGCAGAGCCGGGCGGCATTGGGCGCGGTGCTCAAATCGGCCCTCGAAAGCGATGGCCGAGTGAAGGGGTTCAAGCCGGACGTTGCTGGCTTCTTCGGCTATCTCATCGCTCACGACGCCCATCATCGCGGGCAGATTTGTATGCTGGCGCGGCAGGTTGGGCATCCTCTGCCGCAAAAGGCTATGTTTGGCATGTGGGAGTGGGGATCGAGGGGAAAGGCGTAGCGTAGGTCTTCCGGTAGAATCCCCTGAGATGCGCAAGGCTCTGCTGCTCTACAACCCGCTTTCGGGCCGAAGACATGGACGGCGTGTGCACGAAGTGGAGAGCGCGCAGTCGGTGCTGCGGGCGGGCGGAGTGGAGGCGGTTTCAGCGGCCACGGCTGGGCCCGGCGATGCCGCCGCGCAGGTAAAGCAGGCCATGAAAGACGGTTGCGATACTGTGTTTGCCTGCGGCGGCGATGGCACCGTCCACGACGTCGTGCAGGGGTTGGTTGGCGGCGACACGGTGTTGGGTGTGATTCCGCTGGGGACGGCCAATTCGCTGGCCCATGATCTGGGATTGCCGCTTTCTCCAGTGGGCGCGGCGCAAGCTGCCCTGGGCGCGAGGCCTCGCCGGATTGCTGTGGGTCGAGTTGCGTATCAGGGGTTGAACGGGAAAGCGGGCACGCGCTACTTCGTGATTACCGCCGGAATTGGCGTGGATGCGCATCTTTTTTACCAGTTGAGCCCGCTGGCCAAGCGTCGTCTGGGCATGGCGGCCTACTATGCCAAGGCCACGCGCTTGTGGCTCACGCATAAGATGGAGAAATTTGCGATCGAGATGGAGGGAGAAACTTCCCGCAGTGCGGAAGTGTCACAGCTCTTGGCGGTCCGCATCCGGCATTTTGGAGGAGTGTTGCGGGAACTGGCGCCAGGGGCGTCGTTAGATCGGGACGACCTGCGGCTGGTGCTGTTTCACACGCGCAACCGGGCGGCGTATTTGGGTTACGTGTTGCGGGGGTTCCTAGGCGCGAGATGGCAGATTCCTGGGATCGAGCTGGTTCATACGGTGCGAGCAAGTTGCCGGCAGTTGGTCCCGGGGGCGTCCCGCATCTTTGTGGAGGCTGATGGAGAATTGTTGGGAACGCTGCCGGCGGAGATCAGCGTTGTTCCGGACGCGTTGACGATCTTGGCGCCGACGAGATAATGGGAATAGCCTCCGCGTGCTCCGCGCTGTTCTCAGCGGTCTCTGCGTTTTGAGACGGCGAGAAATTCAAAGTCTTAAAACGCTAAGATCGCAAAGAACGGCCACGGAGGTCGCAACGAAACCCTGGCGCGGTTTTCTAAAGAGTTTGCATCAGCTGGGCTGACGGAACCATCTAAAGTTTTTCGCGAACCTTGGAACCCATAACTCACTTGCTGACCGGCGCCTGCCTCGGACGGGCCGGATTCAATCGCAAAACCGCTCTGGCCACGGCCGCAATGACACTGGCTGCCGAGGCCCCCGACCTCGACGTATTTGAAAGCTTGAAAGGGCCAGTGTTTGGTTTTGGCCATCATCGCGGATTCACCCATTCGTTTCTGGGGCTGGTGCCGGTAGAGCTCTTGGTGGTGGGCTTTATCTATCTCATTTGGCGGCTGCGGGGACGAAAAATCAAGAATCCCAGCTTGCCGCCGCGCTGGGGGTTGCTGTTTGGGTTCGCGTACCTGGCGGGGCTCACGCACATTCTTCTCGACTTCACCAATAACTACGGCGTCCGTCCCTTCTGGCCATTTTCGGAGCGCTGGTATTCATGGGACATTGTCTTTATCGCCGACCCTGTGATCCTGGCCTTGCTAGTGGGTGGGCTGGTGCTGCCCGCGTTTTTTGGCTTGATCGACAAGGAACTGGGGGTTCGAGAGCGCGGACCGCGAGGCCGATGGGGCGCCATCGTGGCGCTGACGGGAATCATCACGCTTTGGGGAGTGCGCGACTACGAGCACCGGCGTGCGGTGAATGCGCTGGAGGCGCGTACCTACGAAGGAGCAAATCCCGTCCGCGTTTCGGCTTATCCGTATTGGTGGAGTCCATTTCATTGGAGCGGCGTGATTGAGGCGCAGAATTTCTTTGCCGTCATGGGGGTCGAGTCTTTGACTCCGGAGGTTGATCCTAATGGCGAAATGCAAGTCTTCTATAAGCCCGAGGAAACCGCAGTGACGCTAGCGGCGAAAAGATCATATCTCGGGCGGGTTTATTTGGACTGGGCGCAGTATCCACTGACAGAAACCGAGCAGGTTCGCGATGGCTATGTGGTGCGCTTCCGCGATCTGCGTTTTGCCTATCCCGGGAGCACAGGCCGGAGCGTTCTGGGTTCGAGCGTGGAGTTGGATCGCAATCTGAATGTGATCGCAGAAAACATGGGCAGGCGCAGTCAGCGGGTCCCAAGCGGGGCCGCGAAGTAGGTCGCTTGACACGGCAGGTTGGGCGCGCCACAATCAAGAACGGCGAGGAGGATTCATGCTGGCCTATATTTTTCTGGTGCTTGGGGTCGTGGTGCGGTTCATTCCGCATCCCTGGATGTTTACTCCGGTGACCGGTTCGCTGCTATTTTTCGGCGCTCGCGGGTCACGCCGCCAGCTTTGGGTGCCCTTCGTGGTGTTTGCGGCTTCCGATGTGCTGCTTACCAAGCTGGTCTATTCTTATCCGTTTACCCTCGACCACTTTGTCAGCTTTGCGTGGTACGCCGGCGTGCTGTGGCTCGGAACCAAGCTGCGCGATAACGCCAAACCGCTGCCGATCGTGGGCGCTGCGCTGGCCAGTTCGGTGTCATTCTTTTTGCTGACCAATCTGGCAGCCTGGGCTTGGCTGGACATGTATCCCAAGAACTTGGCTGGAGTGATGATGTCGTACGCGGCGGGGATACCGTTTTTCCGGCATGGGCTGGAAGGCGATCTGCTGTTTACGGCTGCGATGTTTGCCACACCGGTGTTATTGAAGTCGCTGGGCGAAGTGTTTGGCAAGGCGGGAGATCACACGGCGGCAGCTTAGAGTTCGTTCGCTCCTTCGGAGTTTGATCGTTTTTCGCATTTGGCCCACGGTTTACGCCGTGGGTTTTATTCTTGCGCCAGTTCGCGGCTGCGACGCTTTTTTCTGTGCAGTGCCACCCACACAAACAGTCCCATCACAACCGCTGCCAGGATCCAATAGTAGTGACGACCAAAAAGCTGTCCAGTAAGGCGGACTACGTCGGGGCCAAACTCGATGGTCAGAATGGCCAGCGTTAAGAAACGCACGATGCGTCCGCAAAAGACCGCCAGCAGAAAGCGGACAAAGCTCATTTCGGAAATTGCCGCCGCCAGCACGAATAATTTGAAAGGCGTGGGCGGGGGCAGCATGGCGGGAAACATGAGCGCCCAGAAGGGGTGGTGGTTGAATGCGGAATGAAGCTTCTCGAAACGCTCCGGCGACATGCGCTTGCGGAGAAGTTCCTCGCCGCCGGTGTAACCGATCACGTAAATGACAATGCTGCCGAGCGCCGACCCCGTGGCCGCCATGAACACGTACAAAAGGAAACGGGCACGGTCCTGGTAGACGTAGCCAGCGACTACGGCGTCCATGGGCAGCCCGATGAAACCGCCGTCGAGGGCTGCCACCGCCAGTACGCCCCATGCCCCCAGAGGCTTGAGCAGCGCCCATAGGAAGGCGGTATAGCGGGTGAGGATGTGTTTGATGGTTTTCAAGATCTGAATCTAGCAGTGTACGTGAATGCGGGCACGGCTCGCCGCATTTGGTTGGTTCGGTAGGGGTGCCGTTTGCTTTGCACAGCCACTAGGCTTGCCGTCGCCAAAGGGCGTAGACTTTTGTCATGCCCGAGCGCAATCTGCGGATCGTGAAACTCAGCTACCCGATGACGGGCATCTGCGAACACTGCAATGGTACGTTCCTGTCTCGCAATGAAGACGCGATACTCGCCGAACACGAGATCATAAAGCGCTTTCGGGAGCACAAGTGCAAGCCGCTGGATAGCAGCCAGAACGCCCTGCGGATCGTGCGCGAATCCACGGAAGGTAAATAACCGCTTCATTGCTCCTCGCTTTTCAGTATTTTCTCTTGCATTGCCAGAAAATGCTCGTACTTCAAAAGGACTGCCAGCGGCTTATCGTTGTCTTGAATGACCAGCGTCTTGTCTAGCTCACGTAGTTGAGTGACATTGAGTGCCCGCAGGCGGCTGATTCCGACATGCTGCACGCTCGGGTCAAGGTACGGAATCGAAACATGGTTTGCTTTTGCCATAATCCCCTCTAGGCTTTCGCCAGCGCCTTCAAAACCAATTCCTTGTCCACTCGCGCATTCGGTTTACGCTCGGGCAGTAGGCCACACAATTCCTCTAGCGTCCACACGTGGTCTGTTAGTCCTGCTTCCATCGCAGGAGTCACCCGCAAACTGGAATGCACGCGGCAGTAGTTATAGTGCATGAAGTAGAGCGCAACTTGATGCCCGTGATTTTCAAACTTCTTGCTGAAACCATTTGTTAGCCTAGTGAAGCGGCGCATCCCCATTCGCATTGAAAGGTTCTGCCGCTCAACGTAGCTGGTGGAAATGTACTTCGGGTTCGGTGTCCCACTCAGGACACCAGTGCGGCATCCGATGCAGGTTGCGGGGCTGTAGCGGGATTCTGGATTGTCCCCAGATGAGCCGTACAGTTTGACCAGCATTGCGTAATCAATGTCCGCCCCGAAGGCACCCTCTACGGCGTCGGCGTAGACGCGGTGACCGTCAGTGGTTAACTGAATTCTGGTGCTCACACTGACCTGCCCCCAATTTTCGTTCATGTAAGAATACGACAACTTTCTGCTTTGAACCGCTCCCATTCTCTGTCACAAACGAAGCTAGAGGTTTCGGGCAGTGTAAGTCCTTTCTTCCGCTGTTGACGCGGGTTTCGCGCACTCCAGAGACTCTATCAAGACGCTCTGGAGTGCGCGCCCCAGCGATGTACTAGCTTTTTCCCTGTGCAACGCTGCGAACGCCGCGGGCGTCCGATCTGCCAACGAACTGTGCGGTCGCTGCTGATTGTAATGCTCGCGAAACTTCGCCAGCTTCTGCCGCGCATCTTCCAGCGTCGAGAACCACTCTACGTTCAAACACTCGTCCCGCAGCCGGCCATTGAAACTCTCGATGAATCCGTTCTCCACCGGACGCCCTGGGCGAATGAAGCACAACCTCACCTCGTTGGCCATGGCCCAGGATTCCAGCGCGCGACTGCAGAACTCGCTGCCGTTGTCCACGGTGATGCTCTCGGGCAAGTGGCCCCGCTCGTGCCGTGCGTGTTCTAGCGCCTGTGCCACTTTGAACCCTGTCATCGAACGATCGGCTTCCAACCCAACACACTCTCGCGTGAACTGGTCCACCACGGTCAGAATGCGGAATGAACGTCCATCCGCCAACTTGTCGCTCACAAAGTCCATGCTCCAACACTGATTGGGCCGCGTGGCGACGCCACTCGGGACGGGCCGTCGTCGCGCCATCTTCCGTCGTTGCTTCGTGCGCACAATCAACTCTTCCTCCCGATACAGCCGGTAGATCCGTTTGGCATTCACCTGCCAGCCTTCGCGTCGCAGCAGCACCGTCAACCGACGATACCCGTAGCGCACGTGGGTTCCTGCCAAATCCCGCAAACGATGCCCCAGCACTTCATCGAACACCTTCCGGCTCTGGTAGCGCAGCGTCCCGATCGCCAGTTTCACCACTCTCGCTGCGTGCCGCTCGCTGATCCGATAGGCCTCCTGCGCCCAGCGCGCCAACTTCCGACGCGCACGAGGCCTTACAGCTTTTTTGATACGATCTCCTGCAGGATCTGCCGGTCCAGGCTCAAGTCCGCCACCAGCCGTTTCAGTCGTCCGACCTCATCCCGCAACTGCCGCAACTCACGCAACTCGCTCACCCCTACCCCGGAATATTTCCGTTTCCAGAGATAGTAAGTGGCTTGGCTGATCCCCACCTTGCGGCAAATGTCGTCTACCCGCGCTCCCGCTTCCACCTGCCGCAACACTGCCACGATCTGCTCTTCCGTGTGACCACTCTTGGGCATCGTCCTCGTCTCCTCTCCCGGACTTCTGCCCCAGCTTACCTCTAATCTCCTCTGTGCCAGTTTTTGGGTTTTGGGTCAGAATTTCCAACGAACAGGCAAAGCTAATAAAGTCCCGAGTGGTTCTTTTTAAGGTACGGAAGATAGAAATCCACGCATCCTTAGGTGCGCCCGATTCCACTGATCTCATGAGCGACTTCCAGATATTGTTTAGAGATGTTGGTTTTGACGTATCGCCTGAGTCCGTGATGATTCTACCCAGCCGCGCTGGCAATACTGGAGTACAGCACGGTCTTTGGCTAGAAATAGGACAAAACAGAACCGGCGATGCAAATATATTGGCAAAGGCACTTCGAGATGCGGGGGTAGTTCCCCCAAACGAGGTCATGTCAGCAACTCCGTCTGGGAACGCCGACGACTTGGTAATCGTCATAAACCCCAAGTAGAGCGCCAGCAGGCAAAGTACCCATTTAGTGAGCTGTGGATGCCAAACGGCACCACTACCGTTGGTTCGCGCCAAAAGACCTAACCACAGGGGACACAGAGGTCCACAGGGAGAACCCAACTACTCATGCTTGGTATTGCCGCTCAGCAACTGCAAAGCATGCGGCAACAGATCAATCACCGATTCCAGCGACTGGACTGCGCCGGCCGGGCTTCCGGGCAGGTTCAATATCATGGACTTCCCCCGCACCCCGCAGACTGCACGGCTGAGCGCGGCCAAGGGAGTCTGCTTCGCGCCTTCCGAACGCATGCGCTCGGCCACGCCTTCCAGCAAACGCTCGCAGACGGCCTGAGTGGCTTCCGGAGTCACATCTCGTGGAGCTATGCCGGTGCCGCCCGTGGTGACGATCAGCCGGGCACTTTCCGCCGCTCGGAGGATCGCCTGCCGAATGGCTGGCTGCTCGTCGGGAACGGTGGCGGTTCGGGCGATCGCGAACTTATGTTTCTTGAGGACGTCGGCGACCGCGGGACCAGAAAGATCGGTGCGCTGGCCGCTGGCACAGGAATCGCTGACGGTGATGACGGCTGCGCTCAGTGCTTCAGGAGTCGAGGAGGACATCATCTTCTTCTTCCTCGGCAGGCTTGCCGCCATCGCGTTGCGACTCGTCGAGCAACCGCAGGCCTTCCATCAGCAAGCCTTGAGTGTTGAGCGTGGTGGTCTGTTTGGTGGTCTTGCCTTCGAAGTTGACCTGGAAGTTGCCATCGGTCCAGCGCAAAACTTTGAACACTGCCTGGTCGCCGTGCAAGGAACCGTAGGCCGCGTGCGTGACCTGGCCTTCCTTGAAGTACATTTCACATTTTTCGTCTTTGCTGGTAAGGGTGAGAGCGCAACTCTTGCGGCCCATTTCGAGCGACTGAACCAGGTCGATCACATTCATCTGCAGCAGGCTGCCGCGGAGCACGCCGTCGGAGGGAGCGGTCTTGGCCATCTTCTCCAACGCGATTTTGTCGATGATGCGCTTGATGCGCTGGGTGGCTTCGCGCAGGAAAAACGGTTTCTCCACGAAGTCGTCCACGGTAAAGTCATGGGCAGTCAGTTTTTCCGCGATATCGGTTTTGGCAGCAAGCAGGATGACGGATGCGGCAGCGGTGCGCGGGCGGCTTCGGAGCTTCTCCACCAGTTGACGGCCGTCCATGCCGGCCATGCGATAGTCGCAAACCAGCAGGTCGGGGGGATCGTCCACGGCTTTGAGCAGGGCGTCGGCGGCGTCGTTGGCGGTCGAGACGTTGGCGAGCGGGGTGAGCGCACCCCGCAACATTCCCAGGATCATGGGATTGTCGTCCACCAACAGAAGCTTGACGTTGTTCGACATGGAACTATTTCTTCTTACGGGAGCGGATGTAGTCGCCGCTTTTGCCGCCAGTTTTACGCTCGAGCACGATCTCGCGAATCGCGATGCCTTTATCGAGGGCCTTGCACATATCGTACACGGTAAGCGCGGCGACGCTGACGGCGGTCAGGGCTTCCATCTCCACTCCGGTTGTGGCCGTGGTTGTGACTTGTGAGGCTATGGCAACGCCATTCTTGCACAGCCGCAAAGTCACATCAACGTGCGCCAGTGGCAAGGGGTGGCACATGGGAATCAGCTCAGAAGTGCGTTTTGCCGCCATGATTCCCGCCAGGCGGGCGACTTCGAGGGCGTCGCCTTTGGAATTCTTGGGTAGGGCTTGCAGCACCGCAGGCTTCATGGCGACGAAAGCGCTGGCGGCGGCGGTGCGCCGGGACGCGGATTTGGCGGAGACATCGACCATCTTCGCGCGTCCTGCTTGGTCGTAGTGGGAGAGCTTCTTCGGCATCCGCAGGAACTATCCTACTAGAACCTGGCTATTTCTCGATGATGGCGGAGCCTGCCCAGAACGCCGCCAAAACAGGCCTGGCGAGAGAAACTTGGGCATGCGGGAGAAGGCGCGATGTATCGGCAGTTGTCACTGCTGCCGATGACATCGCGCCGTGATATCGCACGCGGCGGGTTCTAAGCTGGCCAATCATCCGGCCCCATCATCTGGCGCACCTCGGTTTCGCCCACCCATTCCGGCCAGTATTTCTTGTGCAGCTCCATAAAGGCCAAGGCTGAATCAATCGCTTCTTTTTTCGATTTGAATTCAAACTGGCCATAGCCGCCGATGACCTCTTTGGCCTCGGTGAAAGGCCCGTCGGTCACGGTCAGCTTGCCTTTCGAAAGCCGAATGCGGGCGCCCAGCGCCGTTGGCAAGAGCCCTCCGCCGCCGCGGGCAATGCCAGCTTTGGCCGCCTCTTCGCTCATCTTGGCAATGGCTTCGCCCAGTTCCTTGGGCGGATTGCCTTGCCCCTCAGCATGCTTCACGATCATCATGAATTGCATCGTAGTGTCTCCTTGGCAGTTTTCATTCTGCGATAACTTCTACTGTAATGTCGAACGGCGGACAGTCAAATCGACAGTTTCACCGTCTTTTTTTGTAGCGCAATTGGCATTGCCTGCCCGCGCCTTTCTGGTTTCTTCTGTATATCGAACAAGGGAGGGTGGAATCGACAGGGAGCACATCTTGAGCAGCATTCTGAGCATGGAATGCCTCTCCGCGAAGGGTTAAATCGGGCCGAGGCAAAGTTTCTCTGGATTAGGCGCAGTTCTCAGATCTCAGTTCCCGGTTCTCAGCACCGGCACCCACTCACCCCCGGCAATATCGCCGCCATCAACCACGATGTAGCAATTTGCCCGGGCAGTGGCAGCGATGTCTCCTGAGCCCTGCCAGCGCACTAATTCAACTTCTGCCTCCTCGAACTCGCCGGAGAGGGCCGCTGGCAGGAAACGCTTCAAACCAGGTTTGGCTTTGATCTCGGATTTCAGTTTGGCTCGCAGGAAGGTCAGCTTGCGTGGCTGCATTCCCGCCAACGCTTCGATCATCGGCCGGGCGAACAGTTCGAATGTCACCATGGTCGAGACCGGATTCCCGGGAAGACCGAAGAAGTATTTGAGGCTCGCTCCGTCCGGGATTCTCCCGAACACGATTGGTTTGCCAGGCTGAATTTTTGCGCCGGTGAAGAAGAATTCTGCCTTCAACTCCAGCAGCGCCTGCTCCACCAGATCGTACTTGCCCATGGAGACGCCTCCGGTGAGCAGGAGCAAGTCTGCCTCTAGTCCCTCGGCAATCAACTCGCGCAGACGTTCCGGCTCATCGGGAGCGATCGGCAACAACACGGGTTCGCCACCCGCCATCTGGATTTGTACAGCTAACGAGTAGCTGTTGGAGTTGCGGATCTGGTTGGGCGCAGGCGGCACATCGATGTCCACGATTTCATCGCCGGTGGACAATACGGCGACTCGCGGCTTGGAGTAAACCAGCAAGTGCGATCTGCCGACCGATGCGGCCACGGCGATGGCGGCATAGTCCAGTCTCATCCCGGGGACAAGCAGGCGGTCGCCGCGCTTGGCCTCGGCGCCGGTGGGGACAATGTTCTCTCCGGCAGCGACTCCTTTTGTGATCTCCACCCGATCGCCGTTGCGGGAAGTGTATTCGATCATGACCACGGCGTCGGCGCCTGGGGGCGCGGGAGCGCCGGTCATGATGGCGGCAGCTTCTCCTGATTTCAAAGTAAGAGTCACTTCCGGCGCTCCGGCCTTGATCTCGCCAACTACGCGGAGCGTGGCGGGAAGTTGGGCGAGATCCGAGGCGCGCACAGCGTATCCATCGCGAGTGGCGCGGGGAAAAGGAGGAAAATTGCGGTCGGCGGGTACGGCCTCGGCGAGGACCTGACCGGCGCTCTCGAGCAGCTCCACCAGTTCCTTGCCATGAGGGCGAAGCTGCGCAGCGTGTTCCTCCACGCAGTGGCGGGCGTCTTCAAAACTCAAAATTCGCTCGAACGCAGGCATCAAGATCTTTCCCCAGCAGAAGATGATACGGGGACGAGAGGGAAATTTCGAATGTTGATTCTATCGGATCAGCGATCAGCCAGGGTTTGCCGCAGCTGTTCGGGGTCGGTAGCGTGTAGGACGGCAGTCTCCGGATCCACGATGCCCGTTCGAACCAACTTCTCGATCTCGCAGTCAAAATGCAGAGTGTGGGTTGATGCAGGGCTGCTGATTTCCAGGGACTCCAGGGTTCCGGGAAGGACTTTGAGGAGTTCGACCACCGGCACCCGGCCCCGAGTGTCGCGGCGGGGTATCAGTTTCTGGGAGACGATCTGGCGGATGCACCTTGCCAGACGGCTACGAGTGGCTGCCTGCTCCCCGGCAGAGAACAAACTGAGGAGGCGATCCACGGTCTTGGCGGCATCCACAGTATTCATGCTGGAAAGAACCAGGTGTCCGGTTTCGGCGGCTTCCAATACCATTTCGATGGTTTCACGGTCACGGAGCTCGCTTACCAGAATCACGTTGGGCGCCTGGCGCAAAGCGGCTCGCAGGGCCAGCGGCATGCTGGGAGTGTCACTGTGCAGCTCGCGCTGGTGGACCGTGGCCGACTTGTGGTTATGCAGGAATTCGATGGGATCTTCGATGGTAATGATGTGGTAGACATGCTGCTGATTGATCAGATCGAGCAGGGCGGCGAGGGTGGAAGACTTGCCCGATCCGCGGGGTCCGGTGACCAGCACCATGCCATCGCGGAGGCCGGCGATTTCTGCCAGTTGTGAGGGTAATCCCAGCGAAGCCAGATTAGGAATTGCGGTCGGAATGACGCGCATGACCACGGCGCAGCTTCCGCGCTGGATGAAGGCGTTGACGCGAAAGCGCGCCAGTCCGGGCAAGCCGTAGGAAACGTCGCAGGAGCCTTGTTCCCGCAAAATGTTGATGGCCTGCTTGTTGTTGCCGATGAGATCGGCGGCGATGCGGCGGGTATCATCGGCGCTGAGAGTGCGAAATCCGGGAGCCTGCACTGCGACCAGGCGGCCGTGCACTTCCACCTGCGGTGGGCGTCCGGGAGAGAAAATCAGGTCGCTGACGTGCTTATGGGCTCGCAGCATCGCACTCAATAATGCCGGCGTAGCCCCCGCGTCGAAACTGGTCGCGGGCTCGAAGAAGGACGAGGTAGGAGCGTTAGCTGGGGCTGCCATGGTGTCTTCTGTGCGCCGCGTGACCCGACGGCGGGGCACGGCGGTGCCAAGAATCAATCTAGCGAAAACAAGGGGTCAGGGCCACGAGGAAAGGGCAAATCCATATACCTTGGTAACCACAAGAAAGGGCAGCGGTTAAGCTGCCCTTTTGGACACTGCTGAGAAGCCTGGGTTTACTTTTTGGGTTTTTTCGGTGTGCCGTAGGTGGTTTCAACCTTGGCGCCAAGGGCGGTCAGCATAGACTTGGCTTCTTCGGCATGCGGGCCGGTGGGCGCCAAGTCTAAGTATTTTTGAAAGGCCTCGGCAGTGCCCGGAGGCGCTACCATCTTGTCCCCCTGCAGGGTCGCCTCGCCGATGAGGTTGGTTCCCTTCCAGTAGTAGGCATCGGCTTTGGCAGGGTCGGCCGCGATGGCCTTATCGAAAGCCTCCACCGCAGCGTTGCGCATCGCGGGATCGTTCTTGATGTTGGCATTGGTTAAAGTGGCGCCGAGATTGAAGTAATACATGCCGGCAGAGGCGGGATCCAGCTGCGCAGCCTGGTTGTACGCCTTAACCGCCTCATCGGTTTTGCCGTCCGAGGCTGCCGCTTTGCCCAAGTTGTTGTCGTAAGAGGCCAGTACCTTGGAGGCGTCGGGAGTCTTCTTGCTGGGATCGGCATCGATGGTTTTCTGTTTCAGATCGAGCGCCTTCTGGTAATCGCTGATGGCATCTTCAAAGCCTTTGCTCTTGGCGGCGCTATCGGTCTGCTTTGTGGCGGAACCAAAGGTGTAGTCGCCGAGTTTGGCCCACAGCAGATCCTTCGAGGGGTCCATCTGGGTGGCTTCGGTGAGAGTCTTGGTTGCGGTGTCGAAATCACCGGCGTCGGCAGCTTGTTTGGCAGCGGCCAGCTTTTCATTCAACTCTTTGATGGTGAGGTTTTCCTTGGCAATTTTTGCCTGCTGTTCCTGCTGAGCCTTCAATTGTTCGGGAGTCAGTCCGCCTGCGGCGGCGAGGGATTTCTTTAAGTCAAAATCCTGGACCACCTCGTCGGCGCCGACCTGGACGCCATTGACATGGAACAGTTCCTTGCCATCCTTCATCAAGGTAGCGGTGTACTTCCCGAAGGCGATTCCCAGGGAGAAATATTCACCCTTGTTGTTGGTTTTCAGATCATATTTGCGTCCGGTGTCGACATCGACCAGATGCACGACCGCTCCGGCGATGGGCTTGCCGTCGACATCCGTGCACACGCCTCTCACGGTGGTCTGAGCGAACGCTAACTGCGAGCATGCGGCGGCCATAAGAACTAGAAAGACCGGAATTAGGAATCGGCGCTTCATCGTTGCCTCCAGAGGAACACTGAAATTTTCGATTTTCAATCTACGATTCCAGAATCGAGAATCGGCAATTGAAAGGCGAAAACGCCCCCGGTCACATTCTGGTTGTCCCTTCCGCGTACGGCACCGGATCCGCGCTTCCGGCTTGTCGAAAGGCACGCAGCCGGAGAACGCAACTATCGCAGACTCCGCAGGCGCGATCTTCCTTAGTGTAACAAGACCACGTTAAATCGAAGGGCGCACCCAATTCAAGGCCAAGCCTGACAATCTCAGACTTGCGCATGCCGATCAGGGGCGTGACGATCTGGATGCAGCCAGCTTTCGTCCCGGCCTTTACCACCTGGTTAAACGCCCGGTAATACTCCGGCCGGCAGTCGGGGTAGCCGGAACTGTCCTGTTCGACCGCTCCAATGTACACCTTCTCAGCTCCCAAGACCTCAGCCCAGCTTACGGCAACGGACAAGAAGTGGGCGTTGCGAAAGGGCACATAGGTCACGGGAATGTCGTGGCCGATGGCGTGGGACTCGGGAACCGGAATCCGGCTGTCGGTCAATGCCGATCCGCCGATGGCGCGCAAGGCCTCATTGCGGACGACGAGCCGATCGCGGATTTTCAGGCGGTCGCAAATTGCGGTAAACGCTTGCCGCTCGCGGTCTTCGGTTCGTTGTCCGTAGCTGATGTGGACGGCAGCAGCGTCAGAGTCGCGAACTGCAAGAGCGGCGCAGACGCAGGAATCCATGCCTCCGCTGAGCAGGACGACGACGCGGGATGGGGATGGCGGCTCCGGCATAACGGAAGTTCACACACCCTTCATTGCCGGGTCCCAGATGAACTTGTGAAGCTGCAGCCCTAGACGAGCGGGAACATTGTCCGCGAGCATCCATTCGGCCAGTTCCCGCGGATCGAGCAGACAGTGCGAAGTGTCCTGTCCGCCGCGGGCGTCTTTTGCGAATGCAGGCGAAAACAATACGGCGTTGACGCGGCGTGCCAGATCGTGGCGAGTCGCGAAGTCCCGGGCGAACTCGTAGTCGCTACGGTCGCTCAACACGAATTTGACTTCATCTCCGGAATTGAGCGCTTCCAGGTTTTCCATATCGAAGGTGTCGGGCTCGCCGGAGTGCGGGCATTTGACGTCGACAATCTTAGCTACGCCCTTGGGCACTGCCTGCAAAGGCCGCTCGCCGCTGGTTTCGAGCAACACCGTGTAACCATCATCGAGCAGGCGCTGCATCAGGGGAACAACTTCTTTTTCTTGCAGCATAGGCTCGCCGCCGGTGATCTCGACCAGGCCGCTGGGGCTAAGCTGCTCCACTTGTTCCAGCACTTCCTCCGGAGTCATGCGGTGACCGCCGGTGAAGGTGTATTCGCTGTCACACCAGGAGCAGCGCAGGTTGCATCCGGTGAGGCGGACGAAGACGCAGGGAAGCCCGGCGTGCGTCGACTCGCCTTGAATCGATTTGTAAATTTCGGTGATCTGCATGAGGCGAACTAATCGGTTGATCGGATCATCTGGTCATCGGGCGATCATGGATCTGGGTTCCATGGGTGACCCGATGGCCCGATCACCAGATCATCCGATATCTACTCGCTGTAGGTCGCGGTCGTTGAATCAGTCTCAAACACAGTCACATTCTTAATGCGCACACGGCCTCCGGTGACGCGGTCGAGCTTGGCATTGCTCTCATCGTAAAAGTACTTGGCCAGATTCTCGGCCGAAGGATTCAGCTCTGTGAACGGCTCCAGATCGTTGATCATCTGGTGATCAAGCCGATCGATGACATGCTTCATGACCTCGCGCAGGTCTTTGAAGTCGAGCAGCAGCCCGGCCTTGTCGAGCTCCTTGCCGGCCAGCGTGACCCGCACTTTGTAGTTATGCCCATGCGGGTTCTCACACTTCCCCTTGTAATTGCGGAGGTAGTGTCCAGCGGCAAACGAGTCTTCGACGGTGACTTCGAACATTTGGGCTCCAGAGCTTCGGTTTCATTGTATCGCGGCTCGTAGCCCACACTTTCAAGCCGTCGCTGGCGCAGGAAAATCCTCGGAAGGTCAAATGGTTGACATTTGCAATTCCTTACTCTATAGTAAGGTGCGATAGTAAGGAAAAGCACGTAATAGAAAGGATTTCCATGGCTGCTGCAACCGTCACTTCAAAAGGGCAAATCACCGTGCCCAAGGCAGTTCGCACTGCTCTCGGGATCGATGCTGGCGATCGGATTGAATTCGTGGAGACGGAAAAAGGGCAGTTTGCGATTGTTGCCGCCACTCGCTCGGTGCACGAGCTGAGAGGTTTGTTCAAAGGCAGGCGAAGCGAGCCGGTCTCGATTGAGGAAATGAATGCGGCCATCGCGAGGCGGGCAGCCGAGTCACGATGATCGGCCTCGATACGAATGTTCTTGTCCGCTATTTCACTGAAGACGACCCTTCCCAAACACCCGCAGCTCTGAGAGTGATGGACTCGCTGACCGCGGACGCGCCAGGGTTCCTTTCTCTAGTCGTCATCGTGGAGGTGGTCTGGGTCTTGGAGGTTTCCTATCGCTTCAAGAAGAGCGAGCTTGAGCGGGTCTTGGAGACACTGTTGCGGAGCAAGGAACTGGTTGTTGAGCGCGCGGAAATCGTCTGGCAGGCACTTCGGAAGTTCGGTGCCGGCAATGCCGATTTCGCCGATTGTCTGATTGAGCGCTCTTGCCACGCCGCCGAATGCGAATACACCGTTACCTTCGACCGGAAAGCGGCAGGGGCGGGGATGAGGCTGCTAAAGAGTGAGGTAGGATGACGTGCCATATCCAGGAGGACGCTAATTGACTCCGGGACAGTACATCGGCATGCTCTTCGCGGCTCTTGTGATTGTCGTCTTCACATGGCAAGGACTGAGCCTAGTCGCGAATCCGAAAGAGTGGCTAAAACGCCACGGTCGATCCACGGCTGATCAGCACATTCGGGCAAGTCGTCTCATCGGCTGGATGTTGCTGGTTTTTGTTTTTCTAATGTTGTTGCAACTGATTCGAGGCGTCTTGCACCTTCGGCTCCGATAAAATCCAGAATTCCGCACGGGACTCTCAACTCGCCCCGAAGAACTCTTCCACCTGCCGCATCTCCGTCGTCTTGCGATAATTCGGCAGGCTCTCGATAAACACCCGTCCATACTGCTTCTTCAGGATCCTGTTATCGAGCAGCACCAGCAAACCGCGGTCATGCAACGACCGAATCAGGCGTCCAAAGCCCTGTTTCAGCGTGATGACCGCGGCCGGAACCTGATACTGAAAAAATGCATTGCCGCCTTCGGCGTCAATCGACTTCACTCGCGCCGCCACGACAGGGTCGCTCGGCACCGCGAAGGGCAGACGGTCGATAATCACGCAACTCAGTTGCTCGCCTTGCACATCCACACCCTGCCAGAACGATGACGTCGCAAACAGCACAGCATTGGGCGTGATGCGGAACTCTTCCAGCAACGCGCTCTTGGGCGCGTCGCCCTGGCGAAGCATGGGAAACTCAATCTCGCTCAGCAGGCGCTGGTAGACATCGTTCATCTGGGCATAGCTGGTGAAGAGAACAAACGCCCGGCCGCGGCTGATCTCCAGCAGGCGGCGGATGCAGTCCGCGGCTTTAGTTGCGAACTGTGGCGTGCGCGGGTCAGGTAAATCGGGGGGAACGTAAAACAGCGCCTGGCTCTCGTAGTCAAAATGCGAGGGCAGAACCACTTCACGGGCTTGCTCCAGCCCCAGACGCTTGCGGATGTACTCAAAACCCCCGCCTACAGCCAATGTGGCGGAGGTCAGCACGGCGCACTCTAGTTGATCGAAGAGACAAGTCTTCAGGATGGGAGCAACATCGATGGGAGTAGCCTGGAGAAAGACGTTCTGCCGATCCCGTCCACCGCGGCGGCGTTCGATCCAGAAAACGGTGTTGTGATCCTCCGATTCCATGACAAAGCCCAGTTGCACTTGCAACTCCTGCGCGCGGCGCACAAAGTTGAAGACTTCTTCCGGTTTCGAAGGCAGATTCTCCAGTTCCGATCCCAGGCGTGTGAACGATTGTTGCAAGGCCAGGAATTCGTCGCCATTCTCTTCGAGAAAGTCACGCCGGTTCTCAAAGGCGAAGCGGCCCTCGCCCTGGGGCAACAACGCGAAAAAGAACATCGAGCGGTCGCGCAGGCTCTTCAACGCCCCGGAGAGCGCCGCGGAAAGCGCATGATTGCGATGCAAAGAGGCTTCCACATCGCGGCACAGTTCTTCTACGCGGGAATTGCTGACCGACACGCCGAAATAGCTGCTGGCGACATCTTCCAACTCGTGAGCTTCGTCGAAGATAACGGCGCCCACCTCAGGCAGGATGCCGGCATCGGGGGCGTATTCGGCCTGCTGCTTGATCGCCAGATCGGCGAAGAAAAGATGATGATTGACGATGATGATGTCGCTCTCCATCGCCCGGCGGTGCATCTCTGTGATGAAGCATTTGTCCCAGGAACTGCATTTCTGGCCGAGGCAAGTGTCGGAGCGGGCGTCCAGCTTGTGCCAGAGCGCGCTGGCTTCCGGCAACGTGGCCAGTTCAGCACGATCACCAGTGTGGGTGGTCTGCTCCCAGGCGGCGATGGCACGATAGTGATCAATTTCGTCCAGGCCGCTTAGAATCGGCTGGCCGGTGAGGTCATAGAGCTTCTTGCGGCACAGATAATTGTTGCGGCCCTTCATGTAGCAGACGTTCAGCTTGCCCTCGCCGTTGGGAAACAGCGCCTGCTCGAGAAAAGGCACATCTTTGTTGAACAGCTGTTCTTGCAGATTCTTGGTGCCGGTGGAAATTATGACGCGCTTCCCGGAACGAATCACGGGCAGCAAATACGCCAGCGTTTTGCCGGTTCCCGTGCCAGCCTCGACGATCAGATGGCGTTTCTCTGCCAGCGCCTGCTCGACGGCTTGCGCCATTTGCAGTTGTCCGCGGCGGAATTCGTACGCCGGGTGAGTTTGCGAGAGCAGGCCACCGGGCGCAAAGAAGCTGTAGAGCGAAGTGGGCTGTTTCTTAGCGGGAGCGACGGGCTGGGAGGCGGAAGCCACAGGAACCTCTATAATACTGTCTGTACCTCCCCAGCACACGAACCATTGGATTGACCCGAATCAACTCTAATTCGATGAGCCTGCCGGCAACGGCGGGTGTCCCCACGCTTGCCATCGTGGGCCGGCCCAACGTGGGCAAATCCACGCTGTTTAACCGCATCGTCGGTTCGCGGCGGGCAATTGTCGGCGATGAGCCCGGCATCACTCGTGACCGGCTCTACGGAAAGGCAGAATGGCGCGGCCGTGAGCTGCGAATTGTGGACACTGGCGGCATCATCCCGGATGACCATGAATTTATTCCTTCCGAGATATTTCGCCAGGCGCGTGTGGCGCTGGATGAGGCCGCGGCGATTATCATGGTGGTGGACGGCCGCAGCGAACTTACGGCTTCCGATCTCGAGCTCGCCCACCTGCTGCTCCGCATCGGCAAACCGCTGTTTTTGGCAATCAACAAAATTGACACCGACAAGCAGCAGGCATGGGTATTCGATTTTCATCGCCTGGGAATCCGGCGGATGTTCCCGGTTTCTTCTGAGCACGGCCGCGGCCTGGATGAATTGCTGGATGCGGTGTTCGAGACGCTTCCGCCGCAATCGCACGTGGACGACGACGGTGCAGATGACACCGAGCAGCCACGGGAGACCAAGGTCGCGATCATCGGGCACCCCAACGTTGGCAAATCGACGCTACTGAATTGCTTGACCGGCGCGGCGCGCTCGATTGTTTCGCCCATCCCCGGCACCACCCGCGACGCCGTGGATGAAGTCGTGGAATACGACGGCCGTCGTTTTCGCTTCATTGATACGGCCGGCATCCGGCGCAAGGGCAAGACCCACCTGATGGCGGAGAAGCTCTCAGTCGTGATGGCGCGCAAGCACCTGGAAGCTGCCGACATTGCACTGCTGATGATTGACGCGACCGAAGGCGTGAGCGCGCTCGACGCGGCTATTGCCGGTTACGCGCATGAGAGCGGCAGGTCGGTGATCATCATCGTGAACAAGTGGGATCTGGTCATGAGCGGGCAGAAGAAAGCCGTGGGCCAGGCGAAGAACGCGCGCATGAAGGCGAGTAAGCATCCCGCCGAACGCGCAGCTTATGAGGAGAACCTGCGGCACGGCCTCAAATTTCTACAGTATGCTCCAATATTGTTTATCTCGGCCTCGACCGGGAAGGGCACGGAGAAGATTCTGCCGCTGCTGGAAAAAGTGGCAGCCGAGCGGCGCATGCGCATTCCCACGGCGGAAATGAACCGCTTCCTCAAGCAGGTGGACTTCGAGCGCGCCTCGGTCCCGGCCAAACTTCGGGTCAGAATCTATTACCTGACGCAAGCTACCGTGGCGCCGCCGACGTTCATTCTGTTCACCGACCGCAAAGTAAAGCTGCATTTTTCTTACGAGCGATTTCTGGAAAACCAGATTCGCAAGGCGTTCGGCTTTGTGGGCACGCCGATCTGGATCAAGACGCGGGCGAGCTAGTAGGCCTGGAAAGGATCACTGCTGCGGAATCATATTCATAATCGTCGTCTGCATAGTCGCCACCAGCTTTTCGTTCCCTTGATTTAGCGCAAAAGCATCGGCGGTGCAGACGGTCAAGGTTCGGCCCGCGCGTTTAACCTGGGCACGGGCTATGAATGACTCTCCGACCGCCGGGGCCAGCAAGTTAACCTTGAATTCCACGCTCAGGACTTCGGCATTTTCCGGGGCTACGCTGAGCGCGGCATAGCCGCAGGCGGAATCCAGGATGCTGGTGATGAGCCCAGCGTGCAGAAAGCCGTTTTGCTGGGTGAGCCTGGTGTCGAAAGGCAGTACGATTTCGACCGCGCCCAGAGTGACGGATGCCAGTTCGGCGCGTATCGTGGTCATGAAGGCCTGCCGGCCGAAACTCTCACGCACCTTTTGTTCGAACGCCTGCACCGGAACATTATAAGTGCCAAAACCCGGCCACGGATTTTCACGGATTAGCACGGATCAAGAAAAAGGGAGTAAATCCAATCCGTGAAGATCGGTGCAATCCGTGGCTGATTTTGTTGAGCGGCCAGCACTGCTCACGGCCGCTGCGTGATTAAGCCGATGCGCTCCACTCCGGCCCCGTGCGCCAGGTCAATCACATCGGCCACGTATTGAAAGTCAATGTCGTCGTCTCCGCGCACAAAGGCCACGCGCTCGGCGCGCAGTTTGAAGATATCGTGCAGGCGGGCCTGCAAGTCTTCACACTTCACAGTCTCCTGGTTGATCTTGAGAACGGGCGGCTGGTCGGCTTTAGACCAGGCAACCTGAATTACGATCGTCCGGTCCGGCGGGACTGGCAAGTCGTTTTGCGCGGGCTGAGGAATCTGCGCGTCCAGACCCTTTTCCTTCGACATGGACACGACCACCATGAACACGATGATCAGTACCAGCAGTACGTCGATCAGTGGCGTGACGTTGATTTGTGGATTGGACGGACCACCGCCTGCCGTGGAGGATGCCATTGGAACTGCTCCTCTCAGGCACGCGCGTGTCTGAGAGCATTGGACACCCTCACGCACAGAAAGTTCCCGGCATGCTTGCGCGCGCGCCATGCCCAGTGCATGATGAAAACACCGGTCGGCGGCCTTCGAAGCACACCGGATGCGATGAATCTACGACGGCTTTTGGTGTCCGGGCTTATGGTCTGCGTGCTCGCCGCCGCCGCAGCGATACTCGCTCAGGCCCAGGACAACTACGAAATTCAGGTCTACGAGTACGACACGGTTCCACCCGGGCACACCATGCTGGAATTGCATTCCAATTTCACCGTCGAGGGGAGTAAATCGGTCACCGACGGCGTGTTGCCGTCGAACCATGCGGAGCACGAGACTCTGGAAATCACCCAAGGCATTACCGACTGGTTCGAGACCGGCTTTTATGTCTTCACCAGCATTCAATCGGATGGAGGTTGGCAATGGGTAGGCGACCACATCCGGCCGCGCTTTCGCATCCCTGAGTCGTGGCATTGGCCGGTGGGTGTGAGTCTTTCCAATGAAATTGGCTACCAGCGGCGCGACTTCTCGCCGGATACCTGGACTTGGGAGATTCGCCCGATTGTGGACAAAAAGATCGGAGGTTGGTATCTGAGCTTCAACCCGACGCTCGACCGCTCGTTTCACGGCGCCAGCGTGCATCAGGGCGTGGTGTTCTCGCCCAATGTGAAGGTAAGCTACGATTTCACCAAGCGGATCGCCGGAGGGTTGGAGTATTACGCGTCCTACGGGCCGATTACCGGTTTCGATCCGCTCCACCAGCAGCAACAGCAATTTTTCCCTGCGATTGATCTCGATCTGGGGCCGAATTGGGAGTTTAACTTTGGAGTCGGAGTGGGCGTGACGGCCTCCACCGATCACTTGATCATCAAATGCATTATTGGGCGGCGATTCTCGTGGAGCCGGAAGCAGAACTAGAACCCGCCGCGGATCTACGCTGATGCACGCGGATCAAGCGTTATTCGTAGCGCAAAGCTTCGACGGGATCGAGTTTGGAGGCGCGCAGGGCGGGAACCAGACCGCTGATCACACCGACGATCAGCAGCACGATAGTCGAGAGAGTCACGGTCATCAGCGAGATGCGGAGATGGATGTCGGCTTTGCCGGAGTCGTCTTCAAAAAGCGGCCCCATCAAGGGCAATGTTCCCACGGCGGCGGCGATGCCGTAAGAAAGCAGCACGCCCACAGCGCCGCCCAGAAGCATAATCAGCAAAGTTTCGGCGAGGAATTGGAATTTGATGTGGCGTTTGCGTGCCCCCAGCGCGCGGCGCAGCCCGATTTCGCGGATACGTTCGTCCACCGAGACCAGCATGATATTCATCACTCCCACGCCGCCGATTCCGAGAGTCAACGTTCCGACGAAGACGAGCAGTACTTGCAGGCCGATGGTCAGTGCGTCGATGACAGGGCGGAATTCGTCGCGTCCGAACATTTGAATGGCTTTGGGGTCGGTGGGCGAGAATCCCTGGCGGGTGGCGACTGCGGCCAGGACCTGGGCCATGGCTCGCTTTTCAAATTGAGGAGCAATCGGTTCGAAGATCAGGACGGCGGCGTCTTTGGTATTCCACAAATCGCCGGCGGCGGAATAGGGGATCCAGCTGGATTCGTCGTCGCTGCTGAAATAGTTGCTGAGCTGGATCTTGCGGGCCATCACTCCGATGACGGTGAAGCGCACCCCGCCAATCTGCACGACTTCGCCGACCGCGGGACGTCCGCTGAACAGTTGCTCACGAAGCCGTCCGCCGAGAAATACCACGCGGCGGCGTTCGAGTACGTCACTGTCGTTGATCCAGCGCCCCTCCGATGGCACTTCATTCCTCATATCACCGTAGGCTGCGCAAACGCTGCGCACGGCGGCAGTGCCGACCATGCGGTCTCCGTAGGCGATGCCGGGTCGGCGGACGGTTTCGAGGCAAGCGTGTTTCACGAGCGGAGCGGTCTCTTTCACCATGTCGAGATCGGCTTGCTCGAAGACAACTTTCTTGCCGGCGCGCTGGCCTCCGGGCTGCTCGCTGGTTTGCTGTGGCCAGCAGATGACCGCGCTTTTGCCGAAAGCATCAAAGCCGCCGACCAGGATGGCGCGAAAGCTGCTGCCGTAGGCGATGAGCAGAGTCACCGTAGTGATGCCCCAGACGATGCCCAGCATGGTGAGCAGGCTGCGGGTGTAGTTGCGCCGCAGGGCGATCCAGGCTTCGCGAATGATTTCGAATAGCATCAGTTCAAAGGCTCAAACCACAAAGGACACGAAGGAACACAAAGGAAACCCATTCAACCCCCTGCTTCGAAGCGCAGCGCCTCGATGGGATCAATCGAGGCGGCTTTGCGTGCGGGATAGAGCGCCGAAAGTATGGCGATCGTACCCAGCAAGCCGCAGGCCAGAAGTCCGGTTCCCCACGTGGGCAGCAAGCCGGCGAAGAAAGCGGGCATGGGCAGCAAGTCCACCAGGAAGCAAAGGCCGAAAGCGATGGCCAGTCCGATGCCTCCACTCAAAGCGGCAATTAGCAGCGCTTCGAAGAAAAATTGTTTCAGGATAGTTTGTGCGGGCGCGCCCAGCGCCTTACGTACACCAATTTCGCGAGTGCGCTCACGTACCGCGACCATCATGACGTTCATGACTCCCAGGCCGCCGAGGAAAAGAGTCACCACACCGACAGCGCCGAGGAAGTATTTCATCCCGTCGGTCATCTGGCGAAAGGCTTTGGCTTCCTGAACGGTATCCCAGATGGGACAAGCTTCTTTGTCGTTGGGATCGAAGTTGTGCATCTGTCCCAGAGCGACGCGGACTTCGCGCTTGCAGGCCTCGTGCTGTTCGTACGACTTGGGCGTAACCAGTAATTGGTCAAAAGTGGTTGAGGTGCCGGGCGGCTTATCAGGGAAGTCGCGCCGCATGGCGCCGAAAGGAATGAAAATCTTGTTCACGTCAAAGCCGTCATAACTGGAATCCTGCTTTTTGTTGGCCATCACGCCAATCACGATGTAGGGAAAGTCATTCAGATAAACGTTCTCGCCCACGGGATTGCGGCCGGGAAAGAGCTGCTTGGCGGCGTCGCTGCCGAGGAAGGCGACGCGGCGACCCTCGCGGGTGTCGTCCCAATCGTAGAAACGTCCCTGGCCGACCGCGAGGCTGCGGATATCCTGAAACGGCGGCTGCGAGCCGGTTACCAGAAAGGCGGCATTGTTGTAATTGCTGTGGGCACGGACGTCGTCCTGCTCGAGTTCAGGGATGGTGTACTCGCAGTCGGGAGTCTGGGACTGAATTGCCGCCATATCTGCGTCTTCCCAATGCACGGTACGACCAGCGCGGGTCCCACCGGCCTGAAGGCTGGTGCGGCCGTGGAAGACGATCATGACGTCCTTGCCCAACGTCTCGGCCTGAGTTTGCTGGCCTTTGCGCAGACCCTCGCCGGCGGCCGTCATGAGCACGATGGAAACAATGCCCCACGCGATGCCGAACATAGTCAGGAACGTGCGCAGCTTGTGGGCCCAGAGGGTGCGAAGGACGTCGCCGATAAGATCGCGCAGAATCATGGCCGAAGATTGGACGCGCCGGGGTCCCGAACGTGAGCCGGGAACGGCTACTCAGTGATACGCAGGGTGAGGAGGATTTGTTGCAGGAATTAGGGGATAGAACTGACCGGGGCGGGATTCGGGCAGAGTTCAGGAGTGGGTGTTCACCAGGATAAGTTCAATCTTCTCAAGCCAGTTAGGGAAGGCGTTCAATGCTAGCTGACATTGCAAATGATGCCGCTGCTGGCGGTCTTTGACGGCCTGTTCGAGCGGTGGCAGCAGGTCAAAAGTGATGTTGGCGGGCTGGAATTTGGCGGGGTCGGCGTGAGTGATGTAGTGGGTGAGCGAGCCGAAGGCCGTGGCTCGCGGCGGAGGGACCGGTTGCGCACCGGTGGCCAGCGCGGCGGCGTGGAGTCCAGCCATCAGTCCAGTGGCGATTGATTCAACGTATCCTTCGACCCCACAAATCTGTCCGGCAAACAGGATCTGGGGATGCTGTTTCATTTGCAGCGTTTCATCGAGGAGCGTGGGAGCGTTGATGTAGGTGTTGCGGTGGATTTGGCCGTAGCGCAGGAAGCGGGCGTTCTCCAGGCCGGGAATCAGGCGCAGCACGCGGGCCTGCTCGCCGAACTTCAGATGGTTCTGGAAGCCGACAAGGTTGTAGGAGTCGGCACGAAGGTTTTCTTGCCGCAATTGAACTACGGCGTAGGGCATTTTCCCGGTTCGCGGATTCTTCAGGCCGACGGGTTTCATGGGGCCGAAGCGGAGCGTGTCGCGGCCGCGGCGAGCAATTTCTTCTATCGGCAGACAGCCTTCGAAGTAATTCAGTTTTTCCCAGTCGTGTCCCTCGACTGACTCGGCGCTGGTCAGCGCTTCATAGAAGCGGTCATAGTCATCACGCGACATGGGGCAGTTGATGTAGTCGGCGGTGCCTTTGTCGTAGCGCGCGGCGAGGTAGACTTTGGCCATGTCAATGGAATCGGCTTCGACGATGGGGCTTATGGAGTCGTAGAAAAAAAGACTGTGTGGCGCGGGCGCCCCCGCCCGCGAAGCTGCCGCACTGAGCCTTTCGATTTCGTTCGAGAGCGGGTCAGAAGTCAACGGGCCGGTGGCGATGATGGTGAGCTGGGTTTCGTCGATGTGGGTGACTTCTTCGCGGTGGATGGTAATCAATGGCTCGCGAGTAATCGCCTCGGTCACTTGGGCGGCGAAAGTGGTGCGGTCGACGGCGAGAGCGTGTCCGGCGGGGACCGCGCACTGGCGAGCGATTTCGAGCAAGAGCGATCCCGCGCGCCGCATTTCTTCTTTCAGCAGCCAGGGCGCGGTGTTCTCGGAGTCGGACTTCAGGGAGTTGGAACAGACCAGTTCGGCGAAATCCGAGGTCTGATGGGCGGGCGTGGAGCGGACGGGGCGCATCTCGAACAACTCGACGGCAATGCCCTGGCGGGCGCACTGCCAGGCGGCTTCTGATCCGGCAAGCCCGGCGCCGATGATGCGTACTGGGAGCATTTATTTATTGTACTTGGAACAAAAGCGGCCACGGATTTTCACGGATGCACACGGATAAATCAATTTCTTGTTCTCGATCCGTGTTGATCGTGGAAATCCGTGGCCGGTGCTATTGGATGATGCGTTCATCGCCTACGCGGCGGGTCACATGTTCGCGGTCGAGGTATTCGAGCAGGGGGATGGCGTACTTGCGGGTGACGCCGGTCAGGTCTTTGAAGCGGGCAACGTCGATTTTGGGCGACTTCACTTTTTCTGCGGCCATGCGCTTGCGCAAATCGGCCAGCGAATCGCGATGAAACACCAGCTCTTCGGAAATCTTGACCAGGACCCTATCCCGCAGCAGCAGGGTTACGATCTTTTGCGCGCGAGCTCTGTCGACTTTGAGGCCGGCGAGCACATCTTTCAGCGCAGGAACTTTCAGGCCGGCAGAGGCGAAGGCAGCTTCGATGATTTTCTGGGATTCGGCCTCTTCGTCTTTCAGGGCGACGCCGCGCCCGGCGAGACGGACCAGGTCGCCTGGCGATTCGATCTTCTTCTCTTTGAGTGCGCTCTCCAGCAGGTAGGCGAAAATCTCCGGAGAGGTTTGGGGAAAGCGTCCGCGTAGTTCCTCCCGGCTCATGCCGGGGACGAGAGGATTCCGGCGGTGGAAGGAATCGAGCGCCGTGAAAAGATCAGTGCGGAGGGTTTCCAAGGCTGAGTTTGCGACGAAGAGCTCGCCGACACGTGTGATCTCCGGCAGCCTGGACGTGGCGGCAACCAGATCGCTGGTCCAGCCGGTGCGGGCGACGGCTTCGGCGACGCTTAGACCTCGGCCTCCCGCAAATGCCACCCGTGCTTGCAGCGCGTCCAATCCGGACTCCTTTGCGAGTAATGAAAGATGGGTAATATAAGCGGGGACATCTCGCACCTTGGCAGGCGGAGCATTCTCGAGCACCACCCCTCCGCCAATGGTAATCACCGGAGAAAACTTGCGGATGATGAAGCGGTCGCCGGGCAACAGCAGAGTGGAGTCGCTCAGCCGCAACTGCGCCAGAGCGGTTTCTCCCGGCGCAACTTGTTTCTTGCCATACAAGACGACGGTCGCGATAGTTTCGGAAGTGTAGGAATGAAAATGCACGCGGGCGCGGTCTTTGAGCGGCTTGGCAGAGGCGAGAAGCGAAAGTTGTACGTCGACTCGCAAGGTAGCATTGAAGGTTGCAGGTGGAGCGAGAGTCATGCCGCGGGCCAGTTCCTGGGTGGTTGCACCGGCTAGATTCAGCGCGGTGCGCTGACCGGCCCGGGCTTCGTCGGACGAGGCTCCGTGGACCTGGATCCCACGCACGCGTACGCGCTTGCCTTTGGGGAAAACTTCGAGTTCGGCTTCCTTACTGATTGTCCCGGAAATCAGGGTGCCAGTGACGACGGTGCCGAAGCCTTTCATGGAGAAGGCGCGATCAATGGGAAGGCGGGCGAGGCTGGTGGCGCCGCGGGTAGGAGTTTCGGAGGCAACCAGCACCAGGGCGCGCTTCAGCTCATCCATTCCGGCGCCGGTAAGTGAGCTGACGGCTACGATCGGGGCATGGGATGAATCGAGGAATGTCCCGCGCAGGAAGTCTTCGACTTCCAGGCGGACAACGTCGAGAGTTTCGGTATCGACGAGATCAGACTTGGTGAGTACCGTGATCCCGCGGCGGACGGAAAGCAGTCTACAGATATCGAAATGCTCGCGAGTTTGCGGCTTGATGGATTCGTCGGCGGCGATCACCAGCAGCACCAAGTCGATGCCGCCGATGCCGGCCAGCATGTTGCGGACGAAGCGCTCGTGGCCGGGGACATCGACAAAGCCGAGGCGCATGCCCAGGCCGCCGGGCATGCGCAGTTCAAGGTGAGCGAAGCCGATGTCGATGGTGATGCCGCGACGCTTCTCTTCTTCCAGACGGTCGGCGTCGATGCCGGTAAGGGCCTTGACCAGCGCGGTCTTGCCGTGGTCGATGTGGCCCGCGGTGCCGACGATGACGGATTTCATCAGGAGGGAATGATACTAAAAGTTGATGAGGCGGCGGCTTTTCAAAAATACTAACCACAGAGGACGCAGAGAGAGTCACGCGGCCATGGCACTGCTTACGATTGTGGCGCGCTTTTCAGAAATCCGTCGAGCACGCGGTTGAACTTGTCAGGATCATCGACAAAGAGGGCGTGCCCGTCGCCCTCGAACTTTTCCAGCCGAACCTTATCCCCCAACTTGGATTTCAGGAAGTCCGCACTCGACTGGTTATCGGGTTGGTAAGCGAACATCAACGGCCGGTCGATTTTTGCGAAGCCCGTGGACCAATCGTTGACGGCCAGCATGTTGTAAATCAGGACGACAGCAGTATCGGCCGGCACCTGCATGGAAGCAGCGATGACGCGCTTCAGGTAATCCTCCGGCTGCGGTTTCAGGTACATATGTCGAACAAAAGCATCGGCCTGTTTGGCGCGGTCTTGTTGAAGAAAATTCATGAATCCTGACATGCCGGCATACATTTCAAGGCTGGGCTTGTCGGCGGCAAAGCCATCCACCAGCACCACGGCGCCGACGTTACTGGTGCCAAACTTTTCGACATATTTCATCAATTCGCCGCATCCCATCGACCAACCGACCAGCGCCGGCTGCTTCAGGCCGAGGTGGTCGACAAGTTCTTTGTAGTCGTGGGCGCGGTCTTCAGGCAGGTGGCCGTAGGTTGGCTTGTCGCTTTCGCCCTGCGAACGGGGATCGACCGCGATGACACGATATTTGCCGGAAAGTCCGTCGATCTGTTTCTGCCAGATCCACGCGGGCATGGTCCATCCTGGGATGAAGACAATGGCGCGGCCGCTGCCGGCTTCGAGGTAATGGATGCGGGTGCCGTCGGAAGTTTGGAAGAAGTTGCTTTTGGTGGCTGGCGTCTGGGCGAGGATAGCCGGTACGAGCGAGATGCACAGCAGAGTCGTGGCGAGTGTGCGTTTCATAGTTCGTGCCTCATTCGTTATGATTATTGGCGGGGATGGTGTGCGTCGTTCGATTGTAGCAAGCAGGATATGTCAATCACGACCCCAAAGCATCGAGCAACTTTATGGGTTCTTGCTAACGCAGTCTGGATTGCCGTTGCGCCTGCCGCCGCTTTCTATTACGACCGCCAACTGCATCGAGGTGCGTACCCGGTGGACGCTGACTCAATCGCCCTCCCCGTCGCAGGAATTGCAATGTGGGTCGTTATACTTCTACTCCCCTTGAACCTGGTTTGGTGGTTCCTGACTAGAGGCTATCCGGGAAGGGTTTCTCTTCGTACTTCAGGTAAGAACTTGGCAACCGCGGGGCGGCTTATCGGTGCGGTTGGACTGACCCTCGGTTTGTCGTTTGCAGCAGCATCGGTCTGGGCACTTCGGGAGGATGCGGCGGAGGTCACTCCGGTGTTCTTACTATGGTCTTACATCACTCTTGCCATGCGCGCTGCGCACTTGAATGCAGGCCGCGAAGCGGATGTGTCACAAAGACAAGACGGCGCTCACGCCGACAATAGACCTTCCCCTTGACCATCGCTTGTTTCGCCTAACAACCGGAACTAAGCTTTTTGCTATCGATCTCTCTTGTAAGATTCGGATTAGCATGACTTCTGAGCGACCGTTGCCGCCCTACCTGCGAACGGCTTTAATCGCGTTTTGCGCCGGTGCCGTAGCCAGCATCGTGGCGGGATTGATGACAAGTGGCCTTGCCGCCTCTTACGCTTTTGTGGCTATGTGGACCTGGGGAATTCTCGCAAGACTGGGCGGCGAGCCTTTGGCCGATGACCGGTTGGTGCTCATGACGGTCGTAGCCGCGATTCATGGCATGATTTTTTCTGTCATCGTCACGCTTGGCCGACTTGCTTTCCCGAAGCTTCGAGAGCCCGAGTGGGGCGGAAACGTGCTCCTACTGGCTACAGTTGTCTATGGGGTCCTGCTGGCGATTGCCTTTCCGCTGAGGCCCTAGCCTAGCTTGCCGGATCATTCGTGTAACTCGCCGCCCCACCTTGGCAGTGGAAACCCGACAGGCTCCTTTCTTCCCGCTCTCCAAAATGCGACAATAGTATTTCCCCATGACCACTGCTGCCACTCCTGCCATCACTCCCGAACTGGTGCGGGAGCACGGGCTTACGCCTGAAGAATATGAGAAGGTCAAGCAGTTGCTGGGCGGGCGGGAGCCTACGATCACGGAGCTCGGCATTTTCAGTGTGATGTGGAGCGAGCACTGCTCCTACAAGTCTTCGCGCGTGCACCTGAAGCGGCTGCCGACGCGCAGCAAACGCGTGGTGCAGGGGCCGGGAGAGAACGCCGGCATCATCGACATTGGCGAGGGCTGGGCTTGTGCGTTCAAGATTGAGTCGCATAACCATCCGTCATTTATTGAGCCGTTTCAGGGAGCGGCGACCGGCGTGGGCGGTATCCTACGCGACATTTTTACCATGGGCGCGCGGCCGGTGGCGGTGATGGATTCGCTGCGGTTTGGGCCGATTGTGCCGGCAAAAGCCGCGGGCGAGGGCGCCCGCGCCACACAGGCTGAGATTCATAAGAATCATTCCATCGTTGAGGGCGTGGTCAGTGGGATTGCTTCTTACGGAAACTGCTTCGGGGTCCCGAATCTCGGGGGCGAGACTAAGTTTGAGCCGTGCTATTCGGGAAATCCGCTCGTTAACGCGTTTGCTTTGGGCCTGGTGCGGCGTGACCAGATTTTCTATGCCAAGGCAGCGGGCGAAGGGAATCCTGTTATTTATGTGGGATCGAAGACCGGGCGCGACGGCATTCACGGCGCCACCATGGCGAGCGAGGAATTCAGCGAAGCGTCTGAGGCGAAGCGTCCCAATGTTCAAGTCGGCGATCCTTTCTTAGAAAAACTCCTGCTTGAGGCCTGTCTCGAAGCCATGCAGACCGGCGCGATCGTCGGCATTCAGGACATGGGAGCGGCCGGGCTGACGTGTTCCACCTGCGAAATGGGAGCGCGCGGCAAAGTGGGAACGGAGATTGAACTCGACCGCGTGCCGCAGCGCGAGACGGGCATGAGCCCTTACGAGATCATGCTGAGCGAGTCGCAGGAACGCATGCTGCTGGTGGCGCAGAAGGGCCGCGAGGACGAGGTTCTTCGAGTCTTCGAAAAGTGGGGACTGGATGCGGTTGAAATTGGCCGCGTGACCAGCGATGGCAAAATGCGCGTGCTGCAGCATGGGCAAGTTGTTTCGGAGATTCCGAATGAGGCGCTGACCGATGACGCCCCGGTCTACAAGCGGCCTTTGCAGAGATGGGAGCCACCGGTGCCGCGGGAGATGCCCGATCACATTCGGCTGGCGGCAGGTGGAGATCTGACAGGCGATCTCAAAAAGCTGCTCGCTAGTCCCAATATCTGCGGCAAGCGGTGGGTGTGGCAGCAATACGATCACATGGTGCAGACCAATACGGTCGAGGGGCCGGGTGCGGGCGATGCGGGCGTGATTCGTATTAAAGGTTCGCAGCGCGGGCTGGCGATGGCACTCGATGGCAACGGGCGGTGGTGCTATCTCGATCCGCAACTTGGGGCTATGCACGCGGTGGCGGACGCGGCCCGCAACGTTGCCTGCTGCGGCGCTACGCCGGTGGGCGCGACCAACTGCCTGAACTTCGGCAATCCGGAGAAGCCGCACATCATGTGGCAGTTTTCCCAGGTGGTGGATGGCATCACCAAGGCTTGCGAGGCGCTGGATGTGCCCATCACTGGGGGCAATGTCAGTTTTTACAACGAGACTTTGGGCGAGGGGATTTATCCCACGCCGGTGCTGGGAATTGTGGGCACGCTCGACGATGTTCACAAAGCTGTGTTCCCGCATTTCCGTGAGCCGGGGCGGGTGGTCGTGCTGCTGCGAGGGTCGGAGGCGGGAGATTTGGTGGACGCAGAGTCAGAGTTTGGCTCTTCCGAATACGCGAAAGAGATATTTGGGGCATTGTGGGGATTTCCGCCCGCGCTGGAACTGGAACGCGAAGCTGCGCTGCAAAAGGGTGTGGTCGAGATGATCCAGGCCGGGCTGGTGGAGTCGGCGCACGACTGCTCGGAGGGCGGGATCGCGGTGACGCTGGCAGAATCGGCGTTCGCGAAGGGGGTTGGAGTAAGGGTGGACTTGAGCGCCCAGGAGCTGCCAACGGAGTTTGTGCTGTTCGGCGAAGATGCCAGCCGGGTGGTGGTGTCGTGCGACCGAAGTAACCTCTCGGGAATCCAACAAGTAGCGGTAAAATATGGCATCTCGGCGGACGTGATCGGGGAGACGGTTCCGGAACAAGTTGAAATCAAGTTGGATGGCCGGGTGGTAGTGTCGGCACGCGTCGGCGAACTGCGCCAGGTTTATGAGAATGCGCTGGAGACGGCTTTGAGGACTGAGGCTGTGGCGGCGGATTGAAAGGCTTTTAACCGCAAAGGTCGCAAAGAAAGGCCGCAAAGATCCCAGAGAAAGGCTAAGAGCCAAGAGCCAAATGCCAGGTTCCGATAAATTTCGAGACGAATGCGGGGTGGTGGCGATCTACGCGCATCCTGAGGCGGAGAAGCTTGCCTACCTTGGACTGCACGCGCTGCAACATCGCGGTCAGGAATCGGCGGGAATTGTCACTTCTGACGGTATGACCCTGCACCTGCACAAAGCCATGGGGCTGGTGGCGGATATTTTTCTCGAAGAGGTTCTGGCAAAGCTGCACGGGACCTTGGCGATTGGGCACACTCGCTACTCGACCGCGGGCGATTCTGCTTTGCTGAATGCTCAGCCCATCATGGTGCAATCCAACAAAGGCATGATGGCGCTGGCGCACAACGGAAACCTGGTCAATGCGCTGGAGATTCGCGCCAGCCTGGAGGCTGAGGGGTCCATCTTTCAGACCAATAGCGATACCGAAGTGATGGTGCATCTGATCGCGCGCTCCAAGGAGCACACGCTGCCGGAGGCGATTGAGGATGCGTTACGGAAAGTCGAAGGAGCTTTTTCGCTGGTCATAATAAGCCCGGACCGGATCTTTGCGGTGCGGGACCCGCGCGGGTTCCGGCCACTGGCCATGGGACGGATTCCGGCGCAGCCCGGCGAGAAACAGGACACCATCGTCTTCGCTTCTGAGACCAGTGCCTTCGATCTGATCGGGGCCACTTTCGAGCGCGACGTCAAGCCGGGGGAAATGATCGTGGTCGGCCCCGAAGGAGTGGCGTCCCGTTTCTATTCGCTGCCGCTGGAACAATCGAGCTGCATCTTCGAGCACGTGTATTTTTCGCGGCCGGATAGCCTGGTGTTTGGCCGGGCGGTGCAGCAGAGCCGGGAGGAACTGGGCCGGCAACTGGCGCGGGAAGCTCCGGCGGAAGCGGACATTGTGGTCCCGGTGCCGGATTCCGGAGTGACGGCTGCCATGGGTTACGCGGCCGAGAGCGGCATTCCTTTTCGCTTTGGGCTGATCCGTAACCACTACGTGGGCCGCACGTTTATTGAGCCTCGTCAAACCGTGCGTGATTTCGGAGTGCGGCTGAAGCTTAATCCAGTGCGCAGCCTGCTCGAAGGCAAGCGCGTGGTGCTGATTGACGATTCTATTGTTCGCGGCACCACCAGCCGGAAAATTGTCCGCATGGTGCGCAGCGCGGGAGCCAAAGCAGTGCACATGCGCATTTCCTGTCCGCCGACCATTTCTCCATGCTTTTACGGGGTGGACACGCCTTCCAAGAAGGAATTGATCGCCGCGAATAAGTCGGTCGAAGAGATTCGACAGTTCATCGGGGCGGACTCGCTTTCCTATCTTTCACTCGAAGGGTTGAAGAAAGCTTGCGGAGATGGCGAGAAGACCACCTATTGTACCGCCTGCTATACCGGTGCGTATCCCACCGATTGGGTCGATGTCGAAGAAATCCAGCCCGCGACCGTCAAGCGATAACCTTTCCATCCAAAGAAAAAGCCCGCCTTTTGAAAGGCGGGCCTCGAAACTGCTAACCGTAAAGCTACGAGCCGAAACTGCACTCGCCGATTGTCCCTAATCCAGGAAGGGTCCCGTTCTGGCCCTGGAAGGTCCAGTTGTTGTTGTTGACGGTCACGGGAGATTGGCCGAAGTACTTCATGGTGGCCAAATCCTGCAGGTGGTAGGTGTATCCGTTCAGGGTGTAGGTGTAGGTGCCATACTGGTGCGGAATGGCCTCACCCTCGATGGGATCGCCGACCTCGAGAATTCCGCAAGGCGAATCGTTGCCGCCGTTGGTTAGCGGATCATCCATCCACTCACCCAGTTCATGCGACAGGGCGGAAACGTCCATTGAGAATGACGTTCCGGAGGTAGGGACGGTATAGGTGAATTGTGCGTAGGTTTGTTGTCCGGTTGCACTGTGGTAGCCGCCGATGCAGCAGTTCGCGAAGCTACCATCGGTCAAATAGGTGTTGTAAGTCATAATGACCGGAATGTTGGTCGGGTTGACTTCTTTCAGCTTGGGCAATCCAGCGTTGATTTGGGCGTCCACGTAGTTGATGTCCACCAAGGCCACTTCGGGTACGCCAAAGTAGTTGGTTCCGGTGGTACCGTCGGCGGCAGGAACGTTCACCGTAACTTCCGCCAGTACTACCGGCTTGAGAAGGACGTGATAGTTGGTGTTGGTCATTACGTCGGACCAGAAGTTGCTGCGCTGGAACGCGTCTTCATACTGGGTGTCGCCAATGTCAGTTCCGTCGATGGTGTAGTCCTGCTTCTGGAAGATGGGCGAGTTGACAACGTTAGTTATCGCCGTGGCTCCATTGGACTGTTTGGTCTTGGGATCAAAACAGGTTTTGGTACCGCTAACCGTGACGCAGATGTTTACCGGAATGATGTAGACGGTCACCGTGGTGGTGGTGTTCGTCTTAGAGGGATCGCTGCCCACCATGATGAAAGGGAAGTTACTTCCTTGCAGGGCTCCATTCCAGGTCGCCAAGGTTCCGGCGGGAGCGTTTGCATTGTTGTTAGCGTGGGGCGGCAAAACAACGAATCTGGGTTCGGGCGTGCGCTGATCTTGAGCGAAGGCGGCGCATGTCAGCACAATCAGTGCGGAGAACAACGAGAGCGAAAAACGACGATTCATAGACTGAATTCTCCTTGGATGTTTTTTCGGCGTTACCGATGTTTTGTCAGAGTCGCGAGCACACTCAATCACGTACCGTGCCAGAAGCGTCCTTCTCGGATTATGAGCGACTTCTTTCGAGCAGATTCGGACTGGGAAGGAAGTGTAGCCTTAGCCGCGGCGCGGGTCAACGGAGTCTTTCGACCGGGGTGGGGAGCCTTCCTTCCTACGGCGAGTTCATCAGGCGGAGCGAAATTGCTCTGGGGCCCCGGCCAAATGCGGCCGGGGCCTCAGAGCCCAATTGCGAAGAACGTTGCTGAGGTTGCACCGTCCCTGGCTGTGATTCAGCGCACGGAGCGCGGAATTAGATAGTCTGGCAAACCGCCAGCTTCTCATTCTGGAAGGTAACCACGTTCGTGGTGACGCCGTCCCAGACATCGAGAGACGTCGCCGGCGGCGCTCCGAACCAGGTGATGAATACCAGGTCCTGAGGATGGAAGGTGAAGCCGTCGATGGTGTAGGGGTAATCTCCGAAGTTGGGACCATTCTCCAGCGGATCGCCCACTTCCAGGATGCTGTTGCTCGGGCAAGGCGATGCATTCTCGGTGAACGGATCCATGATCCACTCGCCGACTTCATGCGCCAGGGCGCCCACGTCCTGTGAAAATACCGGGACCTTGGCTTGCTGAATGCTGGTGCTGTAGCTGTAGGTCTGCCCACCGGGCGCACCACCGTTGGCGCTGTGATAGCCACCGATGCAGCAGCCACCCTCTGTCAGGTAAACGTTCTCGGTAATAAACAGGGGCAAAACACTGGGGTTGATCTGCTTGTACTTGGTGAGCACAGTTTGCAACTGTTCGTCAAACCAGTTGATATCGGCGGTCCCGGTGGGGATGCCGCTCCAGGGGTTGTCAATTACGTCGCCATCTCCGACGGGGACGGTGAACGTCTGCTCCGGACCGAGCACCGTCTTGAGGATGAGGTGATAGTTAGTGTTGGTTTTGACGGCGCCCCAGAAGTCGCCCCGCTGGTAGGCATCTTCATATTGCGTCTTGCCCAAGTCCGTGCCCCCCTGGGTGTAGTCGAATTCCGGCTTAAAGATAGGCGAGTCCATGACCATTTGCGTGGTCGAGTAATTTCCAAAGTAGGGGGTGCTGGGATCGAAGGTCATGTTTCCGTTGCTGGCTCCGAAGACCATCTTGATGGGGATGATTCCGACGGTCACGGTCGTGGTGGTGTTCGTCGACCGGGGATCCGATCCAACGATCACGGTGTTGTAGGTGCGATTGTTATAGGAGGAGGTCCAGGTGAACGTCCACTGTGGCAATTGGACGGCGGGGTCTGCCGGTTTAACATTCGGGTAGTAGTTGTGCGGAGGTAGGGCTCTGAACATCGGACGCGCTCCAGAAGGGTCCTGGGCAAAGCCGATTCCAGTCAAGCTGATGCAGACCAGCGCAACCAGTGCAGTGATCAAGCTGCAAGTAATCAAACTTCTCTTCATGGTGATTGTTCCCTCAGTATAGGATTGTTCGATTTCCCGATCGACTGACCCAAGAATTCTCTCGCATCTTGCCAGGGAGCGTGGAGCGGAAACGAGAACCCGGGAGTTCGAGCAGACTCGGACTGGGGATGAAGTGTAGCTTTCGCAGCGGTGCGGGTCAACGGAGTCTTTCGACCGGGGTGGGGAGTCTTCCTTCCTGAGGTGGGCAGGTCAAGTGACAAGCCGGGTCGACAAGCCGGCAGGTCAGAAGCTCACCCGTGCCCCGATCTGTGCGGCGAAAGGGATGCCGACAGTTGTCCCCGGACCAAAGAAATCTCCTAGAGCGCCGGCTGGAATGGCCAACTGCTGCAAGCTGGTGACGGGTTTGGTGGTGGTGCAGAGCGGGTTGGTGCAGATTGCGGTCACGTTGCCGGACTGCTGGTCGGCCAGTGGCACCGGGAGCGTAGATATGTTGCCGATATAGTTCGCTCCGGGATTGTTGCGGTTGAAGAGGTTGAAGAATTCGACGAAGGGAATCACCGACCAGCGGTCGTGGAAATTGAAGGGCCGGCTGACCCGCAGATCGGCCTGGATGTAGGGAGTGCCGCGGAACTCATCGAGACTGGTGGGAACACCATTTACCGAAATGCGCTGGCTGTTGTCCGCGGTGGTGATGGTGACGGGGCGGGCGCTTTCTGCCTGGGTTAAGGTCGTCACTTCGAATCCGCCGGGAAGGTGGAGAGTGCCGGCCAGAACGAAACGATGCGTGACATTTTCTCCTGACGGGCCGTAATCGCCGGGTCCAAACGGATTCAGCGGGTTACAAACCCCATTCACATAGTCAAAGAGTTCTCCGAGGACGCAGCCCCAGGTGTCCGCTCGGGATAGGGTGTAGTTGGCAATCAGGCTGAAGCGGCGCGACATATTGCCCTGGAGGTGAAGCATCAGTGCGTTGTAGCTGGAGCGGTTGTCGGATTTGAAAAGATTGAGATTGGGAACCACGCTGGCTTGATCGGCGGCGTATTTGGGATCGGTAACGGGAATGAGTGGAGTGAAAAGATTGACGCCACTGGTATAGCTGTAACCCCGATAGCCGTGATTGCCCTCCTCGTGGGTGTAATCGGCGCTCATGTTCCACTTCTGGTTGAAGGCGTGCTGAACGCCGCCGGTGGCGTGGATGTTATACGGGGTCTTATAACCGGAAGCGATGAGATTACCTCCGGCCGCGACGCCACCCTGAATGCAGCCGGCGCCTACCAGGGCATAATGGCCAGGCACGGCGTTGAAGCTGCATGGGCCGGCGGGTTGATTCACCGCTTGGAATGCGGTGGCCCATCCGTTCTGGGCGAGGTCGTCGTAATAAAGGCCGAAGCCGGCGCGGATCACGGTTTTGCCGCCGTGGCCGGGAGAATACGCAATTCCGAGCCGGGGACCGAACTGCTTGCGGTAATCATGCGGCGCACCCTGCTGCAAGGGAATCCCCAGCGCCTGCAACGTGAGGTACGCGGGGTTCTGGAGCTGGCTGCGGCCCGAACCCTCGAAAAGTCCGAAGCTGGTCTGGTAGCGCAAGCCGTAATTCACCGTGAGCCGCGGCGTCACCCGCCAGGAATCCTCTGCGTATAACGCGAGCCGCTGCACGTTTTGCGAGAAGGGTCCGCCCAGATTGGAAGTTGAGGCCCCGGCCTGCATGTCAGCGGTAAATACGGAGGCAGGTTGAGTCAGGTAAAACGTAGGATTCTGCGGAAACGAAAACAGCGTCTCGTTATTGCCTGAAAAGGCGCCGCTGAGCACCGGCTCGTGAATGAAATTGATGCCGAACTTGGGCGCATGCCGCCCCGAAGCATGGCTCACGTCATAACGGAATTGATATTTTTCCTGGTTGCGCAAATCGGGGAACAGGGTAATCGGAGTTGCGAACTGATTGTCACCGAAGGTTTCGAAGCCGGAGACCGTCAACGATGTGGAACTGAAAGGAAACTGGAGAGCAAAGCCGAGGTCCGAGTTGCGCGCCTGGGTGAGGTGCAGTTCGCTGGCGCCGAAAGCGAAAGTGCCCAGCCAGGTGGAACTGAATGAGTAGGAATTGACGATTGCGGCGTTCCAGTAGTTATTATGCGTGGTCAGTCCGGTCGAAGGCAGCGTGGCTTGTTGGACCAGAGCGTTGTGGGTGAGGTAGCTATCCCCTGAGACGCGCAAAAACCATTGCGATTTTGGCGATTGCGCCCAGTCGAAACGCAGTGAGCCGTTGTAATCGCGGAAGGGAATGGGAACGTTGTTGGGCACGGCAATGGAGCTTACGCCGTGAATCAAACCTTCGGAGGCAAGAGTCGATAAAGCATTGAACTGGGTGAGGCTGGCGTCGCTGTAGGCGATGCTGGCATCTTCGTGAACGTGCTCGAAGGCGAGGAAGAACCAGACTTTGTCTTTCTTGATCGGCCCCCCGATGGTGCCAACGTAGTTTTGCCGGGAGAATGGCTGTTTGGGGTTGGGGGCGGGATTTTCGATGGGAAAGCGCGCGTTAAGGGCGGCCTGCCGATCGTAAAATGAAAAGCTGCCATGCCAATCATCGGTCCCGCGCTTGGTGGTGATGACGACAGAGCCGGCGGTGGTGCCTCCGGTGTCGGCATCTTCCTGCGCGGTTTGCACCGCGAATTCCTGAATCGCATCGGGAGAGAAATTTTGTAAGAACCCGCCGATCCAATCGTCGGAATTGTCTACGCCGTCCACAGAAAGCGCGTTGTTGAGACCCGAGCTACCGCCGGTGGAAACTGCGGTGATGCGCGCCTTGGTGGGGTCGGAAGGTTCGACCGGCTCGGTTCCCGGAGCCAGGTATGCGATGTTGGCAAAGCTGCGGGCGCTGAGCGGAAGGGTTTCAAGGTCCTGTGACATGACTGCGGTCTGGTGCACGGCGCTGGCCAAATCAATGGCCTGCGTGGTGATCGAAGAAGCTTGTGATTCCACTTGGACCGTTTCCTGAGCTCCGACCGGCTTGAGCGTGATGGTGTAATCGCGAACCGAGCTGACGATGAGTTCGACATCGGCGTGAGCCTCGGCAAAACCGGGAGCGCTTACGGTCAGGCGGTAGTCCCCGGGCAGCAAGTCGAGTAAGCGGAATTCTCCCCGATCGTCGGCAGTTACCTGGCGTTCAAAAGCAGAGCCGTGCGCGCGGGCAACGACCGTGGCGTGAGCCAGCCGTGCGCCGCTGGAATCCTGCACCACGCCACGCATCGATCCAGCCGAAGTTTGCGCGAAAGTCAGCAGAGGCAAAGCCGTAAGAGAGAAAAGAAACAGCAGACCGACGCGAAAGAGAGTCGAAGGTAAAGTTCTGGATGGCATTTGGCATCGAGGGTAGCTATGCCCTGCGGATTACTACCAGCGCTAGTAAGCAGGTAACATTTGGGAAGACGAAGCCAGTTGTCTTGTTGTTCTCATTTGACCTGTGGTCGGTCTCGCTGGTTTCGGAAGTAAGCTTGTGGCGTACTGCCTAGTGCGGTGCGAAACATTGCAATGAAAGCGCTCACGCTGTCATAGCCGACGGCAATCGCCACGTCGGTGACCGATTGGTGTTGCGCGAGCATCTCCAGCGCAGCAAACAACCGTGCTTGCTGTCGCCACCGGCCGAACGGCATACCCACCTCAGCGGAAAAGGCACGCATGAAAGTTCGACGGGCCATGCCTGCACAATGCGCCCAGTCGTCCAGCGTGCGCTCGTTGCCAACATCATCCAGCAGCGCATGAGCGACTTTGGCCAGCCTTTTTTCTCTGGGGATGGGCAAACATAAAGGCTGCTGTTCAGGTTGCCGAATCTCATCGCGAAGCGCGGCGATCAAACGCTTCTGTGCCGAGTTGAAGGGCTGGCGGGGGTTCCACGTGAGAGCCCGATGAACGATAGCAAACAACAACTCGGATGAACTGAACATGCACGGCTTCCTGGGCAGTCCACGGCAAGTCTCCGCCGAGAGGTAGACCATCGCGCCTGCCACGCCTCCCACTGAACGCGCCCCATGCATGCAATCAGGGGGAATCCAGGCACAGCGCTGAGAGGGGAACATCCAACGCTCATTGCCCGCTTCGACCACCAGCAGTCCTCGAGTCAATGCGAAGAGTTGACCGCGGGCGTGACGGTGTGCCGGGGCCCAATCCTCTGGGCCGCTTCTCTCGAAGGCGAATGCCAGTATCGGCACACCGCTCTCGGCGAGGCGGCGCAATTCTTTGAGGTTTTTCGGGACTGAAAACATGAATCTGTGAGATTGACCCTTTTCCGATATAAATCGCCCTTTTTGCGTTAGCAGGCCAATGTGGACCTAGCTAGAGTACGAGCAGAGTTAAAGAAAGGCAAATCACCACCTATGAACGCTGCGGTGTTACATGCATTTGACAGGTTGCCTCACTTCGAATCGTTTCCCGAGCCAACGGCGGGGGAAAGTGAAGTCGTTGTGCGCGTCCAGGCGGCTGCGCTGAAGCCAGTTGATAAGCAGATCGCCAGCGGCTCGCACTACGCGAGTCCCGGCAAACTGCCGGGGCTCTGCGGGCTCGATGGCGTTGGCCGCCTTGAAGATGGCGCCCGCGTCTACTTCGCGGGTAGTCGACCACCGTACGGCGCCATGGCGGAACGCACCGTCGTATCACGACCGCGCTGCTTCCCGCTGGCTGACGAGCTCGACGATGTGACTGCCGCAGCGATAATCAATCCTGGCGTCTCCGCATGGCTTACTCTGGCGCAGCGGGCAAAGCTGGCGCGCGGCGAGAGCGTTCTGATTCTGGGCGCGACCGGCGTGACCGGCAAATTAGCGGTGCAGATTGCCAAGCTCCTGGGTGCAGCGCGAGTGGTGGCCGCGGGACGCAACCAGCAGGTGCTGGGCACGCTGCACGACCTCGGCGCCGACGCGACCATCCAGATCGACAAACCTGGCCAGGATCTCAAGGAAGCGTTCGCTCGCGAAGCCGGGGATTCGGGCTTCGACGTCATCATCGATTACGTGTGGGGAGCTCCAACCGTAGCCCTGCTGGCCGCCATTACCCGCAAGGAATTCGCAGTCGTCAAATCTGAGATTCGCCTGGTACAGGTGGGGGAAAGCGCGGGCGCGGCTATCTCCCTTCCTGCCGCGGTATTGCGCAGCGCGCCACTGAGTATCCTCGGGACGGCGGGCATTCCGTCTTACGAAATTCTGCTGGACGCATTCCAACAAGTGATGACCCGCACCGCCCGCGGCGAACTTCGCATTGATACCGAACCGATTCCGTTGGATCAGGTCGAGAGTGCGTGGCAACGTGAGGGACGCGGCCGCAGAATCGTGCTCATTCCGTAGGGCCGGGTAGCGTGGCTATCTAAATTTTGCAGCTACGGCGACTCGCGGAATGCCTTGGAGATCATTGATCACGCGAAGTCCTGACCACCTTGCAAGCAGATGCTTTACGCCTTCCGCAATCGTGCCGCTTATTTCTATTGCCAGAAATCCGCCGGCTTTGAGAACGGTATGGGCTTGCGGGATGAGGCGCTCGATGACCTCTAAGCCGGTTGGACCGGCGAAGACGGCATCGCGAGGCTCGAACTTGCGGACTTCGAGTTGGACCTGATCTTCTTCGGATTCGCCAACGTAGGGTGGATTGGAGACGACGAGGTCAAAGGCGCCGGGTTCGAATCCGTGTAGCAAGTCGGTGTGATGAAAATGAATGCTGCGGTCGAGCCGGTGACGAGCCGCGTTGGCGCGGGCGATCTCGAGGGCTGCGGCGGAGATGTCAGTCGCGTGAATATCAGCTTGCGGGAGTTCTTTGGCGAGGGCGAGCGCGATGCAGCCGGAGCCGGTGCCGACGTCGACGATCCGGCGCTTCTCGACCGCACGAGCCAGGGGCAGCACGGCCTCGATTAGGTGCTCGGTCTCGGGGCGGGGAATGAGCACGGCGGGAGAAACGATAAGATCCATGCCCCAGAATTCTTGATGACCAGTGATGTATTGGGCCGGAGTTCCCTGGGCGCGTTGCGCGATTGCCTCTTGGTAGTTGATCTTCTCTTGTGGAGTGAGTTCGCGTTCGGGATGCGCGAAGAGATAGGCGCGGTCGCAGCTCAGGGTAAACATGAGCAGCGTCTCGGCGTTCAAGCGCGGAGAACCTACGTGGGCGGCGGTGAGCTGCTTGACGGCGGACGTCAGTGCGTCTTTCAGTAGCACTCGACCATTTCAACACAAAAAAGCTAACCGCAAAGTTCGCAAAGGAACGCCGCAAAGGACGCAAAGAGACTCAACGTTGAACTTCTTTGCGATCTTCGCATCGGCCTTCGCGATCTTTGCGGTTAAAGACTTTCACAGCACGGCGGTCTCTTCGATCATGCGACCTTCGGCAAAGCGCGAGAGACCGAGTAAGGATACGTTCACCAGATCGGCCTTTCCCGTGATAATTATGTCCGATAGGATTTTGCCGGTAGCCGGAGCGTGCATCACACCGTGTCCGCTGAAACCGTTGGCCAGAAAGAACCCGCGAACGTCCGGAGCCTCACCCAGGATGGGATGGTGATCGGGCGTCATCTCATACAGCCCAGCCCATGCGCGTTTGGGGTTGACGGCCAGATTCTCGAAGATGGGCACCCGGTCGGCGGCGCGGGTCAGAATTTTCTCGATGAACGTGGGTTCGAAGTCAGTTTTGTAACCCGGCGTTTCTTCCGGATCATTCCAGGCCATCAAAAATCCCAAGGCTTCCGGGCGAAAGTGGAAGCCGTTAGACATATCAATGATCATGGGCGCGGTGTGGGGGAACTGGTCGAACGGTTCGGTAGGAACGAGCATGCGCCGCAAGGGCTCGACGGGCAGATCCAGATTCACCATGCGGGCGATACCGGCCGCCCAAGGGCCAGCGGCGTTAACCACCTTCCGCGTGGACACGGGACCGCGCGTGGTCTCGACGCTGGTAATGCCCTTCGCGTCGAGTTGAATGTTCGTGACCTCGGTGTTCTTCCACAGTTTCGCGCCGTGGTCGGCAGCCCAACTCATAAAGCCGTTCATGGCGCTGTAGGGATCGACAAAACCGTCGGTCGAGCAGAAGCTGCCGCCCACAATGTCGTCCGAGCGAAGCTGCGGAAACATGGTGCGAATTTCGGCGGCGGAGACTAACCGAACGTTCTTCAGTCCCAAAGCAATTTGTTTTTCGTAGTTCGTACGCAGGTAGGCCAGATGCTTTTGCTGTGTGGCGCAAAACAAATAGCCTTGTGGCCGGTAGTCTGCGGGATATCCCAGACGCTCGTCGAAGCTCGCGTAGAAGGGGATGGAGTAGAGCGACATCTGGATATTGACCGGGGTGGAGAACTGCGCCCGCACTCCACCCATGCTCTTGCCGGTGGATCCCTTGCCTTGGGCGGTTTCACGTTCGATGACGAGGACGTCCTTACAGCCAGCCGCAGCCAGGTGGTAGGCGATGCTGGAGCCGACGATCCCTCCGCCGATGATGACGACTTCTGCGGTGTGCATCTGAAGATTTATTTTACTCAGATTATTTTCTTTGCGTACTTGCGATGCCTTCGCGCACTTTGCGGTGAAGCTTTTGACCGCAAAGGGCGCCACGGGTTGCGCGAAGATCGCAAAGAAGGCTCGGTTCCTTTGGTGCCTTGAACCCCGCTCTGCTTCCCCTTAAACTTAGAGATAGATGCACATGCATGCCAGCCACGGCGGAGAGCGGACCTCGAGGGTCCTGCGGATTTCGCTGGTTGTAACTCTGGCGTACATTGCGCTGCTGGTCATCGCCGGCATTCGCGCCCACTCGCTGGCGCTGCTCTCCGAAGCGGGACACAATCTTTCCGATCTGGTGGCTCTGCTGCTGTCGCTGGTGGCTGTGTATCTGCAGGCCCGTCCCCCGAGCGCGACTAAGACCTATGGCTGGCACCGCGCGGGAGTGCTGGCTGCGCTGGTGAACGCGGGGTCGCTGGTGGTGATCTCATTCTTCATTTTCTATGAGGCCTTGCGGCGGTTGCGAAACCCCCAGCCGGTGCACGCTGGATTGATGATGGGAGTGGCTGCGGTGGGCGTGGTCATGAACGGAGCGATTGCCCTGTTGCTCCACCGTTCCGGGCGTGACGTGAACATTCGCAGCGCCTTGCTGCACGAGATCGGAGATACGGTTTCAACCGCGGCGGTGATCGCCGGCGGCTGGGCGATTATGGCGACCGGACGATACTGGATTGACCCGGCGCTTTCGTTTTGCATCGGGGCGCTGATTCTGTGGTCGGGTTTTGGTATCGTGCGCGAGACCTTGAACATCTTGCTCGAAGGTACCCCACGGGGGATCAAGCTGGAACGCGTGACAGCTACGATTTGCGCCGTCGATGGAGTCAACGATGTGCATGATCTGCATGTGTGGAGTATCGGCTCGGAGACTGCGGCGCTTTCCTGTCATATTTCGATCGCTGACATCCCGCCCTCGGTCAGTGAGCGCATTCTGCGCGAGGTGAAGGAGCGGCTACACGAAGAATTCCACATTGACCACACCACTATTCAGTTTGAGAACGTAGTTTGCGAAGTGGCGCATGGATGCGTGATTCCGGTGGGCGGTGAAGAAGGGCATAGTCACTAGGCCGCCATTAGCATTTGGCAATTAGCATCTAGTGGTCGCGGACCGTGATTTGGACCAGCGAAACCCTCTCATGGCTAAATGCCAAGTGCCAAGTGCTAATTGCTTTTTTCCTGCTTCTCGTAAATCTCTTTCGCCCTCTCAATCGTATCCGCATCTTCAGGCAATTTATCGGGTCGCAGACGCACGATTCTCGGAAACCGCAGCGCATAGCCGCTATCGTGGCGGTCGGAACGCATCATATTGTTAAAAGCAACCTCGAGAACGATTTTTGGTTCGACGATCAAGCGGAAGCCTTGATCTTCGATTTTGTGCTCCAGAAACCACTTGGTCATTTCAGTGATCTGGGCGTCGGTGAGGCCCGAGTAAGCTTTGCCGATGTTCGCCAACCGGTTCCCATCCCACACCGCAAAGGTGTAATCGCTCAGGACGCCGATACGCTTGCCGTGGCCGTACTCAACGGCCGTCACGACTACGTCCAGGGTTGCCAGTTCACGTTTCAACTTCAGCCACGACTTGCCGCGGCGTCCGGGTGTGTAGGGCGATTCGGGATCTTTGATCATCAGGCCCTCGTTGCCGCGTGCCTGGGCCGCTTCGAAGAGTTGATCGAGTTCTGCGGCGGATGAAGTTGTTGACACGGGTGCTCGAATCACCTGAGCGCTGGGCATTGGTTCTTCCGATCCGAATGCCAACTTTGCTTGAGGGAGAATGGGCGTCCTCGCCCGGCTACCAGGCAATCGTGTCGCCAGCAGATTGTCGAGGACATTTCCCCGCTCTCGTAACGGCCGATCGATCAACAACTCTCCATTGACATAGAGCACGTCGAACACCAGATACGCGACTGGAACTTCGCGCATAAGTTGTTCGCTGACTTTCTTGCGTCCCAGGCGGCGCACAAGCGCACTGAACGGCAGCGCGCGGCCTGGGCCTTGCTCGCCGTAGTTCCAGGCCACGATCTCGCCATCGAGAATCGCATCGTCAGGCAGGCCCGACAGTGCATCCGGCAATTCGGGGAAAGATTCCGTAATCTCATCTCGAGTGCGGGAGAAAATCCGCACTTCATCGCCTGAGATATGTGCCTGTGCGCGAATGCCGTCGTATTTGTCTTCGACCAAAGGGTTCTCGAAATAGCCCAGGGCCTCTTCTGATGTCGACGCCGGGCTGGCCAGCATGAAGCCGAGAGGATGGAACAGCCGCATGCGGGCCTCGGCTAGTTTCCCATCGGCAGCGAGCCGCAATGTTTCACCGATGTCGCCCAGCAACATGTTGGCGCGCTGAACTTCCACCAAAGTCGCCTCGTAGGCTTTGGCGATGGCTTCTTCAACCAGGCTTTCTTTCAGGCCAATTCGTAGGTCGCCGAGCATGATCTTGATGGCGTACTTGGCTTCAAGCGGTGTAACTTGGGAGAGCAGTTCTCGCACCAGCACCGCTCTAGCTGCATGGCCACGGGCGGCTGCGATCTGGCGAAAGGCGGCTTGAACCTCAATCAGACTCAGGTCGCCGCCGAGCTGCGCTCGGCTTGGACGGGCGAGGGCGCCCGTCCCCACACGATCAAATACCTCCCCCGCCACCGCGCCTAAATCCCCCAGCTTGCGGTATGCCGCAGTCAGTTCGGCCTCGCTCTTGCCGGATATTTCCTGCACCAGCCGCCAGAGCAGGGCTCCGCCAACTTGGAGGGTTGTCTCCTCCCAGATGGGAAATGGCCTACCGGAGAGAAAGACGGCGGCCACGGAAGCCTCTTCCGTGGGCAATGACTTCAAGAATTCGGCCAAAATGGCGATCTTGTGCAGTTTCTTGCTGGTAGCTGCGATTTGCTCGCAAGTTTGGGCGAGGGTCTTCATCTCCGTCTGTAAGCTACGCTAGCATCGCGACTTGCCTCTATCCTACTTTCCCCGAACTATGTCATACTGTGGATTGGTTCGGAACTCCCCGTAGGATCATCCAATCCCTATGCAGTTTTGGCGGACATTGTCGCGTTTTCTGGTAGCTGTGCAACTACTCCCGGCGCTCGAGGGCGGCGAGGAGACCTTGGTGGGCGGGCAGGCTGTGCTCGAAGGTGTGATGATGCGTTCTCCGCATGCCTGGGGAATTGCCTGCCGCAAGCCGTCGGGCGAGGTTTCGGTCCACAGTGAGCCTTTAGAGCGTTTGTCGGAGAAACACAAGTGGATGGGTTGGCCGGTGGTTCGCGGCGTCATCACGCTGGGCCATGCCATGACATTGGGTTTCCGGGCGCTGAAGTTTTCCGCCAACGTGGCGCTGGACGAATTGCAACCGGCCCCTAAGCCGGGTGAGCCTGAAAAGAAGAAATTCGAGATCAGCGGCTGGATCGCGACCGTGAACATTGTGTTCTCGGTCGGTTTTTTTATTTTCATGTACAAATACCTGCCGCTGCTGGCGGCGACGGAATTGAAAAAGGTTGATCCCGCGCTGGGCGGACAGATCATGTTCAACCTGGTGGATGGCGTGATCCGGCTGGCTTTGTTCCTGTTCTTTATCTGGGGTACTTCGTTGTGGCCGGACATCCGCCGCGTCTATCAATATCATGGCGCCGAGCACAAGACGGTGTTCGCGTTCGAGAATGGCGATCCTCTCGAAACCGCTGCGGTGCAGAAATACTCGACCTATCATCCCCGTTGCGGAACCAGTTTCTTGATGACGGTGATGATCATTTCGATCCTGGTGTACATGCTATTTCCGGTGACCACGTTCTGGGCGCGATTCGCGCTACGGATTGCGCTGCTGCCGGTAATCACCGGGCTCTCCTACGAGATCATTCGTTTTTCCGCGAAGCATCGTGGTTCGCTTTTTGCACTGATGACGAAGCCCGGACTATGGCTGCAACGGATCACCACCCAGCCGCCCACGGATGAGCAAGCGCAATGCGCTATTGTGGCGTTGAATGAAGCCATGTCGCTCGAAAAAGTGCATGGTGGCGAATTGGTCATTGCCTAGCGGCTCTTCCGTCGTTGGTCGTTCGTCGTCGGTCGTTGGCCTGCCCGTCATTCTGGGTTGTTCGTCACTGACTGCATCCCTCGCCGATGCCTACATTTGCTGCTGGAGGCTTGTATGGCATCGTCATTCAAGGATTTGCGCGTCTGGTGGGAAGCAATGAACCTGGCCTTCGCGGTTTATCATGAGACGAAGGACTTCCCCAGACACGAAGTTTACGGGCTGACACAACAGATGCGCCGCGCGGCTGTGTCTGTGCCGAGCAACATCGCAGAAGGCAAAGGGCATCGATCGGACCGCGAGTTTACGCATTTTCTCTTTCATGCGCGAGGATCATTGTTGGAGTTGCAGAAGCAGATTCTGATTGCAGAGGAATTACAATACTTGCCGGGAGACAGCGCACGGCATCTCCTAAATTCGGCTGACGGAGTTGGCCGCGCCTTGAGCGGGCTGATTAGCTCGCTGAGCGCCAAAGCCGCGTAACACGTATGGCCAACGACGAACGACCGACGACGAACGACCGACGACGAACGACTATGTTTGAGAGACTTGACCAAATCGAGGCCCGCTACGAGGAGCTAACCCGGGCGCTGTCATCGCCGGAAGTCATCAATGACTCGGCGAAATACCAGAAGACTGCCAAGGCGCACAGCGAAATCGCTCCCGTGACCGAGAAGTATCGTGAGTATAAGGACCTGACCCGGGGGATTGCTGAGAGCAAAGCCATGTTGGCCAATGAGAAGGATGCGGACATGCGCGCCTATGCACAGGAAGAGCTGGACAAGCTGCAAGCGCGTGTCGGGGGCATTGAAGAAGAGCTCAAAGTTTTGCTTCTCCCCAAAGACCCGAACGACGAAAAGGACGTCATTCTGGAAATCCGCGCCGGCACTGGCGGCGACGAAGCTACGCTGTTTGTGGCCGAGCTGTTTCGTATGTACACCCGCTTCGCGGAGACCCAGCGCTGGAAGGTGGAAGTGCTTTCGACTTCGGAGTCGGCGGTGGGCGGGTTGAAGGAAGTCATCGCCATGATTCAGGGCCAGCGCGTCTACTCGCGCTTGAAATATGAGAGCGGCGTGCACCGGGTGCAGCGCGTGCCGGCGACGGAGCAACAGGGGAGGGTACACACTTCCGCCGTTACCGTGGCGGTGCTGCCGGAAGCGGAGGATGTGGACATCAAGATTGAGGCCAAAGATCTGCGCATTGATACCTTCTGTTCATCCGGTCCGGGCGGGCAATCGGTGAACACGACCTATTCGGCGGTGCGCATCACTCATATTCCCACCAACACCGTGGTCAGCTGCCAGGACGAGAAATCGCAGATCAAGAACCGCGAAAAGGGTATGCGGGTGCTGCGCTCACGCCTGTATGAGATGGAAATGCAGAAGCAGCAGGATGCCCTGGCCAAAGAACGCAAGCAGATGGTGGGTTCAGGCGACCGCAGCGAAAAAATTCGCACCTACAACTTTCCCCAGGACCGCGTGACCGATCACCGCATTGGTCTGACCATGCACCAGTTGCCGGATATTATGGACGGCAAGCTGCAGCCGCTGATCGATCCGCTGGTCGCGCACTTCGAGGCGGAGAAGCTGAAACAGGAAACCGCCGGCGTGGTCTGAGTGAAACTAGCAAGAAATAAAAAGCCCCTCCCGCAGGAGGGGCTTTTTTCTGGGGGAGGGCCGACGGGCCATGAGCCTGCCGACGACCAGAACTTATTGCTGGGGCGCTGCTGCCGGGTTCGAGCTGGCAGAGAGCTGCTCCAGATCATTCTTCATCACACTTATTTCCACACGGCCGCCGCTGGTGCGCTTGGCGGTCTTGGCTTCGTCAGGGTTGTTGACGGGAGAGTTGCCCAAGGCCAGCACGTAGACGCGGTACAGCGGAATCTCGCTGTTGAGCAGCAGGTACCTCTCCACCGACTCCGCCATCTTCTGCGAAGCGGCAAGCGCAGCCTGTCCGCGGCCGGAAGAGAAGCCTTGCACTTCGATGATATAGCCGCGCTGATTCTTCAACGGGGTGGCGAGTTCATCGAGCGCAGCCTTAGCGTTCTTGCTTAGCACACTCTGGCCGGGACGGAAGCGGATCTCGGTCTGGTTGGTGGCTTTGTACTGGTCAATGTTGCTGACTACTTGTTCAACGCTGGATATATGAGCGTTAGCCTGGGCTGCGGTCTGCTGCGCTGCCTGGGCCTTGTTGCCGGCGTCGATGGCATGCTGGTCGGCTTCATTGGCTTTGGCGGACGCCAGCTGAATGCCCTGCTGGGCGCGCGAATCCACGTCTTTGATCATCTTGCTGTTGGCCGCAGTGAGCTCATCAAGTTCGTTCAAACGATCACGGATCGGGCCGGTTTGCCGCTGCACATATCTCTTGCGGGCAAAGGGATTGAGATGGCCCCAGAAGCCTTCGCGGGCGGGTGGTTGCAACGGCTTTCCGGTGGCGCTATCGGTAGTGACAGCGGCCGGTTGGCTGGTGCTTTGTGCCGAGCTTTGGGCCTGGTTTGGCGCTTGGGTTTGATCGGGCGTGGCAGAATTGGTTTGCGCAAACGCTGGCAAGGCAAGCCCTGCAATCAGCAACGCGGTCAGAACACGATTCTTCATTTCACTTCCTCCGGGGTGGGGGAGCTTTCCTGGGAGCTCCACTCCAGCACGCCATTAGCGGGCGTGGCGCATTTTCGAAATCCATCAAGTTCAAGTGCGGCAAGCTGTCGATGCCCTTGCGGGCCGACTGTCTCAACTCGCGACGACAGCCTGGATGCGCGCATTCGCTAACTGGTAGAACAGGTTCGATGCCAAACCAGATCAAAGCTAAGTCCTTAGATAACAATGATATTGTAGTCTCTGGCCATCGCGAATGGGAGTAATTTTGGTAAAAGCTGGTATAAAAACTTCGCGCACCTCAAGTCGAGTATCGGGAGATCGAATGTTCAGAAGGAATCGCTTTACCTGCCGGGTTGCCCTGTTTCTGACGATCATGTTCACGGGTGCGGCGGTTTGTGCTCAGGAAAGCGGCAAGGCCCTGATCTCCGACCGCATCCCCGCGGACCGCATGAAGCAATATGCCGACCAAGCGGTCGAGTGGGAACAACAGTATCTGCGCATTGACACCACCAATCCGCCAGGGAACGAGATGCGGACGGCGACTTTTTTCAAGAAGATCCTCGACGCGGAAGGCATCGAGAACCAAGTTTTTGAGTACGCTCCGGGACGCGCCGATCTCTGGGCGAGGATTTCATACACCAGCCCCACACCCAGGCGGCCGTTCGTGCTGCTCAGTCACATGGATGTAGTAACCAGTGACCCCGCGCACTGGAAAGTGCCGCCATTCAGCGCGCAGATCGTTGACGGGGCCATCTATGGCCGCGGCGCGCAGGATATGAAGAGCGAAGGCCTGGCGCATTTGATGGTCATGGTAATGCTGCAACGCGAGAAAGTGCCGCTCGATCGCGATGTGATCTTTCTGGCGGTGAGCGATGAAGAGGCAGATGGGACCGGCACGGACTGGTTCATCGCGCATCAACGGGAGCTGCTGGGTAACGCCGAATTCATGATCAATGAAGGCGGAGAAAACATTCTGCGGTCTGATGGACGGCTTAAGTATGTGGGCGTGGACGTGGGCGAGAAGTCTCCGTTATGGCTGCATGTGGTGGCTCACGGGCAGCCGGGACACGGCTCGCGTCCCAATAACGATTCGGCGCCCAACCGTCTGCTGCGGGCCTTGACCCGAATCCAGGCTTACAAAACGCCGCTACGCGTGCTGCCGGTGGTGGACGAGTTCCTGAAGACCGTGGCACCCGACGAGCCACCGGCGCGGGCCGCGATGTTTCGCAATCCTCGCCGCAGCTTGCAGAACGAAAAGTTCCGGCGGCAGATTGAAGCCGATCCCGACCTGAACTATTTGTTCCGCGATACGATTGCGCTAACCATGCTGGGCGGGTCCGAGCAGACCAATGTCATTCCTTCCGAGGCCTGGGCCAATCTGGATGTGCGGCTGCTGCCGGGAGGAAATCCGAAAGCGTTTTTGGCGACCATTCGGCGGGTGGTGGACGATCCCAATGTGACCGTCGAGCCGCAGAATGCTGAATTCCGTGAAGCCAATTACTCCCCGACCGACACGGCTTTGTATAAGGCTGTTCGCCAGGTGACCGCGCACTATTTTCCCGGTGCTCCGGTGGCGCCTTTGCTGACCAGCGGCTACGACGAGAACCAGCGCTATCGTCCACTGGGAATTTACGCGTACGGATTCAATCCGTACACGGCGACTCAGGAAGAAAATGACACTGAGCATGGGAACGATGAGCGCATCCGGGTGGAAGAAGTGCGGCGCGGATTTCGGGTGATGTTCGATGTGGTGACGCGGGTGGCGGCGAAGGCGGAATAAACCAAATAACCGGCTCTACTGACGATACTTCTCGTATTGCTCGTAGATGTAGTTATCAGTCATGCCGGCGATGTAGTCGCAGATGACACGGGGCAGCGGAGTATGATGAGCGGACTCCTGATAGCTTGCGGGAAGATGCTCGGGCTTGGCCATCCAGAACTCGAATAGCTGGTGGATAATCTGCTCCGCGTCTTCTTTTTCCGGATCGAGCGTTGGGCTGTAGTAGAGCGTGCTGTACAAGAAAGCTTTGGCCTGGCGGCGTTCTTCCTCGGCTTCCGGGCTCAACGCAACCAGCCGCTGAGGAAAGTCGCGCACGTCTTCCAGGCTGCGGACGCCGGTCTTGGCGATTTGTTCTTTCGTGTTGTGGATCAAATCTCCCACCCAGCGGTCGAGAATTCGCCTGATCGATTCGTTGAATTTCAATTTCTCAATTGCGTCAGGATAGGTACGTTCGGCATCGGCGTAGAAGCGCGCGAACACCGGCACGCCGCCACGAATTGTTTCGAGAGTCAGCAGGCGGGCTTCGTAGCCGTCATCGAGATCGGCGGTGCTGTAGGCGATTTCATCGGCCAGATCGATGAGCTGGGCTTCGAGCGGCGGACGGCGGTCGAGCAAATACTCCGCCAGCTCAGGGAACTCGGCCGGGCTGTAATCGTGCGAGTGCTTGATGATGCCTTCGCGGACTTCGAAGGTCAGGTTCAACCCGCGAAACGCGGCGTAGCGCAGCTCGAAGTCTTCCACGATGCGCAAGGCGTGCAGGTTGTGATCGAAGAAAAATCCGTGCGATCGCATGATGCTGTCGAGGGCTTTTTCTCCGGCGTGGCCGAACGGGGGATGGCCGACGTCATGCACCAGAGCGAGGGCCTCGACCATGTCCACATTGAGGCCGAGTTGGGCGGCAATGGTGCGGGCGATCTGCGCCACTTCGAGCGTGTGCGTGAGGCGATTGCGAAAGTGGTCGGAGTAGCGGCGGGTGAAGACCTGGGTCTTCGCCTCCAGCCGGCGAAAGGCGCGGGAATGAATGACGCGGTCGCGGTCGCGCTGAAAGTCGTTGCGGTAGGGATGCTGGGGCTCGGGGAAACGGCGTCCGCGGGACTGGTCCGCATGCACCGCGTAGTCGGCGAGCATGAGGGAAGTTTAGCAGACGGCCTGGGGCGGCAGTTAGCATTCGGCACTTGGCATTTAGCCATCCAGGATCGTGCGGGGCGCTGAGTGGAACCTAGCTTGACGAAATGCCAACTGCTAAGTGCTAAATGCCGCTTTATCGCAACTTCAGCTTCATCTCATTCGTCGACTCAAACCCCAACGAATCGTAAAGCGGGCGGCCGTCTTTGCTGGCGTGCAGAAACACGGAAGCGAAGTTTTGCTGCCGGCACCAGTCCATCATGGTCTTCATCAGCTTGCGGGCGACGCCCTGCCGGCGGAACTCGGGATACACATAAACGTTGAGGATGGTTGCGCGGCGACATTCAAGATCGTGGGGATGACTCAGCCATGGACTGATGATAACAGCGCCGCCGCCAGCGATCTTTCGGTCTAGAAGCGCCAGCCAGCTTCGGAAGGAGCCATCGGCGAGAGAGCGGCGCAGGTAGGGTTCGCAGGTGGCAAGCATCTCCGCCAACTCGGGCGAGTCGTCGTACTCCATGTCGAGATACATGGCCCGGCGTTGGCGGAGAATCTCGGGAATGCCATCCGGAGTGGCTTCGCGGATGATGAGATTCTCTCGCATGCGTGAGGTGAGGACTTACTTATGTTCTGAATCTTCTTTGGCCAGCTTGACCTTGGCGGACTCGAGGTCTTTTTGAACCTTTGCCATTTCGTCAGTATCGACTTCGGCAGCGACGGTCTTGTTCCATTCCTGAATCGCGCGGTCCCAGTGCGCCGCGGCCAGCTTCAGGCGTCCAGTTTTCTGATAGAGGTCGCCGAGGTGCGCCTGCACCGTGGGATCGGTTCCCATGTGCTGGGCGGCGCGGGACAGATTATCTTCGGCGAGGTCATACTTGCCTAGCTTGAAATAAGCCCAGCCCAGGGAGTCGAGATAAGCGCCGTTGGCGGGATCCAGTTCCACGGCTTTCTTGATCATAATCAGAGCTTCGTCGAGCTTCACGCCGCGGTCGGCCAGCATATAGCCCAGGTAGTTGAGCACGGCGGCATTCTGAGGATCGGCGGCCAAAAGCTTGCGAAATACGGTTTCCGCCGGATCGTACTTTTTCTGCCGTTCGTAATTCGAGCCCCGCAGGAACTCGACATACTGCTTATCTTCGTCCTTGGTGGAAAGCTGGGCCGCTTTGTTGAGGTTGTCCTCGGCGTCCTGCCAGCGTTTCAGGCGGCTGTTCATCTGGGCCAGGCGGATATAGACGTCACGGTCATCGGGCGTGCCCTTGAGCATGGCCTTCACCTGCTGCAGGGCCTCATCGGATTGGCCGGTGTCGCTAAGCTGCGCAGCGTACGCCATCTTCAGGTCGCGGTCGTTCGGCAGCTTTTGAATTGCTTCTTTGGCGACGTCGGTGGCTTGCTGCCATTGCTTGGCCTCGCGGTAAGTGTCGATGAGCTGCTGGTAGCCGCGCTCGGCGTTGTCATCGCCCAGGGTCAACATCTTGCGGAAAGTCTCGATCGCAAGCGCAGTGTTGTTGTTGTCGCGATAGATGGTTCCCAGCCGCTCCAGAAACAGCGCACGATTGCTTTTCTCGCCCTGGGAATAGTTATTGTCGGCCTTGTCCGTCTTTTTCAGCAGGTCTTGCAGAATCTGTGCGGCGTCGTCATAGCGGCCCTGCGCCTGGTAGACCGCGGCGCGGTTGTAGGGCACTTCCATGGAGTCTTGCACCATGGATTCGGCTTTGGTCAGGTTTTCCAGGGCGAGGTCGAATTTTCCCTGGCGGCGGTAGATCTCGGCCATGCGCAGGTAGGTCTGGGCATCGTCCGGGTTGGCTTCCGCAATAATCTTGTATTGCTCGAGGGCCGCGTCCGTCTGCCCGTCGTTCATCAGGTTTTCCGCCAGACCGCGAATCGCGTCGAGATTGTCGCGGTCGAGTTCAGCGGCTTTGCGATAGGCGTCAATCGCCTTTTTGTACTCTTTTTGCTGCTCGTAGGCATAGCCAAGGACGGAGTACAGCTTGGCGGAGCGCTGCGCATCCGGCACGGAACTCAAGACCTCGGCGGCGCGAGTCGAATCTCCTTCTTCGGTGTAAAACAAGGCCAGGGTGGTGACCGCGTCTTCGGAATCGGGCTGCAACTTCACCGCAGTCTTGAATTCGTCTTCCGCTTTGCGCAGGTCGTTGTTGACTTTGTAGAGCCGGCCCAACAGAAGGCGGTCGTCCACGCTGTCGGGTTGCAGCTTGACGATCTCTTCGTACTGTTCGATGGCCAGCTTGAGGACGCTGTCGGAAGTGTTGCCACCCTGGACATCGCCCAGAGACTTCAGATAAATGCGGCCCAGCAGTTTGTGGGCTTCGAGGTTGTTGGGGTCGCGCTTGAGAATGTCCTGCGCTTCCAGCACGGCATCGCGGATTCGTCCAGCGCGAGTGTAAAGTTCCGCCAGGGCCGAAGTCAGGTATTCCGAGGTGGGATCGGCCTCGATGGCCAGGCGATACTCGTCAATGGCCTTGCTGACCAGTTCACTGCGGCCGTACATTGCCACCTGCTCCTCATAGAGATGAGCCAGGGTGTAGTGATAGTAAGCGGCAGCGCGATCGACTTTTCGCGGAGGAACTGGGGCCGGTTTGGCCGCGGCCGGGGACGCAGCTTCGGGAGTGGAAGCAGCCGGGGCTTGCTGCGCTCCCGCACTCAAGGCCGTCAACAACGCAAAGACAACACAATAAATTCTTTTCATTCAGGACCTTCGGATCACCATAGCCACAGCGTTTTGGATGCGGAATCGCTGCCAGCGGGTGCTCAGATTATTGTAAACCCTTGTCACTCGGGATGGTGCAAAACGGCGCCTGGATAAAGACCGGGGAAACAGTCAGAGGTACAGGGACCGTTAGCAGCCGGCGAGGGGCAAGCGCTGCATCAGTGCCGGAAGTGGCGCACCCCGGTGAAAATCATGGCCATCCCGTGACGGTCTGCGGCCTCAATGACTTCCTGGTCGCGGACTGATCCCCCCGGCTGAATAATGGCGGTAGCGCCGGCTTTTGCAATTTCTTCGACTCCATCAGGAAAGGGAAAGAAGGCGTCGGAAGCTGCAACCGTACCTTGCAGCGGCAAAACGGCCTTCATGGCCCCCATTTTGCACGAATCCACGCGGCTCATTTGCCCTGCGCCCACGCCCACGGTTTGTCCATCCCGCGCATACAGGATGGCATTGGATTTCAGGTGCTTGCAGACCTTCCAGGCAAACAGCAGTGCGCGCTTTTCTTCGTCCGTAGGCGGCCGCTTGGTGACGAGTTTGAGATCGCTTTCATGCAGCGGACGGACGTCGGCGTCTTGCACCAGGATTCCACCGGAAACATTCTTCAGCAGCCATTTTTGCGGGGCAGCGGCGACTTCAACCAGGCGGAGATTCTTTTTCGCGCTGAAGATTGCTTTGGCGGCTTCGTCGAATTTGGGGGCCGCTATCACTTCCAGAAACAGCTTGGCCATTTCCTCGGCGGCTGGGCCGTCGATCGGCCGGTTCACGCCAATCACCCCGCCGAAGGCTGATACCGGGTCGGTCTCGAGGGCTCTTTTGTAGGCTGCCGCTAAAGTTTTGCCGGTCGCGGCGCCGGCAGGATTGGTGTGTTTAATGATCGCGCAGAATGGTTCGTCGAATTCCTGGGCCAGGTCCCAGGCGGCTTGCATATCGACGATATTGTTATAAGAAAGTTCTTTGCCCTGAAGCTGGCGGCCGTTGGCCACACCCTCGCCGGTGCCGTCGGAATACATGGCGGCTTTCTGATGCGGATTCTCGCCGTAGCGCAGGTCAGTGATCTTGCGGAAGGAAAGCCCCAGGTTTTGCGGAAAGCCCGCTTGTGGCGCGTCTCGGTTGGCGCTGACACGCTCCAGCGTTGAGGCGATGGCCGAGTCGTAGGCCGCGGTGGTGGCGAAGGCTTTCTGCGCCAGCCGCCACTTGGTTGCGCGCGACAACTCCCCGCCGGATTGCGACATCTCTTCGGCGATGGCGGAATAATCGGCGGGCGAGGTGACCACAGCCACGTCCTGGAAATTCTTGGCGGCGGAACGAATCATCGAAGGCCCGCCGATATCGATGTTCTCAATCAGTTCCTCGAAAGCCACGCCGGGCTTGGCGGCAGTCCTTTCGAACGCATAGAGATTCACCACCACCATGTCGATCGGCGTGATGCCATGTTCGGCAACGGCCGCGCGGTGGGCGGGATTCTCGCGGCGATGCAGGATGCCGCCGTGTACCTTGGGATGAAGCGTCTTGACGCGCCCATCCAGCATTTCGGGGAAGCCGGTCAGCTCAGAGATATCTTTCACGGGAATGCCGGAATCGCGCAGCAGTTTGGCCGTGCCTCCGGTTGAAATTAGATCCACTCCCAAGGCGGAAAGCTGGCGGGCGAATTCGGCGAGGCCGGTCTTGTCGGTCACGCTGAGAATGGCGCGTTGGATTTTGGACATTATGGAAATTCTATCAGCGGGCGGGTGCGGAGCGAGGGGTGCGCAACGGCGTATGAGTTTTGAAAGGGCACGGCTTCCCAGCCGTGCCGTAAATCTCGCCAAACAACGTTAAGGCGCGGCTGAAGCCGCGCCCTTTCAAAGCTCTCGCCGCCGATTGGCGAGCTACACTTTCGCCCGTGCCTTCAGCTTGACCTGGCCATTCTGCATCTCAACCGTGTATTCGACCGCTAAGCAATTATTCTCCTGGCGGATCTGCGCGGTCTTCTTTTGCACGAACGACGCAAAGCTGTCGAGGTTGCCGGCGACGGCTTCCCCGCTTTTTTTCTTGGCGTCGGTGAGGGCCACGTAGAGCTTTTCCACCTGATCGCGTTCGGCGGCAGGATCGGAGCATTGCACGGCGAACGGTTGTTGCCCGGTCCTCGAAGCAGACGCGGGCGCCACTGCGGCTGCGGCCTGGCCCAGTCCGTACACCGGGCGCGTCTCCGGCTCAATGCCTTCCACTGGACGAACTCCCTGCACTGACAGCAACGCGTCCTGCGGACGCCGGTAGCCTTCTTCGCGAATGCGGCCTTTCTTGCGCCACAGGTCGCTGTAGATGGCATAACGCTGCGCCATTTCGTTGTAGCGGAAACGCTGCGAAAAGGTCAGCCGCCCGCCGTCGCTGAACTTGCGCAGCAGACTCAACACCTTCCACTCCACGTCGGTGGGCGGTTTCTTGGTGGGGTTGCTGAAATAGACTTCGTACTCGATCTTGAGCCGGCGCAACTGCGACTCGAGGTGCGTCAGTTCTTCGTCAATGGTCACCGAGAGTTCTCCAGCAGACAGTCTAGATTCTACTGCCACTTGGAGACGAGGTACCGGTGGGCCGGGGCTGGGGATGGTACGAAGGTACCCAAAGGGGATGGGGTTACCTCGCGTTGGCCGCCATTTTCTTGACCATGGCCAGCACCAGCTTGCGGTCGCTGTCATTCAGGCTGACGGAGTAGCGGCGGATCTGGCTGAGGAAGCGGACTTCATCGTCGGAGAGTTGCGGCAGGCCTTTGCCGCCGTTGGTGTGTCCGGCTTCGGAGAAGAATTGCGAGAGCGGCAGCTCCATCGCTCCGGCAATTTTCGAAAGCGTGTCGAGCGAAGGGATGGTGTGGCCGTTTTCCACGCGCGAGAGATAGCAACGCAACAGGCCGGTGCGCTTCTCGATATCGCCTTGGGACATTCCTTTTTGCAGCCGGTAGTTCCGGATGGTCTCACCGATGTTCATTGAGAAGGAAGCCAAAGTCGGTTCTCCGCGAAGCAGAATAGTAACCAGAGTAGTACGGTCTGGCAAGTGGAATTTCGTTGCCCAAAAAGCAGTGCGGCTAAGTCTTGTGGCCGCAGGCCAACTCGAGCGTCGAGCGATGAAGCGCTTCGAGTTTTTTCTACTTCAGCGTGCCAGCAAAGAACTTAACCGTCCGCTTCCACGCATCGGCAGTATCGTCGGGACGGTAACCGTCTTTGTTGACGGGATTTTCAAAACCGTGACCAGCATCGGAATAAATCGTGATGTCTATTTTCTTTCCTAGTTCCTTCATCGATTTTTCGAATTTGTGAACGTCGTCGGGAGTGATGCCGCGGTCCTGGCCGCCGAAGAGGCCGAGCACAGAAGCATTGATGGCCTTCAGCGAGTCGGTGTCAGTGGCGAGGTGACCATAGTTGATGACCACGGCGCGTAGAGTCGGTTCCTGCAAAGCAACATCGAGGGCGAATCCGCCGCCCATGCACCATCCGATGGCGCCGATGCGGTCTTTCTTCACGTTGGGTTGCGATGCCAGGTAATCAAAAGCGGCGTGCAAATCGCGCTTGGCGCGGTCTTCCGGCAATCCGCGCATAATTTCATGAGCTAAGTCAGGCGTGGTCGCCACTTTGCCGCGGTAGAGATCAATCGCTAGAGTGACGTAACCCAAGTCCGAAAGTTTGGTGGCCTGGTCTTTCACCCAATCGTTCAATCCCCACCACTCGTGAATCACAATGATGCCGGGAAACGGACCCTTGCCCTCGGGCGTGTAAAGCACGCCTTGCACAGTTTCGTCGCCGCTCTTGTAGGAAACGGTTTTGGACGTGGCCGCGACGGCGGAAATCGATAACAGAAGAAGAAGGACGCAAAGGACCGCGTTTTTCATGGATTGTTTCCCCGGACGTCTAGAATATCACCGTACCGCGATCACAGCGTCAACTCAAAGTAGAGTGTGCCGGCCATGGGATTCGAGCGATAAGGCGCGATCTCGCGAAAGCCCAGCTTGCGGTACATGGCGACGGCGTCTTGCATCACCGGGCCGACGGTGTCGAGCCGCATGCGGCGATAGCCGAGCTGCCGAGCTTCGGCAACGATGGCTTCGGTCAACACCCGGCCCAGTCCCATGCCGCGAAACCTGGGACGCAGGTAAAGCCGCTTCATCTCGCAGATGTCGCGATCGAATTTGTGCAGGGCCACGCAGCCAGCCAGTTCACCTCGAAATTCCGCCAGCAGAAGACGGCCAGCGGGCGGCGCGTAGTCACCAGGCAATCCCGCGAGTTCCTGATCGAAATTCTGAAAGCAGAGACTGAAACCGAGCGATTGCGCGTATTCGAGAAACAATTCGCGCGCTTGTGCGATTTGGGTCGGGGTTACTGCCTGTTGGCTTGCAAAACCTTTCACCACAGAGAGCACAGGGGTCACAGAGGAAATCTTTTCGCCTATCTTCGTCATGGCTTGCCCCTGTGTTCTCTGTGCCCTCTGTGGTGAAGGTTTACCCCATCAGCATCCCGCCGTTCACGCTCAGCACGTGCCCGGTGATGTAGGAAGCCTCGTCCGACGCCAGAAACGCCACCGCGCTGGCCACATCGTCGGGCGTGCCTACGCGTCCCAGAGGAATGTTCTTCACCGCCATCTGCTTGAAATCTTCCCCCAGCCCGGAGGTCATAGCGGTTTCGATGAAGCCGGGCGCGACCGCGTTGCAGGTAATGTTGCGCGATCCCACTTCGCGGGCGATGGCCATGGTCAATCCAATGAGGCCAGCTTTTGAGGAGGCGTAGTTGGCTTGTCCCGCCTGGCCCATCTGACCGAAGACAGATGTTATGTTCACGATGCGTCCCCAGCGCTGCTTGAGCATGGAACTGATCGCCTGCTGAGTGCAGAGGTACGCGGAAGTCAGGTTGGTGTTGAGGACGGCGTCCCAATCGGCGCGCTTCATGCGCATGACCAGTTGGTCGCGAGTGATTCCGGCGTTGTTCACCAGGATGTCGATCTTGCCGAAGTGCCTGAGCGCAGCCTTGAAGGCGGATTTGATCTGGTCTTCTTCTGCCACGTCCATCACAAAAGCCGCGGCGGTTCCGCGAGCGGAGGTAATTTGCTGCACCAGTTCGTTCAGCTTCTCCTGATTGCGGGCAGCGACAACGACGGAGGCTCCGGCGGAAGCGAGTTTGAGAGCACAAGCGCGGCCAATGCCCTGGGAAGCGCCAGTAACCAGCGCGATCCGGCCTGAGAGGGTCATGAGTTTCTCCTTCGGGTAGAAGCCGGAATTATATCTGGGGTGAGGGTCGTGCGGATGGGCAAAGCGGGAGAAACCCGCGAGGCTATGGAGAGGTCCTCAACTCTGCGGTCTGCACGCTGGAAACCGGCTGATAGTCGTAGTGATAAATATCCACCACCGCCCGTCCCACCAGGCGGGTGCGAGCCTCGGAGTGGATGTGGACCGGGAAGGTGAAGGGACCGAATTCTTTGTAGTCCTGGACAAACTCGATTCTCTTGATGAACAGAGAGGGCGATTTCGCCACTCTACCTTCAGCCCGCACCATGTTCCCGGTCTGCGCGTCGAGATATATCTTTCCCTTGAACAGGCCGGGACGGTTGCTTCGCGGTTTCACCTGAAACGTGTGAGTCAGGCGGTTCTGTAGCTGCGCGGCGCCTTTGTAGGAGAATTTGTAATTGTCGTCGCTGAGCGCGGTCGCGGCGGGATCGTCCTTCTGCACATGATCCACTTCGGATTGCAGCAGGCGGAGAATCACGTTGCTCTTAACGAAGCCGTCTCCTACAAAACGAACCGACTTGAACTCCAGGGTGTGGGGCGCGGAATAGAGGCGCTGCAAATCGCATTCCCCGAACTGCTGAGTTTCGGGAAGTTGGGCCAGGATGAGCGAATTCGCCGAATACGAAGACAGTCGCGCGGCCTGCTGCCTAACCCGGTCGCGGTAAGTCTGGAGGGTAAGCTCGGGCGACATGCGGGGCAGAGACGCCGGTGCGATCAGGACCGCCGGGGTGCGATCCTCAGTCTGAACCGGCGGCGCTGCCGGAGGATCGTCGTCTAAGAGAACATAAGACGGCGGAAGGCTGGGCTCGACGGAAACCGCCCGAGACTGGGCGGTCGCCCACCCGGTCAAGCAGAAAAACATGCCAAAGATTGTGAAAACGATGCTCTTCATGCAGAAAGCAACCTCTACACTATCTGATTCCTTTCCCAAAAGGGAAGCTTCAAGTGGGGGAACCGCGATCCTCACGGTAGCTTCCTCACCCGAACCTGTTAAGATTTCAAAACCGCAAAGTTGTGAGGGTCAGCGATGCCTGAGGCCAGCGAGACGATCAACCCCGCCAACGGGAACCAGGGGCTGACGGATGAGCCGTCCGTCGAAGTCTATGCCGTCTATGGCGCGGAGCCGGAAATCCAGGCCTATGCCATGGCCAAGTATTCGCGCTCGGCGCTTTCCATGAAGCAATCGCTCCGGGAAATCAGCCAGCAGAAGGCCGAGAAATTTCTCAACACATTTTACTTTCAGTATGGCCATCGCTCGATCGCGGATTTAGCACACATCGCGCTGGCCGTCGAAAAGCTGTCCATTTTGGCGGCGATTGCCGTGGCCGACGAGCAACGCTGGGACGGCCAGGAGCGGTCCACTCGCTACCAGGATTTCAATAAGAGCGGCTACTTCACTCCTGACTTCGGCGACGACCAACTGGCGCGAACCTTATATAAGCAGACCATTCAGGATTTGTTCGCGCAATACGAGTCGCTTTCGGATCGCATGGCGCTGTACCTGGCCAGCATCACTCCCAAGCCGGACGACATGAAGCAGGAGGCCTACGAGCGGACCCTGCGGGCCCGGGCGTTCGACATCTCGCGCTATCTCTTGCCGCTCGCGACCAATACTTCGCTGGGAGAAATTGTCAATGCGCGAACGCTCGAAAGCCAGGTGTCGCATTTGCTTTCGCATACTCACAGCGAGGTGCGCCGTCTGGGCGAACTGTTGAAGCGCGCGGCCACGGGACCTGCTTACAACGTGAATCAAGAAGCCATGCGGGAGTTGGTGAGCCAGATCCGTGCAGTTTCGCCGGAACTGGGCGCACGGGCGGAACAGGAATTGTTGCGCGAGGTCCGTGTCGCGCCGACGCTGGTGAAATATGCCGATCCTAATCGGTATGAGATCGAAACGCGGCGGGAGCTGAAGCAGATCGCGAAAGAGCTAATGGGAAGTTTGCCGGTGGCTCAAGCTCCGTTGGTTGATCTCCTAGAAGACGAACCGCTGGAAGTAGAGCTGGCGGCGACGCTGGTCTATGAGCACAGCCATTATCCTTACCGGCAGATTCGTATGGCGGTCGAGGCGGCGGGGGAACGCATTCGGCGGGAGATCATTGACGTGGGCCTGCGGCATCGTGGCAAACATGACGAGATGCTGCGGGCATTTTCCTCGGGACAGCAGTTCCGCTTTGACATCTTGATGGACGTGGGCGGTTTTCGCGATATGCATCGTCACCGGCGCTGTGTGCAGATTGGACAGGAGTTCACGACTCGCCACGGCTACGACACGCCGCCAGAACTGGAAATGGCCGGTGCGCGCGAAGCCTACGACGAAGCTATGCAGCGCACGGCAGAAGCAGTGGAGCAGTTGTCGAGACAGCCCGGCGGCGAGGCGCGCGAGAATGCGCAGTATGCAATTCCGCTGGGCTTTCGCAAACGAACGTTATTCAAGATGGATTTCGCCGAGGTGGTTTACATCTCGGAGTTGAGAACGACGCCGGCTGGACACGCCTCTTACCGCAATGTGGCCTATGCGATGTATGAAGCGGTAACGAAAAAGCATCCGGCGCTGACCAAGTATTTCAGAGTGACGGATGTAAGAGAGCCGGTGGATCTACTAAAGCGGTAGGCGCGGACGCGCGATGTAAACTGTAGAACTTGCGATGAAAGCCGAGAAAACAACTATCGAAATTAGTGCGAAGCATCACGCCGCGCAGAGATTGGTAGATTGGGCGGCTGCCTACGTGTACATCACTTTCCTATCGCCCTTCACGATCCTGCCCACGGTATAGGCCTTTTCGCCAATCTTATCGAGAACGTTTTGGGCCTTCTTGAATTTTGCCGACGGAACCACCAGCAACATGCCCAGCCCCATGTTGAAAGTGCGCAGCATTTCGTCCGGTGGAACATTGCCCAGCTTTTGCAAATGCTCGAAGATGGGCAACACCGGCCAGGTTCCCATTTCGATCACCGCCGCGACGCCGCGGGGAAGCACCCGAGGCAGATTTTCCGTAATGCCGCCGCCGGTGATGTGGGCCAAGGCTGACACGCAATCGGCATTCACCAGTTTCTTAATGATCGGCCAGTAGCTGCGGTGAGTGTGCATCAACTCGTTGCCGACTTTTCCCTTGAGTTCGTTCACGTAGGAATCGGGCGTGTAGTGGGCGATTTCAAACAGCAGCTTGCGGGCCAGAGAATAGCCGTTGGTGTGCAGGCCATTTGAGGCCAGGCCTAGAATGATGTCACCCGGTTGCACGGCCTTTCCGGTGATGATGCGCTCCCGTTCCACCACTCCAACAATGAAACCCGCGAGATCGTATTCGCCATCGGGATAAAAGCCCGGCATTTCGGCAGTTTCTCCGCCGATCAGAGCACAGCCGTTGTGTTTGCAGGCGTCGGCCAGCCCCTCGATAACTTTTTCCGCTATTTCGGGATCAAGTTTGCCGGTGGCGAGATAGTCCATAAAGAACAACGGCGCCGCGCCCTGCACGGCAATGTCATTGACGCAGTGGTTCACCAGGTCGGCGCCGATGGTGTGGTGCATCTTCATTTCAAAGGCGACCTTAAGCTTGGTGCCGACCCCGTCCACGCTCGAGACCAGAACCGGATCCACATATTTCTGCCGGTCGATAGAAAACAGCCCGCCAAACCCGCCGATTTCGCTCAACACACCGCGGGTGAAGGTTTTGTGGGCGAGATACTTGATGCGCTTCTTGGTGCGATTGGCGCGGTCGATGTCCACGCCCGCATCGGCATAGGTTACGGTGGCGGTCGTCGAGGGAGTTTGGGCCACGGTCAATCCGTCTCTGTTCCGTTTCTGGGGCTGTCAGGAAACCGTTGGGTCTTTTTCTTCGGAGAAGCGCCCAGCTGTGAGCGGGCCAATTCTAGCACGTTTGCAGACAGGCCTGCGCCCGGCAGGGGCAGCGCAGATCAGCTGCCGGAAACGCGGGCTACCGGGTCACGTAGACGGAAAAGTAATAGATCAGTACACCGAATAATGCCAGACCAGAGACGCCGTAGGCGGTCAACACCCAAACTCCGCGGCCCTCATGATGCGACGCTTGGGAAGAACCAACCCCTGGCGCATCGCTCCGGGAACTACCGGCAGCCTGTTGCTCCATAAGATCCTCCAGAAATTGGATGCTCACGGCGCAGGCCTCGTCGCCCAACGCCACGTGCTCGCCGCAAATACTACTACGAAACGTGGCTGGCAATGACGAAGATTTCTGCGCATCCCGATTGCCCAGCCGTTAGTCACCCCCCTTTACATATTTATGACGGCGGTGCGTATTCACCTTCCATGAGAAGGCCGGTCGGAGTCAAGTCGATTCTTCGCTAGCTTCATTGAGCAAGGTTTTCTTCTCCCGCCGAGTGGCCACTGTCGCCATGCTTCCATCCGCACTCTCGATGAGCGATTGGTTTCGCTCGGTGCATGTTGGGCGTTCTCGGTTCAGCCGGTGCTGCCATCTGTTTGGCGCCCTGTGGTTCTGCTCTCGGAGAGTTGAACCTGGGCCAGGCGATTAACGCAGTCACCGGAACTCGGCTTTGGGCTTTTGTCGTTTCTCTTCCTGGAACGGTTTTGTTTTTACGCGGCTGCGGCCACGGTCGTTGGGCTGCTGTTGTGCAACGGTTCGTACACTTCTCCGCTCACCCACAGGTGATGCAGCAACACCGCCAGCTTTCTCGCGGTCGCCACGATGGCTCGCTTCTTGCCGTTTCTCCCACCACGTTCTGCTAGTTTCAGGCCCCAGCGCCTGAGATCACAGTCAGGACCGAACGGACCCAGAATGTGTTGCGCTCCTTGCACCAACAACGTCCGCAGATACGGATCGCCTTCTTTGCTGATATGCAGCTGCGGCTCGCTCTGCCCCGAGTTTCTGCGTCCCGGCTGCAGCCCCAGATAGCAGCCCACGTCGCGGCTCTTGCCGAAGCGATGCGGATCTTCCAGCGTCAGCAGGAACGTCAGCGCGATCAGCGTGCCTACGCCCTTGATCTGCTTCAGCAGCGCCACCTGCGGATAACTCTCTTGCGCCAGGTTCCCCATGCGCTCGTTGTATTCCGCGATGCGCTCGCTCAGCGCTTCGATTGCGTTCAACAACGGTTCCAAAGCCACTTGCAGTTCCGGACTCAATCCTTCGGCTTTCTCCGGATTCATGTTGCGCACGTTGCAGCCGCGCAATCGCTCCCCGTAACTCTTGGCCAGCCCGCGCGCCGTGTTGACCAGCCCGGTTCGCGCCCGCACCAATCCAGCTCGCGCCCGAATCAGAGTCAGATCGGCTTGCGCCCGCACGCTGCGATGCTTCACCGGATACAGCAACTCCGGATCGATCCGGGCCAGCCGCGCCAGCGTCTGCGCATCCCGCCGATCGTCTTTCTTGCGGCTCTCCCCGATCAGCCGCACCTTGCGCGCATTCGCCACGATCACTTCGTGTCCCAGTTCGCTCAGCAGCCGGCTCACCCAGGGCGAATGCGTCCCGATTTCCACCGCCATCCGACTGCGCGGCATGCCTCCGAACACCTCCCGCATCGCCTTTGGAGTCGTGCCCAGTTTCTGCTCCTGCAGCACTTCACCCACTTCGTCTAGCAGGCAATACCAGCTCGATCGATCGCCCAGATCCAACCCGATCGTTAGTTTCTGTTGGGAAAAATTCCTGATCTGCTTCGCCGCTGCGGTGCTAATCTTCTTCATTGCCGGTCTCCTTTATCTCTTGCGCTTCGAGCGCGTCGATAGCTTGGGAGCGTACAGCATCCCGTCGGAGACCGGCCTTCTCATCCCATCTGTTAGGACCGTAAAGACCCGTACTTGCCGCCGTCCCCGCGGCAGCCGACGTTCTGCCGGAATGCTGGTAACCCTGACGTTCTCCACTGACAACGGAAACACGTGGTTACTCCGGTCTCTATATCGATACCGCGAGCGGACACCCTGACCCCGTTCTGAAACCCGGCGCTCCTGCGGTGCTTTTCCGCTTCGGACCGTGTCTAATTTATTGAACCGGTGATAGTTAGACGTGCTCCCCCACTTCGGGGACAGGCTCAACCAACGCTTGCCTAGGTTATAATAGCGACGCTTAAGGCTTGGGGGGCACAAGTTGGCCGGTACCGTTACCGTTGATCACCGCACGGCCTTGCCGGATAGAGGCCAAGCCGATTTGTTGGAGTCCGTACCCTGGCCTGTGTTAGGCGTGGTGGCCGCGGCAACCTGTTTCACGTTAGGAATGTATTGGGATATCGCCTGGCACCAGTCGATTGGCCGTGACAGCTTTTGGACTCCGGCGCACATGGTGATTTACCTCTGCGGAATCCTGGCCGGGATTTCCTGCGGATACATGATCCTCCGGACGACCTTTCTCCCCATCGAATCGGAGCGAGCTGCGTCGGTCACGGTTTGGGGGTTCCATGCTCCGCTGGGTGCCTTTATGGCAGCTTGGGGCGGAATCGTGATGCTGACTTCAGCCGGCTTCGACAATTGGTGGCACGCGGCCTACGGCCTGGACGCCAAGCTGAACAGTCCTCCGCACTGGACTTTGACGCTGGGAGTTACCGGAGTGCAGTTGGGAGGCATCGTCCTGCTGGCAGGAGCCATGAACCGCAGTTCGGCGGCGGCAAGGAAGAAGCTGGAGTTTCTTTTCCTTTATCTCGGCGCCACCATTATCTTGCTATATCTCATCCTGCCGAACCACCGCATTCTTCAGCACAGCGCCATATGCTATGCCGCCATATGCGCGGCGGTACCGGCGGTGATGATTGCCATGGCCATCACCTCGGGCCATCGCTGGGCGTGTACCGCCATTGCGGCAATGTACACAGGCTTCGCCATGGTGAACGTCTGGATATTTCCGCTGTTTCCCGCCACGCCCAAGCTGGGCCCGGTGTACCAGCAGGTCACCCGCTTTATTCCTCTGGAGTTTCCTCTGCTGATTATCGTCCCTGCATTCCTTTGGGATTGCGTGCGCGCCAAACTGCCGGAAATGAACCGCTGGCTGCTGGCCATAATCCTGGGATCAGTGTTCCTCACGGGCTTAGTTGCAGTGCAATGGCCCTTCGGGGATTTTTTGTTGTCGCCCTGGGCCCGCAACTGGTTTTTTGGCGCCGGTTATTTGCCTTATTTCGCGCGGCCCACCTCACACGTGGCTCTCCACCAGTTTTATCCGGCAGAGACCAGCCGCCTGCAATTCTGGGTGGTGATGGCGGCGGCGTTGGGGGCTGCGATCCTAACTTCGCGGATCGGGTTGGCTTGTGGGGGTTGGTTGCGGAAGGTCCGCCGCTAGAAAGATTGGGAATCGAATTGCCAGCGACACAAAAACGAAGCAGCGCTTTTCCTCTGACTGCCTTGAGGCGCGCACGTTGTCTCCCGCTCTTGGTGTTGCTGGCGGTATTGCCGGCTGTGGCCCACGTCGGCAGCCCTGACGTCTTTTACGAAGGCGATGCCGGTCCCTACCATCTCTTTGTCACGGTACGCGTGCCGCAGGTTGTCCCGGGTGTGGCGGAAGTTGAGATTCGAAGTCAGTCGAATGATGTCACCCAGATACAGATTGTGGCGCTCCGGCTCGCCGGGGCTGGAGCAGCGTACCCGCCCACTCCGGAGATGACCAAGCGGTCAAAGCAGGATACGCAGTTTTTCACCGGTAGCCTTTGGCTGATGGAATTTGGTTCACTCCAGGTGCGCGTACAGGTGGATGGCGCACATGGCAAGGGCGAACTGTCGGTACCGGTCCCGGCCATTGCCCAGCGCGCTATGCAAATGTCAAAACCACTGGCAGCCTTGCTTTTTTGCTTGATGACGATACTCGCGTTTGGGGCAGTGGCAATCGCCACCGCGGGTGCGCGCGAAGCTGAGTTGGTTCCCGGAGCCATGCCGACGAAAAGCAGCCGGCGCCGGGCCCGGATCGTGATGGTGGCGGCCAGCATTTCGGTTTTTGCCCTGCTCTACGGTGGCAGGCGCTGGTGGGATCTCGAGAAAGCGGTGGCCAATGCGAATGTTTACCAGGCTCCGCAAATGTCTGCCACCTTGCAGTCGGGGGCAAGACTGCTCTTGACTGTGCAGGAGACGAAACCGACTCGTGAGGTCCCACGGGGATGGGTGGAGCCAGGCTATCTGGCCGACCTCATTCTTGATCACAACCATCTCATGCACCTGTTCTTGATTCGGGTCCCGCAGATGGATCGCTTTCTGCACTTGCATCCCGACAAGGCAGACGGCGACCAATTCATCGTACAGCTGCCCAACATGCCAGCCGGCCGGTACCAGATTTTTGCGGATGTCGTTCATCAAACTGGTTTTCCAACAACCATGGTGGGAGAGGTCGAACTTCCGGACATTCCCGGCAAACCTACAGGCGGCGATGATTCCGAGTGGGCCGGTCCCGCGATCTTGTCGGGAGCCAACGCGACGCCAAAATGCTCACTGCCGGACGGCGGAACGATGGTTTGGGAGCGCCCAGCGACCTCGCTGAAAGCAGGGATGCTCATCGACTTTCGTTTTCGTGTGGAAGACGCGGAAGGAAAGCCGGTGCAAAACTTGGAGCCCTACATGGGTATGGCGGCTCATGGGGAATTTGTGCGTTCCGATCTAACTGTCTTTGCTCACGTGCATCCATCCGGCTCGGCACCCATGGCTGCGCTCGAACTCGCCCAGGCAGGACTGCTCGCCTATGGGGGACAAGCGCAGAGTGCGATGTCCCCGGATATGGCCATGCCCGCGGCATCGTTGTCACCAGAAGTGTCTTTCCCTTACGGCTTTCCCAAAGCCGGCGATTATCGCCTTTTCATCCAAGTCAAGCGCGCAGGGCAAGTAGAGACCGGAGTGTTCGACGCCCACGTGGAGTGAGCGGGAGCGGCCGGTTTCAGACCCACATGTTTTCTCCTCGGGTTCCTTTCGTCACTGCCGGCCTTTTCATCTTGCAAAAAGACAACGGACAGAGCACCCTCGTCAGTAACCGCGTGAGGGGTGAACAATGATGAATTGGAAAAGCAAGCTGGCGCTCGGAATACTGACGGCTGTGGCGATGTACTTGCTTACTTTCCTGCTGCCTAGAGGAGGTCCGTTGCGAGACACGGCCCTGGTGCAGTTCCCGTTGACCGTGGGAGTGTGGGCCATCTTTGTGCTGCTCTTTGTGAAGCTGAAGTAAGGACCGCCCGGCGACCGGTTCGAACAGAAAACGGTTCTCAGTGGTCGGGCCAGATGGTCAGCGCCGTCTTGCCGAGAATCTGTTGCTTCATCTCCTCGGAAATGGGCAGGGCGCGGAAGTCATCGAGATTTTTCTTGATATCCGGAACGCCCGGCCCGGGCCAGTCGGTGCCGAACAGCGTCTTGTGCGCGATCTCATCCAGCCGCGGGAAATATTTCAGCAGGGTTTTGGGCGGGATGCCGCTGATGTCCAGGAAGACATTGGGATGCCGGCGCAACAGGAAGAATGCCGTGTGCATCCACAGCGGCCGGCCGCCATGCGCCAGCAGGATTTTCATTTTGGGGAAATCGACCGCGACATCGTCAATGTAGATGGGATCTCCGTAGCGGTTGCGGGCGCCGGTAAAAATTGATGTCCCGGTGTGGAACATGACCGGAATGCCGTTGGCCTCGGCCGCGCGATAGATAATCTCCAGTTCTTTCACGCCATTCAAGTAATCGTTGGGAAACAGCAACTGATGGGGAGGGTGAACCTTGATCATGCGAATCTTAAGCCGCAGGATTTCCTCCACGTCGGCCAGAATGTTGGTGGTGTGGCGCGGATGCAGCCCGCCGCACGAAATCAGCCGCTTGGGGTTTTCCTTGGTGTAATTTGCAATGAACGGATTGACTCCGCTGGTGAAACCGATGACTTCGGGAGCGACATAGTTGATCAGCACCGCCCGGTCCACTCCGGCCTGGTCCAAATGCTTTAGAAACGATTTTGGCGAGCGGCAGAATTCGGCAATCTGGTCGAAGTTCTGCCGCTTTTTCTTCATCAGTTCCAGAGCGCCGGCATGGAACATCTCAAGCGGCTGAATATGGATGTGGCAGTCCGTGATCAAGCGGTCGGTCAGGCCTCCGGAATCCGAGTCTACCATCTCGCTTAGCGAAGAAATTCGAGCAGCGCCGTGGTGAACCCGCGCGGGCACTCAATGTTGGAAATATGGGTAGCCGGCAGGTGTACTGCCCGGGCTGCTGGAATCTCGCGCACCAACACCTCGCCGTTACCCTCCCATGGGGTCGACACGTCGCGATCTCCGGCAATTATCAATGTGGGCACGTGAATCTGGCGCAGTGACGAGCGGTGGTCGGTGTCACGTACAGCTGCGCAGCCGCCGAGATATCCCGCAGGATCCATGCCCAGAAAAACCGACTTTACCGAGTTGGCGTAAGCGTCATTGGCCAGCGTCTCGGGTGAGAAGAAGCGTCCCATCATGACATCAACAATCGCCGCCATGCCTCCGTCGCTCACAGCTTTCATGCGGGTTTCCCAATTACTTCGCGGTCCGAATTGCGCCGAAGTGTTGGCCAGAACCAGCTTGGTCAGGCGTTCCGGCGCATGGATGGCGAGCCACTGACCAATTGCGCCGCCCATCGAGATGCCACAGAAAGCAAACTGCTTGATCCCGAGCGCATCCGCGACGGCCATCACGTCACGCCCCAGCATTTCGATCGAATATTCGCCCGGCGATACATCCGAAGCGCCGTGCCCGCGCGTATCGTAGCGCAACACCTGGAAATGGGAGAGAAGGTTGGCCATCTGCGGCGCCCACATGCCATGATCCGCGCCGAGTGAATGCGACAGCACCAGAACCGGCATTTGGGGCAGGCCCTCAAGCCGATAGAACTGGCGCGCATGGTTTGCCGTAGTAAAGGGCAAATGATTGCTCCATACTTCCTGGGCTGATTCTAATTGCGGGCCAGGACAATATCACGCGCCTGGGTTCCTTCGGCGTTCACAAAACAAATAGATCGTCGCCGCGGGCACGGACATCAGACTGGTTTCAAGGCGCAGGATGATATCCGATTGATGCTCTACCCGTCTCAAAGAACAACATGTTTACCATGAAAATCGCCTCGATCATCTTACTGGTTTCGCTGCTCGCGATGCCGCTGCCGGCGCAGGTATTGAAGCCGACACCCGCGCTTCCGCCTGACAACCGCCTCAAAGCCGACATCTTGTTGATCGTGGCCCATCCCGACGACGAGACGGGGGCGTCCGCGTACCTGGCCAAGCTGCTCGACCAGCACAAGCGGATCGAAGTGGTCTATCTGACTCATGGAGAAGCCGGGCACAACAACATGGGTCCGGAACGCGGTCCTTCGCTGGGAGCGGTTCGCGAGACCGAGGTGCGGCACGCCTTGGCTATGCTCGGAATCGGCAATGTCTGGTTTCTTGACGGTCGCGACACTCCCAGCCAGAACGTTCTGCAATCTCTCGCCAACTGGCGTAACGGCCAGGCGCTCGAGGAAGTGGTGCGCATGGTGCGTCTTACTCGGCCAGAGGTCATCATCACCTGGCTGCCGGGATTTTTTATTGGCGAGAACCACGGCGACCATCAGGCATCCGGCGTTTTGTCCACCGAAGCGTTCGACATTGCCGGCGACCCGGCAGTTTTTCCCGCGCAACTTGCGGCTGCGACAAAGATCAATGAGACTCTGCTGGAAGGCTTGCAGCCCTGGCAGCCCAAAAAGATTTATTACTTCTCAGACGCCGACAATCAGGACCAATTCAAAGACACCGGCCCAACTTACATCACGACCGAGATTTCTCCTACCCACAACCTGCCGTACTGGCGTCTGGCCATGGACTCGTTTTCATTTCATATGACGCAGTATCGGGATTACATCGAAGGACTCAGTAAGAAGAAGCCGGAGGAGCAAAAGAGCGATTGGGGTGATCCGGTAGGGTTGATTTTCGGAAAATCGTTGGTGGGAGGAAGTCGGACTGGGGACGTCTTCGAAGGAGTCACTCCCGCGCCCATTCCGTTTGCTCGGGCGATTCCGTCCGGCGAAGAGCCGGCCCACGCCTCGCTCGCACTCGCCGGACCCTGGGGTTTCTACGATGTGTTCCGCCATGAACATGGATTGACGCATTTGCCGAAAGCGGCGGTTCCGGAAATTGCCATCAACCACGGGCAGATTCTTGAGATTCCTTTGTTAATACGCAATCGCAGTACTACTCTTCAGACGATCACTCTTGCCGTAACCGCCCCGCAAACTTGGGCTGTCCAGGACTTCACGTCCAGCTTCTCGTTGGCGGCCGGAGAGTCGTCCCCAGTGCTGGTGCAAGTGGCGACACCAGCGACCGACACGAACACTGCCGACGTTAAATTTCGCGCCGAAAGCAACCATCAGATGATCGGCGAAGTGGATCTGCACGTGAAGCTGAGGTCGGGAGGCTTGCCGCAGTAGCGGAACGAGGAACTAACTCGATGCAGTCGCGCCCAAAGCCTTGTAACTCTTAGCGGCCTCGGCGCCTTGGTTCTTGCGGGCATACATTTGTTGATCGGCGGCGTCCAGGCATTCATCGAGTGTCTTGCCGTCAACCCATTCGGCGACGCCGATACTCAAGCTCAGCTGGAAACGCTCCAGGTGTCCGGCTCGGTTCCAGTCCGCTATGTAGGCCTGGGTTCGCTCGATTACCTTGTGAGCGCCAGCGGGCGAAGTATCAGCCAGGATCAAGAGGAATTCATCGCCGCCATAGCGAACCACCGCATCAGAACCGCGCACCGAACTTTTCAATAGGCTCGCGATCTCGGCGAGCACAAAATCGCCGGTGAGGTGCCCGAACTTGGTGTTGACTTCCTTGAAGCGGTCCACATCAATCAGCATGAAGGTGAGCGCCTTCTCCGAGCGCTTCGCCTGGCTGATGAAGCGTCCGGCCATGTCTTCCAGCGATCGGCGGTTGTAGACCTCAGTCAGCGGATCGGTGAACGACTGCAACCTGACCAACTCATTTTGAATGGTGCTGGAGATCAAACTCTGGCGCGCGCGGCGCAGGTCGAGCCGCCGGGTGACCAGATACGTATTCAGCAGAGCCAGAAGAACAAACAGCCCAATCACCAACTGCCGCGAGACGGTGATTTCAAAATGCACCTCGTCCGTCTTCATGAAAGCGGAGGGAATGATGACGGCGAGCAGCCCAGCTGCGGCGAGCAGGCCGGTGACCGACGCAATCATCCACAGCTCCCAATCTCGTTTTTCGAGGTGCGAGAGCTGCTGCGTCAGGGCCGGTAGAGAGCGGTCTTGTCCGGTCTCCATGGGCTTGTGCATCATTTTGTGAGTTTAGGACTGAATTAAGAAACGCGCAGCAGTACCAAGGTAACTACCAACAGCGGCGGAAGCCAGAAAATGGCGCCGTGATCCCGGCTTATGGCCTCGAAGTCTGAGCCGTGCAAGAGCACGCTATTGTCCGGGGGCGCGGAACATCTCCGGAGGATCGAGGTAGCATCGCCTCCACAAGCCTTCATCGGAGAGCGTGCCCGCCTTCCACTCCCGCAGCACCGGCAATGTCGCAGCCACCATGCCGCCATCGGCGGAATCGAATATCAGCACAACCCCGGCTGCGGTTGAGGAGGTCTGCGTCAGCTCAGCGAATTCCTTATCGAGCAGTCCTTTAACGAAGGCGAGTCTGGCCTGCGATCCGGTATCCGCAGTACTGCCGGCATTTTTCTGGATGGAAACAATCCTCACAACTTTCCCGCGAAGCGGCCCCCAATCGCCGGGGAACGACGCGATTTGCTCATTTTCAATCTGAAACGGCGCCTTGTTGTCAGCGACTGGCGCAGCGGGCGAAGGTTCCGGCGGCGCCTCCTCGCTTGACGAAGAGTCCGGCATCTCCAGGTTGGAGCGCCGGATCCAGGCGCGCGAAAGCCCGGAAATGCGCACGTGTACCCAGCTTTCGTTGCTATCGAGAATCTCGAATTCGTCCTCCGCATCGGCGAGAAACAAAACTTTCGCTCCCTCGCTCGGGCTGATCAGGACCGGGGTTCCCGACTTCCGCACCGCGGCCAGGTTGTCCGGATGCGACTGGTTGCGGAGGATTTCCTCCAGGTTCTTGGCTTCCTTATCCAGATCCTCCGTGTGCCGGTCGGCTGCTCCGCTCCTCGGGGGTGGCGTCGCGCTAAGGTCTGTGTGCGGGAAACTACCACCTTTGAACGACGGCGCAGAGGGAAGATCGGGCGCCGGTGCGGAGTTGCGGGAAGGGGCGGCATCTTTGCCTTGCAGTGTGGGAGGTCGGTTATTGGGTGACGAGGGCGCGGTGGAGGGTGACTTCGTGCCGAGCGCGTCTGAGAGCCGATCGAGAAGATCAGATTCCAGCCGGCCATTGGACGGTAGGACCTGATAGCCGGATTTCCCCGCGACCGGAGAGTTGTACCAAGCTGTGATCTGGGCACTGACGCGCACCAGCGACCCGCCCCCCGGCGTCGAGGTCACCTGGATGGTGCATTGATAATAGCCCCTCTGAAAACGATCCAGAGGTTGCTCGCCCGGAACCGCGAACCCGTCCAGCACAGGCAAATGTCCGCCGGTCGAAGATTGCAATTGCCGAACCGCCGCCTCCACTACCGGCTTTGATTGGGGAAACGTGCGTTCCGCGGGACGTCCCTGAGCTTGACCCACTGGCATCATCAGCATCCACAGGATGGCGACCGCAGTAAACTGAAAGGCCGACTTCATGGCAAGGGCTCCAACTGGGAGTGGTTGATCCAGCCATGCTGGCCATCCTCGCTCTCCACGCCGTACCAGTACGGAGTGGCGATGAGAATCACCACCTCAGATCCCGCGTCGAGCGTCTTCAGATTGGTCGCCGAGTGGAAGGGAGCAGACTTCAGTTGCGCTCCCGGTGCCTTGATGATTCGTTCCACCTGCCGGCGCAGGTTCTCAACCCGCTGTTCCGGAGTATTCGCAGAATCCTGCGCCCGGGCCAGTGCAAGCGCCTGTTCCTCCGCGTTTTTCCGTTCCAGGGCTTTCCTGGCTAACTCTTCCTGACGGTGTCTTTCGCCCTCCACAGCCTGTTTCTTTTCTGATTCGAGGGTTTCCACATGGTCTTGAACAGCTTGATACTCGGCACTCTCGACGCTTCCATCCGATGAGTGCACAATATGACGAAAGTCTTCCACGAAAACCGCATCGATTCGCAAAACCGTTTGCTGCGGGCCCTTGCTCTCCACGATGTAGCGCACCGCCAGCGTGCCTTGGTCGTTGCTTTCCTTAAAATTTACCGGGGCCAGCACTTGTTCCCGCACCTTGTAGTAAACCTTGCCTGGCCCTTGGTATTCTGCAAACAATGAGGAAGAAGCTGCGGGCATGGCCCTATCCACGAACTTGTCTTTGTTGTACTCCTTGCTTCCCTGGATGATTCCGTCATTCACCACGGCCTCCACGGCTTGCACCACGGTGTCTTGGGGCGAGCTTATTTCGGTGGAGAGCCCAGAGCCATAGTCCGCTTTTTTCTTTTTCTGTTCACGGGCGTGCAATGGCGGCGCGAGGTTCAGGAGCAAAAGCAGCAACATGGCGCCCAGCACAAGCCAGGGACGGCGCATCCCTCGCGGCAAAGAGAGGATCTGGGTGCGGCGGGAAAGGTTTTCCATGCGCTCCGGTGTTTCGTCTTCTACGCTCTCATACTCTCTGCCGAGCGCGCATGTCAACTGCAACCGGCCATACCTCGGGACCCTCGCCATCGAGATCAAAACCTGAATTTGACAATCCTTTTACAAAAAAAGGGGTAGCCGGACTCTTGACATGTTTAGAAAAACGCGTCACTTTCATTCGCGAGAAGAAAATAACATGCTGAATGGCTTGAACTCGAACAGTCTGGCGCCTCAGACTCGCGTTCCCGCTCCTGCCAGGCCGCCGCGACTTGCCCTGCCCAAAAGGAAGCGCGACCGCGCCGGCAAACAGCGAGCGCTGATGCTGGCGGCTTTGCGCTTGTTCGCCACCAAGGGATACGAGGCCACCACCACGCGGGAGATCGCTGCTGCCGCTGGCTGTGCCGAGGGTCTGATTCATCGGTACTTTAAAGGAAAAGCCGGTTTGCTGCCCGCCTTGATCGAATACCAGTTTTCGGAAGAGCTGACCGAGATGCGCCATCGCCCACGCTCCGCCGCGGGCTTGGAAGAGGAATTTCTTCAACTTGTCGACTGGGAGATCGAGCACAAGTGGAAGAACCAGGATTTTCTTCGGGTATTTATCTCGCGTGCGTTAGTGGATTCGTCGATCCCCAGCGTGCTGAACCGGGCCGTCCTTTCCTCCCGCACCAAGGCAGTGATGGAACGGCTCAAGCGCCACCGGCAGTGCGCCGCGCTTCCACGCCAGGACCTTGAAGTTCTGGCCCAGTCCGTCGGGGTATTCGGCTTGGTGTTTGGATTTATGCGGCCCATGGTTCTCGGGCAGAACCGGAGCCAGGCTAGAAAGATGGCCGCTACTCTGGCTGCGCTGGTGGTTCGCGGCTTGCATTATGCCCAAACTGATTAGATTTTCCGATGCTTGCAATCACTCTAATTGATTTCTTCTTGACATGCGTATCCTGGACATGATACTAAGTGCGTCCACACGCACTTTCCAGGAATGTGGGAGTTGGTGGTTTTTCGCTTCCGCTTGCTGTCTCTGGGTCACAAAGTTTCTGGTTTGCTTGGGTCGTTGTTGAAGCTGGATAGTCTGCAGCAACTTGCGGTCGGTTTACATGGCCCATGGTCATCAACGGCGGAGCGCGCTCCTACACTCTGAGCGCGGCTCCGAATTAGTTCAACGGGCGAGTTTTTGCCCTCGATTCAGTACCAGGAGGACTCAATGACCTCTCCCCAGAGGCATTTTGCCGGATGGTTGCTGTTTGTATTCTTCGTGGCGGGAGCGTTGCCACAGGCTCACGCCCTCCCCGCTTTCGCCCGCAAGTACGGCTTGCGCTGCTCGGCCTGCCACGAAGCCTGGCCGATGCTCAACTACTTTGGCCAGAAGTTCAAAGACAACGGCTATCAGTTGATGAACGATCATGATGCCCCGATCTGGCAAAACCCATCGTATTGGCCAGTGACATTCCGCATGACGCCGATCTGGCACAGGGTGAGTACAGGGCGGAACTTTGTTGACGTCGGCGCCGGGATGAACAATGGCGAGGCTAGGATTGAAAGCTCGGGCTTCGACCTGAGCGGGCTCGATTTCCATACCGGTGGAACCCTGGAAAAGAACATCTCGTTTTACCTGCTGCCCTCTTCCGATTCGACCGGAACATTTCACTTTGAGACGGTCATGGCACGATTGGATAACCTCTGGGGCAGCTCCTGGCTCAATGTGAAGCTGGGGAAATTCGAGCTCGACAACTTGCTTTCTGAAAAGCGCATTCTGACGCTGACCGGCAACGGCGGCATTTACCAGACCTATCACTTCATCCCGGTGGGTGATGGGAACATCTTCGGCCAGATTGGTGATAATCAGCTGGGACTCGAGTGGCTGGGGCACTCGGTGGACGACCGGACGCGAGTTTCCGCTGCCCTCCTCAGTTCGAGTGACGGGAACACCGGACTGATCACCGGAGCCAACTCCTACACCGGGTTCTTTACCGCGAGCCAGGCGTTTGATACCGGCAAGCTGGGTGTGCAGCGTATTGGGTTCTACGCCATGGCTGGCCAAGCGGCAGTTACGTATCGCACCAGTGGCGGAGCGATCATCGCCGGTTCCGGCATTAACAACAAAGGATTTAGTCGAGAGGGCTTCGTCGGGCAATTCTACTTCGGTCAACACTTTGACATCGACGTTGTCACTCAACATGGCTCCGATAACGCATGGTTCGGGCAGGGTTTCGGTAACGCATCGGACCCCAACAACGGAACCCCGTTTAACGACCTTCCGAATGCCACGCCGGGAACAGTTCTACCGGCGACGGCGCGGGCGCCCAGTTGGAACGGCGCGACGTTCGAAGCCCACTATGTGTACAACCCGCAGCTGATCATCATCGGCCGCTACGAACTGGAACGCATGTCGCAACAGGCCAACACTACGAATGCGGGAAACCTGGGAAATATCAGCAGCTACACCATCGGCTACCGCTACTACCCGTTTATGACCAGCCGGGCGGGCTTCGCCTGGCACAACGAGTACAACTGGATGCACGAGGACGGGGTCGGGCCGCAGCCCGGCGAAAACCTGAACAGCAGCGAATTGTTGCTCGGCTTTGACTTCGACTTCTAGGAGAGGGGATCAGCGATGCCTACGAAACTACTCAAGTGGTCGTGGTTGGCGGCAGCGGCTGCCCTGCTACTGGCAGCCACGTCGCAGGCCCAGATCACGTCGGTTCAGGAACAAGAGTGGCTGAACTCGCCCGCCGCCAGCAGCCACATCGGCAAAGTGACCGGAAACGCCAAGAACGCAGCCGCAGACTATCGCCGGTATTGCGTAGGATGCCACGGCCCATTGGGCGATGGGAACGGCGAGGTTGCCCAATGGCTGGAGCCCAAACCCCGCGACTTCACCTTGGGCGTCTTCAAGTGCCGCTCCACGCCTACGGGGACTCTGCCAACGGATCAGGATCTCTACGACACGATTGCCCGCGGCCTGGATCGTTCGAACATGCCACCCTGGAACACCTTCACCAAACAACAGCGGGCCGATCTAGTGGCCTGGATCAAACACTTCTCTCCCCGCTGGCAGAAGGAAAAAGCGGGAGAGCCTATTCAGATTCCCCCCGAGCCGGAAGTCACGCCGGAGCGCGTGAAAGCTGGTCAGGAAGTCTTTGCCCGGGTGCAGTGTTGGAAGTGCCACGGCGTCGAAGGCATGGCCAACGGTCCCTCGGCTTCTACTCTTACCGACGACTTGAACCGCCCCATTGTGCCCTACAACTTCACCGAGGGCACGCGTCCCAAGTGTGGTTCCACGGACCAGGATATTTACCGGATATTCATGACCGGCCTGGACGGGACGCCGATGCCGTCATTTTCGGACAACATCAAGCCGGATGAGGCATGGGACCTGGTGTTCTACCTGCGCACCCTGCAGCCCCACAATACGTTCAATAGCAAAGAAAGGGAGATTGCCCGGCAACTGGGATTGAAGCCGGTTAATCCGAACGCTCCGGCACAGTAATTGCACCTACCATCGGAGAACAGGAGCTATTTATGAAAAGGCAGTACAAATTTAAGCTCGCTGCAATACTACCAGCGATAGTACTGGTCGCTACCGGGGCCGTGCTTTTGAGCCAGAAAGTGAGTGCAGCCGGCGCAGGTTCCATTGCCGGGACCGTGAAGTTGAGTGGTACAGCGCCCCACATGAAGGGCATTGACATGTCCAAGGACCCGGTTTGCAGCAAGGCCCACGAGAGCAACCCGGCGAAAATGGAAAACGTGCTGGTCGGCGCGGGCGATGGTTTGGAGAACGTTGTCCTGTATATTTCGCAAGGCCTGACCGGCAATGAAGCCCCGTCCTCACAGCAACCCACATTTGATCAAAAGGGCTGCATGTACACGCCTCACGTGCTCGCCCTCGATGTGGATCAAAAGTTCAAGGTGGTCACCAGCGACCAGACCACCCACAACATTCATCCCTTGCCCAGTCCAACCACAGGCAATATCGGCTGGAACAAGTCACAACCGCCGGGAGCTCCGCCAATCGAGACCAGTTGGAAGAACGAAGAAGTCGCCATCCCGGTAAAGTGCAATATCCATCCCTGGATGCACGGCTGGTTCGTTGTCGTAAAGGGTCCTTATGCCACTACCGACGATAAGGGTTCCTACACCATCCAGAATGTGCCCGCTGGCAGCTACACCGTGACCGCGTGGCAAGAGGACTTGGGAACTCAAACCGCAAAGGTGACGGTAGCTGCCGGGAGCGCGGCCAAGGCCGACTTCACCTTTAAGGGGAAATGACAAGCTAAAATCGAGCTCTGGCGATTCGCGGCATAGCTGGAAACCCGCTACCCGCAAGGGTTTTGGCTTGACAAACACCTGCTCTCGGTACAAAGTTCTGTGCCAGGCTTGCGCGGTTGGCGCGCCCAGCTTGGCATGTGACGGACGCGCGGTAGACTAAGGCCCGACCAATCAGCGCTGGCAAGAGGAGGGCACATGGAAACTGCAATCGGGGTATTTACTTCCCGCGATCACGCGGAGGAGGCAGTCAAAGAGTTGCGGCAGCGGGGGGTGCCGGAAGAAGCCATCGTTTTCCTGACCCGGTCGGAAAACGAGGCCAAGAGCATTGCCAAAGAATTCGGGGCGTACGTGGGAGGTTTCGTAGGGGGAGCCGCCGGGATGACCACTGGAGTGGTGACGGCAGCACTTCTTCTTCCCGGGGTCGGAACCGTATTTGCCCTGGGTTTCGGGGCAGCCGCACTGCTCGGTCTCGCGGGAGCGGGAGCAGGCGCCTCGGTGGGTTCGGCGGCGGCACACGATGGGGAAGCGCCACAGCCGACCGCGGCTGAAAAATGCTCTGAGGACGTCGCGTTCTTCCGCGAAGTATTGCAGGCCGGACGTTCGCTGATCGTGGTACGGACAGAATCGCAGCCGCTGGTGACTTCAGCGTGCGAAGTGCTTGACCGCCGGGGACTCGGAATGCTGGGGAAAGCCCCCATCAAGATGCGAGGCGCCACGCGGGTATTGGGCAACGTCACCGTCATTGACCTTAGCGGAAGAATTACTGTGGGCGAAGGCAATGTCGCTCTCCGCGAGATGGTTCGCGACCTGGCGGAAAAGGGACAGAAGAAAATCGTGTTGAATTTGGGCGAGGTTCACTACGTCGATAGCTCGGGAGTCGGCGAGCTGGTGAAGGCCCACACTACCCTCAAGAACCAAGGTGGCGAACTGAAGCTGGCAAACCTCAGCAAGCGGGTGCATGACCTGCTCGAACTGACACGGTTGTCGGCGATCTTCGCGATCGAGAAGGACGAGGCCAGCGCGATCAAGTCGTTCCAGGGACCATCCGCGGCAGCGTAACACACGGCGTCATCAGCTTACTGCGAGGGCAGCATGGGAAGATTCGTTGCCGTTACTATTATTGTAATTGCGATCGTTTCGGCGATTCCCATCCTCCGCCATACCTGGTGGATGGCGCCGGACATCTCCACCCACGGGCAGCCGATTGACGATCAGATGTCGGAGACCATGGCGGAGGCGGGAATCTCATTCCTGGCGTCGCAGATCATTCTGGCTCTGTTCATTTGGAAGTTCTCCAACCCCAAGCCGGGCGACAAGATCAAGAATTTTCCCGGCGGCGCCAAGGCCATGGTCTGGGCTGCCTTTCTTCTGGTAGGGACCGAGGTTCTGGCGCTGGGGGTTTTCGGAGTCAAAGCCTGGGCTAATATCTATCTCACGCCCCCGGCCGCCAACGCGATACCGGTGCAGGTTCAGGCAGGGCAATTTGCTTTTTACTTCCGCTACCCCGGGCCAGATGGGACTTTTGGGGCCACTCACCCCGAGATGATCAGCGAGGCCAACCAAAACTATTACGGTATTGACACCGACCACGATGCCGACGCGAAAGACGACATCGTGACCGCCGAAATGGCCATCCCGGTGAACCGCGAGATCCATCTCCTGATGCACTCCAAGGACGTCGGGCATTCCTTCTTCGTGCCGGAACTGAGAGTGCAGCAGGATTTCGTTCCCGGGCTGGATCTTACCCTGCACTTCACCGCGACCAAGATCGGGCGATACGAAATTGTCTGCACCCAGCTCTGTGGCCTGGGGCATTACAACATGAAGGCGTATCTGTCCGTCATGTCGCAGGAAGATTACGACGGCTGGCTGAAGAAGCAAGCGGCCCTGCAATAGTTGTAAGACCGTTCCGTCAGCGGAACGACACCAACTTTTCGAGGCAAGCCTATGCACGACGTTTCCGCGCACGCGGCACAACACGCAGCCCCGACCAGCTTCATCCGCAAGCACATTTTCAGCCTCGACCACAAGGTGATCGGTAAGCAGTATTACGCCCTGGCGCTGGTGGCGGTGCTGGTCGGCATGGTGCTTTCCTGGCTGATGCGTATCCATCTGGCGTGGACGAACTACGCGATCCCAGGGCTGCATCTGCTTTCTGCCAATGGCGCGCCCGGCAATGTGATGACGCCCGAGTATTATCTGCAGTTGATGACCATGCACGCGACCATCATGGTCTTCTTCGTGCTTACCACCGCCCCCTTCGCCGCCTTTGGCAACTACTTTCTGCCCATCCAGGTAGGCGCCGAAGATATGCCTTTCCCCCATTTCAACATGATGTCGTTCTGGGTCACATTCGTGGGCTTCCTGGTTCTGATGTCGTCATTCTTCGTGTCGGACGGACCCACCTTGGGCGGCTGGACCCAGTACGCGCCGCTAAGCGCGATTGGGTCGGTGGGAGGTCCCGGCCAAGGCATGGGCGTGGTTCTCTGGGCTGCATCGATCGGTATTTTCTGCATCGGTCAGTTGCTGGGTTCGTTGAACTTCATCACCACCACGCTCGACATGCGCACTCGCGGGATGAGTATGTGGCGCCTGCCGCTGAGCGCGTGGGCATGGTTCGTGACCTCAGTGATGGGCCTGACTGCCTTCGCCGTTCTGATGCCGGCTTGCATCCTGCTGATTCTGGATCACGTGGCAGGAACCAGCTTCTTTGTACCCTCCAATCTGGTAATTAACGATCAACTGCAACCTCACTCCGGCGGATCGACCCTGCTTTGGCAGCATCTTTTCTGGTTCTTTGGACATCCTGAGGTGTACATTGCCATCGTGCCCGGGATGGGCATCGTTTCGCATGTGCTGATCACGAACATGCGCAAGCCCATGCTCAGCCACAGAGTGCTGGTTTACTCCATGGCTGCGCTTGCCGTCCTCAGCTACATGGTGTACGGACACCACATGTTCGTCAGCGGGATGAATCCGGTCTCGTCGCTGGCGTTTTCCTTCCCCACGCTGATCATCACGATCCCTTCGAGCATCGTGGTGTTGATCTGGCTGGGCAGCCTCTATGGCTCCAAGTTGCGCATTAATAGCGCCTCGCTATTCGCCCTGGGTTTCATCTCGATGTTTATCAGCGGGGGCGTCAGCGGATTTTTCCTGGCGCAACCCTCGGTGGACATCATGCTGCACGCCACTTACTTTGTGGTCGGGCACTTCCACATGGTGATGGGAGTGGCGGCGATGTTCGGCATATTCGCCGGAACTTATTTCTGGTTCCCCAAGATGTTTGGCCGCATGATGAACGAGACCCTGGGCAAGATTCATTTCTGGCTCAGCTTTGTGGGCGCCTATGCCATCTTCATGCCCTTCCATTACCTGGGCTTGGCCGGAAATGTGCGCCGCTATCAGGCCTTTGTGGATGATTACCTTCAGCCCCTTATTCCGGTGCATCGCTTTATCACCGTGGCGGCTCTTCTGACCGGCTTCGCTCAGCTCATCTTCCTGTACAACCTGTTTCACAGCCGCTTCTGGGGCAAGCCCGCGCCCGACAATCCGTGGGAGGCGACCTCCCTGGAGTGGAGCACTCCAACCACTCCTCCGCCGCACAACAACTTTGGCGACACGTTGCCGGTGGTTTATCATGATCCCTACCAGTATGGGGTGGAGAGTTCGGTCGGCGACTATGTAATGCAAGCCTCGCCCGAGCAAGTGAAGACCGCTCACGACGAGGCATAAAGCAGCGTATGGCAACTACCATCCAGCCACCGTCGAAAGTCGAAGAACCGGAACGACCGCGGATGCCGATCAATTCTGGCGGCGGCGGACTGCGGAACTTGATTCCAGCCGAGGGCGATCTGCGCCGGATCAAAGATCACGCTCCTCCACCGGCGTCTACCGGAATTTGGGTTGTGCTGGCATCGATCACCATGAGTTTCGCGGCTTTTACCAGCGCCTTAATTGTGCGCCAAGGCGGAGCCACTGACTGGAAACACCTTACCCTCCCCCCGATTCTTTATCTCAACACGCTGGTGCTCATCGCCAGTAGCATTACGCTCGAGGTGGGCCGCCGCCAAATCGGCGCCTACATGAAAGGACCGAGAGATCAAACCCTCCCTCCGTCCCGCTGGCTTTACATTACGTTGTGCCTTGGACTGCTTTTTGTGGCCGGTCAATACGTCGCATGGCTGCAATTGCGCGCCCAAGGCCTTTACCTGGCAACCAATCCCAATAGCTCATTTTTTTATGTATTGACCGGGATCCATGCCTTGCACGTTTCGGGTGGCCTGGGCGGGCTGGCACGGGTCGTTCGCAGGTTGAACCAGTCGGTGTTGCGGAAGAGCACGCTGGACGCAACTTCGCACTACTGGCACTTCATGGGGGCGCTGTGGGTGTACTTGTTGTTGCTGCTGTGGATGAAGCTTTAGCCAACCTGGCAAGAGGAGAAACTGTGAGCCACGCCGATACGATGACCGGACACTCGGGCCTCATGGAGAAGCCGGCGTTTTCAGTTCCCGCGAAGAAGATGGCGATGTGGCTGTTCATTATCGCCGACTCTGCGACCTTTGCGGCGTGCCTGTTCGCGTATGGATTCCTCCGTAATGCCACGCCCAACTGGCCGCGGCCGTTTCACAGCATTACCAACGTCGCCATCATGACTTTCATTCTGGTGACTAGCAGCCTTACCATGCTTTTTGCAATCGACGCCGCCAGGGCGGGAGATAGGGCCAAGGCCCTGCGCTGGACGCTGATTACCGCTGCTGCGGGCGCACTCTTCGCCTTGTTGCACATTCGGGAATGGATCGGGCTGATTGGCGAAGGCATGACTCTGTTTAAGAACCCGTGGGGAACCGGGTTGTTTGGTTCCGCCTTCTTCAGCATCACGGGCTTGCACCTGCTGCACGTCACCTGCGGGGTAATTGCCTTAATCGCAGTTGGGCTTCGCTATCAAGCTGGCCGTTATAATGCCGACGATCTCGAGATCACCGGCCTGTACTGGCACTTCGTGGATCTGGTGTGGATGTTCGTAGTTCCGCTGGTCTACCTGCTGAACCTTTCGCACTGAGAAATTTGGGAGCAAAAACCATGGCCGTCGCCGAAGCACAGAAGAGTAACGCCGGGAAGTACGTGGTGGTTTACGTTTGCATCCTTGCCATCGCCGCGCTGCAATTCGTGATCGCATATTCCCACATCAGCGGCGAGCAGATGTTCACGCGCATGCTGTTTCTGGCGATCATAGAGGCTGCGCTGGCGCTTCTGTTCTTCATGCACCTGGCTGACAATCGTGGACTCAAGTGGTTTGTGGTTGTCTTCACCGTGGCCGTCATCCTGGGTATGCAGTATGGCTGGACCGACAGCTTTCGCCTGCTGGATGGAGCGCCTTGGGCCAAATGATGAGGGTCGTAAGAGTACCGCGAGGAAAAGCATGAGCAGTAAATCATGGTTGCGGCTGGTGAGAATATTCGCGGTGGTCGTAGCCTTCCTGGCTTTGCCGCTTTCAGCTCTCGCCCAGAACTGTGCCCTTTGTTACACCCAGGCGGCCTCGACCGGCGCCCGCGTGATTCAGGCCTTGCGCAGCGGGATTTTGGTTCTCGTCATTCCCCCGACTCTCGGATCCATCGGCATGATCTTCCTCGTTCATCGCAGGAGCAATCAATTCAAGCGGTCCGATAATGCCGCAGAACCGGGGCAAGACTGGTAGAATGGCAGCCACACACGGCATGGCGAATCTAACTTCTGCTCCCGCTTGGAAAACCCGGCTGTCGGATTACTACATCCTCACCAAGCCGGAGGTGAACCTGCTGATTCTGATGACCACTTCAGCAGGCTACGCGCTGGCATCGCATCGACCTTTCCACGCCCTGGGTCTGGTCAATACGCTGGTCGGCACGCTGCTGGTGGCCAGTGGCACCGCCACTTTGAATCAGTGGATGGAACGCGTGTGGGACGGCCGCATGCGACGCACCGCTTCGCGACCGCTGCCTTCGGGCCGGATGGCGGCCGCGGAAGCTCTGGGTTTTGGGTTGCTGCTGAGCGTCGCCGGAGGTCTGTATCTTGCGGCTACCGTAAACTTGGTCGCAGCCGGATTGGCGATGGCGACTCTGCTCTCTTATCTGCTGATCTACACTCCGCTAAAACGCAGGACGCCACTGTGCACGCTGCTGGGAGCGTTCCCGGGCGCGATGCCGACCCTGATCGGCTGGGCGGGGGCATCCGGAAGGATTGACCCGCCAGCCTGGTTCTTGTTCGCCATCCTGTTTCTTTGGCAGTTCCCTCACTTCCTGGCGATCGCATTAATGTACCGCGAGGACTACGCCCGCGCAGGCTACAAAATGCTGCCGGCTTTCGACCGCGAGGGGCGGTTTACACGCGCGGAGATTCTGGGGCTGACGCTGGTTCTGATCGTGACAACGCTGTTGCCGGCCGGCCGGGGTGGACCGCTGTACGGAGTGGCCATGGCGGTGGCGGGAGCGTTTTTGCTGTACTACGTCGCCAAGCTTACCCGCTCGGCGTCGAGTGCGCTGGCCAGCCGCGTGGTGCATGCTTCGGTAATCTATCTCCCCGTGGTTCTGGCCGTAGTCGTGGTTGCCTTCAAGTCCTGAAGCTTCTCGTCTTCGCCGTCTCAGAACGCGTAACGGAGAGCGAACTCGGCTGTGCTGCCGTTGAAATCCTGTATCGGAATTGCCGCCAGCCCCGGTATCGCGTTCGACGCCAGCCCCCTGCCGTTGTAGCCGTAGTAGTTCCAGGTCATCCGGTAACTGAGACCTTTATACACGACGAATACCACCCTGGCGTAGGGTCTCTCATAATTGAAAGCCAGCGTTCCGGGCACCTGAAGGGGATCAATTGCGAGCGTATTGCCCCCAACAAAGGTTCCAGAATATCCGAGGCTGGTGGTGACTCGCGGCGTGACCTTCCACATGACATCGCCATACAGGAAATGTTGCTTGCTGGAGTAGGCCCCCAAACCCGGGATGGCTGGCGGCATATAGCCTAAGCTGGCCGGGCATTGAGTGGTGGGCGGGGGGCCGAAGGCGTTGTCATAATAGCAAATATCCGCCTGGAGGTAGATGTCGGTGTAGGTATACCCAAGATCGTAGAACACCTTGGCGTCCGGCATCAGTGTGGTCACGAAACTGTAGCTGCGGCCGTGTTCCAGGTCGTTCACGGTGGCCACGTTGTCGCGGTTCTCGTGAATGTCCATGGCCCCGTCGAGGATGATCCAGGTACGCGGTTTGTAGTTCGCGTGGACTTTGTAGCTCTGAACCTGCCGTGGGCTGATCCGGGTAAAGGAATAATCGTTGTAGCCAAACTGGAAATCGCCGGTGATTCGCAGCGTATCCAGCGGACGGGCAGTGAAGCCCGCCAACAAAGTCTGCTCGTGGATTTCCGTGATGTTCCGAGACGTGTCATTGCCGGCGGCGGGGCCGGTGAAAGTCAGCGAGATGAGCTGGCCGGTCACGGGGTCCACGGTCTCGGTGCAGGCAGAAGGAGTAGCGCAGTCCCCGCGGGCAGCCAGGGCGGCGCCGCCGGCGCCACCCGGGAAATAGGTCTCCGCGGTATAGAAAGTCGAGCTGAAATCTGCGACCGTGCGAGCGGTGTACACGTAACCGATGCGGCCGGTCAGGCGCTTGGTGATGTCGTACTGCAACTGGAAGGTATTCGAGCGCAGGTTCTGCCCCAAAAAAGTCGAAGTGGGGCCGTTGACCACGTCGGCCGACGAAGTCGCGGTGTGGTTGGGACAGGTGGCCGCGGTGTACGGTGCCGGGCAGACGGAAAGAAACGTGGCCGCTGTAAATATCGACTGCGGTTGTGCCAGACCCATCAGCCCTGGCTGCATTTGACCGAATATGTTGGTCTCCGATGTGTCCCACAGGCCGGGGGTGCGCCAGTTGTCGTAACGGAACGTATCCAGGATGCGAAACTTGTCGGTGACCGAATAGGTTCCTGACCAGTCGGCGTTCACCGAGACGCGCTTGGCGTCGGCTGGGCCACCCGTGGTGCTTCCGCGCGAACCGTCCCGGCTGACGTAGTCGTTTACGATCTCACTGAAGTTTGGGACCGAGTTGTTGGCCGCGCTGTAACCCAATGATCCCGACGTCTCAAAGTTCTTGAAGTAATTGGACTGAAACCGCAAGCGCTCGCTGGGCATGAAATTCCGCGGGCGGCCGGCCTGGCTATAGGACAAATAGCCGTTGCAGGTAGGATTGAATATATTGGGCGCGGTCGCAATTGGCGCGGCGCACGGCAAAGTTTCCACCGGCCCCGCGGTGCTCCAAATAATGCCTGGATCCACAGGCGTGCCGTTGCCGAGTTGGAAGCCGGAATTCTGCGGATTGTCGGTGACAATGTTGTCCTGCTTAAAGTAAGTCAGGAACTGGTCATACGAAATTGTGGTCTTGGGCAGAATCCGGAAGTCGACGCCGACGTGATAGGAGTTCGTGGTGTAGCTGTAGTTCTCATTGAAAGCAGAAATCGTGCCGCCATCGGTGGTAAAGAACCCGGGTCCCTGGTCCCGGTCATGCGAGAAACCCAGCCGGAATTGCACCCGCGATTGCGGGAACAAGGTCAGGTTGTAATCCTGCATTCGCCGGACCAGGTCCTGGGAATGGGGCGACGTAGCAATGCCCACCGCGGGGGTCGAAGACGAAGGGTTCAGCGGATTCGCCAGCAGGTTGTAGTCCCAAAAATTCTTGTCCCGGCGAAATAGAAAGCGAAAGTCGTACCACTTGTTCTTGTCGATGCGCAGGCGGGTCACGTCATTGGGATCGCCGCCGTAACCAAAATTGCTGAAGCTGAGATTGTCAAACAGCATGCCGTTGTGGTCGAGAGAGCGCATGTCCAGCGTGTAATCGAAGAGGCGAAGGCCGTCGCCCAGATTCACAAACGTGTCGTAGGTGTCGGTGTTCCCGTTGATCCAGGTACTCCGGTAGCCCGCCTCGATGGACTGCTGGATGTTGTAGTTTCCCGCATCGAGTCCCTTGGTTTCTCCCGGGCCGTTCTGGGCATAAGACCACGCCGAGGCCGCCACTAGCGTCGCCACTAGAGTCAAGCGGCCGAGCCCCCACCCCGCTAGAGAATCTCTCATGATTGTTCCCTCCACCGGCTTCGGTCTGCGCTGCTTTCCGCTTGCGCCTGGAAAGTGTTGGTCACGCGATATCCGGATTAAGCTCATGGCAATCTCTACTTGAAAAAGGTTTGGTCGAAGTTGGAGCCGTGAATCTGGATGTGACACAGCGTGCACGACTTGAAAAATGTCTCCTGGCTGTGAAACGACGGCGCTCCCGGCGCGTTACCGGCTTTTGAGTTGGCGGTAACGTTGGTGTGGCATTGCAAGCACAGCAGATTCATGTTGCTCACCCTCAGCATGTGAGGATTGGCGCCACCGTGGGGAATATGGCAGGACGAGCAGCCTTCGATTTTCACCGGCTCGTGCTCGAACACAAACGGCCCCTGCTTATCGGTGTGGCAGGTGAAGCAAACCGCATCCTGGGTGGCCGAGGCCCGCACTTGCTTGGGTCCGGCCGTGCCGTGGGGATTATGGCAATCGGTGCACTGGACCAGGCCTTCGTTGACGCGATGGTGGAAAGGCATCTCGAACTGCGCCTTCTGCTGCGCGTGGCACGAGTAACAAAGCTCGGGCTGCGCCTTGGTCAGCAAAAACTCTTTGCTTTGCGCATGATGCGGCGAATGGCAGGAGAGGCAACTGACGTCGTTCTGATTATGGAGCGAGTTGACGGCATTCATGTGCTGCGTACCGCCGGCATGGCAGCTCAGGCAGCGCCTGTCGATTTCCTTGGTCGAAAGCTCCTTAAAGCGGATGATCTTGCTGACATCCCCGCCCCCCGCCACGTGGTCCGCTCCGAGACCATGGCAGCCCTCGCAACCTTGCTTCGCGGGACCACCCTCTTTGTTCAGAGTGGTCTTCCAATGCGGGGTTTTCTCCCATGCGTTGTAGACTTCCTCGTGGCAGGTCTTGCAGGTTTCTGCTCCCACGAACTTGGAGGCATCCGAAGAAGGCGCACTGGGCGCTGGCGCAGTTGCGGCCTGAGCGCTCTTATCGGTAGCCGGGCGGCGGGACTCGCCTGCGGTCAAGGCAGCCGCGCAGAGATAGAAGACCGAAAACAGAAGAACTCGATAGGTCCTGGCACCCATTGGCATTGGCACCCTCCCCGCGATCCGCGCTTTGAGATCAATCTAGGGAAACGCGAATTTTGTGACTCAGTAGATTTTGGAGTCTAATTTTTCGATGTTATACAATGCAAGCAAATCCGCAAATAAGCAACAAGATTCGTGATCGTTCATTCCCGCTTTGAACCTTGCCCCAGAAACGGGCACAAGTTCTCCTGAATCAGGCTCTGTATTCGTAAGAACTACCTGAGTCCGCGAAAACAAACACTTATAGAGGATTCACTACGCCGGAACTGTTCAATTTTGCTCACTTCTAGTATCAAACTAGGGACCGCCGTGTCCTGCCCATTCAGCCGTCCCCGCTTATTTCTTAGGGTCAGTACCGCGGTATCAGCCGCTCCTATACGCCACCTCACGAAAACTCCCATAAATCCGCCCCCGTCAGGCCGAAAATAGCCCCTCAATTCCGCTTTTCACCCGGAAGTAATACGGCTTTCGTTACTTTATTCAGGATTCAGATCGCACTACGATTCATTGGAAAAGGTGGATTAGGCGGGGGAGGATTCCTACGTGATCAAGTCTGTGCTGTTGGCTGTAGGTTTGTTAGCAGCGGCTGGAATGGCTACGGCCCAAGGAAGTTATCAAGTAATTTCTGTTCACGATGCGGGAACGATCAAAGGCACGGTCAAGTGGTCTGGCCCGGTGCCGCACATCCCCAGTCTTCCCATCAATAAGGACCCGGAGATTTGCGATCCCGACTCGCACAAGACTCGCGACCTGGAGCGGTTGATTGTAGGTCCCCAGGGCGGGGTCGCCAATACCGTGGTGTTCCTCAAAGACATTTCCAGTGGCAAGGCCATGGACATCCCCGAACCCCGGCGTTTCCTGGATCAGAAGCACTGCCGCTACGAGCCCCACATCTTGTTGGTGCCCGCGAATGGCCCGCTGCAGCTCAAGAGTTCTGATGCCACTCTCCATACCGTGCACATGGATGGCGCCGCCAGTTACAACCTGCCGTTTCCTTTCACCAACCAGATCGTTACCCGCACCATGCAAACCCCGGGTCTGGCCAACGTGAGATGCAATGGCGGCCATACCTGGATGAACGCCGAGATTCTGGTGGTCTCTCATCCTTATTATGCCGTCACCGATGAGAACGGAAGCTTCGAACTCACCGACGTGCCTCCAGGGCACTACGAGATTGTGGCCTGGCACGAAGGCTGGAAGCTGTTGCGGCAAGAAGGCGCGTTCGACGTTCTGACCGAGCACAAGGTTTCGCGCCCGGTATTTTCCGACCCCAGAACCTGGGAAAAGAATGTCAGCGTGGGCGGGAGTGAAACGGCGGTCGTCAACTTCGTGCTGGCGGACAAGTAACCCGCGACGCCTGGGTAGGATCTCCACAACTCTCCAAGAAAACTTCAGCCGCCGGGACCATTCCCGGCGGCTGAAAGCTACAAGCTGAATCCCAGCTACTCCGGATGAATCTCCAGCAGTGAATTGACCACCGAGCCAACCGGGCTGCCCCACCCAGTCACTAAGTCGTAGCCTTTCACCGCGTTGTACCCACCGTTGTTGCCGCTGGTTATGTCGTGAAAATAGCTGGGGTAAATTGTCCCTATTCCAATCTCATAGAGACGAGTATTCAGGAAGCCGAGAGTGGATTTTCCCTGGGAAACTTCCTGCTGATTGGCCAGGGCGATCAGGCTTGCCCACTGCGGGGCGGCAAAGCTGGTGCCGCCGTTCCCTCCGCCGCAGCTGTTGTCGTAGCAGCTGTACTGGTTGGTGTTTGATTCCGCGGCGACATCCGGATAATTGCGCAGGGTCTTCGATCCGTTATTCAAAGACTTGATGACTCCCGGAAGCTTTTGATAGAAGGGAATCGGTATCCCGTTCTTGGAAGGGCTGCCGGCGCTGCCGTTCCATCCAGTTTCCGATTGCCAGGGACCGCCCGGGCCGTTGGTGTTTATATCCGTTCCGCCAACCGCAGTGATATAAGGATCGTCGGCCGGCCAGACGACGTCGCCGGGGGTGCCGGAACCGTCGTCGCCGGTGGCCACGAACACGCTCTGACCCTGTATCGCCATTTCCTTGAAAATGGGATCAAGGCTGCTCTCATCGTCGCTCCATCCCCAGGAACAGCTCAACGTCTTGGCAACGTTGTCGACGGCCATCTGGTTGAAGATGGAAACATCGCTGCTGCCCATGTACACCAGCACCTGGCTCAGACTAGGAGCCATGCCCACCGCCATCTCGATGTCGATGGCCTGCTCACCGTCGTCGCACTGCGGGTAGTTACATTTCAGCGGGACGCCGTTCAGCGACACGCCGTTCACTGGAACATTGAAGGGCTGATTCAGGTTCTTGAAGTAAGTCTGGACGTCCGCGACGTTGTATCCCGCATACTCGAAAAGCCCCACAGTTTGACCGGTGCCGGTGAGCGGGCCGGATCCATAGTAAGCCGCGCGCATGTCGCTGGCAACGTACTGGCCGCCGGGGCCAGAGCCGGTGGGCTGCGGCGCGCCGGGCTCGGTGGAAGTCTTTACGTTTTTGGATCGCGGCAGGGTGAAATTATCCAGGCCGGAGATGTGCAGCACCGGAACTTCCCAACTCAAGCGACGGCTCACGATCGGGCGAGTAAAAGGTGCGGTCCTCGGTGGGGTGCTGGTAGAGACCCATCTTCACCTGAAAAGCCTTCTCGATGTTTGCAACCGGCCCCTCGACGTCCAACACCATGTGATTAGCGGCGGTTTCTACGATGGTCAGGCCATTAGCGTGCGCAAACTGGCGGAGGGCATCGTAGTCCGCGGCAGCCGGACCGAAGCGCTCAGTGAATTCCTGCACGCTCAAATAGTGCCGATAGCTGGAGCTTTGAGAATCGTAGGTTTGCCGCAGCAGATCGTCGATGCCGTTCTCATTGCGCAAGGGCAGGGAAATCGCCAGGCTGAGACGCCGTGTGGGAGGAAGCTGACCGACGAGCCGCGCTTTTCCACCTGCTACCGCCTGCGGCACATGCCGCGTCATGGTTAGATGCGACTCTGCCTGGGCCGCGCTTGCTACCATAGCCACGACCAACCACAGCCTTGCGGACCGCCGCCAAACCCCCGCCATCTTTCTCATTCGACTAGTCCTCGCTCCAGATCGATTTTTCAAACTGCCGGCCAGCCGCTAAGGTACAACGGAATGACCTTGAATGCAACGTCCAGAGCGGAGTTTCACGGTCAGCACGGTGGCCAGGTGGCGGACTTGGGTTCACTTGCTCACAGTTGCGACGTTCTACAAGAGCGAGGGAGCGGGGATGGATTAAATCCCGGAGTATTGGTTGGAAGGACCTATCTTTTCGTGGACGTTCCTTTCGTGACTTGCTCGTACCAGAGGCGGTGATGGGTCTTCGCCCAGGCGGTGCTGACTTCTCCTCGAATGATGGAAGTGAATCCGCCACGGACCATGGCGGTGCCCATGTAGACATGGATGATGAAGCCGCCGATAGTTGCCATGGCAGCGACCACGTGTACGGTCACGGCGGTGTAACGCAGCCAGCGCAGACTCCACGGGATGGATTCCACGAACCACATCCCTAAGCCTGAAATCAGCAGCAGGATCACGCCATAGAACATTAGCCAGAAGAATATTTTCTGACCGTAGTTGAAGCGGCCCTCGGGCGGCAGGTTCTGGTCGTCGTTTTCGATGTACTGTTTCACGGCTTTCGACCAGCGCCGGTCGGCATCGGTCGCAAGCATGTCGCTGCGCCACATCTTGTACATCCAGAACATGGAAAGCGTGAAAGCCACGCCAAGCCAGGGATGCCAGAAACGGGCGGTCGCGCCACCACCGACCAGCATCGCCAGCCAGAACATATAAGGAGACCAGAAGGCCAGGCCGGTGATCAGGCAATAGACGTAGGTAAATGCGCCAACCCAGTGATGAACGCGCTCGGCAAGGGTATAGCGACAAATGCGACCGTCGTTTTCGCCTGCAGTTTGTCCAGAGGAAATGACGTGTGAGGTGCTCACGGCTGTCCTCCGTTCCCATTCCTCCGGGTATGCACTTCCTTCGGTCCGTAGCGCAAATAGTGCAGAGTCACGCCGATCACGCCGCCCAGCATAGCCAGATTTCCAATCCACTTCGCCGGGCCTTTCCAGAAGCGCACTACCCACGGAATTTGCGGGTCTTTCGGCAGTCCGCCATACGCCTCGGGATTGGTCGCGTCGTGCAACACATAAATGACCCCGGTTCCGCCCACGCCGGCGGGATCGTACACACCGGCTTTTTCGAAGCCAAAATGCTCTCGCAGTTGGGTGGCGCGCTTCTCGGCGAGGTCCGTCATGTCATCTTTGGTGCCGAAGTGGAGACATCCCGTCGGGCAGGACTTGATGCACGCCGGTTCCAACCCTTCGCTCACACGGTCCACGCAAAGCGTGCACTTGAACATCTTCTTGGTCGCGGGATTGAACTTGGGAATATCGAAGGGGCAGCCGGCGACGCAGTATCTGCAACCGATGCAGTTCTGCTGCTGAAAATCGACGATGCCGTTGGTGTATTGCACGATGGCGCCGTCGGCGGGGCAAGCTGCCAGACAGCCGGGATCGGCACAGTGCATGCACTGATCTTTGCGCATGAGCAGACTGATGGTGCCGTCAGAGTTCTCATGCTCGTTGAACTTGATCAGGTTCCAGTATTTCCATGTCGTCTCCGGCATGGTCTGGTAGCTGTTGTCGAACACGGTGTCAGTGAACTCGTATCCGTTCCATTCGAGACAGGCTACTTCACAGGCCTTGCAGCCGATGCAGGTGGTAGTGTCCACCAGCTTGCAAACCTGATAATCGCGCTCCACCCCCTCCCCGGGAGCGGGGCCGGGATGGCCGGAGACTCGTTTGATCGCTAATGTCGCCTGACTCATAAGCTACGCCTTTTCCAGCTTCACCAGAAAGCCCTTGAATTCCGGTGTGTATGCGTTGGGATCAATCACGGTCGGTGTGAGCCGATTGAGAATCGTCCTTGCGTCCTTGCCCTCGTCTTCCTGAATTCCCCGATAACCCTGATGAATCGGAATGCCGATCTGATAGACCTTCTTGCCGTCGATGGTCATCGGCCGGATGCGCTTGGTGACGAACGCCTTGGCCACGTAATAGCTGCGTGCGCTCGTGACCTTCACTTTGTCGTTGCCCTTGATGCCTAGCTCCGCCGCCAACTCCACTGGGATTTCGACGAACGGTTCGGGAATGAGCTGCACGTTCATCTGATTATTCTTCGTCCAGTAGTGGTAGTGCTCGGTGAGCCGGTAGGTGGTGCAGATAATGTTGAAGCCGTCGCCCGGAGTGGCGTATTTGTCCGCAGGCGTTTTCAACTTCTTGACCACGGGATTGTTCGATTGATTCGGGTGCAGCACATTCTGCACCGGACTCTCAATCGGCTCGTAGTGCTCAGGCATGGGACCATCCGCGAACAAGCCTAAAGGCGCAAAGATCCGGCCGACGCCTTCATAGGTCATGATGAACGGGCCCATGTGGTCCTTGGGGTGAGAGTCTGGTTTGAAGTCGGGAACATCATTGCCTACCCAGAGTTGCGCACCCTCGTTCCACCAGACTTGCCGGCGGGTTGCATCCCATGGCTTTCCTGACGTATCGCAGGAGGCGCGGTTGTAAAGCACACGGCGATTGGCCGGCCACGACCACCCCCAGTTCTGATAAATACCGAGGCCTGAAGGATCGTCGGTGCCGCGGCGAGCCAGCTGGTTCCCGGCCTCGGTCCAGCTCCCGGAGTAAATCCAGTTTCCGCAGGTGGTGGTGCCATCGTCTTTGAGCCAGGCGAATCCGGGCAATTGCTGACCCTTCTTGATGGTTACCTGGGTCTTGGGGTCGGTAAGGTCGGCAAGCGCCTTGCCGTTTATCTCCTTGGCTAAATCAGCGAGCGCCGGATGTTGCGCATCAACGTAAGGCCAGGTGAGATTCAGGATCGGATCGGGGAACTTCCCACCTTCTTTTTGGTAGAGTTCTCGCACCTTGAGAAAGATTTGCGCGACAATGTCCTGGTCCAGGCGGCAATCGCCCGGCGGCGGAACGGCGGCGTTCTTCCATTGCAGCCAGCGCGCCGAGTTGGTGAACGAACCGTCTTTCTCGGCGAAACCGGCGCACGGCAGGCGATAGACCGTGGTGCTAATGGTCTTCATTTCCTCGGACGTAATTCCCGGGGACTTCCAGAATTCGCTGGTTTCGTCCGGATAAATCTCACCGACAACCAGAAAATCAGCTTTCTTTAGCGCGTCGATGTTTTTCTGCGAATCCGGCCCAATCGCCACCCCGTTCATGCCGAAGGCGAGCATTCCCTTCACCGATCCGCGATACATGTTGTCCCAGAGCTGGGTCCAGGAGTAATTGCGATCCACCTTGGGCATGTAGTGGAAAGCGAAGTCGTTTTCTTTTGTCGCCGCGTCCCCGAAGAAGGCTTTCAAGTACGACACGGCGAACTTCGGCGTGTTCGACCAGTAGTTAAACGAATCCCAGGGAGCAGGTTTGGAAGTGGTCGGTGTGGTCCGCTTCAAGTAGGCAGCCAGGTCGGTGTCGGCGGGACTTGGTACCTTCAGGTATCCGGGCAAGCTGTCGAATACTCCGGCCATGTCGGTGGCGCCCTGGATGTTGGAGTGGCCGCGCAGCGCGTTGACGCCGCCACCGGCGCGTCCCACATTACCGAGCAATAACTGTAAAATCGCCGCGGTGCGGATGATCTGTGTGCCGAAAGTATGTTGCGTCCATCCCACCGCGTAGATGATGGTCGCCACTTTCTTCGTGTCGCCGTCTTTGCGGACGGAAGTGAACAGATCAGCAGCCTTCAGGAACTGGTCTTTGGGAATGCCGGTGATGCGCTCGACCATTTCCGGCGTGTAGCGCGAATATTGCTGCTTCAGCAATTGAAAGACGCATCGCGGATGCTGCAAAGTGAGGTCGTACGCCACTTTTGCCGGTGGCGGCGGCAAGGGCGGTGGCGTTCCCGGAGTCGGCGGCGCGGCAGGCTTGGTTGCAACATGTGCGGGGGCAGCGCCGCCGGCATCGTTTCCTTCTTCATAGTTCCACGAAGACCGGTCGTAAGTCTGCGTGGCAGCCTCGAAACCCGAATACAATCCGTCTTCAGGCAGCTTGAAGCCTTCCTTCACGATGAAGGCAGCATTGGTGTAATTGGCGAGATATTCCTTTGCGATGCGATTGTTTTCGATCGCGTAGTGAAGCATTCCACCTAGAAATGCGATGTCCGATCCGGCGCGAATCTGTATGAAGAGGTCGGAGGTGGAAGCCGTGCGCGTGTAACGCGGATCGACCACGATCAGCTTGGCATTACGGGTCTTCTTGGCCTCGATGACCCACTTGAAGCCGCAGGGGTGGTTTTCGGCGGGGTTCCCACCCATGATCAACATCATGTCGGTATTCTTGATGTCGATCCAGCCATTGGTCATGGCCCCTCTTCCAAAAGTTGGTCCCAAACTTGAGACCGTGGGGCCGTGTCAAACCCTGGCCTGGTTTTCTATATAGGTCAGACCCAGGCTGCGCATGGTCTTGACGACCAGATAGTTGAACTCGTTGGTATCAGTACAGCCGCCGATCCAGGCCAGGCTTTCGCAGCGATTCACGGTGCGCCCGAGCGAGTCTTTTTCGATGAAAGTGTCGTCGCGGGTTTTCTTGACGCGGTGACCGATCTCGTCAATCGCCTGCGCCCAGGCGATGTCTTCCCAATGATCTGAACCAGGCCGGCGGACTTGCGGCTTCAGCAGCCGTCGCGGATTGAGGATGTCTTGCTCGAGCGAAGCTCCCTTGGGACATAGCGTGCCACGATTGATGGGATGGTCCGGGTCGCCCTCGACGTGAATCACCTGCGGCGTGACGTTCTTGGCCTTATCGCCAATCGTATAAATAAGGACGCCACAGCTCACCGAACAATAAGGACACGTGGATCGCGTCTCGGTGGCACGGGCGATCTTGAGTTCTTTGAGTTGGGCAACCGCGGGTGTGAGATCGAATCCCAGGAGAGAGATACCCGCCCCACCCACGAGCGCGCTCTTGAGGAAGGTTCTGCGGGAGAGTTCCATGGTGCATCCTCCGACCGCTTGTATTGCAAACCCACATCAGAAACCGAGACGGAGCACAAATTTCCAAGAAATATAGTCCTACGGGCTTGTCACAGTCAACCAGGGGTTTTCCGCAGGATCAGCCTGCCGACCTCGTAGTTGCTTGCCGCGACCTGAAGCCCCATAATCGCCCGGTGGCCAAAACTCCCTGGCAGCAGCGCATCCGCAGGGCGGAACAACTCGCCGCCCAGTACCCGTTCGCGGCCGAAATCCTAGGCTTCTACATCCATATAGCCGACTTCCAGCAAAGCCTTTATCAGCGGCTTGAAAAGGCATCGGATAAGAAGGCTCCAGTCTCGCTGGCCGGGCCCTTGAGGTCTCCCGAATTTATGAGAGGCTTCCCGGCATTCCTCTCTCTGGTCGAAGAAAAGGCTCCCGCCCAATTTGCCCAAATCGCCCGCGATCTGCGCAAGGCATCCTCCGCTTCCTGGCCTGACCTGCTCAGTCATTGCTGGGCCTCGACCACCGAACCCGAAGTTCCGGAAGAATTCCTCGCCCTGGCTTTTCTTCAGCCTTATGCGGAATTTATCCGCTCACGAGCCGGCTTGCAACTGGATGGTTACACGCATTCGATCTGCCCGTTCTGCAATCGCAAGCCGGGGCTCGGCGTGCTCCGCCCGCTGGGCGACGGCGCACGCCGCAACCTGGTTTGCGGATTCTGCCTCTGCGAATGGGAGTTCCGCCGCATTGTCTGCGCCGGATGCGGCCACGAAGACCAGGCCAAACTCCCGGTCTACACCGCCGAACAATTTCCCCACATCCGCGTGGAGTGTTGTGACGCCTGCCACACTTACATTAAGTCCGTGGATCTGGCGAAGAACGGGTTGGCTGATCCTCTGGTGGATGAACTCGCCTCGGTCCCACTCGATCTCTGGGCGCAAGAGCACGGTTACGCCAAACTGCGGCCCAACCTATTAGGAATGTAGGGAAAAACGACGCAGCTCCAGCAGACACAGGCTGGAGCTGCGTATTTGTTAGGTGTTGAGCTGCGGACAGTTCTACTTTCGCCCGCCGCCGGCCCTGGGCTGCTGCCGTTCCTGCAAATGCTGCTGCTGTTGAGCGTGCCTTTCTTCCATTTGTTGCGTCTGCTGTTGATGCCGCTGTTCCGTCTGCTGCCTCGCGGCTTCACTTGCATTCTGTTTCGCCATCTGCTGGTGTTCCTTTTCCTGCTGTGCGGCCAGCTTCTGGTGATCCCTTTCCTGCTGCGCGGCCAGTTTGTCCTGTTGCTGTTGGAATTTCTGGTCCTGTTTCGCGTTCCCTGTGTTTGGAGCAGGAGGACGGGCGTGCGGTTGCAGGTCTTTAGCATCGTTTGGAATCGACGGACGAGCAGATCCTGCCTCTCGGGCGGGCACGGCTCCGCGGTCGTTAAACGCCCCCGGCCGGGGAGTGGCCGCAATTGCCGGCCTGCCCCGGTTCACGGATGCACGCATTTGCGGATTCGAGCGGGCAGCCTGCATGTGTTCCTTCTGCTCGGCGACAGGCGCGATGTGTCTCTCGTTTGCAAACCTTTCTTCTTCTGGCGTGGGGCGCGCCTGGATCCCACCGTTGCCGCCGTTGAAGCTGACCCGGTTCACCGTAACGTTGTTAACCCGGGTGTTGTAAACGTTGTGAATGTTGGCCACGTTCACGTTCAGGACCGCCCGGTTGTAGAAGAAATGGCCGCCGTCCCAACGTCCACCCTCGAAGCCTACGCCAAAGTAACCGAATCCATAGTTGATCCCGCCGTAGAAGCCGACATGCGGCCCCCAATAACCTTCATGAAAAAGATATGCGCCGTCGCCCCAGCCCCACCAGCCGGGCGTCCAAAGAAAGCCGACTTCCGGCGCCAGCACCCAGGTTCCGGGCACCCAGTAGTAGTCGCTAATGTCGTAATCGTAAGCCCAATAGCCGGGCGTCCAGAGATAACCGTCGCCCGGGCAAACCGGCTGTTCGTAAACCGGCAGGGCGGGGGGACCGATCCGGATCGCGATGCCGATCTGTGCGACCGAGGGCGCGGGCAGTGTGAGCACTACAAGGGACAGCGCTATAACTGCGAACAACAGAGTACGAACTAAGGGGGTGATACGCATGGTATTTCCTCTGCCCGATCAACCTTCGCTTGCCCGGTGCTGCTTTGCTGCTACGGGTTGCGTGGATGAGCGGTGACTTTTCCACTGCAGAACACCAGACTCTTAAAACCCTATCTTTTTCTTTTTGTTGCGGGCGATTCGGCGCCCGCATTTGTGGGACAGATGCACCCGCGAAAATGGTAGCGCAATAGACATCGCCTTCACAACTCCGGGCAGCTTAGAGGCGGATCAGCGGGTTTGGGTTTCCCGCGCTTACCTCAACGCGCCGGAGTCGCAATTACATCACCAGTAATCGCTCCCGTCTGGGTGTTGACCAGGGGTTCAGCCAGCGGTGCTTCATTCTTGACCAGATCAGTCTTGATCTCCACTTTTTGATTCGCGATCCGATTGATGTCGGTCTCAAAAGTCTGGTAGCCGGGGAGGGCAATTCTGATCTGATGGGCTCCCGGCCCGACCAGCATTCCTCGGCCTGCACCCTCAAACTCGCCTACGTGTCCCACGAACAGTCCGTCCAGGAAAACTGCCGCTCTCGCAGGGTGGACCGCGATCTTGACCGTGGCCGTTACCACAGGAAGCGGGCCGGTAGGAGCCTTCTCCATGGCTACACGAACGACTTCCTTCTCTCCCGGTTGGAGGAGAACTCGTTCCGCGAAGTCTTGGTAGCCGTCCTGGCGCACGGTAATCAGGTGCTCGCCTGGCAACAGCAGAACTTTTTTCGATCCCTTGAGTTCTTTCAAGTAGCCGACATACTGACCGTCAACCCAGACTCCAGAAGTCTTTTCGACATGGGATTTCCCTTCGAACTGAATCTCGCCCATCACCCGGTTTTCTCCGCACATCGCGGGGCGGGGCAGCAATACAGGAATCAAAAGCAAAATCCACAGGAAGCGATGTAGTCTTCCGAGAGAGATTTTCATGGTGGCCTCCTCGCCAATCAAGTGAAGTCAGCAGTACACCTGCCAAACTTCGTAAGTCATTGAATCAAGACGATTGTCGGAGAAACTCCTACCTTCTAGGACTGGATTGTGACTGGGAAGAATATTCGAGCTAAGGTAAAAAGTTCGGGCGTCACGTCCAACGGTGATGCCGACTCAGCCCCTCCTCGCACGTGTCGCTGAACGGTGGTATGCTCCGGGCAATGAGAGATTTTCCGTCTGCCAGAGGAACTTCGAGACTCGTCCGGTTTCCCCGGCCGGGAGAACCATAGCCAAGGACTTGATCCATGCCGGGAGGTTGTCACATGTGTCTAGCGATACCAGGGAAGATCGTCGAAATCTCGCCCGACAACCAGAATTCCGCGCGGGTGGATGTGGCAGGTGTGCGGCGCAGGATTGATCTCACTTTGTTACAGGATGACAGGCCGACGCTCGGCGACTGGGTGCTGATTCACGTGGGCTTTGCCATGAGCAAGATCAGCGAACAGGATGCCCTCGACCAGATGCACACCCTCCAGATGCTCGGAGAAAGCGAGGCTGCTATTCAGGAAGTTAGTGGATATAGCGCGGACGACGCGCCGCCGGGAGGGTCCGCATGAGATTCGTGGATGAGTTTCGCGAACCCGAACTGATTTCGAAGACGGCGGAAGAAATTCGCCGCCTCGCTGATGCGGATCGCCACTACTGCATCATGGAAGTCTGCGGCGGCCACACTCATGCCATTTACCGCTTCGGACTGAAAGACATCCTTCCCGAAAACATCGAGTTGATCCACGGCCCCGGTTGCCCGGTTTGCGTCCTGCCCATGGGAAGAATCGACGATGGCCTTGCCATCGCGCAGCAGCCGGACGTTATTTTCGTTGCCTTTGGCGACATGATGCGCGTTCCTGGCGCCCAGGGCAGTCCGCTTGAGCACAAGGCGCGCGGCATGGATGTCCGCATTGTGTACTCGCCTTCCGATGCCCTGAAACTTGCCCGGCTCAATCCCGACAAGCACGTCATGTTTTTTGCCATTGGTTTTGAGACCACAGCGCCTTCTACTGCGCTCACCATGATGCGTGCCAAGGCGGAAGGTATCCGCAATTTTTCGGTATTCTGCAACCACGTAACTGTCATTCCCGCCATTCGCGCGATTCTGGATTCTCCCGACATGCGGCTGGACGCGTTCATTGGGCCTGGTCACGTTTCGACCGTGATCGGCTGCCGGCCTTACGAGTGGATCGCCCAGAACGAACATAAACCGATCGTGATCTCGGGCTTTGAACCGCTGGATCTCCTGCAATCGATTGTCATGCTCTTGCGTCAGCTGAGGAATGGCGAAGCCAAGGTCGAGAATCAATACCAGCGCGTGGTTAGGTGGGAAGGCAATCCCGCCGCGCTCCGGGCGATGGCGGAGGTTTTCGAGGTGCGTCCCTATTTCGAGTGGCGCGGGCTGGGGTCGATCTCGCAGTCGGCCCTGCGGGTCAACGACAAGTACGCCGAATGGGACGCGGAACAGCGCTTTGAGGTTCCTGGCATCCGCGTGACCGATCCCAGAGCCGCGCAGTGTGGAGAAGTGCTGAGGGGCGTGCTGAAGCCGCATCAGTGCAGACTTTTTGGCCGTGAGTGCACACCCGAGCATCCCATCGGCGCGCTCATGGTGTCATCGGAAGGATCATGCGCCGCCTATCACAACTACGAACACCGCAAGGCCGCAACGGTGGCCAGCCTGAGTCCGACCGCCTGAGCGCACCGGCCGCCGAGTTCGCCGCCGCTGCACCCCTCCGGTTTCGCGACCCGCAAATCGAAATGGCCCACGGCGCCGGAGGAAAGGCCAGCCGCCGCCTGGTGGAAGAACTCTTTGCTCCTTTATTGTTTGGGAATACTCCGGGTGCATTGGGAGATGCAGCTCAAGTGGAAATCAGCGGGACCAAAGTTGCCATCACCACCGACAGTTTTGTGGTCAAGCCTCTGATTTTTCCCGGTGGCTCAATCGGTGAACTCGCAGTCAACGGGACCGTGAACGACCTGGCGGTTTCGGGAGCGAAAGCAGAAGCGCTGGTCGTAACCTACGTGCTCGAAGCCGGACTGCCTATGCCGGTGCTTGAAGCCGAGGTTCGCGCCATGGGGCAGGCTGCGTACAGAGCCGGTGTCCGAATCGTGGGCGGAGACACAAAAGTCGTCGAACACGGCAAAGCCGACCAGATGTACATCACGACCACCGGCATTGGGCACTTGCTTCGCGGTGTCAGCATTGATCCTCGCTCGGTACGGCCCGGTGACAAGGTGCTGCTGTCCGGTCCGATCGGAGACCACGGTATCACCATTCTGCTGGCCCGCGGCGAGTTGGACCTCGAGGCTGATCTTCGTTCCGACACGCGTTCGGTGCTTCCCCTGGTCGAAGCTCTCGCACACGCAGCGGGACCGGGCGTTCGCTGGATGCGTGACCCCACCCGCGGCGGTGTTGCCACCTCGCTCAACGAACTCGCTCGCGATTGTGGCCTGGGAGTGGTTCTGTTCGACGATCAAATTCCGGTGCGCGATGCGGTTCGCGGCGCGTGTGAGTTGCTGGGGCTGGATCCGCTCCACATCGCAAACGAGGGCCAGTTTCTCGCCGTCGTGGCCCCGGAGTATGCCGATGCTGCGATCAATGCTCTTGCCTCGGCGCCGGGTGACAGCGAGGCTCAAATCATTGGTGAGATCCGGGAACAACCCTCCGGTTCGGTGCTGGTCACTACCCGTTACGGTGGTAGCCGCATCATCGATATGCTGGTCGGCGATCCTTTGCCGCGAATTTGTTAGGAGATGCATGGTAACTGCATGTGAACTCGCTAGTCAGGTTGAAAGGTGCATCATGGGTGAATCGCTCGAGGGGCTGAGTCGTGGCCAAGCTTGAGCTCTATGGGACGGCTCGCTGTCCGCACACCAGGGAAATGCGCGAGTGGCTGGAATGGAAGCGCGCGGACTTTGTGGAGTATGACGTCGAGGCCGATCCCGTGGCTCGCAGCCGCATGCGGACCTTGGTGGCAGGCCAGCGCAGCGTTCCGGTGCTGATAGAGGACGGCAAGGTGGTTGAAGTGGGCTGGCAAGGGCACAGTTGCATTGTGGATTTGGAATAATCATGGCGGTTGCGTGTTTCATTCGGGTGCGGGGAGTGGTGCAAGGCGTGGGCTTTCGTCCGTTTGTCTACCGGCTTGCCCGCGCCCACACGCTGAACGGGTGGGTGCTCAACGCGGAACAAGGAGTCGAAATACATTTGGAGGGCGCCGAGACCGGACTGCAAGCTTTTGTTCGCGGTCTGAAGACTCAGTCACCGCCCGCAGCCAGCATCGCGGAAATCGACGTCCAGCCGGCGGAGCCCATCGGCCTGCAAGAGTTCACCATTCGCAGCAGCCAGCACCGGGAGCACCCCACCGTACGAATTTCGCCCGATCTCCCGGTTTGTGGCGAATGTCTAAAAGAACTTTTCGACCCGGCCGATCCGCGCTATCTGTACCCGTATATCAACTGCACCAATTGTGGTCCACGCTACAGCGTGACCTTGGCCCTGCCATACGACCGGCCGAACACGACCATGAAGCAGTGGCTGCTCGACGACTACTGCGCCCGGGAATATTCGGACCCTGGCAACCGTCGTTTTCATGCGCAGCCTGTGGCCTGTCCGGCTTGCGGTCCCAATTATTATCTTCATCCCTACGATTCAATCGCAGGCCGATGTGATGGCAGCATACGGCGAGCAGCGCAGATGCTTCGCGCCGGCAAGATTCTCGCGGTGAAAGGACTCGGCGGATACCACCTGGCATGCGATGCCCGGAATACCGCTGCCGTCGCGGCTTTGCGCGACCGCAAGTTTCGGAAAGAAAAGCCGTTTGCTGTGATGGCAAAGGATCTTCCAGTGGCGCGCACCTTGGTCGAGCTTTCTTCTGAAGCGGAAGCTGTGCTCAGCTCTAGTGCCCGGCCCATCGTGCTCGCCCCGGCGAAGCCGGAGCTCGCGGGAGTCGCACCGGAGAACGACGAACTCGGCGTCATGTTGCCCTACACGCCCCTGCACCATTTGCTGTTCGCCGCCGGCGCTCCGGAAGTCCTCGTGATGACCAGCGCGAACCGGTCAAGTGAGCCCATCGCTTACGAGGACGAAGACGCATTGCAGCGCCTCGCAGGCATCGCGGACTCGTTTCTGATTGGGGAGCGGTCCATCGCGCGGCGAGTCGATGACTCCGTAGCCCGCGCGGGCGCGTTCGGCCCGGCGGTCCTGCGCCGCGCTCGAGGGTATGCTCCGGGCGCGGTTACATCACTTCCTGCCGAGCGTCCGATTCTCGCGCTGGGCGCCGATCTGAAAAATAGCATCACGCTGGTTGTGGATGGCCAGGCTTTCGTCAGCCAGCACATCGGCGACTTAGATCACTACCAGTCGCTCCAGGCATTTCAACAGACTGTCCAGGATCTGGTCTCGATGTACGAAGTTTCCTGGGACGAACTGATCGTGGTGCATGACCTTCACCCGCAATATGCCTCAACCGCCTGTGCGGCTACGCTGAAAGGCGAGGCCCATGCAGTGCAGCACCACCGGGCGCATGTCGCGTCCGTTCTTGCGGAACAGGGCGATTGGACAAAGCGAGTGGTGGGCGTGAGCTTCGACGGCACCGGATACGGGGATGATGGAACCATCTGGGGTGGGGAGATTTTCGTCGGGAGTCTCCAGCAGGGTTTCAAGCGCGTGGCTCATTTACGCCAAGCGACACTGCCCGGCGGAGATGCCGCCGCGGAATTTCCAGTGCAAGCGGCTGCCGGATTCCTTGCCCAACTTGACGACGTGCCCGATTTTACCTTGCCTCCCTTTAACTTTCCCGGGCGCTACCGGGACGCGATGGAATTGGTCCGCAAGGACGTTCGCACTTTCACCACCACTTCCATCGGGCGCCTTTTCGATACTGCCGCTGCGCTGCTGGGCTTCACTCGAGAGATTACTTTCGAAGGCCAGGCCGCGATGTGGCTGGAACAACTCGCCCGCCGCGCGCCCTCAAGTGAAGCATATTTGCTCCCATTTACCGGCGGAGAATTGGATTTCGGGCCGTTGTTGGGTGCCGTAGTCGAAGACCGCCTTCACGGCCGCGATGTCAGGGAAATCGCAAGTTCCTTCCAGCGGGGAATCGCTCAGGGTTTGTGGGATGCCGTGAATGTGATCGCTTGTAGGTACGGCTTGGAGACTGTGGTTCTCTCCGGAGGAGTTTTCCAGAACGAGTTGTTGCTGCAGGATCTGAAGACCCTGCAAGCCGGCGGATCACTGCAAATTTGGACAAATCATGCCGTGCCACCCAACGACGGCGGAATCAGCTTGGGACAGGCGGCGCTGGCAGCGTTCGGCCGCTTCGACACCCTTCCGCAGCCCGGCGAATATGCCACCGAGTCCAGCTATGCATGAACTTTCCATCGCGATACGCATCGTGGAGCTGGCGCAGGAAGAAGCCGCGCGGCGCCGGGACATTCAAGTCACTGCCGTCCATCTCAAGCTGGGAGCGCTGTCCGGCGTGGTGAAAGAAGCTCTCCTCTCGTGTTATGAAATGGCATGCGCTGGCACTCTGCTCGAAGGTTCCCGCCTGGTGGTTGAGGACGTCCCAGTGGTGATCTTTTGTTCCCATTGTCGAGCACAACGTCCACTCAGCTCGGTGCAGTTATTTTGCTGCCCGGAATGTGGCACCCCAACCTCTGAGATCGTGCAAGGTAAAGAACTGGAAGTGGTCGCACTGGAGATACAAGAATGCGTCCCGAACCCCGTTTGATCGAAGTTCGCAGGAATGTTCTGAAGCAGAACGATGTTATGGCCCGCGCTCTGCGGGATCGCTTTCACGCCGCCGGAGTGTTCGTCGTGAGTCTGGTCTCCAGTCCGGGTTCCGGCAAGACTGCATTGCTCGAGAAGACTCTCGCTCTTCTTCGCCCCAACTATCGCGTGGCCGCTCTGGTGGGCGACCTTGCCACTGAGAATGACGCCCTGCGCCTGGCCCGTAGCCAGGCTCCGGTCAAGCAAATTACCACCGGAACTGTTTGTCATCTGGAAGCTGCCATGGTGCAAAGCGCCCTGGAAGGATGGGATCTTAACCAGTTGGATTTCCTTTTCATCGAAAACGTCGGCAATCTGGTCTGTCCTTCTTCTTATGATTTGGGCGAAGATTTACGGCTGGTATTGATGTCGGTAACCGAGGGCGAGGACAAACCGCTCAAATATCCAACTATTTTCAACAGCGCCGACGTCGCCGTGGTCACCAAGAGTGACTTGGCGGCAGCCGCTGAATTCAGCTGGGCGACCGCATACAATCACATCCAGGCGGTTCGCCCGGGCATGCCGGTGTTTCAGCTTTCCGCCAAAACCGGTGAGGGAATGGAGAAGTATTTGGCATTTCTCGGGACGCGCATGACAGAGTTGCGCCAGGCAGCGGCAGTCTAAGCCGTCTGCCTGAGGAGAGAACGCATGAATGTCCGAAGACTAGGCCTGATCGTGGTTCTGGCAGTCTCTTTGGTTCAGTGGTGTGCGGCGCAGGAAATCACCGTGGCAGCTGCCGCGGACCTGCAATTTGCCATGCCAGATGTGGCCGCCCGATTCGAGAAAGAAACCGGAAAGACCGTCAAGCTGATTTACGGTTCCTCGGGCAACTTCTTCCAGCAGATTCAAAACGGCGCTCCCTTTGACCTGTTCTTTTCGGCGAATCTCGACTATCCGAAAAGACTGGAAGCTGCCGGGTTGACGGAGCCGGGAACCTACTACCAGTATGCCAAGGGTAAGAATGTGATCTGGGTTCCGAAGCAATCAAAACTCGATCTGAGTTCCGGCATTCGGGTCCTGCTGGATCCGTCGGTGAAGAAGATCGCGGTCGCCAACCCGCAACATGCTCCCTACGGACAGGCCGCTGTGGCTGCGATGCAGAAAGAAAACGTCTATGAAAAAGTGAAAGACAAGTTTGTGCTGGGCGAGAATATTTCGCAGACCGCGTCCTTCGTTGCATCGGGCTCCGCGGATGTGGGCATCGTGGCTCTATCACTCGCCTTGTCACCGAACATGAAAGACCAAGGGCGTTATGCCGAGATTCCTGGGGATGAATATCCGCCGATTGAACAGGCCTGCGTCATTCTCGCTTCGTCAAAGAATAAGGACGCAGCACGGCGGTTCGTGACGTTCGTCAAGACCGCTGCCATGGCGGACGTGTTGAGGAGCTACGGTTTCGACGTGCAGGGTGGCGTTGTCAAGTAAACCCGCCGCAGAATGAGCTGGGCCGGTCGCTCGTCAGAACGCGAGGCAAAACCGAGAAGGCGAGCTGATGAGTCGCCGCGTGAGTGGAACCAATCAACCGCCGACGAACTCAGCCTCAAGAGGGGACATCGGTACCGCTTCGACCGACTCCCAGCTCGAACCCTCGCAAACCAATGGTTTCTACTGCACCGTCAAAGTGATCGGTGTCGTGTGCGTGGTGGCGCTGCTACCTTTCGCGTTGATCGTGTAAGTGCCGGGCGCGGCGGAAGAACTGACCGTCACCGTCAGCGTCGAGGTTTTGGCCGTGCTCCCGTCCATGGCCACTGGATTGGGCACGTACCCGCAACTGACTCCCTGAGGCAGGGCGGTGCAGGAAAGAGCGATGTTCTGGTTGAACCCGGCCACCGGGGTTAGCGTGATGGTCGACAGTCCCTGTCCTCCCGGCGGGATGCTCAAAGAATCCGGGTTGGCGGCGATCGTGAAGTCTGGGCCGGAACAACTCAATGGAATGTTCTGCTGCGAACTGTTGAACCCATTGTCGTTTAACGTGGCGGTGCCTTTCGCGTTTCCATCGCCAGTCGGCGTGCAGGTCACGCTGTACGCGCAAGTCATGCCCGGAGCAACGATGTTACCCGGGCAAGGCGTCTGATTGACAAAGTTGAACGGTGCCGAAATCGCAGGCGCGCTCATGACCAGGTCGTTACTTCCCGTGTTGGTCACGGTGATGTTCATGGGCTGACTCGTCGAACCGATCGGAGTCGGCGGGAAGGTCAAGCTGGTCGGCGAGATACCCACCACCGGCACCAGGCCCTGGGTCGGCGAACTGGAAACTTCCCGAACCCGGTTGTTTCCGCCGTCTGAAATGTAGAGGTTCTCCGAGCTGTCCAGGGTCGCGCCGTAATTGTTCAAGTACGCACCGTATGCGGGGCCGCCATCGCCGGCGAAACCGTAGTACTTCGGATCGCCCTTGCTGCGTCCGGCGATGGTGTCCACGGGATTAACGACGGGGTTGGTCGAGGCGTCAATTCGCTGGATCAAGTAGTAGATGGAGCTGCCGCTGACGAAAACGTTATCGTTGGCATCCAACGAGACGTATAACGGTTCGGTGTAGCCGCTCTGTAGCGCCGCCACGAAATCGGGGCCGAAGTTGTTGAAAGTGCCGTTGAACCCGAAAGCTTCGATGTCGCCCGCGTTGGGACCGCTGCCTTCGACCACGCGGACTCGGTTGTCCACGGTGTCTGTGATGTAGATATTTTCCGCGCTGTCCACGGCGATGCTGTGAGGTTCATTCAACATGGCGGCGGTTGCGGCCCCACCGTCGCCGCACAGTGCGAAGTTGGTTGGGTCCGGGCACGCGCCCCCGTTGCCGGCGACCGTAGAGATCACTCCCGTGGATATGTTGACCTCGCGAATGCGGTTTGCGCCCGAATCTGCTATGAAAAAGTTGCCGGCATTATCAAGGGCGACCTTCCCCGGGTAGCCGAAGGTGGCTTGGGTAGCTGGTCCGCCGTCGCCGCAACCCGGTGGTGCGGACCCGCACCCCTGTCCGGGAATCCCGGCTACCGTTGCGATGGTCCCGGGTTGAATGACGACACCCGCCACCGTGATGGGCGACGACTGCGTGTTTACCACACGAACCACTAGATTGTTGGTGTCGGCCACGTAAACGTTTCCGAGACCGTCGACCGTCAATCCCCAGGGCTGATTCAAGTTCGCGTTCACCGCCAGGATGCCGTTCCCGAAGTAGTTGCCAATTCCGTTTCCCGCCAGCGTGCTGACGGTCCCACCTGAGATCTTGCGTATGCGATTGTTATTGGTATCCGCAACATAGACGTTGCCCACGTTATCGACCGCTACATCGCGGTTCTCCGCGAAGATGGCCGTAGTTGCGGGTCCATCGCTCAAGCCTCCGCCCGCGTAGGTGTTGATGGTTCCCGAGATGACCTTACGGATGCGCTGGTCGCCGCTATCGGAAACATAAAGGTTCTTCGAGGCATCCAGGGTTACTCCGCGCGGCCCGTTGAGATAGGCCGAGGTGGCAGCTCCGCCATCCCCGCAGAAGTTCGACTTCATGTAAGCCGTAGAGCAGGAGCCGCCATTGCCCGCGATCGTCGAAATCGTGGCCGAGCTGGGGGGGGTCGTCCCGGGGGTAACTTTGCGGATCCGGTTCGTGGGTGGATCCGCGATGTAGAGATTGTCGCTGGCGTCAATGTAGACCTGCCACGGATTGCTGAGCTGCGCGCTGAGCGAAGGCCCACCATCGCCACAAGAGCCGACGCCGCCGGAACAAGAAGTCCCGTTGCCGGCATAGGCGTAAATATTTCCGCTCGGAATCATGGCGCGAATGCGACGATCCCCAGAATCGGCGATAAACATGTTTCCCAGGCGGTCGATGGCCAAACCCATGGGGCCGTTCAGCATGGCGTTCGTTCCCTTGCCGTTGTCCCCACAAGCCAACGTGCCACTCGAACACTGCTTCCCGTTGCCGGCCACCCTGGCGATGCACCCAGGCTGCACGGTTACGCCGTAAACCGTGATCGCGCTCGACTGCATGTTTACCACCCGAATCTCGCTGATACCGGTGTCTGCGATGTACACATTGCCAGCCACGTCGGTGGCCACTCCCGCAGGCGCCCCCAGAAGCGCTTTCGAACCGGTGGCGGGACCGCCGTCGCCACACCCTGAAGGCGGGTTCTGGCAATAGTCGCCGCTGCCCGCGATGGTCGTCATGATGCCGTTGGGGGCAATCTTGCGCACCAGGTAAGCCTGCGTGTCTGCCACATAGATATTGCCGCTGCCATCGATCGCCAGACCGCTGGGGGCGTTGAGGTACCCCTGCGTAGCCGGCTTGTTGTCATACTTCTGCGGGTCCTCCGCCGGCCAGCCCTGCCCCGCGAACACGGAGAGCGTGCTTCCGGTCGGGTCCACTTCATAAACCTGGTTCGCGCTCGGGGAAACCACATATAGATTGCCCTGCTGATCCACCACGACTGAGGTCGGCCCCGGAATATCAGCGTAATTGCCCGTCGCCGAGGTGGAAAATGGAGGCAAAGTTCCGCCGCCCGCGATGGTGTTGATAATGTTCTGCGCGCTCAATTGCGCGGCCCCCGCCAGCAGGGCCAGCAAAGACGCGAAAAGGCAAGTGAACCTGCTAGGAACAAAGGCTGCAAACCTGGAGCAGAAGCGGAGATTCATAAACGTAACTTCCTTAACCTGGGATCGATGTGGGAGAGGAGACCAAATACAACGGCAGCCAGAAGTCTACGTAACCGTCACCCCTTTGGCAAGGATGGAAGAAAGCCCCTACCACGGCAGTAGTATTTCGACTGTAGTCCAAAGCCACTACACCCGGCGGTTTCTGCGACGGATTCTTGGTCGCTACGCGACCGCTGTCTGCGGGTTGCGGGTGTCTCGGAGTCCGCCACGCAGGATGAAAAATTCGCCGTTGGTGATTCTCTTGAGCTCCGATGCCGGAGGTATCGCCCGGAAAACCGACTCCAGCTTCTGCCAATCGTTGTACTTGTCGATTTCCCAGCTGTGCAGATACAAATGCGCAACCCCGCCCCCAGCTCGCACGCGATCGAGGGCGTGCTGGAAGTGCGTGGCCCAATCGGTGGTTCCCTTATAAATAAGAACAAAATTCAAGGCCCCACGAAAATTTCTCTCCAGCAAAGCATGACGGATCTGCACCACCCGGGTGTGGTTGTAGGCCTGTGTGCTTACGCCCCAGGTGAAGGGATCGTTGGGAAAGTCATGACGATTCAAAAAACAGGTCCGGGCGCCGAGAAACCCGGCCTGCTTGACCATGGCAACAATCTGGTGGTTGTGCTTGCCCCGCGGATAACAAAAGCTGACTACCGGTTTGCCCACAAAATCTTCCAGCCACGCTTTTCCCTCCGCCACTTCCTGTCGGGCTCGGTCTTCCGGTACGGTATTCAACGGAACGTGGTTCATGGTATGTCCGCCCAGTTCAAATTGCTGCGAGAGTTGCCGCAGCTCCGAGCTGGACAGGACCGGTTGTTCCGGGTTCCGGGCGGGAACATAAAAAGTCGCCGGCAGGCCATACTTTGCCAGCAGATCGGCCGTACGCAGGTCGCTCGGATGCCCATCATCCACGCTGATGGTCACGAAACCCTGACGCTTCGAATTGGCGTGTATGCTCAACTTGTTCTCAAGAAAGCAGGCCGCCTTCGGTTCAGACGAGGCGCGGCGAAAACCAACACAGCAAGTCTGACCCTGGACTGGTTCCAGAAACTGAATCTCCGGCTCGGGGAAGAAGTCGACTGAACAATTCCGAGGCAAGCCATGGGCAGCTTCTTTCCAGCGTGAGGGTGAACCCAGAGACTCCTCACGCAACGCTAACCGCGCCCGGAGTTGCTGTCAAGCGGAAACCAGCAAGCCGAAGCCGCCGTGCAGCGCGGGGTTTGGCTTCTAAACCCGAGCTACTGCGTAACTTGCGAGTACGCCTCGCTCCTTGAAAAGCAGCCGTCGCAAGCTTCGGCATCCGCTGAACCGGGCTTGTTCAGGCAATCGGGAGGGTGCTAGAATCCTGCACAAAGTTCAGATTGCAAAACCTGCGCGAGTTGAAATTTGAAGTGCGCGGATAAGCGGGCTTGTCGGGGGCATTCCTTTCAGCCCCCGGGGCGCGACGAGCGAGTCCTGCCCATACCGGCGCGGTAGGTTGCTTTGCGCGACCGCGTACGGGTCGCATAGCACGTCCGTCTCAGTTGCCCTGTCGACTGAAGCGTGGCAGTCATTTCGTCGAATGCCGGGATTCAGTTGCTCATGGCAGGCCAGTAACCTGGCATGGGTTCCTTAGGAGGAACAGTGGGCGGAGGAAAGCTGGTGCGGCCTCAATCCAGTCAGGGCGAAGAATCCCTGGATCTGGTTCCCCGCTTCCGCGCTGCGAGGTTGGAGGATTACCCGCAGATTGCCGCCCTCGAATCACGCAGTGGCCTGGAATCATCGCCGCGCGACCAGTGGGAGCATCTCTGGGTCAACAATCCGGCTTACAAGCGGGTTCCGGGTTGGCCCATTGGCTGGGTGGGGGAGAACGAGAAAAACGAGATCATCTGTGCGTTCATGCACATTCCCTTGACCTATCAGTTTGCCGGACGGGAAGTCACCGCTGCCACCTCGCGCGGTTTAGTGGCCGATTTGCGCTACCGGGGAAAGGGCCTCGGGGCGCGACTGGCGCGAGCTACTCTCGACCAGAAGCTGGCGGAGTTTGTGGTCATTTCCACCGCCAATGCCAATTCCTACAAGTTGCTGGAGTCGGTCGGTTTTGCCCGCGTGCCGACCGGAGAATGGGGACGCTCCGCTTTTTGGATCACGGACTATCGCGGTTTCCTCGCCGGAGCGCTGGCCAAGAAGGGCTACCCCAGGATTTTATCTTTCCCTGCGGCGAGTATCATGTCGCTGCGTGACCGCGTCACGAAGAGGATTTCCCGGTCAACTCCCGTCCTCGAACAAGTCGAGATGTGCCCCAGCTTCGACCAACGCTTCGCTGTGTTTTGGGAGGAATTGAAGCGCGCCCATCCGGAACGGCTCCTCGCGACCCGCTCTCTCGAAGTTTTGCAATGGCACTTTCACTTTGCCCTAGCGGAGAAACGGTTGTGGATCCTGACCATGCAAGACCGTTCTCGCATTGTGGCCTATGCCATTTTTCTGCGCCACGATAACCCTGCGTTCCACTTGAAGCGTGTACGCCTGGTGGACTTCCAGGCGCTGAACGAAGGCGCTCCGGTGCTGGGGCCCATGTTGTTGTGGGGGCTGTCGCGTTGTCGCCAGGAGGGTATCCACATGTTGGAAGCCTACGGCTTTCGTCCGGAGAAGCAGAAAGTGCTCGATGACTTGGCGCCTTACGACCGGGCTCTGCCTTCCTGGGCTTTCTACTATGGGACACGGAACCAGAACTTGCTTGCGCAACTCGGGAACCCGGCAATTTGGGACCCCTCGCATTTCGATGGAGACGCAAGCATTTGAGTGCCTGGCAGGCCAGTCAACGTATCCATATCCAGGCCCGCTTGCCGGACGGATTCGTGCTGGCTGCAGTTTCACCATACGATTGCAGCCGGTACAGAATGGACGTCACCGACGCCACCGCATCCTTGTGATTGCGCAGCAGAGAATCATCGGTGGAACGAATTCGCGTGACCACCTCACGCGACGCCAGGGGATCGGTTGAGCTCATCAAGACCGAGCGGCAGGCGTCGGTCAGCCCGCTTTTTCGCGTCCCAGCCGGGGCGTTAATCAGAAGTCTTAGTTCTCCGTCCAATACCGCGTTGCCGAATAATTCCGCCAGGCCGTTGAGTGTACGGCGCAGAGTGGTGATGCGTTTTACGATCGTGGCGCGCCGTTGCAGCAATTCACTCAACTCCTCGTGTGCCATCGCCAGAACGTGCTTAACCTCACCCTGCCCCAGGGCACTATTAGTAAGAAAGGACATATTGCCCTGACTTTCTGCAATTACTGTCATGCATTTTCCCTAACCTACGTTACGTCCTCCTAACCGGCAGTGTAGCTGGTTATGGGACAGTCTCGACTTGGCTTAGCAGAGTGACGGGAGAAACACAACCGCTTTGTCACAAACCATTGGAAAATGTAGTCCGGTAGTTGTGTTTTGGTGACGAATCTCCGGCCCTCAGACTCCCTCCCACGGGCATCCTAAAGTCCAAGCCGTCCCAGATGCTCGACAGGGGGGCCCCGACTCCCGCCATTTATCGCGGCGGGTGGCCCGGGCCTTGTCCCTCCGACTCATAGGTTTGGGGTGCGCCGCTCCTTGCCGGTCTTGCAAGGGGCGGGTGTGGGGGATCGCGGCGGGTGCCTAGGTGTTTTTTTATCGTGCATCCATATACAGATGATGGGTGCCCCAGGTTTCGGCTTTTCGAAACCTGGGATTCCACAAACTTGGATCTCTTCGGATGGAAGAAAAGATTGGTCGGGGAGAGAGGATTTGAACCTCCGACCTCCTGGTCCCGAACCAGATTCCAAACCTTATTGAATTCCTGTTAGTTCTGTTGATTCCAGGTGATTGTTGCTGGATCTGTTGGAGGTGTCTCTTTGAACGCTGTTGAATTCTGTTGAAGTGGCGTGCTTTTGCAGCTACAAAATCGTCTACACCCGATTGCGGTGAACCCGACACTGGGTCAACGTGTGATTTCCAGGGTCTTGGTGCCCTACATCTTTGGCAGAGCAAGCGGTGCTTGCGCACCACTGAAGACAACTGCGCCTTGACAACGCCTTCGCTCTATCGAAGGCGCCTGGCTATTGCGTACTCGCCCTAGCTGAGCGCTGGAATTGCGAGAGCGCATCTTGCAGGTTTTTCTGCGCTTCCGCGTAGTCTGGCTGGATTCGCAGCGCCGCCTCGAACTCCTTCATTGCTTCCGCCAGTCGGCCGGGCGTATGCATCAGGCACACTCCCAAATCGTTGTGGGTTTCTGCATTGTCAGGCTGGATTTGCAGCGCCGCCTGGAACTCGCTGATCGCTAGTGGCAGCTTGCCGGGAGTTTGCGCCAGAGCGATACCAAGATTGTTGTGTGCTTCTGCGTAATCGGGACGAATGTTGAGCGCGGCTTGGTATTCCGCGATTGCATCGGAGAGGCGGCCAGGCACTCCGGCCAAAGCAACTCCCAGGTAGTTGTGGGTGTTGTCAAGCCGGGGGTTGATACGCAGCGCCGTTTCATACTCGGTTATCGCCTCTTGCTGCCGGCCTATTTGCGCCAAGGCCAACCCAAGATTGCCGTGTGCTTGCGCGTAGTCAGGTTCGATCTGCAATGCCGCACGGTACTCGGCAATCGCTTGCGGCACTCCACCGGGCTTTTGAAACCACGCATCGCCAAGATCCACGTGTGCCCGCGCGATGTTGTATTGCGCCGGAGAATCTCCCGGATGAAGCCGTAGCGCAGTCTGAAACTCGGTCAGTGCCTCTGAAAGGCCGGCGGGGTCCTGCATCGCTTCACTCCGAAGCAATAAAGTGGCTGCCAAATTGTTATGTGCCATCCAACTGTTCGGATTTTGGGCTACCGTGGTTCGATAAAGGGTCATGCTATCGCGGTACATGTGACTCTGCCGCCAGGTCAGCATCCCAAGAATTGCTGGAACCAGCAAAGCCAACGCGGACCCGAGTGCCTTCGTAGGCGAGATTCTACGCGCCCCTGTCATCAGCAAGTAGGCCGCAGGAACGATGATCGCCAAGCTGGCCAGATACTGGAAGTGGTCGGCAACGTAAGAGAAGCGAAAGGGATAGACGTTCAGAAAACCCAATACCGGAAACAGCGTCCCGCAGAACAGAAGAAGGGCGGCCAATGGGCCACGACGGGGCAAGCGCCACAGTACAAACGCCAGGACAACCAGTGCCAGCGGATATAGGAGTTGCCACCAAACCCTAGGGTCCGGCTGCCAATGCGGGTAGGTGAACATCAAGTTGGATGGCCACAAGATTTTCGCTGCGTAGAAGAAAACGATGCGACCGGCAAGCAGAACGCGCTGCACCAGGCTCAACTGAAAATCCCCGCCTCGCGCGCCCACCAGGTTCCTTTCGATCCATGCAGTGAATAGGCCCGCGGAGGCGCCGAGCGCCAGCCAGGACAGCAGCGGTCGCACATCGCGTCGCCACTCAAGGCGGCCCCGCTGCCACCAAAAGATGACCAATAGGGCGGCGGGAAGAGTGGCCGTGACGGTTTTGGTGAGCAGAGCCAGGCAAAATAGACCGAATGCGGCCAGGTATTGCGATTGCCGGCGGCTGCGGTCGAAATGTAGGTAAGTAAGCGCGGAAGCCAGGTAGAACAGCGCCGAAAGCGTGCTCTTTTGCTCCGAGATCCAAGCCACCGCTTCCACGCATACCGGGTGCAGGGCAAAGATCAACCCCGCCAGCCAGCTGCCACGCAAACCGAGCTGGCGGACAATCAGCACAACCAGGTAGGCCGAGAGGGCGTGTTGGGCGAGGTTGATGAGATGGTAGCCGAGCACGGCATCGCCCCAAAGCCGATGTTCCAGCCAGAACGCGCTGTGCAGCAACGGATAGTATTGCTGTGTAGCGAGCAGATCAAACCAGATCCGCCACAACCCATACAGCGAACGCAGGCGTGGGGGAGTAATGTGGCCGGTGTCGTCCCAGAGCAGGCCCCCGCGGAGAGCGGGCCAGTAAGCCAGGAGTACAGCCAGAAAAATACCTAACCAGTTGGCGAAGTGACGGAGCGGAAGGAGCTTGCTTATCTCGCCGCCAATTTGAATACGGTCGGTATTCGCATGCGAGAGCTTCGGGGGCTTGGCGTGCTTATGTACGGTGGGCATGCTGCAAAGCGTCGGCGGTCGCCCGCTCAGTTGTGATACGAAAAGCATGATTCTACACCGAAGCCCGCTGCGACTTCACCAAGCGGGACGATGCGCCGCAATGCTACGGCGGGGTTGGTGACCCACGTTCGCAAGCATCGTGTGCATGCTAACCGTGGGAAACTGCTGGGTATTGGTGTGAAGGATCCCAAAAGATTGGTCAGGGAGAGAGGATTTGAACCTCCGACCCCCTGGTCCCGAATTCAGGGTGCCGGAACCAATTTCGTTGCTACTCAATCATTTGAGTGGTGCTTCAACCGTCTGATTCTTGCTCAATCATGCCATTCTGGGATGAATGTAAGTCCCCGAATGGCAGTCCCCACTCGGCCCAACTGCTACCGTGTCAAAATCTGTTCAACGGTAACCCGGATTGACATTCAACGGCACTGGCAACAGCTTTGCCATTGCAAAGGCACTCTCAAGAACTATTGTTGGACTCTCATTGGACCCAGATGTCGCCATTTGAGTCACGCTACCTCACGCGCTTTCATCGCCCTCTTCCGGGCGGTGCGTGGCTTCTTCCGAAATGCTGCCGCAGGTTTTCGCGCTTTGGGTGTCGCTTTAACGGAAGATGGCGATTCCAGCTTGGGTTGTTTCGCAGTGCGATGGTGGCCATGGTTCAGAGGCTGGATGCGAGCGGTTTCTTTTTCCATCCGCAGCTGAGCGTCTCTATCTTTTTGGCGCTCGGCCTCAAGGTATTCCGGAATCGTTTTTGTTGTCATGGCCAGAGTGTGGCAGAACCATCCCAGTCCAAGCTGTTCACTTTTGGCCACTCGCTGGCGATTAACGGTTCATCTCTTCGGCACAAAAAAACCGGGGCGGGCGTGAGGGTCGAATGTCGCCAGACCGGCCGACGCTAACCCATGCCTGCCCCACAAACTGCCCCCTTCTTCTCGGGAGACAGAGGTGTTAAAGCTGGTCCAAACAGTACTGTCCCCCGCACTGTTGCGACTGTTCAAAACTGCTCACTTTTACAAGTTTATTGAACGAGGCTCCGCAGGCGCTAAGACGCCCGCTTCAGGATGAGACTTAGCGGCGCTCCGCCTTGTTTCCAGGTGCCCGTGATCTCAGAACCATCTTTGTTCACGGTGCCGTCATAAAAGCCTTGGTTGCTCTCTAAGTGCAGGATGTTTTCCTTGTAGGATATCCCGGTGATTAGAATTCCCGATGTGTCCTGATCAGGGTAGTCGATGGTGCCACTTAAAGTTCCGTCCTGCGCCACCGCAATATGCACCACAATTTGCTTCTTCGGTTGCGCGCCGGGATCGAGAGTTCCTTCCCAACTTCCGACGATCAGCGTTGCATCCGCCGCCATCGTGGGGGCGGGCATCATTCCCATTGCCAGTATCAGCACCACTCCCAAACCAAGCCAGAGCGATAATGCAACATACTTTTTCATAATCGATCGCCTTTCCCGCACCAACTCACAAGACCTTCCAAACGAAGTGCGCCAACAGGATCAGCAGCACGGAACCGCCAACGCCACAAATCCAGAACACAAAGTTGAGGGTCAACCTCGAAGAATTGATTTCTTTCTTGTCCATTGTCGAATTTCAATTTTGCTGCCGAACGAGCTGCCACTTGTGAAGGAGATGTCGCCACTTTCGATTGTGGGGCAAGGGGTGGATCGCTACTGAGCAGTAATGCTCACAATGGACTTCCATCCCGAACAATGCGGGGACAGAAAAATGCGGGGACAAAAAATGCGGGACAGACGGGACTGACCCCAATTGCTATCGCGGGTTGAAACCTGGGGAGAACAGGACATTCCCCCAAAAGATTGGTCGGCCATCCAGTACCAGTTTGAACCACGCAGTTCAGCTAAGAACTTTCCTTGCAGTGCTGGGCAGGGACTTTGAATCTGCTGCTTAAAGCCCGAGATCGACGGTTCCCCCGTGGTTACTTTCGGACATGGCGGATTTATCCCTGAAACCGTTGCGACTTTGACCCGTGCTGAGTTCGCTGGGATCACGTTCGTCAATATGCCTGCTGCATTAGTACCTTCCATCGTAGCCGGCACTAACTCCGAACTAATCGCGGGTGATATCGGGCTGCCGGTTCTTACTCACTTTCGGCTGATTCTCGATTATTCCCACGAGCGGCTCTACGCGGTGCCCTACGCCGACGCTGTGCGGGCACTGTTCGCCAAGGATCGGTTGGGGCTTGCTTTGGCGAAAGAAGATACTGAGTTTGCGGTCGAATTCGTTGCGCCGAATAGCCCGGCTCAGGCCGCTGGATTCAAAGTTGGTGACAAGGTCACGGCTATCGATAGAAAGTCGGTTCAGGCGTGGCCGGGGACCTCGTTCGCCGATCTGAGATACGGCGCAAGCGGAACTGACCTGGCTTTCACTATGAAAGGTGGTGGTACCCGCCAGCTGAAGCTGGCCGATTATTTCTGACCAACGGCGGCGCCGCTCCGCTCAATGACCTGCTGGGACGTGAGTCCAAAGATCGGCGGGGTGGGCACCTCCAGCATGGCGAGGTAGACGTAGAGCTGGCCGCGATGGTGGATCTCATGTTCCAGCATCGCGCGCATCCATTTCCAGGTCGTGACCGCGCCATCCGGCGTCCTGCATTCGCCATTCAGGTCGGTGACGCGGGAGATAATCTCCGACGATTCTTTATGCAGCGCTTCCATGAAGGAAAGGATCTCATCATAACTGGGAGCCAATTGCCGGCCGCAACCGGCGTATCGGCTCGGCTTGCCCGCGAGGGGTTCGGCGAAGATGTAGCGATTGGCAGCGGCGATGTGCCGCGCCAAGTCTCCTAGTGCAAATTTGCCCTCGCGAAACGACCAGTCGACTTTGTCCGGAGGAATACAGCGGACGACCCGCATGGTGCGCTTGTGAATTTTGTCGAAGTAGTCCAGAAATACGTTCAGGTCGTGAATCTCCATGTCTCATACTCCTTAATTGTTGCTGCGCAGAAATTCGAAAAATGTGGTAAAAAGCCGCACTTCCCCTCAAACAAAGCGAGAAATGGTGCACCCGGCCGCACTCTCGTGTATCACGAAAGGCATTTTCGCTTTAAGCGCGCAATGCTTGGAACCCTCGGTGAAGATCGCCCAGCAAGTCAGCCATATCTTCGATTCCCACAGACAAGCGGACAAGGCCAGGGGCGATTCCGGTATTTTGTGCTGCGGCACCGAGCTGATCCTCGCCCCAATCGATGTCGAAGGGGATCTCGATTACCGACTCGACTCCTCCTAAGCTTGTCGCCACAGGAATTAACTGGAGTGCGTCGACGAACTTTGTGGCCGCTTCAAACCCTCCTTTGAACTGGAAGGAAAGCACGCCCCCTCCGCCGCGCATTTGCTTGGTTGCCAACTCATAGTTGAGAGATCCTTCCAGATAGGGATAATTGACGCCTTCGATCTCGCTCTGATCTTTGAGGAATCTTGCGATGGCCAGAGCAGAATCCGTCTGCCGCTGCATGCGGATCCCGAGCGATTTGATGCCTCGTAAGAGTAGCCAACTGGCATGCGAATCGAGAATCGTACCCAGTAGCCTTTGCATGCTCCCGATCTTGGCGATTAGTTTGCTGCTCCCCGCCGCCGCACCGCACATCACATCGGAATGTCCGGCAAGAAACTTCGTGGCTGAATGCAGTACGACACTCGCCCCTAGACTTATCGGATTCTGCAAGTACGGGCTAGCAAACGTGCTGTCGATTAAAAGCGGAACTCCTGCTTCTTGCGCGATTGCGGAAATGGCAGCGATGTCGGCGACTCGAAGCAGAGGATTGGAGGGGCTTTCGATGTAAACCAGCTTTGTTGTGGCTCGAATTGCACCACTGACTTCACGAAGGTCAGCGACGTTGACAAAGGTCGTCTCGACTCCGAAAGTTCGCAATGTTTCGTTCAACAATGTAAATGTCTGGGCGAAGATTTCCCGCTGCGCCACCACGTGCGCCCCGGCAGAACCCGCTAGCGCGATGAGGGTCGTGGAGATTGCTCCCATTCCTGAACCGAAGACGAGTGCCGACTCGGCGCCCTCAAGCAGGGCAATTTTATCGGCGGCGGCTCGCGACGTCGGATGGCCAAATCGCTGATACACCATTTCCGATCCGTCGCGAAAATCTTTTCCCAGTTGACGACTGGATTCCGCCTCGAAGTTGACCGCTGGATGGATCGGAATGCTCAGAGGACGTTGCTTCTTTTGGAAATCGTTGTATGTCTTGGTGGCTTTCGTTTGCAGCGTAAGTTTAATATTGGAATTCAATCCGGTTCTCCCTTTTGCAATTGTCAAAACCACAAAACCACCAAACCAATCGTGTCTTCTCGGAGCTTCGCACGCGATCATTCGACGACGAGAGTCCCTGGAGCAAGAGTCTCGGATTGGGATACCATGCGCGGGCCCCCGCTTCGGATTCGTCCTTTAGCAAATAGACGAAGTATAGTGACACAGATGTCGGTCAACTGTCCAGCTTGGGTTCGTCCAATTGACACTTGTCATTCCTTTCTTTCAGGTAGCCGACGGACCGGTGGGGACGCACGGCGTTGTAGATCTTTTCCCCCTGGCGCAGTTCGCAAATCAGATATTTTGTGCTTGACAATCGGCTAAAGCGTGATTACGCTATATCGACAGTTAGCAAAGTGACGACATAAACGGTGAAAAACTTATGTCGTGGTGCGGTTGACGTTTCCCGACCTAGTTCGTCTGCACTACTAACCTTCAGGGGGTCAGCTATGACGACGCGTTTCTATAAAATTGTGCTGGGAACTGCAGTTCTCGCGATGGGCAATCTGGCCGCCGTCGCCCAGGCGAATACCATCAAGCCAGCGTACGATTTGTCCCTTTCGCGCGAAGAGAAAATCAAGCTGGCCGAGAGCGCGGCACCCCCCGAGGTTTCCAGCAAGGCTACTGTCTATGTTCTTGACAGCACCGGCTACGTAAAAGTCCGAGACGGAAGCAACGGTTTCTCCTGCTTTGTGGATCGGCAAGCGCCGGTCAATCTGGAACCCACCTGTTTTGACGCTGAAGGAAGCGCAACCACGCTCCTTACCCGGCTCTTCGTAGAGGCGCAACGCGCGCAGGGGAAGAACGAGGACCAAATCAACGCTGATCTCGGTGATGGTTATCGGACTGGGAAGTTCCAGGCCCCGCGCAAGCCCGGAATCGTTTACATGCTTTCAGACAAGGGCTACCTTTTGGTTCCCACGGCGAACAAATTGGTTCACATTCACCCGCATCTGATGTTTTATGCGCCTTATGTCACGGACAAGGATATCGGTTCCCCGCCAAGTGCACGGAACATGCCTAAGGTGATTAGGGAGGGCCAGCCGGACGCTTACATTATTGTGATGGCGCCATCCGAGGGAGTGCACTGAGTTTCTCCGGGGAAATCGGGGCGGGACAGAAGATGTCGCGCGAGCCGTCGTTAAAACCGTGGGCAGCGCGCCGGCGGGAAGATTTGCTGGGACTGCTGGCGATATTGGATCAGCCGATTGGCGAGCTCGATGCCGCAGTGCAGAAAGAAGCGGAGGAGAACAGGCAGACCGCTGATGTTGGGTGTTTAGTTGCTGCGCGGTCCTGAATTCCGCTGTGGCCGACAGGGCCTACATGCCGACAGGGCCTACAAGAGGAGAGGAGAAGAAGCGAATGAAATCGAGATTGACAGCCTCAATACGCTGTAGCTTTCTACACATGAATCTGGGGGGCGCATTCTGGTCTCCACGTTGGTGGCGGTAATCGTAACCGCTGCCGCCGGGGCGCAAAGTGCTCCTGCCATGAGTTCGACAGAAGCGCGAAAAGCTATTGAAGCCGCTTACGTCGTGTTTGGCAAAGCGGCTGTGGCGCCGATGGACAAGAACACAATGGGAGAGGATGCTGGGTCCGGATTTATACGTCCAAACTGCCTCGCGACGAGCAACCAGGCAGGAGTATCTCGATTATCTCTACACCCGCCCGTTGAGCTTGACGCGATTTGACGCCACCGTGCTCACCGTCGAACCCAGAGGCAACGACTGGGCGGTACTCGTATTTGAGAAACTAGAGGGCCAACTGAAGGACAAGAATGGCAAAACGAGCAAGATCTACATCTGGGGAGTTGCACGGGATGGCTGGGGACAAAGGAAAGACAACCAGTGGACCGTCCTATTCTCCGAGGAACTGGGGGGGCCGCAAATTTCGGACGAGATTCCGCCGATCGCAAACTGGTAGAGAAGTTTTTCATGTGATGTCCTCCGCCGGTTGGCTATCACGCTTTGCGCAACAATTCACCGAAAAATGAGGATAAAAATGAACAGAACTCTCGTAATTCCCTCCGTGCTGTTACTAGCCGCGTGGGCGGCTGCACAAAAAACGCCTGCCCAGATGAAGAACCCGGTCAGCACCGCTCTAAGGGACATCCTTTCCGGCCAGCAGAAAAACACCGTTGCAGCCGTCGAAGCCATGCCCGCCGAGAAATTCAACTACAAACCCACCGCCGACCAGATGACATTCGGCCATCTCGTCGTCCACATGGCCGAAACAAATGATCTGCTATGCAGCAAGGCCGCTGCTGTCCCCGCTCCCAAGGTCGAGGAGGTGAAAGAGACGGACTCGAAAGACAATCTCGTGGCTGGGCTCAAAGCCTCCTTCGATTTCTGTTCCGACGCGCTGGCGAAAATGGGCGATTCGAAACTGACGTTGACGACCGAAGGATTCGGCGGAAAGCAAGTTACGCGCGCCTGGATCAGCCTAGTCCTAGCCGGTGCTTGGGCCGACCACTACGCCGAAGCCGCAATGTATCTGCGCCTGAACGGTGTGTTGCCGCCGACTTCCAAGAAGTAAGCCTATTGGAAGGGATTTTGATGACCACGTTATTGCAGGACGTGCGGTATGGATTGCGGCTGCTCCGGAAAAGCTCCGGCTTCCCCTCTTTCGCATCGAGCGGTTTGCCATCGCGCTTGTCCGCGAGGATGATTTCGCGCACCCCAAATGCAGGATCAATCTCGGCATGGGCAAAGACCACCTTGTAGCCGTCGGCTGCTCCGACCAAGCAACCCTTACAGTTTCCTAACAAGCCAGGGCAGGGGGCCTCTTTGCCGCTAAAGTTGCGCCGTAAAGCCGAGATGATAAAGCAGTTGCAGTTGTTCCTCATGCTTCAAACCAACGCGAATCTCGGCGAAGCGTGTTATGATAGTTAGGGAGTGTACTAAACGTAATGATATCGACTGTCGCAATCCGAGCCCTCGCGAACGAGCGTAGACTACAGATTCTCGAGTGGCTGAAGAACCCAACTAAACACTTCCCTCCGCAGGTCGACGGCGATTTGGTCAAGGACGGGGTTTGCGGCTGCCTGATTGCACGCAAGCTTCGCGTGAGTCAACCGACCACGAGCGAACACATGAAGATTTTGTGCCAGGCCGGGCTGACCCGCCCTAAACGCATCAAGAAATGGACCTTCTACAAGCGCGACGAGGCGAAAATCAGGCAAATCAAGAAAGCCATTCTATCGAAAGTATAGAAAAGCCGAACAGGGAAGCATGCCGCTAGGGCCCGCCACCGAAAGTGTCGGAAGCTCGTATAATCTTCTGCCGTAACTTAAGAAACCGCCGCTAGATTTTATCTGCAGTCTGCATTCGTTCGCGAGAGCCCGGATAGCAATGGTCGATATCATAATACGATTTAGTAATCCCCCTAATTATTGCAACACTCCTCTCCGGCTGTATTTATAGGTAGCGTCGAAGAACCAGGCTCCGGGTGTCGCATTAATGCTTTACAAGTCGATGGACCTGTGTCAGCATATAGTTCGTCAGTTGGCGAAATGACATAGAGATGGATATATAGTTCGCCATGTCGCTAATGGTCAAGTGCGTTGCGCCCCGCACCCTTGATATGACGGGGAAGTGAGTGGCCAAAATAACGCTTTGACTGGCACCAGAACAATTCGATTGTGAGGAGAAGACGATGTCCGTATACGATAAGCTTGACACTCTCAAAGTCACGCTTCCAGAACTCACGGCGCCGGTGGCAGCTTTTGTACCCTTTCTGCGCACCGGCAATTTGCTTTTTCTCTCCGGTCATATCGCTAAGAACGACGGCAAGCCCTGGGTCGGCCAGTTGGGCGGGAATCTCACGACCGAACAGGGAAAGAAGGCTGCGCGCGGCGTGGCCATCGATCTGATGGGCACACTTCATGCCGCGGTGGGCGACCTAAATCAGATCAAGCGTATCGTCAAGTTGATTGTGCTCGTGAACAGCACTCCCGCATTCTCCGAGCAGCATTTGGTGGCGAATGGCGCCTCTGAGCTTTTCGGAGAGGTATTTGGAGATATGGGACTGCACGTTCGTAGCGCCTTTGGGGTCGCTCAGATTCCGTTTGGATCCTGTGTCGAAATAGAACTGATCGCGGAGGTCTGATGAATTGATGCTCAAATGAAGTATCACCGCTAGACAGGCGTTGATGTCTTCCAACGCCGCAGAGCGCCTTCATTAGCGAACGGGGAACACCAATGGCGGTAATTGGACCCTCGTGATGGTAGGTTTCCCATTGGGAATCAAGCCAGATTGAATATGGAAAACGGTTCGCACCGCTCCGAAGAAGACAGTATGAATGAGTCACTGCGTCGTTACTTTGTCCTCGCAGTCGTTTGCTGCACGATGATGGTTAGCCCAGACAGGGCACCGTTGCGGCCCCCACCGAAAGGGTCGATCTCGACGTATTCCATAGGCGACGCAGATAGCTGGAGCGTACATCCACTCTGATCTACGGAAAAAGTGAGGCGTCTTGGGTCGACAGCCAGCTTCGGACGATCCAGGCCAAGAAGCCGGCCGACGAGGTTGCCCGAAGAGAACGCGCCTTAAAGCAATCATCATTACCCATCCCGATGAAGATCATCACTTCGGGACCGCGGTGCTTCATGAGCGTTTCCACGATACTCCGATCTACATGACTGCCGCTGCGCTCGAGAGTCCGAAGCCCATATCCTCAACTCTCGCGCAAGGCGACGATCGGGCTCACCTTGGCCGCGCGCTGCGCCGGGATATAGCTGGCTAGTAGCGCAACTACCATCAGAATGAGCGGCACGGCTAGAAACACCTCCGGATCAAGCGGTCGGACTCCGTACAGCAAACTGGAAATCAACGGGGCCACGATCCCCGACAAGAGCAGACCGATACCGACTCCAATGCCGGCCAGACCCGCACCCCGGCTCACAATCATTTTCCCAATGGTTGAGGGCAGAGCGCCCAATGCCATGCGCACTCCAATCTCGTGCGCCCGCTGACCCACCATATAGGCCAAGAGACCGTAAATTCCCACCGACGCCAACAGAAGCGCCATCACCGCAAATACTCCCACCAACTCCGCGGAGAAGCGGCGCGAAGCCAGAGAACCATCGATGACCTCATTCATCGTGCGCACATTGAATACCGGCAGAGTGGGATCGATCGCCTCGATTTCATGGCGAATCTGCGGCTCCAGGCTGGTGGCAGATAAAGATGTCCGGATCACCACGCTTAAAGACCTGGTTCCTGGAAGCTGGTAGATCGGCGAGTAGATGTGGGGAGCTCCGGATTGGTCGAGGCCATCACTCTTGATGTCCTTGATCACGCCAACCACGGTCGACCACGGTGGGTCAGTGGCCGCGCGCCGGTCAGTGGCCGCGCGCCCAATGCTCAAACGCCGGCCGATGGGATCGCGGTCCGGCCAGAAGGTTCGAGCGGTGCTTTCGTCAACGATGACCACCGGCTGTTTGCCGGTATCATCGTCTTCCGTGAAGTAACGTCCGCGTACCAACGAAGCCTGCAACACCTTGAAATACTCAGGGGTCGCACCGGTGGCTTCGGAAAACAGGCCTTTGCGCGACTCCTCCGGACGGTCCTCAATATTGATGGGGGCGCGCCGCGACAAGTGGGTGACTGGCAAATCGGTGGTCATGGAGGCCAGATCGACGCCCGGGAGAGCACGCACGCGCCGCAGAGCTTCCCGTACAAAGGTGTTCAAGATCTCAGGGTGGGCGTAGCGATCCATTTGGGGATCGTTGGGTATCGGCAGCCGAGTACCGGCAGTGACAATTCTGGAGGGATTGAAACCGGGATTTTCCTGCAGCAGTCCCCAAAACGTGCGCAACAGTAGACCCGCTCCCACCATGAGAATCACCGCAAGAGACGATTCTGAGGCGATCAGCAGCCCGCGCAAGCGGTTGGTCTTGCCGCTGGTGCCCGAGCCCCGGCCTCCTTCCCGGATGGCTACGGCAATCTCTGCTTTCGAGGATTGCAGCGCCGGAACCAATCCAAACCCCAGCCCAGCAAGAAGGGAAACAAGCAAGGCGAAGCCCAGCACTGTCCAATCCACTTGCACCTCGGCCAGCCGGGGAATTCGGCCGGGCAGAAACTGTATAAAATGCAAGGCCACTATGGCGGTCAGCACCCCGACGATGCCGGAAACCAGAGACAAAATCAACGACTCGGTGAGCAACTGCCGAATCATGCGTGCTCGACTTGCTCCCAGTGCCAGCCGCACGGCCATCTCCCGTTGTCTCCCGGAAGCCCGGGCCAGGAGCAGATTCGCGACGTTGACTGACGCCAGAAGGATGATCAATGCCACCGCGCCCATCAGCACCAATAACATAGGCCGGACATTGCCGACGAGCGAATCTTGCAAGGATTCGGCCTCAATCGACCAATCGGACCCGGCGGGATAGTCAGTGGGATATTCTGCCCGCAGCTGGGCGGCGAAGGCATCTAACCGCAACTGCGCCTGCTCCCGGCTGATTCCAGGCTTCAAAAGCCCGATCGCTCCAGCCATTGCCCGCGCGCCGCGAGTTGGCTTCGGGTAAGGGTCGGCCTTGAATCCCGCGGTTCCCCATATTTCGACATCCGTCATCACCGTGCTGCCGGGGTGACGGAATCCGGGGGGAAGAACCCCGACAATAGTGTAGGGGGGATCATTGTCGATTAGCACTTTTCGCCCCAGAATTCCCGGATCTCTACCGAACCCGCGAGCCCACAGACTATCGCTGATGACCACCGCTTCGGCGAACCCCGGTCCTTCTTCGCCCGGGCCAAACACCCGCCCAAGGTGCGCGGAAGTGCCGAGCATAGAGAAATAGTTAGCACTGACAACCACCATCTCGAGACGCTGCGGATGCGCGGAACCGGCAAAATCAGTGCCGCCGGAGACGATACCGCTGACTTGGTCAAAGACGCCCGCCCGGGTTCTGAGATCATCGAGTTCTGGTGCGGAAAACCCAAGATCCCGCGCACCGGCTCCGCGATTTAAGGCAACGATCTTCACCAGACGCTCCGGATGGGGAAAGGGAAGCGAACGCAACAAAACCGCATTGACGATGCTGAAGATCGCCGTATTGGCGCCCACGCCCAAAGCCAGAGAAAGTATCGCTACGATGGTAAAAGCGGGACTTTTCCAAAGCAGCCGCAGTCCGTACCGCACGTCCTGCAATAATGTGGTCATCAAAATCCGTTCCAGCAGGTTCTTATGCCCGCGATGAGACTGAAGGTAGCGCTAGATTATGTTTGACCGCCGCATACATACGTTATTATAGTACGCTTATTGGCTAAGTGTCTATATGATCGCTGATCTCACCCTTCGAACACTCGTCGAAGGATCGCGGCTTCCGAGCGCAACTTGCGAACAATCTGGGAATTCGGCTGAAAAGATTGACCATGGCTCTCCACTGTCCTTTTAGGTACGGCAAGAGCGAAAACTGGGGGAAGGGGACTTGTGAAAGCGGACCAGATTGAGGTTGTGCATACTCGAGTGTTTGCGGCCAGCCAGAGCGGCGGCAATCCGTGCCCGGTCATACCTTTCGCCGACAAGCTGAGCGATCGCCAGATGCAACGTCTCGCGCGCAAGTTCGGGCTCGACACTGCCTTCATTCTGCACCCTCGGATGAAGGGTGCGCACATTCGGCTCCGCTACTTCGTGCCAGATCACGAGATGGGAGTGTCCGGGCATGCAACCATCGCCGCCATCACGATCGCCTTGTTGGAGAATCGATTGAAGTGTGACCGCATTCGGGTTGAGACCATGACGGGCGTATTCGAAGTCGAATCCATCCGGAGCGCGGACGGCATCACGGTGACTCTGGCGCAGAACAAACCTGTATTCGGTCCCGCTGTGGCCTCCGATCTCATAGCGCGGGCACTGACCATCGACCCCAAGCGAATTGTGTTGGCCGGGAGTCCGATTCAGTCGGTTTCAGTCTCGCGAGCAAAACTAGTGATACCTCTCGAAGACTCGAAAGTCCTTAATAGCTTGACGCCGGATTATGAGGCCCTTTGGAAACTCTGCGATCAGTTTCGGGTAACCGGATTTTATCCCTTCACGCGACAAACAGACAAAACAAATGCGCAAGTGGAAGCTCGACAGTTTCCCCAGCGTGCCGGATTTCCTGAAGATGCAGCTACTGGCGTTGCTGCCGCCGCGCTGGGAGCCTATCTTGCAACCTATGATTACAAATGCCAGACAGGCCGATACGTTTTCCGCGTCGCCCAAGGGTACGCGATGCAGGCTCCCAGCCTGATCGAGGCATTTATCGAATGCGCTCAAGGAAAGGTCACGAGAACCGCGATTCGTGGAAGGGCTCGAGTCCTCGGTCGTGAGTGGGTCGACGCTTAGGTGAATGGAACCGTTTCAGAGACTGGCGACTTTCCAAATGGGGCGCGTCGTGCTTCGGAGGAGTAGGCATTGACCTGTGCTAAGACAGTTCGGACAAGTCTCACAGAGGTACGTACCTGCGAAAACTCAAGCGGGGGCATGATTTGGTCGCGAACCTTGGCATGGGGGTTCCAGTCCGGCGAGGACTGCGCCGCAAACGGCGCAACTCATACCCAAAACAGCAACGGGAGAACTACCAGTTTGTGGAAAAACTCGGCTGATCTGAGTAACAAGGGGTGAGGCGGGTCGCTCGTTAGGATCACTTCGTGACATCCCCGAGAAACCAATCCACTACTCGACCGAAGACCGCTTCCAAACCTTCGGGTACCTGCTGATTCGGAAGGTCCAACGCATGGTCAGCACCTTCGATTCGCTCAAACACGGCGTCTCGCTGTTTTGCGGCCAACTCGGCGCGCAAGACATCGAAACCAGCGATCGACTGCTGCGTGTCGGCTGTCCCGTGGGCGAAATAAAGGAGTGCATGCGATTTGAGGGCCTCCGCGATGACGGACGTCTTCATAAAGCTGGACCACTGACGGTACGTCTGCCCCCAACAGAACTTGGTAGCGCTGTCCGGATCTTTCAGAATGTCGCGCCAACACGCGTAGACTTCCTTTTCGGCGTCCAATTTCTTACTCCGCATAAACTCGGCCATGTGGAATAGATACACTGGTCCGCCTCCTGACAAAGAGGCGGCGTGGGTCACCCACGGCGATACGTTCGAGACGCGCATCGCTACAATGCCGCCCTCCGAAATGCCGATCACGAGCGTTTTCGAAGTGTCGACGCCAGGCAGCTTCTGCGCCGCTTGGATTGCGTCCGCAATGGTTGTAGCCCACCGGTCGAGCGTGAACTCGGCTAGAAACCCTGGACGACAAGCGTGAGCGTCAGCATCATCCGGCGGATAATCGAGAAACTCAACACCCGGCTTTTCGACCGCCAAGATGCGGGCCCGGTCGCGGGCCACTGAATATAGAACACCCTGCAGTCCACGGGCCATCCGCTCACCGACCTTGACAAACTGAGATGAGCAGCCTGTGCCTTGGACCCAGACGATCAGCGGGACGGGATGACTAGGTGCCGGCTGAGTCGAAAGATAGAAGGTAATGCGCTTGCCATCTCTGCCATCTGCGACGTACCGCCGAAACGGCTTATCGCCTACAGGATAGTCTTCCCCTGCGGCAAGCGCGGAACAGAAAAGCAGATTGAGAACGAGAATCGAACAGATCTTAAGCATGACGAGTATCTTCCCGGCTTCGCGATGTATGACCCAAACGCTTCTCACGAGTTGACTATGCGCGATCTTACGGTTGCATGCAAAAGTACTTTGAAATAAGAAGTCTCGCGAACTGGTCACTGAGTTTTATTCTGCATCCCAACAGACTTTACATTTGAGAAAATCTGTGCCACTATTATGTCGTTAGTTAGCTAAATGTCACACTAATCGTTAATTTTAGCAAACTGGGCGAGAACAAGGATCGCGCCTGGCGTAACACGGACGACGTCCTAAAGCCGGAGTCGAGAACGTGGTTAAATGCGCCTGCACTTAAGGAGTGGGGGACAATGCCTGTTCTTCAGTACGTCCATCTCGATGTTTTTACGGATCAGCCATTCACGGGCAACCAGCTAGCCGTGTTCCTCGATGCCGCAGGAATTGACGAACGGCAGATGCAGCGGATCGCGAAAGAATTGGCTCTCCCCGAGACCACGTTCGTATTGCCCCCCGAGGCGCCCGGGACCGAAGCGCGCGTCCGCATTTTCACGCCGTCCCTGGAGCTGCCCATGGCTGGGTCTCCGACAGTCGGTACGACTTTTGCGCTCGCCGGAGCGGGACGGCTGCGTGCAGGCGCCGATAAGGTAGTGCTGGGCCTCGGTATCGGACCAACGACTGTGGGCCTCGAGTGGGGGCCGAGCGCGCTGCGCTTTGCCTGGATGACGCAACCGCTTCCCACCTTGGGGCCCGTTATCGCCGACGCCGTCGCGGTTGCCGCCGCAATTGGCGTTCAACCAAGCGACCTTGCCGGGGGGGGGTTGCCAGTAGAGATCGCTTCTTCTGGCGTCCCGTTTGTGTACGTTCCGCTAAAGTCGCGCGCGGCGGTCGATGCGGCATCCCTTGATCGAGCGAAGCTGTGCGCTTCACTCCGCGCGGTGAATCTCGAAGAGCACCCTGTTTTCGTGTTCTCGCCTGAGCCGGCCGACGATGATGCCACGGTCTACAGTCGAATGTTCGCGCCCGTCTTAGGTATTCCGGAGGATCCGGCCACCGGCGGCGCGAGTGGACCGCTGGGCGCATATCTGCTTCAGCATAACGCCGTGTCAGCTGACACGGCCTCGCGGCTCGTAAGCCTTCAAGGCGTCCGGATGGGTCGCCCGAGTCGTATTCACATTGCGCTCTCGATCCGTGCTGGAGTTCTCGAGGAGGTTCGGGTCGGTGGCGAGGCGGTGGTTGTGGGCGATGGAACAGTCCGCGCATAGCCGGCTGCCGATCAGCTGCGCCGTCGCCGACTAAGAGGCACACAGTTTACCGGGAGGATCGATGGCAAAGACGTTCGAAGCATACGGAAACCGAGTCCTGAGCTATCTTGGCGATGGGGTGGCGATTGCGAAACATGCTGGCGCATCCGGGCGTGGCCTTGACGTGGTGGGATGAGGCCGTATGGGTGAACAGGAACAGGAGGTCTACGGAAGTCATTCCTCCTGTCGGCGGAATCCATGAGTCAGGTGCCAATCTGGTTCGAACGCAAGTTTGAGTTTTCGTTTCCTGTGGAACTGCTTCCGAATCTGTGCGCACGTCTGCGCGGCACTCCGGCCAGGCTTGAAGAGGTGCTTCGTGGCCGTTCTCACAAAATCCTGATCGGGAAAGCGCAAGTAAAGTGGTCGGCTCAGGAAAACGCCGGCCACTTGCTTCGACCTAGAACCGCTGTGGCTGGCGCGAGTGGACGATTACGTGGCGGCCAGCGACCAACTCACCGTGGCAGACTTGAAGAATCGAAAAACCGACGAAGCAAACTACAATGCGCGCCCACTGGAACAGATTCTGAGTGAGTTCCGCGCTGCAAGAGAAAGACTGCTGAAGCGTGTGGACGAATTGGACGCATCACTATTTGCCCGAGCCATTCCCCACCCGCGTTTGAAGACGCCGATGCGACTCGTAGACCATTTGTATTTTGTCGCCGAACACGACGATCATCATCTCGCGCGAATATGGGAACTTGTTAATGCCGCCCGGTAGGCTAGCCGGGATGGAGTCTGAACGCTTTGCAAAGGAGCGAACATGGCCACAACTCAACCTGTAAGCGACTGGAAGAAGGAGTGGTTCGAGATTGAAGATGCAACATACTTAAACACCTCCGCCCATGCAGCCATGCCCCGCGTGACCCTGCGCGCAGTGCAAAACTCGATTGAAGCCAACAAGTTTCCGCATCACAGGGACGACGGCGTTTTCTTCGAAGCACCAATTCGGATTCGGGCGTCCCTCTCGAAAATGATTGGGGCCAGACCGGAGGAAATCGCGGTCACGTCCGGAGCGGGCACTGGCGTTGCGGCCGTGGCCCATCTCCTAACGTGGAAGCCCGGCGATGAGGTCATCACGGCCAAAGGAGAGTTCCCAGTGCAATACGCGACTTGGAAGCCTATGGAAGAACGCGAGGGTGTGAAACTCACAATCGTAGCGCCGCGAGACCGCTTCATCACGGCGGACGATCTAATTGCGGCGATGACGCCTAGAACACGCGTTATCTCCGTGAGTCATGTGCGCTTTGACGACGGCTCACTGCTGGATGCCGCTCGTGTGGCAGCGGCCTGCCATGCACAGGGTGCGCTGCTTGTGCTTGATGTGAGCCAGTCTTGCGGGGCCGTGCCTATGGATGTCCACGACCTTGACGCCGACTTCTTGGTGTGCGCCGGATATAAATGGCTCCTTAGCCCTTACGGCACGGGATTTTTGTGGGTCAAGAGCGAACATCAAGATATTGGGCGTCCAGGGCCGTTTTCTTGGACCAGCCAAGCCACAGACAGTTTTTTCGCGTTGAGTTATGTCGATCCCAAGCCATCCCGCAGTGCGAAGCGCTGGGACAGCGGGGAGGCGGCCACTTATTTCAATTTCAACCTGGCGGCCATGGATGCCTCGGTGGATTTTGTCCTGCGCGCCGGGCCTGGTTTGGTGCGCGAACATAACCGGAAATTGATAGAGTTATTATTCGAACGCCTCCCTAAAGACTGCGTTGTGGCCAGTCCGCTAGACTCCACACAGCGCGGGCCCTGCGGCTCCTTTACCGCGCAGACTCCCGAAAAAACCGTTGAGCTCTATCAGAAGTTGCAGAAGGAAAACATTATCGTGAGCTTGCGCGAAGGGAGGATTCGCGTCTCGCCTCATCTGTTCAACTCCGAGAGGGACATTGACCGCCTCATCGGCGTGGTGACGGCATGACTCGGGCGCGGAATTTGTCACAGACGAAAAGTGACCGCGCCCTGGACTATCTCGAATCCACAATGAAGGGTGTGCTGGACACAACAAAAGGCTCGTAGTTCAAACCCGCGAGGTCCAGGCTGATGAACCTAATTCACCCAAGGAATGAAAAGGAACAAATCATGACAACAGTTTATGAACGCCTGAAAGCCCTGCAGATCACTTTGCCCGATGTGCAGCCCCCCGTGATCGATGGTTATGTTGCCGCTTTCGTTCCGTTTGTGCGCACCGGGAATCTTGTCTATTTGGCGGGACGCCTCGCCAAAAAAGATGGCAAGCCTTGGTCTGGCAAAGTGGGAGTGGATGTTACGGTACCCGAGGCCAAAGCAGCCGCACGCGGCATTGCCATAGAATTGCTCGCCACACTACATGTCGCCCTCGGGGACCTGGAGAAAATTAAACGGATGGTGAAGATGGTGGTGATGGTGAACAGCACACCAAATTTTAGAGAGTCGCACATGGTTGCCAACGGCGCGTCTGAGCTTTTCGTAGAAATCTTGGGCGAGCGTGGGGCGCATGCGCGCACCTCGCATGGCGGGGCGGAGATTCCATTTGGGGCGTGTGTGGAGGTCGAACTCATTGCCGAGGTCTTCGACCTCGCAGACGAACGCTCTGATTGTCGAACCGGAGTATGAGGCAGCGTGGAAGTAGGCAGAGCGGGCGTTTCGAGACGTTTTGAGGCTAGCCTTAGCAGATGCATTGGCAGAACGACGCGGCAAATCGAATCGCAACACGAAACAGCTTCGCGAGGACTTCTCCAGCCACAGCCCTTACGGTTTCCTCCGCTGCACTGCCCTCAACTTCAATTCCATCGCGTACTCAGCTTAGTTCTCTTGTGACATGCGTTCTTCACCTCCAGAATTGTCGCCATTTTCCATGTTTCCGTTTTGAGATCCACTCCAGGGGGCTTCGTTTTCCACCCAACCCCGGCAGTTGACATCCCTCGACTTTGTTGATAGTTTGTCATATAGCGAATAAACGAAGCGTTGTGAAGGAGACGAGTCGTGCGAACAAGAAGTCGAGCGATGGTCGAGCTGTACGGACTGGCTTTCCTGGTTGGAACCATCGGGACAGCCTGCGCCCAGGATGCGAAACCCGCTTATCCCGTCATGGCGCCGATCGCGCAATACCGTGAGGCAAGTGCTTCCGCGGAGACCGCGCTGGCGCGAACCGCCGCGCCTACGTCGATTTCCGGCGATGCGAGCGTTCTAGTCATGGGCAATCACGACTACGAAACGGCGGTACAGGGTAAGAACGGCTTTGTCTGCCTGGTCTGGCGGTCCTGGGCGGCGACCCTTGATGATCCTGACTTTTGGAATCCCAAGTTTCGTGCGCCCATATGCTTCAATCCAGCCGCCGTGCGCACAGTCCTTCCCGCCTATCTCGAAAGGACAAAATGGGCTCTCGCCGGCGCATCGAAGGTCGAAATAGAAGGCCGCATCCGAGCTGAGCTTGCCTCAAACCGGATAGCAATGCCGGCGCCCGGGGCGCTCGCTTACATGATGTCGAGGGAAGGGGACACCGGAACCGGCCACCACTTTCCTCCGCATGTGATGACGTTCCTTGCCCACACCGAAGGCGCCGACTGGGGTGCAGGTGCAGGTTTTCACGGATCACCGATAATTGTAGAGCAGCAATATCCGGAGCCCTTCACCGTATTTGACGTTAAGGTGCCCTGGTATTCCGACGGAACGCCCGCAACCATGGGGCAGCATTAGAGACGACGGCTGGCCCACTCAAGCAATTAGGACACGGCCAATTCTGCGGACGTCTTGCGCGTTTTTCCATTTCCGGTTTAGAAATGGCAACCCGTTGTCAAAATAAAATCGAGGACGATCATGCCCAGAGTCGGGATTCTTTTTGCCACCTGTGTGTTGGCCAGCACCTTCGCCGCCGCCCAGGAACCGGCCCCCCACCAAGCTCAGAAGGTCACCCAGGTGGCTGGAAACGTCTACAAGTTAGTCGGCCCCATGCCGGTCGGAGACGACGGCAATACTGCCGCGTTGTTCGGCGAGGATGGAATCGTCCTGGTCGACGTTGAGCAAGCTAGCTTCGGCGATGAGATTCAAGCCGCATTGAAGAGCATCGTGGACAAGCCGGTGCGTTTCGTCATCCTCACGCACTATCACGGTGATCACGCTGGCGGAAGCGCGTATTTCCAGAAATCAGCCCCCGTCATTGCCCAAGAGAATGTCCGCAAACGCATGGAAAACGGCGGCTCGATATTTGATGGCACAACCCATCATCCCGTCAAGCCTAAGCCTAGGGAGGCGCTACCGACTATTACATTCGATCACGACCTGACTTTGCATCTCAACGGCGAAGACATCCGCGTGATGCATTTCCCGACCGCGCACACAGACGGCGATTCGATCGTCTTCTTCCCGAAGTCGAACGTCGTATCTATGGGCGACCTTTTCGTCACCTACGGATTTCCCTTTGTCGACGTGGATTCTGGAGGAAGTATCGACGGCATGATCGATGCAGTCGAGAAAGTGATTGCGCAAATGCCGGCCGACGTGAAAGTAATCCCCGGACACGGCCCAGTTTCCGGCCTCGACGACATGCGCGCGTTTGTGAAGATGATGAAGGAGACGCGGGCGGCAGTGCAGAAGGCACTTGATCGGGGCCAGACGCTCGACCAGATGAAACAGGCGAATCTACTCGATCCTTGGAAGCAGTACTCCGGTCCTCTCAGCGAGGACGATTTTCTGGCAATACTTTACACCTCGCTGATCAGCCAGAAGACCGGCGAGCTCATCAAGCACGATTGATGCCAACTCGTATTGTTTCTTGAAGCTGAAGCGCGTATTGCTCGTCCCCGAAGAATTCTCTGCCGACAACGGCGCTCTCACGCCTAACGCTCAAAGCTGCGCCGCCGTGTAATCGAAGAACGACATCGCAAGCAGATCGACGAACTCTACGCACAAGCTGAAGCATCGGCCCTACCGTAACCCTATCGCATCGCAGCTTCGATGTCCTCGGCCGAATATGGGACACCCGGAGTCAACAGCTCCGTACCATCCTTGGTGATCAGGTACATGTCTTCCAGGAAAAATCCTTGCCCATCTACCGAAGCAATCGGTTCATAGTTGATTGTGGTGCCTGCCTTGAGCGGCTCCGAGTCAAAAACTTCGAGCAGGTTCGTTGTATGCACCTGCCAGAACGGAACATTCTTACGGTCCGACCAGGAATCGATCGCGTGCTGCGCCAATTGGCTCTTCGCCGCTGCCCGATGACTCACGAGTTCTTTCCGCCAGACCTCGAACACCTGATCGAGCGTGACGCCCTCGCGCAGCGCCTTTGCACCGGCGTGATAGGCGGCGACGAATATGCTCCAGGTCTCCCGCTGATCGTCAGCATAGTGCCCCGATACCGGAACCGTTCTACCCAAATCTCCACCGTAGTGGTTCCACTCGCATCCCACATCCAACCGAACCAGTTCTCCTGGAAGCATGGTGCGGTTTAGGTGATCGTACCGCGCCAGGGAAGAGAAAGGCCGCGGAATTACTGCGTTCTCTCCTGCCATCGCCCACGGCCAGCCAGATATCCCACGGGCACCCACATTCCAGCAGGTGCTCTCTACAACAGTTTCCACGCTGCGCTGTGAGACGTTTGGCCGAATGGCACGCATCCCGGCCAGCAATGCGGGGACCGTCGCTTTCGCCGCCGCTCGTAAGGCGGCGATCTCGTCCGCATCCTGAACATCCATCAACCTCTCGAGCCGCTTGGTTGCATCTTTTGCCTCAAATGTCGGCCATTTTTGCAAGATGGGCTGTAGCCATATTGGGGCTGCGGGCGACCTCGAGCTGAGAAGATTAGAGGGAAGTTCAGGAGTCCCGAATTCAGCCTCCCCGAAATAAAGGACAGACGCTTGCGCCGCACGCCCAGAAAAGAAGGTCTCCATCTCGGACCAATCGACAACGTGCTCAAACCCCAGTAGTTTTGCGGCTTCTGCCCCAGGCTGCGCTTCCAGCGCCAGGCCTCCCCTCGACGGGCCTTTCGGTGGCAAAAAAAGCCAACTCTCTCCCGTTCTTCCGTCGATGGCAAGCACCGCTCCTACCGTATTTTCCAAGCCAGTGAAGTAATAAAAGAATGGTTCCTGGCGGAAACCGTCAGCGTCAAAATCCAGCGTGGACTTGGCATGAAGCAAAAGGATTCCGTCGTCAAGCGCAGTCGCAGCCCGCTGCCGGCGCTCCACCCCAACTGGCGGTTGAGCCGCGGCGGCGTAAACGGGGCCTATGAGGGCAATGGCAAGAATGGATATTAATGTCCGCATAACTTAACCCGGAATCTCCTTCTTGGCTCAAAAACGGCACTGATCATACGACAGTCCGTTTTCGCCGATAATGCGAAACGGTTTTCATACGGACCGCTCGCTAACGGCTCTGAGTGCGCATCCCCGATTAGACGCAGCTCATTCGGGAAAGGTAGCTAGATGATGTTTGACCGCCGCGTGCATAAGTTATTATAATACGCTTATTGGCTAAGTGTCTATATGAGCGCTGATCTCACACTTCGAGCACTCGTCGAGGGATCGCGGCTTCCGAGCGTACCTTGGTGGTTGCGGCGGACCGGCTGAAGAAGGAAAAGCGGACGGTGATTTCTGCGCCGTCCGCCAGAGGGAAGGGGAATTGCGTAGCTCTGATCTGTCGCCTTTTGCGACCAAATTCAGAGTTGTTTTTCGGCCCCTCCAGAAAGTTCAGCCAAGAAATTGATCGCATTGTTTTTGCATGGGATACCAAATTCTGAATAGCCACAAGGGAAGACACATGATTGATTTCGGTTTGGGAAAGTTGCGGCTCTGGAGCGCGGCAGCAGCCTGCGCGGGCCTATTCATGACGCAGGCTGCGGGAGCCCATCCAGCGGCTTTTACACTCAACGATGTGATGCAGGCGCCATTTCCCTACGACATGGTGGCCGCGCCCACGGGCGCAGCCGTGGCGTGGGTATTCGACGTGAAGGGCTGCCGTAATATCTGGGTAGCAGACCCCTCCCATGGCGCGAAAGCGCGCCCGATCACACCGTACACAGAGGACGACGGTTTCGATATCGGCGAACTTGCCTGGTCGCCGGATGCGAAGTCGATCGCCTTTACACGGGGCGAGAATCTTTGGGACGAGACTCCGGCCAACGTTAATAGCTCCCCGGAAGGCCCAATGCCCAAGGAAGTATGGGTGGTGGCCACGGCCGGCGGCGTGCCGCATAAGGTCGGCGCGGGAGACTCCCCTAGCTTCTCGCCCGATGGCAGCCGGCTGCTGTTTGTCGACAAGAAAAGAATTCTGACGGTGGCCGCGAGCGGCGATGGCGACGCGCAGCCATTGCTCATCGATCAGGGAACAGTGGACTCGCTGACCTGGGCGCCGGACGGCAAGCGCCTGGCGTTCGTGAGCCATCGAGGCAACCACTCGCTGATCGGGGTCTACGATTTCGTTGACCAAACCATCGTCTGGTTGAGTCCGAGTCTCGACTACGACAGCTCGCCCGCGTTCTCACCGGACGGCGCGCGGATCGCCTTCGTTCATGTGCTGGCCGAGAAAGCTCCCGATTTCTTCTCCCGACGCAGCGGACGGCCGTGGTCGATCTGGACGGCGGACGTGAAAACCGGCCAGGGGCGACGTGTCTGGATTGCCGACGCGGGACCCGGCAGTGTATTCCATCCGACGTTCTCGGCGACGAACCTGTTCTGGACCAACCATGATGATCTCGTGTTCCCCTGGGAGAAAAGCGGCTGGCTGCATCTATATGCCGTCCCCGCGCAGGGCGGGACGGCCCGCGCACTCACGGTGGGAAAGTTCGAGGTCACACGCGTCATCTTCAGCCATGACCGCAAGCGTCTGGTCTATTCGTCCACTCAGGATGACACCGACAGGTTGCATATCTGGATGGTCGATGTCGAGCACGGTTCGGCAGTGCGCACCGCCCAGAGCCACGCCATCGAAGACTTCCCGCAGATCGGCGCCGACGGCGTTCTTTTCGCATTGCAGAGCGACGGCAACCAGCCGCCGCATCCGGTCGTGTTGAGTGCGGGGGGGCAATGGCGGCGGCTCGCTCCGGAAGCCATCCCGTCCTCCTTCCCGAGTTCCAGGCTCGTCATGCCCCAAGCCGTGACCTTTACGGCGAAAGATGGCCAGGAAACGCATGCGCAACTGTTCCTGCCACGCGAAACCACCTCCAAGCCGCACCCGGCGATTCTGTTCTTCCACGGCGGCCCTCAAATGCAGATGCTGCTGGGGTTCAATCCCTACCGTTGGTATTGCTGGATATACGCATTTAATCAGTACCTCGTCGCCGAGGGCTACATCGTGCTGTCAGTCAACTATCGCGGCGGTACCGGCTATGGCCTTGACGACAGAGAGGCCGACAACTTCGGCCCCGGCGGCGGCAGCGAGCTCAATGACATCGTCGGCGCCATCACCTATCTGCGAGGCCGACAGGACGTCGACTCCCATAGATTAGGCATCTGGGGGGTAAGCTCTGGGGGAATCATGGCGGCCCTCGGTCTCGCGCGCGCCTCAGATGCACTCGCGGCCGGTGTCGATTATGCGGGCATATATAACTGGTCGACGTTCCTGTCCTCGGTGGGCGAGCCAATCGACGGAGACGATGCGAACCGCCGGGCGGTGGAGTCCTCCCCCATCGCGACCATCGACCAGTGGCACTCACCCGTGCTGCTTGTGCAGGCGGACGGCGACCACGATGTACCCTCCCAGACCAGCGAACTCATCGAAGACTTGCGGTCGCACAACATCGACCATGACGTAATCATGATTCCGAACGAGATTCATGAAATGGCACGCTACTCATCGTGGATGATATTGTTCAATGCGGCGGATGTGTACTTCGATCGGCATCTCGACAAGCGGAGCGCGCCCGCTCCGTAAGCGGGTCCATTACTGCGGTTTTGATCGACGGTGTGTGGGCCCTTCGCTTAGTCTTTGAAAAACACACTGAGGACGGGGCCGTCGAGAGCGCCAAGCTCTCTTGGCAAAGCAATTTCACCGGTCCAGGTTTGCGAACCGGCAATCGGGCAGTTGCTGGCAAACGCGGCAACTCCACAACGATTCGCAAACTGGTAATGGAGTTTTCAAGTGATGTCCTCCGCCGGTCCCGGGATGGCCGGAGAAAGCTGAGCAACGACAAATGGGTGATCCTCTTCTCCGAGGAAGTCGGCCAGGAACGTTGGAAGGGGGCGCCTCCGCCTCTCGCGAACTGGTAGTCGGGCAGGAGGATGAACCGTAGGCGGCTGGCTCGATAAGAGGGAATGCTGGACATGCAAATCCTTGTTTCTGGCTTGCCCTTACGGGACAGGCGCTGGAAAGAGTCGCGTACCACGCCTGATTGCGTCTTTATGGTTCGTGTTAAAAGGAACGTGAAAAAGGAATGCCAATGAGGTCCGATCGCCGTCACTCGGATCGCGTTCGTCCCGAGACCCAGTCATGCCGGGTCAGACGCAGGCGCGAGGAGACTCTGGATCCTGACGACTGGGATGAGGTACGCCGATTGGGTCACCGCATGTTGGATGACATGATGGACTACCTGTCTACTGTCCGAGAACGGCCAGCGTGGCACGCTGTTCCGGCTGAGGTGCAGCGGAATCTCTCCGGACCCGTGCCGTACGAGCCTTGTGCCTTGGAGTCTGTGTATGACGATTTCAAGCGGCAGATACTGCCGTATCCTACCGGCAACATTCATCCTCGGTTCTGGGGATGGGTCATGGGTACTGGTACACCTGTCGCGATGCTTGCTGAGATGTTGGCCGCTGGGATGAACTCCTGGGTCGGCGGTTTTGATCAGTCCGCCACATTCGTGGAAGAGCAGGTGCTCAACTGGCTGGCTGAAATGTTGGGTTTCCCAAAGGGGACTTCAGGCGTACTGACTAGCGGATGTACAGTTGCGAATGTCATTGGGCTAGTTGTCGCCCGCCACGCCAAAGCGCCCTTCGAGGTCAGGAAAGAGGGTCTCCAGAATCAGACTCATGCTCCTTTGGTTGTTTACTGTTCATCTGAAGCGCACAGCTGGGCACAAAAGGCGGTGGAGCTCATCGGGCTAGGTGACAACTCCTTGCGGCGAGTCCCAGTGGATTCTTCCTTTCGCATCGAGGTCTCAGCATTACGGGCTGCGATTCAGGCGGACCGGAAGAACGGGAAAGCTCCCTTCTGCGTCATTGCGACTGCAGGCACGGTCAACACCGGGGCTGTGGATCCTCTCCAAGAGCTGGCGGCAATATGCCGGGAAGAGGGATTGTGGTTCCACATCGACGGAGCATTCGGAGCATTGGTGACGCTCTCCCCGAAATGGCGTAACAAGGTTGCGGGCTTGCAGCTGGCTGATTCACTCGGCTTTGATCTCCACAAGTGGATGTATATTCCCTTTGAGGCTGGTTGCGTTTTCGTTCGTGACCGCGAAGCGCATCGCAGCGCTTTCCAGATCACTCCGAGTTACATGAGCTCGCAAGGACGCGGCGTTGCTCCGCGAGCACCTGAATTCGCTGCACTTGGAATCGACATGGCGCGGAACTTCAAGGCGCTGAAGGTCTGGTTCTCACTCAAGACCCACGGCACTCTCAAATACGGCCGTCTGATCGAACAGAATATTGAGCAAGCCCAATACATGGCAGCCCTGATCAAGAGGAATCCCCACCTTCAGCTGCTCGCCCCGGTCGAGCTCAACGTCGTGTGTTTCCGCTACAACCCAGGACTCTCCGATGAAAGCGAAATCGATCGCATGAACGAGGAAATTCTGATCCGGATTCAGGAGAGTGGCGTAGCCGTTCCTTCAGGCACGCGCGTATCCGGCCGCTTTGCCATACGAGTAGCTGTGACGAACCACCGGAGCACAAGGGCCGATTTCAGGCTGCTCGCGCATCAAGTGCTCAAGTTAGGCTCTGATCTGCAGGCGGAGGACGCGCAACTGTAGAGGCCGTCAGCGACATGGATTCGAGCAAGCCCGAATCTGATCCTGGCACAGCAAATGCTACGCCCTCGCAAAGTGCCGGGAGGTGGTCGTACATGAATGAATCCCTGACGAGAAGGTTCCTATTCGTTTTGTTCTTGAGGTCGGAAGGCTGGTTATTTTCGAGAAGCGTATTAAGAACTAGTGCCAACTCAGCCTTTTCTTGGATTCTGCTGGCGGCGGCGGGGCTGTCCTATGTGAGTTGGGCGAGTTCGTCCGCCAGGAGTCGCTCGGCTACCGGCAGAAGGAGGTAGATAGTGTCGCGCAAAGGTGTCAGCTCCCAAGCCCTGAACATTTCGCTTCCCCAAGCCACCGCGGCGGCTGGCGACTATGCCCCGTTTGTCCAGGCTGGGAACCTGGTTTTCCTGGCCGGTCACACCGCCAGGAACAATGGCGAGCCTTGGGGTAGGTCAGTCTGGGGGGCAACCTGTCGGTCGCCGAAGGAAAAGAAGCGGCGCGCGCCGTCGCCATTGACCTGATAGCTACCCTCGAGTCAGCAGTCGGCGACCTGAATCTGATCAAGCGAATCGTCAAACTCATGCTGCTGGTCAATAGTGCCCCGAACCTTCACCGAACAGCATCTGGTGGCCAACGGCCCTCGGAACTTTTCGGCGAAGTATTTGGGCCCAGCGCCGCCCATGCCCATAACTCCTTTGGCGTAGCCCAGATTCCCTTTGGCTCATGTGTGGAAATCGATTTAATCGCAGAGGTATAGTACGATGGCAAAGTCGGCAATGCATTTTCCGTTCGTTCAGTTCGACGTTTTTTCCTCGCGGCCCTTTGAGGGCAATTCGTTGGCCGTCTTTCCCGACGCCCGCGGTCTCAGCGATCCGCAAATGCAAGCCATCGCCCGCGAGATGAACCTCTCCGAGACCACTTTCATTCTGCCGCGCGACCCGGCGACGGAACGCGAGCGCGGTGTTCGCGTCCGAATCTTTACCGTGCAGGAGGAACTGCCCTTCGCCGGCCATCCCACGTTGGGAACAGCCTTTCAATTGCGCGGATCGAGCGGCGCTGGTGAAATCGCGCTCGACCTCAATGTGGGCCGCGTCCCGGTCCGCTTCGAAGAAGCGCCCGGCCAACCCGTTTTCGGCGAGATGACCCAGATGGAACCCGAATTCGGAGCCCGCCATGATCGCGAAGCTGTGGCTCGCGCCGCCGGCCTGAAAGATGGCGACATCGATCCCTCTCTGCCCATTCAGACCGTCTCCACCGGCGTGCCCTTCACCATAGTTCCCTTGCGAGGATTGGAGAACATGCGCGACTTGAACGTCGATCTCCGTGGCTCAGCCGAATACCTGGAACGTTCCGGCGGAAAGTTTTTCTATTTCGTCACCCGGCAGACCGTAGACACCGCCGCCCGGCTGCACGCTCGCATGATCTTTTACAACGGCGAAGATCCCGCCACCGGCTCCGCTGCCGGCTGCGCCGCCGCCTGGATGGTAGCCCATGGTGTGGCCAAATCCGACGAGCGCGTCCTTATCGAGCAAGGACTCGAGATGCAACGCCCGAGCCGCATTTTCGTCCGCGCTGCGCGCAGGGATGACCGAGTGGTTAATGTACGGGTCGCTGGAAATGTTGTCGAGACCATTCGCGGAGAACTTTTTTTCTAGCCGCTTTGTGCTCCGCATGCGGCGAACATGAGGCATGTGCCTCCGCGAAAAATTCTTGCACGCTGCCCTCCCGAGTTAACATCGACGACACGGACGTCTAGATACTTACTTGGCCGTTCAAGCTTGGCTCGGCAGCCTTGGGTTGAACTAATTGAGCTTGGACCATGCGGGGATTAGACCGGACCCCAGCCTTTCGATTGGCCCGCCGACCGCTGCGTCGTGCGGAATGTTTCCACTTGACCGTCCACATCGCGAAAGAACGTTCTTGGGTGTGCTCCATTGTTGGAAGTACCGCCCAGTTGGTGGCGGCCCGACGCACCTGGTGCAGACCCATGTGACCGCCAGCCCTAGTGTCTATAGAAGCTGCTCATTTCGTGTAAGTCACGGAAATGAAGGTTGGGATTTCGGGCCGAGTGTAGTCGAAATTGTATCGGTGAGTTCCTCAAGCTTCTACAAGAAGACATACCGGTAAGGCTTTAAACCACATGATCCTACGAGGGTTACAAGAAGGCTTTCGGGGGAGCACCTGGTGTCGTTCGCCAAAATCATGTGCGGCTCTGAAATCAACAGATTACGAAAAATCCTCAGCGTCGCGTTCTGTTATGAATGTGAGCCATGTTTGGCCTTTTATGCCTTTGGACTGGTGCCCTCGTTCGGCTGTTTCGTTCTCGCCAGACCTTGCTGATTGAAAATCTCGCTTTGATAGCGCCAAATTAGGCTCCGTCAATCAGTTTTACTCCGATGTGCTCTCAGAGCGTGTGCGCTATCGCATGGCAGAAGCAGTCAAGGCGGGACGCTTCGTCTGGCGGGCACCTCTCGGATATCGCAATGTGCAAACGAACGGCACGAAGAACCTTGCGATTGATACAGAGCGGTCACCATTGATCCGCAAGGCTTTTGAAATGATGTCAACAGGAAGTTACAAAACGGATGCTGTTCTGAAAGCCGTCAATGCGATGGGCCTGAAAACATTGAGAGGCAATCCAGTCACTCCTCAGTCATTTTCTCAGCTCATACGCAACCCGGTTTACGCAGGATGGATTCACTCTGGGGAAAACAGGGTCAAGGGCAACTTTGAAGCGGTCATCAGCGAAGATGTGTTTCATAACGTGCAGGCAATCCTAGAAGGGCGCAGTGTTCCAGTCCCACACAAGAGAGTGAGCGAGGACTTTCCACTGCGGGGTTTTGTTCGGTGTGCCAAATGTGATCGTCCTTTGACGGCGGGCTGGGCACAGGGCAGAGGTGGGAAGCGTTACGGTCGGTATTGGTGCTACAACAAGACCTGCGTGAGGGTGGGCATTTCACGCGAAGGCTTAGAGAGTCATTTTGTCGGGTTGCTGGGCATGATGCAGCCCACGGCTGAGCTGATCGCCAAGCTGCCCGCCATTGCCGAATCGAACTGGAAAGTACGGAGCAAGAGGGTTGAGGACGAGAAGCGGACACTCCAAAACCGCTTGAACGAAAACAGGGCTTTGAACCATCGGGCTATCGAAGCCCGCATCAAGGGTGAGCTATCGGCGGAGCGCAGTTTTTTTTCAGGGACAAAATTGACAGTGATCACAATGACTTCGTGGTACACAAGTGGCGCAAGAAGTTGTTGGTAGTTAGCGGTGGAAACAGCAACTCCGGCTAAAGAAGTACAGGAAAATACCTCTTATCGAATGGGAGTGGTGCTGGAGCTAAAGCTTCTTGAGCGAAGGTTGGTGAAGTCTCGCGCGACCGTCGTCATCCCATTTGACGAGCGCGTCATCTTCATTCACTTGCCGAACTGTGCCGAATTCTCCCGTCGGTATTCCGAAGTCGCCCAAACCTTCGACGCGGTCTCCTGGACTCAAATCCTGGTTAGCAGCGAAAGGGTCGACAAGTGCTGGCTTCTTTGCACGGTCTGAATCGGCGGGAGCCCCCGGATGTGACAACGGCGGTTGGGGAGCCTTACGCAGTTTGGGTGTCCGTTTAATACCGATATCAGGCATATCGACGTATTCCCTTCCAAGAGCCGTCGTCTGTCCTTCGGTTCGAAAATTCAGATCCGTAGACATAGTGTGGGCTTGGGGAGAATGGCTTGGCTGATCCAAACTGCACAGTTCTGATAATGACTTATTCTGCAGCAGCGCGAATGCTCAACGAGACCAAGCGGGTTATCCAAACCATCATCGCCTGTTTGGCAGGCAGTAGTAAGGCGGCGTGAAGTTATGCCAATCGCCGAAAAGGATTTGATGAGCGGACTCAAACTGCAACGGCTAGGAATGTTGATGGAGCCGGAGCCGGGGAACGCGCAGGAGGTCGAGGGGGTCCTGAATCCAGCTGCCGCTCGTGGCCCGGACGGTGAGCTCTATCTTTTCCCGCGGCTGGTTGCGCGGGGGAATTACTCGCGCATTGGCATTGCGCGAGTGCGGTTCAATAAAGCCGGCAATCCGGCAGACGTCGAGCGGCTTGGCATCGCGCTGGAGCCTGAGGCCGAATATGAGCGGCGGCCCGACGGCGGTGGTGGCTGCGAAGATCCTCGCATCACGTTCGTGGAACCGCTGCACAGCTACATGATGACTTACACAGCTTTTTCGCCTGAAGGCCCGCGAATCGCCCTCGCCCTATCGAAGGACCTCTTCCACTGGAAACGCCTCGGGCTCGCGACCTTCGGTCCTTACCATGGCGTCGAGTGTGGCGACGTGGATGACAAGGACGCTAGTCTCTTTCCGGTTGCGATTCCTAATCCATCAGGGCGCCCGGAACTCGCTCTCCTGCACCGGCCACTTTTTCCTGGCACTCGCCCAGAGGAAACGGTTCGCCATCCCGCGGCTCGTAAGGTTGATCTCGATCGGGAAAGCATCTGGATTTCGTACTGCGTAATGTCCTTGGAGTCCCGCGAATCAAATGGCCTCGGTCAGTTCATATCTCATCATCGGCTGGCGACCCCAGTGTCGCCCTGGGAGCGCCTTAAAATCGGCGGTGGCACTCCGCCAATCCTGACTCGGCACGGCTGGCTGATCGTTTACCACGGTGTCAGCGAACTGCAAGAGCCCAGCACCGCGGGACACCAATTGCGCTATTCGGCAGGCGTGATGGTGCTCTCGAAAGAGCATCCGCAAGTCATCCGTTATCGCTCGGTCGAGCCAGTGCTGACGCCAACAATGCCGCAGGAATGCAGCGGAACCGTTGCCCACGTCGTGTTCCCGACCGGCATCGACCGCCGCGACGATCTCGGCTTACCCAATCGCTTCGACGTTTATTATGGGATGGCTGACAGCCGGATTGGTGTCGCACGTCTCGACATGCCGGATGTCTTACCAACGGAAGGAGTCGCAGACTCCCCGGAAGCGAATTGATGCGTTTGGTTCATGGGTCAATTCTCCCCTTTTCAGCAAGACCGAGAACCTGGCAAACCGTCTTGGCTATTATTTGCTCTTCGTCCGTATGAACGACGCGGACAACAACTCGGCTAGACGTCGCGGAAATCACGCCGCCGTTCGCCGCATTTTGCTTCCCTTCGAGCTCGATTCCAAGGAACCCTAACCCATCGCAAATCTGAGCGCGAACTGTGGGTGCATTCTCACCGATGCCACCGGCGAACACCAGTGTCTCAATTCCGCCCAACGCCGCCGCGAATGCACCAATCCACTTCTTGACCTGGTAACAGAACAGCGCGACAGCTTCAGCCGCCCTCACGTCCTGCGTCTCGTGCTTTAGCAAGTCACGCATGTCGGAACTGATTTCGGATATGCCGAGCAGCCCGCACTGGAAATTGACCATATGGTTGAATTCCTTGGCGCTCATTTTTTCGGTGCGCGCCAGATACCAAACCAGTGCGGGATCGAGATCCCCGGTGCGGGTGCTCATCGGCACGCCCGCGGTCGGAGTGAAACTCATGCTGGTGTCGACGGATTTGCCGTCGTGCACCGCCGCGAGACTCGCGCCATTGCCCAGGTGGGCGAGGATTACCCGGCCTTGCGCCACATCCGGTCCAGCCACGCGGGCCAATTCTTCCATCAGAAACTCGTATGACAGCCCGTGAAACCCGTACCGTCGCACGCCCTGCGCCTCGTAACGACGAGGGATTGGCAGTATTTGCGCCACGCGCGGAAGGTCATGGTGAAACGCGGTGTCGAAACATGCCACCTGGGGCAGATCTGGAAATCGGCGATGAAATGCCTCGGTCAACAGGATCTCTTCCGGCATATGGTCAGGATCAAATGGGCTGAGCTGCTTCAAATCGGTAACCATTTCCGCAGTAATTCGCTGCGGTTTGTAATACTTCGGGCCGCCATGCACCACGCGATGTCCGACCGCGGTCAATGCGTCGCGCCCGCTGCCTTGCTCGATCCAATCCATCAGAATGCTCACAGCCACGGTGTGATCTGGCGCCTTGACTGAGCGCGAAAAGTTGTCTGCCTGGCCCGATCCCTTTACGCGAAAGGTGGCTTCCGGCAGTCCAATCCGCTCAATTCCGCCATCCAGAATCCGTCGAAGCGAGTCGCTGGCTTCGAACAGGGCAAATTTGATGCTCGACGAGCCTCCATTGACCGTCAGAATACGTGGGTTCGTTGGTTTGCCTCCGTCGGCATCGTTTACCCGCTTCGCTCCATTTAGCTATCGCTGAACAAACCTGCGCGGGGATGTCCCTTGGCCAGCGGCGGGGGAGCGCTCGACTCGCTGAAGTCGGCTGTCCATTGCCAGTTTCTGATCTCGGGCATGTCTTCCAGGTGTTGTCGAATGTAGTCGTGGTGTTCGTACAGCTTCCGGTTGAACATGTCGACTACGTCTAAAACCTTAGAACGCAGGCGTGAGACATGCTTCAGTGCATCGATAGCCAGATGAAAACGGCTCATCTTATTAAGCACTACCATGTCGAACGGCGTGGTGGTCGTGCCCTGATCCATATAGCCGCGCACATGGAAGCGGCTTTCATTGGAGCGGCCGTGAACCATGGTGTGAATGAGCCAGCGATTGTTGTGGAAGGCGAAGATGACAGGTGCGTCTTCGGTAAATAGAGCGTTGAAAGACATGTTATCCATGCCATGCGGATGATCATCCGGGCTCATCAGAACGCTCAAATCCACCACATTGACAACACGCACCTTGATGCCAGGAACATACTTCTGCAGAAGCCATGATGCCGCGCATATCTCAATGGTTGGTACATCGCCTGCGCAAGCCAGTACAACGTCCGGTTCTCCACCTCCGTCGTTGGTCGCAAACTGCCAGGTCGATGCACCTCGCGAGCAGTGCTCGAGAGCTTCGTCCATGTTCAGCCACTGAAGCTGCGGCTGCTTTCCGCAAGTAACGATGTTGACGTAGTTGCGGCTCCGCAGGCAATGGTCGAAGACGCTTAAGAGGCAGTTGCTGTCCGGAGGATAGTAAACGCGGATGGTTTCACTCCTGCGCGCCAGTGCGTTGTCTACAAATCCAGTCGCCTGATGGCTGAAACCATTGTGATCATTTCGCCAGGCATGACTTGTCAGTAGAACATTCAACGATGCGAGCGGTCTGCGCCAGGGGAAATCGCGGCATTGCTCCAGCCATTTGGCGTGCTGGGTCAACATCGAATCCACGACTTGCGCGAAGGCTTCGTAAGAAGACCACATGCCATGCCGCCCCGTGAGCAAGTACCCTTCGAGCCATCCCTGACAGCAATGTTCGCTCAATACTTCCATGACACGGCCATCCGGGCTTAGTTCGTCATCGATCGAAACGGTCTCGGCCATAAAGCACCGCTTGGTAGCTTCGAGGACGGAGTTTAGGCGATTGGAGTTCGTCTCATCGGGACAGAACATGCGAAAGTTTGTCGGATTGAGCTTGAAGATGTCTCTGAAGAAGTCTCCGAGCTTTCGTGGAGCTTCCGCGACCACTTGACCCGGTCCTGGGATCTCCAGTGCATAACTTGTAAAGTCTGGTATGTCGAGCGCGGTCAGCAGCCGTCCGCCGTTAACATGAGGATTTCCTCCCATGCGACGATCGCCAACCGGCGCGAGTTCTGCCAGCTCGGCAATGAATCTCCCCTTTTGATCGAAGAGCTCCTCCGGCTTGTAGCTTCTCATCCAGGCCTCAAGGACCTTGAGATGCTCCGGGTTTTCTCGGACTGTGGCGAGAGGGACCTGATGGGCACGGAAGGTGCCTTCAATCGGGACTCCATCCACTTCTTTCGGACAGGTCCACCCTTTGGGCGTGCGCAGGACGATCATGGGCCATATTGGCTGCTTCTTGAACCCGCTCGTGCGCGCCTCCCGCTGGATGGTTCGAATCTCGGCATAACAATCGTCCAGCGTTCCAGCCAGGAGTTGATGCACGACTTCAGGATCGTTGCCTTCCACAAAACAGGGCTTGTAGCCGCGTCCTATGTATAGAGCTTTTAAGTCTTCGTCGCTCGTCCGTCCTTGAACGGTCGGTCCGGAAATCTTGTAGCCGTTGAGGTGCAGAATCGGAAGGACAGCCCCGTCCCGCACTGGATTTAGAAAGTTGACGGACTTCCAGCTTCCTTCGAGCGGACAAGTTTCGGATTCTCCGTCGCCGATGATGCAGGCAACGATCAGGTCGGGATTGTCGAAAGCGGCTCCGAATGCGTGAACCATCGAATAGCCGAGCTCCCCGCCCTCGTGCATGGAATTCGGCACGTGCGGTCCGCAATGGCTGGGCACGCCGCCCGGAGTCGAGAACTTCCGAAAAAGAAGTCGTAGGCCATTTTCATCTGGTGTGATTTCCGGATGAACTTCGGTATAAGTGCCTTCCAGATAAGAGCACGCATTGAGCGACGGGCCACCGTGTCCGGGACCGGCAATATAAATTATGTTGGCATCCTGCTCTTTGATGAGGCGGTTCAAATGAATGTAAATGAGGTTTTGTCCCGGTGAAGTTCCCCAGTGCCCGAGCAATCTTGGTTTGATTTGTTCGGCCTTGAGAGGCTCTTGCAACAGGGGATTCTCGAAGAGATAAATCTGTCCGATACAGAGATAATTCGCGGCTCGCCAGTAGCGGTTCATTTTGTTGAGCATGTCTGGCGACAACGGTGACTCAGGTTTCGGTGTTTTGGAGGCACGTTGGCCGTTGGCGGCGACAGCGGTAGACAAAGCTGCGTCGAAGATAAATTTAGAGGGCTTTGAAGTCCGATCTAAATTCTTTGGCCGCGATTTCGAGCTGGTAGCCTGGCCAACCTCGACCGTTTGTTCTTTCGTAGACATAGACATGATTCCTGACTACTTCGTCGTCACTTGGCCAGTTCCTTGCCGATCGCTCGCAATTCCAGCCGACGCTTCTCCGTCTTAGGATATGCCATCTTGAGATCCTGGAGCGTGTCGAGGACAATACGGGACACAATCAGTCGGGCGTTGTCTTTGTCATCGGCGGGAACGGCGTACCAAGGCGCATGACGTGTGCTGGTCGCGTTCAAGCAATCCTCATAGGCTTCCATATAATGCTTCCAGTATTTCCTCTCGTGGTTGTCCGAGGAGCTGACCTTCCAGTTTTTGTCGGGCACGTCAATGCGCGCGAGAAACCGCTTGCGCTGTTCTTCGTACGAAAGGTTTAAGAATATTTTGACGATCCGCGTTCCGTTGCGATAGAGATGGCGCTCCAGATCGACGATCGAGCGATACCGTTCCTTCCAGATGTTTTTCTCGTCGAGCAACTCTTCTGGAAGCCGCTGGGCGCGGAGAATCTCGGGATGCACGCGAACGATCAGGACTTCCTCATAGTAGGAACGATTGAAGATGCCGATCCGCCCGCGTTCCGGAAGGCGGCATGTCGTGCGCCAGAGAAAATCATGTTCCAGTTCTTCGGCGCTTGGTTGTTTGAAACTGAAAACCTCACAGCCTTCGGGATTGACTCCAGACATAACGTGCCGGATCGCGCCATCTTTGCCGGCAGAGTCCATCCCCTGAAAGATCAGCAGTAATGCATAGCGGTTGGACGCATAGTGAAGCTGTTGCAGGGATGTCAACTCAGAAATATGTTCTTCCAGAAGCTCTTTATATTTCTTCTTTGACTCGCAAAATGGCTTCACGATCGTCGGCAAGCGTTTGATATCGGTCTTCTTGTGATGCGGTACACGGAAGTCTTTGGAATGAATTTTCATCTTCTTCCTTCAGTGGGCACCAACTGCATGAGGTGCGCATAGCGAGTTCGAGTGCTCGGAACGACGATTAAGCGACATCTTTCTTTGCCACTTGATCCTTCCGGGTCTCTCGCTCGGCCTCAAGCCAGTCTTCAGTCGCTTTGCCGTCTGTCCTGCCTCGCTGCTGATAAAGTTCATAGGCCCGCGTAGCAATCTGCGGTGTAAGATCCACCAGGACTCTGGCCGACAATGATGCTTTCACCGGATCAAGAATCCGATAGGCGAGCAGTTTCACGCGGTCATTGAGGAGGAACCACGCCAGAGCGTAGACCCAAACGAACCCAGCCCAACGCCAGCCAAGCGGCGTCATAAACACGCCGTAGACAGCGATTAGCGTCGCCACAATTTGGGTGCCCAGCACCGCGATCCAGAGAATCCGAGCCGGGCGTATCGACCAGAATGGGCCCCGTGTGCGCGTTAAGAAAATCGTCAGATGTCCAGCTATGGACAGCTTCAGGTACATCAGCGTTTGGGCGTGCGCGCGGTCGAGATGAAACACGCGCTCAGCAAGATAAAAGAGGCCGAACGCAGCTACGACGCCGATGACACCCAGCACGGTCGAGATCCCCAGCACGAGACGCATATTCCATTTCTCGGGCCTATCGCTGTAATGAACGTTGTCATAAGCGATGGAGAGAATGGCGCCATCATTGAGTACCGCGATCATCACGATCATCACCGCGGTCATGGGGTAGAAGTTAAATACGAGGATTGCCAGGGTCATGAAGAACAGCACACGCAGGGTTTCGGCGATGCGGTAGATCGCGTAGCTGTTCATCCGTTGGAAGATCCGGCGGCTCTCCTTGATCGCGTCGATGATCACCGAGAGGCCGGATGCGAGCAGCACGATGTCCGCCGCCGCGCGGGCCGCGTCAGTCGCGCCGGAAACCGCAATGCCGCAGTTCGCTTGCTTGAGCGCGGGAGCGTCATTCACCCCGTCACCAGTCATACCGACAATATGGCCGTGCCTCTGCAGGACGTCGACAATGTTGTATTTGTCTTCGGGGAACACCTGGGCGAAGCCGTCGGCTTTTTCGATGGAGGCTGCAGTCTCCGCCGTCTTTTGTTTGTCCCGCAATACCGTGGCGTCCAGGATGTTCGTTCCCATGCCTAGCTCATGAGACATTTCCTTGGCTATGGCCAACTGGTCGCCGGTAACCATTTTGACTTTCACGCCCATCTGCACCGCGCTCGCGATGGTTGCTTTGGCCTGTTCGCGCGGCGGATCGGACATGGGCAAGACCCCGACGAACTGCCACTTGTCGTCCTGATCCGCGCGGGCTACACCCAACGAGCGGAAGCCGCGGGCCGCAAACTCATTGACGGCCTTCTCAACTGCGGGTTTTACATCCGCGAGGTTGGTCGCCATCTGCAGAATGACCTGTGGCGCTCCCTTCGACACCTTGAACTGCTTCCCGTCGGAGCCCTTCACGGTGGCTTCGGTGCGCTTATGCACCGGATCGAATGGCTGGAAATGCAGGACCTGATAGCTCTTCAGTTCCTTATCGTCCTTCACGCCGCCGATCACGGCCAGATCGATCGTGTCCTTGTCTTCCGCGCGCGAAGCGAGTGCGGCATCAAGGATGATTTGATCAGCGGCGATACCATTGACACAGAATGGATCTCCAAGCGTCAGCTTGTTCTGGGTCAAGGTGCCGGTTTTGTCCGAGCACAGCACATCCACCCCCGCGAGTTCCTCAATCGCCGACAACTTGGTCACAATCGCTTGCTTTTTTGCGAGCAGACGCGCGCCGACCGCCATAGTGACGGACAGCACCGTGGGCATGGCTACCGGAATCGCGGCCACCAGCAGCACTAATGCAAATTCCAACGTGCTCAAGATTGGGTCATGTCGGAAGAGCGCAGCGGTAACAATCATAGCCACCAGAGCCACCGCAAGAACGATCAGGTAATTGCCAATCTTGAGCACCGCACGCTGGAAATGGCTGACGGTATGAGCATCCTGCACCAATTCCGCAGTCTTGCCGAAATAGGTATTGGTACCGGTGGCGTAGACCATCGCGTCGGTTTCGCCGCGCTTGATAATCGAGCCTGAAAATACTGCCTCGCCAGGTTTGCGCGTCGCAGGCAAAGATTCTCCTGTCAGCGCGGACTGGTCGACTTGCACCGGGTCGCCGGCCAACAAACGCGCGTCTGCGGGCACGATATCCCCCAAGCACAACCGGATGATATCGCCCGGCACCAGTTCCGCAACTTTCGGAGTTGCCCATTTTCCATCTCGCAGGGCGCGGGCCTCGGTCGCCAGCTTCGCGCGTAACGCAGCAATTTCGTTGCCCGCCTGATGTTCTTCCCAGAATGCGACCACCGCGTTGGAAAAGAGCAGAAACAGAATGATGAAGAAATCTAGCCAGTGCTTAACCACTCCCGAGAGAACGACGGCTCCTTCGATCATCCACGGGATGGGCCCCCAGAAATAGCTCAGGAACTTCAGGAATAGATTGTCTTTCTTTTCCTTGATCTCATTCGGACCGTATTGCGCCAGCCGTCTTTCTGCCTCGGCCTGGCTCAGACCCTTCGGGGAGGATTCCAACCGTTTCTCGACTTCCGGCATGGGCAGAGACTTCAGATCGTCCTTGGAATCGGGCTTGGACACCGGCTTCGTCACACTTGGTTCCACGATGAACGCTCTCCTGTTCTTGTTGCGTCGCTGGTCTCGATCAAAAGGGAAGCGGAAGATCGTTGGACCCGTGTTCCGAGAAAGAGTCTCGCGCAGAGTCTGGGATTCCGAAATATTCGGCGGATACAGTATCTTGCGGCAGGGACGCGAAATCTGTGCAGTTTTGCTCAGCCAAGGCAAACTGGAGAAGGGATCAGCCTCGATCCAATGCAGGGGAATACTACTCTTGGCCGCTGCCCATCGACTGCTACGCACGCGTTGCGTTAGGTGCTCGGCGCGCGAAATCTCCCGAGTCAGCCCGACCGAGCCAATGTTGGTCGTCTGATTCGCGAGCACGCCCGACAGAATTGTTCGTCAGCGGTGCGACTCGCGGCGCGCCGGCTTGTTTCGCGATCGCTACCACACGAACAAGCGAGCACCGGAGCCCGGCGAGCGGAACCTTCCAGTTTGAACGGAAAGATCGTGGGCGGGAGGTGCCTCACCGTGGTCGGTGCTAGGTAGTTTCGGCCGCGATGCGCTGATTTTTTCGACCTCTACAGCGCCGTGGCGGTTCATGATCTCAGTTGCCGCCTGAGCCGTGTCACCTGAACCAGTAGCGAAGACCATTACTCCTCCCCGCCGTACTCCTTGAACGTAGTCTTCCGCGTCTGCTTCGAGGACCCCGAATGCCGTGAGATCACGAGTCAAGCCCACTTCAAAATCGGTGTGTGGCGTACTCATGAGTCCGCCGCCCGCCATCTCGAGAGGCTCTCTCAAAATCCGGACGTCCTTCCGAAGGAAGCCGCTGGCCTCCAGGTCACGAACGACCTCATCAGCCGACCCTGAGTTTTCAAACAAACCTATTGCAGTTTTTGCCATATTGCCTCCAGTCTGATTTGTCAACGAAGTTTGACAGTTCTAAACAGAAGTTGCTAAGGCGCCGCTGATATTGAGACAGCGGCACCTTTGATTTCATCGCGCGGAGCCGTTATTCAGCCTTCGCTACGTGAGCGTATCCGCCAAGTTCTTCTACCAGCGCTCGAGCCGATTCAGGTACGGCAACTTTGCCGTGTAGAATTTCGTGTCGGTTTACATCGTCGCCATACATGGCTTTGTCGCCACTTTTGTCAGCTTGCATTACAGCACCATCCAGGCTCACCCCGGCAAACACGCCTTTGGACCGCGAGTAAGACAGAATCTCCGCATTCAATTTAAGGTCGGTGCCAGCAGCGGCATTCCGGCCCACCGGCCCGGCCGCTACGGAAGCGTCTGCTCCAAGCTTAAATTTGTCGCTCATCAGGCTTTGCAGGGCGTGATCGTTCATAAAGAGCATCACAAGGTCGGTGGAAGAGCCGCCGATCTGATATCCCACACTCCCGCCATCAATAGCCACAAACATCGGAGCGCTCCAGCCGTGCTCGGTGCGGCAGGTTGCAAGTCCCCGGCCGTAGCTGCCACCGAATATAAAGGCGAACTTCTTGTCCCCTGGAATAATGGCAATGCACTTCGCCGATTCCAGAAGACCAGAAGGAATGCCCTGATCCGGAGTATTCATGATCTCTTTGAAGACCTGGGCAGCTTTCTGGGTACGATTCACGTCATCCTCGCGGTCCGAGGCGAGAGCGGTTAGACTTGCAATCGCTATCAAAGTTGTTACGGCCAAAATACGTTTCAACATTGTTATCTCCATTCAAGTTTGCACAGTCCCGCGACCAAGACGAACAATGCGCCTGCTCCCACGTGCTCCAGTTGTAGCCCGGCAATCCACTTCCGGATCGACTCGCAAATAATTGCTACCGCGGCCACGATGATCATGGCACCTTCAAATCCTGCTGAGAAGAAGGTGATGCGCTCGTAACCGTAGAGGAATTGCGGGGAAGCTGATCTTGTGCTGAGCCGAAGACTGAACCAAGCAAATCCGACTGCTATCACGTGAACGACCGACTCGGCCGCGTCGGAAAAAATGGCAGCCGAATGTGTGAGGAAATAGACTGTAGTCTTACCGATCAGCATTGCCAAACCAATAACGAGGGAAAGACGCATAGCGAAGTTCGCATCGCGCAGCTCCCGTTCGTCTCTTCGCGTTGCTGGGCTAACCGTGGCACCCATACGAACTCACTGGGATTCCTGTCTCGTTAAAGCTTACTTGAGATACGCGCGCACCAGCGCAATCAGATCTTCGGTCAATTCTTCGTTCGATTCTTTCCCTCGATCCGGATGCGTAATGTGCAAGCGGATGTGGTCTTCCAGGATCTCGGCCATCAGGCTATTGACGCCGCCGCGAATCGCCGCCAGGAGCATTAAGATATCTGCGCATTCGTCCCCGTCAGTCACGGAGTGCTCGACAGCAGTAATTTGTCCCGCGAGCCGTTTGATTCGAGAAAGCAACTTCTGTTTTTCTTTCGAGATTTCCAGGAGTTTATCTTTCATAAAGTTTCTTTATAACTTTCCGAATGTTCCTGCATTTTTTCCTTGACCGGTACCCTAGGGGGGTACTATATAAGATCTTGAGCGGGGAAGGCCAGACAGTCCCGCCACAACTTCGCAAAGGACATATGGTCGGGGAGAGAGGATTTGAACCTCCGACCCCCTGGTCCCGAACCAGGTGCTCTACCAGGCTGAGCCACTCCCCGACAAACTCGTCATCCGGCGGAAACACGAGGCAGGAAAATACCGCCGGAAGCCACACCACATCCAAATACTTCATCGAAATTATAACATCCGGCTACCAGGGCATCCCGCGACTGCCACAGTGCGCTAGTGTCTTAGCTCCAGACTCGGCTTACAATGAGGTACCCAAACAGTCGGCGGAATAGGGCCGGCTGCGCTGCCGGGCAGAATTCGCTAATATAACGATTTAATAGCCGTGGCTTGATGACCGGGACTGGATAAGCGGGACTTGATACGTATGATCGCCTTGACCGCAAGCCGCCTGTATACGCCGCTCGAAGCCATGGAGCAGCCCGTGATCTTGCTCGACGGGCCGCGGATCGTCGAAGTCGCCTCTCGCACCACCCGCCGGCTCCCGGAAGGCGTGCAGCCCATCGACTTCGGGGATTCCATTCTTGCGCCAGGCTACGTGGATATCCACATTCACGGCGGGGCGGGTCACGACGTGATGTCGACGGATCCGGCTGCTCTGCCGGCGGTGGAGCAACTTCTGGCGAAGCACGGCGTCACCAGCTACTTGCCAACCACGGTGACCGCTTCCGGCGATCACATCCTTTCTGCGCTGGATCGTCTCGCCACAGCGATTGAGACTGCCGAGCGCGACTCTGATTCCCGCGGGCGGCGGGCGCAGCCCGTGGGTATTCATCTCGAAGGCCCGTTCATCAGCTTCGAGCGCCGGGGAGTGCATCCGCCGCAAGACTTGCTGCCCCCGACGCTGCCCGTGTTCGAGCGCTTCTGGCAGGCCTCGCGCGGTCGCATTCGAATGCTGACCATCGCCCCGGAGCTCGAGGGCGCTCGCGCCGTTATTGCCGAGGCCGTGCGCTGCGGCGTCTGCGTCAGCCTGGGACACTCTGACTCCAAACTGCATGACACCCGCGCGGCGATTGAGGCGGGAGCACGCCATGCCACGCACGCCTTCAATGCCATGCGGCCGCTCGGCCACCGCGAGCCGGGAATCGTAGCCGCCGTGCTCACCGATCCACGGCTCTCGGCCGACATTATTGCCGATGGCATTCATCTCGATCCCACCATCGTGGAATTGTTTCTGAAGATGAAAGGTCCAGAAGCGGCCGTGTTGATTACGGATGCAACCGCAGCCACCGGAATGCCCGACGGCCGCTATCGCCTGGGATGGTTCGAGGTGGAAGTGAAGAACGGTATGTGCACGGCGGAAGGCGCACTTGCAGGCAGCGTGCTGACCATGGATCGCGCCGTGCGCAACGTCACCAAGTTTGCCGGTTGGAGCCTGCAGCAGGCGCTCCGCCTGGCCACGCTGAATCCCTCGAAAGTAGTGGGATTGTCGAACCGGGGCAAACTCGAGGCTGGCGCTGAGGCTGACATCCTGGTATTGAGTTCGAGCGGCGAAGTGAGAACCACTTTTATTCGCGGCGTGAGGATGGAAGCCGCAGCCGGCAAATGACAACTGAAAAGAGAGGAAGGTCAGAAGCAAGCTTGGCGGACAAGGGCGGATTTCCCCATTACATGCTGAAGGAGATTTTCGAGCAGCCGCAAGGGCTGCGCGACACCATCCTGCCCCGAGTGTCTCTCGAAAACGGCGTGGTGCGGCTGGACGAGGTTCGCATCGGCAGGGAAGAGCTGTGCGCCCTGCGCCGTATCCATATTGTGGCATCCGGAACCAGCCGCCACGCCGGCATGACCGGTCAATACATGATCCAGGACCTCGCCAATCTCCCCGCCGATGTCGACTACGCCAGCGAGTTTGAATATCGCAAGCCCATGATCGGCGCCGGCGAGCTGACCATCGTGATTACTCAATCCGGCGAAACCGCCGACACCACCGCTGCCCAGCGCGAGGCGAAAGCCAGAGGATCGCGCACCATTGCCATTTCGAATGTAGCCAATTCCACCATCGCTCGCGAGGCCGACGGCGTGCTCTACACCCATGCCGGCCCGGAAGTCAGCATTGCCTCGACCAAGGCCTTCACGGCGCAAATGGCGGTGCTGTTCTTGTTGGCCGCGTATTTGGGCCAGGAGCGCGGCCATCTAAGCAAAGATCAGGTGCGGCGCCACATCGAGGAGTTGCTGGAGCATCCTGCCAAAATCGCAACCGGGCTGGCATCTGCTCCACAGTGCGAAAAGCTGGCCGAGAAATATCGCTCGGCGCAGGATTTTCTGTTTCTCGGCCGCGCCATCCATTACCCCATCGCCATGGACGGGGCCTTGAAGTTGAAGGAGGTTTCCTACGTCCATGCCGAGGGCTATCCCACGGGAGAAACCAAACACGGCCCCAACGCGCTGATTGACGAGAATCTTCCCATCGTGATCATCGCAACCTGTGACCGCAACGACGCCGGCTCGGTCCTGCGCTATGAGAAAAACGTGGCCAACATCAGGAGTTTCAAACAGCAGTCGGCGCGGGTGATTGCAATTGCTTCTGAGGGGGATCAAGAACTGGGCAGGATTGCCGATCAGACGATTTTCGTTCCTCAGGCTTCCGAGTTGCTGTCGCCGATCCTCGAGATTGTCCCGCTGCAGCTGTTTGCGTATTACATGGCTGTGAAAAAGGGGTTGGATGTGGACCATCCGCGGAACCTGGTGAAGTCGGTGACGCGGGAGTAGGCTGCTGCGGGTAGTCGCTGAGCCGTTACGCCGCGAACGAGTCGTCATCCGGATCAGGCAACGACGATGGCGGATCGTGGCCGGAAAAGTGTCCGCCACCGTCTTGTCCATCATCTTGTCTTTCCGCTCTTCCAGGTTGCTTTCGTCGATGGAGCGATCTTCAGGATCACGTGAACGTAGAACCGATGGTTGTGGCAGAGACCTCCTGTCTCCTTTCCTTAGATGCTCTAGCCGCCGAAGCGGCTACTCAGTGCGTAAACGAAACGTTAATCCCAGTGGTCAGCTGCACATCGTTTTGTTTCTTGCCTGCCGGGGGATTAGTAACGTAAATGTCACCGAAAGCATTTTGCCATCCCAGCCATTTGCTGATTTTCGTGATCGTACCCAGATTGAACGTGCCGCGGTACTCGCCGGTGTCGCTGAGATTGGGGAAGAAGTACAGCTTCTCCGCCAGCACCGTCGACGCGCCCAGCTTGTACATCAGTTCTTCGCCCAGGGTTAGCGCGGCGAAGTTCCGATCGAGCCCAATATAGCTTTCTTTGGTGTAGTTCAGACCACCGAGGAAATCCAACGTGGTACGGGGGGTGTTGATGGCGTGAAAGCCTAAACCTCCGCCCAGGACCGAGCGCAGGTTCAGGTTCTGCAGAGCGTCGGTCTGGAAGTCTGCGCTTCCGAAGGCGAATACGCGCTTCGTAAGATTGCGGTCATAGCGGGCGCCGCCCTGAGTTGCGTTGGCGGTCACGCTGGGTGCGGCCCCGGCAGCATCGTTGGTGGCATAGATGGTGTTGGTGTACAACGCAATTTCATCGTGCGATGTCTTGCGATCGGCAGTAAATGCCAGCGCCAGGTTCTTGGTTTCACTGTTGCCCCCGGTTAGCGCAAAGCCGACGTTGGCGCCGCCCACCCAGCCTTGCAGCAGCGTGGGATGCAGCGACTTCTCATAAGCCGCCTCTTCCGCGTCGTTGCGCAACGCCATCACTTCGACCCTGGGAATGTCGACGGGTCCGCCCGGCGTGGTGCTCACGGCCAGATTGGTATCCGTAGTGGTCACTGCTCCGACAACGGTTTTGCTGGCAGTAACCACATGTAGCGGCGCAGCCGAAGTCAGCGACTGAACCGCCTTCCACTGAATCGTCACTTCGCCAGCGAATTCGGTCTTGATCACCAGCGTCTTGCCATCCGCCTTGGTGATGGTTCCGGTCAGTCGGTCGCCATTGCTCAGCACCACTTGATCGGCGAACAGCAGAGAGCTCAGCCCAAATACCGACAACAATGCCAACACTTGCAGCTTACGCATAAGGGTTCTCCGTTGAATTGTTTTGAATCTCGAAGTGCCGAAAGGTTGAGCCAGCTAGCTCTTGGTATCAGGGTTCTTCACTTCTGTGCTGGCGGCCTTGGTTTGGTCAGGAGGCGTTTCTTTCATGCCTTCCTTCAGCGCCCGAATGCCTTCGCCCAGCCCTTTGCCCAGCTCGGGAAGTTTCTTGGGGCCGAAAATCAGCAGGGCAATAAGAAAGATGACCAGAAGGTGCATCGGCTGAAATAGGCCTTCAAACATACAGAAACCTCCACGAGGAACGCTTTCCTTGTATGTCTTAACGTTACTCAAGCCTGACTATTCCGTCAACCGCACCGCAAGATCACGGAATTTGGCTCCCGCAAGCCGAACCGGTAAAAGGCTTTAGCGATAGGTAGGAACCTTCGGGCAGCCCCCGGTATTGAACCACCGTGCTCTCGGCAGGGTACCGTACCCACCCTACAATCGCTACATGAGCTCTACCGCAGCCGCCCCGGCCACCAACGCAAGAACCACCGCACCACCAGTTCGGGAGGGCGCCGCCCGACCCGCGTCCGAGGCTGCCGCCGCCAGTCATTTAGAAGCGCCGTTGGCAGGGTTGAAACCGGCGGGCTACGGGCTTCCTTGTGTAAAGTGCCGAACCTACTACGCGGCCGATGTGAAAGTGTGTCCTGTGTGTCAGACGGCGGAGCGTGTTTCTCCGGTGGTGGCGCCCGTGCGCACCGTCATTGCCCCGGCAGCGAGTGAGGAAACGCCCGACTTGGCCACGCTGGAAGCCGAGCGCGAACGCTTCCTGCGCGACTTCAAAGCCCAACTGCTCACCTCGCAGATGCAGGTCCGTTCCGCCCCGACCACCAATTGCACCCGCGCAGAAAACCACCAGGCCAGCCAGCAGACTGCGACCATCTGCCAGACCTGCTTCGATCATTTGCAGGAGCGCGTCGACATCCTCGAAGCCGCTCTCCACATCGACCTGAAAGAAGCATCGCAAATTGTCTACGAAGCGGTCTGGGCCGACACTTCCGATTCCACCAAAACCTACGATAACGCCGCCCACGCCCTGCTCAACGAGCTGCGCAAACGCGCCGGGGTCACCCAGACCTTCGGGATACTGCAGCCGCTGAGCGACTAAGACGCCGCGCCAGATCCCGGTACGGCTTGCTTCGCGACCACGGAGTAGTGTGTCAGTTTGACAGCCTGTTCCGCATCAATCTCACTCTGACCGCAAGATGCGGATAGCTCACCGCCGCGCCCCCAGCTACTCTTTCCTCACTATGACAACCAATGCGATACTCAACCTGGGTCAAGCTGAAATAGGTGGCACCGAAGTGAGCACAACCGAAACGCCCGCAAGCGGCCAAAGCCGCTGGTGGCAGGCCGTCGAGGCCCGCGATGCCAGCCAGGACGGCAGCTTCGTCTTTGCCGTCGCCTCGACCGGCGTCTACTGCCGGCCGTCGTGCCCGTCGCGCCGCCCGCGGCGGGAGAATGTCGCGTTCTTTCGGCGTTCCGATGAAGCCGAGAAGGCCGGCTACCGCGCCTGCCTGCGTTGCCGGCCAAAATCTGCGGGCCATGGAGTTGCTGAACAAGCCCGCGCCATCTGCCGCTACATCGAGCAGCATCTCGATGAGCCGCTCACCCTGGCTCGCCTGGGAACGGAATTTCGCCAAAGCCCGTTTCACTTACAACGCAAATTCAAAGCCGTGCTGGGAATCACGCCCAAGGCCTATGCCGATTCCTGCCGCATGAATCAGCTCAAGAGCAATCTGCGCGCCGGACATTCCGTAACCCGCGCCATGTATGACGCCGGATACAGCTCCAGCAGCCGCCTCTACGAGCGCACCGCCTCGCAGCTCGGCATGACCCCCGACAAATATCGCCGCGGAGCGATCGCAGCTCCCATTCGCTACACTTGCGCGGATTCGCCGCTGGGGCGGATGCTGATCGCCGCCACCGACAAAGGCATCTGCGCGATCCAATTCGCGAATTCCGACGAAGAGCTAGAGCAGGGCCTGCGCCACGAATTTCCCTTCGCCATCCGCAAACATGACGATAGCGCCATGCGCCAATGGAAGGAAGACTTGCTGCGCCAGATGCGAGGCAAGAAGTTAAACGCCGCGCTACCCCTCGACATTCAGGCCACAGCCTTTCAGCGGCGCGTGTGGTCTTACTTGCAGAAGATTCCCTTCGGCGAGACCCGTTCTTATGCCGCGGTTGCAAAGGGAATCGGCCGGCCGACGGCCGCGCGAGCCGTAGCCCGCGCCTGCGCGACCAATCCGGTTGCGGTGGCGATCCCGTGCCATCGCGTCGTCCGCAAAGACGGAGAAGAGGGCGGCTACCGCTGGGGCGTAGAACGCAAGAAGACGCTGCTGGAACTGGAACAGGCTTAAGTCAGCCACGGATCTGCACGGATTCCCACGGATGACCCAAAAGATTTATCCGTGTTGATCCGTGAAAATCCGTGGCCGGTTTTATTGCAGTTTTTTATACACTCCCCGCGCGTCATCCAGCGTCTTCAAGACCGCCGTTTTCTCGCCTTCCGTGTTCCAGTCATGGTTGGCTTTGACCGCTTCTTCCAGCCGCGCAATCCAAGCAATGAGATATGCCGCGTCTTCTGTCGCCTTCGGCGTCGAGCCAGCGACCGTCACATAAATCGGGCTGGTAGTCGCGTAGGGATAGAGGTCCAGAATCGGATGCTCAGCTTTCTCGCTCCACGCCCGCAGCAGACACCATCCGCTGCGGGAGATGGGAATCGTGTCGGCCACATTCACCGTCTCGCGATCGCCGCCGACGTTCAACTCACGCACAACTTCTCCGTTGCAAATCACCTGTAGATGATCAATCGGCACAATCGAGCGCATCCAGGCAGTGAACTTCACTTTATTCTCGCCCGCCGGAAGCTTGACGTCGTCCCCAATTTCTTTTCCGCCCAGCGTGAAGCCAAGCAGCGGACCATTGCTCGCGAACGTGTGCCCTTGTTTCAGCGATCCCAGCCACGCCGCGGCATTGAGTGGCCCTTGTGGCACGAGAGCGTACACTCGAGCCAGACCCACCGGCCCATGCAAAGACGCGAAGTTGGCCATGGTGTCCGAGCCAGCGCCTGTGGGCAGGCGAAATCCGCAATTCAGCAGCCGGTACCAAACGCTCGCGGTTGACTTGTGATCGCTGAAGCCTACGGCCTCAATGTAATCCACTTTGCCCAAAGCCACGTCTACCGGCAATTCCAGAGCGGCATCCAGCGGCTCGCCATGCGTAAGCGTCGGGTCTTTCACAGGGTCCGGCGCGAAATCAAAAGGGTGGACAAACCCCACCAATCCTTGCTGTGCATGCGCCAGGTCGGCCACGGCTGCGTCAGTTGGAAACAGGCTGGCCGCGGCCGAGCCGGCATACGCCGAATATCCAGGCAAAAGAAAGTTCTGCGTCAGATTCAACAGCCCCAGATGTCCCCAGTAATTGGTATGAAATTCCTGGGCGTGGAACAGCAAGTGCTCGGGCGTCGAAGCCGGATCGAGCTTGGGGCTGAAGTAAGCAATATCAGGAATCCGCACCTCTTTGTTCACAATCAGATCTTCGATCAGTGAAAGGTTCTCGGCTTCCTCCTGCTTCACCAGGTTGGCGGGAGTATTACGGTAAGCGCCGCCATAGTTCATGTGAACATGCAGATCGCCGCTGGCCCAGCGGAAACGCGGGTCGCGAGGAATGTCAAGCGTCCTCAGACGAACCACCAGCTTGGCCTGCTGACCAGCCACGACCTTCACTTGCACCTTTTCGATGCGATATTCAAACCCCTTCATGACTTCAACCGTCACCTGTCCCGCCGGAACCGTAACTTCGGCAACGCCAGAGGTGTGAAAATAATGCGACTCAAACGGTCGTTCCGAGCGCACGAAATTGTCTTCCGCGTGCACCCAGGCGTCATCGGGCGCGTAGGCCCGGCCATCTTCGCCGGTGAGGAAAATGCGCACAGGGGTGGTGTGACCCAGAGAATCGAGCACCTTGATTGATAAAGTCCCCATCGGCTTCAGATACCGCCTCTGCTTCGCGATGATCTGTGTCTGTGCGCCTCCGATTGCGTCCTGAATCCACAGTGAAGTATTTCCGCCACGGTTCGAAATGAAAGCAATCTTCTTTCCATCCCGCGACCAGCGCGGATTGGTGTTGTCAAAGTCTCCGTAGGAAATCGGGAAAGCGTCGCCACCTTGTGATGGCATCACCCAAAGCTGGTGCCATTGCCCGCCGAGATACGACGCGTACACGATCCGCTTGCCATCGGGAGAGAATTCAGGCCGCGCTTTCCACGTGGTCTCTTCGTAATGAATCTCGCGCGCTTCCGCGCCCGGCGCGGCCTTCATGCGCCAGAAGCCGCCGGTGCCGTAGATGTGGCCGCGATTGGAAACGAACATCAACTCCGATCCATCCGGCGACCAGGCCGGGCTGATTTCGTGATCGAACTGGCTGTAATAAAAACGCGGCAGAGTAGAACGCGTCTCCCCAGTCAGCCGCTGTATGTTGGTCAGCCGACCTTGGCCGAAATCACCCACGAAAATATGAAAGCGCCGGTTGTAAGAAGTGGAAACGAAGGCCAGGCGCGTCCCATCGGGCGAGAAGCGAGGGTCCACATTCACTGCCCCACCCGAGGTCAGTTGGTGGGTCTGCTTCGTCTCCAGGTCCAGCGCCCAGAGTTCGATGGCGTCCTTGTCGTAGGACGCATATACCACCCAGCGGGCGTCCGGCGAGCAGTCGGGCTCGTAGTCGTAGCCGGGGCCGGCGGTAAGTTGTTCCGCTTCCGTTGAACCGAGCCTCTGTCGCCATACTGACCCTCCCATCGAATAAACCAGCGACTGCGAGTCGGGACTCCAGGCCACGAAACTGGGGCCGGTGGTGAGCTGCGGCAGGTACATCTCACGATAGTAATAAGGATCCGGAAGATCGACCTGCTTGAGCACCGGCTCGAGTTGCGCAAACCCGGCCAGAGAAGTGAGCAGAAGCAGGAACACCAGTTCTATTCGGCATCGCGCAGGCAAAGTCCATCCTCCGGCTGAATGCCGGATTATATCGAAGCTCGCGCGGTCAGTTCTGGTAATGTATCAGCGCATGTGGCGCGCGCTTGCCATCACCGTGGTTATGCTGCTGGCCGTTCCTGTGTTCGCCGCCGTCCAAGCGCATGCGTTTATCGCCATAACTGCTCTGGCTGCCGCGCGCTGGCTGGTCCTGTTTGGGCTGGTTACGTATGCATGCTTCCGCCCTTCTCTAACCAACTGGATCTTCATTTCCATGCTCCTCGGGGCCGAGATCGGCCACGATTTTCCCGCCTTCGGCGTCAGCTTGCGCTTGCTGGCGCAGATTTTCTTGCGGCTGATCAAAGTCATCATTGCGCCGCTGCTCTTTAGCACGCTGGTCAGTGGGATTGCCGGCCATTCCGATCTCAAGAAGGTCGGCCGCATGGGGGTGAAAGCCCTGGTCTTTTTTGAAATCGTGACCACACTGGCCCTGTTCATCGGACTGGCCGCCATCAATATCAGCCAAGCTGGCGTCGGAGCCCAGATTCCGGCGAACACCGCTGAGACCGTGAAGATCGAGAGTCTCACTCCCAGCGAAACTGTGCTGCACGTCTTCCCAGAGAATATTGCCAAGTCAGTTGCGGAAAATCAGATCTTGCAGGTGGTGATCTTCAGCCTGTTCTTTGGTGTGGCGCTGGCCTTGGTAAAAAACGAAACCAAGCGGCGCCCCATGCTGGCCTTCACCGAAAGTCTGGCCGAAGTAATGTTCAAGTTCACCAACATCGTCATGTGGTTCGCGCCTTTGGGAATATTGGGCGCGATCGCCGCTACCGTCGGCTCGACTGGCGTCGGCATTCTCGGCAACCTCGCCCAGCTGCTGCTGACCTTATATGGCGCGCTGGCCGTATTTCTGCTGGTTGTGCTTTTGCCAGTCGCCCTGCTCACGAAAGTCCCCATCATGCGCTTCATTCGCGCTATCGCTGAGCCGGCTACGATCGCCTTCAGCACCGCCAGTTCCGAAGCCGCTCTGCCGAGTGCCATGGAACGCATGGAAGAACTTGGCGTGCCGCGCCCGGTCGTAGCTTTCGTCATGCCGACCGGCTACAGCTTCAATCTGACCGGCTCGGCCCTCTACCTCTCATTGGCCGCTGTCTTTGTGGCCCAGGCTGCCGGCGTGCACCTCACCTTTGGACACCAGCTTTACATCCTGCTGGTGCTGATGCTGACCAGCAAAGGCGTAGCCGGAGTCTCCCGCGCCGCCATCGTGATCCTGCTGGCCACGGCGGCCACCGTCGGCCTGCCGACGGAACCTATTTTCATTCTTCTCGGAATTGATCAGCTGATGGACATGGGACGCACGGCGGTCAATGTGATTGGCAACTGCCTGGCGACAGTTGTCATCGCAAAGTGGGAAGGAGAGTTTTCCGCCTGAATGCTGAGTGCTGACTGCTGATTGCTATTGCAGCTTCCCATACTCCGCCTTGGCTACCTTCAAGATCGGGACGTCCGGTTTCCCCCAGACAGCGAGCCTATGCCCCTGCTGCCTATACTCGTTCCGTCGATTGCTTTCCTGGCGTGAGCGCGATTAGCGCAACGCCCACGATCATAAGCGCAGGGATGTCGCCCAGCAGATGTCCGCGTTCGCTCGCGTTTTGGAATGCCTGTACTGCCATAATCGCGGCGTGAACCAGACTCGACCAAGCCGTGAACGCGATGAGGCTGCGATTCCCGGACGGATTGCGCGAGGCGACCAGTAGGAATATCCCAAGCGTGGCATACACTCCCAGGATCATCTGCTCGTATTCCGGCTGGTTCGGCTGCCATCGCCACCCGCCCGGCCATAGAAACATCATGAGCGGATAGACGGCAAGCAGGAAGATCAACCCCACCAACACCAGTACAACCTTCAGCGCTCGTTCTCGACTCATGGTGCTCTCCTCTCAAAACTCAAATCGCGAAAAGTAGGCCCACGCCACTGTGGTGAAAGAGCGGTGACCAGAAATGTTAGGTCGGTGAGGTCGCACGGTCAATCCCAATGTTGAAACAGGACGCTACTCCAGCTTCGCGTACTCCGCCTTGGCTTCTTTCAGGATGGGAATATCGGGGTCAGCGTCTTTCCAGAGGGTGAGGAAATCCTGATAGGCAGCCTTGGCTTTAGCCGTGTTGCCGGACACAGCATACGCACGGCCAAGTTGGAGATGGGCCAGCGAGCCCAGCACGAAGTTCTGCACGACTCCGGGATGGTCGAGAAACTTCTGGAATTCAGCCGCTGCAGCGGGGCCATTCTTTTGGGCAAGGTAAGCAAGGCCGCGAATGTACGCGGGATACATTGTGCCGTTGTTTCCAGGAGGGGGCCCCCCGAGTTCGTAGGGAAGTGAGGGTTCGAGGGCGATAAGGGCCCGGTCGGGTGCTTGTTGCGCCATCGCAAGCGAGGCCTCAATCACCGGGAACCAGTACACCTTGAGGTACGTGTTGGTGGGTTCGGACTTTTGTAGCGCCTCGAAGATGGTTCTGGATTGAGACGTTTCGCCAGTGCGCGCCAGCGCCACGGCGGCCAGGACTTTGACATTAAGCCCGGGTGAGAGCGCTAAGGCACGGGTGACGGCTTGCCGGGCAGGCGTGACGTTTCCTAGCTCGGCTTCACGCAGCCCTTGATAGGAGAGCCACAGGGCGCCGGTTTCCTTGCCATCCGCCCGCACGGCGGAGTCAGCGGCGCGCCGGGCCAGGTCGCGGGCTTTTTCCAGGTGGCCGTAGTAGGCCTGGGTGTCGGCGTCGGTGTCAAGCATCTGGTCTTCGTCGCCGGGGCGGCCCGCAGCCCATGCTACATCGCGCTCCATTTCGGCGGTATCCCCGGACAGAAATGCCAAGGCATACACTTGGCTCCGGATCCAGCCGCTATCGAAGTTTTTCTGCTGTGCTTCCTGGATCGTCTGCCGAGCGTCCTTGAGCCGATTGACGCTAATGTACATACTCGCCAAGTTCCCGTAGCTGGTAATCGTGGGTTCCAGCCGTTGCGCCGCTTCAGTTTCCGCGATCGCTTTGTCCCATTGGCCCAGATTGGCATAAAGACTACCGAGATTGCCGTGCGGCACGAGGTCGCGCGGATAGCTTTTCGCCCAGAGTTCGTAGGCTTCCGTGGCTTTCTCCACTTCACTGGTTACGTTCTGAAAATACAAGGCGGAAATGCGGTACTGCTCGCGTTCACTGACCCGGTCACGCAAGTCGTAGGCCTTCTTGGCATAGTCCGCAGACAGACTCGCCTGTCCAAGATTCCCGTACGAAACGGCCAGAGCGGCATAGGCTATAGCAAAGTTGGGATCGAGTTCCAGCGCACGCTTCATGAACGGAATGGCTTCGGCGTCGCCCTTGGTGCGTCCGGTCGTGATGCCCATGCTGTAGGCCTTTAGAGCTTCGAGCGAAGGCGTGGTCGCTTCCACGGGCACATCGAACTTTTGCACCGAGGCAAGCGATTCGCCCAGCTTAGCCCGCAGGCTGGTTGCCGCTGTGCTCAGCGCCTTGAGCACGCCTTCTTTGCTGGAGGCCTCCGCTTGCTCCTTGGCCAGTGTGTCTCCGGTGCTGCAAGCGTCCGCCTCCAGACCAATCACGTACTGCGTGCCAAGGTTTGAAACCGAGCCTGCCAAAATGGCTTTGCTTCCAGTGCGCAGGCAGAGTTCCTTGGCCAGGTCGGCGGTAACGTGTTCGGTAGGCGCGCGGCCCATCAGCTTCAGCGTCTGGCCGATTTTGCGGTCGGAGAGAATGTTGAGGAAGGGAGACTGTTCGAGGTCGACGGCCAGGGCCTGTTTGAGAGTGCCGTCGAAGACCGGGTCGCCGGTGGTGTTGGTGAAGTCGGTGAGAACGACGGTGTCTTTCTCAGTGAGCGGGGTCGCTTGGTTCACCGCCGTCGTAGAACGCGAGCGGAAGTCGAACACTCCCGCAATTGCGGCGGCAACAAGCACGATAGCTGCGGGAACCAGAACCTTCCAGAGTTTCCTGCCCGCGACCGGAAGCTCGGCTACATTCAACCGGCTCGATGAAACAGACGGAGCAGCCGCCGGGGAAGAACCGGATGCTGGCGAAGGCGGTTGGACGACCTGAGCGCTGCTTTCCTGCGCCGCAGCTACCGTCCCAGAACTCGCTGATACACCGTGCCGCGATTCCGTTTCCCGTTTCAGCCGCTTTAGGTCAGCCCGCATCTCCGACGCAACCTGATAGCGCAAGTCGCGATCTTTCTCCATCGCTTTGTTGACGATGCGCTCCAGTTCGGGCGGAATATCACGATTGAAACGAATCGGCGGAGGCGGATCAGAATCCAGGATGGCTTTAAAGATGACTCCCGAGCTTTCGCCATGAAATGGCAACGCGCCCGTTGCCATCTCGTACAGCACAGCGCCGAAAGAGAACAGGTCACTCCGCGCATCCAACTCTTTCGCCCGCACCTGCTCGGGTGACATATACGCTACCGTGCCGAGCGTAGCTCCGGGACTGGTGAGATGATCTGCGTCCACCGAACCCGTCTGCGTGTTGAGAGACCCGATTTTGCTCGAAGAACTGGTGACCGTGACCTTCGCCAGACCGAAATCCAGAACCTTGGCGTGTCCGCGCTTAGTCACGAAGATGTTCGCGGGCTTGATGTCCCGGTGGACGATGCCTTCCGCGTGGGCTGCGTCGAGCGCGTCTGCAATTTCGATGGCCAGGGAAAGGATTTCTTCTGTCTCCAGCGGACGCCCGGCGATCTTATGCTTCAGCGTCAGGCCATCGAGAAACTCCATGGCGATGAAGGCGTCGCCATGCTGGTCATCAATTTCGTAGATGGTGCAGATGTTGGGGTGGTTCAGGGCAGAGGCGGCCTTGGCTTCGCGCTGAAAACGGCTGAGAGCCTGCGGATCTTTGGCGACGTCGTCCGGCAGGAACTTGAGGGCGACAAAGCGATCGAGCTTTATGTCCTCGGCCTTATAGACCACACCCATCCCGCCGCCGCCCAGCTTCTCTACAATGCGGTAATGCGAAATGGTTTGGCCGATCATCCTTGGTCGATCAGTGACGAAGCCCGCGCCGAACGCGACTATAGTAGGGCCCAAGCTTAGCCAAGTCAACGCAGCCTCGAGAAGGCCGTCGGCTTCTCGCGGGATTGCCTGTCCCTGGCCCTAGGCAGGCCCGAAAACCTTATAAGACCAAGGTAATTAGCCGAATTACCAAAGCGCATGCACATGGGACATCTGGCCGCTGCGGCGTGCGGGTGAGATGTTGAATGCCAGCAACCCGCGACCATGCAAGCCGACGAAATCCTGGACGATGTCCACATTCGCATCCTGCGGGTGACCGAAGATCTGCGCTCCATTCAACAAGCCTTGAATTGTGCTGCCATGCAGGCCCCCAACGACCCGGAGTTGATGGAGGCTCTCTGCCAGTTGCCTGAACTGGAATCTCTTCAGATCCTGAAAGCCGCGCTTGACCAGATGCGTCATTTCCTCTGGTTCTACGTGCATGTCATGACCAACGGGTCGGAGGAAGGCGAACGGCTGCGCGAGAGCATTCGGCAGAAGCCGTCCGACGGCATCTCGGTCAGCCCTCGTATCGCGGCCGCGGAGAAGTTCAAGCATGCCGCCGACGCCGCCCTGCTGCAAATGCTGTCTGACGGCAAAACCCGTAAGCCCAACTAAGTAAGAGCTCAGTTCAACCCCGGCGACGGTAAAACTGCATCCCCACCCCATCCTCGTAATCCAATACAATGTCTTCATTTCGATGTGGCCGGCCGAAGGCCAGAATCGGATAGACCAGTCCTCTTGCATTCTGCTAAACAGACGCAGGAGTTATCCCGAACCGGCGGGCTTCCAGCAGTACATGCCCCGAGAACATTATGTGGATTGTTCGACTTGCGTTAAGACGTCCTTATACCTTCGTAGTGGTTTCGCTGCTGCTCTTGCTGCTGGCTCCGATCGTCATTCTGCGTACTCCGACCGATATTTTCCCCGCGATTGATATCCCCGTAGTCAGCATCGTTTGGAACTACACGGGTCTCGACGCACAGCAGATGTCGGACCGGATCGTCTCGCAAACCGAGCGTGCCCTGACCACGCTGGTGGACGACATCCAGCACATTGAGTCGCAGTCGCTCAACGGAATTGCCGTGGTCAAGGTGTTCTTTCAGCCCACCGCGGACATCAACAAAGCCCTGGCGCAAGTAACCGCCATCTCCCAGACCCAACTTCGGCAACTGCCGCCCGGGACTACTCCGCCGTTGGTCATCACCTACAGCGCCTCGACCGTCCCCATCTTGCAACTGGCCCTATCGGGCAAGGGAATGTCAGAGCAGCAGCTTTTTGACCTCGGCACCAGTTTCATCCGCACCCGCCTGGTCACAATTCCCGGGTGCGCCATTCCCTGGCCCTATGGCGGCAAGCAACGCCAGGTGCAGGTGGACCTTGACACCGCGGCGTTGCAGTCGAAGGGGCTTTCCCCTCTGGACGTCGTGAACGCGATCAGCGCCCAGAATCTGATCTTGCCCTCGGGCACATCGAAGATTGGAACCTTCGAATATGACGTCGAAATCAACGGCAGTCCGAAGACGGTCGCGGAACTGAATGACATGCCCATCAAGACTGTGGGCACAAATACCATCTACGTGCACGATGTAGCCAATGTTCGCGATGGTTTCCCGCCCCAGACCAATATCGTCCATGTCAACGGAAGACGGGCTTCTCTGCTGACGGTCTTAAAGACCGGCAATGCGTCTACGCTGAATGTGGTCTCCGGAATCAAGGCCATGCTTCCGCAGATTGCGGCCGGGTTGCCTCCGGAACTGGAAATCCTGCCCCTGGCCGATCAATCGCTGTTCGTCCGCGCTTCGATTGACGGGGTGATCCGAGAAGCCACGATCGCCGCTTGTCTCACCGGCTTGATGATCCTGATCTTCCTGGGCAACTGGCGCAGCACCATCATCATCGCCACCTCCATCCCGCTTTCGATTTTGACTTCGATTCTGGTTCTCAGCGCGCTCGGTCAGACCATCAACATCATGACCCTGGGCGGTCTGGCGCTGGCGGTCGGCATTCTGGTGGATGACGCCACCGTCGAAATCGAGAACATCAACCGCAACCTGGCCCAGGGCAAAGAGGTGGAACACGCCATCCTGGACGGCGCACAACAGATCGCGGTCCCGGCGTTCGTTTCCACTCTGGCAATCTGCATCGTGTTCGTGCCCATGTTCTTCCTGACTGGAGTTGCCAAGTTTCTGTTCGTGCCGCTGGCCGAAGCGGTGGTGTTCGCCATGTTGGCGTCTTATCTGCTTTCGCGGACGCTGGTGCCGACCATGGCCAAGTACCTGCTCCGCAGCCTTGACACCACACCCTCGGTGTCGAGGAATCCGTTGGTGCGGATGCAAATCCGCTTTGAAGAGGCTTTCGAACGAGTTCGTGAGGGCTATCGCCGCTGGCTGGAGCGTTGCCTGCACTTTCGGACGATATTTCTCATTGGCTTTTTCGCGGCCTCCCTGATTTCGCTGGTCTTCCTGATTCCCTGGCTGGGTCAGGACTTCTTTCCCACGGTGGATGCGGGCCAGTTCAAGTTACACCTGCGGGCGCGCACCGGCACGCGCATTGAAGAAACCGCCCGGCTCTCGGAACTCGTGACCCAATCCATTCGCGCCGAGATTCCGCCCTCAGAGATCCTGAGCATCATTGATAACATTGGCCTGCCCTACAGCGGCATCAACCTTTCGTACAGCAACTCCGCGCCCATCGGCCCCGCGGACGACGACATTCTGGTCAGTCTGAATAAGGGACATCGCCCGACCGAAGAGTACATCCACGATCTGCGCTTGCGCTTGCCGCAGGAATTTCCCGGAGTGACTTTCTCATTTCTGCCCGCCGACATCGTCAGTCAGATTCTCAACTTCGGACTCCCGGCGCCGATTGACGTCCAGATCGCTGGCTACAACGTTACCGGCAACCGGGATTTCGCCGGCCGCCTACTCACCCGTTTGCGGCAAATACCCGGCATCGTGGACCTCCACATCCAACAGCCCTTTGACCAGCCCTACTTGAACATCGACGTCGATCGCACCAAGGCGCAGCAAGTCGGGTTTACGCAACGCGATGTAGCCAACAACTTGCTGATTTCACTGAGCGGCAGCTTCCAGACCACTCCCGAATTCTGGCTCGACCCCAACACCGGGGTGAGTTATTCCATCGCCGCGCAGACCCCGCAGTATCGAGTGCAGTCCTTGCAGGATCTGGAAAATGTTCCGGTCACGGGTTCCGGTAACGCGGCGCCACAGATATTGGCCAGCTTGGCGTCCATCAATCGCAGCACCGGAACCGCGGTGGTTTCGCACTATGACATTCAGCCCTTGATCGATATTTACGGCTCGGTGCAGGGACGCGATCTGGGTGGGGTGGCTCGGGAAGTGGACCAGATCGTGGATAGCGCCAAAAAGCAAGCGCCGCGCGGAACCCAGGTCAGTATTCGCGGGCAAATTCAGACCATGCGCTCCTCGTACATCGGACTGATCGGTGGCTTGGCCTTCTCCATCGTGCTGGTATACCTCCTGATCGTGGTGAATTTTCAGTCGTGGCTGGATCCATTCATCATCATCTCCGCTTTACCGGCGGCCCTGGCCGGCATTGCCTGGTTTCTGTTTATCACCCGCACCACCGTTAGTGTGCCCGCCCTCATTGGTTCTATTATGTGCATGGGGGTGGCCACCGCCAACAGCATTCTGGTTGTGAGTTTTGCCAAGGAACAGATGGTGGCGGGCCACGACGTGACCCACTCCGCGCTGAATGCCGGATTCACCCGCTTCCGCCCCGTGATCATGACCGCACTGGCCATGATTATCGGCATGGTTCCCATGGCGGTCGGCCTCGGTGAAGGTGGCGAACAGAATGCCCCATTGGGACGGGCCGTGATCGGGGGGTTGTTGTTCGCGACCGTGGCAACGCTATTTTTCGTGCCCCTGTTTTTCAGTTTTTTGCACGGCCGCCGCAATCGAACAGAAAAAGCGCAGGCTAAGCACTAAGGCAGTTTTCGGTCACCGGAGTCTTCTAGATGAGAGTGGAACAAGAGAACGATGTTGCACCGCGGGCGGCGAGCCAGAGCGGTCCTTCCGGCCGGCGGTCGCGCCATTGGTGGGTCGCGGTGCTGGCCTTTGCTGCGGTCGTGGCTCTGGTAGTCTCCGGCATTCTGCCGAGAATCCAGGCGCGCAACACGCTGGCCAAAGAAACCAAAGAGATGGCCATTCCCACCGTTGCGGTGGTTCGTCCGCAGCGGTCCGCCCCGTCAAACGAGATCGTTCTGCCGGCGAACGTACAGGCTTACATCGACTCGCCCATCTACGCTCGCACCAATGGGTATCTGAAGCAGTGGTATGCGGATATTGGTGCCCGGGTCACATCTGGGGAGTTGCTGGCGGAAATCGAGACTCCCGAAGTTGACCAGCAGCTCCGCCAAGCCCGCGCCGACCTGAGGACCGCGGAAGCGAACCTCAATCTGGCCCAGATCACGGCCGATCGATATGTTGGACTTCTTAAGACCGATTCCGTGTCCAAGCAGGACACCGACAACGCGCAAGCTAACTACGCGGCTCAGAAAGCGACTGTCCAGGCCGGGGAAGCGAACGTGAAGCGCCTGGAGCAACTGCAGTCTTTCGAGAAGATCTATGCCCCGTTCACCGGGGTCATCACGGCGCGCAACACGGACATCGGAGCCTTGATCGATTCCGGTAGCAGCGGTGGAACCCGAACCGAACTCTTCCACATTGCGCAGCCGGATCGATTGCGGGTCTACGTGAACGTTCCTCAGGTGTACTCGCAGGCCGCCAAACCCGGCCTGACTGCCGACCTGGTGCTTTCAGAGTTTCCCGGTCGGCGTTTTCCGGGAACGCTGGTGCGCACCGCCAATGCCATCGATCAGACCATGCGCACGTTGCTGGTCGAGATTGCCGTGAATAATCCCACGGGAACGTTGCTCAGTGGGGCTTATGCGGAAGTGCACCTTAAACTGCCCGGCGTCACCTCCACATTCACGCTTCCGGTTACTACTTTGTTGTTCCGTTCCGAAGGCCTGCGTGTGGCAACGGTCATCGACGGTCAACATGCCGAGCTCAAGCCCATCACGGTTGGCCGTGACTACGGCTCCGTGATCGAAGTGGTCGCGGGCTTGACCGGCGACGAATCCGTGATCGCCAATCCGCCGGATTCCATCGTCTCGGGGGAAGAAGTACGAGTCGCGCAGCCTTCGTCCGGAACACCAGCCCCGGGAGGCGCCAAGCCGTGATGCCGGTTGGACACCGAGTTTGCCGTGCTGCGAGCCTGCTCGGGATCGTATTGCTCACCGGCTGTGCCGTCGGGCCGCGCTATGCTCGTCCGGCAGCGCCCACGCCGCCCGATTACAAAGAGACTCCACCCAACTGGAAGGAAGCTCAGCCTTCTGATCAAATTCTGCGCGGCCAATGGTGGGAGATTTACCAGGATCCGCAACTCAATGCCCTCGAGGAAAAAATTGCCGTTTCCAACCAAACCTTGAAAGCTTCCGTAGCCCAATTCATCCAGGCGCGGGCCGCGGTTCGCTTGAATCGCGCTGACCTGTTTCCCACCGTGTCAGCGGGGGCGTCCGCCACTCGCGAGCGGTTTTCCAAGAACCGGCCGCTGGCTGAGGGTGCCGGAGGCACCTTCAACGATCTTGTCCTTCCGGTGGACATGACCTACGAGCCGGATGTCTGGGGCAAGGTGCGGCGTACCGTGGAAGCTGCTCGCGCTAGCGCTCAAGCCAGCTTTGCCGATCTCGAAACCGTAAGCCTAAGCTTGCATGCCGAGCTGGCCATGGACTACTTTCAGGCGCGGGAACTGGACGCTGAGGCCCAACTGCTCGATTCCACCGTCGCTGAGTACGAAAAATCGCTGGAACTCACCGAGAACCGCTACCACGGCGGCGTCGTCTCGCAGGTAGATGTTGCGCAAGCCCAGACCTTGCTCGAAACCGCCCGCGCCCAGGCCATCGACGTAAAAGAGCAACGCACGCAGTTTGAGCACGCCGTTGCTGTGCTGATAGGAGAACCCGCGCCCAGCTTTACACTGCCCGTGGTCCCGCTGTCTGCGGTTCCGCCGGTGATTCCGCCCGGCCTGCCCTCGCAACTCTTGGAGCGCCGTCCCGACGTTGCTTCTTCGGAGCGCCAGATGGCAGCCGCGAACGCCAATATCGGCGTCGCCAAAGCCGCGTATTTCCCACTGTTCAGTTTTCCCGGCGCTGTCGGTTATGAGGGTACGAGCGTAGCCAACTGGCTTTCGAACCCAAGCACTTTCGCCTCGGTAGGACTCTCTGCCATGGTCACGGTCTTTGACGTCGGCCGCCGCCGCGCCGCGCTCGACCAGGTCCGCGCCGCTTATGATCAGACGGTGGCCAGCTATCAGCAGAATGTGCTGGTCGCCTATCAGGAAGTCGAAGACAACCTTGCAGCTCTGCGTCTGCTCGAGCAGGAAGCCAGCACTGACGCGGCGGCAGTGGCCGCAGCCGAGCATTCGCTCGATCTTTCCAAGAACCGTTATACCGGCGGGGTGACGACCTATCTGGAAGTGATTACCGCCCAGACCCTGGCCCTGGCTGACGAACGTAGCGCGGTCCAAGTCTCTGGCCGGCGCATGATTGACAGCGTTCTGCTGATCAAGGCGTTGGGCGGCGGCTGGGACGCTGCCAGCCTGGCCAAGCTCGACCTGACCTCACGCAAGCCCTATGCCCCGCCACCGGCGCCTGCCGTTCCAACTGGCCAGTAGCGAAATCCTGCCGGAGCGCGCTTTGAAGGGGCGCGGCTTCACAGGCTGCGGAAAAAGTCACAAACGTGTGCACCGCCGTGGAAGAGCGGCCCTTCAGGGCGGCGTAAGGCGTGTGGAATCAGCGCGGGCTTCAGCCCCTGTGGTCGTTCTCCGTCGGCAGGTGGAGTTTTTTCCGCAACCTCTTCAGCCGCGTTATTGAATTGATCCGTGAAAAATCCGTGGCCCGGCCTTACTCCGCCCGGCGCTTGCGAAAGGCGTGCAGAATGACCGCGCTGCTGATCGCAAAACTTCCGATTGCGCCCAGAGCCATTAGCTGAGCCATATCTGGACCGAGATGGAGGACATCGGCGAAGAGCGCTGCCAGGGCAAACACGATTCCGAGAATGTTTAGCCACACGGGTGCGCGTACCGGCCGGCTGTGCGCGCGATTGTAGAAGCGCAATTGCATCAGCACCGCCACCAGGCCGATGGCGGTAACTATGACCACGGCCAGCGGACTGCGGAAGGCGTTGGGCTTGGGATAGATCACCACCAGCGCCAGCAGTCCGCAGAGCAGGCCGGCGGAGATGACCGTCCAGCGTCGAGACTTCGAAGACGAAGTGGGCGAGATGGCGTCGGGCACCACTGCCCATTGTAGCCAGAGTGGAGCCCAGTTGCGAGTGGCGGGATTACCCCCCTCACGCCGAAAGCCATTCCGCCTGGCGCACCAGTTCCACCCGCGAGGTACATGAGAACCTGTACTGAAAGTTCGAATCCCACTCTCTCCGCCAGTTTTCTTTAAGGCATTGATTACCAAAGATTTCTTGACTGTAGAATCCACTGGATACTAATCTGGATACTAGATTGGGAGTGGATACTATGGCGACGGTGAATTTGAGCAAGCGATTGACGGTGGACGGCAAGCGGGTCTTTGCGCCGCCTGAGACCGCAGGTGATGGGGTCTTCTACCTTGATTGGTACGAGGGGACCAAACGTCGGCGTGAGGCGATCCCGGCCACCACGCTAAAGCAGGCTGAGCAGGCCCGGAAGGACAAGGGTCTGGATTTGGCTGCCTTGGCGACAGGCAAGTTCGTGCGCAAGGACGCACCTGCGGAGGCAAATCGCAGGACGCTGGATGCTGCCGTTGCCGAGTACCTCCAAGACATCAAGGCTCACAAATCCAAGAAGACTCACGCCGCGTATTCCACGGCTCTGGACTACTTCCAAGAATGCTGCACCAAGGCTTTCATTGACCAAGTTGAGCGTCGGGACCTATTGGCGTTCAAGACCTACTTGGAGGACAAGAAGAAACAATCCGACCGAAGCGTTTGGAACAAGTTCAGTGCAGTGATGGGCTTCCTCAAGTCTTGTGGGCGCACGGGAAAAGACATGGGGGTTGTGAAACAGGATTGGCCGGAATACGACGAAGAGACTCCCGAGACGTACACCGCGAAGGAATTGACCAAATTCTTTGATCTGTGCACGCCGGAAGAGGTGACTTGGTTCCGCTTCTTTGAGTACACCGGCATGCGCGAAGGCGAAGTGCAGCACTGCCAGTGGTCATGGATCGACATGGATAACCGCACGATCACCGTGCAGCCAAACAAGCGTTTCGACTGGCGTCCCAAGAAAAACAAGACCCGCCAGATTCCCATCTCGAACCCGCTTTTCCAGCTTCTGACGGAGTTGAAAAAGGGGCGCGACAATGCCTGCGATCTCCTGTTCGCCACTTCTGGCTGCAACATCAAGATGGATTTTCTGGATTGCCTGAAGAAAATTGCAAAACGTGGAAAGCTCAACCCTGACGCGTGGTGGCTTCACAAATTCCGGGCTACCTTCGCCACGAATGTGGTACGCAAGGCGGATGTCGCAACGGTAATGTCGTGGCTGGGACACTCTGACACCGCCAGCACGCTACGTTATCTGCGTCCGGCAGAGGGACGCGAAGCTCAAGACAAGATCAACTCCGTATTCAGTTAGGCGGCAAGCCTCCCCCGCTTGCGCTTCTCCCCTGCGGCCTCCTCTCTCAGCAATTCATCGAGCCTGTAAACTCGCTGCCGCTCTTCCATCCACGTGACGATTGCTGACGGAAGGAACCGGGTCAGCTTGCCGATCTTGAAATGGGGGATGACTCGCCGCTCACAAAGACGATGCACGGTCGCCCGTGAGACACTCAGGACTTCCGCTAGATCATCAGCGGTGAGGGCTCTGTCGAAACTCTCGATACGCGTATAAAGTGAATTCTCATTTCTCAAGAGACCCGCTTTCTCCCGTGGTCAGGGGGTGACTTGCGACCGACTCAATGGTGCCATGGATAGATACCTGATGGCAGAATTTCTTTGTCATTGATTCAATGCGTTGCGAAGTAACTGGTTACTGGAATCAGCCAACGGGAGGAAGGCCTAATTGGTCGCGGAGGGTGTTGAATCGTTCTTGCTTCGGGGCCTGCGCCTCCAATTCAGTGATCCGGGCCAGCGCTATATCCAGCTTGGCCTGAAGCCTGCGAAGCCTTACGTCCCGGCGCTGCGTGGCCTTAACCTGTGCAATGCGGATCAAACGCCCGGCAGCCTTATCTTTTCGCTCTTGAGGCGCCGCAGGATCGCGCAGGACGTACTCCGCGTGTTCTTTGGCTACGTCAACTGTATTATTTTTGTGCGCCAATGGTCCTCCTCTCATCCGATGGTCAATCCGCAAAGCTGGCGACCGATCAAAAACCTTAGAACTCGTTCCGAACGTCCGTGACGTAGGAATTGCCAGCCGCCACGTCTTGCAATTCCCGTTTGCGGGCCTGCCGCTGGCCTTCATGAGCCGCGTTCAGTCGGCACATTCCCGGCAGTGTGCCCGCCCGGTCTCGATAGCTGCGACCGTCCACGTGCTGCGATGCCATCGGCCACTTGTGCCGAGACATTCCACTACGAATGCTGGCTTGCCTAACTCCGCTGGCTCAAGCACGATGACATCGTTGACGGACTGGCCGACGCTGACAATCATACTTCCTCTCTCTCCGCGCCAGCGTGTTGCGCTTGCGATGCTTTGCGAGTCGCGTTTCTGATGTCTTTCAGTGCTTCGTAAAACAGCTTCGCATCCACAGAGCAATGCGCGTGGTAATCGCTCTCAAAAGTCTTGGCAGTCCCATCGTCGAGAAAGACGAAGGCTGTGCTGGAGTAACCGACTCTATCTGTCCGAAGAAACTTGACTCCAGAGACTCGCAAGAACGCTGCTGCGCCAACATTACGAACTGACCACTCCTCGTCTCCACTATGTTCTTTGACCTCCGGTTTCTTAGGCGTGGTTCGTTCGTGAATCCGCTGAAGGATTTCTTTGTGCACGGAGACCAATCTCTGCGCATTGCTGACATTCAAGTCGCCTGCCTCGAACTGGATTTTTAGAGTCGTAATCCCACCATCATGGTCGTCCAAAGTGAACTTCCATTCCAGTGCTTCCTTACGTGTTTCCAGAAGAGGATAGCCTGCGTACACAAGAAGGGCGCACAGTTCTGTGTCATACGTCGAGAAGGTTTTCAAGCTGCCTCCTTGTTTGCTCGATTCATCGCTGCGAAACGTTGCCCGTTGACTTCACGCATCAGGCACCCACAAGACTGAGTGTGCCCTGTGCGCAAGCTGTAGCCGACGACGACGAGTTCCTTTCCGCAGTCGCACATGCACAGCCATTTGGCCGCTCGGTGTCTGCTGAGTCCTGCGAACGAAACCACATGCAGCCGTCCAAAGTGTCGCCCGGTCATATCCTTCATGCGGCCTGCTCCGGCGTATCAGGTACGGGCCGCTTCCTTCGCGGAACACGATGCAGCGCGGCCCAGTCGTTGAATTGCTGGTCTGTTTCACCAATGCCACGTGCCTTCTTCTTTAATTCTGCGGCACACCTGTTGCACACGGCGTGACCCGCTGACAACTCTGCGTGGGGCACGGGGACGGTGTGATCGTGCAGGCAGGTGCACGTCCAGCAAAGCACTCCATTGATCCGCTCCGGCTCTCCTGCGATCACCGTGAACCCGGCGATGAGAGCGCCGGGCAAAACCTGCATGCTGCGGCGTGGCGCTGGCGTACTGCTAAATTCCGAATACGCGGCAGGTCGCATCACACACCTGCCCCCAGTACGCTGTCTGCATAATTGTCGAGAGTTTGGCGACTCTCTGGAGTGTCGCTGATATATGCCTGCAACGGGTACTTGGACAGTTCGTCGAGCTTCCCGATTTGTTTGAATGTTTCTGCCAGCCGCACGTATTTAACTCGTAGTGTGCGCAACCGCTCTTCTTCAGCTGCTGCCTGCTTGCGTTGCTCCACAACAGCGGCAATGGTGTCTTCCGCCCACTTCACCCATGCAGCCCGAGTTGCAGCAGGCATGGCAACGGGCCGCCGAAAAATATTTAGCGACTGGCACGCGATGTCGTACAATGGAGGCGCTAGTAATCGCTTACGCTGGCAATGTTGCGGCGGAAGCCGGTATCTATAGTCCTCAGATCGATCGCCAGATCGGTCCTTAGATCGGTCCTTACAGCGGTTCAAAAATTTCCAATCTTGAATTGTGATTGACTGCGCAGCCGCGTGCGCGGAATTCGCAGGCACCTGGCTTCGTGCAGACTGCTGCGATTCCTGATTGAACCCGGGGGGGGGGACCAGTGAAAATCAAGAAGACAATCTCCGACAAAGTAATCGCGGCCAACCGAGAGAATTCCAAGGACAGCACGGGGCCGAAAAATACGGATGACGTTGGTCAAAACGCGCGGACGCATGGTCTTTTGTCCAAGCGTCTCGTCTTTCGAAACGAAGAAGAACAGCAGGAATTTGCTGAGTTGTTGGCTGAACTGACGGATGAACACCGCCCAGTCCATCGGACAGCGTGGGAGATGGTCCATGAACTCGCCTTTTGCATTTGGAAAAAAGCGGAAGCGAACGGCTGGGAGCTGCAGGAATTGGCGCATCGAAGCGAGGCACCGGCGGCGATTCTGAAGGCGTTGGCCGAGAATTCAGACGCAGGGCAGCTTCCACTTTTTACCCAACCGAATGGTTCGCAGTCCGCCGCCCAACTCGGATGGGACTGTCAAGAGCTGCTGGTTCGAACTGGCACCAGCAAGTCACAGCAGGAAGAAGAGAGGTCCCTAGGGGATAGAAAGGGTAAGAGCGGCCATGTGCTGATCGAGGCCAAGCTGAACACGTCGTTGGACACCATCCAGCGTTACCAATCCGCTATCAAGCGCGACTTGCGCGATACCATCGCTACACTGCGCTTTCTACAGCCCAACCCGAAGAACTCCGGCAAAAGCGTCGTCCGAAAAGGATCGGAAGAAAAGCAGTCGTCGCGAACGGCGCACGAAAGGAAAAATAAATCATGATCACCTTTCCATCTTCACCTGTGTCAGAGAAATCCGCGGATAGCCGGGAACAGCCTAAAGTAGCGGACACCAGCAATGAAGACCCACAGGAGCCTCAGTCCGTCGCCCAGCGGTTCTTGGCAGACGCAATCGAGCGCCGGCAGATGGGATTCGAAGGCTTGAGCGCAGCGCGACCTGCACCGCTGAAGCTTTTTGGAAGGATTGAGCGGCTCGATGAGCAAATTGACCAGGCCTTCGGTGGCCAGGCGTTTAACGTTAACCTGTCACCGGTTTGTCCGGCGAACCTGCGCAGGTTCAATGCATACGTTGAGTGCCGCAGCCAGGCGATCCGACTGCTCGGGAAGGCTATAGAACTCTGGATGCTTACCTGTGGCATTCAGAGGATTCCGATCCAGTCGGCGAGGCGGCGCCGCCGCTGAGAAGTAAATTGCCAGAGGCCTTTTTTGCGAAACAAAGCCACTAAGCCCTTTTGTTTCAGTAGGGCTTGGAAGAAAATGGCACTTGCGGTAGCAATACGTGCTCGCGCAGCGGGAGTTGGCTTCGAGTGCGCAGCGGAGTTGTCATAATAAATCCGGGTGGACTTCTCTTGACTGTGTGCCAAAGGCACAATCGCGGCAGGCCCTCTTGCTAAAAGGGACTATTTATCAGATAATAGTAATTATCCTCTAGGATGCATTCGTTGACTGACTTTCGCGCCTTGTGTCACCGGCATCGCCTGGCCGCCACTCATCAGCGGCAGGTGATTTACGAGGCTGCCACTTCCATGATTGGGCACCCCAGTCCGGAAGCCATCTACGACAAGGTCAGAAAGAAGGTTCCTTCCATCTCGCTGGCCACGGTGTACAAGAATATCCGGACGTTTCTCGATAGTGGCCTGTTGCAGGAGGTCAGTTTGCATCATGGCTCGTTGCGCGTGGAGTCGAACCCTGCGCCTCATCACCATCTGGTCTGCGTCCGTTGCCGGTCGATCATGGATTTTGATGAAGCCGGCCTGGGGCATCTGCAATTGCGGAAACTTCCCCGCGGCTTCCAGGTGAAAAGAATTGCCGTAGATATTTTGGGAATTTGCCGCTCGTGCTCCTCCAAGGGTACGCGCGGAGGTACGCGCAAGACTTAGCAACCGCAGCACTCAAATTTCATTTCTTAGGAGAGAAACATGTTAGGCATCGGAGAAAAATTTCCCGCGTTTTCAGTGACCGCAACCGTTGGCATCGAGAAAGACCCCAAGACGGCTTTCCGGACCATCACCGACCTGGACTACCCCGGAAAGTGGAAAGTGTATTTCTTCTGGCCCAAGGACTTCACCTTCGTTTGCCCTACCGAAATCACCGGGTTCGCCAAGCTGAATAAGCAGTTTCAGGATCGCGACACCCAGATTCTAGGCGGCAGCATTGATTCTGAGTGGGTACATCACGCCTGGAGGAACAATCACGCAGATCTGAAGAACCTGCCGTTTCCCATGCTGTCCGACATCAAACGTGATCTTTGCGAACAGTTGGGGATCTTGGATCCGCAGGGCGGGGTAGCGCAGCGGGCCACGTTCATTGTCGATCCCGACAGCGTGATTCAGTTCGTCTACGTGACCGCCGGCGCCGTAGGCCGCAATCCCGATGAGGTCCTGCGCGTCCTGGATGCCCTGCAATCCGACGAGCTCTGCCCCTGTAACTGGCACAAAGGCGAAGAGACGCTGAAGATTGCCTGAACCGTCGAGAACTTGGTGACCTATGAACCTGAATGAACTGATGGAAGCGGTCCCCGCCTACGCCCGGGACCTGAAGCTGAACTTTTCAACCCTTACCCAGCAAACCGAGCTTACCCCGCAGCAGATCTGGGGAACTGTGGTGGCCAGCGCCGTTGCCTCGAGGAATGACGAGCTCACGCGTGCAGTCTTTGCGGAGGCCGCCAATCACCTGTCGCCGCAGGCGCTGGACGCCGCTAAGGGGGCCGCTGCCATCATGGGTATGAACAATATCTATTACCGCTTCCTGCACCTGGCCTCCAACCCCAACTATCGCAACCTGCCCGCCCGCCTGCGCATGAACATCATTCGATCGCACGGCATCGAGCCGGTTGATTTCGAAATGTGGTGCGCGGCCGTTTCGGCGGTCAACGGCTGCGGAGCGTGTGTAGACGCGCATGAAAAAGTAATGCGGGAAAAGGGACTCAGCGAGGAGGCAGTGCTGGCGGCGATTCGTCTGGCTGCGGTTGTGCATGGCTTGGCACTGGTATTCGACGCTGAAAGAGTGACTGCCAGCCAGGCCGTCAGCGCCTGACTTTACGCCAGGCCTCGTCGACGCCCGGGGCGGCGAACCCTCTTGTGCTATGTTGATGCTTTCTACCATTTCCACAAGAGAAACTGAGCATGCGAGTCACTATCTTTGGCGCCACCGGACTGCTTGGCAAAGCGCTGGTCCGCGAATGGAAATCCGATGAAGTCACCGGCCTCGGCTCGAAAGACGCCGACATTCGCGATCCGCAGCAAGTTTTTGCCGCCGTCCAACGCACCCAGCCGGAGTGGATCGTCCTGGCCGCCGCCTACACCGATGTAGATGGCTGCGAGAGCAATCGTGAGCTCGCCTTCGACGTGAACTGCAAGGGCGCGGTCAACGTTGCGCAAGCTGCCAAAGCTTGCGGCTCCCGCCTTTTATTTCTCAGCACCGACTACGTCTTTGACGGTTTGAGCGCGACTCCCTACGAAACCGACCACCCCCGCGCCCCGCAGTGTGTTTATGGAAAATCAAAGGCTGACGCCGAAGAACAGCTTTACCAGACTTTGCCAGACTGCTGCATCGTCCGGACCTCATGGGTGTTTGGCGTCGGGGGCAAGTGTTTTCCCGATACTATCCTCAAAATTGCCCCGACAAAGCCCGAGATTGACGTGGTGGATGATCAGCGCGGCCGTCCCACCTACACGCCGGACCTGGCGCGCGCCATCATCCAGCTTTGTCAGCAGCAAGCCGCCGGCATTGTGCACGTGACCAACGCCGGCGATTGCACGTGGTTTGAGTTTGCGCGAGAGATCGTTACCGACGCGGGGTTGCATACCGTAGTGCGGCCCACCACCAGCGACAAGTTCGTTCGCCCGGCCAAGCGTCCCAAGTATTCTGTGTTGTCCGCGAAAAGCCGGCGAAGATACGGCATCGACATGCCGCACTGGAGTGATGCCTTGCGGGCATACTTACGGGAAAAGCAGACCTCGTGATCCCGCCGGTCTGGCTTATTTCACCGCAGCGCGAATCGCAGCGCTCTTCCAACTCAGGCGTCAGGCTTCCGGCTCGTCTGCGCGGCGCTGCTTTTGAATGGCCGTGCCGCCGGAGCCTATAGAGGCTGGGCATTAGCCACGGAGGTCGCCGGCAATAGTCATCTTACAAAGCCGCAAGTAGCCGATCCCCACGGCTGGAAACGCGAGGCGGAAGCGTGTGCGATCCAACCCGGTGTGGCAGCCTGGCAACAACCGAATGGCTAGGGACGAGTCACAAGTCCTGCTGGCCGCCAATGACCCTTAGGCGGGGAGAGGTTTGATTCGTTGGGCCGTGGTTACGGCCAGCGCTTGGCGGTATCTTCCCATCCCACGGCACGCGTCGCCGGCTGCGGATTGGTGTTCACCGCGGGTTGCGTCATACGAATGGGCTGCTGTGCGGTGATGGCCGGCTTGTTGTTCGTGGCCTCGGCCAGCATCTCTTTGTCGTCAGAAAGCAGTGGTGCTGCTACCCTTAGCGCCTCTACTTCCTTTTCCAGTCTTGCCAGCTCGAGTTCCTTCTGGCGAAGAACCTCATAAACATTTTTCATACGTAAGCACCTTTGCCAACGTGTGCTGGAGATATTGGCCGCACTTTAGCAGGTATGGCGCGTTTGTCAAGGCCCGAACAGAAAACTCCCTTTGGGGAAACTGCCAAGGCACCGCTGCTGCGCTCGTTGCAACCATCGTGCTCCTCGATTGCCACCGCCAACGGCCGCGATTGGTCCCCACTCATGCGGAAATCCCAATTAACCTTTCTTGAATCCTAGCGTCTAAGTTATCAATAGGTTGGGGGTACGCCCCAGACTCCCATTTCGTCCCAGAAACGGACAAGAAATGTGCGGTTTTGCGCAAAAATGGCCACGGAACGATCTGGCGCCAACTTGCGTATCCCAAGCACGGGGTGCGAAGGCCAAGGGTAGCTGCGCACCCCCTGCGTAGCGGCATTCTGGAGGCAGTCATGCAGGACGGCAAGAATGGCAGTAACGGAACCAGCAGCGGAAGTCTTCCAAACAACGATCCTCACGTCCAAGAAGTAGTCAAGGCTGCGCATGAGGAATTGCGCCAGCTCATGAAACAACGCGCCGACATCATGAAACGTATCGGTACTCTGAAGCAGACCCTTGCTGGCTTGGCGAACCTGTTCGGAGACGAAATTCTAGGCGAAGATCTGCTCGAGCTGGTGGATCGCAAAACCGGAGGGCGTCAGCCTGGATTCACCAAAGCCTGCCGCATGGTATTGATGGAAGCGGGCCGGGCGCTCAGTGTGCGCGAGGTGTGCCAGCAAATTCAAGACCGCATGCCCGCCGTGCTGCTGCGCCACAAAGATCCGCTGGCCTCCGTCACCACGGTCCTCAACCGCCTGGTGGACTATGGAGAGGCGCACAGCGAAGTCCGGGAAAACGGACGGCGCGCCTGGCAGTGGGTGTCAGAACCTCCGAATGGCAGTCTTGGATCGCGGCTTTCCCAGCCACCGTCTATTTCGGAACTGTGAAGTGAAGTATGAGCCGGCGTTGCAGAGGACCCTCCCTGCCGACACAAGATGGGCCTCAGAGATTGTGCAGCAGTTCGTCGAAGTTCCGGCGTCCCATCTCAAGAAAAAGAAAGCTGGCGGCGGTTTTCAGCCGGTCGTAGCTCTCCAATCCCAGAATGCCGCCGACCTCGCGTACCTCATAAAGACTCGGAGCCGGAAGCACTTGCCAGGAATCCAGCCGGAGCAATAACCACAAGCGCAACTTCATCATGGTCAGCAAAGCGTAGAGACGCACTTCCACCGCGATCTGTTGCAGTTCGTGCGCCAGCATGGTCGCTTGTTCATCGCCCCCTTCGGCCTCACGGTTGGCCCAGTCAATCAGCACGGCTGCGTTATGCGCCATCCGGTGAACTAAGGCCACGTAAAGATGAATCCGCTTGCGCTGCATCTTGCGGAAGTCTCTGCGGCTGAGATCGCAGCGCAGGTGATTTTCGGCAGTGGCATCCAGCAGGGTCTCGACCTTTTCCAAATCCACCGGAAGCAGGAAATCGACTACATCGTCGGCGGTGCGATCGGGAAAGTGAAACCAAATCCAGGCTGCGATCACCACGCAGCTTATAAAGCCCGCGGTAATCATCAAGTTCCACAGAATCGTTACCATCATGGTCGCCGTACCCTCCGTACCACCTCTTTATAGCGGCCCAGTTCTTGCGTCGACAGCGGCGGCTGCTCGGCGCGAGCAGGTTCTGCTTTAGGCGGAACGCTGAAATACCACAGCCAAATCAAGACTGCAATACTGTAAGTGATGATGGACACCACACCCCACAAATATTTGAATCTTGTTCCGAATTCGTAAAATTTCGTGGTGGTCAACAACGCTACCGTCGCGTGCAGCCCGTAACCTGCACAAATGCCGAAGGCTTGCTGCCTCCAGCGTAGTCCGAAAAGCAGGACCATGGTCACCAAAAGAGCAAACATGGCCACTTGCAGCAGCCGCAGTCCCAGTTCGGTGCCGACGATCCAAGCCGCTATGCCACCTCGCAGCCCGCTAGGCACGGAGAGACTTCGCGAGATTGTCAACCCCAGGGACAAGAGCACGGCTAAGGGAAATAATGGAGGGAACCACCACAACCGGCTAAAATTTCGGAACACATTGCGGAATACCTCATACATCACCGCGATTCCCAGTAGGGAGGATGCGGCCTGACTGCTCCAGTAGACCGCGGAATAGATGGAATCGTGGTTACGAACCAGGAACCGGCTGAGGCCGGCGGTGACCGCAAAAAGCGTGTAGGCGAAAAACCACGGAAAGGTCCGAAAAACTTGTTTTCGGACCAACACGTACAGCAGCACCGCTTGCAGCGGCAACTCTCCCCACCACAAGATGAAGGTGAGCAAACTCATGGCTTGTGAGCAGCTTAACCCAGCCGCTCACAAGCCACCAAGATAAGTTTCTCTGGGGTAACCAGCCATTCACTACAGCAAATGAATTGGTGACGCGAACAGCGACGGCAGTACCGGCGCCGAAACCTGAGCCTTAGGCGGCCAGTTAGGTGGTGGTCCCGGGCCGTCGGCCATCGCGGGGGTCGCGCAGACGGCCAGCATGATTGCCGCTGCCAGTGCTACTGCTGAGATCGTACGTTTCATGGTGCTCTCCTTGTTGTGTGGTTTGGTCTTCCCCGGAGTGCAATTGAGACTGGGGGAGTCCTTATTGGCACAGAAGGATAGCGCGCCGGAGGACTTTCCGGCAGGGAATCACAAATTTGTTTTGAGAGGACGATCCTGGGCTGTCCCCCAGGGTAATCTTCGTCCACCAAAATTTGCTTCTGCACCGGCCAGAAGCCAACGGGAACCCATCAATGATCGTCTAAGCCATTATGTATCAGTGACGTACAGCCATGCCCCCAGCGCCCGCCGCAGCCCTACTCAGGGGGCAAAAGCATGCCTTTTTCCAGGTGCCGGGTCACGTGAGCGTAGGAAGCCGCATGGGGATCGTGGGTCACCATAATGACCGTCTTGTGGAAATCTTCGTTCAATCTCTTCAAAATCTCCAGAATCTCCGTCGCCGAGTGACTGTCGAGATCGCCGGTCGGTTCGTCAGCTAGCAACAACGTTGGGTCGCTCACAATGGCGCGCGCGATCGCCACGCGCTGTTCTTGTCCACCAGAGAGTTGTTTGGGAAGGTGATTGATCCGCTCCTCCAAGCCGACCAGCTTCAGTGCTGTCATCACGTGCTCGCGGCGCTGCTGCGAGTTCAGCTTGGTGAGCAGCAGCGGCAACTCCACGTTCTCAAACGCAGTCAGCACAGGAATCAGATTGAAGGTCTGGAACACATAGCCAATATGCTCATTGCGCCAGCGCGCCGCCTGGCCATCGTTGAAGCGGAACACGTTTTCACCCAAAACCAGCAACTCACCGGACGTGGGCCGGTCAATGGCCGCAATCATATTCAGCAGCGTTGTCTTCCCTGAACCCGAAGGGCCCATCAGCGCCATGAATTCTCCCCCGGCGATTTCGATGGAAACATCGTCGAGCGCTCGCACCTCAAAAGCATCGCGCTTGAATATCTTGCTTACATTGCGGACCTGAACCACCTTGGTTTGCGTAGCCGTATTGGTCATTGTCGCTGTGCTCATGACTGTCCCTTAATCTTGATTTTGTCGCCGTCTTTCAAATTCGCCGGTGCCGTGGTGATGACGCTCTCCCCGCCCACCAGCCCTTGCACCAAAAAGCCGCCGCTGCGCTGCGAGACGACCTGAACCTCGCGCCGCAGCGCCTTCCCGTTGAATGCCAGCAAAACCATCTTCTTCCCATCGTGCTCGCGAATCGCCGCGGCTGGCACCAACACCCCCGACGACTGCGCCCCAGCCGCCTTCTTGGTGTCATCCGCCAGGAATCTCACCGTCGCATTCATCTCCGGCCGCAAATACTGGTCCGGATTCAGAATCTGCACCTTGACCTGCACCGTGGCTTTCTGACGATTGGCCTCGGGAGAAATCTCATGGATCTCGCCATCGTACTTGCGGTCGGGATAAGCATCCACCGAAAGCACCGCCTTTTGCTTGGACGACAGTCTGGCGAAATCGTCTTGCGCGATGTCGAGCTCCACCTGAAGATCGTTGAGATCGGCCAGCGCGACCACCTGTCCCTGCGGACCGCCTTCGGCGCCGCTGGCAAACTGTGCGGTTACCAGCTCGCCCTTTTCCGCGGTGCGTTCCAGAATCGTTCCCGTAACTGGAGCACGGATCACCGTCGCATCCAGCCACGACTTGGCATAAGCGGCCTGGCCTTCGGCCTGCAGCAGGGCGCCCTTGGCACGCGTGATTTCTTCCTGGCGCGGACCGATTTTCGCCAGTTCGAATCCCTTCTGTAGGGAATTGACCCGCTGCTGATCGGCATCGAACTTGGCCTGAGCGTCGTCGAATGCTTGCCTCGACAAAACCCCCTGGGACCATAACTCGCGGTTGCGATCCAGCGTAATCTTGTCGTTCCCGAGCGTCGCCCGCGCCTCGTCCAGGTTGTGCTGTGCCTGCGCAATCTCCTCCGGCCGCGAGCCATTTTGCAACTCCTCCAGATAAGCCCGGGCATTGTCGGCCGCGCCCCGAGCCTGCTCGTACTGTGCCCGGAACTCATCATCTTCCAGGCGCACCAGCACCTGGCCTTCTTTCACGTGATCGCCTTTTTCCACGCCGATCCAGGCCACGCGCCCCGTAACCTTGGAATTCACATTGATCTTGTGATGCGCCACAATATAGCCGCTGGCCGTCAGCACCGACCCACCAGCATCGCCGCTGTTTTCCGCCGCCGCACGGACCACTTCCACCTCCGGCGGGTCTGACGACAGCAACCGATACGCCAGCGTACTCAGGCTCAGCACTGCCACCACTGCGATTCCAATGATGATGTAGCGGCGCGCCCAGCCCGCCGGCTCGCCCGTCGGCGGCGCCGAACGGTCGATCCGCAAGCCCTGCAAATCCGCGTGTTTGGTATCCAAAGGCATAAATCAGCTATTTGCTAAAACCCTGTGTACCTCTGTGCCCCCTGTGGTTAAGCCTCAGGTTTCCGTTGTGAACCTTCGTGTCCTTCGTGGTTATTGCCTTTTCTGAACCACCAACCACACCAGGCTCACGAAGGAACGACTAATCCCGCAACGCAACCAGAATCTCCCGCCGCGCCGCGTGCCACGCCGGCGCAATTCCGCCGAACAATCCCATGACGATGGCGAACGCCACCGCCGAAATCACCACGTTCGGCGTCATTCGCAAGCTGAACACCGCTTCGCTGAACGTCACCGGATTATTGGTTCCCGTAGTCATCCCGTTGAACGGCAGCATCAAAACGATCCCCACCGCCGCCCCCAGCAGCGACAACAAAACCGATTCGAAGACAAAAGAAGTCAAAATGCTAGGCCGCGAAAATCCAATCACCCGCAGCGTAGCAATCTCCCGCGAGCGATACGCCACTGCCGCATACATCGTGTTCATAGCCGCGAAGCAAGACCCGATCGCCATGATGATGGCCACCAGCGTCCCCACAAACTTGATCGGACTGCCCGTGCTCGTCTGTTTCGCCCAATACTCGGTCTCCAGCATGCCGTTTAGCTTCAGCCTTTGATCGTCACTGACCCGGTTCTTCAGCGCATCCGCCGACACCGCATCCGTCGCGCGAATCAGCGCCGAGTTATAAGTCGGCCGGTCGAAATCCGACGACAACTGATTGATGTCGCCCCAGATTTCCGAGTCGTGCGCGCTGCCACCGGTATCAAAGATACCCACCACGTTCCACGGTCCCTTACCAATCCACATACTGTCGCCAATGTTGGCCTGCGCAAACCGGCTGTGAATCGACTTGCTGACCACGATCTCGCGTTGCCCCGGCGTGAACCATCGTCCCGCCACCAGCTTCACCTCCGGACGCATCGCAATCCCGGTCGGCGTTAAAAATCGCACCGTAACATTGGCCTCACCGGTGCCGTCATTTCTCGGAAGTACGACCACCAGCAGATCTTCACCCGAAACCAGCGGCTGTCCTTGCGCATCCCGCGCCACTCCCGGCAGTTCCTTCATGATAGGAAGAGCATCCCGGTCCACGCCCCCCGCCGAAAGTTCCGCCGTCGCTCCCTTACGCAGCACCAGCACGTTCAGCGGATCACCACTACTCTTGAACGCCGCATTCAACCCCGCCAGCAACGCCATGATGAAGATTGCCGTAGTGACCGTCAGCGCGATCCCCAGGGCTGTCATCACCGTCGCACTCTTGCGCAGCGTCAGGTTTCGAATATTGTATTGGATAGGAACTGCCATGATTTCTCCGCTTAACTCCGCCTAGCCCCGCTCAACCAATATGTCGCAGACCGTCCACAATATTCCTTCGCGAGGCGTTGTAGGCGGGCACCAACGAACTGAGCGCGCCCACCGTCGCTCCCACCAGCACTGCGACCACAATGGTCGCAACATTTGGCCTCACTCCCCCAAAGAAAAGGCCAATCCCGGGCGCATGTGCTATGAGGACCACAATGAAGGAAGCCCCAATCGCCCCCACCAGCCCACCCACTGCGGCTAGAATCACCGCCTCGCTCATGAACAATCCCAACACCGTGCCGCGCGTAAAGCCCAGCGTCTTCAGCAACGCCACTTCCCGCGTGCGCTCGCGGATTGACATCGCCATGGTGTTCGCCGAGACCAGCAGCGTGGCAAACACCACCGCCCCGCAAATGCTCAGAATGAATGCCTTCACGTTGCCGAGCATGGCAATCCAGTCCAGATTAAAAGCCTTCTCGCTCTCCGATTTCGTCGGCCGGTCGGTGCTGTGAAACGCGGCGTCGATGTCTTTGGCCACCTGCGGCACCGCCTGCGGTGAATCCGCCAGCACTCCAAAAAATCCCACGAAGCCCTTGATCCGGGCATAGCCTTCGTCCATATAAATGTTGTTGAAGTACAAGGTCTGCGTATTCTGCGGCGCAGTAAAGATCCCCCGCAGCGTCAAGTCCAGATTCAATGGAAAGATCGTCCCTTTAATCGGAATGCGGTCGCCAATCTTCCATCCATACTTCGTCGCCAGCTCGGAGTCCACCACACAACCGGCTCGATCTTTCTGCCACGCTTCCAGCTGGTCCGGCGGGATATGAAAGTCGGTCATCACCTTAAACAGTTCCTGCGGATCGGTGCCGAACTGCGCAAAGAAATTCTCCGCCTTGTCGTCTTTATATTGACCGCCAAACCAGGTCTCGTTAACCACTTGCTTTACCCCTGAAATCGACCGGATTCTCTCGCGATCGGCAATGGGCAGGAACTGCGCCAGCGAAACCTTGTGGCGCACAATCAGCCGCTGCGCCGATTCCGCGCTGCCATCGGACAAGTAAAACGCCCGCCAGATGGTCATCATCACCGTCAGCAGCAACAGCGAAAAGCTGATACTCGCGAGCGTCAGCAGGCTGCGCCGCTTGTTGCGGAAAGCATTTTTTCTGACAAAACTGGCCAGAGTCATGATCGAACTCCAGAAGAAATCTGTAAACCGCCCGCTGCAGGACTTGCGATTCTCTCCAGCATAGCCGATGTGCCCAAAACCGGACAACGGTCTTTAACAACCTTTTACAAGTTGAATGATCGCCCCCGGACATCCCCCGCACCAGTGGAGATCGTCACCGCACCGCAATGACAAATGTCACCCGGCGCGCTCCTCTATCTATAACGAGTGCAAGGGAAAAGGTTATGCGGGTGAGAACACAACGGCTGCAGATGCACCCTCCCTTGCCCGTTTGTCGCGAGTTTCCCTGCTATCATTCGTCCGGTCAGCTCGTGTACTGTGTCCAGCCTCTTCCATCCCGCCACGGCAGTTCCCGTCATCGAAACCCAGCGCCTCAAAATGCGTGGCCACCGGCTCGATGATTTCCTCTATTGCGCCGCCATGTGGGCCGATCCCATCGTTACCCGCCACATTGGCGGCAAGCCCTTCTCCGAGGAAGAGACCTGGGCGAGGTTCTTGCGCTACATTGGCCATTGGTCGCTCATGGGCTTCGGTTATTGGGCAATCCAGGAAAAAGAAACCGGCGGTTTTATCGGTGAACTCGGATTCGCCGATTTCAAACGCGACCTGCAACCGTCTCTTAAAGGGGTACCGGAACTGGGCTGGGTGCTCGCGGCAAAAGCACACGGCAAAGGCTATGCGACGGAGGCCGTCCGCGCGGCTGTCACTTGGGGCGAAGCGCACTTTGGGCCGGTGCGGACGGTTTGCATCATCCATCCGGATAATCTGGAATCCCTTCGAGTCGCAGAAAAATGCGGCTACAAAGAGTTCCAGCGCACCACTTACAAAGGCCACGCAACTGTGATCTTAAACCGTTCCTTTTAAGCACGAGGAGACCTCCGTCTCCCCTTGACTTTTACTTATCATGGATTTCCCCGGGTTTTCCGGGCCAATTTGATTTCTAAGGAGTCACTATGCAGAAGCGCAAACTAGGAAAAGGCAATCTTGAAGTCTCCGCTATCGGCCTCGGCTGCATGGGGATGAGCTACGGTTATGGTCCGCCTGCGGACAAGAAAGAAATGATTTCTCTGATTCGCTCTGCCGTCGAACAGGGCGTGACCTTCTTCGACACTGCGGAAGTTTACGGTCCTTTTACCAACGAAGAACTGGTGGGCGAAGCCCTGGCTCCAATTCGCGACCAGGTCGTGATCGCCACCAAGTTTGGGTTCAAACTTGACCCGGCCACCGGCAAGCAGGCCGGGCTGGACAGTCGCCCGGAACACATCAAGCAGGTTGCGGAGGCCTCACTCCAGCGCCTCAAAACCGATGTCATCGACTTGTTCTATCAACACCGCGTCGATGCGGATGTGCCCATCGAAGACACTGCGGGCGCCGTCAAAGAGCTGATTCAGCAAGGTAAGGTCAAGCACTTCGGCCTTTCTGAAGCCGGAGTGAAAACCATCCGTCGCGCCCACAAAGTGCAGCCGGTGACGGCGCTCCAGAGCGAATACTCACTGTGGTTTAGAGAGCCTGAAGCCGAAGTCATACCGGTACTCGAGGAACTTGGCATCGGGTTGGTCCCATTCAGTCCGTTGGGCAAGGGCTTCCTCACCGGCAAGATCAGCCAAGACACCCAGTTCGACAAAACTGACTTCCGCAACATTGTTCCTCGCTTTACTCCCGAGAACCGTAAGACGAATCAGGTGGTGGTTGATCTGATTGGCAAGTTCGCGCAACAGAAAAAGGCGACGCCGGCTCAGATCGCCTTGGCCTGGCTGCTGGCACAAAAGCCCTGGATCGTCCCCATCCCGGGTACGACCAAGCGGCATCGACTCGAAGAGAATATCGGAGCCGCTTCCGTCGAACTTACCCGCCAAGATCTCCGCCAACTGGAAACCGCAACCTCAAAGATCTCGGTGCAAGGCGCTCGTTATCCCGAAGAACTGCAAAAGCTGGTGGGCCGCTGAGCCGCAACAGATACCCACGCTGACGGAAAGCGAGAATCGCTCTGGGAATTTCGCGAGGCGTGGGATTTGTTGAGGAAATAGCACACTTGCTGAAAACCAACGGCACGGCTTCTCAGCCGTGCCGTTAAACCCTAAAACTAAGCTGTTTTACCGAAGGCTTCTCGCCTGCGATCAGCCGTGGCTGCCCTCCTGATTCGCTTTTTGAGTACTTGTCAGGGTTACCGTCCTGTACCGAAGAGGCGGGTTGCGCCTCCGAGGGCTTCGGGGCCTGCGCGGGTTTGGCTGCTGGTTTGGGTTGACTTTCGACGTGTGGCTGACTGACTGGAGTGATGCTGGTAGTCATTTAGTCCTCCCGTGTTGTGTTATCGACCGGCCCTGGAGAAACTTTAGGCCTGCCAGAACCTTCTGGTAAGTCATGCGTCTTCAAGGTGGTGGGGACGCAAAGGAGCCGCCCCCTTGGCCCGCGAGAAATCTTGTTCCGAATTCGTAACAAAACCCGCATCGCTGCCGCCCCAGGGGAGAAACGTTGTACAAGGGTGCTCCCCCAAGATGGGGCCTTTCATTCGCGTCGACCCCCTCGTGCGAGTTTGAAAGGCCCCTTAGTTTTTCCTTGCTACCAGCGCGTTTACCCAGGCAAACGTCCATCCTTTCCATGCCCGTAACCTTTTTCCTCGCCAGCAGTTTATAAAGTTAGGACAACCATGGTGACGAGAGCACCGGCTTCCGAGCGTTCCCCGGAGCAGACAGACGAGCGTCTGCTGGTGGAAGCTGCCCAGAAGGACCCTGCTCGCTTTGCCATTCTGTATGAGATTCATTTCGAGCGGGTTTACGCGTTCATCGCGCGGCGGGTGGGCGACCGCGATGCCGCCGAGGACCTGACCTCGGACGTATTTCATAAAGCATTGGCCAATCTCAAGCGCTTTGAGTGGCGAGGCGTGCCCTTCGGGGCGTGGCTGCTGCGGATTGCGGTGAATGCGATTGTCGATCGCTCGAAACAGCACGGCCGCGAGATCGCCGTCGACGATCCGCCTGAACTCAGCACTCAGCCCGGTCTCGGGCAAGTGGACGATCGCGCCCGCTTGTTCCGGCTGGTGGATCAATTGCCCGAAGACCAACGACACGTCGTAGTCATGCGGTTCGCCGACCAGAAAACCATCCGTGAAATTGCCCAGCATCTCGGACGCAGCGAGGGTGCTATCAAGCAGCTCCAGTTCCGTGCTCTGGAGAGCCTGCGGGACCGGTTTGAAGGGATCGAACGCGGCAGGCCGAAGAAGATGGTGACGCTGAAGCAAGAAAAGAAGAAGTCTGGTGGCAGAAATGGCTAAGCGCAGCCGATTTGAAGAACTCGACCATGCGGTGACCGGGATTCTGTTGCATCCCGATGCGCCGCTGCCCGCGGATGCCCGCCTGGCGCCCCTGGCCCGCATTGCGGCCGAGCTGACCAGCCTGCCCCGGCCCCAGTTCCGCGCACGTTTGAAATCTGACCTCGAAAGGATCCCACCCATGGTCACGCTGAAGGAAAGCACGAAGCATGAAGAAGCCAGGAAGCCCGCGGTCAATCCCATCCCCAAGGGCTACCGCACCGTCACGCCATATATCGTGGCCGAGGACGCCGACGGGCTGATCGAGTTCCTCAAGAACACTTTCGGCGCAGAAGAGAAGTTCCGCGCGGTCGGAGGGGCAGGCGGACGCCATGCCGACCTCCGCATCGAGGATAGCGCGCTGATGGTCGGCGGCGGCGGTGCCGGCCTTGCCTGGAAGGGAAAGCCCATCCCCAGCGCATTCCACATCTATGTGCGCGATTGCGACGCGGTTTATCAGCTGGCGTTGCAGCAGGGGGCAACATCGATTACTGAACCCGCCGATCAGCCTTACGGTGAACGCTCGGCGGGCATAAAGGATGCGGCGGGCAACCACTGGTACATTGCCACCTACAAAGGCCCGAACTACAAATGGGAAGGCGCGCCCACGGTTCAACCGTATCTACATCCCTTGCGGGCGGAGCCGGTGATGGCCTTCCTGAAGCAGGCGTTCGGAGCCGAAGAACTGGGACGGCATGCCTCACCCGATGGAGTCATTCACCACCTGATGCTGAAAATCGGTGATGCCTTCATGGAGATGGGCGAAGCGCAAGGCCCGTATCAGCCCATGCCCGCGATGTACTACCTCTATGTGCCCGATTGCGACGCGGTGTATCAGCGTGCGCTTCAGGCGGGCGCGACTTCGATTTCCGCGCCGGCGGATCAGCCTTACGGCGACCGCAATGCCGGCGTGAAAGACGCCTTCGGCAACCAATGGTTCATCGCCACCCACATCAAGGATGTCGCACCGGGCCAATAACGTAGCGCGTCCGCGCCTGGATAGACGGGAGGGCCGCCACGACTTCAATCTGAGAACTGAGAACTGAGAACTGGTCACAAATCAAGGTCAGCCGCGAAAGCGGCGCAAGAATAAAAGCCCAGGGCGTAAGCCCTGGGCGGAGATCGATAATGAGGGCCGCCGAGTGGCGTAACCCAAGCTCTCCCGCGAGCTTAATCCGCCGCGAACAGCGTTTCGGTCGCCCTGATCTCAACTCGGCCGCGTCCCGCCATCAGAAGTGACGCCAAATCCGCAACTTGCTGGCGGATCTCGGGCACTGCCGTAGTCTCCCACAACCTTCCCTTGCGCGCCGGCCCCACGGTATAGATCAGGTTCGATGGCACGCCCTGGGCGTCGATGACTGCGCCGTCCTCAGCGACATCAAGCCCAACATGCAACGGGTCCGGCCGGACCAGTCCCTGGCGCAAGAGATCGTTCACCAGTGGGTCGTTGAGCTTGCGGCAATCCGTCTCCGGCCCGGTGCAATTGAGCACACGATCCACCATGAACCGTAGGTGCTCCCCGGTCCTGCGGTCCCGGAAAATCACTTCGATCTTGTCTTCCTGTTCCTGACAATCAACGATGCGGCCGGCATGGGTTTCGATTTCGCCTGAGCCAAGTTGCTGTTCCAGCAGACAACCGATCTCGGGTGCAATGCGATGGCGATGTATCTCCCAATAGGGCCGGAGATGGCGCAGGAAGCGCCGCTTCTCCTCGATTGGCAACGCCTGCCAAATGGCGGGGGTGAAAGAACGGAGCGAGTCAATCACGGCACGCCAGTCACTCCCGTGCTGCCCCGCGGCCTTCACCTGCTGGCGAACCAACCGCAGCAGTCCACGGGCGGTACGTGAAGCATCCGCGTTCCAGAATGCTGGCCATGCCCGCCCCGGCTTATGCTTTTGCGGCAGCAGTCCGTGGCGCGAAAGCAGATGGACCACGCCTTTGAAGCCGCGAGCGCGCAACCCAATTACCGCGTCAATGCCAGTGAGCCCCGACCCGACTACTAGAATGCTGTCGTCGTTCTCAGTGCCGTACAACGCACCCTGCGCCCAGGGGTTGCGAATGTAGGCTCGGCTTTTTCGGACCGTCTCCGGTAGACCGGAAGCAGCCGGAGGAAAGTTTCCCAGGGCCAGCACAACTTTGTCGGCGGTGAGCATCTTGCCGCTCCGCAACCGCATGGTGGCAGCTTCGCCATTTCGAATTACCGATTCAACCTCATCAGTCTTCCACACGATTCTTCCCGGCCGCTCCTCCGCGGCCTCTGCCAGCACCCACTCGAGGTATTGCCCATAGACACGACGCGGTAGAAACCGGACCGCCGTCACTGCCCGGTCGTAGTGGGCTTGTGCCCAACGCAAGAAATGGTCGGGCTGGTCGTGGAAGGCGCTCATGTTTCCGGCAGGCACGTTCAGCAGGTGTCCGCCGCACTGAGTGCCATAAGCGACCCCTCGTCCGCGGACCGGGCCGCGGTCCACCACCATGACCGGAAGCGCGTCATCCGCCTGGCTCACCAGATGGGCTGCCAGCACTGCGCCGCTGAATCCACCACCCACAATGACAACGGAATAGTGGGGCAGGGTACAGTCGAGACTGTCCAGGTAGGTCATAAAAGAAACACCCGCTTTATGCGATAATGTCTATCATATTAGTGTAGATTATAGCCTTACCCTCCCCGCCAGCGAAACAGACCGAAGTGTGGGAGAAAAACGTCTCCTGGGGGACGGCGGGGGATGGCGAATGGGTCGGATTCTCGACCGGCGTCACCTTCCAGAACTGCAATCCCGCCAGCAGGCTCGACAGCGTTCTTGACTACGGAATTTCCACCGCGCCGCTCTTGGCCGACATCATCCGGTCTTCGGCGTCGCGCACCACCAGCCGGACCAGGTAGCTGCCCGGCTTCACATCAAAACTTGTCCGCATGGTAATCCCCGATCCCAGCTTGTGCTCCAGGGTCTCATCCTTCAACCGCATCTCCAGGATTTTCTTGCTGCCCTGAAGGTAGTCCCCGTTCCGGTTGAAGACGGCGGAGACAACCGTCAGATCGTCGCGGTTGCGTCCGTCCTCTTTGCGGAAATGCAGACCCTTCACGTCCACGTGGGCGACGACGGTAAGCTTGACATTGTCGTCGCTCGACTTGAAAAACTGGGTGTGCAATTCGATGGGAATATCATGCAGTTCGTCCTGGGAGAAAAGCGCTTCCTCGATTTCCTGTTTCTCCTGCTCGGCCGGATCGGCCACATGCTTGGGCGCGTAGTATCCCCGGCGCGCTTGCACGGCGAATTTCCGCGGATCCTTGAGCGTGACTTTCAGCTTGTGATATTTGCCGTCGAGCTTTAGGTTTTGGGGCGAGAAGCCGAGAACATAATAATATTCCGGGGCGGTGGCCACGCGCCGGAAGCCTTCGTCCAGATCGTTGTTGTTGTGGAAATACGTGCCGCCGGTGCCGTCGGCAAATTCTCCCAACACCAGTTGGTTGGAGGTTTCACTTTGGGTTTCAAATAGGAACATCTGTTGCATGAAAGCCGGATTGGGCGAACCCGGACGGCTGATGTCGCCGGCGGGGTCAATGGTGTAAAGGCCGCGCGCATCAAGCGTATTTATGATGACATTGGCGCGCACCCCGCGTTCGATGATTTCGGTGACTTGGTCTTCCAACTGCGGAGTTAGGAATCCGGGAGAGACGAAGACGATGGTGCGCTGTCCCGGAGTCGCTGAAATTCTTCTTACCGCATTCTTCAAGGCTCCCAGCACCATACGGCTTTCCGCGTCCCCGACGTCCAGGGCGCGCCGCGCGGCAGATTCGGCCAGCGCCTGAGCCGCCGTCTGACTTCCCACCAGTTCGCAGCTCGCCAGATCCTGTGCCACCAGATTGAGCGCATCCTCATCACGCATGTTTACGATCTGGTCCGCGATGTAGTGGGTCATATAAGGACACTCCGCGGCCCCGGTTTCCAGAAGGGAGCGCGGCTGGAGCCTCTGCAAGGCGTCATGCAGCTTGGCACGGTCGTCCGTAAAGTCGAGATTGTTTTGACCTGAAGTGGTGAAAATCGCGGCGTGGTCGGTGGGCCGCAAGGTTGCCAGATGGTGCTCAGCGGCGATCCGTGCCGGTATCAAATACTTGTTTTGCAAGTGCACATCGTCGAATAGGTAGATCACGAAGCGGTCAGACACCTGCGGGACGGCTAGAGCGGCTTCGTCGGGCTGGGCTTTGCCGGGCTCTTGCGTCGTCGCGGCCGCGCCGCCGGGCTGCTCCACGGCAAATTGTTTGATGATCTGAGGCTTGCCGTTGTCAAAAAGCTGGAAGTCGTCTTTGTTGAGACTGCCGATTGCATGGCCCTGAGTATCGCGGACCACCGTGCGCACCAGAACCAGCCTGACATTTACCTTGAATTCCGCGGGAGCGTCGTGCGAGGCCATCTCGGCAGAGTTCTTGTCCGCGGTGGCCGCGGAGTCGACGGTGGACGACGAGGACTGCGGCGGAGAAGACGATTGCTGGGGAGCAGGAGCCGGGCTGCTTCCTGATTGGGCAAACGCCAGACAAAAACATACCAGGCAAGTCGCCGCGACCTTGCATGTAGTGAGTCCAACGCCGAGTCTCGGTCTTCTTCGGCTTGTCACCGTTCAAGTCTCCAGACTAGCCTTCCCTGGGTGCTGGAGACTCTTAGAAGCATACGCGCCTTCCGCTGAAATCTTTGTAAAATGTGCGGTATTTAGCCCCCTCTCCCGATGCAGCGGAAGGCCTTCCCTTGCCCCTGTTCTCCTACCGCCTGTAACATAGAGGAGTCCCGATTTTTCCCGGCAACCTTCATTTCCGCACTCCTAGGAGGCTTTATGGCGACCGACGTTCTGACCGGCCCCACGATTATGGGCGCTGCTACCCGCACCAAGGTTTATAAGAACTTTATTGATGGCGAATGGGTCGACGCCTCCACCGGCGCGACCTTCGAAAACCGCAATCCCGCCGACACCCGCGACGTGGTCGGCATCTTTCAGAGGTCCGGCCCCGCCGATGTCGAAACCGCCGTCGAGGCCGCCAAACATGCCTTCAAGAAGTGGCGCCTGGTGCCCGCACCCGCCGCGCCGAGATCGTCTATCGCGCCGCCGAAATCCTGCTGGGCAGCAAAGAAGATTTCGCCCGCGACATGACCCGCGAAATGGGCAAGGTGCTGAAAGAAACTCGCGGCGATGTGCAGGAAGCCGTCGACACCGCTTACTACATGGCCGGCGAAGGCCGCCGCATGTTCGGTCCCACCACGCCCTCTGAGCTGCCCAACAAATTCGCCATGGCCATCCGCCAGCCCCTCGGCGTCTGTGGAATGATCACGCCGTGGAATTTCCCCATGGCGATTCCGTCGTGGAAGCTGCTGCCGGCCATCGTCTGCGGCAACACTTGCGTCATCAAGCCGGCGCAGGACACCCCACTCTCCACTTTTAATTTGGTCCGCACGCTAGTCGACGCCGGCCTGCCCAGAGGCGTGATCAACATCGTCACCGGATTTGGCCCCGAAGTAGGCAGTCCGCTCTCTGAGCATCCCGACGTCAAAGCAATCTCGCTGACCGGTTCAAGCGCAGTCGGCCGCATCGTCGGTCAGGTCGCCGCCAAACGCTTCAAGCATTGCTCGCTCGAACTCGGCGGCAAGAATCCCATGATCGTGCTCGACGACGCCAATCTAGAACTCGCTATCGAAGGCGGCTTGTGGGGCGGCTTCGGCACCACCGGCCAGCGTTGCACCGCGACCAGCCGCATCATCGTTCAGAAAGGCGTCTACAGCGAGTTCATCGAGCGCTACGTCGAACGCGCTCAGCGCCTGAAAGTCGGCAATGGACTGGATGAAGCCGTCGAGATGGGCCCCGCCATCAACGAGAACCAACTCAAGACCGACCTCAACTATGTGGACATCGGCAAGGCCGAAGGCGCGCGCCTCAAATGCGGCGGCAATCGCCTCACCAGCGGCGACTACGCCCACGGCTATTTCATGGAGCCAACCGTCTTCTCCGACGTCGATCCCAAAATGCGCATCGCGCAGGAAGAAATCTTCGGCCCGGTGGTTTCGATCATCCCGTGCGAAGACTTAGCAGACGCCATCGAAATCGCCAACAACATCGAGTATGGCCTCTCGTCCTCGCTTTATACGAAAGACGTGAACAAAGCCTTCAGCGCCATGCGCGACCTCGAAGCCGGAATCACTTACATCAACGCGCCTACCATCGGCGCCGAAGTGCATCTCCCCTTCGGAGGAGTGAAATCCACCGGCAACGGCCATCGCGAAGGCGGCGTCGGCGCCATCGACTTCTTCAGCCAATGGAAAGCGGTTTATGTCGATTACTCCGACAAGCTGCAGAAAGCCCAGATCGATAGAGGAGAGTAGGTCTTTCACCGCCGAGAACGCCGAGCGCGCCGAGAAGTTGCCGTTGCTTTTCTCTGCGCTCTCGGCAGCAGTCCTCAGCGATCTCTGCGTTAAGCTTTAAATGTCGCAGCAAAAAGTCTGCGGCAGGGAAGTCACCCATGCCCGTCTCCCAAACTCGCGAAATCGCCCCCGCCAGCCGCCTAGAAAACGTTCGCTACGCCATCCGCGACCTAGCCTGCGTAGCCGACGAAGTCATCCAGCAAGGCCACAAAGTGCTCCCGCTCAACGTCGGTGATCCCAACGTCTTCGACTTCGCCACTCCCGCGCACATCGTAGAAGCCGTAGTCAAGGCCATGCGCGAAAACAAGAACGGCTACGCCCCCTCGCAGGGACTCCCGCAAGCCCTCGAAGCCATCCGCGGCGAAGCCGCCCGCAAGCAAATCACCAGCGTGCAGGACGTCTTCGTCACCACCGGCGCCAGCGAAGCCGTCGATCTCTGCCTCACCGCGTTACTAAATCCCGGCGAAGACCTGCTCACGCCCTGCCCTGACTATCCTTTATATTCCGCGGTGCTGGCCAAGATGGGCATCACGCTAAACCCCTATTACCTCGACGAAGAAAACGCCTGGCAGCCCGAACTAGCCGACATCAAGAAAAAAATCACTCCCCGCACGCGCGGCATCGTGCTGATCAATCCCAACAATCCCACCGGCTCTCTCTGCACCAGAAAAATGCTGGAAGAAATAGCCGAGCTGGCCCGCCGCCACAACCTGGTCGTCTTCGCCGACGAAATTTACGACAAGCTAATCCTCGACGACACCCAGCACATCGCCTTCGCCGCCGCAGCTCCCGATGTCCCCTGCGTCACCTTCGGCGGCCTCTCCAAAAACTATCTCGCTCCCGGCTGGCGCATCGGATGGGGCATCGTCAGCGGCGATGCCGCCGCCATCAAGCCCTACAACGAAGGCATTCAGAAACTGCTGCGCGCCCGCCTCTGCGCCAACCATCCCGAGCAATACGGAATCAAGCCCGCGCTCGAAGGCCCGCAGGACCACTTGCCCATCGTCTGCCAAAAACTGCGCAGCCGCCGCGACCTCACCGTAAAAACCTGCAACGCCATCCCGCGCATAACCTGCGTTTCCCCGCGCGGCGCCTTCTACGCTTTCCCGCGCCTCGACATTCCCGACGCCGACGAACTTTTCGTCAAAGAGCTGATCCTGAAAAAGCACGTAATGGTAGTCCACGGCTCCGGCTTCGGCCAAAAGCCCGGCAGCAAACATTTCCGCATAGTTTTTTTGCCGGATGAAAAGACGCTAGCGAAGGCCTACGCCGCCATAGCCGAACTAATGCAGGAAAGATATTCGTAACATGTGGCGCGGGCGCCCTCGCCCGCGTTTTTCATACCACATCCCGCGCGAGCGCTTATCGGCCTTTGATCGACTCCCCTGCAAACGCCATCCGTGCACCGAACTTCTCCGCCAAATCTTCCCACCTTGGATTCTGCGACTCAATCAAGGCAATCTTCTTAGCCCTGGCCCAACCCTTCAATTGTTTCTCACGCCCAATGGCCCGGTAAACGTCATCAAAACTCTCGTAGTAAACCAGCCGGTCGCAGTGATATTTGCTGGCGAACCCTTCGATCTCGCCAGCCTGCTGCAACACCCGCCGGTCGAGGCTACCTGTCATGCCGATATACAGCGTTCCGGTCCGGCTGGCGACGATGTAAACGCTGTAGCGATGCTCCCTCATAACCTCTGTCATCCTGAGCGGAGTAACTGCGTCGCGAAGCGAAGCAGTTACGGAGTCGAAGGACCTCTTGTCCGCGTGCGGCAGCACGACCGCTACAAGGCGTTCCAACCTAACTCTGTATGAAGCACAGTGAGAACGCCCCGCGGCGTTCGCGGTGCTTCCGGCGGGCAAGGGGTCCTTCGACTCGCAGGCCTCGCGCAAGCGCGAGGCCCGCTTCACTCAGGATGACAGATGTTGGGGTTATTTCATCTCTACGGCCAGCCTATTTGTTGTGTCGTTCCCAAAATGCGTTTCGGGTCACCGTGTCCGTTGCGCTGACGTGGACCCTTGACGAGCGCGAACAGGCGCGGCGTGAAGGCGGCGGTCCGGTACATGTGGTTCTCAGCAGTCAGAAAGCGGCTTGCGAAGCCAAGCTTGTCTTCCCGGAAGGGTGATAGTTTAAGTCATCCGACGCGGCGGTTTTACCACTCCTCAGGCGGGAAAGCTTGCGAACCGCGAGGGGACTGACACCATCTCACGCCCGACCGGCGGGATTTCGGGGTGCATCGCTCGGCGAACAGGTGCGCGTTTGCATTGTGCCCCGAAGGACGAGAAAGCTCCAGAAACACAAAAGCCCCGGTAGCCATCCGGGGCTGATACTGGACGCCGTCCGCCAAACAATTCCAGATTAACTCTGCCAGTGGCGTTGTCAAGGCACGAGAGGATGACTCCACAAACACCAAAGCCCCGACAATCATCCGGGGCTTTGGCGTGGGTACTGGACACCGCCTGCGAATCCAGAATAGCCCCACCAGCGGGGTTAACAACAATATTCGTGGGCCACGAGACTTCGGGTATTCCCGTTCCAGTGCTTTCCGACCGAGGGAACCTACGCCGCCTGCCCCTTCGCCCCAACCGGCGAATCCTGCGTGCGAGTCCATGTATAGCGCATGCGGTGGATTACTGTAATCGTGGACAGCACGGCGATCAGCCACAGCACCGGCGCCATGCGGTTGAACAAAGCTCCGATGATCACCAGCACGAGCCGTTCCGGACGCTCCAGAAATCCTACGCGGCAGGAACCGATCAGCGACTCGGCGCGCGCCCGGGTATAGCTGACCATGATGGCGCTGACCATGACGAACGCCGCCAGCACCACGTACACAAAGCGCTGGCCGCGAGCGTAGAACACCAGCAGTCCGAGGAACTGGGAAGCGTCACTATAGCGGTCGATGACGGAATCAAAGAAGCCGCCAAAGCGGGTGACGCGATTGGTGGCGCGGGCGACTTCGCCGTCCACTAAATCGAAAAATCCCGAGCCGATGATGACCAGCCCGGCATAGAAGAACATGCGGGCCTGATTTTCGCTGTTCGCGTATCCGAAAAGAATGGCGGCGATGGTGTTGACCACCAGTCCCATAAAGGTCAGCACATTGGGATTGATGCGCGACAGCGCCAGCCAGCGCACAATAACATTCAGCAACTTCCCGCAAGCCCGGCCGAAAGCGCTGGTCCAGGTCATGGCCATGTCAGACTTCGGCCTCGTCGTGAATTGTGCTTAAGGTCAGAATGTCCAGCTCGCGCTTGCCGTTGGGAGTGACCACGCTGGCGGTGTCTCCAACTTTCTTATTGAGAAGCGCGCGGCCGATCGGCGAACTGGTTGAAATCTTTCCGGTGGCCACGTCGGATTCTTCGGTGGTCACCAGCTTGTATTCCATTTCTTCGTTCTTGGAGTTGTCGAAAACCTTGACCGTGGACCCGAGCCCCACTTTGTCGCGGGGAATGTTGTCCATGTTGATGAGGGACAAGTCGGCCATGCGGCGGCCGAGTTGGCGCAGCCGCGCTTTGACGAACTCCTGGCGCTGCTTGGCCATGTGATATTCGGCGTTTTCGCTGAGGTCGCCGAGGGCGACGGCACGCTTGATTTCCTTGGGAAGCTCGTGGACGAGTTCGTGTTCCAGGGTGTTGATTTCGTCCTGCAGCTTCTTTTTGATGTGATGGGTCATGCGAAAGGAATTATAAACCTCAGAAAACCCAACAACCACAAAGGACACAAAGGATCACAAAGGTTGATTGCCAAGGGTTTCCTTTGTGGACCTTCGTGTCCTTTGTGGTGAATGCCCTTACGCTTGAAACTCGGAGGCTTCCGGGAAGCGCAGGCCGTGCTTGCTCAGGGCTTTGGCGAGCAACTCTTCCACCATCGGCTCTTCACAATTCTTGGCCATTGCCAGCTCACTGACCAGCAGGTAGCGGGCGCGCTCCAGCATTTTCTTTTCCCGAAATGAAAGTGCCTTGGCCTGGTTGAGCGCGATGAGGCCCTTCAGCACGACTGCCACTTCGAGCAAAGACCCGGTGCGCATGCGCTCGGAATTTTCTTTGTAGCGATATTTCCAGTCGGCGTTGCTGTCGGCCGAGCCATCTTGCAGAAAATCAACGATTTTCTGGATGTCGCCGTTCTTGATCACCCGCCGCAGTCCCACCATATTTACGTTATGGAAGGGCACCATCACCTTGAGGCTGCTGGCTTTGATCTTCAGCAAATAGAATTTCTCGACGATCTCGCCATTGGTACGACTCGAGATCTGCTCAATAATTCCAACGCCATGATTCGGATAAACGACCTTATCGCCTATGTGGAAACTGCCGTCGCTGCTTAACATGCGGGACCACCCTGGGAAGTGGAAAAACTGAGGAACAGCACACTCTTATGCTACCGAAAACAGTGGGGAATGGCAATTGAGCCGTTGGTCTCCAAACCTTGGGAAAGGCCACGCCACGGGGGTTTTGCCGGGATGACTGCTAACTTCATAAGACAGAGTGGTTTGCCGTGACCTACTCTCCCAGCCAGGCGCCGTAGGGCTTCAGAGACTCCACGTGGTCGAAGACGATCTTCATGGCGGCGGTAATGGGGATGGCCAGAAGCAGACCCATCGCTCCCCACAGTCCGCCCCACACCAGCAGGCCCATGGTCACCGCCAGCGGGTTCAGTTGCAGCCGGTTGCCGAGAAATTTGGGATAGAGGACGTTGAGGGCGATCATGTGCAGTCCCAAAACGGTGACCACAATGGTCACAAGGTCGGCCACCTCTACGTGTCCGAGGCCCACAAAAACCGGCGGCACGATGGCCAGCAGCAGGCCCATATAAGGAACCAGGCTCAAGAATCCGCTGATGAAGCCCACGAAATAGAAAAAGGGCAGGTGAAGAAGTCCGAACACAAGAGTGCTGACCGCGCCCAGAGCCAGGCCGATCAGCAGATTGCCCACCATGAAACTGCGGATCATGGCGGAGATCAAGCCCAGCGTGGTGTAAACGGTATGGCGGCTCTCCAAAGGAAACAGCATCACGGTGGTGGAACGTACGTGCTGCTGCCAAGTCAGCATGAAGAAGGTCAGGAAGGGGATGAAGGAGGAGGCTAGCAGCAGGGTGCTGGCGGATCCGAAACCGCGGGTGAGCAGGTCGTTCCATTGCGTCGCCTCGCGGACTTTGACTACGTCTTTCTCTTCCGGCCCCTCGCCCAGGGTTTCTAGGCTCTCGGCCTGCTTGCGGAAGCGCATGACATCCTCGCGCAGCCGGGTGGTGTACTTGGGCAGGTCTTGAAGCAGCACCACCGCCTCGTTGTAGGAGTAATAGACAGTGGTCATGATCGCCGTCAGCAGCAACGCAATGGCGACAAACGCTCCCAAGCCGCGGGGCAGGTTCAGCCATGACAGCAGATCCACCACCGGAGCCAGCACAAAGGCCAGCAACACGGAAACCAGAATGACCGCCAGGACGGCTTCGCCGTAGTAGCAGAGCGCCAGCAGGCCGGCGAATCCGATAATGTTCATCGCCCAGTGCCGTCGGAGTTCCCGCCGCGGTTCGGCCTCCGGCGGAGTTGGCTCCCCGGACTCGAGTTGGGTTTCTTCGTCCATGAATGCGGTGCTCCAGCGTCCAGAGCAAGACCCGGAACATCGTAGACCAAATCGCGGCTTTCTGCGCGACATATAATCGCGAGGTGCCATCCCTACCAACTGACGCCGCCGGGCGGACGCTGACGCGCGTGCTGGGCCTGGATGTCGGTTCCAGACGAATCGGCGTAGCCATATCGGATCTACTGGGGATTACAGCGCAGGGGTTGGCAACTATTCAGCGCCGGAATAAGCGGACGGATCTGGCAGCGCTGGAAAAGGTCATCCGCGAGCATGGCGTATCTGAAATCGTAATGGGTCTGCCGCTGCGAATGAGCGGAGCGGAGGGAATCCAGGCGGAGAAGATGCAGCTTTTCGCCGAGGAACTGCGCAAGCGATTCAAGCTGCCGGTACATCTTTGGGACGAACGCCTGACCTCCGCGCAAGCCAACCGATTACTCCGCGAGACCGAAATGTCGATCAAGCGCAGAGGGGAAGTAGTCGACCAGATGGCGGCGGTGTTGATTTTGCAGAGTTGGATGGAAGCTAAAGACCGTCGTTAGTCGTTCGTCGCGGGTCGTTAGCCAAACCGGGGCATGCCGTAGACGGCCCAGGTTAGCGCCCCGTTCCTTGCCCAGTATTCGCCAAGATGGTTGGTTTCGGGGCGCTAACCTACGATGGGCCAGTGGCTTCGAGCGAGATCCCACGTTTGCCAAAACCAAGCGAACATCGGGCACGCAACCCGATTGGAGCCAGAAAACTTTGGGTGAACATTTGCAGCTCAAGTGTATACTGCCTGACGCGACCGACTAAGGCAGGTTACGGGTTGGTTAGTAGATCGGGAGTGCAGAATCATGGCGCGAGTAACTATTGTTGAACGATTCGTGGGAAGGATGCGAACCAGGGCGGTACTTTGCCGTGTTCTTGTCGTGCTGGTTCTAGGTATTGCCGCGAGCGCATCGACCCAGATTAGCTTCGATGCTCCGGGCGCTGGTACAGGCGCCGGGCAGGGTACCGTTGGTTACAGCATCAATGCAGCGGGTGTCATAGCGGGATATTACATAGACGCAAACAATGCGTCTCACGGTTTCGTGCGCGCTGCGGACGGTACCATCACCACATTTGACGCTCCTGGAGCCGGCAATCAGAGCTACCAGGGCACGACGCCGGAAAGCATCAACGCGTCTGGCGTGATCGTCGGAACCTATGCGGACGCAAACAGCGTGTATCACGGTTTTCGGCGCAGCCCGCAGGGCGTGATCGTCACGGGCGACGTTCCGGGTGCGGGCACAGGCAGCGGCCAGGGTACAAGTCCCTACGCCATCAGCTCTTCGGGAGAAATCGCCGGGACTTACTCGGATGCAAGCAATGTGTATCACGGTTTCCTGCTCGGCGCTAGCGGTGCACTCACGCGGTTCGATGCCCCGGGCGCCGGTACTGGTTCTGGCCAGGGCACTTACGCTTCCTCCATTAACCAGGCAGGGGCGATTGCAGGAACAGATGCAGACGCAACTGGCATGTTTCACGGCTACGTGCGCTCTCCTGACGGCACGATCACCACCTTCGAGGCTCCGGGATCCGGCACAGGACCGGGTCTGGGAACATTTGCCTTTGCCATCAACACGGCGGGTGCGATCGTCGGGGCTGTGAATCCGAGTGGTGAGCAGGGATCAATAAGCTACTTGCGCGCCCAGGACGGTACCTTCACGTCGATCGACCTTGATGTGTGCGGTACCTTTGCGGAGAGCATTAATGATGCTGGCGTGACGGTGGGGTTTTTCTGCACAGAAAATGGGCCGATCGAGGGTTTCTTGCGGGCTGCCAATGGCAACATTACCACAGGCGACGTGTTCGACTCCGGATACACAGAGGCCTATAGCATCAATGCAAAGAACGCTATCACTGGATTCTACGAAGATTCTAACTCTGTGATGCATGGCTTCCTACTGATCCCATAGGCCGATGGCCATCGCGAAGAAACCCAAAAGCCCAGCCACCCGACCGTCCCGGATGCGCCCCGGGCATGCATAGCCGGGAACGGGCCGGTTGGCCCACCCAAGGAGGGAAGGGAATTCCTCCTTGCGAGTCGTACTTCCCCTAGCGACCTGGGCCACCGGCCCTCTTAAGTCAGCGGGCGACGAACTGCTGCCCGCCGTCGATGTCGTAGGTCGCGCCCGTGAGGGCCGTGTTGGTCATGATGTGCACGGCGAGTGCGGCGACGTCGGCCGGTCCGACAACGCGCCGGATGGGAAGCGTGGCGCGAAGCTGATTGCGGCGGTTTTCGAGTTCATCGCCGAGCAGTTACGCCGACAAAGGCGTGTCCACGAAGCCAGCCGCGATGAGGTTGACTCGCACGGGCGCGAGCTCGAGCGCCAAGTTGGCGGTCAGAGCGGGGAGTGCAGCGGTCATTGCTGACACGATCCCGAGGCCGATGCCAGGGCGCCGGCCGCCGGTGCCGCCCATGAACAGCAGCGTGCCTCCCGGCCTCACCTTGTTGACGGAGTTGCGGGCGACCTGGAGCGCCAGCATGAGGTGCGCGTCGATCTCGCGGCGCACCTGCGCGAAGTCCATGTCGAGGAGGCGCCCGTAGTACGGCCGGCCAGCTGTCACCATCACGTGGTCGATGGTGGCCGGCAGGTCGCGGAAGAATCGCTCGAGGGCGTCAGCATCCGTGGCGTCGAAGGCCGCGGTACTCAGCGCTTCGAGTTCGCTCGCGGCGCGCTGGAGAGCGCTCAGGATTCCGGCCGGTGAGGATCACCTTGGCCCCCTCAGCGCGTGCTCGCCGGGCGGTTTTGAGCCCGATGCCGGCGCTGCCGCCGATCACGACCACGGTTTGCCCGAGGAGTTCTGGTTCACGCCGGATGGGAAAGGCGTTGGTTGCGGTGCTCATGATTCCTCCGATCAGCAGTCTAAAATTACTCTTGCTGCAAGATGACGATCACATCGTAGTCGTTCATTGCGGCAGCTCTTCGCCGGACTGTTCTGCCACCATGTACCTGGCGTACCAGTCGGGCCAGTTCGGATCTGCCGCGCCAATACGCTTCTCGTGCTGGCCGTGGGCGGCCGCCGCACGCCGAAGTGCCCCGCCAGGTCGCTTGCAGAGCTGAATGAAGTCACGCCCGAATCGATGCGCCCAGGCAGCCGGGTTGTGATCTCCTGGAACAACCAGCCGTTGCCGTCCGGATCACGGAACGAGGCGAACGAGCGGTAGCTGCTATGCGCGGGATCAGGACCGCTGACCCGGAGCCGCCCAAAGAGGTAGGGCTCGTCCGCGCCAACGTAGACGCCGCTGGCGCCGTGGAACACCTCGCTGACCTCGACGCCCCGACCAAGCAGCTCTTTGCGGGCAGCCTCGACGTCGGGGACGATCAGGTATAGGCCCTGGGCGGAGCCGGGCGCCGCGGCGGTAACGTTCTTGCTGAAGATAATCGAGCACCCGGAGCCAGGCGGCGTGAACTGTATCACGCGGTAGTCTTGACCGCTGTCGAAGTCGGCGTCGAGCCGCCACCCGAGCTTGGTGTAGAACTCCTTCGCGCGGTCGACGTCCGAGACGGGGATGACGACGACCTCGAGTTTCATGTCGACTTTCACGACCCTCGCGTCGCTGGCTTCGTTACTACGGATTTCATGCTTCAGATCCGCCATGTTCTCTCCTCGCGTGCCCCACTCTTTCACGTCCTTTGCGAAAGGGTGGGGTAATCGTGCAAAGCGAAAAGTATAAGCCGAAAAAAGTTCTGCGGGAATCTTGGCAGGATGGCCCACTCAAGCCCGGGTTTGGCATAGGCGTCGCCTACTCTTAGTTGCAAAATTTGAGGCTGCGTTGACGCGCTATACAGCGCGTAAGCCTACGCTTAGCATCCACATTCACATGCACCCAACCATTCTCGCCACATTTCTTGTGATCTCCCGCACCGTGGTTTCGATGTGCAGCGCCGGCGTCCTGCTTTTCCTGATTGCCCTGTGGGCTGCGAGGACCGATATCGCGCGGGCGCGCGGGCTCGACAAGATCGTAGCCTTGAGCAATTTGTGTTTCGCCGCTCCTTTGGCGGTCTTCGGCGCTCTGCATCTCTCGGGCATAGACTTCGTCTTGCCCCTGGTGCCCTCGTATATGCCGTGGCGATTGTTCTGGGCATATTTCTTTGGCTTTGCGCTGCTGGCCGCGGCTTTGAGCATTGCCACAAAGATTCAGGTGCGCTGGTCCGGCCTGCTGATCGGGATCGCGATGTTTCTTATTGTGGCGATGTTGATGATCCCGGGAGCTGTCGCCAGCCCCAGAGACAGGTTTGCGTGGACGTTTTGCTTCCGTGAAAGCTCATTCGGGGGCGGAGGCTGGATTCTTGCAGGAAGCGCGATGCGCGAGCAAGGCCGGGGGCAAGTCGGAAGCAAGCTCATAACCGTGGGCCGCGTGTTAGTCGCGATGGCCGCTGTATTTTTTGGGGTTGAGCATTTTCTGCACCCAGCAAACGTTCCCGGAGTTCCGCTCGAAAAATTGTTGCCGGCGTGGATTCCATGGCACCGGTTCATAAGCTATACGACGGGCGCAATTCTCTTCGTTGCCGGGGCAAGCATGCTGCTGAACAAGAAGACGCGGATGGCGGCAACTTATCTTGGCGCCTGGCTGGTGCTGCTGGTCGTGCTTATCTATGGGCCGATCCTGATCGCGGCGCTGGGCGACCCGAGCACCGACGTCAAAATTGAGGGGATCAACTACTTCTTTGACACGCTGCTGTTCGCGGGAGCGGTCCTGGCGCTCGCCAGCGCGACGCCACGCAGGGATGCCGCGGGCAGTTAGCATTCAGCACTCAGCAGTCAGTTACGGCGCCGGCCTGGGCGGCCACGGACTGAGGGGTTTCCCAGGCACTTCAGTTGGGACAGCGCTTTTCGAGAATCCAGACAATGATCATCGAAGGAATAGCCCCTCTAAGATTCGGCGAGAAACCCAAAAGGCGACGCCACCCGACCGCTCGGGGCACTCCGCCCTGGCACGTATAACTGGGAACCGGTGATGTGCGCAGTCCGTATACTCCCGCTATGAGAGTCCGTGTGTTGGTTGGCCGAGTGTTTGCCTCCCTCTTTGTTTGCCTATCAATCGCAGCAGCAGCGCAGAATCCGGCGGCGCAATCAGTTGCTGAACCGTCGAGCGCGACGGCAGCCGGTTACGACGATGCCGCTTATCGCAAGCTCGACCACACACTCACCTTCTTGCGGGCGCGTAACGCGAGGGAATACGCCATTGATCCCGCAAAAGGAGTTGACGAGGCCAGCTATGTTTCCATCGGAGGCATCGAGCAGTGGGTTACGATTCGCGGAGATGACCGTAGCAATCCGGTGCTCTTGTTCCTGCATGGGGGGCCGGGCGACGTGACCAATCCCTGGTCGTTTGCAATGTTTGCTCCATGGGAAGCGCACTTCACAGTGGTGCAGTGGGACCAGCGTGGTGCAGGCAGGACGCTCCGCAAATCAAGCCCATCGGTGGCGCCGACGATGACGCTGGATCGCATGGCGCAGGATGGAGTCGAATTAACGGAATATCTGCGTAAACATCTGGGCAAGCGCAAAGTAATCCTGTTGGCTCATTCCTTTGGCACGATCCTTGGCCTACGAATGATTCGAGAAAGGCCGGAGCTTTTCTTCGCCTACGTCGGCACCGGGCAGGTGGCCGACGAAACTCAGAATTACGCGGCGGCGTATGACGCCTTGTTGAAGAAGGCTCAGGCCACAGGCAATCAACAAGCCTTGGACGAACTGAAAAGCGTTGGTGCTCCGCCGTACGCGAACGGCTGGGGCTATCAGGTGCAGCGCAAGTGGTCAAACCGTTTCGAAGGCGCGGATCGCTTCCTCGCGGGGACGCTTGGACTCACTTTGGTTGCTCCCGGTAATTCCGTTCAAGATGTGAACGATTCAGTCGATGGCCAGATTTTCAGCGGAGAACATCTTGTGCCCCAAACCCAGTCCGAAACCATGAAGGAACTCGGGCTCAAATTTGCAATCCCGATATTTTTCTTCGAGGGAACCGAAGATTTCACTACGCCAACCGAGCTTGTCCGGAAGTACCTGGAAGCGATTCAGGCCCCGCGAAAAGAATTTGTGGCGATTCCCGGAGGTCACTTTGCAATGTTCATGAACTCCGACCAGTTTCTCCGGGAGCTTGTGGCACACGTCGCACCGCTTGCCGAAGCACGTTGAACTCACGGACGAGCATCCCAGACGAGCATCCCAGACGAAAGACTAGTAATATACTTACATTACTTGGGTTGCTCATTGTTCCTCGAGGGGAGGGCTGATTATGAAGATTGCACGTGACGTCACCGAGCTGATCGGTAACACGCCCCTGGTTCGTCTTAACCGGGTGACAGAAGGTTGCACCGCCCAGGTGGTGGCGAAGCTGGAAAGCTCGAATCCCTGCGCCAGCGTCAAGGATCGCATTGGCGTCAGCATGATCACCGAGGCGGAACGGGCGGGGAAAATTCAACCCGGCAAAACCGTGCTGATCGAGCCTACTAGCGGCAACACCGGCATCGGCTTGGCTTTTGTGGCGTCGGTGAGAGGATACAAACTCATTCTGACCATGCCCGAGACCATGAGTCTGGAGCGGCGAGTTTTGTTGCTCGCGTTTGGCGCCGAGATTGTTCTCACCCCCGGACCCAAGGGAATGAAGGGCGCGGTTGCCAAGGCCGAAGAACTGCTGGCCAACACTCCCAATGGATACATGCTCCAACAATTCGACAACCCCGCCAATCCCAAGATTCACCTGGAAACCACCGGACCCGAGATTTGGAATGACACCGATGGGCGTGCCGACATCCTGATCTCCGGCGTTGGCACGGGCGGGACCATCACCGGCGTTTGCCAATACATCAAGCCCAAGAAGCCTTCCTTCAAGGCGGTCGCGGTTGAACCGGCGGACAGTCCGGTGCTTTCCGGCGGCAAGCCTTCGCCGCACAAGATCCAGGGCATCGGCGCCGGGTTCATCCCCGGCATTCTGCGCCGGGACTTCATCGATGAAGTGGTTACAGTCACAAACGAGGATGCGATCAATATGGCGCGTCGCCTCGCCAAAGAAGAGGGGCTGCTGGTGGGTATTTCGTCGGGAGCTGCCGTGGTTGCCGCTCTTGCCGTTGCCAGCCGAAAGGAAAACGCAGGTAAACTGCTGGTGGTGATCTTGCCGGATTCCGGAGAGCGTTACTTGACGAGTATCCTATTTGAAGCGCTCCGCAACCAGGCGCTGCAGATTCCAACCGCAGCGCCCCCGGCTTGATCGATGCCCCACCTCGTCGCCTTAGTTCGTGAGGACGTCGCCACCGTGCGGGAGCGCGACCCTGCGGCCAAGTCCCGCCTGGAAGTTCTGTTGTGTTACTCGGGACTGCATGCGGTGTGGTGCCACCGCTTAAACCACTGGCTGTGGAACCACGGTTTCTTGCTTCTCGCCCGATGGCTCTCGCAAGTGGCTCGCTGCTTTACTGGAATCGAAATCCATCCCGGGGCGCAGATCGGCAGACGGTTGTTCATTGATCATGGGCTGGGGGTTGTCGTCGGCGAAACCGCGATCGTGGGTGACGACGTGACCTTGTACCAAGGCGTGACTCTCGGTGGTACCGGCAAAGAGCACGGCAAGCGGCATCCCACCATCGAAGACAATGTGGTGATCGGCGGGGGAGCGAAAGTTCTCGGCAATATCACCGTGGGGCGGAATTGCAGGATCGGCGCCGGCTCAGTCGTGCTGCGAAGTGTGCCCGAGCATTCCACCGTGGTCGGCGTTCCGGGCCATATCATCTTCCGCAATGGCGAACGCGTGGTGATTACCGATCCCAAACAGATCAACGACCCGCTCTCCGAGGCGCTGGCTGCGGTGGCGACCGAAGTGAACAAGTTGCGCGAGCGGGTGCAGAAGCTCGAAGGCTCAGAGGCCACCAGTGAACCGCTATCCGCTTCCCTACAGAGGATCATGGAAGACATCGATTACCAGATTTAGGGAACCAAGGAACACCAGCGGAGGCTTGCTCTCGCGACCTCCGCCCGAGATTACATGAGAAACGCCAGCGAAGTGAGGATTTCATGTAGTGACGGACACCACTCGTCAGAATTTTGTTCCCAACAATCCGGCAGTGACCCTCGTCCACCGACCTCCGACTACCTCCCGCCCACCTGCCCTCATCTAAACTATCCGTAGCGATGCGTGCCTTCTTCACCTTAATTGTGATTGCCGCCCTCGCTGTGGGCGGATGGCTGGCCTGGGCCTGCTATTCGCCGGTGACGCCGGCCACGCAGACCTTTGTGCTGCTGCATCCCGGCTACTCCACTCGGCGCATCGCAGCGGAGCTGAAATCTGCCGGCGTTATTCGCAGCACCACTGCTTTCATCGTCTGGCACCGGCTGCATCACCGGCACTCGCTCAAGGCCGGCGAGTACCTGTTCGATAAAACTACCACGTCGATCGATATCCACGAACGCCTGGTGCGTGGCGATGTCTTCGTCCACACCGTGGTCATCCCTGAAGGCTTCAACCTGTTTGAGATTGCGCAAGCCATTCAGAATGCCGGCCTGGGATCGAGCCAGGATTTCGTGAAGGTTGCCCAGTCACAAACCGACCTGATCGCCGACTTCGCGCCGGACGCCACAACCCTCGAAGGCTACCTGTTCCCCAATACCTACGAATTCACCCGCACTCAGACCCTGGAAGAGATGGCGGCGGCGATGGTCAAACAGTTTCGGCAAGTAGCACGCGAAATCGGCCTTACCGCCGACGTACAGAAGACGGTGACTCTGGCGTCAATCATCGAAAAGGAGACCGCCGCCCCCGAAGAGCGTCCGCTGGTGGCCGGAGTTTATGAGAATCGGCTGGCGAAACATATCCCTTTGCAAGCTGACCCCAGCGTCATCTACGCCGAGCTGCTGCAAGGGGCTTACACGGGCGCTCTGCACCATGAGGATATGCAGGTCCGTTCCGCATACAACACCTACATCCATGCCGGGCTGCCGCCGGGGCCGATCGGTAATCCGGGTAAGATATCGCTCGAAGCAGCCATGCATCCCACCGACACCCAGTACCTCTATTTTGTGAGCGACGGAAACAGTCACCACCGCTTTGCCCGCAGCCTGGAGGAGCACAACCGGAACGTGGCAGAGTATCGGAAGACGGTCGCGCGGCGCTGACCCAGCCGACTACAAATCAGGTCAAAACCTTAGGCATCAAGATACTTGCCTCGCCCACTTATGGGGCGTAGGGTGTGCCTGTAGACTGATATGCCACTGTAGTGCACCCCCGTAGAACTGGACACGGAAGTTAGTTAGGCTTGGGGCCTCCGCCAGGAGGCGAGAATGTCGAGAAAGCCAAGAGTCCAGAGAACCCCGGAAGAGAAGTGGCAGATTGTGTTGGAAGTCCTGAAGAGCGGGAACGTGGCAGAGACCTGCCGCAAATACGAGATCGCTCCCAATCTTTATTACCGCTGGAAAGACGAAGTGGAAGCGGGAGCCAAGGCTGCGCTCGGGGGGAGGAGCGCAGGCGCGCGGCCCGATGCCGAGCAGGAGAAGCGGATCAAGCAACTGGAGCGGGCGCTGGGACGATCGCACTTGCAGATCGAGATCTTAAAAAACGTGCTGGGCGAGTGAGCTGCGGGCCAGCGCATTCGTCGGCACGGGAGTTAGTGGCCCAGGGGAACGAAGTGAAGTTGGTGGCTGAGACACTGGCGATCAGCCGGTCGAGCCTCTACTATCAGCGGCAGGCACGCACCAGTCGTGCGGATCGTTCACGCGACCCGGAGATCATCCTGGCCTGCGGCGAGAAGCCGGCGTACGGCTATCGTCGCGTGGTCTGGTGGCTGGGGCGCAAGCAAGGGTTGGTGGTGAACGGCAAGCGGGTGTTGCGGGTGATGCGGGAACGCGGGTTGCTGGTGCGCCAGCGCCGCTTCCGGGTCTCGCGCCGCAAGGACTGGGGCAAGGTGGAAGCGCCGCAGCCCAATCACGTTTGGCAGTCGGACATGACCAAGGTCTGGGCGGGACCGAGTGTGGGCTGGGCGTATCTGGTCTCAGTGATCGATTGCTGCACCCGGGAGATCATCGGCTGGGACTTGAGTCTGCGCTGCCGTACCGAAGAAGCTCTGGCGGCGCTCAACCGCGCCGTGCTGGAGGTTTTGCCGTTCGGTTCTCGTGGAACGGGTTTGACTTTAACGACCGACAACGGCACCCAGTTTACGTCGGCCCGTTATATCGAAACGCTGAATCGGCTGGGCATCACGCACCGGCGCACGGCCTACAACCATCCCGAGGGCAACAGCTACATCGAACGGTTCCATCGCAGCTTGAAAGAAGAGGAGGTCTGGCTCAACGAATACCAGAACTTCGGCCAAGCCGAGCAGAGCATCGCAAGCTGGATCGAGGAGTACAATCACGACCGTCCGCATCGCGGACTCCGGGGCAGAACCCCGCACGAATCCCGTGCTCAGTTCTCTGCCCAAACCCTCACTTTAAACACGGCCCCATGTGTCTAGTTTTGAAGGGTGCACTACACCACCACTCCCCCATTCCTCAGTGTGCGCGTTGGTCAGCTCTGCGGTCGCAATCGGACTCATTTCCGTATTGGTACTCAAGAAGCAAATTTCTAGGATCATTCAGTCGTTTGACGGCCACTTGTTCTGGATTTATTGCCGCCTATTTATCGAAAAGGCTTGGGATATGTTTTGGGGGCCAACAGTGTTTGGCATAATTTTTAGCATCGCCACTCTGTGGTACCCGCCTTTGAAGCTATGGTTTCTTACATATCTTCTGACTCTATTTTTCACGACTGGTTATTTTCTTTGGAAGGGGGATTACGTACGACTTCAGCCCCGGTTTCGGGTTTCTAAAATAATAGCCCAAAGAACAGAAACTGAGGCTAGTGACGTAACGAGCATCTTCCTTCAAGTGCTTCCCGAATGTCTGACGGATGCGCCTGTAGAAGACTGTCACGCTAGGCTATTGCTGGTGTCTAGGCCCGACGGTTATGGCAAGTGGATTCCCACTGAAATGAACTCCCCATTAAAACTTGGATGGGATTATCACGACTACGAACCACTAACTATTGAACCTGGGATTGGGCAGAGATTGAATGTGTGTTGGTGGGACAATCATGCTACAGCAATCATTCCTACAGTAAACCCAATGCCATCTAAATGGAGAACAATCATTGGCCCCGGCCCATTTAAGTTTGATATTCGTATGACTGGCAAAGATTGTGCCCCCGTCGATTTCTCTGTGACCATTAATTTGTTGGGTCGCAAGTGGGACGACCCAGAATATGCATTGATACAGGGAGGAACAAACGGCAAGTAACGTCGAACCCGAATCTCAAAAGTTCGACGCCGTCATGCGGGCGCCGCTCGCCACCCTCCTGGCTCTGGTCGCCGTACCATGCAATTTGCTGCAGGCTCGGGTGGTAATCACATCCTATAATCATCATGTTCGGCTCCTTTCTCCCGAGCCTTGGTGGTTGACACTCCCAAGTCTACTCAGGTCTGAGGGGCCGACGGTTTCATGAAATCAGAGAGCGCTGAGGACGGCCGCAGAGGGCGCAGAGAAACACGCGAGCCGGATCGACTTGACCGCGTCCGGGTATGACCCGAAAGACCGGAATCGGATGTATTTCTTCCCATCGCTTATACTCATCTAACTGATGGATCAATCACCGTCTCGAATGTTTTCCTACCGACATCGTGTTGTAGTGTTCTTGCTTTTGCTGATTGAACTGCCGCTCACGGGTTGTTTATTCCGCTCGCGCAAAGTCCAGGCTCCTCTGGGGGCGGGCCCGCTCAAGACCGCGACTCAGCAGGAATTGATCGAATCCGTCAATACCCAGGCCTCACGGATCCAGACCATTCAGGCGACGGTTGATATTGACACCTCGGTGGGCGGGGCAAAAAAGGGCAAGATCACCGACTACCAGCAGATTCGCGGATATGTATTGGTACGCAAGCCCTCGATGCTGCGCATGATCGGATTAATGCCTGTGGTTCGCACCACCGCGTTCGACATGGTGAGCGACGGCCAGAACTTCAAGGTCTCCATTCCGCCAAAGAGTCGTTTCATGGTGGGTCGCAATGATGTCGAGACTCACAGCCTCACCCAGCCGCTGGAAAATCTGCGCCCACGGCACATTTACAACGCGCTGCTCATTCACGAACTCGCACAAAACGAAATTGCGGTCATGGAGAGTGAAACCGAAACGGTGATCGTCGACAAAAAACACCGACGCGAGCAGCCCGAATACGTCCTCGACGTGATCCGCCAATCCGCGCAGGGCTGGGTGCTGGCCCGCAAGATCGTATTCAACCGCAGCGACCTGCTGCCCCACCGCCAGATCTTGTATGACGACCAGGGGGAAATCGCCACCGACGCGAGCTACGAAGACTATAGGGGCCAGGATGGCGTAAGCTTTCCCTGGCAGATTGAAATCTCACGCCCCAAGGAAGAGTACGATATCACCCTGACCCTGGTGAAACTAGAGATCAATCGTCCCCTGGGGGATGACAAGTTCGTGCTGGAGCAACCGCCCGGCGCCGAGGTGATTCACTTGGATAAGGCCGGTACTGGTTCAGCCTCGGGCCCCTCGAATAATCGCTAGAACCTTTCACCCGGCAGCGCGCACCCCAGACGTTCATGTAGGCTTGCACAGGCGGGTTCGATTGGGCCGACCGCCAACAGCAAACGACCAACGACTGAACTCATGATGAACAAAATGATTGTCGCCAACCTGGCGCACCGGCCGGTGCGGTCGCTGATCAGCATCGTGGCCATCGCGCTTGAAGTCACGCTGATTCTGCTGATTGTGGGTCTGTGTCTGGGGCTGCTGAGTGATTCGCGGCAGCGGCAGGCAGGCATCGGCGCCGACGTGGTGGTGATGCCCCCGGGCTCATCGTTCATTGTCGGGCTCACCGGTTCTCCCATGTCCATTAAAGTGGGCAGTCTGCTGGCCAAGATCCCGCACGTGGTCACGGTCGCCCCGGTGGTCCAGAGTGTGTCCACGCAGGGCGCGATTGAGGTAATTGCGGGCATCGAACCTGAGAGTTATCAAAAGCTGTCTGGACCGTTCCGTTATCTGCAAGGCGGGCCGTTCCAGAGTCCCAGCGACTGCCTGGTGGATGAGATTTTTGCCCGCTCCCACCACGTGAAAGCGGGTGACACCATCGAGATTCTCAACAATAAGTTTCGTGTGGCGGGGGTGGTAGAGCCAGGCAAGGGCGCGCGCAAGTTTCTGGAGATGGGCGTCATGCAGGATTTGATCGGCGCCCAGGGCAAAGCCACGCTCTTTTATTTGAAACTCGACAATCCGGCCAACGCCGACCAGGTGGTGGATGATATTAAGAATGCCGGCATGGACCGCTACGTCGTGACCTCCATGGCCTACTATCTTTCCATGATGACCACCAGCAACTATCCCGGCGTCTCCAAGTTCATTGATTTTGTGATTGCGATTTCGGTCATCATTGGCTTCATTGTGATTTTCCAGGCCATGTATACGGCGGTGATGGAGCGTACGCGCGAGATCGGGATCTTGAAATCGCTGGGGGCGTCGAAGCTTTACATCGTGAATGTGATCCTGCGGGAAACCGTGCTGCTGGCTATTTGCGGCATTGTTGTGGGGATTATCTTCAGCCTTACGGTGCGGGCAGGGATCGATCGCCGGTCGACACTGCGGGTAATCGTGACCGGGGGGTGGATCCTGAAGGCCACGGGGATCGCGATTGTGGGGGCCATTCTAGGGGCGCTGTATCCGGCCTACAAAGCCGCGCAGAAAGACCCAATTGATGCCTTGGCGTATGAATGAGCAGGGGGGTGATTTATTGCCCCTGCCCGAAGGACCGACCGCAACCACGGTTTCGTTGACAATCGCAGCCGCTCTACGTTATCTTTAAGTCTTTAGCAGTCCTGCGGTTGCCCGCCTGATGACCCTGCGCGTTCAGCGCTTGCGAGGTTACTCAGCGGTTTTCATTTTGATTTTTTAAATTTTTCTGGGAGAGTTTGCATGTCTACCTATTTCCCCAAAGCGGGGGAAATTGTGCGCAAGTGGTACGTCGTCGATGCTTCCGGGCAGACGCTCGGACGGCTGGCGTCACAAGTCGCCCGCATTTTGATGGGCAAAGAAAATCCGAGATACACCACGTTCCTCGACACCGGCGATCATGTTGTAGTGATCAATGCCGAAAAGATCAAGACGTCGGGAATGAAGGCGGAGCAGAAGGTGTATCAGCACTACACCGGGTATCCCGGCGGCCTGCGTACCGAAGAGTTTAACAAGCGGATGGCGCGCAAGCCGGAACTGATCATCGAGCAGGCGGTGTTGCGGATGCTTCCCAAGTCAAAACTGGGGAAGCAGATGATCAGCAAGCTGAATGTGTATCGCGGCGAGAAGCACCCACACCAGGCGCAGAAGCCGGAAGCCCGGGCGCTGGAAGTAAGAGCGTAATTTCAAAATTTCGGAAAGGTCGGCTCGCTTCCGGTTAAGCCAGAAGCTAGGAGCTAGAAGCTAAAATGGCAGAATTGGTTCAATATTATGGTACAGGACGGCGCAAGCGGGCGATCGCGCGCGTCTACTTGCGTCCGGGCAGCGGTGACTTCAAGGTCAACGGACGCCCCTTTGAGCAGTATTTTGTCACCGAGTCGCAGCGCGTGAGCGCCAAGCAGCCCCTGGTCTCGACCGAGTCTTCGGCCGCCTTTAACGTGATCGCCCGCGTCGACGGCGGTGGCGTGAACGGGCAGGCCGATGCGGTGAAACTCGGCATTGCGCGTGCTCTCATGCTCTTTAACGTCGAGCTTCGCAAGAAGCTGAAGGCGGAAGGCATGGTCAGCCGCGACTCGCGCTCCAAAGAACGCAAGAAGTACGGCCAGAAGGGCGCAAGGAAGCGCTTCCAGTATTCGAAGCGGTAATCATGTCGTTGGTCGTTCGTCGTTGGTCGTCGGCAAATGCGCCGATGGCCATCCGAGATGGGCTAACGACCGACGACCAAGGACGAACGACGTTTTTTTTAGGTGTTCAATTCTTCCCGTGCCGCTTAGCGCGGGGACGGGAATGGCAATCGGCGGCGAGAGATCGCTGTTTTAAGCTGCCGATGCAGACCAAACGAGGAGGTTGATTGGCTAACATCACCATGAAGGAGTTGCTCGAAGCGGGCGTCCACTTCGGGCACCAGACCAAGCGCTGGAATCCCAAGATGAAGGAATACATCTTCGGCGAGCGCAACGGGATCTACATCATCGACCTGCAGAAGACGCTGAAGATGTTCAAAGAGGCGTCGAAGTTCATGCAGGACCTGGCTGCCGAAGGGAAGATCATTCTCTTCGTGGGCACCAAACGCCAGGCCCAGGATGCCATCGCCGAGGAAGCGACGCGCTGCGGCGGGTTCTACGTGAACCAGCGCTGGCTGGGCGGCCTGCTCACCAACTGGGTGACGGTGCAAAAGTCAGTGAAGCGCCTGAAAGAACTCGACGAAATGGCCACCGATGGCCGTTACGAGTTGCTGCCCAAGAAGGAAGTCATCAAGCTGGAGCGCGAGCGCAAGCACTTGCAGGCCAACCTGGCTGGCATCAAGAACATGACCCGCCTGCCGGATGCGGTGTTTGTCATTGACTCGAACAAAGAGCAGATTGCGGTGCGCGAATCGCGCAAACTGGGCATTCCCGTGGTCGCCGTGGTGGACACCAATTGCGATCCCAGCGAAGTGGATTACATCATTCCGGGGAACGATGATGCTCTGCGGGCGATCCGGCTGTTTGCCTCAAAGATTGCGGATTCGGTCGCCGAAGGCGCCCAGCTCATGAGCGACAAGCAGATTGCGGACTTGTCGGCGGCTGCGGATGCGGCCCAGGCAGCTGCGGCGGCCGGGGAGATTCCGGTGGAGGGCACGGCCGACATTTCTGCCGTGGCAGATGGCGACGGCGAGGACATCAGTATGGAAGACGTTCTCGGGGCCCCTGCCCGCAAGCAGCCTGCTGGAACTAAAGAGGTCGCTGCCGACCCGGTCGAGATCGAGCACTGACTTTCTGGGATGTTGGTAAGGGCATGGCTTTAGCCGTGCCGCAGTGAGCAAGATAAGATCCGGGCTTTAGCCCCTGAGGGAATCAGACCCGCGCGGGTCGTCCGGCGCGGGTCAAAGTTTGTGTAATGAAAAAGGAATCAGCGATCATGGTTACGACAGCAACTCTAGATCCCGATGACAACAATCGGCCGAATATTTCTGCCGCCCAGGTAAAAGAACTGCGCGAGAAGACCGGCGCGCCCATGATGGACTGCAAACAGGCCCTGACCGAAGCCAAGGGCGACATGGAAGCCGCCGTAGTCGTCCTGCGCAAGAAGGGCGTTTCGGTCGCAGCCAAGAAGGCGGCCCGCGTCACCAGCGAAGGTTCCGTGACCAGCTACATCCACGCCGGCGGCAAGATCGGCGTGCTGCTCGAAGTCAACTGCGAGAGCGATTTCGTTGCCCGTACCGAGGACTTCAAAGAGTTGGTGCATGACATCGCCATGCACATCGCGGCCAGCGATCCCAAGTACATCCGCAAGGAAGACGTTACCGCGGAAGATTTCGCCCGCGAGAAAGACATCGCGCTTGCCCGTGCCATCGCCAGCGGCAAGCCGGCCAATATCGCGGAAAAAATGGTCGCCGGCAAAATGGAGAAGTTCTACGAGGAAGTTTGCCTCTACGAACAGCCCTTCATCAAAGACCAGACGGTCAGCATTTCGCAGCTGGTCGCGACCAAGATCGGCAAGCTGGGCGAGAACATCTCGGTCCGCCGCTTCGCCCGCTTCAAAGTCGGCGACGCAGGCGAGACCATCGCCATCAGCCGGCCGGAACAGAAAGCTGAGTAACCGAAGGGCGCCGACAGCGCCCTTTTTTAGTGATTGAGAACTGAATTATGGCAACCCCCGTCTTCAAACGCATTCTGCTCAAGCTTTCCGGTGAAGCCCTTGCTGCCAATCAGGGCTTTGGCGTGGATACCGCGCGCATGCACGAGATTGCCGCGGAGCTGGCCGATGTTCAGTCGTTAGGCATCCAGATTGCGATCGTCGTCGGTGGGGGCAATTTCTTCCGTGGTGTGGAGCAGGCCAAAGACATGGATCGCGTTTCCGCCGATCACATGGGCATGCTGGCTACCGTGATTAATGCGCTTGCCCTGCAAGATGCGCTGGAGAAGCACGGCGTCTACACCCGGGTGCAATCCGCCATTGAGATGAACCAGGTGGCGGAGCCGTTTATTCGCCGCCGCGCCATCCGCCATCTGGAAAAGGGCCGGATTGTGATTTTTGCCGGCGGCACCGGCAATCCCTACTTCTCGACCGACACCGCCGCCTCGCTGCGCGCCATGGAAATCAAAGCCGACGCCATTCTGAAAGCCACCAAGGTGGATGGTATCTACGATGCCGACCCCATGGTGGTGAAGAATGCCAAGAAATTTTCCCAGATCACTTACCTCGAGGTGCTGAAGAAGGGCCTGAAAGTCATGGATTCCACCGCCATCTCGCTCTGCCAGGACAATAACCTGCCCATCATCATCTTCAATTTGAATCAGCACGGGAACATTAAGAAAGTCGTGACCGGCGAGAAGGTGGGCTCGCTGGTGAGCGCTTGAAATCTTGGCCACGGATTTACACAGATTTTCACGGATAAGTCTTTTTTTACCGGAATCCGTGTTCATCCGTGTAAATCCGTGGCCTGCCTTTGCCTTTTAGGGGTTTATAATTCAACGTTTTGATCATTCTGTATTCCTAGGGAGCTAACCATGGCTCAAGCTGGTATGGCTGCGATTCCCGGCCTCAAAGATACTTACATCCAACTGAAGACTCGTATGGACAAAGCCGTCGAGGACTTCCGCAAGGCCATGGCGGCCACGCGCACCGGCCGGGCCAACGTCCATATGCTGGACGTGGTGAGCGTTGACTATTACGGCTCACAAATGCCGCTAAATCAAATTGCCCAGGTCCACGCCCCGGAAGCGCAACTCATCACCGTTCAGCCCTTCGATCCCACGGCTCTGGCTGCAATTGAAAAAGCCATTCGCACCGCCGACCTGGGTTTGAATCCCATGAACGATGGCAAGATCGTCCGCGTGCCGGTGCCTGCGCTGACGGAAGAACGCCGCAAAGACATGGTGAAGCACCTCCACAAAATCCTCGAAGACCACCGCACCGCAGTGCGCAACATCCGCCGCGACGGCAATGACGGCATCAAGAAAGCGATGAAAGACAAGAAGATCTCCGAAGACGACGAAAAGCGGGCCATTGAGGAAGTTCAAAAGCTCACCGATGACGAAATCAAGAAGATGGAAGAAATGAGCAAAGGTAAAGAGAAAGAAGTAATGGAAATCTAGCAGGTTTGTTCTCTGTGCCCCTCTGTGCCCCCTGTGGTTAAAGATTTCGATGTCGTCATTTTTGGCGGCGGCGCTGCCGGCCTGATGTGCGCTATCGAAGCCGGCAAACGCGGACGCCGTGTCGCGCTTCTCGAACATGCCGACCGCTGCGGCAAGAAAATTCTCATCTCCGGTGGCGGACGCAGCAACTTCACCAACCTGCACTGCCGGCCTGAAAACTTTATCTCGGCCAATCCGCATTTTCCGAAGTCGGCGCTGGCCCGTTACTCTCCGGCGGATTTCATCGCGCTGGTCGAGAAACACGGGATTCGTTATCACGAGAAAACCCTCGGCCAGCTTTTCTGCGATGGCTCTGCACGCGAGATCTTGCAGATGCTGGAAGAAGAATGCAAGATTGCGAACGTTGAAATCTTCGTAAGCACCAAGGTTTTAGAAGTCACCAAGACCACCGGGTTCAGCATTCGAACCGCGCGCACGGAGTTTCGTTCCCCGAAACTGGTGGTCGCGACCGGCGGCCTTTCGATTCCGAAGATGGGCGCGACCAGCTTCGGCTACGATCTGGCACGCCAATTCGGAATCAAGATTCGAGAGCCGCGGCCTGCCCTGGTTCCGCTGCTGTTCGCTTCGGAAGATCGCAGCCACTACTGCGATCTGGCTGGCCTCTCCACCGAAGTTATTGCTTCCTGCGAAGGCGCACAGTTCAAGGAGAAGATGCTGATCACCCATCGCGGACTGAGCGGCCCGGCCATTCTTCAGATTTCTTCCTACTGGCAACCGCCGTCACCCGTGCTCATCGACCTGGCTCCTGAAAGCAGGCTGACTGCCGCCTTTGACAACGCCCAGACAGCGCGCAACCTCAAAACTCTGAACGCCGCCTTCCGCGAGTTTTTGCCCAATCGCCTGGCCGACCGCTGGCTGGAACTCAATGCGCCTTCTGCATTCACCAATCAGGCTCTCGCCGAACTGGACCGTCGCGCTCATCGTTGGGAAATCCATCCCGCGGGTACGGAAGGCTACGAGAAAGCCGAAGTCACCGCGGGCGGAGTGGACACCGACGAACTTTTTGCCAAGACCATGGAGAGCCGCAAGGTCCCCGGCCTGTTCTTCATCGGGGAAGTGGTGGACGTAACCGGACACCTCGGCGGGTTCAATTTTCAATGGGCATGGGCATCCGGGGCTTGTGCCGGCCGCGCAGTTTGACCATAGAGACGAAGCTAGCTACGTCTCTCCCAGGCTTCCGAAACCAGCGCCCAGCGCGGCGATTACCACAGTAACCTGTACTAAAATCACAAAACTTTTCAATCCTGAGAGGGTTTAATCGTCCAGAGCAGCAACTTCGCAGCTCCCCCAAGAGCGAACGTCCAACAGGAGCGGCTTATGAAACGGTTTCCATTTCTCGCAGTTTTGCTTGCGCTGGCAGCGCTGACTTTCACAGCTTGTGGCGGCGGAAGCAGTTCATCTTCCTCCAGCGGTGGTTCTGGGAATGCCCAGGGGCAAGTTTTCGTTACCGGAGAAGATGCGCCGGTTACATCGGTGGTGTCCTTCTACATCACCATCAACAGCATCACCCTCAATAACAGCTCGAGTACGGTAACTGTACTTTCTCAGCCGACCACGGTTGATTTCGGCCGGTTGATTGGGCTGCGCTCCTTGCTGGGATTCAACACCGTCGCCCCCGGCACCTATACGAGCGCGACTTTTACGCTGGCCAACCCGGTGATCTACGACGTTGACATGACGACGACCCCACCTTCGCTCGGCTCCATCAATGGAACTTTGACCAACTCAACCGTCACCGTGGCGTTCCCCAACGGAAGTCCTCTGACTGTGGGTAAGAATGGCCTGGCCGGTCTGCATATGGACTTCGACCTTCGCCAGTCCCTCGCGGTCGACGGCAATGGACAGATCACCGGCAGCGTAAACCCGACGATTGATGTGATGGCGGTCTCGGCTTCCGCCGAACTAGGCGAGATCACCGACTTCACCGGCTCTGTGCTTTCCCTGAACACGTCGGCCAACAGCTTCCTGGTGCAAGGGCCTTACGCTTTCCAGGAAGTCATCGATACCAACTCGAATACTCAATTCAACGGCAGTTACACTCTGGCGAGCGTGCCGGTGAATGCCATCGTTTGCGTGGAAGGCACGGTCCAGGCCGATGGCAGCATTATGGCCAGCAATGTCGAGGTCATTACCACCGACCAGGCTTTCATCTCCGGCCGGATTCTTGCCATTAACCCGGGCCAGCAAGTGACCATGTTCGTGGGCGAAGAACTTCCCAATCTCAGCCCCAACATTCCGGTGGACACGGTCTACACCGTTGATCTGAGTCTGGTGACTGAGTACGACGTTTGCTTCTTCGACAACTGGTTTAGCCAGCAGGTCTTCAATGGCTCAACTCTCGTGGTCGGGCAACGCATCTTCGTGGGCGGCACCTATCAGAGCGGGACGTTCACGCCCAACATGGTGTCACTGCGCCGACAAGGTGTGATCGGTTCGCTGGTGGAGAATAGCGTAAGCATTATCGGCGGCAACGTGGGCAGCTTCCAGATGCAGAACGACCTGCTGATGAGCTATTCCGCGGGCGGTCCGTTCACCGTGAACACCGGCGCCGGCACCATTTTCGAGAACGTCAAGGGGCTGGCCGGATTGCAGGGTGCGGGAGCGGCCAACCTGGTGGTGCGCGGCCTGGTCTTCAAAGACCTTAACACCGGCAAGCCGGTGGTGTGGGCGCATCGGGTGCGCGTGCTGCAATAGGCCGAACTTGGTTCTTCCGTGCGGGCGGCGAAAGCCGCCCGCTTTTGTTTCTCGGCACTCCGCCTGCCTAGTCGCGGGGCCGTCGCGAGTCAAATGGTCCAAGGCTAATACCCTCTGTTTTCAGCTATACTTAGAACCCGAAGTAAGCCCTTCCGTCCACTAACACAGGAGGAACGCAGATGAATGCCACCAGCCAGACAGATCGTCGTGGCATGGCTCTGCTCGGACTTCTACTCGCGCTCGGTCTGGTCGGCGGTGGCTGGATCCTAGGTTCGCAGATCAAAGCAACTCGGCTGAGCGATCGCTATGTAACAGTGAAGGGTTTGGTAGAGCGGAAGGTCAAGTCTGATCTCGCCATCTGGACTCTGAGTTACAAGGAAGCGGGAGATGATCTGACAGGGGTATATTCGAAGACCGAGGCAGACAGGAAGACCATCTTGCAGTTTCTTGACCAACAGGGCATCCAGTCCGCTGAAATCGAGCTGGGGATAATCCGTGTGGTGGATACTCAGGCGAACGAGTACGGGGGCGGCAATCGGGCTCCGCATCGCTACATCGTCGAGCAGCAGATTACTGTCCGCACGTCTCGAGTGGATCAAGTTGCAGCTGCGGCGCAGAAGACGATGCAGCTGTTGCAAAAAGGCATCGTGCTGACCAGCAATCCTGGCCAGGGACTGGCCTACAAATTTACGGGACTGAACTCGATAAAGCCTGACATGATTACCGAGGCGACCCGAAACGCCCGCTCTGCCGCTGATCGTTTTGCATCAGATTCTGGCAGCCGAGTCGGATCGATTCGGCAGGCGAATCAGGGTATTTTTTCTATATTACCTGCTGACCAGGGCGGCGATACAGGCGAACCCGGCGACGGTGGTTACGGGGGCATGGGCCCTGACAGTAGCTTGATGAAGACCGTCCGCGTTGTCACGACTGTAGAGTATTACCTCGAAAAATAACCCTGCTGATTGCTCTGTGGCCAAGTGAGGGTCGCGATTGCCACCTCACCCGTATAATCGAAGCAGTGAAGCAGATCGTCCACGCCGCTTGTCCCCACGATTGCCCTGACGCTTGTGGGGTCCTGATCACCATTGACAACGGCCGTGCGACGCGGATTCAAGGGGATCCGGCGCACCCTGTGACCCGCGGTTTCTTGTGCGCAAAAGTCGCCAAGTATCTCGACCGCGTGTACTCGCCGGACCGGGTGCTGTACCCTATGCGGAGGGTCGCACCCAAGGGACCGACTGCGCGTGTGGGAACGGCCGCCCTCGGCGGTTCAGGCGGAGCCGAGCTCCGCAGCGAATTTCAGCGCATCTCCTGGGACGAAGCCCTCAACGAAATCACCTCCCGCTTCAAGCAAATCTCCACCGAGTTCGGTAGCGAAGCCATTCTGCCGTACTCCTACGGCGGCACGCTGGGAGTTTTGAACGGCGCTTCCATGGATCGCCGATTCTTTCATCGCCTGGGAGCGTTGCAACTCGACCGGACGATCTGTTCTGCCGCCGGAGAAGCCGGATTGAAGTCAGTCCTGGGCATCAAACTGGGCACCGAGCCGGAGCAGTTCGTGCATTCCCGCTACATTATTGCGTGGGCGTCGAACATTCACGGCAACAACGTGCACCTTTGGCCATTCATCGTCGAGGCCCGCCGCCGGGGCGCAAAGCTGGTTGTGATTGATCCCTACCGCACCCGCACCGCCGCCTGTGCCGACTGGTATTTGCCCATCAACCCGGGCACTGACGCCGCCCTTGCGCTCAGCCTGATGCATGTCATCATCAATGAGAACCTGCATGATGCGGATTACGTCGCGCGCTACATGGTCGGCTTCGAGCAGCTCCGCGAGAAAGTGCAAGAATACCCGCCCGAGCGCGTAGCGCAGTGGACTGGAATCTCTGCCGATGACATTGCGAGGTTAGCGCGGGAATATGCCACGCTTCGGCCGTCGGTCATTCGCGCAAATGATGGAGTGCAGCGCTCGGAAGGCGGAGGCATGGCGATGCGGGCGATTACCATGTTGCCCTGCGTCACCGGCTCGTGGAAGGAAGTCGGCGGAGGTTTGCAGTACGCCACCAGCGGGGCATTCGCGCTCGCCCTCGACAAAGGGACCTTGGCGCGCCCTGACCTGATGGTCACGGCCCTGGGACGACCGGCGCGCGTGGTCAACATGGTTGAATTGGGCAAGGCACTGAACACGCTCGCTGATCCACCCGTTAAAGCGCTTTTTGTTTACAACTCCAATCCGGCGGCGGTTTGCCCCGATCACAATGAAGTGATCCGCGGCTTGCGGCGTTCCGACTTGTTTACCGTGGTCCACGAACAATTTTTCACCGATACCACCGATTACGCTGATATCGTTCTCCCGGCGACCACATTCTTTGAGCATAAGGATCTGCAAGGCGCCTACGGTCATTTCTTTCTGCAAATGTCAGATCAGGCGATTGAGCCGTTGGGAGAATGCCGCTCCAATGTAGAACTGTTCCGGGCTTTGGCCCAACACATGGGATTCGATGAGGGCTGCTTCCGCGAGTCAGTCGATGAGATGATTGATGTCGCGCTAAACAGCAAGAATCCCTGGCTGAGGGGGATCGACCGCCAGCGATTGCACACTGAAGGGCACATCCGGCTAAATTTTCATGCCGAGCGAGAAGCAGAGCCTTTTCTCCCTTTCGCTCAAGGAAACTTCGGAACCTTGACCGGCAAAGCCGAGCTTTATAGCGAGGCATTGAAGGCTCAAGGGCTTGATCCGGTGGTGCAATTCACTCCGCCGGAGGAATCTCGGCATGGGGAGCAATCCAAGGCTTTCCCCTTGGAGCTGCTGGCGCGCAAGTCCGACAATTTCCTCAATTCCACCTTTTCGAATCTGCCTTCGATACAGGAGATGGAAGAACCGGGGCTGCTTGAAATGAGTGCAGCCGACGCCCTTAGCCGGGGAATCGCTGACGGCGATACCGTGCGCGTGTTTAATCGCCGCGGAGACATTCATTTGGCTGCCAAGATCAATGGCGCTGTGCAAACCGGTGTGGTGTGTGCCAGACTTGCCTGGGCCAAGCTTTCCCCAGGCGGACAAAACATCAATGTGCTTACATCACAAAAACTTACGGACTTGGGCAACTCGGCCACGTTTTATTCCGTCTTGGTTGAGGTGGAGCTTTTCAAGCCGGCAGCGGCCAGCCACTGACGCCTGGTTTTTGGACGCTCTCCATCGCACTACCGTATAATTGCGGTTTTCCATACTCCCAGTCTTTGAGGTAGAGGAGATTCTGCGCACTCATCAGGATAGCCCTGGCATCGCTCAGGGCAAGCATAGCCGCGCACCCCGAGGTCTGGCCTCATACCTCGGCCCATCTCCTTCATTTCTAAAGTGTTGGAGTCGAGGTCGTGGTGCGCTCGTGGGTTTTCTGCTGGCGACTTTTCTGCTGAGTTCGCTGGCTCCGGCGCAACAGGAGCTGGTCGCCGGCATCGAAGTTCACGGCAACCGCCGTATTCCCGCCGAAACCGTCCGCGCCCGCATCTTCACCCGTGCTGGGGACGTGTATGACGAGGCTGCCCTGGAACGTGACTTCAACTCGCTGTGGAATACCGGCTACTTCGAGGACATCCGCTTCGAGCGCGAGAACACTCCCAAAGGCCCGGTCATCCACATCTACGTCAAAGAGCGGCCGACCATTCGCGAGATCAATTACGAAGGCCTGAACTCGGTCACCAAGAGCGACGTGCTCGACCGTTTCAAGGAACGCAAAGTTGGGCTTTCGCAGGAAAGCCAGTACGACCCCACCAAGGTCAAACACGCTGAGGTGGTCATCAAGGAGCTGCTCTCCGAGCACGGCCGTCAATTCTCCACCATCCGCACCGAGATCCGGCCCATTCCGCCCGCTGCCTTGAGCCTCACCTTTGTGATCAAGGAGGGCCCGAAGGTCAAAGTCGGCAAGATCATTTTTACCGGCAATCAGCATGTCAAAACCCGCCTGCTGCGCGGGGCCATGAAGAACCTGAGGCCAATTGGCATTCCCCACTCCATCTTCCTGGAGAATCTGTTCGCCCGTACCTACGATGCCACCAAGGTCGATGAAGACACCGAGCGGGTGCGCGCCGAATTTCAGAATCGCGGATACTTCAAGGTGGTGGTCAACGAACCCAAAACCGACATCCACGACAGTGGTCACAAAGGCTTTCACATTCCCTTCCTGCAGCAGGGCCCGGGCAAGACCGTCGACCTTACCATGCCCATCGACGAAGGTGACAAGTACACTCTGGGCGAAATCACTTTCAAGGGAAATAAGGCAGTCACCAATACCAAAGCCCTGCGGGCGTTGTTCCCCATCAAGGATGGCGATGTGTTTGACCGCAGCAAGATTGCCAAGGGCCTGGACAATCTGGCGAAGGCTTATGGTCAACAGGGATACATCAACTTTACCTCGGTTCCCGGCACCACCTTTGACGAGGACAAGAAACAAATCTTCATCGATATCGACGTGGACGAGGGCAAACCATTCCTGGTGCGCCGCATCGAGTTCCAGGGCAACACCACCACCCGCGACAAAGTCATCCGCCGTGAAATCCTGCTGGAGGAGGGCCAGATCTACAGTTCGCAACTCTGGGAAGTCAGCCTGCAGCGTCTGAACCAGCTGGGTTTCTTCGATGTGCTGAAGGCGGACGACCCCAGCACCACCGAACGCCATCTCGACGAAAAAGCCGGCACCGTTGACCTCCTGCTCAAAGTGCATGAGAAGGGAAAAAACAGTATCGGATTGACCGGAGGGGTAAGCGGTTTGGCCGGTTCCTTTATTGGCTTGAGCTACAGCACCAACAATTTCATGGGCAAAGGCGAAACCCTGACCGTTCAAGCCAATCTCGGCAACCTTGAGCGCGACCTGATGTTTGGCTTCACCGAGCCCTATCTGTTCGATCGCCCGCTGCAATTCGGATTCACGGTTTACGGCCGCAGATTTATTTACGACCAGGCGCGCCAGGCTGCCATCCTGAGCGGTCAGGCGATCAATCTCCCTACGGCGTTGGAGCAGAACCTGCAGAACTACACCCAATCCAGCAAGGGCTTCACGCTCAATTTGTCTTATCCGCTGCGCCATCACTCCTTCAAGCGGATTGGCGTCAGTTATCAACTGGATGACTCCTCCATCGTGGCCCTGACCAACGCCTCCAAGACCCTGTTCGATTTCCTTTCCTTCCGCGGCATCAGCGGTCCCAACTCTCTTGACGGCATCGTCACCAGCAAGATCGTCCCCAGCCTTTCCAAGAACTCTTTGGATCGCGCGCTCTTTCCTCACAAGGGCACCAGCTATTACCTGGCCACGGAATTCGCCGGCATCGGCGGAAATGTCAGGACCATCCGTCCAATCGCGCAAGTAAAGCACTTCAAGCCGGTACAGAACGGCCGCAACACCGTCGGCTTCCAGTTGACCGGCTCATTTCTCACCGGCTACGGCGGGCTGGTGCCGCCACCCTTCCAGCGTTTCTATGATGGCGGTGAGACGGATCTGCGCGGGTTCGATATCCGCTCGGTGTCGCCGGTGGCCTTCCTGCCCACCACCGCTTCGGTGCAACTGCGCAACCCGGATGGCTCGATCGTGCCCAAAAATCCCGCCAATCCCCTGCAAGGGGGGTACACCATTCCCGTTCCCGTCTCGCAGATCGTATTTCCCGGCGGCGACCTGAGCCTGATCGGCAACCTGGAATACCGCATCACCATCGCCGGACCGGTGAGTGTTGCGCCGTTCATGGACGTGGGAGTCGAGCCCATCTTGCGCAATTCCGAATTAAAAATCTCCTCCGCCGAACAGCAACTCCTGGACACCACCGTGTTTGGCTGCCCCAAGCTTGATATCGCCCTGAACTGTAGCGGCGGCAGCCAAACTACTTTCTCCCAGTACCTGACCCCACTGGGCAGCACCAACTGGGTTCCCAGGATGTCCACCGGAATCGAGTTCCAGGTCTTCCTGCCGGTGATCAATGCCCCCTTCCGCGTGTATTGGGCGTACAATCCGCTGCGCCTCGACACCACCACCAATTCTCCGCTTCCCATTACCCGCAGCATGTTCCCGCCCGGAGCCGCCGGCGACTACACCTTCCAGATCGCCAAGAACGCCTACGCGCCGCAGTATCTGTTGCGCGAACCGCGTAAGACGTTCCGCTTCACGGTGGCCACTACGTTCTGACCCGCGCCACGGATTTTTCGACCACCACGGATGAACCGTTACACCGCGTTCATTGACTTGCCCGTTTCCCGCACGTAAGATTTCCGCCAGTGATCGGCCAGACTATTTCGCACTACCGCATCATCGAGAAACTTGGCGGCGGCGGTATGGGCGTGGTGTACCGGGCCGAAGACACCAAGCTGGGCCGCTTCGTCGCGCTCAAGTTTTTGCCCGAAGAACTTGCCAAGGACCGCCAGGCCCTGGATCGCTTTCAGCGGGAAGCCCGCGCCGCGTCCGCTCTGAACCATCCCAACATCTGCACCATCCACGAGATTGACGAGGAGAACGGCCAGGCCTTCATCGTCATGGAGCTCCTCGAGGGGCTGACCCTGAAACACCGCATCGCCGGCCGTCCGCTGGACACCGAAACGCTATTGCATCTGGCCATCGAGATCGCCGACGGCCTCGATGCCGCCCACTCCAAGGGAATCATTCATCGCGACATTAAGCCGGCAAACATTTTCGTGACTAAGCGCGGCCAGGCCAAGATACTGGATTTCGGTCTTGCCAAGCTTGCCCCGGGAAACCGTCAGAGCGATTCAGAATCCGGCCTGCGAACCGCGACCGAGGGTGCGCTCATGACCACTCCCGGTGCCACCGTGGGAACGGTTGCCTACATGTCGCCGGAGCAGGTTCGCGCCCAAGAGCTTGACCAGCGAACCGACTTGTTTGCTTTCGGATCGGTGCTCTACGAAATGGCCACCGGTGGGCTGGCGTTTTCCGGCAGCAGCACCGGTGTAATTTCCGAAGCCATTCTGAACCGTACTCCGCCCCCTCCCACGAGCGCGAATCCGGCGTTGCCGCCGAAGCTCGAGGAAGTGATTTTCAAGGCGCTGGAGAAAGAGCGCGAGTTCCGCTATCAAACCGCCGCCGAGCTGCGCGGCGACCTGAAGCGAATCAAGCGCGCTCAGGACACCTCGCGCTCGGGAAGTTCGGTTTCGGTTACCTCATCGCCGGCGGTATTGACGCCGGTCACGGGCAGCACCTCGCCGCCAAGGCCTGTGTTGGTCACGGCATTGGCGGCTGCTGCAATCGCGCTGATTGCGGGCCTCGCCGTTGGAAGGTTTTTGCTGCAACGTCCGGAGGCGGCCTCGCTGCCTATTTACCATCCCCTCACTTTCCGTCGAGGCATGGTTCACGCCGCGCGTTTCGCTCCTGACGGCAAGACCATCATTTACAGCGCTGCCTGGGAAGGGAAGTCTTTACAGCTGTTCACCACCCGGCCGGAGAGTCCTGAGTCGCACGAATTAGAGCCCGCAGGAGCTGACGTGCTGGCGGTTTCATCATCAGGTGAGATGGCGCTCTCGCTGGCCAGCCATCCCAAAGCCGGATTTCTTTATTCCGGCACGTTGGCTCGCGTGCCGTTGGTCGGCGGCGCTCCGCGCGAGATCCTGGAAGGCGTTGAGTGGGCCGATTGGTCTCCGGATGGAAGCACTTTGGCAGTTGTGCGCCAAGAGCAGGGCCGGCACCGCCTGGAGTTTCCGCTGGGCAAAGTCCTCTATCAAGCCGATGGATGGATCGGTCATCTGCGCGTTGCCCCCAAGGGCGACATGGTTGCCTTCATCGACCATCCTCAACTGGGGGACGACGGTGGCGCCCTCACCGTGGTTGACATGGCGGGCAAGACGAAAACTCTTTCCACCGGTTGGGACAGCATTCAAGGGGTGGCGTGGTCGCCAGGCGGCGATGAGATCTGGTTTACCGCCACTCGCACCGGTGGCGACCGCTCGCTTTACGCGGTCAATCTTTCGGGAACCGTACGATTGTTGGCCCGCGTTCCTGGAGAATTAACGCTGCTCGATGTTGGCCGCGATGGCAATGTGCTCTTGACTCGCGGCAACGACCGCGCCGGAATGATTGGCCTAAGTCCGGGCGATGCCAAGGAGCATGACTTGTCCTGGCTCGATTGGTCGGTGCCCAACGACCTTTCCCCCGACGGAAAAACCGTGCTGTTCACGGAGTCTGGCGAGGGCGGAGGACCGAAATATGCCGTCTACCTCCGTAAAATGGATGGTTCCCCGGCCATCCGTCTCAGCGAAGGAGCCGGGATGGCCCTATCTCCTGACGGGAAATGGGCGCTGTCGCGATCGACTACTACTCCCGCGCCGTTGTTCCTGCTCCCGACCGGGGTCGGCGAAGCCAAGCCCCTCAGCAACGACTCGATCAACCACCTGAATGGGAGTTGGCTACCCGACGGAAAACAACTGGTGTTTTCGGGTAACGAGGCCGGACACGGATTCCGTCTTTATGTGACCTCTCCCGGGGAAGCCAAGCCGCGCGCCATCAGCCCGGAGGGTGTGAACCCGGCGGTTGTGCTTTCCGCCAAGGGTGACTTCGCCGCCAGCGTCGGCCCCGACCACAAAATTTACCTTTATCCCACCGCTGGTGGAGAACCCGTGCCGGTGCCGGGCGCGGAACCAGACGAGGCGCCGACGGGCTGGTCCGCCGATGGCCGCTCCCTTTACGTTTTCCGTTTCGGACAGATTCCCGCCAAAGTGTATGAACTCGAGTTGTCCACCGGAAAAAGAAAGCTATGGAAAGAATTGGTGCCCGCCGACGCCGCGGGAATCGACACCATCCGCGGAGTGACCATCACTCCCGATGCCCGGGCGTATGTGTACGGCTATATCCGGACGCTATCCGATCTTTACCTGGTAGAAGGCTTGAAGTAAGAACCCTGACGGCCCGAACCTAGACCCTGTCCTCGGGAGGGAGTAACAGACATGAGCGTTCGACTTCACATCCTCTGCATTGCTGCTCTGGTTGGGTTCTGTTCTCTTGCCATCGCCGACGATATACAAACCCGTGTGACCTACGTCTGCAATGGCGAACATCTTTTTATCGAGAATTGCAACATTCGCGACCTCTCGGACAACTCCACTTGCCTGGTGGCGCACCCGGACAAGATGAGGCCCAACGGCTTCCCTACCTACACCAACGAAACCCGCGGAACGCTGAAAAAGCTGGTGCCCACCTGCCAGCAGCCGTCGGCGAAAGCGGTGGCACGAGTCCAAGACGCGCAGAAAAAGTGGCAGGACCAGTACAACGCCGCGGTGAATACTCCCGCGCCAGCCAGCGCAGGCAACAGTGCGTCGCAAGTCACTCCCGTCAACATCAATTCGGCGACGCAGTCTGCCGACGAGCGTGCCGCGACCCGTTGCATCACGGCAGGACGGTCGCCGACGCTTTGCGGCGAAAATTCTCTCGGTAAATGGTTTGAAGGTGCTATCGGCAACGGCATTGCCATGGCCAACGCCATAGCGCCCGGTTCCGCTGACATGCTCTCGAAGGCGACCAAGCCACTGCCGCCGGGGTTGGAGATATCCGGTAACTATGTGGGCGGCGGCAATTGGCGAATGCAGTTCGATGATCGTTCCGCCATGATGAGCTGCGGTGGCCTGGATCAGGAGCAGCGTTTCTATACCATTGGGATCGTTAATAATCAGGCCGCGATCAAGATTGACATCACGCCCAAGCCGTTCGTCCTCTATTTGCGGCCGGATGGCACGCTCGCCGACGCCGGTCCAGTGGTGGTAAACGGCCGAGTAGTGGCCGGCTCTTCGGGCGGCGGCACATCGAATGGCCAATGGGTCACTTCGCAGAACACCACTACCGAAAAACTTACGCCGATGGAGGCGCAGCAGTATTCTGGCCAATCCAACCTCCACACCGACGGCCAGTATTACACGCTGGAGCACACCAATACTTCGACAACGTATCAGCCCGGCACCTACACCGCGCCCACAGTCCACTACGCGCCCAAAACTGAAACCTGCAGCACGGCGATTCTGAAGAGCGCGGGCAAAACCCAGGTGGATGCGCTCAAGGGCTTGACCGAGTCGATGCTCGGAGGCGAAAGTGCTCCGCCCACGCCGCCGGGCTTACGGATGCACGGCGCGTACGTTGCCCCCACGGGTTTCAGCGCGGAGTTCTTCCCGGAGTCAGTGATTCTGGGATGTGGCGCGGCCGCGCGCGCTTATCCCTACGCAATTCAGGCTAACGGCGGGCAAGCCGTGGTTCGAGTCGATGCGCCCGCTCATCCCGTCGTGATGGCGCTCAAACCGGATAACTCGCTCGACCCCGGCTCCGGACAATACGAGGTGCAGGGCCGCAGGATTACCGGACAGAATGCCGACGGTGACTTCGTTTTTGCGCCGTTGAATCAGACTTGCACTCTGGCTGCGCTCACACCAGGGCCGATCCCCACTGCGTCGTCTGCAAGCATGACGGCTTCGGCGAACTCTTCGGGCACGGGCATGCCCACGAACCGCACCGCGACCGGAGACGCTGTTCTCGCCATGAGTGTCTTCCCGCAGTCTGGCGCAGCCAATCCCCTGGCCGGACATCCCTTGTTTCTCTTGAAAGACAGCTTCGACAACGTGCTGATGAAGAATGGCATGCACCCTCCCGCGGGGAAGACGCCGATGCAGGGCTGGGACCTGGCCTGCCAAAAGTCGTCGCCGCAATGCGCGCAGGCACTCGCCGGCCTGCAGCCATACATGGCAGGCGTGGTGAAGATCGATGCTTCAGGCAAAGCGACTTTCCTGGGGGTGCCCGCGGGTTCGTATTACATCTTCGGCACAACTCATGCCAACCACCCGGCGCTTTCGTGGGATGTGCGCGTGGACCTGAAGTCAGGAACGAATGCACTTGTGCTTGATCAGAAAAATGCAGAGGCGTTGCAATAGGGGCGCTGTGCGCTGTGAGCGAAGCGGGAAGCCGCCGGAGCCGCCTTCGCATTCAACGCCGCAGGAAATGGATTCGATTGGTCCAGTCCCAGCGCCCGGTTTCTTTTGCCAACTGCTTCAGCGCCCTAACCAGACCGCCAATATCCGCCGGAGAAATGGTCTTCTCGTCAACAAACACCACCCCCCCGTGCGCTCGCTCTTCCTCGGCCCAGGTCTTCAGCAGCAGTGGAATCGTCCGCCGGTCGTAGGTGACCAGCGTCAAACCTCGCCTGGCGGCATGTTGTAGGCGAGCGGAATCGTCGCGCCCCAGAAAGTCGCCGCCTTCCCACTCCGCCATGTAACGGACTACCAGAGCGCGATTGCGCCGGCGCGAGCCGTCGGCCACGTCCGGCGAAATGTGTTCGTCGAGGAGAAGCTTGAGCACCTCAGCGCTTCGCGGCTTTCTTTGAAACAGCTGCGGTCGCCTGGGGCAACATGCGCTTCAGCGCCTTGAAATCGGTCGCGTCGTTCTCCGTGATCGCCTCTTCGATTTCGCTCGGAAACGCCTCCGCATAGTTGACGGCGGACTGCACCTTGGCTTCTGGCCATCTGAGATGTTTGGCGACAGCGGATGCATCCTGCTGGTAGCTGCGGCAGAGCAACATCACTTCCCATACCGCGAGCGTACTGCCCTGCATGTAGGCTTGCCGGCCGGCTAGGGAGTCGCGGAAGTCAATGAAAGCAAATTCCGACCGCCTTAAGCCTTCTTCCACCAGGCGCGCACTGGCATCGCTCGGCGTCCAACCATGGCGGTTCGCCATGCGTTTGAGGCGCTTCCCGCTGGCGACGGGCAGGCGCATGCTGATGACCATGGAATTGGGTGTGCTCATGGAATACTCCTCACTCCACAACCATTGTAAGCATTGTAACTTGCGCTGACATAACCAAGCAATATGGTTCACATATACCACATGTGTGGTATATAAGTACCACATGCTGAATCTGCATTCGAAGGCCAGGCAGCTGCTTCTAGCCTACTATTTCACCAATCCCACGGCTCGTCTTCACCTGCGCGACCTGGCGAAGCGCCTGGCCGTGGACCCTTCCAACCTGTCTAAAGAGCTTCGCAGGCTGGAGGACGATGGGCTCTTCGTATCCGAAGTCAGCGGTCGCCAGAAGTATTTTCGTCTGAATCGACAATATCCTCTTTACGCCGAGGTACGGCGCATCGTTGAGAAGACCATCGGTGCGCTACCTCTGCTTGCACAGTCGCTCAAGAAGCTTGAGGGGATACGACAGGCGTACGCCTATGGCTCCTTCGCGCGGGATCAACAGGACGCCACCAGCGATATTGATGTCCTCGTGATCGGTACTCCGAAGGCGGAAGGGCTGGCGCAGGCAATTCAGGCACTCGAACGGCAACTCGGCCGGGATATCAATTACACGGTCCTGTCGCAGAAGGAGTTCGAGTCGCGGCGTGCTCGCAAAGATGCCTTTCTCGAAAACGTCTGGCAGAATAAGCGTGTCCCACTCGTAGCCGCGAATGAAGAAGCTTAAGGCCCACATCGTCGACTGGCCCCAAATTGAACGCTTTCTGCAGAGCGCGGAAAAGAAACTGGGATCGGCGCGTAAAATTCTTGTGTTCGACGAAGAGGCGTCGCTGCAATAGGCTTACGAAGCCATGCTCAAAGCTTCCTTGGGCTTCATGTTCAGTCACGGGTGGCGTGCTCGTAGCCAACCGGGTCACCACATTGCAATCATCGAGTTCGTACGGACGCGGTTACCAAAGAAACACGCTGCGCTGCTGGTTGTCTTTGACCGCCTTCGCCGGAAGCGAAATACCGTTCTCTACGACGACACTGGGTTTGTTTCTGAGCAGGAGGCCGAACAAGCTCTGGTGGCAGCGCGGGATTTGCTAGACGCGATCGGTGTCGACATTAAGAGTCGCAAGCCTTGAATACAACCGCGCGAAGTCGTCCTGCTCGTGTTGAAGTAGATGGCAGCCGGACCTGTAAGCCGAATTCTGTCCACAGGATTGCTCCCGCAGGACGGTCATTCCTCTGGGCCGCGCATTACTGCGCGGCTCTAGCGACCTACCCGGAGGTTTGAGGCGCCGAGCCGGTACCTGCCCGAGGCGAACCCGGGACTTCCTCCCTATTTGGTCTTGCTCCGTGTGGGGTTTGCCCTGCCCGCCGCATTACTGCGGCGGCGGTGCGCTCTTACCGCACCTTTTCACCCTTACCCCGCGCATCCGAAGATGCACCAGGCGGTATGTTTTCTGTGGCACTAGCCGTCGAATGGGTTTGAACCCACCCTCCCGGACGTTATCCGGCACACTGCTCTGTGGAGTTCGGACTTTCCTCCCCCGGCGCCCGAAAGCGCCGAAAGCGACCGTCCGGTCCAGCTGCCAACAGCTTTATTATCGCAGAGTACCTCAGAATGCGCGCTATTGCGGGGCCACCAGCGTATTTCCAGCCGGAACTACCAGCACGTTGAAACTCGCCAACCGCCCGCTGCGTATCTTCTTTTGTTAGACTCTAGAGGTCGCAAGCCCAACGACCGACGACCAACGGCCGTTTTATGACCACCCTCGAAGCCATCCGTATCGCGCTACAGTCGCTGTGGGCAAACAAACTCCGCAGTGTGCTCACTCTGCTCGGGGTGGTCATCGGGGTAGCGGCGGTCATCGCTGTCGTGACCTTCGTCAACGGCATCAACGGCTACGTAGCCGAGAAAATATTCAACCTTGGAGCCGACGTCTTTGTTATCAGTAAGGCCAGCGCGGTCATCACCAACGTTGACCAGTTGCTCGAGGGCCAGAAGCGCAAAGACCTTACCGTGGAAGATTTCGAGGCGGTGCGCGACGCCTGCGGGCAGTGCGCCCAGGTCGGAGCCTCCACCATTAAGTCCGACGGGCACGTGAAACGGGGAGAGCAGTCGGTCAGCGACGTCTGGATTCGCGGCTTTACGCCCTCCATGGCGTCGATTCTCGATCTTGACCTCACCGCCGGCCGCATGGTGAATGAGAACGACGAAAGCAACCGCTCCAACGTCGCCGTCATCGGCACCGACGTTGTGCACAATCTTTTCCCCGGCTCCGACCCCATCAACCAGGAGGTCCGCGTGGAAGGCGAGATTTACACGGTGGTTGGGGTCGGCAAGAAGCAAGGCAAGACGCTGGGCCAGAGCCGCGATAACTACGTCGCCATTCCCATCACCACCTACTTGAAGCAATTCGGCGCGCACAGCAACATCCGCATTTTTGGAAAAGCCGATGGGGTGGGCTCTCAATTAGAGTCGGCCATGGACGAAGCCCGCGTCATCGTGCGCTCCCGCCGTCACGACCTTCCCGGCAAGCCCGATAGCTTCGCCGCTGAAACCAACAAAGGATTTCTCAGCATCTGGTCGAGCCTCAGCAGCACGTTTTTCATCGCCATGATCGCCATCGCCGCCATTTCCCTGGTGGTAGGCGGCATTGTCATTATGAACATCATGCTGGTTTCGGTGACCGAACGCACGCGGGAAATCGGCATTCGCAAGGCCATGGGCGCGCGCAGTCAGGACGTGCTTTTGCAATTCCTGATCGAGTCCGGGACCATGGCGCTGGTCGGCGGGTTGCTGGGCGTGCTATTTGGGATCGCGTTTGCCAAAGGCATCACCGCGCTGATTGGCATGCCCTCGGCAATCAAGCTCTGGGCCGTAGCCGCGGGACTGCTGGTTTCGACCAGCGTGGGTGTGTTCTTCGGCGTCTATCCCGCCAAGCGGGCAGCTCGCCTGGATCCGATTGCGGCCTTGAGATTTGAGTTATGAGATTTATCCGTGTGGATCCGTGGAGATCCGTGGCAGGTTTGGAATTCCCATGATGCGCAGAGGCGATTACGGCCAGATAGTCCGAATGGCGCTGGAAACCATTCGCAGCAACAAACTGCGCTCTGCCCTTACCGTGCTGGGCATCGTGATCGGAGTGGCCGTCGTCATCGGAATTTCTTCCATCGTCCGCGGCATGAACAATCAATTTCAACAGGCCATTACCAGCTTCGGCTCGAATATCATTTTTGCCTTTCATCAGCCGCTTGCTTTCGGACGGCCTACCGAAGAGATACGCAAGCGCCGCGAACTGACCTTCGACGATGCCATGGCCATGAAAGACCTGCCCCACGTCAAAGATGTGACTGCCACGCTGCAATACATTCAGATGGATTTCGGCCAAGGCACCTACGTGGTGAAATACGGCGACCGCCGCGCCAAGAACACCATTCTCGAGGGTGACACCGGCTCCTTGAAAGATGTCTATGACTTTGTCCTGTCTTCTGGACGCTGGTTCAATGACGCCGATGACGAGCACCACTCGCCAGTCATTCTTCTGGGATCGGAGACAGCTGCCGCCCTTTTTCCGAAAAGCGGAGCGTTGGGCAAGGGAATCAACATCGAAGGCCAGATGTTTACCGTGATAGGCGTGGTCGAGCCCCAAAAGAATGTGTTCAACAGCGGCAGCAATCCCAACGACAACATCGTGTACTTCCCGCTGTCAACCTTCCGCAAGCTGCATCCTGAATTAAAACAATACTGGATCACCGTCAAGGCCACGTCTCATGACGATATGCCGAAGGCCATCGACGAGATGCGCGAACTCCTGCGCCGTCGCCGCAAAGTGGCGCCCACCGCGCCCGACAACTTCGATATTTTCACTCAAGATTCGCTTTCCGACGTCTGGAACCAGATCACGGGTGCCGTCTTCATTTTCATGTTTGCCGTGTCGAGCGTGGGGCTTATCGTCGGCGGCGTAGGCGTAATGAATATCATGCTGGTTTCGGTGACCGAGCGTACCCGCGAGATCGGCGTGCGGAAAGCCATTGGCGCGCGCAAGCGGGATATTCTGCTACAGTTCACGCTGGAAGCCATTACCTTGACCGCGATGGGCGGAATTCTCGGCGTGCTGCTGGGCGCGATCATTACCTGGACGATTCCGGCAATCTGGAGTTCGCTGCCAGCCCAGATGTCGGTCTTCTGGACCATCTTTGGCATCGCCTCGGCCGCGGTGGAGGGTCTCGTCTTCGGCATTTATCCCGCGTGGAAGGCCGCGAACCTGGATCCCATCGAGTCGCTGCGCTACGAATAGACTCTTAGACAGAAGTGCTTTGAAGGGGCGCGGCTTCAGCCGCGCCGTAAATCCGCCCTGATGATTCAACAAATCGTCCGAGCTCTGGAAATTATTACCGCCCTAGCCACCGCGGGGAGTCTGGCCTACTACGCCCTTTGCCTCTGGGGCGCTGCAAGCTTTTTGAGAAAATCCAGAGCCGCGGGCGAGGGCGCCCGCGCCACACAAACCTCGCCTCCCGTCTCCATCCTCAAGCCTCTCAAAGGCACCGATCCCGAAATGTACGAAAACTTCCGCAGCCATTGCCTGCAGGATTACCCGGAGTACGAAATCATCTTCGGGGTTAGCGAGCTCGACGATCCCGCTATCAAACTGGTGGAGCAACTTAAATCCGAATTCCCGCAGCGCGCCATTCGCTTGATCGTCTGCTCCAAACCGCTCGGCACCAACACCAAAGTCAGCAATCTGACTCAGATGCTGCCGCAGGCGCGCTACGATCACCTCATTGTGAACGACAGCGACATTCGCGTCCCGCCGGACTACCTCCGTCGCGTGCTCGCTCCTCTTGCTGATTCTGGAACCGGCCTGGTCACCTGTCTTTATCGCGGAATCGCCAATTCCACCCTGGGCTCTCGCTTGGAATCGCTTGGCATCAGCACCGATTTTTGCCCCGGCGTGCTGGTGGCCCGCCAACTGGAGGGCATCAAGTTTGCACTCGGATCCACCATGGCCTTCCGCCGCCGCGATCTCGCTGCCAGCGGCGGCTTCGAAGCTCTGCTGGATTATCTTTCTGACGACTATCAACTGGGCCGGCGCATCGCCGGCCGGGGACTGAAAATTGAACTCTCCGATACGGTGGTCGAGACTTACCTGCCTCGCTATACCATGCCTGAATTTCTGGCTCACCAGTTGCGCTGGGCACGCTCCGTACGCGACTCGCGCCCCTGGGGCTACTTGGGCCTCGGGATCACTTTCGGCCTGCTGTGGGCGCTGCTGACGCTGATCCTCGCCGGTGGCGCTGGCTGGGCATGGGGATTGTTTGTCGTCACCGCAGCCATGCGCTTAGCAGTCGCCATGTTCGTCGGCGGGCGAGTGTTACGCGACCGCCATGTCATGCGCTGGCTGGTGCTGGTTCCCCTCCGCGATGCCATCGCCATGGTGGTTTGGCTGCTCAGTTTCGCGGGCCACACCGTTTCCTGGCGCGGGGATTTATTTCGCTTGAAGAACGGCAAATTGGTGAGAACCACGACCACTACGAGGAACTAGCAGCGTAGGCCATAGACTCCGAGGCCTCCAGGACTTCCCGGATTTTGTTCCCCAGCGTGCTCAAGCTGAAGGGTTTCGACAGAAACCGCGCCGTCACGTCAATTTGTCCGTGCTGCAAAACCGTATTTTCCGCGTATCCGGAAACGAACAACGCCTTCATGCCTGGCCGCTCCGCTGCCAGTTGTTGTGCCACTTTCGGCCCGCCCATTTTCGGCATGACCACATCGGTGATCAGCAAATGGATAGGCCCGCTGTACTCCCGCGAAGCCCGTAAAGCTTCTTCTCCGTTCTCTGCCGTGACCACCGTGTACCCGCTGCGAACCAGGTATTCGCAGGTCGAGGCGCGAACCGCGGCTTCGTCTTCCACCAAAAGCACAGTCTCCTGTCCGTGGGGGGAACTCTGTGCCACCTGCGCAGGACCTTCCACTTTACCTGCGCGTACCACTCTAGGCAGGTAGATCTTAAACGTGGTGCCCTGTCCGGGCTCGCTGTAGACCCAAATGAAGCCCCCACTTTGCTTCACGATTCCATACGCCGTCGCCAGCCCCAGACCGGTGCCTTTTCCCGCTTCCTTGGTGGTGTAAAAAGGTTCAAAGATATGATTCAGATGTTCCGCTGCGATTCCTTCACCGGAGTCTGAGACGGCCAATAACGCATATTCTCCCGCTGGAACGACCACGTGTCGTTGCACGTAAGCCTGGTCGAGACTGACGTTCGAGGTTTCGATGGTGAGCTTGCCGCCGGCTGGCATGGCATCCCGCGCGTTGGTCGCCAGGTTCATCACTACCTGCTCAATCTGCGCCGGATCCGCTTTCACCTTCACCAGATCTCGACCGGGAACGAAAACCACCTGAATATCTTCTCCGATCAAGCGCGGCAGCATGCTCGCGATTTCCGCCACCACCGTGTTCAAGTCGAGCACTCGCAACGATTGCATCTGCTTGCGCCCAAAGGCCAGCAGTTGGCGGGTCAGGTCCGCCGCCCGCCGCGTCGCGGTGATGATTTCGTCTAGCTTCTTGCGCGATGGACTTCCCGCTTCCTGCGAATCCAGGAGCAATTCCGCGTACGCGCTGATCACCAGCAGCAGATTGTTGAAGTCGTGCGCCACCCCGCCTGCCAGCAGCCCAATGGCATCCATTTTCTGGGATTGATGCAGCTGCGATTCCAGCTTCCTTTGGTCGGTAATGTCCCGCCCGGTGGAGATGAAATGCGTGATTTGCCCGGCGGGATTTCGCAGCGGCGTGATCGCCTTTTCAATCACGAAAGTCTCGCCATTCTTTTTCCGGTTCATGACCGTCCCGTTAAACACTTTTCCCGAGAGCACCGTGTTCCACATTTCTTCGTAGAGCTCGCCGGACTGTTGGTCGGACTTCAGGATGCCCAGGGTCTGCCCCAGCACCTCTGTACTCGCATATCCGGTCAGCTTTTCAAATGCCGGGTTCACGTATTCCAGAACCCCCGAGCTGTTGGTGATCATTACTAGGTCCGGCGACTGCTCTACGCTGTGCCGCAGTTTCTGCAGCATTTCTTCCGAATTGCGATGTTGCCGCTGCTTGAGGTAGGTCTCAATGCCACTCAGAACATAAAGCCCAAGGCACGGCACCGTCCGGCTGCATCCCCCAGGCTGGCAAGCCGCAGTCTGAATCGCCGCCTCCATCCCCCCGTTGTTGAAGTACTCTCCCAGAAAGACCGCTGGAACTTGAATCTCGCTCCCGTCGGGTTCACCCAGCCAGTGGCGCGCGCCTCCATCCCCGTCCGGATAGTCCACCAGCAACAGGTCATACTTCGACTTTTTCAGCTGCGATCGTGTTTCTTCCCGGGTGTAGACACAATCAATCGCGAGCCGCTCGGCGCCGGCGCGCAGCACCAGTTCACGCAGATCACTCAGGTCTGCTTGATCCTTTCCCGCCAGCAAGATTCGCAGTCGCCCGCTGCCGTTTCCGGCAACTTGTGTCATATTCATTCGCACCTGCTCCCGCTACCTGCTACATCGGACGGCAGCCGTCAAAGCATTGCCAGGGCAGGGCGGATTCAAGGCGGGAAGCGACTTATAGTGCCATTTCAGGAAGGCGGCATTTTGCGGAAGGAAATCAAACGGCGGTAACCGAGGATTTCATTGGAAAGATGTGGTGTTGGACCACCTGACTAAAGACGGCAGCGCCCGGATTGCTACCGCATCTTCAGTGCCAGCAAGGCCAGCGTCAGGGCCGCAATCGCCAGCGTGCCGATGGTGTAGCTGTGGGCCTGGAGCCAGGTTTCTTCCTGAACCAATGCACCTAGTGGCGTGGGTTCGGCAGATCGTCCGGCCTGTTCACAATCCACGCATAACGCTCTGCCCTGGGAAACCGGGAATCCGCACGCCTCGCAACTTCCGATCTTCGCAATTTCCGCCGGGACTGCCACCAACGGTTCCACTGTGGAGGAAGGCAACTCCTGATCCGCCTCGCTCGGCTTTGCCAGCTCTACGGTTTCAGCTGCTTCCTCCGATAGAGCTTCAACGCTCTGCGCCTCGGCGATTTCCGGCAATGCCCGCTGTGCCGCCTCCGCATGTTCCACCGCAGTCAGCGCCATTTCCGCCAGGCGCGTCAAGGCTGCCGCATCCCGTTCTTCGAAAGCCGACGCCCGATCCGCCACCAGCTCAAACACTCCCACCACTTCTTGCTCGCGCAGCAGCGGCATCACCATCACCGACTTCACTCCGAGCTGCTCACAACTCTCGCGATTGGCTCGCGGGTTCCGGTCCGCTTCGTTACAACGCACCAACTGGCGCATGCGGATGCTCTCGGCGATAAGGCCGGAGTCGGCTTCGATCTCCACTCCGAGCTCGGGCGCGGCTCGTCCAGCGCTGGCGCGGCAGACCATTTCTCCGTCTTCGCGCAACGCAACCGAAGCCCCCGATGCGCCGGTGAGATACTGCGCCCGCTCCGCCAACAACTGCAGCGCGGCATCCAGATCGCGCTGTGAGCCTTCGGCCACAGAGTTGCCGTCGCGTACCGGCGTTACTGTGCTCTCCGGCGGCGCTTGGTCAAGAATGGTGTATTTGTCCATGAAAACGCGTATAGCTGAAGTTTCGCTTCCCGCGTACCCAGAGTCAAGCAGAAGCCTGCGCCCGGAACCAAAGTGTCAAAACTAAAGTGTAGGCGTCTGGAACCCTCCTTACTTCTTTTTCGGAGGCAAATACTTCTTTTCAATGGACGCCACAATCACATAGTTAGGGTCAACCATTTCGTTCAAGTGAATCCGCCCCACCTGGGACAACAGTTCGTAGGCGTCGAAAGTCGATAATCCGTAATCCCGATGAATCCATGACACCAGCTCAGTGAAAGCGATGCGCAAGCAATCGTCCAGCGGACGATACGCCCCCACGGTCATAATAGCGTCATCATTCTCGAACCGCGGCCAACTGATCTTCTGGCCCTTGATCACATCAAACTGCACCCGGGCGTGCAACGGCACTTCGATCGCCGTGCCGGCGATCTCGCCATCGCCCATGGCAGCGTGCCCATCACCCAGATAAAGCAACGCCCCTTCAACGTTCACTGGAAAATACACGGTGTTGCCCACGCTGGCCTCGGGAGAATCCATGTTTCCGCCAAACTCCGCCGGCACAATCGAGCTACGGGCCTCGCCTCCAGCCGGGGCAACACCAATGCAACCGAAGAATGGATGCAGCGGGATCTTCGTGGAAAACTTGGAATCGAGCGCCTGAAACGTCGCTGTATTGGTCGCGTGGTCGACGGGATAAAACCATATCCTTTCCGGAAAAGGCAGCGTCAACATGGGCGTGTAATTGGTCGGGTTGATCGCCCCAAAGCCCGGCGCAAACGCTCCCACACCTTGATTGCTGTCCACTTGCAGGTCGAGAATCTTCACCGCCAGCGTGTCCCCCGGCTCCGCGCCCTCAATATAAAATGGCCCCGTCAGCGGATTATCGCCTTTCGACATGTTCAGCGTATCGCCCGGCTTCTGGATCGCATTGCCGAAGCAATCCAGAGTATTGGTGTCGAGCACGTCGCCCGGCTTCAATCGCGCCACCGGCAGCCGACGCATAAACGTATTTCACGTTGTTGATAGTGGCCTGATACTTCACCACGTTTTGCGCCCGCGCCATCGAACTCAGCAGAACTCCTGCCAGCACCACGGTTCCGAATCGCATAAAAGTTTCCCTCTGTGATCCTCTGTGCTCCCTGTGGTTAAAGGTTTTTTTGTACCGGGACCGCACCACACGGATGTTACATACTTGAGAGGAAGATACGCCAGGCAGGAAAACCGGAACTACTGCTTCTCGTCGCGCCGCCGCAAATACTCCAGAAACATCTGCTCCAGCGGCTTGTCGTAGCCCATCATCACGTGGCGGATGGTGTGCCCACTCACGAAATGGCAGACTTCTTCCGCCAAATTCTTGGCGTGGTCGCCGGCGCGCTCCAGCGACTGGGTCATGAAGATCACTTGCAGGCTGGCCTGGCGTTGCTGTCCTTCCGGGTTTTCGATGTGCCGCAGGAACAGCAGATTGCGCAAACGATCCATTTCCGCGTCGGCACGCAGCACCTCGACCGCCTTCTTTACATCACGCGCAGAAAACGCCGTCCCCACGTCTGCCAGCATCTTTTCGAGAACGGTCGCCATGTGGGTCAAGTCGCGCGTGTCCTGCGGATCGACACGTCCGCCCGCAGCCTGCGCGCTGCTGCCAAAACTCAACAGCAGATCACCGATGCGCTCCAGAGAGATCATGAATTTCATGCAGGCCAGCAACTCGCGGGCTTGCGGTTCGGTCACTTGAGTGATCGCCAGCGTTACTCCGTCGTCGATTTCGCGGTCCAAAGTGTCCAGCTGTTTTTCTTTCTCTCGCAGCGTGTTCAGCAGGGAAGCAGACCCGGTCGCAATGCCTTCCGCCGCGGTGGCAGCCGCTTCTTTCGCCACCTGGCAGGCCTCAATGGTGCGCGTCACCAAGTGGGAATACGCGTACTCGGGTAAACGATTATTGGCGGGGGCAGCGGTCATGGGGTTGTCCCTCCGAACGCGCGACGGCGGAGGCACAACCACAACTCTTCGGGACCGCCGGCTTGGAGTGGTGATCACAGGCTCAGCATAAGAGGTTTTTCCACCAGAGTTGTTAACACTATGTGAATTTTGACCGCGAATTCCCCGCCCATCACGACACTCTAGGTTCTGCCTCGCCCGCCAGCGGCAAAGTGAACAGAAATGCCGATCCGTGGTTTAGTTCGCTCTCCGCCCGGATGGCGCCTTCATGCGCCAGCACAATGTGCTTGGCGATCGCCAACCCCAGCCCCGTTCCCCCCGATTCCCGCGAGCGCGCTTTGTCCACCCGGTAGAAACGCTCAAATAGCCGTGGCAAATGTTCCGAAGCAATGCCACCGCCGAAATCGCGAACGTAGAATTCCACCCCGCGCTCGGCTGGCCGCGCCCCCAGCACCAACTGACCGCCTGAAGCCGCGTACTTTAAAGCATTGTCAATCAGGTTTGAGAACACTTGGTGAATGGCTTCCCGGTCGGCGCTCACTGCTTCCGGCGCGGAATCCTCGACACGCAGTTCGACTCCGTGGGCCTGAGCCAGTTTTTCGAAGCTCTGCACCGCCTCATGCAACAGCTCCCCCGGCACCACCGCTTGCACGTCAAACCGTTGCTCACCCGACTCTACCCGGGCCAGGGTCAACAGGTCCTCCGTGAGCCGCGACATGCGGCTGGCATTCTTGCGGATGATGTCGAGAAACTCGCGGGAATGATTGTTCTCCTGGGCCCCATCCAGCAAAGTCTCAGCGTAACCCTGTATGGAAGTGAGTGGGGTGCGCAGTTCGTGGGATACGTTGGCGATGAAATCGCGGCGGGTTTTCTCGATCCGCTCGGTTTCCGTCAAATCGCGCAGCACGGCCACAGCGCCGCCTCCGGGCAAGGGAGCCGCCGTCACTTCAAAGCTGCGGCCGGGAAGAATCGAAGTGGCCCGTGCCGTCAGCACACTATGGGTCTGGCTGGCTCCCCGCACAGCCCGCAGAAAATCCGGATCGCGAACCGTCTCCACCACCGGCGATCCCAGCCGCGTGCCATGCGGCACCAGCCCGTCCATGCTCTGGTTTGCCCACTGCACCCGGTAGTCTGGGCCGATCGCGATAACCGCGTCCTCCATGCTGTTCAGCAAAGTTTCCAGCTCGTGCTGGCTGGTGCGCAGCGCGGCGAACTCCTTTTGCAGGTGGCGCGCCGTCTGGTCGAGCCCAGCCGCTACGCGCCCAATGTCATCGCTTGCGTTTTCCTCAATCCTCGCCGCCAGGTCGCCCGCCGCGATGCGTTCAGAAAACTGCACGATCTTCTGCAGTCGCCGGGCCAGGGATTGCGCCGCAACTCCCGAAATCAGAATCGCCACGATCAACGCCACCAGCGAACCCAGTAGCAACATCCGCCGGCCTCGCGAGGCCACCGCTTCCAAATCCGACAATGGATACGCCAGCCGCACCGCCCCTCCCGGAATCGGAGCCGCCACATAAAGAAAAGGAACGCCCTGATTGCTGCCGGACCTGGTGTCCTCGCCAACCTCGCCCTTTAGTGCCGCGGCAAACTCGGGTTGTTGTGCCGGGTCCTCCACCGCATCGGCCGCGATTTGAGAATCCGCCAACACTTTGCCTGTCGAAGAAATGACTGTTGCTCTCGCGCCCGCGGCCTGCGCTTCCTGCGAAATGATGTCCTGAATCCCGTGTTCGTGGTCGCTGTTGACCCGGTGGGCGAGCATCACGGTTTTTTGTTTGAGATTGCGTTCCACTTCCTGCCGGACAGAATCCTCCCACGCCGGCACCAGGGAAAAATTCAGCGTGACTGCGGCAATTGCGATGACCAGGACAAAACCCGCCAGCAGCTTAAAGAAAATCCGGTTCCTCACTTGGCCGCCTCAAAGCGATATCCGGCCCCCCGCACCGTTTTCAAGTAGCGGGGGTTTTCCGGATCGGGTTCGATCTTCTCCCGGATGCGCCGTACGTACACATCGACCGACCGCGGGGTCACGTAAGCCGTGTCGCGCCACACCGAGTCGAGAAGCTGGTCGCGCGTGAACACTCGTCCCAGGTGCCGGGCAAAGTAATCCAGCAAGCGGAACTCGGTGGCCGTAGTCGTGACCGGCTGGCCGCGCACCGTCAGCGTCATCGCGCCGGGATCAATCTCGATTTCACCGATGCGGATCGGCGACTGCGAAAGCGGCCGCTCAAAGCGCCGCAGCACCGCCTTCACCCGCGCCACCAGTTCCCGCGGGCTGAAAGGTTTGGGGATATAGTCATCCGCTCCCAGTTCAAGTCCCAGAATGCGGTCCGCTTCACCGCTCTTGGCGGTCAGGAAAATAACCGGTATCGGGGCCAACGACGACGTCTGGCGAATCTGGCGGCACAGTTCCAGCCCGTCTTTCCCCGGCACCATGATGTCAAGAATAAACAGCGCCGGCCGCTGCCGCTCCGCTTCCGGCATCACCGCGTTTCCGGTAGGAAACAGCTTTACGCTAAATCCCGCTCCCTCCAGATGATGCCGTACCAGGCGCGAAATATCGGGATCGTCCTCAACCACAAAGATGCTTGGTTTCACAAGCGTATTGTAGCCGCACGCGCGCCAAATTCATTGTTTTGTAACCTGATTGAAACAATTGGGGTTGGCACATCATGTGATTTCGTAATCGTGACCTTGCACGTCCTACTGTCGGATCCGGATACTACTGTCAGATACACTCTTGGTGGAGCGAACAAACAGCGCAAGCTTGTGCTATCGCAAATTCTCACCCGCTTGCGCTGGCCCGAAGGCGTTGAATGCCCGCGTTGCCGCAACCGGAATGTTTGGTGGGTTGACTCGCGCAAGCAATTCACGTGCAGCGAGTGCAGTTACCAGTTCTCCGTTACCACCGGAACCATATTCAACGATTCCCACCTGCCCTTGCCTATCTGGTTTATGGCCGTCCTGCTGCTCGTAGAGGCCAAGAAGGGCATGAGCGCAAGCCAACTCAAGCGAACGATCTGGGGTCAACACAGAGGGACCGCATGGTACTTGTTCCATCGCATCCGTGCAGCTATGAAGGAAGTAGATCAGCCAATGCTTGACGGTACTGTCGAAATGGCCCGAAGGATTAGGCCCATCATCCGACAATTCCATACATGCGTCAAGTGAATAATCTTGTGCTATCGCCTGTGACTGTTGAAAAAGTCCCTCACTTGATGCTTGTGGCGGTGCAACGTTCGGGTTATAAGCAGGCCAGAGTTCCCGATGCTGCTGTTCACCATTACATTTGGAGGCCTGCTGCTCATGATGGGACACCATTCCCGCGCGGAGTCGCTGTTTTATTACTTCCGCCTAGAAGATCAGGTTCCTGAAAATCATCTGCTACGCCTGATCGATCGCCACGTCAACTTCGAATTTATTCGAGCCAAGTTGAAGGACTCCTACAGCGATGCGGGAAGGCCATCCATCGACCCCGAACTGTTGCTACGCATGCTGCTGGTCGGCTATCTATACGGCGTCACGAGCGAGAGGAAACTGGTGGAAGAACTGCGCATGCATCTGGCATGGCGTTGGTTCACAGGACTCGGGTTCGATCAGGACATTCCGCACCACTCTACGTTTTCCAAGAACCGGCATGGACGATTCCAGGAATCGAATCTGTTTCGAGAGCTGTTTGAGGAGATCGTCGCCCGTTGCGTCGCAGCCGGGTTGGTGAAGGGCGAACACATGTCGGTGGACGGCAGTTTCATTCAGGCCAATGCGGATCATCACAGCCGCGTTCCCCGCGAGCAACTGGCAGAAGTGGCTAAGGTGAACCACACGGTGCGCGAGTATTTAGTCGAACTGGAGCGAGAGAACCCGGTCGAACCTCCGGTTCCGCAGCAAGAGAAGGTTTCGACCACCGACCCGGATTCAACCTACGCGACCAAAGGCGGTCCAGCGCGGCTCGGCTATTACGACAATTATCTGGTGGATAACGCCAGTTGCGTCATCGTGGGGGTGCAAGCGACGCCGGCACGGTTGAGTCAGGAGAGTGCAGCGGCCCGAGACATGATCGAACGCTATCGTGAACGTTACGGCTATCTGCCGCAAACTCTGGCCGCGGATACCACCTACGGCAACGGCGAACTGCTGCGATGGCTCGAGGAGCGCGGCATCGCGGCTTACATCCGGGTGAAAGAAAATCCCAATGGGCCGACGGATCTCTATGGCATCGACCAGTTCACCTACGTGCCCGAGGAGAACTGCTATATCTGCCCTGAAGGCAAGCCGCTGAAATACGTCGGCATCAACCCGCGCAACCGCACTCACCTTTATTATTCGACGGTGAAGCGCTGTCGCGAGTGCTCACAGAAGAGCCGCTGCACGCGAGGCAAGTATCGGACCCTTGCCATCCACACCTGCGAGTCAGCGCGGCAGCGTGCCCACGCCCTGGCCAAGACACCCGCGTTCGCGATCTCGCAACGGGCTCGTCGGAAAGTGGAAGCACTCTTCGCAGAGCTGAAGAATTACATCGGACTACGCCGACTGAGGCTGCGCAGGATGCGCTTCGTGCGCGAGCAGTTCTACCTGGCGGCCACGGCGCAGAACTTGAAACGGCTGGTGCGATTCCTCAGCTGTAAGCCAACCCCGCAGATTGCAACTGCATGAGCCTGGCCTGAAGAAACTAAAAGAAGCGAATAACCAGGAGACCAGCAGGGACAAAAAGCGTGTCGTGAACCGAGATTTTTCAACAGACACGCCTGTTAACAACAGGCTGGCTGGCGTCTACTCGAAAACGCTTGAGCATGCGTGCTTAAATGGTATCGTGAATCGATTCTGTCGTTTGGTAGAGAATGATGCCAATGACAATCCGCCTGGCCTGCCCGAGCGATGCTGTCAGTATCTTGCGCGTCCATCAGGAAGCCATTCTTGCGAGAGCAGCGGACTACTATGCCCGGTCAATCCTGCAAGCGTGGGCACGGGGAGCTACCCCGGACCGCATTGCGCGTCTGGAGAAGCAAATCGCCGATCCGGGATTCGTTGTCCTGATTGCTGAGACTGGAGACGAGGTCATCGGTTACGGGATGGCTGTTCCATCGCGGCAGCAACTACGTGCTCTTTACGTTAAGCCAAACGAAATCGGACGGGTTGGGGACTCTCTACTTGGAGAGCTAGAGAAGCTCGCCTTTAGGACATCAGAGGTCCTAACTTGTGACGCTTCTCTCAATGCGGTGGCTTTCTATAAGGCTCACGGCTATACCGAAGAAGGCAGTGCAGACCACGTACTGAGTTCGGGTATCAGTATTCCGTGTAAGAGAATGAAAAAGGTTCGTTCTGCAAAATCTGCAAGCTAAGGACGGATCTATCGTCAAATCCCATTTCAATCATTGACCGGGATTTCCCGTACAGGGTCAATGAGTGAAATCGCTGGTGTCAACAATTACCTTGCTGACGCAAGAAATTGCCCACCAAGTCTGCTGTGTTCGGGACAACTCCAAGTTGCTGAAAGACACCGAGCGATTCCACCAGCACCCAGTCCTCGACGATCTTGCCCTGCACAACGCGGTGGATGGTGAACATCCGTATCTGCAACTTCTTGCCGCTAGCGGGAATTCCCAGCCACGCGCCCTGGTGCGTGCCCTCCATCAGCAGTTGCATCACGACCCGATCGCCTTCACTCAACATCTGCTCGATGTTGAAACGGAGATCGGGGAAGCTGGCGACCCAGCCCGCAACATGCTCCTTGATCGCCTGTGGGCCGCGCCGCACTGCATCAACTGGCACGCCCGATCGCAGCTGGTGTGTTACACAATCCTTGGCGAAGATCGCGTCCGCCACGTCCAACCGGCGTTCATTCCACAACTCCTCCACGAACCTGTTGATCAGCTGTTTCGGATCATCCATCGCGCTACTCCTGACACAATAGACGAGTCTCCACGTCGCAGGTCACATTTTTTTCGATTGCTTTGCCGGATGTCGGGGTCATCACTGCGGCAGTCCCATCCGGCGCAGCAGGTCGGAAAAGCGCGGGTCGGAACGGAGAGGGTCCAGTGTCGGGTCGAGTTTAAAGTTGTCGATCGCCTGTCCTTCGGTGGCAGCTTTTTCCAGGTTCGCGAAAGCGGCATCCTTCTCGCCCAGTAAGATATAGTCGTGCGCTGCTTCATAGAAGTCGCCGGCCTGCTCGTTATCCTTGGCATTTTTTCTGAGGTAGCCCTGATAGCCTGATTTCTCGAAGACCCGCTTCACTTCGTCGGCACCGTGGGGGTCACCAAGGACTCGATCGTCCTTGACCTATTGCTCAATCGCCGCCTTGTGGTCTCCCCTTGCTTCGTATACTGCTCCTATCTGCTCAATGGCGAGCGAATAGTTCGGGTCGATTTCGAGGGTGCGACGTGCTTGCTGCAGGGATTGCTCGTAGTCCCGCGCAAAGAAGTAGGAAACGGCAAGACCGAAGTTGTGCTGCAAAGAAAGGGGATCCAGTTCCACCGCCTTGCGGCACTCAACGATGGACTCTTGAAGTCTGCCCATTTCACCGTTGAACCAGCAACTGGCCTCATGGGCATCGGCGGAGTTGGGGTCCAGGGCGAGAGCTTTCTGAAGGGATGCCTGGGCTTCGGAAAAGTCCCTGAAGAACAGCATGTCGGCGATCGCCAAGGAGATGTGAGGCTCGGGAATGTCGCTATCCAACTGTAACGCTCGCCGCGCGGCATCCCGCGCTTTGGTATACGCTTCCTGACCGCGAACATAACCGAAGTAGCCCTGCAACGCATACGCATCCGCCAGACCGGCGTATGCGGCCGCATAATTCGGGTCTCTGGCAACTGCCTTGTCGAAGAACTGAGCTGCTGCCTTGAAGTCTTCGGCCGTCCACCTGTCCAGGTGGTATCGCCCCTTTAGTTAAGTTGGTAAGCCTCGGCATCCTTGGTACCGACCTTGGCGAGAGCTTGTCGTGCGGTTCCGCTTAGCTGCGGGCGCAACTGACCGGCAACGTCACGGGTGATGGCCGCTTGCAGCGAGGCAGCGTCGTTCACACTGCGCGTGTATCGTTCCCCCCAGAGTTGCGCTCCAGTCGCAACGTTGACCAACTCCGTCTCGACATTGAGTTCACTGCCATGCTCCACTACGTGCCCAGTCAGAACGGCATCGACATGCAGATCGTGCCCGACGCCTTGTGGATCGTCTTGCCGCGATTTGTAGTGAGACACGGTGCTCCGAGCCATCACTTGGAGACTCGGAAGCCGAGAAAGAGAGTTCGTGATCTCTTCGGAAATACCTTCGCCGAGGTAATCCATTTCGGGGTCTTTGCTCGCATTCGCAAACGGCATTACGGCTATCGAATGGATGAGTGTCGCGTCGGAAGTGCGGTAGTGCAGCGAGTGCCACGCCAGAAACCCTGCACCGACAAGGACGACCGCCGCCGCACCTGCGACGACTCCCCACAGCCTTCGGCGCGAATGTGTCCGTGTTCCTGCGCCTGTCGTAGCTGTGCCGCTCTCCGTGTCCCGCTTTAGTCGCTGTAGGTCGGTACGGATGTCCGAAGCGTGCTGATAGCGCAGATTGCGATCTTTCTCCAGACACTTGTTGATGATCTCTTCCAGCTTCGGTGGCGTGTCGAGGTTAATTCGAACTGGCGGTACAGGCGCCCGATTCAGGATCGAATCAAACATCGCGCCCGTGGTGTCGCCTCGAAACGGTAAGGTGCCCGTACACATCTCGTACAGCACCGCCCCGAGCGAGAACAGGTCGGTGCGAGGATCGAGTTCCTTCCCGCGTACCTGCTCCGGCGACATATAGGCGATGGTTCCAACGACCGCCCCCGGACTCGTCAGTTGTTCTTCCAGTGTCACTGTCGATGCGGCGGTCGCGCCAGCGTCTCCCACGTTGCTGAGGACTCGAACAACTTTCGCCAACCCGAAGTCGAGGACTTTCGCGTGCCCGCGCTTTGTGAGGAAGATGTTCGCGGGCTTGATGTCCCGGTGGACGATGCCCGCAGAGTGTGCGGCATCGAGCGCGTCCGCGATCTCGATGGCAAGAGCTAGCAACGTCTCGATTTCTAAAGGCTTCCCGCCGATGCGGTGCTTCAGGGTCATGCCATCGAGAAACTCCATGGCGATAAAAGACTGACCGCTGTGCCTTCCAATTTCGTAGATCGTGCAGATATTCGGATGGTTCAGTGCGGATGCGGCACGCGCCTCTCGGCGAAAGCGTTCCAAAGCGTGCGGGTCTTGAGATACGTCCTCAGGCAGGAACTTCAACGCGACGAAGCGCCCGAGCTCGGTGTCCTCAGCCTTATAGACCACGCCCATGCCGCCACCGCCCAGCTTCTCGATGACGCGGTAGTGTGAGATGGTTTGACCGATCACTGGCGCGAATCTTACGTCTGTGAAACGGTCAAGTCAATGAAAGCCGGGGAGTTGGCGGTATTTCAAAAGGGTTGCTGTTGTAACATCGCGATTGCACGCAATATAAAAAGGCGCCCACTTTTGCGGTAGGTTGTGATTGTTCGCATCGTCAACCTAGCGAAAAGGAGCGCCTTTTATGAGTCAGGAAAAGTATATCGGCATGGACGTGCACCAAGCCACAATCTCGGTTGCCGTGATGGATGCTCAGGGCAAACTGGTCATGGAATGCTTGCTGGAGACCAAGGCGGCCACGATGGTCGAATTCATCCGAGGATTGCAGGGAACTCTGTCGCTAACCTTCGAAGAAGGAACCTCGGCAGCCTGGTTACACGATCTTCTGAAGCCGCACGTCAGCAGGCTGGTGGTCTGCGATCCACGCAAGAACGCTCTATTAAAGGATGGCAACAAGAGTGATCGTGTGGATGCGCGAAAACTGGCCGAGTTGTTGCGCACCAACCAACTGAAGCCGGTCTACCACGGAGAGCACGGGGTGCGAACGTTGAAAGAACTGGGGCGCAGCTATCTCACCATCACCCAAGATGTCACCCGCGTCATGAATCGCATCAAAGCGCTGTACCGCAGCTGGGCGATTCCGTGCGCCGGCACAACCGTCTACGCTCCCCGTCATCGCGCCGAGTGGTTGGCTAAGATCACTGAACCAGGAGTTCGAGTTCGCGCGGAACGGCTCTATCAGCAACTGGACGGGTTGCAACCGGTGCGTCTGGAAGCACGACACGAACTCATGGTGGAGAGTCGCAAACATGCTGCCGTGAAGCGGTTGCGCCAGATTCCTTCGATTGGTCCGATTCGCGCCGCTCTGCTCGTGGCCTTGCTGCAGACCCCACACCGGTTCCGAACCAAGCGACAGCTGTGGGCCTACAGTGGTTTCGCCGTCGAGACTCACGACAGCGGCGAGTACCGCTACGTACGAGGCAAACTGCAACGCAACCGCGAGCGCATCACGGTGCGCGGGCTGAGTGCCAACTACAACAAGGATCTGAAGAATCTTTTCAAAGGTGCTGCCATCTCGGCCAGCACCCGTCCCGGTCCGCTGCGCGACTTCTATGCAGCTCTGATTGCCAAAGGGATGCGGCCCACCATGGCCCGTCTCACCCTGGCACGAAAGATGGCCACGATCACGTTAACGATCTGGAAGAAAGGGGTGGACTTCGACGCCAAACAATTAGGTCAGCAAGCAGCTTGAGCCTCTCTGGAGAGGGGCTTCCCATCTCGTAGATTTTCCCGGGTGGGGTCGCTCGGGTTTCCAGAGAGCTCGGTTCGAGGGGAGTATCAGTCAATGAGATCGGGCCCCGTGTGCTTCGGCACCGAGTCACCCATTACACGCTATGCCCCCTCGGATAACCAGAAATAGCCATAGGCCACGAGCCTCGGATAGAACCATGGTTGCCTTTTGAGCGCCAGTCCGGCTTGCCGCTCTTTCGAACTCGATGGCATCGCCACCCTCGGCGCGGAGGAAACTTACGAGCATGGACAACAGACCAAGCCTCTCAGGCAAGCGAAACTACCGTGGGCTGGAGATCGAGACCAAAACCTCGCCCTCCGGTCGAGGGAGAACTTTTTTCTTGACATCCCTTTTTATAGAACTCATTGACCGGGGTCAAGCAATTCTCAACGAGTGTGAATCACAGCGACTCGCGCCTGTGTTTGAGAGAGTATCTCCAAACGGTGGCGATGCAGGAGATGAGCAGTATAGGTGACAGTAGCCAAGATACCTGTATGGCCACAATGGTGAAGGCGCGGGGCGCCACGGAGAAGCTCGTAACCAGTTCGACAGCATTGGCGATACAAATCGGCAGAACCATCACACTCAGTATCAGAGCAGGTATAAGAATCAACCATGTTCCTGCACGGGGAAACCAGGACGCTAGAACGGCGCTTAGAACCAGAGGAATTGCCAAAAGAGAGAAGATCGAGCTAACCCCGAGAAGGGCGACTGCTTTAGTACAACCTGCCCACGCTGCCAACCATCGAATCCGGGGCGGGAGACTTCGCGAGACAGCGCCCGAAGACTGTCGTTCTTTCCTGCTGCTCATCTGCTGATTTCCTTGAACACCTACAAGAGTCTAGCAATTCAGCAATTGTCGAGCGGATTACTGTTGTAACATGTATGGTCCGCCGCCGAACTGCAAGAAGAATCGGGTTGGACGAGAACAGTCTGCGAAAATGTATCCGGCCTCTAGTGGAGATTGATCTCCGGGCGCATGATGATGATCCGCGCGTGCCTGTCCTTGCTAATCGCCACGGTCGTGAAAGACCTCGTTACGCCACAGGTTTTCAGGCACGTCGTTTGACTGTGTTTTCGTCTCCTATTCTTCTGCAGACTTCTGCGATGCGAATCTCAAAACCCACTTCGTCTAGTTGGAAATGGCAACTGCTCTGTGCCTTGGGTGATAGTCGTTCCCGCTCGCCAAAACTGCCCAACTGATCCTGGCCAGCTTGTTGGCAGTCGCCACGATCACCACGTTGCGAGCGGCTCTGGTTTCCAATCCGCTCATCCACGTTCCTAGACTGGAGCCTTCACGTTTCACCCGTAACACCGCAGCTCGCGCTCCATGAATGAACATTTTGCGGAGATATGGATTTCCCCGCTTACTGATGCCGAGCAACTTGGCCTTCCCTCCGGTTGACCATTGCCGTGGTACCAGTCCCAGCCAGGCCGCAAACTCCCGTCCCCTTTTGAAAGCAGCGCCGTTTCCGATGGCAGATACGACCGCGGTCGACACCAGTGGACCTACTCCAGGGATCTGCTGTAAGCGAACACAACTCGGATCGCTACTCGCAATCTGTTCGAGGTCGGTGTTCAGGCTCTCGATCTGCGACTGCAGGCCTTTCCACTCCTGCCACAAGAAATCCAACAGCCGACGCATGGGGGTGCTCAGTTTTTCGTCGGCATTTTCCAGGATCTCGGGCATCTGTCGACGCAAGCTGGCCGGCCCTTTACGGAAACTTATGCCCCGCTCCAGCAGGAAGGCACGAATTTGATTGATCACGCTGGTCCGTCGTGCCACCAGCCGGTCGCGCACGCGATGCAGAGCTTGCAAATCGAGTTGATCCTCCGTCTTGATGGGCACGAAACGCATGTTTTCGCGTTCCACTGCTTCGGCAATTGCTTCCGCATCGCAGTAGTCATTCTTGTTGGACTTCACGAACGGCCGCACAAACTGCGCCGGAATCAGGCGTACCTCGTGTCCTTGTTCGCGCAGGGCTCGCCCCAGAAAGTGCGATCCCACTCCGGCCTCCATCCCAATCAAGGATGCGGGCAAGTTTGCGGTGTAGACCAAGAGTTGTGAACGGGAGAACTTCTTGCGTATTACCACCTGGGAGCGGATTCCCAGTGCGATGAGGTGGAAGGTGGTCTTGCCTAGGTCGATCCCGATCGACTTAATCTGCATGGTGTGATCCTCCCTCTGGCTTTTTGCCAACCACTATCATTACTCTGGTTGGCTCCCTAGGCGGCGGACCATATCATTATCGCCATTTCGCTCAAAATTCCCCCGACTCGGATACATCCTCAAATCTCAATCACCAGATTCCCCGGCCGATCAATCCAGTATCTTTTCGCCGGGGGCACCACCGTGGTCGCGCTGTACTCGGTCACAATCGCCGGCCCGCGAAACTTCCGCCCGGGCTCTAACCCTTCTCGCGCATGAACCGCCGCCGCAACCTTCTTTCCATCAAAAATCACCGGAGCCTTAAGCAACGCCTGGTGAGTCGGCAAGCTAACCTCGACACTCGCCGCCCCTGAATTCAGGGATTTCATCCTCGCCCGCAGTCGCAGCGTAACCAGTTCCACCTCACGCCCCGCGTAACCGTATCCGTATCGCCGCTCATGCTCGCGGCGAAACGCCTCAAGCATTCCCCGCGTATAGGGAACATTCAACTCGTATCCCTGCCCCCGGTAGCGCATGTCCACGCTGAGAGCGAAACCAATCCTGCCTTTCCATCCCTCGTGCCGAAAATCTCCTTCTGCCTTCCGCCTCAACGCCAAGAACTCTTTGTCCAACTGCCTCCCCGGCAACTTGTCCAAAGCTCGCCACAGCACCGTCCGCGAATAATCTCTCACCACGTCGCTGACCAGAATCCCATACGCCGACAACGCTCCCGGCAACGCCGGCACAATTACCCGTGGAATACTCAACGCCTCCGCTAATTCGCAGGCGTGCAAACCTCCCGCCCCGCCGAATGCCACCAGCGAAAACTCTCGCGGATCATAACCTCGCTCAATCGACACCACGCGAATCGCCTTTTCCATGGTCGCATTGACCACCCGCACCACCCCCGCCGCAAACCGTTCGACGGAAAGTCTGGGGCCCTGCTTCTTCAACCATTCCGCAACCACCCGGTGCGTGCGCTCTACATCAAGCCTGAAATCTCCGCCCAGAAAACAGTCGGCCTGCAACCGCCCCAAAATCAGGTTGGCATCGGTCACCGTCGGCTGCACTCCGCGTCCATAACAAATCGGCCCCGGATCAGCTCCCGCCGACTCCGGCCCCACCCGCAGCGCCCCCGCCGCGTCGAACCGCGCAATCGAGCCTCCGCCTGCTCCCACGGTGTGAATATCGAGCATGGGCACGCCCACCGGAAACCCTGCGATTTCCGATTGCCCGCTGCTGTGCGCCTCACCTTCCACCAGCGCCACATCGGTCGAAGTTCCGCCCATGTCGAACGAGATAATCCGTTCGCACCCACTCCGCCGCGCCACCGCCGCCGCTCCCACCACGCCTCCCGCCGGCCCCGAAAGCACTGTCCGCGCCGGCTCCCGCGCAGCCGAACTCAGCGTGGTAATCCCGCCGTTCGACTGCATCACGAACACGCGAGCCTTTCCCAACCGCCGCTCGAGCTTCCCCAAGTACTGCTCCATCACCGGCTGCAAATACGCATTCACCACCACTGTGCTCGTCCGCTCATATTCCCGAAACTCCGGCAATATCTGGTGCGAAACCGAAAGCGGCGCTTCCAAGCGGCCTAATGCGCCTGCCACTGCATTCTCATTCTTCGGATTTGCAAACGAAAACAGCAACGAAACTGCAACCGCCTCCGGCTTCTTCGCCCCGACCTTCTCCGCCAACTCTCGCAGCTCTGCCGGCGAAGGCTCTTGCAGAATCTCGCCTTCGCTGCTCACGCGTTCGTTCACCCCAAAACGCAAATCGCGCGAAACCAGCGGCTCCACGCGATCAAAAAAGAAATCGTACAGCTTCGGCCGCGCCTGCCGCCCAATCTCGATGACGTCCTCGAACCCAGCCGTAGTAACCAGCGCCACCCGTGCGCCCGTGCGTTGCAGCAAAGTATTCGTTCCGACGGTAGTGCCGTGCAGCAGCGTAAGCGCACCTCGCGCCCCGATTTTCTCCAGCGCCTCCGCAATCGCACGCGACGGATCATCCGGCGTAGAGAAAACTTTCAGCATGCGGATGCGCCCGCCCTCGACCCACACACAGTCGGTAAACGTTCCGCCGGTATCGACGGCGATACAAAGTGGTTGTGCGCTTCGTGGCATGGGCTGAACGAGGGCTAGGTTAACATTTCACCCTCTACGGGTTTACGCTAGTTAACGCAAACGGTGGGATTTCAACGATTTCCTTCGTGCTCCTTTGTGCCCTTTGTGGTTAATTAGAACTGCCAGCGGTTGACGCTGACCCGGAGGTGACATCATGCGCTACGAGTTCCTGGTCGAAACCTACTCCACCGAGCGAATAAAGATCCTCAGCGTCTGGAGCGAGTTCCGCGACGCTGACTTGCCGGTTCGCCCCAGCCCCGGCGACCCTCGCGGCCGCAGCGTGCATGAGCAGATGGTGCATCAATGCGTGAGTGAAGATCTGTGGCTTCGCACCATGCTCGGCATCGACGTGGGCGCTCCTCCGCTGCCCAAGCAAGAGACTCGCCTCGAGTTCATCAAGCGCTACGCCGAAGACTCCGGCAAGCGCCTGGCCGTATTTCAAGCGAAAGACGAATCCTGGTGGGAAGGCAGCGCGACCTTTTTCGATGTGCAACGGACCCGTGCCTGGGTGATGACCCGGCGTCTGACGCACACTTCCCACCATCGCGGACAACTGATGGCGATGCTGCGCATGCTGGGCCGCGACCTGCACAGCAACTACGGCCCCACCGCCGATACCGGCGGCCTCATGCAAAATCACGCGCCAACTATTTATGCCTATGGAAGCATTCCGGCCTTACTCGAGGGAGAAGCCGCGGGCGGGGCAAAAACCCAGTTACCAGGGGCCGGAGGAAAACCCGTCACCGAACGGCCGGGCGAACGACCAACGACCAGCTGAAACGCTTCTACTCGTGCGCCGCAAATGCCAGCGACAACAGCGTCTTCTGTTCCAACTCATGCGCCTTCGCCGAACCCGTCGCCGGACTCGGACTCGCCGACCGCTTCACCGACCGCACCGGCCGTTCTCCCGCCAGGTGCCGCAGGCGCGGCAGCATGTAGAACAAAGCACCCATGTTTGCCGGCTCTTCCTGTACCCAGACAATCTCACGCGCGTTCGCGTGACGCCGCAATTCCGCCGCCAACTCAGCTTCCGGGAACGGATAAAGCTGATCCACAAACACGATCGCTGTCGAAGTATCCTTCCGTCGCCGCCGCTCCCCGCGCAATTCATGGCCAATCTTCCCCGTGCACAGCAATAGCCGCTTGCCATCGCTGATTTCCTGGTCCGGCACCACTCCAAGAAAATGCGGCCGGGTAAAATCCTCGATCGGAGACGACGCATCCGGATGCCGCAACATGCTCTTCGGCGTAAACACCACCAGCGGCTTGCGCCAGTGCGACAATGCCTGCCGCCGCAACAGATGAAAATATTGCGCCCCATTCGAGGGCTGGCAGATTTGGAAATTGTCCCGCGCCGCCAGCTGCAGAAACCGCTCAATGCGCGCGCTGGAATGTTCCGGCCCTTGGCCTTCATGCCCATGCGGCAGCAACAACACCAATCCCGAGAGCAGCCCCCACTTGTCTTCGCCCGCGCTTACAAACTGATCAATCACCGCCTGCGCCACATTGGCAAAGTCGCCAAATTGCGCCTCCCACATCACCAGCGCTTCCGGATAATCCCGGCTGTAGCCATATTCAAAGCCCATTACCGCCGCTTCCGACAATGTCGAGTTACAAATGTCGCAGCGCGCCTGATCCGCGGCAATATTTTGCAGCGGCACGTACTCCTGCTCGTTCTCCACATCCACCAGCACCGAATGTCGCTGGTTGAACGTGCCCCGCCGGCTGTCCTGTCCTGACATTCGCACCGGCACGCCCGCCTTCACCAGGCTGCCCAGCGCCAAAGCCTCGCCCATGCCGTAATCCACCGGCCGGGTGCCATTGCCCATCTCCGCCCGCTGCTCCAACAACTTCTTGATCTTGGGATGAATGTGAAACCCTTCCGGATAAGTCGTCAGCCGTTCCGTGATCTCACTCAGTTCCTCCCGCGACAAACCAGTCTCCACTTCATACTCAGCTTTGTGTCGTCCGCCTTTGTACGCGTCCCAGTATTTCGGCAACTCGCGCAAAGTCGGCGCCTTACTGATAGATCCAGCCCGTTCCTGCGCCGTTTCAAGCTCCGTGCGAATGCGCTGCGCCTGCGCTTGCGCATCCTCGATTCCCGCGTCCTCGGCGTAAATCTCCCACAACGCCGGATGCTCCTTGATCGCCTTATACAGCCGCGGCTGAGTGATGGTGGGATCGTCGATCTCGCTGTGCCCGTGCCGCCGGTAGCCAATGATGTCCACCACTACATCGCTGCCGAATTGGTAGCGGTACTCCACCGCCATCCGCCCCATGCGGACCACCGCATCCACGTCCTCCGCATTCACATGGAAAATCGGAATGGATTGCCGCCGCGCGATTTGCGCCGAAAAAATTGCAGAGTGCGACTCCCGGCAAACCGTCGTAAACCCAATCAGATTATTGGCGATGATGTGGATGGTCCCGCCCACCGTGTAGCCCGGCAGGTCGGCAAAATTCAATGTCTCCGCCACAATGCCTTGCCCGGCAAAAGCCGAATCTCCATGCACCAGCAAAGTCAGATACTTTGTTTTCCCGCCTTCTCCGGCGCGGTCCTGCTTGGCGCGAGTGCGCCCGATGGTCACCGGATCCACCGCCTCCAAATGGCTGGGATTCGAAACCAGATGAATGTGAACCTTGTTCCCGCTGCGAGTCGGATACTCACCCGTGGCGCCCATGTGGTACTTCACGTCGCCGCCGCCCAGCACACTGCGCGGGTCCACATCCTCAAAGCGCGCAAAAACTTCCTCCAGCGACCGCTGCGCCACCTGCACAATCACCGTCAGCCGTCCGCGATGGCTCATCCCCATCACCAGTTCGACGGCTCCGCGCTGCCCGGCAGCTTCCAGAATCTCATCCACCAAGGGGATCAGCGCGGTCACGCCTTCCAGTGAAAACCGTTTGGTGCCCAGATAACGCTGCTGCAAAACCTGCTCAAAGCTGTCCGCCCGTATCAATTGCTCCAGCACGCTCTGCTGATCGACTTCGCCCTGCGGCCCTTCCATGCGCTCCTGGATCCAGCGCCGGCGCTCCGGTTCCGGGATGTGCATGAACTCCACTCCCACCGTCCCGCTATACACTCGCCGCGCTTCGCGCACGAATTCGCCGTCCCTCGGCAACTCGGGACGCACCGGCGGACGAAAAAATCCCAAGGGATCGAGGTCCGCCTCCAGATATCCCCAGCGGCGATACGCCTCAAACACCCGCTCACGCTCGCCGTTCGGAAGCTCGAGCACTCCTGTGGTTGTCCCGCTTGTTCCAGTCTTGGATCGCCCTGCCATAAGTGAACTACTAGCATAATGGATGCGCGGCGTTACTGTCAGATTCAGGGCCGGGGAAGTGGCAGCGTCTTTTCTCCGCGTGCTCTGCGGCTGTTCTCTGCGACCTCTGCGATTTAAGATTTCAGCCCGCGGAAGACCAGACGCCCCGCGTTGACTACTGTCCCGCCGTTGCCTACTATCGAAGCACTCCATTTCATGGCTAACGACCACGAAAAAGAAGTTGCCGCCCGCGCCAGTCTGCGCTTCGTGCAGGACGGCAACATCGTCGGCCTCGGCACCGGCTCAACCGCCGCCCACGCCGTTCGTCTCCTCGGCGAGCGCGTCCGCGCCGGACTCAAAATTCGCGGCATTCCCACGTCTACTGCCACCAGAGACCTTGCTCTCACCGCCGGCATCCCACTCACCACGCTCGATGAATTCCAGCAACTCGATGTCACCATCGACGGCACCGACGAATTCGATCCCCAACTGAATCTCATCAAAGGTGGCGGGGGCGCGCTCCTCCGCGAAAAAATCATCGCTTCTGCATCGAAGCAATTGATAATCATTGCCGACTCCAGCAAACAGGTAGCAACTCTGGGAAAATTCCCGCTGCCGGTCGAAGTGATCGCTTTTGCGGAAGCGCTAGTCGCCAAAAAAATCACGGCCCTGGGAGCGAAAGTCCAGCGCCGCCAGTCTACCGACGGCAAGCCTTACATCACCGACGAAGGTCATCACATCTTAGACTGCCACTTCGGCCAGATCGCCGATCCCCCCGCTCTCGCCCGCACCCTCGAAGCCATGCCCGGAATTGTCGAACACGGTCTCTTCATCGACATGGCGAATGTTGTCCTAATCGCAAAGGGTGATGTAATCCAGGAATTTCGCAAGAAGTAGAACAAGATAAAATACTTGTGGGTGGGGGTGCAATCTTCGAGAGTACCGTGGAAGGGCACGGCTTCAGCCGTGCCGATGCGATCCGACGAAATGGCGGCTTTAGCCGCTGAGGGCTCTGAAGAACCCTACCCCACAATCTCCCTCATCGCCGCCAACAACCTCTCCACTTCCTCTCCCGTGTTGTAATGCGCCAGCCCGATGCGCAAGAACCCGCCATCCTTCTCCACATCCAGCCGTTCGGTAAGATTCAGCGCGTAGTAATTTCCATCCCAGGTGAAGAATCCGCGTTCTCCCAGCTTGGTGGCAAGTTGCAACGGAGTATGTCCCTTGATTCTCACGGCAAGCGTCGGACACCGCCGGTCGAACTTCATAGGATCGGCAATGCCATAGAGCTTCAGCCCCGGAATCTCCATCAGCCCGCGAATCAGCATCTCCATCAACCCGCGCTCATGTTTTTGGATTGCCTCGAACGCCGCCAGCAAAGCCATGCGCCGCGATCCCGCTGCCGGCTTCGCGCTCCACCCCAAGCCCGCCAAATATTCCACGCACGCCGCAATCCCGGCAATGCATTCATGGTTCAGCGTGCCCCACTCCCAGCGATTCGGAACCGCATTCGTGTTCGCCCGCACCTTATAAGGTTGCAGCTTCTGCAAGTGCTCGCGCTTGCCGTAGAGCACCCCCATATGCGGCCCGAAGAACTTGTAAGTCGAGCACACCAGGAAATCACAATCGAGCGCGCGCACATCAATCGCCCCGTGCGGAGCGTAATGAACCGCATCAATAAAGGCCATCGCCCCGTGCCCGTGCGCCAGCCGCACAATTTCTTTCACGTCATTGATCGTTCCCACCGCATTCGACGCATAGCCCACGGCGGCCAGCTTGGTGCGGCTGCCAATCTTTGCCGCCAGGTCCTCCATGTCGAGCGTGCAATCTTCTTCATGGATCTCCGCCATGCGAATGGTGACACCGCGTTCCTCGAGCGCCCGCCAGGTAGAAACATTGGCATCGTGATCGAGATGCGTAAGCACAATCTCATCCCCAGGGCGAAGTCCTTTGCCAATCGCCCGGCTCAATGCGTAAGTCAGCGACGTCATGTTCGCGCCGAACACGATCTCATCGGCATCACATCCCAGAAAATCCGCCATCGCCGAACGCGCATTCGCAATCATGGCGTCGGTATTGCGGCTGGTGAGGTACGCCCCGCCGGTATTCGCGTTGTTGCGCTTCAGGTAGTCCGAGATGGCGTCAATCACCCGCTGCGGTACCTGCGTCCCCCCCGGCCCATCCAGAAACACCGCCGGTTGCCCATTCACGGTTTGCGAAAGAGAAGGGAACTGCGACCGGACCCATGCAAGATCCAAGGAGGGTTTCACTTCAGTCTGTGTAAGCAAGAATTTTCCTTAAGACAAAATAAAAGCGACGACCAACGACGAACGACCAACGACCAACGACGGGTTACCCCACCGTCCTTACAAAATCCGCCAGCATTCCATACGCCGTGGCTTCGAGGCCAGGATTGTGCTCCGTAATCGCCAGCCCAGGAAAAATATCGGTCTCAAAGTATAAGACAGACGAAGTCCCTGCGACCCACGCCATGGGATCGCTCAGCGGCACTTGCTCCGGCCGAACCGTCGCCCTTACCCGCGTGCCTTCCCGCTGCGCCCGGCACACTAGCTTGTAGGGCTTGCCCGCCGCCCGCGCCGCCCGTACCGCTTCCCCGCTCAACTTCCCAATTCCCTCACGTTCAATCTCCTCCAGTCGAATCGCCACGCCCATAAGCACCGTCACCAAAACCGCGACCTTTACCGCAGCGTCCCATCCCTCAATATCATGACTGGGATCGGTCTCCGCCACGCCCATCTGCTGGGCTTTCTTCAGCGACTCCGCAAAGCTCAACCCTTCTTCCATGCCGTGAGAATCACATTCGTGGTCGAATTAAGAATCCCGTGAAAACCCCGTAACTCGACCGCCGGCAGGCTGTCGCGAAACAAAGAAAAAATCGGAACGCCGTCCATCACCGTCGACTCAAAGAGAAATCTCTTCCCCCTCGCGGCCGCCAGCGCACTCAGTTCGCGGTAAGCATGAACCACCGGCCCTTTGTTCGCCGTGATCGCGTGAGCGCCCGATTCCAGTGCCGCGCGAATATGATCAATCGCAGGCTGCCCGTCAGCCACGCTCAACGAAGTCGCTTCAAACAGCACATCCGGCCGCGCCGCCCGCAACCACCCTCCAACCTCATGTGGCGCGGGCGCCCCCGCCCGCGGCTCTTGATTTTCCAGCAGTTTCCCAACCTCCAACCCGCCCGCATCCGCCACCCATCCCATCCGCCGCGACGCCACACCCGTAACCCGCCACCCAATCCCTCGCTCCCGTAGCTCCTGTTCTTTTTTCCGCAGCAAGCCCAACAGCGCGCGATTGATGTTGCCGAACCCGAGCAGACACAGGTTATAGATGTGAATGTTGGTCTCCAGAGTGGCTCCGAGAGCAAAACGCCCTCCAGGCAACCGGCCTGACGCGGGCTACGGCGAGATCAGCCCATGGTAGTCGTGTGCTCTGGCCGGATCTTGTAGATAACCCGCACTTCGCCCGGCTGCCGGTAGGGATACTTGTCCACATCCAGATACTTCTTGGCCATCTTGTCAATATGTTCGTCCGCCCCGCGCTCGGTGATTTCCACCACCTTGCCACGAATCTCCAGATACCGGTAAGGATTTTCCGGATCTACAATCGCCAGCGCCACTCGCGGATCGCGGCGGACGTTCTTGTCCTTTTGCCTCCCCTTGGCAGAATTGAAAATCACCAGATCGCCTTCTACATCGCACCACACCGGCGTCACCTGCGGACGTCCATCCGGCATAAGCGTCGCCAAGCTGGCAAATGCGCGCTTGTTAAACAGATCACGATATTTTTCCGGGATAGCTCCAGCCATTCCAGGCCTCCTTATTGCGGTCGCACGCGAATCGGCGATCCAAGAAGATTATAGCTGTCCTCCGCCCCCTCTGCGGCAGCATAGAGGATCCCTTCATTTCCACGGTTTCCTCCGTGCTCCTCTGTGTCCTCTGTGGTCACTGCTTTTCTCCGCGATCTCGGTGGCCTTTCTCTGCGAACTCTGCGATTAAATGCTTTACAATACTTGGCTCACTGAAAGTCGGCAGGAATAAAGAATCTTCGGTCGCCAATACGCGAACACGGGAACCATCAATGCGGACTCGACTACTTAAGCAACTCGCCATTCTGATTCTCTTTGTCGGCGCCGCCCTCGCCGCAGACCGCTCTCCCCGCCCCACCATCGTCTTCATGACCGACTTCGGCGTGGTCGACGATTCCGTCGCCATCTGCAAGGGCGTCATGTATTCCATCGCTCCCGACGTTCGCATCGTCGACCTCAGCCACCAGGTCACCCCGTTCTCCATCCTCGACGGTGCCCGCTTCCTCTACGGAGCGACTGCATATTATCCGTCGGGGACCATTTTCGTAGTGGTCATCGATCCCACCGTCGGCAGCAGCCGCAAAGCCGTCGTCGTCAAATCCAGGCGCGGCCAATATTTCGTTCTGCCCGACAACGGCCTCATGACCCTGGTCCAAAACCGCGATGGTCTCGAATCCGCACGCGAAATCGCGAATCCCGCCTGGATGATCGGCTCAGCCATGTCCTCCACTTTCCACGGCCGCGACATTTTCTCTCCTGCTGGGGCACACCTCGCTCGCGGCGACGATTGGACCCAGATCGGCCCTGAACTCGACGTCGCCAAACTCGTCCGCCTGGACATCGCTCCCGCAAAGCTCGATGACCACGGCCTAAGCGCGCAGGTCATCGCCACCGACGGTCCTTTCGGCAACCTGGTTACCAACATCAGCGGCGACGACTTTCTCAAGCTGGGTTACAGTCGTGGTCAAACCGTGCCTGTGACCATCGGCACAACCGATCTGAAGCTTCCTTTCGTGCGCACCTTCAGCGACGTGCCCTTGCGCAAACCGCTGATGTACATCGATTCTCGTGGTCGCTTGGGATTCGCAATCAATCAGGGAAGTTTCGCGTCGATCTACGGAATCAAACCGCCGCAACCAATTTTCATTCCCCGCGCGGGGAAATAGCGCCCGACACCAGGAGGATTTTCATGAGCGCCCAACCAATCGTCTTCGGAAACCGCAGACAAATCTTTCCCATCGTCCTCGCCGTCCTGCTCATGTCCAGTCTTCTTCTTGCCCAAAGCTTCCGTGGCTCCATTCGCGGCCAGGTGGTTGATCCTCACGGTGATGTGCTCGCCGCGGCCAAAGTCACCGCCAAGAGTGCCACCACCGGCCTGGTCCGTGACACCGTCACCGGCACCGACGGCGCCTATGTCCTGGCGGAACTCCCCGTGGGTCTGTACACCGTGACTGCCGAATCCTCGGGGCTTTCCCCGGTTGCCCAGAACGTGGTGGTCAACGTCGGCCTCGACACCACGGCTAATTTCGACCTCACCACCCTCGCCCAGCGCACCGAGCAGGTGACGGTGTTCGCTGCCGCACCTGTCATCGAGCAAACCCGCGACGTTCTCGGTGAGGCCGTCGACCGCAAGCTGGTGGACGCGCTCCCCCTCAACGGCCGTGACTTCGGCAAACTCGTCGCCCTCGTTCCCGGCGTAACCGTCGAACCGGCCGGCGTAGCCGGCACCGAATTCGGTTTCGGCCAGTTCAATATCAACGGCAACCGTGACCGTTCCAATAACTACACTTTGGACGGCACCGACAACAACGACCCTTACTTCAACAACTCCGCGCTCAACCAGGTTGGCATCACCGGCGCGCCCGCAACCCTGCTGCCCATCGATGCCATTCAGGAATTTAATTTGCAATCCCAGTTCGCCGCCGAATACGGTCGCAACAGCGGCTCCGTGGTCAACATCATCACTCGCTCCGGAACCAACAAGTTCCATGGTTCGGCATTCGAATTTCTGCGCAACAGCGCTCTCGATGCCCGCAACTACTTCAATACCGAAGCTCGCAAGTCCGAATTTCAGAACAATCAGTTCGGCGGATCACTCGGCGGTCCCATCGTGAAAGACAAAACCTTCCTGTTCATGGCTTACGAGGGACAGCGCGAAAACGTCGGCTCCGATTTCCTGCTCAACGTGCCCACCCAGGCCCAGATCGCCGAGGCACAAACCGTGGCCCTGGCCACCGGGACGATCACCGCTATCAATCCTGCACTCACCAAGATCTTGGATTTTTACCCACAGAGCGCCACCGGCCAAATCGCGTCGGTGGTCAACGACAAGAACGACCTCGACAACTTCATCGTCAAGATCGACGAGAACCTCACAAACACCGAACAACTTACCGGGCGTTACGCATTCGGCGAGAGCTACCAGATTTTCCCCCTGGGCAACAACGGCGGTTTTGGTAAAGGCTCGCGCCTGCCCCAGTTCGCGCAGACCTCACCCACCCGCGTTCAGGTTGTTTCGATCAGCTTCCTTTCGACCCTGAGCTCAACTCGTATCAATGAGGTCCGCTTTGGCTACAGCCGCTACCGCACCTCGTTCAGTTCGCTCGATGCTAACTTCGATCCCACCACCAGCCTGGGTCTGGATTTCGGCACCGGCAAACTCGGGCTGCCGGAATTCGACTTCTCCACTCCGCAACTGGAAAATCTGGGCGCCATCGGTTTCAGCGTTCCTCGCGGCCGTACCAGCCAGACCTACCAGATCCTCGACAACTTCACCTGGCTCCATGGCAAACACACCTTCAAATTCGGCGGCGAGTTCCACCGCGCCGCCGTTGCGAATTTCAACGACAATCTGGAGCGGGGGATTTTCGACTTCAGTCCCACTGGCCTGGCTACCGATCCCGTTGTCGATGTGCTCGCCAACTTTTATCTCGGCAACGGTGATGTCGAAGCTGACACCGGCAACACCCACCGCACCAACTACAACAACGGCCTCAGCTTCTTTGCCCAGGACGATTACCGCGCATCTTCTACCCTCACCCTCAATCTAGGACTGCGCTGGGAATATTTCGGCCCCCTCAGCGAGGCCAACAATTTGCTCTCTAATCTCGCTCCTGATGGCACGCTCGCCATGGTCGGCACCCACGGTCTCAACGGGCTTTACAATCGCGACCTCAAAAACTTCGCTCCCCGTCTCGGCCTTGCCTGGACTCCGCTCCCCAACACCGTGGTGCGCATGGGCTACGGCATTTACTACGACTACGTCCCGCAGGACTTGCTCATCGCCAACTTCACCACCTCGGCCGGAGTCGACACCAATCCCATCGGTCCCGGGCCGGTATTCGGGATGAGCTTCAATCAAAACGCATTCAATGGCACCACTCCCGGTGTCCCCATCTTGACCCCCATCACCACCGGCCCGTTCACCATTTTCGCCACCCCGCGCAATTTCCCCACTCCCTACAGCCAGAACTGGAATTTCAATATCCAGCAGAGACTCGCACAGAACACTTCGCTCGAAGTCGGCTATGTGGGCAGCAAGGGAACCCACTTGGTACGCCTGCTTGACGCCAATCAGCCCGACGCAAACTTCAACTTCCCCAATCCTAATTTCGGCAACATGGATATGCTGGCGCCCATCAGTTCGTCCGTCTTTCACTCCTTGCAGACCACCTTCCGCATCCAGGCGGTGCATGGCTGGTCAGGTTTTGCCACCTATAACTATTCCAAGTCCATCGACGACGCTTCCGACGGCATCGATTTCACCGCCGGCGCCGCTTTTCCCCAAAATTCCTACGACCTCCCTGCCGAGCGCGGCCCTTCGACTTTCGACACTCGCCACCGTTTCACCGGCGCCGCAAACTACGACGTGCCCTACTGGCATGTCTTGCCCAAGGCGCTCGGTACCGGATGGGCTTTGAACTGGATCGCCAGTTTCCAGAGCGGCCGTCCCATCCCCATCATCACCGTGAACGACACTACCGGACGCTTCTACTTCAACCAGCGCCCCAACCTCGTGCCTGGAGTCAATCCCATTCTGCCCAATTGGAACCCGTTCACCGGATACCTCAACATCAACGCGTTCTCCCAACCCGCGCAAGGAACTTTCGGCAATCTCGGCCGCGATGCCATCTTCGGCCCCGGCTACTCCAACCTGGATTTCTCCGTGACCAAGAATACGAAGCTCTACGAACGCCTCAACCTGCAACTGCGGGCGGAGTTCTTCAATATTTTCAATCACCCCAACTTCGCTTTGCCCGCTGGAGGCGTCAACCCCCCCTTCGGGCCCGCCGGCCTGATCTCGCAGACCCCGGACGTGGCCCAGGGCAATCCCGGCCTCGGCGGCGGCGGTCCAAGGGTGATTCAGTTGGCGGCCAAATTCACGTTCTAAGAAACCTCGGCCACGGATCTCCACGGATTTTCACAGATCAAAAAATCCGTGACAATCCGTGCAAATCCGTGGCTCTTTTCAATCCACCGATTTCACATCCTCGGGCAGTACCAGCACAAACGTACAATCCGAGGCGGCATCAGCACACGATAGCGTTCCCCGCCGCAGAATCTTGACCGCGGTTTCGTCTGGCAGGGTCTGACTGTATCGCGCTGTTCGGAGAGCATCCGTAAAGGCCTTGAGGTTTGCGTCTCCATTGGCAAACTTCACCTCTTCCACCGACATTCCCGAACCCGGCCCGTTTGCCAACAAGACGAAGAACTCAGCCTTTCCCACTTGCTTGGGCGCGTTGCCCAGCCGGATGGTGCGCTGCTCAATTAACTCCTTCTGCGACTTCTCCACCATCGCATCCACCTTGTCCGCCCCGGCCAAAGCCGCCAGACGGCCTTGGGTTTCCGGTTCCGGTCTACGCGCATTCATTGCCAGTGCGTAGTAGTGGATGGCTCGCTCTTTGTCGCCTCGTTTCTCATAAATCTGTCCCAGATGGTCGGCCACCTCGGAGTGCTGGCACAGTAGCCAGGCCCCCAGGTCATACTTCTCGGCTTTGTCTAGACTGCCATCTGCAAACTCGACCCAGCCCAGGGTATCCCAGTAATCCCCAAGCCCTTCCGTCAATCCAAGATTTCGGGGAGTGAGTCGATCGAGGGACAAGTTGCGTAGCGCCGCCGCAGTGGTGGTCACGGCCGATTCCGCATAGCGCTGGGCGAGATCAAGGTGCGCCTTTTTGAGCGTTAGTTGGTAAGCAATATTGTTCCAAATGCCCGGAGTCGCGGCAATCTTCACCGCTTTATCGAACGCCGCCATGGCCTTTTCATCCTGAGCAAGGTTCAAATAGGCCTCGCCGAGCCGAACCTGAGATCCCGCGTTATCCGGCGTCAAGGACGCAGCTCGCTCCAGCTCAGGAACTGCCTCTGCATACTTGTGCTGCTCCAGATACACCGTGCCCAGGTTGGCATGCGCGAACTTGTCCAGGGGGTCAATCTCGATCTGCTTGTTGAACGACTTCGTGGCTTCCTCGTACTTGCGCTGCCACAGGAAAACTCGCCCCAAGTTGTTATAGGCGTATGCATCGTAAGGATTGACTTCGAGCTGCTTCTGAAATGCATTGATCGCCAGACCATCCTGCCGCGAATCCAGATACGCCAGCCCAAGATCGTTCCACGCACTCTTGCTCTTGGGGTCCGCTTCCACTGCCCGATTCAAGAGGTCGATCGCTAGGCTGTAGTTTCCATTCCTCCTCTCTGCATTTCCGCGCCGCAGCAGGTCCTCCGGCTTCGTGCTCGTGGAGGACTCGGAGCTCTCTGCAACCGTGGTTTCTAGCGAGAGTGCCTGTGCCAGGTCCGCGACCACGTTGCGTCGGAACGCTAGGTAGTCCTGCACCCGCGACGTGGGCAATTCACTCTCACTCACCGTCAGCTTGCGTTCGGCGGTCAGAACGTTCCCTTCCAGTTTGTACTCGGCATCGTAACTGCCGTAGTCCCGCTTCAGGGAAAAAGGCACCGGAGCATGCAAACTATACTTGGAGGGGAATTCGATCCGGATGCGGTAATCGCGAGTATTCGGTGGCCCGAGCTTAATCGGGTCAGGACTATCGGCGTCGTCAGGGTCGGCACCTACCAGACCGAGCACCGCAAGCGGCAGCTTCAATTCCAGCTTCTTCTTCGACTGATCAACGTAGCCTGCCGTGGCCACTCGGTAGGAGAAGGTGAACGGCTCACGCGTCGCAGCCGGGTCGGAAATCTTGACCTCGCTGACTTCCTTTCCCAACCCTTCTTTCGCGCTCGTGGTCTCGATGATCTGCTGCCATTGGGAGCTGGCAACACCGCGAAAAGCCCGGCGCATCAGGATTTCCGAATCGCCCCTGATTTCATATGCAATCTTGGCCTCGAGTTTCCCTGAATCGTCCACCTTGCCATCAATTTGGAGCTTTTCCGTATCCGGTATGGGAGAATCTGCCGGTGTCTCCTCCAGGTGCGGCACACCATTTGGCGGAATTACCAGCGCTTGTTTCTTGCGCAGGGAGAACGCCAGCAGACGGAACGGCGCCACCTCAGTGGTGGTATCCATCCAGAGCTCGTCCTTGCCTAGCGGCACCATCGTGATCACGTGATTGAACTGTGCCGGCGACGGCACGTCGGGATCAAGCTTGCGCGCCGGGTTGATCAGCACCGAAGACGCATGGATGCCTTCGGCCTCCAACAGCGACGCCAGCAGCGTGTGTTTGTCCTTGCAGTCGCCATACTGATTGCGCAGCACTTCGTCGGCCGAATGTGGCTGGTATCGCCCCATGCCCAATGACAAGCTCACGTAGCGAAAATCCTTGGCGGTGTAGTCGTACAGCGCCTCAATCTTCTCGATGTCGGTGGTCAAACCCTTGCTTAGCTCTTGGGCTTTGGCACGCACCACCTTTGAGGGAACCCGTCGGTCCTTCTCCAAGCCCCCATACCAGAGTCCAACCTCCTCCCAGCTCGCGAATGACGTTAGCTGCACCGCCGGACTTTCATCCTCAGATCGCTTTTTTGTCTTCTTCTTTTTTCCTTTGTCGTCGGAATTGTCCTCATCCTCGGTCACCAGATGGGAACTCGACCAACGGTAAATTCGGCGACCTTTTTCTTCCGTGATCTTGGGTTCCATACCCGGCCTGGTCTTTAACTTCACCGTGCGTGCGGCGGGCAGGTCGATTTCCAGTTGCTCATCTAGAACAACATCGTTTTCATGAAAGTCGTATTGCATCCAAAACTGGCCCGGCGCCAGGGGAGTGTGGATCACGGTCACCGTTTCGCATTCCAGTACGTCGCCGGGGCGCAATCCCGGAACGGTCACGTGCTTCTCGCGATAATCCGTGTAAACCGGAGCAATCCGCTGCACCGGCTCGCTCAGTTCCTGCACCGCATCGGCGCCGGCCGTCACCACGCTGCCGTCTTGCTTCATCACGCGAACATAAGGGATTTCGAAACTCTCACTGGCGGCGTTATAGCCAAACCGTAATTGGCCCCAACGCTGCACTCCGGCCTCGCTCTGCACGCGTACCCGGAGTACCTGCTCCTCGCGTCCTCTGCCGTCGTTCTCGAACCGGAACCGTGCTTTCACTTGTTCGGTAACGAAGGGTTGCTTGGAATAGTTTGGTTTCGTGGAGTTGCCTGCCTGCGCTGCCGCAGCCACGCCGGAAGCAGCAACACAAACCCCCAGAAAAAGCCCGATACGACGCATAATTCAACCACCCATCCCGTGCCGTCTGTATCCCATCACACCCAACTCCCGCAAATCGACGACTCGTTCAATCTCGGCGAATGTCCTCCGCCAAGTCTCCCAGCACCGCCCTCAGCAGCCCCACGAATTCTCCCTTCACCCGTTCCGCCGTATCCAGCACTTCTTGATGATTCAACGGCTGATCCAGAATCCCCGCCGCCATGTTAGTCACGCAAGAAATCGCCAGCACCTTGATCCCCATGTGCCGCGCCGCAATCACCTCCGCAATCGTCGACATCCCCACCAGATCCGCCCCAACCGCCCGCAGATAGCGAATCTCCGCCGGAGTCTCATAGCTCGGCCCCAGCAACCCGGCATACACCCCTTCATGCACCGTCTGCCCCAGTTTCCGCGCCGCTTCGACAGCCATCTCCCGATACGGCTTGCAGTACGCCTCCGTCATGTCCGGAAAGCGCGGCCCAAAGTGCTCGTCATTCGCCCCCACCAGCGGATTCTGCCCCTGCAAGTTAATGTGATCAGAAATCACCACCAGCGCGCCTTGCTGATATTTCGTATTGATCCCGCCCGCCGCATTGGTGACAATCAGCGCCCGAATTCCCATCCGTCCCAAAACCCGCACCGGAAAAGCCACCTGCTCCGCCGAATGCCCTTCGTAAAGATGCACTCGTCCCTGCATCACCACCACTGCAATGTCCCCCGCATTCCCAATCACCATCTGCCCCGCATGCCCAACCGCGGTCGAATGCGGAAACGAAGGAATCTGCGAGTAGGGAACGCGGGCAGCATCGCTGAGCTCGTCCGCAAACCCACCCAAGCCAGAGCCCAGCACCACGCCAATCTTCGGACGCAGCGCCGTCTGCTCCAGCAGAAACGTAGCAGCGTAATCAGCACGAGGATAAGTGTCAGTCACTTAGCACCTAGCACTTGGCAACTAGCATTTGGCCATTCTCGATCCTGGGAACTTTCGTGGCGCTGTCATGGCTAAATGCCAACTGCTAAATGCTAATTGCTGAATGCTGACTGCTGAGTGCTACTGCAGCTTCGCATACTCCGCTTTAGCTTCCCTCAGGATGGGGATGTCGGGGTCAGCGTCTTTCCAGAGCGTGAAGAAGTCCTGATAGGCGGCCTTGGCTTTGGCGGTGTCGCCGGCCATCGCGTAGGCACGACCGATTTGAAGATGGGCTAAAGCGCCCAGCGGGTAATTGACCACGATGCCACGATGGTCGAGCAGCTTCTGGAATTCGGCGTCTGCCGCCGGTCCGTTATGGGCCGCCAAATAAGCCTGGCCGCGCACGTACGCCGGATAGAGAGCGCCTATTGACGTTGATCCGCCAAGTTCGTAGGGAGCAGCCGCTTCCAGCAGCGTGACCGCTTGTGCGGAGTCCCCTCCGTTCACCGCGATGGCCGCCTTTAGAGTCGGAAACACATAGATCTTGAGAAGGGTGTTTAACGGATTGCTCTTCTCCAATTCCTCAACCATGGCCTTCGCGCGGTCGGTGTCACCGGCTCGTGCCAGCGCCAGGGCTGAGAACACTTTCACATCACGTCCGGAAGATAGCGCCAAAGCTGCGGCGACATCTTGTTTTGCGGCCACCGAGTTGCCAAACTCCCCCTCGCGCAGGGCGGCATTTGCCTGCCACAGCGCGGCCGTCTCCCTGGCGTCGGCGCGAACAGCTGAATCTCTCGCCCGGCGGGAGAAGTCGCGCGCTTTGGTTAAGTGTCCGTAATACGCTTCCGTGTCGGATTGGGTGGAAAGCATCTGGTCTTCCTCACCCGGCCGGCCGGCGGCCCACGCTACCTGCCGCTCCATCTCCGGGGCATCGCCCCGCAGAAACGCAAGCGAATAAACGTAATTACGTATGATCAAGCCATCAAGCTTGTGTGCCTGCGCCTGATCAAGCGTAGCCTTGGCGTCGTCCAGCCGATTGAGGTTTATGTAGAAAGCCGCCAGGTTGGCATAACCGACCAGGTTGGGCTCCAGACGTAAGACTTCTTCACTCTCAGCCACTGCCTTGTCGTACTGTCCAAAAGCGGAATAAATGTTCGCTAAGTTGCCATGGGGCACGAAATCGCGGGGATAACTCTTGGCCCACAACTGGTACGCCTCGGTGGCCTTCTCCAGTTCGCCGGTCACGAACTGAAAGTAAAATGCAGAGATTCGGTACCTCTCGCGCTCGCTAACCCGATCGACCAGGCTGTATGCCTTCTTAGCATTCTCGGCAGCCAGACTAGCTTGTCCGAGATTGCTGTAGGCAACTCCTAGATAGGTGTAAGCCATGGCGAAATTGGGGTCGAGCTCGAGAGCTCGCTTTACGAAGGGTATCGCCTCAGCATCGCCCTTGGTGCGCGACGTCGTGATCGCCATGCTGTAAGCTTTCAGAGCTTCCAGCGAAGGTGTGGTCACTTCAATGGGGACATCGAACTTCTGCACCGAAGCCAGCGATTCGCCCAGCTTGGAGCGCAGGCTGGTGGTCGCTGCGCCCAGCGCCTTGAGCACACCCTCTTTGCTCGTTGACTCCGCTTGCTCCTTGGCCAGAGTGTCCCCGGTGCTGCACGCGACCGCCTCCAGACCGATCACATACTGGCTGCCAAGATTGGAAACCGAACCGGCCAGAATGGCCTTGCTTCCCGTGCGCACACAGAGTTCCTTGGCCACATCCTGCGTGATGCGGTCACTCGGAGGGCGCCCCATCAGCCGCAGCGTCTCGCCGACTTTGCGGTCCGACAGAATGTTGAGGAAGGGCGACTGCTCCAAATCGACCGCTAGCGCCTGCTTCAGAGTGCCATCAAAAACCGGGTCGTTGGTGGTGTTGGTAAAGTCGGCTAGCACAATGGTGTCTTTCTCTGTGAGCGGTCCAGCCTTGGTGGCTGAAGCTATAGACCGCGAGCGCCAGTAGAGCCCCCCCGCGACAAGCGCGGCCACGACCACAAACCCAGCCACCCACGCCAACGCCTTGCGGGTTGGCACAGCTTGCGTAGGCCCGGACGTGCTCGTCTGGGCGGGCGTGCTGACCCTGGCCGGTTCTGTCGAGCTCCGCTCCGCCGCGCCGAGGAGTACATCCGCTCCCACATGGTCCGTGCCCGACCGCGCTCCCGTGTCCCGCTTCAGCCGCTGTAATTCCGCCCGCATGTCCGAGGCATGCTGATACCGCAGCTCCCGGTCTTTCTCCATCGCCCGGCTGATGATGTCTTCGAGCTTCGGCGGAAGGTCAGGGTTCAACCGGATCGCCGGAATCGGTGATCGTTCGATGATGGCATGTGAGACCATCGCAGACGTTTCACCGCGGAATGGCAAGGTCCCTGTCGCCATCTCGTACAGCACGATTCCGAAGGAAAACAGGTCCGTCCGCGCATCCAGTTCCTTGCCTCGCACCTGCTCCGGCGACATGTACGCCACTGTCCCTAACGCGGTTCCCGGGCTGGTCAAGTGCCGCTCATCCACCGATCGCGTCTGTCCCTCCATTGCTTTTGCATCGCTCGAACTGGCGGCAGCCAGGACCTTGGCCAGACCGAAATCCAGCACCTTGGCGTGGCCCCGGTCGGTGATAAAGATGTTGGCCGGTTTGATATCGCGATGGACAATTCCCTTGCTGTGCGCGGCATCCAGCGCATCGGCAATCTCCGTGGCCAGCGAAAGAATCAATTCTGTTTCCAGCGGACGCCCCGCAATCCGGTGCTTCAGCGTCACCCCATCCAGAAATTCCATGGCGATGAACGCGTCGCCATGCTGATCGTCAATTTCGTAAATCGTGCAGATGTTGGGGTGATTCAGGGCAGACGCAGCCTGCGCTTCACGTTCGAAGCGGGCTAGAGCTTGCGCATCCTTGGAGATCTCGTCCGGCAGGAACTTCAGAGCGACAAAACGGTGCAGCTTGACATCCTCGGCCTTATAGACCACACCCATACCACCGCCGCCGAGCTTCTCAACAATGCGGTAATGCGAAATGGTTTCGCCAATCATTCCTGGTTGATGGTTGAAGAAGGCCTACGCCGTGCGCGACCATCTTAGGTGCCAAACTACGGCAAGTCAACGCAGAGCCGGGCGAGGCTAGCCCTGCCGAAAACCAGTCGAAGAACTCGGTGAAGTTGTTTGGAACTTGGACAATGAAACCATCGTCGCCGGACGTAATGTCCTCCACGATGGTGAAGGAATCTTCTTTGCACGGCTGTCAGAACAGACTTCCCGAACGCGACTCTTCCTCACCGAAGCTGGCTGAGAATCCCCCAGTCAGCCGAAGCCAGCGGAGCCGCCTCTAAGTAAGTCAGCTGTCCGGCCAACTTGAATAAACCGACTTCGCCCAGGAACACCTCCAGTTCGATCCTGGCGCCCTCGTCGTCGCCCCGTTCCAGCGAATGGCCCGCCGCCGTCAACGTGCCCGTCAGCGTCTGCTTCGTTCCCTGCCGAAAAGTCACTTCAAATGCGCCACTATCGCAGCCGACCCCTTGCGGCCGGGCAACGCCTCGCTGGTCCGTAAGAATGGCTGTGCCATCGATTGCCGTGCAGTAGTTGGTGGGCGCCACAGGAATGGCGTCGATCGCCGGGCTGCCGGGAAGCAGCGCGATGGTCTTAGTGGGTCCGCCGTTGGATTCTATGCCATTCGGATCGAGCCCAGGCAGAACACCGAGCTCGTCGCCAATCGCCGTGAAGAAGTAGCAGGTATCGTCGTCGCTCAGGTTATGGCCAAAAGAAAGCGGGAGCGGGTAAGTGCCGGTGAACGCGCAGTTTCCACTGGGGCCATTGTTAGCCAGGATGCTGTTCTTCACTTCCAGCGTGCCGGAGTAATCGAAGATAGCCCCTCCGACGCCGATGCTATTGCAGGATGCGCCTGAGAAGCTGCCTGCGCAATTGTCGTAGATGGTCGTGTTGTTCACAGTCAACGTCTCTGTGTTGAAGATACCGCCGCCGCCACCACCAGCTGAGTTGCTTGCCGTGCTACCGAATAGCGTGCTGTTGGTCAGGGTCAGCGTTCCCTCGTTGTAGACCCCACCGCCCTCCGATACCGCGCCGTCTTGAGAGATGGTGCTGTTAATAACCGTCATCGCACCTTGGTTAAGAATGCCGCCGCCATATTCTGCGCCGTTGCCGGAAATGGTGCTGTTAGTGATCGTCATCGTACCGTGGTTGTAAATGCCGCCGCCTTCAGCCGCCTGGTTCGTAGTAACCGTGCAGTTAGTGATGGTGGCTTGCCCTTCGTTGAAGATACCCCCACCCTGTGGCGTCACCTGGTTGCCAGAAAGACCGCCCCCTTGAATCGTGAGTCCCGAGATGGCCACGCGCGGTGTGAAGGGGGCAATCTGGAACACCCCCAAGAGTTGGTCGGCGCTGATTGCCAGGTTCAACGGGCCCGGACCGCTGATCGTCACGCTGTTGTAAATCACCAGCGGCGCGCTAGTCAGCGTAATCGTCTCGGGAAAGGGAAGGCTGAAGTCGATGGTGTCGCCGGGGGCGGCAGCGGCAATGGCCGCGCGCAGCGATCCCGGTCCGTTGTCGTTGGTGTTGGTTACGGTAATCGTTGCGGCCGTCGCTAGGTTGGTCCAGAGAATGGCCAGCATCGCCAGGCCGAAGCAGGGTTGGATCGAGAGGCGAGGTTTCATCGGCCCTCCTGGACGCGAATGTATCAAATCCTCCCTATATATGTACTGCCTAAGTGCGAACGGCTAATTGCTAAGTGCTGGGCTTAGTATTTCTTCTCAAATCGCTCCCACTCCCTCTCCAGCCTCCACTGCGCCATCGCCCGCTCGCTGCCAGCGAGAAACTCCTGACACGCCGCCGGCGGCTTTCCCCAACCGCCCGCGCACGCGCTCACCACCCGAAAACTCTTCGCGTCACTCCACAAGCTCGCCCCCGGCAAAAAACTATGTTCCAGCGAATTCCGCGCCATGCGTTTCAAGTCCACATAAGAAATCGCCCCAAAATCCTCCACCGCTCGCAGGAACTCATGCGTCATATCCGACCGCGAAACCCCCTCATCATCCGTCGCCAGCGCCACCGGCACTCCATATTTCATGTACACCGGCAAAGGATGCCCATCGCCCCCCACTCCCAGAATCACGTCGTTCGACGTCAAACAAATCTCCACCAGCACGTTGCGCTCCGCCATCTCCCGCAACAGTCCCAGCGGATCACGCTCGTTCATCACATCCACCCCATGCCCAATCCGCTCCGCATGTCCGCGCTCCACCGAATCGCGGATATGAAACGTCAGCCCTTCCGGCGGCACCAATCCCATCGCCAATTCGCCTGCGTGCAGGCTGATATGCACCTTGGGATAAACCTCATGCAGGTAATTCAGCATCTTCATGTGCAATTCAAAATCGTGCATGGGAACGTACCAGTCCTCCGGCATCACCAGGTTCAACCCCACAAATCGCGGATCGGCCGACGCCAGTTCGAATCCCAGCAAGATCTGCGCAAACACCTGCTCCCGCGCCAGCCCCCGCAGCACCTGGTACAGATAGCGCACCGTGACCTCGCATCCCGGCTCCGCCGCCGGCGTGCCGCACTTAAGCCGGACACGCATCTTGTTCTCGTCCTCAGTCAGCTTCTTGCTGGTCGCGCCAGCAATATCTTTCAATCCTCCCGCCAGCAACTTCTCCCGCAGCTTCGGCAACTCCTCATCCCATCCAATCTTCGCTCCCAATTGCGCCGCCTGCGCTCCATCTGCCGTATGCATCAGTTCCAGGAACTGAAGATGATCTGCCGCTGCCTGGGTCACCGCTTCAGCCATCATGTCCGCGGCGTGGTTATGGGACGCCAGGCCGAACTTCTCAAAGGTCGCAAAGAAGTGATCGTGCCCCGATTCCTCACCCGGAATCCAGTTCCGCATCGACCAGGCGTCGATCATGGTGTTGTAAAGAATATGATCGCCGTAGGCGCAGCTCACCAGCGGCTTACTATTGAACTTCTCGCAAGACGCATCGCAGGGCGGCGCGATCAACCGAGCCGTGGTGCGGTCCACGCACAACCCATCGTCAGCCGCAAAATCAATCCAACTCTCGGCATAAATGCTCCCGCTCAAATGATTGTGCAGATCGCCGCCCTTCGGCATATCACGCAGAAACGCCAGCGCCAGCAACGGTTGCCCTCGGACCGACTGCAAATACGCCGCCGTCCGCTCTTCGGCACTCGCTTTGGACTGAGACCGCCCCACTGCCGGCGACACAACCAGGGTGAGAACGAATATCCATCGAGCAATCCGCTGCACCAGTCCCTCCTCGATTCGTGGAACTCGGAATTGTAACTCTTTCGTCCATTCTCAGGACTCCTCGCAGCTTCCCTCTCTCTTGAAAACCTTTGTCCAGAGCCGTTTCCCCCGGATTTCAACAACAACCTCAACCTTCGCGCACAACCGCAACTCGCTCCGCCTCCCATCTTTCCCCGTCAAGTCCACTTTCGTAGGCAACGCCGCCGCCGTCTGCACCAGCCTCGCTGCACCCCCCTGTGAACCGCCCGCACTCCATTGAATTACAAGCACATGCAGCCGCGCATTTTCTATTGACTGCAAAAATAGAAGGAGTAAAACAGACTCGTTCTTTGACAACTTCTAAAGTTTTTCCGGTTGGTGCGGCGTCCGGGGCTCGAGCCAAGTCACTCTCTGCATCGCAAGATGACGGAGAGAAGGCAGGCAAGGGTCTATAGCAAAGCGCTGGTCGAGGAGAACAAGAAGATCTGTTGAAGGCAAGATAGAGTCCCGAGGCGTTGGGTTGATTTGTCCAGTTGGCGGTAAGCCCGGAGCCCGAGCTAATGATCGCGCATCGCAACCCGCAAGGGATGCCGTGAGAGCAGGTCAGGCAAGGGTCTAAAGCGAGCTACTGGCTGAGAGGAATGATCCCAACACCACCTCGGGACTCTTAATTTTTGCAGTAGCCCGGGGCCGGTAGCTGGAAGCTTGGGGCTAGATCTCCCCCAAATGAGAATGGCTCTGACGCCCTGCGCCACGAGTCGCTAGCTTCCGCGCTGCTAGCTACCCGCCGCGGGCTACTTACGGTCCCTCTGCTACCACCAATGGCTCTTTCGGCGCCAGCCGCGCTCGGTAAATCGTCACCGGCGCCGACTCTCCCACCGCATCCACATTGATCTGATAACTCCCGTGCGCCAGGTTTTCTCCAAACGGAATCTCCATTGCCGTCGTGTTCTTTTTCAACGAGAAGTGCTGATACCCGAGTGCCGTCGCCCGTCCATCTTCATTCACCGCCACAATCACCACGGTCAGATCAAAATCCCCTTCCGTCTGATTCGAAACCACCACCGATCCTTCAACCCGCCGCCCATTCACCGCCGGATGCTTCCCCCATTGCAGGAACATCGGCTTGACCACCACCAGTACCAGCTTCTGATCTCTTTGGGCTGCCGGCCTTCCACTATCCGTGACTGTCACCGTGAAGCTGAATTCCCCAGCCGCGCTCGGAACTCCAATAAGCACTCCTTCCGAGTGCAAGCTCATTCCCGGCGGCAGTGAACCTTCCTTTATCTCCCACTTCCACGGTGTAATCCCACCCTTCACCGTCAGATTGGTCTCGTACTGCTGTCCGACGAAGGCCTTGGGAACACTCGTGGTTTGAACGACCAGCGGCTCTCCAATGGCTCCGCCCTGCTGCGCCGCGCAGACCCCGCACAGTGCAAGCCCCAACCAAACCCCTACCGTCTTTCGCAACGTCGCGCTCACCTCACCCCACCCCCCAAAAACTCATCTACTGTCCTGATGAACATTCCCGTCTGATCCACAAACGTCATATGCCCCGAATTCGGCAACACTACCATCTTCGATCCCGCTATCTTTTCATGCATGGCCTGCGACAACGCCGGCTCACACTCATCATGCTCACCCACCACCATCAGCGTCGGCACTTTGATGCCCGCCAGCCGCTCCGTGTACTCCACCGACTTCAAATTCCCGTCAATGATGAACTCCCCATGCTCGCCCCACATTTCGCGATACAAATCCCACGCCTCGCCCAGCGCCGTCGGATCATAATTTGGGTCCGGCCGGTTGTGATACACATACGGAAAATATCCCTCGCCCCACGCCGCAATCATGTATTCGTTGCTATAACGATTCTTCTCGTAGTCCTTGCCCTTGAAAAGCCCCTGCGCTTCCAGCCGGTCAATTCGCTCCCGCAGTTCCGGCGCCATGTTCTGCTTCATGCGCACAAACACCTCGTTCAACGCCGCCGAACTCGACCACGTGCTCGCCAGGATCAAGTGACTCAAATTCCGCTGATACTTCAGCGCATAAGCCTGCGCCAGTGCCCCACCATAAGAATGACCGAGCAGGCTGATCTTGCCCAATCCCAGCCCCTGCCGCACCGCTTCCACATCCTCCACCATATTCTCAATGGTGTAAGCCGAGCGATCTTCCAATTTCTGCGATTTCCCCGAACCACGCTCATCAATAAAGATGACTCTATGATGCCGCGCCAGCGGCAGTAAATAAGGCAGAAAGTAGTCGTGTGACGACCCCGGCCCGCCATGCAAAATCAAAAGCGGCTCCCCGCGCCCCATCATCACGTAATAAATCATCACTCCATTGGCATCCACGAAGCCGTCCTGTACGGGATAAACATGATCCGTCTGGGCAACCGAACAAACCGCAGCCAGAACTATGACAACGAGAGATATGTGATTTTTCATGATCTCGCCATCGTAGCCTGTAAGCCAGCGCCGAGCAATCAGAAGGAACTGAGAACCGAGAACTGAGAACCGAGAACTGGGGCTAGAAACCAGAAACCAGAAACTAGAAACTAGAAACCAGAAACTAGAAACTAGAAACCAGAAACTAGAAACTAAACCAGCGCCGCCTCATACTCCTCATAAGCCCCCTTGAAGTCCGTAATCTTATGATCTCCCTCAAAGTGCCAAATCCGTGTAGCCACTTCGTCGACCAAATCCTCATCATGCGAGACCAGCAGCACCGTTCCCGGATAACGCTGCAGCGCGATGTTCAACGCATTGATCGATTCCAGATCCAAGTGGTTCGTAGGCTCATCGAACACCAGAACGTTCGGCTTTTGCAGCATCAGCTTGCAGAACAGCAACCGCGCGGCTTCGCCTCCCGAAAGAACGTCGGTCTTCTTGTCCGCATCATCCCGCGGAAACAGCATCTGTCCCAGCAATCCCCGAATCTCTTCATGCGCCGCCGCGGGATTCCACTGATGCAGCCACTCGAACGCGGTCATTCCCGGCTGAATCAGCGCCCGATGGTCCTGCGCAAAATATCCCACCGCGGCTTCATGTCCCCAAACCACTTTTCCTTTACTCAGGAACGCTCCATCGTAGCCGCTCGTTTTTCGTAGTTCCGCCTCGGGCGTCGTCGGAGAATTTGCCAACAGCGCATTCACTAATGTCGTCTTACCAGCCCCGTTCCGCCCCATCAGCGCAATCTTTTCCCCGCGCAGTACGCTCGCCGTAAAGTTTTGAATCACGTGCTTCTTGCCGTACGACTTAGTCACGCCTTCGAGTTCCAGAATATGTTTCCCCGAAGGCCGCTTCTGCTCAAATTTCAAAAATGGCCGCTGAATATTCGATCTCGCCAGCTCCGTCACCTGCAAACGCTCCACCTCTTTGCGCCGTGACTGCACCTGGCTCGACCGCGTACCCGCCGAAAATCGCGCAATGAACTCATTCAACTGCGCGATCTTCTTGCTCTTCTGCGCATTCTGACTTTCAATCTGCGACCGAATCTGCGTCTTCGCCACCACCATATCGTCGTAAGTGCCCGTATAAGTGATGATGGTCTCGTAATCGATGTCCGCAATATGCGTGCAAATGCTGTTCAGAAAATGCCGGTCGTGCGAAATCACAATCAGCACCCCGTCATATTGATTCAAAAACCCCTTCAGCCAGTGGATCGAATCCAGGTCCAAATTGTTCGTCGGCTCGTCCAGCAACAGCGCCTGCGGATGTCCAAACAAAGCCTGCGCCAGCAGCACCCGCACTTTCTGTCCACCCTGCAACTCGCCCATCTTTTTCCCATGCAATTCATCGGGAATATCGAGCCCCTGCAAGAGCACCGCAGCGTCACTCTCCGCCGTATAACCATCTTCCTCGCCGACGATGCCTTCAAGCTCACCCAGTTTCATCCCGTCCGCATCCGTCATTTCCGGCTCAGCATAGATTATGTCGCGCTGCTCCAGCGCCGCCCACAGCCGCTTGTTGCCCATAATCACGGTGTCGAGCACACGAAATTTGTCGAAGGCAAATTGGTCCTGGCTCAACACCCCGATCTTCTTCGGACGCGCCACCGTCCCCTTCTGCGGCTCGGTCTCTCCGCTCAAGAGAGCCATAAACGTAGACTTGCCAGCGCCATTCGGCCCGGTCAGGCCATAACGCTTCCCCTCCGTAAACCCGGTGGAGACTTCATCAAACAAAATTTTGGCGCCGAAGCGCATCGACACGTTACTGACTGAGATCATGATTTTCCAACGAAACTGCGGAGAATTGCCCTAAGGCGGGAGCGCAGCTACCTCTTCAAGAATATCACGACCAGCGGGTCGCGCTGGGAATCCGAGGCACCAGAGTAACAACGGTGCCGGGCGCCATTTCTACTTCGAGGGTGCCCCGTCCAAGCTCTGCTTGGGCGGGGGTTTTCTTCTGCGATTCATCCGCCAGTCCTAGCCGCGAGGCGGCGCAAGAATAAAGCCCACGGCGCGAGCCGTGGGTCTGAGATTCAACAACGGCAAAGCTCCAGAGGAGGGTAAGAAATTCGTCGTGGGGCAAGCAAGGTCTGGATTATCCTCTGCTTATACCAGCGATGGCGTCACCAGGCAAAATTCGTAAGGCACTTTTCGGGGCGACCACTCTTGCCTGCGGCCTACTTGCATTGGTGTTGTTGAGATGGACCACGACAAGCGGCAGGAGCATTCTCGTCTATGCGGCCATGTTCGCCCTGTTGATCACAATGGCCATAATCCTGTCGCCGAGGAAGCCTTCAGGATACTGGCCTGAAAAACCCGAATAGCACTCTCAGGTTATCCTCATACCTATGACTTGTTCCGCCCCACCTCCAGGAGATCAAAAGCTCATCCAAATCGTCGACGCCGCCCTCGCCGACACCGTGCAGCGCAGCGGCAAATGGCTGGCCTGCCGTCCCGGTTGCTCGCACTGTTGCCACGGGGTGTTCGCCATCAATCAACTCGACGCGCTTCGCCTCAAGAACGGTCTTGCAGATACCGAAAAGACCGACCCCGACCGCGCCGCCCGCATCCGCAAACGCGCTCTCGATACCGTCGCCCGCCTTTCCCCCGAATACCCTGGCGATCCCGCCACCGGCCTGCTCGATGAAGCCGATGACGACGACGATTGCAAACGCTGGGATGACTTTGCCAACGACGAGCCTTGTCCCGTGCTCGACCCCGCCACCGGGACCTGTGAACTCTACGAATTTCGCCCCGTGATGTGCCGCACCTTCGGTCCGCCGCTCATGTCTGAAGAAGGTGACTTGGGCGTCTGCGATCTCTGCTTCGACGGTGCTACCGAAGCCGAGATTACTGCCTGCGAAATGAAGCCCGATCCCGACCACCTTGAAGCCGTGCTGCTCGAAGAACTGGAAAAGACTACCGGCGCCGGCGGCGAAACCATCATCGCCTTCGCTCTGGTCCGCTGACCCGGATGCACTGGCCATCATTCATTCTTCTCTTCCAGCACGCTCCACCGCGAATAAAGCGCCTCCAGTTCCCGCTGCGCTGCCTCCATCTCGGCATGCGCAGCCAAAAGGCGCGGACCGTCACTCGTAATCGCCGGGTCTTCCAGTTGGGCCCGCCTGGCCTGTAGCAACTGTTCCGCATCCGTAATGCGTTGCGCGATGGTGGCGTAGTCGCGCTCTTCCATATAAGACAGCTTCTTTTTCGTCCGCGCAGTTGGCCTCGCAGAGGCCGTAGCAGGTGAAGAAGAACGCAAGCTTGTCTTCGCCAGTTGCTTGCGCTCTGCCTGCCAGGCTTCCCATTGTGAGTAATCGGCGAAGCTTTCCGCGCCGCCCTCTCCATCCAGCCCCAGCACCATGCTCGATACCCGGTCGAGCATGTAGCGGTCATGCGTCACCAACACCATTGAGCCCCGAAACTCCAGCAGGCTCTCCTCCAGAATTTCAAGCGTGGGAATGTCCAGATCATTCGTCGGCTCGTCCAGCAAGAGAACATCGGCGGGTTGCAGCATCAACTGCGCGATCAGCACTCGCGCCCGCTCCCCTCCCGAAAGCCGCTCCACCGGTTGATTGAGTTGCTCACTGGTGAACAGAAATCGTGCTGCCCATGACGCTACGTGAATGACCCGATCTTGATAAACCACCGAATCGCCGTCCGGAGCCAGCGCCCGGCGCAGGGTTACATTCGAATCCAGCTCCCGAGTCTGGTCGAAATACACGATGCGCAGCCAATCGGCCCGGCGAATCTCTCCCCTGCTTGCGGTCAACTCTCCCCGCAACAGTCTTAGCAGTGTCGTCTTGCCGCTGCCATTGGGCCCCACCAGCCCAACTCTCAACCCGGCGGTGACCACGAAGTTCAGCCCCGCAAAAAGCTCGCGGTCTCCCACCTGGTACGCCACATCCTCCAGTTCAATTAACCGCTTGGTCTTTCGATCGCTGGCCGAAAAATCCAACTGCGCGGTCGCGCTCCGCCTCCTGCTATTCAGGTCGGCCAGTTCCCCCATCAACTCGTTGGCTTTGCCAATGCGCGCTTTGGATTTCCTCGTCCGCGCTTTGGCTCCCCGCCGCAGCCACTCAATCTCGTTATGGACCAGGTTTTCTAGAGCTTCCTGCCGCTTCGATTGCGCGTGCAGAAATTCCTCCTTCTTCTCGAGAAACGTACTGTAATTCCCCCGCACCCGCAGCAAACCATCCGGATACACCCGGCTGAGTTCAACCATTTCAGTCGCGACATTTTCCAGAAAGTAGCGATCGTGACTTACCACCACGCAGGCAAATGCAGCCTCCGCCAGCAATCCTTCCAACCACTCAATTCCCGCCAGGTCTAAATGATTTGTGGGTTCATCCAGCAGTAAAACATCGGGTCCCTGCACCAGCGCCTGCACAAGCGCCAGGCGTTTCTGCCACCCTCCCGACAAATGCGTCGCTTCCTCTTCCAGGTCCTGAAACCCTGCTCGGCCCATCGTCTCCGCTATACGAGTGCCCCGCTCCGACTCTGGTACCTTGGCGCGTTCCAGAGAATTTTCGATCACCCTCCGCACCGTTTCCCCCGCCTCGAATTGCGAGTCCTGCTCCACCAAGCTGAACCGGAGCCGTTTTCGGACGGCTAATTCTCCCTTGTCGGGATCTACGCGGCCCCCGAGAATCCCCAGCAGTGTGGACTTCCCGGAGCCGTTCGGTCCGATCAGCCCAATCCGGTCACCTTCAGAAACCGTGAAACAAATATCTTGAAATAGCGGATTCGCTCCGAAGGCTTTCGTGATGCGCTGAGCATTGATAATCGGTGGCAAAGGCTTGCAGTCTCCCAAATATCCTGCTTGAGGGTATCAGGAAATTTGGGTGACGCAGGGCCATCGGACTCATTGCCGCTCTGGAGGCGGGAGGTGCCCCACCTTTGCGTTTGCTTGCAAAGGTGGGGAGGCACCTGTCCCGGCGGAGGTCCAAAACCACCTACAGAACCACGTTGACCACGATCCGAACTCCCGGATGCACCGGGTCGATCAGGTAGTACACCCCATCAATGAAGTCAACATAGACTAAGTCGGTGTAAGCCCATCCCACTGGCCACGGATCGACCATCACGAACGAATAACCGCCATACTGGAAGCGGGGCCGTCCTTCCACAATCGTCGGATGACCAATGCGAAATCTGTGTTGAACGCCGAAGTGAGCGCGGAACTTGTCATCCGGGATGCGGCCGGCTTCAGCATGGCTTTGCATTGCCTGCGTGTGCTCGTTCTGCACCGTCTTTGACTCATCCTGCAATTCGGGCTTTCAGGATGGTTGGATCTTAATAAATAAATAAGCGGGGTGGGCGTGCCCCACCCCTTGCGCGTTCGGTGCGCAAGCAGGGGGAGGCAGCCCAAGTCGAAAAGTGCTGATCAGACATGAAAAGCCATGGCCTTAGCCGCTGCGGGACTTCGACGACCCCACCCTACACCCTTCTCTCACTCCCCAGTACTTCTCTGACTTTCCGCGACAGCATTTGCAGCGTGAACGGCTTCTGCAGAAACGCCGTCCCCGCCTCCAGCACGCCTTCATGCACAATGGCGTCTTCCGTGTATCCCGAGAGATACAGCACTTTGGTCTGCGGGTGCGTCGCGCACAGCCGCGCAGAAAGTTCGCGTCCGCTCATGCCCGGCATCACTACGTCTGTAATCAGCATGTCGATCGCCTCGCTGTGCTCGGTCACAATGTGCAGCGCCCTTTCGCCGTTTTCCGCTTCCAGAACTGTATAGCCCTTGGCTTCCAGGGTCTCGCGCACCAGTTGCCGCACCGATTCTTCATCTTCCACCAGCAGCACCGTCTCCGATCCCCCATGCTGCGGCTGACTGATGCGCACCGTGCCCACCGGCTCCGCCGATTCTTCCACTCGCGGCAGATAAATGTGGAACGTCGTCCCCTGCCCCGCTTCGCTCTGCACCAGCACATAGCCGCCGCTCTGCTTGATGATTCCGTAAACCGTCGAAAGCCCCAGTCCCGTGCCTTTCCCTTTTTCCTTGGTAGTGAAGAACGGCTCAAAGATTCGCGCCTGCGTTTCTTTGTCCATTCCATGCCCGTTATCGCTGACCGAAAGCATTACGTACGCCCCCGGCTGGATGTAGCTATGCTCGCGCCGCAAATTGTCTCCCCCCAGATTTGCGTTTGCGGTTCGGATCGTCAGCCTTCCGCCCTCCGGCATGGCGTCCTTCGAATTCACCACCAGGTTCATGATCACTTGCTCAATCTGCCCGGCGTCGGCGCGGGTCCGGCCCAGGTCCGCTGCCGGCACGGTTTCGAGCTCAATACTCTCGCCGATCAGCGGCCGCAGCAGCCGCCCCATGTCACCCACGATCACATTCAGGTCCACCACTTTCAGTTCCAGCAGTTGCTTGCGGCTGAAGGCCAGCAGTTGCCGGGTGAGACCGGCCGCACGCTCCGTGGCATGGTGAATCGCTTCAATCTTGGGATACAGCCCATTATTCTTGCCGGTGTTCTCCAGCAAAACTTCGGTATATCCGCCGATCACCATCAGCAGATTGTTGAAGTCGTGTGCGACTCCGCCCGCCAGCCGCCCCACCGCTTCCATCTTCTGTGCCTGCCGGAACTGGTTCTCCAACAATCGTTGCTCGGTCACATCCTCGGCTATCATTTCGAAGACTTCCGCGCTCTCCTCCGGACGATGTACGATCCGCCCGCTCAGCCGTACCGTGATCACCTTCTCGTCCTGCCGCTTCCAGCGCACTTCGATGTGCTCCGGTCTCGCCTCGCCCCGGAACTCCCGCAGCAGCCGCGACAACTCACCCGCATCCACAAACACATCGCGCTTCGGCTCCAGCGCCAGTACTTGTGTCGCCGAACCATACCCCAACATCGTGACCAACGCCGGATTCACATCCAGAAATTTCCCTTCCAGGCTCGATCGATAGATGCCATACACCGCGCTCTGCACCACCGAGCGATATCTCGCCTCCGAACGCCGCAGCGCCTCTTCATTCCGCCTGTGCTCCACCGCGCTCGCCACCTGCTGCGAGACAAACGTCAGAATTTCCTTTTCCTTTTCCCCAAAGCGCACATTCCCCGTGTAGCTCTGCACCACCAGCGCCCCGAATGTGTTCCCGCCCACTTTCAGGGGAACTCCCAGCCAGTCCAGCGACGCCGTTCCCATCCGTTCCACCGCCTCGCGTTGCGCCAGTTCCTCGAAAACATCGGGCGTGCACAGCAGCGGCTCCCCCGTCCGCAATACCTGCTCCGTCAGGCCCTTCCCCAGTTTCTTCGGCGCCGGTCGCGGGTCCTCATCATCCACAAAATAAGGAAAGCTCAACAACTGGCTTTCCGCATCGTACAGCGCCACATAGAAATTTCGGGCATACATCAGCTCGGCCACAATGCTGTGAATCGCCCCGTAGAACTGCTGCAAGTCCTCTGGCCAACTGGCCTTTTCCGCAATCCGCAGCAACGCCGAACTCAGTGCCTCCGCCCGCTTCTGCTCGCTGATGTCCCGATACAGCGCGCACACTCCCACCTGCTTCCCGCCCACCACCACCGGCGCGCTCGAGATCAGAACATCCACCAGGCTGCCATCCTTGCGCTGCCGCTTCGTCTCCAACACCACTTTCTGACCCTTGGCCAGCTTTTCCTGAATCCAACGTGTTTCCGTGCTGCGGTCCGGCGGAACGATCAGTCCCTCCAGCCCGCGCCCCAGCGCTTCTTCCGGACCAAATCCAAAAACCCGGCTGAACTCCCCATTGAGCCGCGTAATCCGCATCTGCGTATCCAGAATGCTGATCGCCTCCGGCGCGCACTCCACCAGTTGTTCGAGATAAGCTTTTTGCAGTTCAGGACTTTCCGCGTCGAGGTGGGAAACAATATTTTCAGAAACTACGCTGGCCCCAGAATCGGGCGCAGACAGTACCGGCGCTCCGTTGTGCAGTGCCTCCCGCAAAAATCGCGCCCGCACTTGGTCAACCGACACCGCCGCTCGGGTGATTTTGTCACCCATGGAACTCCTCCTGATTCGACACCAGAGCCAAATCAGGATGTTAGATTGCAAAACCGGGAGCTAAAAGGTTACCGAGGTAATTCGACCGAAGCCACTCTACCCCTCACTGCCCAGCATGGCGCACACCCGATGCAGCAGTTCACGCTGTTCCCCACTCAGCGCCAGGAATTCAAAACCGTGCCGTAAGCCGTCCCGGTAGCGCGCCAGCGCCCGCACTTGCAACGGCACTGAGGCTACCGGCAAGCATAGTTCCATCGACACCACTTCGCCCGGCTCCACCTCTCCAGTTAACGTCGCGCCCACCCCATCTTCTCCCAGTTCCGTCGATCGTCCCCACATCGACGCCGACCCGCCCGGCCGGAACACCTCCACCGAGACTCGCATATCCGCAGCGTATCGCCGAAAACGCCGGGGACTCGGTAAAGTCGCATTCGAGTTGGGAACGCAATCGTCCATGCCGCTAGTTTCCGTGCAGCGCGTACCCCGGCTCCAGGGGCAGCTTACCGCCTACCCGCACCACCTTCACGCTCCCAGTGATGGCATAAACATCCACCAACCCCACCGCTCCCGGGCTCGACGCCACCTTCTTCACCACCGCTTCATCGGAATCCACCACCACAATCGCCGGGTGATTCACTCGAGAGTGGTTCGCCGCTGTGATCAGCACCAGCACTTCTTCCTTGGGAACCGCGTAGACTTTTTCCAGCACCAGCCGCATCTCCGGCGACGCCGGATCGCGCATCACCAGGCTCACCGGCTTCCCATCCGGCCAACGCTCCATCTGGCCTTTGCAGATCTTCGCCAGCTCCGCGGTCGACACCGCTTCCACATGGTTTGTCGGGTTGGAGATCAGCGCGAAGTCTTTGCCGGCGGCCACTGCCGTCCAGCCCAGAACCATCAACGTAAGAATGAGAACTCGTGGTCGCCTCAACCTTCCTCCCCAATCCCTGTCCGCTGTCCCTGATTCTCTTCCAAGCCGCTCCTGGGCTCAATGACCAGAAGGATGATGTACCAGTGGAGCCAACAGCGTGGGGGCAGGGGCAGGGGAATTTACTCAGCTTCCCGCGGCTTGTCCTCCGTGTTCTCTGTGCCCCAGTGGTTAGGGTTTTGGTTTTCCGCTGTGCTCCCTGTGCCCCCTGTGGTTGGGGTTTTGGTTCGGTCCGCGTGATCCGTGAAAATCCGTGGCCAGCCTTTCGCTTATTCCGCCTTCACCACCTTCACTCCCTCCAAAATCCCCACCAACCGCTCCATCCACGCCGCATCGAAATCCCGATTGAACTCCAGCGACAACAACGCCGCAATCTCTCCCGCCGTCCGCTTTCCATTCATGAAGTTGATCGCCTCAAACGCAATCAAATCAAACGGCGGGGCCACCGGCAGCCCGCCCCCCGGTGAATCGCTTGCAAACCGGTCTTGTTGTTCTCCCCACCACTGTTTGTCGTTGCCGGACAAAGACTGAAACACTGAAGCATCCAGCGGCGTCAGCACCAGGCGATGCGGAATTCGCCCCGCCTTGCTCGTTCTTGCCCAGCTATCCCGGTCGAAGACCTTTCCCCCAGTCTCCGGCTCCGCCGTCATCGCTTCCAGCATCTCCTGATACGCCCGCAACCGCGAGCGCGCCCCCACTGAGTCTGGACTCGCCGCCATCACCGCAATCCTCCCGGAGTAGTCCGCAATCGTCGCGCTTCGCGCCACCATTTCCAGTCGCCGCTGCCCGTCCGCATCCGCCACTGCCGCCCAATATGCCGCTGCGCTCGCCACCACTCCCACCCGCCGAAGCTCGCTGGCATCCGTCTTGTCCGGCGTGTCTTCACTCGTATGGTGCGTCCAATCGGGATCATGCCCCAACATCGTCGCCGGAATGCCCAGCCCTAGAAACGCGTCGTGATCGCTGCCCTGCGCATAGGCCGTCATTTCTGCTGGCCAGTAATTCCTGCTGCCGGTGGGAGCGAAAAGCTCGGCTTCCCGCGTCTGCGCCAGAACGTCCGCCATCAGCGCGCTTAACCTTCCATCCACCGAATCGGGCGTGCGCGTGATGTAAAACCGCGAGTTGGTCTTCACCGTGTCCTCGCCCACCATGTCCAGATTCAGGTTCATGGCAATACAAGCCCCCGGTTTCAGCTTGCTCTCAGAATTCTGCCGCGGATCATCCCAGCCCGCGCTGCAACTCCGCGCTTCCGGATGGTTCGTGATATAGGCGAACGTCCCGAAATACTCCGGCACCCACATAAAGTGAAGAGTCAACGCCGGCGCTGCCAGTCTTCCGGATGCAATCAACCGGTGCAGCGTGTGCGCCATCTCCAGCATCGCCGCCGAACCGCTGGCGTTATCGTTGGCGCTCCACTTGGGATGATCCAGGTGCCCGGAAATCACCACTTCGGTCTCCGGATGCTGGCTGCCGCGAATCCAGGCGTGTACCAGCGTGAGCTGCCCCGGACCGAGCGTGGCATCGATCCTTCCACGCACCCGCACCGGGCCGTTCGCCATAAGCTGCCGCAGTTGCGTGTATTGATTTTGGGAAATCTGGAATCCGCCCGCCGTGCTATCTAGTTCCTCCGCCCGTGGCCAAATTCCGTTGTAACGCACCATGTCAGGATGGTCCGCCCGGTCGCCCGGCGGCGGGTAAATCACCACCCCAATGGCCCCCCGTTGAATGGCTGCCGCACGCACCACCGCCCCCGCGTAGTCATAAGCCAGGGCGACTTTCCCGCGAACGTCTTTGCCTTCATAGTCCCGGTCGCTGACTCCGGCTCCCACTTCCACCAGTTCTCCTGCCCAGTCTCCACCCTTGGAATACGTGGAAACGCACATCGGCACATCGCTGTAGCGGCACATGCGAAAGGGAACAAAGCTCGCCATGCCTCCGGCGCTTTCCACCCACAACTCCCCGCTCCTCATGTCCCAACCCATGGGCGACACATAGGTCTGGTACCGGGTCTTGCCATCCGAAGGAAATTGCTCGAGCCGGGCTTCAATTCCCCAATCCCGCAGTTTGGCCAGGACAACTTTCTCCGCCACCTCCGCCATCATCGGACTGCCCTGGATGCGGTGATACTGCACGATCGCGCGGTCGTTTTCCTGCGCCGCCTCCCCCGAATAGTCGGCAGCGATCGCATCAAACACAGGTTGCGGAACCAGATGTTGTCCGGCAGCAGGAAGAGTCACGATCAGAGAGAGCACGATCAGAGAGAGAAAAAGTGGCCATGATTTCATGCCCAAAGACTACAACAAAGTGTTGCCACGCGCAGGCGCTTTCCTCCGTGGCCTCTCCGTTCTCGGTGGTCAGGTCGGTTTATCTGCGTGCTCTGTGAAAACCCGCAGCTCGGTTCGGGTTGTTCTGAGTTTCTCCGTGTCTCCGTGTCTCCGTGGTGAATTTTGGTTTATCCGTGTAAATTCGTGGCTGATTTTGTCTTGGTTTTTGATCCGCGTGATCCGCGAAAATCCGCGGCGCGTTTTGCCTTCCCCCGATGCATCCTCCATGCCTCTCAAGTCATCTGTAACCCAGGAGGAAAATCCATGACCCATCAACTCCCATCATTACCTTATGACTATTCCGCGTTGGAACCCGTCATTGATACCCAAACCATGAAACTGCACCATGACATGCATCACGCGGCCTACGTGAAGAACCTGAACGCGGCTCTGGAAAAATATCCCAATCTGCAATCCAAGAAAGTCGAAGAACTGCTGCGCGATCTGAACGCAGTTCCCGAAGACATCCGAGTCGCGGTCCGCAACAATGGCGGCGGCCACATGAACCACAGTATGTTCTGGAGAATCATGATGCCCAACGGTGGTGGTGAACCAACCGGGCCGCTTGCCGAACTGATCCGGCATGATTTCGGCAGCTTTAAGGATTTCCAGGGCAAGTTCAACGACGCCGGTGCCAGGCACTTTGGCAGCGGTTGGGTATGGCTCGTCGGCAAGCCCGGCGGGGAACTGCAAGTGCTCACCACGCCAAATCAGGACAATCCCATTTCCCAAGGCCTGTTTCCCATCTTCGGCAACGACCTCTGGGAACACGCTTACTACCTGAAGTACAACAACCGCCGTCCCGAATACCTGCAAGCCTGGTGGAATCTATTGAACTGGAAAGAAATCAACAGCCGCGTTGAGACCTTCCAGTCTCACCACGAGCCGGCCCTGGCAACTCGATAACCAACGCTGGCCACATAGGGGCAGGTGTCTCAACCTGCCCCTATCAGTCTTGCCTTGACCTGCGTTCCTCTGTGTTCTCTGTGCCCTCTGTGGTGAAGATCTTGGCGTGATCCGCGTGATCCGCGAAAATCCGCGGCGAGTTCCTGCTTTTGCGTTTCCTGTGCGTCCATGTGGAAATTGCGTCACCCTGACCCGGCAGATTTTCTGGCGACAATCTCTGCAGCATGACGGTCGCGCCGAAACCCGCGCCAGCAGGTCTTTTTCACTCGTTCTTGATCCGTGGAAATCGGTGCGAATCCGTGGCTCGCTTTTTCTCGTTGCACCAAAATTATGGAATTGACCGCGCTCTTCCCCGCGAGTAGATTCTGTTCACCCTCAACGAAGATTTCAGCCAGCATACATTCACAAATTCATTTTCCCTCCCCCAAGGGTGAAAGCAACGTGAGGAAATCGTCCGCAGCATGGAACATTTATCGCACCCGGTTCTTGATCAAGGCAAAACAACTCACCCAACCCTTCGCGTTCCTCGACGCGCTCGGTCGCGAACACTGTGGCCAGGCGGGTGACTACCTGGTCGAGTCCGCCGACGGCAGCCGTCGCATCGCCCCGCGCCAGATCTTCGAGGATATCTATGTCCTGATAGGGCCGGCGGCCATCGAAAGGTGGCCTCCTATCAGCCCCACTTTGGGTGCAAAACCACTCTTTGTGGATAACCGGGATGCCAATGGGCATCTACGCCGTTAATTGCTTTTAGATACAATATATAGTGATTACCTCTTGACAGCCACTACTGGCGGGAGTACTGTTTCGATCCCATAGGCTGTTTGATGGGTAAGAAATAGGGGCGGAGAACGTGGCCGAGGTGACCCGTGCCGTCCCGCCAAAATGGCTTAATTGGCGGTGGCCGTTCCCCGAATCCTCCCCCTCGGGGAACGACAACTTTTGACAAGCGGCTGTGGAAAATACCCCGCTTCGAGGGCTCGAAGTCCTTTCGCAATCGGGAAGAATTTCGCGAGATACTGAGACGGCAACTGAGAACTGACAACCGGGAACTGAGAACTGGGTTTTCATTCACGCACGCGGTGTAGCAAGGATTCGTATCAGGGCATGCCTTAGGCGTGCCGCCAGACCTGAGAATCGCGAGACGGCAACTGAGAACTGACAACCGGGAACTGAGAACTGGGTTTTCATTCCCGCACGCGGTGTAGCAAGGATTCGTATCAGGGCATGCCTTTAGGCGTGCCGCCAGATCGCACCCTGCACGGGTGCCATGGGTTCCTGAATGACCGATTTTAATCACGGCGGAGCAAAGACTCCGCGGGAGAACAAAAGAAATGGCCGAAATCACTGAGAAGCGAGCCCCCAACGCCCTCGAAACTACCGCGATCCCGGCAATCGCTCCTGCTGCCCGGAAGTCTCCCGGCCTGACCTTCCGCCGTCTTTTCACCAAGCCCGGCGTCTCGCCCTACGACGAAATCGAATGGGAACTCCGCACCGCCGCCATCACCGACGCCCAGGGCGGCATTCTCTTCGAGCAGAAAGATGTCGAAGTCCCCAAAGACTGGTCCATGACCGCCACCAACATCGTGGCCTCCAAATACTTGCACGGCACTGTCGGCACGCCCGAGCGCGAAACCGGCGTGCGCCAGCTCGTCTCCCGCGTCGCCGAGACCATCCGTGACTGGGGTCTATCGCAAGGTTACTTTCGAACTCCCGAAGACGGCGCCACCTTCCACGACGAACTCGCCCACATCCTTCTTCGTCAGTACGCGGCCTTCAACTCGCCCGTCTGGTTCAACGTAGGCTGCGATCGCATTGAGCCGAACTCCGACGCCACCAATTGGCACTGGAATCCCGCTCTCGGCCGCGTCGAATTCGGCGTCACCGGCTACAAGACGCCGCAATGCTCCGCCTGCTTCATCAACTCGGTGAAAGATTCGCTCGACAGCATCCTCACTCTCGCCAAGACCGAAGGCATGCTCTTCAAATGGGGATCCGGTACTGGCACCAATCTCTCCACCCTGCGCTCCTCCACCGAAGGCCTCAGCGGCGGCGGCACCGCCAGCGGCCCACTCAGCTTCATGAAAGGTTTCGACGCCTTCGCCGGCGTCATCAAGTCCGGCGGCAAAACCCGTCGCGCCGCCAAGATGGTCATCCTCAACGTCGACCATCCTGACATCATCGAATTCATCGAGTGCAAGTCGAAAGAAGAAGCCAAGGCCCACGCTCTGGTCGCCATGGGATACGACGGCTCCCATCCTGACTCCGACGCCTATTCCTCCATCTTCTTTCAGAATGCCAACAACTCTGTCCGCGTGACCGACGACTTCATGTACGCCGTCCTCCGCGACGCCGACTTCTCCACCCGCGCCGTCAAAGACGGCCGGCCCATGCAAACTTTCAAAGCCAAAGAACTGATGTATCGCCTCTCCGACGCCACCTGGCGCTGCGGCGATCCCGGCATGCAATTCGATACCACGGTAAACCGCTGGCACACCTCGAAGAACACCGCGCGCATCAACGCCAGCAATCCATGCTCCGAATACATGTTCCTCGACGACTCCGCCTGCAACCTCGCCAGTCTGAATCTGCTGAAGTTCGCCCCCAACGGCACCTTCGACGTGGAAGCCTATCGCCACGCCGTAGATGTGTTAATCACCGCCCAGGAAATCATCGTCGACAACGCCGGCTACCCGACTGAAATGATCGGACGCAACTCCCACGACTATCGTCCGCTGGGTCTAGGCTACGCAAATCTAGGCGCATTACTCATGGCTGCCGGCCTTCCTTATGATTCCGACGCCGGCCGCGACTACGCCGCCTGCGTAACCGCCATCATGTGCGGCGAGTCCTACTTGCAATCTTCGCGCATCGCCGAACTTTGCCCCCCGCTGGTCCCGGCAACCGAGCCTACCCAAAAAGGCCTCGCCGAAACCAATCTCGGATCCAATGTCATGCCCGGAGGCGCCTGCCCCGGCTGGTACATAAATCGCGAACCCTTCTTAGACGTAATAAGAATGCACCGCGCCTCCGTCAACAACATCAACAAAACCAACGTCCCCCCAGCATTATTCGAAGCCTCCAAAGCCTGCTGGGACGAAGCCCTGGCCAACGGCGAAAAACACGGCTACCGCAACTCCCAGGTAACCGTTCTAGCCCCCACCGGCACAATAGGCTTCATGATGGATTGCGACACTACCGGAGTGGAGCCGGATTTGGCGCTGGTGAAGTACAAGAAGCTGGTTGGCGGCGGCATGATTAAGATCGTCAACAACACCGTGCCCACGGCCCTGTTCAAGCTTGGTTACTCGCACGACGAAGCCGACAAGATTGTCAGCTACATTGACGCCACCGGCACCATCGAAGGCGCCCCGCATATCAAGGACGAGCACCTTGCTGTCTTTGACTGCTCCTTCAAGCCGGCCAAAGGCACGCGCTCGATTAGCTACCTGGGCCACATCAAGATGATGGCGGCTGCGCAACCATTCATCTCCGGAGCTATATCGAAGACCGTCAATCTTCCGGAGAATGCTTCCGTCGAAGACATTATGGAAGCCTACATCCAGTCATGGAAGCTGGGCGTCAAGGCGGTAGCTATCTATCGCGATGGCTGTAAGAAGTCGCAACCACTGAGCGCCGCCGGAACCAAGACCGCCCAAAGCAGCGGTTCCTCTGTGCCCCCTGTGCCCTCGGTGGTGGAAGATTTGAACGCACCACCAAGAGCCGTCCGCAATCGCCTGCCGGAAGAGCGCGCCTCGATCACCCACAAATTCAAAGTCGGCGACCACGAGGGCTACATCACTGTCGGGCTTTATCCCGATGGCGAGCCGGGCGAGATTTTCATCACTATGGCCAAGGAAGGCTCGACGGTCAGCGGCCTGATGGACAGCTTCGCCTGCGCGGTTTCCATCGCGTTGCAACACGGGGTGCCGCTGAAACTGTTGTGCGAGAAATTCGCCCACACCCGCTTCGAGCCCAGCGGCTGGAGCGGCAACGGCGAGATCGGCTTTGCCAAGTCGATCATGGACTACATCTTCCGCTGGCTCCAGTTGCGCTTCCTCACCGGACAGCAGCAGTTGCTGTTCGAGAATCTGCGATTGAAGCCGTCAGCACTCAGCACTCAGCCGTCAGCCGGTGATCTAGGTCTAGAAACTAGAAACCAGAAACTAGAAACTGGTCCCGTCCACGCTGCCGACGCCCTAGCCGGACTAGTAGACCTGGGCGACGCCCCAACCTGCAGCTTCTGCGGTTCGATCATGACCAGAAATGGAAGCTGCTACCGGTGCATGAGTTGTGGGAGCACGAGTGGGTGCAGCTGATTTGCTTGGTCAGTGCGAGCGGACGCCGCCCGTCCCGTCCGAGCAAATCCACGATCAGAGACAGGGGAAGCGGGTTCACCTCTCTATCAAAGCGGGAACAGTTCCAGCAATGAATTGCGGTCGTCGAGTCGCAGGGAACGAAGGTACGGGCGCGCCCCAGCTGTCCAAGAATGCAGGATACAATCGCATGAGTTCGTTACCGGAGTTTTGCATGGGTGGACAACTCACATTTGACGCGCCGGGTTTCGCGACTCAGAGGCCTCAGAGCGTACCTGACGTGCCTCGTCCGACCGTAGCCCGCGACGCGTTGGAGGACAAATACGCCGCGATTATCAAGACGAGCCCATGGCTCGATCGCACGCTGGTCAGTTTTCAGGCGAACAAGGAAATCCCATTCTATCGGTGGTTCAAGTATCGAGAAGGTTTCGCTGCACCAATGGTCAAGAAGGCTTTGCTGAGCCTGTTCAAGGGCTCGGGCTCGCTGCTCGACCCGTTCGCGGGTGCCGGCTCCGCCCTCTTTGCAGCGCGTGAACTTGGGTGGAAAACGACCGGTATTGAGCTCCTGCCTTCCGCCGTTTTTGCGATCCAATCGCGCATGGCTGCCGAACGCATCAGCAGGGCTGAGTTCTCGCAAGCAGTTCATCGTTTCATGTCGGGCAAATGGAAGGATATTGAGCCTGCCAAGCCAGAGTTCAGTCATGTGCGGATCACGCACGGAGCCTTCCCGAACGACGCAGTTCTTGTTCCCGCCGTTTGTCATCTTCGGTGTCACAATTTTCGTCGTTGAACAAAATGACGGCAATGTTTTTGGTGACGATGGGTGACTTGCGGTCGAATACAAGTCGGCGGTTCTTCCATTTGATAGTACGAATTTTTCCGGATGCGCCGTCTCTCAAAATCTCGGCAGAGATCTTTCTCTTCTTCAGTGCGATGTCTAGCCGGTCAGCTAACTCCTTGCCAGCTTGCGCACCCACCCAGTTTCGCATTTCTCCACCTACCGAGTCGCCCCGCGTCAGCAAGTATCTGGAGGCGAGCCGTTCCTTCCACCGATCGGGCCATTGACCCTGGGCCCTTTTCGCTATCGCCTTTGCAGCCGAACGGAGCTCCTCTTTGCTGAAATACCCACGCGCCTTGTCGGAATAGCCCGAGGCCGCGATCCCTCATTGATTACCGAGTCTGGAGCTTTCGCAAATAGTTCGTCGGGCGTAGAGTACTTAGAGATCTCCTTTCTCAGCAATTCAACCGCATCGATGTACCGCTCGGCCTTTTCTATTTTCGTCCTCGCCTGTTGCAGGAAGCCGGCTTTGGTGTCGGAAGGGGCAGTTACGAGATCATTAGCAACCCTTATGTGCTTGGGCAGGCTCACGGTCAGCAAGCTTAGCTGAGACGGGCAGCAATGCGCAATCGTAGCCGCAAGCAGGCCGTGCCCTTCCCGTTACGCCGCTGGCGGCACTGCCCCCTTCTTCGTGGTGGGGGCGAGAAAAAGCAGATTCCTCGTCGCGGTGCTCCTCGGAATGACAAATTGTCTTACACATCATCATGTGTAATAATCTACACATGGCTACCAATCTGGCGTTGGATGACAAGTTGATCGAAGAGGCGCGGCGGGCGGGAGATCACAGGACTAAGAAAGAAGCCGTCACGGCGGCGCTGGGGGAGTATGTCCGGCGCCGGAAGCAGATGCGGTTGCTGGAGGCGTTCGGCACGTTCGACATTGATCCGGCGTATGACTACAAGACGGGGCGGCGGCGCGGGAAGACGCGGCGATGATGGTGCTGGTGGATACTCCGGTGTGGTCGCTGGCGCTGCGGCGGAAACGTGGCGACCTCAACCCGCAGGAGCGGCGGCTGACGGGGGCATTGGCGGAGTTGATCCGGGAAGGGCGGGCGCAGTTGGTGGGAGTGGTGCGCCAGGAGCTGTTATCGGGGATGCGGGAGGAAGATAGCTTTCGCAAGCTGCGCGATTATTTGCGGGCGTTTGAAGACCCGCGGCTGGAAGCGGAGGATTACGAAGAGGCGGCGCGGATGCATAATCAGTGCAGAGCGAAGGGCGTGGCGGGGTCGGCGATTGATTTTCTGATTTGCGCGGTGGCGGGGCGGCGGGGCTGGCAGGTCTTTACGACGGATCGGGATTTTGAGCGGTATGCGGCGGTGTTGGGCGCTGTATCCAATCCGAATATAAATTTCGAAATCGTGTCTCACTTAGCTATTCAATTTGCTAGTCTGGAAGTAGGGAGTTAGTTTCGATCCCGAGGTCAGAAAAACAGCGCGGCCCTTGTGGCCGCGCTTTTTATTTGCGGGGCATTCAGGCACGGAAAATCTTAAAACGCAGAGAACGCGGAGGAAATCCGCAGAGGACGCAGAGAAGTGTCCCTTCGGCGCGATGCGCTTTGCGTTGCGAAGGACATCGCTTCTCAGGATGACAACTGTTAGGGGATGACAAGGAGTGGGAATGATGGGCGGGAGTGCGATCAAGAACTGCAAGGAGCGGGGGGAGTGGGCGGAGCTTTGTTTTATGGCGAAGGCGGCGGGGCATGGGTTGCGGGTTTCGAAGCCTTATGGGGATTCGGCCTCGTATGACGTGGGGGTGGAGCGCGATGGGAGGATTTTGCGGGTGCAGGTGAAGTCTACTTTGTATCGGCGGCGGGGGATTGAGTCTTACAGCTTGAATGTGCATGGGCCGCGGCGGCAGCTCTATAAGAAAGGGTCGGTGGATTTCTTTGCGGTGTATTTGATCCCGCGGGATACGTGGTACATCCTGCCGTTTGCGGCGATGGGAGGGAACTTCAGTTTGCATTTCACGCCGGGAGGGAAGCGGGGGAAGTGGGAGGATTATCGGGAGGCTTGGGAGTTGTTGGGAGGGTCGGGGCCGGGGAAGGTGCATCGCGCACGAGCTAAATACATAGGTCCTTCGCTTCGCTCAGGATGACAAAGTGTTCGGGGCACGCGCGGCATCGTAATATCCACAAAATCCTACACGCTCGTCGCACGCACTTTGGTAACTCGCTGGCTAGGTTTGGGGCAGATTATCCTAGATGCTCCTCCCTCAAGAAATGGCGCTCGACCTCGGTTGGTAAAGGGGCGGCGTGCGTCTGTACGAGGGTCAAAGAAATGTCGAACAAGCTTGGGCGTTTCGAAATACTCAGCGATCTGGCAACGTCGGAGCGGAGTTCTGTCTACAAGGCCACGGACACCGAAGGCGGGCAGACGGTGGCGTTGAAAGCCATGCTGCTGGAGGGGTTCGGCGAGCAGGCGGCGGCGGTGGTGGAAAGCGTGCACGAAGAAGCCGCGGCGGCGAAGGTTTTGGCCAGCCACAATATTGCGTTGCTGACGAGCGTCGAGGAAATTGAGGGCAAGCTGTGCGCGTCGATGGAGTACGTGCAGGGCAACAGTGTGGCCACGATGCTGGCGCGCAAAGAAGGATTTTCGATTTGGGATTTGCAGGACATCGCGCGGCAGGCGTGTCAGGGGCTGGACCACGCGCATGTGCGGAAAGTGGTGCATTGCAGCCTGGAGCCGGCGAAGATCATGGTGCAGTGGGATGGCATTGTGAAGTTGCTGGGATTTGGCGCGTCGAGGACAGGGATGGGAGCGGCGTGGGTGGCGGGAGCGGCGCCGGAGATTTTGCATTACATGTCTCCGGAGCAGTTGCGGGGAGATGAGGTGGATGCGCGCTCGAATTTGTTTTCGCTGGGCGCGATTTTGTACGAGATGGTGACGGAGCGGAAGGCGTTCAATGGGGAGGACGCCGAGCAGGTGCGGAATGCGATTTTAGAAAAGATGCCGGTGGCGGTGGACCAGGTGAACCGGAAGACGCATCCGGCGCTGAGCGAAGTGATTATGAAGGCGTTGGCGAAGGCGCCGGAGGAGCGGTATCAGTCGGGGCAGGAGCTGATCAACGATCTGGAGAAGTGCAAGGCGAGTCCGGCGAAGGTGCAGGTGGGAGTGAAGCCGGCGAGTTCGGTGGCGCCGAGGGCGGATGCGCCGGTGGTGGCGGTGAAGCCGGTGGCAGCGCAGCCGAAGAAAGAGGCTCCGGCGGTGGCGGCGAAAGCGGCGGCGGCGAGCGCGGGCTGGGCGGGGCCGGCGAGGAATACGCCGAAGACGCCGTATCTGGATCCGACGTCGCAGTTTGTGACCACATGCGTGAAGGCGACGGTGGAGGCAGCGGCGCAGGCGCAAGAGAAGATGTCGGCGGCAGTGGCGGAGCCGGAGGCTCCGCAGGTGCGCGCGCCGAAGGTCCAATCTCCAAAGATCAGCGTGGATCCGATGATGGATGAAAGCCGGCAGGCGGGCGGCAAGGGAGTGAGTTTTTCCGAGATCAGCGAGTTGCCGCCGTTGAAAGAAGTTTATGTTGAGCCAGAGCCAGCGGTAGAAGTGGAAGAGCCGCAGGCGGTGGATGCGGTGAAGGCAGCGGTGTTCCGGAATGCAGCGCCGGAGAAGCCGAAAACACCGCCCCGGGAAATCGCGAAGAAGGCGGTGAGCGAGATCACGAAGACCCCGCCACACCTGTTCGTTTATTCGATTGCGGGAGCGGCGGCGGTGATTTTGCTGGTGATTGGGGGGATTTGGTATCACATACACTCGGGGGAGGCGGATGATGACAGCATAGCGTCGTCGGCGGGCAACGAGGTAGCGACGCAGACGGTGGTGCCGGCGAATGCGAGTCCGGTGACGGCAGCAGCCACGCCGAGTCCAGCGCAAGTGGTGCCGGAGGCTCCAGCGGAAGCCGCGCCGGCGGTTTCGATCACTCCGAAATTCAGTCCTAAGAGCAATAAGAAAAAAGTGAAGAGTTCGCCCGTGGCCCCGGCCATTGTCGAGGGAGCATTGAGCATCGATTCAATCCCGCAAGGGGCGCAGATTCAGGTGGACGGGCAAGCTGCGGGAGTAACGCCATTCAATTTGGCGAACCTGATGCCGGGCCAGCACATGGTGACGGTCAGCAAACCGGGGTACGTCACGGATACACGGTCGATTGAAGTGAGTTCGGGCAGCAAGTCGGTGATGAGCGTGCAACTGGCGCAGTTGGCGGCAGCGGTGTCAGTACACAGTGACCCGGCGGGGGCAGCGGTGTGGATGGATGGCAAAGACACCGGCAAGGTGACTCCGGCGCAGTTCACGGTGGACAAGCCGGGCAATCACATTTTTGCTTTCAAGAAGCAGGGGTATCTGGACGAAAGCGCCAGCGCCAACCTGCAAGTGGGGCAGACGTTCCAGTTGGCACCGAGCTTGCGCGCGCTGGGCAACACCGACGACATCAAGTTTGGGGGGAAGTTCAAGAAGGTGTTCGGGGGCGGGGATACGGCGGGAATGGGGACGGTGAGCGTCAAGACCCAGCCCAAAGGGGCGCAGATTGCGGTGAACAACCGCATTGTGGACCGGATGTCGCCTGCGGACTTCTATTTGAATCCAGGGAATTACGTGATTGACATCACCATGACCGGGTTCAAGAGTGTGCATAAAGTGATTAGCGTGGAGAAGAGTGGCAAAGTGGTGATTGAGGAAAATCTGGATCGGGAATAGTGCTCACCCTGCGGGCCCGCTTCGAAAAGAAGCGGGCCTTTTTTGTTTGCTCAAAACCCTTGACCGCAAAGGACGCAAAGGGTTCGCAAAGGACGCAAAGAAAACCTGAATCTCGGAAAGAAGCGGGCCTTTTTTGTTTGCTCAAAACCCTTGACCGCAAAGGACGCAAAGGGTTCGCAAAGGACGCAAAGAAAACCTGAATCTCGGAAAGAAGCGGGCCTTTTTTGTTTGCGGTCAAAACCCTTGACCGCAAAGGACGCAAAGGGTTCGCAAAGGACGCGAAGAAAACCTGAATCGCAGCCGGGTGTTAAACTTTGGGGTTTTCCGGGCGGAGGAATTCATGAGCATTCAGCGGGTGGGCGTAGTGGGAGCGGGCACGATGGGCAATGGAATTGCGCATGTGTTTGCCCGCAGCGGCTATGGCGTGATTCTGTGCGATGTGGAGCAGCGCTTTCTGGATCGCGGGATGGAGGTGATCACGAAGAACCTGGACCGGGAAGTGGCAAAGAACAGGATCAGTGCGGCGGACAAGGCGGCGGCGCTGGGGCGGATTGAACCGGTGCTGGAACGGGCCAGGCTGGGAGCTTGCGATTTCGTAGTTGAAGCAGCGACGGAGAAGTTTGAGATCAAGGCGGAGATCTTTCGCGATTTGGATAAAGTGTGCCGGCCGGAGGTGATTCTGGCGTCGAATACGTCATCGATTTCGATTACGAAGCTAGGAGCGCTGACTAAGCGGGCGGACAAAGTTATTGGGATGCACTTCTTTAATCCAGTGCCGGTGATGAAGCTGGTGGAAGTGATTCGCGGGCTGGCCACGACGGATGGAACTTTTCAAGCGGTGCGTGACTTGGCGGTGAAGCTGGAGAAGACGCCGGTGGAGGTGAACGACGCGCCGGGATTCGTGTCGAACCGGGTGCTGATGCCGCTGTTGAATGAGGCCATGTATGCGGTGATGGAAGGCGTGGCCACGGCGGAGGCGGTGGATGAGGTGTTCAAGCTGGGGATGGCGCATCCCATGGGGCCGCTGACCTTGGCGGATTTTATTGGGTTGGATGTTTGTTTGGACATCATGCGGGTTTTGCAGGATGGGCTGGGCGATCCGAAGTATCGGCCTTGTCCGCTGCTGATCAAGATGGTGGATGCGGGGTGGTTGGGGAGGAAGAGCGGGAGAGGGTTTTACAAGTACTAGCTTTCAGCTATCGGCGGTCAGCCTTCAGCGCGGAGGTGGCTCGCACTACTGCGCCGGGTAGTTAAACAAGAGCTGATTGCCGTCGGGATCATCGACCACCAGAAGCCGGTAGCCCCACGAACCATCCTTCACCGGAACACCTTTGGCTTCGAGTTCCGCGCGCAGCGCGTCGAGCGCGGCGGTCGCGGCCGCGGGGGTTGGCGGCTCGACATTCAGGGAAATGAAAATCAGGCCCTTGCCGACCTTCTCGGGCCAGGTTTTGGCAAGGATCAGCGCGCAGCCCTGGCGGTCGACCTGGGCGACGTAGGCTTTGCCATCTTCGTCGTAGCGCCAGGGGCTGGTGAAGCCGAGGCGGTCAACGTAAAAGCGGAGCGAGGCGTCAACGTCGGTGACGTTCAGGATGGCACGGGCGAACCAGTCGGTCGCCGACGATGTTTTGGTCTCTTGCAGCTCCTGGATCATGTTTTGGTCACCATCCTATCTCGGTAAGAGTATAAATCGGTGGCGCAATGTTGTCCTGAGTCGTCGAGTACACTAAGAACTTATGCCGACTTACGTTGCAATGCTGCGGGGGATCAATATTGGGCCGAGCAAGCGCGTCGAGATGGCGCGTTTGAAGAAGATGTTTGAGTCGCTCGGGTTCAGGAGTGTGCGGACGTATATCCAGAGCGGGAACGTGGTGTTTGAGGGGACCGGGACGGCGGCGGCGGTGGCGAAGAAGATCGAAAAGGGGATGATGGCGGAGTTTGGGTTCAGCGCGCAGATCATGATGCGGACGGAAGAGGAGATGGCGCGGGCGATCGCCAACAATCCGTTTGTGAAGGAGGGGCAGAAGAATCCGGGGTACGTGCACGTGTGCTTTCTGGCGGGTATTCCCGCGGCGGAGGCGGTGAAGAAATTGCATGCGCTGGGGACAAAGGCGGAGCAGGTGAAGTGCGCGGGGAATGAAGCGTATGTGTATCACGTGGAGGGGTTGGGAAAGGCAAAAGTGCTGACGCACACGGTGCTCGAGAGAGTGCTGGCGGTGAAGGTGACGATGCGGAATTGGAATACCTCTAGCAGGTTGTGGGAGATGGCGCGGGAATAGCATTCAGCACTCAGCATTCAGCACTCAGAATTCAGCACTCAGAATTCAGCACTCAGAATTCAGCGCTCAGCATTCAGCTTTTGAGAGATTGGGTGTGACGCCGGCTAAGACAAAATCTTAAAACGCAGAGTACGCAGAGGATAGACGCGGAGGTCGCAGAGTAGACCGCACACAGAATCAGACTTCATGCCAAACGCTACCCGCCAGAGCGATGCCCGGGTCTATATGCTAGGGGTGGTATTGGGCATTTGTGCGGGTTTGCTGGATGTGATGGCCGGGGATTTGTTGCTGACGGCTTTGTTTGTGCTGACTGCGACCATGGTGCTGGGCGGGCTGCGTCCGGCGAAACCGTGGCGTTGGACGGTTACGGTGGGGGTGTTCGTGCCGCTGGTGCAGTTGGCGGCGTATGTTTTTCTTACGGAAAAGCCGTATCGGGCGCAAATTTACGAATCGTTTCTGGGATTTCTGACGGGCATTGCAGGAGCGTATGGGGGGGCGGTGGTGCGGCGGGGGGTGGGGGAGTTGTTTAAGTAGCATTCAGCACTCAGCATTCAGCAATCCGCCGAATTGGGTTCGGGCCGATCTAACAACAAAACCTTAAAACGCAGAGAGCGCAGAGGATTCGCGGAGTTCGCGGAGATTGGAAGCGGTCGCGGAAGATAGATCACCAAGGGCTGAATGCTGACGGCTGAATGCTGAGAGCTTCCGCTCAAAGGTATGGGCTATCGAGAAAGTTATCGCGGTTCCACAGGGAGGGCGCGTATGCTGCGGGTATATGGGCGTGTCGGTCACGGTATTGGCCAGCGGCAGCCGGGGAAACAGCGCGATGGTGCAGAGTTCGTCGACGCGCATCCTGGTGGACGCGGGAATTTCCTGCCGCGAGACTTTCAAACGCATGCAGGAAGCCGGAGACGACCCGCATGCCCTGTCTGCCATCGTCATCACGCACGAACATTCCGATCATGTTGCGGGTTTACTGGTGCTGGCGCGCAAGCTGAAGCTGCCGGTATTCATGACCGGAGCCACGCACCAGGCGTGGTCGCGGGCGGTGCGGGATGCGACGGGAGAGCCTGCGGACACGGAGCGGGTTGAATTCTTCTGGTCGGGGCGGAGTTTTCAAATTGGCGATATCGCGGTGACGCCTTTTACCATTCCTCACGACGCGGCCGATCCGGTAGGGTTCACATTTCGCAGCGAGGGGATCAAGGTGGGCATGGCTACCGATTTGGGATACATGCCGGCCAGCGTGCGAGACCATTTGCGCAGCTGTGACGTTCTAGTGCTGGAATCGAATCATGATTTGGAGATGCTGCGGGTGGGGCCGTATCCGTGGTCGGTGAAGCAGCGGGTGGGAAGCCGCACCGGACACCTCTCGAACAAGGCCCTCGCGGAATTCTTTGCCGGCGACTATGATGGAAGTGCATCCTACATTGTATTGGCGCATCTTTCGGAGCAGAATAACCACCCGGAAGTGGCGAAAAGAGAGGCAGAAGTAGCCTTGGGAGCGCGGCGTTCATTGCTGCATAACCGAGTAGAGCTGGCAAGGCAATCCCAAGCCATGCGACCAATCCGGTTGTAGGTCATCAGTATTCTTATGAATCAGTGTGTGGATCCGGTGGTAGGCAAGATCCTGGCGGGCTGGCGGTATGACATCTCGGGGATTGCGCCGGAGATGCGCGAGGCCTACGAGGAGCACTTTACCGCCTGCGAACGTTGCCACAAGCGGCAGCGACTGCACCGCACGATTGACGTTTCGCTGATTGCGCTGGCTTCGGCTTCGGCGGTGGTATTCCTGCTGGCATTTGGCGTGATCCGCCACTTTGGGCCGCGCCATGCGTTCTGGCTGGAAATCGCGGCGCTGGCGGGGTTCGCGCTTTCGGCGCTGATCTGGCTGGTGGTAGCGGTGGCAACGCCCGCACCGATGGCGGTGGTGGACGCGGCCAAGATCGGGGCGCGGCATGTGCATGATCGCCTGCCGGCGGAGATACGCGAACGGCTGCCGGAAGACTTGCGCTTGAAAATTACCGGGTCATAGTGCTTCCATGAAGCTGCTGTACAAAGTGATGGTGTGGGCGCTGCTGGTGACAGTGGCTTCGCCGGGTGTCCTGATGTTTGGTTCGACACAGGCTCCGCCCCAGAAGGCGGCGGGTTGTCATGAGCACGGGCGGAGAGCGCCGGGTCCGGTGACGTATCAATGCTGCCGGGCGGGACATCGAGTTGCGGCGGTGCGGGAAGCGGTGGAGCTGCGGACGCCGTTTCTGGTGTTGTCTTCTGTGGTTGAATTTGCAGTGTTTTCTTCGTTAAGGCCTGCTGGCCAAGATCATCCAAAGACTCCTGCGTTTAGCCCTCCTAGTGTTACGTCGCTGCGTATCTAGGCTGGTTTCCTCTCCCATTTCACTCTGAGTTTCGCAAAATGAATGTGCGCGGAAGCCCGACCTCAGGGGCTAAAGCCCGCATTCTTATTGATGCGTGGCGGCCCGGCTGGAAGCCGTGCCCTTCCCAGACGTGATTAGAGAACCAGTTCTCAGTTCTCAGTTCTCGGTTCTCGGAAATGCAAACCATTTGAGAACCAGTTCTCAGATCTCAGTTCTCGGTTCTCAGAAATGCAGTGGAGGGTTCGAGCGTGCAAAATTTGGCTTTCGTTGTTTTAGCGATTGGCGCACTGACGCTCCAGTCCGTGGCGCAAGACGGGGACATGCCGGGTATGAATATGGATCAGACGCTGGAGCTGCCTTCGCCGCATGTTTCCTCGGGGACGGCGTGGCAGCCGGCATCGGTGCCGGAACATGACTGGATGATTTCGCGCGGGGGCTGGGAGTTGATGGCGCACGGGGTGATTTTTGCTACTTACAATCAGCAGGGCGGGCCACGCGGGGAAGGCAAAGCGGAGTCGACGAATTATTTCATGTTCATGGAGCAGCACCGCTTATGGCGGGGAACGATTTTGTTCCGCCAGATGTTTTCCGCGGAATCGCTGACTTCGCCGCATCCCGGCTTTCCGGAGCTTTTTCAAACGGGCGAGACCTATCACGGAGAGGCGCTGGTGGACCATCAGCATCCGCATAATGTGTTTGCGGAACTGGCGCTGTTGTATACGGTGCCCATCAGCAAGAAAGTTTCGTGGCTTTTTTATGGCGGGCCATCGGCGGAGCCGGCATTGGGGCCGGTGACTTATATTCATCGGGAGTCAGCGTCGGAAGATCCGGAGGCGCCGTTGGGACATCATCTGCAGGATTCTACGCATACCAGCTTTGGAGTGGTGACCACCGGGGTGGTCATTGATCGGTTCAAGATTGAGGGATCGGCGTTCAACGGGCGAGAGCCGAATGAGGAGCGCTGGAGCATACAGCCAGCGGGGCTGGATTCGTGGTCGTTGCGAGCGAGTGCTGCCCCGACGCGCAACTGGACGGCGCAGTACAGCTATGGGCGGCTGATGCATCCGGAGGCGGCTGATCCGGAGGATGAACGGCGGCAGACGGCGTCGGTGGAATATAACCGGGCTTTGTCGAGTCGGTGGTTGGGGCAAGGGAACTGGGCGACGTCGTTGGTGTGGGGACGCAAGCACAAGGAAACGGAAGAGACCAACCAGAACAGTTATCTACTGGAGTCGACGCTGAATTTCAGGCAGCGGAATTACGCTTATACGCGGATGGAGCTGGTGGATAAGGACGAACTGTTTCCGGAGTTGCAGGCGCATCCCTCGTACCGGATTGGGGCGTACACGTTTGGCGGGGTGCGCGACCTGGTGCAGAACCGGCGGTGGCAGCTGGGCCTCGGAGCGGATGTGACGTTCTACTCGAAGCCAGCGGTGCTGAATCCGATTTATGGGGAGAATCCGGTGTCATTGCATGTGTTTCTGCGGGTGCGGCCGGGGTTGATGGAGCATGGGCGGTAGTATTCAGCGTTGGGCATTCAGCACTTAGCATGTCCTCTCGGGACCGCGCTACAATGAAACCTCGACTCTTATGTTTCACGGAGCGGGAGACACTATCGAGGAACGCCGTGGCGAGTTCCTGCTGAGCAGCGATCGTGAGCGGCTGGATTTGGACGTCATTCACGGCTTCCTGACGGCGTGCTACTGGGCAAAGGGGATTCCGCGTGAGGTTGTGGCACGTTCCATGGATAACTCGCTGTGTTTCGGGGTTTACCAGCAAGCTCGACAGATCGGATTTGCGCGGGTGATCTCGGATTTCGCGACTTTTGCCTACATCGGAGACGTATTCGTGCTCGAAGAGTGTCGCGGGCATGGCCTGGGAAAATGGATGATGGAGGCGATCCTGCGGCATCCGCAGTTGCAGGGCTTGCGCCGCTGGAGTCTGGTCACCCGCGATGCCCACTCGCTCTACCAGCCCCTAGGCTTCACGCCGCTGAAGAAGCCCGAGAACTACATGGAGTTGCACAATCCGAAGGTATACCAACAGGCCAGTTTATCCGGAGAGCTGAAATGAAGAATCCCATGTCGCTTCCGCTGCTTGACGTCGATCCTGAAATTGCCGCTGCCATTGACAACGAAGTCCGCCGCCAGCATGAGGGCCTGGAGCTGATCGCCTCGGAGAACTTCGTCAGCGAAGCTGTGCTGGAGGCCATGGGCTCGGTGTTTACCAATAAGTATGCTGAGGGCTACCCCGGCAAGCGCTACTACGGCGGCTGCGAGTATGCCGACATTGTGGAGAACCTGGCTCGCGATCGCGCCAAGAAGCTGTTCGGCGCTGAGCATGCCAACGTCCAGCCCCACGCCGGATCGCAAGCCAACATGGAGGCCTACGCCGCGGTGATTCAGCCCGGCGATACCATTCTCGGCCTGAACCTGGCTCATGGCGGGCACCTTACGCACGGCCATCCGCTGAATTTTTCCGGCAAGACGTACAAAATTGTGCCTTACGGCGTCACCAAAGAGAGCGAAACCATCGACTACGACGATCTCGAAAAGCTGGCCGAGAAAGAACATCCCAAGCTCATCATCGGTGGTGGCAGCGCTTACCCTCGCATCATTGATTTCGCCCGCATGCGCCAGATCGCCGACAAAGTCGGGGCTCTTTTTCTGGTGGATATGGCCCACTTCGCTGGACTCGTGGCCGGGGGAGTTCACCCGTCCCCGGTGCCGCACGCGCAGATTGTGACTTCGACAACCCATAAGACTTTGCGTGGCCCCCGCGCCGGCATGATTCTCAGCAAGCAGGAATACGCCGCCGCCATCGACAAAGTGGTGTTTCCTGGCATGCAGGGCGGGCCGCTGGTGCACATCATTGCGGCCAAGGCGGTGTGCTTCCTCGAGGCCATGCAGCCTTCGTTCCGCGATTATGCACGGCAGATCGTTGCCAACGCCAGAGTGCTGGCCGAGACGCTGGCCGCGGAAGGCTTCCGCATCATTTCCGGAGGCACCGACACTCACCTCATGCTGGTGGATGTCTTCGCCAAGGGCATGTTGGGCAGCGAGGCCGAGAAAGCTCTGGGAGAAGCCGGCATCACCGTCAACAAGAATGCGATCCCTTTCGACACCAATCCGCCGATGAAGCCGAGCGGCATCCGCATTGGCACGCCCGCCCTGACCACGCGGGGCATGAAAGAAGGGGAAATGAAGCAGATCGGACGCTGGATCTCGGAGGCGCTGCAACACCGCACCGATGCTGCCGTGCTGGGGAAAATCCGTAAGCAAGTGCTGGGGATGGCGGACACTTTCCCGCTCTACCCCGAGCGGTGAGCTAAAGCCCAGGCGGAAGTCAGAGCCTGAGAGATTTTCTTTGCGTCCTGTGTGTTCTTGGGCCTTGGATCGAGGGGCGGTTGACAGGCACAGATCGCAGAAGTATGGGGTCATTCGTCAGAAGGAACTGTCGGGAGGGCCATGACCTACCTGAGAATCGCGCTGAGTGGATTCGCCGCAATATTTATCGGTATCGAATGCGTCGGGCACTTCCTCAGGAGAATCAGTGAGCAAAAGGCAGCAGGACTGGGCGCAGTTTCTGGAGCGCTGCTGGGAAGTCTCTTCTCGCCCGTATTTTGGCTTGTGGCTGTTTCCTGTTTTGCCTTGTTTTTTTTCAGCTAGTCGGCTCACCAGCAGGTGGCTTCGAGTGCTTCTTTTCTGGACTCCGACCCTGGTCATTTGCGCGCTGGGATTTGCTTTTACCGCTCTGCTTACCTATGTGTGGGTACATTTTAGAAACACATGATTGCTGACGCTCGGCGCCTCGCGTATGCATTCCTCAGGCTGCCACGGAACGCGTGTCACGGTCTCCACGTTTTGCTGTATAGCCAGAATTTCTCTGTGCCCCTCTGTGCCCGCTGTGGTTAAATCACAGCGTGAAGGTCGCCATCGACATTCGCCGTGTTACCGAGTTTGGCGTCGGCACCTATACCCGCAATGTGGTGCGCGCCCTGGGGCGCCTGGATCACACCAATCAATACTTCCTGATCGGGTCTCCGCAAAAAGTCACGGAAATCGGTCCGCTGCCTGCAAGCTTCAAGACCATCCCTTTGCTCGACGACGGAACCACCGCTCGGGGTTATCTCGAGTTTCGCGCCATCCTCAAACGCCTAGAGTGCGACCTGGTCCACATCCCGCATCTTTTCTGGATGCCCCGAACCCTGCCCTGCCCCTACGTCATGACGGTGCACGATCTCCTGGAGCACATGTACCGTACACGCACGCATTCCAGCCTGCGCCGTTCCTTGCATCTCCATCTCACGCGCAGAGTGCTGAAAGGCGCTGGCAGAATACTTGCGGTCTCGAATTTCACCAAGAGCGAGATTCAAAACGTTTTCGGCATTCCGGCTTCTCACATTGAAGTGGTGTACAACGCTATCGACGAGCGCTTCCTGCATGGACATGCCAGCGACGCCGACCGCCAAATCCTGGCGGAACGCTACCTCATCAAGTATCCCTTCTTGTTATATGCCGGCAGCATCAGCCCACCCAAGAACCTGGTGAGGATCATTGAAGCTTTCTCTGCCCTGAAAGCGGAATTGGAGAAGCAGGAGAAATTCCCTGACCTGAAGCTGATCATCATCGGCGATGAGCTTTCCAAGCATCCCGACTTGCGCCGCACCGTGATCCGCAGCGGGGTGCAGAATGATGTGCGCTTTCTCGGCTTCATTCCCATCGAGATGCTGCGGGTGTTTTACGATGCCGCCAAAATCTTCGTTTTCCCGTCGCTGTACGAAGGTTTCGGCTTGCCGCCTTTGGAAGCCATGGCGCACGGCACCCCGGTTGTAACTTCCACGACTTCTTCGCTGCCTGAGGTGGTGGGAAACGCCGCCGTGCTGGTGAACCCGGAGAATGTTTTCGAAATTATGCGAGCGCTACTGCACCTGCTGCTCGACCAGCCGGTCCGCGACCAGATGAAGAAGCGCTGCTACGAGCAGGCCAAGAAATTTTCCTGGGATGTTTCGGCTCGCCGCATTCTCGAAGTGTATGCCGAAGTAGCAGCGGCGCCGCGCACCAGCGCTCGGAGGCGCCAGGCTGCTGAGATGGTTGCCCGTCCTTGAAGCTGACCGGCAGCGCCTTCACGCGCCTTTCAGCAACGGGATTCCGGGCGAGACCAGACCTTGGCGATGCAGCTTTTGCTCGAGGCGCTTGCGGTCGGCTTCCGTGGTAGCTGCGGCGAGGCGCTTCCGCAGCTGGACAATTTTTTCTTTGCGAGTGCGGCGCCGGCGAATCTCCGGCCGTCGGCTGGGTGCGGACATAAGAGATGACTCCTGATGAATGGCTTGAAAAAGCTACTCTGTCATCATAGCCGCTGGCTGCGGATCGCGCAAAGGCGGGGCCGTCCGGTGGCCCAGGGCTACCTCAGACCTGAGCAACTAACAGGACACCAGGTAGGGACGTCCCCAAAGTTGACCCAATACTCAGGACCTTGTATACGCTGTCCTCGGTCGCAAATACGAGGTTATAAAGGAGGCTATATCTTCGTTTTCCAAAAGGATGTGACGGTTGACCATCAAGAAAGCCTACGACTGCGCGGGTTTCTGGAACTTGCTGGCGACGGCTTCGGGCAGGACTTCTTCCAAGCGATGAGAGAGCCACCCCTGCAGTTCTGTCTTTTGTGCCAACGGCAGATTCAGAAACTGCAAACCGGTTCGCCCGGTTGGGTCGCTCCAGCAGATCTTCGACTGGATCACGAACCGTGTCTGGTTCTCCGGAAGCTTGAATTGCACGGCCACTTCCGTTCCAGCCTTCACCGGGTTGGGAATGCGAACGGCGATCCCGCTCTCACTGATGTTGATCGTCTCGCATTGAGTTTCTTGGCCTTCCTGATTGCGCACTGCCACTGGAATCGTCACCGGACAGCGGAAGTAACGGCGGCGCTCACGCATGATGATGCCGTACGCGGCCCGCAAACTACGGCTCAGGGACTCGTCGGAAAGCGGCCTCTCCAGCACAAAATTCGCTCCTGTGCTGAAGCCTGACGCCGACCCATCGGTGATGGCAAAAGTCGTGGCCGTCTGGTTGGAAGGAGAAAGCCGCACGCGCTCCATGATCTCCTTCGACTGGTACATCTTCAGGTCAACCACCACCGCCTCGAAATGCCGCCGATTCAACGACTGCAAGGCAAACCCCGCGTCCTGGCACACTTCCGCCGAGATCGCGAACTGCTGCATACTCTCGGTCAATTGCCGGACGGTCGCCTCGTCGTCAGAGATCACCAGTGCGGTTGCCACTGGGGCGGGTTGTGCGGATGCGGCTGCTTTTGTCATGTTTGGGACTCTCCCGCTGCCTTGGCTGCGTGGCGCGTCCGGCACGGTCGAGAGTAACGTTCTACAGAGTTATCGTGATTCTTTCTTCTCGTTACCCACCCTGTCAAGCGCATAGAAGGGTTCGCGGAATCTTTAGTTTCATAGCGCCCAGCCCGCCAAGCCCATCAAAACACAAAACTTTACAGTGAACCGCCGGGAAGCCGCCTTGGCCGTTATGGGACCCAGAATCCATCCTTCGCGCTGCTTCAGCGGTGCTTAATGAAGCTGCCGTTCTGTAGTTCGGCGACCGCTTGTCGCAGCTGCTCCTGGGTGTTCATCACAATCGGGCCGTACCAGGCCACGGGCTCCTCGATCGGCTTGCCCGACACCAGCAAGAAACGGATGCCCTCATCGCCCGCTTGCACCACGATCTCATCGCCCCGATCGAACAGCACCAGCGAGTGATTGCTGACATCGTACTTGGCGGGCGCGCTGGGATTGACCGCCGATTCAGTGAGAACCGCACGCGGATCCGACGCGCCATGAAAAGTTCCCGAGCCAGCGAACACGTAGGCAAAGGCATTGCGCGTAGTCTCAACCTTCAGGCGCTTCTTCCGTCCCGGCGGAACCGAGACGTCGAGGTATTGCGGATCCGCGGCCACGCCTTCCACTGGACCCTTCTTGCCCCCAAACTCACCGCAGACCACCCGCACCCGGGTGCCGTCATCCTCGGTGACTTCGGGAATTGCGCTCGACGGAATATCCTGGTAGCGCGGATCGGTCATCTTGAGCGATGCCGGCAGGTTCGCCCATAGCTGGAAACCATGCATGCGTCCGCCCTCATCGCCCTTGGGCATTTCCTGGTGCATGATGCCGCTGCCGGCAGTCATCCATTGCACGTCGCCGGCGGTCATTTTGCCCTTGTTGCCCAGGCTGTCGCCGTGCTCGACAGAGCCTGCCAGCACGTAGGTGATGGTTTCGATTCCGCGGTGGGGATGCCAGGGAAATCCCGCCAGGTAATCTGCCGGATTGTCGTTGCGGAAATCATCCAGCAGCAAGAAGGGATCGAAATCCTTGGTTTTGCCGAAACCGAAGGCACGTTGCAGCTTTACGCCGGCACCTTCGATGGTCGGCTTGGGTTGAATAATCTGTTGAATTGGCCGGAGTGACATAACTTCCTCTTCTCTGCGCCACGCACCACCAGTCTCGACCAGGTTCGGTGGCGGCTCATTTAGCCTTTTACGAATTCCACTTCGAGCGTGATGGTGACCTCTTCGCCGATGAGAATGCCACCGGTTTCGAGTGCCGCGTTGTAGACGAGGCCAAAATCTTTGCGATTGATTTTGGTCGTCGCCGACAGTCCCATGCGGATATTTCCCCAGGGATCTTTCGATGGCGGCGTCGGTCCTTCCACCGTGAACACCACATTGCGGGTGATCCCATGAATCGTCAGGTCGCCGGAGACCGCCAGTTCTCCATCGCTGACGCGATCTACCTGGGTCGACTTGAACGACAGAGCCGGAAATTTCTCTACGTCGAAAAAGTCCGCGCTCTTCAGATGCGTGTCCCGCTGCGGTTCACGGGTGTTGATGGAAGCCGCATCTATCGAGGCCTCCACATGGGAGTTGGTTAATGCATTTGGGTCCAGCGTCAAAACGCCTTTTACGGCGGTGAAGTGCCCCTTCACATTCGAGACCATCATGTGCCTAACCTTAAACTCAGCCACGGTGTGGACGGGGTCGATGTTCCAGGTGGAGACTGCAGTTTGCGGAGTAGCCAGTGCGCTCATGTAAAGCTCCTTATCGACATATTTGATGCGTTACACCAATAATCGTTTCAACAACTGTTAAAGCCAATAAATCAAGCCACTTGGCTGCGTGCCGCCGACAAAAGCTCGGTAAGCGCCTGCAGTCGCTCCCGCCCCAGGTGGCCCAGCAGTTTGCGATGTGCGGCTTGCACCGGTTCGTCGAGCCGGGCCAGCAGCTTAAGACCTTCGGGGGTAATCTGGGCCATCACGGTTCGCCGATCCTTGGTTTCGCGGCAGCGCGAAATCAGCTCGCGCTTTTCCAGGCGATCGAGCAGACGAGTGACGTCTGGATCACGGGTGATCATGCGGCTGGCGATCTCGCCGCAGGGAAGCCCCTCTGGCGAGCCCCGCAGAATCCGCAGCACGTTGTACTGGGTCGAGGACAGATCCTCACCCTTGAGCACCGGAACCAGGCCCCGCGACAGCACGTCGGTGGTGCGGGCCAGTTCGAGAAACGCCGATTCCTCGGGGCTGGGCAGCCTACGGGCGGAGTTCTTAACTGCACTCATACCAACAAATATTACTCGTTATAACGAATATTGTCAAGACGTTCAGCGTCCCTTGACAGCCGGCGGGTCCGGGCTAGGATGGCGGCGCGCCGGATTGCCCGACTTCTAGGAGGGAAATGTGCTTCGCTATCGACTTCTGCCAGTCATCGCCTTACTCATTGCGCCCCTGTCCCTTCTCTCGCAGGATCAAAATGGCCCCAAGCTGCCGTCCGGTCTACGCATTCCGGCCACGCTGAAGGCCAGCCTGTCGTCGCAGAAAGCCAAGCCGGGAGACACCATCAAACTGGATGTCTTTTCTGCGGTTCACGGCAAGGACGGTAAAGTGGTCATTCCCTCGCACGCCACCTTAACCGGGACTGTCACACAGGCCGTCCCATTTCATGGAGCCGAACATCCGGGAATATTGGCTTTCGCCGTACAGCGCGCCGAGTGGAAGGGTGGCCAGGGGACACTCGATGCGGCCGTGTTTGGAGTGCTCGCCATCTCGGATTTCAGGAAACCGGGTTTCGCCGCCATCGGTCCAAAAGACGAATATGAGATGGCGCAACCCCTGCGTGGCGCGACGAATCAGGGAGAGAAGGTCGAAGACGTTGACGCCGCGACCCTGCGGCATGAGCCAGCGCTTGACATTGTGGATAACCGAACGCTGAACTGGGTCCCTGGTACGCCCATGTCCTCAATCACGCCGGTCCGGCTGATGGAGCTCAAGCTTTCAACCGACCCGGCGGTTCGCACCTACTTTACCGCGGAAAAGAGTGACGTCGAGCTGCCGCGAGAGTTCCTGGTTGTGCTGCTCAATGGGATGAAAGTGGTGCAGTAGGTTGCCGGCTGGTATCGGGTATGCGCCAACCCGCTGGGCGCCAGGCGCGAAGCGGCGGTTCTCGCTGGCCGCACATGCCCCTTGACACATGCATCAGTCAATGATATATCAGTAATCGATATACGGAGAGACGCGATGGCTGCAATCTACAACGTCCCCGACGACCTGCAACACTTGTTTCCCCTTACCCCGGCGGTGTTCTTTATCCTTTTTGCGCTGGCTCAGGGTGAGAAGCATGGCTACGCCATCATGCAAGAGGTCTCTGTCCTCTCCGATGGCAAGTTCCGAATGGGCCCCGGCACGCTGTACACCACCATCCAGCGCCTGCTTGAACTATCCCTGATTGAAGAGATTGACGCGGACTCAGGCAGCCGGCGGCGCTATTACCGCCTGACTCGAACCGGGAAGCTGGTTTTCAAGGCCGAAGTTGGCCGCATGGACGCCGTGGTCAAGCTTGCCCTTCAGCACAGACGAGTGCTGCACCAGGGAGCGGGAATGGTATGACGCCATTGATCCGCTGGAACTGCCGCGTCTATGCGGCTCTTTTGCATCTTTACCCCACGCCGCTTCGCCGTCAGTTCGGAGAAGAGATGATCGAAGTGTTCGCCGACCAAATGCGCGACGCCTGCCAGGCAGACGGGTGGGTGGGTGGCATGGGTGTTTGGATCGGTGTCGGTCGAGAGACGGTTGGTACCGCCCTGTCCAGCCACTTGCGACTCATCGGCATTTCTTTTGTGTCTGGCCTGACTGCGCTGGGGCTTCTGTGTAGCTTCTTTTGGGCCACCTTCGCGCCTCATTGATTTTCAGAGTTTCGATTGCAAAGGTGGTCCCGCGGAATTTCAAGATGCTGGAAGCAGTGGGCCTGACAAAACGCTACCGCGGAATTCCCGCCGTCGAAGACGTCAGCTTCCAGATTCGGCGCGGCCAGATCCTCGGTTATCTGGGGCCCAATGGCTCGGGAAAGAGCACCACGGTGAAGATGCTCACCGGCCTGATCGAATGCTCATCCGGACAAATCCTGTTCGACGGCGAAAGAGTCAACGCCGGTGGTTCCTCTCTTGCGCGCAACCTCGGGTACGTTCCCGAGGAGCCGCACATGTATTCCCATTTGACGGGCGCAGAATACCTGCGGCTGGTGGGACGGCTGCACTCCATTCCACGTCAGCCGTTGGAACAGAAGATCGATGCTTTCGTCGATTTATTCTCGCTGAGTGACGCCCGTTACGAGTTGCTTTTGAACTACTCGAAAGGAATGCGGCAGAAGATTCTGTTGTCGGCGGCGCTGCTGCATAACCCGGAAGTGCTCATTCTGGATGAGCCGTTTTCCGGCTTGGACGTTGCAGCCGCCTTGGTCCTGCGCAATCTGCTGAAAGCTCTCGCCCGCGAGGGCAAAGTAATTCTCTACAGTTCTCACGTGTTGGAGGTGGTAGAGAAAGTTTGTTCCGAAGTGGTGATCCTACACAAAGGGAGAATGGTTGCCTATGACACCATTGAGCGGCTGCGGGAACTGAAAGCAAGCCCCTCGCTGGAGTCGGTATTCTCGCAATTGGCGGTTCCGGAAGATACCTCTGCCGTCGCCGAACGGGTGGTTGCCGCCATGAAGGTGCAGTGAATGGAAGCCGGCACAAAGTTCCGAACCTGGCTTGCAGAAACTCACGGTCCGCAGTTCGAATTGGTGCGCCATTTCTGGTCTGACCAACTTGCCAATGATCTGATTTCCTCTGATCAAGTCCGCAGGTTGGTCATCACGGTGCTCGCGGTGCTGGGTTGTGTCGGCCCTCTCATCGTTCGTCTCTACCGCCCGAAGTACGCCTACCTCCAGGGTCTGGATAGTGGAGATCTCTACCTCGCCGCAGTTCGTGCCGACCGGCTTTTCTTTATTTCTCTATCCATGATTGTGGCCGGGCTGGTGGCCGTCATTCAATGGCAGGGCCTGTTCCCCAGTCGGCAGGACTACCTTGCGCTAAAGCCGCTGCCGGTTCGACTCTATCAAGTCTTGGTTGCGCGCTTCCTGTCTTCTCTTGCCGTCGTGGTCGTCGTTCTCGTCGATCTGAATATTGCCACCAGCTTTTTGTTCCCCCTCCTGACCTCCGGCAGATGGCAATCGCCGTCCTTTGGTGTTGGCTACATTTTGGCTCACGCGATGGCCACTCTCGGCGCCGGATTGTTCGCATTCTTCGCCATCGGTGCTCTGCAAGGCGCGCTGATGAACATTCTGCCGACACGCAGGTTCGAGCGCTTATCGGTGCTGATCCAGGCGCTGTTCGCGACCGCGTTTCTCGCCGCATTGCCGTACGTTATCGACATACCGAACTGGTACGCGACCATTGCCGCGCGGCCACACTGGATGTCATTTTTCCCGCCTGCCTGGTTCTTGGGGCTGTATGAGACCTTGCTGGGAGCGCAGGACAGCTACTTCCTGCACTTACGTGAAAGGGCCGTCGTGGGAATGTCAGCAGCCCTGTTTCTGACGTGGGCGACATATTTCGCCTGCTACCAACGCCACGCCAGCCGCGTGCTGGAGCAAAGTTTATCGAAGTCAAGTCGGGAATCGCTGGTTGAAAGGGCGGCATCGGGGCTCTTGAGAAGGTTTGTCGACCAACCCCCTGAGCGGGCCGCATTTGTTTTCGCAATCCAAACCCTACGCCGGAGCCGACAGCACAAATTCGTGATTGGTTTCTGCATCGCGCTGGCGCTGGTGTTGGCGCTGCCCGCAGTTGCGTCCAGCATTGTGGCGTATTTCCGCTCGGACGAAAGTTGGAGCGTTTTGGAGTTGCAATCCATTCTGGCCGCCCCGCTTGTGATGGGCTCAGTTCTGATTTCCGCCCTGTGCTACGTTTTTCAGCTCCCCTCGGAGTGGCAGGCCGGTTGGGTCTTCCGCATGGCTGAGAGCGGGGCACGGCGAGATCTGCTCGCGAGCGTCGAATCTTTGCTGATTGTATGCGGCCTGGTGCCTGTGCTGCTGCTCACGGCCCCACTCGAAGTGTTTGTCCTGGGCTGGATCCCGGCGTTTGCTCACCTGGAGCTGGCCGCCGTTTTGATCCTTCTTCTAATAGAAGCCCGGCTGGCCGATTGGCACAAGATTCCTTTCACCTGCTCTTATGTACCCGGACGACGCAATTTCTGGGAGACCATGGGAATCTATCTGCTGCTCTTCGCCATCCTGATACCGGCCATCACCTATCTCGAAGCGCGATTGCTTCGGCCGCTGATTCTGGTGGCGAGCGCGGCCGCGCTCCTCGCCGTCTATTTCTCGCTTCGCGCCACCCGGCAGGCCCAGTGGACAACTGCGCCGCTATTATTCGACGAATCGGATGAGCCGCTGGTTGGAGGCGTGCGCTTGACCCCGGAGTAGCGCGCCGGTGCGAAAGTTTCATCTCGGGTCAGTTTCACGGTTGAGGGCTACTCAGACTTTGCGTCCTTAGCGGCGGTTCTTTGCGATCTTTGCGGCAAGAAAGCGGTTGACCGCAAAGGCCGCCAGGGATTCGCAAAGCACGCGAAGCATTGCAAACCAAACTGACCCACTACCTGTTTGACGCTAAGGGCGCTATCTCCCTATAATGTGATCTATCCGCGCCCTGAAAATAGAATGCCCGGGGTGGTCGTCACGTTGCAGGTTCGACGTGAGAGCCTGGGGGTTGGCCTACTCGATCGCACAGGAATGACGAGGCCGGATAACTAGCGGTCGATCCAACGTGGTTGGTGAGAAGAAGATCTGAGCAAAATTCCCGGAAAGCTCCAAGGAGTTCAAAACTAACCTCATGAAAAGCAAGTTCACGTATTTTCTTCTGGCCCTAGTGTTTGCCCTATGCAATATGACTCTGGCCCAGGCCGGCAAAGCGGACGCAACGCTGCCCGCAGCGCCCAGCGCCTCCACTCCGCCCGCCACCACTGCGGCGGAGATTCCGGCAGGCGGCGGCAACCGGGTCGGCACCATCAACATCGAGCAGGCAATTTTCGCCAGCAATGAAGGCCAGCGCGACTTCGAAGCCCTGAGCAAGAAGCTGGAGCCCAAGCAGACCGAGCTGAAGAACCTGAATGACGAAGTTGAGAGCCTGAAAAAGCAGCTCAGCAGCGCTGGCGATAAGCTCAGCGAAGACGCCCGCGGCAACCTGGTAAAGCAGATCGAGCAGAAACAAAAATCTCTGGAACGCTCGGTACAGGACGCCCGCGACGATGCCCAGGCTCAGCAGAATGAAATTGCGCAGCGCGTCCTGCAGAAAATGGCTCCTGTGATTGTGAACTATGCGCAAACTGCCGGCTTTGGCATGATCGTGGACACCTCAAATCCCTGGCCGCAAGGCCCCATTCTCTGGGCCTTGCCTTCCATGGACATCACTCGGGCCGTGGTGGAGGCTTACAACGTGAAGTCGGGCGTACCCGCACCGGCCAAGCCTGCGGCTCCGCTGCCTAAGTCTGGTGCCGGAACTGGCGCCAAGCCGGCGACGCCCACCCAGCCTAGACCACAAACCGCAACGCCGCCGAAGTAACCGGCGACACCGGTCCGTCAAAAAAGTTTCCTCAAGGCCGCGTAAATCGCGGCCTTTTTCTTTGCCCGAGTTTCGTCCGCCGGGCGGCTTGGCGGTGTCTTTAGAACAAAGCACCCGACGAGGAGGCCGCTATGTTCGCTGACTACATCTCTGACCAGTCCTGGGCCAACCGCTCGCATCGCGGCTGGACTGCCCTGGCTTCGTTCGTAGCGCAGGGCCTCGCCATCGCTGGATTGCTGGCGGTGCCGCTGTTTTACACTCAGGCAATGCCGCGGCTGGCACTGCTCGGATCTGTCATTGCCCCCGCGCCGCCTGCGCCGGGCCCTGCCAGGGCGGCTCAAAGTCAAACCCAGGTGGTCAGGAGTGCAGGAGAAAACATTCTGTTTCGCCCAGGCCCGATCCCAAGACCGTTTCCTGCTTCCGGGGAAGGTGATGTTTCAGGGTCAGAACCTCCTTCCGGCCCGGGAGTGCCAGGCAGCATCGGCGATCACACCGGCGGAAACTCCGTACTCGACGCGATTGGCCCGGCTCCGAATTCGCTGATGCCAATAACGCCGTCCGTGCGGCCCTCTCGCGTCTCCCATGTGATGGAAGGCAATCTGATTCGCCGGGTGCAGCCCGAGTATCCGGCGTTGGCGAAACAGGCGCGCATCCAGGGAACGGTTGTGCTGCGGGCCGTGATCAACCGCGATGGGATCATCCAAGATTTGCAAGTGATGAGCGGACATCCGCTGCTGGTGCAGGCCGCCCTCAATGCCGTCCGCCAGTGGCGCTACCGGCCCTATTATTTGAACGACCAGCCGGTCGAGGTGGAAACTCAGGTGACAGTGAACTTCAGTCTGTCCGGGGGGTAAGTGAATCAGTCGGAAGCACAGCTCGCGCCCGAACCGGAAGTCGTGCCCTTCCCGAACTCGTCATGAGGCGGGAGCAGGGGTTGGGCAGCGCCCAGACGTAGCCCACCGGTAACCTGATGGGCGCTCGACCGACCGCTATAATCGACCGAGTGGCCAGCATCGAACTTGCCAAACGAGTCGCAACCCGTCCCACGTGGGCCGAAGTTTCTCTTACTGCGTTGCGGCAGAATTTCCGCGTGGTGCAGAAGCACATCGGCGCCGGGGTGACGGTTTGCGCCATCGTGAAAGCCGATGCTTACGGGCATGGCGCTGTCGAATGTTCGCGCGCGCTGGAAGAAGAAGGCGTGCGCTGGTTTGGTGTCACCTCGCTCGACGAAGCGATTCCGCTGCGCGAAGCCGGCATTTGCGGCCGCATCTTGCTGCTGACCGGTTTCTGGCGGGGTGAAGAGGAAGAAATTGTCCGCCTCAACCTGACGCCTACCGTTTGGGAGCCGGGACAAATCGAACTTTTCGAAAAAGCCGCCGCCCGGCTTTCGGCGAAACCTTCCGTCCACTTGAAAGTGGACACCGGCATGGGACGCCTGGGCGCCTCGCTGCAAGACCTCAGGCATATGGTCGCCGCACTGAAGTCGGCGCCACATCTGGTGGTGGAAGGTCTCTCCACTCATCTGGCATCTTCAGAAATTCTCGATGCGCCTTCCGTGGCCGAGCAGTTGCAGTCGTTCGAACAGGTGCGACAATTCCTGCGCAACGAGGGCATTGATCCGCCGCTGGTTCACGCCGCCAACACCGGCGCGGTGATCTCGCGCCGCGAATCGTGGAACACCATGGTGCGGCCCGGCATTGCGCTTTACGGCTACTTTTTGCCGTTCGAACGCGCGGGAAGGGAAGTGAGCGGCAGCGGATTGCGGCTCGGCGTCAAACCCGTGCTTACCTGGAAGACGCGCATTCTCTCTCTGCGCGATGTGCGCGCCAATCAGGCGCTCGGGTACGGCGGCATCTACGTCACCAAGGCTGCGGCGCGAATTGCAGTGCTTCCGGTCGGATATGCGGACGGATTTAACCGGGCGTTGTCGTCGCGGGGAAGAGTGATCGTGCGCGAGCACTATGCGCCCATCGTCGGCCGCATTTCCATGGACCTCACGCTGGTGGACGTGACCGGCCTGCCGGGCATCGAAGTGGGAGACGAGGCCATTCTGCTGGGATCTTGCGAAGGCCTCAGCGTGGATGCGCGCGAGCACGCCGCTCTGGCGAATACCGTACTGTATGAAATTCTGTGCGGAATCTCCAAGCGCGTGCCGCGCAGATTTGTCAGCTAAGCTGGAATCCGGGATGGTAGCCGACTGCAGACGCGCTTGGTTGCGCTTCTCAATAATCGGCCTTGAACGTATAGCAACTGTTGCCTTTTACCGACGCTATAACGATGGGATGAATATTGACGCTTCCCTTTCCAAAGCCCGCCGGACAGGTTTCGTAGTAGCGGTGCAACCCCGGCTGACTGTCTCCGGGCGATCCGGTTGTAGCGAACTCTGTGAAGCCCCCAAACCACTGGCAGGTGCTGCCATCCAGCGGACAAAATTGGCTCGTAGGCCGGCCCACGATCGCGCTACTATTTCCCGGAAGCCAGTCGATATCCAGCCAAATCACGTGATCCTGGGTGCAGTCCACCGCGGGGATGGTTACCTGTGGCGGATTTGTCGGCGTGGGACAGGTTGAAACTTGATTGCTATTTACGCTCTCTGCCTGGCCAAAAGCCATGACTGAACCCAGCAGAATCGCGAACAGTGCGCACATTGTCTTCATCGGTAGCATTCTCCTTCTCGCCTTGTGCCCGTGCGATGCTCGAAACTGGCCCAAAGTCGCGCCAGTCTTAGCACAGACAGCTCTGACAGTCAACGCGGTGTTTCGCTCCCGGTGCTACAATTTAGGGTTCTAAGTACTATTCCCAAGCATCCATATATTTTCGAGGTTCATTTATGGCAACCCTGGAAGCTCCCGTACAGCCCAAAATTCGCCTGCATGAAGGCCCGTTCGCTGGCGAGCCGCTCACCGATTTCAGCAAAGAAGACAGTGCCCGCAAGATGCGCGCGGCCATCGAGAAAGTCCGCGGCCAGTTGGGCCGCGAGTATGATCTGATCATCGGCGGCAAACGCATCAAGACTGCCGACAAAATCAAGTCGCTAAATCCGGCCAAGCCGTCGCAGGTAGTCGGGATCCACCAGAAAGCCGGAAAAGAGCAGGTTGAGCCGGCGATGCAGGCTGCGCTTCAGGCATTTGCCCAGTGGAAGAACACTCCTCTCGAAGAGCGCGCCAGCTTGCTCTTTCGCGTCGCCGACATGCTGCGCGAGCGCAAGTTCGAGTTCGGCGCGTGGATGGTGTTTGAAGTCAGCAAGAACTGGGCCGAAGCTGACGCCGACGTCGCTGAGACCATCGATTTCTGTGAGTACTACGCGCGCGAAGCCTTGCGGCTTTCTAAAGTAAAAACCGATATCCAGCTTCCCGGCGAACGCGACAGTCTCCATTACATTCCGCTGGGCGTGGGCGCGGTAATTCCGCCGTGGAATTTCCCCTGCGCCATCATGGCAGGGATGACGATGGCTTCCGTGGTTTCTGGAAACACTGTCATTCTGAAGCCATCGAGCGATTCACCCACCATCGCGGCGAAATTCGTGGAATTGCTCGAAGAAGCCGGCATTCCGGAAGGGGTTGTGAACTTCTGCCCCGGATCGGGCGCCACTTTCGGCAACGCTATCGTGGCTCACCCCAAGACCCGCTACATCGCTTTCACCGGATCACGCGAAGTTGGACTCGATATCAATAAGCGCGCTGCCGATGTCGTCCCCGGCCAGGTTTGGATCAAGCGCACCGTACTCGAAATGGGTGGTAAAGACGCCATCATCGTGGATGCCGACGGCGACTTCGATGCCGCCGTTGAAGGCGTCGCGCAGGCTGCGTTCGGCTTCCAAGGCCAGAAGTGCTCGGCCTGCTCACGGGCGATTATCGATGAGCGTATTTATGACAAATTCCTGGACGCTTTGAAGGCCCGCGTGGAGAAGATCACCGTCGGCGATCCCGCGGAAAACCCCAACATGGGCGCGGTGATCAACGAAGGCTCGATGAAGTCGATCCTGGAATACATTGAATACGGCAAAAAAGATGGACGCTTGATCACCGGCGGAGGGCGCGTGCCTGGCGAAGGTTACTTTGTTCAGCCGACCGTGATCGCCGATATCAGACCCAAATCGAAGCTCGAGCAGGAAGAAATTTTTGGGCCGGTGCTGGCGGTCATCAAGTCGAAGAACTACGATCACGCGCTCGAAATCGCTAACGACACCGAGTTCGGACTCACCGGCGCGGTCTACACCAAGTCGAAAGAAAAGATCGAACGCGCCAAGCGCGAATTCCACGTCGGCAACCTGTACATCAATCGCAAATGCACCGGCGCGATGGTCGGCGCGCATCCCTTCGGCGGCTTCAACATGTCCGGGACGGATTCCAAAGCCGGCGGGCCCGATTATTTGTACCTGTTCACCCAGGGCAAATCGATCGGGGAGAAGAATTAAGGGACTTCTTTACCACAGGGGGCACAGGGGTTCACAGAGCCTGAACAGTAGGAGCTTTCCTGTGCACCTCTGTGCCCTCTGTGGTTAGCTTTTCCGTGGCTTTGATTCATCAATTCACCTGACCTGACTGTCACACGCTAAGCTGGCTTCCCGCCAGCAAGTCACACCCCAGAGTGCCCTTCATCACTGCGCTTATCCCTGCCCGAGTGATAAAGATTGTCTGTACCTCCCTCTGGTCCGTTGGTAGCCTCTAGGACCCGGCAGTTGTTGGCAAGCCGCACTGCCACCCACCAGCAGGAAAAGCATTCATGGAGAATCCCAATGAAAAAACACGCAATCCTCCTGGCCACGATTTTCCTGGGGCTGGCTTCGCTGCTGAGTTACGCGCAAGCGCCTGTACCTTTCATCAATCTGCCGCTCATGCCTGATGCGACGGCACCAGGCGGTGCGGACTTCACTCTCACAATCAATGGCACAGGCTTTGTTTCGAACTCGGTAGTGAACTGGAATGGCAGCGCGCTGGTGACCCAATTCGTCAATCAATCGCAATTGACGGCGACGGTTCCCGCGGCTGAGATTGCCACGGCAAGCACAGGTTGGATTACCGTCGTGAATCCGGCACCGGGCGGCGGGACGTCAAATACGGCATACCTTACTGTCACGGCCAGCATAACTGCCGTGGCTTTCAGCCTCGAGTCGTCTCCGCCGGCGGGTGATTTCACCGTGTCATTGGCCGTCGGCGACTTCAATGCGGATGGTAAGCTCGACTTGGCGGTCGTGAACAGGTGCGGGAACGACCCAACCTGCAGTTCGCTCGGCACGGTTTCCATCTTGCTCGGGGACGGCACCGGCAATTTCACTTTGGCCTCATCTCCGGCTGTAGGTGCATATCCCATCTCGGTTGCGGTGGGAGACTTCAACGGCGACGGCAAGCTGGATCTTGCAGTCGCCAACGATCAGAGCAACACGGTTTCCATCCTGCTGGGGGACGGCACCGGCAACTTAACCCTGGCCTCGTCTCCGGTTACCGGAAATAACCCCACCTCAATCGCGGTGGGCGACTTCAACGGGGACGGAAAGCTGGACCTGGCCGTTGCCAACAACGGCGGCGGCTCGGTTTCCATCCTGCTGGGTGATGGCGCGGGCAACTTCACCTTGGCCTCGTCGCCGCTCACGGGTGGGTCCGCCAACTCAATTGCCGTGGGCGACTTCAACGGCGACGGTAAGTTGGACTTGGCAGTCACCAACGGCAGCGGCACGGTTTCATCCTCCTGGGTGACGGCACCGGCAACTTCACCCTTGCCTCATCTCCGGCTGTGCAGGACGTTCCATGGTCAGTGGCTGTGGGAGACTTCAACGGGGATGGCAAGCTGGATCTGGCGGTCGCCAGCTTCTTAAGCAACACGCTCTCCATCCTGCTGGGCGACGGTACCGGCAACTTTACGTTGGCCTCGTCTCCAGTTACGGGTGAATACGCTGACTCAGTTGCCATAGGCGACTTCAACGGGGATGGTAAGCCGGACTTGGCGGTGGCTACCGAAAGGGGGGTCTTGATCCTGTTGGGGGACGGCAGCGGCAACTTCACCCTAGCCTCGTCTCCGGGTGGTGGCGTCGAACCGTACTCGCTGGCCGTTGGCGACTTCAACGGGGACGGCAAGCTGGATCTGTCGGTCGTCAACTGGGACACAAATGCGGTTTCTATCCTGCTTCAGGTCCCAGCTGTACCGGCGGTTACGCTCTCTCCAACCAGCCTTATCTTTGGAAGACAGCTGTTTGGCACAAGCAGCAGCCCCCAGCCCGTGACGCTGACCAATACCGGCAACGCCACGCTTAACATTAGCAAAGTCGTCGTCAGCCCGAACTTCTCCCAAACCAACAACTGTCCCCGCAAATTACAGCCAGGCGGACAATGCACCGCTAACGTAGTCTTTACGCCTCACAACGTCAATACGATCACCGGCACCATCACGATTACGGACAACGCTCCCAACAGCCCGCAAACGGTTCCGCTGACGGGAGTCGGCACCGCGGTAACTCTGCTGCCGTCGAGCTTGGACTTCGGCAGCCAGCCCGTGGGAACCACCAGCCAGCCGCAGACCGTCACCTTCACAAACTACGCTCCCAAGGCGGTGACAATCTCCGGAGGCGGCCTCACCGGAGCCAATGCCGGATCCTTCGCTCTCAGCAACAACACCTGCGGGACTAGCGTACCGGCAGGCGGAAGCTGCACTATTAGCGTGACTTTCACGCCTAAGCGCAAGGGGCAAAGAACCGCGACGCTCAAGGTAGACGACAACGGCGGCGCCAGCCCGCAAACCGTGGCGCTCAGCGGCACCGGCACGTAAGGGGACGCAATAGGAGAATCCAAATGAAAAAATACGTAATCCTTCTGGTCACGATTTTTTTGGGGCTGGCTTCGCTGAGTTACGCCCAGGCTCCGGTGCCATTCATCAATCTGCCGCTCATTCCGGACGCGACGGCACCCGGCGGTGCCGACTTTACTCTCACCGTCAATGGCACAGGCTTTGTTTCGACCTCAGTGGTGAATTGGAATGGCACCGCGCTCGCGACTCAGTTCGTTAATCAATCACAATTGACGGCGACGGTTCCAGCCGCGAACATCGCGACCGCGAGCACGGGTTGGGTGACAGTGGTCAGTCCGGCGCCGGGCGGAGGAACGTCGAATACCGCGTTCTTCACCGCAGCCACCAGCACCAAATACATAGCGTTCACCCTGGCGTCGTCTCCGGCAGTGGGTAGCGGTCCTGACTCGGCGGCGGTGGGCGACTTCAACGGGGACGGCAAGCTGGACTTGGCGGTCAGCAACTATTGTGGGAGCGACGCCACGTGCCAGTCCGGAACGGTCTCGATCCTGCTCGGGGATGGCACGGGCAACTTCACGCTGGCCTCGTCTCCGGCGGTGGGTTCTGTACCCTGGTCAGTCGCTGTGGGCGACTTCAACGGGGATGGCAAACTGGACTTGGCGGTCGGGAGCAAGGACGGTGCTTCCGTACTGCTGGGGGACGGCACAGGCAACTTCACGCTAGCCTGGTCTCTGGCTACGGGTGATTATCTCCCGTCAGTGGTGGTGGGTGATTTCAACCGGGATGGCAAACTGGACCTGGCGGTCGGCGACCTCGTCCTCCTCGGGGACGGCACGGGCAGCTTCACTCCGGTGTCGTCGCTTCCGGCAGCGGGGCCAATGGCAGTTGGGGACTTCAACGGAGACGGCAATCTGGACTTAGCGGTCGCCAGCGGTAACGCGGTTTTCATCCTGCTCGGGGACGGGACCGGCAACTTCGCTCTGGTCTCGTCTCAGGCTGTGGGTATCGAACCCTATTCAGTGGCGGTGGGCGACTTCAACGGCGATGGCAAGCCCGACCTGGCTGTCGCCAATAATTGCGGCAGCGACCCCACGTGCCAGTCCGCGGGGACGCTCTCCATCCTACTGGGGGACGGCACAGGTAACTTTACCCTGGCCACGTCTCCAACTGTTGGTGATGGCCCACGCTCAGTAGCGGTAGGCGACTTCAACGGCGACGGCAAGCTCGACCTGGCGGTCGCCAACAACGGCAGCTTCTCTGCATCCGTTCTGCTCGGAGACGGCTCGGGCAACTTCACTTTGGCATCGTCTCCGGGTGCGGATGAAAGTCCCCAGTCCGTCGCTGTGGGCGACTTCAACGGGGACGGCAAGCCGGACTTGGCGGTCGCTGACTTCAGTAGTGGCACGGTTTCCGTCCTACTGCAGGTTCCCGCCGCGCCGGCAGTTACGCTCTCTCCGACCAACCTCACTTTTGGGACGCAATTATTTGGCACCGGCAGCAGCCCACAGCCCGTGACGCTGACCAATACCGGCAACGCTCCGCTGAACATCAGCAAAGTCGTCACCAGCCCGAACTTCTCTCAAACCAACAGCTGCTCCCGCAAATTACAGCCGGGCGGACAATGCACCGCTAACGTAGTCTTCACGCCTCACAACGTCAATACGATCACCGGCACCATCACGATTACGGACAACGCTCCCAACAGCCCGCAAACGGTCCAGCTGACAGGAGTCGGCACCGCGGTAACCCTGCTGCCGTCGAGCTTGGACTTCGGCAGCCAGCCCGTGGGAACCACCAGCCAGCCGCAGACCGTCACCTTCACAAACTACGCTCCCAGGGCGGTGACAATCTCCGGAGGCGGCCTCACCGGCACCGACGCTGGATCCTTTGCCCTAAGCAACAACACCTGCGGGGGAAGTGTGCCGGCAGGCGGAAACTGTACCATCAGCGTAACCTTCACGCCTAAGGGCAAGGGGCAAAGAACCGCGACACTCAAGGTAGAAGACAACGGCGGCGCCAGCCCGCAAACCGTGGCGCTCAGCGGCACCGGCACGTAATCGAAAGGAGGGCAAATAAAACTCAGCAAAAATAATAAAGACGGAAAATCAAAAAGGCCGCCCTTCGGGCGGCCTCTTTTCAAACCTTACAATCCTACGACGGCATCGCCTGCCCTGAGGGCTGCGGTGGCGCTGCTGAAGCCGTCGCTGCTGCCGCCTCGTTCAGGATTCTGTGATGAATAGTGAACAGCGCCAGTTCGAGCCGGTCGGAAACGCCGATCTTGTCATACACGTTGCGCAGATAGTTCTTGATCACCTGCTCGGTGGTCCCAAGTTGCGAAGCGATTTCTTTGTTCTTGTATCCCTGCACAATGAGCGCGACGATGCGCAGTTCTTTCGCCGTCAGCCGGTCGCGCACTCGCAGACCGACCATGTCGTTCTCGGTCAGCTCGCTGGGCACAGCGATGTCCTGTATCCAGGTTTCGCCGCGCGCCACTTTGCGCACGCAATCCACCAGCGCCGGGCTGGTTACGTTGCGATAGACCACGCCGTGAGCGCCATTGCTCATGTAGCGCTGCGCGCTTTCTCCGGTGTCGGCGAGCACCACCACGCGCGTCTTCACTTTGTTGGAGGCTTGCAGCACGGCGTTGAAGTCGCCGTGGAAACCTCCGGCTACCACCAGCACCGCGGCGCGGAACTTATCCAGCGCCATGAACATCTGCTCTGAGGTTTGCGCCTGGGCCACAATGCGCATCTCGTCTTCCACCGCCAGAACTTTGGCGATCCCTGCGCGAAAAATTGCCTGGTTATCGGCCAGTATTAGTTTAAGCATCGCGTCAGTCCTCGAATCTTGGTAGCGCCGGCAAACCGGCCGGCGGCGTCATTCTACTCATGCCGAATGAAGTCGTAGGAGTCAATCACGCAGGCTACGCCGCGCGCCTCCCCGCCTTTGCCGGACGCGGGTTCGTCGGTGCGCACCACTCGCCCCTTGCACTGCACCACTACCGGTTCTTTGGCCCCGGTCACCTCCGGCGGCAGGGCAATTTCAAACTCGACGTTGGAGCCAACGTCCAGAGAAGCATCCGCGCGGATGTACACTCCGGCGGCGCTCAAATTTCCCGTGATCCCGCTGTGTTGCCCGCCCTCTTCGGCTTTATGAATCTTGATGGGCAATTCCAGTGGAAAGCGTTTTCCCGTCCGTGCTTCGGACACATGACCTCCTCGTTCCTGGCCATTCTTGCCTGCAAAAGCCAGCTCCATGCGGCATCTCTCCTGCTGGAGTCCAGAATCTTCCTAACTGGCCTTATATCACGGATGACACTCCCCGTGAAAGCCTGGTAACTGCTGTGACAACGGTAGCATCTAGGTTCCCCCCGGTGATTGTGGAGGTCGCAGCTACTGCGAAGCTCGATCCGCGAGTTTCCCAGGGCGACGGTTTCTGTCACAATTGCCGCCACGGGTTCTACGAATTTAGGGACTGCAAGGAGCTGCTCCATGACCATTTTCCCGACCGCGAGACTTCACGCAGTTTGCGTCGCCATGCTGCAGCTTTCTGCCATCTCTGCTATGGCTCAACAGAGTCCGTCGGTCGCCAACCAGAATCCCGCGCTCCCGGCGACGGTTATCCAGAAGGCGAATCCTCAGACTGAGCCCGCCAAGGTAGCCAGCACCCGTCCGGCGGAAGCCGCTCCCATCCTGCAGCAAATGAATTCCGCGCTGCAAACCCTGGTGGCCAGGATTTCGCCCGCGGTGGTGCAGATTCTGGTAACCAGTTACGGGGCTCTCGAGGAAAGCAACCGTAGCGAGACCGCCTTGATCGCCCGCCAGCATGCAGTCGGCTCCGGTGTGATTGTGGATTCCGATGGCTACATCATCACCAATGCACATGTAGTGCAGGGAGCACGACGCATTCGCGTCGTCCTGCCCATGCCCTCCCCGGATCAGCCGAGCGTTGCCGCCATAGGCCGGGAGCACGTCTTCGACGCCAAAATCATCGGTGTGCACAAGGAGACCGACCTGGCCTTGTTGAAGATCGATCAGAAAGGGCTGCCCACCCTCGAACTGGGCAACGGCCGCCGCATTCATCAAGGGGAGCTGGTAGTTGCGCTGGGCAGTCCCGAGGGGTTGGAGAATTCGGTCACCATGGGAGTTGTCAGCTCGGTTGGCCGGCAGCCTGATCCCGATCGCCCCATGGTCTACATCCAGACCGATGCGCCCATCAACCCGGGAAACAGCGGTGGCCCCTTAGTGGACATGGATGGATACGTGGTGGGCATCAACACCCTGATTGTGTCGCAAGGCGGAGGCAGCGAGGGCCTGGGCTTTGCGATTCCCGCCCGGGTGGTGCGTTTTGTTTATCAAAGCTTGCGCACGTACGGACACGTGCACCGGGTCGAGATCGAGGCCGCGGCGCAGAACATTACTCCGGCTCTGGCCGAGGGGTTGGGGCTTTCCCAGAGCTATGGCGTTGTCATTTCCGATGTCACGCCGGGAGGTCCTGCCGAAGCCGCAGGACTGAAGATTGGCGACATTGTCGTAACCGCCGACGAGCGGCGTATTGACACTCTTCCGGGCCTGACCGCGGCCATGTATCTGCACCCGCTGGATGAAGTCATGAAACTGGTGGTGCTGCGCGGCACACAAAAAGAGACTCTGGAAATTCCAGTTCTTGAACACCGCGATCCCATGGACAAGGTGGTGGACGCGGTCGATCCGGAAAAGAGCCTGGTCCGCCGGCTCGGGATACTGGCTGTCGATCTCGATCCCCAACTCAAGTCGGTGGTCGGAGATTTGCGCATTTCTTCTGGCGTGGTGGTCGTGGCCCGCACCGCTGACCTGCTCGGCCCCGAGACCGATCTGCGGACGGGAGACGTGATCCACAGCGTGAATTCCGTCTCCATCGATTCACTGGATTCGCTGCGCGCCCGTCTTCGGGAAATCAAGCCCGGCGCCCCGGTTGTCCTGCAAGTGGAACGCGATAGCAAGCTGGAATGGGTCGCCTTCGAGATGGAATGAAGCATGCCTAAATCCAAATTCCCTGCCACTGCGTAAGTAGAGTGACGGGGAACAATGCCATGCCGGAAGCGCTTCAAACTCAACTGCAATTCGACGTTGACAAGTACATCAAGAACTCGAAGAAAGTGGACATCAGCGACATCGATCTTTCTCAGGCCGCCCGCTATCCCGTGACCGGCGAAGAGATTCGCGCGCTCACCTACATGTGCGACATCGAGTCGCACACTATCGTCTACCTGCGGGCCATCCTCAATACCTGCGCCGTCGAAGATTCCCAGACAACGTTGTTCCTGAGCTGCTGGGCATACGAAGAGTTTTTCCATGGCCACACTCTGCGTAAGTTCCTGGACGCTGTGGGAGCACCCGTATCACCAACTCGCACCCTGGAAGTACAGCAAGCGACATCCTTCAAAGAATGGCTAAAGGAACTAGGATCGTCCATCGTATGCCGCTTCTCTCCTCATTTTCATGGGGCATACTTGACCTATGGCGCGATCTCGGAACTTTCCACGCTGGAAGGTTATGGCGTGCTGGCGCGGCGAACCGAGAATCCGGTGTTGGCGGAGGTCGTAAAGCGGCTGGCCAAAGACGAACGCCGCCACTTTTCTTTCTATTACAACAAAGCCCGCTTGCAGTTGCAGGCGCGCAATGCTCAGCGCCTGACCAGCTTCATCATTCGCCATTTTTGGCTGCCGGTAGGCGGCGGGGTGAAGCCGGACAGCGAGGTGAGTTGGATCCTATCTTTCATCCTCGGCGACCCGCAAGGCGCGGAAATCGCCCAGCGTATTGACGCCACAATCGCCAGGCTGCCGGGCTTGCAGTGGTTCCATCGCTTGAGCGACAGCCGTGAGGAAGCACTAAGGGACTTCAGAGGAGGGCCGGCCGAACAACGTCATGCGCGCATCCCTTCGACGATGTCCTCGCATATCCCCGAGATGACGGAAAGCACAGCCTAAGCGCCTGCCGTCGTCTTCTCCGCTCGCAACCATTCGCCCTCAGATCACACCCACCTGTGACGCGTGCCGTCGCATTTGTCTTTTGACAGGTCTCTAATAGAGATAGCGAATTGGGAGGATGCCCCCATGCGTAACTCAATTCTTGCTTTAGCAGTACTGTTTGGGTTGGTGGCTGCAACTGTAGCCCAGCAACCCACCATCAACCAGGTTCCAATCAAACCAACTTCATGGGCCTCCGGTCAGCAGATGTACCGCGAGTATTGCGCGGCTTGCCACGGAGAAAATGCCAAAGGGGGCGGGCCTGCCGCCGCAGCGTGCGTGGTCAAGCCGCCAGACCTGACGGCTATGGCCAAACGAAACAGCGGTAAGTTTCCCTACGATTACTTCTATTCCGTAATGCAGTTCGGCCGGACAACACCCACCCCGGCGCACGGCTCCGCCGACATGCCGATCTGGCTGCCGATGTTCTTGTCACTCGGGAATTCCGATCAGGAGGCGATCGCACAGCAGCGCATGCATAATCTCGCGCGTTACATCGCGTCTCTGCAGACCAAGTGAGTTGGCGCTAGAACGCGCCGCCACCGCCGCCGCCAAAGCCGCCCCCGGAGAAGCCTCCGCCACCGCCGAAGCCGCCGCCGCCAAAACCCGACCCGGTTGAACTGGCGCGCGGCGCCGAAACGAAGACCTGGTGCATGTCATTGGACATGCCGTGCATTGCGCTGGCAAAGTAGATCGCGTTGAAGCCCGGCCCATATCCCGGTCCCGCATACCAACTCGGCGGACTAGTCACGATTCCCGCAAACGCCTGCGCCCACTGGTGCTCCACTCCCAGCGCCATGGCATACGGTAGAAATTTCTCGAAAGTGTCGGGAGGCATGCGCTTCAGCCGGTCTGCATCCGTTCGATTCATGAACTCCTGGAATCCCAGGACTGCAACTCGGGTGCGGCCACCTTTCACCGTTTTGGCGGTCATCTGCCGGGCAAACAGCCACCAGATGATCGCTGACAATATCCCGCTGAGGATCAGTAGTCCGATGGAACTGAATACGTCCTTGTGCCACAGAAATTGCAGCATCAGGAAAGGCGCAACTATCATCAGAATACCGACGAAGCTGTAGCCGTTCGCCGAATCGGGATCGACCAGGTACATGCCTTTATTCTTGAGTGCGGCCATCACGTCCTGCTTGATGACGGGAATCGCCGTGTAGAAGCGGTTCTTGAGGCTGGACAGGCGGGTCTCATTTCCTTCGCCGAAAACATTGGTCAGCATGACCCGCTCGTGGGGCGCCAGATCGGTCCACTGGGCCATGGGCTTCAGCAAATGAAAAACGTAGTCTTTGTGATGAAAGACCAGGCCCTTGTCATCCACTTCTTCGATCTTCACGAATCCCCGCACCGCCAGATCTACCAGTGTCGAAGTAATATCGCGCGGGTCAACGGCGTCCTCAAGCAGCGTCCCCGCCTCCGCCGGTGACATGCCTGGCGGAGGCTCATACATGGGAGCCACCGAGACTCCCGGGTCGGGATCGCGCCCCTTGTACCACCACAGGGTGAACATCGCCGCCAAAGTCCAGAAGGGCAAAAACACAATCGAATTGCTCCCCAGGAACCAGAGCAGCCGGGTAAACCCGCTGGGTTCTTTGAGGATTCCTTTGGGAACGTAGATGTCGAGGGTCAACCCGCCACGCATGGGCAGCGGATTATTGGTCTCGAATGAAGCCTCCGCGCCTTTCACCTCGGCGCTTGCATCGCGCTCCGCCGAGCCATAGACACCGGTAAATGCTTGCGCTCGCAGTGATCCCGCAGCCGCGCCCGGGAAGCTCACGGTCGCAGCCGCGTGGTCAATCGGCACCGGCCAGTCGTTGCCGGTTACGTTCCAGTAGAACTCGTCGTGATCCTCGAAGAAACGTGTGCCATTGCGCACGGTGTAAGTGATCTCAACCGTGCGGCTCGTATCCACCGCGCCAGGAATGTAGATTTTGAGGTCGCGGCGGCCGTTCGACATGGACGACTCATACTTCAGTTTGCCGCCGTCGCCGTCGGTGACATCAGTAACGCTGAGAAAGAGTGTGTAGTTTGTGCCTCGGGGCCCGGGATATTCGACGGGAATGAAGCGATGAATCCCGTGCCACTCGCCTTCAAACGACAAGGTGATGCGCTCGTGAACGGTTGCCGAACCATCTTCCGCGACGGAAATTGTGTCGTTGAAGTCCGCAACCCGCCAGCTCCGGGCAAACAGGGGAATGGCGAAAAGCAGAAAGCACAGGACTACGGGGTAGAGACGCCGCTTGCTGCGTCTCTGAGATGTTAGAAACAACGTGGGTACGGGATGTGATACTTGACGAGTCATGTCTTAAGCGGTTACCACCGAAGTTGCGTTTCCTTCGCGCCTCGTCGCGTCAGTCGCAGCCTCACTCGAAGTTAGCGGACCAAATGGTCTAGCTGGCGCACATCCAAGCCGGCCTGCCGATAGTGCTTCCGAGACAATTCCAGGAGACTGAATCCATCCTCGTAGGCAGCAAAGCGGCCGTCCACTGCCTTGTCCAGGTACACTAAGCCGCCTCCGACTATGAACAAGGTCACCATCGGTTCCGGTGAGTCCTCCGTGATAACCAGCGTGTGGGCCTCGCCCGCCGGTTCGTAGATGAACGTTCCAGGCTTCGCCACCCAGTCGTGTTCCAGGTATCGCCAGTAACCACGCATGGTGTAGCCGTGAACCGTGCCCACGTGGTAGTGGGTTCCTACTCTGGAACCGGGGAGGCCTTTGAGCACGACACTAAATCCCCCAGACGTGACGTTGAAGTGGCAGGGTTGGAACCAGACGCCGTCTGCGTAGGGAACCCACAGCCGGTCGTTTTCCAGGTTGATGTTGGTGATGAAATGTTCGCGGCTTCTCTGGTCTCGGTCGAGGCCATCGGTGAAACTGGAAAAGCTGGCGATTGGCACGTCTTCTCCTCTAGGTGGTGAGTTAGAACTTTACCGCGACCGGTTCGCGGTCGGCTTCACCCGCTTCAAAGAATTGCCGCGCCTGAAAGCCGAACATCCCCGCCAGAATATTGGTCGGGAACACCTGGATCTTGGTATTCAGATCACGCACCACGGCGTTGTAATAGCGGCGGGCATTCTGGATGTTATCTTCGGTCTGGCTCAGCGATCCCTGCAACTGGGTGAATTCCTCGGAAGCTTTCAACTGCGGATAGTTCTCCGCCACTGCGAACAAGCTCTTCAAGGCCCCGGTCAGTTGGTTTTCTGCGGCCGCCTTGTCCGCGGGCCCGGTGGCCTGCATCGCCACGGAACGAAATTTGGCGATGTTTTCGAATGTGCCTTTTTCGTGGGCCGCGTATCCCTTGACGGTCTCTACCAGGTTGGGAATCAGGTCGTGCCGGCGTTTGAGCTGCACATCGATGTCCGACCAGGCCGAATCGCAGCGCACCCGCAACTGGATCAGCGTGTTGTACATCCCCACCAATACGAAGACAATGACTACCAGAACTCCCAGGATGATCCAGCCCGCCATAGGTGGCCCCCTTTCGCTCGCAAGTGGAATCAAAGCGACGGTACCATAGGGACGGGGGAGTTGCAATTTTCGGGGCACGGCATGAGCAGGTAAAATCAGAAGTTGGGTTTGGTCGGAATGCTAAGATCCGCCGATGTGATGTCATGGACTTGTGTAGACGCTCGGGTTTTTCGGGTTTGTGCCTGGTGCTGCTGACGGCGCTTTTCGCCGCCTTGGCGCAGGCGCAAACCTGCCTGACCCACAGTGACATGGACGAGCCCACTGCGTCCGCGCTGGAAGGCGTCGCCAAGCGCTATTTCGATATGGCCGCCCGAGGCGATGTCGCGGGTGTGAAGCAGAACTCGATCGCCAGTCTGGCGGCCAACTTTTCCAGCATCGAGGCCGCCGTCAAAGATAACCAGCCGAATTTTGCTGGAGCACAAGCCCAGCCACGCCCTGCCTTCCTGTTGAAGGTCGAAGGTGATAAGCCGCTCGAGAACGCCGAGTTCCTGTGCGGAGTGTTTAGCAAGAACGGACAAACCGCCAACAGCGCAGCGTTTGTGATTCCCAACTTGCCGCCGGGCACCTACGGCATGGTCACCCTGGAAATTACTGGCACACCGAAGCCCCAGACCGCTTCCTTTGTTCTGCAACAGCAGGGAGCAGACTGGAAAATCGGCGGTTTCTACGTTCACGCCTCCCAGCTTGCGGGACACGACGCTGACTGGTTCGCCGACAAGGCGCGGGCCTTCAAGACCAAAGGCCAGAACCGCGATGCCTGGCTCTACTATTTGCAGGCCCGTGAACTGGCTGTGCCCGTACCTTTTATGTATACGCAGATAACCGACAAGCTTTACGACGAATCTCAGGTGGTAAAGCCGAGTGACTGTCCCGTCGACGGGAAAACTGTCGACCTGGTTGCTGGAGGAAAAACCTACAGGCTCACCACTATGTTCCCGGTCGCGGTTGCTGAGGACTTGGATGTGGTGGTGAAATACCAGGCCGCCGACGTTTCCCACACCGCCGAAACTTTCAAGGACAACATGGCGGTGATCCACGCACTGGTCGCGAAGTATCCGGAACTTCGCGACGCTTTCGGCGGAGTGGTGGCGCGTGCGGTGGAGCCATCCGGCCAGGACTACGGTTCCATGCTGCCCATGAAGGAAATCAAGTGACGGCGTCCTTAGCCGGAGGTAGCTTGTCAGCAGGGGTGCCTATGAACCTGCCCTTGAGAATTCTGCTGAGCTCGATGGCCGCAGCATGGCTTATACCAGTTGGTCTGGCATGGCCCCGTCGGTACGCGAGTCCCCTTTGGGCCTGGCTGAGGATTGTATCGGGGCTATTGATATTTTCCTGGCTGGAACTGTTGATGTGGCGGCCACAGACGCGGTATTTAGACTATCTGTTTGACGTTGGAGCGCTCGTTTTTGCGGCCAAGTTTTTTGTAAAGCGCAAGATTTCGACCCACGACTTCTAATCGCGTGCCGCTTGCGCTCAAACCCTTAGCACCGGAATCTGATCTGCCAAGGTGCACTGCTTCGGGTCCTTATCTTCCCGCAACCCCATGAACACCGGCGCTCGCAACTTCATGCCACCCTCGGCAGTTTCATGCGTCCACTCTGTGAATTTGATCTCGGCAACCCGCTCCGGTTTCACCCAATGTGCGTTCGCTGCTTCCACAGCGCCATAAAAAGGCGAGCGTTTGGCCTCCAGAGGACGGAGTATCTGCCAGATGTCCTTCAGCGTCGCCTGAGTGAATCCAGTTCCCGCCTGGCCCACGTGAATCAACTGCTGGCGCTCGTTGTACAGGCCCAGCACGATTGAACCGAAATACTGGCGGCTGCCTTCGGGGTCCGTATATCCCCCGATCACGCAGTCCACGGTTTGGGTAATCTTGATCTTCAGCCACTCCCGGCTGCGGCGTTCTTCATAAAGACTTCCGCGGTGCTTCGCAAGAATACCCTCCAGCCCTTGCTGTTTCGCCGCTTCAAAGAGCGTCACACCACGCGCCGGAAAATCTTCCGACACGCGGACCAGTTCATTAGTTTCGACCAGTTTGACCAGGGCTTGCTTGCGCTCCTCCAGCGCTACTCGCCGCAGGTCGTATCCGTCGGCATAGAGTAAATCGAAGACGTAATAGACTACCGGCACGTCGAGACGCGCTGCCGTGCGCCGTCCGCCGCTGCGAATCCCCGTGCGTTGCTGCATCAGGCTGAAAGAGGCCCGGCCCTGTTCGTCCAGGGCGACGATTTCCCCGTCAATGATAACGTTCTTGGCCTTCACTAATTTCGGGAGATCATGCAACTCTGAGTATTGCCCTGTGAGATCGTTCTGATTGCGCGAAACCAGGCGAACTTTTCCGTTTTCGATGAAGGTCACCGCGCGATATCCGTCCCACTTGATTTCAAACAGCCACTCCGGATCGTCGAAAGGCTTTTCCATCGGCATGGCCAGCATGGGGGTGATCGCGGTGGGCATGGGGCGCTTGACAGCGCCTGCCAAAGACTTAACCACAGGGGGCACAGAGATCACAGAGATCACAGGGCCACTCTTTTTCGCCTTAAGATTATTTCGCTTTACTCTGTGTTCCTCAGTGCCCTCTGTGGTTAGCTTTTTTGCTTTTTTTTTATCCAACTTCGCCAGCGTCTCCGCCAACCACGGAGCCTTCACTTTTCCCCGCGACGCCGGGCGGCTGCTCGTCCACTCCGCAGAGTCTTTGTCTCCCGCGATCTGTGCGATCGTCTTGCCGCTGAGCACTGAGGCGTCGTAAGCCTCGATGTCATAGCCCTCAACCGCTTCATCATCTTTCTTCTTGATCAACAGCCATTCCGTTCCCTTGCTTCCCGGACGCCGTGCCTTGATGTGAATCAACGCAAAGTCGCCCTTCAGCCGCTTGCCATGCAGGCGAAATTTAAAGTCGCCCTTTTGCAACATCTCCCTCGCTTCAGCCGCCGTTCCGGGAACAAATTTCCCCTTTACCGGCTGCGGCGAGAGCGGTTCCCACGTTCCGACGTCCCACACGATGACCGCGCCCGCTCCATAATTTCCCTCTGGAATCGTGCCTTCAAAATCGAAATAAGAAACCGGATGGTCTTCCACCTGCATCGCCAGCCGCTTGTCATTCGGATCAAGCGACGGCCCCTTAGGCACTGCCCATGACTTCAGCACTCCGTCCATCTCCAGGCGAAAATCGTAGTGCAGGCGCGTGGCCCGGTGCTTCTGCACCACAAACCGATGCCCGGACTTCTTTTCCACCTTCGGCGGCGGCTCCGGAGTATCCTCGAAGCGGCGCTTGCGTTTGTATTCTTCTAAAGCCATCGCGCTATTCTACTGAGAACTGAGTTATTTTTGAGCCGCATTCATGAAACGTGAATATCCAGATCAACCGCTGGTAGGAGTCGGCGCCATCATTATCGAGGGCGGCCATGTAGTGCTGGTCAAGCGCGGCCATCCCCCGTTGGCTGGCGAGTGGTCGATCCCGGGCGGAGTTCTCGAAGTGGGCGAGACCCTCCGTGAAGCGGCCGTCCGCGAAGCCCTGGAAGAAACCGGCCTGACAGTCGAGCCTGCGGATTTGCTCGGCGTCTTTGATCGCGTACTCCGCGATCCAGCCGGGAAGACCCAATACCACTACGTCTTGATAGATTTTCTCTGCCGCCGCATCACGGGAGAGCCTCACGGAGCTGGTGACGCCGCCGAAGCCCGCTGGTTCACGCGAGAAGAAGCCGCCCGGCTTCCGCTGGCCAAAGATACCGCTGCAGTAATCCGTCTGGGGTTTGAAAAGATCAAGGGCTAACCACAGAGGGCACAGGACCGCGCACAGCCGCCGAGTCTTCGGCTTCCTCAGTGAACCTCTGTGTTCTCTGTGGTCGTCGGCTTTCCAGGAATATCTACCTTCCCTGAAAGCGCAGCGCAAAAGAGGCTTCACTGATGGCTGGCTGCTCGTCGCAAAGAGCTGGCGTGAATGTCCATTGATGAATGATGTCGAGCGCCTCCGCATTCAGCTCCGGACGCTCTGAACTCTGGATTACCGCATCGTGAATTTTTCCGTCCGGGTAAATCATTCCCCGCACCACCACATCGGCTTCGGTCCCGCCATTGCCCGGCTTTGGCTGTGGCATCGCTTGGCCAAAAGCGCGGCGGAATACCTTGCAGCCACGTGTATAAGTTCTGGCATTGGGGGGCGCAGCCAGCACGTTGGGGGTGGCATCGGTCAGGACGGTCATGCTCTGCTCGATGTCCATGCTTGACGCGGCCGTAGAAGAGTAATCGATTCGTGCCGGTATCAGCGCTCCCGCAAACGGGAAAAAATCGCCATATTCAATTCGTTTCTTCATTCAACTTCTCCAGCACAATCGCGCCCGTGGCGCCATCCAGGCAGATTTCATTGTCGTGACTCTTTTGTCCCGCAACCGTGTCGAACTCGATGCACCGGGCAGGCCGGCCGTTGACCTCGCGATTAGTGATCGCGTGGATCACGTCTTCATCATTGAAGCTGACGTGGTAAATCGGCGTCACCCGCAGCAGAGTCATGACCTCCGCGGGAGCCTGAACCTGCGTCTGCAACCTTGCCCCGTGTCTGTCAACCGAGACATCGATAACGTGATAATCCCCGAAAGTGGTCTCATCGCGCCGCCCGGTTTTCTGGATCACGACCCGCGTAAAGACGCCGTCTTTGAAGGCCTGGTCAGGACCAAACACCCGAAACGAGTCAACCCGCTCAAGATCGGGGAGCTTCACCGGTGTTGTGACCGCATTCCCCTTCTCCAGCAAACGCATCGCCTCCGCGCGCACGCGAATATCTTGGGCTGGAGAGACAACGGAGGTTATTACGAGAGCCACGAGGGCTAGGGCCTTTTTCATCGGCTCACCTCTACAGGTGGGATTTTTGTCGCCCCGGGGTCAACTTCGCAGAATCGTCGATTACCGATTTCAGCCATTCATTGTATGAGCAATCGAGGGAATTCGCACCGGAGAATTAGTCTTGTCAGTGTAGAATCCGCTCTGCCTGGAGGCTCAACATGAAACGCTCTGTGAAATCCAGTCTTGCAGCCTGTTCCGTCGCCTTGGTGGCGATTTCAACCGTTGTCGCAACGTCCCTATCTTCCCCTGCGTCCCCGGCACAATCTGCGAAACTCGCGCGGGGAAAATACATTGTCGAAGGGGTCGGCATGTGCGCCGACTGCCATACACCACGCGACGAAAAGGGCGAACCCATCCCCGGCAAAACCCTGCAAGGCGCCGTGCTGGGTCTCAAGCCGATCGTGCCCATGCCCGTCTGGGCTGACAAGAGTCCCAATATTGCCGGTCTGCCCGGCTGGACCGATGAGCAGGCGGTCAAGTTCCTGATGACCGGAGCTGCCTACAACGGCCTGCCCGGACGCCCGCCCATGCCGCAATACCGCATGAACCGCCAGGACGCGGAGGCGGTCGTGGCATATTTGCGGTCGCTCGCTCCCACCGATAAATAAAAACAGAACGGCCCGCGCATCGCTGCACGGGCCGCCCGGTGGACTGTTGGGATTGACCAAGAGGTGGTCACTCTACGTGGCCTCTTATGGCAACTCCGGGTTCTGCAATCGACTCCCGGCACGACCTAATGCCGGAACCCAATCCAACTCACCGGTTAGTGTGCGGGCTGTAGTCCCCGGCGCATGCGCACAGGAACCCCGCTTAGAGCAACCAGCCCTAAGTCTCAGCCACCTCACCTGGTCTTTGACTCCCACTACAGTTGCTACAATCTGAACTTGTCATTCGACCACCTCCTTTCAGGTGTAATCGCAGACTAACCCAAAAGCCGCGCCGGATCAAATAGCACGGAGGTGGGGACATCGCGAAGGTAACCGCCTGCTCAACGGTTCGCCAGCGTCGCAATCTCTCCTAGTCCCAACAACTGGACGTCCGCCGTGACCAGGGTCAGGTTTAGAACTTTAGCTGTCGCCGCAAGCAACCGATCCGCAGGATCCTGATGGGGTAGGAGCAATCGCCTTGAGATAAGGGCTATTTCGTGACTCAGGGGCGCCTCGCGAAACGGTGCCGTGGCGCGCCGGACCCACTCCGCTAGATCAAGGGGCAGCTGTAATCTGCCCTTGGCGTTTAACGTTAGAGCTTCCCATGTGCTGATCGGCGAGAGCCAAATTTCATTTGCAGGATCTCGCATTTCCTGCTGCACTCGTCTCCCCACGCGTTCAAGATCATTGAGACTCCAAATCCAAATGTGCGTGTCGAGCAACAATCTCAATCGCGAAGAGCCTCCCACTCGCTCTCGTCGGTAGCCGGAGACACAATATCCCCCAGAATTTTCATGCTGTCCTTCATTGAACCCATCCAATCCGCAGTGGGCTTGGGCAATGAAGGAATGACTTCCGCTACCGGCTTGCCGAACTTTGTGATCAACAGTGGCTTCTTGGTTTTCTGTACCTCATCGACCAAAGCCAGGCATTTCGCTTTGAACTCGGAGATGGCGACTTCCCTCATGACTACTGTATTAGATCATAGTCATATTGGGTGGTCAACCCATCTCCAGCCGTTAGTCTCCCATCCCTTCGTCATCTCGCCCTTAGGCCGCCATCTTTCTACACTGAGACTTCCCCCAGAAACCCTGGTCGAGCCGTGTAACTAGCGGAAAAATCAGCCTTTCCAGCGATAGGCGTTGGGTTGCAGCAGGCCGATATGGGCGAGCACGCGGAAAGCGAATTCTTGCGCCATGACATCCAAGCTGGCCGGGCGGTTGTAGAAGGCGGGAATGAGCGGAAAGACTGTGGCCCCGGCATCGGCGGCCCGGTACATGTTGCGGATATGAATTTTGTTGAGCGGCGTCTCGCGTACGCACAGCACCAAAGGACGCTTCTCTTTGAGGCAAACATCGGCAGCGCGCTCGATGAGATGGGAAGCGATGCCGTTGGCGATGCGGGCCAGCGTCCCGACGCTGCACGGGATGACCAGCATCGCATCCGCGGGATAAGACCCGCTGGCCACGTTGGCGCCGATGTCGGCGTTGGCTTGTTGCTGAATCTTGCGGGCAGTTTTGCCGATGATCTGTCTAACCAGATCGCTGCGGCCACGCAAGTCCAGCTCTTCGGCCATAACCCGCAGAGCGCTGTCGGAGGCGATGAAGTTTACGGTTTGAACGCGCTTGTCGCGCTCGACCGCCTGCAGCAAATGGCGCAGGAACACCGACCCGCTGGCGCCGGTCGTGGCCACGGTCAGGTTTTGCGGCGGGTGATTGGGCAAGCAGGCTCCTGGAATCAGCGAACTGAGCATAGGGAGGGTCGAGTAGCGAAGTCAAGGCAGGCGGGCGAGGGCGCCCGCCCCACACCATAACTATGGCCACCACCAACACTCTCGGAGACCGGCGCAACGCGGTGCAGCGCCACGCGCTGGCCGGAGTGCAACGCCAGGTACGCGCCACCGACACCAGCGGACGCCGAAAATATCTGCGCGATTTCACCCAGGCTTTTCGTTCCTACGATTCCGTCATCGATTCCCGCGAACTCGCAGCGACCGTCAGCTCTACCGACATCGTTCTGGTCGGCGACTATCACGCGTTGCCGACCGCCCAGCGTTTTGCCGCCTCCCTGCTGGAGCAGCGGGCCCACGCCGGAGACCGTCCCATCGTGCTCGGTGTTGAGACTATTTTTGCCCGTCATCAACATGTGCTCGAGGAATGGTGGCGCCGCGAAATCGACGAAAACGAATTTCGCGAGCGCATCCGCTTTGACGCTGACTGGGGGTACGAATGGAGCCCCTTCTATGAACTGCTGGTAACGGCTCGCGAACATGGAGACGCCGTCTACGGACTCGACTGCATGCCGCGTGAGGACTTGCGCAAGATCGGCGCCCGCGACCGCCATGCCGTGGCCAAGATCGCCGACATTCGCGAGCGTCACCCTCACGCCGTCATTTTCGTTCTGTTCGGCGAGTCCCACTTCGCCCCGTCTCATCTTCCCCGCTACTTGCGGGAGCGCTTGCCCGACGAGCGCGTGCTCACGGTGCTTCAGAATGTCGATTCACTTTACTGGCGGGCCACGTCAGAACGCCAGGAGCGGGTGGAGACTGTCCGCGTAAACGACGATGTGGTCTGCGTGTTCAATTCGACTCCGCTGGAGAAATACGAAAGCTATCGTCTCTACCTCTCGCGCTGCCAGGGCGAAGCCGGGCAACCGGACCTGGTTCCGACCATCTACAACTTCATTGACAGCTTGCTATCTTTCCTCGAGATCAATCTTTACGCCTCGCACAACCGCACCCAGCCGAAGTTCCTGGTCGACCTGCTGCCCGAAGTCTACTGCGGCTCCTCCGATGGACGCCTGCGCCAGTTGCTGACACGAGCGGCCTACGAACCTAAACAGATCGAAACCATGCTCCAGCACGTCGAGGCGCGCGGCTGCGTTTATCTGCCCTCCATCAACGCCTTCTACGTGCGCGAGTTCAAGATGCTGCACGCCGCGGAAGAAGCCGCGCGCTTTCTGCATCACGCCTGCCGCGCGCTGCCTCTGCGCCGGAACGGCCGGCCGCCGGCCGCTGCCGAGCCGTCTGACCGCTTCTACGCTCGCGCCGTCGAGCACACTCTGGCGTACTTCGGATCGCGGGTGCTGTATCCGGCGCGGCCAGCCGAGCCCGCATTTGAGGGTTCTACGCCTTCCCCTCAGGTTTGCAAGAAGTTACTGCACGATGCACTGCGCGCCGAACGGGCCGAGTTCGACGCTACCGCCCAAAAACTCGGATACGCTCTGGGCAGCGAACTCTATGATGCCTATCTCCGCGGATCGGTGAGCCCCACCGTGCTGCGTCACTGGTTTCTGTCCCACATCGAAGAGCCCGGCAAGGCGGCAAAGACCTTCACGGAAATCCTTCACAAAGCCCGCTCCACTCGCAAGAAACCCTGCGCCTCGGCACGCTGAAAGCACTCAGGAATCAGCAGTCAGCAGTCAGCACTCAGCATTCAGCAAGTCCGGGTCCGAGAGGGCCCACAACCCTCATCCCTAACGGGTGCTAATCTATTCCTGTCTTGGCTGAATGCTGACGGCTGAATGCTGAGTGCTGCCCTTGAACTCCGACTCCATTCTCAAACTCTTCCAGCAAGTACGCCGCGGGAAGCTTTCTCCCGACGACGCCGTAGCTCGCCTGCGACATCTGCCCTTTGAAGACCTGGGATTCGCCAAGCTCGATCACCATCGTCGGCTGCGCGCAGGAATGCCCGAGGTGATCTTCGGTCAGGGCAAGACTCCGGCACAAATGGCGCAGATCTTTTCGCGCCTCGCCCAGCACGGAGGCAACATCCTAGCCACCCGCGCCAGTGAAGAGCAATTCGTTGCCGTCCGAAAAAAAGTTCGTAAAGCCGAATATCGCGAACTGGCGCGCGCCATTGTCTTGAAGCGCGATCGCAAGAAGTACGGAAAGGGCACCATCGCTGTCGTTTCCGCCGGTACCAGCGACATTCCTGTCGCCGAGGAAGCCGTCGCCACCGCCGAAGTCATGGGCAACGACGTCGAACACCTCTACGACGTCGGCGTCGCAGGAATTCATCGTCTGCTGGCCAATCGCGAGACCCTGACCCGCGCCCACGTGATTATCGTCTGCGCCGGCATGGAAGGCGCACTGCCCAGCGTCGTCGGCGGCCTGGTTGGCGTGCCCGTCATCGCCGTGCCCACCAGTGTGGGCTACGGCGCGGCTTTCAAAGGTGTGGCCGCGCTGCTCGGCATGATGAACTCCTGCGCCTCCAACGTCAGCGTGGTGAACATCGACAACGGATTCGGGGCAGGTTATGTGGCGGCGCTAATTAACCGGCTGTGAGCTGCGGCGTTGGGTTTCCCTTGTGTACCTTTGTGTCCTTTGTGGTAAAGAACTAACAAAAAAAGGCGCGGCTTGCGCCGCGCCTCGCCTCCGACCCACCACCGGTTATGACTTCTTCGCCACTTCCAGATTGTTCTTCACGCTGAAGGCTCCAAACACCTGGTTGGCGCGAATGCCGGCCACGTCCTTATCCGTCTGCGTGGCTACGACCCCATCCAGGCTGATATGGCCGTTGTCGACCAGAATTCTGATGGGCCGCGCCGGATCAATCGCGTACCGGCTCAACACCGGGTCGCGATAGATCGTCTGCAAGGCCTTCATTCTGATCTGATCGTCGAAAATCGAAGTCGGCGCAACCCGGATGTCGTTAAACACATCCTTCACCCCCGCCATACGAGCGGTCAGCGCCAACGCAGAATCGGCGGCCACCTGGGTCCGAGCTTCACCCATCAAGGTTACGTTGCCGTTCTCAACCGAGGCCGTGATGTAGTTGAACGCAACGTCATAACCTACGCGGTCGTAGTACAGCTTGCGATCCAACTGCGCCGCCAGTTCAGCGTCGGAAACACTTTTTCCTTCAACCGCAATCAGGTTGCGCACGCCTTGGACTTCAGCCGTCTTGCGCGCCTTCTTCGCCGCATCCAGCTTTTGCTGATAAAGATCCACGGTGCCGCTCAGGCTGACGATTCCGTCCTCCACTGTGGCCTGAACATTGCGGAACTCCTGCCTGGCCGCCAACTGCTCCGTAACCTTGGTTTGAATGGTCTGGTCATACCGGCCCGCGCGCGCAGTCTGCGCCATCAAACCGGCAGTTAACCCGCCAACTGCCAGAAACAATCCCATAACTCGAAATACTGCTTTCATGTTCTTCTCCTTGCTCGCAAATTCATAAACCCCAGCCGGAGGAATTAGTTCCATCTAACCGTTCGGTCAGATTAGATGCACTCTGAACCCGGCAAATTGTAAACATTTGTGAAGTCCTTGAAGATGCTGGGGATGACGGCTATAGTGGCGGCTTGGTAGCCGGACTTCACAAGGAGGCAAACATGAACACGGGGACCGACCTGCTCCGTTCCTGGGGAATTACTCTGCTGCGCGTCACTATCGGCGTGGTGTTTGTCGCCCATGGCGGCCAGAAATTCTTTATGGGATTTCACCAAGTCGCCGAATTCCTGGGCAGCCTGGAAATTCCCGAGCCGACCGTCGCCGCCATCATCCTGACCGCGGTGGAATTCTTCGGAGGACTGGCCATGGTTTTCGGCATTTTGACTCGCTACGTCGCCATCATGCTGGCCTTTGACATGGCCGTGGCCATCATCACGTTCCACTGGAGGAACGGGTTCTTCGCGGCGCAGAGCGGGATTGAGTTTCCCATGGTGCTGCTGGCAGCTAATTTGACCCTGATACTCGCGGGTGGCGGCGAGATAGAACTCTTCACTTTCTGAGGTGGCCTTGATCGGCTATCGCGTATCGGCTATCGCGAACCCTTGGCCCGGCGAGCCTTGCCGGCTGCGCGCTCTGTGGTAAACACCCGCGCAAAGATCTTATCCACGTTCTTGAGCTGGCGCTTCAAATCGAAGGCGTTTTCGATCTGGGCCCGCGGCACCCGGCTGGTGATGGCCTTGTCTTTCAGCACCAGATCGCGAAAATTCAGGTCTTCCTTCCACGCCCGCATGGCGTGGGCCTGCACCATGCGATAAGCGTCCTCCCGCGAAACCCCATGTTCCACCAAGTCCAGCAAAAGCTGGCCGCTGAACACCAGGCCGCCCGTGCTCTGCAGGTTGGCCAGCATCCGTTCCGGATAAACAAACATGGTATCGATCAGGTTGGCGGTCTTGTGCAGCATGTAATCCACCAGCGTGGTGGAATCGGGAAGAATGATTCGCTCCACCGATGAATGGGAGATGTCGCGCTCGTGCCACAGCGCCACGTTTTCAAATCCGGCTTGGGCGTTGGCGCGAACCACCCTCGCCAGCCCGCTGATTTGCTCGCAAGTCACCGGGTTGCGTTTGTGCGGCATGGCGGACGAACCCTTCTGCTTTTCGCTAAAGAATTCTTCCGCTTCCCGGACCTCGGTCCTCTGCAAATGCCGAATCTCGGTCGCGATCTTGTCCAGCGTGGATGCAATGACTGCCAAAGTCGCCAGGTAGTACGCGTGACGGTCGCGCTGGATCACCTGTGAAGACACCGCCGCCGCCTTCAATCCCAGGCGGTGGCAAATCTTCTCTTCCAGTTCAGGCGTCAAGTGCGCCAGCGTTCCCACCGCCCCCGAAAGCTTGCCCACCCGCATTTCTTCCGCGCTACGCTGGAAGCGTTCGAGGTTGCGCTGGGTCTCGGAATACCAGTTCGCCAGTTTGAAGCCAAAAGTAATCGGTTCGGCGTGGACGCCGTGGGTGCGGCCCACCATGGGCGTGTCCTTGAACTCCCACGCCCGGCGCTTGAGCGCCTCCAACAGTCGTTCGAGGTCAGCGGCAATAACCTCGGATGCCTGGCGAATAAGCAGCGCCTGGGCCGTATCCACCACATCGTTCGAAGTCAGCCCATAGTGGAACCAGCGGGCGTGCGGCCCAACGATCTCCGCCACCGCGGTGGTGAAAGCGATCACGTCGTGCCGCACCTCCGCCTCAATCTCCTGAATGCGCTGCACGCTAAAGTCGGCGCGCTCGCGGATGGCCTTGGCCGCATCCTTGGGCACAATGCCAACTTCGGCGAGGGTTTCGGTCGCCGCCACCTCTACCGCCAGCCAGGCGCGGAAGCGGTTTTCATCGTTCCAGATGCGGCCCATTTCCGGGCGCGTATACCGTGGGATCACAGAAGCACCTTTTTTGTTTCAAACTTAGGACTCTGGATTCTAAACGGTCAGCGACTTCCATTGCCATCCCCGCATCAATATGTCGTGATACGATATATCCGTGCCGGACCCGAAAACGCTGCCTGACTATGAGTCCCTGGCGGAAGCGCGCTACCAGCTGCGCCGCTTTCTGCGCTTCAGCGAAAGCATCGCGCGGACGGCCGGTCTGGAACCGCATCAGCACCAGTTGATGCTGGCCCTGAAAGGTTTGCCCCCGGGGGTGCGTCCTCGGATCGGCGAACTGGCGGAGCGGCTGCAAGTTCAACACCATAGCACCGTGGAACTGGTGAACCGGCTGGCGGCGAGGGGTTACGTCAATCGAGAGCGTGGCGACCAGGACCGCCGTGAAGTCCTACTCACTCTTACCCCCAAGGGCGAAAAGATCCTAAGGGAACTTTCCCTGCACCATCGTGCCGAACTCCGCACCCAGGGGCCAATTCTGATTGCTGCTCTCAAACGCGCCATCGAGCCGCGCCCGCGCAGCAACCGCCATCAACGAAAATTCCCCGTAAAGACCAATCGGAGGAGCAATTGAACGAATCTTCTCGTACCCGCTCTGCGCCCGCCACCTTCGGAGCCACCGGCACTCAGGTCGGCGACGTCCGCCTCGCCGAGCCGGCGCAGTTTCGCATGGTGCTGATCTCCTTCCTGGCCGGTGGGGTTGGCCTTCTAGCGGGCCTCATCGCCTATGCGCTGTACAAGCTGATCGGCCTTTTCACCAACATTGCCTTCTACCATCGCGTTGCTGCCGAATTCATCAGCCCGCGCCACAACCAACTCGGCGGGTGGGTGATTCTGATTCCGGTCATCGGCGGCATCATCGTAGGTTTCATGGCGAAATATGGATCTTCCAAAATCAAAGGCCACGGCATTCCGGAAGCCATGGAAGCCGTGCTGGTCAACCGCAGCCGCATTGAGCCGCGGGTCGCCATCCTGAAGCCGATTTCCGCCGCCATCGCCATCGGCACTGGCGGGCCCTTCGGAGCCGAAGGACCAATCATTCAAACCGGAGGCGCGGTGGGTTCTCTGGTCGGGCAAATACTGCACACCACCGCATCCGAGCGCAAAGTACTGCTGGCGTGTGGCGCGGCCGCAGGCATGTCTGCCACCTTCAACACACCCATTGCGGGGGTAATTCTAGCCATCGAACTGCTCTTGTTCGAATTCAAGGCACGTTCGTTTATCCCTCTGGTCATCGCCAGCACCCTCGCCACCGCAGTGCATATGCAACTGCTGGGCGCAGGTCCCATGTTTAAAGTAGCGGCCATGGACTTCGGCATTCCCCGCGCCTTGCCGTTCTACCTGCTGTTGGGCGCCATTTGCGGACTGGCCGCCGTCGGTTTCAGCAAGCTTCTGTACTGGACTGAAGATCAGTTCGAAAAGCTTCCCATCGACGAACTCTGGTGGCCAGCAATCGGTGCACTCGGTCTGGGCATCATCGGCTATTCCGTGCCCCGCGTGCTCGGCGTCGGTTATGACACCATTGGCGACATTCTGAATGCCAGCCTGGCCTGGAAGCTTTTGCTCGTCGTTATGCTGGCCAAAGCCATCGCCCTGGTGATTTCGTTAGGGTCAGGCACCTCTGGCGGCTTGCTCGCCCCCATGTTCATGTCAAGCGCGGCCCTGGGAGGAGTCTTCGCGCTGGCAGTCAACGGCATCTTCCCCTCGGCAAATCTCTCCGCCGGAGCCTTCGCTTTAGTCGCTATGGGAGCCGTCTTCGGAGCTGCCTCACGCGCAACTTTTACATTCATCATATTTGCGTTCGAAATCACTCGCGACTATAACTCGGTGCTGCCACTGATGCTGGTGAGCGTGATTGCTGACGGCATCGCCATGCTGCTCATGCCGCGGGCTTCCATCATGACCGAAAAACTGGCGCGGCGCGGCCTCTACATCCATCAGGACTACGAGACCGATGTGTTGCAACAAGTCGTGGTGGCCGAAACAATGGACAAAGATATCCCCACGCTGCCCGCTGAAATGAAGATCAGCGAATTGTCCGATCGCATCAGCCGCCACGATCCTGAGGTTTCTCGCCATCAAGGCATGTTGGTGCTGGATGCGACGGGCAATCTCGCGGGTGTGATTACACGCGGCGACCTGATGCGCGCCCTGGCCAAAGACCCCAACGGAAACACCACTGTGCTCGAGGCTGCCAACCGCGATCTCGTCGTCACCTATCCCGATGAGTCCTTGCACGAAGCCGCAGCCAAGATGCTGCGCAACAACATTGGACGTCTGCCGGTGGTGGATCGCAACCAGCCGCAGCGGGTGGTCGGCTACCTGGGCAGATCAGGAATCATGGCAGCGCGCCTGCGCCGCTTGGACGAAGAGCATGTTCGGGAAACCGGCTGGTTGAGGCCCTGGAAAGCAGTCAAATAGCTATCTTGGGTTTCTAAAGTTAAACCACGCACCGCAGTGGCGAAAGCTCCCCACGATGGTTAACAAGAAGGGCACACCCATGGTTGCTTGCAGCGCCAGAAGGAAGCTTGCGACTAAGCGGGCTGAAGGTTGCTTTAGCTTGTGGAGGGTGTTCATACAGAAGCTCATTTTTTTTCGGCCGCGGCAATCAGCGGTTGCAGCGCGCGCACCGAAACTCCCAGCGTGCCGCCAGAGAATCCGTCCAGATACGCGGCGTTGACCCCAATCACTTCGCCGCGAGAATTAAATACCGGGCCGCCGCTGCCGCCATGCGCCGTCGGCGCATCGTAGATCAGCTTGTCGCCCACCACATCTCCCAAATGTCCGCAGGTGGCTGAAGGCCGAATCAACGAAAGCGCCGCCAGTTCGTTGGCCGCGCCGATATCGTCACGGCGAAAGGCCAGCCTCTCGTAAACTGCTGGCGGCGACTTCGCCACCATCCCCAGCACCCCCATGGGATAACCCACCACCGAAACCAGCTCGCCCGGATTCGGAACCGCGTCGGCCAACGGCAACGGCCGCAGTTGGTGCACTGCCTGGGAATCTTCAATGCGCAGCACGGCCAGGTCGCCCTGCACCGACAATACGGCCGGTGTGATGTTCACTGGGGCGGGTTGCCCTGGGAAAAATGCCACCAACTTTTCCAGCCGCGGAGTCGCCCCTCGGCGCAGAAGGACCGCAGAATCCGGGTCCTCGTACCACGGCTCAGCCACATGACGATTCGTGGCCAGTAGCCCATCGGCCACCACGAAGCCGCTTCCTGAAATACGCGCTCGCAATGCGGGTGCCTGACCCGCGAAACCAACTTGATATACCCCGAAGATGTAGCAAATGGAATTGCGATAGCGGTTCAGGACCAGTGCGGGCATCGCCTGTTCCTGCTTCAACAACTGCACTTCGTGCACCAGTCCGCGCACCTGCTGTTCCAGTTCCTTGGTGCCATCCGCGGGATAATAACGAGCCAGAAGAGCCACGGTGACCACCAGGAACACCCCTAAGGCACCCTGCACCGTGCGTTGCCACGCCGTGCACACTGGTTCTTCCTGGGGTTTTAGAGGGTCTTCGGCCATGAATCTTCCATGCTCTCGCGTTGCCGGATGGTTTCCTAGGGTACGGAAGGCGATGGCCGTGCGGGGTGGTATATGTTGTTGCAGAGACGTAGCTTGGTACGTCGGTTGGCTACAGATCGACGCCCAGGCGCTTGGCCATCTCAGCGTACAGAAAGCCTTCGCCCGGACGGTAAGGCTGGACCCATTCGCCATCGATGACGAATTGCGGGATCGCGCGTAGCCCCGTATGCTTCACTACTTCCTCGGCCGCGCCCGGAGTGGTTTCGATGTCAATGTCTTGGAATGGAATATTGTGTTCCCGCAGAAAGCGTTTGGCTACGCGGCAGTCCGGACACCAGAAGGCGGAATAGACCGTCAATTCCATAGTTTGATCTAGGTGCGAACCCCGGCCATGCGTCGCAGGCGGGCCCTACCAGGTCACTCAATCTTAGCAACCCCTGGCACGGGATTGGGAAACTTCGCGAAAACCGCGGGATCGTGTCCGGGAACGATGAACCCAGGGCGGGCCGCGATTTGCTTCATACGATCTTGCGCCCGCAGATTCGATGCCGCATCGACGGTGGTGGCGATCGGCGCATGCCGTTCGAGATTCTCGTACAAGTACATGTTGTCGCTGGCCAGCACCACGGTTCCCACCGCAGTTTGCACGCCCACGTATTGCGACTGATAGGTATGCTTGCCGCCGGTGTAGCAGGTTACGCCAGGAATAATCTCCTGCGCATCGCCCTTTACCAGACCCACCCGCCCCTGCGTATTCAGCTTGACCAGGGTGAGCACGTCTTCTTCGTCAATGCCGCCGTGAGCGTCCTTCGACTGCCACGCTTCTCCCGCGTAGTATTCGAGTTCTTCTTTCTGGATCCAGATGCGGGCGTTGGGAAACAAATCCATGCCGTCGGCGTGGTCCCAGTGCATATGCGTAATCACGACGTCGGTGATGTCCTCGGGCTTTAGTCCAACTCGCTTGAGAGTTTCGGACGGCTTGGTGAAGTCCTTCACTTGCCAGTCTTTGAAAAAGCGCTCGTGGTAGAAGCCGGAGTCGACGAGAATATTGCGGCCATTGCCCCGCACCAGCCAGATCATCATGGCGATATCGAGCTTGCGCCCCGGCTCCGCGCCCGCCACCAATTCTGAAACCGGAAAGTCCGGGAGGGTTGCGTAACGAATGGCATAAATCTCGTAGTTGGGTTTCGATTGCCCAACAGCACTGAGCGCCGCGGCCAGAAGCAGCGCCAGCCCGATCAGCCACCGAGAACCGAAATCTGAGAACTGAGAACTGGTTTTCAAACCCGCTCCAATTCCTTTATCGTACGCTCGTTCACCACATTTCCGGTGTTCAGCGTGCCGGCCGGCTCAAATAACAGGAGCCAGCATTCTTCCTCAGCCACGGGCCGGTGCTCGACCCCGCGTGGCACCACGATGAACTCGCCTTCTTCGATCCACTCCTGCCGGCCTCGAAACTCCATGCGAAAACGCCCTTTGACCACCAGAAACATCTCGTCTTCGTGCTCATGATGGTGAAATACGAACTCGCCCTTCAGCTTGTCCAGCTTGACGTGCTGCCCGTTGAGCTCGGCCGCGACGTAGGGCTTCCAGTATTCCTTGATGTGGCTAAACTTTTCAGCGAGGTTGACTTTGTCCATGGCCAATACGATGAGCTGTTGCCGGTGAAGGTCGCAGGAAAATGCGAGTGCGCATGAGGCAGGTTTTGCCCGTGCGAACCAGACTTGCCCAGCAGGCCTGCGCCGATCGCGTTCCGCCTTTCCGAACGCTCGAGAGTTAAGAGCTTAATCGCCAAGCTCTTAACGTTCTCACCCCCTCCCGGCCCCCGCATGGCACGCCGTTTGCGACAGAGCTGGATGGTCTCCACGAAACTCCCAGCGGTTATTTTGTCAGCGGGAGCTAAAGTCTAGACCACAATCACCGATATAGCTGTCGATGCGATTCCGGAGATTCATTTCTTTGAAACGCTCGGCGGCAGCCGGTTAGAAAGGGAGACGTAAGTCATGTCCATCGCAGGCATTCTCAGCAGCAGTCTGTTCAACTCGAACAGCCAGGCCGTAACCAGCTCACAACAGCAGTTCCAGAAGGAGTTCCAACAGCTCGGCCAGGCTTTGCAGTCCGGTAATCTTTCGGCTGCCCAGGCGGACTTTGCCACTTTACAGCAGAACTCGCCGTCCGCCAGCGCCACGGCATCCGCGTCCAACAGCAATCCCATCGCACAAGCCTTTAGCCAACTCGGGAAGGACTTACAATCGGGAAATATCTCAGCCGCTCAACAGGATTTTGCGACGATCCAGCAAGACACGCAAAGTCAAAGTACGCAAGCCTCAGGTCACCATCATCATCACCACGGCGGAGGCGCCGGCAGCGGCGAGCAATCCAACATCACCCAGGAATTCGCCCAGTTGAGTCAGGACCTCCAGGCCGGGAACCTGTCCGGCGCTCAACAGGCGTATAGCGCCGTGCAACAGTCATTCGTGGCCTTCGGAGCCAATAGTGCCTCGACCACGGCAGCCACGCTTTCGAGCATCGCCTGAGCAAGAAATACGCCACGGATCGCACGGATATTCACGGATAAAACATAACCAATGAAATCCGTATTTATCCGTTCAATCCGTGGCCGGCTTTTTGGGTTTGACAACTAATGCATGGATATATATCATGATATATACCATGCCGCGTACCGCTAAACTGTTCCGCAACGGCCGCAGCCAAGCCGTCCGTTTGCCCTCCGAATACCGTTTTGAGGGCTCGGAAGTTTACGTCCGCCGCGACCCCCAAAACGGCGATGTCATCCTGTCGCGCCGGCCCGAATCGTGGCGCGACTTCTTCCAACTAGTGAGGACCCTCGACGTGCCCGAAGACTTTCTCGCGGACCGCAAGGACACCCCTCCCCAGAAGCGGAACCTTTTCTAAATGGCAGTCCGCTACCTGCTCGATACCAACACCGTCAGCTTTGTAATCAAGGGCAATTTCCCCCGCGTCCGCGAACACCTTCTCAAAATCCCCATGGCCGATGTCGGAATCTCGGTGATTACCGAAGCAGAATTGCGTTTCGGCCTGGCGCGAAGGCCCGATGCGTCAAAGCTGAGAATTGCCGTAGAAGAATTCCTGTTGCGCGTCGAAATACTACCGTGGGATTCCGATGCCGCCAGCCACTATGCACGCGTTCGTGCGGCTTCCGAAGATCAGGGCGAACCCGTCGGCAATCTGGATCTCATGATCGCCTCTCAGGCACTGGCGGCGAATGCAATACTAGTCACACATGACCGGGTCTTTCGCTGCGTGAAAGGGCTAAGAACCGAAGACTGGATCAAGCCCTGATCCGTTCAATCCGTGGCCGTCTTATCTTCCTTCAGAACGATGAAACTGTTAATCCCACCGCAGTTCTTTGCCGGATCATAGGTCGCGTCGCCTTCGCGTTTCCCCTGGACTCCGTGAAAATACAGAATGCCGCCTTTCACCTTCTGCGGCAGCCCTTTGACTAGCGATTTGCCGTCGATATTCGTAGCCGCTTCCAGATCAAGCCGTCGAAACCCGCCAAATCCGTAAGCAATGTGGACGCGAATCCTCGCGTCATAAACCGGCGCGCCCTTTTCATCGGTCACCGTAAAAGAGACCGAGCACGGGCCTGCCTCTCCATCCATCACCGGCACTTGGTGCGGGTCAGGAGTCTGCTGCGCGCGAGCCGTCATGGAGTTGCCGCCAATCACCGCCGCGTACACGGCCAACCATCCGCACAAACGAACCATCCTGTTCATAATGTTTCCCCTGAGTGACACTATAGCTCTGATCCACCGAGTCAAGAAGCAAGAGTTATCCGTGCCCATCCGTGGCCGCTTTTATTCCAAAACAAAAGCCGCCAGCTCTGCGCTGACGGCTGAATGCTGAATGCCGAATGCTTCTTCAGCTATTCTCGTAAAGCAACACGCCCTCGGCCTTCTCCGAATCCACGGGGCGGTAGTACAACTTGTTGCCTTCGAGGAAAACATCGATAAATGCCGGCCGCGTGGTGATCGTGCCCTGAATCAGCGCTTCCGACAACGGGTCTTCAATGTATTTCTGCAAGGCCCGGCGCAACGGACGGGCGCCGTAGCTGCGATCACCCAGCGTCTGATTGAGGATCCACTTCTTGGCTTCGTCCGTCACGGTGACTGTGATCGCCTTCTGCGCCAGGTTCTGGTTCAAGTGGTTGACCATCAGTTCCAGAATCTGGATCAGGTCGTTCTCGCCCAGCGCGCTGAACAGGATGACTTCGTCCAAGCGGTTCAGGAACTCGGGATTGAAGGTGCGCTTGACCTCGTTCATCACCAAATCATGGATCTTTTCCGAGACCATCTCTTCCTTGCTCGACTGGAAGCCCAAGCCCTCGCGCTTTTGCAAATGCCGCGCTCCGATGTTCGACGTCATGATGATGATGACGTTCTTGAAGTCGACCGTGTTGCCCAGCCCGTCGGTGAGCTGGCCATCTTCAAACACCTGCAGCAGGATGTTGAACACATCCGGATGAGCCTTCTCGACTTCGTCGAGCAGCACCACGGAATACGGCGCGCGCTTCACCCGCTCGGTGAGCTGCCCACCTTCTTCATAGCCCACGTATCCCGGAGGCGACCCGATCAGTTTCGAGACCGAATGCTTCTCCATGAATTCCGACATATCAAAGCGAACCAGCGACTTCTCGCTGCCGAACATGAACTGCGCCAGCGTGCGCGCGACTTCGGTTTTGCCGACGCCCGTAGGCCCGAGGAACAGGAATGATCCAATCGGCCGGTTGGGACTCTTCAACCCAGCCCGCGAACGCCGGATGGCCCGTGCAAGCGCTACGATCGACTTGTCCTGCGAAATGATGCGCTTGTGCAGTTCTTCTTCAATGCGCAGCAGTTTCGCCGACTCTTCTTCTTTAATCGAGGTAACCGGAACCCCGGTCCAGCGCGATACCACGTCCTCGATGTCCTCCCGACCGACAACGCCGGTGGAGGATTCATCGAGGTGGTATTTTTCGCGAAGGGCGCGCAGGTTCTCGCGCTCCTTGCGTTCTTCGTCCGAGTAGAAGCGCGCCTTCTCGAACTCGTGGTTCGCGATGGCGTTCTCCATACGATGGACGATGAATTTGATCCGCTTTTGCACTTCCGTAAGTTCTTCCGGCAGCGATGTCTGGCGCAGCTTCACACGCGCGCCGGCTTCATCCACCAGGTCAATCGCCTTGTCCGGCAGGAAGCGGTCCGGAATGTAGCGGTTGGAATGTGACACCGCAAAATTGATGGCTTCGTCGGTATAAGTCACCGCGTGAAACTTCTCGTAGCGGTCCTTAATTCCAAACAGAATTTTGGTGGCGTTGGCTTCATCGGGCGGCGGAACTTTCACCGCCTGAAAGCGCCGCTCCAGCGACCGGTCTTTCTCAATCGACTTGCGATACTCGCCCGGAGTGGTCGCGCCAATGCACTGAATCTCACCTCGCGACAGCGCCGGCTTCAAGATGTTGGCCGCGTCCAGCGAGCCTTCCGCCGAACCCGCGCCCACCAGGGTGTGCAACTCGTCAATGAAGATGATGGAATTTTGCGACTCCATCAGTTCTTTCATGATGGTCTTGAGCCGCTCTTCGAACTGGCCGCGATACTTGGTGCCGGCCACAATCAACGACAAATCCAGCGCCAGAATGCGCTTGTCTGCCAGGAATGACGGCACTTCGCCGTCCGCGATGCGCTGCGCCAATCCTTCCACGATGGCAGTTTTGCCTACACCCGGTTCGCCGATCAGCACAGGGTTGTTCTTGGTGCGGCGGCACAGAATCTGCACCACCCGTTCCAGTTCACCGTCGCGCCCCACCAGCGGGTCCAGTTGTGTATCCATCGCGGCCTGCGTGAGGTCACGGGAAAACTCGCTCAATAAAGAAGATTCGCGCTGCCGTTGTGGCTGGGCTTTTTCTTGGCTGGTACGGGCTAACTCCTCGCGGATGGTCGAAAGCCTCAGGCCGCGCTCGTGCAGAATCTCAGCCGCAAAGCACTTTTCTTCTCTCAGTAAACCCAACAACAAATGTTCCGTGCCGATGTGCTTGTGCGAAAGCCGTTCCGCCTCTTCCGCGGCATAGGCGAGCACCCGCTTACATTCGTTGCTCAGCGGCAAATCCACCGAGGTCGAGACCTTCTCCCGAATGGTGGTGTGCCCCTCAATCTGCTTGCGAATGGACTCCACCGAGGCATGGGAACGCAAGAAGCGGTTGGTCAGGGCCTTATCTTCGCGCAGCAACCCCAGCAGCAGGTGTTCCGTCTCAATATAAGGAGACCCAAACTGGCTGGCTTCATAGCGCGCAAAAAAGATCACGCGTCTGGCCTTCTCCGTATAGCGTTCAAACATATTGCCCTACCCCCTGACTTCTCGCCGAGGCTGCCGGACTAAACTCCGCGGCCTCAGCCCTCCCAAAAATCATAGTCTGGTTGACGTTGCAATCAGCGGGCCACGCCCTACCCAAAGATATCGTGGCTTTCGTCCTTCCCTTTGAGTTACCAAAGACATCCCGCCGCTATTCCCCACTGCAATACATTGCAACTTCACGTATTCCCGATTGCGGTTTCGCTTCCTACCATTCCGTCATGCCGTTCCATAAATGTCAATTGCCACAATGTGCTATACCCGTAGCTCTTTCGGTGCCACCTCCTCAACCCGCCCGTCCTTGAGCCGCAGCACCCGCTGGCAACGCCTGGCAAATGCAAGGTTGTGGGTGGCGATGAGAGAGGTTAACTGACATTCGCGATGTAATCTTGCGATCAGTTCAAAAACCGAGTCAGCGGTGTGGCCATCCAGATCACCGGTCGGCTCATCCGCCAGCAAGAGTTTCGGCTGAGTGATCAGCGACCTGGCCAATGCCACTCGCTGCTGCTCCCCGCCGGAAAGTTCCCCCGCGCGATGCTCCGCACGCTGCTCCAAACCAACTTCGCGAAGCCAGCGAATCGCTTCCTTTTGAGCCTCCTGCCAGGGACAATCCCGTAGCAGAAGCGGCATGGCCACATTCTCCAGCGCCGTGAACTCCGGCAACAGATAGTGGAATTGCCAGACAAAACCGATTTCGCGGTTGCGAAACTCGGCGGCTGCGGCCTCAGACAGGGAATTCAAGCTCAGATGCGCGCAGTATACGTCACCCGCAGAAGCCCTATCAAGAGCGCCGAGGATCTGTAAAAGGGTACTCTTTCCCGCCCCCGATTCGCCCACGATGGCCAGCATCTCGCCTTTCGCCACTTGGAACGACAGATTTTCAAAGAGCACGACTTCCGACTTGCCGGATCGAAACACCTTCTGGAGGCCTTCAATCCTGAGCATGGCTACATCGTTTAGATGCACCTGCTGCTCTCCTCGTCTCATGAATCCCGGCGACTCATTGCTCGGGACTTTCATCCCATCGCCACTCTCTCATTTAAACACGAGTTGCAGGTCGTTGGTTCTTGCCAACTTGCTCAATTGTGCCCCTACACAAATCCGTATACCACAATTCACAAGGCAGCGACGTGACCGGAGTCACTTATCGAGGAGACCCGCGGTCATTCATACCGCAAGGCTTCCGCAGGTAGGATCCGCGCCGCCGACCATGACGGGTAAATGGTGGCAACTAAGGAGATTGCAATCGCAACCAAGGCGACCAAGAAACCGTCCACCGCGCGCGGAGCGAAGGGCACATAATCAATGGAGTAAACCTCGGGAGCCAGTGCCAGCAGATGATAATGCCCTCCCGCCCAGGAGAGTGCGTAGCCCAGCACCAGGCCGATCGCCGTGCCGATCACCCCAATCAGCACTCCCTGCGACACAAATATGCGGCGCACTTGCGACTTTCGCGTGCCCATCGACATGAGCACCGCGATGTCCCGCGTCTTCTCCATCACCATCATGGTCAGCGAAATCAGAATGTTCAACGCCGCCACGAACACGATCAGCCCAATGGTAATGAACGTCACCAGGCGTTCCAGCCGCAACGCCCGGAAGATGGCCTTGTTCTGCTCCATCCAGTTCGTGGCCATAAAACCTTTGCCCGCTGCCTGCTCGATTCCCTTGGCGATCTGGCCCGCCTGGTAAATGTCGTCCACTTTGAATTCAAGTACAGAAATCTCATCGCCCAGTCCAAAAAGCTGCTGCGCGTCGCTGAGCCGCGCAAACGCCCAGGAGAAATCGTAATCGTAGAAACCCGAATTGAAAATTCCTGCCACGCGGAAGCGCGAATACTTGGGCACAATGCCAAACGGAGTCAATTCCCCCTGCGGGCTGGTCACCAGCACGACCGAACCCACGGTCGCGCCCAGTTCGTCCGCCATGTCTTTGCCCAAAATAATAGGAGGCATCGCCGCCACCCGCTGCTGCACTGCTTCAAGGTTGTCGGCGGGTATGGTGCGGGCGCCCTCGCCCGCCGATTTTGCTTTTCCAGCGTCTTCCTCCAACGCCTCCGCCGATCCCACTTTCACCGTGTTCAGCAGATCGCTGACTCGCCTCTCATCGCCCGGAATCAACCCCTTCAGCACCGCTCCCCGCGCCCGCGGCCCGCGCGAGATCAACACTTGTTCATAAATCGCCGGCGCCGCCGCCATCACATGCGGCTGCTTGGCCAGACGATCCATCAGCGGCCGCCAATCCTTGATCCCGTCGCTTTCCACGCGCAGCAAATTGATGTGCGAAGTCGATCCCAGCAGCCGGTCCTGCAAATCCTGACGAAATCCATTGTTGATCGCGAGCGCGATCACCAGAGACGCCACTCCCGCCGCCACTCCAGCAATAGAAATGCCGGTGATCACGCCAATAAACGCCTGGCGGCGCTTAGCACGGAGATAACGCGAGGCGATGAAGAGCTCAAAGCGCATAGGGGCGTTGCTAGGAATTATACGGTGCACGAGCTTGCCGTCGCGCTTGTTCCCCCCGCCACCGGGCATCAAAGACTGCCCCTATCGCATCGATAGCTATATCGCCTGGTCGTTTCACCTTGGTGATTTGGATTGCGACTACCGAAGAGGATAAAGTTAAGTTATTCATGCCCCTCCAACTCAAGTCCGGCCTCTTAGTCCTTGCCCTCCTCTTGAGTTGGATCTCGCCATCTCACGGACAGACCCCTCAACAAGCGCCGGCCGAGCAACAGCCCGGCACCATCAGCGGCACCGTCGTCGATCCCACTGGCGCCGTCATCGTCGGCGCACGGGTAAAACTCACCCGTGACAATCCCTTGCTCACACAAGAGGCGCTCACCGGGGACAATGGACAATTCTCTTTCGCCAACCTCGCTTCCGGCCCTTTTCAGCTCACGATTTCGTCGACACGCTTTGCCACTCACACCTCCTCCGGAATCCTGCAGCCGGGCGAGACCTACATTGTCCCGCCAGTCGCGATGGCGGTTGCTGCCAATGTCGAGGTACAGGTCGGAGTCGCACCCGAGGAAATAGCGGAGGAGCAGATCAAGATTCAAGAGAAGCAGCGTGTGCTCGGTTTCATTCCAAATTTCTACGTCAGTTACATACCCAATGCAGTTCCCCTTACTCCAAAGCAAAAATTCAAGCTTGCCTGGAAGACGACCATCGATCCCATCACCATCTTATTGGTCGGGGCCGTTGCCGGAGTTGAGCAAGCCCAAAATCACTTCCGCGGATACGGCCAGGGCGCGGAAGGCTATGGCAAGCGTTACGGCGCCGGCTATGCCGACACAGTTACAGCCACGTTCATCGGAGGCGCCATCCTGCCCTCCGTTTTGAAGCAAGACCCTCGCTATTTCTACAAGGGAACCGGTTCCACCCGCTCGCGGGCCCTGTACGCAATTGCCAACTCGGTCATTTGCAAGGGCGACAATCGCCGCTGGCAACCAAACTATTCCAACGTCCTCGGAAACTTGGCCGCCGGGGGTATTTCAAATGCCTACTACCCAGCCGACGACCGCAACGGCGCGGCCCTCACGTTCGAAAACGCCGCCATTGGAATCGGCGCGACTGCCATCGCCAATCTCTTCCAGGAATTTGTGGTCCGCAAGTTCACTCCCAAGGTTCCCAACAACGCCCCGGCCCAACCCTAAGCAGCCACAGTCAGAAGCTAGTCTGGTTGACACCACCCTGCTCACCTGACGACAATCAGTACCTATGCGCAATCTCCGCGGCTTCGTCCTCTTGCTCTTCTGCTGCGCCTATGGACACGCCCAAGCCAACTCTTACCTCTTCGTCTGGGCAGGCGACGACGCCAAACAGAGCTCCGACTTCCTAGCCGTGCTCGATGCCGATCCCAAATCTCCTCATTACGGCCAGCCCGTTGCTTCGGTCGCTGTTCCCGGCCCCGGGGGCACGCCGCATCACACCGAATTGCAAATGCCAGACGGTGGCTTTCTTCTGGCCAATGCCTTCGAGAGCGGCCGCACCACGCTCTTCGATCTGCGCGATCCGCTGCATCCGGCCGTGGTTACGTCCTTTGGCGATCTCGATGGCTACATGCACCCGCATACCTACATCCGGCTCGCCAACCACGACGTGCTCGCCACCTTCCAATATCACGGCGGTCACGATCCCACGTCCGACGGCGGCGGCATCGTCGAATTCACCGAACGCGGGAAATTGATTCGCAGCGCCAGCGCTCTAGACCCGTCAGCGAAAGCCGAGCTTATTCGTCCCTACAGCCTGGTGGCCCTCCCCGCGCTCGACCGCATCGTCAGCACCAATACCGCGATGCACGACAAAGACGGTGATTCGCGCACCGTGCAGGTGTGGCAGCTTTCGACCTTGAAACTGCTGCACACCGTCGTGCTTCCGCCCGGTCCGCGCGGAACCGAACAGAAATTACCCGGCGAGCCAGAATTGCTTGCCGATGGCAAGACCGTCCTCGTCCACACATTTCTATGCGGCTTATATCAACTCGACGGCATCACCACCAATCACCCCACTGCCAAGCACCTCAAGACCTTTGACGGAGAAATTTGCGGCGTGCCGCTGCGCATCAGCCACTATTGGGTAGCGACGTTAAGCTCCATGCACGCCCTCGCAGCCTACGACATTTCCGACCTTGCCCACATCCGCGAAGTGTCGCGGCTCACCTTCGATGACAAACAGAAACCTCACTGGATCTCCGCCGACACCGACCACCGCCGCATCATTCTGAACTCCGGCGAAAACGGCGAACATCGTCTATTCATGGTGAACTTCGACCCGCAAACTGGAGCCTTGACCCTCGACAAGAGTTTCCGCGATCCCGGCAGTGACAAACCCGGCGTCAGTATGGACGGCAAATCCTGGCCGCACGGCTTCAAAGGCGACGCTTATCCGCACGGCACGGTGTTCTCGCGTCCTGGTGCCGGCCCCCCAATCTCTACGCCGTGAAGTAATGCGAACCGTGCTATAACACTCCCACATGCCGACCCACAAAGGATCCATCCGTCTCTTCCGTGCCGCCGGCATTACTGTGTTCCTGCATTGGTCCTGGTTCCTGGTGGCAGCGTACGAAATCAACGGCCGCAGCGGAAGCTATTCCTCTCTCACTTTTAACGCACTGGAGTATCTGGCGCTGTTTCTCATTGTGCTGATGCATGAGTTCGGCCACTCCCTCGCCTGCCGGCAGGTTGGCGGCACGGCAAACCAGATTGTGCTGTGGCCGCTCGGCGGCGTCGCCTACGTAGACCCTCCGCCGCGTCCCGGCGCTACGCTTTGGAGCATCGCGGCTGGACCGCTGGTCAACGTCGCGCTTCTCCCGATCCTGCTCGGCCTCGGCATGTTGAGCCGTTCTCTCGGATGGGCCGAGACCATGCCCAACTTTCACGCTCTTTTGCGCACCATTGCCTACATCAACCTGGGCCTGCTGATTTTCAACATCCTGCCCATCTATCCGCTCGATGGCGGTCAGATTCTGCGCTCCCTGCTCTGGTTCGTCCTCGGACGTGCCCGCAGCCTGATGGTGGCAACCGTCATCGGCTTCATCGGCGTAGCCGGGTTCATCGTCCTGGCGGTATATGCACAATCCATCTGGTATGGCGTTCTTGCCGCATTCATGCTCATGAATTGCTGGGGCGGACTGCAACACGCGAGATTCCTCTCGCGCCTGGCGAAGCTCCCGCGACGCGACGGCTTCGCCTGTCCCCGCTGCAACACCGCGCCCCCAGTCGGAGACTTCTGGAAATGCGGCCAGTGCGGCCAACCCTTTGACACCTTCCAGACTCAAGGCGTCTGTCCGCACTGTGGCGCTCGATTTGCCACGACCCGGTGCCTCGATTGCGGCGGACTCCATCCCCTGAGCGAGTGGGTTGCTCCCGGCGGCGTAGCCAACAAGCTGTAAACTGCAAGTCGGCGTATGCAACAAGGCCTAACGTGCATCGCTCTGGATTCTCTTTGCGCTCTTTGCGAACACTTTGCGGCGTTTGCGGTTAAAGGCCTTTCACCGGCACCGACCGCTGCGCGATTGCCCCCAAGGTGATAACCTTTTCCACGAATGAATCTTGCTCCCGGCACCAAACTCGGACCCTACGAAATCGTCGTCCTGGTTGGCGCCGGCGGCATGGGCGAGGTCTACCGTGCCCGCGATTCTCGTCTCAAACGTGACGTAGCTGTCAAAGTCCTGCCACGCGCACTCTCGCTTGACGCCGATCGCCTCCGCCGTTTCGAACAAGAGGCGCTAGCCACCGCTGCCCTGAACCATCCCAACATTCTGGCGGTATTCGACATCGGCAGCAGCGAAGGCTCACCGTATGTAGTCTCCGAACTACTCGAAGGAGAAACGCTCAGTGATCGCCTGCGCAGCGGCCCGATCCCGCTCCGCAAAGCTCTCGACCACGCCGTGCAAATCGCCCATGGCCTCGCCGCCGCCCACGAAAAAGGCATCATTCATCGCGATTTAAAACCGGAAAACCTATTCCTGACGAAAGACGGACGTCTCAAGATCCTCGACTTCGGTTTGGCCAAACTCACCCAAGCCGAACCCGGCTCCCACACCTCGCTGGCGACCGTGAGTCAGGGCACTGAAGCAGGGATGGTCCTGGGAACCGCCGGCTACATGTCGCCCGAGCAGGTGCGCGGTCTTGCCCTCGATACCCGCTCCGATATTTTCAGCTTGGGCGCAATTCTCTACGAGATGCTCTCCGGCAAACGCGCTTTTCACGGAGACACCGCCGCCGACACCCTGAGCTCAATCCTGAAGGAAGACCCTCCCGACTTGAGCGAAACCAACCGCAACGTTTCTCCCGCGCTGGAGCGCATTGTGCAGCACTGCCTGGAGAAGCGCCCCGAAGCCCGTTTCCATTCCGCCAGCGATATTGCCTTTGATCTCGAGCATCTTTCCGGCATCTCCAGCACCTCCGCCAAAGTCACGCCGGTTGAAGCTGCGCGCCCCAGCCGCAGGTTGCCGCTCCTACTCGCGGGTAGTCTCGCATTCGCTCTGGTAACGCTGGCTCTGGGCTGGTGGCTTGGCCACAGCTCTCACACGCCTCCAGCCGAATATAAGCAGATCACCTTCCGAATGGGTACCATCGGGAACGCTCGCTTTACCCCCGACGGCAGCATTGTGTACAGCGCGGTGTGGGAGGGCGGGGACCAGCAACTCTACATGGCACGCGCCAACGATCCCAGCGCCCGCGAACTGGGCCTGAAGAATGCCGAGGTGCTTTCCATCTGCAAAACTGGAGAACTGGCGGTTCGGCTGAATACCATAAGCCCCAGCGCGTTCGTGCAATTTGGAACCCTGGCACGGGTTCCGCTCAGTGGGGGAACGCCACGAGAGATGCTGGACAACGTGCAGGGCGCGGATTGGGCCGCCGACGGCGAAACCATGGCCGTGGTCCACTACCTCCCTGAAAACCACCACTGGCGCCTGGAATATCCCATCGGCAAGGTGCTCTTCGATAGCATCGGCTGGATCAGTGACCCCAGAATTTCGCCCGACGGCAAGTGGATCGCCTTTGCCGACCATGACAATGTGGAAGGCGACGACGAAGGTTCGGTCGCCGTCATCGCGGCCGATGGTAACGGTAAAGAGCAGAAACTTTCCTCCGGCTGGGAATCGATCGAGGGCATCGTCTGGTCCCCAGCGGGCGATGAGGTCTGGTTCGCCGCCACCACTAGTGGCAGCGCCGACAACCCGCGCGCCGTCACCCTCTCCGGCAAGTTGCGCACCCTCACCAACGTCCCCGGTGGCATGTGGCTGGAGGACCTCCGCAACGGAACCGCACTGACGGTGACTCAACAGACGCGTGCCGGACTTAGAGGCATCTCCCCGGGCGGAAAAGAAGAGCGCGAACTGGGATGGTTCGGCTGGGCGGTACTTAGTGATATCACCCGCGTCGGGAGAAAGATCTTGTTCTATGAAGTGGGTGACGCCGGAGGCCCCAATTACACCGTGTTTTTGCGCGACACCGATGGTTCGCCGCCCGCAAGTTTGGGCGAGGGCGATGGCGTCGCCATCTCGCCCGACGCGAAATGGGTCATCACCAAATCAGCCAAGGGTGGCCCCCTGAACCTGGTGCCGACCGGAGCCGGTGAGTCCAGACCGCTCACCCGAGACGGCATCGTCTACGGTACCGTTCGCTGGCTTCCGGACGGTAAACAACTGCTGGCGACTGGAATTGAAGCTGGACACGGCGCCCGTGATTATTTGATCGATGTCAGTACAGGCGCCTCCAAACCCGTTACTCCGGAGGGCGTCTCCGGAGTGTGGCTCTCGCCTGACGGCAGCAGTACCTCAGTACAGGAACCGGACGGAAAATGGGGAATTTGGCCTTTGGATGGCAGCGGCATTCGCCTCGTCCCCGGACTCGACGACAAGTACCGTACGATCGGTTGGTCCCCCGATGGCACTTCAGTTTATGTAGCCTCCAGGGCAAGAGAGCGCATGGCGAAAGTTTATAAAGTGAATACAGTGACGGGAAGGATGGATCTATGGAGAGCCTTCGGGAACTCGGGCGCAGGATTCTCGTCCGTTGACACCGTTCTTCTTTCAAACGACGGGACCGCATACGCCTATCGCTACAACCAGCTTACGTCGCAGGCTTACATAGTGACGGGACTGAAGTAGCTTCATCTCCCCACTTTCGGCCAAACCGCCGGTACTCTTTCCTTGTATCGCCGATACTCCTCACCGAACCTCGCTTCCAGCTCTCGATCTTCCATCTCAATCATGATCGTGCCAGTAACCACCGCAAACGCCGTCAGTCCATAACACACCACCAGCCCAGTTCCGCTGCTCCACGCCACCATTTCACATAAATGCGCCAGGTACACCGGATGCCTCACCCGCCCCCGAATCCCCGTCGTCACCAGCCGCTGCTCGCCATGGCCTAAGACTACCTCCGGCAACCCGCCCAGTTGCCGCGCACCGAAATTCTTGCTCGACTGCGCATACAACCACAATCCGATACCAAAAAGAATCAACGCCGGAATCCAAGTCCATCCCCCCGAATAAAGCGTCACCAGCCGCCACGGCAGCGTGATCAGCCCCATCACTACCCACATCGCCGCCCACGCCGGCAGCAGCACCACATACGGCGACCGTTTCCGCGCACGCCAATACGCTACCCAGGGATGCACCAGAAACCAGAAACAAGGAATCGTCGAGTACACCACGCAAGCCAGCCATCCCAGCAGATTGAGCCATGGCATCATTGAGTCACTGAATCATTGTCGCATTCGACGACACCTGTAGCGCCGGCGCTCCGCCGACTGTCGCGAGGCCATCTTGCATCGCCGCCACGGTCGTGGACTCTGATGAGACAATGGCACAATAACTATTCATGCCTACGTCTCCCGACCCCAGGCTCGCCGGACGCATCGCCTTCCGCTATCCCGACTTCACCGCCTACGCCTTCGCGCGCTTCTGCATTGTGGTCGCGCTTGAAATGCAGTCGGTGGCCATCGGCTGGCAGGTTTATGAAATCACCAAACGCCCGCTCGACCTCGGCCTCGTCGGCCTGGCGCAATTTCTTCCCGGCGTCGCCTTCTTCCTGCCCGCAGGCCATACCGTCGACCGGCTCGACCGCCGCCGGCTCCTGATGGCATGTTATGTCGGCTTCGCGGTATGTTCGGCGATGCTCTTGCACTTCGCTCTCGGTGGAATCAACTCTGCCCGCCCCATCTATGTAGTCGCAGTTTTGCTCGGGACGGTGCGATGCTTCAATTTCCCCACCGGCCGTGCTCTGCTCCCGCAGCTGGTTCCCGAAGAGCACTTCTCTAACGCCGTGGCTTGGAATTCCAGCATCTTTCAGGGCGCAACCATTCTTGGCCCGACCGTCGGCGGCCTGCTATATGCGTTCTTTCGCGGACCCGCCGCCGTATACGCCACCGCCATACTCATCGCGCTGGGCGCCATCCTGTCAACCTTGCGCATCAAAGCCCGTGAAAAACCGCGCCCGCGCGAACCCATCAATCTAAAGACGGTTCTTGCCGGCTTTGGCTACATCTGGAAGCAGAAGGTCGTCCTTGGCTCCATCTCTCTAGATCTCTTTGCCGTCTTGCTGGGCGGCGCGGTAGCGCTGTTGCCCGTCTACGCTCGTGAGATTCTCCACACCGGCCCCTGGGGATTAGGCCTGCTCCGCAGTGCTCCCGGCGTCGGCGCTGCCGCCATGGCGATCCTGCTGGCACATCGTCCACTGAAACGTCGTGTCGGCCCGGCTATGCTGTGGTGCGTCACCGGATTCGGCGTGTTCACCGTTATCTTCGGCCTCTCGCGCAGTCTCATCCTCTCTCTGATCTCGCTCTTGCTGGTCGGCGCCACTGACATGGTCAGCGTGGTCATCCGCGCGATTCTCGTGCAACTCGGCACTCCGAATGAAATGCGCGGCCGGGTGAACGCCGTAGATATGATCTTCATCGGCGCCTCCAACCAACTCGGCGAATTCGAGTCTGGCCTCACGGCCCAGTGGTTCGGAACCGTGCCCGCTGTGGTGTTGGGAGGGGTGGGAACGCTGCTGGTAATCGCGATCTGGGCCTGGAAATTTCCCGAACTGCGGCAGGCGGATCAGATGGTCAGCGCACAAGAACCGGCTACTTCGCCCGGATGAGCGTCTTCGCCGAACTCATGTTGTCATAGCGGTCGTAAACCCGCACCACCACCACATGATCAACGGGTCCGGTGGTCCCCGCTATCGGCGCTTCGAAGTCATAATTTTCATTCTTCGAATCCGAAAGCTGTCCCACCGGTTCGACGAACTGCCAGTCGCCGGCATCCACCGAATACTCCGCTTTCTTGATGGGAGAAAAGCTGTCCCACGCGCCGAACGTAACGTGAATCCGCAGCCCGTCCACCGCGGCCTGCAATTCCTTGATCTGCGGAGGCGTCGTGTCTACTTCGAAGCGCGCGCTCTCCCGCTCCGCGCTCAACCCCTGCCCCGGAGAATGTGAGGGCGCGTCCGAAGCCACCACCTTCACCGTGTAACCGCCATCCGGCAACAACGACGCGTCGAAAGAATAAAACTTGTCGGTCACATTATCTTTGAGCAAAAGCCACCGGGTTTCACCATCCCCGCGGAAATAAACCGAGTACACCATCTGGTCATCGTTGTCGTCGTGTACGCTCCACTTCACTCCAATGGAATCGCGGTCGCGAGTCGCAGCTGGTTGCACATCAAAATGGGCCTGCCCACCACTGGAATCGCCGCCGCTCACCTTAGGCATCGACGGATAGCGCACCCCGGTCTGCACCGTCACGTCATCAAAATCCGGCGCGACATTCTTGGGAAGATAGTTGAGCGTAACGCTCTCCACTCGCGGAGCCACACTGCCCGAGTGCAGCACGGTCTTCCATTGCACGAACCGTGCCGAGGGGACACTGACCATGCCATCTTTCTGAACATTAACTTTCGTCCACGGACTCCAGTTGCGGTCGGGATTGTCCACATTGCCGCTGCGGGCAAACAGTTCCACGCTGCCCGCTCCTCGAAATTCCGCCCGTCCCCAGCGCGAGAAGATGCGTGCGTCGAAAACGTCGCTCTCGTAACTGCCTTCCGCAGCCGCTGTCCCACCCAGCAAAAATACTTTCCCCAAATTGCTGGTAGATGCGTACAGCCCGTTGGGAGCCACGGCAAACGCCGTCACCTGAGTAGCGCTCGCCTTCAGCAAGTCAGTGAAGCGATCGCCTCCGTCAATGGCGAAGATGTGTCCACGGTTGCCCGTTCCCGCCAGCAGCACGCCCTGCTGGTCGAAGGCCAGCCCATACACCAAATCCTCATGCGAACTCCAAATCCGTGCCGGCGAGCCATCGGGCGCAATTCGATAAATTTCCGACCCGCCCGCGGCCCCAGCTCCCGGGCTGGGAATGTTAATCACCATCGGCGGCGTTGCGCTCGGCGCCGCATTTGCCCCGGTCCCGGTCGGCGCTCCGCCGCCGGAAGTTCCTGCCGGAATCGCAATCTGCGCACCCCCAAAACTTGAGCCTGAAGCCCGTTTCTCTCCCACCCCGGCCGCATAAATATTCCCATCCTTATCGATGGCGAGTGCTGTAATTTCCTTCTTCGGAGCGCTGTAGAGTACAAATCCCTCCCCGTTCGGCGAAATCCGATACACCAGGCCGCTGCTGTCCGATCCCGCAACCAGATTTCCCTTTTTGTCGAAAGCCAGGACGCGGATGTGGGATTCATCACTCTTAAAAAAGACCGAATGCTCGCCCTTCGCAGTCACGCGGAAGATCTGTCCCTGGTCTCCCGTGGCCGCATACAAATTGCCGGCCTCATCAAAAATGAGGTCCCAAATATACTTGGTGCCCGGATCAAAATAGACCGACGAACTCCACTCCGCTGCCGCCTTCTCTTTCTGCCCAGCGCGACGCTCGAGTTTGTAAATCTTGCCATCAGGATTCGTAGCGGCGAAAATGGCCCCGCTCTTGTCCACGGCCAACGCCTGCACCTGCAATTCCTGCGGCTCGAAAATCACCGTGGACTTCCCCTCGGGCGTGATCCTGTACACCCGCGCCGGCGACCCCGCCGCAGCATAAACATTGCCCTCGCGATCTGCCGCAATCGACCAGATATAAGCCGACGGCGTCGTCGCCAACAACTTGAACGCAGGCGCCAACTCCAGGCCGCCGGTGCTGCGGATGGCAACGCCCTGGGTGGTGCCTTTGATCAAGTCTTCAAATTTCGATTGTTCCCAGGTGCGAGTGCCATCGCCAAAAACCAGGCAGGAAAAAAATACTGGAAACGCGGCCAAAAGCAGGAATTGATTACGCGGGCGAAGCGCCAAGTCGAAACCTCAATCAGCAAATTGGAGGAGATTTCAGGTTAACACTTAACTCCGAGAACTGGGAGTGAGAACTGAGCACCGGTTTTGATTCCTGAGTACGCGCTTTAACGCTTGCGCCCCTTTCTGCGATCTGAGGTTTGCTCGCCTCACTCCTACCAACCGCACGGGCTGAATGCTGAGTGCTGGATTTCCGGTCTTCCTGATACTTCAGCAAAAACCCGCCCTCGCGGTACACTACATCCCAATGTCTCCATCCCCCAATGGTGCTCGCAATCCCGACCTGAGCGTCGGTTTTGCCGGCATCCAGCTCAAGAATCCGGTCATTGCCGCCAGCGGCACCTTTGGCTACGGCATCGAGTTTGAAGACATCGTCCATCTCAGCAAGCTCGGCGGCTTCGTAGTCAAGGGGCTATCAAAGAGCCGATGGCCGGCAATCCCCCGCCGCGCCTGTATGAGACCGCCGCCGGAATGCTCAACGCCATCGGCCTCCAAAACATCGGCGCTCGCGCCTTCGTTGACGAGAAACTCCCCAAGCTCCGCCAGATTCAGGACATCGTCGTGCTCGCCAACGTCTTCGGCTACACCCGCGAGGACTACGAGCGCACCCTGCAGATCCTGAATGAAGGCGAAGGCATCGTTGCCTACGAATTGAACGTTTCTTGTCCCAACACCGCCCACGGAGGAATTCAGTTCGGCAGTGATCCGCGCTCTCTCGACGAAGTCGTCTCCCTTGCCCGCCGTACTTCGCAACGGCCGTTGATTGTGAAACTCTCTCCCAACGTAACCAGCATCGCGCAGATGGCACACGTGGCGCAGGAAGCCGGCGCCGATGCCATTTCCTTGGTGAATACCTTCGTGGCCATGGCGATCGACGCCGAAACCCGCAAGCCGCGTATCTCCAACGTGACTGCCGGACTCTCCGGGCCAGCCATCAAGCCCATCGCCCTGCGCATGGTTTACGACGCCGCCAAAGCAGTCAAGATTCCCATCATCGGCATGGGCGGCATCTCCACTCCGGTCGATATCGTTGAGTTCATGCTGGCAGGCGCCAGCGCGGTGCAGATCGGCACCGCCAGTTATTGGGATCCCTGCGCCACCGAAAAGATCGTCGACGGCCTCCGCGACTGGTGTGTAGACCACAAGGTGGCGCGGCTGGCTGAGCTGACCAACGGCCTCGTCGTCGATTAGAGCCTGTCTTCGATAATGATTTTGGGAAGGGCATGGCTTCTGGCCGTGCCGCTAGGAGTTAACAAGAATGCGGGCTTTAGCCCCGACCAGATCGAGTCGCGCTAACACAATCAAAAACCCGCCGAGAAGGGCCTCATCGGCGGGCAAACAAGGGAAGGCTGACCGAACGCAAACCGATCATCTCAAACCTGCCGGCCAGCTGGCAAGAAGCCTCGCGTCCTTGGGTCTCTTGCCCCTAGTAACTGTGCAACCTTCTGCACAGAACCGGGAAACAACTGAATCCGGCTCACTTCCCGCTGCTGTACCAGATCGATCCCGGCGAATGGTAGTTGAGCCCTTCGCCCCACACCGCCTGCGTGCGGCCCTGGTCGTCAATCGCCATCTCAAAGTAATCGCCAAACGGGAAGCTATAGCCCTTCGTCCGGATATAGCGATACCCCGGCACATAGCTCGAAAGCCGCGATTCCGCTGACCAGGTTGCGCCGCCGTTGCTGGAACTCCGATAATACGTGTTCCATAGCGGAGCCCGCCGCGTATCCATCCACGCAATCCGCACGTCACCCGCCTCGCCTGCTACCAATGCCGGAAACGCGTGCTCCACGCCCTTGGCTGCGAGCGACACATCAGCCGGCACCGACCACGTTTCTCCTGCTGTCGTCGATGAAGCAAAATAAATTCTTTGTGCTGCCTCGTACCGGCTACCCGAATTCCACAACCCATACAATGTGCCCGCTTCGTCCGAGGCAATGGTAATCTGCGCACCCAAAAATCCCCACTCGCAGTGAAACGCCGCGCAATCCGGGGCCACGCTCGAAGTCGCCATCCGGGTGGTGGCCCAGCTCTTGCCGCCGTCGGAAGACTTGCTGATATACAGATTCACTCGTCCCCTGGCCGCGCTGCTGTGGGTATAGCCTGCCCATGCGAGATAGGCGCCGCCCTCGCCATCCACCGTGGCGCCGCCGCCCAGAGCCCGTATCAAACTCAATTCCGGATCGACATCGCCGACCGCGAAAGTCACACCGCCATCGTGCGATGCCGCCACCCGCATCTTGCCATCGCGATTGAACCCCAGGTACACATCCCGGCCTCGCACCGCCAGCACCGGCTTGTCAGCATCTTCGTCGTCGCGGTCCGCAATCACCACCGACCAGCTTTGCCCGAAGTCCACCGACTTGGCTACCACCGCGTCCGTGTTCCGGTTCTGTAGCCAGGCCGCATACACCGTCCGGTGGTCCGCCGGATCCACCACGATCTGCGGATCGAACTGTCCGGTGAGGTGCGAAGTAATCTGCCGCGGCGGCAGCCAAACGCCTCCGTTATTATTGCTGACCAGCAGCGTCATCGAAGGCAACGGACAGTCAGGGCAGATGGGCATTCGTCCGTACTGCGGATAAAGTACGTACACGTGCCCATAACCGTCGGCGGCAATGGCCGGTTCCCACTGGTCCCCGGTCTGGTAACCCAGTCGCGTCTGCGGGCTGAACCCTGTCCCGCCCACGGCCGCGCGCAGAAATGGCGCCAGCAGTAAGGCCAGACAAAACACCAAGGCATGCCGTGGAATCCCACGCTGTGGAAGGGTTAGGGTCACAGAACCTCAAACCGGCTCGGGAGGAGAAGCCGCTACCGGAGTCTATTGCGGAATCCGCCCCGCGTCAACCGCTTCTGACCGGGTTCTTCGCAGCCTCTGCGAACCCCCTGCGTCCTTTGCGGTTAAGAGCTTTTTGACCGAGGGAACTGACTAGGCCTTTGGGTATACTATCGGCGCTGCCTTGGTTTAGAGCCAGGAGGCCCGATCTGATCGGCCGTACACTCGCCCACTATCGCATCACCGCCGCCATCGGCGCCGGCGGCATGGGCGAAGTGTATCGTGCGACCGACACCAAGCTCGGCCGCGACGTCGCCCTCAAAGTTCTGCCCGCCGATATGGCCCGCGATCCCGAGCGCTTGGCTCGCTTCCAGCGCGAGGCTCGTGCCATCGCCGCTCTCAATCACCCCCACATCGTCACCATCTTTTCCGTCGAGGAGACTGACGGCGTCCACTTCCTCACCATGGAATTGGTCGAAGGGCAGTCGCTTGAGCGCCGCATTCCCCAGGGCGGGCTCCCGGTCCAGCAGATCGTAGAGATCGCCAGTGCACTGGCCGACGCGCTCGCGGCCGCGCACGAAAAAGGCATCGTGCATCGCGATCTGAAGCCCGCCAACGTGATGGTGACGGACGACGGTCGCGTCAAAGTTCTGGACTTCGGCCTGGCCAAAGACGTTCGCGCCGACAATCCCAGCAACGCTACCTTGACCTCGGCCGGCCACACCCAGGCGGGCATCGTTATGGGGACTCCGGCCTATATGTCACCGGAACAGATTTCAGGCCGCGCGCTCGACCATCGCACCGACATTTTCTCGCTTGGCATCATCTTGTATGAGATGGCGACCGGTCGCCGCCCCTTCGAGGGAACGTCTTCGGCGGAGCTGGCCTCTTCCATCCTGCGCGACACCCCCGCGGCAATTACGTCCGGCCGCACGGATTTGCCCGCCGATCTGGCCCGCGTCATCCGTCGTTGCCTCGAGAAAGACCCGCGACACCGCGTTCAGACCGCGCGCGATGTCACCAACGAATTCCGCGACTTGGAGCGACAGTCCTCACAGACGGCAGCAGTTCCGGCCTCGCGTGCCGTGCCTGCCACGCCTGTCTCGGGTGCGGCTCGCGCCGACGAAGGCTTCTGGGTCGCGGTGCTGCCCTTCAAATACACCGGCGCCAACACCGACCTCACCGCCTTGGCCGAAGGACTGACCGAAGACATCGTCACCGGCCTGTCCCGCTTCTCCTATCTCCGTGTGATCGCACGCGGCTCGACCGCAAAATATTCCAGCGAGTCCGGCGACGTCCGCGCCACCGGCAAAGAACTCGGAGCCCGTTACGTTATGGAAGGCAGCCTGCGCCAGGCCGGAACCAGACTGCGCCTCGCCGTGCAACTCGTCGACACTACCTCCGGCACTCACCTGTGGGCAGAGACCTACGACCGCGCTTTCAATCCCGAGGCCGTCTTCGAACTCCAGGACGAACTCGTCCCCCGTATCGTCTCGACCGTCGCCGAAACCCACGGCGTGTTGCCCTACAGCATGAGCCAAACCCTCCGCAACCGGAATCCTGACGAGCTGACCCCCTACGAAGCTTTGCTCCGCGGCTTTGCCTACTTCAAACATGTCAACGCCACCGACCACACCGGCGCCAGGGCAGCGCTGGAAAAAGCCGTCCAACAAGCTCCCGGCAACTCCGATTGCCTGGCCATGTTGTCCATGCTGTACCGCGAAGAGTACAACCACGGGTTCAACCTTCGCCCCGACCCACTCGGCCGCGCCTTGGCCGCCGCCCGCCGCGCGTTTGACGCCGCCCCTTCCAATCACCTGGCGCATCACGCGCTGGCGTCAGTCTTGTACTTCCGGCGGGAACTGCAAGCCTTTCGCAGCGCCGCCCAGCGGGCCATGGAACTCAATCCCATGGACGGCTTCACCATCGCTTACATGGGTTTTCAAATCTCTTTTTCCGGAGACTGGGAACGCGGCTGTGCCCTCATGGAGCGCGCCCGCAGCCTCAACCCAAACCATCCCGGATGGTACTGGTTCCCACCTTTTTTCAATGCTTATCGCCAGGGCGATTACCGTGCCGCCCTCGAGTTTGCCCTTAAAGTCAACATGCCCGGTTTCTGGCGCAACGAACTCGCGCTCGCCGCCACCTACGGCCAACTCGGTGAGCTTGAGATGGCGCGTACCGCGGCGCAGGAACTGCTGGCTGCGCGGCCGGAATTCGCCACCGTGGCTCGGGAAGAATGTAGAAAGTGGTGGGACCCGGATCTGGTCGAGCAAATCATCGATGGTCTCCGCAAGGCCGGGCTGGAGATCGCCGCAGAAGGAAATTCCGCAGCCGTCGCTACTAAGCCTGAGATTGCTTTCACCCCCGACTCCGGCGCGGCCCGCGCCGCAGAAGGTTTCTGGGTCGCAGTGTTGCCCTTCAAATACAGCGGCAACAATGCCGATCTCACCGCACTGGTAGAGGGATTGACCGCGGATATCGTCACCGGCCTGTCACGATTCTCTTATCTGCGGGTAATCGCCCGTGGTTCGACTGCGAAATATTCCAGCGAGTCAGGAGATATCCGAGCCATTGGCAAGCAGCTTGGCGCTCGCTACGTGATGGAGGGCAACCTGCGCCAAGCGGGAACCAAGCTGCGCCTCGCCGTTCAGCTGGTCGAGGCGGCCACGGGATCGCACTTGTGGGCTGAAACCTACGAGCGGAGTCTCAACCCTGACGCAGTCTTCGAACTGCAGGACGAGCTTGTTCCCCGCATTGTCTCCACCGTCGCTGACCGGCACGGCGTTTTGCCACACAGCATGAGCGAGGCAGTGCAAGCAAAGAACCCCGAGCAGCTGACTCCATACGAGGCGGTCTTGCTTAGCTTCAGTTACGCCGAGCGCATCACCGCGGACGAACAAATCGCAGCCAAGGCATGCCTGGAACGGGCGGTTGCGCAACTGCCAGGTTACGCCGATGGCTGGGCGATGCTGGCGATGCTGTTCTGCGACGAGTATAGCCTCGGATTCAAAGCGGACTTTTCAGTTCTCGAGCGCGCGCTGGAAACCGCGCGGCGAGCGGTAAAGGCCGGACCCTCCAACCACCTTGCTTATCAAAACCTGGCCTACGCACACTTCCTTCGCCGGGAGTTTGGCCCCTGCCGAAGCGCGGTCGAGCGCTCCCTGGCACTCAACTCGATGGACGGCAGTAATGTCTGGTTTATGGGCCTGGCGTTGTCTTATATGGGCGATTGGGAGCGGGGTTGTGCGCTCGTCGAGCGGGCGATGCAACTGAACCCGAACTTTCCTGGAAAGTATCACTATCCCCTCCTGGCCAACGCATACCGCAAAGGTGACTACAGGGGCGCATTGAACGAAGCACTAAGAATGAACTTGCCCGATGTTTTCTATACGCCATTGGAGATTGCTGCGGCCGCGGCGCAACTCGGGGAACGAGAAACAGCAGAGAAAGCTTTGCGTGACTTGCTGAAGTTGAAGCCCGATATTGCAGAGATTGTGCGTGAGGAACTTGGAAAATGGTTTCAGCCAGAGCTGGTGGAACATTTCCTCGAAGGGCTGCGCAAAGCGGGACTGGAGATTCCGGCGGCGGGTTCGGCGCCAGCAGTGAGTTCGTTCGCCAGGTCCGCCGTGCGAACGACCTCGGGTGAAACCCGCGCCGACGAAGGCTTCTGGGTCGCAGTGTTGCCCTTCAAATACAGCGGCACCAATGCCGAACTCACCGCACTGGTCGAGGGATTGACCGCGGACATCGTTACCGGCCTGTCACGATTCTCTTATCTCAAGGTGATCGCACGCGGTTCCACTGCGAAATATTCCAGCGAGTCAGGCGATGTCCGCGCCATCGGCAAGGAACTCGGCGCGCGCTTTGTGATGGAGGGTAATCTTCGCCAGGCGGGAACGAAATTGCGTCTCGCCGTGCAGCTCGTCGATGCGACAACCGGCGCTCACCTCTGGGCCGAGAACTATGAGCGCACTTTCGATCCCGAAACTGTCTTCGCGCTCCAGGATGAACTCGTCCCTCGCATCGTCTCCACCGTCGCTGACGCGCATGGCATCCTGCCTCATACCATGAGCGAGGCCATCCGCAGCAAGAATCCCGAGCAATTGACGCCGTACGAGGCCGTGTTGCGCAGTTTCAGTTATGCCGAGCGCGTCTCCCCAGAGGAGCACGCTGCGGCGCGCGCCGGTCTGGAACGTGCCGTCCAACTGGCCCCAACTTATGCCTACGCCTGGGCGCTGCTCTCGATGACCATTTGCGATGAGTACGCCTTTGGGTTTAACCCTCAACCCGATCCCCTGGAGCGTGCACTTCATGCCGCGCGCCGGGCCGTCGAGCTCGACTCCTCCGGTCACCGCGGCTATCAAGCTCTGGCCCTGGTTCTGTTCTACCGGCGGGAAATCCAGGCCTTCCGCACCGCCGCCGAGAAGGCTCTGGCCCTCAACCCCATGGACGGATGCAACATCGCCCACTTGGGCAGCTTCATCGCCTACGCCGGCGAATGGCAACGGGGATGTGCCTTGGTCGAGCACGCCCTCCAGCTCAATCCGAATCATCCCGGATGGTACTGGTTTCCGCTGTGCTTCAGTGCCTACACCAAACGCGACTACCACGGCGCACTGAACTACGCGCTCAAGATTAACCTGCCCGGCCTCTACTCCGCGCACCTGGTGCTGGCCGCAGCTTACGGACAACTCGGCCAGCGCGAAGAAGCCGCCAAAGCAGTGCAGGAACTCCTCACGCTAAGGCCTGACATCGCTATGATTATCCGCCCCGGGCTCGCGATGCGCTTCGATTTTGAACTTGTCGAGCACCTGATCGATGGCCTGCGCAAAGCCGGGTTGGAGATTCCCGAGGATCCGGCTCAGCCCGTGCCTGCGCCTCCGGCTCCTGCGTCCGCCACCGCCGCCTCCGGCGCCATCCGCGCCGAAGAAGGTTTCTGGGTCGCGGTCCTGCCGTTCAAATACGCGGGCACGAGCCCTGATCTGAAAGCCCTGGCGGACGGCCTGTCGGAAGAAGTCGTGACCGGGTTGTCCCGGTTCTCGTATCTGCGAGTGATTGCGCGCGGCTCAACTGCGAAATATTCCAGCGAGTCAGGAGACGTCCGAACTATCGGCAAGGAACTTGGCGCTCGTTACGTGATGGAAGGCAATCTGCGTCAAGCCGGAAGCAAGCTGCGTCTCGCAGTTCAACTCGTCGATGCAACCAACGGCGCGCATCTCTGGGCCGAAAACTTCGAACGCGACTTCAGTCCCGAAAAGCTTTTCGCCTTACAAGACGACCTCGTCCCTCGCATCGTTTCGACCGTCGCTGATATGAACGGCGTTCTCACCCGGAGCATGAGTGAGGCCGTGCGCAGCCGCACGCCCGAGCAGTTGAGCCCCTACGAGGCCGTGCTGCGCAGCTTCTGCTACTCGCAGCGGGCCACCCCCGAAGAACTTGCGGTGGCTAGGTCTGCCCTGGAATTGGCCGTGCAAAAGGCGCCCGCCTACGGCGATGCCTGGGCGTCGCTGGCCATCCTGTGCGTCCAGGACTACGCGCAGGGGTTCAACCTGCACTCTGATTCCCTCGCCAGCGGGCTAACCGCCGCGCAGCGTGCGGTTGAGGCGTCGCCCTCCGACTACATGGCCTATTGCAGTCTGGCCCAGGCGCTCTTCTTCCACAAGGAGTACCAAAGCTTCCGCAACGCGGCGGAACGGGCCGCCGAACTCAACCCCATGGACGGTTGCTCCATCGCTCTTCTAGGTGAGTTGGTAACCTACACCGGCGACTCGGAACGCGGCCTCGCGCTGGTTGGGCAAGCCAAGCAGCTCAATCCCAACCATCCCGGATGGTACTGGTATGCCGACTTCTACAACGCCTACCGCCAACGCGACTACCGCGGCGCACTTCGTTTCGCGCTTAAAGTCAATCTGCCCGGCCACTGGTTTCAACACGCAACCGTGGCCGCGGCCTGCGGGCAACTCGGAGAAACTGATGCCGCCGCGAAAGCCCTGAAGGACCTGCTCAAACTCCGCCCCGACTTCGCCTCCACCGTCCGCAAAGATATGGACAAGTGGTGGAAGCCCGATTATGTGGAGCACCTGATTGACGGCTTGCGCAAGGCCGGCCTGGAGATTACGCCCGAAAAAGCAGCCGCAACCCCCGCGCGTGCCTCGGCCTCTTCTTCCGCCCCCGCCCCGTCTGCGCCCGAAACAGCGTCCAAGCCGCATATCTCCGGAACCAAACACCGCAATATTTCTTTAGCTATCATCGTAGGTCTGCTTGTGATTGCTGCCGCCGGAGTCGTCATTTACCTGAAAAGCACCAAGACATCGGCCATCGATTCCATCGCCGTCCTGCCGCTTGAGAATCGCAGCAACGATCCTGATTCAGACTACATTTCCGATGGAATTACCGAAAGCATCAACAATAGCCTGGCGCGGTTGCCCAGTCTGAGTGTGATCCCGTACAGCGTGGCTTCTCACTACAAAGGCAAGGCGATGGATGTCCGCAAGATCGGCGACGAGCTTCGCGTTCAGGCCGTACTCGCCGGCAGCGTCGCCCAGCGCGGCGACGACCTCACGGTTGACGTCGAACTCGACGACGTTCGTAACGGTAAACAACTGTGGGGTGAGCAGTACCACCGCAAGCTGGCCGATCTGCTGGCCGTGCAGAACGACATCGCCAGGGAGGTCTCTCAGCGGCTGCGTTCGCAACTCTCCTCAGCGGACCAGCAAAGGCTGACCAAAGGCTCGACCGACAATCCTGAGGCCTATCGCCTCTACCTCAAGGGCAAGTACTACACCTACAAACTCACCAAAGAGGGCTTTGACACTGGCATCGACTACTTCAATCAGGCTATCGCCATCGATCCTAACTATGCCTTGGCCTACAGCGGTTTGGCGTTCAACTACGTGAACCAGGATGATTGGTTTATCCCTCCCGCCGAAGCTGGGCCCAAAACCAAGGAAGCCGCCAAGCGGGCCTTGGCGATCGATGAGTCCGACGTTGAAGCCCACCTTTCCATGGCCATCGTCGCCCACTGGTATGACTGGAATTGGGCCACTGCCGAAAGCGAGTTCAGGCGGACGATTGAACTGAACCCCAACAGTTCCGATGCCCACTTGTACTACGGTTGGTTTCTGGCCCCGATGCGGCGGGAGGACCAGGCCGTCGCGGAGGTTAAGCGGTCCCAGCAAATCGATCCGCTCTCGGTATTCCCAGCCCTCAGCGTGGGAGCGGTTTACGTGTTTACACGCCAGTGGGACCCGGCTATGGAGAGCCTGCGCCACGCTATCGCAATCGATCCGAATTTTTGGTTTAGCTATTCTTTCCTGGGACGGGTATACGAACAGAAGGGAAAACTGCCGGAGGCGATTGCCCAGTTTCAGCATGCCCTCGAGTTGGAGAAGGAAAATACTGAGATCTGGTCCGGCCTTGGCAATGCCTACGCCGTATCCGGCAACAAGGCCGAAGCCCAGAAGGTGTTGGATCATTTGAAAGAGTTATCCGCGCACAATTGGGTCGCTCCCTACAACGTCGCGGTCATCTATGCCGGCTTGGGAGAAAAAGATCACGCCTTCGCTCTTCTCGAGCGCGCCTACCAGGATCGCTCTTACTACATGCCAACATTTCTGTCGACCGATGAGCGTCTCGACAATCTCCGCTCCGACCCGCGCTTCGCTGACCTGAAGAGGCGGGTCGGACTCCCGTAGTCCGCCTTCGCGAGGTAGCCGACTGGACGCGCCTACCCGAAATCCAGAATTGTGCTCCGGAAAGACAACTACTGCTCACCTGGCCGTCAAAACCAACCAAAGCCCCACAGTTCGACCCGAAATCGTTCCCCTCTCATGGCCCACTCGTGCCACTCCATCGATCTCTTGTGCCATTGCGCCTGATCTCAAAGCGCATCATCTTGGTAGCGCACAAAAAAGACCAGGTGGAAGATGCTGCAAGCGACGCCAACACGGGGAACCACAACCTGGGTTGATGCAGTCTTTGGGGACCAGCAATGCCGCAGGTTGGTAATCGCAATGGTCCTTCTGCTTGCAGCCATTACGGCAGTTCTGGTGAGAGACCGCGATTCCCTGTTCGCTAATAACAATGACAATGACACCGGCGAGACCGCAGCCGCAGATAGCGGCCAGCCGGTTTCCGCGCCGAGCCCAGCGCTACAAGCACTCACGGCTCCTGCCGCCGAAGCGAAACCGCCCGTTGCCGCCCTGCAATCTATCCCGGCAACATCCGGTCATGCACCTTCTACGCGCGTTCATCGCGCGGCTCACCTCGTCGGCAACGCCGCGAAGCCTGCGACGCCGCACCACTTGAGTTCTGCCTCCGCGAAGCCTTCCGCCACCTGGGGCCCGGCAACGGCCGCAGCGGAGCACGCGCCCACTCCTGGTCAAGCTCAGGCACACCCGCCCTATCCGTTGCTAACCCAGGCCACGTCCATACAGGGTTCGGTGCTGCTGCAAGCGCTCATAGCCGCTGACGGCGCGGTCGAGGAGTTGCGAGTGATCAGTGGTCCCACCATCCTGGTTTCAGCCGCCCGGCAAGCCGTCCAGCAGTGGCGGTTCAAGCCCTACCTACTGAACGGAAAGCCGGTCGAGACCTTCGCCAGGGTCACCGTGAACTTTGCCATTGACGTCTCGAACACCGAGGCTCGGGTTCACGTCAACTCCGTGACCAGCGCCGGCGCCCTTTAATATCCCGACCAACTGAAAAGCATCCTTTTCCAGTCGTCCCTTGCCGAGGGATCTCCGGGGGACCACTTCTTCGAGGGAAGGATTGCCCAACGCTCCTTAGCAATTCTCAATTGGTGTAATCGCTCTTCGCGGCAACTGAGTTATTGCAGCTTCGCGTACTCCGCCTTGGCTTCCTTCAGGATGGAGATCGTCGCGGTCGGGTTCGGCCTGTTTCCAGACCCCTGGGATGTGTGCAATTTTGACCACAATCTTGGAAAGCCTTGCTGTATACGATGAGCTGTATGGTTGAGTCCGCAGCTTCATGTGAGGGAGGGTTTTCAGCTTGTACACCAGTGTTGCCCAGACGGGCTTAGTGGTGGTAGATCGCTCTCTAAGCGTGGTTGCTTCGAATGTCGAGGCCATCCATATACTCACATTTCCCGCTCCCCCAGGGAAGATTCCCCACCTGGATCTCTGGCTTGCAAAGCGAATCCGCCGCGATCTGGGCGATCGTGGACCGTCGGCGCAGCACCGTCTCGCCGAGCAGTTCCAATCCGCAAGAAGAACGTATCATTGCCATTCCTTTCCTCTTCACCTCAACGGCAACGGTCAGGTGCCAAATTACCCCGCGTTTGTGCTGCTGCTGGAACGGGCCACGAATGGAGCCACGCAGTTAGCCGAGACCTGTGCGCGTTTTAACCTAACGCCGCGCGAGCAGGAGACAGTAAAGCTTCTTTTCGAGGGTCTGACCAGCAAGGAAATCGCAAATCGAATGAAAATCAGCGCCAACACCGTTAAGGCATTTCTGCGGCTGGTCATGGTCAAGATGGGCGTCTCGACCCGATCGGGCATCGTCGGAAAAATCGCAGGTCCCACCTGCTAGAGCGGATGCCCGCCTTCCGCCGATTGCCGTTCTAACTTCATCATTTACACCAACAGCCCGGTCGTGAGTGTAAACGCTACCCTGGGCGTCGGGGAAGTCTCGGGGCACTTTTCCAGGGCTGGAACTCGTCGGTTCGATGTGGCCGCCTTGGCTCCTTCGGCTTTAATCAGGTCGGGCAGGCTACGCAGCGAAGGGTCCGATGCTTTCCACGCGTAACGCTGCCCTGGGGTCTTGCATGTGATCTTACGCAGCAAGACACGCAGTGCCGGGGTTTTGATCCTGAGCAGAATGGCGACCTCTCTAATTCCAAGAATCTCGTCGGATTTTGTTTCGATGGCGATTATTTTTCCTCTCTAGTTTTGTCAGCCGACGGGAACCCACCGCTTTCGGGCTGGCGTCAATCTCGGCCTCCGTCGTCCTTGCCCCGCCAATAGACAACGGAACCGGCCTCGATGTACTTGCCTGCTATGGATTCAAAAGCTCGTTTCACTACGCCACCGGCGGCGGTGGACGGGTATCGCTTTATCGCCGCTGTTTGAGGATCTCCTGCTCGGCGCGCAGCCAATCCGGTTCCGCTCGGCCAGGCTCACAGCCACGGGCTTCATACAGCTCATAGGCCCGCTCTCTGATCCTGTCTTGTGATGGGGCAGTATCGGTCATCATCGCCACCTTGGCGGGAGAACTTTTCGGGGCGACGGCAATCTTGGGCTGCGTTCGATGGTTAGCTTTGCGCTCAATCACTAGGAAACCTCCTGAGTGCTGCGAACTAAGAGGAAGGTACTTCAGATGGGCTGACTTAGTTCAGAGGATCTGAAAGAGGAAAGGGCTACTCGCTCACTCTCAACACTACGCCGAAACTTCGTCCACGTCCACTACTCGGCCTCTGAGGTAGTGGCTCAATTTGAGCCACTACCGCCTCTGACCTCCACCCTGTCAATGCGCCAGCTCTCGCATCGCACAGTTGGCGAAACCTCGCCATTGCACTCATTACCGGGTCAATGAGTGCTAGCGCCTGTTTGCGGAAGTTGACCGAAAGCCCCAAGCAGCTAGACACGGCCTACTGCTTTCCCAGCTACTGCAGCTTCGCGTACTCGGCCTTGGCTTCCTTGAGGATGGGGACGTCGGGGTCGGCGTCTTTCCACAGTCCGAGGAAGTCTTGGTACGCGCTCCTCGCCCTTGCCGTATCACCTGCCATTGCGTAGGCTCTGCCGAGTTGAAGGTGGGCCAGTGCACCGATAGGTTCATTCACGACCAGGCCGGGGTGGTCGATGATCTTTTGAAACTCAGCGGCAGCAGCGGTGCCTTGACGCATAGCGAGATAGGCCTCGCCCCGCACGTAAACGGGGTAGAGGAAGAAGTTCAAGGTCTGAATAGGGCCTCCGAGTTCGGAGGGCGCAGTTTTTGCCAGCGCGTCCACGGCCTTGCCAGGATCGTTACCACGAAGGGCAGCGGCCGCATGGATGGTCGGCACATAATTCACTTGCACCACCGTGTCTTCGGGGAACCGCTTGCCCAGATCATCGGCCGACCGTGTGGCTTGTGTGGAATCACCAATCAGCCCTAGCGCAATGGCCGACATGGCCTCGACATCTTTGCCATTCGAGAGCGACAGTGCAGCCTGCGTCTGTTTTTTCGCGAGAGTAATGTTGCCCACCAGCGCCTCGCGCACAGCCGCCTCCGCCACGTAATCCGCTGCCGTCTCTTTTTCATCGGCGTGCTGGGCCGACTCAACTGCCCGCTGCGTCAGTTCCCGCGCTTTGGCAAGTTGCCCGCCGTCCGCAGCCGTGTCCGACGCGTAGTACAGCACTTGGTCTTCGATCCCCGCCTTTCCCATCAGCCCAGCGGCTTCCCGCTCCATCCCCGCAGCATCATGCTGAACGAAATCAACCAGGTACAGATAGAGGTGAACTTGGGGATTGTCAAGGTTGTGGGCTTGCGCCTGCTGCGCCATGGTTCTGGCTTCATCCAGACGGTTAAGGTAAAGGTACCCGGCGACAAGATTTCCATAGCCCAACCCACTTCCGGGATTCAGTCGCAGGGATTCTTGGGAGCCGGCGAGAGCCTTGTCATAGCTGCCGAGAAAGATGTAGATGTTGCTCAGATTGGTGGGCGGAATTTCGTCGCGGGGGTAAGTTTGCGCCCATAACTCAAACGTTTTGCGGGTCGCCTCAAGATTTCCTGTAACAAAGTTTTCGTAGTGTGAATCGATGTAGAACCTTTCCCGTTCGCTTACTCTATCCCGCAGCGCATAGGCCTTGCGGGCAGTCTCGGCGGCGCGGTCGGTCTCGCTCAGATTGAAGTAACTTGTTGCCAGTCGCGCATAAGCCATGGCGAAGTTGGGGTCTAGACTGATGGCCCGCTGGAAGAATGGGATTGAGGCGGCGAAATCGCTCTTAATAATAAACACCTGATAGCCGAGGGTGTAGGCTTTCAGCGCCTCCAGTGATGGAGTGGTGACGTTATCCGCCGGTGCGTCATACTTCTGCACCGAGGCCAGTGATTCACCCAGCCCGTTGCGGATGTCCGACGCCAGCTTTCCCAATGCATCAAGCACATGGTTCTTGTCGCTCGCCTGGGCCTCGGTACTCGCCAACGATTCGCCGCTCGAGCAGTTTACCGCTTTCAGGGTCAAGAGGTACTGCGTGCCAATCTGCGCAATCGACCCATCGAGAGCTGCCGCGCTGGCCGTGCGCTGGCAGACTTCGCGGGCCAACTCGTGCGTCAGGCGCGCGTCTTTGGGTTGGGCCATCAACGACAGGGTCTGCGCTATGCGCTCGTCGGAGAGCAAATTCAAGAACGGGGACTGTTCCAGTTGGGAGGAGAGCCCTTGCCGTAAAGTGCCGTCGAAGACGGGATCGCCGGTCGTGTTGGCAAAGTCAGCAAGGACAACCGTGTCCTTCTCGGTCAGGCGGTGCGTTGTCTGGCGGAAACGGAAATAAAACCCTCCCGCGATTGCAAGCGCGACCAGGACTACGGCGGCGGGAACCAGAATCTTCCGGAGCTTGATGCCTGCCGCAGGAACTTCGGCGCCCTTCCCTGACCTCAATAACAGAGATGGAGCAGCAGCATGGGAGGACCCGGATGCGGGTGACGGCGCTTGGGCTGCGACCTGAGAGCCGCTATCCTGCACTACCCCCACCGTTCCGGAACTCGCGGCGATGGCTCGCCCCGTCTCCGTGTCTCGCTTCAGCCGCAGCAATTCGGATCGTATTTCGGAGGCGTGTTGATAACGGAGTTCCCGATCTTTTTCCAGCGCCCGGTTGATAATGTCTTCCAGCTTGGGCGGAATATTTCGATTGAAACGAATCGGCGGGGGCGGAGCAGAATCGAGGATTGCCTTGAAGATAAGCGCTGAGGTTTCGCCCTGGAATGGCAATGCTCCCGTCGCCATCTCGTACAACACCGCGCCGAAAGAAAACAGATCGGTGCGGGCGTCCAATTCCTTGCCTTTGGCCTGTTCGGGCGACATATAGGCTACCGTCCCCAGCATTGTGCCCGGACTGGTCAGATGCTCCGCATCCACCGTCTGCGTGTTAAGAGCCGCAATTTTGCTCGAAGAGCCGCCCGCCAGGCTGACTTTGGCCAGCCCAAAATCGAGAATCTTGGCGTGGCCGCGCTCGGTGATAAGAATATTGGCAGGCTTGATGTCGCGATGCACGATCCCTTTGGAGTGGGCAGCGTCCAATGCGTCCGCAATCTCAATGGCCAGCGACAGAATCAACTCGGTTTCCATCGGTCGGCCAGCAATGCGGTGTCTCAGCGTCAGCCCGTCCAGAAACTCCATCGCGATGTACGACTGCTCGCCGCTTTTGCCGATGTCGTAAATGGTGCAGATGTTGGGATGGTTCAGGGCGGAAGCAGCACGAGCTTCCCGACGAAAGCGTTCCAATGCCTGGGGATCTTGAGACACCTCATCCGGCAAAAACTTGAGCGCAACGAAACGGCCCAGCTCGGTGTCCTCGGCTTTGTACACCACGCCCATGCCGCCGCCGCCAAGTTTTTCGAGGATGCGGTAGCGCGAAATTGTCTGCCCGATCATTCGCGCAAATCTTACGTGGCTGAAACTGGCAAGTCAATGAAAGCCGTGGAGTTGGCAGCAGCTCAAGAGGTCAGCTTACGGCGTGAACTCAAACACAATCCCCGCCTCGCTGTTTCCCCCGGATGCCGTAGTCGAAAACAGGTTCCCCGAAGGATCCGGATTCAGCCCGTAATAAGGATATCCACCGTCAGGCTTTTCTTTGAAGCGGTGCAATATGGTCTCCTTCACTCCACCCTTCGCCGGACTCAGCTCGAACACCGTCCCGCAGTCGCAATCCGGAAATCCGCCCATCGAAGTCGTGCCATACAAATTCCCGGCAGTGTCAAAGACCAGGGTGCTGGTCGGGTAACCTCCATCCGTGCCTTCTTGAAAGCTGTATAGCACGCTCTCCTTCTTTGAGGTCCCATCTAGCTTGAACACAGTTCCGACCCCATCCGTCCCGCCGTAGTAGGTGGTCCCGTACAGGTTGTTCTTTCCGTCCGTGATCAGGCCACCATAAGGAAAAGCAGCGTCCGGCATACCCTTAAAAGCATAAAGCGTGGCGAAGTTCCATTTGCCACCCCCGGCCGGAGACGCGCGAAACACGGTGCCCGCGCTATGCGCTCCGCCCTCTTCGCTCACCCCGTAGAGGTTGCCGCTCCCGTCGAGCAGCAGCAAGCCCAGCGATCCCACTCCTCCGTCGTTGCCGCCCGTGAACGCATGGATCACCGTCTGCTGCCAGGTGCTGCCTTGGAGTGAAAGCTCGTATACCACTCCCTCGCTAAACTGGCCGCCATCGGGCGTCGTTCCGTAGAGCTTCCCAGTCTTGTCAAAAACCACGCCGCCGCCGGGACCCGATCCGTCGTTGTGGCCGGTAAAGTTATAGAGCACGCTCTCCGTCCAGTTGCCGCCGCTATTGGTCAGCTCGAAAACCACCCCGCAACCGTCCCCGGAACACACTCCACCGCTGCCTCCCGATACCGTCGTCCCGTAAAGATTGCCATTCCCATCGAAGGTCACGCCGCCATAAGGATTCCTTCCGTCCGCGCCCCCCGAAAAGCTATACAGAACAACCTCCTGAAAATTGCCTCCAGCAAGCCGCTGCAGTTCAAAAACAGTGCCAAATCCGAACGAACCGCCGCTGACCGTCGTCCCATATCCGTTGCCGGTGGAATCAAAAGTCAGCTGCGTTGCCGGATCCGATCCATCATCCCCGCCGCTGAAGCTATACACCAACTTTCCATTGCTGGCCGCCCACGCCCCACTGACCAGCAAGGCCGCCGCTGCAACCATCGCAAGGGCCTTTCCCGCCAACCGCCACAAGCTTCTCATTGTCCATTCCCCGCCCAAGAAGTTGCTTCCGTCGCCAGACACTCAGCGGCCTGCCACTATAGCACTCAATTGCGCTCCCAACGCCACTTTTGACCCATTTTTTACAAATGACTCCCCCCTGCGCTTTCTCTGTGTCTCGGTGGTGGGTTTTGATTTATCCGCGGGATCTGGGTAAATCTGCGGCGTGGCTTTGCTTTCCCGCATCCAATACAATCGACCTTTAATACCGGAGCCTCGATCAATGTCCAAAGCCATTTTTGCCGCAGGTTGTTTCTGGGGAGTCGAAGCCATTTTCCGCCAGTTGCCCGGCGTCATCTCCACCCGCGTCGGCTACACCGGCGGCCAGACCAGCAATCCCACCTATAAAGATGTCTGTACCGACCGCACCGGCCACGCCGAGGCCGTCGAAGTCACCTACGATCCCGCCAAACTTTCCTACGAAAAGTTACTCGACGTCTTCTGGGAGAATCACGACCCCACTCAGGTCAACCGCCAGGGGCCCGACTTCGGCACCCAGTATCGTTCCGCAATCTTCTTCACCACTCCGGAGCAGGAAACCGCCGCTCGCGCCTCCAAAGCCGCGCTCGAAAAATCTCATCGCTTCTCGAAGCCCATTGCGACTCAAATCGTTCCCGCGGTGACTTTCCACGAAGCCGAGGACTACCACCAGCAGTATCTCGAGAAAAAAGGCCTGGCCAGTTGCCACATCAAGACGTAAACCGGTTTTCTTCGCGCACTCCGCGGCTGTTCTTTGCGACCTTTGGGTTTTAAGATTTTGTTCTTAGAGCGCTTCACGCCGCCGTCAACAAAATCGGCTCGCCCTTGGTAATCACCAAAGTGTGCTCATAGTGTGCCGAAGGCTTCCCATCCGCCGTCCGCACCGTCCACCCATCTTTCGCCAACACCGCCCGCCCCGATCCCGCCGCAATAATCGGTTCCACCGTAATGACCAACCCCTCGGTCAGAATCGAATGAGCCTCTGGATCCGCATAATTCGGCACTCGCGGTTCCTCATGAATCGTCCGTCCAATACCGTGCCCTCCCAAATCGCGAATCACCGAGAACCCGCTGCGCCGCACCTCCCGCTCCACCACCCGCCCAATCTCCGATACTCGAAACCCCGCCCGCGCCACCAGCATTGCCTTCTCGAACGCGCACTCCGCACAGCGAATTAAACGCCGGCTGGCTTCAGAAACTTCACCCGCCGCCACCGTCACCGCCGCGTCCGCCATGAATCCATCCTTCTCGATGGTCACATCTAACTTCACCAGATCACCCTCCTGCACTACTCGTTCTCCCGGAATGCCATGCACCGCTTCCTCATTCAAGCTGATGCAGTTCGTCCCCGGAAACTTATAAACCATCTGCGGCGCCGACTTCGCCCCATGCTGCCGCATGACCCCAGCCCCAACCTCGTCCAGCTCAGCCGTAGTCACGCCCGGGCGCACCGCTTGCTTCATCGCCTCAATCATTTTTCGCACGATGGCGCCCGCCGCACGCATGCCTTCCAACTCTTTAGGGTCAGTAATCGACATCCGTTCTCCTAAGAATCCTTTTACTTAGCCTATCTCATGCCACTCGCGGTTCCTCATGAATCGTCCGTCCAATGCCGTGCCCTCCCAAATCGCGAATCACCGAGAACCCGCTGCGCCGCACCCCCCGCTCCAACACCCGCCCAATCTCCAATACTCGAAACCCCGCCCGCGCCACCAGCATCGCCTTCTCGAACGCGCATTGCGAACTTCTAGACGCCATCGAACGCGGTTCGCAAGAACGACGCAATCTGCCAGCCGTCCACGAATTTGAACGGCGTCTCGCCGGTAGTGTAGTGGCCGCAGGGTAGCGCCACGACCTTGTGGTCCAATCCACGCCTTTGGAACTCGTGGACGGCGTCACGGGAGAACTCGGGAAGAAACGTCAGATCGTAGCTGGCATAAATAATGAGCGACTTCTTCGGCCAGCGCGCGAAATGATCGAAATAGGACATGGGGCTGACCGCGCTCCAGAGCTGGCGCAGGCGGTCGAGATCGATATGCGACTCGATGCCTTCGCGAATGTGGCGCGTGGATTGGCCGTGCCAGACGACGTCCGCCACGTAGGTTGAAGCATGATTGAACGCGGCCACGCGAATGCGGGGATCGTGCGCGGCAGCAAGAAAGGCATAGCAAGAGCCGAGGCTGGTGCCGACGATGCCGAGACGACTGTACCCCTGAGACTCGAGCCAATCGAAACAGCAGCGGGCATCGATGACGCCCTGGCGGCAGGCATCGAGCGTGCGGCCAATGTTGGCGGAGACGGCATAATCGGCGCGCGTGGTTTCGGCGGGCATGCGAATGTCGTGATACGGCATGGTCAGCCGCAGCACCGAAATGCCAATCAGATTGAGCACCTGGCACAAGCTGGTGTACGCGATGGCATCCGCATTCCAGTGCGGCATAAGAACGACCGCGCGTTTTCCGCGAGTCGGAAACCAGCGCGCATTGACCAGATTATTTTCCGGAAATGGTGAGCGTACCGGCGAAGTGAAGCGCAGGAAATCGGCGTGGGTGCCGCGGACTTTTTCTTCCAGCTTGAGATCGGGAACCTCACGGGTGCTGAAAACCTGAACTTCGCGCCGCTCCAGGCGAAAGTCAGCCGGCTTCTGGTAAGCATAGAAGTCGTCGCTCGAAGCCACGATCCGGCGATTGAAGTCGCGAAGGAACCGCTCGCCATCCTCGGGCATGTGGCCGGGAGCAAAGCCGTTGCGGCAAGGCCAGTCGCGCGCCCACTCCACACCCCACTCCAGTGGACGAACCACCCGGTTGTTGTCCACCGAGGTAAGCCGGTGCTCCCAGTCGTACATCCATTGGGCGTAGCGCGAAGGCATATGTTTTTAAGCATAGCAAACGGTTAAGCGGACAAGCGTCCTCAAGGCAGTGAAGCGCAACAGCGTGCATTGGATGGTGGTATCGGGGAGTCGACACCGGTCCTGTCAGGTGGAAGCGACCGGCCGAAAGTCTGACGTTATTGTTCAACTTGTGTGTAGCTACAAGCGGAGTTACAACGAAATGGGAATGGGAAGAGAGCTAGAACCGGACGAAGGTCAGAAAACACGGTTCGATTTTGCCGAGGCGGAATCAATGTTTCGCGGTTTGCTTCTTGTTTGCCGGACACAAACCATGAGTACGACGAGGAACGATGGTTGGGAATCGGGTGATTCGGGGATGCGTTGCCTTCGTAGCGTTTGTGGAATGTCCGCGGGATATGATCCGGAAAGTTACGATCCAATCCACCATCGCCGGAGAGCGATCACGGACCAAACCGCTTCCACGAGGCCGAATGGCCAGGCCCCTTGCAGAAAGCCGTAAATTGATCCGAGCACGCAGGCCGCGGCGAAACCCAGGACAAACCAACGGCTGCGCTTCTCGAACGCGTAACACACCACCATGGCGGTGACCGCCAAGAGGCCAAATGCGGTGAGAAGGCTCACGGGACTTTGACCGACTCGCGCTTCTTCGGCGTCCCAAAGCTCATGGCGGCGGTACGTTCCAGCTTGTCCCAGGCGAAGCGCTGGCCTTCAATGGCGCGCTTGAGGGTCTTGAGCAGAACGATAGAGAACAGTTGCCGATACGCGAACCTTTGCAGCCACACCTGGCTGAGCAGCCAGGCATCCTCTTTCGCTTCCGGCTGACGGCGCTCCAAAGCGAAGGCGAGAGCAGAGGTCAGAAAGTCAATGACCAGGAACACGGCAAAAAATATGACCAGCCGCTGGAAGCTGGCAGGATCGGTGGAATCGGGATGGAAGTGTTTCTGGACAAAGTACCAGACGGCGCCCACCGCGAACATGAGATCAATAAAAGGCGAGACCAGGGGCAGCAGGATCTGAAAGATCACGATGTTGGGCAGCGCCACCCATCCCAGTACACCCTTGCGGGCGAAAACCGCGTGATGCTTCCAGACGGACTGAAGAATGCCGAATGACCAGCGAAAACGTTGGCGCATGAGGCTTCTAGCGTTGATTGGCGCCTCGGTGTAGGCGAGCGCCAAGTCCTCATACTCCACCCGATAACCACGCCGCAGCAGGTTCATCGTGAGATCGGCGTCTTCCGCTACGGTGTCGGTGTGGTATCCGCCGGCTTCGCGCACGGCAGAAGTCCGCCAGGCTCCGATGGCCCCGGGTACCACGCTCACCGCGCCCATCACATTCAACGCCCTGCGCTCGAAGTTCTGGCTGGTGATGTACTCCAAAGCCTGCCAGCGGGTCCAGAGGTTCACGCGGTTTCCAACCTTAGCGTTGCCCGCGACGGCAGCGACCTTGGGGTTGGAAAAGTGAGGTACGAGACGGGAGATGGCGTTGGGAGCGATGACGGTATCGGCGTCGATGCCGACAAATATCACTTCATCGCGTAAGTGCTCGAGTCCGAAGTTGAGGGCGTCGGCCTTGCCGGAGTTTGGTTTGGTAAGAATGAGGACGCGGCCGGAAGAGGCCTCGCGTTGGAACGCGGCGCGGGCGATTTCCAGGGTGCGATCGCGAGAGCCATCGTCGATGACGATCACGCGCAGCTCGGGATAATCCGAGGCCAACGCAGCCCGCACGGTTCGCTCGATGACTTTTTCCTCGTTGTAGGCGGGGATGAGCACTGCCACGGCGGGCGTGCCGAACTCCGCGACGGCACGGCGCGAGGTGCGCAGGCGGTCGAAAATAGCAAATGCGCCGATAAACAGCAGGCGCCCGGTCATCAACAAATCGCCCAGGAAGAAGATCCAAAGAATGCCGTTGCTGCCGAAATCCCACAAGCCAAAGGCAATGCGGTCCAGGCGTGCGGCCCAGCGTTCATTGGCCGGAACCGGTGGCATGACGTCAGCCTTGGTCTTCCCTAAAAGCGTGTAGAGGGGAACAATTTCCAATCCTTTGGCGCGGATGGCTGCGATGATCCCCGGCAGAGCGGCGACCGTCTGACTGCGATCTCCTCCGCCGTCATGCAACAGGATGATGCTTCCGCAGAAGCGATCGGTGGGAGCACAAGGGGGCAAATGGGTAGTCACGCGTTCTACGATGTCGGCGGCACTGGGGCGGAGCCAGTCGTTGGGATCAATCTTGTCGCCCACGATGATGTAGCCCATGTCCTGTGCGATTTTCAATGGCCGCACCTGATCGGTGGTGTCAGGCTCCTGATCGATGGAATAGGGCGGACGAAAGAGAATGGTGTGCATCCCCAGACGGCTGGCAAACAACTGCTCAGTGAGATTGATTTCCAATTCGTTAAAGCGGCGCGAAATGTTACTGATGTCGGGATGAGTGAAAGTGTGATTGCCGATCTCGTGTCCTTCGCGATAAATGCGGGAAGTAAGGGCGCCGAATCGGTCTGCCTGCAAGCCAATCAGGAAGAAAATTCCCGGCGCGTGCTCGCGCTTGAGGATGTCGAGAATCCTGGGTGTCCAGTCGGGGTCGGGGCCGTCGTCGAAGGTGATTGCGACCTGGTGTGGGTTGTGGCCGTAGCGCGCCACACGGTAGGGCTCGGGCAACGGGTCGAAATTCTCGTCGGTGATGAGGCCGGACGAGGGGTCAACGGTGAGTGAACGTTTCCCGTCGGAGGGTTCGGCTTCAATGCGGAAAATCTCGCCGATGCCTTCCATATCCACGTCATCGCCGGGAGGGACGTCTTTCAGCTTCTCCACCGAATCTGCTTCACCCGGCACGTCCCAAATTTTCCAGAGCGAGCGGTCTTCGGAGCCGAGGCGCCAGAGCGCGAAAGTCTGGATTCCGAGCGCTTGGGCCGCCCGCATTTCGTTGAGTGAGGTTACCGCATCGAGAAACCAGACATCGTGGCGGACGTTGTGTTCGTCGATGTACCCGACGTGCGGATTCAAACTGTCGCTATCGAAATCCACGTCCTCCTCAGAATCCCGCGCGGTCAGCCAGGCGTCCTGCACCGAGGAATTGGTGTCTTTCATTCCATCCGGCAGCTTGCCGTGGCGGTCGCGCTGGGGCCAGTCGTAGCCGTAGTTGCCAATGGCACAGATGAACTTGTTGGGAGGGATGGCTTGTCTGGCGACTTGCAGGTTTTTGGCGAACCAGTCTTGAGAAGCGACAGGCCCTGGTTCACCGCCGGGGTAGTGTTCGTCGTAGTCCATCACGACGACGCCGTCGGCGGCTGCGGCGATCGCCGGGTAGTTGAAATCCTGGTTATGAGGCTGGACGCTCACGTACAGCTTCAGACCCTTAGCGTGAAGTGCGCCGGAAAGTTCGCTGAGCAGAGCGTCGTAGCCGGGCTGGCCTTTCTTGGGAAATTCCTCGAAGTCCACCATCAGACCTTGGTATTTATCGGTGGCCAGAAACGCGAGGATTTGTTGCCGAAAGTGAGCGCGAGCACCAGGATCGTTGAGAAAAGCGCTGATATCAACCCAATTGGTCCCGTCGGAATTGTTCACCATGGGGAACACTTCCATGTCCGTGTCTTCGGTCTTGAGAAAAGGCATCACTCTGATGTCCACGGGATGGACTGTGGAACCCTCGACGACCTGGAAAAACTTGCCGTTGTCCTCGTCGATGGCTTGCACCCGGCCATCGGGAGTCAGCACGTGCAGCCATTCAGGGTAGAGCAGGTCGATCTGGCGTGCGTATTCACGCAAAGAAGAAAAGCTGGCAGCATCCCAAGCAACGTAAAAAGCGGCACGGACGCCTTCCTCGGAGTCGAGTTTGAAGGGTGTGTTTTTGTTCTTATGACGACCGCGCTTGGCGGCGGCCAGTTTGCGCCGCTCGCGGGCCTTCTTGTTCTCCGCCTCGCGCAGTGCGTGATACGGCTTGGCTTCCGTCTTCAACAACAGCTTAGGCAAGGGTTCGCCGTGCAAGGCGTTGTAGATAAAGAAAATCACCAGCAGCATGAAAAAGACAGCCAAGGCGTCAAAGACGCGCCGCAAGCGTTTCCAGCGCGCTTTCCTGGGATCGTAGAAGACCGGTTGGGGCATGAGTTAGGGTTGAGTTACATCCTAAGCCGCATGGAAAGCGGGGTCAAACCGAAGCCGGCTCCGGTGCGAGAGTCGGCGAGGTGAAGAGAAGGTTCGTAGCTTTGGGTTAGGAGAGAGGAGCAGTTTGGTCTGACGGAAGAGACCTGCGTGGACTTTATTATTGTGTTTGTGGTTCTGGGGAAATGCGCCGGCAGAGATCAAGCCCCCACCGGCAATTTCTGGTGGTTTGGTCCGAAAAGGGCTGTGCCCGGTTCATCAACATCTTCCATACGGCCTTGTAAATCTGTTCGACCGCAGGCCGGCGGTAGTCCCATCGCTGGTCGGCGGCGGGAGGGAGAACGGTCATGGTCGCGTTGGCTTCGAACAGCAGGATTTCTCCTTTATCGGTTAATCCAAAATCGATTCCGCCATAATCAAGACCGAGCTCTTTCTGAATCTCAGCGAGCGCGGCCATAGCGCGGCGCCCGAGCACGCCGGGCATGTTCTCCAGGAACTCGGCATCTTCGGCCCGGTGTTCGGGATAGTCCGCCATCTCAGCACTGAAATAGTGGATCTTCCAGTGGCTGGAGATGGCAGCATGCAGGGGATAGAGCTGCCCGTCGATCATCATGACCCTATACTTGCGCGTCTTTCCATCAGGCGCGCGGGCATCGAGATATTGGATTACGTTCAGATCGCGGCCCGGGAGCTTTTCCAGCGTGGCGGGGAGATCAGCGAAGGTTTCCACTTGCAGAAAGTGCTCACCCCCGTGAAAGCCTGGGGTCCGCAACAAAAGAGGAAACTCAAAGCCGTGCCGGGTCAATGTGGTTCTGGCGTCCGGTGCAGCCAGCAACTCCCTTGATAAGGCGATGGTTTTCGGGGTGATGACTCCGGGCATGCCGGAAAGGCGCCGGGCGATGTCGCAACGGCCCGTGGCCAGCACGGCTGCGGGCGGATTGATGACTGGAGCTGTGGTATGGGCAAGGAGTGACTGCGCGCCAGCCAGCGCCACGGCAGCCAAGTCCGCATCGCCGATGGAGTTGACCACCAGTTGATGGGGGGGCAGGGTTATTTTGGGGTCGTAGAAGTCGGTGACGACGAGGTATTTCTGGAAAACGCGGTCGATCAGGAAATGGGTGATTCGGGAAATGCAGCGGGAGGTCGAAATGAGCTCCAATACCGTGACCGGCGGCCGTTCGCCGCGATACGCCACCGGGATCACGCAACGATTCTGAAACGCAGCCCGTCGATGCCAGGAAGCCCGCTCGGGGTTCCCCAGGGCGGTAAACACCAGCAACAAGCCGGCATGCGCTTGCCGGCAGTTCGGATCAATTCGCAGGGCGTGCTCGCAGTGTTCACGAGCGGGTTCCAGTTCCGCGTCCTCGATGAGGAGGCTGGCAAGATTCACGGGGCTCATGGGATCGCCGGGAAACCTGGCAACCGCTTCGGAGAAGAGTCTTCGTGCCTCCGTCTTTTGTCCGGCGGCGGATAGAAGATTTCCGAGCTGGTTCAGTGCCCCTACATGAGAGGGATTCATCGCGAGTAACGCGGCATAGGTGCTTCTGGCTTCCAGGCTGCGGCCCATCTTTTCCAGGATATTGCCCCGCAGAAAGCGCAGGGCGGGCGAGGCCGATTGCGATGCCAACTGTTTCTCTACGGTCTGCAATTGTGATTTCAAAACCCGGTGTGCATGCAATTGGGCCGGCAGCGCAACCCCGACGCGGTTCTGAACCGCGCGGCCGCGAACCAGCGTACTGTCCACCAAAGCATCGACTTCAACGCGACTGGTACGGTGGTTGACAATGGCTGCCCGGATCGCGAGCTGGCCCGCGATCATGGTGGTGGAGGGGGCGACGATGCCGGACTCCTGGAGTTCGGCGACAATTTGTTGGTTGACGTGGTCAGATTCGGGAGCGCGATAGCGGAAACAGACAATATTGAGTTCCACCGGAGCCATTAGTTCGAGCTCTGGTGTCTTGGTGACACGGTTTTCCAAATAGCGGGCTAGTTCGCAGGTGCGGGAGATCGCCCGTCCGAGCGCGTCAATCCCGTACACCTTCAGCGTGAACCAGGTCTTCAGGGCTCGAAAGCCGCGGGAAAGATCCGGTCCGAAGTCGCAAGGCCAAGGGGTGCCGGCAGCCAGTCCCCGCTGCATCCGTTGGAGGTAGGCTGCCGGAGAAGCGAAAGCGTTTCTGTGCAACCCACCGTCTCGCACCAGAATGTAGCCAGCATCGTAGGGTACTTGTCCCCATTTGTGAAAGTCGAAGGCCAGCGAATCGGCGCGTTCGATGCCATTGAGTTGCGGGGCAAGATCAGGAGCCAGCATCGCCAGAGCGCCATAAGCTCCGTCGACATGAAACCAGACGCTCTGGCGCCGGCAGACATCGGCCATGCCCGCCAGATCGTCGATGGCTCCGGTATCCACGGTTCCCGCCGTGCCGATCACCATAAACGGTGTAAAGCCGGCATGGCGATCGCTTTGGATTGCCTGCTCGAGGGCCCCGAGCTCGATGCGGTGACGACTGTCGGTTGGGATTCGCTGTAGAGCATCGCTGCCGATGCCGGAAATATCCATTGCCTTGCCGATGCAGCCATGAACCGCAGTCGAGGCATATGCGGTCAGCCGCCTGGTGCCGGTGGAGATACCGCTGCGGCGCACCTCAAAGCCGAGTGCCACATCCCGAGCGATGACCACGGCGATCGGGTTCGCCATGGAGGTTCCGGTGACAAACAATCCGGTCGCGCTTTCTGGAAAACCGAAGATCCCGCGCATCCATTGGGCGAGTTGACGCTCGACCTCGATCGGAGCCTGATCGCGGCCTCCGAGATTGGCATTGAGTCCCGCGGCCAGCATCTCCGCCAGCATGCCGACGGGTGTGCCGCCGCCATGGACCCAGCCCATGAATCCGGGGTGAACATTGCCCGCAGCGAACGGCAGGACGTCCCGCAGGAACTCCGCATGGACTGCGGCGAGATCAGCCGGCAGCCGGGGAACCGCGTCGTGAAACCGCGCCCGTACCTCATCCGGGATGGGCTGCCACACCGGACGTTCACGAATGTTTTCGGTGTAGCCGAGCATATCGTCCACCATGCGGTGGGCCTGCTTGCGGAAACTTTCCCAATCTGCCGGGTCAAGCGTTTGGTTCTTTTCCGCCCCAAAGTGAGCGCCCACATTTCGTATCGGGTATTGGATTGTCTGAGACATCTTTAATCTCCGGATGGGGACCAGTGAGGTGATGCCCTCCTTTCAGCAATCGAATGGCCGGGCGAATTGAAACGTCTTCACCGGAAAATGAGTGGATTCTCAGCCCAGCCGGGAGTGTCATCTTGTTAACGGCTAAGCGCCGTAACTGAGAACTGCTATATTGCCTCTGTGCGCGAACTGGTGCGCCAACACTTCCGCTTTTTTGTCGCTGCGGCGCTCGCCGCTGTTGCCCTGCGTCTGTTTTTTGTTTTCCGCTTTCCCGCGGTCGTATCCGATTCGCTGGTTTACGGGGACATCGCCAAGAACTGGCTGCGGCACGGCATTTTCGGGATCAGCGGAGTTGGTGATGTGACCCCTACCTACATTCGGCTTCCTGGGTATCCCGCGTTTCTGGCTGTAGTCTTCACGATTTTCGGCATGGAACATTACCGCGCTGCTCTGATGGTGCAGGTATTCGTGGATATCGGCACGTGCTTTCTGATTGCCGACATCGCCCGCCGATGCGTGTCTCCCCGGGCGGCGAGAGCTGCCTTTCTGCTGGCGGGGCTCTGCCCCTTTCTTGCCGACTACACCGCCGCAGCGCTGACGGAGACGTGGGAAATCTTCTTCACCGTGCTGGCACTGGATCTAGCGTTGGTCGGACTGGCTAGCATGGAACGGACGCGATTGTGGGTGGGATGCGGGCTGGCGATTGGCGCCGCTATTCTGCTGCGTCCCGATGGTGGACTACTACTGCTGGCGATGGGACTTTATCTGTTGATCCTATTGGTCGCGCGGTCGAGATCCTCTTGGCTGATCATCAAGGCAGGTTTGATGGTTGCGCTGGCCGCGCTTGCGCCTCTCCTGCCGTGGACTCTGCGCAATCTGCGAACTTTCCATGAGTTTCAGCCACTGGCTCCGCGCTACGCGAATCAGAACGAGGATTTTGTGCCCCGAGGATTCAACGGTTGGGTAAAGACGTGGATGGCCGACTACGCTTCGGTGGAAGATATCTATTGGGCGGCTCCAGGAAGTCCCATCGATGTCAACAATCTCCCGGCCCGCGCTTTCGATTCTGAGGATCAGCGGGATCAAACCGAACAATTACTGGCGGACTACAACCAGGAGTTGCAGGTCACGCCCGAGCTCGATGCCCGCTTCTCCGAACTGGCGGCGCAGCGCATTCAGCATTCCCGCTGGCGTTACTACGTCTGGTTGCCGGCGTTGCGTGTCGCCGATATGTGGCTGCGTCCGCGGACCGAGATGCTGCCGTGCAACACGCGCTGGTGGGAGTTCGACGAGCAGAGGAAGTGGTTGGTCTTGAGCATGGTGGTGGGAATTCTCAATCTTCTCTATGTCGGCGCCGGGTTGCTCGGTCTGGCCCGCGGCGGCTTCGGACGCTCGCTGGGATTGCTGCTCGCGTTTGTAGTCTTGCGATCTGTCTTCCTGGCTACCATGGAAAATCCCGAGCCCCGCTACACCATGGAATGTTACCCCGTGGTGATCGTACTGGCGGCGGCCCTGTTCCAGAAGACGATTGATCCAGTCGCCATTGACTCGGGGTCATGACTCTTAAAAATTAGTACTCTCCGCTTCCGGATTGTGTATACAATGCCAATCCAACCGAGTAACCCTTACAGCGAGAAACGCTTCGTTTGGTGAGGAGATTGCACAAGCATTGCCCCAAGTCGGGCGCCACTCACCCCATCATGACCCGGAAACATTCTTGTCTGGTACCTGGTCGTCAGGAGAAACCGTCTATGAAGTTCAACTTGGTTGCCTGCTCACGTCACCACCGCACCGGCTTTCCCATCACACTGTTGGTGATTGTGCTAATGAGCGCGTTTTCCATGCGTGCCGCGGAGGTGACGGCCACGCTCTCTGGCACGGTGAAGGACGCGACCGGAGCGGTTGTGTCAAGGGCGAATGTCACCGTGACCAACACGGGCACAAATGCGTCGCACAGCAGTGTGACGCTGGCTGATGGATCCTACCAGTTCACTCTGCTGCCGATCGGAACCTATCGGGTAACCGTGGAACAGACTGGCTTTCGGAAATATGTGCGAGAGGGGATTGTCCTCAACGTCAATCAGAATGCCCGGTTGGACGTTGTGCTGCAGGTGGGAGCGGCAAGCCAGGTGGTGGAAGTCACCGGGGACGTGACCCAGGTGGACACCATCAGCGCGACCCTGGGGAACGTTGAGACCGAACGCCGAATTGTGGATTTGCCGCTGGTGGAGCGCGATGCCTTCCAGCTTGGTCTGCTGCAGGCGGGGGTGTTTCCTCCGGATGAAGACGATGGCAGCGGCAACCCCTTTTCCGTAAGTGGGCAACGCTCCGAATCCCTGACCTTTCTGGTAAATGGCGCCGACAACAACGACTTCCTGGGGAACAATGCGGTGGTTGATCCTAATCCAGATGCGCTGGGTGAATTCAAAATCCTCACCAACAATTACGAAGCCGAGTACGGACGCACCACGGGCGGCATTGTCAATCAGGTGATTAAGTCAGGGACCAACGGTTTTCATGGCGACTTGTTTGAGTTCTTCCGCAATGACGCGCTGAACGCGCGAAACTATTTTCTGCCGGCGGTCACGCCCTTCAAGCGCAACACTTTTGGTGGCACGCTGGGCGGTCCGATCAAGAAGGACCGGACTTTCTTCTTTATTGCCTATCAGGGAGTGCGTAGACACGAAGGCGAAGTGGCTCCGATCCTGCAAGTGCTGAGCCCGAATGAACGCAAGGGCGACTTCAGCGAATTGCTGCCGCAGACGCAGTTGATCAATCCCATCACGGGCGCGAACTATCCCAATAATCAGGTTCCGGTGAACCCTGTGATCGCGAACTACATTGCCAAATACCTGCCGCTGCCCAACCTGCCGAACAACAATTTTGTATCGTCGCCGATCGCCGTGGACCGCGACGACCAGGGCATCGCCCGTGTCGACCACCGCATCGGCGAGAAGGATTCGATCTACGGTTCCTACATAATCGACGACCAGTCGCAGAACTTTCCCTTCCAGATCGTGAATGGAGCCTCGACTGGCGGGAACGTGCCACTGGGTTCCGGCTTCAGTACTTTCACTCGCTACCAGCTGGGCTCGATTTCGTGGCTGCACACCTTCAGCCCGACGGTGGTGAATGAGTTCATTTTTGCGGCCAACCGCAGCGCCACGCTTCAGGGAGTGCCGCATGACACCACATCACCTTCTGCACTTGGCTTTGCAAACGTAAGTCCCGACGATCCGGCGGGCACAGCGCCCCCGGTCATGCTGACCACCAGCTTCAATCTTGGACCCAACCCCGAGGGTCCGACCAAAATTCATGACGTCACGTTCCACTGGCAGGACAACGTTTCCCTGACCCGCGGCCACCACAGCATCAAGTTTGGCACGGACATCCGCCGCGTGCGAAATAACTTTGACTTCGATTTCGATAACAACGGGGTCTTTGACTTCGGGAACGATCAGAACTTTACCGGGAACCCGCTGGCGGATTTTGTGGGAGGGTTCTTCGACAATTTCACCCAGTTTTCGCGGGCGATTTATGGAATCCGTACCACGTCATGGCATTTCTTTGGGCAGGATTCCTGGAAGATGAATAGCCGCTTGACGCTGAATTATGGTCTTCGCTACGAATACAACACCCCGATGACCGATCCCCATAACGAAATCCAGGGATTCTTTCCCGGGCAGCAGTCCACACGTTTTCCCACGGCACCCAGGGGGATTTTGTTCGCGGGAGATCCGGGAACGCCCAATCCAGGGCTGACGTATCCTGACCGCAACAACTTTGCCCCGCGGTTTGGCTTTGCCTGGGACATGATGGGGAAGGGCAAGCTGGTGATGCGCGGTGGATTCGGAATCTTTTATGACATTGAGGATGGCGCGCTGAACTTGCAGTTTGGCGGAGAAAACCCCTTCGGCGTGGTGGCCGATATCACACCCGCCGACTATAGCGCCGTGACGCCGGGTTTCAACACCATTTCGGATCCTTATGGCGCCTTCGGCCAAACCAACCTGTTTCCCACGGGCGGCAAAACCGGATCCACGTTTAATCAGGTGCCTGCCATTTCCTTCGCCTATGAGGTTGACCCGCATTTCCGAACGCCCTATTCCGAGAACGTGAACTTCGGCTTCCAGTACCAGGTGCTGCAAGACACTATGATCGAGGCCGACTACGTGGGCAGTTTTTCCCGCAAAGCTATTGCTACCACAGATGTAAACGCCCCGGTGCAGAGCATCATGCAGCAGCAATTAGCCAATGCCGGTTTCGTCAATCCCGACTGTGCGCGGCCGCTGGCTGCCTGCCCGGACCCCACGGATCCGAACGGCAGTCCCACCGGCGCGCTCGCGCTCTACACTGACTTGAGCAGCAGCACCTCGAGCAGCAACCAGTTCCAATTCACCGTGGATAAGCGCTTCAGCCACGGGTTCAATATTCGTGGGGCGTACACGCTTGCACATACCATCGATGATCAATCCGGATTCCGCTACAACAGCTCGGTATACACCGACCCGTTTAATCATGCGTTGGATCGTGGATCGGCCAACTTCGATGTCAGACAACGACTGGTAATCAGCGGAATTTGGAAGCTGCCCCTGGCCGAGAGAATCCAGAACGGATTCGTGCGCCAGCTACTGGAAGGCTGGGAGACCAGCGGAATCGCCAGTTTTCAGACGGGGACCCCGTTCACTATTTTCTCCAATAACAATTCCAGCGAGGAGAACATCTTTCTCGATCGCGCCGATCTGATTGGGCCCATTCAATATTTCGCCCCCAGGTCGTCGCATAGTTTTGATCCTTCGACCGCTAACTGCCTGGGCGGCGCTGTCACCGGCGGGAATTTCTACTTCAACCCAAACGCTTTCGACTGCGTCAACGTTCCCACCTTCAGCTTTGGCAATTCCGGCAGGAACATATTGCGTGGTCCCGGGCGGAACAACTTCGATCTGACTTTCGGGCGCCTGTTCAAACTGACGGAAAGCAAGACCATCGAATTCCGGTCCGAATTCTTCAACGCGTTCAATCATGCCCAATTCTTCAATCCGGACCACAACGGATTCGACAACAATTTCGGCCAGATCACGCAGGCCCGCGATCCCCGAATCATTCAGCTTGCCCTGAAGTTTGTTTTTTGAGGAGGGTGCAGGGGGTCGCGAGAGCTGATTTAGCCCAGTGGCGAGTCAGTCATGCGGAAGCGGGTGCGCACGTGTTCGGACAGCAGCGCAATCGCAGCGCGATTGGTCACAGGATCGGATTGGGTTAGATATTTCATGGCTTCGACCAGCAAGCGCTGGCCATCCACGTAGCGGGGATCGGAACTTCGCTCTCGTCGCCGGCTGGGTCCCAATTTGGGCGGGACCGGAATGGTAAAGACTTTAGCCATGAAAGTAGAACGCCTCGCGGGTTCTTCCTGCTCTCTGCCTTGGGGCGTGATTGCAGTATAACGCCCCATGTCGGGTTTTTCAGCCCTTATCTTTTGCCATTCAAGCATCGCCATAATGCACTTTAACCCTTTGGGGACAAGAACTTAGTCTTGCCCGTGGTCTTCAGCTTGAAAGTTCCGTCGGGAATCTTCTGGTTGAGCCGGATATCGGAATAGGTAGCCAGACGGTAGTCGCCGCCGGGTGTGAATAATTGCTGACGAAGCGAAACGCCTCGCGCCGGATCGATCCACAACCAGATGTGATCGAAGGTGTTACGGACTTTTTCAGCCTTTGGGACTAGAACAAGCTTGGCGGTTTCAATGCCATCGACTTTCTCAGTTCCGTTGTAGGCCACGTCGAAAGACTTCAGCATGTCCTGGCCGCTGCCGCCGAAACCCAGTACCAGGAAACTCTCGAAGGCGGCGCGATCCTTGCCAGCGTTATATTCGGTCACTTGATCAATCTTGGTTTGGTAGACCTGCACTTTACTGCCAGCAAAGAGCACATACTTGGACGGCTCGGGATCGCCGATATCGGCCGCCATTTCAACTTGGCTGCCGCTGCGTCGAAAATACACCGTTCCCTTCTGGATGTCCGTGTCATCTACGATCTTGGTGTACTGTGTCCAAACGAAATTCGCCTGCGTGGTCTGAAAGTTCGCAGCGGTGCGATCCATTTGCTCCAGCACCTGCTGCAGCGGAGTCTTTTGTGTCCACGCGGAATGGACAAGGGAAAGCAACAGCAGGCATAGAATGGCTGGCGCAGGAGCGCTCGGGGAACCATTTTGCCTACCGCTGTACCCAGACTCTATAGGACAGGACTTGCCCCGAGCGATCACGGACAACCTCATATTTGGAGATGCTGACCTCACCAGAAACCGGCTCGATGATGCTGAGGAGTTCGGCGCGAATGGTGTCGTCATCCTTGCCTTGCACTCCCTTGGCATCAATCTGGTAGATGAATCCATTTTGACCGTCGGGAGTGACTAGAACTCCTGCGGCCCGGGGGTTGTATTCCACCGGTTTGTCTTTGAAATTGATGAGGCGAGGCGAGAAAAAGACAAAAAGCAGGATGAGAGTGACCATCACATCGTATTGGACGGTGCCCCGCTCGTGGGACCAGAGAATATAGCTGCGAATTGTGCTCCAGATTCCTCGCACCGGCGCCGCAGGCGTTGCCAATATGGTGGTATTCAATTCAGTCCTGTCCCAGTTTATGTTCTTCTCCCGAGCTTAGCAACGTAGATAACGGTCATGGGTTGCAAGTTGCCGTTGTTGCTAAAACTTCCTCGGTAGCAGCCGGTCTACGCCCATGTAAGGGCGCAATACCTCTGGAATCAACACCGTACCATCGGCCTGCTGATAGTTCTCCAGGACGGCCAGCCAAGTGCGTCCGATGGCCAGGGCACTGCCGTTCAGGGTATGGACAAATTCGGTCTTATTCTTGCCCTCGGGACGGAAGCGGATGTTGGCGCGGCGGGCCTGGAAGGCTTCGTAGTTGGAGCACGACGAAATCTCGCGGAACAGTTGCTGTCCCGGCAGCCAGACTTCAAGGTCGTAAGTCTTTGCCGAGGAAGGCCCCATGTCGCCGGTACAGAGGAGAACCTTGCGATAGTGCAGGCCCAGCTTTTGCAGAACCTCCTCCGCGTTGGCGGTCAGCTTTTCCAGTTCCTCGTAAGAAGTCTCGGGCCGGGAAAACTTCACCAACTCCACTTTCTGAAATTGGTGCTGCCGGATGATGCCGCGTACATCCTTGCCGTAGGAGCCGGCCTCGCTGCGGAAACACGGCGTATAGGCGGTGAGGCAGATCGGCAATCGTGAAGCGTCCAGCGTCTCGTTGCGGTAGAGGTTGGTGACCGGAACTTCGGCAGTGGGGATTAACCAGAAATCTCGCTGGTACATCAAAGTGCTCCACGGCACTTGCAGCGGCGGAGTGCCTGGTAAATTGGCAAGCTCGATGACAGCGGTGCGGTTGCTTATGTTTGCCTGCACCACTCGAAAGATACCGCTGTGGCCCATAGCGCCCACCAACTCGCCAACCTCGGGCGTGTGGTGCGGAGCCTGCTCAAATCTATCCGTGGGAACCTTGAAAAGATCCGCTGCAAACTTGGGTAGCTGCCCGGTGCCATACATGGAGTCAGAGTTCACGAGATACGGCGGCAACACCTCGGTGTAGCTGTGGTGGCGGGTGTGAAGATCGAGCATGAAGTTAGCCAGCGCCCGCTCCATGCGCGCGCCCAGGTCCCAGTAGACAGCGAAGCGGGCACCAGTGATCTTGACGGCGCGTTCGAGATCGAGGATGCCCAGTTGTTCGCCGAGTTCCCAATGCGGCTTGGGTTTGAAATCGAATTTCGGAGGCGCGCCCCAGCGGACGACTTCCACGTTGTCGTCAGCGCCCTTGCCGACGGGCACGCTTAGGTGCGGCATATTGGGAAGTCCCGTGAGGATATCGCGCAGGCGGATGTCGTATTCTTCCGCGGCTTTTTCGAGCCCTTGAATTTCCTCGCGCAGCTCCTTGGTTTCTGTGATTAGGGCAGAGGCATCCTGGCCACTCTTCTTCAGCTTGGCAATTTCTTCGGTCTTCTGATTGCGGTGGGCTTTTATAGTCTCCGCGCTGGTGATGGCCTGGCGACGCTGGGCGTCAACCTGATGGAAATCCTTCAACATCACGGCAGGATCCAAACCGCGGGCGCGCAGTTTCTCCTCGACTAAGGGCACGTTTTCGCGGACAAAATTCAGGTCTAGCATGGAAACAAGTACTTTATCGGAAAAGTGGGAGGGAATGCACGCGGCGGTTAAAGGCTCTCTACCGCAAAGGACGCAAAGAGTTCGCAAAGATCGCGAAGAAAACCTAGGTTCGAGATAAGGGAATTGACCCCGGCTATTTGATATTGACGGTGAGCAACTGAGCTCCAGCTACGACGTAATCGAGCGCTGGGGTGGAGGCTTCGTTGACCGACGACTCGTTGGAAACCACCATGTCCTGTGTTCCGCGCATGCCCTCCATTACGTTCATGATGGAGAGCGGCAGCGAGGGCATGACTTTGTCGGCAATCATGGCCTCGGGATCGGCCTCGAGCAGAGAGACGTAAACCCGGTTGTTGACGTGTTCTTTATTCAGATAGGCGATGGTGGATGCCAGGTCCAGCTTGCGAATAAACGTCGGCGCACCCTGCCGGAAACGGTCGAGGGTATCGCCGTCGCTGACCAGGATGCGCAGCGGGCCCTTGGAAGTGGAAGCCGGGATGCGGACGTGAATTTGTTGCACCAGGCTCTCGCCGCGATAAGGCCGCAGCATGGCTTCAATGACGATGTCATCCCCCGGCCGGGCTTCGGTGACGTCGGTGCGGGCATTTTCCAGGCGAGCCCAGCGGTGGTCGTGAACCACGTCAAACTCAAGCTGCACGCCGCGAATCGCCGGCATGCTGTAAGGATTCTCGTAAATGCGGCTGAAGCGCTCACCCAATGAAGTTGCCGCCAGCATGGCGCCGGGTTGGCCGCCGTCAATGGTGGCAAACATGTCTTGCAAGGCGACCTCGGGGTAGCCATCCACGTTGATGCGGCCGCTCATCCGGTAAGTGGTTTCTTCGCCGTATTCGTTCACGCCGTGCAAGGCGTTGAACACCGTGGCTGACATGGCGACCGGACTTAAGCGCGCGTTGTTCAAGACCTCGTAGTGAAATTGCTTGGAACTGGAATCGCCGTGAATGGTAAGAGTGACCGGGATCATCTCCGGCGTCTTGCCGAACTCACCCAGAATTCCGTTATGGCGGTCCTGCACAAATGCGCCGATGGCCTCGGTGGCATTTACGATCTTGAACGCGTTCAGCGGCGACGGCACCGTGGCCAGCACCTGGGCCTTGGTCATGGGCAGATCCACCATGCCGAACTGCATCAGGGGATGGCCGCAGGCGAGCAGATGCGCGGCATCCATGTAGGTGACGGTACAGGTAGCGGCAATATCCATGTCGCCGCGCACCAGAATGGCGCTTACCGCCGAGCCCGGTTCGATGGCCTCGGGCTGCTTGGCATCACTCACCGAGCCTGCGCCCATCACGGGCACGATGCCTGCCGAAGCAAACTGCGGCGCGAAGCGCTGAATTGCGTCTTCGGAGAATCCATCGAAGACCAACGGGGCCTCAATCGGCCTGAGATAGTTGGCAAAATCCTGGATGGAGTCGCCGCTAACGCCGGGACTGGCGACCTTGCGGGCGGGGAGTGCGGCGGTTTTGCTATCCACCGGAACGGCGGTAGGAGTTCGATCCAAAGCGCTGATCTCTAGCATTTCCGCAATGGGAGTTACGCCGGCGATCGGTTCCTTGGAAAATTCTCCGATACGGAAGGCCACGGCCCCGGCCAGTTTACCGTCGAAGTAAACCGGGCTGCCGCTCATGCCCGCCACCACCCCGTTGTACTCCGCCTTGACGCCACCCAACCGCACCAGGATGACGTCACCCTTGGGGCCGTTGGCATTTTTCAAAATGCCGAGAACTTCGACCTGCATGGCCTCGGGTTTGGTGCCCTGAAATACGGTATAGGCCACACCATGCATTCCGGCGTGAATCTGGTTGATAGGAAGCGTCTCTACCGGTTTGGTGGTTTGGGCACAGGCGAAGGGCAAAAGCAGGCAGGATGCGGCCACGGTGAGAACTGCTGATCTCATGACAAAATCTTCCCCAGAGGGCCGCCAACCAGCCCGAAAATCCAAATACTTACACTTCGCTCCGTTGTGTAGAGTTTGCCGGATGGGAGAGGGATTGAAGCCTGGCAAAACATCCCAATCGCGAAGCTCTGCGTCTATACTAGCATAGGATTTTCAGGGGATTTCAATGTTTTCCTGTGGTTCTGGATCACTGGTTGGCGCCGTCCGAAGGTACGCGGTCTGGGTAGTTTTGGCTGTGGGAACCGTATCTGCGACGGCCTTTCTGGGGCAGGCCCAAGATCAGCCGCCGGCCGGCAACGGGCCGCAGAGCCAGGCCCCGCCTGAGTCTGGCGGCCCGCAGGGCGATGTGGGACCCTACGCGATCCCCAAGAAAAAAGAAGAGCCGCCCCCGCCGCCGCCAGTCAAGCCCAAGAAGATCGAGGGTATGGGTGACTACTCGATCCAGATCAGCGTGCCTCTGGTGGACGTGCCGGTGATCGTCACGACCAAGGACGGGCAGTTTATTTCCAGCCTCAAGAAGGAAAATTTCAAGGTTTATGAAGATGGCGTGCAGCAGACCATCAGCAACTTCAGCATATCGGACGCGCCCATTACCGCGGTGTTGCTGGTGGAGTTTGCAGACATTTTCTATGGCATCACCATCGAGACCCTGCAGGCTTCCTACAGTTTTACTCAATCATTGAAGCCGGACGACTGGGTGGCAGTGACGTCGTATGACATGAAGCCGCAAATCCTGGTGGACTTCACCCAGGACAAGCGCGCGATCTTTGGGGCTTTGAATACGCTGCGTGTGCCCGGATTCGCCGAGACCAACCTATTTGATGCCTTGTACGACACCTTGGACAGGGTGGACCGGGTCGAGGGGCATAAGTACATCGTCCTGATCAGCAGCGGCTTCGACAGCTTCAGCAAGCTCAACCTTGACCAGATCATGAAAAAGGTCAAAACCACCAAAGACGTGACAATTTTTACCGTCAGTACGGGATGGATCATCCGGAATTACTGTGAAGTCAACCACTGCACCAGCGGGACGCGCGGGGCTGCCGGCATCCCGGTGACCCAGATGGACTATCTGCAAGCCGACAACGAAATGCAGACTTTCGCCCGCATGACCGGGGGACGCTTCTACCAACCGCGTTTTCAGGCGGAATATCCGGAGATATTCCACGACATCGCCGGCGACATCCGCCATCAGTACAGCATCGCGTATCACCCGACGAATCCCAAGCTCGACGGCAGCTATCGCAAGTTGAAGGTCGAAGTAGTCGCCGCGGACGGCGGCCCGCTCAAAGTCCACGATCAGAAGGGCAAGGATGTAAAGTTTCAAGTCAATGCGCGTGAAGGCTACACGGCAAAGCACGTCGTAGACTGAGGGCACCGCTAGTGAACGTGGAACAAGCGATCCAGCAGAAATAGAAATCCCACACCTAAGAAGACCACCAGGGCCATCTTGACCCCCGGCTCACGATTGACTTCCGGTATCAGGTCAGAAGCCGCCACATAGATGGTCACCCCTGCCGAAAGCGGCAATCCGTAGCTTACCTGGTGTCGAAACACTGCCATGGCCAGCACGCCGGCAAAGGTAGCCGCTCCCAGCAGGACCGATGCGCCCCAGGCCACGCGCCGGCTACGGCCGCTGGCCAGCATGACGGAAGTGATGGTGAATCCCTCGGGAATCTTATGGAGAAAAATTGCCAGGAAGATGATCCAGCCCAGCCAGTTGGAGACCAGGAAGCCGGCAGTGATAGCGATGCCGTCGAAGAAGGTGTGGATGACGAGCCCCAGGAGAATGGAATAGCCCTTATGAGTGTGGATGAATTGGTCTTTGTGAGTTTCTTCGCCGAAATGGAAGTGAGAGGTGACCACGTGTTCGAAAAAGTGAACGATGAGATAGCCCAACAGGACGAGGTAGGCGGCGTTCTTGCCTTCCAGTGCCAGGCTCGCGGGGAACACTTCCACGATGGCCGTCGCCAACATGAATCCCGCACCCAGAGCGACAAAGTAGCGGAGATAAGAGCGATCCCAGTGCTTCTGGACGATGATGGCGCCGCCAAAAACGTTTGCGGCCGAGGCGGTTAGGCCGAGCAGAAGGCTGAGAACGATGGGATGCATGGGTGACGAAGGATGATAGCAGTTCTCAGTTCCCAGTTCTCGGTTCTCAGTTAGGCGGCCTTCTTGATGGATCCGATCAGGCCGTTCAGAATGCGGCCGAGTTCAGCGGCTTTGTCTAACAGTCTTTGGCCGTGCTCTGAGGTGAAATATCTCAGGTTTTGGGCAATTATCAATTGAGTTTCGACTTCCACCAAGGAGCCTCTGGCACGGCCCAGGAAGAAGTGAAATTCCTGCGGCGAGTAGCGTGCCTGCCCCTCCGCGATATTGGTAGGAATCAGCACAGATGTTCTTCGTACTTGGCTAGCCAGCCCATAGGTTTCATCGCGGGGAAAAAGCCTGCTGGCAGCATACACATCCATTACGAAATCCATGGCCTTCTGCCACGCGATCAGATCACGGTAGGACTGTCCCATAACGACCTCCAAACACATCATGGAAGTTCGCGCTCAGGAAAGCTGTGACAAGTGAACACTGAGAACTGACATCTGAGAACCGAGAACTGGTTTTCAACCGCTATGGCGGATGTGCATCACATCGCCATCTTGCACGATGTAGTCCTTGCCTTCGAGCCTCAAGGTGCCGCGGGCTCGAGCGTCGGCTTCCGATCCGGCGTCGAGCAGTTGGTCCCAGCGGATGGTTTCGGCGCGGATGAAGTGTTTTTCCAGGTCGGAGTGAATGGCCCCGGCAGCTTCCACGGCGCGAGTGTGGACGGGAATGGTCCAGGCACGGCATTCGTCTTCGCCGGCGGTGAAAAAAGAAATCAGGCCGAGCAACGCGTAGGTGGTACGAATCAGGCGAACCAGGCCGCTCTCTCTGAGGCCGTAGCTGGAGAGAAACTCCGCAGCGTCGGCGTCGCTCATCTCCGCCAGTTCAGCTTCCACCTTGCCGCAGATGGCGGCGGCGCCGGCGTTGGGCCGCGAAGCAACTTCGGTCAGCTTATGCTTCGCAACTGCGTTGTCGAGGTCATTTCCGAGGGCTGTGCTCTCGCCGATATTCAAGACATACAGGATCGGCTTCTCACTGAGGAACATGAAGCCGCGCAGACGCTTTTTGTCCTCGGGCGTCATTTCCATCTCGCGCAGCGGACGCTCCGCTTCAATGTGCGCCTTGGCTCGCTTGAGCAAGTCAAATTCCTTCTCGAGCTCCGGCGTGCGCATTTTCTTGAGGTCTTTCTCCAGCCGCTCCAGGCGCTTCTCGATCTGTCCAAGATCACTGACCATGAGGTCAAATTCGACGTTCTTGATATCGCGTAACGGATCAACCGGGCCGACGTGAGGGATGGAGGGATCGTCAAAAGCGCGGACCACGTGTGCCAGGGCATCCACCGTACGCAAATTGCCCAGGTAAGCAGTCTCCTTGAGCGCCTCTTGACCGATGGCGCCGACGTCCACGTACTCAACGGAGGCATGGGTCAGCTTCTTGGGGTTGTAGAGCGCGGCCAGCCGGTCGAGACGGTCGTCAGGAACCTTGGCTACGCCCACGTGGGCCTCGCGAGGGTTGGAGTAGGCATGCTCGGAGAGATTTGCCTTGGTGAGAATGCGAAATAAAGATGTCTTGCCCACCTGTGGCAGGCCGATGATGCCAGTTTTCATGGGAATTCGCTTCTGGCTGCTAGCTTCTAGCTACTGAACAAGTCCTTATCAGAATAAACGAGAGGTCCTTGATCGGCAAAGCTAGGAGCTAGAAGCCAGAAGCTGTGAGATAGATCGCAACCAACCCTAGCAACAGCACTCCGCCTTCAACTCGCGTGGACCAGACATGCAGAACGTCGAACTGCATGCGAGCAGGATTGTCGGGGGGGACGGAATCAATTTCGCCGATCGAGGCGCGCAATGTGTCCATGCGCGGAATGATTCCAAATTGCGACACCAGCGTGAGGATGAGCATCGCGACGATCATGAGGTTGCGTGCAGCGAACGGATGGGCCTTGCCGCGGGTCAGGCGGCTGTAAAGAAGGGAACTGGCTAGGAAGACGAAGCCTGAGAAGATGCCCATCCAGTGCAGGATTCCGAGAGTACGACCGACAAGATTCCCGGCAACATGCGTCGTGGGCAGTACGGCAAACGCCGCGGGAGCAACCACGAAGGCAAAGAAGATCAGCCCGCCGATCCAAACGATCAGAGACAACAACATAAGAAATCGAAGAAATGACATAACGAACATTATAGCGGGCGAGGCTGAATGGCAGCTTCTACATCGGCACGGGCGTGCCCTCGACGATCTCCTGGATTACCTGCTCGGCCTGCTCGGGTTTTTTCAGAGTGGAAGAATAGAGACCGTTGACGACAACCCGGTGAGCAAATACCGGGACCACTAGCGGCTTGAAGTCCTCAGGAGTGCAGAAGGTGCGGCCCTCGAGGAACGCAGTGGCCTGGGCCGCGCGATAGAGCATTTGTGAGCCACGCGGGGAGACGCCTAGCGAGAAGTGTTCGGTCTGCCGCGTCTTCTGAACGATGGCAAGGGCATAGCTGACCAGCGAGTCATCCACACGAATTTGCGTCACTACATTCTGCATCTCGAGCAACTCTGCGCCAGTGAGCACGGGCCGTAGCGCGTCCAGCTTTGCAGTCCCAGCATGGGAGCGCAGAATCTCGCGCTCGGATCCGCTGTCGGGATAGCCCATGCGTACCCGCATCAGGAAGCGGTCGAGTTGTGACTCGGGCAAAGGATAAGTGCCGTGATGTTCGACCGGGTTCTGAGTTGCGATTACCAGGAACGGTTGCGGCAGCGGGTAAGAGTGGGCGTCTACGGTGACTTGGCCTTCGTTCATCGCTTCGAGCAGGGCAGATTGGGTCTTGGGGGTGGTGCGATTGATCTCATCGGCCAGCAGCACATTGGTGAACACCGGGCCGCGCTTGAATTCGAACTCCTGCACGGCAGCGGAGAAGATGGAGATCCCCAAAACGTCGGAGGGCAGCATGTCGCTGGTGAACTGCACGCGCTGAAAGGTACAATCGAGAGCCCGGGCCAGCGCCTGCCCTAGAGTCGTCTTGCCTACGCCGGGTACGCCTTCAATCAGCAGGTGCCCGCGAGCGAGCAGGCAAACTACGGCCAGGCGGACGACGTCATCCTTGCCACGGATCACCTTGCACAGTGCTTCTTCCAGTTGGGCAGCACGATGAGAAACGGCGCTGGCAGTTTCAGGTGACATTACAGCGATTCTACTATGCGGACGTGAGGGAGAGCGGTTACGGAGGTTATGAAGCCTTCAGCAATCAGCCGTCAGCATTCAGCCCTTCCAGAGTTGCGAGGTTTCGCAGTCTGGAATGGCTGAATGCTGAGTGCTGACGGCTGAATGCTCTTACTGCGTAAACTCCGCCGGTCTTCCCGTCAATCGCTCGATGCGCTTGGCGATGGGCGGATGGGTCGAGAACAGATTTCCGAAACTCATCCCCAGCAGTGGTTGAATGATGAACAGATGCGCAGTTGAAGGCGTGGCTTGCATGGGGATGCGGCGGGAATAGGCGTCGAGCTTGGAGAGCGCGCTGGCCAAGGCATAAGGATTGCCGGTGAAGTGGGCGCCGGTGGCATCCGCCTGGTATTCGCGGGAGCGCGAAACGGCAAGCTGAATGAGCGAGGCCGCAATGGGCGCCAGAATCAGCATGAGCAGCGCACCGATGCCTCCGCCATGACGGTCGTCGCGGTCGCCGCCACCCCACCCGCCAAAAATCATGGCCCAGCGTCCCATACTGGCCAGCATGGTGATTGCGCCAGCGACGGTGGCAGCGACTGAGCTGATCAGAATGTCACGGTTGTTTACGTGGCCGAGTTCGTGGGCGAGTACGCCTTCGAGTTCTTCGTCATTCAATAGATCGAGAATCCCTTGCGTCATGGCCACCGATGCATGGCTGGGATTTCGTCCGGTGGCGAAGGCGTTGGGCGATTCGTTGGGAATCACATAGATCTTCGGCATGGGGATGCCGATTTTTTGCGTCAGGCGCTCGACCGCCTCATAAGCACGCGGAAGTTGCTCGCGAGTCACCGGCTGCGCGCGGTACATGGCCAGCGCGATCTTGTCGGAATAGAAATACGAGATGAAGTTCATGACGGCGGCCAACCCCAGCGCCAGAAACATGCCGTTCTGACCGCCGAAGGCGCGGCCGATGAACATCAACAGCAAAGTCAACAAAGTCAACAAGAACGCGGTTTTGAAGGTGTTGCCCATAGGTTTTCTTAGCAGATTAGATGGTAACTGAAGCGAGGGGATTCAGGGCAGGAAGGCGCGGCGAGGCGGGGGGCGTAAATACCGCTGCCGCAAGGAAGAGCGCACGACTAGCCGGATTCCCGCCGGGGAGTTACTGCTTCAGAATCCAGTTCGCAATCTTCTCCAGTGCAACCGGTGACATGGTTTCTTCGATCTCTGCGTATTCCGCGGGCGCGCCGGTGTTCGCCATCTGAAACAAGTGGTTCAGTCCGGGAAGTTCATCGACTTCAAAGTGCTTGTTGCCCGCTTGTTCCAGCGCTTTCCGAATGGCTGGCAGATTCTGTTTGGGAGGCACTTGCGTATCTTTTTCTCCGTTAATCGCGAGCACGGGGCAAGTGACTTGGCGCAGGGCGGTCGCCGGATCGTAGGTCAGAAAGTAGCGGAACCAGGGGGAATTGATCTGCTTAATCTGCGCAGTGATCCGCGCCTCCGGCACATCGCCCATTTCTTCCTTCAGTCTCTTCTCCAGCACAGCCTCATCCTTTTCTGTCTCCACGAGCGTGAGGATCTCACGTTCCTAGGCCGCACCTTTGGCGGCTTCTTCCGGGCTTTCCCCACTGGCCAGCCCAATGGCTTCAACCTGCGCGGCCAGGAGTGCATCGCCCGGAACACCTGTGCCAGCCATCATCACGATGAAGGCCACATCTGAATCGCGTGCTGCCACCATGGGAGCAATCACGCCGCCTTCGCTGTGTCCGATCAGGCCAATCTTCCGAGGATTGACCTCGGAGCGGGACTTCAAGAATGTCACCCCGGACTCCGCGTCGGTGGCAAAATCGGCAGTCGTCGCGGTGGCGACGTTTCCTGTGGACCTGCCAACTCCACGCTTGTCCGCTCGCAATACGGCAATGCCTTTGCGCGTGAGATAGTCCGAGAGAACCAGAAACGGCTTGTGCCCCAGACGGCAGGAAACGGCTTTTTACCGGGCGGCAGTGTGAGCGTCGCCGCCAGCGTGACGTGCTGCGCCGTGTTGTCATAGGAAACTTCTTCTTCGCCATACGGGTAGGGCTTGGTCGGATTTTGCGGTCGCTTTCGCTCCAATTCCGACTTGTCCTTCACCGGCTTGAGCACCAGCGGAAGGCTGCGCCCGCCCTGCGTCCATGTCCCATCGATCGAAGATCGATCCGCGGTAATTTTGCCCTCAAACACGCCGCCGATCTGTTTGGCTTCCATCCTCAGCGATGCTCCGTCGCGGGTGACGGAAGTGACAGGCAACCCCTTCGCACCCTGATCTGGACTGTCCAGCGTAGCGGTCAGACCGTCTTCTATGTTGATGATGTGGAAGACGACGCGCAGTTTGATCACGCCTGTGTCCAGAGAGCCCATCCAGGCTCCGTCAATGTCTGACGGTTTAGCCAGCTTAGGCTCAGTTTTGACCGGCGCTATAGCGCGCTTGAAGGCCAGCGGCAACGCCTGCCCTTGCGACCCTGTCCCGGTGATCATCTTGCCGTCGGTCGCAACCGTTCCATCGTAAGTTCCGTGAACCGCATCCACGCCCAAGCTCAGCCTTGAATCCTTCAGGGAGATAGAACTTACCGGAATGCCGTTGGCGCCCTGGTCGACGCTGTCCAGTGTGGCCTTCAGGGTGCCGTCGGCGTTTTTGGTGATGTGCAGCACAAGGCGCAATTCTGCGCCGTTCGCTGACAGTGTCCCCTGCCATTCGCCGACAATGTCTTGCGCGCTGGCGAAGCTCGCGGTAGCGGCAACCACTGCGGCAAGAATCAGTATTGGTTTCATGTTTTACCTGCTCCTCCTCGCGGTTCACACACTTGATCTTTCCAGGAGGAATCTTTCCAGCACGGAGGATCGAGGCCAGAAGGAAGATAGCTCAGGGCCGCCATGGTTAGCAAACCGATTGCAGTCCGGCCCAGCTTCGACTTTCTCATATTGGGGAGACTTCGCCGGTTCGTGCCGGCCTCACCCGTGGTAAAGCCTGCGCTTCGTGGCTGTGAAGTCGTGAGGCGCCGAGCTTAGCGGCTTCGGTCAACCTGCGACAGCACCCTGTCTGGCCGCTGCGCCAGCGCGGCTGGGAAGGGATTGCTGGCAGGCGAATTGTGCGGTGAAGTGGAATTGGCTCCCCATGCCGGGGTTGCTTTCCACCCAAATTTTTCCGCCTAGCAACCCGACCAGGCGGGCGCAGAGAGTCAGGCCGAGTCCGGTGCCCCCAAACTTCCGGGTGCTGGAGCCGTCAGCTTGGGAGAATGCTTCGAAAATCAATTTCTGCTTTTCGGGTGGGATCCCGATGCCGGTGTCGCGGACCGTAAAGCGCAGTGTGACAGCTGGCGGAGCCGCGCTCTCGCGAGTGACTGCAACGTTCACTTCGCCACGCGCTGTGAACTTAACTGCGTTGCCCACCAGATTGATGAGCACTTGCCGAACCCGCACGGGGTCGCCGACCAGGATCTCCGGCACCCCCGGCGCGATTTCGCTGCGCAGTTTGAGGTCCTTCTGGCGGGCCGCGGGGGCGAAGGCTTGCATCGCCGACCGCAAAATGTCGAGCAACTTGAACTCGGTAGAATCCATGCTCAGCTGGCCGGCCTCGATTTCAGAAAACTCCAGAATGTCATTGATGATGACGAGCAGGGAATCGGCGGACATCTTGAGCGTGGTCAAAAATTCGCGTTGTTCCGCCGTAAGGTCGGTATCCAACGTCAACTCCGCCATCCCCAGCACACCATTCATTGGGGTGCGGAGCTCGTGACTCATGTTGGCCAGAAATTCCCTTTTGGCCCTGGTCGCTGCCTCGGCGGCGGCTTGCGCCCGTTTGCGCTCGCTGATATCCACCATCACTCCCACCAGTTCCTTGCCTTGAGTTTGACCCTCCACGAGACGGACTGGACTTCTCAACCACACTATTTCACCACTGGAGGCCATCATGCGGTGCTCAAACGGTTGCGGCTGCTTTCCTTCGGCAGCGCTGCTGCAACGGGATTCCACCAGAGAACGATCCTCGGGTTGAGTATGTTCGATCCAAAAGGCTGGGTTTCGAAGCCATTGCTCCAAGGGATGACCGAGGAGCGATTCGGCTTCCTGGTTGACAAAACTGAAGGCTGAAGAGTTGAGGTTCTTCCGCCAAAGAATGACCTCGACCGCCTCCACGAGGTGGCGGTAGCGCCGCTCGAAATCCAGTACTGCAACCTGGGCAGCAAACCAGCGGTCGACCACTGAGGTCAAGGCGGCCAGACCAAGTACCATGGCAGTCACGATGACAATTCCGGCAGTGCCGAGGGAGGAGATGCCCACCGCATGGGCCAAATCCGGCGGCGTTGCCGAAGCGGTAAAGCTGGCCGATGCCATGCCGGTGTAATGCATCACCGGGATGGCGGTTCCCATGATCAGCGCGGTGGCAGCTTTTTGCCAGCGCCAGCCATGGGGCGCCTCGCGTAGCCCATAAGTCAGCCACATGGCCGCCAGGGAGATAAGAATAGCGAGTACCACGGACAGTGAGACCAGCCCAGGCGAGTAACTGCATGTTGCCGGCACCCGCATGGCGGCCATTCCGACATAATGCATGCCCGCGATGCCGCTGCCCATCACCAGGCTGCCCAGCAGAGAGCGAAACACGCCCATTCGCTGCCGGCTTACCACGAACAACGCCGCGCAGGAAGCAAAAACCGCGCACAGCCACGAGATCGCCACCGTCGGCCAATCATATTCAATGACTACCGGAAGGCGGAAAGCCAGCATTCCGATGTAGTGCATGCACCAGATGCCGGTGCCCATTGCGCCAGCGCCCCCCGCCAGCCAGGCGAGCCGGATCTTTCCGTGGGTTGCGGTGACACGGCCAGCGATATCGACAGCGGCGTAGGAGGCCACTAAGGAGATCAATACCGACAGGGCAACCAGCCGGTAGTCGTAAGAGCCGACGAGAGCGGCGCCTGGCGATGTCATATTCGGGATCCCAGAGATAGTTTAGGCGGGAGTCTGCCTGCCGCTAAGGTTGCCAACAGATGCAGCTAAACCATCGGCGACTACTCTTCCCAAAATGGTAGACGGCACCGCTTCGGGGATTGGTGAGGTGAATAGCCGTTTAGCAGTTGCGTCGGGCGGGGACGCCGATCTTCTATCACTGAGGTTACGCGACGGGCGAGGACGTCCGTTCGGCACGCTTCAATGCACGTTCCAGCGTTTGATCGAGCGCGGCCTTGGCTCTCTCATATTCCGCTTGCGAGATTTTGCCTTGCTTGTGCTCGACTTCGAGCTGGAATAGCTCTTCCTTGAGAGCGTCGAGCAGAAGCGCGGAGCGATTTGCGGCGGGAGGCCTGGCTGTGGCTGGGAGATCGACAACGTCAATCTCTGCCGAAGCAAACTGCGGCACCGTGGTCCTGGAACGTCCCACTACGAAAATTGCACCGGCAGCCAATACCACGCCGAAGCCGCCGAGAATGTACCAGCGGTATTTTTCCAGCGGATCGGGCGCGTCGATTGGTGGGCCGAGGCCGCCGCCGGGGCGGGAATCGCGGCCCGCGACTGGGCCGCTTGTGGCGGGTGTGGGCGCGCCCGCATTGTCGTCTCCGGCATCCGCCAGAGTGCCGGCGCCGGATACGCTGAAGTCGAGTGGCTGCCCAACAGTGGTGTTCGACACGACCTGAACCACCGCGTCGGGCTGACGAGGATCATTCATGGCGACGAACGCCGTGCCTTGCCCGGCGGTGAATTGCATGCTCTTGGGCACCATGACGACAAAGTGCTGGGCACCGTAGATGGCTCGCGGATTGATGCTGGCCTGACCGCTGTAAGGCAGGTGGAAAGCAACCTGGAATTGGGTTTCGCCCGGGCGCAAGGGGAAAATGAAGGCGTAGCGATTCTTTTCTTTCTGTGGGACCGGGGCCGAGTTGATGGGCTGGCCGCCGGCGGTTTGAGCCATGGACTGGTCGATCTGCGATCCTTCGGGCAGATAAAACTCGAAATTCTGATCGTTCATCTGGGTGCGCGGCGGGTTCGAGGTGTTGTTCACCGCGAACAAACGCACGCCGCCCAGATCGTTTCCCTGGGCCTGAAAACGCATCACATCGGCAGTTACCTGGATGCCCGCGACCTTTTTCGCCACGTCAAAAACCTGGACTTCAACCGACGTAGTCCCGGGAGGCGCCATGCGGTGGTAGGTGACGCCCTGGTGAATCACGCGAATCAGATGCGGCCCGCTACCATCGAGCTTGAGGCTGAAATTGCCTTTCGCGTCCGCTTGGGTTCGACCGGCCTCTTGCATTCCGTTCATCAGGCTGAGGAGGACGACATCGTCTCCGGATGCGGGCTTATTGGTGGTGCCATTGGTGACGGTACCGGTGAGAGTCTGGGACGCAGCGAGGGCCGGGAGGAGCAGCCCCAGAAAAATAGCAATTGCGGACGCAAATAGCCTGTCGAGCTTGCGCTCGACCCGGACGGGCGAGGGCGCCCGTCCCCACATGGATCCGATTGATTTCAAACTCTGGCTCCTTTTCTACTATTTCTATCTGCGGCTTCCAAATGTGCGATCTCGGCCAGCACTGCGGCGGCTTCTTCCTCGAGCGACGCCTTCATCGACTGATAGTCGGCGTCGGGAAACTTGCCGGACTTGAATTCGAAGTTCAGATCACGCAGGTTCTCGTAGACGGTTTCTCTGCGCTCCCGCAGAAAAGACAGACGGGTCTTGCGCGGACCAAGGTACAACGTCCCTGGCAGATAGAAAACGTACACCAGGGTCGCGGTGGTGATCAGCATGCAGGCCAGGAGGGCGACGGTCACGTTTCAGTCTCCTTGCGGGCTTGTGCGCGGAAGCGGTCAAGTTCCACGCCATGCACTGGCGCCGGGGCGTCAGCGGGCAGGACCAGCGGACGCGACCTCCAGCCACGAATGATAAAGATGACCAGCGCTAGGCCCAAAACTAACGCCAAGTACGGCGCGACCCAGGCAACGCGGTCGAATCCAGTCTTGGTAGGCGCCGCCAGCACGGGAGGGCCATACTTTTGGACGAAAGATTGCAGCGTGAGATCGTCATTGTCGCCGCGATCGACCGCAGCAACCAGTTCCGCGCGCATGCGGTCGGAATAGGTGCAGCCCACGTGATTGCATTCCAACAAAATCTGACTACAGCCGCAGACACACATCATGCGATGGCCAAGATCGTTGAAGCGAGCCGCTTGGTCTCCCGCTCCCATCAGTATGGGTATGGCGATACCTAAAACCACGATCTGCAATGACCGTCTGCTCGGTGGGAACATCAGTCTCCCGCTCCCACCGGGGCTGGTTGAACGCGGGCGGGAACCATAACTCGCACCGGCGCGGTATTGGGAATCATGGCAACTACGGTGCCGACAATCATGATCCACACGCCGACCCAAATCCACATCACCAGTGGGTTCAAGTGTGCTCGAATAATGGGCCGACCAGTGTCCGGGTTCTGACCTTCATAAACAACGTAAAGATCGTTGGCGATGGTGGAGCGAATCGAGGGCATGGTGGAGGTTTGCTGGCTGGCTTTGTAGAAGCGGCGCTCGGGATTGAGCGTGGCAATCTGCTTTCCGCCCTTGAAGACATTCATCACCGCCCACTCGCTGCCGTAGTTGGGGTTATCGTCCTGGGTATAGGACTGGCAAACCATGGTGTAAGGGCCGATGGTCAGTTTGTCGCCAAAGCCCATTTCCTGCTCTTTGTCCTGGTTAAAGGCGGCGCCGGCGAATCCGATCACGACCACGATCACGCCGAAGTGGACAATGTAGCCGCCGTAGCGGCGGGTGTTGCGGCGAGTCAATTGCACCATCGATGGAAAAAGGTTCTGGCCGGTGTGCCCGGAAATGACGCGTCCGCCGCGCACGAATTCAGAAGCTACCGTCAGCGCCACCAGCACCGCCAACATGATGGTCATCAACGAATAGAAGTAGCTGACGTCTTTCCACGGACGCATGCCGAACGCGACCAATGCCGCTCCGACGATCAGCGCACCCAGCGCGGGGAATCGGAAGTTACGTTTCAGACTTTCGGTGGAAGTCCTGCGCCACGCCAACAGCGGGCCCAGCGCGGTCAGCAGCAAAAGCAGCAAGGCGACGGGAATATTCACGCGATTGAAAAATGGCGGTCCGACCGTGACTTTGGTTCCCTGGACCCACTCCGAAAGCACTGGAAACAAGGTTCCCCATAACACCGTGAAGCAGGCCACCAACAAGAGAAGGTTATTGAAAAGGAAGCTGGATTCCCGCGAGACCAGCGACTCCAACTTGTGCTCGCCAAGCAGGTGCGAACGGTTCTTGATATAGAAAAAGAGGCAGGTCACGAAAATGATCGCCAGAAAGGCCACGAACCAGTCCCCAATCGAGGACTGAGCAAAGGCGTGCACGGAACTGACGACACCGCTGCGCGTAAGAAAGGTTCCGAAGATCGAGAGCATGAAAGTGGAGAAGATCAGCCACATGTTCCAGGTCTTCAGCATGCCGCGCTTTTCCTGCATCATTACGGAATGCAGAAACGCCGTGCCAGTCAGCCAGGGGAGAAACGATGCGTTCTCCACCGGGTCCCATCCCCAGTATCCGCCCCAGCCGAGCACGGAATACGCCCAATGCATTCCGAGAAAGATGCCGCAGGTGAGCAGGCCCCAAGTCACCATGGTCCAGCGGCGGGTGATGTGGATCCATTTTTCGCCGGGGTAGCGCATGATCAAGGCCGCCAGCGCGAACGCAAAAGGAACAGTGAATCCGACATAGCCGAGATACAGCATGGGAGGATGGATCACCATCTCGGGATATTGCAACAACGGGTTGAGGCCGCTGCCATCGGCGGGGAGCGAGCCCTGCATCACGGCGAAGGGGCGGGCGGCAAAATTCAAGAGCAAGAGGAAGAAGGCTTGCACCGCCGCGATAATGACCGAGGCGTAGGCGAACAGACGCGGGTCAGTCTTGTAACGCAGCCGCAACACCAGTCCATAGGCCGAGAGCAGCAGCGACCAGAACAGCAGAGAGCCTTCTTGCCCCGACCACAGCACGGCAAATTTATAAGGAACCGGCAAGTCGCGATTGCTGTGATGGAAGATGTACGCGATGGAGAAGTTGTCCTGGAAGGCGGCGGTGACCAGCACCACGGCCGCCAGGAGAACGATGGCGAAGGAAGCAATGCCGGCGCGGCGGGCGGTCTCACTCAGGCGTGCGGAGCTTGGCCCTTCACGGGCCAGCGCGAGTATCCCGAACAGAAAAGAGTAGGCGCTCAGCGCTAGAGCCAGCAGGAGGGAGAAACTACCGAGTATGGACATAGGGGAGCCTCTGCCATTTTTTCAGAAACCACCCGCCGGGGCAACTGGGTGATCTCAGAAAACGCGGTGTTTTCCCGTTCTGGACAAAAAGCCGGCCGGGTGGAGACCGCGAATTACGCGCTCTGCTGGTGGTTCTGACGAGCCAGAACCTCGCGTTCAGCCCGGAGCCAGTCTTCGTTTTCCTGCCCAGAAGTGCATCCCCGCTCCTGGTACAACTCATAGGCGCGCTGGCGGATTTGGCCCTCGAGTCCCAGGGTCTGGGAGTTCGCCGAGGGGGACGCCTTCCGAATCTGCGGCGTCGAAGTCACTTCCGGCATGGTCAGAACTTGTTTTTTGGGTGAGGTGGTGGCACGGGGTGTTTTTGCTCTGGGCATTGCAGTTACTCCTTTAGGGATACAGTTGATGAAAGTATGATTACCCGAATACTAAGCGGCCTACGGCTGAGGTTGGCTCACAAGAATGTATGACGAGTATGGACTAATGATAAACCACTTCGCTGTAAATGTGTGCGGAATTCAAGAAATTAATCGCGCTGAAACATTTGTTTTTCGATCGTCGTCAATAGAAATCATGCGAAGAGGTTTCGGCGCGAGTGATATTGAGTGGCGACACGCGTTGGGCCTTCACCGAAATGACGTTGTCCTGATTTTGCAGAATTCCCTCGATCATCAGAAATTGTTCGGAACTCAGCAAGAGCCGGTTTTGTTGAAATAAATCGGGATTGACGATGGCGTTGGCTACCCCGGTTTCATCTTCCAGGCTTAAAAAGACAAAACCTTTGGCGGTGCCGGGGCGCTGGCGGGCGATGACGCAGCCTCCGATGCGCAAAAGGCGTCCACTGGGGATTGTTTTGAGGTCGATGGCTTGGTGAACTCCAAGAGCTTTCATGCGCGCGCGGTGATACGCCATGGGATGCGGGCCGACGGTCATGCCAGTACCGCGGAAGTCGGCGACCAGGCGTTCTTCAGCGTTCATCGGACGTAGCGGGGATTTCGCGTCGGGTTCGGAAAGACTGTCAAGCAAAGGGCCGGAATGGCGGACCGCACGCTCGACTTGCCAGAGGGCGTCGCGGCGGTGCAAGGAAATTTCACCACGGAGACACGGAGGCACGGAGGAATCTGATTCTTGAAGGTCGATTTTTGATTTGTTGGTGTTCTCCGCGCCTCCGTGTCTCCGTGGTGGATTTCCTATTGAATTCAGCGCGCCAATTTCCGCCAGGGTATTCAGTTCATCTTTACGGAGTTCCGGGACGCGATGAATGAGATCGCGGATGGACGTGAAAGGAGAGAGAGCGCGCTGGCGTACCAGGGCCTGTCCGGCTTCTTCCCGTAATCCACGGGCATAGCGCAGGCCGAGACGAAGGGCAACGGACGAGTTTCTAGTTTCTAGTTTCTGGTTTCTAGTTAGTGGGCGTGAACTGGAAACTGGAAACTGGAAACCAGAAACTGCTTCCAACGTGCATTGCCACTCTGACTTCATCACATCAATGGGCAGGACTTTCAATCCGTGGCGCTGCGCGTCTTTCACCAGTGTTGCCGGGCGATAGAAGCCCATGGGCTGATTGTTGAGCAGGGCGGCGGTGAACGCGGCCAGGTAATGACACTTCAAATAAGCGCTGGCGTAGGCAATGAGCGCAAAGCTGGCGGCGTGCGACTCGGGAAATCCGTAAAGAGCGAACGAAGAAATAGAGAGAACGATCTGCTCCTGGGCTTCCTGCGAAATACCGTTTTGCGTCATGCCGGAACGCAGGCGGGCCTCGATTTCTTTCATGCGCGCCTGGGAGCGCTTGAATCCCATGGCGCGGCGCAATTCCTCGGCTTCGCCTCCGCTGAAGTTGGCGGCCACCATGGCGATGCGCAACAACTGCTCCTGAAAAAGCGGTACGCCCAGCGTGCGCTTCAGCACGGGTTCGAGCGAGGGGTGCGGGTAAGTGACGGGCTCGCGTCCCTGGCAGCGTTGTAAATAAGGATTCACCATCTGGCCGACGATGGGGCCGGGGCGGATGATGGCGACCTGCACCACAATGTCGTAAAAACGCGTCGGCTGCAGGCGCGGCAGGCACGACATCTGGGCGCGGCTCTCGATCTGAAACATGCCGATGGTGTCGGCTTTCTGCAAGGTTGAGTACACCTCGGGATCGTCGGCGGGCAGGTGCGCGAGGCTGACTTCTTCGCGATAGTGATTCTCAATGAGTTGGAGAGAATCTTCCAGCACCGCCATCATTCCCAGGCCGAGCAAATCGACTTTGACGATGCCGAGATCGGCACAGTCTTCCTTGTCCCACTGCACCACCACGCGGCCGGGCATGGACGCAGGTTCGAGGGGAACCACGGAGTCAAGCTGGCCCTGACAGATCACCATGCCGCCGGAATGCTGGCCGAGATGGCGCGGTAAATCCTGTACCGCGACACAAAGCTCGAAATATTTGCGCAGCCGGGGATGATTGAGGTCGAGGCCGGCGTCGCGAAAGCGGTGATCGAAAGTGTCGCGCTGGTCGCGATACTCCCAGGTGGAAACGGCGGCGGAAAGTTTGTCCAGAGTTTCGGGATCGAAGCCCAGCGCCTTGCCCATTTCGCGTCCGGCCATGCGGCTGCGATAGGTAATGACGTTGGCGGTCATGGCGGCGCCGCGCTCGCCGTATCGTTTGTACAAGTATTGAATGACACGCTCGCGCTGGTCGCCGCTGGGTAGGTCGAGATCAATGTCGGGCCATTCGCCGCGTTCTTCGGAAAGAAAACGTTCGAAGAGCAGTTCCATGCCGACGGCATCGACGGCGGTAATTCCCAGCGAGTAACAGACAGCGCTGTTGGCGGCTGAACCGCGTCCCTGCACCAGAATATTTTGGTCGCGGCAGAAGCGGACCAGGTCCCACACAATAAGGAAGTAGCCGGCCAGGGCGAGTTTTTCGATCAGCTTCAATTCGCGCTCGATCTGGCGTCGGGCGCGGTGTTGCAGATCTGTGGAAGCCCGCCCGTAACGTCCTTGAAAACCCTCCCAGGTGCGCTTTTCTAGGAACGATGTCATGCTCTCGCCTGCGGGCACGGGATATTTGGGAAATTCATATCCCAGATCTTTGAAAGTGAACTCGAGGCGGGAAGACAGCTCTGCTGTATTGGCGATAGTCTCAGGAAGGTCAGCAAAAAGGGCGTGCATCTCCTGCGGCGATTTCAAGTGGCGCTCGGAGTTGCGCGCCAGCAGACGTCCTGCCGTAGCCAGAGTGCGATGGTGGCGGAGAGCGGTGAAAACATCGCACAGTTCGCGTTCGCGAGCGGTGGCATAGCAGACGCCATTGGTTGCAAGTAAAGGAAGCCGGAGCGAGCGGGCTGTTTCGATGGCAGCACGATTGCGAGCTTCCTGCTCGCGATGAAAATGGCGCTGCAGTTCGACGTAAACGTTGGCGCGGCCGAAGATTTCGATCAGGCGTTCGATCGAGCGGCGCGCCGCTTCCAGTCCACCATTTTTGAGGGCAAGAGCCAGCGGACCATCGTGGTCGCCGGTGAGGCAAATTAATCCTTCTGCATGCTCTTGCAGTTCTTCCTCATAGACAGCGCCTTCGTTCTTGGCCGCGCGCAGCTTCATTTTGGTGATCATGCGGCAAAAGTTCTGATAGCCGGTGCGGGAAGAGACGAGAAGGGGAAGTCTAAATCCACCACGGAGACACGGAAACACAGAGAAATTCTTGGGGCTGGATTTCTTATTGCAATGATCGGTGTGAATCCGTGTGAATCCGTGGCCGGGTTTTGCCGTCACTTCCGCGCCAATATGCGCTTTCAGCCCGGTCTTCTTTGCTGCCATGTGAAAACGCGGCGAGCCATAGACGCCATCGCGGTCGAGCAGCGCCATGGCCGGCATATTCAGGTTGGCGCAGGTGGCGATTAGAGTTTCGGGCAGGGAAGCGCCTTCGAGAAAACTGAAAGCGGAGCGAGAGTGGAGTTCGATGTACATTGCGCACTCAGCACTCAGCAATCAGCACTCAGCATTCAGCCCAAACTGAGTGCTGAATGCTGAGTGCTGATTGCTTAATCGTAGCTTCCTTCCAGCAGCCATCGTCCGTCCAACAGGTCGTGCACCAGGCGATACAATCCGATGCTGGTTTCTTCCTGCACCGCGATGTCCCATCCATCGCGCGCCCAGCCTTCCTGCTCCCACCAGTCGCCGGAAGAACGCCACGGGCCTGCCGCCCAGAGGATTTCGCCACGGGTTTCTTTCCGTTTAAGACAGGAAATAAAAGTTGGTCTGCCTTCGCACAAAGTGACGGTGACTGCGGCGGGAGGACGGAAGATGCGCAGCGCAGTAACCAGACTGGAACTTTCACCACGAAAATACCCCTCGGCTGCGCTCAGGGCAGGCTCCGACACGGAGGAGTTCATGGACATCGGAGAAAACTGCAAATTGTTTTTCTCTGCGACTCTGCGCCTCTGTGGTGAAAAAGAATTGTTGGGAGCAAAGTGCTGCAGGCGGAATCGTTCAGGACGATGTGTGTCCATGATTTCCAAAGATCCGACTTTGTCCTCTCCCACAATGCCCGCAATTCGCGCCAGCGTGAGTTCAAGCTTTTCCGGCTCGGGGGATGGCGGGAGAAAAAGTCCGCTTTGCCCGGGCCGCGGCCGCACCGGCTCCGCAGCCAGATGAATCTTGACGATGGGCGCGCCGGGCGGGTGGGCTTTCAAATCGAGCTGCAGCAGCTTGAGGAAAGTTTTGGAGTCGAGCAGAGGCAAAGGAAGATGAAGGGTACGGCAAAAGTGTTGCCGAGCTTGCGCTCGGCTGGGACGGGCTGGGTCGCCCGTCCCCACACTGTCTGCTTCTCGGTATTCGCTGGCCAGTTCCAGTTCCAGCCGCAATTCCTGAGTGGCCAGGGCGCGCGAGGCCAGACGAGCACAAAGCTGATCCAGCAATCGTCCCAGTAAAAATGCCAGCGGCTCCAGCAACGTCAACGGATACTCCAGCTCGATAGCTTCCTCGAACACGAGTGGCGGGTCGATTGGGACCAGCGTGCGTGAAGTCTTGCCTCGCGCCAGCTTTTGCAAATACACTCCCCGCTGTCCTAGGCGTTCACTCAAAGGCACATCTGGCAGAGTGGCCAAATCGCGCAGATTACGAATCCCCCAACGGTGGAGCGTTTCCCAAAGCGGCTCCGCTTCCTGTGGTTCAGAGAACAAAAGTTCCACCGGCAGGTTCCCCATCCGCTCGGATTCGTTGCCTTCGGGGATTACGGTTACGCCGCGGAATCCGCGGGCGGCAAGGACAGCAGTATCGGGATTGGCGGCGACGGTGACATTTGCAGTGAGTCCAAGATCATAAGCGCGGCGAGCGAGGTTGCGGGCGATCTTAGGAAAGGCTCCGAAAAGCAATTCCATACCCAGAAGGTCGAGAACGATGGTGTCAGGTGCTGCATCTTCCACTCGCGGCGAAAATGATTGTGCACAATCGAGCAGAGCAGTATGGGCAGCGGTTTCCTGAAGCAAAGATCGGGCACGGAACGCTAGGCCGACACAGGCTTCGATTTGCAGCCTGGTCATTCCGGGCATAATGCCGGCGCGGCGAGCGTTTTCGTTTGCCGCGAAAACTTTCTGGAGAGGAGGCTTTCCTTCGAGCACCGCGAAAGGCTGCGAGCGCAGGCCGGGCTCGGCGCGCAGAAGCGCTTCCATGGGAAAGTCCGGCACGAAGATGCAAGCAAAAGGCATAGAAAAATTGATTCATTGAGAGATTGAATCATTGAGTCAGTGAGGAATTTTCATCCTGCGCGTACGGTTCTGGTGGAGAAGGCGGCGGTAGTGGATGGTGCGGGCTTGCGTGGCATCCGTGAGCGCAGAATTTCAGTTTCTATTTTCTGATCATCCAGGAGTTCCGCATGAGACGGCGTCTTTAAAGCTGAGAGCTGATAGCTGAAAGCTGACAGCTTTTTGTCCGTCTGCAGTTTCAGCAGCAGCGCGGCACAAGTCTGGGAGCAGGGTGCCTGCGTGACTACGAACAGCACGGTAGGGGTGTGTTCTATCGCCCGCTGAAAACGAAACCAGGAGGTCAGCGAAATGCGGCGTGCAAGTTTCAGAGGGACATCGCCCAGGTCAATGATCACCAGGCCGAAGCCGCCGCTTTGCAGGAGCAGGTCGGTGACGCGCAGCGCTTGGTCGACTGGAGACTCGGATGCTTTTCGCTTCTTGTCCTCAGGGGCTAAAGCCCGAGCTTTAAAAGAAGCTCTATCGGCACGACTGAAGTCGTGCCCTTCGCGTTTTCGTCGGGTATTTTCGTGATCGCCGCATCGCACCCATAGCAAGCTTTCAAAATGCACTGCTGCCCTCGCGGCTGACAAGGGATCAAAGGCATCGCTTACATCCACCAGCGCGCACGCTTCCTGGCGATGGGTAGCGGCCGCCAGCACCGCTAACAGCAAGCTGGTCCGGCCGGAAGAAACCGGTCCGCAAACTTCGGTCAAACAGCCGCGTGGCAGCCCGCTGGTGAGGGCATCGATTTCGCGCACTCCGCTCGGAGCCATTTCCGGCGGGGGCCGTAGCGTGAGCCGTGAGGCCGGCGTGACCTCTGCCAGCTTGGGCAACGCCGCCAGGCGGTCGAAAATCCGCGGCGATGAGTTAGAAGCAACCGAGACCACGGGGCGGCGCACCGCCTCCGTGGGAAAGAGCGGAAAAGACGACATAGAAAACCTCAGATTTCAGGGCAAGCGATATTCGCTTTTTATTCGCCTATCAAAGTGTGGCATGGAGAGGCAGGTTTGTCAATGGAATCCTTTTACCGCCGGCCCGCGTATATGCACTAAGGTTAGGGAGGCACAACATGATGGAACCATGGATGGATCCCACTCGTTTCGGTATCTGGTATGGCGGGATGGGCGGAGGGGTGATGGGTTCGTGCGCAGTGATGCTGGCCATCGTAGCTGCGGTGCTGGCTTCCCGCGGCAAAGGCCGGAATTTCATTCTGGGGGCGTTCACTCTCATGAAGTGGTTCGGCTGGGTGAATCTGGGGCTGGGCCTTTATGCGATCTCCCGGCATCAACCATTTGGCATCTGGTATCCGCTGACCGTGATCGGACTTCTGTTTTCACTATTGTTCACCTTGTTGCGGCCGGTGGTGCGCAAGCGCTATGAAGAAGTCGAACGGCGGCAGATGGCCAGCGGATGGGGACACGCCTGAGCGCGCGCGACTGCTTTGTTATAATCACGTTCTGCCCGGATGGCGCTATCGTCTAGGGGTTAGGACGGAAGATTCTCAATCTTCAAACCCGGGTTCGATTCCCGGTAGCGCTACCAGCTTTCCTGCTTTCCGCGTTATTTCTCGGCTAAGGAGAGTCTGACGATGAGAGCGTTTGCCATGTTTGTCGTAGGAATGATTCTAGGCGCTGCTGCCATTGTGCTCGGCGTTTACTGCTACTTCGCTGCAGGGCAGGCTCCGGTGGCAACCTCGGCGTCCCCCATGCCTTTTGAAAAGAAGCTGGCGCACCGGGCTCTGGATGCGGCAATTAGCCGGGAGATGCCGAAGACGGTTCCGCTGCAACCCGACGAAGGCAATCTGGCTGCGGGCGCCCTGCTCTATCGCGAACATTGCGCGGTGTGTCACGGGCTGCCGGAGCAGAAGGAAACCATAATCGCTGCCGGCATGTATCCGCATCCGCCGAAGCTGCTGGAAGGAAAAGGTGTCACCGACGACGAGCCGGGAGAAAGTTATTGGAAAGTTGCGAATGGGATTCGTTTGACGGGCATGCCGGGCTTCCGGCCTAGATTATCAGAGACGCAGATGTGGCAGGTGAGCCTGTTAGTGGCCAATGCTGACAAGCTGCCGAAATCCGTTCACGACGTTTTGTCATTGCCTCTGAACAACTGATGAAGGTGGTGCAGACGAAGTAATGCCTCCGTTGACCTATTGTCCGAATACATAGGCTGCGCCGGGGGAACTGCTCTTGGGCGCGCCCGCGACCGCGGTGGCGCCGCTGATGGCAACGGAAGTCGCCATGAGATCGGCGGAGGCGCCATCGGAGGCGGTGGCTTCGGCGTAAGGGGTGCGGGTGGTTTTCCATCCGGCGACCGGACGGACATAGGCGTAAAGCGCGCCCTGCTCAAGGTTCGCGCCAACGTTCGCGCCGGGAGCGCCGACTACGATTGCTTCTGCGTTCTCATTAATGCCAACCGCCTGGCCGAAGCTGTCGTATTGGATTGCGTCGCGTGCGACTAGGGCGGCGGTAAAGCTCGACGTGGTCGCCCAGCCGGCCGGCGGCTCGACGAACACGTAGGCCGCCCCGTAGTAGCTGTATGCGGCGGGTGCGCCCGCCACCACGGTGCCTCCGCTAATGGCGACTGCGAATCCGAGATTGTCGCTGGCGTTGCCGTTGGAGGTCGTCAGTTCAGCGGTCTCGGTCATGTTGGCCCATCCGCCGGCAGATTCGACGTAAACGTATGCCGATCCCTGAAAATTGTTGTGACCGTATGAGCCCGCCACGACCGTGTTGCCGCTGACGGCGACGGAGCAGCCCAGGTAATCCAAAATGCCGTCGCTGTCTGAGGCGCTCAGTTCGGCGGCTTGAGTGCATCCCTGGCGGCTGCAAGTAAACACGTAGACCCGGCCGGAGAAATTGTTCACGAAGAATGCCCCAACCGCGATGGTGGTTCCGCTGATGCTCACGCTGTTGCCGAAGGCGTCGCCATCCATGCCATCGGAGGCGGTGAGCTTGGCGGTTTCTGTCATATTCTGCCAGCCATTGGCAGGCTTGACGAAAACATAAACTGCGCCCGGAGTTGACTGCTGCTTGTTAAAGTTCGAAGTGTTCGCCGCCCCGACTACAATAATGTCGCCGCTGATGGCAACGGAGACGCCGAAGCCGGCGCCGTTGTCGGATGAGGTCAGGGTTGCAGTTTGGGTCATGTTCGACTAGCCGCCGGCGGGCTTCACGAACACATCGACCGTGCCATACTCCTCGATGTTGGCGTCGAAGTCGCCCACCACAACCGTGTTGCCGCTCATGGCGATGGAGATGCCGAACCAGTCGTTCTGCGCCCGAGCGCTGGGAGTGAGTTCGGCGAGTTGCTGACGGTGGCGGGAACAGCGGGGGCCGCTTCGGACAGAGCCAAGGTTGCACTCAAGACCAGAATTGAAATCAACAACAGTTTTCGCATTGCGAACCCCTGCAAATCGAGGATGGACGCCTGGTTTGGTTGAAATCCCTGAGCGGGGACGGCAACCGAGCGCCAATTGTCCTCTGGCCAGGGGAATGCGTCAAGAGCAGTTTTTCTCTCCAAAAGCCGTGCTGAATGCCGTTACCTCGGTCATGTGCTGATGGCTTGCTTCCCACCTAAGCTATCTTGAAGGATCATCATGGCCTGGTACTTTGCCTTCTTCTTTATTTCGGGGTTGTGCAGCATCGTGTATGAGCTGGTCTGGTTGCGGCTGGCCATGGCGCAGTTTGGGGTGACCACAGCACTGACCTCGATCGTGCTCTCAATGTTTATGGGAGGTCTGGGCCTGGGATCCTGGGCGGCGGGCAGTCTGGTGCGGGCTTACGGGAAGCGCCTTGCGACACACCCGTTGAAACTATACGGTTTGACGGAGTTGCTGATCGGCTGTTCTGCGCTCGTGGTTCCTCTGCAACTTTCATACGGGCATCGACTGCTGGAAAACATGGCAGCGCAGGCAGCAGTGTCCTCGGCTGCATTCTATTTGGCTTCTGGAGCGTGGCTGGCATTGACGCTGGTGCCCTGGTGCGCCTGCATGGGCGCGACCATTCCGCTGGTGATGTTTGCCATTCGATCGGAGGTGGGCCAGGACTCGAGTCGTTCCTTCAGCTTTCTCTATGTGGCCAATGTGGTGGGAGCGATTGGAGGAGCGGTGCTCGCGCCTCTGCTGATCGAGCTTGGCGGCTTCCACGCGACTCTGCGAGTTGGCGCGTGCCTGAATGCGGCGATTGCGGTGAGCGCGTTCGGACTGGGGTTTGCGTCGAAGAGCGCGATTCCCGGCCGCGTTGCGGCGGCTGCCGCCGCGCCTTTGGCGAGTTTCGACACGAGCCGAACGCCGCTACTTTTGCTTTTTCTCACCGGCCTTACCACCATGGGGATGGAGTTGATTTGGATCCGCTTATTCACCCCCTACATTGGGCCGGTGGTGTATGCGTTCGCCATCATTCTGGTGGCCTACCTGCTGGCCACATTTCTGGGTTCACGAATTTACCGCTGGTGGAGTTTTCGCGGCGGGCGCGAGAGCGAACTAGCTTGGATCGCTTTGGTGCCGGCAGGAGTTCTTGTGCTGGTGACTTCCGATGTGAGGCTGGCGCTGGGTTCCTCGGGGCGAGTGTTCCTCGGGGTCACGCCGTTCGCTGCGGTGATGGGGTTCCTGACTCCGATGCTGGTGGATCGCTGGTCTGGGGGCGATCCCGACCGCGCCGGCAAAGCGTATGGGATCAACGTACTGGGCTGCATCGTGGGACCATTGCTGAGCGGGTTCCTGCTGTTGCCGTTCCTGGGCGAGAGCTGGTCTACGCTGGTGTTGACTCTGCCGTGGCTGGCGATGGCGATTCACGCAGCTTTCGCGGCCAAGTCTGGGTTAGTAACCCGCGCTGCCGCTTTAGCCTCTGCATTCGCGGCGATGGCGATTCTGTTCTTTACTCAGGATTTCGCGACCCAGTATCCGCAGCGCGAAGTTTTGCGGGACAGCACGGCGACGGTGATCGCTACCGGCGAGGGTATGAGCAAACGGTTGATCATCAACGGCGTGAACATTACGTCGATGGTGCCGATTCCCAAGATGATGGCGCATCTTAGTCTGGCTTCGCTGGCCCAGCCGCCGAGTGATGCGCTGGTGATCTGCTTTGGGATGGGAACAACGTTCCGCTCGGCAATGTCGTGGGGAATCCCGACGACCGCCGTCGATTTGGTGCCCAGCGTGCCCAAGCTGTTTACTTATTATCATGGGGATGGCAAAAAGGTTTTGGCATCGCCGGGCGCGCGGGTGGTGGTCGACGACGGCCGGCGCTTTCTGGAGCGCTCGCCGGAAGAGTATGACGCGATCATCATTGACCCGCCGCCGCCGGTGCAGGCTGCGGGTTCCAGTCTGCTGTACTCGGAAGACTTCTACGCGGTGGCGAAGAAGCGGCTACGGCCGGGCGGCATCCTGCAACAATTTCTGCCCGATGGCGTCAACGCTGCGAACGACAATCAGTTGAAGGCCTCGGTGGCACGTGCGTTGCAAAATTCGTTTCCTTACGTGCGAATCTTTCAGTGGAACGGGCGGCAGGGTTGGCACTTCCTGGCTAGTTCCCAGCCAATTCCGGTTCGCAGCGCGGCGGAACTGGCGAATCGTATGCCGGCGGCCGCGGTTGCGGACATGCTGGAATGGGGACCGGAAAAAACCGCCGAGAAACAGTTCGAGTTATTGCTCTCGCGAGAGACGAAGCCCGAGCAGATGATTGCGTTGTCGCCCCAAACTCCCGGCTTGCGAGACGACCGCCCTATCAACGAGTACTACATGCTCCGCCGCCATGTGAGTATGCTCAGCTTCTGAAGGGAATTTTTGACAGCGCTTCTCCATCTGGCTAAGCTGTGCAGGGGATGACCGTCTCACTGTTCATTTATGCGGTGCTGGGGATCGCAACGTTTCCCTTCATCTACTATCTGATTTCCCTGTACAGCGCCTGGGGGTTCTTTCATCGCCGCCCGGTTCCGGGGCTGAAGAGCGAATTTACTCCGCCAGTCAGCAATCTGAAACCGCTTCGGGGCCTCGATCCTGAGGCGTACGAAAATTTCGCCAGCTTCTGCCGCCAGGATTATCCCGACTACGAATTGCTTTTCTGCGTTGGCGACAAAGATGACCCAGTGGTGCCGATCCTTGAAAAACTTGCCCGCGATTTTCCCGAGCGGCGGATCACCGTGCTGTTCGGGACTTCTGGCAATGCCGCTAATGACAAAGTGGCCAAGCTGGCGCGGCTGGTGAGCGAAGCGCGCAATGAAGTGGTGGTCATCAGCGATAGTGACGTGCGCGCCCGGCCCGATTATCTGCGTACCGTGGTGGCCCCGTTGGCTGATCCCAAAGTTGGCGCAGTTACTTGTTTCTACGTCCCCACCGAGGAAAAGACGCTAGCCGAGAGCTTGCAGACCATCGGCATGGTGTCTGACTTTTACGCCGGCATTTTGGTGGCGCGTAAGCTGGACGGAGTGAAGTTCGCGCTCGGCCCCACGATTGCGACAACGCGCACGCGCCTCGCCGGGTTCGGCGGCTACAAGGCCATCGAGAACCAGCCTGGCGACGACCTTCTGGTGGGACGGTTGATCGCAGAGCAGGGTTACGAAGTCGAACTTCTTCCCTACACCATTCTCACCGTGGCAGATTATGGATCGATGCCTGACCTGCTGCACAAGCGGATGCGCTGGGTGGTAGTGATGCGGCACATGCGTCCGTGGGGACATCTGGGACTGGTATTCACCCAAGGTCTGTTCTGGTCTTTGGCCGCGATTGCGGTTGAACCCACAGCTGCGGTGGCATGGGGATATCTCGGCGCGTATTTCGTGCTGCGGCTGGCGATGACGTGGCTGATTGGCGTGCGCGGACTGGGTGACCGCGCCTTGTGGAAGAAGCTGTGGCTGATTCCGGTGTGGGATGGGCTGGCGTTTTTCATATGGCTGTTCAGCTTTGTTCGTAGCAGCATTCGCTGGCGCGGGGGTGAGTACTATATTCGTGATGGCCAGTTAGTTCCGGTGACTGCGCATTCAGAAAAGTGATCGGAGGGGTTCAGTGATCACAGGCGCTCACGTTGTCATCTACAGCAAGGATGCGGATGCGGACCGCGCATTCTTCAAGAACGTTCTCAAGTTTCCCGCGGTGGACGCAGGCCACGGGTGGCTGATATTCGCCATGCCGGGGGCGGAAGTGGCGTTTCACCCGTCTGAAAATAATGATCTGCACGAACTCTACTTCATGTGCGACGACCTCAAGGCGACGATGGAATCGCTGAAAAAGAAAAAGGTCGCGTGCGGTCCGGTCCACGAGGAACGCTGGGGAAGCGTTACCAAGATGAAGTTGCCAGGCGGCGGAGAAGTTGGCCTCTACCAGCCCAAGCATCCGACGGCGTTGAGAGCTACGCAGTAGTTATGCGAGGGATCTGGACGACGGTCCGGGTCGTTTGCTGATCCTCTCGAGCGCGACCGCCACCACAGCCCCAACTGGCGTATACTTGCCGCGTTTACCAAATCAAGAAATCCTAGAGGAGATTCCATGAGAACAAGAACGATCTTGTTGTCCGTGGCCGCGTTATTCGCTGCTGCCGTTGTTTGCTTCGCCGCCGAGGACGCGAATATGGGCACCTGGAAGCTGAGCGAGGCCAAGTCCAAGCTCGTCGCAGGGGCTACGAAAAATATTACTGTCGCCTATGAGGCTGCGGGCGACAGCGTGAAAGTCACGATCGATGGGGTTGACGCCGCCGGTAATCCCACGCATAACGAATGGACGGGGAAATTTGACGGCAAAGACTACGCCGTGACCGGTGATCCGTCGTCCGACATGCGGTCGTATAAGCGAGTCAACGCTCACACTATGACGTTTACCGTTAAGAAAGGCGACAAGGTTACGATGACCGGGCGCATCGCGGTCGCGGCCGACGGTAAGAGCCGCACCGTCACCGCCAGCGGAACCGATGCCAAGGGCATGAAGCACACCAGCTCAGCGGTCTACGACAAGCAGTAGCTAAGGGACTGGCTGCGGACTTCACGTTGAAGAGGCTGCGATTCCCACCTATCGAAGCGATGGGTGGGGAAGCAGCTAAAACGGCCGGGGCGGAAAGGTTCCAATCGAGAGCAATCCTGCACTGTTCGGGTCCATCTTGGGAGAATGGGGTGCTTCCTTCATATAGCATTTCCCCCCGGAGGACTGGACCTCAATCATCGCAATAGTGCCGGGATTACCAAATTCGGCCACATACACGTCTCCGCCATTCCCCGTGGCGGAAGCCAAGGCCAGAGCCCCCAGATAGGACCAGTTCGACGAATAGCCTTTCAGCAGGTCCGAGGCGCAGCCGAGTGTAAGCACGCCGGTGGTCGCGTCAAAAAGTGCCGCGCTCACCCGGTCGCCTTGCGTGTCACTGACGTACAGCATGGTTTCATCCGGACTGAGCAAAATGTTGCTGGAACTGATGCTGAATCCAGTTTTATACACCACGGTCGGCGTCAACTTGCCGGAGGAAATATCCGACACTTCCACCACTACCGACGTGGCGGTGTCGCCAAAAATCGCGAAGTGCCCATCTTGAGTGATATCGATGGCACTCGGGTAAGTTGCCCCCTGCGCATTGATGGCCGCCGTCGAGTTCTGTGCATCGCCATTCGAGACCGGCGTTCCGCCCGAGATATTGAAGGATTCGATGGAGCCGTCCCCGTAGGTCACAACCAGCAGGTTGCCATGCGCCACCATGGCGTCGATCATGCCGCCTTGCAAACCGATCACGGTGACGTCATTGATAAAGCTGAGACTGCAGTTCGGCTGGATCAGAAAAGTTCCGATGTTGCTCGAATCGGTGTAGCTGGCGTACAGATACTGGCCGTTCATCGCCAGGCCGATGCCATTCGATGCGCCGGTATCGTTTGCCGAACCAAAGGTACTGCTGACCGCGGTGAAGGTGCTTACCGCAACTCCAACAATGTCGCCGGTTGTGGCGTCGGACGCGTACACGCACTGGTTACCGCCGCTGTCGAGGACAGCCAGACGGTTCAATCCAAAATAGCCGCCCCCGATGCCATAGCCCCCGGTGGACACGGTTTCTTGCAGGTTTATCAAGCCATGGGTGCCGATTGAGTAAAAGGACACACTACTAAAAAACGGGGCCAGGTCGTCATTGGTGACCAGGTAGTGAGGTGTGCCCTGTCCAGCAGCGGCAACGTTCAACAGAGAAACTCCAACCAGCATCACTGCCGTGCGCGATAACCAGGATTTAGCCGAAGTCCTCATAATCCTTCTCGAGATTGACGGGAACATGCTCCAGCGAAACCGACCGCGGACGAGGGAATCAACGGCAAAAGTCGCACCCAGCACGGAAGAAGTGAAAGTACCGCGGAAACCGGCAAAAGCGGAGAGAGCTTCCGGTTCGGCCAGGCTCGTGCAGCCAACATCTTCCTGCCATCACAAACCCAACCAATATACCTGAAGCGGCGAACTACTACACCCGCCGTTTTTTCTTTGCTGTTCCCGGCTGTTTGCCTCGGGGTCGAAAGACTCTGCGGGAGTCGCAGGGGGCTGGCCCACCCTTGATTTTTGGGTTCCCTCAAGCCCCTCGTCCTGATCTGCCACAGGGCCAAAAGTGAAGAATGGTCGGGGCGCGCGGATTTGAACCGCGGACCCCCTGCGCCCAAGGCAGGTGCGCTACCAGGCTGCGCTACGCCCCGACTCCGTGGAGGACCATTTCGATTATAGCCGAGCGCTTTGCCGGCACCGTGAGCCTCGCGAGGTATAATTTCCGTTGGCCATGTACAACCCCCGTTATGCCCTGGTGGCTTACGTGAGGGATGCAGTCGGAGAGTTCGTCGCCACCCTCCGTCAGGAACTGCACCCGGACTTGCCGCATCTGCCAGCCCATCTCACCCTGCTTCCGCCCCGTCACCTGCGGGGCAGCGAAATCGCCGCACTGGAGACTCTGGAGGAGGTCTGCGGCCAGGTCGAGCCCTTTGAAGTCACGCTCGGAGAAGCGGAAACCTTCGTCCCGGTGACGCCCACCGTGTTCATTCGGGTGGAGCAGGGGACGGCGCACATGCGCGACCTCCATAACAGGCTAAACACGGATGCCCTCAGCGCGATCGAAGAGTGGCCCTACATGCCTCACCTGACCATCGCGAAACTGAGCAGCGAAGGCTTGGCGGAGCGTGCGTATCTGACCGCCCGCGACCGTTGGGCTGAGTACCAGGGAAGCCGCCGCATCGTCATCCGGGAACTCACGTTTGTGTGCGAACAAGAAGAGAATCGCTGGAAGGATCTGGCGGGAGTCCCGCTCGGGCGTAGTCTGATGAAGCGCTAGAAGTACCATACGTCACCCAGTCCGCATTGTCCCAATTCCCGCGCCAGACACGCCTTTGGTCTTAAAGTACAGTTCCCCTCCGTGCTTTGCCAATAGAGGAACGCGAGTGTAATAAGGAAGCAGGGGTTGCACGCGTGGCGGCAGGCCGTTTTTTCCCCTTGAAAACTAGGCCGCCGGAGGAGCTATGCAAATCGGGGTCTACGGCGCCGGCTATCTGGGAACAGTGGTTTCCGCCTGTCTGGCCGATTTTGGGACTCCGGTGCTGTGCTGCCATCCGGATAGCTCGCGCATGGTGGAGATGGCCCAGGGTGCGGTGCCTTTCCACGAAAAGAACCTGGCCGAGGTTATCAAGCGCAACGTGCGCTGCGGACGCCTGGCTTATTCCACCGATGTCGAGGCCTTCGCCCGCAAGGCGCAGGTGATTTTTCTGGCCGAGGACGGCCCGCACAATCTTAGTGATCTCGCACTGCGCATTGCCCGGGCTGCTTCCAAGCCTTCGATTCTTTCCATTGTCACCCCGGTTTCTGTGGGCGCTGCTTCTGCCATTGAGGGTCGCATCAAAGAGGCAGGTTGCCGGGCGACCATCGTCTCGCAGCCCATGTTTTTCACCCCGGGTTGCGCGGTGGAAGACTTCAACTGGCCGGACCGAATTATCCTGGGCACTTCGTCCCACGAAGCCGTTCTGGTCCTGAAGCAGATTTTTCATTCGTTGGTGATGCGCGGGGTTCCGGTGATTGTGACCAATCACGAGACCGCGGAACTGGTGCGGGAAGCGGCGACCGCGTTTGTTGCGACCAAGATTTCGTTCATCAACGAAGTCGCCAGTCTGTGTGAACTAGTGAAAGCAGACGCGGTCAGCCTGTCACTGGCTCTTGGTTTGGACAAACGGATTGCGCCCCGCTGCTTTCAGCCCGGCGCCGGCATGGGCGGACTGTTCGCCGAATCGGACATGGATGCTCTGGCCGAACTGGCGCGGGAAAATGGAGTGTCACTGAAAGTGCTGACCGCGGCCCGCGAAGTGAATCATTGCCTCACGGATCAGGTGCTCGACAAGATCGCCCACTGCGTGCAATCGGTGCAAAACAAAGATGTAGGAATTCTTGGCCTGGCTTTCAAGCCCAATACCAATTCCGTCGCTGGATCTTCCTCGATGCGCCTGGTGAAGAGCCTAATTGCCAATGGCGCGCGGGTAAGGGCTTACGACCCGGTTGCGATCCCCGACGCGCGCATGGAATTGAACGGCACCGTCCACTACTGCGAGTCGCCGTACGCCGCCGCGGAAGGCGTGGACGCGCTGGTGGTGGGCACGGGCTGGCCGGAGTTTCGCGGCCTCGATTTCAGCCGAATTAAACACATGCTGCGGCGTCCCCTCATCGTCGATACCAAAAACCTGCTCGACTCAGTTCGCCTTCGCGCTATGGGCTTCGAGTACGTCGGCGTTGGCCGCGGCTAAGCCCTCGTTCGTCCCCTTGGATTCTCTTGGCGGTCTTTGCGAGGACTTCGTGTCCTTTGCGGTAAGGCGTTGAACCGCAAAGTGCGCAAAGAGACCGCTAAGAGCGCGAAGAAACCGCCTGCCGCTTTTCCCGCAAATTGTTATAATCGTTACTCCACGCGGTGGGAGTAGCTCAACTGGCAGAGCATCGGACTGTGGCTCCGACGGTTGCGGGTTCGATTCCCGTCTCCCACCCCAGCGATCCCGTCGTCTAGCCGCACTATGCCGCACACACTTGCCGATCAGCCGGAATACTGGCCCGCGCTGCCGCTGGATTCATGGAAAGACACCTGCGCCACGCTCCACCTGTGGACGCAGATGGTGGGCAAGGTCCGCCTGCGTCTGACGCCGCTGGTGAACCATTGGTGGAATGTTCCGCTGTATGTAACTGCCCGTGGCCTCACCACATCCCGCATCCCCTATGGTCAAAGGGCATTCGAACTGGGGTTTGACTTCTTACGCCACCAGCTTGTGCTCGAGACCAATGATGGAATCGTGAAGACCATCCCACTCGGGCCGCGCTCCGTGGCCGAGTTTTACCACGAATTTATGGGCATGCTTCGATCCGCGGGAATTGAGGTCAAAATATGGAGGATGCCGGTCGAAATCCCCAACCCGATAGCCTTCGATCAGGATCGCGTGCACGCGTCATACGATCGTGCCGCAGTTGAGAAATTCTGGCGGATTTTATTGTCGGTGGATGCGGTTTTCGAACAGTTCAGGTCGGGGTTTATTGGCAAGAGCAGCCCGGTGCATTTTTTCTGGGGAAGCTTCGATCTTGCGGTGACCCGGTTTTCGGGCCGCCGGGCACCGGAACGGCCCGGCGCCGATGTTATCACTCGAGAAGCCTATTCCCACGAAGTGAGCAGCGTAGGTTTTTGGCCGGGCAGCATCGGGGTCAAGGATGCAGCTTTTTATTCATACGCTGCTCCCGAGCCGCAAGGATTCAAAGAGGCGCGGGTGCGCCCAGACGCCGCGTCGTATGACAAGCAGCTTGGGGAATTCATCTTGATGTATGAGGACGTGCGCAAGTCCGAATCGCCGACGACGGCATTACTCGAATTTTGCCAGTCCACTTACGACGCCGCAGCAAGTTTGGGCAATTGGGATCGCAAAGAGCTCGAGGTATCTCGTCACTAGATTTTGTTGGGGCCGAGTTCCGGTTGGGCGAGAGATAGAGTAGCCTTATCGGGACTCATGGCTGCTAGCTCCCAGGATCGCCTGCTTCATCAACTCGAAGAGTGCCGCAGCCGCTTTGGACGCGGGGAAGCTGCCCGCGTGGTCCAACTGTTGTCGACTCTGGGTAAACGGCGATTCTCTGACACGGCCTCTCTGATTCGCTTCCATGAAGGTTTGCTATTTCTGCGCGCGTTTCCACAAGGGCCGGAAGTTGTCCGCCAGAGCGAGCAGCTGCTGGGGGATTTCTCGAAAAGAGTGGAGGCGCTAGAAAAGGCTGGCGCGGATATGGACGATTTTGATCCGCTGGAAGTTTCGGGCATCGCCGGCACGGTCATGCAGGACACACTTAGTTTTGACCTGGTGCGCTGGCTGGTGGAGCACGTTCCCGGCGCGGAGATCGTCTGGGATGATTACTCGGAAGAACGGACGATGGCCGCCGTCTGGCCACACCTGATGCCCCTTCAGGAAGATGACGGTTACGTTGAGGCCGATGTCCCCTGGCGACAATGGTTGCAAACGGCCGCCGGGAGCAAGAACAGAAATCTGCAATGGATGGTCCGGCAATTTGCGCAGATGCCGGTGTCGGACGCGGAGAGGTCTCTGCTCTATGATTCTCTTCGTTTTCCCGTGCGCTGGCGCTTGGAGAATCATCGCTTCTCGCGCACCAGAAATTGGCGTCCGGTACGACGACCATTTTTTCATCATGAGCCGCTGATCACCCGGGGAGAAGTCTCGCTGGCGCGCGAACTCGCGCAATCGTCGCCGGTCTTGCATCGCCTATCGGTGAAGCAGGGCGAGGCGGCGATGAATATGATCCGCGAGATCATGCTGGTCCGCTATCGGGAACTCTACGGCACTACGCTGGGAGATCCACGGTCGGTGGTGCGCGCCGATGTGGGGCGGGGCGTTTCCATCTATTTTTGGAACCTGTATCCGGCGCGGCGTTTGCCGTTGCGGGCCTACGTAGCAGGGTTCACGCTAAAGAACGGAGTGCCCATCAACTACGTTGAGGCCATCGGGCTCTGCGAGTGGATGGAGGTAGGGTTCAACACCTTCTACACTTTTCGGGGCGGCGAAGTCGCCTGGATTTACGCGCAAGCGCTGCGCGGTCTGGTGGAATTGACTGGGGCCAAATGCATTTCGATGTATCCCTATCAACTCGGGGATGGCAATGAAGAAGCCATTGAGTCGGGCGCCTTCTGGTTTTACCGCAAACTGGGTTTTCGCCCGGGCCGCAAGGATTTGCTGAAGTTGGCGCAGCGCGAAGAGCAGCGGATCGCGCGTGATCCCAAATACAGAACTTCTCCCAGGACACTGCGCCGTCTGGCGTCTGGGCACGTTTTCTACGAGCTGCCGGGAAGCGCGGTCGGCGCCTGGGATCGCTTTTCCACACGCAAGATCGGGATGCGAGTAAATCAGCGCATGGCGCGGGAGTTTGGTGGAAGCAACGAGCGCATTCGGGAGGCCTCGTCGAAATGGCTGGCGCGAGTTCTCGGCGCGCGGATCGCGTCAGCATCCTGGGGGCCGCTGGAACATACAAGTCTAGAAAACTTCGCGAAGGTTCTGGCGCTGCTTCCGGACGCGGCATCTTGGAGCCGGCAGGAGAAGCAGGCCTTGCTGCAGATCATCCGCGCCAAACCGGCGGCGAATGAAATGCGGTATCTGCATCTGACGCAGACACATCGCCGATTGCGGGAGGTGTTATTGCGGCAAGGTTCCTAGTACCCGGCCGATACTTGCGGGAGCATAGTTCACTCAAGAATTCAAGACACACTAGTTCGTCGTTTTGCACAATAGCTGCAATCGTTTGCAGCATCGTTTCCCGCTCTGGGCCTGGACTCCAGGCCAAGAGCGGATTGTGCTTGACATGAATTTACACCTCACTAGAATCAACTCAAATTTTCCCGTCCGGACTCTGGATCATCCACTGTCAGGCCAGACTGCTGTGATTTGACCGGAGTCGTTGGTTTGGTCTGCGCGCAACACTATCGAGTTTTTCAGAAGTCAGGGGCGTTGGGGGAACGATGCAGCGGGTGGCGTCTTCGGGGATGTGTCTGCTTGGTTGGATGATTCTAGCAGGCCTCACTTCGTCTGTTGGAGTAGCCCAGCGAACCCCAGCTCCCGCATCGGTCCACCCGCAACTAACCTATTCGACATACTTCGGCGGGCCCGCGGACCGAATCAACGCTCTGGCGGTCGGCCACGACGGCAGTCTTTACCTCGCGGGCGTGACCCTGACCAATCCGGGTCGAATCGATGCCACGCAGTGGAGCGCGGGTGGCGGGAAACCCTTCGTCGCCCATGTCTCGCCCGACGGCACGAAGTTGTTGTACTTCACGCCTTTGTCAAACGGAACCGGAGACGAAGCTCGCGCCATCGCGGTTGATGCGACTGGAAACGCTTACGTCACCGGACAAACGCGGGAGCAGGCTTTTCCTGTGCGCCATGCGTTGCAAGCGCAGTGCAGTCTCGACAGAGCGGGAAAATGTTTGGGCGAGGCATTTGTCGCCAAAGTGAATCCCCAGGGGTCGCTGGTCTTCGCCACCTATCTGGGCGGCAGCGGCGAAGACGCCGGCAACGCGATTGCCGTGGATGGCCGGGGGAATATCTACGTTGCGGGTTCCACCACGTCCGTGGATTTCCCGAAAGTTAGCCCCGTGCAAGGGGTTCCGGGAGGCGACGCAGACGCCTTCGCCGCGAAGATTGCAGCCGATGGTTCTCATGTTGTGTACGCCACTTACCTGGGAGGAACTGGCTTCGATGAGGCTCGAGGCATCGCGGTGGATGGCGTGGGAAACGCGTACGTCACTGGAACGACTGAGTCGCCGGATTTTCCAAACCGCAACGCGCTGCAATCCCGGTGTGTGTTGGCGGAGCGAGGTGGGTGTGCGGGTGAAGCATTCCTCGCCAAGCTCTCGGCCGATGGATCTGCGATTTTGTATTCGACCTACCTGGGTGGAAGCGGTGGCGATTCCGGCGCCGCAATTACGGTGGACGCTGGAGGCAACGCGTATGTGGCCGGGGTGACTTCCTCTATCGACTTTCCTCTGGCCCGGCCGGTGCAGCCCGCGCTGGCAGGAACGAGCAATGCGTTTGTGAGCGGGATTTCCGCGGAAGGATCTGAGCTCACATTTTCCACCTACCTCGGCGGAAGCAATTTTGACCAGGCCCGAGCCATTGCGATGGATCCCGCGGGAAACGTGGTGGTGTCGGGCTGGGCCCACTCCGCAGATTTTCCCACGGTTGACGCTGTCCAAAATGCCTGCCAGAACGCAGCCAACGGGTGCAGCGTGGATGCTTTTGTCTCGGTGCTGGATGCTAGCCAGGGAAAGCTCGTGTTCTCCAGCTATTTGGGAGGCAGCGGCACTGATGTGAGCCAGGCGACCGCCGTGGGCCGGCAGGGTACGGCGTATGTGGGGGGGTGGACGAACTCGAAAGACTTGCCCAGAGTGGGGATGGCTGTGGCTTCGCCGGGCCGGGTCGGGAATGGCTCGGGCGGCAGTTTCCTGGCGAAGATTGATGGAATCCTGCGCCAGCCGCCGACTGTGTACTGCCAGTCTGGAACCAACAATTGGACGGGCGGTGCCGGCGACAACAAATGGGCCAGCAAGGGGAACTGGAGCCTGGGTCGCGTCCCTATCTCGAGCGACAGCGTCTGTATTGCCAGTTCTTTCTCCACCAGCACGATTACGATCTCCAGCCTGGCTTCCGTCAATCAAAGCATCAGCGCGCTTGACGGTGCCGCATCGATTTTGTTTACTGGTGGACCCTTGACGATTTCCGGATCGGCAGATTTTTTTGCCGATACCAACATGCAGTCTGGCGTCCTCACCTTAGACGATTACAGCAACATGGCAACTTTCGAGCTGAGTGGCGGGACTTTGACGGGCGCGGGCACGCTGTTTGTCAGCGGTCTGCTGACCTGGTCCGGCGGTGCGATGTGCAGCAACTACTCGGCGTCGGCCAAAGCCTGCGCGGCTCCCACCCAGGGGCCGAGTACCACCGATGCCAATGGCGGACTCGCCCTGCCATCGGGATCGGTCACCCTGAATGGCAGACTCCTGAACAATGCCGGGACTGCAACTGTGAGTGGTGAATCCATCACGTTGTTAAACAGCGCAACCATCAGAAACAAGACCGGCGCCACCTGGAATCAGACGTCTAATGCCAATATCACCGTGGGGGATTCCGTCTCCCCTGTCCCCCGTTTCGACAACGATGGGACTCTGACGCAGACGGCGGGCAGCGGCGTCAGCACAATCCAGGCGGTCTTTAACAACACCGGCGCGGTGCAGGTCAACGAGGCGACCCTGGATTTGGTAAGCGGAGGGGTTTGCAACGCGACCTGTCCCGGGACGTGGACTGTGGCTTCGGGAGCGACGCTGCAATTCGACACGCTGCCGACGCAGAAGTTTGCGCTCAGCGGCGCTATGGGCGGAACTGGATCTGCGGGGGCGGGAGCGCTGAATTTCGCGAGCGGGAACGAGATCCTGAGTGGCAACTACAACATTAGCGGCGGGACCACGGTGAACACTGCCACGGTGAACTTCAACGGCACCGTGTCGAATACCGGCGCCCTTACAGTGAACAGCGGAGTAGCGGTGTTCACAACTACTTCGGTGGTAACTGTGACGGTCCCGGCAATGACTTTGAATGGAGGGACCTTAGCCGCCAACGATAGTTTCACGGTTACCGGATTGCTCACCTGGTCAGGGGGATCGATGTGCACCGTGTACACGTCGCAAACCGGGTCATGCGCCGCCTCCTCAACACCGGGAACCACGACCGCAGGCGGAGGAATTTCGTTTGGTGCGGGGAACGCAATATTGGATAGTCGTATCTTGAACAACACACAAACCGCGACCATGACAAGCGCTATTTCGCTGAATCTGTTGGACAGCGCGACCGTGAACAACAAGAGCGGTGCGACCTGGAACCTGGCGGCGGATGCCAACCTGTACGGTTTTACCGGGACGTTCAACAATTCAGGGACGTTCGAAAAAACTGGTGGAACCAGCACCACGCTGGTGCAGCCGGTATTCAATCACACGGGCACGGTGCTGGCCAATGCCGCGACCCTGGATTTTACCGGGGGCGGAACCTGCGTGCTGACGTGCTCGGGCACCTGGAGCGTGGCTTCCGCCGGGAGCCTGCAATTCGACACCGCCGCATATTCGCTGAGTGGCAAAATCAGCGGGGCCGGCACCATAACTTTCAGCAGCGGCACGGAAACCCTGACCGGGGCCTACAGTGCCACGGGGATCACGAACCTTAGCGGTGCAATCGTGGGGTTCAACCAATCCGCCCCGGTTACCTTTGCCGGGCCGGTAAATCTCACCAACGGGGATTTGTATGGCAGCGCAACCTTGAACCTCAACGGCCTGCTGACCTGGACGTACGGCGTGATGTGCACAGCCTACTCGCAGGCCATGGCCTCCTGCACCATTCCCGCGATGCAGGCTGTGACCAATGCGAATGGAGGAGTGATTTTGCCTTCGGGCTATCCTGTGCTGAATGCCCGCATCCTGAACAATGTCCAAACCGCGACCATGTCGGGTGACGGTTACTTTCTCAATCTGTTGAACAACGCAGTCTTGAACAATAAGCAAGGCGCGACGTGGAATCTGGCGGCCGACACCAGCTTGTCCGGACCCTCGGGTACGTTCAACAATGCGGGGACTTTCAGCAAGACATTAGGGACCACCAGCACCCTCCAGACGATCTTCACTAACGCCGGAGCCGTCCAGGCCGGTTCGGGAACGCTGGCTTTTCTGGGCGCGTTCACGCAGAGTGGTGGCTCCAGTGCTCTGAATGGGGGCAATTTCTCCTGGTCACTTCCCGTGACCTTCGCCGCCGGAAGTCTGACCGGGTCGGGAACGGTCAATGGTGCGGTGGTGAACGCCAGCGCAGTTCTGGCTCCCGGAAGTTCCACGGTTGCGGGTTCAGTTGCTTTTGCGGGTGCTTCGAGCAGTTACACCCAGAATCTGTTGGGCTCCTACAACGTCAAGGTGGGAGGAACGGGAACTGGACAGTTTGATCAAATCACCGTGGGTGGCGCCACCGTCTTAACCGGGGCCCTCAACGTGAGCAAGATCAATGGTTACTCACCGCCACACGGAAGCACGTTCAAGATCATCACCAGCGGTTCGGTGACCGGAGCGTTTACCAAAGTTACCTCGGGTTGGAATGTAACGTACAACAAGACGTCCGTGGTTCTCACCTTCCCGTAGGAGTGCCGGCCGGCCCCGGCGGTTTCCCCTTGGAATGCGGAATCGGCATCTGTTAGGCTGTTTGGTTTCCTAACCCGAGGACAAATTCCATCATGTTCAAGAAGAAAGTTGTCAGCCTCGTCATCACGGCAGTGATTTTCTGCACCCTGCCGTTCTCTAGCATTGCAGCCGACAAAAAAAAGAACAACACCAACCCGGCGGAGACCAGCCGGCCTTCCTATGAGTTGCCCCAACCGGCAAGAGAAGATATTGATTACTCCATGTATGCGCAGATTCGCGAGGAGGGATTAAAGCACTCGCACATCATGGAGTACGCGTCTGCGCTCATGGACGGGATCGGCCCGCGGCTCACCGGGTCACCTAACGTGAAGCACGCCAATGAGTGGACACGCGATCAGTTTACTGCCATGGGCTGCGCCAACGCCCACCTGGAAGATTGGGGAGAATTTGGCATGGGCTGGCAGCAACTGAATACCTGGGTGCGCATGAGTTCGCCGGACACAGCTGTGTTTATCGCTCAGGCTTCTCCCTGGTCGCCATCCAGCAATGGCGCCATCAACGCCCCTGCGGTCTCGGTGGAGGTAAAGAAAGTCGAAGACCTCGACAAGTACAAGGGCAAAGTTGCCGGCAAGATTGTGTTCCTGGGTGAGATGCGCGAGGTTAAGCCGGTCGACAAGCCGCTTTTTGAACGCAATGACGACAAAGACCTTGCCAAACTGATCGAGTATCCCGTGGCTCCCGCGCGCGACTACGAAAACCGCCTGAAAGAATACATGGAGAGAATGCAGGTATACGCCAAGACGAAGGATTTCCTGGTTTCCGAACATGCTCTGGCGGTGGTGCTTCCCAGTCGTGATGGTGAAAACGGCGGCGGCTCCGGGGGCACGATTTTCGATGACGGCGGTCTGGGCCGGTCCACTTACCAGCGCGATAATGCCATGCCGTTCCCGGTGGTGGTCATGGCCATTGAGAGCTACGGTCGCGTGTATCGCCTGCTGAAGGCGCAGGTGCCCGTGACCATCGAGATGAACGTGGATACGAAGTTCTTCGGTGATCACGAGCACGGTTACGACACCATTGCCGAGATTCCTGGTACCGACCCTCAGTTGAAGGATGAGGTGGTGATGGTGGGCGGCCACCTGGACTCCTGGGCCTCTGGAACCGGCGCCACGGACAACGGTGCGGGAACGGTGGTTGCGATGGAAGTTATGCGCATCCTGAACGCGCTGCATGTGAAGCCGCGCCGCACCATTCGTGTGGGGTTGTGGACCGGGGAAGAGCAAGGCCTATTCGGTTCCAGACTCTATGTGAAGCAGCACTTCGGATATGTTCCGCTCTCAACCGCGCCCGACGAGATGAAGAAGCCAGAGTGGCTGCGGAAGCCCGCGGGACCGCTGGAGGTAAAACCTGATCAGCAGAAGGTGTCCGGCTACTTCAATGTGGATAACGGCAGCGGCAAGATTCGCGGAGTCTATCTGCAAGAAAACGGTGCAGTGGCTTCCATCTTTGCGCAATGGATCGCACCGTTGAATGACCTGGGCGTTACCGCCATCACCCTGCGGAACACAGGCGGCACTGATCATCTGTCCTTCGACGCCGTGGGGATTCCGGGTTTCCAATTTATACAAGACGAACTGGATTACATGAGCCGGACCCACCACTCCAACATGGACGTGTACGAGCGGCTACAGAAGGCTGACCTGGAGCAGGCAGCTACTGTGGAAGCCATCTTCGTATATAACACTGCGATGCGCGACCAGATGCTGCCGCGCAAGCCGCTGCCGCATCCGGAACTGGACGAGCAGCGGTCAAAACCGCTGATGCATCTGATGCCCGGTGCAGTAGAAGACGACAAAGACGGGAAGGCGGAAGAAAAGAAGTAATTGCGGGTCGAAGCACTTATTGTCCTCGCACCAGACGCAGAGCGCTGGCAAGGTTGACGTCGCCGTTTGCAGCCTTGTCTTCCTCAGCCGGAATTTTGGCGGCGTCGCCCTCACCGGGCGCGAGGAACAGGTTGCTTTCCACTTCGTGCTGCCGGGTGTAAAGGTCGTAGTAGCGGCCGCGTAGCGCGTAAAGCTCTTCGTGGCTTCCGCGTTCGAGGATTTGTCCCTGTTCCATCACCAGGATCTGATCAGCGCGGCGAATCGTCGAAAGCCGGTGCGCAATGACGAATGTTGTGCGCCCTTGCATCAGGTAAGACAGTCCCTGCTGAATCAAAGCTTCGGATTCGGAGTCGAGGCTGGAAGTGGCTTCATCAAGAATGAGAATGCGTGGCTCGGCCAGGATGGCCCGCGCAATCGAAATTCGCTGGCGTTGTCCCCCTGACAGCTTTACGCCGCGCTCGCCAACTACGGTGTCGTACTTCTCGGGAAAACTCTCAGCAAACTCATCGACCCGCGCAATCCGGCAAGCTGACATGACTTGCTCTTCGGTGGCATCGGGCCGGGAGAAAACCACGTTGTCTCGAATGGTTCCGTCAAAGAGAAACGACTCTTGAAGAACCACGCCCAACTGGGTGCGATACGAATCCAGCCGGACGGTGCTCAAATCGACCCCATCGACCAGAATTCTTCCCTGCGTCGGGGTGTGAAACGCGGCAATCAAACCAATAGTCGTCGACTTCCCTGATCCAGATGAGCCCACCAATGCGGTTACCGTACCGGGCGCGGCGTGAAATGATACGTCGTGGAGCACCAACTTGCTGCCGTGATAGCTGAAGCCGACGTTCTCGAAATCGATGTCGCCGCGAATGCTGCCGAGGGTCTGGGTGCGCCGGGGATCACGATCTTCACGACTTTCGTCGAGAATTTCCTGAGTGCGCTCGAGTCCGGCCAGCGCTTCTGTGAGTTGAGTGCCCACTTGCACGATCTGCATAATCGGCGCAATCAGAAAGCCCATGAACAGGGTATAGGTGAAAAAGCCGCCGATGGTGAGTGAGCCGGCAGCCACCTGGTGCGCGCCGACATACATAATGACGGCTCCGACCACGCCGAGCAGAACGCTGGCGGAGAGCGTCATCACGGACGTGGCTGTCAAGCTGCGAAGAACGTTGTCCAAGAGCCGCTGCACTCCACGCGAGAAAACGTTATCCTCGCGTTCTTCGGCGTGGTAACCCTTCACTACGCGCACGCCACCGAGCGATTCCGCGAGCCGTCCCGTGACCTCGGCATTGATTTTGCCGCGCTCGCGGAAGATGGGACGGATGGTGCCGAAGGCCTTTCTCAAGGCGATGGCGAACACCAGCAGGAACCCGAATGCAAGCGCAGTCATCAAAGAGCTGATGCGGAACAATACAACCAGTGCTATCAGGGCTGTAATCAACCCACCAACTAAGTCGACCAGTCCGGTTCCGATCAGGTTCCGCACGCCTTCAACGTCGCTCATGATGCGCGCCACCAGCGCGCCGCTTTTATTGGAATCGTGGAAAGTCACCGACAATCGTCCGATGTGCGACTGCACCTTGGAGCGAAGCTCAGTGATGAGCCGCTGCGCCGCCTTGGACAGCAGTTGCGTCAGCGCAAACGAAGTCACTCCTTGAATCAGCGTCGCCAGCAACACTGCCCCAACCAGTGGCTTGAGGAGTTGCAGATGGTGCTTGACCATGACCGTATCGATCAGATACCTGGTGGAGTAGGGAAGCACCAGGCCGGAAACCCGGTTGATCAACATCAGCACAAAGCCCAGCGCCAACAGGCCTCGGCGGGGACGGATCAGTTCCCCAAGGATAGGCCATACGGTGCGAAATCTTTGGCTTGCAGGGCGTGCATCGCGGGGTGGTTTGCCTGGCAGCGTCACTCTGAGATTAGACTCTAGCCGCGGTAGCGGCGCTTCATTTTATGGGATTGCATTATGGGGATTGCGGTTGAAAGAAGGGCCAGGCGGGGCAATCCTTTGGGCTCTTGGGTTACACTAGAAAGCGAGTTCTCAGCCATAATTTGCAATGCTCTCTGACCCCACTCATTCCGAGCCCTTGCCCGAGCATCCGGCAAACCCCCAGTCGGAGACCCCGGGCCACGAAATCGAACTCTTGCTAGCCGAGAGCTGGAATCAGCCTCTTTGGAAGCGTCTGCAGGGCGAGTTGCGCGACAAGTTCGCGCCGGAAAACCTGCCCCCGCTGCAACTCACTTCACGCCCGGTGGACGTGGGCATGTTGCAAAGCGACCGCGTCAGCGTGCCCTGGTATCGCACCGTGTTCAGCAATCTGGGCGATGTGATTTCTCCAGAAGTTCTACCGCCGCTGGAACTCGAGTCCAGGCCCGCAGATGTAGATGAGCTGATTTCCGACATGATGGGCCATGGATGGTGGAGCTCGCTGTTGCGCAATCTGGCGGACAGAGTTGCGCCGGAACGAATGGCTCCATTGGAGCTGACGTCGAAGCCAATGGATCTTGGATTGGGCTCGCGCTCCATGTTGCTGGCGCGCTGGTCGTCGGTGATCAGCACGCCCAAGGTATTCTTGCCGGACAAACCGAAGACTGAGACGAGGTTATCCCCATTGGCCGCTCCTGCGAAACCAAGGCCGGATCCGGCTGAGGTGGAGGTCGTCCACGTCCTCGAAGCAGATTTGAAGCGAGACCTGCGGCGCTCCATCTTTCGCCAGCGTTTGTGGATCTCGCTGGCTGTTCTCGAGGTTCTGACTCTGATCGGAACTTCCATCTGGTTGAAATAGCCCGTACGCCACCGTCCGTGAGCTTCGGTTTTTACGCTCCATGTACGGAATGAGCCGATGAGCGAGAAATCCCAAGACCGCGAACTGGGGATGGATCGAAAGATCACCCGCCGCGATTTTCTGGACGGAGTGGCTCTTACCATCGGCGGAGCTGTGGTGGCATCCGCGGTTCCCAGTGTGTTCGGCGTCTCCGACCTGGATTCGGCTCCGGAGAAGAATCCGGCCTACTATCCTCCTGCTTTGACCGGCTTGCGTGGCGATCACGAAGGCAGTTACCCAGTCGCGCACAGTCTGCGGGATCACACCTTCTGGGATTCCGCAGGCCAGGCTGATAACACGGGCGAAAGCTATGACCTGATCGTCGTGGGCGGGGGCATCAGCGGACTGGCGGCCGCCTACTTCTTCCGCAAACACGCGCCCAACGCTCGCATCCTCATCCTCGACAACCACGACGATTTTGGAGGGCACGCCAAGCGCAACGAGTTTCGCGCCGGCGGCCGGCTGTTGCTCAGCTATGGAGGCACACAGTCGATCGATACGCCGTCTGCTTACAGCAAGGTAGCGAAGGGGCTGATAACGGATCTCGGCATCGACACGCAGCGCTTCTACAAGGCTTACGACCAGAAGTTGTATGGCAAGTTGGGAGCCGCGTGCTTTTTCGACAAAGAGACTTTTGGCGAGGACCGGTTGGTCGCGGGAATGGGATCCCGGCCCTGGGCAGAGTTTCTCAAGGGCACACCGCTGACAGCCAAGGTGCAGCACGAGATTGAGCGCGTGTATACCGAGAAGGTGGATTATCTGCCGGGTCTCTCCCGCGAGCAGAAGCGGGCGAAGTTAACAGAAATCAGCTATGCGGATTTTCTGACGCAGATTTGCAAGCTGTCTCCCGACGCGCTGCCTTTCTTCCAGACCTATACCCATGATGAGTTCTGCGTGGGAATCGAGGCCGTCTCGGCGCTGACCTGTTATGAAGTCGGGGACGACTATGGGTCGTTCACCTACGCCGGATTCGGCGGTCTCGACTTGGGAGATGAGGGCAAGAAGGAAGAACCTTATATTTTCCATTTTCCCGATGGCAATGCCTCGGTCGCGCGTTTGCTGGTGCGTTCCCTGATTCCAGCAGCGATTCCCGGCCGAACCATGGACGATGTCGTGACTGCCCGTGCCGACTACGCGCGGCTTGACGATGCCAAGTCAGCCATTCGTATTCGCCTGAACAGCTCCGTAGTGAAGGTTAGTAACGACGGCCCCGCGCAATCGGCGAAGGGCGTTACGGTTGCCTACATGCGGGACGGCAGACTGCAACAGGTTCGGGCAAAGTCGTGCGTGCTTGCCTGCTACAACATGATGATTCCGTTCCTTTGCCCGGAACTCCCCGAAAAACAGAAGGAAGCTCTACACCTGTTGGTGAAATCGCCCCTGGTATACACGCATGTGGCGATCCGGAACTGGAATACGTTTCATCAGCTTGGAGTTCAGCAGATTATTGCGCCCGGCAGCTACCACACTTACACTGCGCTGGATTTTCCCGTAAGCCTGGGCGAATATCAATTTCCCAGCAAACCGGAAGAGCCCATGGTGCTGTTTATGCTGCGCACGCCTTGCAGTCCGGGACTACCGCAGCGCGATCAGAACCGCGTGGGCCGCGCCGAGCTTATGGAGACTCCGTTCTCCACCTTCGAGCGGAACATTCGTGATCAACTGGCGCGGATGCTGGGCCCGGCGGGTTTTGATCCGGCTCGGGACATCGAAGGCCTCACCGTGAATCGCTGGGCTCACGGCTACTCCTACAGCCCCAACCCGCTGTTCGATCCGCATTGGCGCGAGGGTGAGGAACCGTGGGTAATCGGGAGACAGCCGTTTGGGCGGATTGCCATCGCCAATTCCGATGCCGGCGCCAGCGCTTACACGGATGCGGCAATCGATCAAGCGTACCGCGCCGTGGAGGAAGTGATCGAGCGCAGCTAGGGCTGAGAACTGAGATCAGAGAACTGAATTGCAAAGTTTGGGAAGCGGGTTTAAGCCTTAGCCGCGAGTTCGCTGCACCGAACCAGATTCAGGTTCCAGATGGCGGGATCGGACGCCAGACCTTGAACGCCGATTTCACCTTCCCTTTGGCCGCCCGGCTTGCCGGCCCACACGACCTTGAATGGAGCTTGTTCGTCGCCGAACTGCAGGTGAATGACCTCGCCGGGCTTGACCATGCGCTGCATGCCCTCGACCAGGGCGCCGTTGCGGCTGATGTTCCGCACTCTCACCAGTTGCGTGAACGGCTGGGCTTTCGCGTCCATGCCCCAAACCCGAACCGACAACTGTGCTGCAACCCGCTGCTTCTGACGACGATCCATAAATGGCGGCCTCGAAGTAGGTTAAGGGGATGGTACGGCGGGCGCGAAAATAAAGAAATTTACCCCAGTCATCACTCGCGTATGCCTTAGGTAACCACTACTAAGCGATTGCAGCACAGGGTATTGCGAAAATGGCTGGGAGCTAATCCAGGTCCGGTAAGGAGCAGGCGCCAGGGCCGCGGGGATCGCCGCAGGTGCCGCATCCTGCCGGGGCAGATGACGCCGATGAACCGGTCGCGGCGACCGCAAAGACGGACAATTGCGGCGTTAACTTGGTGCCGTGGCACTTTGGGCACTCCGCCTTCTGGTCGCCATAAACCAAGGTCTCGAACGGGTGATTACAGGACTTGTAAACGTATTCGAAAATCGGCATCAGGCTACTCCGGCGACGTCTTCCAACCACATTCCATTTAAAATCAGCACGTGGGGATTTGGCAAACGGAGGCTTTCGTTCCGCGGCGCGGCCTGCGCGGCGGACATGTGCAAACGCTGGCCAGCTTCTTTCTCTGGCGTCGTATTCCAGTGGCGCCCGCGGAAGAGCGCCTGATCGAAGTGGAACCGGGAATCAAGGTGGCGTGCCACTGCCATTGGCAGCCTGACCGCAGAAACGCGCTCACCATTTTGATGATTCACGGGCTGGAGGGTTCGAGCGAGTCACAATACATGCTGGGCATCGCCGCCAAAGGCATGGCTGCCGGCATGAATGTGGTGCGCATGAACCAGCGCAACTGCGGCGGCACTGACAGCTTGTCGCCGACGCTCTACCACTCGGGGCGTTCGCAGGACCTGGCTGCAGTTGCTCACTACCTGATCAACCACGAGAAGATTTCGCGCTTAGCGCTGGCGGGCTTCTCGATGGGCGGCAACCTGGTGCTGAAGCTGGCAGGAGAATGGGGGAAGGAAGGGCCGCCGCAGTTCCGTGCAGTGGCGGCGGTGTGCCCGGCTGTTGATCTCGGGCCTTCGGCCGATGCGCTTCACCTGCCCAGCAACCGGTTGTACGAATATTACTTTGTCATCAAGCTGCGGCAACGGCTTCGGGCAAAAGCCCGGCTGTTTCCTGGTCACTTCGATCTTTCCCGCCTGCGCGGAGTGGCGACGCTCCGCGATTTCGACGACAAGATTACCGCCTATTATTCTGGCTTTACGGGTGCTGATGACTACTACACACGCGCCGCCGCCGCTCCGGTGCTGGATCGCATTGCCGTGCCAGCCTTGATCCTGCATGCCGCGAACGATCCTTTCATCCGCATTCTGCCCGAGACTCGCCGGAGGATTCTGGCGAATCCCAACATTAACTTCGTCGAAACCGACGACGGTGGCCACTGCTCGTTTCTGGCCGATCCTGCGGGCGACGACGGCCACTGGGCGGAGCGGCAGATTCTGAACTTTTTCCAGCACATCTGAAACGGCGGCGCTGCTTGTTTCCCTCCGGTATGATTTCTCCGTGCAGGCTGATTTCGGGGTCGAACTCGGCAAGGACGATGACACGCTCGAGATGCCTTGGGACGGTGGTGCAGACGGACAAAAATACTACGATCTGAAGCGTCATCCCGAATTGCTGCGCGCGATTGAGGAAGCGCAGCGATTTACGGAATTGGGTGAATTTCTCACGGCAATGAACTCGGAGGCAAGCGTGGTCGAGAGCGCGAAGTGCGACGCCTGGCCGAGTACGGAAATCAATCCCGAGGAAGAAATCTTTGGGGCCGCGCACAAGTTTGGCTCTTATGTGGATTTTCTGTTCTGCGATGAGCGCGTCCGCTCGTCGTTTGCCGAGCATGAAAACTGGGTGAAGCGGTTGACGGAACTGCTGAAGAAAGCTCCGGAGATTTCTGCCGCCGCCGAATTCTTCATTCGGCGCTGCTACTACCACGTCGCGGACGGGATCCGCGACGGCTTCTACATCACCTTCTACGCGTTCGGTTACGGAGAAGACGAGCGCGAAGCGCGCCAGCGCTGGGCAATCGGACTGAAGCTGGTGGAGAATGCCATCCGGCAGATGCGGAGCTAGAGGCGCTAAAGCGCCGGCCGGCGAATCCAGCCCCACACTTCTGCGCTACGGCCTTTCAGCTTCGTACGCAACACCGAGAGCAGCAACATGAAAAGGAAAATTGCCAGCAGCCCCAATGAAGCCGTGCGAATATCCTGCGCTTTCTTCGGCAAGATGGAGAACCTTCCGTACACGAACTCGATGTGTACCCAATACACCAGCAGCGAGGTCTGTCCCATTTGAATGAGCGGGCTGAAGCCCCATTGACCTGCGCCCCACTGGCACCATACATACACCCCCGCCAGAATCAGCAGCAGCAGACCCACGCGGATCAGGAAGAAGTTAGGGCTGGTGTGCCAGAAGTCGTAAACGGCGTAAAGCTGCTCTGGACGCGCGTCCAGCCACTTGGCCAGATAGATCAGCATCCCGCCGAGTGCTCCCAGCGCAAGCGCACCACGCTTCCTGCCCCAGTCGCTGACGAGAAACAATCCGACGGCGAGACCGACAAAAGCGAAAGCAGTCCAGGGAAAGATGGGAAACAGCCAGGCTTGCGGCTGATTGAGATTGTGTACCCCGTTGATATAAGACTCCACGGGCCAGGGCAGCCAGCGCGGGCGCCAACTGGTCCACAGCAGAGGCGTCAGCAGAGAGAGGGTCAGTCCCACTGCCATCGCGCCTGCTCCCAAACCAATTCGTACGCGGGCCGGGGGAAAGAGAGGCAGAACGCCCCCACAAAACAGCCCCATCAACATCATCGAGAGACCAATGGTGTTGAGAATGTCGACGCGGAACAGGTCAGTCCACGGCGCCCAACCCCAAGCGATCAGAAATTCCTGGAGGCGGAACAGCAGGCCCAGCGCGAAGATTTCGGCGCCACGACGGATGGTGGTACGCGCAATCTGGCTAGGGGGCAGGTTCTTCTGACGCAGCTTGTCCACCACTAACGCGAATGAGATTCCCGCCAGAAAAAGAAACAGCGGCGCAGGCAAAGTGCCGCCCAGTTGCGACCACATGAAGAATTTCGAGCCACGCGCGCCCCCACCGAGCCAGGAGTCGTAACAATGGGTCTGAAACATCAGCACGCAGGCGAGGCCGCGCATCCAGTCGATATACGCCAGCCGGGATGAAGTGGAAGATGGCATCTGCGCCGAAGCCCAGGCAAGGCGGCAGTATAAGCCATCACGCAGTTATTGCACGCTGACCGTAACCGTCGCGGTGGTGCGCCCGAATTGATTGGTAGCGTACAGAGTGTAGGTGGCCGTCTGGTTCGGAGTGAAGTTAACGCTGCTTCCACGAACTGCTCCCACTCGTGGTGAGACGATCAGATACGAAGCACCGCTCACACTCCAGGAAAGAGTCACGCTGGTTCCGGCGGAAACCGAAGTCGCGCTGGTCGTGAAACTGGAGATGGTCGGAACCCCGCCCTGCGGAACGTTTGCTTGCGTGTAAACCGGATTCATCTCGACCACTTCAAATGCCGAGGCCGGCACTTGCCCAAGATTGTGCAGGTCATCGTTGCTCCAGCGGTTGTCGGGCGCACCGCTGATGTACATGGCGCTGCCATTGTCGGCCATGATCATGCCGTATTTCTTCAACGCGGTCAGGATGACCTGGACATTGGTTGAAAACGACGAGATGTCATAACTCGACTTCAGGCGCAGCCGCATTCCCATGGGCGCAGCCAAGGAATTGCTGGAGTTCGCTGCCCAGTGCGAACCCGGTGGCGTGAATGCAGCCTGGCTCTGAGGCAAAGTAAAGCGGAGCGCATGCTGAATCTTGCCTGCGGCCACCTCGTCGTAACGCACCAGCCCGGGGAAAATGGGCAGACCGGCTGCGTCGGCTGAGGTCCAGGTGTAAGGACGCTGTTCATCGGCAGTCAAATCCCATACCGCGGCCGAAGCCACGCTGTAGGTTCCGTCATTGTTCGGATAGGTGCTGTAAAGCTCGTAAAGAAAGCAATTGCCAGCGTCCAGGACCAGCGAGTGACGATCGCCGTTGCCCGGATTGGGATCGCCTTCGATCGGAGCATTCGACGGAATAGGCATGGGCCCGGGATCGCTTTCATCTCCATAAGCGGTGAAATTGATACCCACCATCGCCTGCGATCCGCTCACGATGGTATACGGGATTCCGATGTCCGAGCCGTTGTATTCACCCGACCCAAAGTCGGGATGCAACCCGATACTTGAACCGATGAAGTTGATGATCGCGGTGGAGTTCGGATCCACTGGAGAACTGGAGATATCCGTATTCCAAAGGTTGGCCGAGGTGAACGGACGGAATCCATTCAGGCTCGCTCCGATGCCAGTGCTCATTACGCTGCAGGCAGTTGGCTGACCTCCGCCGCTGCTGGAACCGCCTGGGTCGCCCGAGCCGCCCGAGCCGCTACCCCCCTGGCCCCCCGACGAACTCACGCCGCCGCAGCCGCAGAGGACCAAACTCAAGAGCAATAAGGCAAAGGTGGCAAGCGCCTTCGGATGACATCGCATCTGATTATTGTCGTTGAAAAGCCGCCGTGGGACATCCCCATTGAGGGACTAACTAGCTGAAGAATAAGGCCATGTACTTCCGAGAGGGATGGGTCGAACACAAAGAGAAGCGGGCCGTGGTCGGCCCGCAATCGACAAACTAATCAGGAAAACCAAGGCTTACTCGGTTGCTCCCGCCGTGACGTGCTCACGCTCCACATCACGCAGACGCGCCGCCTTGCCGCGCAGTGCGCGCAGATAATAGAGCTTGGCGCGACGGACTTTCGATGAACGCACCAGTTCCACCTTGTCAACCACACGCGAGCTTTCCGGGAAGATGCGTTCCACGCCGTGGCCGAAACTGATCTTGCGGACAGTGAAGCTGGCCTGCGGTCCGCGCGAGCGTGCGATCACCACGCCCTCGAACGCCTGCACGCGCTCCTTGTCACCTTCCTTAATCTTGACATGGACGCGAATGGAGTCGCCGGGCGCAAAAGTCGGTAAGTCGGTGCGCTTGGTTTTGGCCAGAAGTTTTTCGATGATAAGGTTCGACATGATCTTTTCCCCTTCGTTCTAAGTCTGTTTGCCCTTGCTTCGGGCCAGCAATTCTTTGTCTTCCGCGCTGAGCGCAACATCGTTCAGAAGATCGGGCCGGTTGCGCAGCGTCTTTTCCAAGGCCGAACTACGCCGCCAGCGGCGTATCTGCTCGTGATTCCCCGACGCCAGCACTTCCGGAACTTCCATCCCACGAAAGTCCGCCGGACGCGTGTAGTGCGGATAATCCAGCAATCCACCCGATGCGCAGGTTGAGTCTGGGCCTTCGCCCGGCCGCAACCCCGAACTGGTGAACGATTCCTGCTGGGTCGAGGCCTCGTTGCCTACAGCCCCGGGAATCAGCCGCGTGATGCAATCCACGATCACCGCCGCGCCCAGTTCACCACCGCTCAACACGTAATCGCCGACTGACAACTCGCGGTCCGCCAGAAACTGGCCTACGCGCTCGTCCACGCCTTCGTAGCGGCCGCAGATTAGCGCCAGCCGTTCCACGGCCACAAGCTCATTGGCCAGGTTCTGATCAAACCTTTTGCCCTGCGCGGAAAGCAGCACGACACTCTGCTTGCCGGCCGCTCGCCGGTCGCGCGGCGCGATGCCCATCGATTCAATACATTCAAAGATCGGTTCCGGCTTCAGCACCATGCCTTCGCCGCCGCCAAAAGGGCGGTCATCTACAGTACGATGGCGGTCATGCGCAAAGGCCCGCAGATCGTGCACCGTAATCGTCACCAGGCCCGCTTCCCGCGCCCGGCGAATGATACCGTAATCCAGCGGCCCGCGAAAGAAATCCGGAAAGATGGTTACGATTTCAATCTGCATTTTAGTAGCGAGTACCTAGTACCTGGTAGCTAGTAACCGCGCTAGGTACTCGCTACTAGCTACTCGCTACTTTCTTTGCTGCCGCTTCTCTTCCGCCGTCAGCGGCCTATCCAAATCCAGCATGCCGTCGGGCAGAAGCATCTTGATCTGCCTGCGCCCAAGATCCGCGCTTTGCAAATACGCCTCGGCATAAGGAATCTCATGTTCTTTGCTTCCCGCCCTGACGATGAGCAGCGGCGCTTCTCCAGCTCCAAAACGCACATCTTCAACTCGGCCAACTTCGCAGTCGCGATCAAAAACTACGCAACCCACCAAGTCGCTGACAAAAGTCCAGCCCGGCTGAAGCTGCGCTCGCTCACCCCGCGGCACCTGCAGTTCGCTGCCCACCAGAGCCTCGGCGTCGGAGATGGAATCCACCCCCGCGAACTTCAGCACCAGGCGATTCTTGTGCGGCCACAACTCTTCGACCTGCAACTCCCGCCGGGCTTCGTTCTTTCCAAAAGCCAAAAGCTTCAGGCCTACACGAAATCTGTCGGGGACATCGCTGAGCGGCTCGACTGCAACCTCGCCGCGGCGGCCCTGCACCTTGAGGACGCGTGCCAGGGTTATGAACTCATCAGCGATGGCCGGCCCTCCTGCGAAATCTATTCAATAATCTCAAGCCCAAAGCGCTTACGAGCGCGGATTCCCGCGGCGCCAACCAAGGCCCGCAACGCCCGCGCCACGCGTCCCTGCCGGCCGATCACTTTGCCGAGATCGTCCGGCGCCACAGTCAGTTCGAATACCGTGGTCTCGCCTTCAATCTGCTCCACTGATACTTCCTCGGGGGCATCGACCAGCGCTTTCGCAATCTGCTCGATCAGCGCCCGCACGTCTACGCTTTGGCTTTGCTCGCCCATAGAACTGTCCAATTTGGGTGGGAATGAATTTGCTGCGGGGTTCGCCTGAATCAGGCGGCAGAGGCCGGGGCCGGGCGGGAGACGATCTTGCTCACCCGGTCCGACATCTTGGCGCCCTTCGATACCCAGTAGTCAATGCGCTCGCGCTTCAGTTCGATGCTGGCCGGGCTGGTGCGGGGATTGTACGTGCCCACCACCTCCACCGGGCGGCCGTTGCGCGCGCGTTCTTTTTCAATTACCACCACGCGATAATGCGGTTGTTTGCGCGCACCCGTGCGCGACAGACGAATCATTAACACAGATCTTTGGTTCCTTTCCTGATCTCTCTGGCAGGTCTACGACAAACCATTATTTTTGCAGAATTTAGCCGGAATGGCAAGGTGCAGCTTGAGGGGAAAACCGGCTTCCCCGCCATAACCACCCCTGCAACTTGCCCCCGGAATTGGGGTTGGATAGGCTATCCACACTCTAGAGGCTGGTCCGCGCCTGAAGCCGGACGAAGTGTAAGGAGGCTCCATGAAGCACAGAATCATGAGTTCGTTTGCGGTTCTCGCCTTGATGATGATGTTGTCCTCGCCTTCGCCGGCGGCGGGACGCCATCCCCAGATTCGCGCCGCGCTCGACGCATTGCAGAGGGCGAAGACTCACCTACAGGAAGCCGCGCATGACTTCGGCGGGCATCGGGCGGATGCGATCCACGCGATCGACGAAGCCCAGCGGCAGTTGGAGATCTGCCTACAGTACTAGGGCTGTGTCAACTGGGCTAGAACCTCTTCAGGCTCCGGCCGCTCTTTGTAGTCGGGGTTGACCGCGGCGAAAAGAACGGTGCCGTCGCGGTCGACCACATACACCGCCGGAACCGACAGTTCCCAGCTTTCGTCGCCATTGATGAAGGGCAGGTTGATGAACGCCCGGCGATAGAGCGACTGCTGGTAGTCGGGAACCCGGTACGCCAGGCCAAACTGGCGGGCGACCTGGTTGCCGGAATCGCTGAGCAACGGAAAGCTCAGCCGGTGCTGGTCAGCCATGAAGAACGACTGCTGCACGGTTTGCGGCGAGATGGCGACGAGTTCGGCGCCAGCTCTGCGAATCCGCGGCAGGATCCGGTTCATGGCTTCCAGTTGCCCGACGCAGAAGGGACACCAGCGTCCACGAAAAAGGCAGATGGCAAGGCGGCCTTTGTTCAACAGTTCCGCCGAGGGTACCGTCTTGCCGTTGTGATCTTTCAGCTCGAAAGAGGGAGCTCTGGCGCCGACTGCTAGAGCCCGCCGGGAAATTCCTTGCTCACGAAGCTCGGCAATCACCTGCTCATGAATGGCCTGGGTTTCTTGCGGGACATATCGGGCGATCAGCGCCTTGCGCTCGGCAAAGATTTCGTGGAGTGGGCGCGCATCCGTGCTGGGAATCGATTCTTCGAGGGAACGCCATTTCATAAAAACAGCTCTTGGCTGTTGGCCTTTGGCCTTTAGCTAAAAGCCAAGTGCTAAGAGCCAAGAGCCATTTTGCTACATTCCCGGCAGCTTCATGCCCGCCAGTTTGCGCCCAAAGCTGGCTTTGCCCATCTGCTTAAACATCTTGCGCATCTGGGCGTACTGGCGCAGCAGATTGTTGACTTCCTGCACGCTGGTTCCGGAGCCACGGGCGATGCGTTTGCGGCGGCTGCCGTTGATCACTTCATGATGCAGGCGCTCGTGGCCGGTCATGGAATTGATAATGGCCTCCACCCGGTCAAGCTGCTTTTCGTCCACTTTGTCGGCGTGCTTCTGTAATCCGGCGAAGGGACCGATGTTGGGCAACATGCCCATGATGTTCTGAATGGACCCCATTTTTTTCACGCTACGCAACTGATCGCGGAAATCTTCAAGTGAGAAACCATCGCCAGCGAGAGCGCGGCTGGCCATTTCCTGAGCTTTCTTCTTGTCGACGTTCTGTTCAGCCTTTTCGATCAGCGAGAGAATGTCGCCCATGCCCAGAATGCGCGAGACGATGCGGTCGGGATGGAACGGCTCGAGCGCGTCGTACTTTTCGCCAACGCCGATGAACTTGATGGGCTGGCCAGTGACCTGGCGAATGGAGAGCGCAGCGCCGCCACGGGCATCGCCATCCATTTTGGTGAGCACCACGCCGGTTAGCGAAAGTTTCTTGTGGAACTCATCAGCGGAGTTGACCGCGTCCTGGCCGGTCATGGCGTCGGCCACGAAAAGAATTTCGCTGGGATTGAGCAGCCGCTTCAGCGATTGCATTTCTTCCATGAGTTGTTCGTCGATGTGCAGGCGGCCGGCAGTATCGATAATCAGCACGTCGGAGCCAGTGTTGACGGCTTCGCGGCGGGCCTCCTTGGCAAGGCGCTCGACCGTGGCGGTGTTGGCCTCGCCGACTTCACCCTCGTAGATGTTGGCCTTGATCGCCTGGGCAACAACTTTGAGTTGCTCGCGAGCAGCCGGACGATAGACGTCGACCGAAACCAGTAGCGGCCGATGGCCGCCATTCTTCAGCCAGTTAGCTAATTTGCCTGAGGTCGTGGTTTTGCCGGACCCTTGCAGGCCGGCCATGAGTATGACGGTCGGCGGCTGCGAGGCGAATTTCAGGCGGGCAGTATCGCGGCCGAGGGTCTCGATCAGTTCGTCGCGCAGGATCTTGATGACCTGTTCGCCGGGTGAAAAGGAGGTCGCAACTGTCTGGCCGACCGCCTTGGCTTGAATGTGATCGATCAGCTGTTTTACGACTTTGAAATTGACGTCGGCCTCGAGCAGCGCCAGCCGAATTTCGCGCAAAACCTCCTGAATGTTTTCTTCATTGAGGATGGCCTGACCACGCAGGGTCTTGAAGGCGCGTTGTAGTTTTTCCTGGAGATTCTCGAACATGGCTTCGGTGGTTATTTTAGCAGCAGGGACGGACTGGCCGTCGGCTGTCAGCACTCAGCATTCAGCCCGGAATCACTTGGCAAACACTTCTTTGGCCGCGATCACCGTATTGCAGTGAATGGTCACGGTGTCTTCTACGCGCTGGGCGTAGCCGCCGGCGTAAGTCACCATGACGGGGATATCGCGGGCGCGGGCTACGCGAAAAACCAGCTCATCCCGCCGCTTCAGGCCTTCGATGGTCAACGACAGACCGCCAAGCTGGTCTTCGCGGTAAGGATCGGCGCCGGCGATATAGCAAATCAATTCCGGCTCGAACTGGCGCAATCCCGAACTGAGGGCGTTGTCCAACCACGCCAAATAGTCATCGTCGCCGATTCCATCGGGCAAGTCGACGTCGATGGAGGAATGCGGTTTTACCAGTGGGTAATTGTTCTCCTGATGCAGTGAAATGGTGAAGACATCGCCGGCGTGCGCTCCGCGCGCCTTAACCGACGGATTCAGAACCGAGGCGGATGTCGAGGGCAGTGGGCCACCAGGAATGCGCGTGCCGGCAAATATCGCCGCCGTGCCATTTCCCTGGTGAACATCGCAGTCCACAGTCATGGCGCGGTTGATCTTGTCGTCACGCTGCATGCGGCGAATCGCCACGGCAACATCATGAATCATGCAGAAACCCTCGCCGTGATCGGGAAATGCATGATGAAACCCGCCGCCGATACTGAAGGCAACTCGATCTTTGAGTGCATGCTCGGCCGCCAGAATTGAACCGCCAGCCGCCAGCCAGAAGGCACGTACCAACTCGGGAGAATAGGGAATCTCCATCTCCAGTTCTTCGCGGGGCGATAGCGTTCCGGTTTTCAGCTTCTGCACGTACTGGGGCGTGTGCACGAGCAGTATGTCCTGGTCCGACGCAGGCTGGGGAGTGAGGAAATCTGATGGCTCGGCGACTCCCGTTTCCAGCAGGCGTTTGTGGACACGCTGGTACTTCTCCGCCGGGAAAACGTGGGCGCCGATGGGAAGGTAATAATCCTCGCTATAGACGAGCTTGAAGGGCAGCATGGTGATCGGGAAGCGATCTTCCATGATACTCGTTCACGCGCACCGCTAGCGTCACAACGGCGGAAGCGCCAGCTTACCCTGAATCCCCGACCCCTCGACTACGGTGTAGATGAAATCCGCCGGAACGCCGCGCAAGGTCTCGGTCTTTCCGCTCGGCCACTTAATTTCAGCTTCGTCCATCGCGGACGCAGTACCCAGCCCGAAATGCAATCGCAGATCGTTCTGCGACAGATAGCTGCCGCCGCCCCGAACCTCGCTGAACTGCACCAGCTTTCCCGCCCTTACGGTCACCCGCGCACCGATCGCAGCTTTGTTGCTCTTGGTGCCGACTAGCTTGAACAGCACCCGGTGATTCTTGCTCTGGGTCCGATTCAGCAACAAAGCGGGAGGCTCTCCGGTGTTGATCGCGACGATATCCACGTTGCCATCATTGTTGATGTCGCCGAAGGCTGCGCCTCGCCGGGAAGCATCTGGAATTGATGACAAGACACTAGAAACATCTTCGAAGGTTCCATCGCTTTGGTTTCGAAACAGCAGCATGGGTTCGCGATAGGGTGCGGTTCCATGGACCTGATCCATCTGCGGATAAACGTGCCCGTTGGCGATGAACAGATCGAGCCAACCGTCATTGTCCATATCGAAAAAGCCGGTTCCCCAGCCGACCAGAGCATAGCTGGGCCGCGCCAGCTTGGCCGCATAACTCACGTCGGCGAATCCCTGGGCTCCAAGATTGCGATACAGCGCGTCGGGCTGCTCGGTGAAGTTGGTCACAAACATCGACAGACGGCCTTCGTGCAGATAGTCGCCCCAATCCACGCCCATCGACCCCTGCTCCGATCCATCAGCGCTAACCGCGATACCGGACAACATGCCAACTTCTTCGAAGGTCCCGTCATGTTGGTTGCGGTAAAGGTAATTCGGCCCGGAGTCGTTGGCGACGTAGAGGTCCGGCCAGCCGTCGTTGTCGTAATCTCCCCAGATCACTCCCAGGCCGTAATACTTGTTGGGGTCATCCACTCCCGCTTTCTTGGAAACTTCCTCGAAGGTTCCATCGCCGCGGTTGTGATACAGCAAGTCAGATTCGCCCAGCATGCCCCACGGCCCGCACTGAACCGAAATGCCCTTGAAGCTGCAATTTTTCTCGTTCTTGCCGAAGTCAGGCAGATGGTTGACATCGAAGTGGACATAGCGGGACACGAACAAGTCCACGTTCCCGTCGCGATCGTAGTCGCCCCAGGCCGCTCCTGTGCTGAAGCCACCGCCGGCCACGCCGGCTTTGTCGGTGACGTCTTCAAATTTGCAGTTCCCCAGATTGTGATAAAGCGCGTTGCCGCCGTAGCCGGTGACGTAGATATCGGGCAGGCCGTCGTTGTCGTAATCGGCGACCGCGACTCCCATTCCCCAGCCTTTGCGCGTGAGTCCGGCGGATTTGGTGATATCAGTGAATTTGAAATCGGCGTCCTGGTGATAGAGCGTGATCATGGGATCGCCGCCGGCCTTGAATCGGTCAACCGTCGAGCCGTTTACGGTGATGATGTCGAGTTTGCCGTCGTTGTCACAGTCGATCAGCCCGCCGCCGCCGCTCATGGATTCCACGATGTAATGCTTTTCTGCCGATGAAATGTGGGAGACAGTCAAGCCGACTTGTTGGGCGACGTCGACAAACTTAGGGAGTGGAGGGCTCGAACGTAGAGTTTGTGCGAGCGCGAACATGACGAGACCCAACGCCAGAGCGGAAAGAAGGGATGTGCGCATTGCAGCCGAGAACCTGAGATTATAGCTGCTGACCAAGGATTAGTGCTCCGCATTGGCCATTGGGGACGTCAAGGCTTGGCCTCGGTGTTACCCACAAAACGCCAGCGCACGAACTCTTGCGAGTAGCCGTGCGCGGGGCAAACTGACCTTGCTAATCCCCCGGGCTTTCGGAAGGTTGTGGCACTATATGTCCGACCTTTGCCTTGCCAGCTTCGCGCCAGCCTTCAATGATCAAATACAGCACGGGGATGAAGAACAGATTCAGCAGCGTAGACATGATCATGCCACCGAATACCGTTGTGCCGACGGAATGGCGGCCTTCCTGGCCGGCGCCATGCGCCACCATCAACGGCACCACGCCGAGGATGAATGCGAACGACGTCATCAGAATGGGCCGCAAACGAATTCTGGCGGCCTCCACTGCCGCTTCCACCAGCGGCATGCCGCGTTGCCGCAACTGCTCGGCGAATTCCACAATCAGGATGGCGTTTTTGCTGGCCAAACCCACCAACATCACGAGTCCGATCTGGCAATAGACGTCGTTCTGCAAGCCGCGTAAAGACTGGGCCAACAGCGCGCCGAGCATGGCCATCGGGACTGCCAGCAACACAATAAAGGGCAGCACGAAGCTTTCGTATTGCGCGGAGAGTGTCAGGTACACCACCAGAACGCCCAGGCCGAACAGGAGCACAGTAACGCGGCCGGAAGCCAACTCTTCGAGCGAAATCCCCGACCACTCATAGTTGAATCCCTGAGGCAAGATCTTCTTGCTGAGGTCCTCCATGGCTGCAATGGCTTGACCGGAGCTGACACCTGGCGCGGCCGATCCGTCGATTTCAGTGGAACGGAACAGATTGTAGTGATTGATTACGGGAGGCGATGCGGTTTGGGATACGGTAACCAAATTGTCCAGCGGGATCATCGCACCGCTGTCGGAGCGCACATAATACTGCTTCATGTCCCTGGCTTCAGCGCGGAACTGCTGGTCGGCCTGAACGTAAACGCGATAGGAGCGATTGTTGAAGTCGAAGTCGTTTACATAAGCGGAGCCCATGTAGACGCCAAGCGTGTCGGTAATCTGCTGCAGAGGGACATGCAGGCTCTTGGCTTTCTCGCGGTCGATAGTGACCAGGAACTGAGGATCGCCCGCGGTAAAACTGGAGAACAAGCCTGCCAGATCCTTGCGAGTGCTGCCCTGCTGCACCATGTTTTGGGTGACTTTGGCCAACTCCTCCAGAGTGTGCCCACCCTGGTCTTGCACCTCGAACTGAAAGCCGCCGAGCTGGCCCAGTCCGCTGACGGCCGGGGGCAAAAACGGAAGCACCACCGCTCCGGAAATGGAAAACACCTGGCCGCGCAAGCGGTTCACCACCGCATCCGCCGAGTGCTCAGGGCCCTTGCGTTTGGAATAATCCTGCAGCTTGGCGTAGATCACGCCCTCGTTCGAAGCGCTCCCGGCTACGCCCGATCCGGTGATGGCAAAGAGATTTTCAATGTCTCCATCCTTCCGCATGACCGCCGTAACCTGGTCCTCGATAGCGCGCGTGTATTCCGTGGAAGCTCCGGGCGGCGACTGTACTGCGATTAGAAACCAGCCCTGGTCCTCCTCAGGCACAAAACCTTTGGGCACGCGTTGGAAAATGAAATAGGTCAGCCCCAGACCGACGAAAAACAGCACCACCGCAACCATGCGGAAACGCAAAAAAGCCCGCAGAGATGCTTGATATCCATGGGTGATGGCCGCGATGACCTTGTCCACCTCGCTGAAGAGCCAGATCTTTTCGCCATGGGTGCGTCCCAACAGAAGTGCTGACAGCGCCGGGCTAAGTGTGAGCGCATTAAAAGCAGAAATCGAGATTGAGAACGCAATGGTCAGCGCGAACTGGCGGAACAGGATGCCGGTGGTGCCGGGAAAAAAGGCCACCGGCACAAACACCGCCACCAGCACCAACGAAGTTGCGATGACCGCGCCGGCCACCTCCTTCATGGCGATGGAGGCCGCATGGTGGGGGTCGGCTTCGCCCTCCTGAATATGGCGCTCGATGTTCTCGATCACTACGATGGCATCGTCTACCACCAACCCTGTCGCCAGCGTGATACCGAACAGAGTCAGCGTGTTCACTGAAAAATTCAGCAACTTGACGAAGGCGAATGTGCCGATCAGCGAAACCGGAATCGTGACCGCTGGAATGATGGTGCTGCGCCAGTCCTCAAGAAAGATGAAGATCACTAGAATCACGAGGACGATAGCTTCCACCAGCGTGATCAGCACGTCCTGGATCGATTCAGTGACTGCCTCGGTGGTGTCAAAAGCGTTCTCGTACACCATCCCCGGCGGGAAGCGCTTGGACAGCCGATCCAGTTCAGCGAGAATCTTCCGGTCAACGTCGATGGCATTGGCGGTCGAGAGCTGAGTGACGCCGATGCCGACGGAATCGTGCCCGTTATAAACCAAGTCAGAGCTGTAATCTTCGGCTCCGAGCTCGGCCCGGCCGACGTCTTTCAAGCGCACCAGAGTGCCGTCCGCGTTGGTCTTCAGGATGATGTTTTCAAACTGTGATGCCTCGCTGAGCCGGCCGACAGCGCGGACGCTGATCTGAAACTGCTGTCCTACTTTAATCGGCGGCTGCCCGACTTGGCCGGCGGCGACCTCGACATTCTGTTCCTGCAGGGCGTTCACTACGTCGGTCGCAGTCAGCGCGCGGCTTGCCATACGCTCGGGATCGAGCCACAAGCGCATCGAATACTTGCGCTCGCCGAAGACAAAGACCTCGGCAACACCGGGTACACGCTTGAGTGTGTCTCTCACGTAGACGTCGAGGTAGTTGCTCATGAAGAGCGGGGTGTAACGGCCATCCGGGGAATACACGGCTGCGCCCAGCACAAAATTCTGAGATGACTTGGCAACTGTGACGCCGGTTGTCTTGACCGCGGCAGGCAACCGTCCCAGGGCGGTGTTCACGCGGTTTTGGATATCCACGGCAGCCAGGTCGGGGTCGCGGTCCAGGTCAAAGGTGGCGGTAATGTTACTGCTGCCATCGTTTCCGCTGGTGGAAGTAAGGTATTTCATCCCCTGAGCGCCGTTGATCTGCTGTTCGAGCGGGATGGTGACCGCTGATTCAACCGTCTGCGCGCTGGCGCCTGTGTACCCGCTGGTCACTGAAACCTGCGGCGGAGCGAGATCGGGGAATTGCGAGACCGGCAGAGTGGGAATTACCGCCGCGCCGGCCAGGATGATCAGCAGAGCGCAGACAGTTGCAAATACCGGTCGGCGAATGAAGAAATCAACAAACATGAAGAACTCTGGGAGCCAGAAACTAGCCTTGCGGCATTACCGGCGCGCCATCCACCAGAAACTGAGTTCCGGAAACGATTACCTTATCGCCCGGCTTGATGCCTTCCAGTACCACGTAGTCGTTGCCGACCATTTCTCCAACCCGCAACGGTTTCTGATGCGCCACGAGTTTTCCCTTCTGGTCTTCGGCCACGAAAACGAAGTACTGCCCGCCAATGCGCGAAACCGCCAGCACCGGGACTACCGGCCCTTGGTGCACACCCCAAATCACCCGGGCGCGTATGAACTGCAGGTTGCGCAGCCGGTCTTCGTTATTGGCGATGCGGGCCTTCACCAGCACCGTCTGAGTGGTGTTGTCCACCTGCGGCGAAAGGAAACTGATGCGGCTGTCGGCGAGCACATTGCCGGTACCGTCCACAATCTGCACCGCCATATCCGGCTTCAGTTGGGGGGAGCGCTCTACCGGTATATAGATGTAGGCTTCGAGGCTGCCGGGTTTGTCCACGGTGGTGAGCATGGTGGTGGTGGTCACGCGATCGCCCACGCGAACCGGAATGTCGCCCACGATTCCTGCCCAGGGAGCAACCACGTTGTAATAATGAAGCTGAACCTGCTGCTCGCGGACTTGCGCGTCCAGCGACTGCAACTGGGCCTGGGCTGCGTCCAGCGCCGCCTTGGCCTGGTCGAGGTCCTGCTTGCTGACCACGCCGGCAGCGTAGAGTCCACTGGTGCGCTGGTATTGCTGTCGCGCCAACTTCAGGTTGGCCAACTGCGCCGCCTTGGCATTCTCCTGGCTGGTGACAGTGGCCTGCTGTTTGCTGGGGTCGATCTGCATCATGATCGCGCCGGCGGAAACATGGTCGCCGGAACGCGCGCGAATCTCGGTGATCTGCCCCTCCACCTGCGGCATCAGGATGGCCGAGTCGCGCGATTTGAGCGTAGCCACATATTCAGTGGTGTCGCTCAAGGGCACGGAGCGGGCGACTTCGACCTTGACGGGAATGCTGGGAGGGCCCAGCGGCGATTCGCCGGTGGCGGAGGAGCCACTGCACGCTGCCAATACCAGCGCGGCGGCCAGGGTACACCCCAGCGCCAACGCCCGATCCAGGCCGTTCCGTTCCGCGGGAGTGGAAAACTCTTGCAGCATTCTCAGTACCCTAACACGTAACCTTGATTTCTATCCAACGGCGGGGGCCAAGACCCCGAGCAGTACCCTCAAGCCGCCAATTTGGATTCCGATCAAGCCCGGTTAGACTCGAAAAAAAGGAGAAGGTTATCGTCCTCAGAGGGGCCTCTGCTACATTGTTGGTGCTATGAAACCTGCCCGCAGCTTTGCCAGCGATAACAATGCCGGCATCCATCCCAAAGTCCTGCAAGCAATTGCCCGCGCGAATGTCGGGCACGCCGTGGGCTACGGCGACGACCAGCACACCCAGGCAGCGGTCAGCAAATTCAAGCAGCACTTCGGCGCGGACGCGGAAGTCTTTATCGTATTCAATGGCACCGCGGCCAATTGTCTGAGCCTGAAGGCGCTTACGGAGTCCTACCACGCGGTAATTTGCACCGACGTGGCCCACATTCATACTGACGAATGCGGCGCCCCGGAAAAGTTCACCGGTTGCAAACTGGTCCTCATCCATGCGCCGGACGGCAAACTGACGGTCGAGTCCGTGAGCCATGCGTATCACGGGATCGGCGACCAGCACCATGTTCAGCCGCGCGTGATTTCCATCACTCAAGCGACTGAAATGGGCACGGTTTACCAGCCCAGGGAGATTCGTGATCTGGCCCGCTTTGCCCACCGACACCAAATGTTCTTGCACATGGATGGAGCGCGCATTGCCAATGCCGCGGTCAGCTTAGGCATCACGCTCCGCGAGGCCACGCGCGACCTGGGGGTCGACGTCTTGTCATTTGGAGGAACCAAAAACGGCGCCATGGGCGCCGAGGCTGTCGTTTTCTTCGACAAGAAGCTGGCCCAGGACTTTCTCTACTTGCGAAAGCAGGGGATGCAACTGGCATCGAAGATGCGTTTTATCTCGGCTCAACTCGAGGCGCTTCTGTCGAATCACTTATGGCGGAAAAACGCCGAGCACGCTAACCGTATGGCCGCTCTGTTGAGGAAGGAAGTTGGGAGGATTCCGCAGGTGAAGATTGTTTACCCCGTGGAAGCCAACGGAGTATTTGCGCAGATCCCGAGGCGGGCGATTGCTAAACTGCAAAAGCGCTACTTCTTTTATGTGTGGAATCAGGAGGAGTCGGTGGTGCGCTGGATGTGCTCGTTCGACACCACACCAGAGGATGTCAGGCAGTTTGCCAGGTTCGTGGCGGAAACAGTGAGAAAATAGTGAGATTCGTCACCCGCTGGTGTTTGCTCAGCTATTGATTTTTGCCGTATTTTTGGCTAGATTTGGCGCGGGTCCGTAATGCGGGCAGGAGAGTTTATGAAGAAGTGGTTGGGGTTAGCGGGAATCTGTTTTGCTGGTCTGACCTTGCTGAGTTGCAGCAGCGGGCAGCAACTTCTGTCGATTGCGATTACCCCTTCAGCCGAGACCTTTCTAAGCCCCGATCCCACCGGCCACGTCCAACTCCTCGCCCTCGGAACCTATTCCCACCCACCCGCGACGAAAGACCTTACCACTCAAGTCACGTGGGCTTCCAACACCCCGCAAGTCGCAGTCGTCAGCAGCACAGGCTTGCTCTCTCCTGCGGGCATTGGATGCGGGGGTGCGATTGTCTCGGCGACGCTGAAGACCAATGACCCGACCGGCAACGTCGTTGTAGGCACCATGACAGTCACGGTTGACGACGCAAGCGTTTCCAGCTGTCCGCAACCCTAAGTGGCGCTAGATTGTTCTATTGGTCGCGCAATAGATCATCCAGTGTAGGCTTGTGTTTTTCTTCTTTCTTCTTCCGATCAAGTACGATCCTCGACGCCTTCGGTGTGCCAATCCGTTCACGCGCCATCGCCTTCACCGTCTCGACCGCGCGAAATTTTTTCAGTTTTTTCTTCCGGGGCATGGTTCTCATATTGCCATACCAAATGGTGTCATTGCCGTGCAATAATCAAGATTCATGGACGAACGCGACTTTTTCGATGAACGGCAGGAAAAGAAGATGGCGAACCTGAACTGTCCCCACTGCCAGCAATCTGGGGAATACGAAATCACCTGGTTTGTGCGGACCAAGAAAAGGCAACTTCCTGGGCGCGGGGACGAGCGCGATCGCGCCAAGTTCGCCAAAGCCCGTTCCTATATGCTCCGCAAAGATGACATGATGGCCTGCAAGAACCTGCGTTGCCGCAAGCGCTTCGAGATTTCTGGAGTGCAGTCGGTTGTGTTCACTGAGTAGGCGGCAGGTTCCTCTGTTTCGTTCCGCTCATTTATACTAGAGGGTTTCCCAACGACCCTGGCGAGACGTAGCAACGTCTCAGGAGTGCTCCTTGAAGATTCTAGTCTGCATGAAGCAGGTGCCGCAGAAAGATGCACCGCTCAAATTGAACGAATCCGGCACCTGGATCCGCGAAGACGTTTCTTACGAAGTCAACGAACCCGATGCCTACGCGCTGGAAGAAGCGCTACGCCAAAAGGAAAAGCACGGCGGCGAAGTGGTGGTGATCACCTCCGGTCCGGCTCGCTCCCAGCAGGTTTTGCGGGAAGCCTTGGCCAAGGGCGCGGACCGTGCCATTCATCTCGAGGACAATGCCTTCGTCGGGCTCGATGCCCTGAACACGGCCCGCGCCTTCGCCGCCGCCATCAAAGAGGAGCAGTTCGACCTGGTCTTCACCGGACTTCAATCCGACGACTACGGCTACGCGCAGACTGGTGTGGTTCTGGCGGAGTTGCTCGGTTGGCCGCATGCCACCATCATTATGCAAATCGAAAAGAACGATGCCGGGATTCGGGTGAAGCGTGAACTCGAAGCCGGTTTCTTTCAATTCGTAGACATGCCGTTGCCGGCGGTGCTGACCATTCAGTCCGGCATCAACAAACTACGTTACGCCACGCTGATCGGGATCAAGCAAGCCAAGAACAAGCCGCTGCGAAAGGTTGCGATGGCAGATGTCCAATCGGCGTTGAGCGCCAATCTGCAGAAGATCGAACGGCTATACGTTCCCCAGAAAACCAAACAAACGCAGTTTCTGGAAGGCCCAGCCGGAGAGGTGGCCAAGAAACTGGTGGATAAACTGCGAAATGAAGTGCGGGTGCTGTAATGGCAAGAGACACGTAGGGACAGGCGCCTCGCCTGTCCAGCCGAGCGAAGCTCGGCAAGCAGAGCTAGGAGCCAAAAGCTAGGAGCCAAAAGCTGACTTTATGCCGGACACTATCCTCGTCATCGTCGAACAACGTGAAGGCAAACTGAACCGCGTTTCCTGGGAGACGCTGGCAGCCGGCCAGACGCTCGCCGCCGATACCGGCTGGACGCTCGAAGCCGCGGTGGTGGGCAGCGGAGTTGCGAATTTCGCTGCGGAAATCGCGGCCAAGAAGGTTTCCAAGGTCTACGCCGTCGAGTCGTCCAAGCTGGAGCCCTATACGCCGGATGCTTTCTCCGCTGCGCTCAAACAGTTCCTCGAAACGAAACAGCCGAAGCTGGTGCTCATGCCGCATACCTATCAGGTGCGCGACTTCGTCCCCAAGCTGGCGACCGCGATGGGACGCACCGCCATCAGCGATTGCATCGGCTATAAGAAGGACGGCGCGAAGCTGGTGTTTACCCGCCAGATGTTTCAGGGCAAGCTCGCAGCCGATGTGAGCTTCGCCTGCGATGCGCCCTGGTTTGTCACCTTTCAGAACGGCGCTTTCCGTGGAGATAAAGTTGAGGCCGGCGCCAGCGCAGCTCCGGTTGAGACCGTCAATGTGAATATTGCCGATGGGGTCGTCCGCAACAAGCCGCAGGAAGTATTCAAGGAAGCCAAGCAAGCGGTTGACTTGACTCAGGCGGAGATCATTGTTTCCATCGGCCGCGGCATCAAAGAGCAGAAAAACATCGAACTGGCCAAACAGTTGGCGGAAGCGCTAGGCGGGGAGCTCGCGGCTTCGCGGCCCATTTGCGACTCCGGCTGGCTGCCCATGGACCGGCAGATTGGATCCTCCGGCCAGACGGTCGCGCCCAAGCTGTATCTCGCCCTCGGCATCAGCGGCGCCATTCAACATATTGTTGGAATGAAAGGTTCGCGCACCATTGTCGCCGTCAACAAAGATTCCGAAGCGCCGATCTTCGAAATTGCCGACTATGCGGTGGTGGGCAATCTGTTCGACATCGTTCCGCCGCTGATTGAAGAAGTGAAGAAGGCAAAGGCGGGAGGCTAGTCTGGCCTCATTCCCTGCGTATTGGCCAGGTTTAGACACAGCAACATATGAGCATAATTTTCCGCAAGCCTCTCGAAGGCATTGAACGCCCGCAGATGCCAGCTGACGTGGTCATCGTTGGCGGCGGGCCTGCGGGCATGGCGTGTGCGTTGCGTCTTTCCCAACTGATCGACCAGCACAATTCCGCGAATCCCGCTTCACAACTCAGCAAAGAAAATATCTACGTTCTGGAGAAGGCGCGCGAGATCGGCCAGCACTGCCTCTCCGGCGCGCTGCTCGATCCACGATCCATGCGCGAGCTGCTTCCTGGCTTCGAGAAAGAAGCTCCGCTCGACGCAGAAGTGAGCAAGGAATCGGTCTATTTTTTCACCGAGAAGGGCAAGCTCAAGTTTCCCATCACGCCGCCGCCCTTGCGCGACCACGGCAACTACGTCATCTCGCTGAATCGCTTTGTGAAATGGTTGGGCGGCAAAGTGGAAGCAACCGGGATCACGATCTTCACCGGTTTCGCGGGCTCGGAGCTGCTTTTCGACGGCAATCGGGTCACCGGCGTTCGCACCGACGACAAAGGCGTTGACAAAGAAGGCCATCAGAAATCGAACTTTGAGCCGGGTTACGACTTACAGGCCAAGGTCGTGATTCTTGCCGAAGGCACGCGTGGATCGTTGACCAAACAGCTCATTTCAAAGTTCGACTTGGCCAAAGGCTGCAATCCGCAGACCTACGGGCAAGGCGTTAAGGAGTTGTGGGAAGTTCCCGCCGGCCGGCTGGCGCCCGGCGAAGTCATCTACACCATGGGCTGGCCCCTGACCACGAAAGAGTACGGCGGCGCGTGGATTTACGGCGGGAAGGACAACGTGGTTTCGCTCGGATTTGTGGTCGGCCTCGACTATCCCGATCCACGGCTTGATCCGCAGCGTGTGTTGCAGGATTTCAAGCAGCATCCGTTTGTAGCGAAGCTGCTGGAAGGCGGCAAGATGATCCGTTACGGCGCCAAGTCGCTGCCCTACGGCGGCTGGTGGGCGATTCCGCCGGTGGCGGGAAACGGCTGGATGATTCTTGGCGACTCGGCCGGATTCTTAAATTCGCAACGCCTGAAAGGAATCCATCTTGCCATCAAGAGTGGCATGCTGGCGGCGGAAACGGCTTTTGAGGCACTCATCAAGGATGACTCGTCAGCGAAAATGCTGAACGGTTTCCAGAAGAAAGTCGAATCCAGCTGGATTAAAGACGAACTTTGGAAGGTTCGGAACTTTCATCAAGGATTCGAGCACGGCTTCTGGGCGGGCATGTTCAACGCCGGCATTCAGCAGTTCACCGGCGGACGCGGTCTGTACAACCGCTATCCCGGAACTGCCGGCTACGAGCACATGAAGAAGCTTGCCGACTTGCCCGCCGATGGCGGCAGTGAAGCGCATCTGCTCGGCCCCGCTAAGGGCGACGGCAAGCTGACCTTCGACAAGCTCACCGATCTTTACCACTCAGGAACGAAGCACGAAGAAGACCAGCCCGCGCACCTGGTCATTCATGACACCAATATCTGCAATTCCCGCTGCGTGAAGGAATTTGGCAGCCCCTGCCAGAATTTTTGTCCTGCGAACGTTTATGAAATGGTGGACGACGCGGAGCAGCCGAACGGCAAGCGCATCAGCCTCAATCCGTCAAATTGCGTGCATTGCAAGACCTGCGACATAGCCGACCCGTACCAGATCATTACCTGGGTTCCGCCGGAGGGCGGCGGCGGGCCGAATTACGATGGCATGTGACGCTAGGAATCCAATTCTCCGCCGCGGATCACCTCGGATGAACGCGGATAACCCTTGTAAGATAGCTGCGAAAACAAGCTTCGTACTGCTGGCCCGCCTATAATGGAAAGGGCCGCCCGGCCCGCTGAGACATTTGCCATCTCAGCTAAGGCCAACGGCCAATGGCCAAGAGCTTGCTCCTCTCCGACAAATTCGGCCGCCCCATCACCGACCTGCGGATTTCCATCACCGACCGCTGCAACTACAAGTGTGTGTACTGCCGCACGGGCAATGAAGGCGCTCTCTACGGAGATTTGCCCTTTTCAGACTACCTGCGAATGGCTCGCGTGTTGGCGGAAATGGGGATCAAGAAGATCCGGCTCACCGGCGGCGAGCCGCTTTTGCGCGGCGGGGTGATTGATTTCGTTCGCGAGCTCGCTCAACTGCGTGATCTTGATGGCGAACCCCTCGATCTCGCGCTCACCACCAATGGGCATCTGCTTGCCGACATGGCGCAGCCACTCAAAGAAGCCGGTCTTCAGCGTGTGACGGTCAGCATGGACGCGGTCGACCCCGACCGCTTCGCGCGGATCACCCGCGTGCCCAACGGATATGACAACGTCCTCGCGGGAATTCGCACTGCCCGGCGCGTGGGTCTGTGGCCGGTTAAGGTCAACTGCGTGCTGATGCGCGGCTTCAACGAAGACCAGATCATTCCTTTCGGAATGTTCGCGCGCGAAGAAGGCGTGGTCGTCCGCTTTATTGAATTCATGCCGCTTGAGGAAGATCGTACCTGGACGCCCAGCACTGTGGTCACGCTGGATGAAATTGTCGAACGCATGACCGAATACCGTCCGCTGGTCGAGATTCCGCACGCGCGCAGCGAGACCGCCCGCCGCTATCACTTCGACGACGGCATCGGCGAGATTGGGATCATCGCACCGGTTTCTCATCCCTTCTGCGGCCACTGTAGCCGCATCCGCATTACCTCCGATGGCAAGATTCGCACCTGTTTGTTCTCGGTCTGGGACCACGATCTGCACGCTCAGATGAAGCGCGGGGCGTCGGATGAAGAACTGACGGAGTTCATCCGGGGCGTGATCCAGAGAAAAGAAGAGCGCCACCACATCGGCGAACCGGATTTTGTGCCGGCGTCGCGGACCATGGTGCATATCGGGGGCTGAGTCAAGGCCCTTGACCGTCGAGATCGCCGAGTGCGCCGAGAAAATCTGAGTTAACATCCTCTCTGTGAGACTCTGTTTGGGATTGCTGAGCGCGCTTCTGATCTGTGCGATCCAGCCACTCCAATCCCGCGCACAAGCGTCTCCCTCCTACCTCGGTTTCGATCGCAACAACTATCCCGGCGACCAGAATCTGAAAGCGTTGCGCCGGACGTTTTCCTTCGCAGGGTACTGGCTCAACCGTCCCCCCAGTGCGCGTGTCAACACTTGGGCAGGAAAGCGCGCGAAACTGCAATCGGCAGGGTTCGGATTTCTGGTGCTGTTCAATGGCCGGCTCTACGCTGATCTAAAAACGGTCTCCCGCGCGGTTGCGCTCGGCAAATCCGATGCGCGGGCGGCTGTCGCGGCTGCTCATCGCGAAGGATTCCCCGGCGACACCATTATTTTCCTCGACCAGGAGCAGGGCGGCCGCATGCTGCCCGAGCAGAAAGCTTACATCTATGCCTGGGTGGATGGCGTGAGCGCAGCCGGATTTCGCGGGGGAATTTATTGTTCGGGCATCGTCTTTCAGGAATCGCCGAGCGTGAGCATCGTGACCGCGGAAGATATCCGCAAGAATGCCGGGGGGCGCAAGATTGTTTACTTTGTCACCGACGACGCCTGTCCACCGGCGCCGGGGTGCGTCTTTCCAAAACGACCGCCGGGCCTGAAGCAAAGTGGCATTGACTTCGCCGAGGTCTGGCAATTTGCCCAATCGCCCCGAAGAGAAGACGTCTCTGCGGGATGTCCGGCCACGCATAACCCAGACGGGAACTGTTACCCGCCGGGAGTGGACGTGAAGCTGAGGCTGCATGTGGACGTGGAAACGGCCACGTCGGCCGATCCCTCGCAGGGCCGCAGCCGGTAAATCTTAACCACAGAGGAACACAGGGGAACCGCACAGGAATTTGCCTTTTGCACCTTGGGAAGTGCACAATACCGACAGGATACTCAGTCACTTGCGGGTGTGACTTCGGTTCGCACAAAAACGCGAGTCTTCTCCCGCCGCTGGGCATCCTACTAGTAGTGAAGATTCGCTAACGGCTTCAACATCCCCGCCGGTTGGGCGCGGCGTAGTTTCAAACGCCACGTAGTGAACCGGCTGTAGCCGCTGAGTTGCTTTCAACATCCCCGTTCCAGACCGAGCGGAGTGCGCGCCGAGCGCGCTGCCTCGTATTTGGAGCTGAAGGCGAGACATGACAATGGCTACCGCAACATCAGTTTGCAGTCTGGAAACTTACCTCGTTCTGCCCGATAGCACCATGGACGAGCGCATCGCCGCCGCCCGCGAAGCTCTGGGCCGGGAGTGCGTCGTTCTAGGGCACCACTATCAACGCGATGAAGTCATCCGCTTTGCCGATTATCGCGGCGACTCTTACAAACTGGCGCAGGAAGCCGCCCATGCCGGCGGCAAGTACATCGTTTTCTGCGGCGTGCACTTCATGGCCGAAAGCGCCGACATCCTGAGCCGGCCCGGCCAGGTGACCATCCTGCCCGACCTCAACGCCGGCTGTTCCATGGCCGACATGGCCGAAATTACCCAGGTGGAAAATTGCTGGGAGCATTTGGTGGCTGCGGGTTTGACCGATGATTCCGGTGCCGGGGTGACGCCGATTACCTACATGAATTCGGCGGCTGCTATCAAAGCATTCTGTGGCCAGCGGAGAGGTGTGGTGTGTACATCATCGAACGCCGCGGGTGCGTTCAAATGGGGCTTCGCGAAGACGCCCAAACTTCTCTTTCTTCCTGACCAGCATCTTGGCCGCAATACCGGTTACCACCTCGGAATCCCGCTCAACGAAATGGTCGTCTGGGACCCCTACATGCTCAACGGCGGCCTGACTCCTGAGCGTTTGCGCCATGCCAAGGTGATCCTGTGGAAAGGCCATTGTTCCGTCCACCAGCGCTTCCTGCCCGAGCACGTGGACAACGTCCGCGCCAAGTATCCCGGAATTCACGTAATCGTACATCCCGAGTGCCGCTGGGAGGTTTGCCAGAAGGCCGACGGCATTGGCTCGACTGAGGGTTTGCTCAAGATCATACGCAATGCGCCGTCGGGTACCATGTTTGCCGTCGGAACGGAGATTCACCTGGTGAATCGCATGGGCAAAGAGTTCGCGGCGGAAGGGAAGAAAGTCATCACCCTTGACGATTCCGGCTGCCTGTGTACGACCATGTTCCGCATCTCGCCGCAACATTTGTGCTGGGCGCTGGAGAATCTGGCGGAAGGCAACGTCGTCAATCAGATCAAAGTGAAAGATGGTATCAAGCGCTGGGCGAAAGTCGCGTTGGACCGGATGCTCGAAATCCAATAAATCGTCGTTGGTCGTTCGTCCTTGGTCGTCGACAGCAGGGGACGGCCCGACCGCGGCTGCGAGTACAGTTCGGCGGCTACAAGAGATCATTTGTTGGCCAACGACCGACGACGAACGACCAACGACGAATCACCCAATCCCGGTGCTAAAATAGATCTACGCCCCATGGCCGACCGCACCTTCACCCTCGAAGAAGCCCAGATGCTGCTACCCACTCTGGAGTCATTGTTACGTGCTTCGATTGACGGGAAAAAGCTGATCGAGTCCGTCGACGCAGAGCTGCAAGAATTGGCCCATCGAGTGTTCCTACAGGGTGGGCTGCAGGTGAATGTGGTCCATATGGCGCGTCGCAAGGCGGAGCGCGAGAAGGCGATTCAGCCCGTCAAAGATGCTTTGGCTGAGATTGACGCCACTGGGGTGCAGGTGAAAGACCTCGATATCGGCCTGCTCGATTTCCCCTGCGAAGTGGACGGACGCATTGTGCTCTTGTGCTGGAAGCTGGGAGAAAATGGCATCACCCACTGGCACAGCGTGAGCGAAGGTTTTGCTGGCCGCAAGCCCATCGACGAGCGCATCGCGAAGGCAAAAAGAGCCAACTAGGTTTCGGGAAACCCCAACTTCCTCGTTTCTGATCTTTTGTGCAAGTTCCGCCGCTGAGTTGCGTTCTATCCAAGGGCGCGTCTGTCCCGATTTGGTACACGAAGGTAACTGTAACTGCTCTACCCGAGTTTTTCTCTGCTACAATTTTCTCAGGGGCGAGCGTGAGCAAGAACCGAGACTCGGTTGAGGTTTGTCTAACATGTTGAGTGGCAAGAAGAAATTTCGGATTCTAGCTGCCGTTGCGACCCTGCTTTTGTTTGCTGTCGGAGTTGCGTGCAATGGTTTTTTTGTTGACCCAGTGCTGACTTCCGTGACCGTCGGCCCGACCGCGACCATCAATCAGGGGGGGACGGTGCAGGAAAGTGCCGTCGGCACCTACAACGACGGTTCCACCAAGAGCCTGACAAACGTGCAGTGGAGCAGCGATACGGAGAGCGTGGCCACCATCAGCACTAGCGGCCTGGTAACCGGCGTGTCTCCTGGGATGGCGACAATTACCGGAGCTTCCGGCACGGTCAGCGGGACCGCAGCGGTGACAGTTGCACTCAATAACGTCACCGGCATCAAAATCAATCCAACCACCAATCATGCGCAGGCGGATGGCGGAACGGCTCCCTACACTGCGCTAGCGACGATTTCCGGCGGCAGCCCGGTCGATGTCACCGCGACCGCGACGTGGTCGGTCCTCAGCACAACCGGCGGCGGTACCGGCACGTCCGATTTCCTGGTGGAGCAGGGGGTAGACCCGCAGGTGATCACGGTTGAGTCTACCGCTGTTGCTGGCGAAGTAGCGACCATCCAGGCGAGCTACGTGGGCGGGTCAGGGTTAACTTACAACGCAACAGCGACTCTCACGGTTACAGCTCCCTAAGAAGCGCCAACATGGCTGACATTCGCTGCATCGGCATCTGCACCGGGGGCGGCGATGCTCCCGGCCTCAATGCCGTGATTCGCGCCGCCGTCAAGGCAGCTATTCTCAAATACAAATGGAAGGTCATCGGCATTCCTGATGGCTTCGATGGCCTGATCTGGCCGGAGAGGTCGCGTGAACTCACACTCAAAGATGTAAGCGGCATCCTGCCGCGTGGCGGCACAGTTCTCGGTACCACCAATCGGGGCAATCCCTTCCACCACAAAATCGTTGAGAACGGTGTCGAAGTGACCCGGGACATTTCTGACGTGGTGATCGCCAACTCCCGCAAGCTGGGCATGGACGCGGTGATCAGCATCGGCGGCGATGGCTCGCAGAAAATTGCGCAGGAACTCTTTGTCAAAGGCCTGAAGATCGTGGGTGTCCCCAAGACCATCGACAACGATCTTTGTGCCACCGAGGTCACCTTCGGCTTCGATACTGCGCTGCACACCGCCACCGACGCGGTCGACAAGATTCACACCACGGGCGAATCCCACCACCGCATCATGGTGGTCGAGGTTATGGGCAGGGATGCGGGCTGGATCGCGCTGGAGGCGGGCATCGCCGGGGGCGCGCACGTCATTCTGATTCCTGAGATTCCGTTCAGCCTGGAGAGAATCTGTAATTACGTGAGCGAGCGCGAAGGCTATGGCAAGCGGTTCACGATTGTTGTGGTGGCGGAAGGGATCAAGCTGCCCGCGGAATTAAAGCAGCTTTCGCGTGGTGGTACGGTGGGGAATCTGATCGGGGACGGGATCGCGTTGACTGCCCACAAAGAAGTACGGGTCAGTGTGTTGGGACACATTCAACGCGGAGGCTCGCCTTCGCCTTTCGATCGCATTCTGGCGACGCGCTTTGGAGTGGCGGCGGTGGAACTGATTGCCCAAGGCGGCTTCGGAAAAATGGTCTGCCTGCGCAATGAACGCATCGAATCGGTGAGCATCTCTGAAGCCGTTGGCCATTTGAAAACCGTTGACCCTCAGGGAGAGTTGGTTTGCGCCGCCCGCGCCATTGGGATTTGTTTCGGAGACTGACCGTTAGGACTCATCAACCAGTTCAACATCCGGGGTCGGTCGCTGCGCTATATTGGATTTGTGATCCCTTTGAGAATCAGATCACGCTCCGGCCTGTTGCTGCTGGCGCTCGCAGTGTTCCCGCTGGCCGCCTGCAATCGCCATAGCAAGGCCCAGGAAATCGCTTATGTTTCCGCTCCCCAGGTGGTGCTGCGCGACCGCGTTGCACAGGTCTTCAACAAGACCGGTACGGTAAAGAACAGTGAACGAGTTCAGATTCTGGAGCGAGAAAAACGCTTTGCGCGCGTCCGCGCGCAAGGCGGGGTTGAAGGCTGGATGGAGCAACGCTACCTGGTAGGTCAACAGGTATTTGACGGGTTTCAAAAACTGGTGCAACAGGAGCAGAACGACCCTGTCCAAGCCACCGGGACGACGCGCAACGACACCAATATCCATCTGGAGCCAGGACGCGAGGCCGAACACCTGTATCTGCTGAGTCAGGGCGCTAAAGTTTCAGTCTTGAGGCGAGCCACTACCGAGAAAATTCTTCCCGGAGGCGCCCCACAGCCGAAAGCGGATGGGAAATCGCCTGACTCCGCGACCCCGGTTATGGACGACTGGTGGCTGATTCGCGATCCGCAGCAACATGTGGGCTGGGTGTTGGCGCGGCTGGTGGATATCGACGCGCCCCTCGAAATTGCACAATACGCGGAAGGCCAGCGCATCGTTGCATTTTTTGTGCTCGATGAGGTAGCGGATGGGGACAAGAAAATCCCGCAATATCTGGTGTTGCTGACCGAGCCTCGCGACGGCATGGACTTCGACTTCAACCAGGCCAGGGTCTACACCTGGAACGTAAGACGCCATCGTTACGAAACCGCCTATCGCGAACGCAACCTGGAGGGGTTCCTGCCCGCGACCGTTACCCAGGAGAACTTTGATAAAGAAGGTACTCTGCCGGTGTTTGTGCTGCGAGTAAAAGACAACAGCGGCAACATTAACCAGCGAAAGTACAAGCTCAACACTCCGATTGTGAAACGCGTGCTGGCGCCGGGAGAGGAACCGCAGAAGATGGTGGGAAGGAAGAAGCGCTGAGGGCAGCAGCCATCGCAGGATTTCTGCTAGGTGTCCCGCCCCGCCACGTCAATCCGCGGCAGAGATGGGAGCGGTTGGTTGTTGTCGAATGCCTCCAGCCACTGGGCCAGAGACTTCAACAATTGAGGCAGTTGAATACCGTGGAAGGTCGGCGGATGTCCGTCGAGATTCTTCATCGCTCGCACCAGCACCGACCGCATGCCGACATGGTTTCCAGTGGAGGAATGATGAAGGGCGACCGCCACCTGGACAAGTCCTTGCCAGATTTTCTTCTCTTCCTGAGGTGCAACCCGCCAGACGTCTTCCAGCAGCTCATGAGCGTCGAAGAACTTGCCTTGGTTAAACAGCGCAATCCCGCGAAGATATTCAGGCTGCTGTGAGGTCACAGTGAACGCCCCAGAAAAAATAACCTCGCGCCGCAGCGCGAGGTTAGCAATGCCGTCCATGGTCTACGCGCCGAAGATCCCGTAGTGGGAAGCGGAAGCCATGAAGAACAGGAGGGGAACCGAAAGGAAAAAATTCGTCCGCGAAGCCAGAAAAGCCTGCCGCGCCAGTGCTGCGGCATTGGCCGGCGGCGTTCCCGCCAATGTACCCTGAATAATCTTCTTCTGATTCGGCCAGATGATTCCCCAGACGTTGAACAGCATGATAATGCCCATGCCACCCCCGACTCCGATGGAGAGCACGTGGTTATCGTCCCGGCCCACCGGCGTATAGTTCACGAACAGGTAACCGGCGGCGATGACGACAATGGTAGTGATGAGTCCTAGCACATATCCGCTGGGCGCCTTCCCGATCACAAAATAGAGGATCCCCCACGACACAATCCAAAGCAGTAGGAACAGTCCGATGGTGCTCAAGGAACTCGTCCCCATCCGCTCGGCGTCGGGGGCCACGAGAACTTGTCCCCAATACCAGAAGCCGACGAAAACCGTAATCAGAGCGCTCCAGCGGAACCATTGCAGCGTCGGCAGGGTCATGTATTGAAAGACCTTGGGCTTCATGGTTGCGTCCACCTGCTTCATGAAGGGGACGTTGACCAGGTTGAAGAAGTAGAGCAGCCCAATCCAGGTAATGCCGGCCAGGAAGTGAAACCAGCGCAGAAGGAAAGCGAGTGCCTCGGTGCCAGTGTGTGTGGGCATCACAAACGACGTTGTGGTCACAATCAAATCGTGCATTTTGTTCCTCCGCCAAACTCGAACGCGCGCTCCTGACCCCCGGGGTTCAGACTGCGCACGGAAGTGCGCCCGCAAGCCAGGCCTGTCCGCTAGATCTACGCTCGCGAGCCACAGGTACCTGCATTTTGTCTCAGTTGCAGTGCGGCGCTGGAATGGTTGCACTTTGTGGTGCTTCTGTCAACCGGTGGGAGTGAGGTGACGGCATGATTACCTTGAAAAGTGGCCAGCAAGGCCGTATTGTACGGAGGATTGCTTCGGGAGACGCAGGCGCATCTGGCCGGTTCTTGCTGCTCTCGAACTTCCCCCCGTTCCTCACGCGCAATCGGCGTGAGGGATTGTTGCATCATGGCAGTTCAGAAAGCTCTCGTTGTCAGGGAGCCGAGGAGATCGGCATGGACAACAAGCCGGCGCAAAACATTCAGGATTCGTTTCTCAACACCGCCCGCAAAGAACGGCTAAATATCACCATTTATCTGCTAAGCGGCGTCAAGTTGACCGGACGCATTCGTTCTTTCGACAAGTATTCGGTTGTGCTTGAGACCAACAATCAGGAACAGTTGATCTTCAAGCACGCAATTTCCACCGTAGCAATGGGCAGAACGATTCACGGCCACACGGACAAGCCGACGGTAATGCCGTCCTCATCGTCGGCTCCGGCTGCTGAACCGGGCATCGCTGCTGCCGCCGCTTCGGGCACGGAAGGATAGGGCAGTCTTTTTTTGCGCAGTTCAGAAGGCAAGGCTTTTCGCGAGACTTCTCGGGGAGGCGACCCCTCGCGGCTGAAGGCTGCGAGGCGGTCCTCAGCCGAACGCGCCTTTCTGGTCGGCATTGAGTACCGTGTTCGTCAGGCCCGCACACCCCAGGGCAAAGCTGGAAAAAAGTCTCTGACCAGCGAAGCCCAGGCGGCCCGCGACAGTGTCAGCCGCGCAGCCGCAGGGTCAAAAGCACCAAGCATTCCGCAGTTCAGCGCGGAAGAATCGCTGGCAGAACTGTGCACTCTCGCTCTGAGCGCAGGCGCGGAAGTGACCGGCGAATTCTTGCAGCATCGCGACAAGCCGGATCCCGCCACTCTGATTGGCAAAGGCAAACTGGAAGAGATTGCGGGGGCGGCCGCGTCCGTTTCGGCCGATCTGCTTCTGTTCGATCACGACCTGACCGCATCCCAGCAGCGCAACATCGAAAAGGTCGTCAACATTCGGGTGATCGACCGCACCCAGCTCATTCTCGACATTTTCGCCCGCCACGCCCGAACCCGTGAAGGCCAGTTGCAGGTGGAGTTGGCCCAACTGGAATACATGCTGCCGCGACTGGGTGGGAAGGGCATCGAAATGTCGCAGTTGGGCGGCGGCATCGGTACCCGTGGTCCTGGCGAAACACAACTCGAAACCGACCGGCGGAAAATCTACCGCCGTATTCGGCACGTGAAGGAGCAGATCGAGAATGTCAGGCGGATTCGGGCGCAGCAACGGCAGCGGCGCGAGTCGGTTCCGGTGGCGACGGTTGCTCTGGTGGGCTACACCAACGCAGGGAAGTCCACGCTGTTTAATGCGCTGACCCAGGCTACGGTGCTGGCGTCGCCCAAAATGTTTGCCACGTTGGACCCAACCATCCGGGCAGTAACGTTGCCTTCCAAGCGCAAGGCGCTGCTTTCCGATACCGTGGGATTCATCCGCAACCTGCCGCACACTCTGGTGTCGGCGTTTCGTGCAACGTTAGAAGAAGTGCAGCGAGCGGCCTTGATTCTGCACGTTTCCGACGCCAGCAGCCCGCTCTCCGCCGAACAGGATGCGCAAGTGGAAAAGGTGCTGAAGGAATTGGAGGCGGACGGGAAGCCCCGGCTGCGGGTGATGAACAAGATCGATCTGCTGGCTCCCACCCAGCGCGACAGCCTGCGCGATGACGCCACGTCGGTTCATGTTTCGGCGGCGAAAGGCATCGGCATGAGCACACTGCTTGACCGGATCGACGAGGTGCTGTCCGAAGACGCTATCAGCCGCATTCGCTTGCGCGTCCCACAAAAAGAAGGCAAGACGCTGGCCATGCTGGAAGCCCGAGCGCGGATTTATTCCCGCGCGTACAAAGATGGCTCGGTGGAACTGGAAGTGGGAGCACCGGAGTCGGTGGTGAGACGGGTGAGGGAGTGGGTGGTGAAAGGTTAGAGACAAAGGCCAAGCGCTAAGCGTTTAAATGGGCCAGCGACCAAGAAGCGGTGACATTCCTTGGCTGCCGGCCCATTCGATCCTGAATTGGATCGGAGGTGATACTTTTATGCTAGTCCCCTCAATTGAGAAGTCAAGCATTCTTTGCACAGAAAATTGGCCGCTTGACAATTGGCCGAAAGTACAGTCCGCGCCGCCTACGCTCTTCCATCTTGCGTTGACACTAAGCCTTGCAGGATGTTAGGTTTAATGGTTTCTTAAGCCCTCATTAGCTCAAAACACTTCAAGACCAAACATGGATCAAACGCTACGACAAGTAGGGGAATTACTGCTCGGATCTGTACCCACCATTATCTTCATGGTGCTGTTGTACGGACTCTACAACCTGCTTGTCCACAAGCCTCTGGCAAAAGTGTTGGAAGAGCGCCGCAGCAAGACCGAAGGAGCAGTCGAGAAAGCGCGCGCCGACATCGCCGCCGCCGAAGCGCGCACTGCGGAGTACGAGCAGCGCTTGCGGGAAGCTCGCGTGGCAGTCTTCAAGAGCCAGGAAGCGCGGCGGCAGCAGGCATTGCAGGCTCGGGTGGCGGTTGCGGCAGAGGCTCGCACTAAAGCGCAGGCTCAGGTGGTGCAGGCGCGCGCGGCCATGGAGACGGATAAGGTCGCCGCTCAGGAGAGACTGCAAGCCGAGAGCGGCAGGATCGCCGCTGAAATCATTCGCACAGTGCTGCGGCCGGGAAGCGCTCCGGCAGCGGGAGGCACCCGATGATGCGTCGAGCCTTGTTATCGTTCTTTGCTGTGTTGGCGCTGTGTGCTTGCTTTGCGACTCTGTCTCCTGCCCAAGAGCAAGCCAACCCTCAGCCAGAGCCCAACCGCGGATCTGGCGTCAATCCTTCGTTTGACCAACGACTGGCGAAGGAGTCCCGGGAAGCTGCGGGTGAAGACGACAACGCTAAACTCAAGCACTCGAGTTCGGTCCGATGGGTGTCAAAGCTGACTGGGCTGGACCTGGAATCTGCTTACTGGCTTTGTGTGGTGCTCAATTTCGCGGTCATTGCCGGTGTAATTTTCTGGTTCTCCAGGAAGAGTTTGCCCGGCATATTCCGCAACCGCACCGCTTCGATTCAGAAGGCAATGGAACAGGCGCGCAAAGCCAGCGAAGAGGCCAACCGGCGGCTCAGCGACATCGAGTCCCGGCTTTCCCGGCTGAGCGGTGAAATCGGAGAAATGCGCACCACCGCCGAGAGGGAAGCGGCTGCCGAGGAAGAAAGAATTAAGGCTGCTGCGGCGGAAGATGCCCGTAAAATCGTCGCGTCCGCGGAGCAAGAGATTGCTGCCGCGGCCAAGTCAGCACGGCGGGAACTGACCGCCTACGCCGCCGATCTTGCGGTCGCGCTGGCTAGAAAACAAATTCAGGTGGACGCTGCCACCGATCAGGCGCTGGTGCGCGGCTTTGCGCAACAGATTGCGGCCAGTGACAGCCAGTCAAAGGGCAGAAACTAATGGCCACGGTCATCAATACTTACGCTCGCGCCTTCGCCGATGTGGTTTTTGACAGCCACCTCGACGTTGCCAAGACCCTTAAGGAAGCGCAAGCTCTGGCCGAACTGGTGGCCGCAAGCAAGCAACTGCGGGATGTCTGGGCAACGCCGTCCATTCCAGCCGAGCAAAAGCGCGCGGTGCTGGATGCGATCGTCCAACGTGAAGGAATCTCACGCCCAGTGCGAAATTTTGTGGCCGTGCTGATGGATCATGGACGCACCGGTTTCTTGTCGGCGATCGTAAAACAGTTCGAGTTGGAACTGGACCGGCGCATGGGATTCGCCGAGGCGCAAATTACCAGTGCTCGAGAATTAGGTGAGGGGGAACGCACCGCGCTCGAAAACCAGATTCAAGCCCTGGTGGGGAAGAAAGTCCGAGCGCGCTATTCGCGGGACGCTTCGCTGCTGGGAGGCGCCGTGGTCAGGGTCGGCAGCACCATTTATGACGGCTCGGTAGAGGGACAGTTGGAAAGGATCAGAATCGCTATTGGCTCTTAGCCGGTGGCTCTTGCGAGGAGCCAACGCAAAACCCTGAACCGCGAAGGCCGCAAAGAAGTGCTGCAAACATCGCAAAGAGAAACTAAGAGCTAGGAGCCAGAAGCTAAAAGCTGAACTTATGGCACAAATCAAAGCAGACGAAATTACGCAGTTAATCCGGCAACAGATCTCGAACTATGAATCGAAGATCGCAGTCGATGAAGTGGGCACCGTCGTTACTATTGGCGACGGCATTGCTCGCGTCTACGGCTTGGACAAGGTCATGGCCGGCGAGCTATTGTCTTTTCCCCACGATGTGGCCGGCATTGCCATGAACCTGGAGGAAGACCAGGTCGGCGTCGTGGTGCTCGGCGAATACACCGAGATCGAGGAAGGCGACGAGGTCAAACGCACTGGCCGCATCATGAGCGTGCCGGTGGGCGACGCCCTGATCGGGCGCGTCGTCGATTCGCTCGGCCGGCCCATCGACGACAAGGGCCCAATCGCGAGCGACAAATCCATTGCTCTGGAGCGTATCGCTCCCGGCGTCATCGACCGGCAGCCAGTGCGCGAGCCCATGGCCACGGGTCTCAAGGCCATTGACAGCATGATTCCCATCGGCCGCGGCCAGCGCGAGCTCATCATCGGCGACCGCCAGACGGGAAAGACCGCAGTCGCGCTCGATACCATTATCAACAGTAAAGGCAACGACCTGATTTGCATCTATAACGCCATCGGACAGAAGCGGTCTTCGATCGCGCAGGTGGTGAAGATCCTGGAAGACGCAGGCGCGATGGAATACACCATCGTGGTCGCGGCCTCGGCCTCGGAACCTGCACCCATGCAGTACATTTCTCCCTATGCGGCTTGCGCCATGGGCGAGTATTTCCGCGACTCCAAGCGCCATGCCCTGGTGATCTATGATGATCTTTCCAAGCACGCGGCGTCGTATCGCGAAATTTCGCTGCTGCTGCGCCGGCCGCCCGGCCGTGAAGCGTATCCCGGCGACGTTTTTTACCTTCACTCCCGTTTGCTGGAACGCGCGGCGAAACTAAGCGACAAGAACGGTGGAGGATCGCTGACCGCCTTGCCGGTCATCGAAACTCAGGCGGGCGATGTTTCGGCCTACATTCCGACCAACGTTATTTCCATCACGGACGGGCAAATCTTTTTGGAGACCGATCTGTTCAACAGTGGCATCCGTCCGGCGGTCAACGTCGGTATCTCCGTCAGCCGCGTCGGCGGCAGCGCCCAGATTAAGGCCATGCGCCAGGTCGCAGGTACCCTGAAGCTTGATCTGGCCCAGTTCCGCGAACTGGCAGCCTTCGCCCAGTTTGGCAGTGATCTGGACAAAGCTACCCAGGCCCAGCTCAGTCGCGGGCAGCGGCTGGTCGAGATCCTGAAGCAGAAGCAATTTTCACCACTGCCATTTTCCAAGCAGATTCTGATCATCTATGCAGGCACGAATGGATTGCTGGACGACCTGGCGGTTGATCAACTGCGAGATTTTGAGGAGGAATTGTACCAGTTCGTAGATACGACGAATCCAGGCTTGCTGCGCTCGATCATGGAAAAGAAAATTCTCGACGACAACCTGAAAGCCGAGATGACCAAGGTGATCAAGCAGTGCAAAGAGACGTTTGTGGCGCAGAAGCAGAAGTAGCTTCTAGCTCTCTTAGCTAGAAGCCAGAAGCGAACGACCAACGACGCACGACGAACGACGAACGACCGAAGTATGGCCAACATTCTAGATATTCGACGCCGGATTCGCAGCGTGACCAACACGCGGCAGATCACCAAGGCCATGAAAATGGTCTCGGCGGCCAAGCTGCGCCGGGCCCAGGAGCGGGCTCTGGCGGCGCGCCCGTATGCTCAAATGTTGACCAATGTTTTGAAATCGCTGGTCTCACGGGCTGAAATCTACGATCCCGAAACCGGTGAGCCCAAACATCCGCTGTTAGCACAGCGCCCAGAGAACAACATTCTGCTGCTCGTCGTCACCGGAGATAAAGGTTTGGCAGGCGCTTTCAATACCAACATTCTGAAAGCTGCCATGCGATTCTTGCAAGCCTTGGCCGGCAAGAATATCGAAATCGAGGCCATTGGCCGCAAAGGCCGTGACTTCCTCCGCCGCCGGTACCCCACCGTCACGCCGCGAACTGCAGATTCACAGGAACCCGCCGGCATCGCCCTGATTGGCGAACAGATTGGTGTGTTCAACAAGATGGATTACAGCCTGGCTTCCGGGATCGCAGAACGTGCCATTGAACGCTACGCGAACACGGATATTGATGCGGTGTATCTAGTCTATAACGAGTTCAAGTCGGTAATCGCCCAGCGTCTCGTGGTGGAAAAGGTGCTGCCTATCGAGCAGGTGGGCGAGATCAGCATTGCTCAGGCGGAAGCGATGGGAGAAGAAGAGCGGAAGCGCGTGCTGGAAGCAGCCAAAGGGGCCGGCGTCAGCATTCGTCCCGCGGATACTCGTGAGGCAGATGCAACAGCCGCGAAGTTCGCCGCTGCGCCGGTGGACTACATCTATGAGCAGCCGGCCGAAGAATTGTTTCGTTCGTTATTGCCGAAGTATGTGGGCATCCAGATTTTCCGCGGCTTGCTGGAGTCGGTGGCCGCCGAGCACGCCGCACGGATGACCGCCATGGATGCCGCGACCAGCAATGCGACCGATATGATCGATTCGCTAACTCTGGCCATGAACCGGGCGCGCCAGGCCAAGATTACGAAAGAGATTATCGAGATTGTGAGCGGTGCAGCAGCAGCGTCGTAAAAGCAGTCAGCAATCAGCCTTCAGCACTCAGCCACTGAGGGCCCGTAATGATGGATTCCAAGGGCTGAATGCTGAGCTGAGTGCTGATGGCTAGTCGGGAGCAGAAGGAACTTATGCCAGAAAATGTTGGACACGTAATCCAAATATCCGGTCCCGCCGTGGACGTGCAATTCGAACCCGGCAAGCTGCCGCCCATCTATGAGGCGCTACGTGTGGTGAGCGAAGGCTTCACGGTGCCGTCACAGATCAATGTCATTCTCGAAGTCCAGCAGCACTTGGGCGAAGGCCGGGTGCGTTGCGTAGCCATGGAGGCCACGGACGGCATGGTGCGCGGCATGAAAGCCATCGACCTCAAGGGGCCGATTTCTGTGCCGGTGGGCCACGGCACGCTGGGCCGGGTGATGAACGTCATTGGGCAGCCGGTGGATCAATTGGGGCCAATCGAACATACAGTGACTATGCCCATTCACCGGCTCGCGCCCGCCTTTGATGAGCAATCCACCACGGCGGAGATGTTCGAAACCGGCGTCAAGGTCGTTGATCTCATCCAGCCGTTTCTTAAAGGCGGAAAGATCGGCCTGTTTGGTGGCGCCGGTGTGGGCAAAACGGTATTCATTCAGGAACTGATCAACAACGTCGCCAAGCAGCACGGTGGATTTTCGGTGTTTGCGGGCGTCGGCGAACGCACTCGTGAAGGCAACGATCTTTGGTTAGAAATGACCGAGTCCGGCGTTATTAAGCCTGGCGACCCATCGAAATCCAAAGCTGCGCTGATTTATGGTCAGATGACGGAGCCGCCAGGAGCCCGTTTGCGGGTTGCGCTCACTGGGCTCACCGTGGCTGAATATTTCCGCGATGAGGAGGGCGCCGACACGCTGCTCTTCATTGATAACATCTTCCGCTTCACGCAAGCCGGGTCTGAAGTCTCCGCTCTGCTGGGACGCATGCCCAGCGCCGTGGGTTACCAGCCCAATCTCGCCACAGAGATGGGCGAATTGCAGGAGCGGATTACCTCCACCAAGAAAGGCTCGGTCACTTCCGTACAGGCGATTTACGTGCCCGCCGACGACTTAACCGACCCAGCTCCGGCAACGACGTTTGCTCACCTCGACGCTACTACCGTGCTGTCGCGTGCGTTGACGGAAATCGGAATTTATCCCGCCGTCGATCCGTTGGCTTCAACCTCGCGCATTCTCGATCCCCGCATCGTCGGTCAGGAGCACTATGACGTAGCGCAAGGTGTGAAGAAGACCTTGCAGAGCTATAAAGACTTGCAGGACATCATCGCCATTCTGGGTATCGACGAGCTGAGTGAAGATCAGAAGGTGACGGTGGCCCGGGCCCGCAAGATTCAGCGCTTCCTCTCGCAGCCTTTCCACGTCGCCGAGCAATTCACCGGTGCGCCCGGGCGCTACGTGAAGATTGCGGACACGGTCAAGGGCTTTAAGGACATCAACGAAGGCAAATACGACGATATCCCAGAGCAGGCGTTTTACATGAAGGGCACGATTGACGAAGTGCTGGAAGCGGCAGAGAAGCTGAAAGCAGCGTAAGAACCGTCGTTGGCTGTTGGTCCTTGGTCGTGGGCCGACGGCTTGGCGACCTGGTTTTTGCCAACGACCGACGACGAACGACCAACGACGTTTATGCCCGATACTTTCCAACTCGAAATCGTCACCCCGGAGAAGATGGTGGTGCGGGACGTTGCGGAAGAAATCCAGATTCCTGGAAAACAGGGATATCTGGGAGTCCTTCCCGGTCACGCTCCGCTGATCTCCGAACTGGCCGTCGGTGAAATTACCTATCGCAACGGAAACACCACACACTGCCTGGCCGTGGCCTGGGGATTTGCCGAAGTATTGCCTGATAAGGTTACGATTCTGGCGGAAACCGCCGAGCGAGCCAACGAAATCGACACCAACCGCGCCCAAGCCGCGAAGCAGCGTGCCGAGGCGAATCTCGCCAATTCAGCCACCGAAGAAGACTGCCAGCGCGTGACCTCCGACTTGCAACGTGCCGAAACCCGGCTGGAAGTGGCGGAGAAGAAGTATTGAGACACCAAGGATTTTCCGTCTGAGCCGCTATAACAATTCCCAATACGTCCCATAAATACTTTCAATTTCCCAAGCAACACCTGCGCGGGTAAAGTGACGCCATTGAGCGGGACCACACCCGCTGGGGTATCAGGCATCCATGGAAAAAAATAGGCTTGCGCGGTTCATCGTTCTGTCGCTAGTCCTCCTCACCGTCGCTCCGCCGCTGTTAGCGCAAGCTTCTTCGGCCGCCGACTTACAGCAGAACCGCATGGCGAGCCTGGAGCAGCGGGTGGCAGAGGCCAGAAGTTCCGGCGACAACGCCTGGATGCTGACCAGTGCCGCCTTAGTACTCATGATGACCGGGCCCGGGCTGGCGTTGTTTTACGGAGGCCTGGTTCGAAAGAAGAACGTCCTCGGAACCATGATGCAGAGTTTTGCCATGATGGCGATCATCACCGTGCTGTGGGCGCTGGTCGGCTACAGCCTGTGCTTCGGTTCAGGGAACAGTTTTGTCGGCGGCTTGCACAACTTATTCTTGCGAGGCGTCGGTGCTGCACCTGATGGCGACTACGCTGGCACTATTCCCTCGCAGACTTTCATGATTTACCAGTTGATGTTTGCCGTGATTACCCCCGCACTCATCACCGGGGCATTCGCCGAGCGGATGAAATTCGGCGCCATGGTGCTGTTCATGGTGTTGTGGTCAGTGCTGGTTTACGATCCCATGGCACACATGGTGTGGGGTAAAGGCGGGCTGCTGAACGCCGCTCTGGGCGGGCGTTTCCCGACCCTCGATTTTGCCGGCGGCACTGTGGTCCATGTCACCTCGGGAGTCTCGGCGTTGGTCTGTGCGCTCTATCTCGGGCGGCGGGTGGGTTATCCAGACGAACCCATGCGCCCGCATAGCGTGGTGCTGAGTTTCATCGGGGCATGCATGCTGTGGGTAGGATGGTTTGGCTTCAATGCCGGCAGCGCCCTAGCCGCGGGTAGCCTGGCCACCAGCGCCTTCGTCGCTACACATTTCGCAGCGGCGGCAGCGGTCGTCGGTTGGGGCGGTGCGGAGTGGCTGCGCCAAGGCAAACCCAGCGCACTGGGAGCAATTTCTGGATCAGTGGCGGGATTGGTCGCCATCACCCCGGCTGCGGGTTTTGTGGGACCGATGCCGGCTCTAGCCATTGGCCTGATCGCCGGCGTGGTTTGCTATCACATGGTGGTCACTGTCAAGGCGCGCTTTGGGTACGATGATTCTCTCGATGCGTTTGGCGTTCACGGCGCCGGTGGCACGCTAGGCGCCCTGCTGACCGGAGTATTTGCTTCTAGCGCGATTAATCCCATCTTCAAGAACGCGCAAGGCTCTACTTTGCCGTCGGGTCTGCTTGAAGGCAATGCTCATCAGTTGATGAACCAACTGGTCGGGATTGGAGTGGCTTGGGCGCTGGCAATTATTGGCACTCTGGCTGCCCTCAAGATCGTGGATGTGACCGTCGGGTTGCGAGTAGATGAGCGCCACGAGATCGAAGGCCTCGACCTATCGCAGCACGGCGAGGAAGGCTACGTCTGGGACACGCCCGCCTACGACGCGGCCGGGGATTAATCGAGGCTTCCCTACTTTAATCCCACTCCATAGAAATAGTTGTAAGTTCCGCCTGCACTCCACGGCAAGTTCGCCTGGAACGAGGAGAACAGCAGTGCGTTGCCCATGTAGGTCACAAAGACATCCTGCTGCGAACTGGCGGTGGCAACGCGGAAGGTGAAGACTCCCCAGCAGGGATCCTGCAACTCGCCGTTGGAACCGTACAAATAGGGTGCATCGGCAACGGGGATGAGCGTAGCCTGCGCAATGGTGTTGCCTTGAGCATCGGTGATGGTTATTTGTCCGCTGCTGGTGACCGTTAGCACGGCGTTGTCCAGGCTCGGCGTACCGGTCTCCACGTTGCCGGCTCCGGTGCTGGCTCCGGTCTTCTGGTAATAGATCGCCTTGTAGGTTCCGGCGAATGTGGGATTGAAGTTCTTGCTGGTCGCTTTCAGCAGGCCGAGGATGGCTCCGTTCGGCGTGTCTACCGCGAAGATTCCGTTCGCAGTGCCGAAAATATACTCGGTGCTGCCGTTGTCCGACATTTTCAGGAACGTGCCTGAGGAATCCTCTTGCGCCTGGGCCATATTGAAGGTGCTGGTGTTGAAGGTGCTGCTTTGGGCAAGTGCTCCGTAGGGCCAATATGACGAGGTGTTGGCAGCGCCCTGCGCAGTAATGTTGACCGAGCCAACGTCCAGCCCGCCGGCGGCGGTGCGGAATTGCATGTAGTTGTAGGCTTGGCCCTCGAAAGTTGCGGCGCTTATCGGTCCGCTTTCGACGGCGGTGATGAGGGCGGGAGCATCCTCGGTGGGGCCGGTTTTGGCAGCCTGGATCAGTAAGGCATAGTTTGGCACTTCGTAGGCAGCGATCAGATTCCCTTGGGGATCATTCAGGGTGTAAGTCCCATCCGCATTCACCGTATAGGGGACGACTCCAGCCTCGCCGTTGGAGATGTCCTTGTAGCTGATGGTTTGGGCGGTGGAGTCGAGGGTGATGGTCAGAAAATCTCCCACCGAGGCCGTGCCGTTATAGGCGCGCACAAGCGTGTTGGCCTGAAGTGCGGTCGAGCTGCTTGTGCTGCACCCGGCTAACAACAGAAGCGCAAAAGACAGAATGATCTTGAGTAACCGCATGTGAGGCAGCCCCCTAGTTGGAGATTCACCGAAGAATCGGCATCAGTGTAGAATCGCCGCCTCTTAACTGCCAGGTGACAAAGGTAGTAGTATGTCTCGTCGTGCGTTGAGTGCGAAAAGTTCCTTTCGGAGTGGTCTGAAACAGGCAGGTCGATGAAAACATTCGTGCTGGGAGGCTCCTCCGCAACCGCGGCTTCGGAAAATAAATCGCCTTTAACAATCCACAATGGACCCCCGAGGGTAGTATCATTGCCCATGCAAAAGGAGTCCCTTCGCATTGAGAATCGCCCAGGGAAGCAGTCTGGGCAGCGCATCTTGCGCCTGACCGGGGCTGTGGTTCTTACCACGGTATTCGACTTTCAGGCGACCATCCGCGCCGACGAGTCGCAGTGCCTGATCATCGATTTCTCCGGCGTTCCCTACGTTGACTCGGCGGGAATCGGGGCGCTGGTCGGAGCCTACGTGACCCGCCAGAACAACGGCCGGAGCCTGGCGCTCGTGGGTGTGAGTGAGCGGATTCACAACGCGCTCAAAATAACCCACGTGGAGCAATTCTTTCGCTTTTTCAATTCTGTCGCCGCGGCCGAGGAAGCCACCGCCGCGTAGAGTTGGGCTGGCTTGGATCCTAGTTCATGCTCACAAGTTCTCAAGCACCAGCTTAAGGTAATTCCAGAAACTTTCCACGGACGATATCTGCACGCGTTCGTTCGGGCTGTGAGGATCTACGATCGTCGGACCGAACGACACCATCTGCATGCCGGGGTATTTCTCGCCAATGACGCCACACTCCAGGCCCGCGTGCATGGCGATCAGCTTGGCAGGCTCACCGAAGAGTCTCTGGTGCACCTCCTGGAGCTTACGCACGATATCGCTCTTGGGCTCAGGTTTCCAGCCGGGATACTTGCCTCCGTGCTCCACTTCGAACCCCGCCAGCCGGCATACTGTCGCAACCATGCGGGCAGCAGACAGCATGCTGCTCTCGATCGCGCTTCGCTGACTGGTAACCATCTCCACCACGTCCCCCTTGGTGTTGACAGTCGCCAAGTTCGTGGACGTCTGGACCAGGCCGGCAACATCGGGGCTCATGGCCAGAACGCCATGATGCAGGCTCGCCAGCAGCGCCACCGCCTGCTTCGCGTCCGTAGCATCCAGCACATTTGCCGGACGTTCGGCTTTCTCGGCCGTGATCTGTAGTCCGGAATCGAATGCTCCCAAGTCGGCTTTGTATCCGGCTTCGGCTGCGGCTACAAGCGATTTCAGTTCACCCTCGCGAGAGGAATCCGCGACCACCAGGGCCGCAGCTTCGCGCGGAATCGCATTCTGCGCGCTTCCGCCGTTGATCTCGGAAATCTCGAGCGGAAGGCGATCCAGCAACACCTGCAGAACTCCACCCATGATCCGCAGGGCATTGCCGCGGCCTTGATGGATATCGACGCCGGAGTGACCGCCTTTCAAGCCCGACACTTTGATCCGCCATGCCGATCCCGCGCCCGCGGGACGAAGCCTGACTTTGCGTCGAGCAGTTGTTTTGACGCCACCAGAACAACCGATACAGAGCGTCCCCTTCTCTTCGTTGTCAAGGTTGAGGAAATACTTGGACTTAAGCAACCCGCCAGGGAATGCCGAAGCGCCAGTGAGTCCGGTCTCCTCGTCAATGGTGAAAACAAACTCCAGGGGACCATGCGCAATGTCATGGCTCTCCATCACCGCCAATGCTGCGGAGACGCCGACTCCGTTATCGGAGCCCAGGGTCGTACCACTCGCCCTCAGCCAGTCCCCATCTCTCACCACCTGGATGGGGTCGACATCGAAGTTATGAATTGTCCCTTCGTTTTTTTCGCACACCATATCAAGGTGGCCCTGTAAAAGGGCCATCGGCGCCGCTTCGCGTCCGCGGTGCGCAGGTTTCCGGATCACAAGATTGCCGGCATCGTCCTGTACTGATTCCAAGCCCAGCTTCTTGGCCAGGGCCCGGACGTAGTCCCGCGCCGCGGCTTCTTTTGTGGAGGCGCGAGGAATCGCCGCCAATTGGTCAAAGTGTTTCCATACCGGTTGAGGTTCCAGATTTGCGAGTGCAGGTATCATGACACGCTCCGCAGCATTAATAAGCTAAGGCCCCATGGTACAGCGCGGACGCAATGCTGGCACGTCCTCCGCGGGAAGTGTAACCCCACCTTCCCTCGCCCACTGGAGCGGCATTAGCGTTATCCCTGGCAAGCATGCGCCTCGGGTTTGAAAAGAGCCCGATTCTTGCGTCAGCCCTTTTTTCCCTTGCCGGGAGGAACCAGCGCCACGGCGGCTTCGGTGGTGAGCAGGAGGAAAGTGAGTGACTCCTGCAGATACAAGCGGACCGCGGCGTCGGTGTGACTGAGATACCCGATGGAGACGTCCTGACCGATGTGCAACTCGAAGTCACCGCCACGAGTGGTGAGCACGAAAGCGCCGGCAATAGCAGGCGCCCAGATGATTTCCCCTTCGACGAGCCGCTTGACGTGCTCCAGAACCGGGTATCCGTGGTCGCTGGTCTCGGCCAGTGCGGTGTAGGCGTCGGCGCCGAGCAGCACGGAGTACGGACCGTTGACACCTACGAGACGCAACCGGCTCAAGCCTTGGGCAATGGCTTCCGGGTACGCGCGCACGTCGGCGGGGAGGGTCATGATCGGATTGCTGGTCCCCTGACGGATGCCTCCGATGCCGGCCGCGGCATAGCCTGCAAATATGGCGCCGTCCTCGGCAAAAGCGATCTGCCGCGCGGCATCCTTCGCCGCTTGCCAGTCGGAGTCGTTCGCGCCACGATCGACATCGTCGATCGCCTGGCGGTCCAATTCGAAGGGAACGCGCAGCTCGACCAGCGCCTTCACCTCGCGCTGGTGGGCGACGATGCCCTTCGCCGGGGAAGCGATCGTCCGCAGGTGGCCGGTACCGACGGCAGACAATGCGGTGCCGCCCGGCCCCTTCACGTCAACCACACGTCGGCCGGCAAGGTAGCGTTTGAGCGTGCGCGATGTTTCTTCTTCGATCTGAGCCCATGCGGAATCGGAAATGGGGGCAAGTTCGCGATGAAGATTATTCATGTACGATGTCTCCTTTTAGGGAACCAATGCCGAGCGAACCTTCGCGCCCTGACGCGACAGGCGGAGAAAGTTCCGCCGTTGTGGCCGAGGGCGCCGCAGCCGAAGGCTGGTCTTCAGTCACACTCTCCAGAAATGTCGCCGAGGGCACGAAGAACAGATTTCCGGTAACCGCGCGGCTGAAGTCGAGTATACGGTCGTAGTTCCCGGGCGGCCGGCCGACAAACATGTTCTCAAGCATCTGCTCGATGGTGCGGGGCGAACGGCTGTAGCCAATGAAATAGGTGCCAAATTCGCCGTGCCCGGCGCGACCGAAGGGCATGTTGTCGCGCAGGATCTTAATCTCTTTCCCGTTCTCGACGATGGTCGTCAGCGCGCTGTGCGCCGATGTGGGTTTCACCGAGTCGTCCAATTCGACATCGGAGAGCTTGGTGCGGCCGATAATGCGCTCTTGTGCCTCCGTGGGAAGCGCATTCCATGCGTCAAGATTGTGAAGATATTTCTGCACGATGACGTAGCTGCCTGCGGCGAAGGCAGCGTCCTCCTCACCGATAAGCACGGCTTCAATTACCGCCCCGCCCCTGGGATTCTCCGTCCCGTCGACGAAACCCATGAGGTCGCGATCGTCGAAATAACGGAAGCCGTGCACTTCATCGGCTGGGGACACGGCATCAGCGATGCGCGCCATGATTTGCGTCGCCAGCTCGAAGCAAAGATCCATGCGCTCGGCGCGGATGTGGAACAGCAGATCGCCTGGAGTGGAGACTGCATGCCGCGCCCCCGCGCGAATCTCCCGGAACGGGTGCAGCCCTGCCGGCCGTGGCTGCCCAAAAAGGCGGTCCCACGCCTCGGAGCCGAACCCCATGATGCAGGAGAGGCGGCCTTCCAGATCGCGAAATTCCACCGCGCGCACGAGCGCGGCCAGATCTCCACAGAACGAGCGTATGCCGGCGCGACTGTCAATGCTCGGCTTAAGTGTCACGACCAGAAAGATCGCGGCACGGGTCAGCGGCGCGGCTACCGCCTGCGCTTGGGTAGGTAAACCATCCGCCGCTGGGGGCGTGCTCGTCGGATTGGGTTTCATCGGATGTTGTCCTGCTGTCGTGTGACAGTTGGGACGGCCAGCTTACCATCGTGTGCCAACCTACGTCCAACCGCCGCGGACTTGGGATTATTTTTACCAGTAATGCTCAAGCACCGTTTCCTGCGCTGATGCGCTTCTAGAGCACCTGAATCTTGTGAGCGACAATCTCGCCGCTCTCGTTGAAGTCGCCTTGCACGGTCACCTTCAATCCTGTATTCAAGTCCTTGTCCGAACATTTAGAGCACGTACATCCGAAGCATCCACCAGACAAGGAATATCGCGACGATGGCCCCGGCGATGTGAACTACCCAGTCGCCAACTGTTTTCGGCTTCCCAAAATTGAACATGCGGCAATGGTAGCAGGCCCCGCGCAGGTGACGTAAGAATTGCGATTACGCCATCCGATCACGTCTCTCTGGCAGAAAACCAGCCCTGGATCGTGGGAAACTGTAAGGGATTTCGAATACTGGCACTCGACTGTCGCTGGCCTAATTGAAGAAAGTTTATTTAAAATCTACCGACATACTTCAATCAAGCATCGCGGAGGTTCATCATGAGGGGTCTTGTTCTCCGGTCTCGACCCACGATGGTTCTGACAATCGTAGTCGTTGCGGGAATGTTGGCTGAAGGAGAACCCATTCCTTCGCTCTTCGCAGCGCCGCCTGATCTTTTCGTCGGCCAATCGTTGTCTCCTGCGGGCGTTTCTGCGCTCCGCGGCATCGTAGACTCAGCCCGTAATGCCGATCTTCGATGGCCCGACTTTGCTCCCTATAAAGCGGAGGTCGCCAAACTCTACGAGACGAACGGTTCTTTACTTTGGGTTCAGAACGGCCGCGTCCGTCCCCAGGGACTGGCCGTGATCCAGCTGTTACAAAATGCCAACGCTAAAGGGCTCGACCCGGAAGACTATGACGGCCCACGATGGCAGGGGCGCCTCCTCAAGCTAGACCAGAGCCCCTCCGAACTAGACCTTATCTCGTTCGACACTGCGCTTACGGTCTCAGCGATGCGCTACATCCGTGCCATCCACTGTGGACGCGTAAATCCCAAGGAATTCAAGTTTCAGCTCGATATGGGAGGGACGCCACTCCCTTTGGCGGAATTCATTCAGACCCAGGTCGTGAATGCAGGCGATGCAGCCGCCGAAATCCAGAAGCTGGAGCCGCCCTTTTTAGGTTACCGGAAGCTGCTCGCGCTCTTGCCGGTTTATGAAGGATACGCAAACCAAGTTGAGGGAGAGAAGTTGCCAACGGTCACGAAGACCGTGCGGCCCGGCCAAACCTACGCCGGGGTAGTCCCCCTGGGTCGGTTTCTTCAGATCATCGGCGACATTCCTGCAGGTGCACAACTGAATCCGAATGCAACCATCTATGACGGCGCGCTCGTTGACGGTGTGAAGCATTACCAGGATAGACATGGGGAATCTCCTACCGGCAACCTCGACGCGAGAACCCTCAATGAACTCAATACGCCTCCGGTGGCCCGCATTCGCCAGATCAAGTTGACGCTCGAACGGTGGCGCTGGCTGCCGCATTCCTTCCCACAACCGCCAGTGGTTGTGAATCTGCCCGAGTATCGTGTACGCGCGATGAACCCGGACGGCACGGTCTCCTTCTACAAGAATGTCATCATCGGAAAAGCCTATGGCCACAAGTCTCCGATCTTTGAGAAAGAGATCCAATACGTGGTTTTCCGGCCCTACTGGGAGGTGACCCCCAGCATTCAGCGGAACGAAATCGTCCCCCACATCCAGAAGGACCCGAGCTACATCGCCAAACATAATTTTGAAGTGGTCACCCCCCAAGGCGAGGTCGTAACCGACAATCAAGTGAGCCCGGAGGTTTTAGAAGGCATAGAGTCGCTTCACCTGATGGTGCGGCAAAAGCCGGGCGAAACGAATTCTCTGGGCTTGGTGAAGATCATTTTTCCGAATCCGGACAACGTGTATCTGCACGGTACGGACGTTCCAGAATTGTTCTCGCAGGACGTCCGCGACTTCAGCCACGGATGCATTCGGGTAGAGCAGCCGGCCGATCTCGTCGCTTGGGTATTGCGAAACAATCCTGGCTGGGATTTGGAGCGGGTGAAGGCCACCATGAATGGCGAAAAAAACAATCTTCAGGTGAACCTGGTCACGCGAATTCCGGTTCTGATCGTCTACGGCACAGCTACGGTGAACGAGGAAAATCAGATCCGGTTTTTCGACGATATTTATGGTTATGACGTGGAACTTGAGAAAGCGCTGGCCGCAGGTTATCCCTATTCCTGGTAAGTCTTTAGGTCGATCATCGGCAAGCTGCATCTAACTTAAGATGGGTTCGTTCCGGCAAAATGAGGTCAATCTGTTGCAACGAAGTGAAGCGTCTTCCGCAACATTGCGGAGAGTGAATATCAAATCGAGAGTCGGGTTTCGCTGTTTTTCTCTGATTTTCTTTTTGCTGCTGGCGCCGCTGGGACACACAGAATCTGCGTCCCCGTCCGCACACGAGTACCGGCTGCGTTTCTATCACACTCACACGGGCGAGCGGCTGAATGTCGTCTATCGTCGCGGTGATCAATACGTCCCCGAAGTGTTGGACGCGCTGGACCATTATCTGCGCGACCACCACACCGGAGACGTGCGCCATTTCGATCCCCGCCTCTTCGACCTTCTCTACGACCTGACCGCGTCGCTCGGTGATTCCGGCGGCGAGATCGATGTGATTTGCGGCTTTCGCACGCCGTGGAGCAACGAATTCCTCCGCACGCGCAGCCCCCATACCGGCGTCGCGCAGCACAGCCTGCACATGCAGGCTGAAGCTATCGACATCCGCCTACGGGGGATTCCGACCTCGGAGCTTAGGGACGCGGCTCTGCGCCTGCATCGCGGAGGAGTCGGTTACTATCGTAGTTCTGACTTCGTGCACGTCGACGTCGGGCGTGTGCGCCAGTGGTAGAGCTTTTTCCTACGGAAGATAAAAGCGCGTCTATTGGCACCTTAGAATCCGGTCGTATCCTTCTGAAAAGATGGTGAGCGCGGAAGGAATCGAACCTTCAACCTACTGATTAAGAGTCAGTTGCTCTGCCAATTGAGCTACGCGCCCGGCAATGACTACGGCGACTTCGAACGTTCCGGCTGAGAGTGTGGCGGAAACTGCCAGCCCACTACGACTCGCTTTCCGTCCCGCCGCCAGCTTCGGACTCAGGCGAGTGCAATGCCAGCGACCGTTCGAGTGTAACAGAAGTTCGGGAGACCCGTCGCGAGCTACACGCGGCGAGGCAAGATCACCCTTTCGGCGAAACGTAATCACTCGCTGATTACTTCCGCGCATGCTTTCGTGATTACTTGAGACCTGCGTTTTTGTTACCGAAGTAGCATTTACACGAAGTGCATCGCGCCCTAGTATCCTATTGTGTTTTGGCAGTTCTGGGGGAGGGCTGCCGAGAGCGTCCTGAGCTGAAAGGTTCAGGACGTTTTTATTTGTGGGCAGATTGCGAATCGTTTTCTTAAGAGCGTTGCTGGATGTCGGCAGCGAACGTCCCCACGGCCCGAGAGACGCTGTGACTGGGCCGGCGTGGCGGCAAGCCAGTTTCCATTGGCGGACGCTGCTCCAGAGTTCCCAGCACCGGCGTTTCCGCTAATCCGTTCAGCTCCAGCAGCGACACAAACCCGTGCCGCAGACACATGCGGTCAATTTTTCTTTGTTGGTGGGGCCGCAGCACTTTGAGGGGGAGCGTGTGGAAATTCCGGAATATCCACAATAGATAAAGTCGCTGCACGAAGGAAGGGTTTACATAGCGTGGTCCGAGAGGAGTGAGCACTCGCAGCACTCCCTGAGAGAGCTTATCTAGCAACATGCCAAGTTCACCTAGTGCTTAATTTCTGTTTCCTTGAACCAGAGCAATTCAAGGGCCAGAATTATTGCACCAAACGTGATGCAAAGGAAGAGATTTTTTCGATTTCCACAATATTTCGGACTGGAGTCCGGCTGCCAGACCCGTCGGCTCCCCCTGTCGCATCACGGGGGTGCAAATCCAACAGCCGGCTCAGCCCTCATTGGGGGATTTCCGGCAGGGCGGCAATGTTCCGGATGTTGGCGGCAACCCCTATTTGGCCGGTTCCCGGGGCTGCCTCTACTCGTACTACTGAGGCCTGACAGCAAACCCACTGTTTCTCCCCTTGGGTGAGCCCAGGCGGCAGCATGAGAACCATTTCGAGGTCGCTGCCTTCGTGAATCTGGGAGTCGGTGTAGAAGAACACGCCGTTTCTGCTGAGATCGCGAGTAAAGCCCGTGCTGACTTCGCTTTGCCCGGACCGGATCGACACCTGCACCTGGACCGGCATACGGGGCCGGGAACGCTGTTCAGGCTTACCCCTGGTCATAGGTCAGGGCAGAATACCACGCGAGGGCTGGGAGCGGTCTTGCCATCATTTAGCATGGAGCTGGTGACCTTGTTAATTGCGCCGCGAGTCGGACTGGCACGCGCACTCTCCAAGCTGGGATATTGCTCCCGCTCAGCTGCCTTTCGTCTGGTTCGCGCCGGACAGGTCACGGTCAATGGAACCCTTCAGCGCGATCCAGAACGGCGGGTCAGCTGGCAACAGGACCGGATCGAAGTCGAAGGCCACGCCGTTGCCGCTCCGGGCAAGATTTACCTAATGTTGAACAAGCCTCGTGGCGTAGTGACGACGGCCAGTGATGAAAAGGGCCGCAAGACCGTTTATGCAGGCCTGGACGCGAATTTGCCCTGGCTCGGTCCGGTGGGGCGTCTCGACAAGGCCAGCGAAGGTTTGTTGCTGCTCACCAACGACTCCATGTTTGCGGCGCGCGTGCTGGCGCCGGAAACCCATCTGGATAAAACCTACCACGTGCAGATTACGACGGTTGCCTCCGCCGCGTTACTGGCTGCGCTTACCCGAGGTGTTACCTCGCGGGAAGGCGACCTGCTCCGGGCCAAGAGTGCACGGCTCTTGCGGAGCGGGAACAGGAATAGTTGGCTGGAGATCGTACTCGACGAAGGTAAGAACCGTCACATCCGCCGTATGCTGGCCGCGGGCGGCGCCGAAGTGCTGCGACTGGTGCGCGTCGCGGTTGGGCCACTAACGCTGGGCGATCTGGCCAAGGGAGATTCGCGATTGTTGACGAAAGAAGAGAAGCGGCAGTTGGATGCGGCCATGAACAATCTCTCACGCGGCAGCGCGTCATCCAAAACGAGAGCGGAGTGAATCGGGAGCTGCCCGGCGACGAAATTGAGAAGAGACGCTTACCTGCCGCCGTCTTCTTGCAGAAAAGGCAGACCGGCCGCGACCCGGGCGGCCGCTTCCAGTTGCTGGAGGTTGTCGAGGGTGAAATCCGGGCCTGAAGTGGCCAGCTCAAACCCCTTGCGGCAAATTTGAATTACGCCCAGGACCTTTTTCTGTGGGTTTAGGATGGGCGCCGACATAAGCTTCTGAATCGAGGTCTGCTCGGAATGATCGGTTTCCTCGGCCGCGCCCAGCCGGACGGTTTCGAAGACGCGCGCGTGCTTCACCTTGGCGAAAGTATTGAACAGCTCCGTTTTCTTGGTGGAGGCGGTGTGCGCAGCCACTGACGAGGAACTGGAGACTGGGATCGAGCCGGCAGTTTTCAACTGGTCGGGGAAGACGAACTTCAGCAGCCCTTTTTCCAAACGCAACAGAGCAACTTCGTTGGGCCGCACTCCGAAGAACTTGGAGACCGCGGCGCGGAATGTTTCCGGGGTGTCCGCCTGCGCCAATGCAAATTCCACGGAGGATTTGGCCGCCCGTGCCGGAGCCGCTGCCGTTCCCGAAGTCGAATTCAATTTTCCCGCCATATCGTAAATCGATGTCCCTACCCTTGGAGTGCTATCCAAGTCAGCGTCACTATGGTGACCTGTTGAGAAGGGGTCATCAAGTTACCGAAGTACTTTGGGAAAGCCATTGTGCTCCGAGGAATTTCGTTTTCATTCCGTAGTCAGCGGAAACCGCTTTTCGCGCCAGCCGCGAATACCGCCATCCATGGAGATTACATGGGTGTAGCCCATCTTCTGCAGGTTGTCTGCGGCCAGGGCAGAGCGGAAGCCACCGCCGCAATACAGAATCATGCGCGTGGCCAGGTCGGGAACACGCTCCTCGATGTCCCGCTCGATGATTCCTTTGCCCAGATGAATGGCGCCGGGCAGGTGGTCCTTGGTATACTCGTTGTCTTCCCGGACGTCAATCAGCAGGAACTTCTCACCCCGGTCTAATTGCGACTTTACCTCGTCGGTGGTGGTTTCCTGAATGCGCTTTCTGGCGTCGTCAACAATGTTCAGAAAACGCGGCGGATGCTGATGTGCCATAGGCGCCTCCGATCCCAGACCTCCAGCACATTCTACCGGAATGCGTTCTTGCGGGCGGGAACAAGAAAAGACTGCGGTAGAGCGGAGGCTACGACCCTGGATTGGAATCGGCAACCGAACTTACTTCGATGTTCTGCTCGACCGCGGAAACCGCGTCGGCAGGCGAAGCCTTCAGCAGTTTCTCCAAATTGCTTTGCAATTGACCCCGCTCCGGCTCGCTGAGTTCGTCGAACTCGAAGGGTTGCAGATAGCCTTGCGTAGCCCACATCGGAAACAGCATCTTGGCTTTGCTGCGGACGGTGGTGTTGCCAACGTGAAAGATCACTTCCACTTTGATGCCTTCGTCCAGAGGCTTCTCCAGCTGCAAAAGACCGCCGGTGGTGGAAAGTTGATGCAGCTTTCCCCGCAGTTGCCGTCCGTTTTCCAGACGCGCCAGAAATAACACACTTCCGCCGAGCTTCACCCGGGGTGCCCGCTTGACGTTGCTTTGCTGGGTGGATCTGGCCATGGCGTTCTTTGAATATTGCACTGATCCTTAGCCAGGGGCAGATTACGAAAGAACCCGGCCTTACACAGAGCCCGCCATTCCCATGTATCTAAGACACTTAGTCGATTGTCGGAGGGGATCATAGAGGCTCCCGGTTTGTCCCCGGAAGCGCAACTGGGGCCCGGAATATTACGCGAGTTCCAGTCCGGGAAAGAGCCTGGCCGGTAACCGCAAGAAAATTACAGATGTTACTTTGCGGGAGAAAATCCTCCGCATAGGCTAATGCTCGATGAAACTGAACTCGTTACTGATCTCGCAGGATCCCGCAACTCTGCGCTGCCTGACTACGGCACTTGCCAAACTTGACATCGAAGCTGAGGTTTGCAAGTCATGCGCGCGTGCCATCGAATTGCTGGTGAAGTGCCCATACTCGGCTATCGTGCTGGATTTCGACGAACCCGGGGCTGCCCAGCTCGCCCAGATGGCTCGCCTCGCGCTCGCAGAGCGGCCACCGCTGGTGGTGGCATTGGTTACTGAACTGGGGCCGGTTCGTGGAGCGTTTCAGGCCGGAATCAAATTCGTTCTGTACAAGCCGCTAAAGGCGCAGGACGTGGCACAGTCGCTGTGGGATGCCAAACAGTTCATGCGTCGCGACCGCCGCCGCTCGGCTCGCGACAATGTGAAAGCGCTCGTACAGTTACAACTAGCGGGCGCAACCCAGCCGGCATTGTTGCGTGACCTCAGCGAACAAGGTCTGGCGTTGCAGGCGTCGGAACCGTTGTCCGCGGCGCAGAGCGTACCCCTGCGTTTCGTACTCCCTGGGACGGCGCAGACGGTGCACGCCATCGCAGAAGTGATTTGGGCAGATGAAACCGGCCGCGCGGGCTTGTTCTTCTCCCGGCTCACGCCAGGGTCGCAGAAATGTCTCCGCAAGTGGTTTGCTCGCCGCCACGCTAAGCGGAAGGATGCCGTGCGCGTTCTTCTCCCGCCGGGAAAGTCGCAGCGTTCGCGTTCGTTGGCAAACATCTAGGACACGATCAAGTCCGGCCTCCGTGCTAGACTCGCACTTCTCTGGAGTGACGAGTGCATGGCTGAACTGACCTTCCTGCCGGCGGTTTCCATGGCCCAGAAAGTCCGCGAAAAGAAGGTGTCCCCGGTGGAGTTGGTGGACGCACATCTGGCGCGGATCGAAAGCTTGAATCCGAAGCTGAACGCGTTTATACAAGTGGACGCTGCCGGCGCCCGTGCGCAAGCCCGCCTGGCAGAGGACGCAGTGATGCGAAAGCAGAAGCTCGGACCGCTGCACGGTGTACCGCTGAGCATCAAGAGTTCGATCGAGGTAACCGGTCTTCGCCAGGAGGCTGGGACAAAGCTGCGGGCAGGGTTGACCGCAAAAAGGGATGCGCCTTTGGTCTCGCGCCTGCGCAACGCCGGGGCGATCATTCTGGGAACCACCAATACCCCCGAACTCTTGATGGCTTGGGAGACTGACAATCTGCTTTACGGACGTAGCAACAACCCTTGGGACTTGTCGCGGACCCCCGGAGGATCGAGCGGTGGAGAAGCCGTAGCCATCGCCAGCGGATGCTCGGCCGGTGGCGTAGGCAGCGATGGTGGCGGCTCCATTCGGGTCCCGGCACATTTCAGCGGGATCTGCGGGCTTAAGCCCACACCGGGCCGCATCCCGGCGACCGGACACTTTCCGGCATCCGTCGGGCCGTTTGCCCTGCTGGGCGTCGTGGGCCCCATGGCCCGCACGGTTGCCGATCTGAAAGTGCTGTTTGAAGTGATACAAGGTTCGGACGACGGCGACCCGTCGGCTGCGCCGGTTCCGCTTCGATGGCCTGGCAAAAAGGACGTGAGGAACCTGCGCATTGGATACTTCGAGGATGACGGTCGAACGCCTGTCACCTCCGAGACCCGCGCAGCCGTCAACGCGGCTGCGGAGGGGCTCAAGCGTGCCGGGTTCAAGGTCGAGTGCTTTCGTCCTGAGGGTCTGGAGCAAGCCCGACAACTGTGGTGGCAGCTTTTCGGGGTCGCAGGAGGAATGTTGCTCGGTCCCATGACCAAAGGCAGAGAGGCAGATCTCAGCCCGATCCTTAGAGAGTTTTCAAGTGTGGTGACTGCGGAACCGACCCACACCGCCCAAACTCTTCTCGACACCTGGATTCAGCGCGATATGGTGCGCATGCAAGTCTTTGAGCAGATGCGCGACTATCCGATTCTGCTTTGTCCCGTGGCTGCGATTCCTGCGTTCCGGCATGGCGAACGCAGTTGGAAGATCGACGGAAAGACCGTGCAATATCTCGACGCCTGGAGCTACACCGAGTGGTTCAACCTGCTGGGGACTCCGGCGGTTGTCGTTCCCGTCGGCCAATCACAGGAAGGTTTGCCGATCGGAGTGCAGATTTCCGCACGTCCGTGGCGGGAAGAACTGGGGTTGGAAGTTGCCGCCGCAGTGGAACAAGCATGCGGCAATTGGCGGAAGCCGCCGATGGCGTGATCCTTTCCGTTTATACTGTGCGCATTGAAGCGTATTGAATCGTTTCAGGGAATGACAGACGAACCACGGTCCCGGAAATTGCCGCACGGCCGTGCACTCACCTGGTTGCTCGCTTTCTTGACTGTTTCCGCTGCCTATCTCTACGCATTTCCCCAGCCCAACGTCTTCTATGCCGGAGTTGTCCTGCTCCATGCATCGGCCGGCGTCGTCGTAGCGTTCCTTTTGTTGCTATTGCTCCATCGCGGGCTGCGAAATCGAAATCTTGCTTCACCATTGGGCTGGATGTTGGTCGCGAGTGGCGCGTCGGTAGGGGTCATTCTGATCAAGACGGGCACACCGCGAGCGGAATGGAACCTGATGTACGCCCACATCGCTCTGTCGCTCGTGGGACTGGGAGTGTTAGTCGCAGAGTGGGCCGGATTACGGGGATGGTTGGGTCAGGGGATTTGGCGAACCCTGTCTCGTTACGCAGTCTGTCTCGCCCTCATCGGATTAATCGTCGCGGGCGAGCGCTATCTGCGGGAGTCGCGCTGGCGATATCAAGCGCACATTGAGAATCCAGCCATGCCGCCGGCCAGCATGGACGGTGAAGGGGATGGGCCTAGTGGACCCTTCTTTCCCAGTTCCGCCCAAGTGTTCGGCGGCCAGAAAATCCCCAGCAAGTTCTTCATGGAATCGGAATCGTGCAAGCGCTGTCATGAAGACATCTACAATCAGTGGTTCAGCTCGGCCCACCACTTTTCATCGTTCAATAATCAGTGGTACCGCAAGAGCATCGAGTATATGCAAGATACAGTGGGCACGCGGCCCTCGAAATGGTGCGGCGGATGCCATGATCCGGCCGTGCTGTACAGCGGACTGATGGACACACCCATCAAGCAGATTGTGCATCGTCCGGAATCCCAGGCTGGACTGGGCTGCATGATGTGCCATTCCATTGCTACCGTGAAAAGCACCATGGGGCAGGGCGACTTTTATCTCGAATATCCCAAGCTGCATGAAATGGCGGCGGCCACGAATCCCGTCGCTCGCTTCCTTCATGATTTTCTGGTGAAGCTGAATCCTGAACCGCATCGGCGAGTATTTCTCAAGCCGTTCATGCGGGAACAGACGGCCGAATTCTGCTCCACCTGCCACAAAGTCCATCTCGATGTGCCGGTGAACCACTATCGCTGGATTCGCGGCTTCAATGAATACGACAACTGGCAGGCGAGTGCGGTCTCAGGTCAGGGAGCGCGGTCGTTTTATTATCCGCAGCAGCCGTCACAGTGCGCGGATTGCCACATGCCGCTCACCCATTCCTCGGACCTCGGTAGCAATAACGGATTCGTCCATTCTCACCGCTTCCCTGGCGCGAACACCGCGTTGCCGACCGCGAACGAAGACGGCGAGCAACTAAGAATTACGGAAGATTTTCTGAAAAACGATATTCTGAGTGTGGACATCTTTGCGCTTTCCCCAGAACCAGGCGTCCTACCACCCAGTTTGCCCGGTCAGCCTGAGCTGTCCACGAACTTCGCTGTCGGCGAGGAAGCCGAGACCAAAGTTACACCGACGAATGAAGGCGAAGTCTCTCCTCCTACTGCGCCGCTGAATCGGATGCAAGCCACAGTTCGGCGGGGAGATACCGTACGTGTGGATGTTGTCGTGCGTACCAAGAAGATTGGCCACTTTTTTCCTGGCGGTACCGTCGACGCCTACGATACCTGGCTTGAACTGAAAGGCACCGACGAAAAAGGCCGGACAATTTTCTGGAGCGGCATGGTCGAAGACGGAGGCAAAGGCCCGGTCGAAAAGGGAGCGCATTTTTATCGTTCGCTGCAGCTTGACGCCCACGGCAACCGCATCAACAAGCGCAATGCCTGGGCTACGCGGGCGGTTGTATATGTTCATTTGATTCCGCCCGGCGCGGCTGACACCGTGCATTACCGCCTGCAAATCCCGCAAGACGCTGGCGATAGAATCACGCTCCATGCCCGACTCTGTTACCGCAAATTCTCCTGGTGGAACACGCACTTCTCATTCGCCGGCGTGCCGGAGGCGGCCGGCGAGGTCACGGCGGACTACGACGATCGCAACGTTACTTTTGCCGGATCGCTCCGGGGAGTTTCGGCGAAGGAAGAGAAAATCCCCGACCTGCCAATCATCGTGGTCGCTGAGAATGAAGCCACCCTGAATGTGTCGCCGCATAACACGGTTGCGCCTCAGGCGAACATTGTCATGTACGCAGGCGACTGGCAACGCTGGAACGACTACGGCATCGGCCTATTTCTGCAAGGTGATTTGAAAGCCGCTCGGGCAGCATTTGAGAAAGCAACCGAGGTGGACGCCGGCAATCCCGACGGCTGGGTGAACCTTGGACGCGTGGCGGTGCAGGAGGGCGACATGGATCGTGCACGCACCGTGTTGGAGAAGGCCTTGTCGCTGAAGCCGGACCTGGCGCGCGCCCACTTCTTCTATGCCAGGGTCTTGCACAACGAGGGCCATTACGACGAAGCGAGCCAACACTTGCACAAAGTTTTGGCTCAATATCCTCGCGACCGCGTAGCTTTGAATGATCTTGGCCGTATTCTCTTCCTCCAGCGTAAGTACATGGATGCCGTGCAAGTATTGCAGGGTGTTCTCGCCATCGATCCCGAAGATTTGCAGGCGCATTACAACCTGATGCTCTGCTACGGTGGCCTGGGGGATGAAGCGCAGGCGCACGAGCACCAAGTCCGCTACCTGCGTTTCAAGGCGGACGAAGCATCTCAGGCCATCACCGGCCCTTATCGCCAACTTAATCCCGAGGACAACAACGAGCGTCAGGCGATTCACGAGCACGGGTCGGTGCCGTTGAGCGGGCCTGGCAAGAACTGTGTGGGGACAGCCGCCCCCGGCTGTCCGGCCGAGCGAAGCTCGGCTTGGGTTGCTGCTCGAGGAACGAAATGAAGCGCGGATTTCTCGCGATCGCGTATTTGTTGATCCTGAGCAGTTTTGCGCGCGCTCAATCCGTCCGGTTTCGCGATGTCACTGCTCGCGCCGGTATCCATTTCGCGCACAACAACGGCGCCTTTGGAAAGAAGTACCTTCCCGAAACCATGGGTCCGGGGTGCGCATTCATTGACTACGACAACGACGGCTGGCCCGACATCCTTTTGGTGAATGGTCAAGACTGGCCGGGACACTCGAAGTCTAGCGCGACCACTCTGAAGCTCTTCCATAACAATCACGACGGAACATTTACCGATGTTACTCACCACGCCGGGTTGGCGGTGCCGATGTACGGTTTGGGGGTCGCCGTCGGCGATTATGACAACGACGGCTACGATGACATCTTCGTCACTGCCGTCGGCCAGAGCCACCTGTTTCACAACAACGGCAACGGTACCTTTACAGACGTAACCAAAGCCGCGGGATTGTGGGGGCTGAACGAGTTTTCCACCAGCGCTGCCTGGGTGGACTACGATCGCGACGGCAAGCTGGATCTGGTGATCGCCAACTATGTGCAATGGTCGGAGAAAGGCGATCTCTACTGCACGCTCGACGGCGTCCACAAATCCTATTGCACACCCGAATCCTACAAGGGCAGTTCGGCGCGGCTGTGGCACAACTTGGGCAATGGAAAGTTCGAAGACGCCACCGAGAAAGCAAAGTTTTACGATCCGACTTCGAAGAACCTCGGTGTTGCGATTCTCGACTACAACGGCGACGGCTGGCCCGACATTCTGCTGGCCAATGATACTCAACCCAACAAGCTGTATCTCAACCAGCACGATGGCACCTTCGCGGAAAAGGGAATTGAAGCCGGCATCGGCTTCAGCGAAGACGGCGTGGCCCGCGCCGGAATGGGTGTCGATGCGGCCGACTACGACCGCTCTGGGCGTCCCAGCATCATCATTACGAACTTCGCCAATCAGATGCTGTCGCTCTATCACAACGAAGGCAACGGATTGTTTGTGGACGAAGCGCCACAGTCCCAGGTCGGACGTGCCACGCTGATCACCCTGGGATTCGGCTGCTTCTTTTTCGACTATGACAACGACGGCTGGCCCGATATTTTTGTTGCCGATGGCCATATTGAGGACCAGATCGAGCGTGTGCAGAAACGGGTGACCTATGCTGAGCCGCCGCATGTGTTTCGCAATCTTGGTGGCGGCAAGTTTCAGGAAGTCACAGATTCGCTCGGGGCGGCATTTGCCAGTCCCAAAGTCGCACGCGGTGCGGCTTATGCTGACATCGACAACGACGGCTCACTCGACATTTTGCTCACCACCAACGGCGGGCCCGCGTATTTGTTTCACAACGAAGGCGGCAGCAACCACAGTCTGCGGGTGAAGTTGGCAGGAACGAAGTCGAACCGTGACGGCATGGGTGCGGTGGTGCGTTTGATGTTCGGAAAAGATGTTCAGTGGCAGACGGTGCATAGTGGATCGAGTTATCTTTCGCAAAGCGAGCTGGTGCTGACATTCGGACTCGGTGCGGCGGTTCAAGTTGATGCGATCGAGGTTCAATGGCCGAGCGGGCAAGTCGACAAACTGGCAAACGTTGCCGCGAGTCAAACTCTCACGGTTCAGGAAGGGAAGGGAATCGTGGCTAACCGACCGTACTCGTTGCCCACCGGCAAGAAACGATAACCACAGAGGACACGGAGGATCACAGGGGAACCGAGCGAAAAACCCCCTGTGTTCCTCTGTGCCCTCTGTGGTTAACTTGTTTCTCGCATGACTCGACGAAATGCAATTGTCCTGACCGGAGCCCTGGTAGCTAGCGCCATCTTTTTCGCAGCCTCTCCGCAGACGCCCGCTGACGCCACGCCCGCCCGAGCAGCGCACCTCAACAATCTCGGCGTTGCCTACATGAATCAGCAGCTCTTTGAAAAGGCCTTGCAGCTCTTCAAGGATGCTGCCGCGCTTGATCCCAAGCTCCAGATTGCGCGGCTCAATCAGGGGATCGCATTGCTGAATCTGGGCAAGGTCGATGCCGCGCGGCCGCTGTTGGAAGAAGTGGTGAAACAAAATCCCAGCGATCCCCACGCTTGGTTCAACCTCGGGTTGCTGCACAAGAACAACGACGACGTGGATGCTGCCACGATTGCCTTCCATCACGTTCTCGACATTGTCGGAGACGACGCCGACGTGTGGTACTTCCTTGGCTCGGTGTACGTGCAGGGCAAGCAGTATGAACGGGCAATCAACGCCTTTCAGCACGCCCTGAAACTGAATCCGCAACATGCATCGGCAGAGTTCGGGCTCTCCCGCGCTTATCAGCAGTCCGGCGATCTGACCCATGCCCGCGAGCATCTCGTCCGCTTTCAGTACATCACGCAGAACAAGCTGGGTGTGCCGATCAGCCTGGCCTACGGCGAGCAAGGGAAGTATTCGCTGGCGGAGGAATCGCCGCTGGCGCCGGAAAAAGTACCGCCTGGAATCAGAGTGAAGTTTGTGGACGTCACGGAAAAGGCGGGGCTGAGGACGAAATCGATTCCTGGGACGAGCGGAGACTTGTCGTTCCTGGCGGGGCCGGGTGCGTGTTTTCTCGATTACGACGGCGATGGCCAATTGGATATCTTTCTGCCGGACAACGGCGCAGAGGGAGGAATGTCGCTGTACCGCAACATCGGGGATGGCAAATTCGAGGATGTCACGCGGAAGGCGGGACTCGACCCGGCTAGCCACGGAGTCGGCTGTACCGCAGGTGATTACGACAACGACGGTTTTACGGACCTAGCTGTAACCGCGAATCATCGCACACTCCTGCTACACAATGAAAAGAACGGCACTTTTAAGGAGGTCGCCACGGCGGCCGGGATCAGGGATCACGGTTCACCGCTGAGCCTGACTTTCATCGACTACGATCATGATGGCGATCTGGATCTATTCGTTACCAACTTTGGGCCGCGTCAATCAACCGCGGTTGGCGCAACCGGAAGTCCGCTTCCGAGCACAATGTGGCGTAACAACGGGAATGGTACTTTTAGCGATGTGACGGCGACTGTCGGCATGCTTTCACGCAACCTATTTTCGACTGGCGCCATAGGAACCGATTACAACAATGATCGGGCCGTCGATCTTGTGCAAACAAGTTGGCCTGGACCGGCCGTAATCTACGAAAATCCACGCGAGGGGGAGTTCCGGATTAGGGAGTTGTGGTCCAGCGCTATAGCCTCCACCGCTGGCCTCGCTGTGCTCGATTTTAACCACGATGGCTGGATGGATCTGGCATTTACTCACCGCCATGATCCGGACACTCCGGGCCTTACGGTTTGGCGAAACAATCAGGGAAAAGGCTTTGATCGAGTAGCCCTGCCTGCTACCAACTGGATTCACGCTTCGGGTGTCGCTGCGATCGACTACGACAACGATGGCTGGGTTGACTTGGTCGCCGTCGGCGAGACTGCCGAGGGCAAAGGCGAGGTAAAGCTCTTTCGCAACCTTGGCCCTGATGGATTTAAAGATGTCACTGCCGATGTCGGACTCGACAAGATCGTCCTCAAAGATCCCCGCGCTATCGTCGCGGCCGACTATGACGGGGACGGGGCCACCGACCTGCTCATCACGCAATATCACGGCCCCGCCGTTCTGCTGCGCAATGAAGGGGGGAATCAAAACCACTGGCTTCGCCTTAATCTGACCGGGCTCGCAGACAACAAGAGCGCCATCGGAACCAAAGTAGAAGTGTTCTCCGGCGGTAACCGACAGGAGTTTGAGATCGCCGGCTCATCCGGCTATCTGGGACAGAACTCGCTGCAGCTCACGGTCGGACTCGGCCAGGCGAAGCAAGCCGATGTTGTCCGCATGCTGTGGCCAACGGGCGTTTTGCAGGATGAAGTCGACATCGCCGCCGATCGCGAGCACAAGTTTATGGAGATTGATCGCCGCGGCAGTTCGTGTCCCACATTGTTCGTGTGGGACGGGCAGCGATACAAACTGGTTGCGGACATGATTGGCGCCGGCGTCGTTGGACATTGGGTCGGGCCGGGCCAGCGCAACATTCCGCGACCGATCGAGTATGTGAAGGTCGCTGGCAACTCCATTCGAGAAAAAGACGGAAAACTGAGTTTCCGTTTCATGGAGCCGCTGGAGGAAGCCGTCTATCTCGATCAGGTTGAACTTCTCGCCGTGGATCATCCCGCTGACCTGGATGTGTTTCCCAACGAATATTTCGCCAGCAATCCTCCGTATCCGCCGTTCAAAATCGTGTCCAGCCGCGACGCGCATCCGCCTGCTGCCGCAACCGACGAGCACGGACACAACTTGCTGCCTGATCTCTTGGCCCATCGCTACGTCAGTGATTTCGAGGTGCTGCCGTTTGCCGGTTTCACCAAGACGCACAGCCTCGAACTCGATCTCGGGGAGCCGTATCGCGGTGGCTCGCTGTGGTTGCTGATGCACGGCGAGATCGAATATTTCAGCGCAACTGGCATGTATGCTGCAGATCAGGCCGGATTGCAACCTATCGCGCCCTACGTAGAAGCGCTGGGCGAAAACGGAAAATGGATGCGAGTCATCGATGACATGGGCTTCCCTGCTGGTGGTCCACGCACCATGACCGCCGACCTGACCGGGAGATTACCGGCCGGCACGCGGCGAATTCGCATCTCCACCAATCTGCAAATCTATTGGGACAGCGTCTTGATCAGCCGTACTGCGCAGGATCAGGACGTTCGCGTGGCCACCGTTCCGCTGGCCCGCGCCGACCTGCGCTTCCACGGATTTCCCCTGAAGATTGAAGGCGCGCCGCCCGGCAACGTCCAGTACATCTACGAGCAGGCCAGCGCGACCGGGCCCTACACGCGGCCGGCGGGCAATTACACTCGCTACGGTGACGTCCTGCCATTGCTCACCGCGCTCGACGACCGGCTGGCAGTTTTCGGTTCCGGCGATGAAGTGGCTTTAGATTTTGACCCTGCGAAGCTGCCGCCTCTTCCGCCGGGCTGGGTGCGCGATTATTTCTATGCCGCGCACGGCTACGAGAAAGACATGGATTTCTATGCCTACGATTTCGATCATGTAGCTCCTCTCCCATTCGCAGAAATGGGTGGCTATCCGTATCCGGGGAAGTCGTTTCCGTTGGATGATGAGCACTTGAATTACCTTCTCGAATACAACACGCGATATATGTCGGGACACGAGGCGCGCGGGTATGGGTTCGAGTATTCGCCCCCAAAATAAAGATGGTGGAGCTGCTTCGACTGCGCCGGACCTCGCTTTGCGGAGTCCGGCTCCGCACAGCATGACATGACGCGAAATCGTTTTAATATTGACAGTTTGGCGCAGGCGTAATCCAATACGCCGAGATGGCAACCACTCCCGCTCCCGCCCGCCTGCGGCGCACCCTCACCCTCTGGGACCTGATTCTTTACGGCGTCATCGTCATTCAGCCGGTTGCGCCCATGTCGGTGTTCGGGGTGCTCCGCGATCGTGGCCATGGCCACGTCGTTACCACCATTCTCATTGCCATGGTGGCCATGCTGTTTACGGCGATCAGCTACGGACGCATGGCGCGGGCTTATCCCAGCGCTGGCTCAGCCTTCACGTACGTCGGCCAGGAGATCAATCCGGTGCTCGGCTACATAACCGGATGGAGCATGGTGATGGACTATCTGCTCAACCCCATGATCTGCATCATCTGGATCAGCCAGCAAGCCCACGTCTTCGCTCCCCGAATTTCCTATGGCGTTTGGGCCACGTTTTTTGCTTTAGTATTTACCGCCCTGAACGTTCAGGGTGTCAAGACCTCTGCGCGCGTGAACACCGCGCTGGCAGCGGGCATGGGCGTGGTGATTGCGATCTTCTTTGTTACCGCGGCACGCTACATTTTCGGCCATCCCCACGGCGAACTCGGTTTCTTTACTCAGCCGTTTTACGATCCCAAGCTTTGGAATACCAAGGCCGTACTGGGCGGGACATCAATTGCCGTTCTTACCTACATCGGCTTCGACGGCATTTCAACGCTGTCGGAAGAAGCAGAGAATCCACGGCGCAATATCTTGCTGGCAACCGTTCTGACTTGCCTGGTGATCGGAATCTTGTCGGCGTTTCAAGTGTACGCAGCCCAGTTGATCTGGCCTTCGAGTGAGCCGTTTCCCAACATGGACACGGCTTTCACCTTTGTGGCCGGACGAGCCTGGGCTCCCATGTTTGTCATCCTGGGATTCACCCTGGTGGTTGCGAACTTCGGCTCAGGAATGGGGGCACAACTGGGCGCAGCGCGACTGCTCTACGGGATGGGCCGTAGCGGCGCTCTACCCAAGCCTTTCTTTGGAGCCGTAGATCCCAAGCGGCACGTCCCCCGCAACAACGTGCTTTTTGTGGGCGCGCTGGCACTGGCTGGAGCTTTCTTTCTACCGTGGGTGGCGGCGGCTCCGTCGATATTGGCGCGATTTTTGTCCCGAGGCTCCAGTTCCGATCTGGGCACGACGGGCAGCGGCTACGAACTGGGAGCGAATTTGCTCAACTTCGGCGCTTTGATCGCGTTCATGGGAGTCAACCTTGCCGCCTTCGTTCGCTATTATCTCCACGAAAAGACCAAGAAGCTGAGTAACCTGCTGCCACCGGTTTTGGGGTTCGCGATTTGTTTTGCGCTGTGGGTAAACCTCAGCCCCAAGGCCCTGATTTTCGGGGCCATCTGGATGGGATTCGGCATCGCCTTTGGCGCGATCAAGACCCGCGGCTTCCGCGGCAATCTGATTGATTTCGAACTGCCTCCAGAGGAGTGACGAATTACTCGATTGGCACCGACATTCCACCCGCTTACTTCGACGCCAGGCTGCGCTGCCCCTAATGCGCTTGTCCGGTAAACAGCACTGATGTCCCGCTTCTCACCCGGGAGCAACGAGACGTAGTTGTCCTCCCACAGAACCGGCAGAATCTCGTCGCCGTGCTGCCCTTTGTTGATCTTCAAGCGCACGAAGAATGCCAGACTCTTGCTGGGGTTTTCGATGACCACGCGGGTCACGGAATCATCTCCCTTCTTTTCCGTGTGGCTGGTGACTTTCAGCTTCACGTTAGGCAGTTGGGAAAGCGCAGTAAAGTCGGCATAGGAAAGCGTGGGCGTCGTGTACCAGTTCGACTTGTCCCAATCGAGCGTTTCGGGCTTGGTCGAGAGCCAATAGAAATTTGATCCCACGACCCTGCCAGCCGAGTCTTCAAGCCGCAACGCCACAAAGTATGTCGGACTGAGACCTGCAATCTCGGGCAAAGTCAGGATCCGGTTGGTGCTGTCGGCAGGAGCGTCAAGCGCTGTCTGCTGTGAGAATTTCTCCGTCATATCGAGATTCAGGACCCGAGTGATCAGCTTCAGTCCGTGGGCGTCATTGTATTGGCTGCTTACCACCCAAATTGCGTGATCGTCATAGCCATAGAGCGGATGCAGCGCTTCATCGGCCTTCTTAGCGCCGAAGTAACCACCCCCCGGCCGCAGATAGTAGTCATACAAATGCCAGATGGTCGACGGCCAGGCGTTGTTGAGCATCCACTGAATCACGCCTGTCGAAACATATTTGTTCCGGTTATAAGCCTCGAACATGGCGCGGACGCCCTCGTAGGTCATCAGTTGCGACTTGAAAGTGAAGTCCTCCAGTCCGGTCACCGTGCCATAGCGAGCATTCAATGCGTTGGCAAAAATGTGAATGTCCCCGAACACGTGCGCGCCAGCGTGAAAGTTCCACCAGTCGTCGATCGGCCACCAGTGGTCTTTGGGCAACATGGCGCGAATGCTTTCCACGGGAGGCACCGCCGCTCCCATGCTGGTTTCGGTGTTGAAGTCGTAGGCGCCGCCGCAGCCGGGAGTGTCGTCCGGATTGCATTGCGCACGCTCACCTGCGGTCGCGAGCGAATCCTGTAACCAGTAGCCGGGCGCAACGTAGTCATAGGGGCCGCTCATCTTCAAGCCAGTTACCCCGACGGCAGAAGCGTCTTTTCCCGTCGCTGAGGGCAGGACCGGGTTGGGCCACAGCAGGTCGCGCTCCGCCTTCAAATACATCTGCTCCACGTCCGGCGGCGGCGGATTATCGCTGCCGTTCATCCACAACAGCATGCTGGGATGGCTGCGCAGGCGATAAATCTGATCACGCAAGGATTGCTCTGCGATGACGAAGTCTTGCGGCTTCCAGTTCGCCCAGTGTTCCCAGTGCGAGCAACAGACCCATCCAGCGATGATCAAAATTCCCCGGCGGTCGGCGAGGTCGAAGAATGTCTTGTTTTCCAACATGCCTTCGAGGCGAATGGCATTCAGGCCCATGTCCTGTGCGTAACGGAGTTCGTCTTGCATTCGTTGTTGGTCTTCGCGCAACAGCATGTCCATGGCCCAGCCGCCGCCGCGAATAAGAATCTTCTTGCCATTGACGGAGAAAACCCGGCCCTTGGTTGCGTTCAGTTCCGAGGTGATCTCGCGAATCCCAAAGCTGGTTTCGGAGTGATCGGAGATGCGGCCGTCAACTTCGAAGTCCAGACTCAGCTGGTACAACTCCGGCTTGCCCATCTGTGCCGGCCACCACAGCCGCGGATGGTCAAGATTGAGCTGCGGGAATTTTGTTGCATCGAGGACCACATCTTTCGACTCGTCGGGGGCGAGATCGACTTCCTCGGAGACGTCGATATTCTCGATTCTGCCTTTGAGCGTGCCGCGGACCGGCTGCAGGGACGCATTCTTTAGCAGGGTCGTGATGGTCAGATGCGCAGCTTCATTAGCAGGCGAATCGACTTTCGAAATCACGGTGGGGTAGCGCAGTGCCACAGGCCCGCTGGTTGAGACTTCGACCTCACGAAATATCCCCATTTGCTTATCGGGCGGTGCGGGATTCCAATCCCAGAAGTTCACCGTCAGGTCGTTCTCGGTGGGCGAAAAAACTTCCACTGCCAGCACATTCGTCTTGCCAGGTTGGGCAGAAGTCGTGACATTGAATTCATAGGTGCGCCAGGCGCCGGCGACATCGTCTGCCTTGGCAATCTGCTTTCCGTTGAGCCAGATATTGGCGCGGTAGTTGATTCCGCCAAACTTCAACCAGACGGTTTTTCCCCGAAAACTCTCCGGCATCACAAATTCTTTGCGGAACCACCATGGCACCAGAAAAGGGCTGTCCTGTGCCATGGGAAGACTGACAAAGGTTTGCCCAATGGGGTACGTCATGCCGGGCAGCTGGCGAAGGTTCATACCAAAGTAGGGATCGGGATAATGTTTGGCCTTGGCCAGCGCCGCGACTACCGTGGTCGGCACGGTAATGGCATACCAGCCCCGCGGAACAAATTTGAGGGTGGAAACCAGCTCACCCGGGGCATCCACTTTGTATAGCGATTGTAGCGTCCAGCCGTCATTGAGGACCAGCCTCGATTGCGGGCTTCGCGCGGGCGACGGATGAGCGAAACCCAGACCCGAACCCAACAGCACCGTCAGACATAGCAGACCACCCGTTTTCATGGGAAGCAGGCCTCAGTGGGAAGCAACTGCCAAATTGGTTCCCCAACGTTGAATAACAGTTTTATTAATTCGTTTCAATAGCCGAGATTCCCGGCGCTGTTCCGCCCACCCGAAAGAATACTTTAGTTTATAATTTAAGTTTCTGCGTCTTTCCCTGGAGTGACAAGCGATGATTCGATTCTTACAAACCCCTGGGCCCATCAAGAAGGTGATTCTTGGCGGCCTTCTCACCATTATCTGTGTATTCATGGTCATTACCCTGGTGCCGGGCTTTGGCAGCACCGACTTTTTCGGTACCGGTGGTCCGGCGAAAGGGGTAGTCGCCACCGTGGCCGGAAGTGACATCACCACGGTCGAAGTGCAGCGCGAAGCCCGGCAAATGGTGCAGCAGCAGTTTCCGCGCGGCGGGGCACAGGTCGCCATGTTGATGCCCTACTTCGCCTCGCAGGCGGCGGAGCAGCTCATTAGTCGAAGCGCGATCGTGGCCGAGGCGCAGCGCCTGGGATTGCACGCCACCGATGATGATGTGCGCGACGAGTTGCAACATGGCCGTTACGCACCGGTCTTTTTCCCCGAAGGCAAATTCGTCGGCCAAGCTGCTTACGAGGAGCGGCTTCAGCAAGCGAACCTGACGGTGCCCCAATTCGAGCAGGGGGTGAAAGATGACATCCTGCTGGAAAAGCTTCGCAACCTGGTGGCGGGAAGCGCACTGGTTAGCGATGCCGAAGTGCATGAGAAGTTCGTGAAGGACAATACCAAGGTCAAGTTCGACTATGCCGTCCTGCGCAAAGAAGACGTTCTCAAGACGCTGCACCCGGCGGAGGCTGAACTGAAGGCTTTCTACGATCAGCACAAGGCAACGTATGGGAACTCCATCCCGGAAAAGCGAAAGATTAAGTATGCGCTGCTCGATTCGACGAAAGTCCAGGCCGGAATTCAGGTCAGCCACCAGGAGGTTGCGGCCTACTACGACCAGCATCGTGACGAATATCGAGTGCCGGAACAGGTCAACGTTCGCCAGATTCTGATCAAGACCCCGCTGCCGGACGCTGCTGGCAACGTTGACGCCAAGGGCGTCGAGGCTGCTCGAAAAAAAGGGGAAGACGCCTTGCAGCAGTTGAAGGCGGGCGCTAAGTTTGAAGACGTTGCCAAGAAATACTCCGACGATCCCAGCGGCAAGACCGGCGGCTCCATCGGCTGGGTGAAGCGGGGAGGGTTTCCAGTCGCCGAGGTGGACAAGGCCGCCTTCTCGCTGGCGAAGGGCGCAAACAGCGATCTGATCAGCGCCGGATACGCTTTCGTGATCCTGCATGTGGATGACAAGCAGGACGCGCATGCGAAGACGCTCGACGAAGTCAAGGACCAGATCGAGCCTATCATCAAGGCGCAGAAGGCCTCGCAGGCCGCGGACGCGCAGGCAACAGCGTTGCTCTCTCAAGCCCGTTCGGGTGGACTCGACAAGGCTGCCGCGGCCAAGGGCCTGCAGGTGGTGACCACCGATTTCATCGGCCGTGGCGATTCTTTACCCGGTATTAGCAATGCTGCCCAACTCATGGGCGCAGTGTTCAACGCAGCCGAAAAATCTCCACCCGATGAATTGGCGCTGCCGCAGGGCTTCGTAGTATATGAGTTGCTGGCGATCAAACCGCCTGCTACGCCAAGTTTTGAGGATATTCATGCTCGAGTGGAAAATGAATTCAAAGAATCGCGCGCGACCGCCTTGCTCACCCAGAAGACACAGGAGCTTTCGGATCGCGCCAAGTCTGAGCATGATTTGAAGAAGGCGGCGAAAGAACTTGGGGCCACGGTGAAGACCAGCGATCTGGTGCTGCCCGACGGCCAGGTTCCGGACCTGGGTGCGATGTCGGGACCAGCGTCAGTTGCTTTCACCCTGAAGGCTGGGGAGATCAGTGGTCCCATTGATACCAACACCAGCGGAGTGGTGCTCTCGGTGTTGGAGAGACAGGTTCCCAGCGATCAGGATTACGCTGCCAAGAAGGACCAGATCCGGGATTCGCTGCGCCAGAGTAAGCAGCAGGAACTGTTTGGTTTGTTCGTCACTAATCTCCGCCAGCAAATGGAAAAATCCGGCAAGATCAAGATCAACCAGCAGGAACTGAAGAGCCTGACCCGGCGTCAGGGCGGTGAGGACGAAGGCGAATAAGCGGCCCCGTACCGGCACCGACTGGACGGAATCAGTCCCAACCTTGGCAGTAGTTTCATTTCGACGCCGAAGCTCGTCGGAGAAATCGGTGAGCCTGCGCAAATCTTGTTGCCTGCGTAGTCCAGAAAATGGAAGATGGAAATATAGATAGACATGCCATTCCCTCGCGCCACCGGAATCCTGCTCCACCCGGTTTCGCTGCCGTCGCGCGGCGGGATTGGCGATTTCGGTCCAGCCGCCTACGAATTCATCGATTTTCTGGCCTCCGCGCGCCAGGGCTTGTGGCAGGTATTGCCGCTGGGGCCGCCCGCCAATGGAGATTCTCCCTATTCCTCGACCTCGGCCTTCGCGGGCAATCCGCTGCTGATCAGCTTGGAACGGTTGGCCGAACACGGCTGGATTTCCTCCCCAAACCTGCCGGCGCTTCCCCACCCAGTTGGGCTCATCGACTATGAAGAGGTTCGCCGAAGCAAGCTGCCGTTATTGAACGAAGCGTGCGCCAAGTTCCTGGTTTCTGCCAACCACGAGCAACGCTCCCGCTTTGATCGTTTCTGTGCCGAAAGTTCGTGGTGGCTGGAAGACTTTGCCCTCTACGATGCCTTACAGACTCGCCATGGTGTGAAGTTGTGGAAGGATTGGCCGGCAGAACTGGCTCGTCGCCAGCCTGCGGCGCTCGAGACTGCGCGGGCGGAACTAGCATCCGAGTTGGCTGTCCTCCGCGTCCTGCAGTTCTTCTTCTACGAGCAGTGGCGCGCCTTGCGACGCTATTGCGCGGAGAAGTCCGTCCGCGTGGTGGGCGATATCGCTATCTTCGTAGACTACGAAAGCGCGGATGTGTGGGCCAATCGCGAACTGTTTCGCTTGAATGACAAGCTCGATCCTGAAGTTGTGGCCGGAGTTCCTCCCGATGCTTACAGCGCCACCGGCCAGCGTTGGGGCAATCCGCTTTACAACTGGGAGATGATGCGAGGGCGAGGCTACAAATGGTGGGTACGGCGACTGCGCTGGGCCACGCAGACCTGTGACTACATTCGTCTCGACCACTTTCGCGGATTCGCGCAGTTCTGGGAGATTCCCGCGGCCGACGCCACCGCCATGAACGGCCGCTGGGTGGATGGTCCCCGAGACGATTTTTTCGACAAACTTCGCGAGGAACTGGGTAGCTTGCCCTTTTTTGCCGAGGACCTCGGCTACATCACGCCCGATGTTCACGCTCTGCGCGAAAACCACAAGATTCCGGGCATGGCCGTACTGCAATTCGGGTTCGGCGATCCCGGCGCGCATCAGTATTTGCCACACCGCCTCACGCCCGACCGCGTGGTCTATACCGGCACTCACGACAACGACACGACCCTGGGCTGGTGGAACGGCGGCGCCACTGAGTACGAGCGCCGCTCTGCGCTGGCTCATCTGGGATGCTGCGAGGATGGCATCAACTGGGCGATGATCAGGGCCGCCCAAGGGTCACCCGCCAGCCTTTCTGTAGCGCCCTTGCAGGACGTGCTGGGATTGGGGAGTGAGGCCCGCCTGAACGTCCCCAGCGTCAAGACGGGAAACTTTCGCTGGCGCTTTCAGACCGGCGCATTGACTCCTGCGCTGGCGGCGAAGCTGGCGGCTCTGGCCGAAGTCACCGACCGGCTTCCGCAACCACTGCCTATTGCTTCCGACGAACCTTTTGTGGCCTGAACTTTGCAGGCTGAAAAGAGGGACAAAAAAAGCCGGGATCTGGTGATCCCGGCTGCTAGTTGGCTGGTCGCCCGGATAAACTTGTTCGATGCTCGCGCTCTGTGAGCTACGCGCTTCTTCTTGGCCGCACCGTCAAATCGCGCACCTGGGTCAGAATGCTCGACATCTGCATCCCGTTCAGTTGGGTCACGAAGGGTAGCATTTCTGCAATGAACGGATCCTGCATCAGTTCGCGGACTTCCTGTTGGCGGTTGCGCTCCCCGCCGCTGAGCAGATCGGGCACAGTCACCTCTAATGCCTTGGCCAGCCGCTCCAACGAGGAAAGCGTCGGCGTGGCTTTTTCATTTTCGATCTTCGACACGTAGGTCCGCGGCACTGACATGCGCGCGGCCAGTTGCCGCTGACTGAGTCCGCTGCTCAAGCGAATGGATCGGATTGCAGTTGCCAGATGCAAATGGCCATGACTGTGGCCGTTGGTCGGTATCATCTGTGGCGGGGGAGGAGCCAAAACTACTTCCGGCTCGTCCTCATCGAGCGACCCATGGCAGCGTCGGCATAGATTGTTGGTGGTGCGAAACTGGACCAGCAGGCAGCGATCACAGCGAACCACTTCCCTGGAATCTACCGGGGCAAGAGCAGTAGCCATTTAGGTTTGGGAGGGGCCAGAGCGGGCTTCCCGAAGGAACCGAAAAACGAACCAAACTAGGTACTTGGTTCCAGACCTGCAGCGTAATCTGAGGTAGAAGCACTGTGGATGTCAAGTAAAATCCGGATGCACCCGCGTGGAGGAGGCATACTTCTGAATCCTGTGGGCGAATGACTGGCGAAAGTAAGCGGCAATTGCGAATATAGTGTGTTTAGCCCTGCGGAAGACTGGGTTCTTGGGTCGATCGCTGAAAAGCCCTCAGTAGCGGGTGCTTCAGCCTGGTGGAGCGGATATTCCTGGAAATGGGCGAGAAAATATGAAGAGCAGAGAAGAAGCGTGGTGTTTACTAACTGAGTTCACCCAGTCGGAAAGTTTGCGCAAACATGCTCTGGCGGTCGAGGCCTGCATGCGGGCGTACGCGCAGAAACTAGGCGAAGATCAGGAGCTCTGGGCTGCGGTCGGCCTGCTGCATGACTTCGATTACGAGAAATACCCCAGCCGCGAAGATCATCCTTACAAGGGCAATGAGATCCTGAAAGAGCGGGGATGGTCGGACGAAATCCGGCGAGCGATCATGTCTCATGCCGAGTACACCGGAGTGAAGCCCGAGTCCGCGATGGAAAAGGCGCTGTTTGCCTGCGATGAGCTGGCAGGATTTATTACCGCGTGCGCGCTGGTGAAGCCGGGGAAGTCACTGGCCGAAGTCGAAGCCAAGTCGGTACGAAAGAAGATGAAAGACAAAGCCTTCGCCCGCAGCGTGAATCGCGACGACATCGTCAACGGTGCAGCCGATCTTGGGGTGGAGTTGGAAGGGCACATCGCTTTTTGCATCGACGCGATGAAGGGGATTGCGGAACAATTGGGGTTGGATGGGAGAGCCGCGAAGACGGCTTAGCTTGCTCGTGTCCGAATGGCATCCGTTGAGTTTTCTCTGCGCCTCTGTGTCTCTGTGGTGAATTCGCTTTTACCCCAGCGCCTCCGCCACCTTCCCGCTCGCGATCAATTCCGCGATCCGCGCGAAATCCTGATACATTACACGGTCTTTGTCCATCGTCGCACAGACCGAGCGAATTGCCGCATGAGCTGCCTGTCCGCGCTTGCTGGGTTTGAGGGGCGCGAGGAAATCCAGTGCCTGGGCCGCTGCCATCGCCTCAATAGCGAGAACATTATTAGTGTTGGCCACGATCCGTTTCAGCTTTAGCGACGCCGTCATCCCCATAGAAACGTAGTCTTCTTTGTTGCCCGAGGTGGTAATCGAATCGACTGACGCGGGATGCGCCAGAATTTTGTTTTCGCTGACCAGTGCCGCGGCTGTGACCTGCGGCATCATGAAACCGGAATTCAACCCTGCCCCTGGCGCCAAAAAAGGAGGCAGGCCCTCATTCAGAGCAGGATTCACCAGTCGCTCCAGTCTTCGTTCCGAAATTCCAGCCAGAGCACTCAGCGCGATTCCGAGAAAATCCAGGGCGAAGGCCAGCGGCTCACCATGAAAATTGCCGCCAGAGATAACGTCACCCTGGCCATCGGATTGTTTCGGGTTCTTCACAAACACCAGCGGATTGTCCACCGCCGAGTTGACCTCAGTCTCCATCACTTCGCGGCAGTGCGTCAGCGTATCGCGCACGGCGCCGTGAACTTGTGGCATACAGCGCAGGGAATAGGCGTCCTGGACGCGGACACAATCGCGATGCGATTCGCGAATCTGGCTGCCCTCGACCATGCGCCGCAGATTCTCTGCCGTTTTCAACTGGCCGGGGTGCGGCCGCGCGCGATGGATGCGCTCGTCGAAAGCGGCATCGGTTCCACGCAATGCGTCCAGGGTGAGCGAGCCAACTACATCGGCCGAGTCAACCAGAGTCTCCGCCGCCAGAAGCGCCAGAATGCCCACTGCTAACATGCCTTGCGTGCCATTAATCAGCGAAACCGCCTCCTTCGCCTCCAGGACCAGCGGTTTAACCTGAGCCCGGCGCAGCGCTTCGGGAGTGGGAACCCGACTTCCCTTGTCGTCTAGACATTCGCCTTCGCCGATCAATGCCAGCGCCAGATGCGCCAAAGGTGCGAGGTCGCCGCTGGCGCCCACACTGCCCTGCGAAGGCACAAAAGGTGTTACCCGGCGATTCAGCATCTCGCAAAGCGTGTCGATAGTCTCGGTGCGCACGCCGGAGTAGCCTTTCGAAAGAGAATTGGCCCGCAGCAGCATCATGGCGCGGACTTCAGCCGGGGACAGCGGTTCTCCAACACCAACGGAATGAGAGCGAACCAGATTGACCTGCATCTCGCGAATCTGCTCGCCGGCGATGTGTACATCGCTTAGCTTCCCCACGCCGGTGGTGATGGCGTAGGACACCTGGTTGTGGGCGATCAGAGTATCGACCACCGCGCGCGCCCGCTGCACAGCTGTGCGAGCGTCCGGATCAAGCAGCACCGGACAGTGCTCGAATGCGACCTCGCGAACCGCTTCCAGCGTCAAATCGTTACCGTTGATGTGCAGTGCTTTCAAGTCAGTCACGTTCCCTTCGCCGCCCGCAACGCCTTGAGGTATTTCTCAGGAAACGACGTAATCTTTTTTTCCGAATCCACCGCGATGTGCATGGTCTCACCCGTGGCCAGCAGTCTTCCATCGCTGGCACGGCGCAACTCGTAGCCAAAGCGCACCACCGACTCACGAACATTCTTCAAATGCGTGCGCACGATGATCTCCTCATCGTAAACCGCCGGGACCCGGTAACGGCAGCGGGCGTCAACGACCGGCATGTGGCAATTGTCCTTCTGCTCCATGTCCTTATAAGAAAACCCTAATTGCCGCAGCAGTTCGACGCGGCCCACTTCAAACCAGATGAAGTGGTTGGAATGGTAAGCCACACCCATCTGGTCGGTCTCGGCATAGCGCACGCGCAGGCGAACTTCATTCACCAGCGGAATCGCGTGCTGCTCACCAGCGCTCACTTGCCACTCCAGTGGGGCTTGCGTTTTTCCAGAAATGACGAGATACCCTCGCGGAAATCAGAAGTGGAGCGGATGCGGGCGTTTTCTTGAATGGCCGCCCGAATCTGTTTGTCGAATTCCTGGCGGGCATGATCGCTCAGCAGGCGTTTGGTGCTGGCCAGCGATGCAGGGCTGTTCTCCATCAGTTGGGCGGCCAGTTCACAGGCGCGCGGGAGTAGCTTTTCTGGAGCCACAACTTCGTTGATCAATCCCATGCGATACGCCTCGTCGGCGCCAATGATTCTGCCCGTGAGGAGCAGATCACGGGCATGTTTCTCTCCGATCTGACGCAAAAGAAACGTAGACACAATGGCAGGGACGAATCCAATTCGCACTTCGGTGTAGCCAAACTTTGCTTCCGGCACAGCCAGAGTAAAATCGCAGAGTGTGGCTAACCCGCAGCCTCCCGCGATTGCGGCTCCATTGACGGCTGCGATGGTCGGCTTGGGGAAGTCGTAGAACGAGCGAAACAGCCGCGCCATGGTTTCGGAATCTTTCAGATTCTGTTCCGGGGAGCGGCCTGTGAGCGCCTTCAGATTCTCCAGGTCCATGCCGGAGCAAAACGCCTTGCCGGCGCCCGTAAGGATCAATATCAGTGCCGAAGACTTGGCGATTTCATTGAGCGCCGCCAGCAGGTCTTCGATGAGTTCGTAGCTGATGGCGTTACGCTTGTCTGGCCGGTTCAGCGTGACCGTTGCCACACTCGAGTCAATTGCAAGTTGGACAGTGGTGTATGCCATGCAGATGCCGCGCGCGAACCGATCATATTATCAGTGATTCGCGGAATCCGACGTTGCCGTGTACCTCGCGCCAATCTCGGCGGTGGCTCGCAGCAGCACGTCCAGCGGCTTCAGAGCAGGCAGAGATGCGCCGCGAAGGGTAAGGGCCTCGACAACTTTTTCGGTGGGAATATTTCCCACCAGCGCGTCCTGAGCAAACGGACATCCTCCCAGGCCGCCCAAAGCAGAGTCGAAGCGGCGGCAGCCTGCATCGTAGGCGGCGGTAACTTTCTCGGCGGCCTGATTGGGGCGGCTGTGAAGGTGCACGCCAATCTCGAGATAGCCGAACTTCGCCATCACCGCCGATACAAGTTCCTGGATCTGTTCGGGTCCGGCCACCCCCACCGTATCCGCCAACGAGATCATGCGAATTCCAGAGGACTCAAGTATGTCCACTGCGTTCACCACCTCGGCCACGCTCCATTCGTCGCCATATGGATTCCCGAAGGCCATCGAAATATAGACTACGATGTCCAGCCCGGCATCCTCGCCCTTGTTCTGAATTTTATCCAGCTCGTCGATGGCCCCTTCGAGAGTTTGGTGCTGGTTGTTGCGCAGAAAAGTCGGCGAAACGGAATAGGGAAATCCCAGCGTGCTTACTGCATTCGTGTGAATAGCCCGTTGCGCGCCTTTTTCGTTCACCACAATGCCGATGATTTCCACGTCATCCGGCGGGTCAAGTTCCTTCAAGACCTCTTCTGAGTCGGCCATCTGTGGTACCGCTTTCGGCGATACGAACGATACCGCATCAATATGCTTGAATCCCGCGCTGATCACGGCTCTCAAGTAGTCAACTTTCAGGTGTGCGGGAATCTGCCGCTGCAATCCCTGCCAGGCATCGCGTGGACATTCGATAAGCTTGACCGCTTCAGGCATAAAGCCGGGCCACAGATTTCCACCCATCAACACGGATCAAAGAAACTTAGTTCCAGATCCGCGCGAATCCGTGCAAATCCGTGGCTTATGTTTGCAACACTCCTACCTTGAACTCTGCGACATCCGGATTCAGCGCTGCCGCTTCGAGCGCCTGCGTGATCGCCTCGCGAGTCTCGCCAGGATCAATGATCTTATCAATCCACAGGCGGGCCGCCCCGTACCGGGGATCGGTCTGCTCATCGTAGGTACGCTTCACCGATTCGTATAATTCTTTCTTTTCTTCTTCGCTCAACTTCTTGCCGCCCCGCTCCAGTTGCCGAATCTTGATCTCAACCAACGTTCCCGCTGCGGCGTCGCCGCTCATTACGGCATAGCGGGCGGTAGGCCAGGCAAACACGAATCGCGGATCATAGGCTTTACCGCACATGGCATAATGACCGGCGCCGAAAGAACCGCCGACAATCACCGTAATTTTCGGCACCACGGAATTCGAAACTGCATTCACCATTTTGGCGCCGGCCTTGATGATTCCCGTCCACTCGGCGTCCCGGCCCACCATGAATCCGTTGACGTCGTGGAAGAAGACCAGTGGAATGAGACTTTGATTGCAATCCATGATGAAGCGCGCGGCCTTCTCGGCCGATTCAGTGTAGATCACGCCTCCAAATTCGATTCGCTTATGACCCTCATGGTCGGTCGCGTGCGCGTGCAGTTTCTGATTGGCAACAACCCCGACGGCGAAACCTCCAATACGGGCATAGCCACAGATCACGGTCTTGCCATATTCAGCCTTGTACTCGTCGAAGCGGCTGCCATCGACGACTCGCGCAATAATCTCCTTCATATCGTACGGGCGCGCGGGTGACGAGTCGTAGATGCCGTAAATTTCTTCCGCTGCCAGCGCGGGATCCTGAGGCTTCTTGCGATCCCACGGAGACTGCCGCCGGTAACCCCACTTTTCGATGATGGACCGAATCCGCGCAACGCAGGCTTCGTCATTCGGCTCGCGGAAGTCAACCGTACCGCTGATCGCAGAATGCATCGCCGCTCCACCCAGTTCCTCGGCCGAAACTTTCTGTCCAATGGCTGCCTGTACCAGCGCAGGGCCGGCGAGAAAAAGCCCGCTGCCCTCGGTCATGAGCACGTGATCGCACATCACGGGAAGATATCCACCCCCGGCAACGCACATGCCCATGATGGCGGCAATCTGGGGGATGCCCATGGCCGACATCACAGCGTTGTTGCGGAACACGCGGCCAAAGTCGTCAGTATCGGGAAACACATCTTCCTGCAAGGGAAGAAATACTCCCGCGGAGTCGACCAGATAAACCGTGGGGATACGATTTTCAATGGCCATGTTCTGCGCCCGAATGACTTTCTTCGAGGTCATAGGGAAGAAAGCCCCGGCCTTCACCGTGGCGTCGTTGGCAATGATCATCACCAGGCGCGTGTGGATGCGCCCCAAACCGGTGACCACCCCCGCAGCCGGTGCTCCGCCCCATTCCTCATACATGCCGTAGGCTGCGAACGACCCAAGCTCGAAAAATGTTGCCGTATCGACTAGCAGGTTGATGCGTTCGCGCGCGGTAAGGCGACCCTTCCCATGCTGCCCTTCGATGGCCTTTGGCCCGCCTCCTTCGCGGATTTTCTCCTCTTCGTTACGAACTTGCGAAACCATATCGGCGAGGAAGCGCATGTTGGCCTCAAAGCGCGGCGAAGTAGGATCAACACGGGTTTCGAGGACGGGGGAGCTCTGAATCGCGCTGGTATCTGTACGATCAGCCATGAAGGGAAAGCCTGGAGTTATTTACGGTATAACAGCGGAGCGTGAGTGCGCAAACCAGTCTGTGTGGACGCGAAAGAACCTCTACGTCAAAAATCGACGGCGGGGCGCGCGGCAGCTATGATTCGAAGCGCCGCATCGGCCACCGGATTTTCGGCCACACAGTCCACCAGACCGAGTTCCAAGGCCTTTCCCGCGTGCAGCTTCTCGGCGGACATGAACATTGACGACGCCTGGGCTTTCCCAATCAGCCTGGGAAGTCTCTGCGTCCCGCCCCACCCCGTGATCAGGCCCAGGGCGGCACCGCGATGTCCAAAAACCGCATTGGGGGCTGCAATTCGTCGATGACAAGCCAGCGCCAGATCCAGGCCGCCACCTAAGCAGTAGCCCGAGATCGCTGCATAGACTGGGGACGGGAAGTTGCAGATCACGTGCATCAGATGCTGGCCGATCCTCGAAAAATCGTATGCCGCCGGACCGTTTAGATCGCGAATTTCCTGCAGCTCCGCGCCAGCGGAAAAACATTTCTCATTTCCGGTGACGATCAAGGGTTCGGGTGCTCTTGTCCACTCCTGAAACACCGCAATCAATGCCTTTACGCGAGCCTGGGTCAGGCGATTGGTGCCGTCATGCGACAGAAGCCGCAATACGCGCACGCCATCAACTCGTTCCAAGCGGGAAAAGAGATCAGGCACTGTCAGCCGGCTGTGGGCACGCCGCGTGGTTTGACATTGGCACGGATAAATTGAACGATTGCATCCATGGCAGTTCCCGGCTGAAATATGGCGGCAACGCCCGCTTTCTTCAAATTTGCGATGTCCTGGTCGGGGATGATCCCACCGACGACTACGACCACATCATCCATCTTGTTCTGCTTGAGGAGATCCATGACCCGCGGCACGATGGCATTGTGCGCGCCCGAAAGGATCGAGAGCCCAATGACGTTTGCGTCCTCCTGCAACGCGGCATTCACCACCATCTCCGGGGTCTGGCGGAGTCCCGTATAAATGACTTCCATGCCGGCGTCGCGCAGGGCGCGTGCAATCACCTTGGCCCCCCGGTCATGACCATCCAGACCCGGCTTCGCGACCAGGACGCGGATTTTCTGTTCACCCATCTCTATCATTTAACCACAGCCGGGGCGAAGAATCCCAAAGACGCGTCCGCTGCGGGCCTCCGTGGCTACTTCTCTTTGAGATCCAGGCTTCTCCACAAGTACCAGCAAGCCACACTACGGTACGGTTCCCACCGTTTGGCGATTTTTTCGATCAGCGCGGGCTTTGGGAGTTTGCGCTTGTTGTAGTGTTTCTTAATGGCCATTTGTACGCCGAAGTCGCCCGTTGGCAAGACGTTTGGGCGGCGCAGTGTAAACATCAGGAACATCTGCGCGGTCCATTCGCCGACACCCTTGACCTGAGTTAAGTGTTGGATCACTTCTTCGTCGGACAGTCTATGTAGGTTGCCGAAGTTGAGCTCACCACGGGCTGCACGCTCGGCCATATCGCGCAGATAGGAAGACTTCTGCTTGGAAAGTCCCACAGAGCGAAGCTGGGCATCGGTCAGCTTTAGGATTCCGCGCGGCGTGACGGGATCACCAGCGAGCGCGGTGAACCGATCGAAGATGGTCTCGGCGGCCCTGCCGTTCAACTGCTGGTAGACGATGGATTCGGCCAGGCTATGAAACTCCGGCGGTCCGTACTCGATCCGGCAAGGTCCCACTCGCGCGATGATTCCGCGCATAATGGGATCAGACTTCTTAAGGTGACTAATGACTGCACGCATGAGGATGTTTGACTAAGGTCAGTGAGAGAGGATAGCAGAACCGGCGGCCGGGGCGCCCTGCTTCGGCCGCCAAAAATCTATGCAGTTTTCTTCAACGCGGGGAGCCGGAATCCGATCTTTCTGTGCAACTTCTTCGGCGGTGCGATCAATTCTTTGATGGCCTGAACGATTGCTTGCAACGCCGCATCGTGCGTTCCGAGTCGTTCTTCCAACTCTTCAATCTTGACCGCCACTTGCCGGTTTGAAGCCAACGCCTCGCGCAGGCGGACAAACGCCCGGACCACGAAAACGCTCATTTCAATGGCGCGCTTGGATTTGAGCACCGTCGCCGCCATGATCGCGCCATGTTCGGTGAAGGCGTACGGAAGATATCGCCGGCCACCGCGCCCGGTGTTTGAGGTTGCAATCTGCAACCTCAAAGAATCGCGATCCGTCACAGGTACTTGAAACATGAAGTCGGGCGGAAAGCGTTGCAGGTTCCGCCTTACTTGCTGGTTTAACCTTTTGACCGGCACGCCGTATAGCACGGCCAAATCAGCATCAAGAATAACTTTCTGGCCGCGCAGCACGACGATGCGAGGTGCTAGGGAGATGGCTAGAGCATTTCGACGTTTCAGCATGACCAGTACAGTTTAGTTCGAAGCCAGCTGTTTGAGGTCACAAATTGCAACCTCAAACGAGCGACTGGACCATCTTGGGAATGATGGATCGGCACAAACGGAACGGCGCCAGCGTCGGCTCAGGTGATGCTGGCTTCCGTATAAGTTCCGTAAACCTCGCGCAGCGCTTGGCAGATCTCACCGACAGTCGCATAAGCCCGCACTGCGGCGACGATGTAAGGCATCGTGTTGGCAGAAGAAATCGTGTCGTTCGACCCAGCGTTTGGTTCTTGACCTGCGGCCCGCTTCAGCTCTTGCAAACAGCGCCGCACATCTTCGTTCGATCTGCGATGTCGCAGGGCGCGTAGTTTGGCGGATTGCTTCTCCGCCACGCTTTCGTCAATGTAAAGGATGCTGGGCGATTCCTCTCTGATGACGAACTCGTTAGCACCAACGATAATCTTCTCTTTGGCTTCGACCGCCCGTTGATTCTGGTACGCTGCCTCGGCAATTTCCTTCTGCGGGTATCCGCGTTCAATGGCCTTTACCATGCCACCCATCCTGTCTAGTTTGTTGAAATAGTCGAGCGCGCCCTTTTCCATTTCGAGCGTGAGGGCTTCGAGGAAATACGAACCGCCCAGAGGATCGACAGTGTTTATGACTCCCGACTCGTAGGCAACAATCTGTTGGGTACGCAGAGCGATTCGCGCGGCTTCCTCGGTAGGAAGGGCCAATGCCTCATCATAACCATCGACGTGCAGCGACTGGGTGCCACCCAAGACCGCAGCCATGGCTTGCAGGGCAGCGCGCGCAATATTGTTCATCGGCTGTTGTGCGGTTAGCGAGACGCCGGCGGTCTGAGAGTGGAACCGCAGCAGCGAGGAGCGTTGGTTCTTGGCCTGAAACCGGTCTTTCATGACCCGGTACCAGATTTTTCGCGCTGCCCGGTACTTCGCGATCTCTTCGAAGAAGTCATTGTGCGCGTTGAAGAAGAAACTCAACCGGGGACCGAATTCATCCACATCCAGGCCGCGCCGTCGCGCCCATTCCACATATTCGACCCCGTCGTAGAGGGTGAATGCCAGTTCCTGCAAGGCAGTGGAACCGGCTTCGCGAATGTGGTAGCCGCTGATGGAAATGGTGTTGAAACGGGGCGTAAACCTGGATCCGAACTCGAACGTGTCAACCACCAGTCGCATGGAGGGTGCCGGTGGGTAGATGTATTCCTTCTGCGCGATGTATTCCTTCAGAATGTCGTTCTGGATCGTACCGGAAATTTTCTTCCAGTCGGCCCCCTGCTTCTCAGCAACCACAAGGTACATCGCCCACAGCACGGAGGCGGGGGAGTTGATGGTCATGGAGACGGTAGTTTTTTCCAGATCGATTCCATCGAACAGAATCTCCATGTCCTCGAGCGAATCAATCGCCACACCACATTTTCCAACTTCGCCTTCGCTGGCGGGGTGGTCGGAGTCGTAGCCCATAAGCGTCGGAAGATCGAATGCAACCGACAACCCGCCGCCGCCATGTTCGAGGAGGTACTTGTAGCGGAGGTTGGTTTCCTCAGGCGAAGCAAACCCGGAAAACTGGCGCATGGTGAAAAGCTTGCCACGATAGCCAGTGGGGTGAATGCCGCGCGTAAACGGGAGTTGTCCGGGATGGCCTAAATCCTGATCGTAGTCCCAGTCTGCGGGCAGGTCGGCCTGGGTATAAAGGCGGCGAATGGGAACCCCGGAGATGGTGGTAAAACGCGCGTTGCCGCCCTCATCCAGATTTACGCCGGTCGGGGCGCCAATCGGCCGTTCGGGAGTTTTCTCCAGAGTTGGCGCCAGCGTCTTTTCTGCCCAATCCTTCTCGCTGGCGGAGGGATGTCGTCCCTCGAAGACATCGCTGATCGGGCTTTCCGCGACCCTTGGTTTCTTGTCTGCCATCCGCACCTACTGCATTCGATGATAGAGGACTGGGAATTGACCCGCAAGCTGGCCTTTCTGTTAGCCGCGCCGGTGGTCCTGCTTTCCCAATTCCCACGCTTTCGAGTATTTCCAGGAAACGTATACTGAGTGGTAGAGATGCAGCAGGAGGCCCTCGCGGCCGTCAAGGAACCCCAGTCGAAAAAAATAGTTGTACACAAAGGTAAGGATCGGGCGCGCAACGATGTTGACCAGGCTAAAGCGGCGGTGCCCGTTCGCAACCGCGAGCTTGGCACCCAGGGAAGAGTAGCTGTTCATGTGTTCCAGATAATAAGACAGTGTGGGGTAGGCGTAATGTACTAAAGGATTGTTGAACCGGCCGACGGCGCGGCCAGTCTTCAATTCGTAACGATCATGGGGATCGTGGCCCGTCGAATATCCTTCTCCCCGCCGGAAGAGCCGCAGCTTTGGATCGGGGTAGAATCCTCCAAACCGAATCCAGCGTCCCAAGAAAAGGTTCTTGCGAGGTATCCAATAGCCGTTTTGCGCATGGGGGTCTTCAATCGCACTCTGAATTTCCTTCGCCAGACCAGGGCTGACCTCCTCATCGGCGTCAAGCGCAAGCACCCAGGTTTGTGTGCAAAGCTCCAGAGCGTAGTTTTTTTGAGCAACGTGGCCCCGCCAGGGCTCGACCACCACCTTGGCCGCATACGGCTGTGCAATTTCACGAGTGCGGTCGGTGGATCCGGAATCCACTAAAACGATCTCGTCGGCCCAGCGCACACTCTCCAAGGTGCGGCCGAGGTTGGCTTCCTCATTCAGCGCGACGATGGCAACCGACAAACCCATAGGCCAAACCGCTGTGCAGAACGTGAATCGTACCACCGGACGTGTATTCTCGCCTCGCGAAATTCGATCGAGTTATGGCAACCGTCGCTGCTTTCCCCTCCTTTACTGCGGTTGCTGAGTTGGAGGCATTACGGACTGAGGATTTTCGCGTGCCGCTACATACGGGACATTGGGCATTTGTGTGACCTGTCCCCGCTCGGCATCGGCCATGAGGATTCCCGCGTGATCGAGCAGAAGACCGGTCGCGCGATCCATCTCCACCTCGGATTTCTCATATGCGGCCAGGGCTGAAACCAAATTGGATTCGGCAGCGGTCAGCGCAGATTGGTCCTGGAGCACAGCCGTGGAAGTGCCCACGCCGACGGCCAGCTTCTTCTGATCGGCGTCGAGCGTCTGCCGCTGAAAATCAACCGCAGCCTGCGCCGCGTCTACACTCGCCCGGTTTTGCCGGGTGTCGAACTGAGCATTGCGCACTTCAATGCGAACCTGGTTTTCCAGCTGCTGCAAGCGCACCTGCGCCTGCCGGTATTCCAACTCGGCGCGAACCTGGTCAGCTTGCGCAACGCGGTTACGTAACGGGATATTCAGCGTCAACCCAATTCCCTTGTCAGGAGCCACCGAGGTTACAAGCTGATCCAGTGTGCTGCCGTATCCGACCGGACCTCCATTCGTAAACGGCGGCGCGGCGGTGGCAGGGGTGAAGCACTTTCCAAACGCAGACGTTAGGCAACCTGGGGGGAGCAGAGCCGGACTCACGTTTCCGCCGATTCCCGAACCGCCGTAGTAGGCGTAGAGGCTCAGCGTCGGCAACATGGCGTTGCGCACGGCTTTATTGTTGATTTCACGGCTGCTCAGATCCACTCGCGACTCGCTCAATTCGGCGCGATGTGCCAGGGCATCGGTGATCAAGTCCTGCGTCGGCACCACCGCTTCCTGGGCCGGGAGCTGCATGGTCGAGGTGGGGATCACTTCTGCGCCGGCCAGGGTTGGATCTTCGAGGTTGCGGCTGAGTGCATTCTTCATAAGCAATTCCTGCAGCTCCAGATTGGTTTGCGCCAGAATGACGTTCTGTTGGTCGGTGGAGACGGTGCTCTGCGCGCTGACCACCTGAATGGGGGGCAGAGTTCCAAACTGCACTTGCTTCTTGTTGTCCTCCAGCGTTCTCTGCGCAAACGCCAGCGCTTCCTGTTGCACCCTCACGTTTTCGTAGGCGTAAACCAGGTTCCAATATAGGTTTTCAATCTGGTCGACGGTGGTGATGATTTGCAGGCGGAAAGCCACATCGGAGATTTCGCGGTTGTTCTTCGCGATCCGGATAAAACGTGTGTTCGGGAGAAAGCCGAAGCCCTGCAACAATTCTTGTGACACTTTGACCTGGAAATTGGACGCGAGGCTCGGCGTATAGGAACTGGTTGGATTGCTGGTGGTGACATGCGTGTTGTTGAACCCCACCGCAAGATTCGTCCCCCAGTGAAACCCCTGCAAATAGGAAAAATTGGCGGTCCCGGTATTCGTATTCACCACCGAAACGGGAGTGAAAACGCTGGTTGACTCCGCGAACCCCCGGTCCATCTGCAGCGTGCCGCTGACGGCCGGGTCGAAGCTGGTGATGGGTGCGCCGATCCCCAGGGTAGAACTCACCAGACCGTTCGTCCCCGTACCCACTCCACCCGCGGCTACGCTGGTGCCGCCGGTGCCTGACCCCACAGTTCCGTTCAGCCCGCCGGTTCCGCCACCCGGGGTATTCTGCACGATTCCGGTGTTCACGCCCAGAATGTTGGCTCCGCCCAAGGCTCGCAAAATGTCAGTGTCGGCAATATCGAGGTTGTAACGGGCCAGCACGATATCGAGATTGTTCTCCAGGGTGAGTGCAATGGCATCGTTAATGGACAGCATGATCTTGCCATCGTGCATCAACTGGTCCACACGCGAAGCATTGCTGAGGTTCGGTGGGGGCACCACACCTGGCTTGTAGGGCGCGAGCACGTTGGGAAACGACGATCGCGGTTTGCTGTAGTCCTTCACGATGTCGGGCTGTGCCTGTAGTGGTACAGCCACGGGTTGTGGCGCCTGAGGCAGCGCTGCCGCGCTCGCTTGCGGGGCCGGTTGGGGCTGTTGCGCCCAACTGCTGGCTACCAGGGTTCCAATCAAAACAATGGCGGCAATGGGCCGCGCGAAAGAATCAAAACGGACAAGAAACATGGTCGCTCTCCTTTGATACCTTGCTGCTCAAACCGATGAGCTTGTTTTGGATGCAAAACCATCCGAGAACTATTCCGAAATCTTAAGCTCGCTTTAGACTAATGCCTGACCGTGGCGCATTAGGCGGGAAATTGTAAAGATTTATAAAAATGGGAATGGTGCTTCTGGTCGGAACTACCGCAACCTGGAATCAGCCGGGGAAAGAGAAAGGCAGCCCTCGCACGAGGAGGACTGCCGGTGCCTTCGCCGCAATCCAGTCAGCCGGGTTACGGCTGCGCGGGAGGCATGACCGACTGCGGGTTTTGGCGCGGTGCCACATACGGCACGCTGGGCATGTGTGAGACTTGTCCGCGCTCAGCGTCGGCCATGATGATTCCGGCGTGATCCAGCAGCAGGCCGGTGGCCCGGTCCAATTCCAGCCGCGATTTCTCGTACGCCGCCATCGCCGATACCAGAGTGGACTCCGCCGTCGCGAGCGCTGACTGATTCTGTAATACCAGGGTGCTGGTAGAGGCTCCCAGATTGAACTTCTTTTGTTCAGCGTCCAGGGATTCGTGCCCCAACCGTACGGCCGCTTGTGCGGACTCTACGCTGGCCCGGTTCTGTTGCACCGCGAACTGTGCGTTGCGGACTTCGATGCGAATCTGATTCTCAATCTGCTGTAGGCGCATTTGCGCCTGACGATATTCCAGTTCAGAGCGCACCTGCGCCGACTGGGCGGCGCGATTGCGCAGCGGGACATTCAAGGTCAAGCCCACACCCTTGTCGGGAGCCGACGAATTTACTAACTGGTTCAGAGCCGTGTTGTAGCCCACGTTCGGCGCCACGGGGTTGAGGGTCGGGCTGTTAGTGAAAGCGGGGTTGGGGCCGGCGCAAAATCCCTCTTGTTGTGCTTCCAGGGACTCGTTGGCGCACAGGTTGGCTGGGTTCTGCGAGCCTCCAAGGCCGGAGCCACCGTAGTAGGCAAACAGATCGACGGTGGGTAGCAAGGCGCTCCGAACTGCCTTGTTACTGATCTCGGTGTTTGCCAGGTTGATCCTCGTTTCCGCCAGCTCCGCGCGATGGTTCAGGGCTTCGTCGACCAAGTCTTGGGTTGGCTGAATGTCCTCTTGCGCGGGCAAGCTCACGGTGGAAGTCGGAATTACCTCGGCGTCCGCCAACCGGGGATCAACCAAGGTCCGGCTTAGAGCGTTTTTCATCAGCAACTGCTGCAATTGGAGATTAGTCGTAGCCAGGGTTAGGGCTTGCTGGTCGGCGGCTACGGTACTCTGCGCCCGAACTACCTCAATGGGAGCCAGGCTGCCGATTTGCACTTGCTTCTGGTTGTCCGACAGGGTTTTCTTGGCAAAGGCCAGCGATTCCTGCTGCACCCTCAGGTTTTCATAGGCGAACACCAAGTCCCAATACATGCCCTCGATCTGATCCACCGTGGTGATGACCTGCAGGCGAAATGCAACATCGGTGATTTCGCGATTGTTCTTGGCGATGCGAATGAACCGATTGTTGGGCGCGAAACCAAAACCTTGCAACAAGTGCTGGGTAAGCTGAAGCTTGAAACCGGAAGCCAAAGTGGGACTGGTCAGAGTGAATGGGTTGTTACTGGTAGTCCTGGAGTTGGTGAAGCCCACGGACACGTTGGTTCCCCATTGAAAGCCCTGTTGATAGTTAAAGTTCGCCGTTCCCGTGTTCTGCACCGTGCCGCAAAAGGGGCTGTTGCACTCGAACTTGGCATGGTCAATCTGCAGCGTGCCGGTGAGAATGGGATCGAAACTGGTGATGTTGGGACCCAAGCCCAAGGTGGATCCGACTAAACCGTTCAAGCCCGCGCCCGCGCCTCCCGCGCCCGCGCTGGTGCCACCGATACCCGACCCCACCTGGCCGCCAAGGCCACCACCGCCGCCACCGGGCGTACCTTGGACCACGCCCGCGTTGACACCCAGAATCCCTGCCCCGGACTTGGCGCGCAGCACATCCGTATCGGCAATATTCAGGTTGTACCGCGCGATGGCGATATCAAGGTTGTTCTCAAGCGCCAGGGCGACGGCGTCATCGATCGACAGCATGATTTTACCGTCCCGCATCAAGTCCGTGATGCGCGGTGTATTACTTAAATCCGGCGGCGCAATCGAGCGCGGCTTGTAAGGAGCGATGGGGTTGGGAAAATGCGATTCCGGTTTGGAGTAGTCCCTTACCACAAATCCCTGCGCCGCAGCCGGTTGAGATGCTTGGGGTGCCGGTGGGGGCGTTTGCACCGCGTCTTGAGCGACACCGCCAATCGAAAATACCCCGGCCAGCAATACCGCTGCCGTCAGCCGGTTCAGTGAATTCAACCATGGCAAAGACATTCGTTTATCTCCATACTAGAAAGGCTGTTCAAAGATGACACTGCCGTCCCCAACATCAACATTTATTACGCACAAAGCGCTCCCCGAGTTTCATTTTTCGTGCCCCGGATAAGCACGTTGCTATTAAGCCGCTGGCGGAATGCAATAGTATAGCTGACAGGGTGCGGTTCATTCCCATCCGATCCGCGCAACGGCGTGAAACCGCAGGGACTTGCATTGGCTGACCGGCGGAGCGCGGAGACAACAAGCCGCTCCTCATGCGCAATCTCAAAATCGTTCTCGCTTATGACGGCTCCGACTTTGCGGGTTGGCAGGTACAGCCCGATTCTGCCACCATCCAGGGCACGCTGGCCTCGGCTATTGGACGGGTCACCGGGGAAAAGGTTTTGCCGCAAGGTTCAGGACGCACCGACGCGGGCGTCCACGCCCTCGGCCAGGTAGCCACCTGCGCCCTGGAATCACCCATTCCGGCCGGGAATCTGCTCAAAGCCCTGAATGACCTGCTGCCCGCCTCCATTCGCGTGCTCGAAGTGAGTGAAGCGGAACTCGAGTTTCACGCCCGCAAGTCGGCCCGGGGGAAGACCTACCGCTATCGGATCTGCCGCGCCTCGATTTGCCCGCCTTTCATGGCTCGCTACGTGTGGCACCATCCTTATCCTCTGGACGAAAATGCCATGCGGCAAGCCAGCGCGCTGGTGCTCGGCGAACATGACTTCACGTCCTTTGCCGCGGTAGATCCGGAGCGCGGGAAGGAAGAAAACGGTGTCTCCAATGTACGCCGGATTTTTCTGTCGGGCTGGGATCGCGAAGGAGAAGAATTGATCTATACCGTGCGGGGCAGCGGATTCCTGCACCACATGGTGCGCAACCTGGTTGGAACTTTTGTTCTGGTAGGGAAGGGAACTCTGCGGCCGGAAGACATCAGCCGGATATTGCAGGCCAAAGACCGATCCGCCGCCGGCGCTACTGTTCCCGCCCATGGGTTGTACCTCGTCCACGTGGAGTATTGAGGCCGGTGTAGCGCGGGCGCTCCCTCCCGCGTAAACTTTCTTTGATGGCCACCGATCTCCAAATCGCGATTCGCAAGATCACCTCCGTCAATCCAGCGACGGGCGAGGTCATGGGCGAATTCGAGCCCGCAGCCGAGGCGGAGGTAATCGTGGCCGTGGCTCGCGCCCGCGCCGCCCAGCCAGCGTGGCACGGGCTCGGAGTACAGCGGCGAATCTACGTTCTAGACAGATTTCGCGAACTCCTTCACGACCAGAAGTCAGAGGTTGCCCGCTTGATCACCCATGAGGCTGGCAAACCCCAGGTTGAAGCCCTGCTCACCGAAGTCATGGTGGTGCTCGATGCCGCACGCTTCTACTCAGAGAATTCCTACTCTTTCCTGCGCGATCAGGCTCTTCCACATACCAACCTGGCCATGAAGACTAAATCCGGAAGGCTGGCACGCGAGCCTCATGGGGTAATCGGAATCATTTCTCCGTGGAACTATCCGTTTTCCATTCCGGCCACTGAGACTCTGGCCGCGCTGGTTGCAGGCAACGCGGTGGTGCTGAAGCCCTCGGAATTCACCTCCTTGATCGCGCTGGAGTTGGCAGCATTCCTCTGGAAGGCCGGAGTTCCTAAGGATGTTTTGCAGGTAGTTGTCGGCGATGGGAGCACCGGCAACGCGCTCGTCAACGCACATATCGACAAGCTGGTGTTCACCGGAAGCGTGGCCACGGGCAAGCGCATCGCCCAGACTGCGGCGGCTCGGCTGCTCCCAGTCGTACTGGAGTTGGGCGGCAAGGATCCCATGCTGGTGCTCGACGATGCTGACATCGATGTTGCCTCGAGCGGCGCCGTTTGGGGTGCGCTGATGAATGCCGGCCAGGCCTGCCTGTCGGTGGAACGCTGTTACGTGCACCGCAGCTTGTACCAGCCATTTCTGGAGGCCTGTGCCCGCAAGGCTGCGCAGCTACGAGTCGGAAACGGGATGGATCCGCAAACCGACGTAGGCCCGCTGATCAACGAGCGCCAGGTGCGCAACGTGGAAGCACATGTGGAAGATGCCCGGCTGCACGGGGCTCGGATGCTGGTTGGTGGCGTGCGGCGGACGGACCTCGGCCCAAATTTCTATGCGCCCACCGTGCTCGCCGATGTCACTCACCAAATGCGCGTCATGCGCGAAGAAACCTTCGGCCCGGTGCTTCCCATCATGCCATTTGAGACGGACGACGAAGCCGTGCGTTTGGCCAACGACTCAGACTTTGGTTTGGGGGCCAGCCTTTGGACGCGGAATCGCGTTCGTGGCGAGGCCTTGGGCCGCCGCATTCAAGCCGGCACCGTAATGATAAATGATGCGGTATCGTGTTTCGGCATCAGTGAGGCCCCGCACGGTGGAGTGAAGTCGAGCGGCATCGGCCGCACCCACGGTATTTTCGGCCTCGAAGAGATGGTACGGACTAAGTACATTGACTCGGACCGCTTGCCGGGCATGAAAAAAGTCTGGTGGTACGGATACGGCCCAGGCTTCACTCGACAAATGGAAGGCTTTCTTGACCTGATGTTCGCCAAGAGCTGGGGCAAGCGACTGCAAGGCGCGCTACGTTCCGCCGGCATACTCACACGGAAGGGTAAGATCTAGATATGAGCGTTCCGGATCCCAAACGCGAATTGCTGCGCCACACTCTGGCAACCTTGGCTTATTGTGGCGCGAAAACTCTCCGCGATGCGCCCGCCACATTCGCGGATTTTGACGGCGCAGGACGAACCCCGGCACAGATCCTGGCGCACCTTGGCGATCTCTTGGATTGGGCGCTCTCTATGGCAGATGGAAGCCGACAGTGGCACGAATCGAAGCCACTGCCTTGGGATGAAGAGTCGCAGCGATTCTTCACAGCACTCAAGAAGTTTGATGACTATGTCGCGTCGGCCGAGACTTTGCAGGCGCCGGTCGAGAAACTTTTTCAGGGTCCTATTGCCGATGCGCTGACTCACGTCGGCCAGTTGGCGATGTTGCGGCGGCTGGCGGGGTGCCCGATCAAGGCGGAGAACTACTTTGCCGCCGTCATTGAGATCGGCCGCGTGGGTGCGGATCAGGCGCCGCCCAAGCGCACCTTCTGACCGTTTTCTGGCGTCCTGCAAAACCCTTCGAGTAGAATAAAACGTCAGCCGAATCCGGCGGCGATAGGCCGCTCCCACGAGGATAAATTTTGGCCACCAGCGGAACCGTAACCACCGAAGTACCGCAACTCCCCAGGCACAAGGTCAAGATCAAGAAGCCGGGGCAACGCGCCTGCAACGAGAAGGACGCCAAGGGCAAATTCTGCGGCGGTCATCTCAAGCGCTGGTTCTACTCCGAAGACGTGCAGGAGCAAGCCTGCGGGGATGCCGAAAAGGCCTGGGGAAAGGATGCCGAGGTCTACCGCTGTGAGCATTGCAAGACGCTCTACTTGCCCAGTCCTGAGGAATCGAGTGGCATCAACGTTGCCGGTTCCGGACAAACGTCGGTGTTCGGGCTGACGATTCCGGGAAAAGAGAGGTAGTCCAGGAACCGCCGAGCTGTGCTCGGCCGGGATGGGCGACCCCGTCGCCACACATGCACAAGTGAAATCCTCCGAACTCATCCACGACTGGAACCGTGTTCATCCGGCTTCGCTGCGGCCGGCGGGGCCAGTCCTGCTCAACGATGAGACCCTGCGTGACGGCCTGCAGTCGCCCTCGGTACACGATCCTTCGATTGCAGAAAAGATTGCCATTCTTCATCTGATGGAGGCCCTGGGCATCAATTCTCTCGATCTCGGATTGCCCGGCGCAGGCGCGCGGGCGGTCGAAAGCGTAGAAGCCCTGGCCCGCGAAATCGTTCGGCACAAGTTGAAGATCAAGGCCAACTGCGCCGCCCGCACTCACGAGAATGACATCCGGCCGATTGCGGAAATCGTCCAGCGCACCGGACTGAATATCGAGGCGGCTACATTTCTCGGATCAAGTCCCATCCGCCGCTACACCGAAAATTGGACCGACGATTTTCTCCTTCAGACCACGGAAAAAGCGGTGAACTACGGTGTGTCGCTCGGACTCGATGTCATGTACGTCACCGAAGACACCACCCGCTGCGATCCAGCCATGGTGAAGCGCCTGTATTCGACGGCAATCAACTGCGGCGCGCGAGCCATCGTCATTTGCGACACCGCTGGCCACGCCACGCCCATGGGAACGGTTGCGCTGGTTCGATTCGTCATGGAGGAGGTGGTCAAACCATCAGGTGAGAAGATTCGCGTGGACTGGCACGGCCATTGCGATCGCGGCCTGGCCGTTGCCAACTCGATGGCTGCTCTGATTGCAGGCGCCGATTGCATACATGCTACCGCCATCGGAATCGGCGAGCGAGTGGGAAACACTCAAATGGATCAGATGCTGGTCAATCTCAGGCTGATGGGAATCCCCCCTTGGGACAGTCAGGACCTCACCCGACTGAAAGATTATTGCCAGGCAGTGTCGCGCGCCACCGGCGTGCCGATTCCCGCGAACTACCCCGTGGTGGGTGAGGACGCCTTCCGCACCGCCACCGGCGTGCACGCGGCCGCGGTCATCAAAGCGTACAAGAAGAACGACATCGAACTGGCCAACACCGTGTATTCCGGAGTTCCATCGCACTTTTTCGGACTGGAACAAGTGATTGACGTGGGCCCTATGAGCGGGAAGTCGAACATCCTTTTCTGGCTGGAACGTCGCGGTATTCCCGCGGCTGAGGACGTCGTCGAAAGCATCTACAAACGCGCCAAAGCCTCCGATCACACGCTTAGCGAGGCAGAAATTCTGGAGTGCGTGGAGCAGGCCAAAGCACACTGAGCTGGGCGACTTAAAACCTCGGGAGAAGATGCGCTAGAGTGGCGGCAGCACTTGCAAGGCAAACTGCACCAGCCCGGTTCCTGCAGTAGCCGTTCCCAGAATTGCCACGTCTCCCTCAAATCCTTCGGTGGTTGGTTTCCAACTTGCCAAGCCATTCGAGTCGGATTGCGCGCTGCTCTGGCTGTTGAACAGAATGACCGGTGAGGGATTATTGCCAATGTTTGTGTCTCCCGCTGAGATGATTGTCGAATCGCCTCCCGCCCGCTCTCCCGTGAACTGAAACGCGACACTCGCTCCGAGCACGGGATTAGCAGGCGTGGAGGAATCCGTCACTCGCACTACCACCGGTTGGAGAACTTGCCCGGCGGCCACCACCTGCGGACTTCCGGCCACTGCCTGAAGCTGCAACACTGAGGCCGCTACTGACGTTCCGAAGAAGCTTAAGCACGGACTGTTTCCCGACCCAACACACGCGCTGACCTGTACAGCTCCAGCCATGGACGCGATCTCCAACACAGTACTGGCATATCCGCTGGAGTTGGTGATGACCGTGGACGCACTTAGTTGGCCCGATCCCTTGAGAATCTGGAAATTGACGCTGCTGCCGGGGAGCGGATCTCCATTGGAGAGCACACGTGCGGTGAGGGTCACGTTCACGGTTGCGCCTTGCATGATGGAAGTCGTCTGCGGAACCAGAGCAATGTCGAGTGCCGACTCCCTGCCCACCAGCGTAGTTTGTACCTGCTGAGGACTCGAATACGAAGCCGGAGCCAACTGCGCGGTGATGGTCATTGCAGTGGGGGCGAGCACGGTAACAAACGTGGAGGCTTGACCCGCTTCGTCGCTAAGCACAGTGCAAGTAGTGGCGCCGGAGCATGCGGAAAACCCTGCGGCGGGGCTGGATGTGAAGACTACGCTCGCACCCTGCACCGGAGTCACGCCATCAGCCGCGAGAACCCATACTTGCACCGGGTTCGGCGCCTGCCCGCCGACGGGTGTCGAGGGGTTGGGCAACGGAATCAGAACCAGAGTGTCATTCGGTCCAGCGCCATAAGTCAGCGCCCCGCTGAGAACTGAGTTGGCCAGCGTGGGAGGATCAGTCAGCCCGATATCTTGTACGCCGTCGGCCATCGGGGCCGCAGTCACCAGAATCTGATTGGCCGAGATCGCCAGCGGTGGCGCAATCACGTTTGCGATGGTGACTCGCGTGTTCGATTGAAACCCTAATCCTGAAACCGCCAATGCCGTTCCCCCGGCCACGCTCGCCCGCGCCGGGTTTACCTGGTCTCCGTAGAGAATTCGCGCGAGATAGCGGTAGTCGGGGCGGCCGTCGCCACGGATGTCAGAAATTCCGATCACGAATCCCGAGGCGCTCAGCAGTTGAGCGTTTAGCATGGTCATCCCGAACACGGAAGAATTGAACGCCGACGGCGTATTTGCAGGTGCAGGCGAGGTCTGTGATCCCGGTATCCCCCACATCCCGATCACCGGTTGCGACTTGCTCTCAGAGCCTGCGCCGGTCTCGTCTAACGCGGTCGCGAACACCGACAGCATACGGTTTCCCTGCCCGTTGAATTGGAAATAATCAATATCACCATAAGGATTGAATGAGGCCATCCAGTCGCCGCCTAAAGGCACCGCGGCGGGCGCCAGGTAGCTGGTGAGCGGAAACGGGTCTGGTTTCGATAACGCACTGCCTTGCATCAGGATGTCTTGCTCCGTATCGTCACCCAGGCTCACGTTCACAAGGATCGGTTGCGACTGCCCCGAAGGTTCTACTTGCGTCGGTCCGTAAGGCTCGAGCGCATACGACCAGAACGGGTCAATGCCCTCCACTGTCAATTGAAATTGTGCGCTGCTGCCGCCGTTGGGAATCTGCAATCCGCCCAGGTCGAAAAATCCCTCAAGCGTAGTGTCGTTCGATCCGAACTGGTTCAACGGCTGCCCGCTGCTGTCGTTGAATCCGGTAACGAAGTTGCCCGCATTTCCGCAAAACAGGAACCCGGAAACCGAGGATGCGGAGACGGCGTGCGAGGGCAATCCACTCTGAGGATCGATCCACTGCGCCACCACATTCACTCCCTGCATACCTTGGTAGTGGCTTAATCTGCCTTCTAAATTCAGCCACTACCCATACCTTGGGCGGCTTGACCGCTCGATGTGGTAAAAAGCACACTGCCGTGAATGCGCGCAGTCGTCCTGCCAGTCGCGGGATACAGCCGCGCCAGCGCCGCCTGGTCATCGATCTTGGGCTGGTAAGGGTTGGGGAAACATAGCGTGATAGGAATGCAGTTGGGCGGATCGGTCTGATGCATCACCGGAAATCCGGCGTAGTCATCCGGCGTCGGCGGCGGGTTGCCGGTCAACACATTAAGGTTCAATTGCGACCAATCGAGTCCCAGCACCCGTCCCAGCACCCGCACCAGCCGGTACTCCACGTCAGGAAGTTGGGAGGACGTTTGCGCACAGTTGCCATTTATCACGACCAGAGCGTGCAGGAAGTTTGCGGTGATTCCAAGATTGTCGTCTCCGCCGTACGCCGCGTTATAGAAACACTCCGACGGGTCGCCCGCGCCCTGCCCAAGCAACGCGTCGGTGACCGTGCCATCTTCGTCGTAAACCACTCCCAGCGGTGTTCCGGTAGCCGTAGGCTCGATGTCGGCTGGCATGGTGATGGTGCCGTCAGGATTCACGAAGACGTTGGCGCCGCTGACATTCTCTGCAAGCTGCCCGCCGTGGGTGACGACCACGCTGACGATCGGAATCGAAGTCCATTGGCTAAGGGCAGAGGCCACGAACGCGTCGGCGCTCGGTCCGGGTGACCTGCCCCCAATTTTCGTTCATGTAAGAATACGACAACTTTCTGCTTGAACCGCTCCCATTCTCTGTCACAAACGAAGCTAGAGGTTTCGGGCAGTGTAAGTCCTTTCTTCCGCTGTTGACGCGGGTTTCGCGCACTCCAGAGACTCTATCAAGACGCTCTGGAGTGCGCGCCCCAGCGATGTACTAGCTTTTTCCCTGTGCAACGCTGCGAACGCCGCGGGCGTCCGATCTGCCAACGAACTGTGCGGTCGCTGCTGATTGTAATGCTCGCGAAACTTCGCCAGCTTCTGCCGCGCATCTTCCAGCGTCGAGAACCACTCTACGTTCAAACACTCGTCCCGCAGCCGGCCATTGAAACTCTCGATGAATCCGTTCTCCACCGGACGCCCTGGGCGAATGAAGCACAACCTCACCTCGTTGGCCATGGCCCAGGATTCCAGCGCGCGACTGCAGAACTCGCTGCCGTTGTCCACGGTGATGCTCTCGGGCAAGTGGCCCCGCTCGTGCCGTGCGTGTTCTAGCGCCTGTGCCACTTTGAACCCTGTCATCGAACGATCGGCTTCCAACCCAACACACTCTCGCGTGAACTGGTCCACCACGGTCAGAATGCGGAATGAACGTCCATCCGCCAACTTGTCGCTCACAAAGTCCATGCTCCAACACTGATTGGGCCGCGTGGCGACGCCACTCGGGACGGGCCGTCGTCGCGCCATCTTCCGTCGTTGCTTCGTGCGCACAATCAACTCTTCCTCCCGATACAGCCGGTAGATCCGTTTGGCATTCACCTGCCAGCCTTCGCGTCGCAGCAGCACCGTCAACCGACGATACCCGTAGCGCACGTGGGTTCCTGCCAAATCCCGCAAACGATGCCCCAGCACTTCATCGAACACCTTCCGGCTCTGGTAGCGCAGCGTCCCGATCGCCAGTTTCACCACTCTCGCTGCGTGCCGCTCGCTGATCCGATAGGCCTCCTGCGCCCAGCGCGCCAACTTCCGACGCGCACGAGGCCTTACAGCTTTTTTGATACGATCTCCTGCAGGATCTGCCGGTCCAGGCTCAAGTCCGCCACCAGCCGTTTCAGTCGTCCGACCTCATCCCGCAACTGCCGCAACTCACGCAACTCGCTCACCCCTACCCCGGAATATTTCCGTTTCCAGAGATAGTAAGTGGCTTGGCTGATCCCCACCTTGCGGCAAATGTCGTCTACCCGCGCTCCCGCTTCCACCTGCCGCAACACTGCCACGATCTGCTCTTCCGTGTGACCACTCTTGGGCATCGTCCTCGTCTCCTCTCCCGGACTTCTGCCCCAGCTTACCTCTAATCTCCTCTGTGCCAGTTTTTGGGTTTTGGGTCACGGGCAGAATGGGGCTGAGGTCGCCCTGGTCGGTGTGTAGTAGGTAATTGCTCCCTGGCTCCAGGTCAAGGGCGTGCCTGCCAGTCCAGAATTGAAATAGCTGGCGCCAGCAATGTATTTGGGGCCGCCGGCTTGCGCGGAAGGCAGAATCGCGGCGCATAGGGCAATGAGAGCGGGTGGCAAAAGAAGTTTGCGGAGAGGAAGATGTCTCACTGCCATTCCTCCTCCGCGCTGCGCAGCCGGCGCAGGAATTCGCCGGGGCCCATGCGGGTTGGCCCGGGCAGTCGCGTCCCCATCGGGAGGCCAACCTTGCGAGGTTCGATGATGACTTTTCCGCCTGGCTCCACAGGGAATCGTCCGGATGCGCCGCCCACCGGGCTGGTCAGGCCCAACTTGCTCGGCGGATAAAGAAACAGCATCACGCGTTCGCCGGGACTGTAGCGGCCCCCCGACTGCCACAGCCCCGCCCCCTCGCGAATCACCAGCGTCTCCCCGGTGCGCGTGCCGCGAAGGCCCTGATTCACGTAAAACGTAATGCGCATGACCGCCACGCTGCCGTTTGCTCGTGGCGTCAGGCGCTCCACTGCTTTTACCGTGCCAGAAAAGATGTAGCCCGCAGTCAAAGTGAGGGACGGCCGCTGAGGCGAGACGCGGATTCCCGGCGGATACAGCGGCTTTACCGCTGGCGCCGGAAGCGAACCAAGAAGAACCATCCCGAGAAGCAGGCACTTACAGGGTAAGCACGGCATTGCAAGCCTCGCACGAAAAGAGATGGAGGCCAGCCGTTGACGGGAGCGACTGGATACTAGACGCGGTGGACTGAATTCGCTGTGATGACTGTCACAAGATACCTGTGACGGATGAGCATGAGTTCGGTTTGTGTGGGGACGGGCGCCCTCGCCCGTCCAGGAGCGAAGCTCCGCAGCTTTGCCGCGCCGCCGTCGAGCTGCGCTCAACTGGACAGCCGAGGGCGGCTGTCCCCACGCGAGTATGATTAGCTGTTCGGGCAACCGTCATGTCTGCCATCCACATCCCCGATCCTATCGTCGACCCCGAACGCCTCTTCGAGGGCTTCGAGAACCTCATGCCCTTTCGGGTGCAGGATATTCTGCTCGTCTCCAGCCTCTACGACTCCTTCATCCTGCGCGAAGATGGCCGGCTTAATGAATTGCTGATCGGCGAGTCGCTGGAACTCAACTTGCAGCAGATTCCCGGCATCACTCATGTTTCGAGCGGCGCCGAAGCCCTGAAGCTGGCTCGCTCCCAACCGCGCTTCAACTTGATCGTGACCAACCTGGAAGTCGAGGACATGGGCGCCGCGCAGCTGGCGCGCGAAGTCAAGGCCGCCGGACTCGATGTGCCGGTAGTCGTGCTTGCGTATGACTATCGCGAGATCAAGAATTTTGTAGCCCGCAATCCAGTCACCGACCTGGAGTCGATCTTCCTTTGGCAGGGCAACGTCCGCATTTTGATTTCGATCATTAGCTACATCGAAGACAAACGCAACGTTCTTCACGACACCCGAACCATCGGCGTGCCGGTGATTCTGGTGGTGGAAGATGACATCCGCTATTACTCGGCTTTTCTGCCCGCGATCTACACCGAGCTGATCACCCAGTCCCGTCGCATTATCAGCGAGGGGTTGAACGTAGCGCACAAGTTAGTCCGTATGCGGGCCCGGCCCAAGATTCTGCTGAGTTCCACTTATGAAGACGCGCTTCAGCAGGCCATGGAGTATCGCGACTATCTGCTGGGCGTGGTGTCAGATATTGAATTTCCAATGGGCGGAGAACTGAGCACCGAGGCGGGGTTCGAGTTGGCGCGCCGGGTGCAGGAAAAAGTGCCCGACGTTCCTATCGTTCTGCAATCGAGCCGTACCGAATTTCGTGCGCGGGCCCATGCCGAAGGTTATTCCTTCCTGCGCAAACGTTCGCCGACGCTGTTGCGCGATTTGCGGAAGGTGCTGACCGAGCATCTGGGCTTTGGCGACTTTGTTTTCCGTTTGCCCGACAATACGGAAGTGGCGCGCGCCGGGGACTTGCACGAACTCGAAGCCCGGCTGGCCGAAGTGCCGGCAGGGAGTATTGCCTTTCATAGCGAGCGAAACCATTTTTCCCGCTGGCTGCGGGCCCGGACCGAGTTCGCCCTGGCGCAGAGACTGCGGCCGCGTAAGGTCTCTGATTTTCCCACTCTCGAAGGTCTGCGCCACGACCTGATCAATTCGATCGCCGATTACCGCAGCGAACAGAGTCAGGTACTGATCGGCGATTTCAATCCAGCAACCTTCAAGTCGGGCGACAACTATTTCCTGCGGATCGGCGGCGGTTCTTTGGGTGGAAAAGCGCGTGGGCTGGCCTTCGTCCGTCATTTGCTGCACAACCATCGGATCGCGCGACGCTTCCCTAATGTTCGCATTGCCGTGCCCCCGAGTGTGGTGCTGGCGACCGACGTCTTTGACGACTTCCTGGGCGAGAACAACTTGCTCGACTTCGCCATGAATTCCAATGACGACGACGAGATCCAGCGGCGATTTCTGGCAGCAGCATTCCCGGCCCGGCTACGAGACGATTTACTGGCATTCCTGGCGGAAGTGCGCTATCCGCTGGCCGTACGTTCATCGAGTTTGCTGGAGGATTCACAATACCAGCCGTTCACCGGGGTCTACGAGACCTTCATGCTGGGCAACCAGCATCCCGATCTCTTGATCCGCCTGGAGCAACTCATGGAGGCGATCAAACGGGTTTACGCTTCCACTTTCAGCTTGCATGCCAAGGCCTATGTGCGGGCCACACCGTATCGCCTGGAAGAAGAAAAAATGGCTGTGATCCTGCAACAAGTGGTGGGGGCCATCCATGGACAACGGTTCTATCCAGATTTCTCAGGCGTGGTGCGGTCGCACACTTTCTATCCCGTGCCGCCCATGAACTATAGCGATGGAGTTGCGGCAGTGGCATTGGGTTTGGGACGGGCCGTTGTAGATGGGGGCAAGTGTCTAACGTTTTGTCCGCGTTATCCACGGCATCTGATGCAGTTCTCTTCCGTGGAGGACATCTTGGCCAACTCGCAGCGGGAGTTCTGGGCGCTGGAGTTGGCCCACGCGGGGCATCGCGAGGATCCGCTGGCCGATTTACGGGAAGTGCAATTCGGTCTCGACGCAGCGGAAAGCGATGAAACCCTGCACAATCTGGCTTCCACTTATTCCGCCGACAATCACATTGTGTATGACGGCATCAGCCGGCCGGGAACCCGCATTGTGAGCTTTGCCGCGATTCTCAAACATGATGTGTTTCCGCTGCCCGGAATTCTGGAGCGTCTTACCAAAATCGGGGAAGACGCCTTCGGACGGCCGGTCGAGATCGAGTTTGCAGTGTGTTTGCCGAAGCATCCCGATGAGGCCGCCGAGTTCGGCTTCCTGCAGGTTCGTCCGCTGGTGCTGTCGCGCGAAAGCGAAGAGTTGCGCATGGAAGACGTAAGTCCGGACCGGCTCGTCTGCCAGAGCATGAAAGTCCTGGGGAACGGCCGGCTGGAAGATCTACGTGACGTGGTAGTTGTCGATTTCCACCGCTTTGAGCGGGCGCACAGTCAGGAAGTAGCCGAGGGTGTGGCTCAACTGAACGCAAAGCTGGGCGAGACCGGTGTACCGTATTTGCTGATCGGCGTGGGACGCTGGGGGTCGAACGATCCCTGGCTGGGAATTCCAGTGGAGTGGGATGAAATTTCCGGAGCGCGGGTGATTGTTGAGGCAGGCTTCCGCGATTTCCGTGTGACCCCATCCCAGGGCAGCCATTTCTTCCAGAACCTGACCGCATTTCAGGTCGGGTATTTCACCGTGAACCCGGACGTGGGAGAAGGCTTTGTAGACTGGCTGTGGCTAAGCGCGCAACCCGCTGTCGAAGAGCGAGGGTGCGTGCGGCACCTGCGGTTTGCCGAACCATTGGTGGTGGTAATGAATGGCAAGACCAGCCTGGGGATGATTTTCAAACCGCAAGCGGCATGAGGTTTTTTTAAGGCTCGGATTTCCTAGTACCGCCGCTCCCTAACCCAGGCCCGAACCTGCTCTTCCACCGAAAAGCCTTCTGCCGGATTCTGTACAAACTTCGATTCCAGCGCGAACGTATGGGCCTCAAGCGGCACCGTAAAGTGCGAATTCGTCCTGAGAAACCCGTCTACGAAAGCAAGCGTGTAGCGGTCGGGTCCAAGGATTTGAAACTGGACAGCATGCACCAATCCGTGAAACAGCGCCCGCTCTGTGATTCCCTCATTGAACACCACCACATCGATAAAGGTCAGAGAGGGCATGTGCGTGATCTGCGGCAGGTTGACGAAGCCGCGAGCTTTTGCGTCAGAATAAAACGATGGATTGGGGACTCGTGCGCCGCCCAGTTCCACGACCCTTACACGGTCGAGAATGCCGGTGGAGAAGAAGGGCTGCATGGCGGCCTTGTGCTCAGCAGCGAGCGCCTCACCGATCGCGTAATAGCGGGCGCGCTGCTCGCGCAGATAAGCCAAAACACGGGTGGTGGCTTCGAATATCTGTTCCTGGCCCAGGGTCGCCCCGCCAGCATTGGCGCCTGCCGCTTCCCGCGGAATGAGTTTTTCGATGGAGGCGTAGTACTCGTTCAAGTCGCTGGCAGCGGCAATGGCTTTGCGCAAGACTTCGGGCTGGCCAAAGCGGGCAAGGTCGTCGCTTGAAAAACGGAGGCGAAGCTGGTGGGTGGCGCATTGCGCGCTCAGAAGTTCCAATTGCGCGTGGCGCAGCTCGCCGTTCATTTGGACAATGGCCACCCTGTCGTCTGGATTCTCCCAGGAAAACATCTGTGGACTCCTAAATTGGGCTTGCAAACCGCCGGAAAGGTCCTATACTCATTACGTATACAGTGTTACGTTAACGCTGTCAACATATATTTAAACGTTTTAGTGACCGAGGAATACCGGTATGCCGCGGCACCCTGATCCTGGTCTCGAAGAGCGAATTTTGAACGCCGCCCTTAAGTTGTGGCGAAAAGGGGCGGAAAAGACGCTCACCATGCGGGCCGTAGCCAAGGCCGCAGACACCAACACTCCCGCCGTTTACCGCCGCTTCAAGGACCGGCGAGACATTTTGCACGCCCTGCTGCGACGCATACAAAAAGATGTCGCCGATGTCGTGCGTCCCTGCCAATCTGCCGAAGAAGCCTGTGAGCGTTATCTTGACTTCGCGTTGAGTCATCCCCACGAGTACGAGCTCTTCTATGAGCATGCATACCAGCTTCCGCGTCCTGCCCAGGGGCCCATCCGGGAGCATCGGCCCACCATGGCGCTGATGGAAGCCAAGCTGGCCGAGCGGCTGGGAGGATCTCCCGGGGACCACACCAGTCTGGCGCTTGCCTTGTGGGCGATCACGCATGGGACTGCCACGATTTTGATTTCCAAGTCAATTCCTGCGGAGCACGCGGATGAGTTGCGTTCCGTCTGCTCTTCTGCCGTAAAGGCAATGGTTCGCAACGCATCAGTTTTCGACTGGCATGGTTGACCAAATACCGGTGACTGGGGCCACCAATGCTGAAATAATGAGGCGTGGTAGCTTTGGGAGCGATTTGAAACCTGCCAGCAAAATAGCAGCCCTCGTCAAACAAACTGCGAAAGACGTCGGCTTTGAGCTGGCTGGCATTGCGCCGGTGCGCGACTTTCCTGAACTCAGCAGTTTCTCCCAGTGGATCGCCGCCGGACACGCCGGCGAAATGCAATACCTTGAGAAGCGTGACGAAGCTGGCAATCTGAAGCGCGCGTCTTTGCGCTCGGCAGTTCCTTGGGCCCGCAGCGTGATCGTCTGCGCCATCAACTACAACACCTCGCATCCCTATTCGACCCAGACGCCAGACTCTGATCGTGGATGGATCTCGCGTTACGCCTGGAGCAGGGAGGATTATCACCAGGCTGTGATGCGCCGGCTGCGAGCAGTGGAGAATTGCCTCCATCAAACGATGGGCCAGCAAGCGCTACAAACGCTTTGCTACGTGGACACCGGTCCGTTGGTGGAACGTGTCTATGCGAAGTACGCAGGCGTGGGGTGGATTGGGAAAAACACTTGCATTCTGAATCAGCAGATGGGGTCGTGGCTGTTCCTCGGTGTGATCGTAACCTCGCTCGAACTCGCTCCCAACCTTCCGGCTCCAGACCGCTGCGGCACCTGCACGCGTTGTATCGATGCCTGCCCCACGGACGCGCTGATCGCTCCCTACCAGCTCGATTCCAACCGTTGTATTTCCTACCTGACCATTGAAAAGCGCGGGGAGGTCCCGGAAGCAATGCGCGAAGGCATGGGACGGCATGTATTCGGCTGCGACATTTGCCAGGATGTCTGCCCGTGGAACCGCAAGGCTCCCGCCGCCAGCGCAGAAGAATTTCAGCCGCGCGAGGGGTTCGTCAATCCTGCTTTGGAATGGCTAGCCGGGATGACGGCTGAAGAATTTCGCGGCGTATTTCGCGGATCGCCCATTCGTCGCGCCAAGCGCACCGGACTGCGCCGGAATGCTGCGATCGCCATGGGCAACAGCGGGAATCAACGATTCGTTCCCACCCTGGAGAAGCTGGCAACCGACGAAGATCCGGTGGTGGCGGAGCACGCAAAGTGGGCAGCGAAGAAGCTTTCGACATTGTGACACGAAAGCCCGTGCTAGCATGACTTCAGATTCTCAGGCTTAATCATGCCTATTTTCCGCCTTTTCGTGGCCCTATTGTTGACCGTCGCGGCACTGGTCTCGCCGGTTTCCGCCGCCGAACCTCACTGGATTCAAGTGGCATCAAGTCATTTCCTGGTTCTTACTGATGGCGACGAAAAACAAGGCCGGGAAGTCGCAGTGCGCTTCGAGCAGATGCGGGACGTCTTCGGCCAACTCTTAGGGCGGCCTCGGGTGAACATGTCTCTGCCCGTCGACATCATCGCCCTTAAGGGCGACGACGAATATGGAAGCGCCGCTCCCTCGCCTCAAGGCAAGCCTTTTTTTGATGCTGCTTTCTCGATTGCGGGAGATGACCGCGAATTCTTTGTTTTGGATCTGGCGGAAGCAGATAACTGGCGAGCCATTTCCCATGAATTCGGCAGGATGCTTTTGAACTACAACTATCCGCCCACCCCGGCGTGGTTCGACGAGGGTTTCGCCGAGTACTTCGCCAGCCTTCACCTGGACAACAAGCAGATGCGCATCGGCGACGACCCGGAACCCATGTCGGCAATCCGGCAGAGTCTGTTGGGAAAGCTGACGCGCACCAGCAACCCGCCGCAGGCTTTGGTTGACTTGTTGAACAAATCGACCTGGATGCCTCTTCCTGCCCTGTTCACCGCGAAAACGGAAAGCGCCCCCGGCCCTGGCGACAACCGCCAAACTTTGTTCTACGCGCAGTCGTGGATGGTGATGCATTACCTCATCAATCAGAACAAACTGCCGGAGACTGGGGCTTATTTCGGACTGGTGCAGAACGGCAAGCTTCCGGTGGAAGAGGCGATCCAAAAGGCTTATGGCATGACAGCCGCGCAATTGGATCAGGCGGTGAAAGACTATTTTCACTCTGTCTCTCCGTTGTTCCTGGCGGCAGCCGGAAAAGCGCCCAGCGGCCCGATGGCTCCCACCCTGGCTCCGGTCACGTATGACGACGTCGGCGTCATCACCACTGACATTCCCGAAGCCAATGCGCGGGCGATGATCGCAGAAATGGATCTGCGTTTGCCCGAACGGCATGATCAGGCCCGCCAACTGCTCGAGACGCTCGCGAAACAACCCGCGACTGACAACGCAGTCGCCCATCGCGCCCTGGGTTGGGACCATCTGGTAAAGGGGGAGTTTGATCTGGCTACGGAAGAGTTCAGTACGGCAGAAGAGTTGGACAATCGGGACATCTGGGCACGCTACTACATGGCGTTGACCCGCTACCGTGAGGCCCAGGCCAGCGGGCGGGAAGTCAGGGGACTGGCTAACATGATGCAGGATCTGCATGTGGTCCTGGAATGGAAACCGGAATTTGCCGAAGCCTATTTCATGCTGGGGTGGGCGCAACGGTCGGGTGGAAGCGTTCATGCCGCTATGGACACAATGCCGGCCGCCATCCGGCTGGCTCCCAGAAATCAAAGCTACCTGCTGGAGATGGCGCGACTCTATCTGGCGGCAAAAGATTGGGACGCCGGCACTGCATTGCTGCAACAGCTAAGTGCAAGTTCGGATACACAAGTGGCCACTTCGGCGCGCAATGACCTGCAGGATCTCCCTTACCTGAAGAAATACGGCATTCCTCCTGTGCGCAAAGCTGCCGCGCCTGTTGCTGCGCCGGCGCCACCAACCAGCAAGCCGCCAGGTACACCCGCGACGGCCGCGAAATCAACCGCAACCGACTTGAGTGATGAGATGTCAGAGACGACGTCTGAGCCGGTGATTGACAAGCGGCCCATTCACTACCTGAAGGGGAAACTGGTTTCGGTGGATTGCTCTCAGTCTCCGGTCGCGGTTGTGACCTTCTCGGCTGGAGTGAAGACCCTGAAGCTGAAGACTCCGGATTACAAATCGCTGACTCTGATCGGAGCAGACACATTCTCCTGCGCATGGTCAAACCGCCAGGTCGCAGTGAATTACAAGGCCGTCGGAACGGAAGCCGGAGATTTGGTGTCGCTGGAAGTGCATTAGCGAATCGCTCCCCTCCCCCCCTCGATCTTTTGGAATCACTACGGTAGCAGGAAATTCCCGCCAAATAAGAAACCCTCGCAGTGGTTACTGCGAGGGTTGGCAAAATTGGAAGAAGCGAGGCCTTATGCGGCGCGGACGACGTTGGCCGCCTGGAACCCTTTGGGTCCCTTGAGCAGGTCGAACTCCACGGTTTCGCCCTCGTTCAGCGTACGGTAACCGTTCTCTTGGATCGCGGAGAAATGAACGAAGACATCCTCCCCTGTGGAGCGCTGGATAAATCCGTATCCTTTAGCCCCGTTGAACCATTTGACTGTGCCCTTCTCTCTCACAAAAAACTCCTTTCGCCTCTTTTATGTGTGGAACTCCACAGGCCCAGCGAAGCGTACGCTTCCTCACAACCCCCTCAAAGCTTGTGGACAAAACCGCCGCGGCTGCGCGCACGGTGGAACTCGTGCGCAACAAGAAAGGCTCCGGAGTTTTCCGCCGTGGGGAGAGAGCACGGCGCAAAGCTCTGGAGCCAGTCGTGGTGGCGCGAATTTCGACGGCGGTACACGCAACATCAGCCTGAACTTACGAACTTGTTGCACTGAATTGTGGCAACGAGCACAGAATAATAGCAGGAAGTTTTTTTCTGGCAAGAGGAGAATTTCAGTTAGTGAAACGTTTCAGAATGTGACCCGTGGTTCCGCCGGCGGCTGAGACAGGGTGCGCAGGTGCCGGCAGAAGGACTTTCTTTGCCGGGCAGGGCTCCATGCAACCCTATGATAATATTGGCGAAATCCACTTGACTGAGCCACTCCCATTGGCCACTGAGGCCGCGGCTGAATCATCGCCGACAAAGGCTTCGGCAGAACCCTATTCCGGGCTGCTGGTTTCCACCGCAAAATATTTGTTGCGCACCGACGTTCACACCTTTGCATTCTCGGTGGCGGCCAACGCCATCCTTTCTTTTTTTCCGTTTGTGCTGCTGTTGCTGACGCTCATCCGCCGCGTCTTTCATTCTGCTGCCATGTACGAAGTGGTAGTGCAACTGCTGCGCGACAGCCTTCCCGCCGGCCAGGATTTCGTCATCCGCAATCTGAACGCGCTGGTGGGGGCGCGGCAGCGCACGCAGATTTTTTCCCTGCTGATTCTGCTGGTGACGTCAACCGGCGTCTTTCTGCCGCTGGAAGTGGCGTTGAATCGCATCTGGCATTTTCCTAACAGCCGTTCGTACTGGGGAAATCAACTGATCGCGCTGGGATTGGCGTTTGGTTGCGGCGTGCTGGCTCTACTCTCGATCGGCCTGACTGCGGGCAACGCAGTGCTACTGCGGAGTTTCACCTTTGGGCGCGGGATCGCCGTGGTGCGGCTGGCGGGGTTCATCAGTATGAAAGTGTTTGCTATCGCCACCAGTATTGCCATCTTCTTTCTGATTTATTGGCTGCTGCCCAACGGCAAAGTTCCGGCTCTGGCGGTGCTGCCAGCCGCGGTGATCATGGGATTGCTCTCGGAGATTCTGAAATATGCCTACATCCTGGCGCTGCCTCGGCTGAATTTTCAGGAAGTCTATGGGCCGTTTGCGTTGTCGGCGAGCTTGACGTTCTGGGCGTTCCTCAGTGGATTGCTGCTGCTTAGCGGAGCGTATTTGTCGGCGGAGCGGCACGGGCGGAGAAGAAAGTGAAGTGTGGGGCGGGCGCCCGCGCCCGCCGAACTGGATGGAGTCCCACAAGGGACTTCGTCTCCTCTGTTGCGTGGCAGCTTCCAGGAGTAGAATCGCGGGCGTTCAAAACGCAGCCTATTGCTCCCTATGCTGCCATCCGCGGCGTTGTGTTCGAGATTGCGCCATTGGGCGGCAAGAGGCTCTCGAAGCCCTCGAAGAGACGCTTGGGGTCGACGATGGGATCGAGAATGTGGGTTATGGCCATGACGACAGCGCGAACAGTTAATCATACTCGCGTGTAGACAGTCGCCCACACGGCAGAGCTGCCCTCGGGCTGGGCTAAGAAAAGAGCCGCTCTAAATCGCAGGCCCCGTGCACAACGCGGAGGACGAACACTTCGTCGTCATCGAACCGGTAAAAGAGCAGATGCTTGGGAAATCCTGAGATTGTCGCCCGTCTTACGTCGCGAAGTGCCGGCGAGCGGAATTTGCAGGGCGCGCCAGTGGCGGGTCGGGTCAGTAAGTGCGAAATAGCGGCCATGACAGCCTTCTGCCAGCGTTGCGCTAATGGTTGTCCCGACTGAGCGGCGTACCAGTCAGCTTGTTCAAGTATGTCGGCAATCGACGCGTCGCTGAAGACAAGCCGACGTTTTCTCATCGGCTGCGGGCGCGCTCGCGGAGCGCGGAGATCAGGCCTTTGCGGCGAATTTCGGCCAGAGGAATCTCGATTTTCCGTCCCTTGGCGGCAGCGACGAGCTCTTGTTCGAGATTGCCGAGGCGGCGCCCCTTGTCCTGGCGAATCAGTTCACGGACATACTCGCTTGGCGTACCCCAGTCGCCCGTAGCAACTTGCCCTTCTACATATTCCTTGAGGGCTTCGGGGAGCGAGATGTTCAGGGAGGTCATCGGCATGGCTTCATAATATGACAGATTATGACGATACGCAAGAGTCATTGAGTGTGGCAAGTGGGCATCAGGTTCTCGAAGCCTTCGAAGAGGCGTTCGGGGTCGACGATGGGATCGAGGGTACGGGTTATGGTCATTTCATCTTGGATACAACACTACGCGCGTTAGAGGTCGAAAGCTGCATGAAATCGTTCGCATCGATGAGGCCGAGGATCACACGCACGAAGAGTGGAAATCGTCGCCGGGTAGGGTCATGCACGATGATTGGCGCAGAAAGTTGATAGGGCACGCGGCGAGTCTCAAGCTGGCAGCCCCCAGCGGCCAGTACATTCTTTACCCACCCGCTATCTCGTCCATAAGTGAGCGCGATCAGGAATCCGTCGGGCTTCCGAAAAACATTCACCGGGGTGCGGTAGACCCGGCCTGACTTTCGACCTACGTTTGTCACAACGCCGAAGCCCTGCAATCGAGTAGCAAATCTGTTCGCTAGGCGGTTGGTGATAGCTCGATGGAAGGCTGCTACCTTCCTCTTGTGGAACCGGACTAGAAGGATCGGAACCAGTAGGATGGTGAGCAGCGAGATAAACGACGCGGTGATCACCATGGCCGATGACCCTTCTGTCATTCGCATTCCGAAAACGATCGTTAGCCCTACTCTGTAAAACGGGTCACCCATTCGTCCTTAGCCACACCTGCCAGACGAACAGGCCAAGATAGCTTGCCGCGAGCAAAGAGAACAGCAGGGTTAGAAGAGCGTGTCCCACGACAAATGCCGTTCCTTTAGGCCAGTCGGCGTGCGAAAAGTAAATCGCATCTACAAGAATCCGTGCAGTCCAGTAAATCCCGACGAAGCAGGTAAGTCCCAAGGCAGCACGGTCGCCCCGGAGCAGTTCCGTGTGGAGCGCTAACGTCAGCGTACCGAAGGCAATGATCGTCAACACCGTGAATCCACTCTGTACCCAAAGCAGTTTCCGGTTGAATGGCATCAACTGCTTCAAGTCCTGTTTCCAGCTCAGTCGAGATGGCACTTGAAAACTCGCGAACAGGATCACAAAATGGGCCGCGCCGACGAACCACAGGTCGAGGTCAAACAGCCGCTGCACAGATGAACTAGTCATAGCGCGTGAATTGCTCGCATGAATGGAAGTATTACACGGAGCACAAACCACGGGTGAAAGAGTCCAAAGACTGGGAGCGTAAGAAACATCACCATGAAACACCATCCGAGCACTCCCTGCCCAAGCCCGAGCCGCTTGCCGAACTGCGAACGCTCGGCGGTCACTCCAACGCCTTGCAGCAAGAAGTAGAGCGTGGGGAGACCATAGCCAGCGCGAGCAGGCAGCGAGATCGCCAAATCGTGGATGAGCCCGGAAACGGCGAAGACCGAGAAACCAGCTGTGTCTGGCCCCAGCCTCCGATATAGCGGACGAAATATCAACTCATGGGCAAGCTGACGGAAACCGAGATTCCATCGCTTCCCCCAGAACTCTCCGAGAGAGGTCGAACGCAGAGGCGCAGACATGATGGGTTCGGCTTTGACGCCAAGGCTCTGCCACAGGAGAGCGACCATTTGGAAGGTACCGAAGTGAAGGAGCAGGATCAGACCCAACATCCCAATCCACCCGCGAAGAAGGGGTCGGCCTTGCGGAACGGATCGCGCCACAACCCAGAGCAGGTTCGCGCCGAGAATGGCTTTGAACGTCGCCCACAGCCAAGTCGCGGTCGCTGGCGGCGATTCACGTTGTCTCGAATCCAAGAAAGCATCTGCATCCATTCCCGGCCAAGCCAGAAGATACGCCGCCGAGCGCCACGCCGGATGATCAATTCGTGATCGCGCCCTCCACCAGCCACTTCAGGCTGACATAGATGGCGAACGAAAGAATCCACATGAATACCCAAGGCGGCATCAGGCTGCGGCAAGCAATTGCCGCCAAGGGCAAAACCGAGATCGGAAGCCAGCCGAGCGATCCAGTGGTGCCCGGAGTGGCTTGTTTAGGAGACGACCTTATGCGCACCGGTGCTGGCCCTCTCAAATTGCATCGCACCTCCCAAAAACCAACGGGGTGGGAACCTTCCCACCCCGCATGATACTCGCAACTAGACCCGAGACTACACCAGTCCCTGGTCCAGCATGGCATTGGCAACTTTCAGGAAGCCGCCGATGTTGGCGCCGTTCACCAGATTGCCCGGCGTGCCGTATTTCTCGGCCGTTTCGAAGCAGTTCTTGTGGATGGCGATCATGATTTTGTGCAGCCGATCATCCACTTCCTCGCGCGTCCAGCTCAGCCGTGCGCTGTTCTGGGCCATTTCGAGGCCGGAGGTAGCCACGCCGCCAGCATTGGCAGCCTTGGCCGGTCCGTAGAGGATCTTCGCATCCAGGAACAGCTTAGTGGCTTCGAGCGTGCTTGGCATGTTCGCGCCTTCGGCAACCAGTTTGCAGCCGTTCTTGAGCAGGTTCTCGGCGTCGCGCTTTTTGATTTCATTCTGCGTGGCGCTCGGGAATGCGCAATCCGCCTTGATGTTCCAGATCGGGTTGTGCTCCAGTTTGATGTCCGTGGGCATGAACACGCCCTTCTTGAACTTATCCGCGTACTCACGGATGCGTCCACGGCGGACATTCTTCAGTTCCATGATCCAGGCCAGCTTCTCGCGATCGATGCCATCGGGATCGAAGATCACGCCGTCGGAATCCGAGCAGGTGACGGGCTTCGCGCCCAGATCAAGCAGCTTCTCGATGGTGTACTGGGAGACGTTGCCGCTGCCTGAAACCAGGCAGAGCTTGCCTTCCAGCGTTTCTTTGCGGGTCTTCAGCATTTCGGCAGCGAAATACACGCAGCCATAGCCGGTGGCTTCGGGACGAATCAGCGAACCGCCCCAGGCCAGGCCCTTGCCGGTCAGGACGCCGGTGAATTCGTTGCGCAGCCGTTTGTATTGGCCAAACATGTAGCCGATTTCGCGGCCGCCCACGCCAATGTCGCCCGCCGGCACGTCGGTGTCGGGGCCGATGTGGCGCGACAATTCGGTCATGAAGCTCTGACAGAAGCGCATCACTTCGTTGTCACTCTTGCCCTTGGGATCGAAATCCGAACCACCCTTGCCGCCGCCCATGGGGAGCGTGGTCAGGGAGTTCTTGAAGACCTGTTCAAACGCCAAAAACTTCAGGATGCCCAGATTAACCGAGGCATGGAAACGCAATCCGCCCTTGTAGGGGCCGATGGCGCTGTTCATTTCAATGCGGAAGCCGCGGTTGACTTGAATTTCACCGCGATCGTCGAACCAGGGTACGCGGAACATAATTACGCGCTCGGGTTCGGTGATCCGTTCGAGGATCTTCGAAGAACGATATTCGGGATGCCGCTGCAACACCAGACGTAGAGAATCCAGCACTTCCTGGACTGCCTGATGGAACTCGGGTTCCGCCGGGTTCTTGGCTTTTACGGTGGTTAATACTTCTTCAATGTAATCGCTCGGTGACTTGATTCCGGGCGGTGTCATAACGCTCATAATAGTACCCTCCAATGTAGGTAAGAAGACTTGCAACCCTCTATTTAAGGCTCAAGCGCTTAGATGCGCTGTGACTCGGGTCACCATCGGTCGTGATAATCGTACTGCGAAAAGGCACAAAAGTGGCACGGTTTTTTGTCTTCAGTCACTGGCAAGCAACCCCCTTTTTGACACCCTGGAGTGGTGGTAAGCGTGAGCCATTGGCGGGCTGCCTTCGCCGTAACCTATTGTTCCAGAATGGGAAGTGGCCACGATGGGAAATCAATTTATCTGGTTCGGCAATGTCGAGGCGGGCATAAGCTCGAAAAGACAGAGCCACGCAGTTCTCTCTGCGCGTCCTCCAAAATGTCATCTAGGAAGGAGAAACAAATGCCGCAAACCACTGCCATTCAAATTTCGGTTATCAACGCCAGCACGGTGCTGACCGACACCGAGATTCGTCCGGTAGTCAACGCCCTGCAGCAACAAGTCACCAACGACTTTCGTCCTGCATGGGGAACCGATGCCGAACTCACCTTTGTCCCCACCGGGTCCAACCCGCCGATTGGTACCTGGTGGCTCACGATTCTTGACGATTCCGATCAGGCCGGCGCTCTCGGCTACGACGACCGCACACCCGACGGCCTGCCGTTGGGCAAGGTCTTCGCCGCCACCGACCTGAAATACGGCAATAGCTGGACGGTCACCGCCAGTCATGAGTTGCTGGAAATGCTGGCCGACCCCAACATCAACCTGACCGCCTTTGTCCAAAACGAGGAGACCACGGGCACGCTCTACGCCTACGAAGTCTGTGACGCTTGCGAGTCCGATGCATTTGCCTACAAGATCGGCAACGTGCTGGTCTCCGACTTTGTGTTTCCCTCCTGGTTCGAGACTTTTCGGCCCGAAGGGTCAACCCAATTCGACCAAACCAACAACATCTCTGAGCCTCTGGAATTAGTTGCCGGGGGATACATTGGGGTCTTCAGCGTAACGGACGGGACGGGATGGCAGCAGATCACCGCCCAGAAGACGCTGACCGACGCCACTCACCGCGGCAACGTGGGCAGCCGCCGCGAACGGCGGCGCACTCCGCATACCCAATGGGTGACCAGTCACACCTACAAGGAGATCACTCACCGGGCTACGTTGTACCGGGAACGCCTGCAACAGGTGGTCGCGCGCAAAGCCGCGGCCTGAGTGCCTGCCGTTTTATGGAGCCTCACGCGAGTGCGTGGGGCTTTGTTATTCCCTACACACCCAGCTTCTTGACTTCTTCCTGGTAGTACTTGCGGTAGAGGATGTCCCACTCCTGGCTGCCTTCGAGGATGGTGCGTTTCTGGTTCTCGATCTTATGCCGGGCGGATTGATCGATTTTCTCTTCCTGATTGAGCAGTTCTTCCATCACTCGGCGCACTTCCAGGCGGATGGTATTGCGGTCTTCGACGAAATCCAGTTCATTCACTTCCGCGAGCGCCTCGGTAACCGCGTGCGCGACCTTGTTCACTTTGTCGCGGCTGACTCTCACAGCACCGCCTTGTATTTGCGCACCAGTTCCTGCTTCACTTTGCGGAACATTTCCTGGTAGTTGGCGCCGGTTTTCTGCATCTCAGAGGAATAGGCTTCCAAAATGACGCGCACTTCATCGTTGATACGGTCCTCGAGGGTAAATTCCTCGAGCATGGCGGCATGCACCTTCTCCGTGACCGCGGGCACGGCCTTGGTCTCAATGAATTTGCCCGCAATTAATTTTTTGGTGACTTCGCGGGCCAGATAGCCCACATATTCTTTCGACAGAAGCATGAGCGGAGTCAGGAATTGCTAAGAAACAATTAGTGTAGCACAGGAGCCGTCAGCACTCAGCCGTCAGCATTCGGCCAAGTGCCTCGGTTCTGCACGCGACGGCTGAATGCTCGATTCTCCTGACACCCTCCCTGGTTCCGGCATACAATGTCTCAATACTTTCAAAAACTCTTATGTCGCCCGCGCCTGACGATCTCGCCAGCCTCAAAGATGACATGATCGCTTTCGTCGAGGGCCACGGACTGCGCCGCTTCCCTGGGTTGATCGACTACGAGGAGGTACAGTGTGTACCCTGGAAGTCGGCGGACAATCCTGACGGCTGGAAGGATTTCGTGGAACTAGCCAAGGCCGCGGGCGCGCCGTTTCTGATCATGGATTCCTGGCGGCTGGAGCGCGAGGAACTCGATGCCATGATTCAGCGCCTGAGCAATGCCGAGTTCACCAACGACGAAGACATCGAAGAAGCCCGCTGGCTGCGCACCTACATTGGCAAAACTGGTTTTGTGCAACTCGGCTTCGCGCACCAGGGCGTAATGATGGTGTATGAGGCTTCCACTCCGTGGTACGACCGCTATCAGGGAATCCTGGAGATGGCGGAGGACTTCAGCGGAATGCCCATCGACGAGCCCGGCCTGGACGACGAACCGTAGGCCGATTTCTTTTGGAAAACTTCTTCCTGTGGGCCTCTGGGTTCTCTGTGGTTTCGTTTTTTCACCACAGGGGACACAGAGGTCCACAGAGAGAGCAACTCATGAAATGGCATTACAGGACGGCAGATGGTGCTCAGGCCGGAAAGCTGGCCGCCCAACTGCGTGCCAATCCCCACATGCGATTGGGCGAGGCCGCTGCCGCCACCCTCGCCGGCTTGCTGGTCACTCGCGGAATCACCGATCCGGAAGCTGCCGAACGTTTCGTGAATCCCTCGCTCAGCCACCTTCACTCGCCCTATCTGATGTTGGGCATGAAAGCCGCCGTCGATCGGCTTGAGGCCGCCATCGAACGCAAAGAAGGCATCCTGATTTACGGCGACTATGATGTCGACGGCACCACTGCCATCGTCATCTTGAAAACGGCAATTGAACTGTGCGGCGGATCGCCCGATTTCCACGTTCCGCACCGAATCAAAGAGGGCTATGACCTGCGCGGTGATGTCATCGAACGCGCCGCGGCGGCTGGCATTCAGCTCATCATCAGCGTCGATGCCGGCATCCGCGCTTTTGCCGCCGCAGAGACCGCGCGCCGGCTCGGTGTCGACTTGATCGTTACCGACCATCACCTGCCCGGCCCCGACGGCACTCCTCATGCGCTCGCTGTACTGAATCCGAATCAGCCGGGTTGTGAATATCCCTGCAAAGCGCTGTGCGGCGCCGGAGTTGCTTTCAAGCTGGCGCAGGCCTTGATGGAACGGAGACTGGCGCATCGCGATCAGGCGGTCCTACTCAAGAGTTTTTCCAAGATTGTTGCTATCGCGACTATTGCCGATTGCGTGCCGCTGACGGGCGAGAATCGCGTGTTCGCCAAGTTAGGGCTGGAAGCGCTGCGCGCAGCCGTCAATCCCGGACTCAAAGCTCTGCTTGAGACCGCGCAGGTGAGCGGCCGTCCTCTCACTTCCGGCGAGGTCGGATTTCGCGTCGCTCCCCGAATCAACGCCGCCGGACGCATGGACATCGCTGCCGATGTCATCGAACTTTTCAGCACGAAGGATCCCGCTCGCGCCCGCGAAATTGCCGCCAAGCTCGATCAGCTGAACGCCGAGCGCCAGGAGGAAGAACGACGCATCCTCGACGCTATCGCCACGCGCTTCGACGAAGATCCCACCTTGCCCGCGTCGTTTTGCATCGTGGTGGACGGCGAAGGCTGGCACTGCGGCGTCATCGGCATCACGGCGACTCGGGTTGTGGAACGGTACGGCCGTCCTACGATCGTCATTTCCCGCGAGGGCGAAGAGGCGCATGGATCAGGCCGCTCCATTCGCCCGTTTCACCTGCTGAACGCGTTGGAGTCTTGCTCGCACCTCTTCACTCGTTTCGGCGGACACTCTCATGCCGTCGGGTTTTCGCTGCCGGCCTCACGGGTCCGCGAGTTACGTGCCCACCTTGATCTTTATGCTCGCGCCCATCTGACCCTGGCCGATTTTGAGCCCACACTCAACCTCGACGCCGAGCTCGAACTCGGCAGCGTGACCCCGGAATTGTTTAAGGCTCTCAGCTTGCTGCAACCGTTCGGAAGCGGCAACTATGAACCGGTTTTCGCCGCACGTAACGTGCGGCTGATGGCGCCGCCGCAAATCATGAAAGAGAAGCACGTCCGGCTGAAGCTGGCCTGGAACGGCGAGGAATCGGCTGCCCAATCCACCTTGTTGACGCCCCGTTGTCATCCCGACTCCGCCGCCATACCCCGCCGCTCTGAGAACTGGCGAAAATCCATCGTTTACAAAGCCCTGGGCTGGCGGTTGGCGGAGCGAGTTCAGCAGGCGCAGCTTCTTCCGGGCGATGTCATCGATATTGCGTTCACGCTTGACTACAACGACCATCCTGACTTCGGCGGTTTGGAACTCTCGCTAAAGGATTTCACTCCGCACCGCAAGGCTGTGCCTGAAACTACTGCCGAAGCCACCGAATCCGCGCTGAGCAGAAGCTAGAACCGTATGGTTGCCCTGTACTCTGCACCCGAAGCGCTTCCTCGACGGTTTCTGTAAACTTGTTTTCAGATGTCTGTTTTCATCACCCGTTTGCGCCGCTGGTTTGCCGCCGGCGCCATTGTCCTTGTGCTGCTGGTGGGCGGCGTCTATTTCTACGCCAAGATGCGGGTACGGAACGCGCTGAAACAGATCCCGGAGAAGATAGGCGTCGAAATCCAGCAGAGCGCGACTGGCTTCACCATTTCGAAATCCGAGCAGGGCCGCACCTGGTTCAAAATCGAAGCCAGCAAGGCGGTGCAGTTCAAGCAGGGAGGGCGAGCCCGTCTGCACGACGTGACCGTCACCATCTATGGACGCGATTCCAGCCGCTATGACCGCATCTCGGGTGCCGATTTCGACTACGATCCGCAGGCCGGTGATGTGACCGCGCAGGGCGAGGTTCAAATCGACTTGGAGGCAAATCCGGGAGGCACTGCCAATCCCGATCAGTCCGCGCCCAACGATCTCAGGAATCCGATTCACCTCAAAACCAGCGGCTTGGTTTTCAACCAAAAGACAGGCGACGCTTCCACCAAGGAACGAGTCGAATTTAGTCTGCCGCAAGCCAGCGGATCAGCGGTGGGAGTCCGCTACTTGGCCGGCACCGGTGAACTCATGCTCGAGTCCCAGGTCAACATCCTGACCCAGTCATCGGGCGTGACCCTTAACGCGATTCGTGCAACGGTCATGAAGGCCAAGCATCAGATCTGGCTTGACCACCCGCACTTGACTACCGCGGAGCGGCAATGCCAATCCGACCAGGCCACGTTATTTCTGCGCTCCGACAATCGTGTCGGCCGTGTCCTGGCCGCCGGCAACATATTGATCCAGACGGATAGCGATCCGGCAGCGAAAGCGCAGGGCGATCAGCTCGAACTCCTCATGGGCGAAAAGCGGGAAGGGTTGCGCACGGCGATTCTTTCTGGAAACGTGACTGCGGAGATGTCGGGGGCGCAACCGATGCGAGCTAGCGCCGGGCGCGTAGTGCTCGACTTTGGTGGCAGGAATCAGGTCACCAAAGTTCACACCGAAGAAAATGTCAGGCTGGTCCAGCACCAGACTTCATCTGATGCCGCACATCCTCCGCAGGATCTGGAACTGACCGCTGCGGCCGTGGATTTCTTGCTGGCTGGCAACGGCCGCCTTGATCACGCCGAAACCTCGGGTGCTGCCCAGATTGCCATTCATCCTGCTGGATCGGGGGATGGGCAGGAGACTTTGGTGACGGCGGGCAAATTTGACGCTCATTTCGACGAGTCCGGCCGGCTTTCGACCGTTCATGGCGCTCCCGATGCGCGAATCGTAAGCAAGAACCCCGGGCAGCAAGATCGCGTCAGCAGCAGCCGCATGGTCGATGCGACTTTCCAGACTGGACGCGGCATCGAATCCCTGGTCCAGCAAGGAAGTGTCGCCTACAATGACGGCGATCGCAGAGCCTGGGGTGAGCGCGGCCGTTACACGACTGCGGACCAGATATTGGTTCTCACCGGCTCACCGCGCGTCAGTGACGGTGGGATGACCACGACCGCCCAGACCATGCGGTTGGAGCGCACTACCGGAAACGCATTTGCCGACGGAGATGTCAAGAGCACTTACAGCGACTTGACGCCTCAGCCCAACGGAGCGCTCTTAGCTTCTTCCAGCCCAATCCATGTCACTGCCCGCTCCATGACGGTGCATCATGCGGCGGCGACCGCGCTCTACCGGGGAGGGGCGCGGCTGTGGCAGGATGCGAATATCGTGGAAGCACCCGCAATCGATTTCGATCGCGATCACCGGTCGTTGGTTGCACAAGGAACGCCGGCAGAGCCCGTGTCCACGGTTCTGGTGCAAACCGATTCTCACGGAAACTCTACACCTGTGAGCATCACTTGCTCGCGGCTGACGTATGCCGATGACGAGCGCAAGGTCCATTTTGAGGGCAACGTCTTGGCCAAGCAGGCAGACATCACGACCACCGCGCGGCAAATGGACGCGTTTCTACAGGCTCGTGGACGTGCGCTCGGCAACCGATCGCTCAGCGCAGGAAAACTCGACAAGATCGTGGCGACAGGGGACGTAGTGGCCACGCAACCGCGACGCCGAGCCGAAGGGGAACACCTGGTTTATGTAGCCGAAGAGGACAAATTCGTGCTGACGGGCGGTTCGCCTAGCATTTTTGATGCCGAACAGGGCAAGATTACCGGGGTTTCGTTGACTTTCTTTAGACACGATGATAGGGTGCTGGTTGAAGGCAACAGTTCATCCCCCGCCGTCACGCAAACGCGAGTGGCACGATAAATGCGTACTCTGGCCACCGACGAAATCGGAAAATCCTACCGTGGTCGCAGGGTTGTAAATGGTGTCAGCCTGCGCGTGGAACAAGGCGAAGTTGTTGGTTTACTTGGACCTAACGGCGCTGGTAAGACTACGACGTTCTATGCAATCGTAGGCTTGGTTCCCCCGGATACTGGCCGGGTTTTGCTCGATCAGGACGACATCACGGACGTGCCCATGTATCTGCGGGCGCGCCAGTATGGCATCAGTTATCTCCCCCAGGAAGCTTCTGTGTTTCGTAAGCTGACGGTCGAGGAGAATATCCTCGCCGTGCTCGAAGCTCAGCCTGTCTCCTGGCATGAACGCCGGGAGAAGATGGAAAAACTGATCGACCAGTTGGGATTGGAGCATATTCGCCAGAACCGGGGATATGCGCTTTCGGGAGGAGAGCGGCGGCGCGTGGAAATTGCCCGCGCTCTCTGCATCAACCCGGCGTTCATCTTGCTCGACGAGCCGTTTTCGGGGATTGACCCGATTGCTGTGCTCGACTTGCAGAAGATCATTAGTGACATGAAGACCGCCGGAATCGGCATTCTGATCACCGATCACAACGTGCGGGAAACGTTAACCGTCACCGACCGGGCCTACATCATTAATGAAGGAAGAATCTTCTTTCAGGGAACGCCGGAGCAGTTGGGAGGCAATCCTGAGGTACGGCGAGTGTATTTGGGAGAGAGTTTTTCTTTAGTGTGACAAACGGTCGTTCGTCGTCGGTCCTTGGTCGTTGGCAAGATCAGGGCTGGTGCGAACGACCAACGACGAACGACCGACTACGAATTTATGGTGATGTTGCAGCACAAGCTGAGTCTCAAGGTCTCGCAGCGGCAGATCCTGACCCCGGGTCTGGTGCAGATGGTCAGTGTGCTCGCCCTCAACAAGCTGGAGTTGCGAGACATGATCACCGCGGAGATGGTCGAGAACCCGGTCCTCGAGGAACTGGAAGACGCTGTCCCCTTGCTCGACGATGTTAATCGCAAAGAGGCAGACCGCGACGGCCCGGCCGTGGAAGAAAGTCCGACTGCGGCTGCCGAAACCAAAGACCCGTTCGAGGAAATCGATTTCGGTTCATTCTTCAAGGATTACCTTGATCCCGGCTACCGCAGCCAGGGCGAGAGTGAGGACATCGAGCGTCCTTCCTTCGAGAATTTTCTCTCCAAGCCCAGCAACCTCAGCGATCACTTGATCTGGCAGCTCGGTTCGATCCCAACTCGCCCCGAAGTGCGGGAAGCGGCCGAGTTGGTGATTGGTAATCTCAACGAAGACGGCTATTTGATCGCGAGCGACGATGAACTGATGGGAGTTATTCCGCCGGCAGCGCCGGAACTCGATTCCGCGGTGGTGGAGAAAGTTGTCCAGGAAGCTGCGGCTTTGGGCCTGAACGCCGAAGTACCGTCATCAGACGAAATGCCGTTAGCGGAAAAAACTCTTTCCGGCGAAGCCGGCCTCGAGCCAGAGTGGAATGAAAACGGGACTCAACCGGCAGATGAGGCCGTTGCCACAGTGGTGGTTTCGCCAGAGCCTCCGGCAGAGACCGCGAAACCAACCGCGGCACCGATTTCAACGCCGCCGCCGGCCTTTGTCCCCAATTTCAACCTGACCGATTTGCAGGAAGCCATCGAACTGGTCCGCCAACTGGACCCGCCCGGCGTCGGATGCCGTGACCTGCGCGAGTGCTTGCTGTATCAATTGCGATTCCATCAGCAACAGCTTGAGTCGCAGAAAAATGGCAACGGCGAACGCGAAGCGACCGTCCAGGTCATCGCTGACGGTATCGCCATTGTGGACCAGCATCTGCGGGCGGTGCAGAACAAGCAGCATAAGGAGATCGCGCGCGCCCTCGGCCGTCCCGCCGAAGCCGTGGAGCAGGCCTTGCACTATATTCGCACCCTCGATCCCCGGCCCGGGCAGCGCTACAACAAAGTGCAGCCCCGGCTGATTGAGCCGGACGTTGCTTTTGTGAAGCATGGCGATGAGTGGCTGGTCATCATGAATGATGAAGACGTGCCGCAGCTTCGTCTCAATCCGGCGTACAAGCGGTTGCTGGTCAAGGACGGCAATGACAAAGACACCCGCAACTACGTCAAGGAGCGCTACAAGAGCGCGATCCAATTGATCAAGAACATCGAGCAGCGCAAGCAGACCATCATGAAGGTGTGCTACTCGATCGTGGCCCGGCAGCAGGATTTTCTGGAAAAAGGCATCGACGAATTGAAGCCCATGATGATCAAGGAGGTGGCCGAAGAAATCGGCGTGCACCCTTCCACGGTTTCGCGCGCGGTGGCCAGCAAGTATGCTCACACTCCGCAGGGAGTATTCGAACTACGGTACTTCTTCAGCGAGAGCGTCAACGGTCCCGAGGGCGGCAACACTTCGTTGCTCATCCTCAAGCGCCGCGTCAAAAAACTCATTGAAGAGGAAGACTCCGCACGACCACTGACCGATGAGCAGATCACCCGCATCCTGCAATCGCAAGGCATCCAGGTGACTCGGCGTACGGTCGCGAAATACCGGGAAGACATGCGCATCCCCAGCACCCATCAAAGAAGGGTGAAGAAATAACACAGAAGTGAGAAGTAAGAATGAAGAAGGAAACAATTCTGCCTTCTAACTTCTTACTTGTTCCAACGCTGTGCCCGTTGCGACGAAACTAATTCTAAGGAGGGCGCTCGTGAACGTGGAATTCACCGGCAGACACTTTGAAGTTACTCCCGCCATTCGCAAGGAAGTTGAAACCCGTCTTACCAAGATCCGTAAAATTCTCGGCGACAAGTTTGAGACCAAAGTAATTCTGGCGGTCGAGAAGCGCCGCCACAAGGCCGAAATCACCATCAGCCCGCGCAACGGCCCGATCGTCAGTGAAGCACAGGCCGGCGACATGCCTTCCGCCGTCAATGAAGCCTTTGAACATCTGGAAAAGCAGGCCGTGAAGTACAAGACCCGCTGGCGTACCCAGAAACGCCACAATCACAAAAGTGCGAGCCCCAAGAAATGGAATGGCAGTAGCTCGCAGGAAGCCGTAACCACCGCCGTCGGCCTCAGCGAAAACAGCGCAGTCGACGTGGTGGTGCACAAGTTTCCTGCGGTTGCCAAGTCCACCGAGGTTCACCTCTCGCGCTCTGCCGACGCCGTTGCCATGCGTCCCATGACCCTGGAAGAAGCCATCAAAGAAGCCCACTTCCGCGATCGCGACGTCTTCGTCTTCCGCGATCCCAAGGGCAAAGTGATGGTGCTGCACCGCACTCGCGACGGCAAGATGGAATTGATCGAGGCGCCGTAAGCTGTCAGCAAATTTTTGCCACGGATTTACACGGATCAACACGGATCAACCAAAAGAAAAAAGAATCATCGGCGCCAATCCGTGAAGATCCGTGGCCGCAATTCCTCCCAAGCGTATGATGATCCCCTCAGTCAAATTCATTTCACTTGGAGACTCCACATGAAACATGTTTATCGTCTCATCGCACTGTTGTTGCTGCTCGCTCCTGCCCTGCTCGCTCAGGAGCACTACACGGAAGGGCCGGTATGGCGCGTATCGCTGATTCGCGTGAAACCGGGTCAGATGGACGCCTATCTCACCAGCCTTCGCCAATCCAGCAAGCCGCTGCTGGATGAACAAAAGAAGCAGGGAATGATTGTGGACTACAAGATATTCTTTAAGGCCACGAAAGCCAGCCCGGAGGATTGGGACATGGCGCTTGCCGTCGAATATAAAAACCACGCCGCCCTGGACGGTTTGTCCGCCAAGGGTGAAGCCATACGCGACAAGATTCTGGGGAGCAAACAGCAAGGCCAACAGTTGACCGAGAAGCGCCTCGAAATGCGCGAGACCATCAGTTCCGAACTGCTGGAAGAAATCTACCTGAAGTAGAACTCTGAATTGCTGAGCTTAGGAAAGGACGGGCGTTCCGCCCGTCCTTTTCCATTGCTGGCACTCCTGCGCTATCAGGCTAAACCGAGGCGCGGATGAAGAACCTCTCAGGATGCGCTTACTCGCTTCCGCCCGCAGACCGGGCATGGATTTTGACCGCCGCAGACGAAGCCAGGGTTTCAATCGCCGGATAGGAGACCGGCACGGTAAACGTTTGCTCCGGAGGTATGCTTCCGTTTTGCACTGCCTTCACCAGCATCTCCAGGGCGGTGCCGGCATTTGGCGGGATATAGACCGTCGCGCTCAGAGACCCTTGGCGTACCCAGGCCTGGCCGCTGTTCGGCAGCCCGTCACAACCCAGGTAGGGCAGAGTCAACCAATGATCGCGAGCGGCGCCGTTTGGCAACTCCTCGAACGCTTTTCGGGCGCCCATGGCCATGGAATCGTCCTGCGCCGCGATCACATCGACGTGGGTTTGATGGGAAGTCGACAAGCGCAACCAGGAACTCACAGTCCGGTAAGCACTGGCTTCGGTCCACTGCGCCTTCATCAGCTTTACTTGTACTTCCACCGGCTTGGTTTCGTACATGCCCGAGGTGCGTTGCTTGGCCGCGAGGCTCTCCGAAGGCCCTTGAATGTAGAGGACTGAACCTCCCTGAGGCAGCAGGGCGGCAAATTGCCGGCCTTGAATGCGGCCCACTTCTTCATGGTCGGAGGTCAAGGTGAAGGCCGGAATGCGATAGGTCTTACGCAGGTCAGCGACATACTCAACCTCGCGGTTCAACACCACCCAGCCGATTCCGGCCATGGCGGCGGCACGCGCCACTTGCGGCAGAGCGGTTCCACCCACCGGTTCAAAAATAATGCCATCGGGGTGAGAGACCGAATTCGACTGAATGATCTTCAGCAGTTGCTGACTCTGGTCAATGGCATTGTTGTCCGCATCCATGATTTGCAACTGCACGCCCAGGCGTTTGGCTGCATCTTCGGCGGCTGTGACCTGTTCCAGCTGATAGTCGTTCTCGCTATTGGTAAGAGAAAGTACGAAGTTCAATTGCTTCATGAAGGGGGCCCGTGTCTGCATCATATCCTCAGCATGGTTATCGGCCACAGTGACCACGGTAACCAGAGTACCCACGACCAGCGCGGTCATGAGTGACGGGCTGGCTCCCGCCGCGGGAAAGTTCCCGAGTGCTAGAATTGCCTACCCGGAGGAACGATTTAATGAAGAAGATTCTTGGATTTCTCGCTCTACTGGCATTCGGCACGAGCTTGAGCTGGGCGCAGAACAAGCTTTCCGTGCACTGGGAGGAACTTACTGCGGCGGAGTTTCGTTCCGCCATCCAGCAGTCGCAGGGCACTTGCTTGCTTCCTTTCGGCATCCTGGAGAAGCATGGCGCACATTTGCCGCTGGGAACGGATCTGATCGGAGCCCGTTACGCCGCCCTGCACGCCGCCGAAGAAGAATATGCGATTGTGTTTCCAGAATATTACTTCGGCCAGATTTTCGAAGCCAAGCACGAGCCAGGAACCGTCGCGTACAGCACGCACTTGCAATTGGATCTCTTGCAGGAAACCGCCGATGAAATGGCCAGGAACGGATGCAAGAAGATCATCATCGTAAACGGCCACGGTGGGAATGAGAATTTGCTGCCATTCTTCGCGCAGACTCAACTCGAGAAGCCGCACGACTATGTGGTCTACGTTCTCCCTCTTGTCGATCCTCCAGCTGGTGGTCCGCCGAAAAAGACCACCCTCGACATGCATGGCGGCGAACAGGAAACCTCCAAAATGCTGATTGTCCGCCCCGACTTGGTACACATGGATCGTGCGCGTTCGGAATCCGGAGCGGACCAGGCCAGGCTCCAGCTGCCGGACGAACTTTACACCGCGATTTGGTGGTATGCCCGCTTTCCCAATCACTATTCCGGGGACGGATCGTTTGGCACGGCCGAGCGCGGCAAGTTCGAGATGGATGCGTGGAAGAACGCCGTCGTCAAATCCATTCGCGCCGTGAAAGCGGACCAGACCAGCTTGCAATTGCAGAACGAATTCTTCGAGAAGGCCACGCATCCGTTGGACACGCGGCCATAAGCGTGCCGCCTAGCCAGGCCGGTGCTGATGGATTTCCCTCAGTACCGCCAGGCCCGATTCTTTTGGCTCAGAAGACTTTTCTGATATATTGCCCAACACTCGTCTTTCAAATCAGAGCGGGCGCCGGCGGGATCTCACTGAAGTAGCCCTAAGAATTTTTTTCGTGGACTAAACTTCCCCGGCCGGTTCTGCATGGGAGCCGGATGGGTCGAATCGTTATCGTTTTTATTCGCCGATTGTGGCTGCCAGTCCTGGTGTTCGCAGGGTTCAACCTTCTGTGCGTCCGCGTTTACATGCGCCTGGAGCATCTGCGATGGCAGGACGCTCTGTTCTGGATTCTTAATCCGCATTCGATTGATTATCATTCTGTCCACGATGCAACCAAGTTTTTTGCCCTGTTTGTTTACTCATGCGTCTTTGCCTTTCAGATTTGGATAGCGGAACGCATTCTGGCTACCGTCTTTCGACGGCAAGGTGTGGAGGTTTGGAAATCCATGGTGAATGACATCGGTATCGAGAAAGTCAAAGGCCATTTCATCATCTGCGGTTATGGACAGGTCGGCCGGACGGTGGTGGACCAGTTGAACAGGCTTGAGATCCCTTTTGTCTTGATTGAGACCAACGAGGGCCTCTGCCGCGAGCTTTTGAAGGATGGACTCCTGGTCGTCCAAGGCGATGCTAAACGGCACGATGTTCTCTTGTCTGCGGGACTGGAACGTGCGCGGGGAATCTGTGTCGTCATCGATAACGACGCTGATAACCTCTATATCACGGTGACTGCAAGATCGCTGAATTCGAACATAAAAATCATCACCCGGGCGGGGCAGCAACGCTATGCCAACGCCATCCGCAATTCTGGCGCCGACGAGGTGATCATTCCGGAATACGAGGGCGGCTTGATGACGGGGAGGATGATCCAGAAGTACTATCCTGTGCAGGCGAACCTGAAATGATTGCCTGCAAAGCGTAGTTCTCAGTCCGCGAATGCCGGGTAGGGGTGGAACCGGCCCATCGAATTCAGCCATGCCCACCGCGCCTCCCATTGCCGCTGATCCTCGCGAGTCCGCGCCTGACCCGCCCACCACATCGGGGTCGCGGCTCGTTTCTCTCGACTTATTTCGTGGGGCAACCATCGCTGCCATGATTCTGGTCAACAATGCCGGCAACGGGCCGGACGCCTATTGGCCGCTCCAACACGCAGAGTGGAACGGCTGGACGCCAGCCGACATCATCTTCCCCTTCTTTTTGTTTATCGTCGGGGTCGCCATGGCGTTTTCCTTCAGTTCACGGCTTAAGCGGGGCGACTCGCGGAGGCAGCTTCTACGCCACGCTTTCCGGCGCGGTCTGATTCTGTTCGCTCTGGGCCTGTTTCTAAACGGCTTTCCCAATCAGTACTCGTTATCGTCGTGGCGCGTTTACGGTATTCTCCAGCGGATCGCCATCTGCTACGTCGTAACTGCCGTTTTCGCGCTCTGGGCGCATCGCCGAGGCTGGCTTATCGCCGCAGTCGGGTGCCTAGCCGGCTATTGGATACTGATCCGGTATGTTCCCGTGCCTGGGTTTGGCGTTCCCACCCATGACATTCCTCTGCTTGATCCGGATCGCAACCTGGCGGTGTGGCTCGACCGCAAATTGCTAGCCGGGCACTTGTACGACGGCACGCGCGATCCGGAGGGCATCATCAGCACCATTCCCGCGATCGCTACGACTCTGGTGGGCTTGATCACCGGCGACTGGCTGCGCGGGTCCAGCACGGGCAAGAGGAAAGTCATCGCCATGGTGCTGTTCGGGCTGGTTGGTGTTGGCGCAGGAGAACTCTGCAATCCTTGGCTCCCTATCAACAAGAACCTCTGGACCAGTTCCTTTGCGCTTCTCACCGCCGGACTGGCGCTGCTCTGCCTGGCGTTGTGTTATTGGGTGCTCGACCTCAAGCACTGGCGCGGACGTTGGACCACGTTCTTCCTGGTATTCGGGATGAACCCGATTGTGGCCTACGTCTTTGCGGAAGTGATCTCGCACATCCTCTACCGTTTTTCTACCGCCGCCGGTTTGTCCTGGGAGGATGTGCTGTACCAAAATCGGTTCGAGCCGTTGGCCAGCCCCGCGAATGCGTCTTTACTGTACGCAATGTGCTATGTGCTGGTGTGTTGGGTCGCGATGTGGGCGCTCTACCGCAAGCGTGTTTTCCTGAAGATCTGAATCGCAGCCCGGTGGATGGCTCCACGAGGCGCGGCTTTCCCGCAGTCAAAATAAAGTCCTGCAAGTCCTTATGTATCAATCCGAAATCGCTATTAGAATTCCTCTCACCACGTAACTTGGGTAACGTTTCCCGGCCCTCGATGCCGTGCTACGCTCATCGCATAACAAGTAAAGAAATCAATCATTTCCGAGGGGCCAATGCGTCGCTGTTACGGGATTGTTCTACTCCTGCTGTCGTGCTCGTTCGTGTTTGCCGATGGTAAGACCAGCCCGAAGCAGTCTGCGCAGGTTGGCGCCCGAGGTCAACTTCCGGTCACGACTTCTTCAACCCAGGCGCGCACAGACTTCGAAGCCGCGATGCAGAACTTCGAGCAATACCGCCTTAACGAGACGCTCCAGTTTCTGCGAGCCGCCACCAAAGCTGATCCCAAGTTCGCGCAGGCTTTCATCATGATCGCCAAGGTCAGCAAGGACCCGACCGAGCAGGCAGAGGCGCGGCAACGGGCCAAGCAACTGGCACCTGGGGTGAGTGCGGGAGAACAGTTGCTGATCCGCTGGCTGGCCGGGGTGCAGGAAGATAGTTACTTACCAGCGATCGCAGCCATGAACGATTTGCTCGCGAAGTATCCGCGTGACGCGCGCTTGGCTTTCCTGGCCGGCGATTGGCTGACCTTGCAGGAGCGCTACCATCAGGCAGCCGTGGTGCTCGAGCACGGGTTGAGTATCCAGCCTAACTATCCGGCGGTGCTGAACGACCTGGGATACACCTATGCCTTCGACGGGGATTTCGAGAAGGCCTTTGCGGCCATGGATCGATACGTCGCCCTCGTACCTGATGAACCGAACCCCCACGATTCCTACGGGGAAATTCTGCGCATGGATGGGAAGTTCGATGCTGCGCTTGAGCAGTACCGCATCAGCGTTCGCATGGACCCGAACTTCGGTTCGGAGCTGGGCATAGCCGATACTCTGGCTCTGATGGGCAAGGAACAAGAAGCGCGCGAAGAATACGACCGAGCCATCGTGTTTGCAGGCAACCAAGGCGACAAAGTGCAGTACGAACTGCAGTCTGCCTTGACTTGGATTCGAGAAGGCAATCATAGACAAGCAGAAAAAGCACTGGCGGAAGTGGCCAAGCATGCGCACGCGGCTGGACTGGCTCGACTGGAAGCCGAAGCCCATCGAGTCCTCGCCATGTACGAGCCGGATCGCAAATTAGCGATGAAGCACCTTCAGGCCGCGCAGTATGCGTTGCAGGAGCCGCACGAACTCTCCGCCACCGACCGCAATGAAGAGCAGGCACGCATTCTGCGGGTTCAGGCCACGCGTTTTGCCGAAGGAGAAGACACCGACCCCGCCGCCAAAGCGCTGAGTCAACTGGAAGCCATGGCGGGGAAGAGCCGAAGCCAGGTCATCCAGCTTTGCTATCACGGGGCTGCAGGAGCCACCCTGGTGGCCCAGGGAAAGTACGCAGAAGCGATTTCCCACTTGCAGGAAGATTCCGCCGATCCGCTGTCCTTGCGGCTTTTATGGAGGGCGTACCACAGCACGGGTGCAGCCTCCGACGCACAGACCGTGGCTGCGAAGTTGGCCACGCTGAATGTGCCCACGGTAGAGCAGGCGTTGGTGGTGCCACAATTTCGTGCCAGCTTGGTGAGCCAGGCGCGGCAACCCTAGTTTAGAGGCCGACTCCCAATGCCGCGTATCCCCATCTTCAGACTCGGGCACCAGGCGGAAGAGGCGGTTCCACCGCGTCTGCTCAGCTTTGTCCCAACGCTCTCACTCGAAGGTCTCCAGGTCGGAGTTGACAACCTACGCCACGATGTTCACCTGAGCCCCAAATTCGTCGAGCAAATGCGTATCCACATCGCGCGTTCTCTAGTTCGCCATGGAGATGTGGAGGGGTTGCTGGCAACTGAGGTGCAACAAGGCCAAGGGAACATCATCCGGCCGGCTTCCAGCCAGCGGCCGCAGCAGCGGGTGGAGCTCTCCGACTTGAAGCCACTGCTGGCGGAGATCCACGTGGCTGCCCTGAACCGCGCCAAGGCGGAGGGAAGCCCGGTGCTGGACCTGCTGGCGCGGGCGGCGATTATTAAGTTCTTGCGCTTCGAGCTCAATGCCCAATTCGCTCAGATTCTGGAACGCTGCCGCATGACGCTGAAAAGCTATGAGGGGGTACGGCAACAGAAAGCATTGGAATACCGGGAGCGGGCTGCGGGCTTCCAGGTGGCCAAGAAAATCATTCTACGCAAGACCGGCCAGGAGCTGTTGCGCACGCTCCGTGATATCGAGAAGGAGACCCTGGCACGCACCCGCCGTTCTTTGTTTGGCAACAGCTACGACGAGCAGTACAAGTTATTTCTCAACCCGTTGATCTTTACCGATGACGGTCGCGATACCTACTTGAACGCTGAGCAGTATGTCATGCTGGGCAACTTCGATCGCGATCCCGACCGTTTCTCAAACGTCCGCCGAATCACCTGTGAATTTCTGCAATCCATGAGTTTGGATCTGGGCCAGGACCCCGAACGGACGCTCGACGGTTGGCTGAATGTCCCGGAAAATGCCCACGAACTGGTGGCCGCAGGAGTGCCAGACGATTCCACCCCGGAAGGTCGTGCTCAGAAAAAACGTCTCGGCGCCTGGGTCGATCTGGTCGAGCGCGAAAAACTCATGGAATACGTGACCGCTTCTTATGAAGTGGTGCCGCTGCTGGCGGAATATTCACCCCGGATTAACGCCCAGCAGTTAAAAAACGCTTTGATCTCCAAGGAAGAGAAAGTCCGCGTCGAAAAATTAATCGCCGACCATGGGAAGCTCTCTGCGGACAGCCTCTACTCCGCCATTGACCGTGTCGCCAGTTGCCGCGGCGCAGAGCGGGCCAAGAAAGCCGGCCGCTTCCTGCGCGATTTTATCCGCTATCACCGCGACCTGCGCCAACTCGAGGCCCTCAACAACGCGCTCGACAGCATCAACCTGGTCGCGAACGAGAAGATCAGGCAACTCTCGGCCATGAATGGGACGCTCTATCAGTTCCTCTTGCCGGATGAGCAAAAATCGGGCGAGGAGAAAGTCGTACGTCACGTGATCATCAAAGCCGACGTGCGCGACTCCTCCCGCCTCACCCGTTCGTTGCTTGAGCGAGGCATGAATCCGGCTTCGTATTTCAGTCTGAACTTCTACGATCCGGTCAACAAACTTTTGGCCAAGTACGGAGCCGTCAAGGTTTTTCTGGAAGGTGACGCGATCATTCTCGCCCTCCTCGAGCGCGACGGTGAACCGGGGCTGGGCGTAGGCCGCGCAGCAGTGCTGGCGCGAGAAATCGTTGAGATTGTGCGTGGGTACAACCAGTTGCTGGAACGGGCCGGACTGCCCGGGATCGAACTGGGGGTGGGCATCTCCTACCAGGATTCACCGCCCATGTATCTGATGGACGGAGAGCAACGAATCATGATTTCCGACGCACTCAACGAGAGCGACCGGCTTTCCTCTTGCAGCAAGCGCGTGCGCAAAACCATGAAGAGCGCCGACACTCCCTTCCACGTTTATGCCTTCCAGACCGTCAGCGACGCCGACCTGCAGGACAGCCCCGAGGACTTCATTTTGAAGTACAACGTGAACGGCATCCGTATGAGCGAGGCCGCGTTTCACAAGCTGGAACAGGAAATTTCCCTGGAGCCTTGCAAGCTCGAACTTCCCGAGCTCAAGACCCAGGAAGAATTCCGCTTGTGGAGCGGGTTGGTGCCGGTGGGTAATGACATCTTCCGCAAGATTGTGGTGCGGGGAAGCCGCGTGCCCCAGGTCGAGACGCGCAATCTTTCGCTGCAACACTGGACCGACCAGTGGTATTACGAGGTTTGTGCTAATCCTGCCATTTACGCCAAGCTGGAGGGCGCGAAGCCCGAAGGGAAGACCGCTGCCGCAAAGTAAGCAGGGGGGCTACTGCCCGGCGCGCATGGGTGAGACCAGCAGGCGGCTGACGGCCTTCTTCTTGGTTTCCGATTTGTCCGGCTGATAGACCAGGTCCAAAGAGCCTTCGGAAGTGGGCGAGGCGTCTGCCAGCAGTGCTGCCAGGCCTCGAAAAGACCGGCCAATGTCCAGGCTTTCATGCAACGCGACCGGCGTGCCTTTGTCGATGGCTGGGGCAATCGCCTGGTGATTGTTGGGCAGTTTCCACAGCACCTTGCAGTTGGTCGCCGCCTCGACGTCTTCGTCGCTGAAGCCCGGAATCTTCTTGTAACGGTTCAGAATGAGGCGGACACGGTCACGTCCCGCGCCCTCCTCCAAAAAGGTGCGCATGCGTCCTGCGCTCCACAACGAGACCACATCCGTCTGTGCCACCAGTAACACCGCATTGGCCAGATCACAGAGCATGCGGGCGGTTTCATCGATGCGGTTCGAGCAGTCCACTACCACATAGCGGAAGTGCGATACCAGCAGATCGAACAGACGGGCCAGTTCCGCCGCCGTGGGCGTCACCAGATGAGGCTGTTGCGGCCCTGCCAAAAGCTGCAAGCCGTCCTTGCACTGGGTCATCAAACCTTGCAGCAGGGAAGTATCGATGCGATGCAGATTCTGCAACGCGTCCGTAAGTCCAAACGTGGGACGCGCATTCAGATGAAGTGAGGCGTGTCCCAGGGACGCAAAGTCCACCAGCAAAACCCCGGTATGCACTTCTTGCAACGCGATGGCCGTGTTTACCGCGACCGTCGTTGCTCCCGCTCCGCCCTTGGCATTGGTCACTGCAAAAACTCGTGCCCGGCCCGAGGAGGTACGCGCTTTGCCGCGCGACGCCGCGAAACGTGTGAAAGCTTCCACCATGCTTTCCGCGGTGGCGTTGCGCTCCAGGTACTCACGCGCGCCCGCCCGCATGGCGGAAACGATGGTCTCGGGATTGCTCATCGCCCCGACGGCGAAGATCACGAGATCATTGGTGTTGACGTGAATGAGCTCAATGGCCCGGATGGCCCGCTGCACATTCTCGGGGTCAATATCCACCAGCACCACTTCGGCATGCACATCCTGAATCTGGCGCAGCAGAGGATCGGTCTGGCTGGCGGGAAAGCCCACGTGGCCAAAGACATTGCGGCCGATCTGGGCGTTCTCCAGGCGTTGCTGGAGTGCCTGCAGCCGCTCTTTGTCCTCGGTAAGAAGGGTGACTGCTATCCCGTGCATCAAGAGAGCCTCAACGAACCTGGTATCTGCATGTTATGAAGAGTTTCGCCTTACGCCAAGTGACTGTGGTAACTGAACTCGCAGGCAAAACTCCCTTCCAAAACTCGGCCAGATTCTCACTCAGGGCCTGAACGTGCGCAGTGGCGGATAATGCCAAACCGGGAGGAGGGTCCGGGGGTTGAAAGTATTGTATGCAAAATCCGAAAGATTGCAAATGACCCGATTGTGCTAGTGGCGAAAATAGTGAGCATTCTTGGAGAACCGTAGGTTTCGGGCTCACAGTAGACGAGATTTTACGGCTTCAGCGGCGGTCCCGAATGTTCCATTTCCGGCTGATAGGATAGTTCCCAGAGCCAAACTGTGCCATCCCGAACGGAACGTCCACCCGACCAGAACTCCAACCGCCCAAAGGGAAACATCCAATTGTCCGCCACGCTGCGCGCCCTGCGCCATCGCAACTTCCAGCTCTTTTTCAGTGGCCAGCTTATCTCGCTGATCGGAACCTGGATGCAAACCGTGGCCCAAGCTTGGCTGGTTTATCGCTTGACTGGTTCTTCGCTGCTGTTGGGGTCGGTGGGTTTTGCCAGCCAGTTTCCCGTGTTTCTCGTCGCTCCTCTCGGCGGCATTGTGGCTGACCACTACAACCGGCAACGAGTGGTAATTGCGACTCAGGCTTCGTCCATGATTCTCGCCTCTATCCTGGCGGCTTTGACCCTCACCGGGACGGTTCAGGTCTGGCATATCTTTGTGCTTGCGGCGTTGCTAGGAGTGGTAAATGCCTTCGACATCCCTGGGCGGCAAGCGTTTTTGGTGGATATGGTCGGCAAGGAAGACCTGATGAACGCCATTGCGCTGAACTCTTCGATGTTCAATGGCGCACGCATCATCGGCCCCGCGATTGCTGGAATTCTCGTGGCCCGTATTGGCGAGGGCTGGTGCTTCTTCGCCAACGCGGTAAGCTACATTGCGGTGATCGTGGGTCTGTGGCTGATGAGAGTGCACCCGCCGTCCTATGCGGATGACCAGGTCTCACCGCTGGCCCATATCATCGAAGGCTTCCGCTTCGTGAGCCGGACCGGACCCATCCGCGCCATCCTGCTGCTCCTGGGACTGGTCAGCCTGGTGGCGATGCCCTACACCGTGCTGATGCCCATCTTTGCTGACCGCATCCTGCATGGTGGCGCGCGCGAACTGGGCATACTAATGGGTGCAACCGGCGTTGGGGCTCTGCTCGGAGCCCTTACGCTGGCCGCCAAAACCGGCGTCCACGGCCTGGGACGCTGGGTGGCCTTTTCCTGCGGCGGTTTCGGCGTCAGTCTGATTTTATTTTCCTTCTCTCACCACTTCTGGCTTTCCACGGGACTCCTTTTGCCGGTCGGGTTCTTCATGATGCTCCAGATGTCCTCTTCGAATACGCTCATCCAGGCCATGGTGCCCGACCATCTGCGCGGACGAGTCATGGCGGTGTATTCGATGATGTTCATGGGTATGGCCCCGTTCGGCGCACTGTTCGCCGGCGCAATTGCCGACCGCTTGGGAGCACCCATCACCGTAGCCATGGGGGCCATTGCCGCGGTCGGGGGCGCAGGACTGTTTGGATTGCAGCTGCCGAAGATCCGCGTCGAGGCGCGCCGACTCATTGTGGCTCAGGGCTTAGCCGGAGGTGAACCCGCAGATGCAATGACCGCCCGCGTGGTGGAGGATTAGAGCGAGGTAAGGGCCCGCCCTTCCCATTCGCCTCCGTTCCCGCCTACAATCCTTATCTTGCTGAATTCTGGAACCAGACTCGGTCCTTACGAGATCGTCTCGCCCCTCGGCGCCGGCGGCATGGGCGAAGTCTACCGTGCCCGCGACGCCCGCTTGTCCCGCGATGTAGCCATTAAAGTTCTTCCTGCAGCCTTCTCGCGTGATCCCGAGCGTCTGCGCCGGTTCGAGCAGGAGGCCCGTGCTACCGCTGCTCTAAATCATCCCAACATTCTCGCGATTTTCGACATCGGGACTCACGAAGGATCTTTGTACGTGGTGGCGGAGCTTCTCGAAGGAGAAACTCTGCGCCAGCGCATCCAATCCGGCCCGGTGCCGGCGCGCAAGGCCACCGATTACGCCCTGCAAATCTCCCGTGGACTCGCGGCTGCGCACGATCAGGGAATCACTCATCGCGATCTCAAGCCAGAGAACGTTTTTCTAACTAAGGACGGGCGCATCAAGATTCTGGATTTCGGCCTGGCCAAACTTACGCAACCGGAGAAGACCACTTCTGGGGCGGATACCCCCACGCTGGCCTTGCAGACCGAACCTGGCCTAGTTCTGGGTACGGTCGGCTACATGTCACCCGAACAAGTTCGCGGGAAGAATGCGGATCCGCGTTCCGATATCTTTAGCCTGGGTGCAATCCTGTACGAAATGGTGTCAGGCAAACGCGCGTTTCATGGCGACACCGCTGCCGATACCATGAGCTCGATCCTGAAAGCCGAACCCCCTCCGCTGACCGAAACGCAGCCGAACGTTGCGCCGGGGCTGGCGCGCATCGTCGAGCATTGCCTGGAAAAGGATGCCGCCAACCGCTTCCAGTCGGCCCGCGATGTCGCATTTGCGCTGGAGGCGTTCAGCGGATCGGGCAGCACCAGTTCCGCGGTGCCGCACCTTTCCACCTCCGCCAGGCGGCATAATCTCCCTCTGTTGGCTTCGATCTGCGCTGGACTTTTGCTCGCCACGGCCGCTTTCTTCGTTGCTCGCGTCACTGTGCCCGCCGGTGAACTGCCGACATTCAAGCAGCTCACTTTCCCGCGCGGCTACATGCAGACGGCGCGTTTCGGGCCGGATGGAGAGACCATTATCTATTCGGCGGCATGGCGAGGCAAACCGATCGAGCTGTTCTCCACCCGTATCGAAGGGGGCGAATCGCGCGCGCTCGGCCTGCCGGATTCCGATCTTCTCGGAGTTTCGTCAAGCGGTGAACTCGCGGTGCGGCTCACGCCCCGTTTTTACAGCGCGTATTCCATCTCCGGCACGCTGGCGCGCACCATGCTTTCCGGCGGCACACCCCGTCCGGTGGAGAACGATATTGAGTTCGCCGATTGGTCTCCGGATGGCAAAGACATCGCTGTCGTTCGCCGGGTCGCGGGCCGCACCCGGCTCGAATTTCCCGTAGGGAGGGTGCTTTACGAAACCGTGGGCTGGATCGGCAATCCCCGATTTTCGCCGAAGGGCGATTCCATCGCTTTTATCGATCACGTGTCGCTATGGGGAGATCCCGGTTTTATCGCGGTGATTGATCTGGCCGGCAACAAGAAAGTGCTTACGGCGCTCTTCGACAGCGCTCAGGGACTGGCGTGGTCGCCGACCGGCGATGAGATTTGGTTCACCGCCACGCCTGGCGGAGGTGCGCGAGCCTTGCGCACGGTCTCTTTGCGTGGCCGGGAGCGGCTGATCTATCGCATCCCCGGCATCCTGAATCTGTTCGACATTTCCCGCGCTGGCAAGGTGCTTTTGGCAAAGGATGACTGGCGAGTCGGCATCATCGCGCTGCCTCCCGGCTCCAGCAAAGAGGAAGATCTTTCGTGGGCGGACTTTTCCGCCATCCGCGACCTTTCAAGCGACGGTAAGCTGCTGTTGTTCGACGAATCTGGCGAAGCGGGCGGCCTCAAGGGAGGGATTTATCTCCGCCAGATGGATGGATCCGCTCCGGTTCGGCTCTCAGACGGAAACTCTAATTCACTGTCCGCAGATTCCACATGGGTGATGGGTCTCACCGGAGTCGACCTCAACAATCTGATATTCCTACCCGCCGGCACCGGACAGGCACAAATCGTGAATCTCGGAACCATGGGCTATCACTGGGGCAACTGGCTGCCCAACGGGAAGCAGATTTTGTTCGTCGGCAACGAACCAGGTCACGGGAGCCGTATCTATTTGATGGACACCCCGAAGGGCAAGCCTCGTCCGGTGACTGCGGAGGGCATTGGCGTCGTCAACTATACTCACTTCGTTTCTCCCGATGGCCAATCGTTTCTGGGTTTGGACGCCGACCGGAATTCGCTGGTTTATTCCGTTCAGTCCGGCGAAGGAAAATCTGTGCCCGGTATGAATCCGGGCGAGCTCGCTTTCGGTTGGACCGGGGACGGTAAGAGTGTTTACGTCTATCGCCCCGCCGTGCCTGCGGTGGTGTATCGCGTGGAACTGAGCACCGGACACCGCGAGCTTTGGAAGGAACTCGACCCGCCCGATCCCGCCGGGATCAATTTCATCCGCACGCCCCACATCTCGGCGGACGGCAAAGCCTACGCTTACAACTACAACCGGGTTTTGTCGGAGCTGTTTCTGGTGGATGGCTTGAAGTAGGAATGTTGGCGTGGGCGTGCTCACTCGTGCGGGGCGAGATCTTGAGTTTCTAGCCCGGTTCTTACCAGACTCTCGGCAGCGACGTGACCCAACGGAATACTTCAAGCAGAGAGCTATCCGCGACCGGCGCCGGCGCAAAAGTTAGGGTGAGCATGATCAAGGCAAAAACTGCCAACCAGCGTCGCCCGCCCGTCACTTGCGGCCACTCCGCAACAACGGGATGACGCATGCCGCTGAGGCGCAGGAGTACGGCCCAAATTAGCCAGACGTAGCAGAAATAGAGCGCCATCGGAATCAACACCAGAATGGTTAAGCGCGAAATCTGCTTATGCGCGCGTGGAGCAAGGGCAAAGACAATGTGACCGCCATCCAGTTGCCCCCCTGGCAGGAGATTTAGCGAGGTAGCGAACATGCCGACCCACGCGGCAATTGCCGTCGGGTGGAGGTAGATCGAGCGCAGGCCGGAGGAATGGGCTTTGATCTCCGCGAGCGGAAGTACATGCCACACTAGGCGAAATATCAACGGAAATCCAAGCTGAATGTCGGAAGCCCCGGAAATTGGCGGCACTGTCTTGGAAAGCGGCATGGCGAAAAACAGTACGGCCGTGGCCACCAGGAAGCCTGCGATGGGACCCGCGATTCCTATGTCGAACAGCGCCGCCCGAGAGCGGATCGGAGAACGAATTCGGATGAACGCCCCCATCGTGCCGAACAAATTGGGAAACGGAATGAAGAACGGCAGAGTCGCATTCACTCCGTAGTAGACGCAGTAAAGATAATGCCCCATCTCATGCGCCAGCAGGATCAGCATGAGCGTGGAAGCGAAAGGCAATCCCAAAAGCAGCCGCGACGGTTGCTCCAACACCCAACGCACCGGAAACGGCGAATCGTCATCCCCCAACGAAAAACTTGGATGACCGTGCAGGAAGTTATATTCCATGCGCGAGCCCACCACCAGCGTGGTGAAGACGGTCAGCAGGAATAAGAGAAGATGCAACCAGTAACGTTGCCGGGGCCGGGGAACGTACAGCACCTGCATGGGAGGCGCGAAATCGGTTTCCGCAGGCGCTGGAGGAACAAGATCAGACATGAAAAGTCAGAATTCCAATCGAGGAGACAAAACCGCCGCAGTAGTTCGATGCTTCCATCAAGCGCCAGGACGCGGAACCCGCGCATCCCGATCAGTCGATGGATTGAAGCTCCTTGCCGGGTTTGAAGCGCACCGCCTTGCCCGGCGGGATGGAGACTTCAGCTCCAGTACGCGGGTTGCGCCCGATGCCGGTTTTGCGCGGCCGCACGTTGAACACGCCAAATCCGCGCAGTTCAATGCGATCACCCTTGGTCAGCGACCGTTTCATGCTCTCAAACACGGTTTCCACGGCCAACTCGGCCTTGGTCTTGGTGATTCCGGTTTTGTTGACCACTTCGTTGATGATGTCGAGCTTAATCACAAGCGGCTCCTGCGTCGGAATGGTTGCGATGCTACCAAGTTATTGATGCTAAGGAAGATATGGGCGATTGTCAACCGGGAGGTATGCGGGTGATTATTTCTGCCTGGTGCCGTCCGACGACGCCGATCACTACAGGCGTCGAAGGAGCTAGAAGCTAGTAGCCAGAAGCTGAGCGCCGAGAGCTGAGAGCTTATTTCCCGTTCTCGCCTTCCTTGTACATGTACTTGATTGACGGCTTGTAGATCATCAGGTTGGCGGCGCCGTTGCGGGTTACCTTGATGCAGCTCTTGTCGTACCACTCGATGACGCCATGTACCTGTTCGCCATCGCGCAGCACAATGACCATCGGGGTTTTCGACTGCATCTGCTTTTGGTAATAGAAGTTCTCAGCATTGGTCTGCTCGGGTGGAGATGCCTTCCTGCCACCGCCTCCGTTGCGGTCGCCGCCGCGCTCCGGACGCTCTGCACGACGCTCACCAGAAGGTGGCGCGGAATGGTTGTGATCGTTGCGGTTCAGGGACGGGCGGATCAGCTTGCGGTTGGCAAAACTTTCTGGTTCGATTGTCCGCTCGGCTGGCATGGAATCAATCGCATCTTTCATAACACCACCTGTAGACACGCTTTTGACGCGGGCCACATCACACGGCGCGACTGTGATTGTGGGTTTTTGAAGGCGTGAACTTGCCAATAACCTAGCACAAGGGCAGATGGATGACAATGCCCAGGTGGTGCGTGTAGAAGCAGTTAGCAGTTAGCAGTTAGCAATTAGCAATTAGCATTTAGCCATGCAGCGTCTGGTTTTGCCCGCGACGGCACGAACCGGTGCTGGCCAAATGCCAAGTGCTAATTGCCAAGCGCTTCCCCTACTGCAAACGCATCCAGGGACAGCGACCGCAACAGATTTCGCCGCATGCCCCGCTCGACTTCGGCCAGACCGTCGGCCGCCGAAGCGATCCAGTCAAAGCTGGCCGCCTCCGCCAGCTTTCGCAATTCCCCGTCAATGTCGGTGTTGTGGACGGACTCCGGAGTTCCTGAATTGATAAACAGCAAGTCCTGCAAAAGAGAATAGAGGGTCCGCAGCAGCTGGTCGATTTTCTCCCGACCCTCGGCGCCAGCCCGGTACGTCTCAGTGACTTTGAATAGTTCGCTGTGATCCGCGGTACGCAACGCAGAATTGAGAATCGTCAGCGCGTTCTGGCGGGCGGCCGTGTAGGCCGCCAGATCGAAGCTGCGGGCCCGGCCCACTGCGCCCTCGCTCAGGCGTGCAACCAGAGCTCGCTGTCTCGGACTCCAGTCGGGCCGTTGCTTGGCAAGATAGTGTTCTACCTCTCCAACGGTTAGCGCGTTCAGTCCGACGACCATAGAGCGCGAGCGGATGGTGGGCAGCAACTCGCCGGCATTCTCAGCCAGCAGAAAAATGGTCGCGAACTCGGGTGGCTCTTCGAGCACCTTCAGCAAAGAATTTGCTGCTTCTTTCATGAAGGCCGAGTCGGTAAAGATGTAAACGCGTTCCTTGGCATCTCCGGGCCGGTAGTAGATGGTCTCAATGACCCGCCGCACCTGGTCCACCTTGATCATCATCTGCGGCGGATCCGGAGGGATCACCAGCACGTCGGGATGGGTCTGGACAAACAAGCGCGTTTCTTTTCTGTCAGCCTCGCGCAGGTTTTCCCGCGCTTCCACCGCTTCCGCGGTACGGGCCGCGAGATCTTCCGATTGGGCAATTCGCACGCAATTCGAACACTTGCCGCAAAAGTCGGGAAGGCCGTTGGTCGTGACCGGCTCCAGGCAATTCATCGCCTTTGCCAGCATGAGCGCCAGCGTGTACTTTCCGGAGCCCGCCGGACCCGCGAGAATCACGGCTTGGGGAAAGCGCTTGCGCGAGAGCATCTCACGTAAGTTAGCCACCACGTCGGAGTTGCCGTAGAAATCAGAGAAAGACATAAGAGCCGGCAATCAGCATTCAGCACTTAGCAATCAGCACTCAGCATTCAGCACTCAGCCACTTCTTCATCATTCGCCCATCCGGCATTTTACCGTGATTACCTGGAACCTGAACGGCTGAGTGCTGAGGGCTGAGTGCTGACGGCTGTCTTCAACTTTCTTCGCACTACCTCCACGATATGCTTGTGGGTTTCGGCTGGCGTTCCGCGCGCGTTCACCACCACCATCCGCCGTGGCTCGCGCTGAGCAATTGCCAGATACGCATTCCGCACCCGGCCAAAAAACGCGCGGCTCTCCTGCTCGAAACGGTTCTCATCGTGTTCCGCGCGCTTGCTTCCTGGCGAGCTCGCTTTGTTGCGACGCCGGGCACGCTCCACGCTCATCACCGGGTCGGAATCCATCAGAATGGTGAGGTCAGGCTGCATATCCCCACACAGGGCGCGGTGTAGCGCCAGCACCGGTTCGCTGCCGAGTCTTCGACCACCACCCTGATAGGCCTCGCTCGAATCGGTGAAGCGATCGCACAATACGATGTGACCCTCGCCGATCGCCGGTTGGATGACCTCTTTGATGTGCTGGGCGCGCGAAGCAAACATCAGAGCCAGTTCGGCCAGCGGCGCCAGCGCCGAAGTGCCGGTGTCGAGCAGAAGGCGGCGAATCTTTTCTCCCGTCGGTGTGCCGCCAGGTTCGCGGGTCACGACCACCGATAGGTGTTGCGCGCGCAGCACGGTTGCAAGCTTCTCCAGTTGCGTGCTCTTGCCGCAGCCGTCGAGCCCTTCGAAAGTAATGAATTTGCCGCGCTGGGGATGAGCCGACACGCCGAAATCATAGCAGAGCGACCCGCGGTCACGAACGCAGGCAAGGTGCATCGCCTCACAATACCGGCCGTGGTATTGAAACGTTTCTGTTATATTCGGAGTTCTCGATTCACAGCTGCAAAGACCCAGGAGATTCAAATGCATTGTTCCGTCCGCTTCTGGTTGTTGGCGTTCATGTTTTCGACTGTTATGCTACCCGCTCTCGCACAGAAGTCATCTACCGCTCCTGCCATTACCATCGCAGTCGATGCCAGCAACGCACCGCGCAGGATTTTCCATGCGGATCTGACCATTCCAGCCGCCCCGGGTACGCTGACCCTTTACTATCCCAAATGGATTGCCGGCGAGCACGGTCCGACCGGGCCGATTGAGGAACTCACCGGGCTCAAGTTCTCCGCCAACGGGCAGACTCTGGCGTGGCGTCGCGATCTGCTGGATGGGTGGACCTTCCACGTTGATGTGCCGCAAGGCGTCTCGCTGGTGAAGGCTTCCCTCGACTACATTGCGCCCGTATCCGATGGCGGCATTTATACCGGCGGAATGTCGGCGACGGAAAAGATGACCGTGCTGAACTGGAACACGGTAGTGCTTTACCCGGCAAATTGGACCACGGACGAACTCACGTACACAGCCAGTTTGCGCCTTCCCGCAGGATGGAAATTCGGCACGCCGTTGCCGGTCGCCTCGCACAGTGGCGCTGAAATAACATTCAGTCCGGCTTCTCTCACCACCCTGGTGGATTCGCCCGTCATCGCCGGCGAATACTTGCGGGTGGTGCCGCTGGCAGAAAATCCACCCCAGGAAATGGACATCGCGGCCGACAGCGCCGCCGCGCTCGATGCGCCCGCCGAGGTTCTCGATGACTACAAGGCCGTCACCGACCAGGCATTCAAACTTTTCGGAGCACGGCACTTCCGCGACTACCATTTTCTTTACAGCCTGAGCGATCACGTTGCGCACTTCGGCCTGGAGCATCACGAATCGAACGACAGCCGTGTCGATGAGAGAGGTCTGGTGGATCCTGAGCACCGGCTCTTGGAGGCCGGCCTGCTCACCCACGAATATGTGCATTCGTGGAACGGCAAATACCGCCGGCCCGCAGACCTGGCGACCCCTGACTACGAAAAACCCATGCAAACGGATTTGCTGTGGGTGTACGAGGGCCTCACCTCGTATCTCGGAGATCTGCTCAGTGCACGCAGCCGCCTTCGCACGCCGGAGCAATTTCGTGACGCGTTGGCCTTAATGGCGGCCCACCTCGATCACCTTCCCGGACGCACTTGGCGCAACCTGCAAGACACCGCTGACGGTGTGCCCGCGATGCAGGACGCCCCCGAGCAATGGGCCTCATGGCGGCGCGAACTCGACTATTACGATGAAGACGTACTCAACTGGCTGTGGGTTGACACCATCATCCGCGAGCAGACCCGAAACAAGAAGTCCATGGACGATTTCTGCCATCTGTTCCACGGCGGGCAGAGCGGTCCGCCGGCGGTCAGCACGTACACTTTTGACGACGTGGTCAACACATTAAACCAGGTCGCGGCTTACGACTGGCGCGGATTCTGGACAGAACGCCTGACCAATCACGGGCCCGGTGCTCCACTCTCGGGCATCGAGCGCAGTGGCTGGAGGCTGGTTTATGACGACACGCCGTCGGAACTCTTCCGCGCCGGTGAGCACTACAACGAACACGTCAACGCGGCCTACTCGATCGGGCTTTTGCTCAAGCAGGACGGCACGATCATCGACGCTATCGATGGCATGCCTGCCGCGAAAGCCGGTATTGGCCCGGGAATGAAGGTGGCGGCAGTGAACGGCCGCCGGTTCTCCGCCGATGTCTTGCATGATGCGCTTCGGGACGCGTCCGCACCCCTGGCGCTGCTGGTGGAGAACACGGAGTATTTCAAGACTTACAACCTCGACTATCACGGCGGAGAGAAATATCCGCACCTGGTGCGCGACGAATCCAGACCAGATATGTTGGCCGACATCATCAAGCCGCGGTGAAGCTGTGAAGGGCACTTATCGGGACGCGGTGGGTCCCCAGCGTTCTCTGTGTCCTCTGTGTTAGTTTTCTTCGATCCCTGCAAAGAGATCTGTCTCCGGCGAAATCGGCACTGGGCTGGTAGACGCGGCCAGGTGAAATCTCTCCCGGCCACCGTACTGTCGCATGCGGGATTCGAACATCGCGAACAGCGGCGCCTGCGTAGTGTGTGCTTTGAAGGCCCGCAGCTTGGTCTCGAGGTACTGACCAACCTCGATCACGGTCGTTGTCGAAGATGGCGTCACCGGCTGCCGGTCGGGCAGAGTGAAGTTCGCAGTTGCGTGGTACAGCTTTTGCGCCCGGTGGGGGCGGATGCGGTCGCTGAATTGGTCGGAATAGCGGTTACTTCGTCCCGCCCAGTGAAATGCAAGCGTGGCAAAGATCGAAGCCATGGAGTGATCCGTGTGGCCCGTGACTCCGCCCTCCGGCCCAAACGTGAGCACAACCTGGGGACGAAACTCCCGGATCTTCAAAGTCAGTTCGCCCACCACCTGGCCGACTTCCATCTTATGGAGCTGGCCGTCGGGATAGTCGAGCACGATTCCGTGCTTCACCTTGAGTATGGCGCAGGCAGCAGCGAACTCCTGCCGCCGCAGCGCGGCCAGTTCCATGTCATTCTTAACGCTGCCGCGATGGGTCGCAGCCTGCCCGGGCGTGAGGCAGATTACGCAGGTTTCGACTCCGCGGCCGGCATAGAGCTGTAAACAACCGCCAAAATTGCCCGCCTCGTCATCAGGATGCGCCGTCACACACATCATACGAAGCATGGCCCATTGTAAATCGCAGCGGCGGAATGCAATCCGAAGGAGAAATTGTGCAAGGTTTTGCACCGACGCCCCGCTGCTCCACGAAATGCTTTCCCCGGTGACGATTTCGCACTAGAATATGACGGCTCGGGTGTCCAGGTCCGGTCCGGGCGAAAACGCACGTTCCCCCTGGAAAAGGACAGGCCAGTGCACGTTCTTGTGACGTCTGACACGCTGAGTGGGGTGTGGACCTACACTCAGGAACTCGTCGCCGGACTCATCAGTCGTGGCGCTCGCGTCACTCTCGTCAGCCTCGGGGACATCCCGCTTCCGCAGCAAACATCCTGGATGGACAATTTATCCGGCCTTGACTACCGGCCAACTGCCTTCTGTCTGGACTGGATGCAGGAAGGCCAGCGCGACTTTGTCGACTCCTGCCAGTATTTGACCAGCCTGGTCAGAGAGCTCAAGCCCGACCTGCTGCACCTGAATCACTTGTGCTATGGCGGCCTGCCGGTGAAAACTCCGCGCATCGTGGTCGCCCACGGCGACCTGATCAGTTGGTGGCAGGCGGTGCACGGCCATGAGCCCGAGGAGAGCCGCTGGCTGCGCTGGTATCGTGACCTGGTCACCGACGGCTTGTCGCAAGCCAGCATGGTGGTGGCGCCTTCATTGTGGATGCTGGATACGATTCGCGATTGCTACGCTCAACCGCGGCGTGAAGCTGTAATTTACAATGGCCGCAATCCGGTATCGTTCAATCCCTACGTGAGTAAGAACGATTCAGTGCTCGCCGTGGGTCGGCTGCGGGATGCAGGTAAACAGATATCGCTGCTGACACAACACGCTCACCCGCTGCCGGTTTGCATTGTAAACTGCGACGAGTCCGCCCCAGTCCCGCGCATTCCCATTTCTGCCGATGTCAAGCTGGCCGCCGATCCCGCCAGCATTTCTTTGAAAGGCGCACAGACCGAAGCTCAGCTCCGCATGCTTTACAGCCGGGCTGCGATCTTCGTCGCTACGTCCCGCTATGAGCCTTTCGGACTGGCTGCGCTGGAAGCTGCCTTCTCTCGTTGCGCCATCGTCGCCAACGACATCCCTTCATTCCGCGAGATTTGGGGCGATGCGGCGATTTACTTCCGTGAAAACGACGCCGCCAGCCTCGCCGGCGTGATTCGCCAATTGCACGAGCAGCGCGACCTCTGCCGCGGCTATGCAGCCCGCGCCTTCCAACGTGCCCGCGAATGCTTCACTGCCCGCCGCATGACCGACGAATATCTCAAGCTGTATCACCGCACGCTACAGGCAGAGGCTCGGGCGGCTTGAAACAGCCGTCAGCTCTCAGCTTGAGTCTCAAGAGATTTTGCATGGAGTGGTCCCTGCGGCGCTGGGCGGAATGCTGACGGCTGAAAGCTGAAAGCTGAAAGCTCAAGCATGATATCTTTTCTGTGTACTCCTAATTTAAGGAAGATGCCTCATGGCTACAGTTAAGATCACCATCCGTCCCAACGGACCTTATCGTGTGGAGGCTCCCGAGGGTGCAATCGAGCTGGTCGACGCCAACGGCAACAAATACGACCTGACCGGCAAGCCGGCTTTTTCGCTTTGTCGTTGCGGCGGGTCGGTCAACAAACCCTTTTGCGACGGCACGCACAGCAAGATCGGCTTCCAGGGAGCGGAATTGGCGGTAAAGAAGATAGAAGGAACTTAAGGCTCACCAAGAATCACATAAGCCCAGACGCCCCGTCTGGGCGGCCGAGCTGAGCGCGGCCGCGTTTTGCTGGAGTTCTAGTGTATCGTCTTGGTCTTCCGCGACATGTAATCCATCAGCAAATACTGGCCCAGAGTGTATGGGGTCGTGAAGTACGCTTTGCCGCGGCACATCTCGGTGACTTTCTGCACGAACTGCACCAAGCCATAATCCGACGCCAGCATGAACGTATTGATCATGACGCCCGCCCGCTTGCATTTCGAGACTTCCTCGAGGGTCTGACTCACCACCAGAGGATCGAGCCCAAAGGCGTTCTTGTAGATGCGGCCATCTTCAAGTGTCAGTGCCGACGGCTTTCCGTCCGTAATCATCACAATCCGCTTCATGTCTTTTCTTTGTCGTTGCAAAATCCTCTGCGCCAGCCGCAATCCTTCGCGCGTGTTGGTGTAGTACGGCCCAACTTTCACCCGCGCCAGTTGCGAGAGCGGCACTTCGTCAGCCGAATCGTGGAACAGAATCAGCGACAGCGAATCGCCGGGATACTGCGTACGAATCAAATGTGAGAGCGCCATGGCAACTTTCTTGGCTGGAGTAAAGCGGTCTTCACCATAAAGAATCATCGAATGTGAGCAATCCAGCATCAACACCGTGGCACACGACGACTGGTACTCGCACTGGTGCACTTGCAAATCGGAGTATTCGATGTTCAACGGCAGCTGCACGCCTTCGCGCTGAATGGCGCTGGAGAGCGTCGCCGTGATGTCGAGGTTCAGCGTGTCGCCGAATTCGTACACTCGCGAAGCGCCGCTGGCCTCTACTCCGGTGGCCATATCGCGCGTATCGTGACGGCCAAAATTTGATTTTCCCAGCGATCCCATAAGATCGCGCAGGGTCTTGAAGCCCAGGAAATCCAGGCTCTTGTCCGTGATCTCAAACTTCACCTGCGGCTGCGCCTCGCCTACCTGGCCGCTCACACTCGAGCGCTGCGCGGGATCATGAGGCTGCTCAATACTGATGTAATCTTCCTGCTGCATACGCTCGATCAGTTGCTCGATCAACTCATCCAGCCTGCCTTCCATCTGCATTCGTTGCAACTGCTCCCGCATCTGCTCGTCGAGCAAGTCGCCGTTCATCAATGCCTGCTCAATCGCCTGGCGAAGATCGTCGAGAGTTTGTTCGCCTTCAGGGAAGTCGTCGTAGAGATAATTCTGGAAACCACTCTGTAGCAGGAAGTCAGAGAGGGCGCCGAGCAGGTCCTCCAGGCTCATCTCACCGGCGAGATCAGGAACGTATTTGCTGTAGCGGATGCGCTTCATAAGAACCGTCGTTGGTCGTCGGTCCTTGGTCGTTCGCGTAACCACTCGCTTTCAACAGGAGGGGTTGGCCAACGACCGACGACGAACAACCCACGGCTAGTTAAACGGTCGTCTCGGCCTGTACGGCGGCGTATCTTCGCGCTCAAAATGCTTCTCCGCAGGTTTCGGCTGCTTCTCTCCCGCGGTGAAGACGCGCTCCTCATTCCGCCCGATGCGTTTGTGGGCATGCAGACCTTCGAGGATGAACTCTGCCGCCGAGACCTGTGTCTCCGGCGAGTCTTTCGGTCCCACATTCAACTTTACCAACTTTTCCATCAGGCCTTGAATGCCGCGCAGTGACGGCAAGGCCTCACCTGCGCCGGCTGCATCCGCCAGCTGAATTTCCCCGCCCAGATCGAACCATTGCACCACCTGCTGCATGTCCACGCCCTTGAAATAGCCGTCGTAAGCCTTGGCCACAGCGATGCGAATCAGTTCGCGGCCTACGTAATCAGCGCCTTTCATTTCGCCTTCGTATTCCAGTTCAAGTTTGCCGGTGATCGCCGGCATGGCGGCGTACACATCCCCGATCCTAGGGACCACCAACTTCTCATTGTGCCTGATGGCTCGGCGCTCAGCGTTCGAGATTACGTTCTCCATAGCCGAAATCGGCAAACGCTGGCTCACGCCCGATCGCTTGTCGACTTTCTTGTCTTCCCGGGCGGCAAATGCGATCCGCTCGATGACTTCCTGCACATATTTCGGAACATGCAGCTTGTGGCCGTTGCGCTCGGTCCAGGCTTCTTGAGTGGTGATCGCGATTCCTTCTTCCACCGACGCGGGATAGTGGGTGCGAATCTCCGAACCGATGCGGTCTTTCAGCGGCGTGATGATTTTTCCTCGCGCCGTGTAGTCCTCCGGGTTCGCGCTGAACACTAGCGCAACGTCAAGCGGCAGCCGGAGGGGATACCCCTTAATCTGTACATCGCCTTCCTGCATGATGTTGAACAAGCCGACCTGAATTTTTCCCGCCAGGTCGGGTAGTTCGTTGATGGCAAAAATTCCCCGGTTCGCCCGCGGCAGGAGCCCGTAGTGGACGGTCATCTCGCTGCTGAGTTCGTGGCCTCCGCGCGCCGCCTTAATGGGGTCGATGTCGCCGATCAGGTCGGCAATGGTCACGTCCGGAGTTGCAAGCTTTTCCACGTAGCGTTCGTCCGGCGTCAGATAAGCGATCGGCGCAGCATCGCCGAGTTGCGCGATCTTGTCGCGACAAGGGCGGCAGATCGGTGAATAGGGATTGTCATGAATTTCGCAGCCAGCCACGTAGGGCATTTGAGGGTCGAGTAGGGTGGTCAAGGCGCGCAAGATGCGACTCTTGGCTTGTCCGCGAAGTCCCAGCAGAATGAAATTATGCCGCGAGAGAATCGCGTTGACGATCTGCGGTACCACGGTATCGTCGTAACCCACGATCCCCGGGAAAATCGTTCCCCCTTGGCGCAGTTTCACCACCAGGTTGTCGCGCAATTCGTCCTTTACCCGGCGCGTCCGCAAGGCTGGTTCGGAAAACATACTTCGTTGCAATTCGCCGAGCGTCCGCGGAAGACTCATGATCAGAAAACCCCAGGAAGAACGACTTCGTTTCTCGATTATACGCCGTGCGCTTAGATGGCATGGCCGTTCCCGCCAGCCTTGCGGCGCACGTGCAGGGTGCGGCGCAGACTAGGTAGGATGTTTTCAAAGAAAATGGTAACCGCCTGCAGGCGCTCCGGTTCGGACTTCATCCCCAGCAAGGTCTGCTTGAAGTCGAGATCGAGAGGCAACGATCCCGCCAGGTGAAACGACAGCTCCTGGTCATTCACTTCGGAGGCACCCTCGGGTTCCGAGCCCGCAAGTTTCATGATCTCGCCATGCAGTTCCATCGCGCGCGAAATCTCTTCGCGCGTCGCTGCGCCGGGATCATCACAAAAATAGAGAACTTCCGCTTGTAAGAAAGACCTTTCGGAATGGACTTGCATGACCTCAAAGCGCTGACGTCCCTGGGTGAGGATGTCCATGCGCCCATCGTCATACTTCTTCGCCACGTTGAGGATCTCCGCGGTGCAGCCAATCTCGGCAACTTCTCCTTCTTTGGCACGCACCACTCCAAACGGCTGCTTTCGCTCCAGGCACTCTCCAATCATCTCTTTGTAGCGTGGCTCGAAAACGTGCAGCGGCAAGGGCGCTCCGGGAAGCAGAACCGCATCCAAGGGAAACAGCGGCAGAAGGGAACTCAAGCACAGCCTCCGGAGATCACGCGCCGCAGAGGCGCGGGCACTTGCTGGATTGTACGCCAGAGGTGGAGAGCTTTTTCCGCGCCGGCTTAGAGGGCCCCTTGACTCGCTTCGGCGGAAAGCATAAAAGCACGAGATGACCCTCTCGGGCAAAGTTGCGGTCATTACCGGTTCTTCGATGGGCATTGGAGAAGCCATCGCCAAACGTTTTGCTGATGAAGGAGCCAGCGTGGTGGTGTTGTCACGCGATGCCGCCCGCGCCGAGAGCGCCCGTCAACGCATTGGACACGCCGACCGCACGCTCGCGCTTTCCTGCGATGTGCGCAACCGCGAAGAAATTGATCGCGTGCTGGGTCTGGCGCTGCATCACTTTCAACATGTCGATATCTGGGTGAACAACGCCGGTCATGGCCTGCTGGATTCGGTTGCCCACGCCGATCCAGCCGCTTATCGTGAGACTTTCGATACCAACTTCTTTGGCGCGCTCCAAGCCATGCAGGGCGTGATTCCATTGATGAAGCAGCAAGGCGGAGGCGCGATCATCAATATCTCCAGCGTCGCCGGGCACGTTCCGCTGCCCTTTCATGCCATCTACAGCGCGACAAAGTTCGCGATGAACGCGTTGGGTAAGGCGGCACGGATCGAACTGAGAAAGTCCGCCATCCATGTGCTAACGGTTTGTCCGGGCTACGTGCGAACCGATTTCGGCGCCAACGCGTTGCGGGGAGGAGAGCAAAAGCAAGTCCGGCCGGAGTCAGTACGGGGCATCAGTGCGGACCGTGTTGCTCGAGCCGTCCTGCGGGGTTACCTGAAGCGGAAAAGGGAAGTGGTCGTGCCCTGGACCATGCACCCGGTCATCAAGCTCTATCAGCTATTTCCAGGATTGGTCGAATGGGGGATGGCGAACATGCTCACCCGAACGAAAGACTAGCCGTGCCAAGCTTTTCTTTGCGGCCTCTGCGCTGGTTTCTTTGCGGTCTTTGCGTTCCAAGGTTTCGATCGTTCGAGCCCGCTTCTCATTTCAGCTCATCCAGCAACGCCGTCATCTCCGATTGTGCATGAGAATTTCCGGTGCGCACAGCCGACGAAATCCCTTCCACCAGCATCTTCCTGGCTTCTTCCCGGCGATTGGCACCGACCAGCGTTTGTGCCGCCATGAAATATCCAGCAGTGTAATCGGGATGAGTCGCAAGCAGTTTGCCGAACTCCGCCATCGCCCGCTCCGCGTCGCCCGCTCTGGAATACTCCATCGCCAGCCCGTAGCGCGCGAAGGCGTCATTGGGGTCCTGAGACAGAATCTCACTCAACATCGCAACACGATCCATAAATATCAGCCTCTCAGACCGCGAACCAGTTGGCGGAACTCGTCATCGGTCACCAGCCCTCGCTTGGCGATTGCCCGTTTCTTGACTTCCGCCAGAATCGGCCCGCGCTGCTGCGGTTGGATACTCAGCCCAAGTTCCTTGCATTTCAGATCGACGCTGTCCAAACCGCTCTTCTTCCCCAATACGATGCTGCGGCGGGCGCTCACCAGTTCCGAAGAATATGGCTCGATCGCCTCTGGCATGTGGAACTGGCTGGCAACTGCGCCGCTCTCCCGCATGAACAGATTTTCTCCCACCAGCGGCTTCCAGGCGTCGAGCGTATAGCCTGCGGCCTGGCTTACGGCGGCGGACGCTTCACGCGCTTTGGTTAAATCGAGGGCGATCTCCACGCCGTAAAGACAGCGCAAGGCCAGAGCGATTTCGCAAATATCCGCGTTGCCGGCGCGTTCGCCCATGCCGTTGATCGTGCCCTGGATCCAGGTTGCCCCGGCTCGGACCGCCGCCACCGCGCATGCCGTTGCCATTCCGAAGTCGTCGTGACCGTGCCAATGCACGGGCACGGCCGGCCCCACCCATCGGCAGACTTCAGAAAGCAGAAATGTGGTAGCTTCCGGCCCGCAGGCCCCAATCGTATCCACTACCACGATTTCCGCCGCGCCGGCGTCGAGCGCCGCCAGGTAAATCTTCTTCAGGAATTCGAGATCGGTGCGCGTGCCATCCACAGCGAAGTAGGCGACAGTGATTCCATTCCGCTTGGCGAAGGAAATAGCCTCGGTTACGCGCATGAGCACTTGATCGCGCGAGAGGCCGTAGGCTTTCAGCTTGATGTCGCTGCTGGGCGACTCAATCACCGAGGCCTTCAGGCCCAGGCGAACTAGTTCTTCTACATCGCCCTTCACCGCTCGTGAAAAACCCCACAATTCAGCCTTTATATTCGCCTTCTGCAGGAGCTGAATGGCTTCGACGTCTTCCGGAGAAACCTTGGGAAACCCGGCTTCAATGCGGCTTACGCCCAACTGGTCGAGCTTGCGCGCAATTTCGACTTTCTGCTGCGGTGAGAGCACCACGCCGACCGTCTGCTCGCCATCACGCAGCGTGGTGTCATAAAAGCGAACCTTCTTGCCGGTTAAACCCGCGCTGACATCCGGTCGCGAATTGAGTTCGCTCACCCAGATTTTGGAATTTGTGCTCATGAGTTGCTGCCAAACCGAAACCTACCACAGAGACACAGAGACACAGAGAAATCTTAGAAACCGGTTCTCTCTGTGTCTCTGTGTCTCTGTGGTGGGTTTCGAGCTATTTCTCCTGCGTCGCCATCCTCCCAGGTTTTTCGCCGTAAGCCTCTTCCCAGGAGATCACCGGGTTGCGCAGAATGCCAATCTTTTCGATCTCGCACTCCATCACGTCCCCTGGCTTCAAATACCAGGCTTTAGGATCGCCGCTGAAAGCCGCCACGCCGGAAACCGTGCCGGTCGAAACCACGTCGCCGGCGCTATAACACATGGGCGAATAGTGCGAGAGAATTTCCGGAATCTTTACCGACATCTTGCTCGAATGCGACCGCTGCCGCGATTCCCCGTTGACACGCAGCTCCATGGCAAGATTGTGGGCATCGGGAATCTCGTCGGCGGTAACTATCCAGGGACCCAGCGGGCAGAACGTGTCGATTCCTTTGCAAAAACTGAACACCCCAGACTTCATTTCGCGCCGCTGAATGTCCCGAGCCGTAATGTCATTAAAGATGACATACCCACCGATGTGGCTCGCTGCTTCTTCCGGCGTGAAATGCTTCCCACCGCTCTTCAAAACAACCGCCAATTCCAACTCGTAATCCAGTTCCTGGGTGAGGTGCTCGGGATAAATCACCTTCTCCCCGTGACCAATGATGGCATCGACATTTTGGAAAAACACAATCCACGGCATCACCGGATGCGAGAATCCCGCCTTGGTTGCCTCTTCATGATGCTCGCGAAAGTTGCCGGCAGTGTGAAAGAACTTCTTGGGGATGATTGGAGCCTTGAGCGTGACTTCGCCTAGCAAATATGTGATTGGCTCACCTTGGGGTCCGCTCGCCGCGTTATTCTCCTGCGTATAGTCGAATGCTTTCCGTGCCGCTTCCAGGCTCGTGTCACCGCCCTCGAACAAGGCCAGCATGTTGGGAGGGACCAAAGCGTCAGCCAGGCGACAGAACGCGCTCTCGTTTTCGACATCCCGCAGGTAGAGCGCGCAGGCGGAGTTGAGATCGATGATCCGTTCATCACCGGCCACTGCGCCAATGCGGGAGCGGCGCACCGAATCCTCAAACGTGACTAATCGCATACTTAAAGATGCAGCACAAGCAGTTTATTCAGCCTCAAGAGGCCTTGTCCACCGCAGGCGTCAAAATGCACGGCCTAACCCGATCAAAACGCGGTTGCTTACCGCTGAAACCTTTCCCTGAATCCAGACTCTAATCGAGTACGTACAATGATTGGGTTGCGGAGGTGATTCCTGTGACGCGTTCTTTTCTTAATATTCTCTCGGTGCTGGTGTTTGGGGCAGCCGCCTGCGCCGCGAATGGGCCGTTACCGGCCCCCGCAATGGACGCGCCCATAGCTAAGGCCCCAAGTAAGCAAACTGCCGTCGTGGCCGGAGGCTGTTTCTGGGGCATTCAGGCCGTCTTCCAGCACGTCAAAGGCGTCGTCAGCGCTACTTCGGGCTACTCGGGTGGTTCTTCCGTGACCGCGCAATACCAAATAGTCAGTACGGGTGCAACCGGTCACGCAGAGTCGGTCAAGATCGTTTACGATCCTTCGCAGATTACCTACGGCGAACTGCTTCGTGTGTTCTTCTCCGTTGCCCTCGACCCCACCGAGCTGAACCGCCAGGGTCCCGATGAGGGCACGCAATATCGCTCAGCGATCTTCTACGGCAGTGACGAACAACAACACATTGCCGAGGCCTACATCGCCCAGCTCGACAAAGCGAAGGTTTTTTCTCGCCCCATTGTGACCCAGGTGGTGCCGCTAAAGGCGTTCTACGCGGCCGAGGCTTACCATCAGAATTATGCCGCCAATCATCCCGATGACCTCTACATTCGTTATAACGACGCGCCCAAAGTTACTCGTCTTCGCCAGCAGTTCCCGGACCTCTACACGGGGAAATGAGAACAAAAAATGTTCGATTCTCTGGATAAAGTAATCACGAAACGCAAGCTGGGCCGGCGCGAATTTATGGCGGCCGCCGCGGCCGCGGGGCTGACATTCGGTTTTGGATGGCTCAGAAAGCCGAAACTCGTCGAGGCGGTGGCATCCCAGCCTGCGGATAAGTCCGGTCAAGTAAAGATCGTTCAATTTTCAGACGACGGCAAGCGGCTGCAAGCCGCTCGTCTCCCAAGGGTGATCAAGACGGAAGCAGAGTGGCGGAAGCAGCTCACACCCGCCGCCTTCGACATCACCCGACATGCCGACACCGAACTCGCCTACAGCGGGCAGTATTGGAATCTGCACGAAAAAGGCCTCTTCCGCTGCATCTGCTGCGACAATGCGTTGTTCAGTTCTGAGACAAAGTTTGATTCCGGCACTGGCTGGCCCAGTTTTTGGGCGCCGATCGCCGAAGAAAACGTTCGCACCACCAGGGACGTCAGCTATGGCATGATTCGTGACGCCGTCTCCTGTACTCTATGCGACGCCCATCTCGGTCACGTGTTTGATGACGGCCCTCGGCCAACGGGTCTTCGCTACTGCATGAACTCCGCCTCGTTGCGCTTCGTGAAGCGGGTTTGAGGGCGGTCAGACTTACAATTGACCATGACCACCCTCCCCGAGTTTCGTGCCCCCAATGCCGTGGAGCGCGCCTTCAACCGCGTGTACGGATTCTTGGTTGGCATGGGCCTGGGTTTTTCCTATAACCATCTGCTTCAGGTCAAGGGGCGCAAGAGTGGAAAGATTTACTCCACGCCAATCGATCTACTGGAACTAAATGGTAAGCGTTTTCTAGTGGCTCCACGCGGACGCACACAATGGGTGCGCAACGCGGAAGCCGCGGGCGAAGTCGCGCTCAAAAAGGGAAGTTCCCGCCAAAGATTTCGTTTACGGTCCGTCCCAGATATCGACAAGCCTGCCATTCTGAAGGCTTACCTTGATCGTTTCAAGAAGGAAGTCCAGCGCTACTTTCCTGTAGCGGCAGGTTCGCCGGCCGAGTCTTTCCGGGAACTCGCGGCAGGTTATCCCGTCTTCGAACTCATAGCACTCTGACGCAGAAAGCTCAGCCTATTCCAGCACGCTATCGTCCAGTTTTTTTCGTCCCCAGTCGGCGGCGGCTTGAACAAATGCCATCACCAGTGGATGTGGCTTCTTAGGTTTCGACGAGAGTTGCGGCTGATACAGCGTTGCAATGTAAAAGCGATGCGTAGGCGATTCGATGGCGCGAATCTCACCCTTCGCGCCACGCGCCGACACCGGGAACCCGGCTTCCATCGCCGCCCATTCGTAGTCCGGATTCACCTCGAAATTGCAGAAGAATTCCTCTGTGACCACGTCCTGGGTATAGAAGGAACGTAGATACGACCCCGGCCGCAAGCGAATTTCGGGGACCTCGCCGGAGAGCTTGGGTGCGTCCTTCGCCCGCTTCGTCACCGCGCACGCCACCGGATAAATCACAATGTTTTTCGAGCCAGAATTGTTCTCCGCTGAGTCCGCATCGTTGATGCCCAGCACGTTGCGGGCGCATTCGATCAGCGCGTATTGAAAGCCTCCGCAGGTGCCCAGAAATGGCCAGTCCCTCCGCCGCGCAAATTCTATCCCCTTCAACATGCCGTCGAAACGCTTGTACGGACTTCCCGGCGCGGCCCAGATGCCGTCGAACTTCTCCAGAGTTTTCTCGGCATTGGGTTCGAGCAGAGAAGGTGTTGCCAGCCAGGTCGATTCGACAGTGATGCCCAGCTTGGCAGCCGTGTGCTGTAGCGATTTATCGATAGCGGGCAGCGTCGGTGACTTTGGGTCGAAGTCACCCAGAATGCCGATGCGAACGGGGTCAGCCACGGGGCAATTCTAATTGAGAAGTTTGGGTCGTGGCGGTTACGGAGGTGAGAAGGCTGATGCTCTGTTGGAGGAGCATCCCCGCTCGTGCTGCCGCTAGACAGATCGTCTATCCTGCCGCCCCGAAGCTCAGCTTCACTACGGCTCTATCGGCGTCCTCCACCTTGAACATGGACTGTGGCCGCAGGTTCATAAAGGCTGCAATCAACGTGTCCGGCAGTTGCTGAATACGGACGTTGAAGGTGTTCACCGAGTCGTTATAGAACTCGCGCCGGTCGGCGATCTCGCTTTCGAGTTCGGTGATCCGGTTCTGTAGCTTCAGGAAATTATCGTTGGCCTTCAGTTCCGGATAATTCTCCGCCACCGCAAAAAGGCTGCGCAGCGCTGAGGTCGTGCCTTGGTCCGCCCGCGCCTTCTGGTCCACCGAAATTGCCTGCTGATACTGGCTGCGCGCCTGGGTGACTTTCTCCAGCGTCTCGCGCTCGTGATTCATGTAGCCTTTGCAGACTTCCACAAGGTTGGGCAGTTCGTCATGACGCTGCTTGAGCAGAACGTCGATGTTCGCCCACGCCTTGGCGACGTCGTTTTTCACAGCGATAAGGCCGTTGAAGATCAGGACCACGTAGACCGCGAGGCCGATGATCACGAACAGAAACGCTAAAGAAAAAATGTTATTCATCTTGTGCCTTTTGTCCCATCTTTCACAACCAGCCGAACTCGAATGCCAAAATGTAAACAGATGCCAAAGTTATGGCCGGACCGCCCCAAATCATCAGCGTGGATTTCCATCCTAATGATTTCACCACGTCGCGCTGGCTCCGCCACGAAATGAAGAACGCCGGGCTGTGGGCACCCTTCATGAGTACCGTCGGCGGACGCAGATCGAACTGCTCAGGCGCGGGTGCAGCCCCGGCTGCGCTTCCTCCGCCATTTACTGCGACTGCTGCGGCTTGTGTCTGGTTAATTCCTGCCGCCGCCCAGGCGCCGGGATTCGTGATTCCGGCTTTGGTTAGCGCATCGGCGATCTTCGCTTTCTGCGCTGGATCTGCAACTACTGTCTTGGAGCCTGGCGCAGATCTAGGCGGCTCAGCGTTGCCCTTGTAGCTGCCAAAGGTGAGTGACTCAGAGAACGACATACTCGAACCCATACTGAACGAAACCGGAAGCTCGGCGGGACGCCAGGTGCGCACCGCCTTTGCGCTGGCTTCGATCCCCGGATTGCTGGCCAGCGTTCCCAGAACAAACAGCGCATTCTTGGGCTTGATGCAATACTCTTCGACCTTGACCTTTGCGCTGGTTTCGACCCCATGCCCCGTCAGGAAGGCGGCAACATTCCCCGGAATCTCGAGGGTGCTGGAAAACAGCGAATGGCTGAATTCTTCCTGAAAGTCACGATGGATGTCCATCTCCGCGCCCTGCGGATCCACCAACACGCGCGCGCTGCCGTCATCCAGGTAGAAAGGCACGTGCAGGCCCTCGTCGGCTTCCTTGACCCAGGAGCTGCCTTTGTCGCGCTGCTTCCACTCCCAGACCATCGTGCGGTAGTAGTAGCAGGGAACCCCGGTGATGGGAGCTCTCAGAGTGTACGGACCGGTCGCCAGCCCGCTGACTTCCACCAGTCCCATGGCAGCGCTGCGAATCTTCGACGACGGTGTGTTCATGATCAGACGTTTTCGCTGCAGCAGCCGAAAGCCATGGTAAAACAGATACACTCCGGCTCCCGCACCCAGTAGGGGCATAATCCAGAAGGCAGGCGGAATCGAAGTCGAGATGAAAGTCAGCGCAAACATGACGGTTTCCGACGCCAACAGAACGCGTCGGGCCGAGTGTAGGGGAATTACGATGCGAGGGCAGTAGAAAAAGGGCCAAGAAGACTTACGTTGGTAATGGAGGGCGGAGTCCCTTCGACGTCGCCCAGGACCGGCTCTTCCCGGCGGAATAGTGTGCCAGGGGCTAGATTACCGCGCCGTTACCGTCCGCTCTTTCAGGATTTCTTCCACCGCGTTGATCCCAGTCTCCAACTCTTCATCCGTGTTGTAGAAGTGCGGCGACATGCGTACGCCAGCCTTCGGACGATAGTCCACAAGAATCTCCCGCTTGATCAACTCTGCGCAAACATCTTTAGCGTCCGGCATATCAATCGAAACCGTCCCCCCACGCTGCTCCGCGTCGCGCGGCGAATTCACTCGCCACCCGTGTTTGGTAGCCAGTTCAATCAGCCTTCCCGTTTGCCGTTTCGATTTCTCCCGGATGCGATCGATGCCAGCTTGCGCTATGATCTTCAGCCCCGGCCGTGCCGCTTCGAGCGCCGGAATATGTGGAGTTCCATTCATGAAGCGGTAGGGCGGATCGGTATAGCGGTTCGCACCAATCTCGAAGGCAAATGGGTTCTCGTGCGCCGTCCAGCCGGTAAACTTCGGCTCCAGCTTCTTCCCCAGATCCGGACGTACGTACAGATAGCCCACGCCCGGCCCACCGCAAAGCCACTTCAGCACGCCACCGCAGGCGAAATCCGTGTTGAGCGCCTGCACGTCCACCGGCACGGTTCCGAGCGACTGAAAGGTATCCAGCACCACCAGCGCCCCCACTTTGTGCGCTTTCTCGATGATGGCCTTGGCGTCCTGAATGAAAGCGCTGCGAAAGATAACATGTGACATCGGCACCAGGAGAGTAGTTTCATCGATTGCGTCCAACATCCGATCCAGCGGCACCGTGATGCCGTCGTCGGTCTTCACCATGTGCACGTGGGCGCCCCGCGACTGCTGCGCTTCCCAGAAATACATTACTGAAGGAAAATTCAGGTCGCTGTACACGATCTTGTTGCGCTTCCCCGAGAAGTCGAAACAAGACGCCACCACCGCCTGACAGGTAGTCACATTCTGATGAGTCGAGACCGATCCCTTGGGCGCGTTCATCAGCGCGCCAATCTCATCGCCCACTTCCGCCGCCAGCATCCACCAGCGTTCCTCCCAAGCACGCACGCCGCGCAGGGCCCAAGTATCGGCGTAGCCCTTGATGGCGTCATACACTCCCCGCGGCATGGCGCCGAGAGAATTGCTGATCAGGTAAGTAGTCCGTTCCAGGATGGGGAACTCAGGGCGATATTCCAGCAGGTGGTCGGTCACGGAAGTATTGTACTTGGTCTTCTTATCTTTCTCAGCACCGCGTAAGCCACGGAAAACAGTGCCAGATAAGTCACTCCGCTTACCAGGTTGATACGCGAATCCCACCACGTGCGCAGGATCGCCGCCGTCACCAGCGTGAATCCCAGCACCGACCCCCACATGCCAAGTGGGGAACGCATGGGCAGCGATCCCAACTCTTCCGCAGTGGCTCTTCGCCGGAACGAGACATGCGCCGCCAGCGATGTCAGCCACGACAGCATCAGCCCGAACAACGCCGCGCTTAGAATGTACACAAACGCATTCTTCGGCGCCCAGGTCTCCGCCACCAACGCCACCACAATTCCGTAGGACGAAGCCAGCACCGCTAGTTTCGGCGATCCTGCGGCATTCAACTGTCCCAGCTTCGCTGGCGCCCATCCGTCCCGCGCCAGCGAAAACACCATGCGCGATCCCGCATACAGGTTTGCATTCGCTCCCGACAACGCCGCAGTCAGAATGACGAAGTTCATCAAAGCACTGGCCGCGGGAATTTTGACCATGCGAAACACGGCGACAAACGGACTTTCGGAGACGCCTGCATGGTCCCAGGGCATTACTCCCACCAACACCACCACCGCGCCCAAGTACACCACGGTAAGGATCGCAAAGGTGTAGAGCACGGCTCGCGGAACTTCGGCGGCATTACGGGATTCGCCCGTAGTGATGGCCACAATCTCCACTCCGCCGAACGTATACAGCGCAAAGGTGAGAGCCAGCAACGAGGCCACGGGGCCGTTGGGGAAAAAACCACCGTCCGTTGTGTATTGCGGGGCCACGTAGCCGCTCAGCAACAAAGTTCCGCCAATAGCGATGAACGCCAGCATAGTGGCCAGCTTCACCATCGAGAACCAGTACTCAAAACGGCCGTATTCATGCACGCTGCGCAGATTCACCAGCCCCAGAAGGAGCGAAAATAGCGCTACCCAGAATAACGGTGGAACCGCAGGGAGCCAATACTGCATGTAGGTGGCGGAAGCCACCAGACTCGCCCCTACCGAAAGGCAAATCGCCGCCCAGTAGCCGGCCCGCGAGACGAACCCTGCCCATGGGTTCAGATAAAGTTCGCTGTAAACGCCAAACGACCCCGCGGCCGGGTGCATGCTCGAAAGTTCGCCTAGGGCCATGGTCACCGTCCAATTGATGAAGCCTGCAAGCAGGAAACTCAAAATCACGCTAGGGCCGGCGACTTCGATTGCGGCCGCCGACCCCAGCAACAGTCCCGTACCGATTGAGCCGCCCACCGCCACCATGGCCATTTCACCGGCGCTCAACTGGTGCCGCAGGCCATGTTCCGGATCCCGTGGTTTCGCCCGATCCATCCCGGCACGTATACCAGAAAGTTCTGTATTGCCAAAGACTTATTCGACCGGGTGACTTTCGTAATCGCCCCTAGCCTTACTTCATTGCCGCCTGCCCAACCCGCTCCTAAAATTTCTGTGGGTCACTCCGCGCATTTCCAGCTTTCATGTCAGACACCGTCAAGCGAATGGACCGGGCCGAAATCAGCAAGCGGGTGGAACGTGCCGAGAAGCTTCTCCAGAAGGGGAAGACGGACACTGCCCTGGAAGAGTACCTCCAGATTCTGGCCGGCGACCCGGAGAACGACAGCATCTGCCAGATGGCGGCAGATCTCAGCCTCTCCCTGCAGCGCATTCCCGAGGCGGTGAGCCTGCTTGGGGAGATGTTCGAGCGTCAGATCCATGCCGGCGACGCCACCCGTGCCAGCCTCACTTACAAGAAACTGGCGCGCTTTGTGAATCCCACCTGGGAGCAGAAAGTTCGCTTCGGAGAACTGCTTGAGAACAACAACCGCAAGCTCGCACTCGAGACCTACGAAAATGCCTTCGAGGAATTGAGCAAACAGAGCCGCAAGCAAGAGTCGCTCTCCGTTTTGCAGCGCGTGCTGAAGCTCGACTCCAGCGAGAAGAATCTGATTCGTCTGGGAGAATTGTCCTCCGAGCTGGGCGACGGTAAGGGAGCCGCATCCGCATTCCTCAAAATTTCCGAAATAACGCATGCCTCTGGCGGCAACAGCGCGCCCTGGATTGAGCGTGCCTACGGCGAAGACCCCACCGACCCGCAGATCGCACTCGCTTACAGCAAAGGCCTGGTGGAGCAGGGACAGGTCGGCGCCGCCATCTTCGTGCTCGAGCCTCTGGTCAATGCTGGGTCTGCCCCGCAAGATGTTCGCGACACCTACGGTAAAGCCCTGCTGGCGGCAAATCGCCTGAGCGATGCCGAACCCATCCTCTGGCAACTGTTCGAAGAAAACCCCTCGCGCACCCAGGAGGTAGCCAAGCTCATCGGCCTGCTGATTGATTCCAATCAGGACGCCGACGCGGTTTCGCTGGCGCGAAAGCTGGAGCAATACCAGCGCCGCAAGGGTGATCGTCGCGCCTTTCTCACCCTGATGCAGGAAATTGTCGGTGCTCACCGCCCTTCGGCGGACATGCTCGAGTTCATGAGCGAGCAGTTTAACTCCTCCAATCGCGAGACCGAGTACTGTCAGACTCTGCTCAAGCTGTTCGATTTGCATTGCAGCCTGGGCCATTACGACAAGGCTGCTGAATCGCTGGATCGCGCCGCTGAGGTCGATGCCTATGAACCAGGCCACCATAAGCGTCTGGAGATGCTACGTGGCAAGATTGATGAAAACCGTTTCAAGGTAATTGCTTCCCGCTTCACCAGCATGGCGGATTCAACCGCCAGCACAGTGCGCGCCGAAGAAAAACTGCTGGGTGCCGCTGCCTTGCAGGACCTCATGCTGCAGGCAGAAATCCTGGTGCAATATGGCATGCGCGTCAAGGCCCTCGAACGCTTGCAGCGCATTCAGCAACTCTTTCCCCACGAGGAAGAACGCAATCCGGCCCTGCAGCAGCTTTATCTGTCGGTGGGGTTGATCCCGCACTATCCGGGATCCGAACCCCCAGTGGCCGCCCCCGTGCCAGTCCCCGTGCCGGCCGCCGCCGCAACTCCGGTGCAATCCTCGGCTGCTGATGTCAGCGGTTTCGCGCGAGTGGCAGACATCACCCGCAAACTATATCGCCAAAGCAATGCCGAGGCTGTGATGGCCACCGCCGCCAATGAAATCGGTGCGCAGTGGAAGGTGGGCCGTTGCGTGGTTGCCATGCGCAAAGCCGGGCAGCGCCCCACCAGCACGAAAGAGTTCTGCGGCCCCGGCACCGAGCCCGCCGAGGCTGGCGCACTCGAGCAAATTGTTTCCACCGCGCACGATGCCGCGATCCGCCAGGGCAGCATGCTCGCGGTAACCAACGTTCGCTCCACCCCCGAGTTGGCGACCGTTCAGGACGCCTGCGATCAGCTCGGAATGATTTCACTGCTGATCCTCCCACTCGCCGATGGGACGGAACATGCCGGGGTTCTGCTCCTGGCCCAGAATACGGCCCATGTCTGGAGTCCCAACGACGTATTGGTACTCAAAACCATCTGTGATCAGATCCTGATCGCCCTGAACAATGCTGGACTGCGCCGTCTGGTCAAAAGCCTCTCGGTCACCGACGAGCGCTCCGGACTGCTCAAGCGCGCATCCTACCTCGACCTGCTCATGGCGGAGACTCGCCGCAACACCCAGCAGAGCACCTCGCTGTCGATCCTGTTGCTGCAGTTCGGCGAAAAAGCTGCCATGCTGAAAGAGTACGGTGAGGCTGCGATCGAAGCCCTGATGCAGCAAATCGGCCAGCTCTTTGCCGCCAACATCCGGCAGAACGATCTGGCCTTCCGCTATGAAGCCACCAGCATCGCCATTGTGCTGGGTGAAACCACGGAAAAAGAAGGCATTCTGGCGGCGGAAAAACTGCAGCGCCTGGTCGCCCAAGTCCGCCTGCCGGAAAAAGACGAGCCCGTCCGTTTCAACGCTGGACTCGCAGAAGCCGTGGTCCGAGCCGAATACGATCCCGTGGATATCGTTACCGAAGTGGTCAATCGTGCGGAGCAGGCGGTTCACCTTTCCATTGCCCAAGGCGCGGACAAGGTTATAGTTCTCGCAGCTTCCGTTGCGGCCGCAGCCACAGCCTGATCTGAGAACTGAGAACCTGGAACTGACAACTGGTTCAAGACCACGCATCGGTTCCGCTTCGCGGGCCTACAATTTCGCTAAGATTCAGGCGAAGCATAAATGACGGGCGAATCAAGACCGCGATGGCGAAGCTGGATTCCGACGATCATTTTCTGGGTTCTATTCCTCGGATCGCTGGCTTTGGGGAGGCGTTATCCCTGGCTGGATACTGTCTGGTATGCCGCGTGGCTGTTGTTTCTTCTTGTCGTAGCCGTTGATGCAGCGATCGATATATTTCGGCATCGCAATGCTCCGGGCGGGTATGTTGGGTATCGTGGAGTTCCTCGTTGGACGAGAAGGTTTTTCGGCACCGGCGACGATTCAAAGTGGCCGGGTAATGCAGTTGCACCATTGGCGCTTTCCGCGTCCCCGCTGCTACACTTTAAAGTTCACCCGAAATCTTAATTCCAGGAATTCATCGCTTCCGTCATGCTCAAACCAGGAGACATCGCCATCGTCAGCGGGGCGCGCACGCCCTTTGGCCGCTATTGCGGCAAGCTGAAAGACTTTACCGCCCAGGAGTTGGGAGCAATCGCTGCCAAGGGCGCCATCGAGCGTGCTGCAGTGGATCCCAAGGACTTCGACCACGCCGTTTTCGGCAACGCGCAACAGACTTCCGGCGACGCTCTCTACGGTGCCCGCCACGTCGGCCTGCGCGCCGGTCTGCCGATTGAAACTCCGGCGCTCACCGTAAATCGCCTCTGCGGATCGGGCATGCAGTCCATCGTCAACGCCGCTCAAATGATTCAACTCGGTGAAGCCAGCGTGGTTCTCGCCGGTGGCATGGAAGCCATGTCGCAAGCCCCGTTCTCTATTCGCGGACGCGACGGCTTTTCCCTCGCTCCCGGTGGAAAATTAGAAGACTCTCTGATGGTCGCATTGCTCGATACCTTCTGCGGCTCCTACATGGCCAACACCGCTGAACTCTACGGTGAGCAACAGGGCATCACACGCCAGGCACAAGACGAGTTCGCGCTGCGCTCGCAGCAGACCGCCGATGCCGCCTACAAAGAACATCGCTTGCAGGACGAACTGGTTCCCGTGCCGCTGAAGAATCACAAAGGCGAACCCACCGGCGAGAGCCTGACCGAAGATGATCATCGCCGTCCCCAGACCACCATGGAAGGCCTGGCCAAGTTGAAACCTGCGTTCGGCAAGAACGGTACCGTCACCGCCGGCAACGCCAGCGGCATCGTGGATGGCGCCGCGGCGGTCGTAATTATGTCGCTCGAGGAAGCCACGAAACGCAGCGTCAAACCGATGGGCCGCATCGTCAGCTGGGGGATCGCGGGCGTAGAGCCGAAACTCATGGGCCGCGGGCCGGTCCCGGCTACCAAGATCGCTCTGCAAAAAGCTGGGCTGACGCTCGACTACATTGACTTGATCGAAGTCAACGAAGCCTTCGCGGCGCAATATCTCGCCGTCGAAAAAGAACTCGGCCTGGATCGCGACAAAGTCAACGTGAACGGCGGCGCGATTGCCCTCGGACATCCTCTGGGCGCAACCGGCACACGTCTGGTGATTACCCTGCTGTACGAACTGCATCGCCGCAAGAAAAAATATGGTCTGGCGACCGCCTGCATCGGCGGCGGGCAGGGAATTGCAATGATTGTGGAAAGCTTGAACTAAGTTCTATCGGCGTTGATCCGCGTGAATTTGCGGCGAAAAGGGAATCATTTATGGAAATAAAGAAAGTTGGAGTGCTGGGTTGTGGCCTGATGGGATCGGGCATCGCTCAAGTCGCCGCCATGGCGGGGTTTGACGTTAATGTTCTGGAAGTCGAGCAAAAATTCCTCGACAAAGGGTTCGCCGGCATCGAAAAATCGCTGGCCAAGTTTGCCGAAAAAGGCACGCTGAAAGAAACTCCGCAAGCCGTTCGTGCCCGCCTCAAAGGGACAACCAACATGCAAGACCTCGCAGGCTGCGACATCGTGGTCGAAGCGGTCATCGAAAACATCGCCGAGAAGAAGAAGATGTACAGCGCTCTCGACGCCATCGCGAAGAAAGACGCCATCTTCGCGACCAATACGTCTTCCATCTCCGTGACCGAGTTGATGTCCGCCACCAAGCGCCCCGACCGCTTCATCGGCCTGCACTTCTTCAATCCGGTGCCGTTGATGAAACTGGTCGAAGTAGTCAAAACTATCGCGACTGCTCCCGAGGTGTACGACACTGCTTACGAATTCGGCAAGAAGCTGGGCAAGGTCCCCGTCCGCACCAGCGACAAGACCGGATTCATCGTCAACCGCCTGCTGGTGCCCTATATGCTTGATGCCATCCGCGCCTATGAAGAGGGCGTCGGCTCCATCGAAGACATCGACAATGCCATGAAGCTGGGCTGCGGATATCCCATGGGGCCGTTCACATTACTGGATTTTGTCGGCCTCGACACGACCTACTACATCACCCACGTGATGTACGACGAGTTCAAAGAACGCCGCTTCGCCTCGCCGCCGCTGCTGAAGAGGTTGGTGATGGCCGGCTGGTACGGAAAGAAAACCGGCAAAGGTTTCTACGATTACTCGGACCCGGCGAATCCGAAGCCGAACAAATTGTGAAATACTTGGCCACGGATTCGCACGGATTAACACGGATGTCTCACAAAGTTCTTGCACTGATCCGCGACAATCCGTAAAAACCCGTAGCAGGTTTTGATTCTATGACTTACGAAAACATTCTCTTCGAAAAGAAAAACTCCATCGCTTACGTCACCGTCAACCGGCCCAAAGTGCTTAACGCGCTCAACATGGCCACTATGGAAGAATTGCGCGCGGCTTTTACCGAGGCGAAAAGCGACGCCGCGATTCGTGTCTGCATCTTAACCGGATCGGGCGAAAAAGCTTTCATTGCCGGCGCTGACATCGGCGAGCTGGCCAAGCAGGATGCGGTCAGCGGCAAGGAATACACTCACCGCGGACAGAGCGTTCTTGACCTGATCGAAAATCTTGGCAAACCCGTGATCGCCTGCATCAACGGCTTCGCGCTCGGCGGCGGATGCGAGATCGCCATGGCTTGCACCATGCGCCTGGCCAGCGAAAACGCCAAGCTCGGGCAGCCGGAAGTGAAGCTGGGAATTATTCCCGGCTACGGCGGTACCCAGCGTCTGCCGCGTCTGGTGGGCAAGGGACGCGCGATGCAACTCATCCTGTCCGGTGAAATGATCACGGCTCAGGACGCTCATCGCATGGGGCTGGTGAATGAAGTGACTCCGGTAGCCGAACTGATCTCTCGCGCCGAAGCCATCGCGCAGAAGATCATCGCCAACTCGCCGCTGGCAGTGCAGTACTCGATGGAAGCCGTGAACCGCGGCTTCGATATGCCATTGTCGGACGCGCTCTATCTGGAAGCGGTCTTGTTCAGCGTGGCCTGCTCGTCAGAAGATAAGAAAGAAGGAACGGCGGCGTTTCTGGAGAAGCGTCCGCCACAGTTCAAGGGCAAGTAAGAGCTGCCGCGGATTCACGGGATCAAATCCACCACGGAGACACAGAGTCACGGAGAAAAACAACCATAAGGACTTGCGGCTTCATATCCCGCCCAAGTTTCCAGGCAAGGCGACCGAGGGCGGACTGAACGGTACCGGCAAACGTTTTGCCATCGTGGTGTCACGCTTCAATTCCTTCATCACAGAGCGCCTGCTGCTGAGCGCCCATGACGGACTGCTTCGTTCGGGTGCGAGCGAGAAAGAAATCACCGTCGTCCGCGTTCCGGGCTCCTTTGAAATTCCCTCCGCCGCCCGCACTCTGGCTGAAACGGGAAAGTACGACGCCATTATCTGTCTCGGTTGCCTGTTGCGAGGCGACACCGCTCACTACGATGTCATCGTCAATGAAGTCACTCGCGGCATCGGCCAATCCGCGCAGGAAACCGGCGTCCCACATGCCTTTGGCGTTCTTACCTGCGAAACCCTGGAGCAAGCGATCGACCGCGCTGGCCTAAAGATGGGCAATAAGGGTTGGGAAGCGGCACTGTCCGCGGTGGAAATGGCGAATCTGAAGGAAGCTGTCCTTGGTCGTCGGTCGTCGGTCGTTGGCGGAGCCAAGACCGGGACCCACGCCCGTCGCAGGCCGTCCAAGCCAAAATCCCGCCGCTAAAACCTGTAAACTGACTGGGCGCTCGCTCGGTCGAGGCCAACGACCAACGACGAACGACCGCCGACCGCTCTTATGGGCACCCGCCGAAAATCCCGCGAAATGGTCCTGCAGATGCTCTTTCAGTCCGATATGGGCAAACAAACTCCTGACGATGTCCGCCGCATTTTCTGGAATGAGCACAAGGCCGCTGAAGGCGAAGTCCGCGGATTCGCGGAAGACCTCTTCCGTGTGGCCACGGACCGTGCCGCCGAAGTGAACGGCCTCATCGAACGTCACGCTGAACATTGGCGCATGGAGCGTATGGCCGCCGTCGACCGCAACCTCCTGCGCTCCGCGGTGGCGGAACTCATCGGCTTCCCCGAAACCCCGCGGGCCGTGGTCATTAATGAAGCTCTGGAAATCGCGCGCAAGTTCTCCAGCCCTGAGTCGGTGCAATTCATCAACGGTGTGCTCGACAGCGTAGGCAAGGAACTGGAGAAGAAGGTCGTTGGCGGATAGCGAACGACCCACGACCAACGACGGTATTAAGGTTTTACCGCTACCAGGTCGGGATTGCAGGTCACTCCGGGGAAAGGTTTCCCCGCCGTAGTCTGGCACAAACCTTGCGGAAACGTGATTTGCTGTACGTCCGCGCCGACGTCGGTTTGCAGAACGTGGAGCGTGCCATCGCTGCTTCCTACGTAGAGTTGCGTGCCATCGGGTGTCAGGGAAGCGCGCAACGGGAGCCCGTTACCAACCAGGGGGATCGCCGACGAAGTCTGCGCGTCAATATGAAACACCAGAATACTGTTGAAGCTAGGCGTCACGATGTATGCCGTCGAGCCGTCCTGAGACATGATCAGCTGTGAGGCCACGAAGTTGCCACGGCCAAGATTGAAGGTCGTCAGGCTGTCGCTGACGCTCGGAGCACAACCGGTCGGCAGGGTGAAAACATGGATAACACCTATGTCAGGGGGAATCAGCGCCACGACTCCGGTCGCATCCGGTAATGTTTTCAGGAAAGTCGGGACCGGGGATACCATGACCGTATCCGCTTGGCCGTTATCGCACGTTCTCTGGACGGTGACGCCCGACGGATTCCCGCCCGCCAAATAAGCGAAGGCACCCTCGGCCAGAAAGCTCACATCGTTGGCGGGTGCGGTCAGCGCCTTGGTCTGCAAAGCATCCAGTTTGGAGTACACGTAAAGTGTGTTTCCGGCCACAATGAACGCCTTGAGACTGTCGGGCGAGAAGTCGGCAGCGGTAGCCCCGGTGATCCGGTACGCCGTCGGAATATTGCCGGCTGTATCAAACACAAACACCTGATTGGGCGAATCGGCGGTGTCGGAAACCACCACCTTGGTGCTGTCGGGAGAGACCGCGAGAACCTTGCCTGGCGCCGAGGCGAATCCATTCACAGTGGTGCCGCCTACGGCAATCACCGACAACCCTTTGCTCCCCAGCAACCCGGAATTGGTACCGAGGTAAGCCTTGGCTCCTGCGGGATCAAAGAGAAGCGAGTTTGGCGTCGCAGGCACGATCATCGCATTGCCGAGTGTGATGGGCGGGGTCGTTACCGGAACCACGGTGCTAACACACGCATCGATCGTTCCACAACCCGTGCTTGAAACATACACAGTTGCCGTCGGCGAAGTAGTGCTTTGCGCCACCAGCGTGACCACGGTCTCAGGAAATATGGGCACCGAGGGCTGGAGGCCGATGTTGCAGGTGGGGGGAGTACAAGATGCAATGATGGTTGCACCCCCTCCGCCGGTCGGCGCCGATGCCACGCCGTTGTTGCCGACACTCACCGACGCGGACTCAGAAGAGCTCCAGGTTAGGGGGCCGCTCGTAAGGGTTGTGCCCAAGGTGTCTACGACCGTGGGCGTAATCGTTTTTCCGTTGGCTGATGAGCTGGTTACTTCGAGTTGGATCGATTGGACCGGGCAGGTGGTGAAACTGAAAGGTACGCTGCTGGTGTTGCCGATGGTCGCGAACACCGGAGTGAGGCCGGGAACCTTCGCCGTGATCTGCACCTGATTCAGCGACTGGCCATTGACGACATTAACCAGACCGTTCGCCGTGGTGCTGAGGGTGGCTACTCCGGCATTCAACGTTTGCCAACTGAACTGTCCCGCGGTCGCGGTGACGTCGACGCCACGGCTGTAGGCGGTTGCCTGATACGCCGCTGTATGTGGGACAACCGTCGAATTTTCGGCGGCCGTGAGGCAGGTCGTGGCTGGTTCCGGCGGAACCGGCGTTATCACGACGTTGTCAATGTGCTGGTGAACGTAGACCCTGGTTGACGGACTGCTTACGCCCTGGGTGACGGCGGTGATGTCGGCGAATCCTACCGGTCCCGCGGTGCAAATTTGTGGAACGCTCAAAGAATCCCAGGTGCCGGCGCAAACCAGTCCATTGACGGCCACGGTTACCACTGCGCTGTTGCTGGATTGGAAGAAAACGGGTTCCGTAAGGGGCGTCTTGCTCGAGTTCTCAGGAGTGGCAGTGAACTGCTGGTCCGTTCCCAACTCCATGGAGGCGCTCCCGGCGGGAGCCAGGGTGATACTCGTGGGTACGGCATAGCTGGCTGTGTTCACCGCCTTGCCGCTACTGCAGCCGGCTTCGACTGCCACCAGAAAGCAAAGCACAGCAATGACAAAGCCCACCCGACCTAGCCTACCCATTCATCCTCCCCGCCTTCAGGCGGTACATGGCGCCAGCCTGCGTAGTACTGGGAAATTTCAAGTGTAGAGGGAGTCCACGTTTTCAGCAATCCTTCAAAGACGTGCTTTTTCTGGGATGCGTCCTGCCCCGGTTGACGACGTGTGAACTCAATTGCTATATTTATAAGGTTCCGCGAGTCATTCTGGCTTTCCTGTACCCGGCGGTTTCACGGTGTGCGATTTCTGCGCAACGGGCCCCCGGAGGGCAGTCAAGCCGCTAAGATACACGTCTTCGGATATTGCGAAGATCGCCCTCGCTGAAGCGCCCTGTGCGTACTTCCATCCGTTGGAAGGCTATGCAGGGCGGTGCTGACGAAACGGAGCGCCTCCTGTTTGGCTTGGCGCCACCGTCGGCAGCGTTAGTCCGAATTTATGATCCTCCGCCCGCAGTTCGCGCGGCGGAAGCATGGTTGGCCAACCGCCATCCAGACCCTGATTCAGGGAACAGACGAAGCTGCGGGTTTGGTTGCACGCCCGCCCGGATGGGTGTGTGGCTGAATTGCGCGGCTCAAGGAGTTGCAAGCGTGCCGACTTTTAATCAATTGGTGCGATCTGGCCGCAAGCGGCCACGTTACAAGACGGCCAGTCCGGCGTTGCAGGGATGCCCGCAGAAGCGCGGCGTATGTACTCGCGTGTACACGCAGACGCCTAAGAAGCCGAACTCGGCGCTACGCAAAGTTGCCCGCGTGCGGCTGACCAACGGAATCGAAGTCACAACTTACATCCCCGGCGTTGGCCACAACCTGCAGGAGCACTCGATTGTGCTGATCCGCGGTGGCCGCGTAAAGGATCTGCCGGGAGTGCGTTATCACGTCATCCGCGGCACTCTGGATGCAGTCGGGGTGGTCGGCCGCAAACAGAGTCGCTCGAAGTACGGCGCCAAGAGACCGAAGGAAGCTAAGAGCTAGGAGTCAAAAGCTGCATGCCACGAAAAGGACATATCGCGAAGCGCGGCACTGAGAACGATCCGGTGTACGGATCCGACTTGGTCACCAAATTCGTCAACTGCATGATGTGGGGCGGAAAGAAGAGCACGGCGGAGAGGATTGTCTATTCCTCCATGACCCGCTTGCAGGAAAAAGGCGGCGGCGACGACGCCCTAAAGCTCTTTAAGAAGGCAGTTGAGAACGTCAAGCCACTGCTGGAAGTGAAGACCCGCCGCGTGGGTGGCGCCAACTACCAAGTGCCGGTCGAAGTGAATGCCGACCGCCGCACCTCGCTGGCCATCCGCTGGCTGATCACTTACTCCCGCGGACGCGGCGAAAAAGGCATGATCGACAAGTTAAGCAACGAACTGCTGGACGCCGCCAACAACCGCGGTGCGGCGATCAAGAAAAAAGAAGATGTTCACCGCATGGCCGAAGCTAACAAGGCCTTTGCGCATTACCGCTGGTAACGCGGGTCGACAAGGATTAAGGATTAAGGATAGAGATTTGACGGGTTCAGTCGCCAACGAGCAAGAGTTACGAAAAGAAGAGAGAAAGAAAGCTGTGTCCAGGCAAGTTCCATTAGAACGGTGCAGAAACATCGGCATCATGGCCCACATCGATGCCGGGAAGACCACTACGACCGAGCGCATCCTTTTCTATACCGGAAAGACGCATCGCATCGGAGAGGTCCACGAAGGCACTGCCACCATGGACTGGATGGAGCAGGAGCAGGAGCGCGGCATCACCATCACCTCCGCCGCCACCACCTGCACCTGGCGCGACATTCGCATCAACATTATCGATACTCCCGGGCACGTCGATTTCACCGCTGAAGTCGAGCGCTCATTGCGCGTGCTCGACGGCGCGGTCGCGGTGTTTGACGCGGTCCACGGCGTGCAGCCGCAATCGGAAAAGGTCTGGCGCCAGGCCGACAAGTACGGCGTCCCCCGTATTTGCTTCATCAACAAGATCGACAAGATGGGCGCCGATTTCGAGCATGCCGTCGATACCATCCGCAAACGACTCAACGCCAAGCCCATCGCCATTCAGATTCCCATCGGTCAGGAAGACAAATTCAAAGGTGTCGTGGACCTCATCGAAATGAAGTCCATTATTTGGCAGGATGACACCATCGGGGCCGAATACATCTCCGGTCCGATCCCCGCCGAACTGCAGAAAAAAGCCGATGCGTTCCACGCTCAACTGGTCGAGACCATCGCCGAGAACGACGACGAAATGCTGCACAAGTTCCTGGAGGGTGAGACCATTTCCCCCGCGGAATTACGCGCATCGCTGCGCAAGTCGACCATCGCCCTCAAACTGTTTCCGGTTGTGGTCGGCACGGCGTTCAAGAACAAAGGCGTCCAGCCCCTGTTGGACGCAGTCGTGGACTACCTGCCTTCCCCGATCGACGCCGGCGAAGTCAAGGGTATCAATCCCGACAACGGCGAAGTGGTTACCCGTAAACCCGCAGACGACGAACCTTTCTCCGCCTTGGCCTTCAAGATCATGGCCGATCCCTTTGTTGGACAGTTGACCTTCATCCGCGTCTATTCCGGACAAGTGAAGTCGGGCGACTCGGTGCTGAGCAGTGGTCGGGGGCGGACTGAGCGTATTGGCCGCCTGCTCAAAATGCACGCCAACAAGCGCGAAGACATCAATGAAATTCTGGCCGGCGATATCTGTGCCGCCGTCGGCTTGAAGAACGTAAGCACCGGCGATACCATCTGCGACGAAAGACATCCTATCGCCCTCGAATCCATTACGTTCGCGGTTCCAGTAATCTCAGTCGCGGTCGAGCCCAAAACCAAAGCCGATCAGGAAAAGATGGGCATGGCGCTCTCCAAGCTGGCCCAGGAAGACCCCACTTTCAAGGTTCACACCGATCCCGACAGCGGACAGACCATCATCAGCGGCATGGGCGAACTGCATCTTGAGATCATCATCGACCGCATGATGCGCGAATACAAAGTCGAAGCCAATGTCGGCAAGCCGCAAGTGGCTTACCGTGAGACCATCCGCCGGAAGTCCGAAGCCGAAGGCAAATACATTCGCCAGACCGGTGGCCGCGGTCAGTACGGTCACGCCAAAATCCGGATCGAACCCAATGAGCCGGGCAAGGGTTACGAATTTGTGAACGAAGTCATCGGCGGTTCGGTCCCCAAAGAATTTATTAAGCCCATCGATCAAGGAATTAAGGAAGCGATGGAAGGCGGCGTCCTGGCGGGTTACGAGATGGTGGACGTAAAGGCCATCCTCTACGACGGCAGCTACCACGACGTGGATTCCAACGAAATGGCCTTCAAGATTGCCGGCTCGATGGCGTTCAAAGAGGCGGCACGAAAGGCGTCGCCGGTGTTGCTTGAGCCGGTGATGGCAGTCGAAGTGGTCACGCCCGAAGATTACGCCGGAGTCATCATGGGCGACCTGAGTTCGCGTCGTGGACGCATCGAAGGCATGGAACATCGCGCCGGTTCGCAGGTGATTAAGGCGATCGTACCGCTCGCCGAAATGTTCGGCTATGCGACCCACATGCGCTCCAGTACGCAGGGGCGCGCAGAATACTCGATGCACTTTGCGCGGTATGAAGAAGTGCCGCGTAGCGTTGCCGATGAGATTATCGGCAAGTCGCAAGGACCCAAGAGATAGCAAATGCGGGCGAGCATGCCCGCCTGATACGGAGCGAAACAGAAATGGCGAAAGAAAAATTTGAACGCAATAAGCCGCACTGCAACGTAGGCACGATTGGTCACATTGATCATGGCAAGACCACGTTGACGGCGGCCATCACCAAGGTGTTGCAGAAACACAATCCCAAGATTCTGTTCCGGTCGTTCGATTCGATCGATAACGCGCCGGAAGAAAAGGCGCGCGGGATCACGATTGCCACCGCGCACGTGGAGTACGAGACTGAAAAGCGGCACTACGCGCACGTGGACTGTCCGGGCCACGCCGACTACATCAAGAACATGATTACGGGCGCGGCGCAGATGGATGGCGCGATTCTGGTAGTGGCTGCGACTGACGGTCCGATGCCGCAGACGCGCGAGCACGTGCTCTTGGCGCGGCAAGTGGGTGTTCCCTACATTGTGGTGGCTCTGAACAAGTGCGATGCGGTGGATGATCCCGAGTTGCTAGACCTGGTGGAGCTGGAAGTGCGGGAGCTGTTGAAGAGCTATCAGTTTCCTGGCGACAAGGTTCCGGTGGTGCGGCTCTCGGCGCTGGGCGCGCTGAACGGGGAAGCGAAGTGGGAAAAGCAGATTGACGAGTTGATGAAGGCGGTGGATGAGTACGTGCCACAGCCGGCGCGCGAACTGGACAAGCCGTTCCTGATGCCGATTGAAGATATTTTCTCGATCTCGGGCCGGGGCACGGTGGTGACGGGAAGAATCGAGCGCGGCAAGGTGAAAGTCGGCGAGGAAGTGGAGATTGTGGGCTTCCGCGACACCCGCAAGACGGTAGTGACGGGCGTGGAAATGTTCAAGAAGCAATTGGACGAAGGCATGGCCGGCGACAACGCGGGACTGTTGCTGCGCGGCATCGGCAAAGACGACGTGGAGCGCGGGATGGTGCTGGCGAAGCCGGGATCGATCACGCCGCACACCAAGTTCAAGGCGGAAGTTTACATTCTGACGAAAGAAGAAGGCGGGCGGCATACGCCGTTCTTCAAGGGCTATCGGCCACAGTTTTATCTACGGACGACGGACGTGACGGGGGTGGCGGAAATGCCGGCGGCGACGGAAATGGTGATGCCGGGAGACAACGTGAGCCTGGTGATTGAGCTGATCACGCCGGTGGCGATGGAAAAGGGATTGCGGTTCGCGATTCGTGAAGGCGGGCACACGGTGGGCGCCGGAACGATCGCGGAGATTGTGACGTAGGGTTTGAGCTAAGAGCTAATAGCCAAAAGCTCGAAGTTGGTTTTTAGCGGCTTGCATCATGCCGCTGGTTCTTTCCTCCCGGAATAGCCGGGCGGGGATTGAGAGTGAGATATGGTTGGAAAAGAGAGAATTCGCATCCGGCTGAAAGCGTACGACTACCGCATCCTGGACCAGTCCACGGGTGAGATTGTCGAAACCGCTCGCCGCACTGGCGCGCAGATCGCGGGCCCGATTCCTTTGCCCACGATGAAGAACAAATACTGCGTGCTGCGTTCGCCGCACGTGGACAAGAAGTCGCGCGAGCAGTTTGAGATTCGCACCCACAAGCGCCTGCTTGACATTCTGGAGCCGACGCAGCAGACCGTGGATGCGCTGATGAAGCTCGATCTCCCCGCCGGTGTGGACGTGGAGATCAAAGCATTTGGCAAGGAACATAAATAGCCACACAAAGAGCAGGGACGCGAGTCCAAAGCTCCCCAGCCAATAGCCACTGGCCAAGCTGGGAAATGGAGAAGGAAATGGCAAAGGTAGCTGGAATTCTGGGGAAAAAAGTCGGCATGACGCAGCTCTTCGACGACAAGGGCGACGTGCATCCCGCTACCGTGTTGCAAGCCGGGCCCTGTGTGGTCACCCAGCACAAGACCGCGACCAAAGACGGCTACGTTGCCGCGCAGATTGGCTTGGTCGAATTCGTAAAGGAATCGCGGCTGACCAAGCCCATGAAGGGTCATCTCGGCAAGAACAACCTGCCGCCGGTGAAAATCATCCGCGAAGTACCGGTTGAAGTCGACGAGAAAGCCGCCGCGGACGGCGACGGCGCAGTCAAAGCCGGAGACCGGGTGCTGATCGACATTTTTGATGGCGAGAGATTTGTAGACGTGGTGGGCATCAGCAAGGGCCGCGGCTTCCAGGGCGTAGTCAAACGGCATCATTTTGCCGGCGGCCCGAAATCGCACGGTTCGATGTTCCAGATCACAGGATCGATCGGCTCTTCCGCGTTTCCCTCGCGCGTGTTCAAGGGAATGCGCATGTCGGGTCACATGGGTCACGCCCGCGTCACTGTGCGAAACCTGCGGGTGCTGGGCGTGGACAAAGAGGAGAACCTGCTGGTCGTCGAAGGCAGCGTGCCCGGCCCCAATGGCGGCTACCTGGTGATTACCAAGGCCAAGAAGCCACCCCGAGAGCGTCGTGGATTTGCCGGTTCGGCCACGGTCGATCCGTTGAAGGCAGCCAAGCGCGCGGCCAAGAAAGCGTAAGAAAGATGGGTGCACGGGCGAGGCGCCCGTGCCCACACGAAAAAGCATATGGCAACGATTGAAATTCAAAATCTGAGCGGCGGCAAAGTGGGCACGATCGAGCTCGCCGACGAGGTTTTCGGCGCGGTCAATGAGGACCTGCTATGGGAGGCGGTGAAGCACTACCGCGCCGCCCGGCACGCCGGCACTCACGCCACCAAGAACAAGAAGCTGGTTTCGGGCGCCGGCAAGAAGCTTTGGAAACAAAAGGGCACGGGACGCGCTCGAGTCGGTTCCATTCGTTCGCCGCTGTGGCGGCATGGAGGCACGGTGCATGGTCCGCAACCGCGCTCCTATGACTACGCGTTTCCGCGCAAGAAGCTGTTGGGTGCGCTGCGTTCGGCGCTGGCCGCCAAGTTGGCCGACGGCAAGCTGATCGTGGTCAATGCCTTCAGCCTCAAGGAAGTCAAGACCAAGGCGTTCCGCGAAGCACTCGACAAGTTGAAAGTTGACGGTACGGCGCTGCTGGTCGAGGTGCCCAATCACGGAAACCGCAATTTGGTGCTCAGTTCGCGCAATCTCGATGGGGTCGAACTGGTCAGCGGCAACGAGGTTCATCCGTATCACTTGTTGCGCTACGACCGGGCAATCTTCTCGCAGCCGGCGATCGAGAAGTTGCAGATTACGCTGAAGAGTTCGCTGCCCAAGCGGCACAAACACGCGGCCGAGGACGAAGGCAGTCCGAAGAAAGCGGCTAAAGCCCCGCGGCGTCGCGCCAAACATGAAAAAGCGGCGGAGGTGGCCTGATGAAATCGGCATATCAGATTCTTCGCCGGCCGGTGATTACCGAAAAGGGCCTAGCCATCAAGGAAAACCAGAACACGCTGGTGTTCCAGGTGGCACCCAAGGCGACCAAGACCGAGATTAAGGAAGCGGTGCAGAGCATTTTCAAAGTCAAAGTGCATTCGGTCCGCACTGCGACCTACCCGGGAAAAGAGCGGCGGCGCGGCAAGTTCGCCGGCTACCGTCCCGATTGGAAGAAAGCATACGTGCGGCTGAAGACCGGCGAAAAGATGCCGGAGTACGCGCAGAACTTATAGTCGTTGGTCGTTCGTCGCTGGTCGTTCGCCAGCGCGGAAGATTGCAGCGGCAAAGAGAGCTAGAAGCTAGAAGCCAAGAGCGAATTATGGCAATCAAGACATACCGACCGACGACCCAGACGTTGCGCTACCGGACGACGATCGTCAACGACGATATTACCCGCACCAAGCCGTACAAGCCGCTGACCGAACCCAAGCCGCGCACCGGTGGCCGCCGCAATTCGGGCGACATCACCAGTTGGTTCATGGGTGGTGGGCACAAGAAGAAGTTGCGCATCATTGATTTCAAGCGCGACAAGACCGGCATTCCGGCGATGGTGGCGTCCATTGAGTACGATCCCAACCGCTCGGCGCGCATCGCTTTGTTGAACTACGCCGACGGTGAGAAGCGTTACATACTGCAGCCCGATGGCTTGAAGGTGGGACAAAAAATCGTTAGCGGCCCGGACGCCGATATCTTGGTAGGCAATGCCTTGCCGTTGCGCAACATTCCGCCCGGCACGACCATCCACAACGTGGAGTTGAAGCCCGGCAAAGGAGCGCAGATGGTGCGGTCGGCGGGTGGAGCGGCGCAGCTCGTGGCCAAGGAAGCTGAATATGCGCTGGTGAAGCTGCCTTCGGGCGAGACCCGTAAAGTTTCCCAGGATTGCCTGGCGACCATTGGGCAAGTCGGCAATCTGGATCACGAAAACATCACCATCGGCAAAGCCGGACGCTCACGCTGGCTCGGGAAGCGTCCGCATAACCGTGGAGTTTCCATGAACCCGGTGGACCATCCGCATGGCGGCGGTGAAGGCAAGACTTCTGGCGGACGTCACCCGGTAACTCCGTGGGGACAGCCGACGCGCGGTTACAAAACGCGCAACAACAAGCGCACCGATGCGTTTATCGTGAGCCGGAGATCGAAGTAGAACGATTTTGAGCTAGGAGCTAACAGCTAGAAGCTGACTTTATGGCACGTTCAACCAAGAAGGGCCCGTTCGTCGATGGCTACCTGCAAGCGCGGGTGGAAGCCATGAACTCGCGCAACGAGAAAAAGGTGCTGCGCACCTGGTCGCGGCGCTCCACGGTGATCCCGGAATTCGTGGGTCACACCATCGCGGTGCACAACGGCAAGAAGTTTATTCCCGTGTACGTGACGGAAAACATGGTTGGCCACAAACTGGGCGAGTTCAGTTTCACCCGCCAGTTCAAGGCGCACTCCATGCGGGCGGCGACCGAAACTGCTGCCAGGCCCGCGGGCATACCCGGCGGTCCGGGAGCCATAAGTCCGGCAGCGGGAGCGGCACCGGCGGCGGCGCCGGCAGCTCCAGCGTCGAAGTCGTAAGGCAGGATGGAAGAGATTAAGACTATGGAATTTCGAGCTCAAGCCCGGTTCATGCGCGTCTCGCCGCAGAAGGCCCGTCTGGTGCTGGATTTGATCAAGGGTCGCCGCGTCGAAGATGCACTCAACACGCTCACCTTTACGAAGAAGCGTGTCGCGCCCACCATCGAGAAGCTGTTGCGGTCGGCCTTGGAGAATGCGAATTATCTCAGCGCGGAAAAAGGTCTCGACATTGACGTGGACAGCCTGTACGTGAAGCGCGCGATCGCAGGCGACGGACCGCGCATGAAGCGAATCCGCCCCGCCCCCATGGGCCGGGCCTTCCGCTACGTGCGGCGCATCGCGCATATCGAGATTGAGCTGGCGGAGCGCGGCAAGAATGGCGAAGCCGCGGCGCCAGTAGCAGGTGCGGCACCTGCAGCTGCCAAGGCTCCAGCCAGGAAAACGGCTGCAAAAAAGAAATCGGCAGGTAATAAGAAGAAGGCGGTAGCAGCAAAGAAATAGCAGGAATTGTCGCTGGCCCACGACCAACGACGTGCGGCTAACGACGGGTTCGGAGAAAAGATGGGACAAAAAGTTCATCCTTACGGTTTCCGGCTTGGCTATACCAAGCCCTGGAAGTCCCGCTGGTTTGTGGAGCGCGACTACGACAAGCTTTTGCTCGAAGACGTCAAGCTGAAGAACGAACTCAAGGACAAGCTCAAGTCGGCCGGCGTCAGCTCCATTGAAATCGAGCGCCCTGGCAACAAGCTGCGAGTCATTATTAAGACCGCGCGGCCTGGAATCATCATCGGACGCAAAGGCGTCGAAATCGACAAGCTCAAGCAGGACGTGCAGAAACGCACCTCGCGTGAGGTTTATGTCGACATCCAGGAAGTGCACAAACCGGAACTTGATGCCCAACTGGTGTCGGAATCGATCGCCCTGCAGCTCGAAAAGCGTGTCGGTTTTCGTCGGGCCATGCGCAAAGCGGTGGACTCGGCGCTGCGTTTCGGGTGTAAAGGAATCAAAGTGCGCGTCAGCGGCCGTTTGAACGGAAACGAAATTGCCCGCTCGGAATGGTATCTGCAGGGGCGGTTGCCGCTGCACACTCTGCGTGCTGATATCGACTACGGTTTCACCGAGGCGAGAACCACCTACGGCGTAATCGGCGTAAAAGTTTGGGTGTACAAGGGCGAAATCCTGCCCACCAAGAAGCGCGAGCCGCAACCGGCCGCAGGCGCGTTTTGAGCTAGAAGCTAGTAGCCAGAAGCCAAGAGCGAATTTATGTTGATGCCGAAAAAAGTGAAGTATCGCAAACAGCAGCGCGGCCGCATGACCGGCAAGGCCTGGCGCGGAAGCGAGCTGACGTTTGGCGACTACGGATTGAAGGTGCTGGAGCCGGGTTGGATCACCGACCGGCAAATCGAAGCGGCCCGCGTAGCCATGACGCGTTTTGTCAAGCGCGGCGGCAAAATCCAGCTACGTTTGTTTCCGGACAAGCCGGTCACCAAGAAGCCCGCTGAAACCCGTATGGGCAAAGGCAAAGGGGCGCCCGATCACTGGGTGGCAGTGGTTCGTCCCGGCAAGATTCTGTTTGAGATGGAGGGAGTCAGCTTGACCGACGCATCGGAAGCCATGCGTTTGGCGTCGCACAAGCTGCCGCTGCGCACGGTGTTTGTGAAACGAGAGTCGGCGGTTCACTAGGAGCTGGCTGCTAGAAATCGAGAAATGGTTTATGAAACCCGATAAAGTCCGCAACTTGACCGAAGACGAGCTCAAACACCAGGAGCGTGATCTGAACGATCAGCTCTTCAAACTGAAGTTTCAGCTCAACATGGGCCAGACCGAAAGCTTGAAGAAGATTCGCGGCCTGCGCCGGGACATCGCGCGGGTAAAGACGATTGTCCGCGAGCGGGAACTGGCGGGCACGAAAACGGAGAAGAGCTAATGGCCGAGACTAACGTTCAGCAGGCCGCCGGCCGCCGCAAGGAAGTAGTCGGCGAAGTGGTGTCGAACCGCATGCAGAAGACCATCGTGGTGCAAGTCGTCCGCAAGAAATCGCACGCCTTTTACGGACGCGTGGTTTCGAAGTCTAAGAAGTTCTACGCCCACGACGAAAAGAACGAAGCCCACATCGGCGACGTGGTCCGGCTGGAAGAGACCCGCCCGCTTTCGAAGTTGAAGCGCTGGCGGCTGAAACAGGTGGTCCGCCGCGCCCCCCTGGTGCCCGAAGTGGCTGCCGAGGTCGCTTCCTAAAGATTCTGCGATTGGGAGATTGAATTATGGCCGTGATGATGAGAAGCATGCTCGAAGTCGCCGACAACTCCGGCGCCCGCAAGCTGCAGATGATTCTGCCGTTGGGCGGTTCCACCGGACTGAACGCCGGTTTGGGAGACGTAATCACGGCTAGCGTGAAAGAAGCTTCACCCGATGGTCAGGTGAAAAAAGGAACAGTTGTCAAAGCGGTAATCGTGCGCACGCGCAAGGAGTATGGCCGCCGCGATGGCACTTACATCCGCTTCGACACTAACGCCGCGGTGTTGATTAACGACGCCGGCGAACCGGTGGGAACGCGTGTGTTCGGGCCCGTGGCCCGCGAGTTGCGCGAGAAAAAGTTCTTGAAGATCGTGTCGCTGGCGCCAGAAGTACTGTAGGGAGTTCCTAGTTTCTGGTTTCCAGTTTCCAGAGACGCTTTTAGAAACCAGAAACTGGAAACTGAGGATTGAAATGGCAACCGCAGCAACTGCACATAAACGAGTGGACATTCGCCGTAACGATACGGTGAAAGTGATCACCGGCCGCGACAAAGGCAAAGAAGGCCGAGTACTGCGCGTGTTCCCCGGCGACGCCAAGCTTCTGGTCGAGCACGTCATGATGGTGAAAAAGCATGTGCGTCCCAATCCGCAGCGTAATGTGAAGGGCGGGATTGCGGAGCAGGAGAGCCGCATCGCTATTTCCAATGTTCAGCTGGTATGTTCCACCTGTGGGCCGGTGCGCATCGGCCGTGAAGTTCGCGGCGACCGAAAAGTACGAGTGTGCAAGAAGTGCGGAACTACGTTAGATAAATAAGCTATTAGCTTTTGGTCGTTGGCCGTTAGCTAAGAGCTAAGAGCCAAAAGCCAGGAGCGAGGGTACCGAGCAATGGCAAAGGACAAGAAAGAAAAAAAGGGCGGCGCGCAACCGGAGCAGCGAGCTCCCGAGGTCGCACGGCACAGCGCCAAGGAGACTCCGCGTCTGAAAGCGCGCTTCAAGAAGGAAATTGCGCCCACGCTGATGAAGGAATTTTCCTTCAAGAACCCTATGGCGGTGCCGCACCTGCACAAGATCGTGGTCAACATGGGTATGGGCGAAGCCACGCAGAACGCCAAGGTGCTGGATCCGGCGGTCAACGAACTGGGTCAGATCACGGGCCAGAAGCCGGTAGTCACCCGGGCCAAGAAGTCCATTGCGGCGTTCAAAGTCCGTGCCGGACAGTCGATTGGCGCCATGGTCACTTTGCGCGGTGATCGCATGTACGAGTTTTTTGACCGGCTGGTCAATGTGGTGCTGCCCCGGGTGCGCGACTTTCGCGGAGTGTCGACCAAGTCGTTCGACGGCCGCGGCAACTACACCCTCGGCCTGCACGATCAGTTGATCTTCCCGGAGATCGACTACGCCAAGGTCGACAAGCAGAAAGGCATGAACGTCACCATTGTGACTACTGCCGCCAGCGACGACCAGGCGCGAACGCTGTTACGGCATTTGGGAATGCCGTTCCGGCCATAGGAAGTGAGAGATTGAATCACTGAATCATTGAATCAGTGATTGAATCATTGGATGATGTTGAAAGAAGAGATTTGAAATGGGTCAATGAATCAATGGTTCAATGGCTCAATCGAAAGGTTTCATGACAACCGCAAAACGAGTTAAGGACAAGAAAATTCAAGCCAAGTTTAGCTTGGCGCGTGAAAGCAAACAGCCGAAACCCAAGTTTTCCACGCGCCGGCACAACCGCTGTCAAATTTGCGGACGCCCGCGCGCGTTCATCCGCAAGTTCGGCCTATGCCGCCTGTGTTTCCGCGGTTTGGCGTTGCGGGGAGAAATCCCCGGGGTTTCGAAGTCGTCCTGGTAAGAGAACAAGTCGCCGCAGGTTCTTCGCCGGACATCGGGGAAGCTAACGGGCGGCTGAGGAGAAGCAAAACATGAGGTTGACCGATCCGGTCGCAGACATGCTGGCGCGCATTCGCAACGCGATTAGCGCCCGGCACCAGAAAGTGGATATTCCTGCTTCCAAGCTGAAGGCGGAAATTGCCCGTATCCTCAAAGAGGAGGGCTATATCGCCAACGTCAAGGCCACGGAAGAGGAAGGACACAAAGTCCTGCGCATTTACTTGAAGTATGGCAACGGCAACGAAGCGGCCATCTCAAATGTGGCCCGGGTTTCGCGTCCGGGCTGCCGCGTGTACGTGCGCCGTACCGAGATCCCTCGGGTCTTGGGAGGGCTCGGCATCAACATTGTGACCACGCCTCGTGGCGTGATGACCGGACGCCAGGCCCGCAAACAGGGCTTGGGCGGCGAGTTGCTGTGCGAAGTTTGGTAGGGAGCTTCTAGCTACTAGCTGCTAGCTATTAGCTAAAGCCAAAGAAGAGCTAGCAGCCAGAAGCTAGCAGCTAAGAGCCGATCCTATGTCACGAATTGGAAGAAAGCCGATCCCGCTCCCCAAGGGAGTGAGGGTCAAAATCGAAGGCAACACGGTCGCGGTCCAGGGCCCCAAGGGCAAGCTGGATACGTCCCTGCCAGCCGGGATTCAGATGCAGCAGCAAGACGGCAATCTGGTCGCGATCCGCGAGAGCGATTCCCAGGCTGCACTGCACGGTCTGGCGCGGGCTCTGGTCAACAATGCGGTCGAGGGCGTTACCAAGGGATGGACCCGCGACCTGGAAATCGTTGGCATCGGGTATCGTGCGGAATTAAAAGGGAAGGGAACGGTGGTATTCAGCCTCGGCTATTCTCATCCCATCGAGTACCCTCTGCCCTCCGGCATCGAAGTCGCCGTGGATCCGAAGCAAACTAAGCTGACCGTCACCGGCATCGACCGGCAAAAAGTAGGCCAGGTGGCGGCCGAGATGCGCGGCTTGCGTCCGCCCGATCCCTACAAGAACAAGGGCGTGCGCTATGCCGGAGAACGCTTGAAGAAGAAAGTGGGCAAGACGGGAGCGAAATAGTCGTGGGCCGTCAGGCGGTTAAAGGTTTTGCCGACGACGAACGACGAACCACCAAGGACGAATTACGATGCTGACTCGAACTTCCAAGAATACAAACCGGCGCCACGTGCATGAGCGCATCCGCAAGAAGATTCTCGGCACCGCCGAGCGGCCGCGCCTGAACGTGTACCGCTCGTTGAATCATATTTATGTGCAGGTAATCGACGATCTTCACGGCACCACGCTGGTGTCCGCCCACTCTGCTGAAGGGCAGAAGGGCGAGCGGCGGACCGGAGGCAACGTGGCCTCGGCCAAGTCGGTCGGCAAGGCCATCGCCGATCGTGCCAAGGCCAAGGGGATCACGAAAGTTGTGTTCGACCGCGGCGGCTACATCTATCACGGGCGGATCAAAGCCCTGGCCGACGCTGCCCGGGAAGCCGGACTGCAGTTTTAAAGAGAAGAGAGCAGAATGCCAACAGTAATCAAGAAACTCGATGCGGGCGCTTACCAACTGAAAGACCAGGTCGTGAACATCAACCGGGTCACAAAAGTGGTCAAGGGAGGCAAGAACCTCTCGTTTGCCGCGTTGGTGGTGGTGGGCGACCCCAGTGCTGCCATTGTCGGATACGGTTCGGGCAAGGCCAAGGAAGTTCCCCAGGCCATCCGTAAGGGGATTGAGTCTGCGAAAAAGAACCTGATCCGGGTCAATCTCACCCAGACCAGCATTCCACACATGGTGCTGGGAAGGTTCGGCTCGGGCCGGGTATTGCTGAAGCCTGCGCCGGAAGGCACGGGCGTGATTGCAGGCGGAGCCGTGCGTGCGGTGATGACCTCAGTCGGAATTCAGAACGTGCTGACCAAATCCATTGGCACTACCAACCCGCACAACGTGATCAAGGCCACGTTTGACGCGCTCAAGCATTTGAAGAACCGGGCTGACGTGGCCGCGATGCGCGGCAAGTCGGCGGAAGAGTTGTAACCAGACGAGGATTCGCGATGACGGCTAAGAAATCAAATCCGGCCAGCGGCAAGCTCCACTTGAAGTGGGTGCGTTCCGCGATTTGTACTCCGGTGAAACACAAAAGAGTGGTCAAAGGACTGGGCTTTACCCGGCTCAACCAGGTGATCGAGCGTCCGGACAATGCCGCGATTCGTGGCATGGTGGCCAAAGTCCCGCACCTGATTGAGATTGTGGTAGCCAAAAGCTAAGAGCCAAAGGCCAAGAGCTTATTTATGAATCTTTCGAACATTCGAGCACCGAAGAAAGCGGCGGAAAACAAGAAGCGTGTCGGACGAGGCATGGGCTCCGGCATGGGCAAGACTTCTGCCCGCGGCCACAAAGGCCAGCGCTCGCGCAGCGGCTCGCGTATGATGCGCGGTTTTGAGGGCGGCCAGATGCCCTTGCACCGCCGCATGCCCAAGCGCGGGTTCACCAACATCTTCCGCAAGGAATTCAACATCGTGAACCTGGACCGTCTGGCCGGTCTCGGCGAAGCCACCATCACGCCCGAGGTCTTGCGTAAGGCGGGGGTTATCAGCACCAAACACCCAGTCAAGATTCTAGGCGACGGCGAACTTTCCAAGGCGCTCACCGTCCACGCTCACAAATTTTCCAAGTCGGCTCAGGAAAAGATCACCAAGGCCGGCGGCAAGTGCGAGGTCTTGCAGTAATGCTGGAGAAACTGTCCAACATCTTTCGCATTCCTGACCTGCGCCGGCGCATTCTGTTCACCCTAGGGCTGCTCGCCGTTTACCGCTTGGGCGGACACATCCCCACCCCCGGGGTGAATGCGGATCGATTGCAGCAGTTCTTCGAGCAGAATCGCGGTTCGTTCCTGGGCTTCGTGGACCTGTTCTCCGGCGGCCAGCTCCGTCGCCTCACCATCTTTGCTCTCGGAATCATGCCGTACATCACCGCGTCGATCATTCTGCAACTGTTGACGGTGGTGTATGAGCCCCTCGCCAAGCTGCAGAAAGAAGGCGAACTGGGCCGCAAGAAGATCACGCAATGGACGCGGTATTTGACTGTGATTCTCAGCGCTGTGCAATCGCTCGGCATCGCACTCAGCCTCATGAAGTCCGGAGATTTCGTGGTCAATCCCGGCTACGGATTCATTTTGATGACCATGCTCACGCTCACCACCGGCAGCGCTTTCGTCATGTGGCTGGGCGAGCAGATCACCGAGCGTGGCGTAGGCAACGGCATGTCCTTGCTGATCTTCGCCGGCATCGTGGTTGGACTTCCGCGCGCTGTCGCCGACCTCATTGACAAGACGAAAAACGCCGCTTGGGGACCGTTTACGCCGGTGGCCATGGCGATGCTGGTCGCCTTAATGATTCTGGTGGTCGCCTTCATCGTTTACGTCGAGCGCAGCGAGCGCCGCATCCCGGTGCAGTATGCCAAGCGTGTGGTCGGGCGGAAAGTGATGGGAGGGCAGTCTACTCATCTGCCGCTGCGCGTAAATGCTGGTGGCGTCATGCCGGTCATTTTCGCTTCCTCGATTTTGACCATGCCGCAGATGGTGCTTCAGGGTTTCAAGAACAACCGCTATTTTGGCGATCTGATTCGCGCCCTGGGATGGGGCGAGCCGCTTTACACTCTTCTTTACGCCGTCGGAATCATTTTCTTTGCTTATTTCTATGTGTCGATCGTGTTCAACCCCAACGAAGTTGCCGACAACATGCGCAAGTATGGTGGTTTTATTCCCGGGATTCGTCCCGGCAAGCGTACGGCCGATCACATCAACGAAATTCTGACGCGGATCACTCTGGTGGGCGCGCTGTATTTGATTATCATCTCGTTTATTCCGGAGTGGATGATTGCCGGCATTCACCTCAATCACCTGTGGGGCCCGGTGGGAGCGTTCTTCGAACGCCTGCCGCCGTGGGTTACGAACGGTTTGGGAGTAACTTTTTACTTCGGCGGAACTTCGCTGCTAATCGTGGTGGGCGTCGCCATGGACACGGTCACCCAGATCGAGGCGCAGCTGATCATGCGGCACTACGACGGATTCACTCCGAAGAGCGGACGCATCCGGGGCCGCCGCACCTGGGCATGACCTAGCGCAGGCGGCAAGTTGGTTCTGGCCATTCGGGAAATGCGACCGGGTAGATTGGAGTAAGGGAGAATACGGGGCCGTCGGGATGGCGGATCACACTTCGCGCAGCATCGGACCCATCGTACTGCTCGGACCGCCCGGCGCCGGCAAAGGCACACAGGCCAAGCTGATCGCTGAGCATTACGAGATCCCGCAGATCTCCACCGGAGACATTTTGCGGGCTCAGGTGAAGAACGGCACTCGGCTGGGCAGTCTGGCCAAAGACATCATGGCCCGGGGAGACTTGGTGCCGGACGAGTTGTTGTACGACATGGTCGCGGAACGCCTGCGGGAAGCCGATTGTAACCGCGGCTTCATTCTGGATGGGTTCCCGCGAACAGCCGCTCAGGCGGGCTGGTTGGATGCTTATTTCGAGCACGAGGTCTTTGACAAACCGAACCGGGCCCGATGCCTGCCGATTGTGATCCGCATCGACGTGGATTATAATGACTTATTGCTCCGGCTCACTGGACGCAGGACCTGCCCTGTCTGTGGACATATTTACAACGTCCATCTTCAGCCACCGCGAGTCGATGAACTTTGCGACCTCGACGGTTCCAAGCTGGTCACTCGTAACGATGATCGCGAGGATGTGATCCGGGAACGTCTGCAGGCGTATGACTCCCAGACCCGTCCTGTGGCCGAGTATTACGCGCGCAAAGGGCGTCTGGTTTCGGTGTCTGGCGCTTTGCCGGTGGATCAGGTGTCGCAGCAGATTTTCCAGGAGATTGAAAGCCACGCACCCGGCGCATGAATGGCGATTGTCTGCAAATCTGCGGCGGAAATTGGAAAGATGCGGAGTAGTGGCCGCATCGTGCGGGAAGTGTTGGATCTGCTCCGCAGTCTGGTCGCTCCTGGGGTTACAACCATGGATTTGGAGCGCGCCGCGGGGAAGAAGATTAAAGAACTGGGCGCAAAGCCCGCCTTCAAGGGCTACTACAATTACCCTTGCGTGCTTTGTACCTCGGTAAATGAAGAGATCGTGCACGGCATCCCCTCGGAAAAGCGGGTGCTGAGAGCTGGCGATATCGTTTCCATCGATTGTGGGGTGGTGCTGGATGGCTATTATGGCGACGCTGCCATCACGGTGCCGGTGGACAATTCGGTGAAGCCGGAAGTCCGAAAGTTGCTTGAGGTCACGGAAGCCTCGTTGTACAAGGGGATCGAGCAGGCGGTGATCGGAAATACCGTGGGCGATGTCGGTGCGGCAGTGCAGGAATGTGTGGAGGCCAGCGGCTTCAGCGTGGTTCGCGAATTCGTAGGTCACGGGATTGGCACCAAGTTACACGAGGAACCGCAGATCCCGAATTTCGGAGATCGTGGACACGGCGCCAGATTGCGGGAAGGCATGGTGCTCGCCATTGAGCCCATGGTGAATTACGGCAAGGCGGACACCCGTGTGCTGGAAGACAAGTGGACGGCCGTCACCGTGGATGGCAGTTGCAGCGCCCATTTCGAGCACTGTGTCGCGGTCATGAAAAATGGCCCGATGATTTTGACGCAGTAGGAGCTACTAGCTTCTAGCCATTAGCTGCTAGTTCGGCAAACCTAGAGTTTTGGCTAGAAGCTAGCAGCTAGAAGCTGACTTAAGGAGTCAATGAGCAAAGAAGACGCGATTGAAGTCATGGCAACCGTGCTGGAACCGCTGCCCAATGCCATGTTCAAGGTGGAACTGGAAAACAAGCACCAGGTACTGGCGCACGTTTCCGGCAAGATGCGCAAGAATTTCATACGAATTCTGCCGGGGGACAAGGTCGCAGTCGAGCTTTCCCCCTACGACCTGAATCGCGGACGAATTGTTTACCGCTATAAGTAAAGGGCGGCCAACGACGAACGACCAAGGACTTTTATGAAGGTACGAGCATCGGTAAAGAAAATTTGTGATAAGTGCAAGGTCATCCACCGCAAGGGTGTGGTGCGGGTGATCTGCGAGAATTCCAAGCACAAGCAGCGACAAGGATAAGAGACAACTATGGCACGTATTGCTGGCGTCGACCTCCCGCGCACCAAGCGCATTAACATTGCGCTGACCTATATCTACGGCATTGGCGTTTCGCGCTCTGCACGCATTCTCGACGAGGCCAAAGTTGAGCCCATGAAGAAGGTGCAGGATCTGGGCGAGGACGAGGTCAACCGTATCCGCCAGGTGATCGAGGCGGAGGGTCTGGTGGAAGGCGACCTGCGCAAGGAAGTCTCGATGAACATCAAGCGCCTCATCGAGATCGGCTCCTACCGTGGTTACCGGCATCGTCGCAATCTGCCGGTCCGTGGACAGCGCACGCACACCAACGCCCGTACCCGTAAAGGCCCGCGCAAGGGTACCGTTGCGGCGAAGAAGAAAACAGCGTCCAAGACGTAACCAAAAAGGCGAAAGACTTATGGCAAAACAAGCAGCAGGAGCAACCCCCGCAACCGGCGCGCCGGCAGCGGCGGAGAAAAAGGGCAAAAAGAAAACCTTCAAGAAGAAGGAACGCAAGCACGTATCGCATGGTGTGGCCCACATTCAGGCCTCGTTCAACAACACCATCGTGACCATCGCTGACCAGGCGGGCAATGTGCTTTCGTGGAAGAGTTCCGGCTCCCTGGGATTTCGCGGCTCCCGCAAGGGTACGCCGTTTGCCGCCCAGCAGGCTGCTATGAACGCCGCCAACATGGCCCGCGATCACGGCGTGCGCAGCGTCGAGGTCCGCGTGAGCGGGCCCGGTTCAGGACGCGAGTCCGCCATCCGCGCCCTGGCCGCGGCTGGCATTGAAGTGCGTAACATCAAGGACGCGACCCCGATTCCGCACAATGGTTGCCGTCCGCCGAAGCGCCGAAGAGTGTAAGAAAGCTCTTGGCTGTTGGCTCTTAGCCTTTAGCCAAAAGCCAATAGCGAAGGGCCAAAAGCCCTCATCGTCCGGGAAGAAGGGTGAAGCCAAACCCGTAAACCGGTCATCTAAAGGAGAAGCAACTTGGCACGTTATACCGATCCCGTATGTCGTCTCTGTCGTCGCGAGGGCATTAAGCTCTTCCTCAAAGGCCCGAAATGCTTCAGTGATAAGTGTCCTCTTGAGAAGCGCAACTTCGCCCCCGGCCAGCACGGTAAGGACCGCAAGGCGAAAATCGTGGGCTACGGTCTGCAACTGCGCGAGAAGCAGAAGACCAAGCGCATGTATTTCACTCAGGAAAGCCAGTTTCGCAACTATTTCGAGAAAGCCGCGCGCACCAAGGGTGTGACGGGTGAAATGCTTTTGCAGCAACTGGAACGCCGCCTGGACACGGTCGTTCATCGCCTCGGTTTTGGCCTGTCCCGCCGGCAGGCCCGGCAACTGGTGCGTCACGGCCACGTCCACGTAAATGGTCGCAAGGTCAACATTCCTTCCTACGAGGTGAATGTTGGGGACGAGGTTACCATCCGCGAGAGCAGCCGCAAACTGGCCATCCTCGAACAAGCCAAGGAATTCGCCAGCCACCAGAATTCGCCGGGCTGGCTCGAGATCGATCGCGACAACTTCAAGGGCAAGGTGTTGTCGTTGCCCAAGCGCGAAGAGATTCAGTTGCCGGTCAACGAGCAGCTGATTGTGGAGTTGTACAGTAAATAGGTTTCTAGTTTCTGGTTTCCGGTTTCCAGTTGGGAGCCTAGGGCTAGAAACCAGAAACTGGAAACTAGAAACTGTTCTTCTGGTCCACTTTTCGTGCCAGATCAGCCGGTTCTGGGCGTTTGACCTGAGGTAGGACCACTTCAGGGAGCCTGGGCCGAGCCAAACGGCCGAAGGAGAGAAACAAATGCTTTGGAAAGGTTTTCAAAAACCGAAACGCCTGGCGGTGGATACTTCCACCCTCACCGACAAATACGGCATTTTCTGGGCCCAGCCATTTGAACGCGGCTTTGGCACTACCATTGGCAATGCCCTGCGTCGGGTACTGCTGTCTTCCATCGAAGGCGCGGCCGTTACCGCGGTGAAAATCGACGGCGTGCTGCACGAGTTTCAGTCCATTCCCGGTGTGGTCGAGGATGCAACCGACATCATCCTCAACATGAAGCAGATTCCGTTCAAGCTCAGTGGCGACGCGCCCAAGGCCATCTATCTGCGTGCCGACCAGCCCGGAATTGTGACTTCGGGAATGATTGAGGCCGACGCCGACGTCGAAGTGCTCGACAAGGACGTCTACGTCGCCACCGTCAGCGAAGGCGGCAAGCTCGACATGGAAATGCGGCTCAAGCGCGGCCGCGGCTACGTTTCCGCCGACAAGAATTTCGAAGACGATCTCGGCATCGGTTTCATTCCTATCGATTCTGTCCACTCCCCGGTGCGCAAGTGCAACTACACCGTCGAGGCCGCCCGTCTCGGCCAGATCACCGACTACGACAAGCTCACACTCGAGGTCTGGACCAACGGCTCCATCACCCCGGCCGACTCCATTGGCTTGGCGGCGAAGTTGCTGAAAGACCACATGAATATCTTCATCAACTTCGAGGAAGACATTGAGACCTCGACCTCGAGCGAAGAGCGCAAGCCGGAAATTCGCAACGAGAACCTGAACCGTTCGGTCGAAGAGCTTGAGCTTTCTGTTCGCAGCTACAACTGCCTCAAGAACGCCAACATTCAGACCATCGGCGAACTGGTGCAAAAGACCGAAGCTGAGATGCTCAAGACCAAGAACTTCGGCCGCAAATCGTTGAACGAGATCAAAGAGATTCTCTCAACCATGGGCTTGAGCCTAGGCATGAAGATCGACGAGCAAGGTAACGCCGTGCCCGGCCCGACTTCGAACCAGATTCTGCCGGCGTCGGCGTATGGTGATAACGATCTATAGAAACCAGTCTCCGGTTTCTAGTTTCGAGTTTCCAGCAAAGCCGCTTGGAAACGAAAAATTAGAAACCGGAAACTAGAAACTCGAAACCAAGGATTTTCCTATGCGTCACAAAGTAGCCGGATGGAAACTGGGACGTAACCCCGCGCACCGCCGCTCCCTACTGCGCAACCTGGTCACGTCGCTGATTCTCGAAGAGCGCATTGAGACTACTGTCCCCAAAGCCAAGGCCATGCGCCCGCTAGTCGAAAAAATGATCACCCTCGGCAAGCGAGGCGACCTGGCTGCGCGCCGTCAGGCGCTCGCCTACCTGATGACCAGTGCCGCTGTGGATAAGCTGTTCGATACCGTCGGCCCCCGCTTTGGAGACCGCAACGGTGGCTACCTGCGCATCGTCCGCACTGGCTGGCAGAAGGGTGACGGCGCTGACAAGGCCTTCATCGAACTGCTGGGCAGCGAAAAGGTGCTGGACGAGAAGCGCCAGAAACGCGCCGAAGCCCGCTCCAAACGTGCCGAGGAAAACAAGCGAGCCATGGAAGAAGCTGAAGCGCAGGGCGGCGTGGAACATCCAACTCCCGGCGCCGAAGGCGAAGATAAGACCTAGCCCTCGCGCAGCCAACCGAATTCAATGGGAATTTATCTTAGCCCCGCCAAACCGCGGGGCTTTTGTTGGCTGGACAGTTGGTCCTCCGCCCACCCTCTCAGGTCACCAAGGTAATCTAGCCCTCGCCTTCCAGCACGCTAAACTCTCCTTAGGATGGAGTCCAACCGCACACAATTGTGGATCGCGGCAGCCACTGGCGTCTTGCTGTTGCTGATCTTCTTCGGCTATCTCATTTGGCTCAACAACCAGGGGCCGGTGCTGGCGCGTTCCGAAGAGCGCGATTCTCTGTCTGGCATTCCCAACGCCATTTCGCTGAACCCCCTGCGCGACCGCAGTTCCGAACGCGTCGCTGCACAATATCTTGATGCGATGCGCGATGGCCAATGCAAGGAGGAATTAGCCAAGTGGGAAAGGGACTACCGCCGCAAATATGCGGCGTTCATCTGTGACTCGGAAACCAAACACCCGCTGGTTTCCTGGAAACTCGTGGACTGGGAGGACGCCCCGCCCCTTCGCATTCTTCACTACCGCGGCAAGCGCCGTACCACCGAGGGGCAAGCGGGGACCTACAAGGAGCTGTTCTCGGTCACGCTTGAAAATAAGAGCGGCGCTTGGGAAGTTACCAAGTACGACGCCTTGTACTGACTTTCTCCTTTGCTTTTCCGACTCCCCATTGCCATTCGGCCCGCCTGAAAAGTCTGCTTTTTCTCTCGCAACGCCACGATCCCTCTGTGATACAAGATTTTCATGCCGGAGGCATTCTCCACTCCTTCTGACCGCGGCTCGCGTAACCTCCTCGCGTTCGGCGCAACCTCGCTCCTGAACGATACCGCCAGCGAGATGGCCTATTGGGTTCTGCCGGCATTCCTGGCGTCGATCGGCGCCGGACCCGCACAATTGGGCATCATTGAGGGCATAGCCGAGAGCGTGGCCTCATTTGCCAAGCTCTTTTCGGGATATCTTGCCGACCGCGTACACCACCGCAAACCGGTGGTGGTCTCCGGATATTTTGTCGCCAACGCCGTCAAACCACTGTTGGCGCTCGCCAGTTCTTGGGGACAGGTTCTGGCCATTCGCTTTGCCGACCGCTTCTCCAAGGGCATCCGCGGCACTACTCGCGACGTGATGCTGGCCGACTCTGTGCCCGCGTCCCGCCTGGGCTCCGCCTATGGCCTTTTGCAGGCGATGGACTCCGCCGGCGCCATCGCCGGCCCGCTGTTGGCGCTTTTGCTGCTGCCGCATTACGGTCTGCGCGGTGTTTTTGGGTTTGCCGCCATCCCTGGAGCATTGTGCGTCGCAGTGGCGTTGCTCGGAATCCGAGAAGCTGAGAGGAAAGCAGCGGAAAAGCCGAATCACCAACAACCCACTGCCCACGCAACCGTGCATTTTCCAGGCAAGTTCTATTTCGTGCTGCTGGCTGTGACGCTCTTCTCCCTGGGAAACTCCAGTGACATGTTTCTGGTGTTGCGGGCGCAGAGCATTGGCATTCCGGCGACCCATGCGCCATTGCTTGGCTTGGTTTTCAATGTTGCCTACACGCTATTTTCCTGGCCCGCGGGCGGGCTGAGCGATCGCGTTTCACGCCGCATCCTGGCAGCCGCAGGATACCTGGTCTTCGCGGCGGTGTACTTCATATTCGCCAACGCTCCCAGCGTTGCTGCAATCTGGTTCGCCATGGCGTTTTATGGGCTGTTCTATGCACTGACCAATCCGGTGCTGAAAGCGCTGGTTGTGGAAGTTGTCGCCCCTGAGTTGCGGGGCCGGGCACTCGGCCTTTATTCCTTCGTCAGCAGCGCGGCCATCCTGCTGGCAAGTCTGATCACGGGGGAAATGTGGAAGTATTATGGCCCGCGAGTTCCCTTTTACTTCTCCGCTGGAATCGCGTTGGTGTCGGCAGCCTTGTTGCTGATCTCGCGGGCCACGCAAGCCGGCAAGACGTCAGTCGATTGAGTGACAGCGGGTCAACAACCGGCAGTCAACCATTGTCTCGAACGGTCACCGAAGCCTCTTCCGCCAGCTTAGCGGCCTTCGCGCGGAGAAACAGAAAGATCACAATTTGCGCCGTCAAGGCCGCCGAACTGTCCAACATCACGTCGCTGATGGCTCCCGTCCGCGACGGCAGGTACGTCTGGTGCCACTCATCCATGCTGGCCACCAGGACTGACATGAAAAATGCAATCCCCGACCAGCGCAGCGCCCACAACGCCGGCAGTTTCAGCGTCGCTTTCCAGGCTCGGAACAAAAGAACACTCAAGACGAAGTAGCCTACGAAGTGGCCCGTTTTTCGGATGTAGTGGTGCCAGACCATGAACTGCTTCCAATCGAGACCAAACAGAAAGTGCAGAAGCGGATAGAGAAACCGGCCGGTGTATTCGGACGAGAGATAGGTGGTGGACTCAATGGCGATCACCGCCAGCCACAGGCCGGCGGCGAACCAGAGTTTTAGGATGTGCCTTTGGTCGGGGGTCAAACCTGAACTTCCCCCGTGGATGGTAAGAACATGCTTCCTTTCAAATGGCAGCTCTATTCGGCCGCGTAGTTCGGGGCTTCGCGCGTAATCATCACATCGTGAACGTGACTCTCGCGCAGTCCGGCCCCGCTGATGCGCACGAACCGTGTCTTCTGGAGCAATTCCGGGATGCTCGCGCAGCCGCAATATCCCATGCCCGATTTAAGTCCGCCCACCATCTGATGCACGATCATGGCGACCGAGCCCCGGTAGGGAACCCGTCCCTCAATTCCTTCCGGAACTAACTTGGCCAACCGGTTGGATTCCTCCCCTACCGCCGACAGGGCCGTGGAAGCCTCGCCCTCGGTGTTCTGGAAGTAACGCTCGCTTGATCCTGAGGCCATGGCTCCCAGCGATCCCATGCCGCGGTAAGACTTGAACGTCCGGCCTTGATACAGAATCAACTCGCCAGGGCTTTCATCGGTCCCCGCGAACAGCGATCCAATCATCACCGCCGACGCGCCCGCCGCCAGGGCTTTGGTGATGTCCCCGGAATACTTGATGCCGCCATCCGCAATCACTGGAATGTTCGCGTCTTTGGTCGCGCGATAAGCCTCGGCAATCGCCGTGATTTGCGGCACACCTGCGCCGGTGACCACTCGCGTGGTGCAGATCGACCCGGGTCCGATGCCGACTTTGATCGCGTCGGCCCCTGCTCTTGCCAGCTCACATGCACCGTCAAATGTGGCGACGTTGCCGACGATCAGGTCCACTTCCGGCAGCTTCGATTTCACCGCTTTCAGGGCGTCGAGCACCCGTGACGAGTGCCCATGAGCGCTGTCAATCGCCAGCAGGTCCACTTTGGCGTTGGCCATCTCCTGCGCCCGTTCCAGAAAGTCGCCGCTCGCCCCAATCGCCGCGGCCACGCGCAGTCTGCCATGAGAATCCTTGGCCGCATTCGGGTATTTCAATTTCTTCTGAATGTCTTTGACCGTAATCAGGCCCTTCAGGTTGTACTTGTCATCCACCACCAGCAGCTTTTCCACGCGATGCTCGTGCAGGATCTTCTCCGCATCCTCAAGCGTCGTTCCCACTGGAACCGTAATCAGGTGTTCCTTGGTCATCACTTTGCTGATGGGAATATCAAAGCGGGTCTCAAAGCGCAGATCGCGGTTGGTGAGAATGCCCACCAGCTTGCCGTTCTTGGTGATGGGCACGCCGGAAATCTTGTACTGGCGCATGACTTCCAGCGCCTCCGAGACTTTCGCGTCCGGCCCCATGGTCACAGGATCGACGATCATCCCGCTTTCCGAACGCTTTACCTTGTCCACTTCGTTGGCCTGCTGATCGATCGACAGATTGCGATGCACAATGCCCACCCCGCCCTGCTGCGCCAGCGCAATCGCCATGTGCGACTCGGTCACCGTGTCCATGGCCGCGCTGATGATGGGAATATTGAGCCGGATATTGCGGGTCAACTGGGTCTGGGTATTGGCCAGCGCCGGGACAACATCGGAGCGCGCTGGCAGCAGCAACACGTCATCGAAGGTAAGCGCCTCAGGAACCGGAAAATGAATCATAGTGTTCTCAGCCGTGAAGGATGATCTCTATTCTAGAGACGCCTGAGGGATTGGGCAAATGTCTATCCGATTTAATGAAGGAGGCTCACCGGAGTGGCCGCGCGATAGGCGTAGCTGTAGCCAACGCTCGTCAATTTGTAAGGAGTATTCAGGGAGGAAAACACAGTGAGGAGGATGGGGCTCAAGGGGCGATCTTAAATACGACTCCGCATCCGTCGGGAGGAAAGCACTGCGTGTCGGCCCCAGTTTGCGCTGTGCCGTAGAGACTGCCGTGACCGTCCGGGGTCAAACCGGCCCAGGGAAAGGCTCCGTCAGATTGGCCGGTAAACGTGTGCAGCACGGTCTCGGCACCTGAGGTGCTTAGCTCGTACACCACCCCGCAGCCGTCGGGGCTGCATAGCGAAGTCGTCTTGCCTCCGAGGTATGTAGTGCCGTAAAGATTCCCGGATGCATCTCGAACCAACGGGCCCGACATCGGCTGCCGCCCATCAGCGCAGTTGGCTAGGGAACAGAACCTGTAGAGTGTGGTCTCCGTCCAGGTTCCGTCAGTCTGGGGCGAAACTTCAAAAACCACGCCGCATCCTTCTGGTCCTTGCCCGCTACAGAGGCCCGTCAGAATGCCGCCGCCTTGCGTCGTGCCGTAGAGGTTGCCCTGCGAATCACGAAGAAGGGTCGAGTAGGGGCCATAACCGTCTGATCCGCCCGTGAAGTTGTAGAGGACCGTTTCTTTGCCGGAAGTGTCCAGTTCGTACACGACACCGGCCTCGGAATCTCCGCCCGAACTAGCTACCCCGTATAAATTCCCCGCCGCATCGCGAACCACCCCAGGAATGGGGTACTCGCCGTCCGAGCAATTCACTTGGGAACAAAAATTGTAGAGAATCGTTTCGTTCCCCTGCTTATCTAGCTTGAATATCGTTCCTGAGTCCTCGAAATCGCCCCCTCGGCCAGTTGTCCCGTAAAGATTTCCCTCTGGGTCCTCAATCAACGGCGAGAATGGTTCATTCCCGTCCGGGCTTCCGGCGAACTCGTGCAGGACCGTGTACTTGCCTGTTTTGCTTACCTTGTACACGGTGCCGCACCCGTACTGGTAACAGGTCGTGTCACCGCCCAAATACGTTGTCCCGTAAAAATTTCCTTCGCCGTCGCGTAGTGGGCCCGCCATCGGATTGGAGCCGTCGGCTAGGCCGAAGTTGATATGCGCGACCTCAGTGCCGACTTTGTTAAGTATGAACGCCGTGCCGCAGGTGGCGGAGGGGGCACACTTTCCGGAGCCGCCGCCGCTTGTTGTGCCGTAAATGTTGCCAGCCGGATCCAGGACCAGTACTCCGGTCGGGAAAGAGCCGTCTTTCGGTGAGCCGGTGAAGGTGTGTAGCACCCTGAACGTTTGCGCGTGCGCAGTCGTCAGCAGTCCGCATATCAGAAGCAAAATCGCGGCGTAGATGGGTCGTCTGGCGGGCATCGCGGGCTACCTCACTTCCGGCGGCGGGCCACAGGGGGAGCACTGCGCGGCCATACTGCAAGCGGCATTTTAGCACGGGGCCTGGCGCCCCAGCCCGCTTCACCGCGCCCGTCGCTGCGCTACTTCGGCGCGATCTGCCAACCCAAACGATCCTCATCCCCCGGTTTGTCTTTTCCCCTCCCGCGGCGTATTATTGTCCTTGGAAACTGTTGTGTAAGAAACCGATTTTGGCGAAGCACACCAGTGGGCGCAAGCCCACATTTTAGTTTGCGCTGCTTTCTGAATGTGCCAGGCAGTCGGTAAGTTGCTGGTTTCATGGTATTTGACATCGAGCGGGTTCGTGAAATTGCCGCCCAGGTGGGCGCCTCCAGCGGTGTGGAGGTGGTCGAAGTCGACATGCGCGGGTCAGGCGGTGCGCGCAGGTTGCGTGTGTTCATCGACAAGCCCGGCGGCGTCACGCATGAGGATTGCGCCAACGTCAGCCGAGAGTTAAGCACGATTCTCGACGTAGAGGACGCGGTTCCCGGCGGTTCGTACGTGCTGGAGGTTTCCTCTCCAGGCCTCGACCGCAAGCTGTCGAAGCCAGCGGATTTTGAGCGCTTCACCGGCAGTCGCGTGAAACTGACCACGCGAACTCCGGTAAACGGCAATAAGCATTTTGAAGGACGGCTGCAAAGTTTTAGCGAGGGCCGCCTGACGTTGGAACTGGGCACTCCGGGACGGAAGCCTAAGCCCGGCATCGTGCCAGTGAAGATCGAGATCGAGCTGGGCAACATCGAGAAGGCAAACGTAGTACCAGAGATTTAGCTAAAGGCCAAGAGCCAATAGCCAAAAGCGATTCTATGGCAAGCGAGCTTTACAACACGATTGACGCCCTGAGCCGGGAAAAAGGCATTGATCCGCAAATTGTGGTCAGTGCCGTGGAAGATGCCATCGTGGTCGCCACCCGCAAGTATTACAAGACCCAGGAAAATCTCCGCGCGCAGCTCGACAAAGACACCGGTAAAATTCGCGCTTTTGCGGTTCGCACCGTGGTCGAAACCCCTGAGCAGGTGGAAGACCCGCTGCTGCAGATCACGCTCGATGATGCCCGCAAGTCTGATCCCAATGTTGAAATTGGGGGCGAAATTCAGACTCCCAAGGTGACGGAAGGAATTCTGGGCCGAATTGCGGCGCAAATCGCCAAGCAAGTGATCTTTCAGAAGGTCCGCGAAGCCGAACGCGACACGGTTTACAACGAATATATCGGTCGCGTCGGCGAGATCGTCAACGCCACCGTGAAACGGGTCGAAGGGCCGGATGTGATCTTCGATATCGGCAAAGCCGAAGCCCGCATGCCGCGCAAAGAGCAATCGCGGCTCGAATCGTTTGCCGTTGGCGAGCGGGTGCGGGTGGTAATTGCCCGCGTCGAGCGCGCGTCAAAAGGCCCGGCAGTCGTGGTTTCCCGTGCCGATCCGGCGCTGGTGCAGAACCTTTTCCAGACCGAAGTGCCGGAAATTTACGACGGGACCGTGGTTATTCGCGCCATTGCCCGGGAAGCCGGTGAGCGTACCAAGATCGCCGTTCTGTCGAAGGACAAGGACGTGGACGCGGTTGGCGCCTGTGTCGGCATGAAGGGTATGCGCGTGCAGTCGATCATCCGCGAGTTGCGCGGAGAGAAGATCGACATCATCGAATATCACGAAGACCCGGTGACGTTCGCGGAAAAAGCCCTGCAGCCCGCCAAGGTCAGCCGCGTAACCATTGTCGACTCGGCGGACAAGCATCTCGAAGTTGTGGTTGACGACAGTCAGCTCTCCCTCGCCATTGGCAAGAAAGGGCAGAACGTCCGCTTGGCGGCCAAGCTGCTCAACTGGAAGATTGACATCAAGAGCGAGGAAGAGAAGCGCCAGGAAGTCGAGCAGCAGATGACGCAGCTGGTTACTGCCGCACCCACTCCCCTGGAGAGCGTTCCTGGCCTGGGCGAAGGCCTGATCGAGAAGTTGAATGCCGCAGGTGTGACCACTGTCGAAGCTTTGGCGGATATGACCCCCGAGCAACTGGAAGCGATTGAAGGTATTGGCCCCAAGACGGTGGAAAAGATCAGCCTGGCAGTGAATAATTATTTTTCAAGTCTGGAAGCAGCCGCGGCGGCAGAGACGCCAGCGGCGGCAGAAGCAGTTGAGGGACAGACTGCGGAACCGCCGGCGGTGGAAGAGGGCGGGCCGGAAATTCCCGCAGCCGACGTTGCTACGGGCGAAGTCTCTACCGAAGGGTCGGCGGAGGAGCAACCCTCCACCGAGCGGCAAGAGTGAGGGTTAGGAGCGCGTTTTCCTTCGCTTGGAAGATGCGCAGCGCAAAATGACACCGTGAGGTTGATATGAAGACTTAGCGGATAGTCCGGAGGAAGCGGGGCGGATGAGCAAGGTTCGAATCAACGATCTGGCCAGAGAACTGGAAGTCAAGAGCAAGGCGATTCTCGACGTGCTGCTTGAAGTCGGGGTCACCGAAAAGAAGACCCATTCCAGTTCCATTGAAGATCACGAAGCCGTCAAAGTGCGGGCGCATTTCCGCGCAAGTGCGGGTGAAGCGCCGGGCGCGGCGAAGCCGTCGCGTTCCAGCCGCGCCGAGGGCGACGAAATCAAGACCAAGATCGATCTTTCCCATATTTCCCGCCCTGGCGACGTTCTGAATGCCATCCGGAAACAGCAAGCTCCCGTGGCCGCTCCTCCTGCACGCCCTTCGGCCCCAGTGCCTGCAGTCGCCACCCAGCCCGCAGCCAGCGTTGCCGCTCCGAAAGTTGCCGCACCCCCGCCGCCAGCAGCGGCGCCATCGCCAGCGGCAGGATCAGCCGCCGCAGTCAAACCGAGTTTCGCGGCTCCGCCCGTGCCCAGTGCTCAGCCCTTAGCCACAGCGACCGTTGTGCCCTCGTCTCCGCGTCCGCCAGTCGCTCCACCTCCGCCGGTATTGGCCCCGCCCGTCGGCGTAAAGCCGGCTGCGACCATTGCGCCAGCCCGTCCGCAAGCCGCTCCGCCGCGCACCATCGTGCCGCAGACCGGCCCACGCCCTGTGTATAAGGCGCCTATTCGACCTCCAGCCCCAACAGCCCAGGCAGGAGCGCCTGTGCGCTCGGTTCCGGGGCGTCCTGTGCCCGGTCAGCCCATTTTCCAGCGGCCGCGCCCGGCTGCGCCTACAGGACCGCGCCCGCCCCTGCGTCCCGGCGAGCGTCGTCCCATGCATCCCACGCGCACCGCGCCCACCGGCAGCCGTCCCTTGGGAGTTGGCCCAGGAATGCCGCCGCCGGGTTCCACTCGTCCCGGTAGCCGTCCGGGCGGTCCGGCGCGTCGGCCCGGGCAGCGGTACATTCCGCGAGGCATAAAGGAAGGCCCGATGAAGGGCTTTGTGCCGCCGCCGCGGCTCACGCTTTCTAACGAACCGCAGCCCATTACGCGCAGCATTACCATCACCGAGGGAATCAGCGTCAAGGATCTCGCCGAGAAACTGGAAATTCGCGCTAAAGATCTGATCGGACGATTGTTGGCTCGCGGCGTCTTTGCCACCGTTAACCAGACGCTCGATACCGAACTGGCCAGCGAGATGGCGCGCTTCTTCGGAGCCGACACTAACGTCATCTCCTTCGAAGAGCAGGCAGCGAAAGATGTTGCCGACAGTGCTGCGGGTGAGGACGCTGCTGCCACCGAGACGGTTTCCCGGCCTCCCGTGGTCACGATCATGGGCCACGTCGATCACGGCAAGACCACACTGCTCGACGCCATCCGCTCCACCGATGTTGCGGGAGGCGAGGCCGGCGGCATCACCCAGCACATCGGCGCCTACAAAGTCACGATTCAGGACACACAGTCTCCGGCCTACGGCCGCCAGATCGTTTTCCTCGATACGCCCGGTCACGAAGCGTTCACGCGCATGCGTTCCCGCGGCGCCAAAGCCACCGACATTGTGGTCCTGGTGGTAGCGGCCGACGATGGCGTCATGCCCCAAACTCTCGAAGCCATTGATCACGCCCATGCCGCCGAAGTGCCCATCATTGTGGCCGTCAACAAAATTGACAAGCCCGACGCCATGCCCGACCGGGTCAAGAAACAACTGGCTGATCGCGGCCTGATGCCCGAAGACTGGGGCGGCACCACAGTCTTCGTCGATGTTTCCGCCAAGAAGAAAACGAATCTCAACCTCCTGATGGAAATGATCTGCCTGGTTGCGGATTTGCAGGAACTCAAAGCCAATCCGGACCGCCCGGCCACTGGCGTCGTCCTCGAAGCCAAGCTGGATCGCGGACGCGGCCCCGTCGCTACCCTATTGGTACAGAACGGAACGCTGAAAACCAGCGACAATTTTGTCGTTGGCAACGTCTACGGCAAAGTGCGTGCCATGTTCGACGATCGCAGCAATTCGCTCGCCACCGCGCCGCCATCCACTCCCATTGAAATTCTGGGTATGGAAGGATTGCCCCAGGCCGGCGACCAGTTTGTGGTTGTCGCCGATCGTGACAAGGCCCGCGGCATTTCCGAATACCGCGAGCAAAAGGCCCGCGAAGCCGCGCTGGCCAAGAGTTCCCGCGTTTCCCTCGAAGGCCTGGCCGAACAGATCAAGACTGCCGGCATCAAGGAACTGAACATCATTCTCAAAGCCGACGTTGGCGGCTCGGTCGAAGTGCTCAGTGACCTGCTGGCCAAGCTTTCCAACGACAAAGTCCGTCTGAAACTCATCCACTCCGGCGTGGGCGCGATCACTGAAACCGACGTGCTGCTGGCCTCTGCGTCGAACGCCATCATCATCGGCTTCAATGTGCGTCCCGAACGCAAGGCTCAAGAACTGGCCGAGCAGGAAAAAGTCGACATCCGCATGCACTCCATCATTTACGAGCTGCAGGATGAGATCAAGCGCGCCATGAGCGGCCTGCTCGAGCCTACGATCAAGGAGACTTACCAGGGCCGGGCTGACGTGCGCGAGACTTTCCGCATCCCCAAGGTTGGCACCATTGCCGGCTGCACCGTGGTCGATGGCCTCATCAAGCGCGATTCCCAGGTTCGCCTGCTTCGCGACAACGTGGTCATCTTCAGCGGCAAGGTGGGATCGCTTCGCCGCTTCAAAGATGACGCTAGCCAGGTCACCAACGGCATGGAATGTGGTATCTCCATCGCCAACTACGCCGACATCAAGGTCGGCGACGTGATCGAAGCCTTCGTCACCGAAAAGATCGCAGCCGAAGTGATCGCCTAGTGATCATTCATCGGGCTTCGGGTGGATAGCGTTTCCCGCCATGATGTTCAGCCCGGTGGCTTCCGCAAACGCTTGGTAGTCCCGATCCCGCGTAAGCAGTGGGACGCCACGATCTTTGCAGCACTGTGCGATCAGGGCGTCACCAAGGCGCGCCTTGCGACGCTTGGACAATATCTTCGCCCGCAACGCCCCCGCTCGCTGCCAAAACCCAGCTTCGATCTCGATCATCGGCACATCCGAGAGTGTTTTGGCCACGCTCGAAGGAAGTTGCGGATCACTCAACAGCTCCGTGAGCACAATGGGGGGCATGAGCACCTGCCGATCTCGCAGTGCGCGGTCCAGTAATTCGACATCGGGACCCTTCGCTCCCTCTAGAAATGCGATCCAGGTGCTTGTGTCGACGGCAATCATCGATCGGCTTTGAGTTCGGTCGCGGTGTGTGCGAAGCGCACTTTGCCCCGAAGCTGGCGCAGCCTGGCATAGGCGTGGGATGCAGCCACGAGTTGCAACCCAGTGCGGACGGTCTGGGTTATGCCCGCGCCGCTGGCTTTCTGGGCTTTGTCAAGAAGCTCCCCAGGTATCCCCACCGTGATCTTTCTAACCATTTCCATGACCTTTAAAAGTATACCATATCCGATACCAGCATTTGATATGGTATAAATTGCAGTAGACTATCTTCTTGGAGGGCGGACTAATATGGGGCCGATCTCAAGAGCCGTGGGTAGGGCCTTAGATAGACTTCCTCGGCGGGTAAACTGGATCGTTGGTGCCCTCATAGCCGTTGGGTGCACATACTGTATCGTTCGCTATGGTTTTTGGTCATTCTTGCTTCGTATGATCTTTACCCCTCTTCCTTAGATATTTCAAACTGAGGCACTAATATGGATCAGGTACTCCGATGATCGCCGTTCTGACCCTCGAACTCCACATCGAGGCCGCCCAGTCTCTGAAGGACAAACGGCGAGTGCTTCGCAGCCTGAAAGACCGGCTGCGGGCCAGCTTCAACGTCTCCGTCGCCGAACTGGACGCCAGCGGCCTGTGGAACCGGGCCACCGTCGGAGTGGTCGCCATATCCGACTCCCGCGATTATCTGGATGGATTGATGAAGAACGTGGAACGGCAGGCAAACCGCATCACCAACAACGCCGGCGCCGAGGTCGCCGACTCCTTCGTCGAATATCTTTAGGCCCCTGTTTGTCTCTTAGGCCCATGTTGTAACCGAAGTACCCACCTGGCGCGCTTTCCCCTGCACACGGGAAGCCCGTTTTCTGATATTCTCATCCGTTTTACTCCGAGGGAAAATAGTGGAGCAGCGCGCACGCAAATATCATCGTGAACGGCTTGGAGAAGCCTTGCGCGAGGAAATCGAAACCATCGTCGAGGGCGAGCTGGGAGATCCGCGCATCGGTCTGGTCAGCGTCACCAGCGTGGTCCTGGCCGAAGATTCGCGGTCGGCGCGAGTTTTCGTCACCCTCGAAGGAGATGACGAAGAAGCCGAACGTTCGCTGCAGGGATTAACCGCAGCCGTCGGGTTCATACGTCGCGAGGTGGCAGAAAAGTTACATCTGCGCCGTCCTCCAGAGCTTTATTTTCAGCTGGACCGCTCACAGCAATTCGGCGCGAGAATTGACCAGCTTTTGAATCGCGCCAAAAAGCGGAAGAAAAGTTGACTGACATGCTCGACGAAGTGCTCAAACATATCGAACAGCGCAGCCGCTTTCTGCTGACCTCGCACGCGCGCCCCGATGGCGATGCTGTGGGGTCAGCCCTGGCCTGCTGCCAGATTCTGCGCTTGATGGGCAAGCACGCCGACGTGGTCCTGCACGACGGCGTTCCGCGCATCTATCAGCAGTTGCCATTCGCCGACGCCGTGGTTCGGGCGGAGCGTGTCAATGGCGACTATGAAGCTGCCATTGTTCTGGAATGTGACAGCATCCAGCGCACCCGGCTGGAGGGTTTAGAAAACCATTTCCTGATCAGTATCGACCATCACCTGAGCGGCCGTCCCTTTGCCGATGTGAACTGGATTGATCCGCATGCCGTAGCCACGGCCGAAATGGTCTACCGGTTGGCGCGCCAGGCGCGAGTGCCGATTTCCTCCGACATTGCGACCTGCCTCTACACCGCCGTTCTCACCGACACCGGTTCGTTCATGTTCGAAGGTACCAGTGAGCATACCTTTGCCCTGGCGCGAGAGTTGGTGCTGGCTGGAGCTGACCCCTCCCGGTGTGCGCGGAATGTCTATTTCGCGCATTCCACCGCCAAGATGCGCCTGCTGGGCGCGGCCTTGTCGAATCTCCACCGCGACGGCCCTCTGGCATGGATTTCTGTGACCCAGGAGCAAATGGAAGCAGTCGGAGCGCGGGAAGAGGATTGCGAAGGCCTGGTGAACTACGCGCTTTCTATCAAGGACGTCGAGGTCGCAGCGTTTTTCCGCCAATTGCCCGACGCGCGCTTCCGCGTCAGCCTCCGAAGCAAGGGCCAGCTCAACGTTGCCGCGGTGGCACAAGCATTCGGTGGGGGCGGTCACAAGTGTGCCAGCGGCTGCTCGCTCGACGGACCGCTGTCGTCCGCAGTGGAACGCGTATTGGCGCAACTTCGCGCCGATCCTTCCGTACAATAGTGGGCCATGGACATTTCGCTGGCGCGGCAGGTTGCATCCTTTTTAGGAGCCCTCCTTATTCTGTTTGCTTACGTCGGCCACCAGTTAGGGTGGATGGATCCGCGCAGAGCTGCATACAACATTCTGAACACGATTGGCTCCGCAATCCTTGCCTACATCGCCTTTCATCCATTTCAAGTTGGTTTTGTTGTGCTCGAAGTTACGTGGGTGCTGATCAGCCTGTATGCCCTGGCCAGACCCAGTCGGCAACACTGAGGAGTGGCGTCTTTGCGCATCCGCGAAAATTCGTGGCTGGGGGTTTCCGCGTGAACCAGCGGGTTCGTACCGATTGGCTTCTGCTCGCCGGTTTCTGCGGATTCTTGTTTTTCTACGGACTCGCATATTTTGGTCTGGTCGGCGCCGATGAACCCCGCTACGCTCAGGTCGCGCGCGAAATGCTCGCCCGTCATGACTGGATCACCCCCACCCTCGGCGGCAAGCCCTGGCTGGAAAAACCTCCGCTGTATTACTGGCAGGCCATGCTTGCCTATCGATTCTTCGGGGTGAGCGACTGGGCCGCCCGCCTGCCCTCGGCAGTGGACGCGACCTTCATGGTGATTGCCATCTATCTTTTCTTTCGGCGATTTCGTCCGGGCTCCGAGCTCGACGCTGCGCTGATGACCGTCTCCGCCGCCGGCATGATCGGCTTTGCCCGTGCCGCTTCCATGGACATGGCTCTCGCCGCTACCTTCACGATCGCTTTGCTGGCCTGGTACGTGTGGCAAGAAAGCAGTACTCAACTTTACTTGTGGCTTGCGTATGCGTTCGTGGCATTGGGAATGCTCGCCAAAGGACCGGTGGCTCCATTCCTGGCGGCGGCAGTCATCGGCATTTTCTCCGTCGCCAAGGGTGACTGCCGAATCCTTCGCCGCATGCTTTCAATTCCGGGAATGCTGTTATTCTGTGTGGTCGCACTGCCGTGGTACGTCGCGGTGCAAGTCAGGAACCCGGACTTCTTTCATACTTTCATCCTGCAACACAACCTGGAGCGCTTCAGCAGCAACCTCTATCGCCACCGGGAGCCGTTCTGGTACTACATTCCGGTGGTCATTCTTGCAATACTTCCCTGGACGGTCTTCGCAGTCGCCGCCGTGGCTGAAACTATTCGAGCCTGGTGGTCGGAACGCAGAGGAATGTTGAAGTCCGCGGACGGAAACGAAGATACGCTGAACGTATTCCTGCTGATTTGGCTTCTGGTTCCAGTGATCTTTTTTTCCATTTCCCAATCGAAACTGCCGGGCTACATTCTTCCCGCGCTGCCTGCTGGCACGCTACTACTGACAGAGTATGTGCGCCGCCACACTGCCGGCGACCATCGGCCCGGCGCTTTTCCGCTTCTTCTACACGCGGTGGTCGCTGCTGCTTTGGTCGTTCCTGCGCTGCTGATGGGACAGATGCTGCTCTTACACCGCATCGTTTGGAGCACGCCGACTTTGATTGCGCTGTCACTTACCACGGTGCTGGCGATTGGCATTGTGCTCACGCTGCGCATGCCGGGCGGGTTTCGCATGCTGCGCTTCGTCACTCTCATTCCCGTGGTGCTGGCGGTCGCGGCCGTTTTGCGCCTTTACGCGCCAGCGCTCGACAATAACCTCTCCGCACGGCCCTTGGCGATCGAACTAGGCAAGCTCGAATCCAAGCCTTTGCCCCTGGCAGTTTTTCATGTCCGGCGTGAGATTGAGTTTGGGCTGGCTTTTTACCGTAACCAGGTGATCGATCGCTACGATGAAGGCCATATTCCGGAGGAGGAACACATCGTGGTCACTTCCACTGGATCTCGCGAAAAACTAGTTGCACAAGTCGCTGGGCGCCGCGTCCTGTATCTGGGCAGCTTCGCGCCTCAGCGCCTCGACTATTACTGGATTTCCGCCCAAGGACCGGTCCGCTAGGGCGGTCTCGCCCTTTCGCTCGCTGTGTATTCATTTTGTTCCCTGGTTTGCCTCCTGCCCTACGGAGCATCTAAACTCGGTTCGCGATCAGAATTATTGCAGCATCGCTGACCCTCCAGGAGCCCGGGTGGAGATTCTTGATCTCAGGCATTTCTCCGCGGTCGACTTACGTCCTCTGCTCGATGACGAGGCCGAAGTGTGGGAACGTCTGCTCTCCTGGGACTACTCCGGCTCCGCCGCCATGATTCTCCGCTACGTAGATGCCAAGATTCTGCCCGGTTATGCCGCTGTCGATCGCGGCCGCATCTTCGGATATGCCTTCTTCGTTTATGAAGGCAGTAAAGGTGTGATCGGGGATTTGTTCGTCGCTAACGGTGGCCGCCTGCCAGATCCGCACGCGGTTGAAACCCAGCTGCTGGTGCACGTAATTGAGACCCTACAGCAATCGCCCGGCATCAACCGTGTAGAGGCGCAACTTCTGGCGCATGACACCGGAGCGGTCGCCCAGCCCTTTCTCGACCAAGGTTTCCACCGCCATGCCCGCCTTTTCATGGTTCTGCCGCTCGGGAACTCAGCTAAACCCACCCCATCAATGCGTACCGACATCGAGATCCGCCGCTGGTCCGAACAGGATTACCAGCCTGCCGCCGCCATCATTACTTCCGCATATCGTGGACACGTCGATTCCGAAATCAACGACCAATATCGCACGCTGAGCGGATCGTTGCGCTTCCTGAACAATATTGTCCGTTTTCCCGGTTGCGGCACCTTTGATCCAGATTCTTCGTTCGTCGCTGTGCACCCCAAGACTCGTACCTTGTTGGGATTGATTCTGTGCTCCCGTGTGCGTCACGATGTGGGTCACGTCACCCAAGTTTGTGTCTTGCAGGAATATCGGTCGAAGGGAATCGGTGAGGCCTTACTGGAGTGCACTACCAACAATCTTCGCCAACGAAAGTTCGCTCTGCTCTCGCTGACCGTCACCAAGGCCAACGCCCACGCCGTGGAACTCTACCTTCGCCTGGGTTTTGACACCAAGCGCGTGTTCGACGCATTTGTGTGGGAGGGATGAAGCAGAGCGGGGGCAGCCAGGAACTACCCGTAATTCAGTTTACGCCGCGAACTCCACCTTGGCTGCCTGGGGAATGATCCCGGCGGTGTGGCCCATATCCAGCAGACGGCGGACCGCCTCCCGCCCGTCAGGTCCATAGTCGAGCGTGCGCTCGTTCACGTACATGCCGACGAACTTGTCCGCCATTTGCGGATCCAGATCGCGAGCAAACTGCATGGCGTAGGCCAACGCTTCCTCGCGATGGTCAAGCGCATACTGAATGCTTTCCCGCAACGCTCCCGCGACTCTTGACATCAGTTCCGGTCCCAGGCTGCGGCGAATCGCATTTCCTCCCAAGGGCAGCGGCAGACCCGTTACTTTCTGCCACCACCTGCCTAAATCAATGATGCGATGCAAGCCCGACTTGTCGTACGTGAGTTGTCCTTCGTGGATGATCAGTCCGGCCTCGTGTTTGCCTTCCAGCAATTGCGGGATGATCTGGTCGAAGGGCACCACTTCGGTTTCAATGCCAGGGGCGAAGAGTTTGAGAACCAGATAGGCTGTGGTCATGGTTCCCGGAACGGCGATGCATTTCCCTTTGATGTCCTGGGCGGAAAATGCGCGCTGGGCTACAATCATCGGACCGTAGCCGTCCCCCACGCTGCCGCCGCTCGGCAGCAACGTGTAGTGCTCCTGAATGTAGGGATAAGCATGAAATGAAATGGCGGTCACGTCATACGCGCCTTCCATCGCCTTCCGGTTCAGGGTCTCGATGTCGCAAAGCGTATGCGCAAAGTGCAGACCCGGCACCCGGACCTTGTTCGTCGCCAACCCGTAGAACATGAAAGCGTCATCGGAGTCGGGACTGTGCGCCACGGTGATGGTGCGAACCATCGAAGGCGGACTGCCTTCATGGGAAGAGGCTTTCTCCGATGTGAGATCGATCGGCGTCATGGCCGGACCTTGCGAATGCGCTGCCAGCCGTCGGCGAGCGCGGCGGCAGACATAATCTTGATCACCTCGGCAAAAACAAACCAGTAAAGCCCCCAGCGCACTGCCTGGGCAAGAGAATGAGTGAGGATGGCCAGCCACGAAAGCCCGCTCGCAAACAATGCAATCTCGGCCAATATGCTGGCGGTCAAGGCGCGTGCCAGAGTGCGCCGACCGTTTTCCAGAATCCAGCCCGCGAGCCCGGCAACGACAGGATAAGCCAGCAGAAAGCCTCCCGTCGGCCCCACCAGTTGAGCAAGGCCACCCGGGCCGGTTGGGCTGAACACCGGCAGCCCGGCCATGCCCTCGGCGAGATACAGCGCCAGCGCAGCAAATCCGCGACGGCTCCCCAGGGTCAGGCCAACCGCCAAGACCCCGAAGTTCTGTAGCGTCAGGGGCACCGGGGTGAAGGGTAAAGGCAGGGTTACACGCGCGCACAACGCGACAAAAAGGCTGGCGCCCACCACGATGGTCACCTGTTTCGCGCCATCGAGGATGCGATCATGGTTGTCCAGAACCGACGTGGCTGACTTAAGCATTGGGTTCTCCGTTCCGTAGTGCGAAATAGGTCCGCCTATCGCTCAACGCCGCTCTTCTTCGCCACTTCCGGGGTTGTCGAGCCTTTCAAGTGCCGACGCACACGAAGATAGGCCGCAATTCCCGCCCACAACGCCGCACCGGCACCGCAGGCAAAAATCAGAAACCACCACATCATGCGCACGATACCCTAGGATATCACTACCGAGCTGACTTCCCGGCCATTATGCGCTCTACCTCGTCTGCCTTCGAAGGCAGATCGGCGCTGAGTTTAATCAGTTTCCCGCTGGCATCGACGTAATACATGTCTTCAATGCGGACCCCCAGCTTCTCCTCGGGAATGTAGATCCCCGGCTCGATGGTGAACACCGATCCTGGACCCAGCGGAACATCGTAGTCATTTGCGTCGTGGACATACAAGCCGACGTAATGGCCCAACCCATGGATGAAGTACTTGCCCAGCGGATCTCCGTGGGAGTCCTTGCCGTGAGTATTAATGTAGTCGTACGCGACTTTCTGCAAGGTGTACGGCCCGGGCCTCAGCGTCGATTTTCCAGACTGAAAAGCATCCATCGCGGCCTGTTGAGCTCCCAGAACGATGTCATAAATCTCGCGCTGTCGGGGAGTGAATTTCCCCGAAATCGGCAGAGTGCGAGTAATGTCCGAGGCATACATCGAATATTCACCCGCCGCGTCAATCACCACTACGTCGCCGGCCTGCATGGTGGCGGAATCCTCCGAATAATGCAGTACCGTGGAATTCAATCCCGATCCGACGATTGGCGAATACGCCGGTCGGCTGCACCCACGTTTGCCCCACTCGTACTGCAGCAAAGCGGAAATCTCGCTTTCGTTTACGCCGGGTTTCACCGCGTGCATGGCGGCGAGTTGCGCTGCTACTGAAGCTTCGGTGGCCTTGCGAATCCGCTCGATCTCCCCCGCATCTTTGACGGTGCGCAGCGACTCGATCAGCGGCCTTACGTCCTGAAAACGACCCCCCAGAGGAAACGCATTAGCCCGCTCCAGCCATTTGAATGATCCCTCAGAGTTCGAGGCCTCTCCCGCAGTCGGGACATCCGTGTAAATCGAGGCCCGGTGCTCGGAAAGCAGTCCGTAAATCACCCCGCGCATGTCTTCGAGCGATTTCACTTGATCAAATCCGGTGACCCGCGCGGCTTCGGGGCTTTCAGGCCCCAGCTTGGGCCCTGTCCACTTCTCTTGGGCTGGGTTGCGGGTCGGAAGGAACAAGATCTCGGTGTAGGTGCGGGCCGGTGAGTTATCCTTTGCTTCGACCGCGGGCGCGATCAGCAAGGCCGCTCCTGGTTCGGTCCAGCCTGAGAGATAGAAAAAATTGTTCTCTTGCCGATAAGTAAACACATCATTGGGCTCTTCGGCTTCGGGCGGCGAAAATAAGACCACAACGCCGGCATTCGGAGTCTTGCCGGCCAGCGCTACCCGGCGGGCATGGAAATCTGCGTTGGGCTGACGATCCAAAGCCCAAGCCGTTTGCGCGATCAGCAAAACTACAAGCAAAAGTCTGCGCATTGCATTCATCCTTCACTGCGAGAGTCTAAACTCCAACCGGAAAGGGCTTGGTATGCGTCTCTGCGCTCAGGGAGAGCCCGGAGAACCGTCCCTGCAGCAGCGACATTAGCCCCGTGTACCAATACCCCACTACAAACAGAATCAGAAAGGGAACCGTAATGTAATTTTCGTTGTCTATCGCGTAGTAAACGGTCAGAGCAAAATAACCGCCAATCAGCAGTTCCACCCACGGCACCCACCCCAGGCGTCGTCGATATTTGCTGGCGCGCACCTTGTCTTTTCGGGTCTCGACGTGATACTTCGGCGTCCGCGCAAACGCGGTTTTTTTCCCTACCAGCGCCTCCAGCACCGCCCGTGTATTGGTCACGGTCAGCCCGATTCCGAGCGCCATCAAGAACGGAAGATACAACAGCGCTCTGAACCATTTTCCTGGGAACAATTCGCGCTGCGAGACCAGGTAGAAACTGGAAATTGAAAACGTCGAAGCCAGGAACAGAGGCAAGTCGATATACATCATCTGAAACCAGCCCTGATAGAAACGAATAATCATGGCCGGCATCAGCAGCACCGACAGCACCACCATCAGCGGGTAGCTGAGATTTGCTGTCAAGTGGTACCAGGCCTCCAGCTTGACGTGAAAACGCTGATCACTTCTAAGCACTTTGGGCAATATTTTTTTGCTGGTCTGGATCAGCCCCTTCGCCCACCGCGCCTGCTGGGTCTTAAACGCAGTCATCTCCACCGGTAGTTCGGCGGGACACTCGACGTCCTGCAGATAAACAAATTTCCAACCCCTGAGTTGCGCCCGATAGGAAAGATCGGTGTCTTCCGTCAACGTATCGTGCTGCCAGCCGCCCGCTTCTTCAATCGCCCGCCCCCGCCACACGCCAGCGGTTCCGTTGAAATTAAAGAACACGCCGCTGCGCGCCCGGCCGGAGTGCTCCAGCACAAAGTGGCCATCGAGCAAGATGGCCTCGACCTCGGTCAAAAAGGAATAGTTGCGATTGATGTGGGTCCAGCGCGTCTGCACCATGCCGATTTTGGGGTCAGTAAAGTGATGAATCGTGCGCAAGAGAAAATCTTCCGGGGGTACGAAGTCGGCATCGAAAATGGCAATAAACTCACCCTTGGCCGTCTTCATCCCTTCCGCGAGTGCGCCCGCCTTGAATCCCTCACGGTTCTCGCGGTGGTGATACGTGACCGGTAACCCTTGGGACGCGTAATGGTTTACCAAACCCCGCGCCACCGCTTCCGTTTCATCAGTCGAGTCGTCCAAGACTTGAATATCGAGCTTCTCTCGCGGGTAGTTCAGGCGGCAGACCGCCTCCAGCAGCCGCTCCACCACAAACTGCTCATTGAAGATCGGCAACTGCACCGTGACCCGCGGCAAATCGGAAAAATGTGAAGCTGGTTCGGTGGTCCGGTTCTTTTTGTGCTTGTAGTAGAGATAAACCAGCACATAGCGGTGCGCACCGTAGGAAGCCAGCAAAATCAGCACGATGAAGTAGGGAATGAGCAAAGCCAGGTCAAAGGCGTTGGCGTGATAAAGGCCTTGGAAAGTCTTATCCAGAAAATGCTGGCGGATGTACTGCCCCAGGCCTTTGGGGGCAAGGACCGCCGCTAGCATTTGGGAGGAAAGGACCATGCGAACGAGTGGGAGCCCCTCAGCGGCTCACAGCCAGTCTGGCCGAAACCTCTATTCTACCTGAAGGCGCGGGAACGCTGGGTCTCGCTAATTGAGGAAGTACGTCCGATATAACGTGTCCCGCTGCGCCGGCTTAAACCCGGCATCACGGATGATTCGCCGCAACTCTTCTTCCGTGGTGCAGTTGGTCACTCCCGCTGCGCGCACGACGTTCTCTTCGAGCATCACTGATCCCACATCGTTGCCGCCGAATTGCAAGCCAAGCTGACAAACTTTCAATCCCTGCGTCACCCAACTGGATTGCACATTCAGGAAATTGGAAAGATAAAGCCGTGAGATGGCCAGCGTTTTCAGGTACTCGACAGAAGTGGCCTCGTCCCAGTGACGTCCGCCCAGCGCCGTATTCGCTGGCTGGAACGTCCAGGGGATGAAGGCCGTGAACCCGCCAGTCTCCTCTTGCAATTCATAAAGCCGCTGGAAGTGGTTGACGCGGTTCTCGAAACTCTCGCCCACGCCAAACATCATCGTCGCCGTGGTGCGCATGCCGAGCTGGTGCGCCGTGCGGTGTACATTGAGCCAGTCGTCGGTCAGGCATTTCAATCGGGCAATCTTGTAACGCACTTCGTCGTCGAGGATCTCGGCGCCACCGCCGGGAATCGAGTCCAGGCCTGCATCTCGCAGCCGCGCAATGGTGTCCCGAATGCTCAAACTGCTGTATTCGGCGATGGCGAGGATCTCTGAAGCTGAATAACAATGCAGGTGAACTGTCGGGAAGCGCTGTTTGATGCCGCGCATCATCTGCTCGTGCCAGTCAATCTTCAAGTCGGGATGCAATCCACCCTGCATCAGCACCCCCGTCCCGCCCAGTTCGACGGTCTCGCGAATCTTGTCGTAAATGGTCTCGAAATCGAGGATGTATCCCTCTTTAGCCTTCGGCCCCTTCAACGGCCGATAAAAAGCGCAGAAGGTGCAGTACTCAGTGCAGTAATTCGTGTAATTAATATTGCGGTCAATGATGTACGTGACCACGCCCTCAGGATGGAGCCGGCGACGCACCGCATTGGCCTCCATGCCGATGCCAACTAGGTCATCGGAGCGAAAGAGATCGACGGCTTGTGGTTTGGTCAGAGACATACTTGGATGATTCTAACGGACAGCGAACTCTGGAGCCAACCTGAGCGAAATCCAGTAGTGGCTCAGTTTGAAAATACAGGCAACCCCAAAAAATCGGGCGTCATCCTGAGCGCAGCCGTTCTTCAGGCGGAGCGAAGGATCTCCCAGCCTCCAACACCGTGCTACTTGAGATCCCTCTTCCCGCTGGTGAAAACGCGGGCGTTCGGGATGACGCCGCGTATCGCGGCAGAGAGCTCAAACCGTGCCACTACCCGAAATCGGGCTGGGTTGTCTTCGCGTTCTTTGCGCACGACTTTGCGTTCTTTGCGGTAAGGGGCCTTAACCGCAAAGTTCGCAAGGGTCTCGCGAAGGCCGCAAACAAAGGCCGAGGCGTCATCAACTGGCCGCTGCTTTGGCAGCTTCCAGAAACTGCAACCGGGCGGCTCGTGGCAGCGCTGCGCACTCCTGCGCGTACTGATAGAAAAGCCGCAGCCCCGCCAGGCACTCCGCGTCGAGAGAATAGTGGATACTATGAGTCAAGTAATCTCTTACCATTTCCTCGCTCAACCCCAGGCGAGGCGCCCACTCGCGAGCGACCTGGTCCACATTCTCTGGCTCCAGGCCGTGGTCGCGCGATTGCTGAAACAGGGCCGCTAGATCCACATCGTTGGCGGCATCTCGCAAGGCTGCTTGGCGCACCGCCCAGAAGGCGAAGACAAACGGCTTGCCGGTGAAGCGGATCCATTCTTCGGCGAGATCGTAGGTAACGTAGCGCGAGCGATCAATCTGTAATGCCGGATCCCCGATTACCAGCCCGGCATCGTGCTGCTCAAGCATTTGTCCGATGTCCGGTGACATCGCCGAGAAAATTCTTTCTCCACCCCACCATTTCGCAAACAGCACTTTGGTCAACGCGACCGAGGTCATCGAGGAAGTATCCAATGCCACCGTCCGAATCTTGTCTACCCGGACTTTGCTGACCAGCAGAATGGACCGCACCGCCCGCCGCGACGCGATTGCGACTCCGGGAATAATGGCAAGATCGGGGATGCTGCAATATGCCGCCGCAGGAATGATTCCGATATCCGCCGACCCGTCCCGCAAGCTGGCCGCGCACTGCGCCGGGAGGGTGTAAGAAATCTCGAAAGCCGAGCCGGCGACGCCGTGCTCGAAGTCCCACATGAGCGGCGCGGTATTCAGGTAGGAAATGGCGGAGATGCGAAAGCGTTTCATTCGGGGCACAAATTAATCATAACAAAGCCGGATGTTCGGTAGTGTCCTAACACTACTCCTAGGACACTACCGGATGTTCATCTAACCTTGACTCCGTTCCGCGGCCGTGTATAGATGCGCCAGAAGCCTGATGGAGGTAATCCGTGCCTGCAGCCCTCGCCATTTCGGACAGAACCGTCGAAACCACTACCCGCCAGTGGCTTGGCCTTTGCCCTGACGCCGGGCCTCGGACCAACCCGGGGTCGCCGCCTGGTCGAGTTCTTTGGTGGGGTGAATGCAGTTTTTCAGGCGTCATTGACTGAATTGGAAGCCACCGGCATCCAGGCTGCCTCCGCCCAATCGCTGGGCACGGGCCGCTCACTGGAGCTGGCGCAAAACGAACTCGCACGCACCGCAGCTGCGGGCGTGAAGGTCATTTCGGTGGATGACTCCGCCTATCCCACACAGTTGAAACAGATATATGATCCGCCGCTCATTCTTTATGTGCGTGGCGATGCCCCCGTAATTTCGCAGCCGGGAATCGCTCTGGTTGGCACCCGTCACCCCACACCTTACGGCCTGGGGATGGCGGAAAGGCTGTCCTGCGATCTGGCCGCCCGCGGGCTTGTCATCTTCAGCGGGATGGCCCGCGGCGTGGACACTGCCGGTCACCGCGGCGCTCTCGCCGGGAAAGGGAAAACCGTGGCTGTTTTCGGCACAGGAGTTGACGTCGCTTACCCTAAGGAAAACACTCGCCTCATGGATCAGATCCTGGCGACAGGAGGGGCCGTAATCTCCGAGTTTCCCATGGGAACGTTTGCGGCGCCTCAGAATTTCCCTATTCGCAATCGCATTATCAGCGGAATCTCTCTGGGTGTGCTGGTGGTGGAAGCGGCTGAATACAGCGGTACCCGCATCACCGCGCGCTGCGCCCTGGAGCAGAGTCGCGACGTTTATGCGGTCCCTGGGAACGTTACCAACAAGAACTCCTGGGGCCCGAACACCCTCATTAAACAGGGTGCCAAGTTGGTGGCCACCTGGGAGGACGTGTGGGAGGAACTCCCTACCGATGTTAGACTTAGGCTCCAACCTCAAGGTACCGATGAATCGCCGGCGGGCCAAACTGCATCTCTATTTCAGGAAAACGAACTGCCGCCCCACGAAAAAAAGATCTTTGCCCTGCTCAAAGCCGACGAAGCCACCCACATTGATGAGATCGTCGAGCGGTTGGAGCCGGGGTTGTCTTCCTCTGAGATTTTCGCTGCGCTCTTCGAGCTGGAGTTGGCCGGCAAGGTGAAGCAACTGCCAGGGAAGAATTTTGTGAAAAGCTTCTAGCTGCTAGCTTCTGGCTACTAGCTTGAAAGGCGGTCACCGATGGAGGACTTCAAGAACCTGAGAGTATGGGCAAGGGCGCACGAACTGACTCTTACTGTCGATCAGAAGACCCGCTGTTTCCCGAAAGAGGAAATGTACGGTCTCACCAGTCAAATGCGCCGTTCGGCTGCCTCGGTCGGCGCGAACATCGCCGAAGGATGCGGACGTAGATCGGATGGCGAGATGAGGCGGTTTATCCAGATCGCACGTGGGTCTGCCAATGAGCTTGAATATCATTTACTTCTGGCGAAGGATTTGCGATTTCTTCCGGTGGATGACTTCGCCGATCTGGAAGCCAGAATCCTGGAAATTCAGCGTATGCTCGCGTCGTTTGCAGCAAGGGTAGCGAGCTAGAAGCTAGCAGCTAGAAGCCAGAAGCTTACGGCAGAAACTTGTTGCCAGCTTGACATTCGTGCTAGCTTCAAAAGCAATTATCAACTGAGAGGTCTATTGAGCAAAGGTTTAGTCATCGTCGAATCGCCAGCTAAGGCGAAAACCATCCAGAAGTATCTGGGTGCGGGTTTCACAGTCGAGGCTTCCCTCGGCCACGTGAAAGATCTGCCCAAGAGCACGCTGGGTGTCGATACCGATAACAACTTCGAGACCGAGTACATCGTTATCCCCGGCAAGGAAAAAGTTCTCGCCAAGCTGAAGAAGCTGGCGCTATCTGCCGACAAGATTTATCTGGCGCCTGACCCGGACCGCGAAGGCGAAGCCATCGCCGCCCACCTGGCCGAAGAACTTGGCGACGGAGCCAAGGCCAAGAAGAAGAAAAAGAAAGCCAAAGGAGAAGAGGAAAATGGCGGCGAACGCATTCGCCGTGTCACCTTCAACGAGATTACCCAGCGCGCGGTTCGCGCCGCCTTCGAGCATCCCCGCGACATTGATCAACATCTGGTAGACGCCCAACAGGCTCGTCGCGTTCTCGACCGTCTGGTGGGTTATCAGGTTTCGCCTCTGTTGTGGGATAAAGTCCGCCGGGGTCTTTCCGCCGGCCGGGTACAGACGGTTGCGCTGCGCCTAATCGTCGAGCGTGAGCGCGAGATCAAGGCCTTCGAGAAGAGGGAATATTGGACCATCGATGCCCATCTCGCCGGCCCCAAGCCTCCGGCATTCGATGCTCGTTTTGTTGGCAAAGGCGAGGAAAAGGTCGAGGTTCACAACGGTGAGGAAGCTACGGCGATTCGCGCCGCCCTCGAGAAGGCGGACTGGCTGGTCCGGTCGGTCGATCGCAAGGAACGCCGCCGCAATGCCACTCCGCCGTTCACTACCAGCAAGTTGCAACAGGATTCCTCGCGCAAACTGCGGTTCAGCGTGAAGCGCACCATGATGATCGCCCAGCGGCTGTATGAAGGCGTGGAGTTGGGCGCAGAGGGCCTGGTCGGTCTCATCACCTATATGCGTACGGATTCCACGCGCGTGTCGGCTGAAGCATTAGCGGAAGTGCGCGAATACATTAAGACGCAGTACGGCGACCAGTATCTGCCGCAGTCGCCCAATACCTACAAGGAGAAGAAAGAAGCCCAAGCTGCGCATGAGGCCATTCGGCCCAGTTCGGCGTCCCGACACCCTGACCAAATCAAACAATATTTAAAAGAAGACGAGTACAAGGTCTACAAGCTGATCTGGCAGCGTTTTGTGGCTTCACAGATCACGCCTGCTGTTTTTGACCAGACCACGGTTGATATCGACGCCAAATCCGGCGCTGACACGTTCTGGTTCCGCGTGACCGGATCCGTCATGAAGTTCGACGGCTTCCTCAAGGTGTACGAAGAATCGAAGGAAGGCAAAGATGAGGAAGACGAAGAACTGAAGCACAAACTGCCGGCGCTCGAAGCTGGACAGAAACTGACGCTGCGTGAATTGAAGCCGGAGCAGCACTTCACCGAACCGCCTCCGCGCTACAACGAGGCCTCGCTGGTCAAAGAACTCGAAGAGCGCGGCATTGGACGTCCGTCCACCTATTCGGCGATTCTCAGCACCATTCAGGAGCGGCAGTATGTGCAGAAGCTGGGCGGCAAGTTTACGCCCACGGAAATCGGCCTTGTCGTGACCGATCTTCTGGTGGCGAACTTCCCCGACATTTTCGACATTCAATACACCGCCCGGCTGGAAGAGGACCTCGACGGAATCGAAGAAGGCAAAGAAAAGTGGACCGACGCGCTGGCCGACTTCTACAAGAAGTTCGAGAAGGACCTCAAATACGCCGCCAAGCACATGGAGAACATCAAGCGGATGGAGAAGCCCACAGACGAGAAGTGCGAGCGCTGCGGCTCACCGCTGGTGATCAAGTGGGGCAAGCACGGTTCCTTCTACGCCTGCAGTTCGTACGACAAGGAAGACCCCAACAGTTGCACCTTCACCAAAGAGAATCCGATCAATTTGCCGGACCTTGATTCCGCCGACGTGCAGGAAACTACGCAGGAGGAATACTGCGAAAACTGCGGCCGGGTCATGGTGCTGAAGCGCGGGCGTTTCGGGCAATTCATGGCGTGTACGGGATATCCCGATTGCAAGACCACGCGCCGTTTGGATCAGGGGAAGAAGGTTCCGGACATTCCGCTCGACGAACCCTGCCCCAAGTGCGGCCGGAACATGATGATCCGCCACGGACGCTACGGGGAATTCACGGCCTGCAGCGGCTATCCCGAGTGCAAATATGTGAAGCAGAATTTCATCGGGGTAAAGTGCCCGCTCTGCAAAGACGGTGATTTGGTGGAGAAACGCGCCCGCAAGGGCAATACCTTCTATGGGTGTTCCAACTACCCCAAATGCAAATTTACGTCGGCGAACAAGCCGATTCCGGAGAAGTGTCCGAGCTGTGGCCATGAGTTCCTGGTCGAGAAATTTGTCAAGTCAGTCCCCGTGATTGCCTGTCCTAATAAGGAATGCGATTATGAGCGGTCTGCGCCCCTGGAAGCCGCGACGGCGAACTCTTGAACCGCCGGGAAGTGCACTTATTTTGAATCCCGGCAGCACAACGCTCATCCATAAGGGCGTCAGTCTTGAAATCGAGCTCCAAACATTCCCTCAACATTGATAGGAGAACTGCCATGTCTAATACGCCGACGACCGCTGACGCGGAACTGATTCTCAAGCTCTATGACCTTAGGCGCGAAGCAGAAATTCGCAAAGCACGAAACTGGTGGCTGGGCTTCTGGCCCGAATCTGCCGATGACATCTTGAAGGTTGCCACTGCTCTCGGTTCTCAGGAAAACGCCTGGCTGCGCCAGGTTGGCGGATACTGGGAGATGGCCGCTTCCTTCGTGCTGCACGGCACCCTCAACCGTGAGCTCTTTCTGGAAGGCAGTTTCTCGGGGGAGATGTTCTTTATCTTTGCCAAGATCGAGCCCTATCTCAAGGAACTGCGCGAAAAAATGCAGAATCCAAAGCTCTTCGGCAACGTGGAGAAGGTGATTATGACTTCGCAAGGGGGTCCGGAGCGATTGAAACAAACCCAGCAATCGATTGCTGCGTTCCGCAAGGCCGCCAAGGCTGCCTAGGAATCGAAATTGTGATGGGGCGGCTGTGTTCGCCACGGCCGCCCTGGTTTCTCTGCTAGGAAATGTATTCCCGGATGTACTCATCGCGCGACGCAGCCAGTTCATGCACGTCGCCATCGAAGATGATCTTGCCATCCCTGAGAATAAGGAACCCCATGGGTACTTCTCCCCGCATGCCCGGGGGTAGCGGTTGCATCTGATTGGTCTTGCGGTCGAAATAATTTGCCGCCATGATGAAGGCGTCTTGCAGGCGGTGAGTGACCAGCAGCGAACTGGTCTTGTAGACATCCCGCTGTTTTACGATCAATTGAACAATCGTCGTGGAAGTGACCGGGTCCAGTCCTCCGGTGGGGGAATCGTAAAGCAGTATCTCCGGATGCGTAATAATGGCGCGGGCAATGGCGACGCGCCGCCGCATGCCTCCCGACAGCTCCGAGGGAAACATGTCCACCGTCCGTTCCAGTTCCACAAAACTCAATGACTCGCGTACCGGTTTCTCAACCTCTTCTTCTGTAACGTCACCTTCCTCGAGCAAGCGGAAAGCAACATTTTCCCGCACGGTGAGCGAATCGAACAGCGCGCTCTCCTGAAACACCATGCCGATCTTACGCCGCAGATCGAACAGATCCTCTTCCTTCATCTGGGTCACATCTTCGCCCAGTACGTGAATGTGTCCGGCATCCGGTTTCATCAGCCCCAGGGCAAGCTTCAGAATTGTGCTCTTCCCCGAGCCCGCGACCCCGAAGATCGCTTTGGTCTCGCCTTTGGACAGCTGAAAGGAGATTCCATCCAGAACCGTCCTGCCCTCAAACGCGATCGAGACCCCATCAAAGGCAATGACCGGTGACGGAGAGCTTTCCGTCGAGGTGTGGCTCTCGTCAAAAGTGAGCGGAGGGGCGGCCATGACTCAGCGATAGGAAAAAATTGCCATCAGGAACTTGGTGGTTAGCAGATCCACCATAAGGATCAAAACCGATGACGCCACAACCGCTTGTGTGGTTGCCCGGCCCACCCCCTGGGTTCCACCGCGTGCCGAGACCCCGTAGTAGCACCCCACGGTGGCAATAATGAAACCGAACAGAACCGGCTTCAGCAGGCCCATGATTACATCCTGAAACATCAGAATCTGGTAGGCGCTGTTCCAGTACTGCCGCCAGTCGACTCGGAACAGCAAGGTGGAAATCAGCGACCCGCCGAACAATCCCAGCAGATCAGAGATGATCGTCAGGAAGAACAGCATAAACACGGTGGAGACCACCCGCGGAGTCACCAACTTCTTCATCGGGTCGGTGCCCAGGGCGCGCATGGCATCGATCTGTTCGGTCACCACCATCGAACCCAGCTCGCTGGCCATGCCGGAAGAGTTTCGGCCCGCGACCATCAGCCCGGTGATGATGGGTCCCAGTTCGCGCACCATTCCGACGGACACAAGCTGCCCAATCAACGAAAGCGAGCCAAATCGCTGCAGCGTATTGGCGCTGTTCAATGCCAGCTCCGCGCCGATCGACAGCCCGGTCAGCACCACGATGGGCAGAGATCCAACGCCAATCAGGTCGGCTTGCTGCATGGTGTCGGCAAGGTAGCGGGGGTAGCGGAACAGATTGGCCACCGACCGGCCAGCCAACAGGGAATAATCCTGGACCGCTTCCAACTTTTCTTTGGCTATTTCTGTGGGCGAGATCAGTTCCATGGTGTGTCTCAGAATCGCTCACGGCACTATAGCAGAGAAAGAGGCTTGCGTTCAGCCCCAGTTGTGGAGGTAATTCGGGACGAGGGCTTTCTTGGCGGTCTTTGCGCGAAAGGCTTTGCGCCCTTTGCGCTCCAAGGTTTTTGACGCAAAGTCCGCAAAGGACTCACCCAGTGCGCTAAGAAAACCTCGCGGCTATTCTCGCGCCTTACGCTTAATTTCGATGTTGAGCCGCTTGATCTTCTGATTGAGCGTCGAAAGGGGCACATGAAAGCGCTCCGCGGCTTCGGTCTGGTTCCAATTGCATTTTTCCAGCATGTCGATGATGACCCGCCGTTCGCCGTCTTCCATGATGTCGAACAGCGAAGCATCCGAGCGGTGTTCCAGAGCAGGGAAGGCCGCCGTCCGGCCCACGATCTGGTCGGGAAGAAGTTCCGGGCCGATCTCCTCCTCGGTGGAAAGCACGACCGCGCGCTCAATCACATTCTCCAGTTCACGCACGTTGCCCGGCCAGGAATAGGCCATGAGCGGCCTGAGAGTTTCCGTCGTGATGCGCCGCAGGGCAATCGCATTCTCCTTAGAGTAACGGTCGAGGAAGAAACTGGCCAGCAGAGGAATGTCTTCGCGGCGCTGACGCAAAGGCGGCAGATCAATGGTGATCACGTTGAGGCGGTAAAAGAGATCTTCCCGGAACTTGCCCTCGCGCACTTGCTGTTGCAGATCGACGTTGGTGGCGGCGATGATGCGCACGTCCACTTGAATCTCGTGGACTCCGCCCAGATGCATAAACTTCCGGTCTTGAAGCACGCGCAGAATCTTGCTCTGCATGTCCAGGTTCATGGTGCCGATTTCATCGAGAAACAAGGTGCCTCGGTCAGCGACCTCAAACAAACCCTTCTTGGACGCGATCGCGCTGGTGAATGCCCCCTTCACATGCCCGAAAAGTGTCGATTCTAAAAGATCCGGCGGCACCGACCCAGTATTGACGGGAACGAAGGAATGGTCCCGTCGCGGAGAATTCAAATGGATGGCTTTTGCGATGAGTTCCTTACCTGTACCGCTCTCGCCCTGCAACAGCACGGTAGACCGGCTGGCCGCCACCTGGCCCACCAGATCAAAAATCTTCAGCATGGGCTCGCTCTTGCCCACGATGTTTTCGAAGTTGTAGCGCTGCTTGAGGGCGCGCTTGAGTTGAACGTTTTCTTCCTCGGCCCGATGGCGGGCAATGGCCGCGCGCACATCCGCTAGAAGCTTTTCGTTGTCCCAGGGCTTCTGGATGAAATTCGCGGCGCCCACCTGCATGGCTTTGACCGCGTTCTCCACCGTGCCGTAGGCGGTAATCATGATGATCGATAGCTGGGGATCCTGGGCGTGAATCTCGGCCAGCAGTTCCATACCGTTGCGGTCGGGCAGCGCCAAGTCGAGCAGCACCAGGTCAAAACTGTGCTCGCCGATTCGCGCCAATCCCAACTCGCCGCTGTCGGCCGACTCGACCGCGTAACCTTCCATTTCCAGCAGCGTCTCCAGTGATTCGCGGATGGCGGCCTCGTCGTCAATGATCAACACTGAGCCCATCGACGAGTGGGTGTCGTTCATGGAGCGCGAGATGACGGCGGCTTTAGACACTGACTGCCTTCCTGGTCAGCGGGAAATCTAGATAGAATCGGGTGCCCTCGCCGGGGCGGCTTTCTACCCGAATCTTCCCCGCGTGCTCTTGTATGATTCCGTAACTCACGGACAAACCCAGCCCCGTGCCCCGTGGCTGGCCTTCGCGCGCCGCCTTGGTGGTGAAGAAGGGGTCGTAAATGCGATGGATGTGCTCTTGCGCGATTCCTGACCCGGTGTCCGATACCACCACGCTGACGCCTTCGCCGTTGGAAGTGGCAATCCGCAGCGTGCCGCCGTTTGACATCGCGTCTTTGGCATTCAGGAACAAATTCAAGAAGACCTGCTGCAGCCGCCCGGCGTTGCCGCTGATCGACGGAAGATGCTCGGCTAATTCATTTTGAACCTGGATCTTCGAGGTCTTGAACTGGTGCTCCAGCAACGCCAAGGTGTCGTGGATAATCCGATTCACATCGACCTCGGTGAACTCAGTGCCGCTGGTGCGCGAGAAGTTCAGCAGGTTGTTGACGATTTCCGAGGCCCGGAAGGTCTGCCGTGTGATCTTCTCCAGCAACGCGCCTCGCTGCGGATCGCCTTGCAGTTGCTTCGATAGCATTTGGGCGTAAGAGGAAATCACCGCCAGCGGCGTGTTCACCTCATGCGCGACGCCCGCGGCCAGCAGCCCAATGGACGAGAGCTTGTCCGCTTGCGAGAGTTGGGCCTCAAGCTCAACCCGCTCGGTAATGTCATCCATGATGATGAGCCGGCCAATCACGTTGAACTTGCGCGTGACCAGCGGCGCAATCGCCACATTCACGATTCGGCTCTCACCCGTCGGGGTATTCAGCCGGAACTTGTAAAGGTTGTGGATGCCCTGATTCTGCCTTACACGGTAGAACTCTTCGACGAAAGCTGCCGGCAATATTTCGCCCAGGGGGCGCGCCAGCACCTGCCAGCGCGGAAGCGCATACATCACCTCCATCTGCGAGTTCCAGGATTCGATGCGGTCGGCTAAATCCACCGCCAGCACGCCGACGTTGATGGACTCGACGATGTTCTCGTTGAAGTCCTTCAAGCGTTCGTATTCAGCGACTTTCTGTTCTAGCGAGGCATAGAGGCGCGCGTTCTGGATGGCGATGCCCAGGTACCCCGCCAATGTCTCCAGCAGTTCCACGTCTTCACTGGAGAGGAAGTCGCCTTCCACGGTTTTTCCCAAACCCAGGACGGCGACGGTCTGCTTCTGGGCGTGGCAGGGGATGTAATAGTTCAAATCCAGCCGCGCGATGGTCTGCTGCGCACTCGGAGTTTCACGCGGCACCTGATGCGTGTTGTCGAAAAAGATATGTCCGGCGCCGATTTCCGGCCGCGGCGCCGCCAGGAAGCTCAAGTCCAGCCCGCTGGTCTGCGTCATACCGAACGATTTCGAGAGCAGGAAGCGTACCGGCCCTTCTCCGCCGGAAAGAAATACCGCCATCCGGTCCACCAGCAGCGTCCGTGACAAACGATCCACCACCGAACTCAACATCTCGTCGAGGTCGGTTTCCGCGCTCAGTTCGCGGCCAAATTCGATCAGGGTTTTTCTGTAGTCATAGCGCGTGCGATAGAAAAACTGATCAATGCGCTCCTGAATCCACTTGCGCACCGGATCGAACACCAGCGCCGTGACCACAATCGCCAGCACCAGCCCGATCGGACCGGAACTGGGAACCCGGGCGTGTACGACTTCCGCCACCGCTGCCACCACCGCGAAATACGCACCGATAATGGCCGCTGCCGACAACGTGTACACCATGCCGCGCTTGAAGATCAGATCCACGTCCATCAGTCGGTAACGGAAGATGGCGTAGCCGAAGGTCAGGGGAAGCAGTCCCAGCGACAACACCGAAACTTTCATGGTGTTTTCCGGCAGCGTGCCCGCCAGATAGGGGATCACGTAGAACAACGTGAACGGTGTGATGGCTAGAATTGTTCCCCGAGTGATCCACTTCAGTTGCTGACGCAGAATCGGTGTGCCAGCCCGGCGGTAGGTGTTGACCAGTACCACGGCCGCGGCGATGAAAAACACCGCCAGATAAGCCATTTGCAACCGGTCCAGATTCCAGCGCAAAACCTCGCTGGCCCGCAGCAGTTGGAAGGCTGCGACATGCAGGCTCAATAACACCGCACCGGGTACATAGATTGCCGGCAGCACCCAGCGATGCTCGCGCACGAATTGGCGCCGTTCCGGAAAAGTTAGTACAAAATGCAGGAATAGGGCCGGCTGCAACATCCAGGCGACCACATTTCCCCAATAGATCGTCCAGTCGAACTGGTTGAGCTTCCCGCTGTAGTGGAAGGTATAGAAAATGAACGAAACCAGGCAGAAAATATAAAAGTGCGTGGACCCGAGCGCTGTCCACCGCCGCAGTAACACGTAAAGTCCAACCCCAAGGTAGATCAGGCCAATCAATCTCAGCCAGTTGTATTGCGAGCGCTCGGCCGGGACCGGAATCAGCACCACATCCACCGGAACCGCCTGCCGAACCAGCGAATACGTGGTCTTGGACCAGGCGCCGACACGGAACAGTTGATGGCTGAGGGCTGCGGTGGTAGTCGCGGGGTGTTCGTCAATTGCCGTCAGTTGATCGCCGACTTTGATTCCCGCCCGGGTTCCGGGGCCACCCTCATCCACTCGGTTTGCCACCAGGCTTCCGCCCTGCTCTACCCACCAGACGCCGTCCGTCGGCAACTGGAACGAGCGTTCCGCCTGGAAGTTGTATCCCGCATAAATGATCGCTGCCGTGGTCAGCAAGGCCAACAGGATCACAGTGGAGCGGACTTGGAAGTCCTTGTTCATGGACGGCGACGGCACCAGCCGCGGGCTGGAGGGTTCCTGCCCTGCTCTTTGCACGTTCGCTGCCATGACCACACCCATAAGAGAGCCAGTTAGAGAGCCAGTAAGTGGCTTGGAAACATCTAGTTCCAATATTATAAGAGCAATCCCGTAGTAAAGATATGTTTTTTGGAAACCGTGTTGTGGTATTTGGTAACTGTTTGATTTAAGTGTCGGTTAGCGCTCCTGTTTCCCACATTCCCGCACAAAGGGCGAATCCAGTAGAATCATGGTTCCCGCTATGAGCTCCAGCGAAGAAGTCATCCAGCGCGAACGCCAGTTTCTGCTCCAGACCTACAACCGATATCCGCTGGTAATCGCCCGCGGCAAGGGTGTTTTCCTTTTCGACCTTGACGGCAAACGCTACTTGGATTTCGTCGCCGGTCTGGGCGTAAACGCTCTGGGCCACGCCCACCCGAGAATCGTGAAGACCATCCGCGAGCAGTCGGCGCTCGCCATCCACTTATCAAACCTCTACTACAATGAATACCAGGGACTGCTCGCCGAGAAGTTGTGCCGCCTCTCCGGATTGCAGCGCGCTTTTTTCTCGAACAGCGGGACCGAGGCGATTGAAGGCTCTATCAAGCTGGCGCGGCTGGCGGGGCATCGCACGGGAGGCGAAGCGAAGAGCCGACTGGTCGCACTCCAGGGCTCTTATCACGGCCGCACCTTCGGCTCCATGTCTCTCACCGGCCAGGACAAATACCGCAAGGGTTTTGAACCCCTGCTCGAAGAAGTGAAATTCGTCGCCCGCAACGATGCTGAGGCCCTTCGGGCGGCGGTCGATGACAACACTTGCGCCATCGTGCTGGAGCCGATTTTCGGGGAAGGCGGGATCCACGAATGCTCAGTGGAATTCTTGCAGGAATGTAGGCGATTGGCCGACCATCATCGTGCTGCCCTGATTTTCGACGAGATCCAATGCGGTCTGGGACGCACCGGTACCATCTTTGCTTTCCAAACGTTTGGCGTCACCCCTGACATAGTTGCCATAGCCAAGCCCATCGCCGCCGGGTTGCCACTGGGCGCGTTCCTCGCAAAAGAAGAATTTGCCTCTGCAATCGCAGTGGGGCAACACGGAACGACGTTCGGCGGCGGCCCGCTCGCTTGTCGAGTGGCGCTCGAATACCTTGCGGTTCTGGAAGACGACAAGCTCCTGGAAAATGTCGCGCGCGTTGGCGCTTACCTGCGGCAGGAATTGACTCTGCTAACCGAGCGTTTCGCCGCTGCCCAGGAAGCGCGGGGCCGGGGTCTGATTCAAGGCTTGCAGCTCGATGTCCCTGCGCGTCCCATCGTGGAGCAAGCCCTCAGTGAGGGCGTGCTCTTCAACAGCACGCAGGACACGGTGGTGCGCTTCCTCCCGCCGTTTCTCCTCCAAGAGAAGCATGTCGACAAAGGCATTCGCGTGCTCAAGAAGTTTCTGGGCAAGAAGCGTCGCAAGGCCTAGCAATTTCCCACATTCTCTAATGACAATCACTGTGAATCTCACACCTCGCCAAAGCAATATTCCCATCGAAGATCTGCGAATGAATCTCGATGGGCTGAGCTGCCGCTATCAACGCGCCGGCTCGGGGCCGGCGCTGCTGCTGGTACACGGTCTTCTGGGATATTCATTCTCGTGGCGTTACACCATTCCCGCCCTCGCCCCTCAAGCCACGGTTTACGCGCTTGACCTGCCGGGCACAGGTTTTTCAGATCGCTCGGCTGATATGGACTGCGGTCAGACCGCAAGCGCGAAACGGTTGTTGGGTTTCATGGACCAGGCGGGTATCGCATCCTGCGATCTGTTGGGAACCTCTCACGGCGGGGCGCTGGCGATGATGGCAGCTACACTGGCACCACAGCGCGTGGGGCGATTGATCCTGGTTGCGCCCGCCAACCCCTGGTCCACCTACGCTCGCTTCCTGATTCCTTTCCTCAGCAACCCCGCGGTCGCACCGCTCTTCCTGCAATTGGCCCCTCGGCTGCGCCTTGTCCAGGAGTTCTACTTCCACCGGCTGTTTGGAGACACCCGGCGCATCCGGCCGGGAACCCAGGAAGGCTACGCTGCGCCCTTGCGTATTCCTGGCTCGTTTGAGTACGGTTTGAGCGTACTTCGCACCTGGAAGCAAGACATGAGGGAACTCCAGGCCGCGATCCCCCGCATTGCCCACATTCCTACGCTGCTCATCTGGGGCGACCGCGATGCCGCCGTCGAGCCCGCCTCGGCCTATCAATTGAAAGCACAATTTCAAAATTGCCGCTTGATCATGCTGGAGGGTGTCGGTCACCTGCCCTACGAAGAAGTACCGGAAGAGTTTAATCGGACCGTGGCGATGTTCTTGTCCGAGTGATTAGAGGAGTCATTGGAGAAGTGGTTAGAGATGAGGGACGTGCGAAAGGCAATTGATGCTCCCACTGCCCAGTGCTAACCTCGACACACAGAAACTCAGATGCCTGCTTCCGCGAAGTCGCTCCCGACCCCCGAACGCCGGCCTTTGGCTCGTGCGTTGCACCTCGACGTTCCCGAGGTCTGGGTACGCTTCCTGCTGGCCATCGTCGGATTGGTTCTGGCTTTCGCGGCGGCACTCTTTTCTACCGTAGCCCGCGAGTCAGGAAGCTTGTGGGGCACTCTAGTCCTCGCTTCCACCGCCCTGCTGCTGGCCGTGATTGTGGGCCTGACCACGGTGCCCTATCTCGCCCGGCGGGTTGCTGTCTCCCGTTTGCGGGACGCCTTCGATTACGATGTCACCCGCATTGGCGTCGCCTACGTCGTCACCGTGCTGCTGATCGGAATCGCTGCCCTGAACACCGGGAATAATCTGCTCTACATCATCGTGGCGGCAATGCTTGCGGCAATTCTGGTGTCCGGGATTGCTTCGGCAGTAGTCTTGCGGAATCTTGAATTGGACATCCACCTTCCGGAGCACGTTTTCGCTGGTCGCGCGGCGCTCGGCCGAATCGTGTTGCGCAATCCCCGCCGTTGGCTGCCGTCATTTTCCGTGAACGTGGTCGCCACAAAGAAAGAAAGCTCGAAGCGCTGGCGATGGGTGCCGGCGACTTTCACCTTCCCGCCGAAACGCGCGCCCGGTGAGCAATGGGTCAACTTGCCCGACCGCAAGCTGCGCCGCGTGGAAGAAACCAAGACTGCCCCCGGCATTTTTGAAGGCTCGGTCTACTTCCCCTACATCCCGCCGGGGAGCGAACTCAAGGCCGACCTGTCACTGCGTTTCCCCAGCCGCGGACTCTACCAGCAGGCAGCCTTTGGCCTGGCGACCCGTTTTCCCTTCGCTTTTCTGGTTAAGACGCGCCGCATTCCCCTTGCCCGCGAAATCATCGTCTACCCGCCGGTAGAAGCCGCTGACGAATTTTTTGAAGTGCTCCCCCTGATCACCGGGGAGTTTGCCACCTTTACCCGCGGCCGCGGATCTGATCTCTACCGCATCCGCGAATACGCGCCCGAAGACTCAGCGCGTCACGTGGACTGGAAGGCCACCGCCAAGTCAGGTTCGCTCAAGGTGCGGGAATTCAGCCGCGAAGACGAACGCAAGCTGCGCATCGTCTTCGACAATCCCGCGACTGGGGTGCTTCCCGAGAGTAGCTACGAGGAGGCCGTTGCACTCGCGGCCTCGCTCAGTTGGCACTTCGCCGGGGAGAACACCGAATTGTCGTTCGTCGCCCAGGGCTATGACGGGACCCCCGACCTCTATCCCTTCCTCGCCTATCTCGCCACCGTTAACCCACAGCCCTCGCCGTCGGTGGTAGAAAGCCTGCAGCCCTCCGACGACTACAACGTCATCTTTACGACTCAGCCTCGCGGCAGCATTCCTACTGCCCTCTGGGCCTGCTCGTACTTCGTGTTCATGCGCTAAGGGCGTAGCCCCGGCCCTGAATCAAGACAGAATTCATTTGAGCGTCCGTCAGATTTCAAGCGCCATGAGATGCCTCGTCCTAGATGCCGTAGTTCACGGCCCGGAGCGCGTCTTTGTAGGCGTCGCGCGCTTCCGTGACTCTGGAGTGGGCGTCGTGCTCTTTGAAGTGGGCGGCATCCCAATGCTCCATGGCGATCATGGAATGGTCGGGGGTGGCTAGGGCTTCTTCGGCGCGAATGGCGTCGACCCATTCATCGACTGCCTTCTTGTAGGCCAGGCGCAATTGATCAAGATCCGGTTCGCTCATAACCACTGCAGACTAATGCCGCCCCCTAGCCCGGTCAATTGGATGGGCCGAATTTAACCGAAAATTAATGGAGAGGAGAAGGGTGGCTGCTGGCCCGGATAGCGTGAGTTAGCGCCCAGAAGCGGGTCCCGAGAGCACGTAGTTCTTGCCCTACCCCAGGCCCGGATTGGACCCCATCGGTCTTTTCCCCCGCCAAATACTTGGTTTTCCCTCTTTCCTGGAGGCAGATTTCGGCATATACTCGCGCCGGTCAGCGATTCGCACACGGCGGGAGGTGGACAGTGAACATTTCCGATTTGATCAGCAACCAGGACACCTACGGAGCTGAGGCCAATCAAACCGTACTCGAGGTCGTGAAGGCCATGGTGAGCCGCAACATTGGCGCCGTGCCGGTGCTGCACGACGGGCGATTGGTGGGTATCTTCTCGGAACGCGATCTGATGAGCCGCGTCGTGGCCGAAGGCCGCGATCCTCGAACTGCCCAGGTCGAGCAGGTCATGACCAGGGACCCCCTCACTGTGACCCCCACCGAGAGCGTGGAAAACTGCATGCTTTTGATGCGCCGTCACGGGTTCCGCCATTTGCCCATTTGTGAGGGCCCGCGTGTGGTCGCGGTGGTCTCCCTGCGAGACATCCTGCTCCATGATCTGACGGAGAAAGACCATGAGGTTCGCATGATGCGGGCCTATATTCAGGCGTCTCCCGAGATGTAAGTCCCTCAGTCTCAACCCTCTTCGTGGTGGGGCAACACGGCTGGTAACCCTGTGAGTAACCGTTACCTTCGCGTTACTTTGGTACATTGACCATTGAGATACACCTGCTAACTTTAGTGTGAGCAGGAGGCATTTCGAGCTCCTGTGCGGAGACAACTCGACCCCTTTTGAATGCCAAAGTCCAGCTCGTATGGCTTCTCCACCCGGCCTTGGAACTCTTGCTGGCCGCGGCAATGCTTTGGCGCAAGCTGCATCGCACGTTCCCCATCTTTTTCGCTTACATTATTTTCCAGTTGGTGAATTTCGCGGTGCTGTTCCCCATCCAGCGGACCGGCAACTACGATCTTTATTTCTACGCCTATTGGATTGGAGCGCTCATCAGTTTGGGGATCGGATTCAAAGTCATTCACGAGATTTTTATGGACGTTTTTCGCCCTTACCACACGCTCCGTGACTTGGGCACCGTATTGTTTAAATGGGCTGCGTTGGTCATGTTTTTTGTAGCCTTAGTGGTGGCGGCTGCCAGTCCCGCTGGGCAATCGCCCATCGTCCAGGCGGTGGTGACGGTGCAACGCTGCGTGCGCGTCATCCAGTGCGGCTTGATTCTCTTCCTGCTGGTGTTCTCGAAGTATTTGGGAGTTTCCTGGCGGCAGCAAAGCTTCGGAATTGCTTTGGGGTTCGGCGGTTTCGCCAGCGTCGAACTGGCGGGGAACGCTCTTTATTCCGGTGGACAAATTAATAGCTCGACTGCGGCTTTTCTCAACACTGCAGCCTATTGTTGTGCGATCGTTGCCTGGCTGGGCTATGCGTTATTCAAACCTGCTTCCCGGGAATCGGCTACGAATCTCCTGATGTCGCAGCGCTGGGAGCAGAGTCTCGGAGACTTACAGCGTCCAGCCGCCGGCGATTCGCTGATTCCCATGTTTGAAGGCATGGTGGATCGGGCGTTCTCTCGCAATGAAAGTGATCGCCCGCCGGTGTCCGCTAAAGAGCTGCTCTCTGAACTACGCAAGACCCCGCCTGCAGTTCCTCCGCCTGATTTGCCCTCGCGCAAGTGACGTCCGTCTCAATTGTGTACATTAGCCGGATCTGACCAGCGGTTACATCCGCTCCGCGAAATCACCCTCGATGGGTCGTATCTCTCTGAGGAACCAATCGGAAGGGGCGAGACTGGAGTCCAGCTTCAACTTCTACGCCGCCCTCGACCCCGCCGCACCGGAACGATTGATCTCCTCAGCCTTGACAGAGCGGGTATAATTTTCTCCCATCTAGGGTTTCCGCTCCCAGGGGACCCGCACAAGGAGAAACAATCCATGAAAGCGTTCAGGATGCTATTCCTGATGGTAGGTTTGCTGTGCGCAGGCGCAGCCCTTGCCACTCCAGCCATGTCATTGGATGGAGCACCGCCGGCGTATTGCCCACCGGGTTCTGGTGGACATTGCCGATAGTGAGGCAGGTGTAATGTTCGTGCTGCAACTAATGCAGCGCTGAAACTTCGCAGGCTGGCGGTTTACAAATCGCCAGCCTCATTTTTTGGACGGATCGTTACTCGTGGCCGAGGGTACGCCGCAACGTACTGGCCAATTCCTCCGCATTAAAGATCGGCGGCTGGCAGGAAAATCCCGAGCAGATCACGGCTGTGGCTCTTCCTTCCTGAATCGCTGGTAACTGGGGAATCGTCTCTGCCAGCGCGGGCGGCAAGTTTTGGGTTACGGCCTGTTCGTATGACAGCTTGAGCACAGCCTTGCTGACCGAGAAACTCTTCACCGCGCTGCTATAGAGTTGTAGCGCAGCTTCTCCGTGCCCGATCACGACGACTTGTGTGTGCGGTTGGGAAAGATGCACGCCGGCAATCCCATAAGTCGCGGCGAACAGTCCATACCGGCCCCCCACTCCCGCCAGCACTTCGATCGTCTGTTTAGCTCTGTCGTAATATCCCTGGTTGTTGGTATAGGCATGCAACCGCAATAACGCAATGGCCGCAACTGAGTTGCCCGCCGGCGTGGGTGAGTCTTGGAAGGGTTTGCGGCGCGTGCCCAACACCCCCAGAGGTTGCGCGCCAGACTCGGCCTTCGCGGTATCAAAGAAACAGCCCGCGTCCGGGTCAAAGAAGCGCTCTATCATGGCGTCGGCAATGCGCCGCGCAAAGTTGAAGTAGCTCAGGTCAGCCGTCGATTCGTAGGCATCCAGGCAAGCCACCACGGTGAACGCAAAGTCATCGAGCACTGCGGGAACGTCACGCCTTTCAGCCCCGGCATCCGAATACGCAAGCACGTGCAATAGTGCGCCATCCGCGTGCCAGCCCTCTGCTAGAATCCGGTCCAAACTGCGTAGGGCAAAATGCCGCGCGGCATCAAGCCCGAGCACCATGGCCGCCTCAAGGTATGACGAAACACACAACGCGTTCCAGCCGACGTACACAGTCTTGTCCACGTAGGGAGTAGGCCGTTGAAGCCGGGCGGCGTACATTTTTTGCTTTGCCAATTGCAGCAAGTTTTCGACTTGCCGAAGCGACAGGCTCAAGCGCTTGGCGATCTCTTCAACTGTCGCGCGCACGTACAACACATTCTTCGCCGGATTGTGGTGCATCTCACCGATTTCGTTGATGTCGTAATAGAGGCAGGCGACGCCGGCTTCCTCCTCGGTAAGCACCGCCCGCGTTTCCGCCAGAGTCCAGGTGAAGTAATCTCCGTCGTCGTCCATTGAGAGGTCGGCATCTTGGGAGGCATAGAAGCCGCCGCGCTCGCGGTCGCTCAGCCACTCATCCATCCAGCGGATGATGTCGCGCGCCACTTCGGCAAAGAACTCCAAGCCCGTGGCCTGATAAGCATGCACGTAATTCTTTAGCAGCTCCGAGTTGTCGTAGCACATCTTCTCGAAGTGCGGCACCACCCAGCGTTCGTCCACCGAATAGCGGTGAAAGCCTCCCGCTAGTTGGTCATACACACCGCCTCGCGCCATTTTCTCCAGCGTGCTGACAAATACGTCTCGCAATGCTTCATCGCCGGACGGCACGTACCGGTCGATCAGCAAATCCAGCATCGCCGGATGAGGAAATTTAGGAGCGCTGCCGAAGCCGCCATTCTGCGGGTCATACATCTCCAGCGCTGACTTCACAATGGCGTCAATCACCGCTGGAGAAAAATCCCCGCCTTTCCCGGCGAACGACTCCGCCTGTGAAATCGCGCTCTCCACCATTTTCGCCTGCTCCATCACGTCAACATTCTTCTCGTGATATGCGTTCGCGATGGACAGCAGCACCCGCTTGAAACTGGGGCGTCCATAAGAATCGCCAGGAGGGAAATATGTGCCGCCGTAAAAGGGCTTTCCGTCAGGCGTAAGAAAAGCAGTCAGCGGCCAGCCTCCCTGCCCGCTGATGGAACTCACCGCCACCTGATAGCGGCTGTCAATGTCAGGCCGCTCGTCACGGTCCACCTTCACCGCCACGAAGCGCTCATTCACAATCTGCGCGATCTCCGGACTGTCGTACGACTCCCGATCCATCACGTGGCACCAGTGGCACCACACCGCGCCAATATCCAGCAGGATGGGCTTGTTCTCGCGCTGCGCCACGGCAAACGCTTCCTCGCCCCATTCCCGCCACTGGATGGGCTGATGCATGGCCGAGCGCAGGTAAGCGGAAGAGGCCTTGGAGAGGGAGTTGAGGGCGGTGGTGGTCATGAACTAAGTGTAACTGTTCCGCAAGGGCAAGACTGAGAACCGAGAACTAAGAACTGACAACTGGTTTCATGGCCAGCCGGAGTTCCCGACGGCACGCGAAATCAATTCTTGTTCAATCTCCGGGCGATCGAACAATATATTTCGATCGCATCCTGCAACTGCTTCTTCTCAACGTACTCACCCTCAGTATGCGCCACGTGGATCGAACCCGGCCCCACCAGCAACGGCTCGCCCCAATTGCTGAGCCAGGGAATGTCAGTGGTGAATGCCGCGACCATGGTGGGTAAGCCATCCAGCGTGCGCAAACGCGCGAAAGGAATCTCCAGCACAAACTCTGCGGTTGCCAGTCCTGCCACGGTTCGCACAATTTCTTCCCGCAATTTGTCCGATGGCCCCACCAGCCGATAAAGCAGTTGTGCCCGCGCTCTGTCAGGAATCACATTGGGAGCGCGTCCGCCTTCGATCAAACCAATGTTCACCGTGCATGGCCCAATCCCCTCGACGGAAGGCAGCTTGATCGCCTTCAGCCGATTCAGCGCTTCCAGCAGCTTGTCGATTGCGGATTCCCCCAGTTCCGGATAAGCCGAGTGCGCCATGCGTCCCGCGGCGCTGATTTCCACGCGCAGAGTCCCTTTTGATGCCGACGCCATCCTGTTCTCCGTCGGCTCGCCATTCACCAGAAACTTCGAGCCCGGCGACTGCTGATTCGCGACCTTCGCTCCCAGGCTGTCTTTTTCTTCGCCGACAACAAAGAGTAGCCCAACGTAAATTCCTGCTTGCCGCAGCCGCTCCGCAGCCGCGATCTGCGCGGCAATGATCCCCTTGGCATCGCAAGCCCCACGCCCGTAAATCTTCGTGTCGTCCTCCGACGACGGAATGAACGGTGGGACCGTATCCATGTGGGTGGAGAACACAATCTCGGGACGTGCCTGCTGCGGAGAAGTCGCGAATACATTCGAGCGTTCGCCTTCGACCGGCATCTTGCTGGTGCGGTAGCCCAGTCGGTTAAGTTCGCGGTGAAGGAAATCCGCCATGCGGCCTTCATTCCCGGTAGTGGACTCGATGTCGACTAGTTGACGAGTAAACGCAACAACGTCCATGCACGAAAGAATAACCTACTTGCGACGCGGGGGCAGTGTGGCATCACTCCGCCAAATGCTAAACCACAAAGGACACAAAGGTGCACAAAGGAAATCCGCCGCTCTTCAGACCGTTGTGATACTTCGTGTCCTTTGTGGTGGTTGATTTTTGCAGATGGTCTGGGCACACTCCGTCTTACTTCTGATAATTTGATATCAGTGCCCTTGCCGCAAAACTCCGCCATCCGCTCGTTCTTTCTCGACGGCCCCGCGGGACGTCTCGAAGCCCTGCTCAACCTGGGCACCGAAGCGGCAACTCACGCGGCGCTGGTCTGCCACCCACATCCCCAGTATGGCGGGGCGTTCCATAACAAGGTGGTTTTTCACACCATGAAGGCCCTGAACAGCTTTGGCTTTCCGGTATTGCGTTTCAATTTTCGCGGTGCGGGAATGAGCCAGGGCAACCACGACAATGGCCTCGGCGAAGTGGACGATGTTCGCGCGGCTCTGGACTGGCTCGACGCCGAGTTCCACCTGCCAATGATTGTCGCCGGATTCTCTTTTGGCGCCGCCATCGGCTTGCGCGCCGCCTGCCCGGATGCACGCGTGGATTCCGTTATTGGCTTGGGGCTTCCGCTGGTCCCGACCGACAACCGCAGTTATGATCTCGATTTTCTTCACACCTGCAGCAAGCCCAAACTGCTGGTCAGCGGCACCCGTGACCAATTCAGCCCGAAGGCCAGACTGGAGCAATTGGCACAGACCCTCCCCGAACCGAAGAAATTGGTGCTGATCGAAGCTGCCGATCATTTCTTTGAAGGCCGGCTGAAAGAACTCCGAGAGACGATTGAAACTTGGGTGAGGGAAGTGATTGCAGTTCGATAATTGGCCGGCGGTCCTAAAATCTTACTGCAAAGATCACGAAGGAGTCGCAAAGTTCGCAAAGAGTACAAATCCTGAAAACTGTCAGATCGCCCGTATAATCTCCCCGTGCTCTCAGAAACCAAAGCCGTCGAAATGCGCGTCACTGCGCGCCATCTTTTCGAACACGCCCTGGCCGAGTCCAGCATTGATCGCGCTTTCGAACAGCATGTGGTTTGCGAGCGCGGCGTGCTGCGCGTTCGCGAAGACCTGTACGATCTCCATACCTACCATCGAATCTTCGTCGTGGCACTGGGCAAGGCGGCGCATACCATGGTGACTGCACTGGAGATGCAAGCCGGGGACCGCTTTGAAGGGATCGTCGCCAGTTCCATCGCGCCAGCTTCGCAGATCCGCGGCTTCCGCTATTTTCTTGGAGGCCATCCCGCGCCCAACCACGAATCGATCCGAGCCGCCGAAGCCATGCTTAAATCGCTCGGCTCCCAGGATGCTTCGTCCCTTGTGATTTTCCTGCTCAGCGGCGGCGGCTCTTCCATCGCCGAAAAACCCATCGACGACGAGATCTCGCTGGAAGATCTGATCGCAACCTACCAGGCGCTGGTACGCTCCGGGGCGTCGATCACGGAGATCAACGCAATCCGCAAGCATCTGTCTGCCATCAAAGGCGGTAGGCTGGCCCGCGCCGCCCATCCTGCGCAGCAGGTTTCGATTCTTGTGTCCGACGTTCCCGACAACACACCCGACGCCTTGGCCTCCGGCCCCACCATGCCCGATTCGACTTCCGTTGAAGACTGTGACCGCATTGCCGCGAAGCATGGTCTGCTGCCGCAATTCCCCGCTTCTGTTCGTGAGTTGTTCCAGCGCCATGCCCTGGAAGAAACCCCCAAGTCCGACGATCCGGTATTCCACCGCAGCCGCTGGTGGACGGTGCTGTCTAACGCCACTCTGATCGAAGCCGCGAAAGCCGAGGCGGAACGTCAGGGTTTTAAGGTGGAAGTGGACAACAGTTGCGACGACTGGGACTACACACGTGCAGCCGATTATCTTCTGGATCGCCTGCGCGAATTGCGGAAGCATTCCGAGCGTCTCTGCTTGATCTCCGGCGGGGAAGTTACAGTCAAGGTCACCAATGGCGGGGTCGGCGGCCGCAACCAGCAGTTTGCGCTTGCTTGCGCCCAAAAGATTGCGGGCGAAAACATCACCATACTGAGCGCTGGCACCGATGGCATCGACGGCAACAGCCCCGCTGCCGGCGCGGTCGTAGATGGCACCACTCTCGATCATGCCCAGGCCCGCGGCTTGGACCCGGAAACCCATCTGGCAAACTTCAACGCCGATCCGTTCTTCAACGCTCTCGGGGATGCCATCATCACTGGGCCCACCGGAAACAATCTCCGCGATCTGCGAATTTTGCTAACCTACTGAGCTCCTGCCAGTCTCTCACTAATTGCCATCCGGCGGATGGGCATGCTCTACTAATTTCTTGTTGCGGAGGCACGAATGCGCAGGGCCGTGGTTCTTTTGAGCACGCTGATTCTGGTTCTTATGACTCTTTCCCCGATCCACGCCGCCGACCGCAGTTGGATCGAAGTCAGCAATGGCTATACCAACCAGGTGTTGAGCGTCGAGATGAAACATCATCCCGAGCAGGGCACCCGCCAGGGCTTGAGCCAATACGACGTACTGGTGGCGCAGCCTACGCTCGCCGACGAGGACCAGGAGCGCAAAGAGACGGAAAAGGTGGTCGCCCAACTGAAGATCGCGCTGGCTCAAGAGAAACAAAAAGAAGTCGCCCAGGATCTGGCCATCATCATCCACAGCGTGGAGTTGGGATTCCGCGAACAGGATTACGACCGCGTCCACAATGTGCCGTTCCTGAATGCCAGCAGCCTGGTGTTTAGTGGGGTGCGAAGTTTGCTTGACGACCAGACTCCGGCCGAGCGCCGGCTGGCCGCAGTGGCTCGGTTGCGCAAATATGCCGGCCTAGAGCGCGGGTACCAGCCGATCACCGAGATTCTGAAACAGCGTGTGCTGGAGCAGACGGCGAAGCCCGGAGTCGTGTATCCAGCGAAGGTGGAGATTGAGACAGAATTGGCGCGCAATTCCAACTACCTGGAAGGCATTGCCACGCTTTGCCAAAAATATAAGCTGACCGGCTGGGAGGAGCCCTACGCCAAGCTGAAACCCCAATTGACCGACTTCGACGCCTGGACAAGGTCGACCGTACTGCCCAAAGCGCGCGTCGATTTCCGCCTGCAGCCGGAAGAGTACGCGCTGGCGCTGGAGCAGTATGGCATCGACATCCCGCCCGCTCAAATGGCGGCGTTGGCGCACCACGGATTCACCGAGATCCAGGAGGAGATGAAGCCGATCGCCGCGCAGATCGCCAGAGAGCGCAAGCTGCCGTCGGGTGACTATCGCGACGTGATCCGCGAATTGAAGAAGCAGCAACTGGTGGGCGATGCCATCCTGCCTTTTTATGAGGAGCGGCTGAAGCAGATTGAGAAGATCATCACCGAGAGGGAACTGGTAACCTTGCCGGACCGCCCGGCGCGGATTCGCATCGCAACCGCAGCTGAGACCGCGCAGCAGCCGGCCCCGCACATGTCGCCGCCGCCATTTCTGCACAATACCGGGCAGAAAGGCGAGTTCATCCTGCCGTTAAACATCCCGCCAGGGCCCGGCCAGAGCGCATCCCAGAAATACGACGATTTCACCTTCGATGCGGCGGCCTGGACTCTCACAGCACACGAAGCACGTCCCGGCCACGAACTCCAGTTCGATTCGATGCTGGAGAAGGGCGTTTCCATCGCGCGAGTTCACTACGCTTTCAACAGCACCAATGTTGAGGGCTGGGGATTGTATTCGGAATACATAGTCCGGCCTTACATGCCGCTGGAGGGTCAGCTGGTTTCGCTCGACTACCGGCTGTTGCGGGCGGCACGGGCGTTCCTGGATCCAGAGTTGCAGGCCGGCAAGATTCAGCCTGCCGATGCCGAGCGCGTGCTGGAGCAGGACGTGGTCCAATCACCCGCATTCGCGGAAGAAGAAGTGGAGCGCTACACCTATCGCGCCCCGGGCCAGGCAAACAGCTACTATTACGGCTTCATCAAGCTGCTCGCGTTACGGAAAGATACCGAGGCGGCGCTGGGTGCGAAGTTCAACCAGAAGAGATTCCACGATTTCATTCTTGCGCAGGGCCTGCTTCCCCCGGACCTGATGCGCAAGGCGGTCATGGAGGAGTTCGTTCCAGGACAAAAGGCGGCGCAGTAGGACGGATCTTGGATCCTGGCGGCCAGAACGCTCCTAGAAAAACTGCGTGATCCCCTCTTCCATCACCCGCACGCGCTCTTCAATACCGGCGGCTTTGGCTTCTTTTGCCAGCAGTTGCAAGGGCTCATCCACAGGCTCGTGCGAAAGCCGGAACGTCCCGTAGTGCATCGGCACCATCCAGCGCGCGTCCAGGTCGAGGAATGCGCGGGTTGCGTCGGAGGGATCGGCATGCACATTTCTGAAAGACGGCGGGTTGTAAGCCCCAATCGGTAACAGGGCGAGCTCCGGCGCCAGCCTTCGCCCAATCTCGCGAAATCCGGGGAAATAAGCGGTGTCACCGGCGTGATAGACCGAATGCTGATCGTCACGCAGCACGTATCCTCCATAGCCGCGATACGAATCTTTCAGCACCCGCGCTCCCCAATGCCGCGAGGGAACATGTGTCACCGTCAGTCCCTGCCGGCAATAGTTGTCCCACCAATCCAGTTCCACGACCTCGCGAAATCCCAAATCTGAGACCAGATCCACAACGTCATGAGGCACCACAATCACGGGAGGAGCCGCTCGCCGACGCCGAGCCTGCTGCACAATCGCTCGCAACGATGGCCGATGCAAGTGGTCGAAATGCGCGTGGGTGACCAAAACCAGATCAATCGCAGGGAGGTCGCGCAGGCGTACGCCAGGTTTCTTTAGCCGCTTCAGCACAAATAACCAGCGGGCAAAATTGGGGTCGATGATTACGTTTTGTCCGCCTATCTGGATGAAGAAACTGGCGTGGCCAATGAAAGTTACTCCCAGCTCTCCATTGCTTACCAACTTGGGTTTGTGGGTTTGACCGGTGCGGGGTGTCACCGCGGAATTCTGCACCAACCGCCCGAAGGCTCGGGCACGCTTGCGAAGGACGGGGTTCTTGAGACTGGCCTTCAGCATCAATGCGCTTCAAATCTCACCCGGTCCGGCTACAACCGGTTTCCGGGGGCAGGATCCAAACTGCTTAGGGCTCCTGTCTACTTGGACTCATCCGATGTGGGCTTAGTTGTCTCCATTCTATGCCAAATCCCGCGCAGATTGCTTGACCGTTTCACCGCTGTCATTTCTAATTCTTGTTCCGCTATTTTCTTGCTTCAGGGAGTGGACATGCGTATCGCATTCTTAGGCTTGGGCATCATGGGGCGCGCCATGGCGTCGAACTTGGTGAAAGCCGGTCACGAAGTGACGGTGTGGAACCGCACCCCGGGCAAAGATGTTGAAGGCGCCAAAACCGCCGCATCACCAGCCGATGCCGCACGTGATGCCGAAGTAATCTGGCTGTGCGTCGCCGACACCAAAGCCGTGGAGAGCGTTTTGTTCGGGCCTCAGGGCGTGGACGAATCCTTGGCTGCCGGACAAATCATTGTCGATTCCAGCACCATCTCTCCCTCCGCCACACGGCGGTTTGCCGAGCGCGTAGGGGCCAAGGGCGTGCAGTACGTGGATGCCCCCGTCACTGGATCCAAGGTCGGAGCTGAAAATGGCACGCTGATTTTCATCGTGGGCGGGGAAGAAGCGGCCATCGAGAGGTTGAAACCTCTATTTGCCGCCACCGGCAAGAAGATTTTCCGCATGGGCGAAACCGGCAAAGGTGAAGCCGCCAAACTCGTCATGAACCTGCAAATTGCGCTTATCTTCGAGGGCTTCGCGGAGGCCCTCACCCTGGCCACGAAACTCGGGGTCGACGCCGAAACCTTGCTGCCTCTGATCGAGGCCTCCATGGTTCGTTCGGGCGTGGTGGACTACAAGGCGCCGTTTATCCTGAAACGCGACTTTTCCGCGAATTTCCCGCTACGCCTCATGCGGAAAGATATCCGTCTCGCCCTCGAAGCCGCTAAAGAAGCCCGCGTCAAGCTGCCTGGCCTTGAAACCGTGGAAGAAATCTACGAAATGGCCACCGAGGACGGCCACGAAAACCTGGACTACGCCGCGACCCTCACCCTGCTCGAAAAGTGGGCGGGAATCGAGGTCAAAGGTACTGCGGCCTGATGGGCTTGACCTCTCGTAACCCCAGTATTACAGAACTATTACACGCGAAATTTACCCCTCCTGTTACCTTAACTCTAGATTCCAGCCACAACCGGGGAAACGCGCCATGGAACTCGAAGCTCTCAACCGCAAAGCCGCCGCCGACAATCAAATCAACTGGGTAACCGCAACCTTCATGGCCCTGTTTCACCTTGGAGCCATTGCGGCCCTGTTTTTCTTCACCTGGAAAGCCCTATTCGTCGCTATGTTCCTGTGGTGGGTTTCGGGCAGTCTTGGCATCGGCATGGCGTATCACCGGCTGCTAACTCACCGCGGCTACAAGACCCCGAAGTGCGTCGAGTATTTCCTGACTACCTGCGCCACTCTCGCGCTCGAAGGCGGCCCGATTTTCTGGGTGGCCACGCACCGGATTCATCATCAATTTTCCGACGAAGAGGGCGATCCGCACTCGCCCATTGATGGCAAGTGGTGGGCCCACATGGGCTGGATTCTGACCGGCAAGTCCATGCATCACGACACCACCACCCTGGCCCGGTACGTTCCCGATCTCGCCAAAGACAAGTATCACGTCTGGCTCACGAAGTATCACTACGTTCCCATGATTGTGCTTGGCCTGGTGCTGCTTGCCATCGGAGGACTTCCGTTCCTGATGTGGGGCATCTTCATGCGCACCGTGGTCGGTCTGCATGCGACCTGGCTGGTCAACTCCGCAACCCACAGCTGGGGTTCGCGCCGCTTCCTCACCAAAGATCTTTCCACCAACAGCTGGTGGGTAGCGCTTCTCACTTTTGGCGAGGGCTGGCACAACAACCACCATGCCCACCCGGTTTCCGCCCAGCACGGCTTGCGATGGTACGAAATTGACATGAACTGGTACGGCATTTGGGCTTTGAAGAAGCTTGGCTTAGCGCGCCACGTATACCGGGTCAAGATGTCCAATCTTCCTCCCCTCCCGGCGGTGGCGTCTTCTATCACCACCCTGCATCTGACCGCTCCGGCCTCTTCAGCTGCCTCGGCGGACTAGGCCCCTTCGTTTTGAAAGGGCACGGCTTCAGCCGTGCCGTAAGTCTCCCAACAACGACGGTACGGCAAGGTTGAAAGCTGCATCCCTGCAGAACCCTGACCGCGGACTCTGGTTCTTTTCCGATGTTTGTGTCCATCTCTTCTGCTAAGGCCCTCCTAACGCGCTAGAATCCTGCTATGCGCATCACTAGCCGGCGCAAAGCGACCGTCACTTTCCTTGTCCTGGGCGTGGGCCTGGCAGGCATCGCGGTCGCGGTAGGCTCGGGCTGGATCATCCTCAACTGGCGCTTCGACATCAAAGTCTTCCTGGGAATCATCTTTTTCGGGGCCATCACCGCGGGTTTGGTTCTCAACACCATCTTTTTGCTGCGGGAAATCCGCCGCAATGAGCAACATGACAGTTTTATCAACGCCGTCACCCACGAACTAAAGACTCCCATTGCCTCCATTCGCCTTTACCTGCAAACCTTGCAACATCGCGACGTGGACGAAGCCCAGCGCCGCGAGTTCTACCGCCTGATGCTGGACGACTCTGATCGCCTACTGACTACCGTGGAGCAGGTCTTAAAGGCCGGCATGTTGGGCCACAAACGAAGCTCCCCTGGGCGCGTCCCGTTGGACTTCGCAGGACTGGTGCAGGAATGTGTCCAGATCGCACGCAAGGGCCGCCATCTTAAACCGGAAGCCCTGCGCTTCGAACCGGTATTGAATGGAGCCGGGGCGACCGTAAACGGCGATCCCGAAGAACTTCGTACTGCCGTTTCCAACGTGCTCGACAATGCCATCAAGTACTCTGGCGACCAAGTGGACATTTCCGTTCGCCTCGACGCGCCTGATGAAAACCGCGTCGCTTTGAGCGTCCACGATCACGGCATGGGCATTCCGCCAGCGGAGTTGAAGCGAGTCTTCAAACGCTTTTATCGTGTACCGAACCGCTCGTCGTCGCATGTGAAGGGGACCGGGCTCGGCTTGTTCATCGTGCGGGCCATTGCCAAAAAGCACGGGGGCCGGGTGTTTGCCCAGAGTGAGGGCGAAGGCCGCGGCACTACCGTGGTTTTGGAACTGCCGCGGAGTACCGTACCGGAGAAGCTGGCGTGAGCCGCGTCCTCATCGTCGAAGACGAAGCCCATCTCGCCAACGGGCTGCGTTTCAATCTGGAGGCGGAAGGTCATTCGGTCGAGGTTGCTGCCGACGGCGAAACCGCCCTCGACCGGCTGTTGGGACCCTCCGGGCAAGGCAAGAAAAACAAGCCCGCCTCGTTTGACGCCGTCGTCCTCGACGTGATGCTTCCCGGCAAAGATGGTTTTACCGTTGCCGCCGAACTCCGCGCCGCCAAGAACTTTGTACCGGTGTTGATGCTGACCGCCCGCGGACGTCCCGAAGACGTACTCAAAGGCTTCGCCTCCGGCGCCGACGACTATCTTCCCAAGCCCTTCGAGCTGCCTATTCTGCTGGCCCGCCTCCAGGGATTGCTGCGCCGCCGCGAATGGTCCCGCATGGCCTCGAATGCCGGTGCCAGCCCAACCTCCGCTGCCAATGCGCAGGAAGACGACGTCTTCTTTTTTGACGGGCGGACGCTTGACTTTCGCAAACTCGAACTGCGAGTCAATGGGAATACCATCCAACTCACGCTCATGGAAGCCGAACTCTTGCGCTACCTGGTGCGCAATAGCGGCCGGGTTGTCTCCCGCAAGTCAATGTTGGAGGAAGTGTGGGGGCTGCGCGAAGACACTGACACTCGCGCCATCGATAATTTCATGGTGCGGCTGCGCCGCTACATTGAAGATGACCCCGCAGAACCTACCCATCTGCTCACCGTGCGGGGCGTGGGATATCGCTTCCAGCCCGAACCGGCGCAGTGATCAGAACTCAAAATATCCTTCACCACTAGCCCGTCGGGGGACGCCGTCGGTTCCGGTAGCGGGCAGCAAACCGACCACCCCTCTCAGGTTCTCCCATGCTGCCTGGTTCAGCGCAGGGTCGGAGCCTACGAGGTCGCGGATCATGTTCCACGCCGCAACGTTGAGCGCGCCTTCCGGCGGCGGTCCCATGGCCAGGGAGACCGAGCACTGTGGGCAGAAACAAATTCGTTGCGCCGCCGACTTCTGGCGTGGCCTGATTCCCACCGTCTGGGCAAACATATATACCGCAACCGATTTGTGTCCCGCTTCCAGTTCCCGATTGCAGCGCAGACAGTACAGATTTTCCAAGCGCCCCCCTTTAACAGCATGAAAGCCAAAACAAAATACTGTCTCCATCCTCCAACCAGCGCAAGTATGTAAGAGGATTCCGCGAGCATGCGGTGCCCCACGGGCTGCCTTTCGTTTTATACTGGGCGGCGCGACGTTGTGCTCCTGCGGCGCAGATCATGAATCTCGAAGGGAGAGCGGTGTGAACGTATTCGCGATCGTCAGAATCGTTGCCGTCGTTTCGGTGGGCCTGAAGGCGGGAATATTCCTCGGCCATCGCACGGGTCCACAATATGCCCTGCAAAAGCTCAGTCCATCAGGCTTTGTGCAATTTCGACAGGTTGTACACGCCCACTTCGTTCGCTTCATGCCGCCGCTCACTCTGGCTGCACTCTTATCTGCGCTGATTTGGCTGGTTTCGTTGCGATCACAATGGATGTCAGTCGAATTCTGGCTCCTGGCTGCATCTACCTGTGGCATTGTCGTCTCCGCTGTGTTGACCCGCGCCGTGAACGTTCCCCTGAATAACAAACTCATGACCTGGAGCGCTGACGCCCCTCCGGAGAATCTTCGAGAGCTCTGGCAACCATGGGACAAGGTCAACACCATCCGCACATGTCTTGCGTCGGGCGTTCTTATTCTCGAGACTGTGGCCTTAAGTCTAAGAACGGTGAACGGTTAAAAGATTCGGCCACCACACTTGCCGAAACAGCGCTAGAAGTGCTGCCGCAAGCCTGCGAAGCTCTCGACCACCAGAAGTTGACTCGGGGGCTGCGCCTCAGCCACTTCGTCGTGCTCGAGGATCCACGTGTTGCCATGCGGTACGAACACTGCATTTAGTCCCGCTGCCAGCGCCGGGTTGATGTCCGACTTGGGGCTGTTGCCCACCATCCACGTCGAGTTGGGAGAAAGACCGTACTTCGAGATCACCGCGCGATACGTCGGCACATCTTTTTCCGCCACCACCTCGACCGCGGCGAAATACTCTTTTAGTCCTGAGCGCTCAATCTTTCCCGTCTGTTCCACCACCGCGCCTTTGGTCATCAGAATGACGTGGTGCCGCTCCGACAGATACTGCAAGGTTTCCGGAACTCCATGTAAGATTTCGACCGGATTCTCGGCAATGGTGTGAGCGAATCCGCTGATGGTTTCGTGCAGCGCCGGAGTCAACGGTTCCACCGCCAGCCGCTCGAAGGTTTGTACCAGCGCATGCGCAAAGCTGTGCAGTCCATACCCATGGCTGACTATGCACTCCCGCTCCACGTCGTTCAAGACTTCGCGCACCTGTTCCGGGGAGTACTCGTGATGGTTGAGAAATGAAATAAAGTTGGCAATCGCCCGCTCAAAGTAGATGTTGTTTTCCCAAAGCGTGTCGTCGGCATCGATCAGCAGCGTCTGCGATTCATACGAATTGTTTGCCGTGCTCATTCCGTAACAGCATAACGGTGTTATTGTTATTTGGCGAGACGAAGGAAGATATTTGTGCCGCCGCTTCTGCTAGAATCACCGACGAATGACATCGGGCCCCTGGGTTTTCCTGCTTCTTGCTTCTACTCTGTTTTCTTCGGTTGGAACTCAGAAAGAAAATAAAACCATGACTGGATCTGCGGCCAAGGGCCCTGAATCCGCGAGCCTGCACGTCGTTCCCGATCTCGATCGCCGGGTCGCGAAGTTCGCCCGCGTCGAAATGCCGTTCCATGCCGCTGGCCTAACTCCGCGCGAAGTGAAAATGGTTGAAAAGTTGGTGGATGCCTCACGCTACCTGGAGGAAATCTATTGGCGCCAGATTGACCCTGAGGGCCTCACCCTTTATCAGTCGCTGGCGGGGAGTAAAGATCCGCGTGACCTGAACCTCCGGCGCTATCTTCGCATCAACGCTTCAAGATTTGATTTGCTCGACGAAAACAAGCCCTTTGTCGGAACTGCCCCCATGCCGCCCGGTCGCGGCTTTTACCCGCCGGATCTGACGCGCGAAAAGATCGAGCAATATGTCAAGGCTCATCCCGAAAAGAAGGAAGAAATCTACAGCGCCACCACCATCGTGCGCTGGCATGACGGCCAATTGGAGGGTTTGCCCTATCACATCGCCTTCCGGTCTTTCCTGGAGCCTGCCGCCCGCGACCTGCGCGAAGCGGCCGCGCTCAGCGATGACCCGGCCTTTACCCATTTTCTACAGCTCCGCGCCGACGCCTTGCTCACCGATGACTACTACAAGAGCGACCTGGCTTGGCTAAATCTGGACAGTCCGAAAGCCGACGTGATCTTCGCTCCCTACGAGACCTACGACGACCTCCTGCTGGGCGTGAAGGCTACTTATGGCGCCGCGGTGCTGCTGCGCAACTCTGCGGAAAGCCGCAAGCTCGAAATGTTCCAGAAGTATGTGGCGGACATTCAGGACGCGCTTCCACTGCCTCCCGAAGACCGGCCATCCAAACAAGGCCTGAAAACTCCAATGGAAGTCATGGACGCGCCCTACCGGGCCGGCGATCTGACCCACGGCTACCAGGCCGTGGCCGACAACCTACCCAACGATCCTCGAATTCATGAGCAGCAGGGTAGCAAGAAGATCTTTTTCAAGAACTTCATGGATGCGCGGGTGAACTACGTCATCATCCCAGTCGCCCGGCATGTCATGCTGCCGGAGCAGGCCGCGAAGGTCACCGTCGAAGGCTATATTCTGGGAACCATCATGCATGAGATTTCGCACGGACTCGGGCCAGCCTACGCGCGCACCAAAGCCGGCAAAATAGACATTCACGAAGCCATCGGGCCTGCCTACAGTGGACTGGAAGAAGCCAAGGCGGATGTTGTCGGTTTGTTCGGCCTGAATTGGCTGGTGGAACACGGCTTCATGCCCAAGAGCGGCATGGAGGAGTGCTACGCCTCCTACGTCGGTGGCCTGTTTCGCACCGTGCGCTTCGGAGTCGCCGAAGCGCACTCCCAGGCGGAGATGATGGAATTCAACTACCTGGTCGAACATGGCGTGCTTAAGCGGCAGCCGTCAGAACGCTACGTCGTCGATTACGCGAAAATGCCGGGGACCTTGAGCGATTTGGCGAAAGAACTCCTGATGATGGAAGCGACCGGGGATCGCGAGCGTGTCGAGGCTTGGTTCAAGAAGTACGACATCATGCCCATCGAACTGAAGGCAACTCTGAAGTCCGCCGCCAAAGTTCCGGTGGATATTGACCCGGTGTTCTCGTTTAAAGAGGAAGTGAAATAAGTAGGAAAGTGCGTTGTACTACCGCCGCCTACCTGCGCAAGAACCACATCACCCATCCGGCGACAAACACTCCGCCCACGAACATGGCGAAGCAGTACAGGCCGTAGCGAATCTGCTCGCGCGAGGTGCTGCGCTGGGTGATGCCGAACACAATCGAGGCAAACACGGCGAACAGCACAGCGGCGCTGAAATGCGAAAGGGTAAGAGTCATGGTTTTTTCCCCACCGCAATGTGATAAGCGTCGGCCACGCTGATGAAATTCAGCAACCCAGCCACGATCAGGTACTTCGTTCCATAGTCCGCCGTGGCGTGGGAAATGGCGCCCTGACCCCAGTTCATCGCCTGGGTCACAATGTATAGACCTCCGGCGCCCACGTCGCCGACGAATCCCAGAATGTCGAGAATGTCGCCGCCATTGGGCTGATAAACATGGCCCTGCATCAGCAAGCCGAGCACAAACATGGTCGCAATCGATCCCAACAGCAGCCCGCCGCGAATCCAGCGCTTCTGGATCAGGTGTCCAGCTCCAGGGATCAGCCATCCTACCGCTGGCGCCAAAACCGCCATGGTGGTCAGCGGAGCCTTACTCTCGGTGCCTTCCGACGATTTCTTAGCGCTCGGGGAATTTGCCATTCAGATCAGCACAATCTCACGTTGGATTTTACCGGTTACTTCTGCCGCCTTGGGCCGCACTAGAACGTTCACTTCGCTGCGCACTCCAAATTCCGGCAGATAAATGCCGGGTTCAATCGAGAAACAAGAATTGGGCAGGATGCGGCGCTCGTCGTGGGTTTCCAGGTCATCCATGTTGGCCCCGTTGGCGTGAACATCAGTCCCAATCGAATGCCCGGTGCGATGGATGAAATAGTCCCCGAATCCCGCCTTCCGGATGTGCTCTCGCGTCGCCCGGTCCACTTCCCATCCCGCGATGGCACGGCCGCCCGCAATCGCATCCTGTACCGCTTTTACGCCGGCATCCCGCGCGCCACTCACAATGGTGAAGATTTCTCGCATACGGTCGGAGGGCGCTTTGCCCACGAACCCCGTCCACGTGATGTCATAATAGACGGCCCCGGGCGTATTTTTCTTTGCCCAAACGTCAAGCAGGACAAAATCCCCTTCGCGAATGGGAGCCGAACCCTGCGCATGTGGCTCATAGTGCGGGTTTCCGCTGTTCGCGTTCACCCCCACAATCGGGGGATCATCAGTCACCAGGTTTTCGCGGCCGAACGCTTCCATGAACCATTGCTGGATCTGGTATTCATTGGTGCCGCCGTTGCGCACTCGCCGTCCGATTTCCTTGAACGCCTCAGCTGTTATCGCATCCACCGCATCCCGGGCCGCGTAGTGATTCTTGATCTGCTCCTCCGTCCACGTGGCCTCAAACTGCGCCACCAGATCGCCCGAGCTGACTACGTTCTTGCCCAAGCCTCGAATCATCTCGATGGTCCCACCATCCACCAGCGAAACATAGAAGACCAGGTTGTTGGGCGAATACTGCATGGCCACATCCCGATACGCTGCCAGCATTCCCTTGAGCTGCTCAAACAGTTCCTGCCAGGCCGCATACTGAAGCTTCTTGCCCGGGAGCGTGTCCAGATGTCCAGACTCAATCTTGTGCACCAGTTTGACCGGCTCGCCATGCGCAGGGATCAGGTAATACCACCGCCGCGTGACCATCAAATCGGCAGGCAAACCCAGCACCCGGTAAGCAATGGGATCGCGATGATGATGATCGTAGAAAAGCCAGGCGTCGATATTGCGTTCGCGCAGGGCAGACTGGATGGCGGCCAGGTTCATGGGCAAACAACCATTCTAAACAAGACCAGCCATTTGAGCGAATCGAGTGGCAGCGTGTCGGTTTGCTTTGGGTGGGTTTCTCTGCGCACTCTGCGGCGGTTCTCAGCGACCTCAGCGATTCAAGCTTTTGCGCGTGACCGCCAAAATCCTCTTCCGCGCCCCCGCCGGCAGCGTCTCGCACGCCGTCCGCAACACCAGTCGCGGCGCTCGCCCCCGAATGCTCATCAGATAGGGCACTGCTCGTTTGGCGTCGAATTCCGCTGTTTCCCGCAGCAGCCATCCCAGGCCTTTCTGTACCATGTCCTCTTCGTCCGCCAGAAGCATCGCAGTCAGGCGCTTGATCTCCGGGAAGAACATCTTCTGCCTTGCGCCCCGGACCAGCCCCACACAGGCCGCCCGCCGCAGCCAGCGGTTCTGCGACTTCGCCCAGCGAAAAACATGTTTCGTTCGACCCGGCTTTTCCGCAACCATCGGCGCAATCAGGTAATGTACCAACCCATCGTGATCCGCCCAACTGCCGATGCGTGGCAGCCACGACTCAAACAATCTGAATTCGTCATCGCCAAACTCAGCCGTCAAATTCTCGAGCAAAAACACTGCAAACACTTTTTCTTCGAGATTCCTTCCAGAAAAAAGCTGATCAGCAACCCGCAGCAGAAAGGGAAGTCCGAACTCCTTGAGAATTGATCGGCGACACTTCACCGCTGCCCGGCGCAGATCCGCCGTATACCATCCGTGGGATCTAATCTCTTCCTTGAAGAACCACTGCACACCCGCCGCATGCTCGGCTGTACCGCCATCCTTCAGTAAGCGGCGAATGTCCGCAGCCACCCTGCCGGGTGCAGTCTTACCTTTGGGTATTCTTCGCGCCACCCGTCCTCACGACCCTGTCATAAATCCAAAGCGCCGCTGCCGTCGCCAGCCCTACCCCTGTCACTACCCACCACATGCGTTGCGGCTGATTTGTAACTTCTCCAAAGTGATGCATCAACGTGCCGCCGAACCATCCCCCAATCAGCGATCCAATCCCAATCGGCAGAAACGCGAATCCCATGTACGTCCCCTGCTGCCCCGGCGGCGCCAGCCTCGAGATATAGTCGTAATACGGCGGCTGTTGGGTGATCTCACCCAGCGCGAGCACAAACAGCGAGAGCACCGCTCCCCAAATCGTCGGCCGCAACGCAAAAATCAGCCACGAGAGCGATGTGATCACCGTCCCCAGAATTACTGCCTGAAACGCTGGTATCTTGCGCGTCAAAAGGCTCACGGCCAGAGTCAGGCAGATCACCGTGATGGCGTCGGTCGCCAGAATTTTCTCCACGTCGGCCTGGGCGCTGACGTACCGATGAAGATATCCGGGCAGACTGATGAACTCCTGCCAGAAGACAACCCAGTAGCCGGTGAAGATCACCAGAAACCACATGAACTTGCTGATGCCCGCGAGTACCGGCAGCAGAAGCCCTACCCAAACCCACCACGGCACTGCGAAGCCGGGATACACCCACAACCCAATGCGCAGCAGCAGCGCAATCAACAACACCGGCAGCACTAATCGGTAGTTGCCCACCACCACACAGAAATTCCTCGCCACGGTCGCAATCGAAGGTGGAGGCGCATCTCCGGCCTTACGCGGCTCCCGAAAAAAAAGCAGCACGACGAAGAACATCGCGAACACGCTCAGCGCGGAGACTTTGTATACCTTCTCCACGCCCAGATGACGATGCGTCCAGGACGCAACCAGTGGCCCGGCCGCGCCGCCGATGTTCACGAGCGTGTAATAGATCGAGTAGCCAAGTGTACGAACGTTGGGTTTGGAGGCGCGGGCGGTCGTTCCGACCACACAAGGCTTCACCATCGAGATGCCCAGTGCAGGAAGCACGAGAATAAATCCGACGAACAAGCCGAGCGGCACCGCATTCCGCACCGGCGCCAGCCACGACGCGCCAATCGACCCAATCAGAAAATACGCCACAGCCAGAATCAGGTACGCGGTCGCCAAAGCACGGCGAAAACCTAGACGATCGGCGACAGCTCCGCCGAAGATGGCGAGAAACCACACCATGCCGCCGAAGATGCCAGTCAGCGTCCCGGTCTGTTCAGTGGAGAAATTCAGCTTCTCTTGCAGATAAAGCGCCAGAGACGCAAAAGCGCCGTAATAAGACAGCCGCTCGAAGATCTCGCTGATGTTCGCGATCCAGAACGGCCGCTCAAACCCGGTGCGAATTTCATGAAAACGCTCAGAAAAAGACAGACTCATGGAATGTTCTCAAAGTGTAGCGCCGCAATCTCTACGGTCGAAGCCGTTTGCGCAAATCTTCCGCAGTCAGCCCCTGGACTCGAATGACTTTCCGCCGGCTGGTCTCACCGGACGCAATAGTAACGGAGGAACGCGGAACCTCCAAAAGCTTTGCCAGGAATTCAATACAAGCTTCATTGGCGCGACCCTCGACTGGAGGCGCAGTCAGCGCGATCTTCAAAGCATCACCCAGTTCGCCAACAATGGCATTCTTCTTCGCTCGCGGTTGGACCTTGACTATAAAGCTGACGCCGACAGCGCTTTCGTAGAAAGAAATCATGAGCACCCGACTGAGAACCGGAAACTGAAGACTGAGAACTGAGACCTGAGAACTGAGAACTGGTGTTCAGCCAGCCCTGCTTGGGAAATGCTAACAATCCCAGATTTGATGCTCCCCCTGTGATCCTCAGTGCCCCCTGTGGTCAGGGTTTGGTTCTCTCCCCGAAAATCGCCGTCCCCACCCGCACACAAGTCGATCCTTCTGCGATCGCCACCTCGAAATCATGCGACATGCCCATCGACAGCTCCTGCATTCCAACCCCCGGCAAACATCGTGCGGCAATCCGGTCGCGCAATTCCCGCAGTCGGCGAAAATACGGCCGTGCCTGCTGGGGATCTTCGGTGAATGGTGGCACGGTCATCAAACCACGAAATTCAAGATGCTCCAATTTCGCCGCTCCTTGCAGCAGTTCTTGCAACTCTTCCGATTCCGCTGCCACTCCGCTCTTCGCAGCCTCTCCGCCAAGGTTGATCTCAATCAGAACTGCAAGCTTTTTGCCAAGCAATTGCGACGCCGCGTTGAGCTTTTCCGCCAACCGCAGTGAGTCGACTGACTCCACAGTCGAGAACAGTTCCGCCGCCTTCCCCGCCTTGTTCGATTGCAAATGACCGATCATGTGCCACTCGGCATCGGCCAAATGGCGTAGCGCCTCAGCCTTCCCAGCAAATTCCTGCACTCGATTTTCCCCAAACAGCCGCAGCCCCGCGTCATAAGCTTCGCGAATATGCGCCGGCGGCTGCGTCTTGCTCACCGCCATCAGCGAAATCTCAACCGGATTCCGTCCCGCGCGCCGCGCTGCTTCAGCAACCCGCTGCCGCACTTCCGCGATATTGTCAGATAGAAACACCAGGATTCCTGAACCACAAAGGACACGAAGTATCACAAAGGAAATCACTCGAAGCAAGCATTCCTTTGTGTACCTTCGTGTCCTTTGTGTTTATGGTTTGAAGATCCCTCGCTGCGCTCAGGATGCCGGCGCCCGGCTCCCGCTCACGCCGCGCAAACGCCGTCACATGATTGCCGTCGGCGGCGCCGGTTCATCCGGGCTGCCGGCGTTGGCCAGTGGCACCCTCATCATCACGAAAATCAGCACCGCCAACCCGATCAGTCCCGAGAACGCAAAATCACCAACGTCGATGTGCCAAAGCTGGTGGTTGCTGCCCACCACGCCCGCGATCACCAGACCGCACAGCGCCTCCCCGGCAATCAAACCCGAGGCCGTCAGCACGCCTGCGTTGTCCACGCGCGCCTTCTGCGCATCGTTGTATCCGCGCCGGTCACGCAGTTTGTCGGTGAACCAACGTATGACCCCACCCACAAAGATCGCCGACGTGGTTTCCAGCGGCAGGTACATGCCAACTGAAAAGAGCATGGGACTCTTTACTTCCACCAAAATCATGGCGAATCCCATCAGGATGCCCACAATCACCAGCGGCCACGCCATATTTCCGCCCACGATCCCTTGCGACAGCATGGCCATCAGCCCTGCCTGCGGAGCCGGCAGCGCAGCGCTTCCGAAGTGATAAGCCTTGTCCAGGATCATCAACGGAAAGAACAAAACCAGCGACGCCACAATCGTCCCTAGAATGTCGCCAATCTGCATTTTTGACGGTGTGCCGCCTAGAATGTGCCCAGCTTTCAAATCCTGTAGCATCTCTCCCGCGACTGCCGACGACACGCAGACCACAGCGGCGACTCCCAACACCGCCGCCACACCGCCGACGCCCGAGACCCCCAAAGCCACCATCAGCAAGGCCGCCACCACCAGCGTGCACAGCGTAAGACCGGAAACCGGATTGTTCGACGATCCAATCATCCCCACCAGATTCCCCGACACCGCGGCAAAGAAGAACCCAAGCACAATCATCACCGCAGCAGCGACAACTGCACCCGCGATTACCTTGCTTCCCGAGAGGTTATGCGCTCCGGCAATGAAGTAGTAATACAGCCCGATCATCGCGATGAACACCAGTCCTACGCCCAGAAAGACCACTTTCGCATTCAGATCGCGATCGATGCGGCTGGTAGCCTGGTGCGCCTCCGCCGACTTCTTCAGATCGGAAACCGCGCGCTTCATGCCCGCCACCAGCTGTTTGCGCATGCGGAAGAGTGTGAACCCGGCGCCCACCAGCATGCCGCCCACTGCGATCGGCCGCACAATCGAATACCACACGCTAAACGCGATCCCGCCCCAATAAGCCGCGGGGTTTGCGCCTTCCGGCATCGCCGGCAAAGTCGGTCCGAGGAAATAAATTAGGAGTGGAACCAGCAACCCCCAGGCCACTACGCCACCCGCGAAATTCAGCGATGCCAGCCTTGGCCCAATAATGTAGCCCACGCCCAGGTAAGCCGGGCTGACCGCCGGTGACGTAAACTGCGTCATCCCTCCAGTGGCCAACATGGGCGCGTTGCTCCCACGCCCTAGACGCAGGCCAGTCGCCATCTTTGGAATGTCAATCAGGATATTTCGGGTGTACCAGAAGAGGTTGACCTGCGACAGGAAGTACATCAGTCCGCCAAAACCCATGTTGGCGAACAGAATCTTTGCCGCCTTCGAGCCTTGCTGCCCCGCTTTATGGATTTCCGACGCCGCTACGGACTCGGGGAAGGGAAGTTCGGGATCTTCCACCATCACGCGCCGTAGCAGCGTGACAAACAAGATGCCCAGCAATCCGCCGATCACCATCAACGCCACCGACGCCCAGTAATGTTCCATGCCCAGGCTCGGCCACAAGCCCGCCAGCACAAACGCCGGGATGGTAAACACCGCACCTGCCGCCACCGATTCGCCAATCGCTCCGACGGTTCGAGCAATGTTTTCTTCCAGCAACGACCCCTTCATCAGCCGCAGCAGCGACATGCCAATCACCGCTGCTGGATACGTTGCTGCGATCGTCATCCCGGCTTTCAATCCGAGATAGGCATTGGCCGCCCCCAGAATCCCGGTCATCACCAGGCCAATCAACACCGCCCGGAAGGTGAATTCCTTCATCTCCATGTTCTCGGGAACATACGGTTGGAACTTCTTCGGAGCTTCAGTTGAACCGGCGGGACTCATAGGCAAAACCCTCGTAAGTAGTCAGGAATAGGCACAAAATCAGGACGGCGAAAGTTATCACGCACCGTCATTACAATACAAGTGCGCCCGAATTTTGGTAGTGTTCCCTCTAGCCGCCCCGAACAACTTGGTCTTCGGCACGTGCATCCGATTTAGCTATGAACAATCCCAAATTTCCTGTCGCTATCCTCGCGTTCGCAATTCTGCTGCCATCCGTTCATGCTCAAGTGCCTCAGGAAAAAATCACTGTGGATGACAAGGAGCGCACTTTCATCGTCCATCTTCCCAAGGGTTATGACGCCAAGCAGCATTATGCCCTGGTGATTCTCCTGCACACCCGCGACCAGGACGCATTCGACATGGAACAGTTGACGAGGTTTGATGAGTTGGCCGATCGCGACTCCGTGATCGCCGTTTATCCCAATTCCACCGCGCGCGGCTGGAATCTCGGAATCGCCCAGGAAGAGCCTGCTCCCAGCAACATGGGCCGTCGAGGCGGCAGACACGGCGGCTGGGGAGGCGGCGGAGGCTATCCCGGAGGTGGCTATCCCGGCGGTGGCGGCGGCTATCCGGGCGGCGGTGGGGGTGGTCGCAGTGGCCAATCCGGAGGCCGCGAGAACCGTGAAACTCCGGCCGATGACAACGCCTTCATCGACCAGATGCTCGATAAACTCTCATCCGAGTATGCGGTCGATGCCACGCGGGTTTACGCAGCAGGTCTTTCGGATGGCGGATTCATGGCCTTTCGACTGGGTTGCACCCTGTCTGACCGCTTCGCGGCCATTGCCGCGGTGGGCGCGACCATGCCCAAGACCATGACTTGCCTGCCTTCTCACCCCTTAACCGTGGTAATGATGAATGGCACGTCAGATCCAATCGTGCACTACAACGGCGGCCACGTCGGTCGATATTCTGTCCTTTCCGCCGAAGACACCGCCAAATATTGGGCCAAGCTAAATGGTTGCCAGTCCAAACCGCAAAAGCAGAAGTTATCTCCGAAGGAAAAAGGCGGCATGAAAACTGAAGTCGATACCTACGACGACTGCCAAAAGGGAGCACAAGTCGCGCTCTACAGCATTGACGGCGGCGGTAACACGTGGCCAGGCGGCGAACAGTACCTGGTGGAAAAGGTGATCGGTAAGACCAGCGACGATGTGAACGCAAATGAGGTGATCTGGAGCTTCTTCGTCCGCCATCGGACGGCTTCACCCGAACCACCGAAATGACGCTGACGTTACTTCCGGGCGGCCTCGCCGGATTCTCCGCGTTGCGCCCACATCGGCCCGCCGATATACTATAAGAGATTCGCCCGGCTGGAGCCCTGCTGTGGCGCTTGGGCGAGGGAGGTTCGTCTTCAGCAGTAGCAAGGGCTCAATTCGGTCCGCGTATGGAACGCTGCAAGGTTCGCTGGTTTCGTCTCTGACCTCCGGAGTTCATGGCGTTGCCGTAGCCCTGTTCGTCACGCTCTTTCCTTCCGATTGTCTCCTGTGTGGATCCCCATTACTGAACATCTCACGGCTCCCGGTTTGCGACCAGTGTCTGTCGTCCATTCGACCGATCGGCGATGGCCTCTGCTCCATCTGCGGCGAACGATTGCTGGGCTCGTACGCACTCTCTACTGGTGCCGAGGTGCTTTGCGGGCTGTGTCGCCGTCTGGAACCTCCGTATGTGAAGGCCGCCGCCTATGGCAGCTACGAGAGCGGTCTGCGTGAGCTGATCCATCTGCTCAAGTACGACGGAGTTCGTCCCGCCGCCAATGTTCTGGGTCGTATGCTGGCGGAAGCCATTGCAATGTTACAACCCCTCTTGGCGGAAAATCGGCCGGTGGCTGTTCCGGTGCCCTTGCACGCCCGAAAATTGCGCCAGCGAGGATTCAACCAGAGCGAGCTGATTGCTCGCGCCGCCCTGAAGCTGGAGCCGTCTCGACGATTTGAACTCAAACTCGTTCTCGAGCGCACTCGCGAAACGCAATCGCAAATCGGCTTGTCGCGCCACCAGCGCCGCGAAAACTTGCGCGGTGCGTTTGCCGTGACTGCACCCGAAGTGATTCGTGACCGCGAAGTCCTGTTGGTGGATGACGTTTTCACCACCGGAACCACGGTTTCCGAGTGCGCCCGCGTGCTACGCCGCGCCGGCGCTGCCAAAGTTTACGTCGCGACCGTGGCGCGGACACTGAAGCTGGAAGCGCAAGGAGCACGATTAGAGCCCGAAGCCGCTATGACAATGGCTGCTGCGAGCTAAAGACATATGTCAGGGAAATGGCACAATTCGGCGCTGGGCATGACTCGGACTCACACTTTGCCGCCGAGCATGGCCCTTGCTCGCCCCGAGAACGCTCGCCCGGACGGTGAAGTCCACGTACTGCACGCGCCGGTGCTGGTGCTGAATGCTTCCTACGAGCCCATCAACGTTTGCGCTGCCCGCCGGGCCATTGTTTTGGTGCTCAAAGGCGTCGCCATGACCGAAGAAGAAAACGGCCATTTCCTGCACGCCGCGCGCTTGGCGATTCGCCTCCCGTCAGTGATTCGGCTGCTCGAGTATCGCCGCATTCCACATCAGACACGCGCACTCTCGCGCAAAAACATCCTGCTGCGCGATCGCAATACTTGCCAGTATTGCGGGGAAGTCCTGCCGTCAGGTGAGTTGACGCTCGATCACGTTGTGCCCCGCTCCCGCGGCGGCGCTTCGACCTGGGAGAACTTGGTTGCCTGCTGCCATCTCTGCAACCGCCAGAAGGGAAATCAGTTCCCCGCCGAAGCTGGCATGAAGCTGATGCGCGAGCCCCGCGCCTTCAACCTGCACACCAGCCGCCACATTATGCGTTTGATGGGCCGCTCTGACGATAAGTGGCGGAAGTATCTTTTCTACTAGGCAATCAGCACTCAGCCATCAGCATTCAGCCATAAACCCGATTCTGATTCCGTGACTCATGGAGATTTGATGGATCACCGCCGCTCTGGCCGGCTGAATGCTGAGTGCTGAGGGCTTATTGTGGCTTCTGCGGCTGGCCTTTCTCGTCCGTCTTCGGAATTTCTTTCCCCTCGAAGGTGATCTTTGCATTCGAACCGAATCGCTTGTAATTCTCGTACTTCACAAACTCCTTGATGCGAACGTCCCCAGTGGTAAATCGCAGCGTGTCATCCGCTTTGGTGTAGGTAGGGAACCAAAAGATGCCATCAACCTGTTCCCGCCAGGTGGTGAACTTGGGGAAAAGATTCTCGTTGTTTTTTTTCTTCTTTATATCAGGGACCGTCTTGCCATAGGTTTTCACGATCTGGAAATCGTGATCATCCACCCAGATGCGTCCTTGAAAATACCGTTTCTTCCCCTCGATCTGCTTGGGCGCGATGTCAAACACGTAGCAGTGCAATTCATCTTCCTGCTGCTGGCCGACGTAAACGATCTGGTACTCGGAAATCTCGTCGCTGGTCAGCACGAACGGCAGCCGGTTCTCGATGTCATCGAAATCTTCCTGCGACATGAAGATCCGCTGCAGCGTGGATTGGGGCGCAAAGGTAACGGTCTTGGTCTTGTGTCCCTGGTTGTCAAAGGTGACGTCGAAATCCTCCCGGTACTCGCCATCGACGGTGTCACCATCCACCGTCTGGACCTTTACGGTTTGATGATACGTATATTGGTCGCGTGCCGTCTTGAACTCTTTCTCCTTGGCCGCAAAGCGCTGAATGATCTCTTCCACCGTGGCGTTTTTCGGCTGAACATTCTCCAGCGGTCCTTCATCCGCACGAACGGCGGGCAGCATCAGACTGCAAATGGCAAACACCGCTACCAGCCAGGCCGCAAAGCGCATACGTTTCATGATTACCCTATCTTAATACGACCGCCGATGCTGCTGCCGGAGTACCTTTGTGTTCCTTCGTGTCCTTCGTGGTTGATGCTTTCCTGGGCCCTATCGACTTAGATTGCCCGCTCCCGCTAGCGGTTGCTGCCACCGGGCCGCTTTTCGCACCCAGCATTTCGCAGCAAGAATTGCCCCACCCGTTGTAAGATGACCCACAAGTTCCATGGCCTCCCCACGCGAAGCGTTACCGGAAGCAGTTCCCACCGCCCCGCAGGAGATCGCCCATCTGGCAGGGCTTCCCGAGTTGCGCGCCGCCTCCGCCTGGTTTCGTTCCCAGGAGACTCAAGTCGCCTACTGGCAGCTGGAGATGGCGCGAATACCCGCCCCACCGTTTGGCGAAGCTGCCCGGGCCGAGTGGCTGGAAGAGCGCTTTCGTGAAGTCGGACTAGCGGACGTCCACATCGACAGCGTCGGCAACGTTTTCGGAATACGGAATGGCTCTGGTCCTGGGTTCGTCTCGCTGAGCGCGCACATTGACACCGTCTTTCCTGCGGGAACTCCGCTCAACGTCCGCCAGCAGGGAACTCGTCTTTACGGCCCGGGGGTCTCCGACAACGGCGCAGGAGTTGCTGCCTTGCTTGCGGTCGCGGCCGCCTTGCAATCGGCGAAAATCTCGCCGCAGACTCCGATTCTTTTCATCGGTAACGTGGGCGAGGAGGGCGAAGGCGATCTACGCGGTATGCGCCACATTTTCGCCAACCCGCGCTGGAGAGATTCCATCCGCTACAGCTTGGTACTCGATGGCGCGGGAGCCGATACCATCGTCGCCGAAGCTCTGGGCAGCCGCCGTTTTGAAGTCATCGTGCGTGGCCCGGGCGGCCATTCCTGGAGCGACTTTGGCGCTCCCAATCCGATTCTGGTGCTGGCCCGGGCCATCCGCGCCTTCGCTCAAAGCCCGGTTCCCACCTCTCCCAAGACCACCTTCAATATCGGCGTGATCCGGGGCGGTACTTCGGTAAATTCGATCCCCGAATCCGCCAGCATGCGCGTGGATATTCGCTCTACTTCGATGGCGGAAATGGAGCGTCTGGAAGCTGCCCTGCGGCGCGAATTGGAACGGGCCAGCGAAGAAGAAACCTTGGCCAGCGAACGCCGTAATCCTTCCCCGCGCCGCTCCAGCGTTCTCAGCTATGAAGTTGTTGCTATCGGCAATCGCCCCGCCGGCGAGTTGGCGGCAGACGCCCGCATGCTCAAAGTGGTTCGTGCTGTGGATGCTCACCTCGGCAACGCCGCCCAAATCCAGCGCGCTTCTACCGACGCCAACATCCCGTTATCGCTCGCGCGCGAGGCCATCGCGATCGGCGGCGGTGGCACGGGCGGCGGCGCTCACACTTTGCAGGAATGGTTCGATTGCGGCGGCCGCGAGTTGAGCCTAAAACGCATTCTGCTGACTGTGCTGGCCCTCGCTGGCATCCGCGAGTGAGCCAGTCCCTTAAAATCCCGCCTTCTCCGGCCGCGGCCTGAATGGAATCATCACCACCGCTTGCAGCGCCACCGGATTTCCATTCTTCAGCGCCGGCAGAAATCGCCATCGTGAGAGCGCATTCGAGGCGTACTCGTCCAGCCGGTCATCAATGCTGTTCAGCACCTGCACCTCGCCCACGGTGCCATCCGCGTTGATCACCGCCGAGAGTATGACCGTGCCACGCACGTTCTGCCGCATCAACTCCAGCGGATACCCTGGATCCGCCGTCCGCGTGGCCACAGGCGCGACTAACTCGCCTTGTTTCTCGCCTTCTTTTTCCTCCACGAAGTGCATCACCCAACTCCCACCAGCGGAGTTCAGGTTCGGCATGTTGAGCGTCATGGCATAAGACTTCCGGCCCGCAAACACCTTGCGTTCTGCTTCCGTCTGACTATCGGACGACATCTCAGAGGCCACCTTCCTCGAAGTGGAGCCCCGAGACGGCCCTGCCCCGGCCACCAGTCTTGGGTCAACTGCGTACCCTGGCTTCCCACTGCCGGCCATCGTGGAACTACTCTCTGACTTTGGCCCTGCCCCCACGAACAGTCCAGGAGGAACCCCGTTGGCGCTATTGGTTGCACCGCTGCGTCCACTCGATCCGCTTGCCGCCTTGCCTTCGCCCGCAACCTCCGGAGTTCCGGCGGCGCTGGCTTTGCCCTCTGGCGTCGCCGCAAACGTTCCCCTGCGATTTCCGCTGGGCACCTCCACCGCGGCCGATGGGGCCGCCGGATTCACACTTAGCGCAATCATCCGTCCCCCCGCACCCGAAACTCCGCCTCCCTGCACCGACGGCGGGGGCGGAACCGCTGCCGGGCTTGCTCCTCCCAGCGGTCCTTGCCCCAGAGTTGCGATCGCACGCTGCTCACCGACCGGCAGTTGCGGCGCCGGAGCGACCACCTGCGCATGGCCAATATTGACGTCCCCCACTTTTCGAATTGACGCCGTTTCCACGCTGGGAGGCGGTTCCACCACCGCCGGCTCAGGCATGCGCACATTGCGGTTCGTGCGTGCCGTGTTCATGTCCGGTGCCGGCGCCACCACCGTTTCCGCCAGCGTCGGAGCCGAAGCCAACCGGTTTTTGTTGACTTCCGGCGGCGGAGCCACCACTGAAGTTGGCAGCGTAGGCAGCCGCAGATCGGTCGCCTTGCTTGTCGCCGCCAGTGGAACCGCTGGTTGCGCCGGACCCAACGCCACCACGTTAGGCATTGCCACATCGTGATCCAGCTTGATCCTGGGAGGAGCAACAATGGTCTGCCGGCGATTGTCCGCCTCCGGCGGCACCGAAATAATGGCTTGGGGCGCGTATGCCGGATCAGCTTTCTGCGGCAAGCGCGGCTTCGTTCCACCCGTATCCAGTGGCTGCAGGTATTCCTGCGCGGAGTAGTAGACCACATCCGAGCTGTGAAACACTGCCCGCGGCGCCACGCGAGTTCCCTGCGACCAGATGGCCGACGCGCCCCATAACATCGCAATCACCGCCGCGTGCCCCGCCCCAGATTCCGCAAACCGGGCCCAGGGCAGCGGGGAAGCCACGAACACATCGTCCCAAAACGTCCCCGGCCGGGGTACCACTCGCAGCGGCGTTTCCTGTTGCCGCCTCACCAGATCGCGCAGATTGCGAAAAAACGTCTTATGCCAGGGATCGACTCTGATCAGAAAAGTGGGTACTGCGACCGGGTTCTGCCGCCGTTTCAGTTCGGATTCAATCAGCTTAAAGCGCTGTTTCATGCCCTGGTCGCCACGCACAAGAGGTTTCATTATAGCCGCCAGTCGCGGTCCGGCATTTCGCCACAAGTGCCGCACTGGCCATTTTTCGTGCTCTAATACCGATATGAGACTGTCTGGGTTCCTGGCCTTTACGCTTGCCTTGTTGAGTTCAACACTCATCGCCCAGACTACTTCCGCACCGCCGTCCTCCCCATCCGAAAGCTATTCCGGCATGTACTCCTTTCTGCAGGAAGGCGAGTTTGTGCAGGTTACGGTGGAAGATGCCGGCAAGGTCACCGGCTTTGTTTCCCGCTACGGAGACGCCGACAGCGACCGCGGCGCTTTCCTCGATCAGTTCTTCAAGCTGGGAAAGCTCGACGGCAACAAGCTCAGCTTCACGACCGAAACCGTACACGGCGTCTGGTTCGAATTTACCGGCACCGTTGATCATGGAGAAGGCAAAACTCCAGCCGACGAGGCCTATCATGTGCTCAAAGGCACGCTCACCGACTTTCGCACCGGCCCCGACAAGAAAGTCTCCTCGAAGTCACGCGACGTGACCTTGAAGTCTTTTCCCCAGGACGTTCCGTAGTCTCCTTCCTGCCCTCCAAAACAAACTCTTCCGCCGTTTCCGCGTCTAACCCAGTACAACTCGCCCCCGCCACGCGAAACGGTATAATGTCACAGCATGTCTGGAGGGAAGTATCGTATGGATCCGCACGCAAGCGGCTTCGGGACTCGTTGGAAACCAGCCTACACTCTCACCATTTTGGCCACTCTGACCCTGGGTATTTTGATCGGCACGGTGATCTCCAAGGGAGTCCGCGGCCAGGAGAGCAAAAAGAGCTCTGAGGCAGCTACGCCGTTGACCATTCCCTCGCCCCAGCTACTTTCGAACCAGTTCTCGCAGATTGCGAAACAATTAGAACCCAGCGTCGTTAACATCAACACTGAGTCCACCATAAAGCCCCAGGCACGCCGCCGCCGCGGCGGTCCCGATCAAGACGGAGGCGACGAGCAGAATCCCTTCGACGATTTCTTCGACCGTTTCTTCGGCGGCCAGGGCGGAAACCAGGGTCCCATCCGCGAACGTTCGTTGGGATCCGGCGTGATCGTGGATGCCAAGGGCTACATCGTCACCAATCGCCACGTGGTCGAAAAGGCCGACCGCATCCGGGTCAGAATCGACTCGGATCCCCCAGGCGTATTGCACGACGCTAAGTTGATCGGCGCCGACCAGGAAACCGATCTGGCTGTCATCAAGATCGACACCGATAAGGTTTTGCCCGTCGCTAAGCTCGGCAATTCCGAGAGCATGCAGGTCGGAGATTGGGTGCTGGCCGTGGGCAGTCCCTTCGGATTGTCGGAAACCGTGACCGCTGGCATCGTCTCCGCCAAGGGCCGCAACATCGTGCCCAACCGTCAATTCCAGTCCTTTATTCAGACCGACGCCGCCATCAATCCCGGCAACTCCGGCGGCCCGCTGGTCAACATGGCGGGAGAAGTCATCGGGATCAACACCGCCATTCTCACCGACACCAACGCCTACGCCGGAGTCGGATTCGCTATGCCCTCCAACACCGTGGTCACTGTCTACAATCAACTCATCGGACCTGACCACCGGGTGGCCCGTGGCTCCATCGGCATTGAGTTTGCCGCGCAGGAGAATCCCGCCATCGCCCGCGTTTATGGGGTCAACAGCGGCGTCACCATCTCCAACGTCATCGCGGGTACTCCGGCGGATCAAGCCGGTCTCCAGGTGGGCGACACCATCGTTTCCGTCGATGGCAAGCCGGTCAAGAACGGCGACGAACTGGTGGCCGACATCGCCGGCCGCAAACCTGGTACCAAGGTGACTTTGGGCTTGGTGCGCAATGGTAAGAAGCAGGAAGCGGGCGTGATCGTCACCGATCGCGCCAAATTGTTCTCGGCCCGCTTGGGAGAAGAGGACGAAGGCGGAGAACCTGTCGCCCCCAAAGAAAGCAAGCTGGGGTTGACGGTGCGTGCAGTCACCAATGAAATGGCCGACCGGCTCGACATTGCCGCTGGCAAGGGCGTCATTGTCCAGGATGTCAAACCCGGCGCTTTCGCCGACGATGTCGGTCTGGCCCGGGGCGACGTGATCCTCGAAATCAACAAGCATGTGGTCGACTCCGAGGACGATTTCAACCGCGTCGCCGCCACTCTGAAGAGCGGACAGGATGTCGTCTTCCTGGTTCTCCAGCGGGGCACTGGCCGTCAGGGCGGTACTATCTTCCTGGCCGGTACACTTCCGTAATTAGCGCAAGTCATACATACTGGCACTGAGCAGGCCTTTCACGGCATCATACTCAGTGCCGGTTTCTTGTATGGAGGAAAACGGCTGACGGGTGCCATCCTTTCGCGCCTTTTGCGAACGGGTGGATTCCACAAACGAACGGAGAAAGTTTGCAGTCACTTCGTCGGAAGACAATCGGCGTCCTGCTGTTGGGCTGTTTGTTTACAGTCTCACCGCCGCTTCTCGCCCAGACTAACTCCGCCGCAACACCTGCTTCCACTCACAAGAAGAAGAAATCTCACAAGAAAGTCAGCTCACGCCGCGGTCAACAAAAGATCGACCCCCAGCGCGCCCACGATATCCAGGAAGCCTTGATTCGCGAACACTATCTCACCGGCAAAGCCTCCGGCGTCTGGGACGATGCCTCACAAAAAGCCATGCAAAAGTATCAAGCCGACCATGGCTGGCAATCGAAAACCACGCCCGACTCCCGCGCCCTCATCAAGCTCGGCCTCGGTCCCGACCACGAACATCTGCTGAACCCCCAGAGCGCCATGACCGAGCCGCCACCGGCGCACGCCACGCAAAGCACAGGTCCCACCGCTCCGGCTGATCCTCAATACTGACAACCAACTGCCGCACTGGCGGCAACCTCACTTCACCCCCGGCTTCGGAAAATAGGGCAACTTCTTCCCGCTCACAATCGCCCGCGGATTTTCCTCCACCAGCGCCCGCGCTATTTTTTCGCCTTGCATCTCCGCCACAATATCCCGCGCCAGGGAAAGTCCCGGCGGACGCCTCGTCGTGTCATGCGCATCGCTGGCCAATACATGAACTGCGTTTCGCTTCAACAGCCACTGCGCCGTGTGCCATGCCGTTTCTCCCCAGCCTCCGCTCAGCGCCGACGCCGTCACCTGGACCACGCAACCGAATTCCACCCACTTTAAGACCCGCTCCGGAGTCCGTTGCAGAACGGTATTGCGCTCGGGATGCGTAATCACCGGAATGATTCCAGCCTTCAGCAACTCACGCAAGCTGTCATCAATGTGTTTTGGGACGTCGGTGTGATTGGGTTCAGCCAACAGGTAACGCCCGCCTTCGATCACATAGCGCTCAGGAAAGGCCATGGCATCTTTCAGATTCTCCGTCGACAGGCGAAAGTCGCATCCCAGGCTGAGCCGCGGCCTTTTTCCCACCCGCTGCCGCAAATGGTCGAGTGCCCGCCCTAGGTATTCGCGGTCGTAGTGGAAGCGGCGGTTGGCATGAGGCGTGGCCACGATGTGCTCGGTGCCGTCGGCCGCCGCCATGCGGCACATTTCTTCGGACACCTCCCACGACGTGGGCCCATCGTCCACTTCCGCCAAAATGTGACAATGGATGTCGATCACGGGTGCGGCTCGAAGCCGATTTAAGCAGATTCCAAAAGAAAGACCAAGAAGTATCGAAGCTCAGAGGAGCACCCAATACCAAGGGAAGTAATCAACGGTCGCCCACCAAATGCTAAGTGCCAAGTGCTAAATGCTGAATGCTGAATGCTGAATGATTACTTCATCACTCCCCGCTGCGCAATCCCAATGTTGTCGCGGCTGGTGTTCTTCACCAGATACATCATCTCATCGGCCTGACGGATGATGTCGTGCGGAGTCTTGGCGTCGTGCGGGTAGGTGGCCACGCCCATGGAGGCGCGAATATTCAGGTTCAGTCCTTCTTCGCGGCAAAACATGCTGGTGCGCAGACTGTCGCGGAGGCGCTTGGCCACTACCAGCGCGGAGTCTTTCCCGGTCTGCGGCAACAGCACCACAAACTCGTCGCCGCCATAGCGGAACGCGTAATCAATCAACCGCAACTGCGCCTTCACCAGGTACCCAATTTCTGCGAGCAGCTTGCTTCCGATCAAGTGTCCGTGAGTGTCGTTCACCTGCTTGAAGTGGTCCAGGTCGATGAACACCACCGTAAACTCGTATCCGAAGCGCGCCGAGCGGTACACCTCGGTCTCCAAAGTTTTATAAAGATGTCGCGCGTTGAACAATCCCGTGCAGTCATCCGTGATCGTCAGTTCCTGAATTTTCTGTACCGACCGCGCATTCTCAATGGCGATGGCGGCATAATCGCACACTGACTGCAGGAAATAGATTTCCTGGTCGCCGAAATGCTTCATGTCCACATTCACCAATTGAATGACGCCCAGCACCCGGGTGCGCGACCTTAACGGAAAGCAAATGATGGACCGGGTCTCCCAGCGGGTCATTTCGTCGATGCGCTTAGTGAATCGCGGGTCGGTATAAACATCCGGCACCACCAGTCGTTCGCCGTGCTTGGCCACATGGCCGGCAATCCCTTCGCCGACCTTCAAACGCACATTCTTCAGCGCCTCGGAAGCATTCCCCACCGCAATCGCGAAATACAGGTCATCGCGCTCCTCGTCCAGCATCAGCAGCGACCAATTATCAGGACGGAAATATTCCGCCATCTTCTCCATGATGGTTTGCAGAATGGAGTCGAGGTCCAGCGACGACGTCAGGGCCTTGGCCACATCGTGAAAAATGGCCAATTCCTGGGTCAGCCGGTTGCGGTTGGGCTCAGCGGCCTCGGTCATTAAAACGCGACCTCGAGTGGCAAGTGGAATCCTAAAATTATATTCGCCGCGTACGCTTCCGGGGAAGGAACCTTGGTAACCCGAACCTGTCAAGATACGGGCCAAAAATGCACTCTGGCGCGGCTTTCGCTGTAGTCTGCCCCTGTTACCCGCACGGGCAGCCGACCCGAGCCCCCCGCTTAGGCGGGAACATCCTGGCTGGGTGGTTAAGGGGAGGTCAACAATTTGCAGCTGAAACCCGGATCTCAAACACGTGGGGATCGGGAAAACTGGTGCGCCCGGACAGATTCGAACTTGAGGCGTTTTGCGGGCGTGAGCGCAGCGGGAGCCCGCAGCCGAAATCCTGAGCTTGTCGAAGGATCGGGGACGTATGGTGCGCCCGGAGAGATTCGAACTCCCGACCTATTGCTCCGGAGGCAATCGCTCTATCCATCTGAGCTACGGGCGCACTCCGGTTCCAGTGTACATGCACAGCTTGGCCCCATCAATTGTACGGGCCATGTACGCTGCGGCCGCTACCAGCGGTTCCTGCCGCCCCCTCCGCCACCGCCGCGTCCGCCACGATCACCGCCGCGATCCTTGCCACCCCCGCCGCTGCGTTCCGTCTTGGGGCGCGCTTCGTTCACGTTCAGCGTTCGTCCGCCGATCTGGGTTCCGTTCAAAGCGGCAATGGCTTTGTCGCCCTCTTCCGCATTTGTCATCTCCACAAAACCGAAACCGCGGGAGCGGCCCGTGTCCCGGTCGGTCAGAATGGTTATGCGGTCCACCTGTCCGTGCGGCTCGAAGAGTTTCCGTAACTCATCTTCCGAAGTGTTGAAGTCGAGGTTGCCAACAAAAATGTTTTTCAAGCGACGTTCTCTCTTCCTCTGCAAGCTATTTGATTGTGCGGCTTCGGCGAGACAGAGGAGGCTGGTTGGCCAGGCAGCCGGAGTTGACCGACAGTCAAATGCGGGGGAAGTATAGCAGGTTACCGCCAATTTCCAGCAAATACCTCAGCCGTCTGGTTGGCGTCACATCAGGTCGAGTGACTCGATGGTTTTACGCAACAGCTCCGCAGAATCCCGCAGTTTGCCGACCTCGGAATCGTCCAGTTCAAGCCGTAACACATTCCAACAATGGCGACGCGGGTAGGACGAGGTTGAGGCGCCGCTTCAGGTGTCATGGTATCTCTTACCAGAGAACCGCTGGCTGTCAACACTGCTCCACTTTCCAATATCCTTCGTTCTGAAAACCCACCTGGAGCAGCCGGTTTTTGGGGTCATGCCGCTTGCCGCAGCTGGGGCACTTCAGATAGCGGCTCCAACCGCCACCTTTGCGATCGTGGTCCTCCGTCACCGCGAAGGTGGTGCCACAACTGCAAGGGACTAAGTACATCCGCAGCCCGCCACCGGATTGCGCCTTCATTTTGCCGCCACTCACCTTCAACTCTCTTCTGCCATCGCCATCGACCTCCTCTTCCGCTGATTGAACTGCAGCACTTTTTTCCGCAGGCGGAGCGACTTCGGCGTGATCTCCACGAACTCATCGTCAGCAATGAACTCAATGGCCTGCTCCAGGTTCAGGTTGCGAAACGGCACCAGCCGGATGGCCTCGTCAGCCGTCGAAGCCCGCATGTTGGTCAGCTTTTTCTCGCGCACCGCGTTCACATCGAGATCGTTGTCCTTGGCGTTCTCCCCGACGATCATTCCTTCGTACAGTTCCACGCCCGGCCCCACAAACAATTCGCCGCGTTCTTGCAGGCCCCACAGCGCATAAGCTGTAGAAGTGCCGCCTCGGTCCGCGACCAATGCGCCGGTAAGCCGGTGCGGAATTTCTCCCTGCCATTCCGTGTACCCGTCAAACAAAGCATTCATCACGATGGTGCCGCGGGTATCGGTCAACAACTGGCTCCGCAAGCCAATCAATCCCCGGCTGGGGACTCGAAACTCGATTCGCACTCGCCCATAACCGTGATTGTGCATGTTCTTGACTTCGCTTTTTCGCGCTCCAAGCTGTTCCATGACCACGCCCACGAACTCTTCGGGAACATCCACAGTGAGGTGCTCCACCGGTTCCATCAGCTTTCCGTCGACCCGCTTGGTCACGATCTCCGGCTTTCCGACCATCAACTCGTAGCCCTCACGGCGCATCATTTCGATGAGAATTGAAAGCTGCAGCTCGCCGCGCCCCATCACCACCATCGTGTCTGTGGTCTCAGTGTCTTCAATCCGCAAGGAAACATTGGTCAGCAGTTCTTTCTGCAGACGTTCCCGGAGATTGCGCGAAGTGACATAAGTGCCATCGCGCCCGGCGAATGGGGAAGTGTTCACTGTGAACTGCATGGCGATGGTGGGCTCATCAATGGTGATGTGCGGCAACGGCGCAGGATTTTCCACCTCGGTGATGGTCTCGCCGATGGTGATGCCTTCGACGCCAGCGACGGCGATAATATCTCCGAGCGTGGTCTCCGTGATGTCCGTCCGCTTCAGGCCGGAAAACGAAAACAGTTTAGTGATTTTGGTCTTCTGTAGCGATCCGTCCAACTTCGCAATCGCCACATCTTCGCCGGTGTGCATGCTTCCGTTGAACACGCGTGCGATGGCCAGTCGTCCCAGGTAGTCGCTGTAGTCAAGATTAGCCACCAGGATTTGCAACGGCCCAGCGGGATCGCCCGTCGGCACCGGAATGGTCTTGACAATGGCCTCGAACAGCGGCAGCAGATTCTCGCCTCCACCCTTAATGTCCAGCGTCGCCGTGCCCGCTTTGGCGTTGGTGTAGAGCACGGGAAAATCTAGCTGCTCCTCCTTGGCGTCGAGATCGATAAACAGGTCATAGACTTCGTTCAAGACTTCCTGCGGACGAGCGTCTGCGCGGTCGATCTTATTGATCACCAGAATCGGCGGTAGTTTCGCTTCGAGCGCCTTAGTGAGCACATATCGCGTCTGCGGCAGGGGCCCCTCGCTGGCATCCACCAGCAGCATCACTCCATCCACCATCTTCAACGCACGTTCCACTTCGCCGCCAAAGTCGCTGTGACCGGGCGTGTCCACAATGTTGATCTTCACATCGTGATAAAAGATGGCCGTGTTCTTGGCCAGAATGGTGATCCCGCGCTCACGCTCCAGGTCATTCGAATCCATGACCCGCTCGATAATGTGCTCGTTGGAGCGAAATGTGCCGCTCTGCTTCAGCATGGCGTCGACCAGCGTAGTCTTGCCATGGTCAACGTGGGCAATGATTGCGATGTTGCGAATGCCGGAACTCAAGAGAATCCTTTCAGGGAACGAGGCTATGCCTCACTACTACTTTACTATGCTGGGGGGGCGCTTGGGGACTAACTGAGAGCTGAGAACCGGCTACTGAGAACTGATTTCAATCGATTCCACCGCTTAACCCGCCACTCCCGCGTGTTTTGGCATCGCTTTGCCCGCCAACCGATGTTCCGCCTCCTTCACCGCCCGATGCGCCGCAAGGATTCCCTCGTTTGTGGTCGATTCCGGCCCTTCCGAGTCCGTATTGGCGAAGAACACGCGGTCCATCGGTTCCCGCACCAAGGGCTGGATCGTCGTATACAGGCCGGGCGTGGACATGTAAAGAGGATGGCCGCGCCGGTAAATGTGAACCTCGATGGGGTCGACATTCGATCCCGGAAACAGCTTCTGGAAGTCCCGCAACACATTCTCCGCGATTTTCCGCGTGCTGCCCTCGGTCAGCAAATACCCGCGATCGTCTTCCTTCATCGGCGTGTAGCAAGTCAGAATGTTGTACTTTTGCTTGTAGCCCGGCTGGTTGCGGACCACCCAGTCGGCGACAATGAAATCGGTGAACGTGTTCCCCGGGCACCAGGTGTCATACGACTTGTTGAACACCGGTTTATCAAAAATGAGATTTACCACCGGATAAGGAATATATCGGATCTTGTGCATGGCATCGCTTTGCTTCTCCGGCAGGCCCTGCACAATGCGCCGGGTAATGAACTTCGGAGTCGCCATGATGACCGCCCTGGCAGTCACCGTCTTCAGTTCTGCGCCTTGCATATAAGTGACCTGTACGTCGCGCTTGCCGGGCACGACGGCAACGATCGTCGCTCCGCTCTGCATGCGATCTGCGAACGAAGGCTGAAGGATCTCGTTCAACCTCTTGGTGATTGCGCCCAAACCCCCAGGCCAGGTGTAGAAGTCCGGAACCGTATCGGAGCCGATTTCTTGCAGTTCCCCGATCGCGAGTCGGGCCGCAGTTTGTTCGCTGGCGGCGCCCCAGTTCGACGGCCCATAATTGTCCCACCACAGCTTGACTTCGGCCGGATAGCCCTTCAGAAAACTAGAAAACGGGAGATTGTCCAGTTCCTTACTGCGCTTGGCCAGATCAATGGCCATTATCTCTTTCTTGAACTTCTTGAACCCCTCACGAACGCTAGCGGGATATGGCAACTTGTCAAGCCCGTCGGTCCAGGTATTGGGAATCCATTCGCCGTGAATGATGGTGGAGTCGCGATCGTGTACCGGCAACGGCTCAAGGCCGATCTCCTTGGCCAAGTTGAAAGCAGCAGGCTCGCTTTTGCCGAGAAACGCGGAGCCGGTCGCGAAGGCGATTCCGTCATACTCCATCAGGTAGGCGTTCCCGCCCCAGTGCGGTTCTTTTTCCAACAGCAGAAAATCGAGGTGTCGGGTCAGGTAAGCCGCAGCCAGTCCGCTGACTCCGCCGCCCACAATCACAATATCGTGATGAGCGGTGGCAGGCGGCAGCGTGAAGACCTTGCCATCGCGAACCTGATGACAGATGCGGTTGTCTTCACCATCGACGGCGGGCTGGCGTGCGGTTTCCGCCGCCAACAACGAGAGATCTATGGGACAACCCGCGGCGATCGACCCTGCCACCACATGCTTGATAAAGTCTCGACGATTCGTGCCCATGTGCAATCCTCTTCCCCGTAGCGCCGCCGGCAAGATGCCGGCGCTACACTTCAACTTTGGCTTCCGCACCCGCCCGCAATCGATACCAAGTCACAATCGCCACCAGCGAAAACACAAAAATAATGCTCGAAATCGCGTTGATCTCCGGCGTAATCCCCCGCCGCAGCCGCCCCCAGATCTCGAGCGGCAGCGTGTTGTCCCGTCCAATCAGAAAGAAACTCACCGCAATCTCATCCATCGACAGCGTAAAGATCAGCAAAGCCGCCCCAATGATGGACAAACGCAGGTTAGGAATCGTCACTCGCCAGAACGTCTGCCAGTAATTCGCTCCCAGATCAAGCGACGCTTCTTCCTGCGCGCGATCCAGCTTTTGCAGACCGGCGAACACCTCGGTCGTGGCGACGGAAATCAGGGCCGTGCCATGACCCAACACAACGGTTAGCAGACTCAGCTTCATGTCGGCGGCGCGGAACAACATCAGCAACGATAATCCGGTAATAATTCCCGGCAGAATCAGGGGCAGCAGAACCAGCCGCCGGAACAGCACCTTTCCTGGGAAGTTGGCCCGGTCCAGCGCCAGGGCCGCAGGGATACCAAACGCCAGTGAAATCGCCATCGCCGCCGCCGCCACCAGCACACTGTTCAACACCGATGTCCAGATGGCATCGTCGGCGAAAAGCATGCGATACCAATCCAGCGTCAGATTGCGCGGCGGAAACCCTCCCACCCCGGTTCCATTGAACGAGTACACAATCAGCGTGACGATGGGCAGATACAAGAAGCCGAATACCGCAATCGCGTGCCAGGGCAGCCACCTCGACTTCATCTGCACGCCGCCGCTCATCGGAAACTCCATTTCTTTTCCAGACTTTCCGACAGATAAATCAGCGCCAGCACTAGCAGCAGCATGCACAGCGAAATTGCTGCTCCCAGCGGCCAGTTATAAGCCGCCCCGAACAAGCTGACCACAATGTTCGAAATCATGATGCCACTCGGGCCGCCCAGCAGCAGCGGCGCCAGGAAATCTCCCAGGCTCAGCACGAACGCGAAGGTTGCTCCGGCCAGCATGCCAGGGATCGAAAGTGGAAAGATCACGCGCCAGAAGGTTTGAAACGGCGACGCTCCCAGATCATGCGAGGCTTCCACCAGGTTGCGGGGAATGTGCTCGAGAGAAGCGTAAATCGGCAAGAAAGCGAACGGCGTGTAGATGTGGGTGAGCGTCAGCACCACGGCAAACGGGCTGTAGAGCAGAAAATCCAGCGGATGCCGCGTAAGGTGTACGTACTGCAAGAGCGTGTTGAGTACGCCGTCGCTCCCCAGAATCGTCTTCCACGCATAGGCGCGGACCAGATAGCTCACCCACAAGGGAATAATCACTAGCTGATAGAACAATTCTTTTCTCGCGCCCGCGTGAAACGACAAGTAATAAGCCAGCGGATAACCCAACAGCAGCGAGAACAGCATCACCCGCGCCGCAATCCACATCGACCGGAACAGCGTCTGCAGGTATACATTCACTCGAAACAGGTCGCGATAATTGTCGAGCGTCCACGAATGCACAATCGTCTGCGTCGGCGAGACCGACCAGAAGCTGTAACACAAAAGCAGCCCATACGGGACCAGCAGGAACACGGCGACCCACACCAGCGGCGGTACCGTAATCGCGGCCCGGTAGGCGCGGGAGAACATCAGATCCTCTCCTCGGACTGGCGGACTGCGACAGCATCCTCGGGCGAGAATTCCAGTTCCAGCTCGCCCAGCCAGTTCTCTCGCGTCGCAGTGCGAATCGACAACTTCAATCCGTCCTCGCACTCCACCTGCAATAACTCTGTCGAGCCGTGAAACGCCTGGTGACAAACTCTGCCGCGAAATCGCACCACGTTTACCCCGGCGCTTCCGACCGCCAGATCCACGATCCGCACATTCTCCGGTCGCAGCGAGAACAACACCGGCCCATCCGGCAGCCCGACCGGCCAGTCCAGCGAGTGGCATCGCACTACTCCGCCCTTCACCTCTCCTTGCAGCAGGTTGGTGTGTCCGATGAACTGCGCCGTGTACGCGGTCGCCGGCTGGCCGTAGATTTCCCGCGGAGAAGCAATCTGCTCCAGTTCGCCCCTCCGCAGCAGCGCAATCCGGTCCGACATAACCATGGCTTCTTCCTGGTCATGGGTGACAAACACAAACGAAATGCCGACTTCGCGTTGCAGCGACTTCAGTTCCACCTGCATCTGCCGTCGCAGATTCGCGTCCAGGGCGGAGAGCGGCTCATCCAGCAGCAACAGCCGCGGCCGGTTCACCAGCGCCCGCGCCAGAGCGATACGTTGTTGCTGTCCCCCGCTGATCTTTGCCGGCTTGGACTTGGCGTACGCCGTCATCTTGACCATCGCCAGCGCTTGTTCGACCCGGCTCGCAACTTCTTCTTTCGCCACTCTCGCCACGCGCAGCCCGTAGCCAACATTTTCTTCGACCGTCATATGCGGGAACAGCGCGTAGTGCTGGAAGACGGTATTCACCCTCCGCCGGTACGGAGGCAGAACATCGAGCCGCTCGTCTTCCATCCAGATCTCACCTGACGTCGCACTCTCAAAACCGGCAATAATGCGCAGCAGCGTCGTCTTGCCCGAGCCACTCTCTCCGAGGATGGTCAGAAATTCGCCTTCCGCAATTTGCAGGGAGATGTCCCGCAACACCGGATTCTTCCCAAACGACTTCGCGACCTGGCGAATGGAAAGCAGCGGTTGCGCCCCAGACTTGGCGGAACGAGCGAGCGTGGGTTCGATGGTGGTGGCCATTGGTTCTAGTAGCGCCACCGCAAGCTGCCGGCGCTACTCGATGAAAACTACTGTGCTGCCTTTACTTCGTTCCAAATCTCGTTGTACTTCGCACGCCGTGGAACGTTCTGCCAGAAATATAGCCGCCTCTGGTAATTGTCCACGTCATCCAGATGCAGGCTCTTCACTTCGGCCGCAGACATATATTGCGCCGCCTGCGGATTGGCTGGCGTGTAGCCAGTAATGTCCGTCACCTTTTTCTGCACTTCTGTCCCGATCATGTACTCCAGAAACTGCTGCGCCAGTTCCTTGTTTTCACTCCCGGCAGTAATCATCAGGTGGTCGATCCAGCCCGTCGTATTCTCTTTGGGAATGGTTTCACCCACAGGAAAGTTGATCTTGCGAAGCTGGTTGGTCATCAGCGGCCATCCCATTGCGGCCACCACTTCGTGGTTCTGGAACAGATTAGTTAGCTCGCCCCCGGTCGACCACATCTTGCGAACATTCGGCTTCAATTCCAGCAACTTCTTCTTGACGGCCTCCAGTTGCTCGTCGGACAGGTTATAAAGCTGACTGGGATCGGGTTGGTCGAAGCCCAACACCTGCGCCGCCATGTATACCGTGGAAAGATCATCCCACACCGAAATCTTGCCGCGATATTTCGGGTCCCAAAAGACATTCCAACTATCCGGCGGTTGCGAAAATGCGGTCGTGTCGTAAATGAGTGGGTCCGGGCCCCACATGAAAGGCACTCCAAAAACCTGGCCCTTGACCCGCACCAGCGGCAGGGAAGTGAGCTGCGGCGAAAGCTGGCTGTAAGTGGGTAGCTTGGAAAGATCCAGCGGCGCCGCGAGTCCCGCGGAAGCAATCGAAGTCGCCACATCGCTCGAAGGTGAGATCACATCATAGTTGCCTGCGCTCCCGCCCCGCAGCTTGGCCACCAGTTCGTCGCTCGATCCCATGTAGGAAGCGGAAACCTTGCAGTGGTATTGCTCCTCGAATCCGCGCACAAAAGACGGGTCGGCATACCCCTCCCACACCAACAGATTCAGGGCTGGCGTTTTCTTTGTGCATCCCAGGGCAAGAAGCAATGCGCAAACCATCAACAAGACAATTCCAACGCGCCGGGTCATTAGTGTACCCTCCGAATTTGTCCTTGCCCCGTCCCAGTTTGGTGATGGGTATACCACGTTGCCGTGCGTCATGTTACCTCCGCTAGAACGTCGGTGGCGTATTCACCCACAACACCCAGGTTTCACTGCGGCCGGGGTTCAGCCAGCGGTGCGGAGTCGCGCTCTCGAAATAAAAACTGTCACCCGTCCGCAGCCGGTATTCCTCTTCTTGCACTGAAATCCTTAGCTCTCCCCGCAGCACGTAGAGAAATTCCTCGCCTTCATGAGCGTAGGATTCGCCACTGCCGGCTTTGGGCGCGATGCGAAACAGGTGCGGTTCCATCACTGTGTTCCCCCACGCCAGCAATTCCATGCGAACCCCCGGCCCCGCTTCCAGGATCTTGCGCCTCCCCGGCGATACCAACCGGCCCCGCGATTCCGCCGCGTCGAAAAAATCTAGGATATTGGTCTGGTAGAACTGTGCCAGCTTGCGCAGGGTGCTCACCGATGCGCTCATCTGGGAACGTTCCAGGGCGCTCAGAAATCCCACGGAGATACCCACTTGCTTCGCCACCTGGGCGAGAGACAGCCCGCGCTGCTGCCGGCGTTGGCGTAAGTGGATCGCGATGGCTCCGCTGGCGCCGTTCGCAGACGACCGCACTCGTCCCTCTCGTCGCAGCAATTGCACGATGGCGGGAGCGTTAAGTCCCCGCACTTTGCGCAGAAACCGTGCCCGTTTCAGCAGCTTCACGTCGTCAGGTGTGTAAACGCGATATTGGCTGGCCGTGCGTCGCGGACGGGTCAGACCCAGTCGTTCCCACGAGCGGATCACCGAGGGAGAAATCCCGGCGAGCCGGGCGACTTCGCCGATTTTCAAGTTGGGCTTTGGCTCGGCGGATTTCATTTTACAAAACCGCGCTCTCCGAGTATTTTCGAGGCGTTCCTGGAACCATTTTTTTACTTGACAGTCAATGGCAGGTTTCACTAACCTTGCGCGATTATAGCAAGGTTTGCTTTTCACGCAACCTGGTTGCTGGCAAATTTTCCACCCCGGATCGGGAGGTGCTGCATGCATCCGTCTCTGGACCGCCGTAGTTTGTCCTTCTGCCTGGCCCTGCTCAGCTTGATCGCGCTTCTCTCCTCTCCGGCTCTTGCACAGAGCGGCAGAATTCTGGGCCGTGTCGCCGACCCCACCGGCGCCGTGCTGGCCGGCGTGAAGGTGAGTTTGATTCATGAAGCTACTGGCTCCACCCGGGACACCACCACCAACGGCAACGGTGACTATACCTTCGTGGAAGTTGTGCCCGGTGTCTATACGACACAGTTTGAGCTGGCTGGCTTTAAGAAGAGTGTGCAGAAGGGTATCACTGTCGACGTGAACCAGGTGGTCACGCTGAACAAGGTGTTGGACATCGGCGCCGCTCAGGAGGTCGTCGAAGTGACCTCGGAAGCCCAACAGGTCGATACCACCAGTACCCAGCTCGGCGCTGTGATCAATGACCGCTCCGTGAACGAATTGCCGCTGAACACCCGCGATACGTATCAGTTCTTGCAGCTCCAGCCCGGAGTGCAATCGCAGCTGGGGAGCAGCGGCAGCCTCTTTTTTGGTTCTGACAATGCCGGCAGCGTCTCCGTGAACGGCGGCCGTACCCGCGCCAACAACTTCAGTGTCAACGGGGGCGATGCCAACGACCAGTTCGTGAACCTGCCCACGGTGCAACCTACCCCGGACAGCGTCGCTGAGTTCCGAGTGATCACGAACACTTTTGATGCCGAATATGGACGCAACTCAGGTTCGGTCGTCAACGTCGTCACCAAATCGGGTACCAACCAGTTTCACGGAGACATTTACGAGTACTTCCGCAACACGGTGCTGAATGCACAAGGCTACTTCAATACGGTAAAGCCGCAGCTGAACCAGAATCAATTCGGTGGAACCTTGGGCGGTCCCATCAAGAAGGACCGTACGTTTTTCTTTGTCTCCTATGAAGGCCGCCGTATCCGGCAGGGAGATCCCGGCCCCTTGGTGAACGTGCCCTCTCCCGCCGAGCTGAGCGGAAATTTCAGTGCAGTAGGAGGGTTCGCTCCGCCCACCAACACCAATAGCGGCTTGCCCAACCAAATCAGTGATCCCTTCGTAGCCCAGGTGCTAAACGGCCGGGCCGGTTGTACCGCGGCGATCCAAGGCCTCGGCGGGCAAGTTCCTGCGGCGAACCTCTTGTGGTCGCAAATATTTCCGACCGGAGTAATCCCCACGGCGTGCCAGGACCCCGTCGCCGTTGCACTGGCAAAGAATTTTATCCCCGCGGGAAATAGGGGCCCGTTTGAGAACCAGTCCGTTCCCACCGGAACTGACAATGAGAACCAATTTACGGTCCGCGTCGATCACAAGATCACGGAGCGTCAGAACCTGAGCATCTACTACTACTTCACCGATATCTACGAGTTGCAACCCTACAACACCTTCGAGGAAGCGGGTGCCAATGTGCCGGGCTTCGGCAATTTCAATAACTCACGCTTTCAGCAGTGGAACATCAGTCACAGTTGGTCGCTGAGTAATTCGCTGGTCAATGAGGCGCATTTCACCTATATGCGCGAAGGGCAGTTGGGCTTCCTCAAATCACAAACCAACAATGCGGTCACTGCCTCGTGTGGGACCGGTCCAGCGGCGGCGTTTTGCTTTACTGGAACGTCCGATTCGTCGGCCATAACAGGAACGCTCGGTACCAGCCCGAAACTCGGAATCACCCCAGGACTCCCATCCACGCTCACTGGCGTCCCTTACATCAGCATCGGCGGCGGCGCTCAATTTGGCAATAACTGGGAGGGTTTTCTTCCCCAGGTGGGCAACAGCTTCCAATGGTCCGACAACATTACCTGGGTGAAAGGCAATCACACTTTCAAGTTTGGCCTCGAGGCCCGTCGCCAGCGCTTCGATCAGTTTTACTATTTCGACGTCAACGGCGACTTCACTTTTAGCGGCCTCGGGCCGAATGCGATCGGCACCGGCGATGGCGATAACTACGCGGAGTTCCTGTTGGGGTTGAGTGATACCTATCTCCAGGGCTCCGGTCAAAGTGAAGCGGTTCGCAGTACGTCTATCTATCCTTTCGCTCAGGACAGTTGGAAGATCAAACCCAATCTAACCCTGAATTACGGGTTACGTTGGGAACTCAATACACCTCCCACCGATGTCAGCGGACACGTAGAGACCTTCCGTCCGGGTCAGAACAGCACCATTTATCCTTGCAGTGCCGCTACTACCGCAGATTTTCCTGCCGACTGCCCTACTGGTCTGGTGGTTCCAGGCGATCCCGGTGTTCCCGCTGGTCTGACTTCGACGTACTACAAATCTTTTGCGCCGCGCGTAGGCTTGGCGTACAGCCCCAATTTCGACAGCGGTGTGCTGGGGAAAGTGTTCGGCAACAATGGCAAGACCAGCATCCGCATGGGTTGGGGAATTTTCTATAACCCCATCGAAGAACTGGTGATGGCGCAATTCGGCGCCGAGCCTCCCTTCGGAGGCAGTTCTTCGATCTCTAACACGTTCCTCAATACTCCCTTTGTTTTCCAGGCCGGCGGCAATGCGCCGAATCCCTTCAACGGAATCATCACACCTACTCGAGGTGAGCCCACCGACTTGTCAGATTTCCGGCCCATCCTGCTGTATGGAGAATTCCAGCCCCATCTGCGCACCCAGTACACCGAGCAATATAATCTGACCATTCAGCGCGAGCTCGCCAGAGATCTGATGCTACAAATCGGCTACGTGGGCTCCCAGGGGCACCGTTTGCTGACGGGCCGCGACATCAACCCCTCCAATCCGCAAACCTGCCAGGACATGATCAACATTTCCCAGTACTACGCGCCGAAATTGGCGAACGGAAACCCCAACCCGCATGCCAACGCCGCGCTCAACTCGGACTATGCTTGTGGCCCAACGATAGAGGACAGCGAGTGGAGTCTTCCCGCCAACAGCATTCCCGCCGGTTTCTCGCTGCACATGCCGTACGGATCCACACCCGTGTACAACGGGCCTAACAATCCTGCTCTTACCATGGTGGGACTGCGTCGGTATTCTTCTCCGAACTGCAACCCGGTCACCGCCGTCGGTTGTCCGTCGGATGGCGTGCCGGTTTTCAGTTCGATTTTCGCCGAGGACACAGTCGCCAGTTCGAATTACAACGCGCTTGAGGCAATGCTCGAAAAGCGCTTCTCTCATGGCTTGCAATTCCAGGCCGCTTACACCTTCAGTAAGTCGATTGACGACGGCTCCACATTTGAGGAGACCATCAATCCGTTCAATTTCAGGGCCAGTCGCGCGCTTTCGTTGTTCAACTCCGCCCAGCGTTTCGTTATTAGCTACGAGTGGGAGCTGCCCATCCCTAAACATCAAGGGTTCACCGGAAGGCTGGTGGATGACTGGGCTATTTCCGGGATTACCCAGTTCCAGAGCGGGTTTCCCATCCGTCTGGATACCGAGGATGACACCGAACTGATCGACAGCCTGTTTTTCCTGGGAACTGAAGCGCCCAGCCTGGCTGCGCCATTTCAGAAGCTGAACCCCAGAACCAACGGCAATTTCTGGTTCAATCCACTTGATTTCCAGGACCCGCCCTTGGGCCAGTTTAACAATGGCACGCAGCGCACCATCTGCTGTGGCCCTGGATTGCAGGAGTGGGATTTCTCGGTCCATAAGAAACTTGCCGTAACTGAGAACTCGTATTTCCAATTCCGGGCGGAGATTTTCAATGTTTTCAACCACACCAATTTCTCCAATCCGGATGGTCACTTCTCGGACGGCCAAACCGCGTTTGGCAAGATCACGCAAGCGGCCCAACCACGGGAAGTACAATTTGCTCTAAAATATATCTTCTAGCCAAAAGCCTGGGCAGCCTCGGCTGCCCGGGTACTCTAATGGCCGCCAGGAGGCGGCTTGAGATTTCCCGGAGACCCAGATGTACCCCGAATTGCAGCAGGAGATTTCCACCTTTGAGCGTCGTACGCCTAAATCGGCCGAATCCCACAAGCGCAACCTGAAGCGCATTCCGCTGGGCGTAGCCAGCAACTACCGTGCCTACGATCCTTATCCCATTTTTGTGAAAGAAGGCAGCGGCTCCCATTTCCGCGATCTCGATGGCAACGATTACATCGATCACAATCTTTGTTTCGGTGCGCTTATGGCCGGCCATTGCCATCCCGCGGTCATGAAAGCCGTGCAGGCCCGGCTCAGCACCGGCACCATGTTCGGTATGCCACACGACATGGAATGGCAACTCGCCGAAGAAATCGCGCAGCGCTTTCCGGTGGAGATGGTCCGCTTCGGATCGAGCGGTACCGAAGCTACGATGCACGCCTGCCGTCTGGCACGCGCCGCCACCGGTCGCGACAAGATCCTCAAATTTGAGGGCGGCTATCACGGTCTGCACGACGCCGCCCTGGTCAGCGTGAAACCTCACGCCCCCGAGTTCGGCGACATCAATGCCCCCACCTCGGTTCCCGGCGGCCTCGGCGTTCCCAAGGCATCCATTGCCAACGTACCCGTCGCTACCTTCAACGATCTGGCCAGTGTCGAGCTTCGCTTTAAGCAGAATCCCGGCGAAATTGCCGCAATTATTCTCGAGCCCATCATGATGAACGTCGGCCTCTGCATGCCGCAGCCTGGATTTTTGCAAGGCCTTCGCGACATCTGCACCAAGAATGGCGCGCTCTTGATATTCGACGAAGTCAAGACCGGCGCCAAGCTCGGATGGGGCGGCGCTTCCGAATACTTCAACGTCAAGCCCGATATGATCTGCCTGGCTAAATCGATTGGCGGCGGCTTTCCGCTGGCGGCGTTCGGCGCGCACCCGTCAGTGATGGACCTCATCTCGCAGCACAAGGTTTTCCACGGCGGCACTTACAACACCAATCCGGTTTCCATGGCTGCCGGTCTAGCCGCATTTCGCGAGGTGCTCACCCGCGAGAATTACCAACACGTCGAGAAGCTGAGTAAGAAGCTGGTCGAGGGCTATCGCAAGGCTCTGGCCAAGACCGGTCTTCAGGGCTACATCGCCGTTGCCGGCGCCAATGGTGCGCTCATGCTCTACCCGAAGGAAATCCGCAACTACCGCGACTGGACCACCGTCGATATCGACCTATGGCGGCATTACTGGTTCGGCATGGTCAACCGCGGTGTTATGCCGCAGCCCTATTGGTGGGACGAGCAGTGGACCATCTCGGTGCAGCACACCGAATCCGATATCGACAAGCACCTCGCGGCGTTTGCGGATGTGGCGCCAGCGCTGGCTAAAGCCCAGCAGGAGCGTACCGCGGAAGCAGTGGCCCACTAGCGATCACGTGGGGACAGCCGCCCTCGGCTGTCCGGCGGAGCCAAGCTCCGCAGATCAAGCAGGACGGCGGTTCTGATTTTGGGTGGCGCAGGGCCTCCGGCCCTGCGATAAAGCTGCCAAAATCCCTGGGGCTTTAGCCCCTGATGTCAAGGAGCAGGACTTTGTCGGCTAACGATTCCAACCAGCCGCACCTGAAGCGTGTCCTCGGCCGTTGGGATCTGGTCCTACTGTTCGTAGTGGCGGTTTTTAATTTGAACGTGGTGCCGTCGATTGCCGCCAACGGCGGAGTTACGGTTTGGCTCTGGCTCATCGCGTTGCTGCTTTTCTTTTGGCCGCAGGGCATTGCGGTTCTTGAACTCGCTCAACGCTTCCCGGGAGAAGGCGGAGTCTATTTGTGGGCCAAGGAAGTGTTCGGCGACTTTCATGGCTTCTTGTCCGGCTGGTGTTATTGGACCAACAACATGCTGTACGTGCCCACGGTCATGCTGTACTTCGTCGGAGTTTCGGTTTTCGTGCTGGGTCCGGGACACGCCGGCTTAGCCGACAACAAGGCTTTCGCTCTGGGTGCATCCACACTGTTGCTCGCACTGTTGACCATTCTGAACATTGTGGGACTGAGCGTGGGGAAATGGCTGAACAATCTGGGAGGGATTGGCACGGGCATTGCCGCCGCCACGCTGATCGGCTTGGGCGTGATTGTCCTCTCGCGTTTTGGTACGTCAATCACAGCAGCGGATTTCAAGATTCCCACGGATCCCCGTTTCGTCCTGAATTCTTTCGGCGTGATCTGTTTTGGTTTGGTGGGACTCGAACTTGCTTCGGTGATGGGCGACGAGATCCGCGATCCGGCGCGCACCTTGCCCGGTGCGGTTGCCTGGGGTGGCGTTCTCAGCGGCTTGCTGTACATCGGCGCAACTCTCACTTTGCTGATCGCTGTCGGCAGGAACGACATCAGCGTGCTTCAAGGCATCGTGCAGGCGGTCAGTCATATGGCAACCAAAGTTGGGTTTGCCTGGATCGTGGCCCCATTTGCTCTGATGTTGAGTTTGTCGATTGCGGGAATTGGTTCCGCATGGATGGGCGGTTCAGCCCGGATTCCGTTCGTCGCCGGACTCGACTCCTACATGCCGTCATGGCTGGGCAAAGTGCATCCGCGATATGCTACGCCTTACGCCGCGCTGATCGTGCAGTTTGTGGTGTCCTTGGTGTTGTGTGTGATCAACTTTGCCGCTTCCGGCGGCGTACAGGAAGCATTTCAAACTATGCTGTCGTTGGCGGTCGTATTGCAACTCGTACCGTTTGTTTATGTGTTCGCGGCCCTCCTGAAATTTGCAATCAGCGAGGCGGCAGGGAAGGGACGCTACGGCAAGAATGTTCTGGTGTTCGCCGGGGGAAGTGGTCTGCTGACCACCGTTCTCGGGATTGTTGTCGCTTTTTCTCCAGCCAAGCAGATCACTTCGGTTTGGCGTTACGAAGTAACCATGTTCGGTCTGACCTTGTTCTTCATCGCGCTGGCCGTTTTCTTTTTCTTCATTTACGGCCGCCGTAAGGCGGCGCAGATTCGTGTGGGGGCGGGCGACTCGCCCGTCCACGCGAGCGAAGCTCGCAATTAGCTCTGGAGGTTCTTATGCCCGGTGGTGTTAAAGCCGATGTTCGCACTTATCAGATGTACGTGAACGGCGAGTGGGTCGACAGCAAATCCAACAAAACGTTTCCGGTTTATGACCCTGCCAGTGAAGAGGTCATCGCCCAGGTTCCCGACGCTAATGCCGACGACGTCAACCGCGCCGTAGCTGCCGCCAAAGCCGCTTTCGAAGACGGCCCCTGGGCATCCACCACTGCGCAGGAACGTGGCCGCGTGCTCTTTCGTCTCGCGGAAAAAATTCGGCAGAACACGGCCATGCTGGCCGAACTGGAATCCCGCAACACCGGCAAACCCATTGTCGAGGCCGAATTCGACATCACTGATGTCGCAACCTGTTTTGAGTACTACGGCGGCTTGGCCACCAAGATTCTGGGTTTCGTAAATCCGGTGCCCGACAACGCCGTCAGCCTCACGCTCAAAGAACCCATCGGCGTTGCTGGCCAAATCATTCCGTGGAATTATCCCTTGCTGATGGCCGCCTGGAAGTTGGCGCCCGCGTTGGCCGCCGGATGCACTTGCGTCTTAAAGCCCGCCGAGCAAACGCCCATCACCGCGCTTGAAATGGCAAACTGGCTCGCCGATGTCGGACTGCCTCCCGGCGTCGTCAACATCATCACCGGATTTGGCGAAACCTGTGGCGCTCCTCTCGTCCAGCATCCCGACGTCAACAAGATTGCTTTCACTGGCAGCGCCGCCGTCGGCAAGATCATCGTCAAGCAGGCCGCTGACACGGTGAAGCGCGTGACCCTTGAGCTTGGCGGCAAGTCTCCGAACATTTTTTTCGCTGATGCCGATTTCGAAGCTGCCATCGACGGTGCCCTCTTCGGAGTCTTCATCAATCAGGGAGAAGTTTGCTCCGCCGGCAGCCGCATTCTCGTGCAGAAGCCGATCTACAAGAAGTTTGTGGATGCCATGACCGAGAAAGCCATGAAGATCAAGCTGGGCGCTCCCCTCGACCGTGATACCAAGATGGGTCCGCTGGTCAGTAAAGACCAGTACGAACGCGTGCGCTCCTATCAGGAAGTCGGCAAGAAAGAAGCGAAACTGGCTTTCGGCGGCGGCCGCGCCGAGCAGTTCGCCAAAGGCTACTACGTCCAGCCGACCATCTTTTATGATGTCACCAACACTGCCCGCATTGCCCGCGAAGAAATTTTCGGCCCCGTGGCCACGGTCATTCCTTTTGAGGACGAAAAAGACGCGGTCAAGATCGCCAACGATTCGCCCTACGGCCTTGCCGCCGCCGTCTGGACGCGCGACATCTTTAAGGCTTTTCGTGCTGTGAAGGCTCTGCGAGCCGGAATCGTCTGGGTGAATCACATGCAACCCACTTACGTAGAAGCTCCCTGGGGCGGTTACAAGCAATCTGGCTTCGGCCGTGAGCTCGGCCCTTGGGGCATTGAAGAATATCTCGAAACCAAGCAGGTCCACATCAATCTAAACGAAGCGCCCATCGGCTGGTACTGAGGGCGTAACTAAGAACTAGGAACTGAGAACCGAGAACTGGTTTTACAGGAATTCGATGTCCACTATCCAATTGCGAACCACCATCCCCGGCCCCAAGTCGAAAGCGCTCGCCGAACGCCGCGCCAATGCCGTCCCCCGCGGCCTATCCCACGGCACTCCCGTGTATGTGGCCAAAGCCCAAGACGCGTGGCTGGAAGACGTGGACGGCAACCGCTACATCGACTTCGCTGGCGGCATCGGCTGCATCAATGTTGGCCATCGGCAAGAGCCCGTGCTCTCCGCCATCCGCGAACAACTTGACCACTTCCTGCACACCTGCGTGCAGGTGACCCCGTACGAAAACTATGTCCGCCTGGCCGAACGCATGAATGAAGTAACTCCCGGGAAATTTGCCAAGAAGACGCTGTTCGTAAATTCCGGCGCCGAGGCCGTCGAAAATGCCGTGAAGATCGCCCGTGCCCACACCGGCCGCTCGGGGATCATCGCCTTTGAAGATGCCTTCCACGGCCGCACCATGATGACTCTCGCCCTCACCAGCAAGACTCATCCCTACAAAGCAGGCTTCGCGCCATTTCCCGGCGATGTGTATCGCATTCCCTACGCGTACTGCTATCGCTGCTCCTATTCGCTGAAGTATCCCTCGTGCGATCTTTTCTGCGCGCGCCATTTGGAAGATACCTTCAAGCGCGTGGTCGCTGCGGAAGACGTCGCCGCGGTGATCGCGGAACCGGTTCTGGGCGAAGGCGGATTCGTCGTTCCCCCGCCGGATTACTTCCGCGTGCTCATCGACCTTTGCCACAAGCATGGCGTGCTCTTCATCGCCGATGAAGTCCAAAGCGGCTTTGGCCGCACCGGAAGATTGTTCGCCAGCGAACACTACGGCATCGAGCCCGACATTCTAGTCTCGGCTAAGTCAATCGGCGGCGGCCTGCCTCTGGCGGCCATCACCGGACGCGCAGAAATTATGGACGCTCCCGGCCCCGGCGGCTTGGGCGGCACCTTTGCCGGAAATCCGGTCTCCTGCGCCGCCGCACTGGCCGTGCTCGAAATGTTCGACCGCGAAAATCTCTTGAGCCGTGCTAACGACATAGGAAATCAGTTTCAGAAACGCGCCAGAGCATGGCAGAAGCGCTGGCCGATCGTCGGCGATGTTCGCGGCTTGGGCGGCATGCAGGCCATCGAACTGGTGAAATCTGCCGAGACCCGTGAACCTGCTGCCGACGAGACCAAGCAGATCACGCAATATTGTTACGAGCACGGCTTGATTACGATCACCGCCGGCTCGTATTCCAACGTGATTCGCGTGCTGGTACCGTTCGTCGTCACTGGCGAGCAGATGGACGAAGCCCTCAACGTGCTGGAAGCGGCGTTGCAAACAGTTAGTGAGCGCCACGGCGCGGTGGCACAAGTCACGTAGTTTTGCTGTGAAAGGGCGCGGCTTCAGCCGCGCCGCTCACGGTCCACATCGATTCGCGGCTTTAGCCGCTGAGGGAAGCTGATGTCGGTTGCCGCACCTTCAATAACGAAAGTCCCAAATTTCATCAACGGCCACTGGGTCGAGTCCCGCGCCTCCGAGTGGCTCGACGTCACCAATCCCGCGACTGGCGAGACCATCGCCCAAACTCCCCTTGCCGATGTCGCCGAAGTTGCCTCTGTCGTGGAGGCTGCCGCTGCCGCTTATCCCGAATGGCGCCGTACTCCGCCCGAGGACCGCATCCAGCCTCTCTTTAAGCTGAAGCAACTCCTCGAAGATCACATTGACGAACTGGGCCGCATCATCACCCAGGAGAATGGCAAGACGTTTTCCGAGGGCAAAGGTGAGCTGCGCCGCGCCATCGAAAACGTCGAAGTCGCTTGCGGCATTCCGATGATGATGCAGGGCTACAACCTGGAAGACGTCGCCCGTGGCATCGACGAAACCATGATTCGCCAGCCCCTCGGCGTGGTCGCCGCCATCACTCCCTTCAATTTTCCCGGCATGATTCCGTTCTGGTTTCTGCCCTACGCCATCGCCTGCGGCAACACTTTCATCCTGAAGCCCTCCGAACGCGTGCCCCTTACCATGCGCCGAGCCTTCGAACTGATCGAGCAGACCGGCTTGCCAAAAGGTGTCGTCAATTTGGTGAACGGTGGCAAAGACGCAGTCAATGCTCTGCTCGATCATCCCAAGGTTCGAGCGATCAGCTTTGTAGGATCAACCCCGGTAGCCCGCCACGTTTACGCTCGCGCCGGAGCCAACGGCAAGCGCGCCCAATGCCAGGGCGGCGCCAAGAATCACGTCATTGTTCTCCCCGATGCTGATATGGCCATGGCCACGCAGATCATCAGCGACAGCGCCTTCGGATGCGCGGGCCAGCGTTGCCTGGCGGTGTCGGTCGCAGTCACGGTGGGCGAGGCGCAGAAGACATTCCGTGATGCCATCACCGATGCGGCCGCGAACTTGCGCGTTGGCAACGGCCTCGACGAAGGCGTGCAGATGGGTCCGGTAATCACTCCTCAAAGCAGGTCACGAGTCGAATCTCTGATCGCAACCGGCGCCAAGCAGGGTGCGAAAGTCCTGCTCGACGGCCGCAATGCCAAGGTTCCCAAGTACGACGCTGGGAACTTCGTGAAGCCCACCATACTCGACAATCTGCCCGCGACCAGCGAACTCGCTGACACTGAGATTTTCGGCCCCGTGCTTAGCCTCATCCACGCCAATGATATGGACGAAGCCCTCGCGTTCCTCGAGCGCAGTCCCTACGGCAACCAGGCGTCCTTATTCACGTCGAGCGGTGCCGCAGCGCGGCGCTTTCGCTACGAAGCTCCTGCCGGAAATATCGGCATCAACATCGGTGTGGCCGCTCCCATGGCCTATTTCCCGTTCAGCGGCTGGAAAGACAGTTTCTTCGGGATCATGCATGGCCAAGGCCGCGACGCGGTCGAGTTCTATACCGAAAAGAAAGTGGTCGTGGAACGCTGGGCCAAAGAACATTCGCGGAAATTTTGAAAGGATAGAGTTTGACCACGGACTTCGTTAATTGCTACGCGGATGCCAGTCGTGCCGGTGCCTACGCCACACTCGAGTTCGCCAACACTTATTATCTTGCTTACCGCGACCTGCCCGCGATTCTGGCTGAGCATGTCACCGGGATACGGGCGCTTGACTTCGGCTGTGGCACCGGCAGGTCAACCCGGCTCCTGCGGAAACTCGGCTTCAGCGTGACCGGAGTTGATGTCTCAGAGGACATGCTGCGGATCGCACGTGGCGTCGATCCTTCCGGCGATTACCGTCTCGTGCCGGGAGACAATTTCGGCGAATTTGATGTTGAGGCCTTTGACCTGGTGCTCTCCGCTTTCACCTTCGACAACATTCCTGAAGCCACGAAAACAAGAATTTTTTCCGATCTCGCGAAGCTGCTGGCGCCGAATGGGACCATGGTGAGCCTGGTTTCGGCACCCGAGATCTACACGCACGAATGGGCTTCGTTTTCGACCAGGGATTTTGCAGAGAACGCGTCCGCTCGAACTGGTGAGCCGGTGCGCATCGTCGTGACCGACCACCAAGATAAGAGGCCGGTCGAAGACATCCTCTGCACCGACGAATCGTATCGCGCTGCGTATAGAGAAGCGGGCCTGCAAACCATCCAAGTCTTGAAGCCGCTGGCAACGGGCGATGAGCCATACCCATGGGTGAACGAAACTAAGATCGCTCCCTGGGTGATTTACGTGTTGAGACGAGCGACGTAGCTCCACAGATTGAGAAGGGACACGATGTCAGACACCATTCAAAAATACAAAGACTACGTGATGACCGGCTTCATGAAGTCGGTTGTCCCTATCGTCATCGACCACGCCAGCGGCGCCACCGTCACGGATGTCAACGGTCGCGAGTACCTCGACTGCTTCGCCGGCATTTCCGTGGTCAACGCCGGCCACAACAATCCGCAAGTCATCGCCGCTGCCAAAGCCCAGATGGACAAGCTCGTCCACTGCTCCTCCTACATCTACCACGTGCAGCCCGTCGCCGACCTCGCCGAGAAGATCGCGCACATTGCACCTCGCGGACTGACCAAGACTTTCTTCGGCAACGGCGGTGCTGAGGCCATTGAAGGCGCCATGAAGTTGGCGCGTCTCTACACCGGCAAGCACGAGTTCATCGCTCTCCACGCCAGCTTTCACGGACGCAGTTGGGGAACTCTCAGCATCACTGGCAACCAGGGACGCAAGAAACGCGGCGGCCCTTATGCCTCGGGGGTGGCTTTTGCGCCCGCTCCCTATGCCTACCGTTCCGAGTGGCGGAACGAGCCTGAAGAATGTGGACGCCAATGCGCCCGCTCCATCGACGACGTCATCCGTTTCGCGACTTCCGCCGATGTCGCGGCCTTCATCGCCGAGCCGTTGATGGGCGAAGGCGGCATCATCGTGCCGCCGCCCAATTACTTCAAAGAAGTAAAGAAAATCCTCGACCAGCACAGCATCTTGTTCATCGCCGACGAAGTCCAATCCGGTTTCGGCCGCACCGGAAAAATGTTTGCTTACGAACACTTCGGGGTTGATCCCGACATTCTGGTCACCGCCAAAGGCATCGCCGACGGCTTCCCGCTAAGCGCGTTCACCACACGTCCCGAGATCGCTGCCGCTTTCAAGCCCGGTGATCATCTTTCAACCTTCGGAGGCAATCCGGTTTCCTGCGCCGCCGCACTGGCCAACATCGAGTTCATGCAGAAAGAGAATCTTCCCGCCCGAGCCGCCGAGACCGGCCACTACGCAATGTCAAAGCTGCGCGAGTTGCAGAAACAGAACCCCATCATCGGGGACATCCGCGGCCTCGGTCTGATGATCGGTGTCGAGCTGGTGAAAGACGAAAAGCTGACCCCGGCAACGGCTGAGGCCGAGGCCATCCGCGACGCGCTGCTGAGGAACGGAGTGTTGGTAGGTGTAGGCGGCGTCTATGGCAACGTAATTCGCTTCCAGCCCCCGCTCGTCATCACTCGGCAGCAAATCGACAAGGCTATCAGCGCCTTTGCGGACGCGCTTCAGCAAGTCGCCCAGCCCGCGACCGTGTAGTTCGCCGGGACAGCCGAGGGCGGCTGTCCCCACGTGGTTTGTGCCAACCACGAACGACCGACGATCAACGACCAACCTCAAATCTCATCACCATCGTCGTCATCATCCCGGTCGCGATGGCTCAGGTCTTTCACCGTGCTCAAAGTCCGTCCGTCATTGGCATGATGGATCTCGATCCGTCCATTCACATTGGAGAGCTCAATTTTCGGGCCGCCGCTTCCCAGTTCTCCGCGCAGATCGTGTCCAATCCAGCGATGATTGTTAACATGCAGCCCGAAGTCATCTTCAATGCTGCCCGATACGGTCGACGCTTCCACTTCCGCCTTGGCGTCCGAAGGCAGGGTGAGTTCAATCCCGCCATTCACCGACGTAAGCTCAACCGGCGAGTTGCTCAACTTGTCGAATTGCACGTCCATGCGGCTGTTGACTGAATCCACCCGGCCTTGCAATCCCTGCACTGTCATGCGCCCGTTAATGCACGATGCCCGCACCTCGCCCGCTACTCCATGAATATCGAGCGGCCCGTTGATCAGCTTGATCTCATCCAGCCGGACGTTTCTAGGAACGGTGAGCATGTACTCGACGCTTGCCGGATTGTTCCAGCCGTCGTGGTCCCAGGTATGGTTGTGGTCGTGGTACTTGGTGCTGATTGAGACATAGCTGCTGCCACTCTCTACTTCGATTTCGGCTTCGTCCATGCGCTCTTTGGTATTGGCGTACTTCACCGCATCCACCTTGACCTCGTCCTTGTCCCACGCCGTGATGTGAACCGCGCCGTTGATGTTGTCTAACTCCACGCGGCCTCCGGCGCCCAACGGATAGCTGTGATGAAACTCCTCGGTCAGCTTCCCATAATCCTTGGCGTTGGCTTCGGCGGCATAGAGCAGGGCACAAAGCATGCCCACAATCGCTCCCATCCAGGCAGCAAATCGGCGTTGGCGGTTCATAGTTCCTCCCTGTGACACAGCTTAGACGCGCCAGCACGGAATTCGTGAGTGGGATCACTTCGCTACCGCTACCGCGACTCGCAAGTGAATGCAGATCAGCGACTTACTATGCTTCCGATTTATTGCCCGCTTCCGAAATCACATACACGATCAGTATCAAAAGCTCCGGCTCGATCGGGTGCCGGTAGCGCGGATGCGGAAACGCCACGTAATAGACCAGCGGATAACACAGCACCAGCCAGAAGAACAGCCATGCGCCCGGGCGGCGCTTACGGATCGCCCGCCCCAGCCCCCAGAGCGCTAGCAGCGAAGACGCCAGATAGAGCGAATTTGCCACCGGCGCCAGCCGTGATACGTCCGGCGAATGCGGCAGACCACCCCAATAAAAAACGAACCGCTTCACGCACAGACCGGCAAAGCGTCCGTAATCTTCGCGGATGAAAGCCATTGCCTCTCGCTTCCGCTCGGCCACATAGGCCATCTCTCCCATTTCGCGATACTGCTGCATTTGCACCACATTCTTTGTCGGATGCAAGTACTCCATCCACAACCCATTCGCCCCCGGTCCGTTGCCCAGCCGCAGCTCCGCCCCAAAATTGGATCGAATAAAAATCGGCTGTCCAAAGGTGCGGTCGTTGCGAACCAGCCAGGGTGCGACGCAAGCAACGAACATGACCGCTGCCAACACAACTCCGCTGAGTGACCGCCGGCCCTGTATCGCACGCCGCCACCACGCCCACAGTCCGGAAGCCGGCAGAAACGACAACAGCGAAGGATTCGTCAATGCTGCCACGCCCCACAGCAAACCGAAACCCAGCCAGGATTTCAGATCATCTGCGTCTTCCATCACCAGCGTCAGCCAGAAAATTATCGCCAGTAGCAGCGCTGCCAGGCTGGTTTCCCATACCCAGCGTGTACACCAGAAAATGACCGAAGGCAGCAGCGCCCAGGTCCATGCGGTCCACACCGCGACCTTCTCGTTGAAACACCGCTTGCCGATCAAAAAAATCGGTAGGCAGGTTAGCGCGGAGAGCAGGCTGTTGATACTCAGTAATACCAGCGCTGATGCCCGGCTATAAATTCCGAATACCTTGAACACCCCGGCAATCAGAAACGGATAAAACGGCGGTTCCCATGCCGTTGGCCCGGTAATACCCAGGAACGGATTGCTGAAGCCTTCGCCTTGCGCCAGCGCGCGCCCAATGCGTCCCATCTCCCAGCCAAAGTCAAAATTGTCCTCCACGGTTTTCAGCCTGTAGGTGTGTGTCACCAGGATGTAGCCCAGGCGCAGCCCGAGCGCAATTACGACCATCCAAAAAAAGGAGGTCCGCGCCACCGCCCACCAACGACGGACTAAGCTACCGCTCGAGGTTGCGGCGTCAGGCATGCAGAGCTTTCATTTGTGTCTCAGGATGCAACCGCTCGCTGCTCCTATCACTTGGCTATCCCACGCGACGCACCCCGGGGATGCGGGTCCCGGGTGGATGGCCACGTCCGCACTGCAGGTTCTTGAAGAATCCTTGCTCGAACAATCGCAAGGTACGAAAGCGGACTTCTTCGGGTCCGCTCTGTCCGCCCGTAAGCCAATGGAATCCGACGGGCAGTTCGCATCGCGATTCATTGCACCCGGTTTCGATGCACCAGCAGACGACCCCACCCCTGCCCGTCAAGGGGTCAATCTTCGCGCCTTCGGCCCAGCGCACGTCCCGCGCTGAATAGCTTGATGCCCGGCCACACTCCGGGCAGGCCACTTCACGCAACAGAAACTCTTTCGGGGTCCACTCCGGTGCGCTTAGCCCCGATTGAGGTTTGGGATAGGGGAGCCACATGCAATGCCCGCACTCGCATGTCAGGGATGGACGGATCATCATTAGCCCTCTCGATTCCCAGCGCCCCTCTGGATTATGGGGAATCCACGCCCGAAAAAACAGAGCACGACCCGCTTTGTCGCGAGAAATCTGCTAACTCTCCTGATTCTCACGACCTGTTATCATCGTCCCCCGGAGGACCCACATGACTCCCGCCAACCAGCCCCGCATTCGTTTTGAGTGCATCACCCCCATCTTGCGCGTGGAAAACATGGGGGCCAGCGTTCAGTTCTACGTGAATGCATTGGGATTTGAAAACGCCAGTTGGGGCACCAACGACTTCACCTCGGTGACGCGTGGCGGCGCCGGCATCTACCTCTGCCGCGGCAGTCAGGGCTTGGGGGAAGCGTGGGTTTGGATCGGCGTTGACGACGTCGACAAACTCCACCAGGAATACCAGGTCCGCGGGCTAAAAATCCGTCTCCCTCCGACCAACTATTCCTGGGCCCGGGAAATGCAAGTCGAAGATCCCGATGGCAACGTATTGCGGCTGGGCTCTGAGCCGAAGTGAGTGGGCTGAATCCATTGCCCCCCATCGCGGTTCGATGGGTGTGCACAGACGCGTTGACCTTCGGGACTCGACCCGCTTTAAAGGCCTTGCTCAAAAAACCGGCTTATCCGCGGCCAATACTTGCGCACAATCACGTCCGTCCTAAGATGTCCTCCTCGCGCCAGCAACTTCAGGTTCACCCCCGTCTGTCTTGCAAATCGTTCCACGGAACGCCATGGAACGGAAGGATCGTCTTTCGCGTGAAACATCATGATCTTCGACGGGTCGATCTCATCCACATGGCGTATCGGATTGTAGAATCGTCCGCTGTGCAGCTTCTTCCAATTCCTGTCCGAGAGGCGATATCCGTGACCAAACGCCTCACGGATATACGCCGCATAATTCTTGTTCGAAGTTTCGACCTTCTCGCTCTTGGACAAGATTGACCAGTCCACGACTGGACAGTTGGCAATCACTCTCGTCACCCGCCGGTCGAGCGAACACAGAATCGCAGCCGGTCCGCCGAAACTTCCGCCGATTACAAAAACCTTGTCCGGCGAGAGTGAGAACTTCTGGCCAAACGCGGAGTCCTTCACGCCCTTGGGTAGTTCCTCAATCACATCCAAAATGTCCTCATGAGGAGATTTTTCCAGAAATACCCCACCGCTCTCCCACGCTCCGCGGTAGCGCGGGTAAAACACCCAGTACCCTTGCTTGGAGAGAAACTCGGCCAGCGGTTGCTTACGCGGCACTGAAGGCATGCCATCGCACAAGATGATGACTTTCTGCTCTCCACGGAGACGTGCTGGGGGCAAGAACTCGGCAACAATTTCGTTCTTAAAGCGGGTGCGAAACATCTGCTGATGGTAGCAGGTGGCACTGCTTAATCTGTACTAGGTGCGCACCGGTGCAGTAGCCGAATTCGCTGGCTGTGAGGTCGCTCCCCGAGTCACAAACTTCATGAAATCAGATTCCGCCAAGCGCGAGGCATGCACCTCGCCGCCCAGGCCGAAGAAGCGGCAGAAGCTCATGATCAGCGGGCGCCAGCGCACTGCGTCGATATGCGGGTGCGAGTTATCGCCCACCAGCAGCTTTTCGTCCACATGCAGTTTCAAGATATGAACCTCAAACACGTTGGCGCTCACGTTCTTGCCGAAGGAACGGTAATCGTGTACCACCCCCTCCATGTGGATCGGACACTCTCGCACTCGAGGCGGTGCCACCGATTCCGACTCCACCGCAGTGAACCCAGCGATGCCGAATTTATCCGGCTCGTAGCGATAGCCCCACTGGCGTTTCTTATCGGGTACGGGGTTCTTGCCGGTGGTGAGTGCGAGGCGGTCGACCTGGGTGGCCATATCCTCCGACGGCAGATTGATTACACACTCGCGCGTTCGGATCAGGTTGTCGGAGGTCTGGCCCATCTGCCCAAGGCCCAGCATGCAACTCCAGCCCAGCCACCACGCCGACGACATTGGCGCCAGGTTGGGCGAGCCGTCCGGGTTCAATGTGCTAATGAGCGCAACCGGTGTGCCAAAATAAAAGATGGTCGGTTCGATCGTCTTATGCATGGTCTGACCATATCGGTCGCCGATCAGACATGCTGTCCGTTTCTTGCGGTCAAAGCAAAATCGCCGCCGTGAGGACATATGCCAGGACCTGCCCCGGGCGCCCCTGGCTCGCCCCGGTGGTGGGAGTTAACCTTGACGCTTTAGCACCTGGGGCGATCTCGTTCGGCAACGGAACCACAGGCGTGATCGGCGCACCCGACCATGGTGTCGGCCAGGCTTTGATTTACGGCAAATGAACAATGAGCTACCTCATTTTGATTGCGCAATGATTCTGCGGCCCGTTTGACACTCCCCGCGCCCATCCCTAGACTGGATGCGTACGCTGCACCACACGAAGCTCGAAAGACGAGACACCTCATGGGCTGGCTGCAAAACAAGTTTGAAAAAAATTTCATGATCACCACGGTGGACTACGTCTTTAATTGGGCGCGAAAGTCTGCCGTATGGCCGATGACGTTTGGCCTGGCCTGTTGCGCCATCGAAATGATTGCCTCGTCCACGGCGCGCTTCGATATTGCCCGCTTCGGTTCGGAAGTCTTCCGTCCCAGCCCGCGCCAGAGCGATCTGATGATCGTGGCCGGTACGGTCACGCTGAAGATGGCGCCGGTGGTGAAGCGCATCTATGACCAAATGCCTGACCCCAAGTGGGTCATTTCCATGGGCGCGTGCTCCTCGGTCGGCGGCCCGTTCAACACCTACGCCGTGCTGCAAGGCGTCGACAAGATTGTCCCCACTGACGTCTATGTGATCGGCTGCCCGCCGCGTCCCGAGAATCTTTTCTACGCGCTGCTCAAGCTGCAAGACAAAATCGATCAGATGACCCTGGCCAAGAAGCCGACCGAAGTTCGGCTCGATCCCCACATGGTAGAGAACTTCAAGCGCCAGGTCATGATCGCGCAAACGCTGCAGCCGAAATAGCTGTCAGCTTTCAGCACTCAGCATTCAGCAAAGTTGGGGATGTTGCGATTTCCCGAAAATATGTCCCGTCGTCTGGGGTTGGCTGAGTGCTGAATGCTGAGTGCTAAATGCTGACTTTCTCCCAATCCGAACTTCCCGCTGAAGGCGAAGCCAAGGAATTTCCCTGCGGCGACAGAGTCATCTGCGTCGCCAACGTGAACGGAACCATTTCGGCGATGGACAACGTGTGCTTGCACCGCGGCGGCCCGCTAGGACAAGGCGTTATCGAGGGCAACAAAATTGTTTGCCCCTGGCACGGCTGGCAGTGGGATCCGAAGACCGGCGAAGCCGCGCACAATCCCAACGCGAAGGTTGCCGTCTATCCCGTGAAAATTGAAAACGGCGAAGTGGTGATCGAGGTGTGAGTCTCTAGCTCACGCCAGCAGTCTGAGAAACTTTCCTGTCTGATTCTCAAACCCTGGAAACACTTCATTCAGCGACTTATTTCCCAGATGCGAATAGACCGCCTCACCCAGCACCTGTCGAAAATCCGTGGTCAGCGCCAGATCGCGGCCTTCATATAGCTGCGACTGATCGAGTCCGGGCCAGCGCCCGTAGACTTTGCCGCCTTTCACCGGGCCCCCCATGACGAACATCACGTTGGCATGGCCATGATCGGTGCCACGATTGCCATTCTCCCGCGCCGTGCGCCCGAACTCGGACATGGTCACGACGACGGTATCTTCTGCCAAATCGCCGAGATCAACCCAGAACGCAGCCAGCGATTGCGAAAACTCGCCTAGAACATTGGCAATTTGGCCCTGCGTGCTGCCTTCGTTCACATGATGGTCCCAGCCGGCGATATCCGCGAACGCCACCTGCACTCCAAGGTTGGCTTTGATCAGCTGAGCCAGCTGTTTCAGTCCATCGCCAAATCGGCCCTTGGGATAATCTGCGCCCACGGCCGGTTTGTACTTTGAAGGGTCGGCCGATTTCAGCATCTTCACGGCGTCGAACGTCTCCTGCCCTGTGCCGTGCAGCACCGAATCCACCGATTGCGCATACATCGCTTCGAACGTGTTGGCCGTGACATTGCCATTGCGCCCGCCAACTCCAAAATCATTGACGTTGTTTACCGCCAAGGCGCGTTCACTGCCAGAAAGAATTCGCGGCAGGGAAGGCCCCATGGCGATCGCACGAAATGCCGAGCTGTCGCCCGGAGAAGGCAGAGCATGCAGGCAGCGGTTGAGCCATCCATCATCGGTGGCCTTCACGCCGGGTGTGCCGGACTCCATATAATCCTGCGCATCGAAGTGTGATCGCGTAGTATCCGGCGAGCCCGCCGCATGCACAATCGCCAGATGGCGCTGGTTCCACAGTGGCTGGAAAGGCGCGAGCGAGGGATGCAGCCCGAAAAAGCCGTCGAGATCCATCACCGAGTTACGGGGAATATTGATCGACGGCCGCATGCTGTAGTACGCCGGCTCGCCGTGCGGCACTACGATGTTGAGGCCGTCCGCCGCCCCACGCTGAAAAATAACCACCAGGCGTTTATTGCGCGTTCCGGATTCCACTGCGCCATATGCGGCACGAGTGAGGAATGACGGGATGGCCGCGGTGCCAACCACGGCCAGCGCGCTGTTGCGAAGAAATATGCGGCGAGTGATGGACATAAAACCAGCTCCTGGCTACCAGGTCTTAGCTTTTGGCTCCAGCACCTCCCGGCTCACCGACTTGTCCGTTTCAAGCCAGGAGCCAAAGGCCAGGAGCCAAGAGCTATTTCCTCTGAAACTCGGGCGACCCCAACAGCAAACCCGCGATGGCGCTGACGTTCGGCGCCCGCGCTGGATCATCCAGCCTGCGCTGGCTGATCTGCGGATCCTGCAACCGAGCCGCGATCGTATCGTGAGTTTGCTTGGAAACGTCGCCATGAAGTAAATCGTTCTCCAAATATCCGAGCGTTGCCAAAGAATCTGGCGGGCCATTCCCGCCGGCATGATTCTCAGAGTTCAGGCTCGCGGAGTTCACTTGGACACCCTTCAGTTTTCCCGCGGTCAGCGCCAGGGCAAAATTCATACGTCCCAAGAGCGCCGACGAGTTCACCCAGGCCGCCGCTTTCATGGAGTATCCGGTCGGCGGCTGAGCACCGTAAATCTGCATTCCCATGTTTTGTAGTTGGCGGGCCAGCGGCATGGCATCGCTGACTTCTGCCCCGCTGGCTCGTACAGCCGAAACCGTGAACTCCAGCGGCGTCTTTACTTTTGCCCTGTAGGTATCGGCGGCCCAGAATTCGGGCGAAGCAAACAACGTCTTCAGAACCTGGCGAATGTCACCGTCTTTTTTCAGGAAGGTCTGCGCCATGCGCTTTACCAGCGCCGGCGGCGGATCATCGGAGACGAAGCGCACCGCCAGCTTGGTGCACACGAACTTCGCGGTCGAAGGATGATGCGCCAGAAGGTGCAGCACCTCGAACCCTTCTTTTTCGCCTTTGGCCTTGACGTGATGCCCCAGCACCGTCTTGTCCCCGGGCTCATGCATGCGCTCTTCGAACGTGAACCCGCCTCCCTGGCGCGGCTGTTTGAGCGTCCACCCGGTGAATACTCGCGCCACTTCGGTCACATCTTTCTGTGTGTAACCGCCGTTCACTCCCAGCGTGTGCAGTTCCATCAGTTCGCGGCCGTAGTTTTCGTTGAGGCCGCTACGCTTGCCCTTGGCTTGCTTCACCGGTCCGTTGCTGCGCGCGCGCTTCTTCCAGTCGTCATTGCTGCGCTTGGGGATGCCGTTGGCCACATCCGAATTCGGTCCCACGCTCAGCCAGTTGTCGAGGTAAAAAAGCATGGCCGGGCTTTGCGCCGTGGCCACCAATAAATCCTCAAACTTGCCCATGCTGTGGGGACGGATCACGTCGCGCTCGTAGCTGGTCAGCAGATAATGATCAGCGCCCTTGCCGATGAAGACGTTGAAGTGGTTAAACCAGAAGTCGTCCATCACTTCCTGCAACTGGCGCTCGCTGTATACGGCGCGCAGCAGTTTGGCTTGGACCAGTTCATCATTCACCACCTGGCGCGGATTGTTGAGCGCCAGCAGCGTTTCACGCTGCCGCGGTTTCATGCCCTCGAAGAACTCATCTCGCTTGCCCCGCAGGGAAGCAGTCAGCGTCCGTCGCTCTTCCGCGGACATCTGAAGAACCGTCGCGACTCGCTGATCAGGCGGCATATCCAGTAGTTGCTGCACCCTCTCGTCGGCGTAGATGTTGTCTTCACTGGTCATTTTGTCGGGCTTGGCTGCGGCATCCGGCGCCGTAGCGCTCGGTCCGCTTCCCGTTTTGCGTTCCTGTTTCTCTTCGTACTGATCAAGCTGCGCCTGGTACACGGCGCGTTCCAGTGGGTCGGAGGGAAGTGGTCGCTTCCCCTCGGCGACTGCCTTGATCATTTCGCCAGAAGGGAATTCTTCCACCAGTTCACGCGTGTCCATCTTCAGGGTGCGAAAGGAAGTGAGCCGGGCATCAAGGGCGCTGTCGTCAATTCTTTCCGGATGAAGTTGCTGGTCGATCCAGCGATCCACGCCCAGCGCCTGTACGCGTTCCACGTCGCCCGGCCGGGGTCCAAATGTGAGCCGGCTCAGCGCGTGCACCGCACGCTTCTCCTGGCCGATTTGCGCGCTGTCGAGACTTTGCTTTTCCTTTTTTTTGGCGGGCGCCAACTGTACCGAGGCGGTGAATCCAAGGAGCAAAACCGCAGTCGCGATCTGGCGATGTCTCAGCTTCATACCGGCACGAAAAATCCCCACAGCTATGAACCCGACAGGAATGCAGATGTTGCTGCGGCGCATCTCCCTATCTATGAGGCTTTTGGCGCTCGTGCAACCACCTGCGCCTTCCCAGATTCGATCTCTGCTCCATGTAGCACGACGGTGGCGAGTGCCATTCGCTTGATGGCGTCCGCTACTTCATTCGGCCTGCGGCTCGCGCCCGCCAGTTGATCAAAGCTTTCAAAGCTGGTCAGCATGTAAACAATTTCGAGCGCCTCAGAGAATTTGCTGAACCCGGGATGTCCATATTGCCCGCGCACGCGTTTCAAAATCATTTCGAGTTCGTGCCGGCGGCGCGCGTTGCGTGCCTGTACACTTTGCGCAATCGCTGGCTCAAGTGCCGCCAGCGCGTGCACGCGCCGGATCACCACGCGATCAGAACTCCACACTCGGATGAACACATCAATAAATTCCAAAAGCGCCGCAAGGGAATCGGTCTTGCGAAGGGCGTCGCTTGATTGTGCCGTCTCGTTCCGCGCGACCAGATGCTCATACAGTGCTTCGAGAAGCCCCGCTCTCGATGCGAACTGGTAGTACACCGTCATGCGCGCCACGCTCGCTTTTCGCGCCACCGCATCCACGCTGAATTCGGAGATTCCACGTGGCGTGGCCAGCAACTCCCGGGCCCCATCCAGGATGCGTTCGCGGGTGCGCTCGGCAGCGGCGTTGCGTTGTGCCATGCGATAGCGGCGAGGGCTCATAAAATCAAGTCATTGTAGCATTTAGTCATATAGTACGTCTAATTAAATATACGTTGATCTACTCGATTTCAGCCGCCGCTGTAGGCCAAGCCGACAAGTCACTCCATTACGTCAGGAACAGCCTTCCGCGGGTTACCTTGTGCTGCAGGCTGGCCGCCAAATGGTCAACATCGGGTGCGGCAATGGTGTCCGCCATGCGGATTTCGAGGAAGGGGACGCGGTTGCTCCCTACCGCATCGCGACGCACTTGCAGAAGCAGAGCCTGCACCACCTGGGGGTCGAATTTCAGCGGAGTCAGCCGCACGATCTCGCTCAACGAAGCCCCCAGCGACATCGGCTCGCGATAAGGCCGCTCGCTGATCATGGCGTCGAACGTGTCTGCCAGTCCTACAATGCGCACGGCTAACGGCACTTCTTCCATCGCTAGCTTGTCCGGATATCCTGACCCATCCGCGCGCTCGTGATGCCAGCGTACGATCTCCGGAATTCGTGGCCAGGGAAACTGCACGCCGCTCACAATCCGGTGCCCCACCACCGTATGGTCGGCCATTTCGCGAAACTCTTCCGCATCCAGCGATGTCGTCTTGCCGAACAGGCGTTTATCCACGGCAACTTTGCCGATATCGTGTAAGTAGCCTGCCGAGCGTAGCGCCGCGATTTCAGAGGTCTCTAAATTCATGGCCTCGCCGATGGCTGCCGAATAGCGTCCTACGCGCAGCGAGTGTCCGTGAATGTTCACGTGCTTCACGTCAATCGCAGTGGCAAAGACTTCCAGCGCGTTGTCGTAGAAACCATGCAGCGAGGCGACCAGCCGCAGATTTTCTGAGACTCGCTGCGCCAGAGTCTGGCTCAGCGTTTGATTATGGATGGCCAGGGCCACATAGTGGCACAGAAGATCCAGCGATTCCAGTTCACCCGCGTCGTAGTTCGCGTCGCCTTCGCGATGCCCCAGGGCGACCACGCCTACTAGTTTGCCTCCAACCCGCAGTGGAGCAAGGCATCGAAACAGCTCAGGAGCCACATTCCCGTTGGAACTGAGGAACGCATCCGAGGATCCCGCCTCCAGCACCACCGGACCCCGCGCCGTAGCCAGCGCATGCACATGCTTGGGCAGCAACGGAACGATGGCCGGGTCGGGCATCAACGCGAAGCCGTTGGACGCGATCGAAGTCAGCAGCGAAGGTTTGTCGCTGTAGGTGAAGAGCACAACTTCGCGCGCACCGGACGCCTGTTGTAAGGCGGTCAGCATGAGACCTGAGATCTGCGTGAAGCCGCGCTCGGCCGTGATGGCGGGGCCAAGATCGGAGAGCGCTTCGACCGTCCGCAGAAGTCTGCGAAAGTTGTCTTTTTGTACTGCCACAGCGCTGGCGGGCGCACAAAACCAGAGCAAGTTGAGGGTACCATGCGTCCATCCACCGATCTTGTTTGCTACTTTGGTGCAGCATTTTCAGGGGTCTGAGAAGACTACCGCACGGTGCTCCTGGCGACCGCGGCGTAAGTCATTTCGCGGGCGGAACTCTTGCTCTGGTTCTTCCACAGAAAAAACAATGCCGCGTAGGTTTCAGTGATGTAACTTTCCTGCGGAACCCGTAAGTGGCGCGCCGTTTGGTCGATCCAGCGGGCAGGTCCCTCAATCTCACAGAAGTTGCCGATCGGGGTTTCATCCACCACTACGTGCCCCTTGCCGTCGCTCCATTCGGCGCGAAATTTCTCGTAGCGGAAGCTCGGGGCAAACCCCAGCGTTCGCAAAATAATGTCCATTCGGATGCCGTCGGCAACCTGCGTCTCGTTTTCCACCCGGGTTTTGTGAAGTCCCGCCCGGCCCTTGGTCTTGTGGGTCAGCGTCCATTTCGTCCCGTACTTGCGCACACGCAGCAGTTCGCCGCGCTTGCGTAGTGGCTGCCCCGGCAGATCATAGAGTGTGTTCATTTCGTGGGTTCGTGGCGTGACCAGCCGGAATCCCGACCGCCGCAGTCGGCGGTTGAGCGCGCGCAGGTCCTCCACCCGAAACTTGATTTCGATTTCTTTGTGAGAAGTCATGAACCCCGGATCGTGAACTAACCAAGAGCCGCTCTACGAAAACGTTGGCAGCTTGACTAAATCATCGTGCGGCACCGGCTCCAGCGGTTGCCCCGCCTTCCTCCAGGCTGCCAGGCCGCCAACAATCACAAAAGCACTGAACCCTCGTTCCTCCAGTTGCAGCGCCACCCGGGCGCTGGTCGCTTCGCGCGCTCAAGTACAGTAGAGATAAATATCCTTGTCCTTCGGAAGTGTCTTCACCTCTTCGTACAAGTTGTTGGGTTCAATCCGGACCGACCCCTTGATCCGGGATGCATCCGGATCGTAGTAGCCATGACTGCGCACGTCCACCAGCAACACCTTCTCCGCCTCGCCGGACGCCAGCTTCCGGGCCAGTTCCTCTACCTGCACTCGCGGCACGACCTTATACACCAGGTTCTTGCGATAGATCCACACCCGGTAAGCCGTGTACACAACAGCCGCAGCGAACAGCACTTCTCCAAATACATGGCCGGCAGTCTGAAATCCACGGGTAATCGCCGCCAGGAAATCGTGGAACAGGAAGCCTAGGCTGCCATACGCCAAAATGTACAGTGCCGCGCCCGTTAGATCGAAGCGTAGGAATTGCAGCGGGCGCATCTTCATGCTTCCCGCGAGCGGAGGCGCCATGGTGTTTACACCCGGAATAAACTTGGCGATCAGCAGGGTCACCTTTCCGCGTTTGTAAAATGACTCGGCCGAGCGCAAGACGCAACTCTCCGGGTTCACCGACAACCGGCACAGAATCGCCAGCAGGGTCCAACCCATGTAACGGCCCAATATGAAAAGCAGGGTGTCACCCAGCAAGGCTGCGGTCAATGCCAGACCCAAGGTCAGCGGGCCATTCAGCGCTTTGGAGGCGATGCCCGCCCCGGCTGCCACCAGCGCCAGCGCCGCTGGCACCGGCAGGCCGATGGCCTCCGCCAGCACCACCAGGAAGGTCAGAAGGTAGCGATGGCGCGCAATGAGTGAGAAGATCGGATTCACGGGGTTGGAAACGGCGGGTGCCGTTGCCAGTATAAACAAAAAAGGCGGCGCTTTTCGCCGCCCTGAATTCCTGGCTGTGCCCGCCTTATTGCACCATCTTCACGCTCATCACGTGGATGGCGCCTTTGTCTGCATAAACGTGCGCGCTGAGCAGGACGTGGTGACCGTCATGGCCCTTGAGGGCTTCGGGATTCATGACATCCCACGACTTCTGGTCTTTGTCCGCGACGAAGGTCGCCTTATCGCCGTCGAATTTCACCGTGCCCTTGATGTTTTTCAAAGGCGCGGCTGCGGCCGCTTTGTTGGGGGCAGGCGCCATGGTGTCTTGCGCGATGGCGGAAACAGTGATCATCATGACAGAAAGTGCCAGTGCTAAAACCAACAGCTTTTTCATGTTCGGTTCTCCTTAGACTTTTGAATTGAAGTGGTGGGCTATTTCCCCAATTGTATTACGAAGCCCGGGCCAAAACGGATTTACCTTACTTCTCTCTCCCGACCACGTACTCCGGCGCCCACAGCAGCGCCCGCTTGGTTTCGCTGTCAGGAAAACTGCAAATCGCATTCCGTGCCAGCCCGGCATATTGCAGGGCGCGCTGCTGGGCGGCATCGATCGAGCCATAACGGTTCAAGATCTCCAGGATTGCTGCGTGGCTCACGCCGTCGAAAGCCTGCTCCCGCATCACCGTGCTGATCATCTCACGTTCCCGCTGGCTGCACCGCTCCAGAGCGTGGATTACCGCCATCGTGACTTTGCCTTCGCGCAGATCGCTGGCCACCGGCTTGCCCAGAACGCTTTCCGAGGCGGTTAGATCGAGCACATCATCCACGATCTGAAACGCCATTCCCAGGTCCCGTCCATATTGTGCCAGATTTTCTTCCTGCTCTGCCGTCGCACCACCCAGGATGGCGCCGATTCGCATGCATACCGAGAACAGGCATGCCGTCTTGCGATAAATCAGCTCAAAGTGTTCATCCAGCGAAATCAGTTTGCCCAGCTTCTCCATCTGCAGCAGTTCGCCTTCCACCATCTGCTGCGTCAGATCGATCAGCGTATCCAGCGTGCGGAAGTTGCGTTCCTGCACCGCGATTTTGAAGGCCTGCATGTAAAGCCAGTCGCCCGCCAACACACATTTCGAGTTTCCCCACTGGGTGTTAGCTGCCGGCCGCCCGCGCCGGGTCTGGGCTTCGTCAATAATGTCGTCATGCACCAGGGTCGCGGTGTGAATGATCTCCATCACCGCCCCCAACTTGATGGCGCCGCGTCCCGAGTAATCAAACAGTTTGGAGGAAAGCAACAGCAGCATGGGGCGGATACGCTTGCCCCCGCCCGCGCGCAAGTATTCGCCAATCTCGGTGATGGCCTCGACTCCTGAGACCGTGTCCCGTCCGAACTCCCGCTCGATCGCAGACAAATCCGCGCGCAGCAGTTCGAAAATCTCTTTCCCGTTGATGGCTGGCGATGTGCTCAAGCTTCGCTCAATTGCTCCGGTAATTTGTAAACTGCATATCGATGCCAAAATCCCGCTGTTTCAGCAGCACGATGATTTCCTGCAGCGTATCACGGTCCTTGCTGCTCACCCGCACCAGGTCTCCCTGGATCGAGGCATTTACCTTCTTCTTGCTGTCCTTGATCGCCTTCACGATTTCGCGCGCCTTCTCGATTGGTATCCCTTGCTGCATGGTGATGCGCTGTTTCGCCGTGCTGCCCGCGGCCGGCTCGACCGCAGCATAAGTCAGCCCTTTGAGCGGCACCCCCCGCTTCACCAGTTTTTGCTGGAAGACGTCATTCACCGCCTTCAGCTTGTACTCGTCGATGGAGTGCAGCACGATCGCGTCCTTGCCGTCCAGTTCAATCATCGACTTTGAATCCTTTAAGTCGAAACGGGTATGCACTTCCTTCAGCGCCTGCTGGATGGCGTTGGAAACTTCCTGCAAGTCAATCTTGCTTACGACGTCGAACGTATTCTCTGGCATGGTATTTAGACAGATCACCCCGATTCTGGGGAAGATGCTTGCTACCAAACTAAATGGTCGCGAGCCAGTTTGTCATCCCATCTCTGAGAACTGAAAACTGAGAACTGAGAACTGCTTCCAAATCAAGCCGTGCCGAATTGACCCGCCCTAGGTTGTGCTGGCAGGATCGCACGAGAAGAAGCGGTAGAAGTTTTTGGCAGTCTGTGCGGCCATCTCTTCCGTCGAAAGCCCGCGCAACTCGCCCAGTTGCCGCGCCGTTTCCCGCACAAATGCCGGCTCATTGCGCTTGCCACGATGCGGTACCGGAGCGAGGTACGGACAGTCTGTCTCAATCAACATGCGATCCAGTGGAACCTCTTTCGCCGCATCCCGAATCTGCTGCGCTTTGGGGAACGTAACATTCCCGGCAAACGAAACCATGAATCCAAGGTCCAACGCCCGTTTCGCGTGTGGCCATGTTCCCGTGAAACAGTGCAAGACGCCGCCCATCCCGGTGCCCGCCCAATGCTGCGAGATCAATCCCAGGCACTCTTGCCAGGCGTCGTCACTTCCCTGCGATGGCCGGCAGTGAATCACGATCGGCAGCTTGACCGCGCTCGCCAGTTCCATCTGCTTCACGAATACCTGCCGCTGCACCTCGCGTGGCGAATGGTCGTAGAAATAATCCAGCCCAATCTCGCCCCAGGCAATGACCTTGGGTCGCTTTGCCAGCTGCTCAAGTTCCCCGAACGCCGCATCGGTCGCCAACCTGGCTTCATGGGGATGAATACCGACCGTGGCGTAGATGAATTCGTACTGCTCGGCCAGCTTGATGCCGCAATCCAGATTCCCCGGCCCGTCACCGTTACCGATTGCGACGATCGTCTCGACGCCCGCGTCGCGGGCCCGTGCGATTACCTGTTCACGGTCAGCCTGAAACTGTTCGCCATCAAGATGCGCGTGGGAATCGACGAGAGCCGGTCGTGGGTCGTTGCTCATTGGTCCGCGCGGAAGTGTGAAGATTTCCTTTGTGTACCTTTGTGTCCTTTGTGGTTAGCGGTTTTCACTTCAGCCGAGCCCCAATTGGCACATCTTCCAGAAAGCTCGCCAGCCCGGGGTTGCCGCCCTCCACCAATGCCGCCAAAATCATGCCGTTCGACTCCAGCCCGCGCGGAAGTGTGAAGATTTCCTTTGTGTACCTTTGTGTCCTTTGTGGTTAGCGGTTTTCACTTCAGCCGAGCCCCAATTGGCACATCTTCCAGAAAACTCGCCAGCACCGGTTTCCCGCCCTCCGCCGATGCGGCCAAAATCATGCCGTTCGACTCCAGCCCGCGCAGCTTGCGCGGGGCAAGGTTGGTCACGATCGCCACTTTCCGCCCCACCAGCATTTCTGGCGCGTAAGCCTCAGCAATTCCTGCCACCACCTGCCGGACCTCGTTGCCGAGATCAACTTCCAGCCGCAGCAGTTTGTCCGCTCCTTGTACCTTCTCGGCCACTTTGACTTGTCCGACCCGCATCTCGACCTTCGTGAAATCATCGATGCCGATTTTCCCCTCTGGAATCGGGCTCGCAGCCTTCGTTGTGGCGGGTGCTGCAGGTTTGACTGGCGGTTGCGGTTCAGTTGTCACCGGAGCCGCCGGTGCTCGTCCCTGTTCTTCCATCTTCTGCATCCATTCGATTGCGCTCTTGTCTGCTCGCGGAAACACCGCGGCAACAGTCCCGAGTTTCGTGCCCAATTCCAGTTGTCCCCACTTCAATTCCGCCAGGGGGAACGTCTTGATGTCACCCAGACCAAGTTGCGACCATATCTTCGCCGTCGCTTCCGGGATCACCGCATGCACCAGCGCAGTCACAATCCGCAACGCTTCCGCGCTGGTGTACAGCACCGTCGCTAAACGCGCCCTGCTGCCTTCATCTTGTTTTTCACCCAGCACCCAGGGTTCATTCTCCACAATGTATTTATCGACGGCCGCGACCAGTCCCCAGGCAACTTCGAGCGCGCGCGAAAACTGATACTGATCGAATAGCGCACCGCACTCCGCAATCACCCGGCTCGCGGACTCGGCTATCGCATTGTCGGTCGCCTGCCGCGCCACCCCCGCCGAAGGATACGGCACCTCGCCCCGAAAGTACCGCGTGATCATCGCCAGGGTGCGACTTGCCAGATTCCCCAACCCGTTGGCGAGATCGGCGTTATAACGCTGCACCAGCGCATCGAAAGAAAAAGATCCGTCCTGTCCAAACACCACTTCGCGCAGCAGAAAGTAACGCAAGGCATCCTGGCCGAGCACATCAAGAATGGTTTCCGCGCGCACAATATTCCCGCGCGACTTCGACATTTTGTTCTCTTCAAACAGCAACCAGCCGTGCGCCACAATGCCTTTGGGTACGGGTAACCCTGCTGCCAGCAGGAATGCCGGCCAGTATACGCAATGAAAGCGCACAATCTCCTTGCCGATCATGTGCACGTCGGCCGGCCAGAACTTGTCGTACAGCTTTGTGTCCTCCGATCCATAGCCGAGAGCGGTGATGTAGTTGGATAAAGCGTCCATCCACACGTAGATCACGTGCTTGGGATCGTCGGGAACCGGAATCCCCCAGGAGAACGTGCTGCGGCTGACCGAGAGATCGCGCAATCCGGAGCGCACGAACGAAATCACTTCATTTCTTCTGGTCTCCGGACGGATAAAATCCGGCTGTCCCTCGTAAAGGTCCAACAAGCGTTCCTGAAAAGCCGAAAGCTTGAAGAAGTAATTTTCCTCATGGACGGTTTCCGTAGGGCGCCCGCACTGCGGGCAGGGGTCTCCCGGCCCCGCCGAATCAACGTAGAGTTCGCAGGAGACGCAATATTGTCCCGTGTAGGTGCCTTTGTAGATGTAGCCGTTGTCCCGAATCTTTCGCCATAGCGCCTGCACCCCGCGCTTGTGCCGCTCTGAGGTCGTCCGGATGAAATCGTCATAGGTCAGCCCCATGCGGTCCCAAAGCGCGCGAAACTCGGCGGAGATGTCATCCGTCAGTTTCTGCGGAGTCTTGCCGGCGGCTTGGGCACTGCGCTCAATTTTCTGGCCATGCTCGTCGGTACCGGTCAGAAAGAACGTGTCGACGCCCAACATGCGCTGCCGCCGGGCGATCGCGTCACACACAATAGTCGTGTATGCCGTGCCGATATGCGGCCGCGCATTCACATAGTAGATCGGCGTCGTGATGTAGAACTTCTTGTTCATCTGATGCGGAACTCGCCGAGGTTTTCCTCTGTGTAACTCTGTGTCCTCTGTGGTTGAGACCTCAGCCGCCTATATGCCACGCTTTCCTTTGTGTACCTTCGTGTCCTTTGTGGTTAGTGCTTTTCCGTCCCGGGCAAATACTTCTGCACTGCCTCCTGCATCACCGTCTTTAACGGCACGCGGTTTTCAACCGCAATCCGCCGACAATCTTCATATTCGGGCGCATAATTTGTGACGGTCCCATTCATGCTGGCCACCTTCATTCGCACTTTGCCCCAGCGCGTATCCACCGTCACCCACTTCCGCGCCAGCGCCTGGCGATTCTCTTCTCGCCGTCTGACCCCAAGAGTCGTGGTCTCGGTAAACAACAACTGCGTCAACTTCGACGCATCCTCCGGCCGGCACAACACTGTCAACAGCGTCCCCGGACGATTCTTTTTCATCTGTACTGGCAAACCGAACGCATCCAGCGCGCCCTCGTCCAGCAAACGATCCATCACATACCCGAACACCTGCGGATTCAGGTCATCCAGATTCGCTTCCAGCACGGTAATCGTTTCTTGCGAAATCTTGGCCGCGAACTCGAGGTCCGCTTCGCCCACCGTCAGCCGAACCACATTCGCGTGTCCGGGGAAATCCCGCGTACCCGCACCATACCCACTCTTCTCCACTTTCATCGCCGGAAATGCCGCGAAGCGGCTGCACAACGTCTTCACGATCGCCGCCCCAGTGGGCGTGACCAACTCCGCCTCAATTCCCGAGGAATACACCGGAGCATCCTTCAACAGCTCCACCGTCGCCGGCGCCGGCACGGGAAAAATCCCATGAGCGCACTTCACTGTGCCCCCGCCCACGTTCAGTGACGAACAAACAATCTCATTCACCCCGAGCGCTTCCGCCCCCACGGCAGCACACACAATGTCCACCATCGCATCCACCGCTCCGACCTCATGAAAGTGGATGGTTTCAATGTCCTGATTGTGAATCTTGGCCTCGGCCTTGCCCAGCGCCTCGAAAATTGCAATCGCCTTAGCCTTGGCAGTGTCACTGATCTCCGCTCCGCGAATGATCTCGCGAATCTCCTTCAGACCGCGTCCATGCTCATGCCCGTGTGTCGCCGACCTGCCCTGAGAAACTGTCGAAGGGGCCCCCGTCCGCGACGCCGTAGCGTAATTGTGTTCTAACAAATCCACCGGCTGATGTTGGTGGTGATGGTCGTCATCATGAGGATGCTTATGCTGTTCCCGCGGCGCGTCCTTCTCGCCATGCGTGTAAACATCTACCTTGACCGCGCTGATACTGCCGCGATCCACCCTCGAAATCTCCATCCGCGCCCCTATGTCCAGCGCAGCGACCGCTTCTTTCAGCAGCTCCTCCGGCACACCCGCACCCACCAGCGCACCCAGAAACATGTCGCCGCTGATGCCGGAAAAACACTCGAGGTAGGCAATGCGCATAAAGACCTTGAACCACAAAAGACACTAAGGCACACCAGAGAAACCGCCAAGCCCACCTTTGTGAACCTTTGTGTCCTTTGTGGTTGACGATTGTTCTTTACGAACCCGAGATTTCATCATAGGGAAGCCCTCAACCTCCGTCAAACCGCCCGCCGCGCCGTCACTCTGCTAAAATCACCATTTCCTTCAACAATTTACAGGAGACTCTTGTACCGCCATCTGGAACGCCGGCTTGCCGACCACATACGCGACTTTCTCCATCGCGCCTATGCGCTCGATCTGCCTCGTATCGTCATCGAACAGCCCCCACGCGTCGACCTCGGCGAATACGCACTCCCCCTGGCTTTCGACCTCGCCAAGAAGCTGCGCAGGCCTCCCCGCAAGATCGCCGAGGAAATTATCTCTGGGATTGGCCCGATCGAAGGCTTCGAGAAACTCGAACTCGCCGGCGCCGGCTACATCAACGCTCGCATCCAGCGCGGTCAGTTTGCCGCCGCTCTCGCCGCCGGTGAAGCCCCCCACACCGCCGTCTCAGCCGGCAAGATTCTGGTCGAGCATTCCAGCATCAATCCCAATAAGGCCGCCCACGTCGGCCACCTGCGCAACGCCATCCTGGGCGACACGTTTGTCCGCCTGTTGCGTTTTGCGGGCAGGGAAGTGGACATTCAGAACTACATCGACAACACCGGCGTGCAAGTCGCCGACGTGGTTGTCGGCTTCTTGCATCTGGAGAAAAAATCGCGCGCCCAGATCGAAGCCCTCACCGCGCAGCCGCGTTTCGACTATTACTGTTGGGACCTCTACGCTCGCGCTTCCCAGTGGTATGCGGAGGACAAGGCCAACCTCGAAGTCCGTCACCAGGTGCTGCATGCCATCGAAGAAGGCGGCAACGAGACCGCCGCCATCGCTGACTTAATCTCGGTAACCGTGCTCCGCCGCCATCTCGAAACCATGGACCGGCTCGACATCGAATACGACTTCCTGCCCCGCGAGAGCGAAATCCTCCATTTGCATTTCTGGGATGCGGCGTTCGCCAAGCTCAAAGAAGCCGGTGTGCTTATGTTCGAGAGCGAAGGCAAGAATAAGGGCTGCTGGGTGATGCGCCGGGCCGGAACCTCCAAAAACGAAACCGCAGAGGGCACAGAGAACACAGGGGTATCCGAAGACGACCAGAAAGTCATCGTGCGCTCCAACGGCACCGTCGGCTATGTCGGCAAAGACATTGCCTATCACCTGTGGAAGTTCGGTTTGCTGGGCCGCGATTTCGGCTATCGCAAATTTTATCGCTATCCCAACGGCCACGACTGCTGGATTTCGACCACCGTCGGTGCGCTCGATCATCCCCACTTCGGCGACGTCGCGGAAATCTACAACGTCATCGATGCCCGCCAGTCCGAGGCCCAGAATACAGTCATCGAAGCCTTACGGGCCCTCGGCTACAACCAGCAAGCCGATCACTACACCCACTTCTCGTATGAGATGGTCGCGCTCACCCCGCGCTGTGCCGCCGAGTTGGGCTACCAGCTCTCGGAAGAAGACAAAGCCCGCCCTTACATCGAAGTCTCCGGCCGCAAAGGCTTCGGGGTGAAAGCCGACGATCTACTCGACACTCTAATCACCTCCGCCAGAACGGAGGTCGATACCCGACATCCCCAACTCATCGACAGCGAACGTGCCGCCATCGCTACCCAGATCGCGATCGGCGCCCTCCGCTATTTCATGCTCAAGTTCACCAAGTCCTCCGTGATCGCCTTCGATTTCAAAGAAGCGCTGAGCTTCGAAGGCGAAACCGGCCCCTACGCGCAATACGCTGTCGTCCGGGCTACCAATATTTTCCGCAAAGGCGGATTCGATCCGGAAGATTTCGGTAGAGACGTTGCCCGTTACGTCTCCCCCGCAGATCTGTCCAAATTTCTCACCGGCGAGGCCAATAACGATTTCTGGGAACTATGGCTGGCGTCTTCGAAAACTTCCTTCGTCATTGATCAGTCGATCGCCACCACCGAGCCTGCTCACCTCGCCAAACACGTCTTCCAGTTAGCCCAGCTCTTCAACACCTTCTACCATCGCTATCCCATCCTCACCGAGGCCGACGAGCCCAGAAAGATGTTCCTGCTGTCCACCATCGCCGTGGTCCGTCGCGAACTGCTGCGCTCCCTTGCCGTGATGGGAATCACCGTGCCGCCCGTGATGTAGCCGGCGGCATGCTCTTTTAAAGCCTGCAAATTCATAGCTTCACCTGCGCTACAACCAAGTGGAGCCGCTGGTCATCGAACTACTTAGGGCAGGAGAGGTGATTATGAAGAGATATTCGGCGGTTCTTGGGTTGTTATTGTTGTGGGCGTTGAGCGCACTTGCTGCGCCCAATGTGGACCCATCGAAGGCTTTGTCGTTTCCTAAGACGCTGACCAATGCACAGTATGTGTACGTGGCCGCGTTTGACGGCGACGAATTCAACCCCAATCTGTTGCCCGAAGATCGTGCGGCGATTGTCAATGTGCAAGACGCGCTACGACAGTGGGGACGCTATGTGATCGTCTATCGCCCGGGGGACGCCGACATAACTCTACTCGTGCAATCTCGTCCCACCGAAGACGTCATCGAGGCCTACGATGCCCATCTTCCTGGCGCCGATTACATGTGGCGGGCGATGGGACGCGGCGGTCTGCAAAAAGGCGAGACGCCACTGGTCAGCCAGTTGCGGCAGGCTGTTGAAAGAGCCAGCAAGTAAATCAACGCCGGTGCGGCTTGCGATGGCTTGCGGCAAGCCGCACCTGGGCCAGATCTATTCGGCAAATCCCTTGGCGAACTCCACCAAACTTCGTACTGCGATCCCTGACGGCCCTTTCGCGATCCACGGTTTCTGTTCTTCCATCCACGCCGTCCCGGCAATGTCCAGATGAATCCACGGCGTGTCCTCAGCAAACTCCTTTAGGAACATCGCCGCGGTGATGGCCCCGCCCCAGCGTCCACCGGAATTGATGATGTCCGCAATGTAGGAGCGAATGCTCTCCTTGTATTCCTCATCCAACGGCAAGCGCCAGAATTTCTCTCCGCTTTTCCCGAGCGCCCGTTGGAAGCGCTCATACATCTTGTCGTCATTGGCAAAAACGCCGGCATTCACATAACCGAGCGCTACCACCACCGCGCCGGTCAGAGTCGCCGCATCCACCAGATGTGTGCATCCCAGTTGTCGGGCATAACACAGCCCATCCGCCAGCACCAGCCGCCCTTCGGCGTCGGTATTGATGATCTCAATCGACTTGCCCGACATCGCAATCTGAACATCGCCCGGCTTCTGCGCTTTTCCCGACGGCATATTCTCAGTGGCGCAAATCACCGCAATGACCTTCACTTTCGGCTTGATCTGAGCTATTGCGCGCATCGCCCCGATCATTGCCGCTCCGCCCGCCATGTCATATTTCATCTTTTCCATGCCGTCGGCCGGCTTGATCGAAATTCCGCCGGTGTCAAACGTAATGCCTTTCCCCACCAACCCCAGCACCGGAGTCGTCGGCGCATCCGCCGGCTCATAACGCAACACAATCAGTGCCGGAGGCTCGTCCGACCCCTGTGCTACACCCCAGAATGCTCCCATCTTCAGTTCCTTGATCTTGTCCGCGCCATACACTTCGCACTTCAATCCGACTTCCTGCGCCATCTTGCGGGCACGTTCCGCGAGCATGGTCGGCGTCATGCGATTGCTCGGCTCGTTCGCCAAGTCCCGGGTAAGGTTCTGCGACTCGCCGACCACCCGAGCTTCGTCCAGCGCCTTTTGCAAGCGCGATTGCTCCCCGCGGGCGACCACCGTCACCGCATCCACCGCCTGATTTTTTCGGTCGCTTTTATAAGTGTCGGGGTCGTAGTCGCCGACCAGAGCGCCCTCTACAATCGCTTTCACCGCTTCTTCGCCGGCGATTCCTTGCGGGGCGATGAACGCGAAACTTCGAATCCCTTTCGGCTTGAGCAGGCGCACTGCCACGCCCGCCAGCTTGCGCAGTTCCGAGGAAGTGAAATCTTTCGCCTTCCCGCCGCCCAACAGAAGCAGTCGCTTGGCCTTGAGCTTCGCCGGACGATGCAGCAACGTGGCTTCGCACATCTTTCCCGACACTTCGCCGCCGGCGATGATGTCCGCCGCCGCCGCACTTATCGCGCCGTCCCCGGAGGCAACCGTTAATTCAGGCCTGTCTTGTGCGCTGCGGCCTTTATCACTCTTGTCCAACACCACAACCGCCAGACATTCGGTTTCGATTTCAGCAGGAGCAGAGAGAGAGAGAATTGTCTTCATAGTTTTATGATTCCAGTATTCCTTGTGCGAGGCGAAAAGCGCAAGGCCAGACGCTTGGAGTTTTCCTCCGTGGTCCTCTGTGCCCTCTGTGGTGAAGGGTTTAGCGGGAGGTGAACATTACCTGCGCTTTCTTCCCGGCAGAATCGTGAACCGCTTCCTTCCGCCGATACGATAGGTCTCGAAATCGTCATGATCCACGGTGAGAATTAAGCTGAGGGATTCCCGCGCCGCGAGATGGACCAGGGTGGCGTCGGCAAAGTCCATGGGTCGATCCGCATATTCCGTCATTAGTGTATGAAGGTGTGGCAAATCGGAATCGCCTATTGATTCAATCGATAGTGCCCCCGAACGGACGAAGCGCCACACTCTCTCCCGGTCGTGGGCAGTCTTCCCGGTCAGATGAAACGTTTCGGTGAGAACAGCCTCGGTGGTTAGCAATGGCACGGGGGCGGAGCGCAAGGCCTCCAGGCAGACACGGTGCCAACCGTCGTTCACGTCCAGAATTGCAACAATGGCGCCAGTGTCAATCAGTCCGGCGAAAGGCATTGGATTCCTTCTCGTGCTTCTGACGGATGATTTCGCGCACGAGTTCGCTGGCTCTCTGGGAGCGTGTTGGATCTCCGCCGCGAATGGTACCCACTGTGGCCATCATGCGCTTCCTGATCGCCGCCTGCTCCGCCTCATCGCCATTGCGCGATTTACGCTGCGCTTCCAGCCAATTGCCGGTGATCTGCTCCAGCAACTTGGCCAGCGATGTTCCCCCGCGCCGCGCCTCGCTCTCCAATTCCGCTTTTCGCTGCGGCGATAGGCGCCAGCTATAGACTTCAGTCTTCATGCACTACACTGTAGTGCATTGGCTGGTCACTTGGCAAGGCGGCTTTTCTCTGTGATCCCCTGGGCCCTCTGTGGTTGGTCCTTCCGGCTCACAACTCCACAATCGTGATCCCACGATTGCTTTTTCCCAGGTCCCGGTCCTGCTTCAGTTCTTGCCGGGCGCTCACCAGCTTCCACGCTCGCTCATCCGACTTCGCCCAGTTCTCCCCGAAGATGACCCCGCGAATCTCTCCTCGCTCGCTCATTTCCCCCAGCCGTTTCTGCACTGCCATCCGAATCTCGCCGCCGGCGCCCGTCGAGCCATAGCCATGAATCAGCTTGACCAGGCTGCAGTTTTCCGCCCGCGCCACCGCCAGTTCGCGTTCCATCTGCATCAGAGCCTGATGCACCGGCGGCATACCCTCCTTCAGATTCACCGTCTTCATTACTCTCGCGCCTTACGGCCTCGGATCGCTTCTCTCGCTTCTTTATCCGCCGTGCGCCGCCGCTCGGTTTCCCGTTTGTCCCACAGCTGCTTGCCCTTGGCCAACGCCATCTCCACTTTCACCCTGCCGTTCTTGAAATACATGCGCGTCGGAATCAGGGTCAGCCCTTTCTGCTGGGTTTTCCCAATCAGCTTGCGAATTTCTTCCGCATGCATCAGCAGCTTCCGCGTCCGCAGCGGCGCATGATTGAAGATGTTCCCGTGCTCATACGGTCCAATATGAGCGTTCAGCAGCCAGAGTTCACCGTCCTTAATTAATCCGTAAGCATCTTTCAGGTTTGCCCGGCCTGCCCGCACCGACTTGACCTCGGTTCCCGTCAGGGCCACCCCTGCCTCAAATTTTTCCAGCAAGAAGTAGTTATGCGCAGCGATCCTATTCACGGAGGCATCGCGCTGCCCCGCTGCCGTGGGATCACGGCGCGGATTCTTTTCCGGATTGGCCCGGGTCGGCTGTACCTGCTGACGTGGCATCTTACTGATTAGCTTATCTCATGACCCCACGTCCGACAGCCGATGTCAGCCGTAAGCCATTCAGGAGTTCGCAGCTCGTTTTTGGCGGGGACTCTAATGGGATTAGTACCTACGACTTAACTGCTACCAACACAGTCACTTCGGTGCTTTGGGAGGCAATGCTATAATCGCCAAAAATAGGTTTCCGCGGAAGAAGCCAGGTTTTGACTTGCGGTCATGGCCGACCGGGAGGGGAAGACTGTCTGTGAGGAACGCGCAATGAAATGTTTGAGCCGCGTAGCGGCTATCTCCTTTTTGGTTGGAGCCGTCATTTTGGGCGCCCTCGCGGCTGACCAGGCGAAAGCTTTCTACAACAAGGGTCGGGACGCGGAAGCTCGCCAGAATTACGAACAGGCCTACGACTTTTACAAGCAGGCCTACGACCTTAAGCCGACCAATCTGGGCTACCGGACTTCCTTCGAGCGGCTGCGTTTCCTGGCCGGAGCATCCAAGGTGCACCGCGGGCAATTGTTACGCGAAGCCGGCCAACTGGATGCCGCCCTGGCGGAATTCCAGAAAGCTGCCGACATCGATCCCTCCAGCGCCATCGCCAAGCAGGAATTGCTGCGCACCAAGCAGATGATCGATGCCACCAAGGCCGCGCCCTCGGCTGCCCCGCCACCCACCGGCTTCCTCCAGAAGCGCATTGAACAGGCGGGCGGCCCGGTGGAACTGGCCGCCATCTCTAACGTTCCCATCAATCTGAAAATCACCGAGGATACCAAGGTCATCTACGAGACCGTCGGCAAACTGGCCGGCATCAATGTCCTGTTTGATCCCGACTACACCTCGCGTCGCATCAAGATCGAACTGAACAACGTTTCCCTCGAGGAGGCACTGCGCATCATCGCCATCGAGTCCAAGACTTTCTGGCGGCCCGTCACCCCCAACACCGTTTTTGTTGCCGCCGACAATCCTGCCAAGCGCAAAGATCTCGAACAAAGCGTCATCAAGACCTTTTATCTCACCAATCTTTCCCAGCCTACTGAACTGCAGGACGTCGTCAACACCTTGCGCCAGATTCTGGAAATCAGCCGCCTTCAGCCTTTGCCCACCCAGGCGGCGATTGTCGTGCGCGGCACTCCTGATCAGATCGCGTTGGCCCAGAAATTGGTGAGCGATCTCGATAAGCCCAAGGCCGAGGTCATTGTGGATGTCGCCATCATGCAGGTCAATCGTGACAAGTCGCGCACTCTGGGCATCAGTCCACCCACCAGCGGTTCGGTGACCTTGCAGAACAACCTCAATACCTCCACCACCACTTCGACACCCACCGGCACTATCGGCACCACTCCCGTTACCTCCTCGGGCAGTGCGCCTAACACCATCAGCCTGAACTCCATTGGCAACCTGAACGCCACCGACTTTACCGTCACCATCTCGCAGGCCACCGCCACCGCGCTGTTTAGCGATAGCAGCACCAAGCTGATCCAGAAGCCCCAAATTCGCGCCATCGAAGGGCAAAAGGCCTCGCTCAAGATCGGCCAGCGCGTTCCCGTGGCCACCGGATCATTTCAGCCCGGCATCGGCGGCGTCGGCATCAACCCTCTGGTTAACACCCAATTCCAATACCTCGATGTGGGTGTCAACATCGACATCACTCCCCGCATCCATGCCAACGGCGATGTCACTCTGAAAATCACCATGGAAGTTTCCGAGGTCGACGGTACCTCCAACATTGGCGGAATCACCCAGCCCATTATCGGGCAGCGCAAGATCGAGCACGAGGTTCGTCTGAAGGAAGGCGAAGTCAACCTGTTGGGCGGCATGATGGAGGATCAGCAGACCAAGGCGCTCAGTGGATTTCCCCTGCTCTCGCAGATCCCGATCTTGCGTTATTTGTTCGGCCAGACCACGCAGGATCATAGTGAAAACGAAACTGTCTTTGTGCTCATTCCCCACATCGTCCGCAGACAAGATATCAGCGATCTCAACCAGGAGGCGCTCGATGTGGGCACCGCCAGCGCCATCGAATTGCATCGGGTGAGCCGGCCCCAGGCCCCCGCCGCGGGTGAAAATACAACTCCCGCACCGGCCACGCCGCAACCGCCGGCGGCCAATTCGCACCCCGCGCCGCTAGCCACTCCGCCGCCGGGCTCGGCCAGCTTCACCTTTGATCCTCCGGCGATCGCACAACCGTCCGGCTCTACCTTCACCGTTAACGTTCTGGTGGCCGGCGCGCAGAATGCCTACTCCGTGCCCTTGCAGGTTACCTACGACCCCAAACTCTTGCAGGTGGTCAATGTCTCCAACGGCACTTTCCTTTCTCAGGACGGTCAGGCCGTGGCCCTCGTCCATCGCGACGATGAAACCACCGGCACTTTGCAGATCACCGCGACCCGGCCCCCCGGTGCCAGCGGCATTTCCGGGCAGGGCACGGTCGTTACTTTGACCTTCATGGCGAAGTCCGCCGGACAAACCAGCCTTGCCATCTCGAAGGGAGGCACGCGCGATCCCAACATGCAGCCCACGCTGGTGGCGGGAGCTACGGCGGCCGTGACCATCCACTAGTTCGGCAAGGATCCCGCGGAACGGGAACAAGAATTCTCGCGTGACAGCAATGAGACCTTTTTCAAAATCACGACGGGCGCACGGTTTCACCTTGATCGAGCTGATCGTCGCCACCACCATCCTCATTGTGCTGACCGCCCTGGCTATTCCGCTGGCGCGTGTGACCATCAAACGGGAAAAGGAACGCGAACTGCGGCACGCTCTGTGGGAGATGCGGGACGCCATTGACCGCTACAAAGACGCCGCTGACCGCAACGCCTTCCGCACCAAAGTCGGTTCCGAAGGCTACCCTCCCGACCTCGATTCCCTGGTCAAGGGCGAGGATGTCCAGGGAAAAAAACTGAAGTTTCTGCGCAAAATTCCGATAGATCCCATGACCAACTCCACCGAATGGGGCATGCGCTCCATGCAGGACGACCCCACTTCCGACTCCTGGGATGAACAAAATGTCTTCGACGTCTATACCAAATCCCAGGGCACGGCCCTCGACGGCACGAAGTACAAGGACTGGTAATCTTGGCGACGCGATCCCCACATAACCAAGCCAGCCGCGGCTTCACCATCATCGAGTTGATGATCGTCATCAGCATCATCCTGATTTTGGTTTCGGTCGCGCTGCCCGCCTACAATCAATCCATCTTGCGGGCCAGAGAATCCGTGCTCCGCCAAAACCTCTTCACCCTGCGCTCAGTGATCTCGCAATACACTCTCGACAAACAGAAAGCCCCGCAGTCGCTCGACGATCTGGTTTCCGCAGGCTACCTGAAGCAACTACCTACCGACCCCATGACTCTCCGCAACGACACCTGGGCTCCCGATCAGGAACAGGGCGAAATTATGTCTCTCGACCAGCAGGATGAAGGCGGCATCGTCGACGTGCACAGCGGCTCCGCCGGCATCGGCAGCGACGGCACCGCCTATAACACCTGGTGAGTCATAGCGGTTCGCGCTGGCGCCTCGCACTCACTACATTGACATCACTCTGCGCTTCCTTGCCAGGCCATTCGACGCGGATCTTCGAACTGGCGCGCGGTGACAGCTCCGAAAATGAAGCCGCCAATGTGCGCCAGGTACGCCACTCCGCCCGTCTGCACGTGCGCCACCGCTCCAGCACTGAAGAGCTGGGTTAGGAACCAGAAGCCGATCAAGAACGCGGCCGGAATGAACGTAATCTTCACAAACACAACGATAATCAGGATCGTGCGGATCCGGTCGCGAGGATAAGTAACCAGAAATGCGCCCATCACAGCGGCGATCGCCCCGCTCGCGCCCAGGTTTGGGATTGTGGAGTGTGGGTCAGCCGCGATCTGCGCCACCATGGCGACCAACCCGCCTACCACATAGAAGGCGAAATACCTCGCCGGCCCCATCGCGTCTTCGATCTCGGGGCTGAAGGCCCACAAGAAAATCATGTTGCCAATGATGTGCGACCAACTGGCATGCATGAACATGGCGGTCACAATCGTGATCCAGTGCTGCCCGGAAACAATTTGGGCGGGGATTGCCGACCACTGGGCCACGAAAGCGTCGCCCCCCATCAACTCCCGCACGAAAACAAAGCTGTTTACAAGGATGATGAAGACGGTGACGACGGGGACGTGTGCGGGGCGCCGCGACACATCCCCCAGCGGGACCATGCTTGCCATTCCGTCGCCTCCATCCGTCCGGACAAGGGACCTGCTTTTCGGGGCAGGTTTTTCCCCAAGCGTCTAACACCCGCCGCGCGTCGCGGAGGCTGTTCTCAGTCAGGGTTTCGCTGTTCGCTACGCCGCCAGCTTCTGTGCAACCGCGCCCGTCACCTTGCGCACTGCCAACGACATCATCACCCGCGTAATACCGCTGATGATCATGCTGATCCCCACCAGCGTGCCGATGGCCCAGGCCGAACTGGTCGGCCATTGCATGTAAATCAACAGCCCCAACAGCAGGGTAATGATTCCGTCAATCAGCACCCAACTCGACCCCCGCATCGTCCGCATCTTGAAAAACAAGATGATGTCCAGAACGCCTTCAATCAGAAAGAGCGACGCAAGGATTAAGGTAAGCGATGCCACAGCCAGCACCGGATGCAGGATCACATAGCCGCCGAAAAGCAGATACGCCACGCCGACCAGCAGCTTCCAGATCACGTTGCCAGCGCTATGTGCGCTAAAGGCGAGGGTCAAGTGAACCGCCCCAGCTAGAACGATAAGCCAGCCGATCACCGCATTGACTGCGACTGCTGCAAGAAATGGCGAACCCACCGCCAACATGCCGAAGATAATCAGCAAAACGCCCCATACAATCGACCACGTCGAAGCCTGCCGTACCACCTCCACCGGAGCCTGTGTCATAGAACCTCCTTTCGGAAAACGGCATAAGCCTACTCCAAAAACGCCGTTCGGTGAAGCCCCGTAACTCGTTGGTAGTGTCCTAATACTCCCACCCAAGCGCGTTGCTCATCTCATTAGGACACTACCAACTCGTTTGTCCTAAGGAATATGGCGCGGGTGAGCCAGGTCTCGCCGGTTTTGCGAGGCCCGCGGATAGGCTAGATTGAGCATTCCCGGCGAGTAAACCTCTCGTGGAATTGGTGTGCAACTTCAGGCCGGGGCATATCGCTTGATCGAGAGTCCCCGCGCCTCCTCCCGTCCTCGCCTCAGATTTGCCCGCCCCATCCCAAAGCACTACCATTAACTTATGCCGGTAGAAACCGAGATAACCCCCGCCACCTATACGCCTATCCGCGCCCCCCGCGGCAATGCGATTTCCTGCAAAGGCTGGCAGCAGGAAGCCGCCATGCGCATGCTGATGAACAATCTCGACGAAGAAGTCGCCGAGCGCCCGCGCGATCTCGTCGTGTACGGCGGAACCGGCCGCGCCGCCCGCAGTTGGGAGGCCTACCACGCCATCGTCGCCGCTCTCAAAAGTCTCGACAACGACGAAACTCTGCTCGTGCAATCCGGCAAGCCCGTCGGCGTTTTCAAGACCCACGAATACGCTCCGCGCGTGCTGATTGCGAATTCCAATCTCGTCGGCCACTGGTCGAACTGGGAAAAGTTCAACGAACTCGAACGTGCCGGCCTGATGATGTACGGCCAGATGACCGCCGGCTCCTGGATCTACATCGGCTCGCAGGGAATCGTGCAGGGAACATTCGAAACTTTCGCGGCAGCCGCGGAAAAGAGTTTCCATGGCGACCTCGCCGGAAAACTCATTGTCAGCGGAGGCATGGGCGGCATGGGTGGAGCCCAGCCCCTTGCCGCCACCATGACCGGCGCGGCGTTTCTCGGCATCGACGTCGATCCCGAGCGCATCAAGAAGCGCCTCAAGACCGGCTACTGCGACTTCATGGTCACTACGCTCGATGAAGCTCTGCGCATTCTCAAGAATGCCGTGCGCAAGAAAGAAAACGTCTCCGTCGGCTTAGTAGGGAACTGCGCAGACATCATTCCTGAACTCGCCCAGCGCGGCGTCGTCCCCGACATCCTCACCGACCAGACGTCTGCCCACGATCCGCTGAATGGCTACGTGCCGAACGGCATGAGTCTGCAAGAAGCGCTCGAACTACGCCAGCGCGATCCCATTGCCTACCAGCAGTTGTCGCTCGACGCCATGGCCAGGCACGTGGAAGGCATGTTGGCCCTGCAGAAGATGGGCGCGGTCACGTTCGATTACGGCAACAACATCCGCACCTTCGCCTTTCAGCGCGGAGTGAAAAACGCTTACGATTTCCCCGGTTTCGTCCCCGCGTACATTCGCCCGCTGTTCTGCGAAGGCCGCGGCCCGTTCCGCTGGGTAGCGCTGTCCGGCGAGCCGTCCGACATTCACGTCACCGATGACCTCATCCTCGAACTTTTTCCCGAGAACCGCATCCTGCGCCGCTGGATTGATCTGGCCAAGAAACGCATTAAGTTCCAAGGTCTGCCCGCCCGCATCTGCTGGCTGGGATACGGTGAACGCGCCCAGTTTGGCCTCGCCATAAACGATCTGGTGAAGAAGGGCAAGATCAAAGCTCCCATCGTGATCGGCCGCGACCATCTAGATTGCGGCTCGGTCGCGTCGCCTTTCCGCGAGACCGAAAGCATGAAAGACGGCAGCGACGCCGTCGCCGACTGGCCGTTGCTCAATGCTTTGCTGAATACCGCCGCGGGCGCGTCCTGGGTTTCGATTCACAACGGCGGAGGTGTCGGCATCGGCTATTCGCTGCACGCCGGCCAAGTCACGGTCGCCGACGGCACCGAAGCCATGGCCAAGCGCATTGGGCGTGTGCTGACCACCGACCCCGGCATGGGCGTCATTCGCCACGTGGACGCTGGCTACGACGAGGCGAAAGAGTTCGCGAAGCAGAAGGGCGTTAAAGTCCCGATGCAGCGATAGGGGTGGGTTTTTCTCTGCGTGCTCCGCATTCGTTCTCTGCGCACTCTGCGTTTCAAGCTTTTTCTTGTTTTTGCACAGCTCTCAGCCATCTTTCTGGTGACGGTCGTGACAGGCCCGCCGCTGTCGCAGGTGTAATCTCACACGGTGAACTCACCCCGAACCTTGCATCCCATACCCACGCGCGGCCCAGGTCAACCCAATACCGTTTGGATCACAGAAAAGATCATCGGCGCTGCCATCAAGATTCACCGCACTCTAGGGCCCGGTTTGCTCGAGTCCGCCTATGAAGCCTGCCTCACCCGCGAACTGGAATTGATGGGCCTTCGTGTAGACCGGCAGAAGGCTGTTCCACTGATCTACGACTCGGTCAAGCTCGATTGCGGATTTCGCGCCGACCTCGTCGTTCAAGGACGCGTCGTAGTGGAACTCAAATGCAAAGATCAGTTGCACCCGGTTTGACTATGCGCAGACCCTGTCACATCTTCGTCTACTGGGTCTGCAAGTAGGGCTGTTGATCAACTTCCACGTAGTGACGTTAAAGGACGGTATCAAGAGGATCGTCAACAACTACAAAGAAGAGACAGGGGCAGTCAAGAGCATTGAAACGCAGAGGTCGCAGAGAACCCCAATGGAGGACGCAGAGCAAGGCGGCGTGCCCGAGAAAGAAATCTGATTCCGGGATTTCCTCTGCGTTCTCCGCTGATTTTCTCTGCGTCCTCTGCTGATTTCCTCTGCGTTCTCCGCTGATTTTCTCTGCGTCCTCTGCGTTTCAAGGTGTTTCTTTCCCTGCCTCTACCTGGGTGGCATAAGCTAAACTACTTTACTTGAGCTCCGCCAAGAAATCTCCGCAGAATTTGCTGCTGACCAACATCGGCCAGCTTCTGACCCTCACGTCCTCGAAACCGGGTCCACGCCGCGGCCACGATCTCTCGGAGATCGGCCTTCTCGAAGACGCCGCCGTCCTCTGCCTCGGCGGCAAAATCGTTTCCGTGGGCAAGACCAAAGACGCTTTCCGCGATCCCTGGCTCAAAAAGAACCGTAAGAGAGTCACCGAAATCGACTGTGCGCGCAAAGTTGTTCTTCCCGGGTTCGTCGATTCCCACACGCACCCAGCCTTTATCCACCCGCGCCTCGTGGATTTCGAAAAACGCATCTCCGGCGCCACCTACGAAGAGATCGCCGCCGCCGGCGGCGGTATTCGCTCCAGTGTCGAAGCCGTCCGCACGGCAGGGAAGCGTGCTCTCACCGAAAAGGTCTTGCAAGCGCTGCACCAAATGGCTGAACAGGGCACGACCACGGTCGAAGCCAAATCCGGCTACGGTCTGACTCTTGAGTCCGAACTGAAGTCGCTCGAAGCCATCAAGCAGGCCGCCGCCAGCTGGCCGGGGACGGTGGTGTCAACCCTCCTCGGGGCACACGTTGTGCCCAGCGAGTTCCGGGGCCGCGCCGCCGAATATGTGACCGAAGTCTGCGAGAAAATGATCCCTGCCGCCGCCAAACGCAAGCTCGCCCAGTTCGTCGACGTCTTCACCGACAAAGACGCATTCAGCGCGGATGACGCCGAACGAATCTTTCAAGCTGCTGCCCAGCACGGCCTCGGAGTCCGCGCCCACGTCTGTCAGCTAACTGAAACGCCGCTCGCGCGTCTTCTACCCTTCAACCCCGCGTCCCTCGACCACATGGATCACATAAACGATCGCGACCTGTCTAGTCTTGCTCAGAGCAACACCATCGCCACCCTGGTTCCCGGCGCGAACTATTTCCTCGGGCTGGAGAAATTTCCTCCCGCCCGCAAACTGATCGACGCTGGCGTAGCCGTCGCATTGGCTACCGACTACAATCCCGGCTCCTCGCCCACGCCCAGCATGCCATTCGTTCTGTCCCTCGCCTGCACCCACATGAAGATGGCCCCCGCCGAGGCCATTTCCGCCGCCACCATCAACGGCGCCTGGGCCTTGCGTCTGCAAGATTACAAGGGCTCCATCGAGCCCGGCAAAGACGCCGACCTTGGCATTTTTGACGCTGCCGACTACCGTGAGATCGCATATTATTTCGCCACCAATGCTTGCCACTTCGCCGTCTTGAACGGCACACTGAACCAGCGAGGAAAGTAAACCGCAGGGTGAACCACAAAGTGAACTGCCAAGACGCATCTTACGTACCAGACTGTGCAGCCTTGCCGCAACCGGCGCCATTCCGCCGCACGCGGGTTCAATCAAGTTTTCATGACTGAGGAGAATATGAAATCAATTTCCAGGTTCGGAGCTTTGTTTCTTTTCTTAAGCAGCTTTGGTTTGGCCCAGCGTCTTCCGGAAATCGCCGCTCCCGACCACTACAAACTGACGTTCTCTCCCGATTTCACCAAGAATGACTTCGCTGGCGACGAAACCATCGAGGTTCGTGTCCTCAAGCCCACTTCCCAAATTGTGCTGAACGCCGCCGAGATCGACTTCCAGGAGGTAACCGTCACCAGTGCTCATTCCACGCAAAAGGCCACTGTCGCACTCGACAAAGATAAGCAGACTGCCACGTTGAACGTGGACCATCCGATTCCACCGGGTCCCGCGACCATCCAGATCCGCTACCACGGCATTCTCAACGATCAACTACGCGGCTTCTACCTCGGCAAAGACTCGAACGGCCAGAAGTACGCCGCCACTCAGTTTGAGGCTACCGACGCCCGCCGCGCATTCCCTTCGTTCGATGAACCTGCCTACAAAGCGGTCTTCGACATCACCATCGTGGCTGACGAAGGCCTGACCGTAATTTCCAATACCAAGGTTGTCTCCGACACGCCCGGTCCGGAAGGGAAGCATACTGTGCATTTTGCTCCCACTCCGAAAATGTCTTCCTACCTGGTAGCGATGGTAGTGGGCAAGTTCGAGTATGTCGAAGGCGTGGTCGATAACATCCCGATTCGCGTTTACGCAAGTCCGGGCAAGAAGGAACTCACTACTTTTGCACTGGACGCCGCGGAAAACATCATGCGTTACTACAACCAGTATTTCTCCATCAAATACCCCTACGGCAAGCTGGATCTGGTTGGGCTGGCGGATTTCTCTGCCGGCGCCATGGAAAACACCGGCTGCATTACTTTCCGTGAAATTCTTCTGCTCCTCGACGAAAAGCAAAGCCCCGTCGATTTGAAGCGCGAAGTCGCCTCCGTCATTGCTCACGAAATGGCCCACCAGTGGTTCGGTGATCTGGTCACCATGCAATGGTGGGACGACCTCTGGCTCAACGAGGGCTTCGCCACTTGGATGTCCAACAAGCCGCTCGAAGCCTGGAAACCAGAATGGGATATGCAACTTCTGGATGTCGAAGCCACCGCCCAGGCGATGGATGCCGATTCCTTAATCAACACCCACCCCATTCACCAGCAAGCAGAAACGCCGGAGCAGATCCTCGAGCTGGCGGACGACATTACCTACAGCAAGACCTCAGCCGTTCTGCGCATGCTGGAATCCTATTTGGGGCCCGAGACCTTTCGCGCCGGCGTGAACGCGTACCTAACCAAGCATGCCTATGCCAATGCCACCGCTGCGGATTTCTGGGGCGCACAAACCCAAGTCTCCAGGAAGCCGGTCGACAAGCTTATGCCGACGTTTATCGAGCAACCGGGACCGCCTCTGGTGAGCGTCAAGACCTCCTGCTCCGGAAATTCCGAGAAAGTTACCCTGGAACAACAGCGCTATTTCTTCGACCGGGCTAAGTTCGAAGCCGGCAGCAGTGAACGCTGGCAAATTCCGGTATGCATGAAACCAGGCGTGTCGGGAAAAAGCGGCGCTGAACACTGCGAACTTTTGACCCAGCAGCAACAGACCTTCACTCTGCCCGGCTGCTCAAGCTGGGTAAACATTAACGCCGACGCCAAAGGTTACTACCGCTCCGGATACGACTCCGATGCTGTTCGTGCCATGGCCCGCGATGCCGAGAGTGCCTTAACTCCGGCGGAACGCATCATGCTGCCGTTCGATGTATCGGCCTCGGTTCGTGTCGGCCGTGAGAAAATCGGCGACTATCTGGCGGTGGTGGAAGGCCTGCAGACGGATCGCAGCCAGGCCGTGCTCGGCCCTCTGATGGAACAGCTAGGCTATATTGGCCGTCATCTGGTGACCGATGCCGACCGCGAATCTTATCGCAGTTGGGTACGGCAGGTGTTGGCGCCTGCCGCTGCGGACGTCGGATGGGGGCCAAAGCCCGGCGAGAGCGCCGATCGTGAGGGGCTGCGATCTGAGCTGTTCGCGGCTTTGGGCTACACCGCTCGCGATCCGCAAGTCGAGTCGCTCGCCCGCAAACTAGCCAATCAGGCGCTGGACGATCCCTCCTCGGTCAACCATGAATTGGCCTTCGCCGCTTTCCGCGTGGCAACAAACGGAGGGGATGAAGCCTTCTACAACAAAATCCGGGAGCGTCTGAAGACCGCGAAAACACCGTTGGAGACCTACGAGTACCAACAGGCGTTAACCGAGTTCAGCGATCCTGCCTTGCTGGAGAAGACGCTGGAGTTCGCCATTTCGCCGGAAGTGCGCTCACAAGACAGCCTGCAAATCATTTCCCGGGTCATGCGGAATCCTGCCGGAGAGAAGCTCGCTTGGGATTTCGTTCGTTCCCATTGGGAGAAAATCACGAGTCTGGGCGGAGCCTTCGCAGGCGCCGCCGTTGCCGGTTCGGCCGGTTCCTTCTGCGACACGGGGATGCGAGACCAACTGCAGGACTTCTTCGCGGCCCACCACGAACCCGCCTCCGAGCGCACCCTGAAGCAGTCCATCGAACGTATTAACTATTGCGTCGACCTGAAAGCGCAACAGGGAAGCCAACTCGCATCCTGGCTGCAGCAACATGCGGGCAATCCCGGAGGGCAATAGATCGCTTCGGGGTTGCCGGTAGTGGGTCAGTTTCACGGTTGAGGGCTACTCAGACTTTGCGTCCTTAGCGGCGGTTCTTTGCGATCTTTGCGGTAGGAAAGCGGTTAACCGCAAAGGCCGCCGAGGATTCGCAAAGCCCGCGAAGCATTGCAAACCAAACTGACCCACTACCTTGGTTGCCTTCCACTCTGCTGCCTGCCCGAAATCGGGTATTATTTTGCCACCGGCCCTTACGACTTCAAGTGTTTGAACAGCCGCACAATGCGGGGAAATCAGTGGACCACCAGGAGAACCAGGCGCATATTACTCACAAATGTCGTCCAAGCCTCTCATAGCAAGAAAACTGCCCCACGCGTGCCGGGTTCCACAAGCTTCTTACAACGGAGGCGTTATGAGATCGATTTTCAGATTAGCGGCGTTGTTGTCTTTCGTGTGCAACTTTTCTGCGGCCCAACGCCTTCCTGAAATTGCCGCTCCCGATCATTACAAACTGTCCTTCTCGCCCGATTTCACCAATAACGACTTCGTCGGGGACGAGACCATCGAAGTCCGGGTGATGAAGCCGGCATCGCAAATCGTGCTCAACGCGGCTGAGATCGAGTTCCAGGAAGTGACCATCGCCAGCGGCCAGTCCACTCAAAAAGCCACGGTCGCGCTCGACCAAGCCAGGCAGACGGCCACTCTGACCGTGGACCGTCCGCTATCACCCGGCCCCGCGGCCCTCCGCATCCGTTATCGCGGGATTCTTAACGATCAACTTCGTGGTTTTTATCTCGGCAAAGACTCCAACGGTAAAAAGTATGCTGCTACTCAGTTGTGGGCGACCGACGCCCGCCGCGCGTTCCCGTCGTTCGATGAGCCCGCGTACAAAGCGACCTTCGAAGTCACCGTCGTGGCGGACAAGGGGATGACCGTGATTTCGAACACCAAAGTTATTTCCGATACGCCCAGCCCCGAGGGCAAGCACACCGTGCAATTCGCTCCTACTCCCAGAATGTCTTCGTATCTGGTGGCCGTGGTGGTTGGCAAGTTCGAATATGTCGAAGGCTCAGTCGATGGCATTCCCATTCGGGTTTACGCCAGCCCAGGGAAAAAACCGCTCTCCACCTTTGCCCTGGACGCAGCGGAGAATTTCATGCGCTTCTACAACCGGTATTTTTCCATCAAATATCCTTACGGCAAACTGGATCTGGTTGGACTGGCGGACTTCTCCTCCGGCGCCATGGAGAATACCGGCTGCATTACCTTCCGCGAATTTCTATTGCTGATCGACCAAGAGCACACTTCCATCGACCTCAAACGCGAAGTCGCTTCCGTCATTGCGCACGAAATGGCCCACCAGTGGTTCGGAGATCTCGTCACCAACCAATGGTGGGACGATTTTTGGCTCAACGAGGGATTTGCCACCTGGATGTCCAGTAAGCCGGTTGAGGCCTGGAAGCCGGAATGGAGCATGCAGCTTCAGAATGTCCGGGCTACGGCTGCGTCGATGGCGACCGATTCTCTCAGTAACACCCATCCCATGCACCAGCCTGCGGAGACCCCGGAGCAGATCGTCGAATTGGCGGACGCGATCACTTATAACAAGACCGCGGCGGTGCTGGGCATGTTGGAGTCGTATCTAGGGCCGGAAACGTTTCGCGCTGGCGTGAACGCTTATGTGGAAAAACATGCCTATGCCAACGCCACGGCTGCAGATTTCTGGGACGCACAAACCCAAGCGTCCGCCAAGCCAGTCGATAAGCTCATGCCGACTTTCGTAGAACAGTCGGGACTACCGCTTGTAGCCGTCACCTTCGCGTGTTCAGGCAATTCTGAAAACGTTACGCTGAAACAGCAGCGTTACTTTTATGACCGTGCCACCTTCGAAGCTGGCAGCAACGAGCGCTGGCAGATCCCCGTCTGTATGAAGCAGGGCCCGCCGGCCAAAAGCGCCGCCGAGCACTGCGAACTTCTGACTCAACCGCAACAAGGCTTCACCCTGCCCGGCTGTTCAAACTGGGTCAATGGGAACGCGGACGCCAAAGGTTACTATCGCTCCGGATATGATTCCGACGCCGTCCGCGCCATGGCAGTGGATGCCGAGAACGCGCTGAGTCCGGCGGAGCGCATCATGCTGCCTTCCGATGTGTGGGCTTCCGTTAGCGTAGGCCGCGAAAAGATCGGCGACTACCTGGCGGTGGCGGAAGGCCTGAGTGCGGATCGCAGCCAGGCTGTGCTGGCGCCGTTGCTTGAGCAACTTGAGTTCATTGGTCGATATTTGGTGAGTGACGCGGACCGCGACTCCTACCGCCGTTGGCTGCGCCGAGTGCTGGCGCCGGCTGCCGCGGACCTGGGATGGGAGCCGAAACCAGGCGAGAGCGCCGACCGGGAAGGGCTCCGCGCCGAGCTGATGATTGCGCTGGGCTATGGGGCTCGTGACCCCGAAGTGGTGGCCCTGGCCGGCAAGCTGGCCAACCAGGCGCTCGATAATCCATCCTCCGTCAGCCATGAGCTGGCCTTCGCCGCATTCCGGGTGGCCACAAGCGGCGGGGACGAAGCTCTCTATAACAGGATCCTCGACCGGCTCAAGGCCGCGAAAACTCCCGAAGAAGAGATCGGTTATCAGCAATCGCTGACCCAGTTCGCGGATCCTGCGCTGCTCGAAAACACTCTGGAGTTTGCCCTCTCGACCCAGGTGCGCTCACAGGACAGCGCGCTCGTAATTGCCTCGGTCATGCAAAATCCCGATGGCCAGAAACTCGCCTGGGACTTCGTCCGCTCCCATTGGGAAAAAATACAGAGTCGGGGTGAAGAGTTGGCAGGCATCTACATTGTGGGCTCGGCCGGTTCTTTCTGCGATGCCGGCCTGCGAGATCAGCTCCAGGATTTTTTTGCCGCTCATCACGACCCTGCTTCCGAACGCACCCTCAAGCAATCCGTGGAACGCATCAACCATTGCGTGGACTTGAAGGCGCGTCAGGCAAGCCCGCTCGCAGTCTGGCTACAGCAACATTCCGACCGACCCGGCCGCCGCGACTCGCATTGAGCGATTGCGCCTTGGTTGTTATAATCAGGCCTGTTCCAAACGCTCCCAGCGTTTTGACTGCCGGTAGTCCTAGGATTGTGCCCGCTTTCGGCCTGCCTTACGACTCATCCGAATGAAGACTGGGCAGTCCGGTGGCAGCGCAACGTGGCCAGGTAGCTCAGGTGGTAGAGCGCAGCCCTGAAAAGGCTGGCGTCGGCGGTTCAACTCCGTCCCTGGCCACCATACTTTCAATCACTTACCTCTGCGCTAACCCCAAAACTTGTTCCAATTTGTTCCAATAATTCGGCTGGCCTGCTGGCGTTCGCCTCGTCAGTATCAGGTTGCAAATCCGAATGCGGACACGACCGAAAAGAAAGATCTCTATGAAGACGTTTACATTACGCGCTTCACACGCGTGCGCAGACTGCATGAGTTCGATGGATATGCGCTCCTGGATCACGGAATTTTTTCTCAGCCCCCATGCCTTGCCTCCTGATCCCGGACCGGGCGAGGCCCGAATGTCGCTAACCTTGCCCAATGAGTCTGTCCGGAATCTGGCGGCATTTCTCCAGTGCTCACCGAGTTGCGCGCTCAGGCGTGTTGCGGCGGAGCGCCTGGGCTCTATGCCAGAACCTTCCCAACGTGTCGAGCGCAGTGGCTCGTCGCTCGCTGAACTCGTGGACAAGAGGCGTCGTCTTGCCGCGCTGAAGAACCGGGCATCGCGGACCAAGACAGAGAAGGAATCAGGGGGGGCTGCTCACGTTCTTCTTGGCATCGGGGGTTGCGCTCTTCGTGGTTCTCTGTTGCAACTTTGGATTCGGAAACGCGTCGGAATAAAGACGTGACAGAAAAAGACGGACAAAAGATGCAGTTCTTGAAAAGAGCCATTACGGGCATTTTTTCGGGATTGAGTTGTCTAGTTTTTGCTAACAGACAGAGATCATCCCATCCTGAGGCTTGCATGACAAATCCCGCGTATTCCCGTTTACCGCGTTACAACAGATTAAAGAAACATGCCCTAGAAGTTTTCGAACGTCACGGCAGTTGGGTGAGTCCACCCGCCTGGGCGGTCCTGGCAGGCTTTTACCCCATCCGGGCGGCCTACTCCTATTTATCACGGCTTCATCGCTTCGGCCTCCTGGAGCGAGGCCACAGTGGTCGATCCATTGTCTATCAGTTGTCGATTCGAGGCGAGCGCAGGCTGGTGTGGCTGAAAAAACAAAGATGATGGCGCAAAACAGACAGACATTAATGTGCGGTAACCAGCCCAAAGACCGAGCGGCTCGGATCTGGCGGCCAAAAAGACGAACGTTCGTGCTAATTGGTTAGAACAGGTGGGATGAGAGGGCTGAGCATGGGCAAGGAGAGGGTAAAGGAAAAGGAATCAGCTAGTGCTCCCAGCAAGGGGGAACAGACACGGGAGAAGATTGTGGACCGAGCTCTACGTAACGCTGCTCGTGAGGGACTGGAAATGCTTTCTATTGGAAGCCTGGCTAAAGAACTAAGGATGAGCAAGAGCGGCCTGTTCGTACACTTTGGCTCCAAAGCAAAGCTGGAGGCCGCGGTAGTCGAACGGGGCGGTGCCCTCTTCTTTAGTCAGGTGCTGGTTCCCCCGGAAGAACAGGGTCTTGAGGGCATCGAGCAGGTTTGGGCTCTGTGCGACTTGTGGCTCCAGTTTGTCGAGCGCCATGTCTTGCCAGGCAACTTCTTCTTTACCGGGGCGGTGTTCCATTGTGCCGGAAGGGAGGGACCGATCCCGGAACGAATCACAGAGATCGTGTGGCTGTGGTTGAAGGCACTGCAAGTGGCAATCGAAAAAGCAAAAAGTCTCGGCGAACTCGACGACAGCGTCGATGCCAAGCGAACCGCGATGGAACTGAATGGCCTCCTGCTGAGTGCTCAGTGGTGTTATGTCACGGAACACGAGGATCGCACACAGGCCCGCCAGGCCATCCTGGCCAAGCTGGCCAGCCTAGCAAGTGACAAGATACCCGCGAGCGCATTTGAGTCGGTGAGGACTTGGACGAAATACCTGGAGGACAGGCACGCCTGAGTGTGCCGGAATCCCTCCGGTGGTTTTTGGCTCGCACTAGAGAACGGAAAGAATAAAAGATCGAATCCAGGCGGTCGGCTCGTGCCAAAATCGAATCGTTCCAGCACAAGACCAGGCTGCCGGATTGCCCGTGTAATCGCGACTTTTCCACCAACGACCCGTTGCCTGCCCCAGCCCGCTCGCAGAATCACACCGAAACGTGATGCTTGTCACTGCAGAGATTACCTAAAGCAGCAAGGATCATTACGTCACAAGAGCGTTTCCCACTCCGGGACGCAGCCGGCGAGGGGGGAGTGTTTTCCCCATGGCGAGCCACGTGGTCGGCCACGATACCGTTATTGGCCAGACGCTGGGCCACTATCGCATCGTCGAGAAGATCGGCGCCGGCGGCATGGGAGAGGTCTATCGCGCCCGCGACGAGCACCTTGCTCGTGATGTTGCCATCAAAATCCTGCCGCCGGGTACGCTCACAGACGAGTCGGCCCGCAAGCATTTCCACAAAGAAGCTCTGATCCTCTCGCAACTCAACCATCCGAACGTTGCCACCATCCACGACTTCGACACGCAACAGGGAGTGGACTTTCTAGTAATGGAATATATCCCCGGAATCACACTGAGTGAGAGAGTGGCTGCCGGGCCGATGCCGGAGAAGGAAGTTCTCCGCCTAGGAGTGCAACTGGCGGAAGGTTTGGCTGCAGCCCATGACCACGGGGTGGTTCATCGTGACCTGAAGCCAGGCAACTTGCGGGTCACAAGCGACGGACGGTTGAAGATTCTGGACTTCGGTCTGGCCAAGCTGCGGCATCCGGTCACAGCGAGTGACGCGACGGAGAGTCTGAGCGAGACGCGCGCCATGGCCGGGACTGTGCCCTACATGGCGCCGGAGCAGTTGCTGGGGGGAGCGATCGACGCGCGCACCGATATTCATGCGGCTGGATCGGTGCTGTACGAAATGGCTACGGGACAGCGACCGTTCAGCAAGCTGGAACACGCACAACTGATTACCGCCATTCTGCGGCAAACACCCAGGCCACCCGGGCACCTCAACCCGCAGGTGTCGCCGGAGTTGGAGCGAATCATCGGGAAATGTCTGGAGAAGGAACCGGACAACCGGTACCAGTTGGCCAAAGAGCTGGCGATTGATCTACGACGGCTGTTTACCCCGAGCACGGTGAAAGTGGCCGAGGTTCCGGTAGCGGGCTGGAAACTCTGGAAGGTTCTGGTTCCCGTTGCCCTGATAATTGTCGCTGCTGCCATCGGGGGAGCTTTGTATTTCCGCTCGCGCCACGCCACGACCCGCTTGACCGACAAGGACACAATTGTGCTCGCCGACTTTGCCAACAGCACGGGCGACGCAATCTTCGACGACACGCTGAAGACGGCGCTCAGGGTTTCCCTGCGGCAGTCGCCTTTCTTGAATCTTCTCTCCGACGGCCAAGTGGCGGAGAGGTTGCAAATGATGACCCGTCCGGTCAGCACGAAACTCGAGCCCGAGGTGGCCCGCGAACTTTGTCAGCGGGCGGGGAGTAAGGCTTACATTGCCGGATCAATTGGCAGCTTGGGCAGTGAATATGTCTTGGGGTTGAAGGCGGTAAATTGCCAGAGTGGAGACACGCTGGCCGAGGAGCAGGTGACAGCTGCGTCCAAGGAGAAAGTGCTGGATGCGCTCGGCGAGGCGGCATCGAAACTACGCGGCGAACTGGGCGAATCGTTGGCGACGGTGCAGAAGTTTGATGTTCCCCTCGAACAAGCCACCACATCCTCGCTCGATGCGCTGAAGGCGTACAGCCTTGGCATAAAGGCCCAGAACGAGACAGGCACCGCCGTATCCCTGCCGTACTTTCAGCGTGCCATCGAGCTTGATCCCGATTTTGCCATGGGGTATTGGGCAGCTGGTTGGTACTACTCTGGCCTCGGCGGGCGGGCCAGTGACTATTTCACCAAAGCATTCCAGTTGCGGGAACACGCCAGCGAACGGGAAAAGCTCGAGATCAGCTCCGCCTACTACCAGAATGTGACCGGGGAACTGGATCAAGCAGCGCAAACGTATCAGCAACAGATTGAGAGCTACCCAAGGGAATACGTGGGATACGTCGGTTTGGGCTTTGTGTATAACAATCAGGGGCAGTATGAGAAAGCCACGGAAATCACAAAGCAGGCCTTGCACTTAGCACCGGACATTGTCGGTATCTACGACAATCTCGCCAGCTTTACCCTTGACCTGCAGCGCTTTGACGAGGTACGGCAGGTTATTCACGACGCGCAGGCGCGAAAACTAGATTCCCCCCCACTCCACATGACTCTGTACGCCCTCGCCTTTCTCGGGGCGGATTCTGCGGCGATGGCGGAACAGCAACAGTGGTTTGCTGTCCAGCCCGGGTTTGAGAACACCGGACTTGCGCTTGCATCCGACACCGAGTCCTACGCTGGTCATGTGGGCAACGCGCAGGAGCTGGCCAAGCGGGCGATTGACGCCGCCATACGGGCGGGCAACAAAAAAGAAGATGGGGCAATATGGCAGGCGAATGCCGCACTACAACAAGCCGCTTATGGCGATTCCACTGAAGCGTGGCAGTTAGCGGCAGAGGCTCTGAAGCTGGCTCCGACAAGTCGGAGCGTCGAGAGTGAAGCTGCGCTTGCATTTGCCATGGCTAGCGATACGGTACGAGCCGAATCCTTGGCCCAGGACTTAAGAAAGCGCTTCCCGCTGGACACGCAGATGCAGTCCCTCTGGCTGCCTGCAATTCAGGCGCAATTGGCCCTGGACAGAAAAAATTCAGCCGCCGCATTGAATACCCTGAAAGCTGCTACACCCATCGAGTTGGGCAACATCCCGTTCGTGACAAATACTTCCTGCCTCTACCACGTTTACATCCGCGGAGAGGCATACTTGGCAGCCGAACAAGGTAGTGCTGCTGCCACCGAGTTTCAGAAGATTCTCGATCACAACGGGATCGTCTGGAACTGCTGGACAGGTGCGTTAGCGCATCTGGGAGTAGCTCGTGCCAACGCCCTGCAGGCGAGAACCTCGCAGGGAGTGGATGCCGATGCCGCCCGCGTCCGTGCTCTCGCCGCCTACAAGGATTTCCTCACACTCTGGAAAGACGCCGATCCAGACGTTCCCATTCTGAAGCAAGCCAAAGCGGAGTACGTGAAGCTGCAGTAGCGAAAGGCCTGATGAGGGTGCTAAGAAACAAGTTCCAGCAAAAATACGGCCATCACCGCACACCAAGGTATGACCCACATCACTGACATTATGCGTTAATTTGGGTGCGATTAGATTGTCCAATTCCGCCTCCCCCGAAGAGCAGGTCCCACCACAGGGTGGGACGCAGCACCGGAGAGGCGAGTGACCCGAATTCTCGCGGAAACGCATTTCTATCAGACAAAGAAAGCGAAGTGTCCTAGACCGTAGAGAGGAGATTCGAAATGAAATCCAGAATATTGACGTTGCTTACCGCGATGGCCTTGTTCGCCGTGCCGGCGATCCCGGTTCAAGGTTCTGCACGGGTCTCTCACAACAACATAACCACTTTCGACGTTCCGGGGGCAGGCACAGGCGCCGGCCAAGGCACCATCCCATCGGGCATGAATCCGTGGAACGCGATCACAGGATGGTACATTGACGCGAACAACGTGAATCACGGCTTCGTGCGCAGTCCCAACGGCAGCTTCACCACGTTCGACCCTCAGGGGTCCATCTACACCAACGCCTACGGCCTCAATGAGGGGGGGCGATCACGGGATCCTACCTTGACGCGAACGGCGTAGCTCACGGCTTCCTGCGCAATCCCAACGGCGCCATCACGACGTTCGACCCTCAGGAGTCCATCTACACTATCTCCACCAACATCAACGTGTTCGGGGCGATCGCGGGGAACTACTATGACGCGAGCAGCGTGACGCACGGCTTCCTGCTCACCCCCTACGGTAAGATGACCACGTTCGATGCTCCGGGCGCGGGCACCGGCGCCGGCCAAGGCACCTATCCCCTGTACACGACTTGTCTGAACCCAGCCGGGGCGATCGTCGGATCCTACATTGACGCGAACAACGTGTATCACGGCTTCCTGCGCAATCCCAATGGCACCATAGCAACGATCGACGTTCCGGGTGCCCAGGCCACGTTTCCCAATAGCATCAACCTGGAGGGAGCGATCTCAGGACAATACATTGACGCAAACAGCGTGAATCATGGCTTCGTGCGCAATCCCGACGGTAAGATGAATACATTCGATGTTCCGGGCGCAGGCACAGGCTCCGGTCTGACCTGCCCCCAATTTTCGTTCATGTAAGAATACGACAACTTCTGCTGTGAACCGCTCCCATTCTCTGTCACAAACGAAGCTAGAGGTTTCGGGCAGTGTAAGTCCTTTCTTCCGCTGTTGACGCGGGTTTCGCGCACTCCAGAGACTCTATCAAGACGCTCTGGAGTGCGCGCCCCAGCGATGTACTAGCTTTTTCCCTGTGCAACGCTGCGAACGCCGCGGGCGTCCGATCTGCCAACGAACTGTGCGGTCGCTGCTGATTGTAATGCTCGCGAAACTTCGCCAGCTTCTGCCGCGCATCTTCCAGCGTCGAGAACCACTCTACGTTCAAACACTCGTCCCGCAGCCGGCCATTGAAACTCTCGATGAATCCGTTCTCCACCGGACGCCCTGGGCGAATGAAGCACAACCTCACCTCGTTGGCCATGGCCCAGGATTCCAGCGCGCGACTGCAGAACTCGCTGCCGTTGTCCACGGTGATGCTCTCGGGCAAGTGGCCCCGCTCGTGCCGTGCGTGTTCTAGCGCCTGTGCCACTTTGAACCCTGTCATCGAACGATCGGCTTCCAACCCAACACACTCTCGCGTGAACTGGTCCACCACGGTCAGAATGCGGAATGAACGTCCATCCGCCAACTTGTCGCTCACAAAGTCCATGCTCCAACACTGATTGGGCCGCGTGGCGACGCCACTCGGGACGGGCCGTCGTCGCGCCATCTTCCGTCGTTGCTTCGTGCGCACAATCAACTCTTCCTCCCGATACAGCCGGTAGATCCGTTTGGCATTCACCTGCCAGCCTTCGCGTCGCAGCAGCACCGTCAACCGACGATACCCGTAGCGCACGTGGGTTCCTGCCAAATCCCGCAAACGATGCCCCAGCACTTCATCGAACACCTTCCGGCTCTGGTAGCGCAGCGTCCCGATCGCCAGTTTCACCACTCTCGCTGCGTGCCGCTCGCTGATCCGATAGGCCTCCTGCGCCCAGCGCGCCAACTTCCGACGCGCACGAGGCCTTACAGCTTTTTTGATACGATCTCCTGCAGGATCTGCCGGTCCAGGCTCAAGTCCGCCACCAGCCGTTTCAGTCGTCCGACCTCATCCCGCAACTGCCGCAACTCACGCAACTCGCTCACCCCTACCCCGGAATATTTCCGTTTCCAGAGATAGTAAGTGGCTTGGCTGATCCCCACCTTGCGGCAAATGTCGTCTACCCGCGCTCCCGCTTCCACCTGCCGCAACACTGCCACGATCTGCTCTTCCGTGTGACCACTCTTGGGCAGTCGTCGGCGCCCAGTCCGACCTCTTCGATCTGGGATCTCGCGCTGGCGAACAACTGCGGGCAAAACTTGGCGCTGGAATGCTGACCTCAACTGAGTCGGAGGAGGTTAAGCTGGCTCTGCCTTCGAATCCAGCGGCAGCCCGCCTCTATGCTGAGGGACTCGCCAAATCGCGGCTTTACGACAATGTGGCCGCCAGCGAGCTCTATCAAAGAGTCATTCGTTTGCAACCGGAATTTGCGCCAGCCTATTCGGCCATAGCTATGGCATGGTTTGCCCTCGGGCACGATGCTAAGGCTACGGATGCGCTTACGAAAGCAGTGAATTTGGCCCATAATCTGCCGCAACCAGTGCGGCTGGAAACAAAGGCGCGCTATCGCGAACTGACTGGAGACTGGACCCAGGCGATCGAAATCTATTCGCGCTTGCAGCAGTCCTACCCTGACAATCTTGACTATGGCCTGGAACTAGCCCGCGCGCAAGACTCGTTGGGCAATAGCGTCGAAGCAGCAGCGACGATCGCTACTTTGCGAAAGTCATCGCTGATCAATCAGGACGACCCAAGAATCGACCTCACCGACGCGAGGATAGCCGAGCATCTCGGAGAGTTCAAACGACAACTAGCGGTGGCTGAGACTGCTGCCGGGAAATCGGAAAGAATAGGGGCGCGGCTGCAGCTCGCACGGGCAAAGCTGTTTGAAGGATACGCCTCGGAAGACCTTGGAGATTTTCGCGGCGCGTCGGATGCCTATGCCGTAGCTAAGAAAACATTCGGAGAATACGGGGATCTGGATGATTCGGCCGTGGCCGCAGTCGGTATAGGCACTTCTCTGCTCAAACAGGGTGACATTGCAGGCGCCAAACGAACGTTTTTGCAAGCGCTGAATGTCTTCCGCAAGAACGGCGACCAGGCTGGCCTCGCAGTCGGACTCTCCAATCTTGGTGAGAGCTATGAGGCAGAAGGCGACCTACCAAGAGCAGAAAGCCTTGAACGCGCTTCCCTGGCCATTCGGGTCAAACTAAACAAGAAGGGCAAACACGAACTTATAATGTGCAACCTGGCTATGCTCCTGGAGCACCAGGGAAAGTTCGGCGATGCGAAAAGTATGCTGGAGCCGCTTGCGGAACATCTTCGTAGCGCCGGAAAAAAATCTCTTCTCGGATATGCCGTTCAAACCCTCGGTTCAATTGCTGAAGCTCAGGGAGATATGCCCGCTGCGCTGCGGATGCAACAGGAGGCTGCCTCGCTCTTTAAAGACACGGGCGACAAGAAGGAATACGCGGGTGCGGAGCGTTCTTTGGGAAAGGCATTCCTCAGGGAAGCAGATTTCGTAAGCTCCAAGCACGCCCTTTCTGAAGCGTTTTCCGTTGACCGTGATATTGGCGCGCAAAGCGACGCAGCCTTGGGCCAAGTTGAACTTGCGGAAGTCGCATTGGCACAAGGAGGGCCAGTGGACATGGCCGCGCTCCAGTCCGCGGTCAACGAGCTACGCCAACAAAAAATGACCGATGATGAAATCGAAGGGGAAATCGTCCTTGCACGCGAGAACATTCGACAGGGTCGGACTGGTGAAGCTGCGAAAATTCTCGGACAAACTGCAGCTCTTTCGGCAAAGAGCTACGATCCGACGGTTCGTTTTGATGTCGCGTTAGCCATCGCGCACCTTCGAGCTCTACAACACCGCTGTGAGGACGCAAGCCGCACAATCCGACCGGCACTCCTGACGGCCGTCGCAGTGGGGTGCGTCCGCTGTCAGTTCGAAGCGCGACTGGAACTAGGCGAGATCGAGATCCAAGCTGGAAGTGCAGAACGAGGACGCGCTGAATTGCATGAGATTGCCAACGATGCGGGCAGCAGAGGATTCCGCCTGATTGCTGAGCAAGCTGCCGCCGATACCAAGTAATACATTCAAATCTCACGAGGCGGCGGAGCGCGGCGGCGCTGGAGCGTAGGCTGAAACATGGCAGGGCAATCTCCTGTTTGATCCGCTACGTTTGATCGCGTGCAGTCTACGATTCGTCCCAATGTGTTTTCGCCTTTGCCACAAGTCACGATACTGTAAGGACCAATTTCGGCTGCGCGTGTGATTTATGACCAATATAGCGATCGCAGTAAACGAAAAGTCATACCGAATCGATCTAGCACCTGACACACCGCTGCTATGAGTTCTGCGCGACACCCTCGGGCTCACGGGCACTAAATATGGCTGCGGCATGGGACTCTGCGGTGCATGCACGGTACACCTGGATGGCGAGGCACGGCCATCATGCCAAACGCCAGTTGGAAGAAGGCTTCGGCAATGTCCCCATCGAGCAGGCGCTCGCGGTTCTTGGTGAAAACCGTCACATCCCAAACGGAGTCATCCATGTTCAAGCCCACGAACCAGCGAAACAGCAGGTTGTAGTCGAGCTGTTCCATCAACATTCGTTCACTGCGCACCGAGTACAGTGCTTGCAGCAGGAGCGCTCGCAACAACTTCTCCGGCGCGATCGACGGTCGCCCCGTCTCGGCGTACAGCTTGTTGAACCGTGGTTGTAGTTCCTGTAATGCCTCATCGGTCATGACACGAAGAGGGCGCAAGGGGTGATCGTGGGGAACTCGCTGCTCGGGGCTGATGTAGCTAAACACGTCCAACTGTTGCTCGTCTTTTCCGCGCATGCCTTCTTCTTATCAGGGTTGTGCTTTGGAAACAAGAGAGATTTCTGGTTCGGGGCCAGCTCCACTGGCCTAAGCCTTGGCCGGGCGGTGCGAGGATTCTGGCGCATTCGTTCTACACAGGTCTATGCTAATACTCGTCATGCTTAGAACCTGTTGGATTCTCGTTCTCAATCTGCTTTTATGCTCTGCGCTTGCCGCAGCGGAAGACTATCCTGTGGGCGATCAGCCGTTTCGCCGGTACGTCGCAGATGGCAGAGATGGCAAGCGCATTACCTTCTATCTTTCGACTCAGCCGGCACCCAGTCATCCCGTCCCGCTGATCGTCTGGGTCCAAGGCACAGGCTGCTCATCTCAGTTTGTCAAGGTCGGTGAGCGGATGGCCCGTGGACTGCAGGGTGTTCTATATTCAGTGGCCCGCGACCGGGCCCGCATCTTGGCGGTCGAAAAGCCGGGTGTTGAGTTTCTCGATTATCCGCCGGATGATGCTGACGCTCACGCTTGTCGTCCAGGGTTTCTAGCCGAGTTCACGCTCGACCGGTGGGCTACAACCATTGCGGACGCAATCCAAGCGGCGCAGAAGCTGCCTGGCGTCGACACTTCGAAAACGCTCGTGATCGGCATTTCGGAGGGCGGCATTGTAGCGATGCGCGTCTCGAACGTATCGCCGTGGGTGACCCACGCCGCCTCTTTGTCAGGAGGCGGACCAGTGTATCTATTCCACATGGCCGAGTTTATGCGGAGTAAGAAATTGGACGCCGAAAAGGAAGTCTACGCGTGTTGGCGCGACATTCTGAAAGATCCGGACAGCGCTACCAAGTTCTGTTGGGGGCAGACGTACCGTCAGTGGTCCAGCTTTATGAAGACGTCCGTCATCGCGGAAGCCCTCAAATCGCATGCACTCCTTTATTTCGCCCACGGGACAGCCGACACGCAGCAGTCGATCGCTGGTTTCGATGTCTTGCGCGCCGAGTTGGCCGCAAAACAGCGAGACGCCGTGTTTGAGCGAATCGAAGGTGCTGACCATGCGTTGGACCTTCCGAATCAGCAGGTACCCGAAGGTTTGGAAGCGGTCTTCGGTCGAGTGGTGGATTGGTTTCTCGGGGATGTCACGAAATAATCCTAACGAGCGACCCGCCTCACCTGGCTTGCCCCTTGATGTATAGGAAAATCAAAAATCCATTTTGGCAAGTGCCTCGGGAAAGAGGAATTTAGTGCGGAGAGATGTGGTCCGATGGGCGCCGGGTCCGCAATGGCCGGAAACCTCTATGGCGCGACCGGCGGGGTGGCGGTAAGAGGTTGGGTGTTGCATGGCCGACTGACAGTTAGTCGGCAAGGCGGAAACGATCGAGAAATGGACCACTGAGAAAGCGGTTGGCGAAAGCTAAGTCACGTTCGTCGGATCATCCGTTTGTGATCGCATTCCATTCGCTAAGTGGGCTCGTCGAAAGCGGACTACGTACCTGCCTTCCAGAGAAAATGGCTGAAAGGTTCGCCGGCCGGTTCAGCGGGACACTTTCCCTGGTCCGGTTTCGAGGCGAGAATCGCAGAATTGCCAATGGAGAATAAATCCTGCGAGTAGCGGAACCAATGGAACCGGAGCCTTGCTCGCCGCACTCCTAGCCCGCCAAAATTCATCGGCTCAAGAAGAATATTGATCCTACTGTGCCGGGCTGACGGCCTCCGTCGGCACCGACTCCACGGACTTCAACTGCTCGAGCGCGGCCAGCACCCTTTGCCAGCTGGCCGAGTCTTTTTTCGTGTCGATGGGTAGCGAGAGATCGGAATAAAACAGCAGGATGTTATCGCGCAGCTCCGGCGGCGTCTGATTGAAGTTGCGCTCTGACAGCTGGGCCAGCAACTGCGCGTAGGTGTCGTCGGTGAGTGAGTATTCCGCGGCCTTCGTGACATTGCCGCTGTCAAGGTCACGATTGGGAAGCACCAGCGTGGCAGTGCGCACCTGTTCGAGAAACGCCCGGTATTGATCGACGGTCGTGTTGATGCTCTTGATATACAGATCTTCGGTTTGGGGAGTCGGGCTATTGAACGCCAGCTTCTTGAACGGGCCAACCTTGGGCACATATCGCAGCAGGGTTGCCAAGATGCGTGTGCCCAGGCCCGGCTTCACGTAGTCCTTTCCCCAATCCTTTTCGTAATCGGAACGCGATAGGCGATACAGAAACTTTCGTTTTGCGAAATCCGGGATCTCGTGCCTCAGCTCTTTCTTGTGAGTTTCGAGCGCGACTTGCGTCATTTGGGGAATCAGCCGGCTGACCGCGAAGCGATACGAACCTATCGCCAGATCCTCGTGGGTGAGCACGTCTTTCAGTTCCATTCCGTACACTGCGGGAAAAACTCGTTCCAGCAGGGGCTTGGAAACCTGGAATCCGATGAAATCGTGATACTGCTTCGAGGCATAACGGTTCTTTGCGACTTGCACCGTGTCAAATCCAAACTCGGTTTTCAAGTGCGCCGTCTTGTCCTGCGCATAGCGGACTGATTGGCCAAACTTCGCTCGCAGCTTGGGATACTCGATCGCAACCGACTGGTTGACCGCGGGATGGCCGGCGATGTCTGACGCATAGTGCGACAGCGCGCCCAGGGCGAAGGCATACTCATCAACATCCTGACTTTCAAGCAGCAACTCGCGAACAAAATCTCCGCTGCGAACGTAATGCACCAGGTTGCTGAATTCCTTGCTCCCAAACGGATAATACCCGAGGTCCTGGATGACGGCGCCGCCGTAGGCATAGGCATGAGCTTCATGGATCTGATCGTCGGTGAGGCCGGGATAGCGCTGGAGCAGAAGCGGTTGAATCTCATCTGTCCACAGCAGATCCACGATTTCTTCGTGGGTCAGCACGGAATACGCGGACAAGTTGCCGCTGCACATGAGCACGGCGAGAAGAAGCGCCGTCGCACGCACAGAAAACAGGCGCCAACCTTTAGCGACGGCGCCTGGCGATCTTGCCGCGTGGGACATGGCTCAAATGCGACCGAGGACCAGGAGAATGACGACGATCAGGAGGACCAGTCCGATACCTCCGGTCGGGGCATATCCCCAGTCTCTGCTATGCGACCATCTTGGTAGCGCACCAAAAAGTGCTAGGACGAGAAGCACAATCAATATAGTTCCAAGCATGTGTTGCTCCTTTTCTTCGCGCACAGATGAGACTCGAACGTCGATACCCGAAGGCAGCGGCTTTGATGCCGTCCCATCCCGGCGCGGTTGTCCTGTCCTCAAGTTTCGTTCCGGAACCTGATAGGGGAAGGGCCAGCTTTGGTTATAGGCGTTCCGCGGGTTTCTTAATGGTCAAAACTGCTCAATGCGAGGAATAGGTCGAAAGGCGTAGATGCCCGGCAATGACAGCGCGGCACTCACGGCCCAGACATGGGACTGCCCCTCCGGCGTCCACAGCCACAGCCAGCGTCAAAGAACTACATTTTCAATCGGCCGCCGCGGGCTGGCTCGGGCGGTCAATGTCGGATAGCCCATATAGAAAACAAACGTCGGCTGCCATGCGGTGTCTCCTAAAACTTCAGCAAGCAACCCAGCCCGCTGTGGCGGCTTTCCCAATGCCTTCTCATGGTCGATCATTTCCACCGCCTCATTGCAAGGCCGTCCCGCCAGGCCACGAGCCGTGGCCAGCAAATGGGCACGCTGCCAAATTCGCCCTGCGCGTAAACAATCTTCCCGGTCATAACGGTCATGCACAGCGATGATGCCAATCAGGGGCGCGCTCAGCATCAGGTTCGCATATCCATTCTTCTCCTGCTTCGAGGCAGCCCTCTTCAGCAGCCACAACGGCATCATCTTCATAATCGCGGTCGCGATTGGGGGCTGCCCGAAGGCGTCAAAGGTGAGCCCGTCACGCAATCTCTGAATCTGACTCCAGTCGGTGCGGATCCAGTGATCGCTACCTCGATCCACCTCTGGGTCAGAATAGATTTCGTGATTTGCCGCCGAGCTTATTTCCACGATCTTCTTGCGATCTGCCTCCGAGGTGAACAGAAACATCTTGACGTCAGGATCGTTGCCCGCCAAGCGGCTCAGAGTGTCAATGAACTCGGGCGGGACCGGTTTCAGAGGGATGTAAGCGCTGCGATTGGTATGGCGCCGGGGAATTGCATCGTATAGTTCGCTGTCTTCGCGTTTGCCCCTGGTGAGATCTACGCGCGCCAAGAGTTCAGGTTTAGGTTCGGCGGGAATCGGCCCCAGCTTTCCTGGGAATAGCGTTATCGCAGCTTGGTAGCCATTCGGAGCGGCAGCCAGCGTCATGTTCTCGAGCGCACAGCCCATCCCAATGTGCTCTTCGCGAAGATAAGGATCGAGCGGTCCGACGTTCCTCCGCGTGTCGATGTACACCTCAATCGACGAATCCGTCACTTTGAAAAGCCAGGGCTGCGTGTTGTGCGGGCTTGCGGCTAGAATCGCCGCCCGCACCAGCGCCAGCGCTCCGGGGTTCGAATCCTTGCGCCAGTCCTTCCAGGGTTCGTATGCTGGCCCTTCTCCGACGCTGAAAACGCCCTGGTCGTAGGCCCACCAAACGCCGCCGCCCACAACCGCGACGGTAACAACTCCCGCACCCTTCAGAAATGATCGGCGTTGCATCAAGCACCTCTCGCCGCTATTTTCCCCGCGAAACCGTTGCACCGCAACTCATTTGCCAATCTTCTTCGCAGTGAATTCTACATAGGTTGCAAATTCATTCGGCTTGCCCGGAGGGGCGATCTCGAACTTCTCAGTTACGGTATCCGTGCCTGCTCGAGCGTAGGTCATGCGGCATCTGGTGCCGCCGGGTGCGGCATCGCTCAGGAACTCGATGGAGTTTCCATCGGCCGCCACCGTCACCGCGTAGCGGATGACATGACCTTCGCCATCAAAGAAAATGGCGTGCACCGAGTTATCCGGCGGATCGTGGTACACATAGATGAGATCGTCATGGCCAAAAGCCGCCCGCTCTTTCGTCGCCGGATAGTCCAGATGGGTCTTTCGTACCAGCACCGTTCCATCCAGTTCAGGGCGGAAGGTCGATAGGCCCTTTCCCTGTCCCGGCTTACCACCGCCGACCCACGTCCACTCGCCAACTAGAAAATCGAAGTCCTTCCGTTGGTTTGTGGGTGGAGGTTGCTGGGCCTCTAGCGACAAGAACGAGGTCAGGAGTGCAACAATCATTAATCGCCAGTACATTTGACAACTCCTCAAAAGCTCTAGGTTACTCTCCTACGACCAGTAACCCCTCAAACCGCCCGGGAAGCGGGATAGTTGCCAGCCAGCTTGAGCAGGAATCCGTGGAAACGGTGAAAGATAGACGTGCCCGGAAAGAACATGAACGGGCAATAGCCTTCCACCAAGCGAATATTCTTCGCGATGCAGAAATCCACCGCATCGGTGCTGACGGCCCCTTGGCCAACCCCGCGGTACATCCAGACGCGACGAATGCCGGCTTGGGCGCAGTCGTGCACGACTCCCAGGGTCTGGTGCGGTGGGGTCATTACCAGCGCCCCCTCGACGGGAGGATTGATGTCCTGCAGGCGGGCGAAGCTGCGGCAGCCCTGTACCTCGGTGGCGAGCGGGTTTACGGGGACCATGTCGTAGCCACGGTTGCGTAGTTCGCGGAAGAGCGCGCAACTGAAATCTTTGGGGTTACGGGAAAGGCCTACCAGGGCCAGGCGACGGTGGGCGAGGAAATCATTGATATCGAAACGCGTAGTCATGGGTTCACCCTCCGGCTAAATTGGAGCACGGGACTCTTACCCGCGCAGTGACAGAGCTCACAAGAAAAGATTGTCAGAGGGTAAGCGTTTCCCGAACCCGTTTCTCTCTCTCAGCGCTCTCCCTGAATACCGCCTGCCACGCCTGCGGCACATGGCGCGACAATGCCTCAATCCCTAGCGCGGTCATGCCGCCAGGGAGGGCGACCCGGCGAATTACTTCCTCTGCGTTCATATTGCCCTCTGCCATAAGCCGCAAAGTGGCCGCGGCCGTTTCCTGTACCAGGCCGCGCGCCAACTCAGGCGGAAAGTCAGGATTACTGCGTGCCGCTTCCTCTGCCATCGACTCCAGCAGGTAAGCCACAAACGCCGGACCACCAGAAGCCAGTCCGATGGCCGGCCGCGACTGCGACTCGGTGATCACGATGGGATGGCTAATGCGTCCCAGCAGATCCTCGAGCACCTTGCGGTCATCCGCCGTGGCGCGCGAACCGTACATCAGCAACGCGACGCCCGCGCCAATCTCCTGTGTGATCGAAGGGATGAGCTTGGCCACGCGGCAGGGCACGCGATCCTCGAGAGATTGAAGAGGAATCTGGCTGGCCGTCGTCACCAGCAACTGTCCGGGATAGAGCTCCGGATCCATCTGCGCCAGCGCGCTGGCTGCGTCTCCGGGCTTCAGGCAGAGAAAGATCAGATCGCAATTTGCCGCAAGCTTGCGGCTGCTGGCGATGTGGATGCCAGGAAACTCGGCGGCCAGCGTTTTCAGCTTGCCCTCAGAGCGATTCGCCGCCCATACGTCCTCGACCGCAAGCGCCCGTGCGCGCACCAGCGCCCGCAGCAGCATGCCTCCCATGCTGCCAATACCAACCAGACCGGTCTCCATAGTACCTACATTCTATGACGCGCTCACCAGCCGGCGATGGATATACTATCCTCGCGCTCAACAAGGAGATTTCATCCTCAATGCGGAACCTGGCTCGATTCCTTTTCGTTATCGCAATTTGAATGCTTGGGAACAAAACGTCTGTGGAAACTCAATTCCCAGGCTTAGTGGATGGATCGGTTAGAGCAATCAACTTTCCCGGCGGATATTCCTCGGGACTGAGAGGTGTCTCAGGTGTCGGATTGACGATCGTCAGCACTTCGCCGTTGACCACTCCCCTCACCAGCAAGCGGTCACCCTGCACCGCGACCACGCGGTATCTTTGCTCGAAAATGGACTTTCCCGCCTCTTTTTTCATTGAAGTATTAGATGCGCAATGTCGAATCCTGGACTCCAGTCCGTTCCCGCCAACACTAAGCTGCCTGCGCCGGAGAATTCGCCAGACGTGTACAAGTCTCTAAACCCGCTTTCCGTACCCTAGGAAATTTTAACTGATCCTACGTCCGGAACCCGGTTGACCGCGTAAGTCCCAAAGTGCCAAACTCTGTTGATTAACGCAACAGTTAGATCCTGATACGAGGAGAACCCATGCCTGCCCTTCAGGAAAAGTACGACGAACGGGAAGCTCCACCGCCCTTTCGCCTCGACGTTCAACTCCACGACCTTCTGATGAAGTCTTCCCCGGCTCCCAGACCTCAGCTTGTACCTATTGAGGGCAACGGTAAATTCCCCGAGCCGGTGTTTCCGCAGCATCCTCATTTGCTGGCACAGGACGACAACTACGAACAGAATCTGGCAGCCGCCAAAGCTGGGAAACGGCATTGGACCGCGAATTACGTATACCGTGCCATGAATGGCTGGCTGTTCCCCTACGTGAAATCCCGTGCGCTGCCCGGCCCATTTCACCCCATCATCGCCTACCTGTTCACCGAGTGGAAATGCAACCTCGACTGCCATTACTGCTGGGCTTTTGACAACAGCGTGAAGGGCATGACCGAGGAAACCGCCAAACGTTCCGTCGATTGGCTGCATTCCACCACTTGCCGCGTGCTGGCGTTTATGGGCGGAGAGCCGCTGCTGCGTCCGCAGTTGATCCACAAGGTGTCCTACTACGCGGCCAAGAAGGGTTTCTGGATCTACCTGCCGACCAATGCCCGCCTCTTGCGGCCTGACCTGATCGACCGCCTCGCCGACGCCGGCGTCGCCATCTTCAACTTCGCCGTGGACGCGGTGGACGAGAAGCCCGGACTCGCCAAAGCCCTGACTCCGGTGCGCAAGTACTGCGACTACCTCATCCGCAAGCAGTACAAGTACGGCTACGCGGTGTTCTTCAACATCAACATCTGCCGCAACAACCTCGAAGACGTCAAGCAGTTGACCGAGATCGCGCGCGACCACGGCATCGCCACCGACTACCACCTCAACGAATCTCCCATGATCGAGCAGAACCATTTTAAGCACTACGACGAAAATGACACTTTCATCCATCCTGTGGACTTTCCGAAAGTGGATGAACTCGTAGACTGGCTCATCGAGAAGAATAAGTCCGGCTACAAAATGGTCAACTCGGTCAAGCGCTTGCAAGACATGAAGGAATTCATGCGCGGCAAGGTTGAACCATGGAACTGCCGCGCCGGCCAGAACTCCATCATCATTCGCGTGGACGGCTCCCTGGCGCCGTGTTTCCCCATGTATTCAGCCACACATGACTGGGGCGTAATTGAAAACCACAAGTTCGACGTTCCCCAGCTCAACGAAATGAAGAAGTCGTGCCAGACCCATTGCTTCTCCACCTTGAACCACAACCTTGGCTTTTGCTACAACGACACCAGGGTTCTCAAGTGGGTCATGAAGCAGGCGGCGCACGGTTTCCAGGGCGTCAGTGGAAGTTTTGCATAAAGTTTTGTAAAGAGGTATTCAAACCGGAGGGTCTTGGAGTTAAAATACCGGAAACTTGGTACCCTTATATTGCTGAGTACGGCGCTGCAGAATTCGTGTCCGACGGTTCTCGCGGCGTAAACATCGAACCTCCTTGGGGCGAACGGTAGGAGTTTCTGATGCGTTTTAGTCGCCGAATGAATGGCCTCGAATACCAGTTCGAGGATACACGCCGGATATCCCTGCGCTTCCGCGATCCTCGACCAACCTTCTGTTTTCTCGCATCATCACATCCCAACAACCCATCCGCTGGAGGAAGATAATGGCCACACACCTGGTTCAAATCGAAGACGATGTAGAAATCAAACAGCGACTGGCCGCCGAACGCGCCCGCCTCCGCAAGATCGCGGGCCTGGACGCGCCCGACCATTTTCACCGGCCGGTGGAGCGCGCCTTTACCGCCGAAGAGCGCAGTAAAGTCACCATTCTTTTCGGCGGCTTTACCTGGAAGCACGAGGACCTGATCCGCGCCGTCTTCCAGGGCTGCGGCTACCGCTGCGAGAAACTGCCTGTGCCCGATGTGCCTGCCTTTCAGATCGGCAAAGAGTACGGCAACAATGGACAGTGCAATCCGACGTATTTCACGGTCGGCAACCTGGTGCAATACCTCCAGTTCCTGGAGAAGGAAGGTATACCGCGCCAGCAGATTCTCGACAACTACGTCTTCTTCACCGCCGGCTCCTGTGGCCCCTGCCGTTTCGGCATGTATGAAGCCGAGTATCGCTTCGCGCTCAAGAACGCCGGCTTCGACGGCTTCCGTGTGCTTCTGTTCAAGGACAGCGACGGCATCAAGGCCGCGTCGGGTGAGCCCGGTTTGAAATTTACCATCGACTTCGGATTCGGCATGTTGAATGCCATGCACTTGGGCGACGTGTTCAACGACCTGATCTATCAAATCCGCCCCTACGAGGTGAACAAGGGCGAAACCGACCGCGTCTTCCATGAGACGGTTGATGGCTTGTGCGAGGACCTGCGCAATCGCAAGAGCTTCGAAATCGAAGAGCGCGCGCCGAACTGGGCCAAGCCTAAGTTCAAGAGCAACAAGATCTTGCGCAACACCGCCAACGTGTTCGGAAAGTGGCATGAGCACATGTGGGGCAAGGATTATCTCGGCGCCCTCGACACCGCCCGCAAGCGCATGGATTCGATCGAAGTCGATCGCACTAAGGTGAAGCCGATGGTGAAAATCACCGGCGAATTCTGGGCCCAGATCACCGAAGGCGACGGCAATTTCCACATGTTCAACTTCCTCGAGCGCGAAGGCGCTCAGGTCATCGTCGAGCCCATCGCCACCTGGGTTGCGTATCTCCTGTACCAGGCCAAGGCCCATGCCATCGCCAAATGGCCGGTCAACCGGCCGTATCGCAACACCGAGTGGTACGAGGCCAAGAAAAACTTTGCCAACTACATCGGCCTGCACAAGAAACTGTGGGGCATCGGCTTTGGTGAAAAGGCCTGGCGATTCTTCTATCACCGCACCATCAAGCACCTCGGCGGGATCACCCACCAACTGGTTCCGCAGACTGAACTGGCCGAACTGGCGAATCCCTTCTACAACCAGTTCGCCCGCGGCGGTGAGGGCCATCTCGAAGTCGGCAAGAACGTTTACTACACCATTCACAAACTCTGTCACATGGTGCTGGCGCTGAAGCCGTTCGGCTGCATGCCGTCCTCACAATCCGACGGAGTGCAGTCGGCCGTGGTCAACAAATTCAAAGACATGATCTTCCTGCCCATCGAGACTTCCGGCGAAGGCGAAGTGAACGCTCACAGCCGCGTGCAGATGGCGCTCGGCGAGGCCAAGGTCAAAGCCAAGACCGAGTTCGAACAATGTCTGAAATCTACCGGCAAGAGCATGGAACAGATTCGCGAATACATTGCCGAACATCCTGAGTTGCGGCGGCCGTTCTATCACGTGCCGCACCGCGAAGGCGTTGCTGGGACCGCTGCCCAGTTCATCTTGCATGTGAATGACCGCATCACCAAAGACACGCGTCTGTGGAAACGTTCGCGCGTACCCGTCGCCGTACCGGCAACGGCCAGCGGAGACTGAGAACTGAGAGCCAGGAACTGAGAACTGAGAACTGGAAAATGAGAACCGGAAACTGAGAACTGAGAACCGGGAACTGAGAACTGGTTGTGATTCTCAGTTCCCGACGGTCCCACAATTCTTATCGAGGTCTGAAGGGAACACATGCACGATCATTCGGGACAAACCGCTAAGCCTCCACTGTTGCAGATCGCTCCTGCGCCCCCACAGCGGCCGCACGACCACCACACCGAATTCCTGGTGGGGCTCGATGTCGGCTCCACTACTGTCAAAGCGACGGTGGTGAAGGCCGCGACCGACGAGGTGCTCTGGCAGGATTATCAGCGCCACGAAACCAAGCAGCCGGAGAAGTCGCTGGAATTTCTGCGCCGCATGGAAGCCGAAGTCGGCATCGATCGCCACAATACACGCATGTTCATGACCGGTTCGGGTGGCGGCGGGATCGCCGACCAGATCGGCGCCAAGTTCGTGCAGGAAGTGACCGCCGTTTCGCTCGCGGTCGAGAAGATGCATCCCGAGGTGTACTCGGTCATCGAACTCGGCGGTCAGGACGCCAAGATTATCGTCTTCAAAGATGACGACGAAACCGGGCGCAAGAAGAAAATCCCTTCCATGAACGATAAGTGCGCCGGCGGCACCGGCGCCGTCATCGACAAAATCAACGCCAAGCTCAAAATCCCCACTGCTGAGCTGGCCGTGCAGGGATACAACGGCATCAAGCTGCACAAAGTCGCCGGCAAGTGCGGCGTCTTCGCCGAAACCGACATCAACGGCTTGCAAAAAGTCGGCACTCCGCCGGATGAACTCATGGCTTCACTCTTCGAAGCCATCGTTCTTCAAAATCTTAGTGTCCTCACTCGCGGCCACACATTGCGTCCGCACGTCCTGCTGCTGGGTGGTCCCAACAGCTTCATTAAAGGCATGCGCGAAGCCTGGCAGGCCAACATTCCCCGCATGTGGCAGGAGCGCAAAGTCCAGATTCCCGACGGCGCCAAGCCCGAGGATCTGATCAAAGTCCCCCAGAACGCCCAATACTTTGCCGCCATGGGCGCCATTGAATTCGGCAAGACTGAAGAAGACTGCGTCGGCTGCTATCGCGGCTATGACCAGTTGGTGCATTACATCGAGTACGGCCGCCAGGAAGAAAAATCCAAGTCGGGCGCCAAAGGCTTGACCACCGGCGACCACGAACTGGCGGGATTCAAAGAATCCTACCGCCGCAAGAAGTTTACCCCGGCGACCTTCAGCAAAGGTCAGACTGTCGGCGGCTTCATCGGCGTCGATGGCGGCTCGACCTCCACCAAGGCCGTGCTGCTCGATGAAAAGGGCGACATCCTCTGCAAAGCCTACCAACTCTCGAACGGCAATCCCATCCAGGACACCGTCGAAATGTTCGAGAATCTTCGCGGACAGGTCGAAGCGCAAAATGCCAAGCTTGAAGTCCTGGGCGTCGCCACCACCGGCTACGCGAAAGATATTCTGAAAGACGTCCTCCACGCCGATGTGGCTCTGGTCGAGACCGTAGCCCACACCGAATCCGCCCTCAAGTTTTATGAGGATCCGCACGTCATCGTCGACGTGGGCGGGCAAGACATCAAGATCATCATCCTGCACAACGGCCGCGTCAAAGATTTCAAGCTCAATACCCAGTGCTCCGCCGGCAACGGTTATTTCCTGCAGTCGACTGCTGAAGGCTTCGGTCTTGGCGTCGAGCAATATGCCGATCTGGCATTTTCTGCGCAGTCCATGCCGGTTTTCGGCTATGGCTGCGCTGTCTTCATGCAATCCGACATCGTGAACTTCCAACGCCAGGGCTGGCGCGCGGAAGAAATCCTCGCAGGCTTGGCCGCAGTGCTTCCCAAGAACGTGTTCTTGTACGTGGCCAGCATTCCCAACCTGGCGGCGTTAGGCACGCGTTTCGTTCTGCAAGGTGGCACGCAGAACAACATGGCGGTAGTAAAAGCCGAAGTTGATTTCATCAACAACAGCTTCCGTGCGGCTGGCAAGAAACCGGAAATCATCGTCCACGAGTTCTGCGGCGAATCCGGCGCCATCGGTGCCGCGGCTGAGTCTCTGCGACTATGGAAGAACGGCCAGCAGACCACCTTCGTCGGGCTGGACGCCGTCCGCAAGATTGAATATCGCACCACCCGCAACGAATCCACGCGTTGCAACTTCTGCAAGAACAATTGCCTGCGCACTTTCATCGACATTCGCACCGTTCCCAAAGATGACATGGCCTTCGTGCCCATCCAGAAAGTCACCAAGGTCCCGCTGATGCACGGCGAGCAGCGCCTCATCATCGCCACTTGCGAAAAGGGCCTGGTCGAAGATGTCAACGACATGAAGGACATCAAAGCCGGCATCGACCAGATCAAAGAAAAATATGTCAACTTCGTGGACATCGCTGCCCACGAGGTCTTCCGCTCCGTCAGCCCACAAAGTGTGGCCGATCCGGTTCCGGCCGCCAAATTCTGGAACAAAGAGGCGAAAGCGCGTATCCCGCTGATGGAGAGTCGCAAGAAGCTCCGCGTCGGCATTCCGCGTGTGCTGAACATTTACACCTACGCGCCGCTCTTCAACGGATATCTCGAAAGCCTGGGCGTGCAGCCGGAGAACATCATCTACTCCGACTACACCAGTTCCGATCTTTACCGTGCCGGCGCCAGCCGCGGCGCCATCGACCCCTGCTTCCCGGCGAAAATCGGCATCTCGCACGTCTATAACCTGATCCAGGAAAAGCATCGCAAGAAGCCCCTCGACGTTATTTTCTTCCCCATGTACGACGTGCTGACTTCGCCGTTAGTGAAGATTGTCGCCGCCAACGCCTGCCCGACCGTGACTGCGACGCCGGAAACCGTCAAAGCCGCGTTTACCAAAGAGAACGACGTCTTCGCCGAACACAACGTCAAGTACGTGGATCCGGTCCTGAACTTTGCCGACCGCAAGCTGTTTGCGCACCAGATGCTGCAAGCCTGGCAGCCCATTATGGGTCTTTCACAAGAAGAGAATGACCGCGCCGTCGAGGTCGGCTACAAAGCTCTCGCCGACTACGAAGCCAGTATCCGCAGACGCGCCCGCCAGGTAATGGACCAACTCGAACGCGAGGATCGCATCGGTATCGTCATGCTGGGCCGCCCCTATCACCATGATCCCGGCCTGAATCACGAAATCATGGAAGAGTTCCAGAAGTTGGGCTATCCCATCTTCTCGCAGAACACGCTGCCGCTTGATGAAGACCTTTTGGAGCGTCTATTCGGCGAAGAAGTTCGGGCTGGGGTGATCACACACCCGCTCGATATCACTGACGCCTGGAAGAATTCCTATTCCTGCAGCACCAATCACAAGGTCTGGGCGGCGAAATTCACCGCCCGCCATCCCAACCTGGTCGCTCTCGAAGTTTCCAGCTTCAAGTGCGGTCACGACGCGCCCATCTATGGCGTGGTCGAGGGCATCATCGAGCAGTCCGGCACGCCCTACTTCTGCTTTAAGGATCTCGACGAAAACAAGCCCACCGGCTCCATCAGGATTCGCGTCGAAACCATCGATTACTTCCTGCGCCGTTACCGCGAAGAAGTCATCCGTAAGCGCAAGGCAAACGACGACATCGAAGCGCAGTTGGCCGCGCTCGAAGCCGAACTGCGCGGAGAAGAAGTAGCATCTCAACCGCAGCAGTTGCAGCCGGAAGCCCAGGAGATGGCCGCCGATTAGTGCGGCGTCCATTGCGGATTGGCCGTAAACAGCCCGTCGACAAACCCGATCTGGAAAGTGACCAGCAGGCCAAAGGCCACGCTGATCAGCCCAGAAGCCACTCCCAGTCCGCGGTTCAGGTTCACGAATCGCTTGCCGGTGTATGCGAATGGCGCCCCGATGATCACCGTAATCAGCATCATCCCCGCGATCGTCCCTACCCCAAAGACCAAGAGATAAACAATCGCCCACCGCGGATCACGGATGGTCGTCAAAACCAGCAAGGCCACTGCCGCAGAACCAGCCAGGCCGTGCACAATCCCAACCGCCAGCGGCCGCAGCAACTGGTAAAGCCCAACTCGCGCCAGCGTCCTCTGCAATTCCCCTTTGGGCTGGTCTTCCAGGTGCAGATGCACTTCTGGATGGTGACCGTGAACATGGCTGTGCCCATCGCCACCATGAGTGTGCCAGTGCGCGTGGATGACCTCTTCATGGCTGTGTGCCGGCATGAACCGGTTGCTGATCCACTGCGTCACCCCGGCCAAATTAAGCACGCCCAGCAATATCAGCATCAGGCCCACCGCCAGCTCCATAGTGAGGCCAATGCGGGGCGGGATCACCAGATTGAAAAGGATGATCGCTGCGCCGACGCCCAAAATCGTAATGGTGTGGCCCACCCCCCAAAGCATTCCGATCAGGCCCGCATGCCGGATACTTCGCTGCCGGCTCACAATCGTGGTCACGGCAATCACGTGATCAGGATCGGTCGCGTGGCGGATCCCCAGCAGGAAACCTATTCCAATTATCGTCAGCAAGTTGACCATCGGAATCTACCTTAAACCAAACCCGGCCCTGCGCCCACCCTTTTTGCCTACTCTCCGCAAAGCGCGGGCGGTCGGCCGATGGTGTATCCTCATACGCTCACCGAGGGACGCATATGCCCCCACCGAAAAAGAGCGAGATCTCCTCCGCCAACGAAGACCTTTATGACCAGCTGATCGCCACCATCCCCGCGATCCAACGCAAGGGCGCTGCCAATCCTTACACCTCTCTCAACGGCAACATGTTTACCCTTCTGCATCAGTCTCGCCTGGCCATCCGCCTTCCCAAGGATGAGCGACAAACATTTCTGAAGAAGTACAAGACTACCCTGTTCGAAGCCTACGGTGCCGTGATGGAAGAATATGTAGCCGTTCCCGACGCCCTGCTGAAGAACACCAAAGAGCTTAAGAAGTATCTGGGTGTGAGCTACGACTATGCCAAGACCCTGAAGCCCAAGCCCACCAGGAAGAAATCCTGATCGCCTGATGCCAAGACTCCTCCCGATGTAAGATGTCCAGCGAGAGGCCTTCGAATTCGAAAATGGCCGCCCGCGCCGTTGCCGCTCCCCGCGTCGTCTGCGTCCAGGACTTCCGGCCTCTGGCGCGTCGCCGCCTGCCCAAAGTTGTCTTCGACTATCTGGACGGCGGGGCCGAAGGCGAAGTCACGCTGCGCGAAAACTGCCGCATATTCGAAGACGTCACTCTGCGCCCGCGTCATGCCGTCGCTGTCCCGCAATGCGATCTGCGCACCCGCGTCCTCGGTCTCGATCTCGCGCTCCCGTTTTTGCTGGCTCCCGTCGGCTACAGCCGCCTCATGCATCCCGGCGGGGAAGTGGCTGCCGCCCACGCCGCCGGTGCCGCCGGCACCGCCTACATTCTTTCCACCATTTCCGGCCATCCCCTGGAAGACGTCAAAGCCGCTTCCTCCGGTCCGGTCTTCTATCAGCTTTATCTAATGGGTGGCCGCGGCGCTGCCGAAGCGTCCATAGAAAGGGCCCGCAAAGCCGGTTTCTCGGCATTGGTTGTCACCATCGATACGGCGGTGGCCGGCGTGCGCGAGCGCGACCTGCGCAACGGCATGAAAGAACTCGTCAGCGGCACCGTGCTCGCCAAGCTTCCATTTCTACCGCAAGTGCTGGCGCGTCCCGCTTGGCTGGCCAGCTTTCTGTTCGATGGCGGCCTTCCCAACCTCCCCAACGTTGTCGTCCCCGGCCAGGGTCCCATGCCGCTGGTGGATATCAACGCCGCCCTGGCCGCAGCCACCGTCACTTGGGCCGACCTGCGCTGGATCCGCGACGCCTGGCGCGGTCCCATCGTGATCAAAGGCGTCCTCACCGGCGACGACGCCCGCCACGCCCTGGACGCAGGCGCCGAAGCCATTGTCGTCTCCAACCACGGTGGCCGCCAGCTCGATGGCGTTTCCGCCTCGCTGCGTGCCTTGCCGGAAGTGGTGGCTGCTGTCAACGGCCGTGCCGAAGTGCTGATGGATGGCGGTATCCGCCGCGGCGCTGACATTATCAAAGCCATCTGCCTTGGAGCCCGCGCCGTTCTCTGCGGCCGCGCCTACGCCTATGGCCTCGCTGCCGCCGGCCCCCCCGGCGTTGCCCGCGCCATCGAAATCCTGCGTGTGGATCTTGAACGCACCCTCAAACTTCTCGGTTGCCCCTCGATCTCTGCCCTGGACAAGTCTTACGTGAACCTTCCCGATTGGGCTAGCCGCTGGTCGTCTTGAGCAAAGTGCCTTTTCTCGACAAGCCGCGCGGCAGTATAGTTGCCAGATGAAGAAGGAAACCCCAAATCCGCCGTGCGGCGATGTCAACGCCGCCGCGCAAGCTCACGACCTCCAACGCATCAATGCCGCCGAGGAGCGGCTTAACGCTGAGGCTGCCGACGTCCTTGAATACCAGGCGCCAGCCGAAGCCTAATTCCCCGCCAACCTCTCCACCGCCGCTCCCAAAACTTTCCCCTGATGCCGCTCCTGCACAAACGCGATCACCCGCAGATTGTCGCGCGCGATTCCTGGATCGAGCTTGATCTGAACATCCTTCGCGAATGCCTGCCCGCTCGTCACCGCTCCAAGCTTCGTCATGCTTCGGACCACCGCGGTATGCGTCAACGTGCGCCCGCCATTCTCACCGTGTAACACCTGCGACTCGGCGTGATTCAGCGCGACCGCCACCAGCACATCCGCGTCCGCAGCCGTCGTCCCCGTTTCCACATGCGCCTGCAATGTGTTCCCCGCCGCAATGGAAATCGCAGACAGCCGTACTGGAATTTTCTGCGCTGCCAGCGCCCGCTCGAACGCTTTCCGAGCCAGCTCCGGATCGCTCCCTACAAACTCGCTCGTTCCGTCCACCACCATCTCCGGAGTGTAGGGCCCCTCCAGATCAAATCGGCGCGCGTAAACACTTTGCCGGTCGCTGTAAAAGCGGGCCGAATACGGGTCCTTCCAGCCAATGTGGTTCCAGTAATCCACATGCTCGCTGAGCACGATCATTTCCGCTCCCGCCACCGGCTGCCGGTCAAGTTTTTGCAGGTACGCATCAGCCGGCGGACAACTGGAACATCCTTCCGACGTGAACAGCTCTACCAGAACCGGCACGCCGCTCTTTTCCGGTCCCGCCACCGTCCCCGGCGCGCCAGCCAGCGCCACGACGCAGAGCGCAACCATCAATAGCAATAAAATTCGCATGAAGAAAACTCCACTACTCGCTATCCAGGAGATGCCCAGCCGGACCGAAAGTTGCGCGCCTCGCAGGTCACGGCCAGCCCATCAATTTTACGAAACCTTAACCTGCCTGCAATCTGTCTGCAACCTTCCCGCCTTACCCTCAAACCACCGAGGGAAAAATTTATGACCATCCTGTACAGCGAACGCCGAAGAATCTTGCTCATCGACGAAAACTCCCGCAAGTTGAACCTTCTGACCACCATCCTTCGAAACCACGAGGTCGAGGTCCATCCCGCCGCTCGTCTCGAGGAAGCCAAGTCTCTTTGGAAAAACATCCCGTATGATCTTGTATTGTTAGCAGCGCCTGAGAACTCCGAGCAAGCGACTGTGGTTTCTCTGCAAATCAGGAAAAGCAAACCCCGCCAGCGCATTGCCTTGCTGGTCGGTCCTCCAGCCTACATTCGTGAGCTTGGCCGCCCCTGCGAAAAGGCCCACGCCGTTCCGCTTCCACCAGCCGATGAAACTCCCTCAAGATCACAGTGGCCGGAGATCATTCAAAAAGTGGTGAGTGACTGGTATGTGGACCAGGGTGTCAGTTTCGCCATGCGTGGGCTGAACGCCCCGGCAGTCAGCGGACCGCCGTTCCTGGCGGACAAGCAACCTGCTTAATTGATCTCAGAAAACCGGACTCCGCTTGTATCCTTGCCGGACATCCGGTTTTCCCACTGGCGGGCTTCATACCACAAGGCTAGTTCGACCCGGTTCCAGAGCCCCAGCTTGTCGAAGATGGTCCGAAGATAGTTCTTGACGACGTACTCGGTGGTTCCGATTTCTTCTGCGATGTCCCGGTTCGTAAGTCCCCGGGCAACCAACTCGATGATTTCTCGCTCCCGTCGATTCCGCACCCACCCGCTCCCTCGTTGTTCTCCAAACATAGCTGTCTCCGGTAAAGAAGAGTCGCCAGCTTCACCCGTTTGATTCCGCCATGAATTCCAAACTTCGCAAAGAGGCGATTGAAGTGTGCCTTGACGGTTCGGCGATTCATTCCGATGGTCTTTGCAATTTCTTCGTTGCCGCAGCCCTGTAAGAGCAAGTTCACAATCTCCTGCTCCCGCGGACCCAGGCGTACCACTCCCCTCTCATTCATTGTCCCCCCAAGGAATTGAGCCCTACCCATTCAAACCCAAGTCCGGCCGCAATGGTGCGGCGAGTTCGTGAATTATTTGTGAATCTTGTGGTTCCTCTTTTTCGGCCGGATTCCGGCGCGGGAAGCCGCTTTTGGAGGAAATCAGCCTTGGGGCAGGATGGCAGCCGGAGTGCTCCAAAGGCAGGTTGGAGGCGCCATTTGCACCGGTTCCGTATCGCTCCCGGATTCCGTCGGCGCAAACATCAACCCGTGCTAACTGGCTCTGGTAGCGTCATTTGCGGTCTGACCCTTCGCAGTTCGGCCCGCTTCCCCACGGTTACTCCCAGTGTGCAAACTCTTCCCCAGACTTGCCATCCAAGCAACGCTGGTCTTGCAACCCCGAGGACAGTAATGACGGTAATCACGGTCCGGGTAATGGTTCTCGCGATGGCGGTAGCGGCGGCCGAGGGAACCGCCCACGCCCAGTTGCCCGATGCCCCCAAAGCCGAGTTCACACGCAGCTTTGATTCCTCAGTCGAGAGTTCCCACCCGCCGATTCTGACCGAGCCGGCAAGCACGCTTTCAACCGTGTCCCTCCCCTGCAGCCAGATGAGGACGGTACCCGCAAGTTTCATCGCAGAGCCGGGGAACCTTCCCGATGCTCCCTCCGCCTACGCCCCCTTGTCCCGTCACTGCAAGTTCGAGCTCGTCCTGCACCAAACCTATTCACCCTACACCTTCGCCTCCGCCGTCTTCGATGCAACTTGGGCGCAAGCCTGGGCGCAATGGCCGCAATATGGAGGCGGAATGCAAGGCTGGGGCAAGCGCCTGGGGGCTACGCTCGCCGACACCGAATCGCGCTGCTTCATCCAAAATTTCGTGCTGGCAACCGTGCTGCACGAGGATCCCCGCTATTTCCCGTCGGAAAAGAGCGGTCTGGTTGCGCGCGCCTGGTACGCCGCCACCCGTGTGCTGGTGACTCGCGACGACTACGGCCGCAGCGTCCTCAATCGCTCGGAACTCATGGGAGCTTCACTCACGAGCTCGCTGCAGGATGCCTACTACCCGCGCCCTGACCGCACTCTCGGCGCAACCATGAACCGGTTCGAGGGAAGTCTTAGCTCGGACGCGACTACCAACATCCTGAAAGAATTCACGCCCGACCTGAAACGCCTGTTCCACAAGCATTGCCCGCCCAGCATCCAGCGGCTCGAAGCCCGCATGCCCATCCCGGAAAACATGAAACCGTAACCACTATGGTTTCGGCGCGAGCACCAGAAAATAATCCATGCCGTCGCCCCTAACAAAGTCGTATTGCGCGGTCAGTTCTAACGCTTGGGTCCGTGCTCACCGAGGAAATGAATGCTGGAACTACCGTGGAAGGGCACGGCTTTAGCCGTGCCGATAAAATCGATAAACCACCGGCCTTAGCCGCTGAGGGAAGTCGTAAACCGGCTACCCAACCAGTCCCCGCGCCGCCGCGCTGGCCAATCCATTCGCTTCCACGTTATCTTCCCGCCGCACATGAGAAATCGAAAATGCCAGCCCGCGCGCTAGTTTGCGGCAGATCCAATTCAGCGAATACAAACGTGGGCTGCGGCAGGCGTACTCGCCCATCATCTGCTTGACCACCACTTCCGAATCCGAGTAAACGTGCAGCGTGCCGGCTTTCAGCGACACCGCGCATTGCAGCGCTTCCAGCAGCGCCAGATACTCGGCCACATTGTTGTCCTGCCGCCCCACCCACTTCGCAATTCTCACCCGGCCGCTCTCCGCTCCGTCGATCACCACTCCAATCCCCGACGGCCCCGGATTCCCCAGCGACCCGCCATCTACATACGCCACCAGCTCCGGCATCGTTACTCCTCAGAACCAACATGCGGCACCTGCAACCCCACGTCAAGAAACTAGCATGGTTCCGGCTCGCTGTGTTTGTGCAAGAACCTGTGCAAAAGCAGGTCCTAACACTCCTGCGATCCGTAAAGCACCCATCCAGAACAGATTGCAGTTCGGAAAACTCTGTGCAATACCGCCCCACGCTGCACCGAAATGGGGCGTTGACATTTTCTCTCCTAGTATTTAACTTTGGCCCCGTCGACGGCTGAAAGGGTTGGCTCAAATTAAAACTTAGTCAGTCCGAAGTAAGCTGGGTAATCGGCTCACCGGGGCAACTCGGTGGGCGACCCGACCCGAAAAATCCGGCTAGTCTGCGAGGAGTGGCCGGGGTTGGGAACTGCGAAAGCAGTGATTACATCGAAGGCCGTGATGGTGCATGACTCCACGTCGTAAACTCCCTCGCAGGAGTTGACGGCTAGAGCATAACCAATATCACGGCCTTTTCTATTTCTTCAACAATTCCGCTCAGTTCTTCTCTGCGTACTCTGCGGCATTTCTCAGCGGTCTCTGCGATTCAAGCTCGTTTGCAAATCCGTGTTCATCCGTGAGAATCCGTGGCTAGTTTTTTCGGGACGCCCGTTCCAGCGACCGACCTCACTTTTCAACAAGAATTGTGAATAACCTCTTGAAAGCGCACGATTCGTACAGGCTTGATGCGGGCTTGACCGCTTTGCACACAAACAGATTCACTCACTTCGTGCCTTGCAGCAGCCCGAATACCGCCAGGCCGTTCCGCGTCCCAACATAAACTTTGCCGTTCACAATCATGGGTGTGCCAAAGTGGCTGGCGGTGCCGAACGAATCGCGCCCGTTCGGCGCTTGCCCGGAGTTGTACAGCTCCTTTGCCAACGAGCTGGCATTGTAAGCGTGCAGCACATCGTTGGGATCGCTGTGCTCAATGGCCCATACGATACCGTTCTGGGTTCCATTGGCCGAGACGCTGGGCGTGCTCCCCGGATACGTAAAGGTTTCCGGGCTCTGTGCCACTGGACTGGTCGAGAGCTCGGCATTGGTGAAGCTGAACTGCAACAAGTTGCTGCCTACCGGCCCGAAGTACACATTCCCGTTGAAATAGGCTGGCATCGACCAAAGCCCACCCGGCAGCGCACCGTCCAGTTCCTGGTAAATCGCATTGTCGTTTTGCGGGTTGAACTTCCCCATATTGTTGCGGTTCACAATGTAGATATTCTCGTCCTTCCCGGCGCCGATCGCCAGCTCATGCGACTTCCCTTGACCATCCTTCATCGTCGGCAGCAACATCGCCCCGCCCGAGCCCAGGTCGGTGTCAGTGTCCGATTCCTCTACCGTGTTGTACATGTTGAAATAATCCGCCACTGCGAGATTGCCGTTACTCGTCGAAATCTTCAAGAAGGCATTGCCGAAATCCCCGTTCACCGGGAACCCTTGTGCGTTCAGGTCAGTGTCGAAGGTGCCATTGGCGTCTAGCAAATAGATAGATGTGCCGTCCGAGGCCATCCCCGCTCCCGCCTGCCAGATGGCTCCTTCGTTCCCGTTCGGCGTCAGATCCAGCACCCCGGCCTGGGCCCCGGTTTTCGCGTTATAGGCGATGACCCAGCCCGTGTATGGGCGCGTGTCGCAGTGCGAAGTCCATGCGGTGTAGAGCACACCATTCAGCAGCAACAACCCCTGCCGCTCCGCATACTGTCCCGGATCAAAAATCACATACCCGCCCTGGCTTCCGTCGCCGGTCCCCGGATACTTTGCCGATACCGTGATGGGCGATCCGCTCTCTTCCTTCCCCGTGGCCACATCCAGCGCGTGGATTCGCTGGAAATAAGTTGAGGAACTGTTCTTGCTCATCGCCACCACATAAATGATTCCATGGGGGCCGAACTGGCGATTAATCACCGGCGTCGAGGTGATTCCGATAACTGGGTGGATCTGCTCGCAACTGTGGGTGTCGGAGGGCATTTCCCCAGCTCCCAGCACTGACACCCGCCACAACAAGGTGCCTTGATCGGCGTCGAACGCGTACACGCTATCGTTCTCCGTCACCACATAAACCACGTTGTGGGCCCCCTTGCCGGGAATATTCACCGCCGACAAGTACAACGGCTCAGCATCAATGACGTTGTCCACCGGGAGCGTGGCCAGCTTGCCGAAGGCCGTCGAATTCACGTTGCTCGGGGTAAGAATGGTCTCCTGAAGATTCTGCCCGCTCCGGTAAATGTCATTGTGGTAGGTCACAACGTCGGTGGCGGAACTCAGTCCTGCCGCGCAGATTACAAACAGCGTCAGCCAGCGAAGCCAGTTTGCCAGCCCTCGGCCGGCGGCCAGTTGCCGTGTGTCGTTATCGAGAGAATGTGTTCTGCCAAACCAGGCTGCCATGGAAACCTCCGCAATGTGGTATCAGTCGAAGTTACGACGCTGTTAGATGGCGCGGATGAACAAACATTTGCCAGCTTTACTGGCGTCAGGATCAAGACGATCCCGAGACGGGTGGCAAAATTGTCGCTATTCTAGCATAGGGATCCGATCTCCGAACCTTTCGGCCGCCGGAAACAGCCTGCCGGGTGCCGCTTTTGCTCTCCTGCCTGCGACATCAACCCGTATTACCTTCTATAATTTGCCATCCTGTACGACCGTTAACTTTTTCGCTTTCTCTTTGTCGTCCAAAGAATTTGTTCTCACTGGCGCCTCACCAGGGCAGCAGGAACTAACTATGGAATCCGCTCCGGCCATCGCGTCTCCGCCCACTCTCTGGGCTTCTCTGCGAGAGGCAGTTCGCGGCTCTCACCAGGACTACACCGAGGGCAGTCTAAACCGCGCTATCTTGCTGCTCGCCGTTCCCATGGTGCTGGAGATGGTCTTGGAGTCCCTTTTCGCTGTGGTTGACGTCTTCTGGGTCGGACGCCTCGGAGCCGATGCGGTCGCCACCGTTGGCCTCACCGAATCGCTGCTGAGCCTCGTCTTCGCCGTCGGCATCGGCCTGAGCTTATCCACCACCGCCATGGTGGCCCGCCGCATCGGCGAGAAAGATCACCAAGGAGCGGCCGTCGCCGCCGTGCAGGCCGTTGTACTCGGCCTGCTGGTTTCCGTCGCCATCGGCATTCCTTGCTGGATTTGGGCTTCGCGATTACTTACCTTGATGGGCGCGTCTCCCGAAATTGTTTCCCTTGGCAGCGGCTATACCCGCATCGCGCTGGGAGGCAGCGGAGCCGTCTTACTGCTGTTTCTGAACAACGCTATCTTTCGCGGCGCAGGCGACGCTGCCATCGCTATGCGCCTGCTCTGGGTCTCCAACATCATCAATCTGATTCTTGATCCCTGTCTGATTCTTGGACTGGGGCCGTTCCCCCGTCTCGGCGTCACTGGGGCTGCCCTCGCCACTTTTACCGGACGCAGCATCGGTGTGGGCTATCAGTTCTATCGCCTGCTGCGAGGCACCGAGCGCATCCGCATTCTCCGCCGTCAGATTCGTGTGAACCTGACCATCCTGCTCCGCCTGCTGCGGGTGTCGCTCACCGGTATTCTTCAGTTCGCCATCGCCCACACCAGTTGGATCGGCTTGGTGCGCATCGTCAGCGTTTTCGGATCGGCCGCCCTCGCCGGCTACACCATCGCCATCCGGTTGGTCGTTTTTCTGATCCTGCCTTCGTGGGGGATGAGTAACGCTGCTGCAACTTTGGTCGGCCAGAATCTCGGAGCCGGTAAACCCGAGCGCGCTGAGTCGGCGGTCTGGCGCACCGGCCTTTACAACATGATTTTTCTCGGCGGCATCGGCTTGTTCTTCGTGTTTTTCGCCGAGCCCATCATACGGCTTTTCACCCAGGACCCCGCCGTCGTTCCTTTGGGCACTTCCTGTCTGCGCATCGTCAGCTATGGCAACATCGGCTATGCCTATGCCATGGTGATGTTGCAGGCCTTCAATGGCGCGGGAGATACTGTCACTCCCACCATCGTGAACTTTTTCGGCTTCTGGTTGTTCGAGGTTCCCCTCGCCTACTGGCTGGCTATCCGATTGGGTTTCCGCTCGAACGGTGTGTTCTGGTCCATCGTGGTCGCCGAAGGCTCCATCGCCGTCGCCAGCGCCATCTTGTTTAAGCGCGGCCACTGGAAGACCCAGAAAATCTAAATTCTGAGAACTGGGAACTGAGATCTGAGAACTGCTTCCAAACCAGGGTACCAAGTCTTTCGCACTTTTTGCGAAAGGCTGGGATTCCACTACCGTGCCTGCAGCTTCCTCGCTCCCTTGCCCATCACCACCGACGACCGTACTTGACTTCCGCCATCCCCTCTGACAAGATGCGAGGCACTTCGTCCAGGGGCACATCGCCTTATGGTTAACGATTCCGTCTCGGCGCCGCAGTACACCTTGGAGCAGGTCGCTCGCCTGGTCGATTCCGGGAAGCTCGAATCCGGCCTGTGATCCCCTGCCTCGCCCCGCTTTCGCAAGCGGAATACTTCCAGCACCGCATTCCGCTTTTCATCAACCTCTGCGGACCACTTGGAGCTTCCGATGAAAACGTTAAGGGTTGTGTTCTTTTCCACCACGCTTCTGCTGATCCCAGCGCTGGCTTCCGCTCAGGAAGCCACGGCAAGAATCGCCGGCACCATTTCTGACGCCACCGGAGCCGTGATCCCCGGCGTTCAAGTGACCGTTACCAGCACTGCCACCCAGGTGAGCCGCAAGGCCACCACCAACCAGGATGGCTACTATCAAGTGCTAGCTCTTCCCATCGGCAACTACAAAGTTACTGCGGAACACGCGGGCTTTCGTACTGTCGTCAGTGATGAATACAAACTTCTCATCAACCAGGCCTTGCGCCTCGATATCAAAATGGAGGTCGGCGCCGCCAGCCAGACGGTCGAAATTGGTGGGCAAGCTGCGCCGGTAGAAACCATAAACGCGACTCTGGGCCAATCGGTAACCGGCCGCACTCTCACCAACATGCCGCTCAACGGCCGCGACACCCTAGACCTGGCGCTGCTCCAGCCTGGCGTGACCGAGAGCAACGATGACAACGGCGGTGCAGGGAACTTCAGCATCGCCGGGGGCCGCACCGATTCCGTTACTTTCCTGCTCGATGGCGGCCAAAATAACGATCTGTTGGACAACAGCAACCTGCTCGACCCCAACCCTGACGCCATCGCCGAGTTCCGCCTGCTCACCAGCAATTACACCGCCGAGTATGGCCGCAACGGAGGCGGCATCATCAGCGTGGTGACCAAGTCCGGAACCAACCGCCTACACGGCAGCATGTTCGAGTTCTTCCGCAACCGTGTGCTCGACGCCAACGATTTCTTCAATATTCAGCAGGGACTTCCACGGCTGGACCTGAAGCGCAATCAGTACGGCGCAACCCTCGGTGGCCCGATTGTCAAAGACAAGGTTTTCTTCTTCCTCGCCTATCAGGGACAGCGCCAGGTGCAAGCCGTTCCCGACGTCGATAGTCCGGTCTTTACGCCTCTGGAAGTGCAGGGGAATTTTTCCCAATCGGTAAACGGCGGGCCCGATCCAGGTGTCGCGGCGTTTTTGCAGGCGAATCCGTTCTTCCAGCCCAATCCCGCTCTCGCCGCCCAGGCCATTATTGCTCCCAGCCAGATCAACAGCGTTGCCCAGTCCTATATCAAGGCTGGATTGATTCCCAGCGCCCCCGGTGGTCTTCTTTCCACCACCTTGAGCGAATATAGCAATGCCGACGAATTAACCACCAAGTTTGATTTCAACCTCAGTTCCAAAGACAAGATTTCCGCCACCATCGGCCTGAACCGCACGCCTTTTTCCAATCCCTTTCCTTTTGCTACCGTGCCCGGTTTCGGCAGCCTCACCGTGGCCAACTACTACTACACCAATATTGGCTATACGCGCGTCTTTTCTCCCACCTTGCTGAATGAATTCCACTTCGTGACCCACCGCAGCAACTACCTGGCCGATACTTCCGTGAATCACTTGCCTCCGCCTTCGGCCTTCGGCATTGGCGTGACCCCGGATGTCCCCACCGGCCCCACCAACCTGTTGTTCGACACCAACCTCGCCATTGGAAACAGTGAAAATGGTCCTACCCGCTACGTCGAAAACACTTTCTCCTGGACCGACTCCGTCTCCTGGACCCGTGGCAAGCATAATTGGAAATTCGGTGGCGGATTTACTCCCTATCAGGAAAACCTCGCCTACGACTTCATCATCAACGGCGAATTCGACTACTTCGGCTCCGACGGCATCGGCTCAGGAAACTCCTATGCTGATTTCCTGCTCGGCATCCCCTACGACTACTTTCAGAGCGCCAAGGCTCCCTCCAACATTCGCACCAAGAATACTTACGTTTTTGCGCAGGACGAGTGGCACGCTCGCCGCAACCTGGTCCTCACTCTCGGACTTCGTTACGAATACAGCACACCCAAGACCGATACCCAGGGTCGCAGCTTCTCCTTCATCCCGGGAGAACAATCCCACCGCTTTGTGAATGCTCCCACTGGCCTGGTTTTTCCTGGAGATCCGGGCGCTCCTAAGGGCTCAAACTTTCCCGACAAAACCAATTTTGCCCCTCGCGTCGGTTTTGCCTGGGATCCCACCGGCTCCGGCAAAACCAGCATTCGCGGCGGTTTTGGCATGTTCTACGACATCCTGAAGGCCGAAGATAATCTCCAATTCAATGGCCAGGCTCCCTTTGTCGGCACTGCTGGATTGTTTTACGGCGTCCCTGTCGCTCCCTCCGGGCCCATCAATTATATGAACCAGCCGTTCCCAAATGCATGCGTGTCATTCAACGATGATGGCACGTGTGCCAAAACCGGCGTCCCCAACTCTTTCCCCTCAAAACCGCCCGCTTCCGACGTGCCCTTCGCGCCTTTTGTGCCCATCAACAGCAACGGCATCGTCTATCTCGTCGACCCGCATCTGCGCACTCCTTACGTTTACCAATACAACCTGAGCTTGCAGCGCAACCTTTTCGGCGACATAGTCCTCGAGACCAACTACGTGGGAAGCTCATCCCACGGCCTCACCGCGCTCAAAGACATCAATCCCATGATCCTCGGGACCACCACCCGCGTGCTCAATCAACTCCCTGGCAATAGCACCTGCGGAACCACCGTAGAAATACCCTGCTTCAGCACGCTCCCGGAATTCCAGAACACCTCTAATGCCAACTACAACGCTCTTGAAACCAGCCTCACGCGACAGCCGAAAAACTCGCCCATTGGCACCCTGTATTTCACTCTCGCCTATACCTACTCTCACAATTTGGACAACGCTTCCGGCTTCCGCCAGCGCAACGCCTACGTCCCGGCTTACAGCCCCGACCTCTACTATGCTTCCGCCGATAGTGACGTCCGCAATCGCGTCACCTTCAGCGGCGGCTGGGATTTGCCGTTCGATCGCGCCTGGACCGGTGGTCCCAAACGCCTGACCAAAGGCTGGAGCCTCTATCCCATCGTGACCTGGAGAACCGGATTTCCTTTCGATATTTCAGCGTCTTTACCGGGCATCTATGACCCCGCCAATCCCGGGACCTCAGGTGCCGGCGATGCCATTTTGACCAACGCCGCTGTGCTCGGTCCGCTTACTACGTTTAATCCCGACCATCAGCGGACCATCAACGTGATTAACTATGGCACCGACAGTACCGGCACGCAGTGCGTCATCACCACCACGCCTGTAACGGGCAACTTCTACTTTGATCCCAACAGTTTTTCCAACGCGCCCTTCGAGGGAAGCCCCTGCTTCCCGCCGTTCGATCCTGTAAACAATCCTAAGGACCGCACCTACGGCTTGCATCGCAACACCTTGCGTGGCCCGCACCTCACTAACATGGATCTCGCGTTGGCCAAGACCACCGCCATCACCGAGCGCGTCAGTCTGGAATTGCGGTTTGAGTTCTTTAACGTCCTCAATCATCCCGAGTTCGCGCAACCCACGTTCCTCGACAACGCCACCAACATTAACGACCCGTCGGTCTTCGGACAGATCACGACCACTGGCACTTTCCGCGGCGCTACCCCGCGCATCGGTCAAATCGCCGCAAGGGTAACCTTTTGAACTGCTCCTGCCCGTGTGGGGACGGGCGCCTCGCCCGTCCCGATCTCGAACCGATGTTGAGAAAGGAGGGCTTGCAGGCTCACCGAGAGTGTCGAGATTGGCGGCGTGAGCTTTGAAGGGGCGCGGCTTCAAGCCGCGCCGTAGATCTGAGCAACCAACCATGGAACCGATTCGCTTCTTACCTCTTCCAGTCGTGCTTGTCCTTACGCTGTCGGCCCTCGCCCAAACCCCTGCCTCCATCGACGCCTACATCCAATCGGAAATGCAGCGCCAGCACATCCCCGGTCTCTCTCTGCTGGTCGCGCGCGACGGCAAAATCGTCTGCGCTCAAGGCTACGGCTTCTCGAATGTCGAACTTCAAGTCCCGGTCAAACCCGAAACCGTCTTCCAATCCGGATCCGTGGGCAAGCAGTTCACCGCGACGGCGGTCATGATGCTGGTCGAAGAAGGCAAAATCCATCTCGACGATCCCATTACCAACTACTTCAAAGACGCCCCGGCCGCTTGGCGTCAGGTCACCATCCGTGAACTCCTCAGCCACACCGCCGGTTTCACTGACTATCCTGAAAAATTCGATTTCAGAAAAGACTACACCGAAGCCGGCCTGCTCAAGATCGTCGAAGGTATCCCTCTAAAGTTTCCGCCCGGCACCAACTATAGCTATGCCAATCTCGGATATTTGACCCTAGGCATACTGATTCATCAGGTCACTGGCGAGTTCTACGGAGATTTCCTGCAAGAACGAATCTTTCGTCCTTTGGACATGAGCACCACCCGCATCATCAGCGAAGCCGACATCGTTCCCAATCGCGCCGCCGGATATCGCCTGGTCAAAGGAGAACTCAAGAATCAGGAATGGGTCTCGCCCACCCTGAACACCACCGCCGACGGCGCGCTCTATTTTTCGATCCTTGATCTCGCCAAATGGGATGCGGCTCTCTATACAGAGAAGCTGCTCCACCATTCCAGCCTCGAACAAATGTGGACTCCCGCAAAACTCCTCAACGGCCAGGTTAACCCCGGCAACTATGGTTTCGGTTGGGACATCCTCAACCGTAACGGCCACAAAGTTCTCGATCACGGCGGCGCCTGGCAAGGATTCGAGGTCCACATCTCGCGCTACCTTGACGACAAACTCACCGTCGTGGTCCTCACCAACCTCGCCGAAGCCGAGCCGGACAAAATCGCCGGCCGAGTCGCGAAAATGTACCTCGCGGCGCCGTAGCTGCTGGAACCGACACCGAGCGAGGACGGGACTGCAACTCAGCCCGCCCTGTTCCCGTGCGCGCGATTCACAGCGAGCGCAGGAAGTTCAGCAAGTCCTGTTGCTCCTGTGGCCGAAGCTGCCTGAAATTGTGAACCACAGCGTTAGCTTCCGAGCCAGGGTACTGGCGGTTCCCCTCACTCGCATGTTCGTAAATCGCCTTCACCAGGTCGGAAGTGCGGCCGTCGTGGAGAAAGAAAATTCTCTGACCCAGCCCCCAGAGCGGTGCGGTACGAAACTCGTCGCCCCCCGCTGCCCCTTGGCTCACGTTGTCTGCAAGCTCGGGCCCCATGTGATGGAGAAGCAGATCGGAAAAGACGTTGGCCTGAATATTCGTGAGCGCCGTGACCGACGATTGCCCGGTGGTGAACGAGGCCGTGTGACACAGCGCGCAGCCAACCTCATGGAAGATGTGCCGCCCCCGCAGAGTCGATTCAGTAGAGGGCGCGGGCTGCGGTTGATCAAGAAACCGCATGAAAGTGGCGAAGCGGACGACGTCAGAGGGAAGCTCCGTTCCATTCAGATCGAAGTTGGTGAGGTCTTCCGGAGTCCCGTTGAACTTGCAACCCGGCGTTTCGTCACGTTCGTTGGGGAACAATTCGTTGGTCACACCTACTTCGACGTTGTAGGCCTCGCCCGCAAACACCTCCAGGGATTTGTTCTGCGCCTTCCATCCGAAACGGGTGATGGTGCCGTCGTTGCCGCTGGTGTTGGGCCGGCCAAAGATCCCCAACTCGCGCTTGCGATCGATGTGCGAGTTCATGTTGGCCATGAGGGAGGAATCCGATATGGATTCGATCAGTCCACCGCCAAACACCGGCGTCGGGATGCGGAAGATCAAGTTCCCAGCCTCCGCGGCAGCTCTGAAGTCGGGCTGCGCCAACTTGCAGCCGGAAGCATCAGTCCGGCCGCTGATGGTGAACAGGTCATGAACACCGCCATCGGGATGGCGCAAATCGGCGGTCAAAGGGAACCGGGCTTCCCGCACCGGACCGTCAAGGGTAATAAAAAAAGGAATGTAATTGCTCGCCTGCTGGTCGTGGCCGGCGGCGATCTGAGGGTTCGGAAGTGGACTCGTCCCGCCTATGGCTGGTTGGGCATGGCACTGGCCGCAACTCTCCGCGTTGAACCTCGGTCCAAGTCCGTTGCCGGTGTTGGGCACACTGCCCGTGACGGAATCGATCTGCACAAAATTCGTCTGGCCTGCTCCAAAAAAAGCCAGTTGATTCTGGCTTAGACCGGTGATCGCGTTACCGGCTCCGGGAGGGCCGACACGCACTCCCGGGTCGGTCGCCCCCGTCTGGGTTCCGCCCGGGGTTGTGGCGAATAGCGTGAAGGGCAGCAGCGCCAGAATACATAACGCTCTGCGCGTGTCGAATCGATGGCAGCGTTTCGTGCTCTCGGGAGCAATGGCTTTCACTTCTGTGGACATGGGGCCTCCAACGTGACAGTGGCGGATTTATTCCGAGCCAACAGTGATTGGCAAGCGGTAATGTTGCAGAATTATGGTCGTCAGAAAGCAGCGGCGATAGCTCCCAGAAGGGCAGGGTCGCGAATGAGAAGGTCCACTCCATCAACCAGTAACCTAACCTGTCCGAGTGGACATAGCTGCGAAAGGGGTACTCAGATTACTGCCTTCGAGACCAGGCAGCGTGCTTGACCTTGGCCGCTGCGCCAGTGCAAGAAAAAGCCCACGGCGCAAAACCGTGGGCTGAGAACTTAAGGCCTTCCACTAGCTCTTGTAGAACTTGTATCCGCTCAGCGTCAACCGCACCACTCCGCGCATCTGTTCCTCAACGTAGCCTTGATTTCTCATCTCTGCTACCGCCATGCGCGTCAACGACGAATCCACCACCGGCTTGGGCAAAGTCACAAACTGGCGAGGGTCTTGCTCGTAAGAGTGGGCCAGCGAAACCAGGAGGCTGCTCGGAACCATTTCCTGACGCATACGTCGTCTCCTTTTGCGGACATATAAATCCTACGTCGCCCCCGGTGTAGCGCGGAATGGCCCGCCCGTGCCCCCAAATGGCTCGTTGGTAACGTCTGTAAAGAACTGTAAATAAGCACCTTACGCCTTCATTCGCCACAAACAACTGAGAACCGGGAACTGACATCTGAGAACTGGTGCTAATTCCGCTCGACCCTCCCAAAAGCCTGAAACAGACTCCTGCCCTTCTAGAACCTTGCCCGCTCTTGTAAATCTCACGATGATGGCCTCACGCCGCTAAAAAAACCGTCAAATTCTTCACACCGTATGGATTCTTCCCGGCATCAATAGTACGATGTCCCACTCCGTCTCAGGTTTGTAGCGTGTCACCTTATTTGGAGAGTCTTCTATGACCGCTAGTCTCGCGCTCCAGTTTCCCACCGCAGTGGGTACGTCGCTGCGTGAACGTTTCGTCGAGATTCGCCAAACCACCATGCGGATCACTAGTCCCTTTTCTCCAGAAGACCAGATGCTGCAATCCATGCCCGATGCCAGCCCTAGCAAGTGGCATCTCGCCCACACCACCTGGTTCTTCGAAACTTTTATCCTGTTGCCCCACGTTCCCGGATATCAGGCTTTCGATCCTCACTTCCAGTACCTGTTCAACTCCTATTACAAGCAACTCGGTTCGCATCCCGATCGCGGTTCGCGCGGCCTAATGTCGCGCCCGAGTTTGGAGCGGGTGCATGCCTACCGTTCCCATGTTGACGCTGCCATACTCTCACTACTGGACCATGCAAGCGACGAGGCTCGTACCCTCATCGAACTCGGCCTCAACCACGAGCAGCAGCATCAGGAATTGATTCTCACCGACATCAAACACGCGCTCTGGTCCAGCCCTTGGCGTCCCGACCCCATCCTCGTCGAACCCTCACAAGCTTCAGCCCCACCCCTCACCTGGATCGAGATCGAAGGCGGCATTCACCTCATCGGTCACGACGGGCATGGTTTCGCCTTCGACAACGAGAGCCCGCGCCACGAAGTCCTGTTGCGCGCATTTCGCATCGCTTCTCGTCCCGTCACCAATGCCGAATATCTCGAATTCATGCAGGATGGCGGCTATCGTCGTCCGGATCTCTGGCTCTCCGATGGCTGGGACAAAGTTTGCGCCGAAGCTTGGAGCGCGCCGCTCTACTGGGAACGCGGGCAAGATAATCCTGCGGCTTGGTCGCAATTCACCCTGGGTGGGCTAACCGACGTCAATCTCGCCGAGCCTGTCTGCCATGTCAGCTACTACGAAGCTGACGCCTACGCGCGCTGGCGCGGCTGCCGCCTGCCGACCGAAGAAGAATGGGAACTGGCCGCTGTCCACACCCCGGTCACAGGCAGCTTCCTGGAAGACACCCCCGCACCCCCGCGCCCTGCTGGCCCCGCTCCTCAGATGCTCGGCGACGTGTGGGAGTGGACGTCAAGCCCCTACGTGGCTTATCCCGGATTCCAACCCGCCGCAGGCCTCCTCGGCGAGTACAACGGAAAATTCATGGTCAATCAACTGATATTGCGTGGCGGTTCTTGCGCCACTCCTGCCAGTCACATTCGCGCCACCTATCGCAATTTCTTTCCGCCCCATGCCCGCTGGCAATTCTCCGGACTCAGGTTAGCCAAATGATCGCTCGCGAACTCATTGCTCTTCCCTCATACGCCGAAGATGTGCAAACCGGTCTTTCCACTTCCCCCAAGACTCTGCCCTGCAAACTGTTCTACGATCAAGCCGGTTCGGCTCTGTTCGAGCAGATCACCCGCCTGCCGGAGTATTACCTCACGCGCACCGAACTGGAAATTCTCTGCGACCGGGCCCACGAAATTGCAGCTGAAGTTCGCCCGGGCGTCACCGTGGTCGAGCTCGGTTCCGGCACTGCTACCAAGACCACCACCTTGCTCCAGGTGCTTTCCCGCCGTCAGTTGCGAGTGCCATATTTTCCCGTTGATATCTCTCCCGCCGCGCTCGCCGAAGCGCGTGAGGGTGTCGAGTCGCGGTGCACGCGGGTTTCTGTCCGCCCGGTGGTGGCGGATTTCGCCGATGGCTTCAGCTTCTTGCGCAACCTTCCCGGACGAAAGCTGGTGCTCTACCTGGGATCCAGCATCGGAAACTTCGATCCCGGCCCTGCGGTCGAAATGCTCAGCCAGATTCGCGGCCAACTCGCACCCGGCGACGCCTTGCTGCTCGGCACTGACCTGGTCAAAGATTCGTCCATTCTTGTTCCCGCCTACGATGACGCGCAGGGCGTCACCGGGCAATTCGACAAAAACATCCTCGCCAGGCTCAACCGCGAGCTGGGAGCCAACTTTGACCTCGACTTCTTCCGCCACATCGCCATTTGGAATCCAGAGAAGTCGCGAATGGAAATTTACCTCGAGAGCCTGCGTCCGCAGGTCGTCGATCTCGGCCTGCTCAACTCACGCGTAAAATTCGCCAACGGAGAACGTATCCACACCGAGAACAGCTACAAATACACCATGCCCATGGTCCGCGAGATGCTGAAGACTTCAGGCTTCTCGCTCGATGCCACCTGGTTGGATCACCGCGCCTGGTTCGCCCTTCACCTCGCCCGCGTCTGACGTGAGGGATTGCCCAACGGTGCCCCATCCTAGCGTCATCCTGAAGGCCCGCGTTTTCACCAGCGGGCCGAAGGATCTCCCTCGCAACGGCTTTCTGGGCCGGGAGATCCCTCGCGTTGCCTGAGAAACGCCTGCGCTCGGCATGACCCATCACAGATGGACGATAACCAAAAAATTCAAATTGACCCACTACTCAGAAATGACCGGCTTGGGCTGAGGTCAACACAAAAAAATGCCGCGCACTCGCGTGCGCGGCATCCTGCAATCTAAGCTCCTACCAAACCCTGCACTGCTTCGCCCGCACCATCGGCGCTCCTGTCTTGCAGGAGAACGCCTGCTGGAACTCAGGCATGTTCGCTACTACATTATTTACGCGGTACTTCGGAATCGAATGCGGATTCGTCAACACCACCGTGCGCATCAATTCCGGACGATACTGCGTGCACCACTCGTTCGCGTACGACAAGAAGAACTTCTGCCGCGGCGTCCATCCGCTCTCGTCCTTCTCATCCAGCGACTTGCCGGAGGCTTGCAGCTTGCTGGTCAGCGCCATAAATGCCAGTCGCAGCCCGCCGTTGTCCGCCGTGTCCTCGCCCTGGGTTAAATGTCCATTCTGCTTCACCCCGGCTTCAGGAATCTCCTGCGTGTACTCGTCGGCGATGCACTCGTCGCGCTGGTCGTAGGCTTTGGCATCTTCCGCCGTCCACCAGTCGCGCAGGTTCCCCTGAGCGTCGAACTTGCGCCCTTGATCGTCAAACCCGTGCGTGATCTCGTGCCCAATCACCATTCCGATCGCCCCGTAGTTCACTGCATCGTCCATGTGGGGATCGAAAAAGGGCGGCTGCAGAATTCCAGCAGGGAAGTTGATGGTATTGAGCTGCGGATCGTAATAGGCATTGATCGTCGGTGGCGTCATCGTCCACTCGCTGCGGTCCACCGGCCTGCCGATCTTGTCGAGTTGCCGATGGAACTCAAACACCGTCGCCTCGCGCACGTTGTTCAGATAACTCGTGCGCGTGATCTTCACCGAAGAGTAATCCCGCCAATGGTCGGGATACCCGATCTTGTCCTCAATGGCATGCAGCTTGATCTTGGCCTGCTCCTTGGTAACAGGTTGCATCCAGTCCAGCGTGGTAATGTCCTGGTCCAGCGCATGTTCTACGTTGTGCACCAGGGCGACCGTCTGCTCTTTACTCGCCGGAGGAAACGCTACCTCCACGTACGCTTGTCCCAGCGCCATGCCCAGGTCACGGTCGGCCGCCCGCACGCACCGCCGCCACCGCGGCAACTGCTGCTTTGACCCGAACAGGGTATGCGCGAAGAAATCCCAGTTCTCATCCACGAACGCCTTGCTCAAATACGGCGCCGCTCCATGCACCAGTTGCCAGCGCAGGTAAACCTGCCAATCCGCCACCGAGTGCTGCTGGATCAACACCTCCAATTCCTTGAAGAATCCCGGCGCGCTCACCAGATAGTGCGGGGCCGACGGCGGCGCCCCAATGTCAGCCGTATATTTCTTCCAGTCAAACGAAGGCGTCAACGCCTGCACCTGCTCAAAACTCATCTCGTTGTTGACGTTCTTCGGATCGCGCCGCGCCACGTTGTCCATCTGCGCCTTGGCCATCGCCGTTTCCATCGCGATCACCGTCTTCGCATCTGCCGCCGCTCTGCTTGCATCTTCTCCCGTCAGCGCCAGCATTTTCGCCACGTGGGCTTCATACTTGCTCAGGATCTCCTTCGACTTCTCATCATCCTTCACGTAGAAATCGCGGTTCGGCAAAGCCAATCCGCCCTGGTCAATCGACGCCACCACTTTGCTGGCATCGTCATAGTCCTGTTGCGACCCGAACCCCAGCAGCGCCGCTGCCGTCTGGTTATCGTTCCCCGACCACGCGCCCGGAGTGCTCATGTGGATGTGCGCCACCTGGTCCGCCAGTTCCGATTTGCTCTTCATCTTGGCGATGCGCTCCAACTCTGGTTTCAAATCCCGGGTGCCGGTGGCTTCCAGCGCGGGCTCGTCCGAGCATGCCTGCCAGTAGTCGCCAATCTTCTGCTCGAAATCGCTTCGCCCGCTGCTCTGCGCTGAGGCCTTCTCCAGCGCCTCCCGCACGATGTTCTCATTCCAATACTGCAAGCCGCTGCCCGTCCCCCACGCCGCCTGGTCGGGAGGAATCGGGTTGGCCGCGTTCCACTTGCTGCACGCGTATTGATAAAAATCCTGGCAGGGATCGAGTGTCCGATCCACCATATTGGGATCGAAATGCTCGAGCTTGGGAGCTTGCGTGGCCGCCGGCATTTGCTGTGCCAGTCCGAGCGCCGAACAAAGTACGACCGCTAAAATCGCGAACCTTGAAAAATGCATGATGAATCTCCTGCGTGAGAATTGAATTGCACTGCTGGCAACGTGGTCACGGCGTGACAAACCGATCCAGACGGACCTTGCGCAATACAGAATTAATGCGTACCAAAAGTGTATCCCAGTTTCAAAAAGTCCGCTCAAGTGGTCCCGGCCGGGTCACTTCCCGCAATCTGATGTACGCACGGCTGGGCAGCGGAGTTCCGTCCCATTCATAACTCCTCGATCACCAACTGCATCCCACTTTCCACTCCGATGTCCGCACAACTTCTCACAACCCAGTCCGCGCCCGCCCTCCGCAATTCCTCCTCCTCCGCCGTCGTGCGCACCGCAATCACCCGCGCTCCCGCCGCCTTCCCCGAGCGAACCCCAGCCGGAACATCCTCCACGATTACGCAATCTGCGGCGTCCAGGCCCAATGCCGCTGCGCCCTTCAGATAAGGCTCCGGATGTGGTTTCCCGTTCCCCACATCGCTGGCCGTGACCATTTTTCGCGGAATCTCCAGTCCGGCTGCCCGCAACCGCACTTCCGACAATCGCCGCGTGCATGAAGTCACGATCGTCCAGCTATCCGGCGGCAACGCCCGCAACAATTCCTGCGCGCCAGGCAAAGGCGCCACGCCCCCAAGGTCCTCAATCTCCGCCCGCTCCACCATTCGGTTCTCGCTGTCGGCGTCCACCTGCGGAAGCAATTCGCGGATGGTTTCGATACTCGGCCGCCCATGCGCCCTCTTCACCACCGCTTCCGGATCAAGCCCGTGTCTCGCCGCCCATTTTTTCCAGACCCGCGCCACTGCCGGAGTGGAATCGATCAACACTCCATCCAGGTCAAACAGCACACCTCTGCACTCGATCCGAATCATGTTTCTTTAATTGCTGTCATCTTCACTGTGGTTCCCGCGTGAGTTCCGTGTCGGGTACCGGCCCAGACTCCAGTTCCTGATGCCGCTTCTCCCGCGACGCATTCGACATCTCAGTAAACTTCTGCATCTCCGCTCTGGCTTCCTGCGTGCGTCCCAGGTGCTGCAAAATCTGACCGCGCACGTAATAAACGCCTTCACTCTCCGGACTCAGCTTTTTCGCCACGTCAATCGCCGCCAGCGCCTCCTTGTACTTCTGCTCCCGCAGACAAACCCGCGCCAGTTGGAAATCGGAACTGGACAGCTTTGCATCCAGCCGCAGCGCCTTGCGAAACATCTTCTCCGCATCCCTATCCTGTTGCTGGAGGTAAAACACCAGCCCCAACTGGTCGTAGTCGTAAGCCACATCCGGCTCCATCTCGATGTCTTTCTGGAACTCCGTCTTCGCCCGCTCCAAATCCTGCTTCTCCAGATACGCCATGCCCAGATTGAAGTGAACAAACGGAAGCTTGGGCTCAGCCTTGGCCGCACTTTCCAGTTCTACGATCGCCTCGTCATATTCTTGCCGGTTCAAGTGTGCCTTCCCCATCAGCAGATGAAACTCCGGCGTGTCCTGCCCCGTTTGCACCAGTCGCCCCAGCGCCCGTTGCTCCAACTCTGTCCGCCCTGCTTTATTGGCTGCGATCCCCAGCACGTACAGATAGTTCAATTGATCGCCAGCCCGCGGCCAAAGCGGCTCCAGCGTGTTTGCCGCTTCCACGTAGCGCTGATTGAAGAAGTAGCACAACCCCAGCAGATACCGCGCCTGGTACGAGTCCGGTACGTCTCTCACCACCGACTCGAACGGCGCAATCGCCCCCTGAAAGTCATTCTGCCGGTAGTAAACCAGCCCAATATTCAACCGGATTCCCGCCACTTGCGGCGCCAGATGCTCCGCTTTGCGGAGCCTCTCCAACGCCTGCGGCCACTGTTTCCGCCGCATCGCGATCACGCCCAGGTTGGCGTACGCCCCCGCCACCGCCACCTCTGGGTTCACCGCCAGCACTCCACGAAACGCCTGTTCCGCCGCGGCCAGGTCGCCGCGATTCAGCGCCGCTTCTCCCTGCTCAAACAACTGCTTGGGATCAGCCTTCGGGACCTGATTTCCTCCCGATTGTGCTGCCGCCGTCGCTGCCGGCGCAGTCGCCTGCCCCATCCCGGTCGGCCGCGCACTCCCCCCCGGACAGCACGCGACCATCATCACCGCCACCCCAACCCGCAATCCTGAACTTGACACTGGTTTCACTCTCTGCTGTAGTGTCCGCCAGCGCCAGCCTTGAATTCAAGCTGACGCTGCAGCCGGGCAAACCCTCCCTCAACTCGCATGAAAAGCACCATGGTCACAATCCGTGACGTCGCCAAAGAGAGCGGCTTCTCCTCCACCACCGTCTCCATTGTCCTCAACAACGCTCCTCTGGCCCGCTACATTCCCGACAGCACCAAGAAACGCATCGAACGCGCCGCCAAGAAACTGGGCTATCGTCCCAATCTCTTTGCCCGCTCCCTGCGCAGCCAGCGCAGCCACACCGTCGGCGTCATGGTCTTCGACATGACCGATCCCTACTGCACTCTGGTTCTCCGCGGCATCGAAAATTCTCTTTACCAGTCCTCCTATCTTCCCATTCTCACCGACGTTCACAACGAGCGCAGCCGCTTCGAACGTTATCTGGAGATGCTGCTCGACCGCCGCGTCGAAGCCCTCATCGTCCTGGCTAACTGGCTCTTCGTCGATATCGACGTCCTCGCCGATCTCGAAAAAAGCAGCATCCCCACCGTCATGATCGGACGCGAACTCGAAACCGATTCCGTCAGCTCCGTCATGGTGGATAACGAAGTCGGAGCCCACGCCGCGATCGAGCATCTCTATTCCTTGGGACATCGCAAGATCGCCTTCATTCGCGGCCCCAAGGCTCTCGCCGACAGCGCCCCGCGCTGGAAGGGAATTCGTTCCTTTGCCAAGTCCAACGACCTCGAAATCGATCCCCGCCTGGTCCTCGATCTTCCGGAATCTCGCGATCCCATCTCCAGTTTTGAGGACGGCTGCAAGCTCACCGAAAGCCTGCTCAAACAAAAGCGTCCCTTTACCGCCCTCATCGCTTTCGATGACATGACCGCCTTCGGCGCCATCCGCGCTTTGGCCAAGGCCGGACTGCGCGTTCCCGAACATTGCTCCGTCATCGGCTTTGACGACGTTGCCGCCTGCGCCCTTTACACGCCTCCGCTCACCACCATCCGCCAGCCTATGGAACTCATGGGCACAACCGCCGTCGGGATCGCACTTGAGGGCGTCAACGCCGTGCTGGAGAAGCGCCAACTCGCCGCCGTGCACCGCAAGATCGCCCCCGAATTGGCGGTCCGCGAATCCACCCGCCGCCTGCTGTAAGCAATCTGAGAACTGGGAACTGGGAACTGGTAAGTTCAAGTCCTGGCCGTACACGCATTTTTCCCTTGACACCGCAAAAGCTCTACCTCAGTATTGATACGTTTTAATAAACGATTTCTGCGGGTTTTCATGGATGTGTGGTGCGGCGTCTTCGCCCGCGCAGTGGGCAAGGGATCGCGTGTCGTGGGGCTCTCGCGTACCAACTGAGTAATGCTGGCGTAAGCCGATGCACTCGTAAGATGGAAGCAATTCCGGGCTGGGCTGGTGGGGTAAGCCTCAGCTCATGTTCTTTTGCGGCTCAGAATGTCAACGGAGTTGACCATGAAATCCCGTCTCTTGTGGTTGCTCGTGCTCGTCGGCTGCTGTTCCGGATCATTGCTTGCCCAGGACACTGCTTCCATCACCGGCACCGTCACTGATCAGACCGGCGCCGCCATCCCCAACGCGCAGGTGACGGTCAGCAATCCCGAGCACGGCATCAAACGCTCGACCGTCTCCAACGGCAGCGGCGATTACCTGGTCAGCGCCATTCCTCCAGGCTCTTACAACCTCTCCATCACCGCGCCAGGTTTTAAGAAGTACGAAGCCACCGGCGTCATTCTTCGCGTCGCCGAGAAAGCCCGCGCTGATGCCGCTCTGCAAGTCGGTGCGGCCAAAGAAGAGGTGCTCGTCGAAGGCACCAACGTCGCCCAGGTCGAAACCCAGACCAACGAGCTCGCCGGAACCATCACCAGCAAAGAGATCAGCCAACTCCAACTCAACGGACGCGTCTTCACCCAACTGGTCACGCTCACTCCCGGCATCACCAATCAGACCGGTTCCTCAGAAGGGCAATACGGCATCACTGCGAGCGTGAACTACAGCGTCAACGGCGGCCGCCTCGAGTACAACAACTGGGAACTGGACGGCGGCGACAACATGGATAACGGCAGCAATTCCACGCTGAACGTTACTCCCAGCATCGACGCCATCGGCGAAGTCCGCGTCCTCACCTCGAACTACGGCGCCCAGTACGGCCGCAATGCCTCCGGCACCATCGAGACCGAGACCAAGTCAGGTACCAGTTCCTTCCACGGCGACGCCTACGAATTCGTGCGCAACAACATCTTCAACGCCACTCCCGAATTCCAGACCACCAACCCTGCGTATCACAAGAATGACTGGGGATACACCATCGGCGGTCCGATTTACATCCCTGGCCACTACAACCAGGAGAAGCAAAAGACCTTCTTCTTCTGGTCCCAGGAATGGCGTCGTGATCGCGTCCCGGGACAGAACTTCAACCAGGTCGTGCCCTCAGTCGCCGAGCGCTCGGGAAATTTCAGCGATATTTGCCCCGCCACCAATACACCCTTCGCCAGGCTCCAGTCCGACGGTCTGACTCCAACTCCATTTGCCGACTGCCCGGGCACCGCGATCCAGGGAGGAGTCATTGCCGGCCAGCCCTCTTTCAATCCCATTGTCACCAATGGAGTGCTGAACCAGGTCCCAGTAGCGGCCGCCTCCGCGCCGCTCTTGGGCATGATCCCTCTGCCCACCTCCGGCACCAATCTCTTCACTGCTGCCCCCTCTCAGCCCACCAACTGGCGCGAGGAGTTAGTGCGCGTCGACCACAACTTTAGTGACAAGGTGCGTGCCATGTTCCGCTACGCCCACGACTCTTGGGAGACGGTCACCGCCACTCCCTTGTGGACCAATGCCGGCAGCTTCCCCACCGTCGAGACCAACTTCATCGGTCCTGCAACCTCCTTGGTGGCTCGCCTGACCGCGACCGCCTCTCCCACTCTGTTGAATGAATTTGTGTTCAGCTACACCACCGATCACATCATCGTCACTTCCACCGGCACTCCCAACCCCAATGCCTGGCAGCGCCCCGCCAATCTCGCGATCGGAAGCCTTTTCCCCGCCACCAACAACGGCGGAAAATTGCCGGGATTCTCCATCACCGGCGGCTTTGGCGGCGCATACGGCAGCCAGGGCTTCGGAGAAGATCCCGGTTGGATTACCAATGGGCCTTATAACGCCAATCCCACTTATACCTATCGGGACAACGTAACCAAGATCATCGGCAAACATAATTTGCAGTTCGGAGCATACTTCGTTGCCGCTCAGAAAAACGAGTTCAGCCAAACCAGTACCTCGGTCAACGGCTTCCTCACCTTTGACAACACCTCGCCGTTTTCGACCGGCAACTCTTTCGCTGACCTCTTGAGCGGACGCATCGCAAACTTCGCGCAGCAGAGTGCCCAACCCAAGTATTACAACCGCTATAAGATCCTGGAACCATATTTCCAGGATGATTTCCACGCTACCCGCAACCTGACGCTGAACTTAGGATTGCGAGTGAGTCTCTTCGGAACTTATCGCGAGCGTTACCATTCGGCCTACAACTTTGATCCCGCCGCCTGGAACCCGGCCAAGGCTCCCCAGGTCGATGACATCAATGGCGACCTCAATCGCAATCCGGCAGCTGCAGGAGCCCTGGTGGCGGGCTCCGGCGATCCCTTTAACGGCATGGTGCAATGTGGAGTCAACGGCGTGCCCGCGGGTTGCATGACGGGCCATCTCTTCAATCCCGCTCCCCGCATCGGTTTCGCGTTCGACCCCAAAGGCGATGGCAGGTGGGCGATCCGCGGTGGATATGGAATGTTCTACGACCACACTAACGGCAACGAAGCCGACAGCGAAGCGCTCGAGAGTTCTCCGCCCCTGGTTCAGATTCCCACTCAGTTCAATGTCGTGGGCTACAGCAATATTGGCAGCCAGCCCGGTCTGCTCTTTCCTCTCAATGTGGTTTCCATCCCCTCCCACGCGGTGTGGCCGTACGTGCAGCAGTGGCACTTCGACATCCAACACGATGTCGCCCACAATACCGTTGCCACTCTTTCCTATGTCGGCAGCAAGGGGACGCACTTGGGCCGGAAATATGAACTCAATCAATTACATCCGGTTCCCACCGCCCAGAACCCCTACATCGGCTTCAATGCTCCAATAAGTGCAGCCGACTGCGCCAGCGTCGCCGAAACCGCAACCCTCGGCGGTCCCGTTACCGTGACCGACACCGTCAACGGCACACCCTTCACCGGAACCACCGGTGGGCAAGTGGCCACCAATCTGGCAATAGCCTGCGGCAATGATCCCAATCCCTTCCGACCCTATCGCGGATACGGCGACATCACCCGCCTTGACAATGGCGCTTCCTCCTCCTACAACGCCCTCCAGGCGCAGGTGCGGCGCGCGGTTGGAGCCCTCCAGTTGAACGTCTCCTACACCTATAGCCATTCCATCGACGACGCTTCCGACGGCGGCCTCTTCGGCGATGGCGGCATTCTGAACGCCTACGATTTCGCCGCATTTCGCGCTTCTTCCAACTTTGACCAGCGTCACACTTTCACCTCCAGCGCGGTTTATGATCTGCCCTTCTTTAAGGGCTCAGGCTTGAGCAACAAACTCCTGGGCGGATGGCAACTCTCCGGCATTGGCACTTGGCAAAGCGGGACCCCATTCAGCGCTTACAACGGCATCCTTGGCGATAATGCCGGCCTCGGCAACGGAGTGGCATCCGGTGCCGGTGCCGGCCAATCCTATGCCGACGTTGTCTCCAACCCGCACCAGAATATTCCCCAGTTTGATCCCGCCTCCGGCTTCGGTTATTTCATCGCCAATCCCAACGCGTTTGCCAACCCCATCGGGTTGACCCTGGGAGATTCAGGCAGGGACTTCCTGCGCAATCCTGGCCATTGGAACATCGACATGGCGCTGTTCAAGCACTTCAAGATCACCGAGAGTATGGGTTTCGAGTTCCGCGCGGAAGCTTTCAACATTTTCAATCACGTTGAATACGGTCCGCTGGGCGGGGACCAGGGCGGTGCCGCCGGCAGCGCAGGGTTTTCTTCCGGGACCAGCACTTTTGTCCCCGGATCCAACTTCTTGCAGGTCGGCACCGCCTACAGCCCCCGCATCCTGCAACTCGGCGCCAAGTTCATCTTCTGAACGATGGAGAACGGGCCTCCTCGCCCGTCACCTCACGCAAAAAAGGCTTGTCATTCCGAGCCGTCCGCAGGCGCGCACTGCGCGCCGAGGGCGTGTCGAGGAACCTGCTTTTCTCGCTGTCGGAACGCTTCGTATCACGGCACGGCTACAGCCGTGCCACCACGATCTGAAACCTCTTTTCAACTGGCCGCACCCCAATGAGACAATGGCGTACCCATGCGCCTCGGCAGACCTTCTCTCGGACTGGCAACGCTCTTGATCGCCGCGGGTGCCCCATTTCTCGCGACCTTTGCGAGAAGTGGGGAAACGGCTCCGTCGGCGAAACCAGCTGCACCCGGAGCTGTCCCCATGGCCACCGAGGACCGCGTTCAACTCCCAGGCTGGTGGCCCACCAAAGGCTCAGCTTCTCGTGATGAATTCGTCGGCGTTGATGCTTGCGCAGCCTGTCATGCTTCCAAGGTTCGCACTCAGACGCAGACGCCAATGGCCCACGCGGCTCTGCACCCCGCCGATGTCGAAGCCTTACGCGCCCACGACCAGCTAACTTTTCACCTTCCCCCCTACACCTACCGGATCTCACGCCGGCCAAACGGCAGCCTCTATTCCGTCACCGACGGGAAGGAAACGATTTCAGCGCCTCTCAGTTGGGCTTTCGGTGTCGGCGAGTCCGGCCAAACTTACATTCTCGAACCGAACGGTACCTTCTTCGAAAGCCGCGTGAGCTACTACCCGGCGCTCGACGGTCTTGACCTTACTCCCACTACATCCCGCGCCCCGGACTCCAACCTCGAGGACGCCTTGGGCCGACGCATGTTGTACGCCGGCGAGACCCAACGCTGCTTTGCGTGCCATACCACAGCATCCACAACCAACCACCGATTTGATCCCAGCCACCTGATCCCGGGCGTGACCTGCGAAGCCTGTCACGGCCCCGGCGCAAAACACGTGGCCGCCATGAAGGCTGAAAAGTTGAAGTTGGGGCTAAAGGCGATTCTCGATCCCGGACAGCTCAACCCTGTCGATCAGGTGGATTTCTGCGGCGCTTGCCACCGCAGCTATGTGGATGTTGTCTTGAGCAAGACCTTCGGAATCGCCAATCTTCGCTTCCAGCCCTATCGCCTGGAAAGAAGCCAGTGCTGGATCAAAAGCAACAACGGCATTACCTGTCTCAACTGCCACAATCCCCACCGGCCGCGGGTGCGAGATCTGGCCTCGTATGACGATAGATGCCTAAGCTGTCACCAGCCCGGTCATTCCACCAAAACCTGCACCGTGAGCGCCAATAACTGTGTCTCCTGCCACATGCCCAAGTACGAAATGCCGGGGATGCACGCCAAATTTACCGACCACTTCATCCGAGTGGTCCGCAAAGACGAAGGCTACGCAGACTGAGAACCGAGAACTGAGAACTGAGGTTCGACGGCGTCGCGCAAAGCGCAACTAGAAACTAGAAACTAGAAACTAGAAACTGTCTTCCCCTTCCGGGCCGTCTGTACCACTTCCAACCCCTGCTCCAAATCCGCAATCAGATCATCCACATGCTCAATCCCCACCGACAGTCGTATCAGTTGGTCGGTGATTCCCGTCTTCTGCCGGTGTTCAGCCGGAATCATGGCATGGGAAGTAAAAACCGGAAGGCAAACCAGCGAATCCACTCCGCCCAGGCTCGGCGCCAGCGTGAACAGACTCAGCGCTTCCGACACTCGGCGCGCATCCTCGCCGCTACCCTCCACTTCAAAGCTGAGCACTCCACCGCCTCCCGCCATCTGCTCCATCGCCAGCGCCCGCTGCGGATGCCCCTCCAGAAACGGATAATGAACCGCCCGCACTTTCGCGTGCCGCGACAGATATTGCGCCACCAGCAGCGCACTCTCATTCTGTCGCTGCACCCGTACCGCAACCGTCCTGATCCCACGCAGCAAAAGCCACGCCGCATGGGGATCCATCGACCCGCCAAGGGTAGTGCGTGTCGAATGAATTTTCTCTATCAACTCAGCCCGCCCTGCGATCGCGCCACAAATCAGGTCCGAGTGCCCCGCGAAGAATTTAGTCGCGGAATGCATCACCAGATCGATGCCATATTCCGCCGGCCTGCAATTGATCGGTGTCGCAAACGTACTGTCAATCATGGTGATCAGCCCATGTTTCTTCGCAATCCCCGCCACTCGTCGCAAATCAATCACTCGCAGCATGGGATTAGTAGGCGATTCCACATACAGCAGCCGCGTATTGGGACGGATCGCCCGCTCGTATTGCTCATAGTCCCCAGTATCGACGAACGTGGTCTCAATCCCCAGTTTCGGCAGCCACTGCCCCAGGAATTTCGTCGCCCCGCCGTAGATGTCCCGCTGCGCCACCACATGATCCCCACTTTTCAGCAGCCCCAGAATAGGTGTAGTAATCGCGCACATTCCCGAAGCAAACACCAGCGCCCGCTCGGTCCCCTCCAGTTCCGCGATCGCCTTTTCCGCCGCTGTCACCGTCGGATTTCCGTACCGCGTATAAAACATATCGGTCGGCGTCACCCGCAACTGCTCTTCGTTGTCCGCGACCTCGAATGTCGATGTCTGATAGATGGGCGTGGCCAGCGGCCCGTTTTTCTTATGCAGGTCCGTGCCTCCGCGAACCGCCTTCGTCTCCGCCCGATGCTGATCCTTCTTCATAGGAACTCCTGACCAAGATTATCGCTCACCGGGGCTGTCGGGTCACCGGTTTTCCCCTGTGCACCTCTGTGCCCCCTGTGGTTGCGTTTTTCCAACCCGCGTTTATCCCACGGCTTTCCCCTGTGCCCCCTGTGGGTGATCGAACGAACCGTTATAATTCCTAACTGATTCGCAGGAGAAACAATGCAGCCTCTAGCTTCCCGCATGTCCGTGATGACCGGCGAAGGCGCCCTCGCCGTCAACGCCCGTGCCCGCGAACTCGAGCGCCAGGGACGCTCCATCATCCACTTGGAACTCGGCGAACCCGACTTCCACCCCGCGCCCCGGGTCAACGAAGCTCTCAAACGCGCCCTCGATGAAGGCAAAGACCGCTACTGCGCCGTCCCCGGCGTCCCCGCCCTGCGCGCGGCCATCGCCCGTTATCTCCACCACACCCGCAAACTCGATGTCTCTCCCGACCAAATTGTCCTCGCTCCCGGCTGCAAAATTGCCCTCTTCCTGGCCATGATGGCGCTCATCGATCCCGGCGACGAAGTCCTCTATCCCGATCCCGGCTTCCCCGGATATTCTTCCATCACCCTCGGCCTGGGCGGCGTTCCCGTTCCCTTCGAGCTTTCCGAGCGCAACCGTTTTCAACCCGATCCCGACGAAATCGCCGCCAAAATCAATCCACGCACCAAGATTCTGATCACCAATTCTCCCGGCAATCCTACGGGCACGGTTTATACCGACGACACTCAGCGCCGCCTCGCCGAGTTGGCCGTTCAACATGACCTGCTCGTCCTGTCCGACGAAATCTACGCACGAATCATCTACGGCGGGCAGCTCATTTCCATGATGGCTTATCCCGGCATGGCCGAGCGCACCCTCATCCTCGATGGTTTTTCGAAAAGCTTTGCCATGACCGGCTGGCGTCTCGGCTACACCGTGGCTCCCGCGCGCATCATCCCGGCCCTCGCCATGCTGGCCATCAACAGCTACACCTGCGTCGCCGAATTCAGCCAGTACGCTGCCATCGAAGCTCTGGAAGATCGTGACGGCGCCACCCCTCGCATGGTCGCCGAATTCGCCAAACGCCGCCAGCAGTTTATTCGTGATCTCAACCGCATTCCCGGCTTCCGCTGCCAGTCGCCTCAAGGCGCGTTTTACGCCTGGGTCAATATCGCCGACACCGGAATGACCGCCGAAGAACTCTGCCGCATCATGCTGGGAGAAGCCGGTGTCGCGGCCATTTCCGGCGCCGCTTTCGGTCCCGCCGGCCGCGACTTCATCCGCTTCTCATTCGCCTCATCGGTTGCAAACCTGCAAGAGGCGGTCGAAAGGATTCATCGTGCATCGTCCGCGTGGCAACAAAGTGTGGCGCGGGCGCCCTCGCCCGCGTGTGGATAGCCATCACCGCCTGCGGGGATGTACGTGTGACGCTCTTCCCGCGAATTAGCCGCGGAGCGGCGAAAGAATAAAGCCCACGGCGAAGCCGTGGGCACGAAATGACCAAGATTCAAGCCCCGGAAGGGGCGAAAGAACTGCGCGGGGCGAATTGCGCTCCGAATCCGGAGAAACCATGCCCAAGGCCACCAAAACAAAACCCACCCAACCCAAACCCCAATTCCAACTTATCCCCTGGAAATCGGTCGAACTCGAAAACCTGAATCCGCTTCTCCAGCGCCACTTCATCGTCGGGCAAAACATCATGCTGGCCCGTGTGCTGCTGAAAAAGGGATGCATCGTTCCCGAGCACAGCCACCACAACGAGCAGGTGACCTACATTCTCGATGGCGCTTTGAAATTCTGGATTGACGGAAAGGAAATCGTGGTCCATGCCGGCGAGGTGCTTACCATTCCGCCGCACATGCCCCACAAGGCAGAGGCTCTCGAAGACACCATCGACCTCGATGTCTTCAATCCCCCGCGCGCCGATTGGATCAACAAAACCGACCAATATCTGCGTGGCAAGAAGTAACCGGCTGATGAGTCGCGGGTTTACTCTGTGATCCTCTGGGGTTAACGCTTTTGACTTCCTCGCCCGACACCACCGACGGCGCGGAGTGGATCGCAATCAGTTAAAGATCACTATTCTCGACGCACTACGCTAGCTGACGCAGTTCCGTCCGTTCCTAACCGTCTGTCCTGCCGCTATCATGCTGTACAGATGCTGCTCAAAACTAACGTACGGATCATCCGCAAAACGCTCCGGATACGAACTCAGCGCCAGCAGATAATTCTCAATCTCCTGCTGCACCTCTTGCCGGCGGAGGGTTTCCGCCGCACTCAAACTTCCCGGCTGATACTTCTGCGTCTTCATCTACCTTCTCCCTTGGACTTGGGGAAGCTCCCGCGTCACTCAATCACGGGGGAACCTGGGTCTCGCTTTAAGAAATCGAGGGGAGAAGCAAGGCTATGTCTGCTCCGAAATGGTGTAAATGGCACCTTCGTGGTACAGGGATTCCCTGCGGCACGAAGGCGCAATCACCCCCGCTACCGGCTCGCCGGAGGAACAATCCCGTTCATCCGCAAATACTCCACCATCTGCCCGTAGTGGTCAAAACAGTGTCCCACCACCAACGTCGCCATCTCCAGCCGAGTAGTAGTTTTCCCCTCTCGAAATGGGTGTTTGATCGGTTCCGTCATGTTCTTCTCGTTCACCGACCCCACCGCCTTGTGCAGGTAGACAAACGAGTCCTTCAAAAATTTTACGATCTCCGCCTTACTGGCGATCTTGTCAGGCCCGTTCTCGCCGCCCAAATCCACCGGCGGTTTTTCCACCAGGATCGATGCCCCAAGGATGTAATTGACCGCTGCCACATGTTTCACCTGCTGCGCAAACGTCCGCACTCCCTTGAATTCGCCAGCTGTCGGTGCAAACCCATACTTGTCTTCCGGCATCGCCTCGGCCGCTGGAACAAACTCGCCTTCCACTCCGCTCACGGAACCATTCAGTGCTTTAGCCACCGTTTGATGCTCTTCCGCTTTTGCCATCTGAGCCACCGCCAGGCCGCTACACACCAGCATTACGACCAAGCCCAATACCCAACGCATCTTCTGCATGAGATTCTCCTGAGAAACAAAGTTGTGAATGAAAGCAGTCCGAAGGAATTAAACCACAATACGCGGAACTTGGGTTGCCTAATCCCGCACGACGACCGGCGCCATCGCCACATCCTCTGAAGTTAACCGGTAACGCCGCACCGCCACGAGGCCCGCGACCATGGCAAACGCCGACCACATCAACGCCGTCGGCACCCCCACCCGGCTGGCGACCGCACCCCACAACGCGCTGCCAATCGCCATTCCTCCCTGCAACACCAGCAAGTAGACAGACAATGTCCGCGCCCGCAAGAACGACGGCGACATGGTCTGCGCCGCCACATTCAGGCACGCCAGAATCCCTATCCACGCCGTCCCGCTGAGAAATAAAATCAAACTCAGCCAGCCAAAGTTCTGCACCTGCCCCGCCGCAAACGTCATGGCCGCAAACACCACGATGGCGCATGCCACCACTCCATCCACCGAAACCCGGCCACGCAGCCCATGCAACACCGACGCCCCGCCCAGCGCACCCAACCCGAAAAATCCCAGCAGCAGCCCGTATCCGCTCGCTCCATGCGGACGCGCCACCAGCGGCAGCAACGCCAGCAGCGCGCTCGCTCCTAGGCTGAATGCTCCGGTGCGAATCAGCACACACCGCACGATGGGTGCACCCCGTGCATAGCGCAACCCGGTCAAAATCGCATCCCTCACCCGCCCAGTCTCCATGCCCTCCAAATGAGGCCGCTTCCACCGGTACAGAAAAAAGATCACTCCAAAAAACGATGCCGCATTCAGCAGAAACGCCACGCCCGATCCCGCAACCGCAATGACCAATCCTCCCAGCGCCGGCCCCACCGCCCGCGCCACGTTGAATCCCACCGAATTCAGCGCCACTGCGGGCGCATGTCGCGATGGCGAAATTACCTCTGGCGTAATCGCCTGCCAGGCTGGGTCATTCATCACCGCTCCCAGCCCCATCAGGAACGTAAACATCAGCAGCACCCATGGGGTCACCCGGCTCGTCAGGCTCATGATCCCCAGCGCCGCCGCTGCTACCACCATCCAGCCTTGCGTGATCAGCAGAAGCCGCCGCCGGTCCACCATGTCGGCCAATGCGCCCGCCGGCAAAATCACCAGAAATACCGGCAGCGTTGCCGCTGCCTGCACCAGGCCCACCATCAGCGGAGACATGGTGAGCTGCGTCATCAGCCAGCCCGCGCCCACGTTCTGCATCCAGGTTCCGGTGTAGGAAATCACCGCCGCTACCCACAGCGACCGGAACAGCGGTTCCCGCAACGGCGCCCAAGGCGACGCGTCCAGCCGTTTCGCCAGGTTGGCCGGTATGGACGTGTTGATCATGTCGGCCATATCACTTCAATGCCGCTCCTTGCAAGGCAAACGGCCACTCTCGCTTTTGCCAGGACCGCACCAGATAAATCGCGACCCCACTGACCAGAATCGCCAGCGCAAATCGAATCTGCGTCATCGAATTCGTACGCGACACCAGAATAAACACGAACCCCACCGAGGCCAGCAGCGCCGGCAAAGGATAAAGCCACATCCGGAAAGGTCGCGGCATGTCTGGCCGGCGAATGCGCAACACCATCAGCCCAATCGCCTGCGTCAAGAATTGCAACATGATGCGAATCACCACCAGCCCGGCGATCACATCGGCCAGAGAAAAAAACAAAACAGTAGCGCCACTCCGCCCAAAGCCAGCAGTGACACGTAAGGAAACAGGTATTGCGGATGTACCCGGGCAAATACCCGGAAATAATTGCCGTCCAGTGCGGCCGCGTACGGTACCCGCGAGTAACTGAGCATCACGGAGAATACTGAGGCGAATGCCGTCCACATCACCAGTGCCGTTACCAGCGCAGCTGCCCACGGCCCATACACCTTTCGCATAAAAATCGACGCTACGTACAACCCGCTATTGGAGTGCGACGAGACGGCGATTTCCTGCCACGGCACCACTCCCAGAACGCTCAAGTTCATCAGCAGGTATAGACACGCGATCAGCGAAATGGATAGCAGCAGCGCGCGTGGAATGGTCTTTCCCGGGTCCTTCACCTCATCGCCGATGAAGCACACGTTGTAATAGCCCCAATAGGTATACGTCGCCATCAGGCTGGCGGACCCCAGTCCCAGAAACAAGCTGCGCGAGGGAGTGAACGCGCCCGGCGGAAGATGGAAGGCAAGCGCCGCGTTGAAGTGTGTCAATCCCGCCACGATGATCCACACAATCGTCCCCACCGACCCTACCCACAACAGCTTCGACAGCCAACCGATACGGGTGATCTTGCGATAAAGCAGCACCACTGCCAGTATCACCACCCCCAGGGCGACGAAAGTGGCTCCCGAAACCAGCCAGCTCAATTGCATGGTTCCCACAACCGGCAAGTGCAGGCTCCAGTTGCGTACTGCATACTGGTGTTCGAGTCCTGGCCAGAAATACGAGGCATACCCCGCCAGCCCAATCGCGCCCGTGGCAATCGACATCGGCGCGCTGAACGATAGCTGCCAGATGAACAGAAAAGAGACCAGCCGCCCCAGCCGGTCCGGACCATAAATCTCCCGCAGATAGTTGTACGACCCGCCAGACCGCGGCATGGCCGCACCCAATTCCGCCCACACCATTCCGTCGCAGATCGCGAACACCGCGCCCAAAATCCAGCCCAGCATCGATTGCGGGCCGCCCAGCGCGCCCACAATCAGCGGTAGCGTGATAAACGGCCCCACCCCGATCATCTCAATCATGTTGAGAGCGGTAGCGCTCCCCAGCCCCACTCCGCGAATCAATCGAGGCTCGGACGTAGAAGAAGATGTCATCGAAGAACGAAGAACCGAACTGAGAACCGAGAACCGAACTGAGAACCGAGAACCGGGAACTGAGAACTGGTTTGACGCCTTCGGTCCTCTGTGCCCCCTGTGCCCTCTGTGGTGACCCGCTTTCCTTCGCGACCTTAGCGAATCCTTTGCGATCTTAGCGAATCCTTCGCGTCCTTTGCGGTAAGCCTTTGATCGAGAAGCATTCCTACTTCGCAGCCAACAAATTCACATAAAGCCGTATCGCCCCAGGCACCCCAGCCGGCAACTGCCGGAAAAACGCATATCCCGTGTAAATGTACGTGCCCTTTCCATACTTAGCCCGCAGCAATCCACCCTTCTGCTCCGGCTCTCCCGGATCATGGCAAGACAAAAGCGGCGTGAACGCGCTCGCCCACTGGTCCATGAAATACAACCCGCGCTCCTGCACCCAGCCATCGAAGTCCCGCGCTGTGATCTCATTGGGAAAGTGAAATACCCCATCCCCCGGCGCCAAAATCTCGACCGGCGCTTCCTCCACCGTAACCCGCGCCCGGCTGATTTGCGCATGATAAGGAGTGAAGTTGCCTTTGTTGAAGTCGGCGGCGCTGGCGTTATATTGCACAATCAGCGTCCCGCCGGAGAACACGTAGTCCAGCAGCTTCTTGTTATTGTCGGCAACATCTTTTTGCGTGTCGTACGCTCGAATCCCCAGAACGATCGTCCCGTATCGGCTCAGGTCTTCACTGGCCAGCTTTTCCGCCGCTATCGCGGTGACATCCATCCCGATCTGCTGCAGGACCGTAGGAATGTCGTCGCCCGCGCCCATGATGTAGCCGACCTTTAATCCCGCCGGAACTTTTACATCCACCACGCTCACCCGCTGCACCGCCGGCTGGTAGTAATAAAAGGTGTTGAGGTCTTCACGCGTCACCACGCTGTAGCCTTCGCTGTACTTACTCGCGCCCGCTTCGAACACCGCGCGAATCTCGGTTCGCGATTCCGTCAGTCCATCGTGAAATACCTTGAATTCCGCTTCCTGTTTCTCGCCCCGCTCGCCGAACTTCAGTGCCGCACTCGCCGGCTCGGCCCGCCATCCCGCCGGCACTTCCACCCGCAGCGTGCCTTGGGCGATTCCCGGCAGGTTACTCGACACCGCTACCTTCACCCGGCAAACTGCATCCCCGTGTGTAGGGATCACCTGCGCTCCCGGCTCCAGCATTACAGAGAACGCCGGCGCCACCGCCAGCGCCCGCTCCACTTCGCCCAGCGGCGGCTCCTTGTATCGCACCATCACCACCGCCCGCGCCACCCCCGGCTCTCCATTGAGCGTGTAATTCGCATGAGCCTGCAAAGCAGGCGGCGGGAAGGGAAGCGTCACATATCGCGGATCATCAATGCGGTTGATCGCATCTCTCTCCGGATCATCCCGATGCCAATAAGGCCGCGTGTAGTTCGCATCCTTCGCCACCGTGACCCGGAAAGTAGTCGCCGCACCCGACCTACGCTTCGTTGCTGTCCATCCCGGCGGCAAATCCAGAGCAACTTCCTTGAGTTCGACTTTTTCCTGACTCGAAAATCGTGCCGTAACCTCAAAACTCTGTCCCCGCACTGCCATGAAAGCGCTGTCAGCATTCTCTCCGGCGGGCACATCCGCGTTCACATGAAAGCCCACGCCCAACGCCAGATTGGCAGCCTTTTCCAACTGATCTGCCTTGGTGCTGAGTTCAACCTGCAACTCCGCTTCCGTCGCCTCCGTGAGCGGATAGCTCTTCAACAGCTCCATGGTTCTCCGCGTCGCTTCCAACCCGGCCAGCAGCGGCCCCGCCGCGCTTCCCGGATCATGCCCCGCAGCCGCTTTCGCCGCCGCAATATCGCCTTGTATCTCAACCAGCGCCGGCCTCAACAACGGGGCCCGAATGGCTTCTCTCCCCATTCTCATCGCCAGTTCCGGCAAGCTGGTATCGATTCCATCGAAGAAATCCTGTTCACGCGCGCCTTTATCCGCAGCCGGGGGCAGCACCGAATCCGCCAGCTTGTAGAACGCATAGTGCGGCCCCGAATCGATCGACCACCCTCCCGCTCCCTGCGAAAGCTGGTGCTTCAATCCCTGCATGGCAAATTGAATGTACGTCATCCCCAGCGCCGAGCTCTGCTCGCCCGTGCTCAGCTTCACCGTGTAGTTCTGATCGGCGCAAGTCAGCGCCCCGAACCCGCACACATTGCCAATGTAAAATTTCTTCGCCTGCCAGGGTTGCAAGCCTTCCTTGATCTGCTCCGGAAAACGCTCCGGATCGGCCGCCGCCCGAAACGCCTCCCGCGTCAGAATGCTCGATGCCTGATGATGCCCATGCCCGTCCCGCTCCGTCCCCGAAAACCGCGCCACCAGCACATCCGGTCGAAACGTGCGAATCACCCGCACTAAATCTCCCAGCGCGATATCGTGTCCCTGCCACTTCTGAAACGTCTCATCGGGTGTCTTGGAGAAGCCAAAGTCCGCCACTCGCGTGAATCGTTGCTCGATTCCGTAATACCGGTCCGCCGCCGTCACCTCCAGCGTCCGCAACACACCCAACACATCGAACAGATTGCTGCCGATCTTGTTCTGTCCGCCCTCCCCGCGATTCAGCGTCTGCAACAGCACCGTCGCGCCCTTGCCCCGAGATTCCAGCGTCAGCATCCCGCCATCCTCATCATCGGGATGCGCCACCACCTGCATCAACCGCGCCGTAGTCCCCAGCCGCAGCAACATCTCCTGCAACCCCGCCGTTCCACTGTCCTGCGGCAAAGGCTGCACCGGATCGTCAACTCTGGCCGCCTCCGGCGCCGCGGATGCCCCGCACAGCAAAATCACCAGCGCCAGTGTCAGCGCAAAACGCATGAGAAGAAGCCACAAGCGCACCCCTCCCTGCTCAGAACCCACGTTGAAATTCCTCATGTAGAGGGGATGGTAGTTCTCACGGATGGGAGGCAAAGTTTTTCCTGATACCCGTTCCTATTCGACTAACCCTGCCCTAAAAGGATAGCCGATGTGGCCGCTGTTGTCCCGCCCCCGGCCTAGCTAGAAGCTAGAAGCTAGAAGCCAGAAGCTGACGGCCGAGTGCTGAAAGCTGAAAGCCGATAGCTCACTGCGTCCCCTTCACCGCCTGCTGACACCGATGCGCCGCGGTCAGCACCTCGTCAAATTTCGGATCGCTCCTCAGCTTCACCAGCAGCGGATCGTCCAGCAGGTTGGAATACGCGCAATAATTGCTTTCCACCGCCGTTTGCAGCATGTGCAGCGCGGCCTCTTTCTTCCCGCAGAAGGCCAAAATCGAGCCTTGGTAATATGAAAGCTCCGGGTCAGGGTCCGTCGGCTGACCCACCTCGTCTTCGTGCGCGATCCGGTCCAGGTCCGCCGGTGGCCCGAACAAGCAGGCTTGCAAAAGATCCTTATGATAGTGGGGCGCCGCCGGCATCCGTTTCACTGCCTCTTTCGCTTCCGCCACCTTCCCCTCGCGCAGCAGTAGCGAGGGCAAAAGATAGTTGGCGTAATCCGATCCCGCATCCAACTGCACAAACTCCATCGCCTTCTGCGTCCTGCCCAGTTCCATCAATGGCCAGGCGCATGAGCGAAACAAATAGTTGTCCCGGTCCAGAACCAGCGCGGTGTCGCATTCACGCGCCGCGTCCTCCAGCATCCCTGCGTAGCGCAGAACGTAACTCAGCGTGAAGTGCGCCTCGCCGCTCTCCGGACGCCGCTTCACCAGCGCCTCCGCTTGCTGATAAGCCTTCCCCAACTCACCCCGCTCCACCCGGTTCGTAATCAGCCTCCCCGCCGCAGTCATGCTATTTGGATCCAGCCCCACTGCGTGCTCGGCCGCCTCATTCGAGTGTTGGAATGCGTCATCCCCTCCGCCGGCGTAGGTCGCGTCGCTGTAGTAGCGCTCGCCCAGCGCCTCCCATGCCGGCGCGAAGTTGGGATCCATCTTCACAACCTCCTGCAGCACCGCGATGGCATCCTTGTTCGGTCCAGGGTCATGCGGCAGCGCCAGACTGTGCAGGTACAGGTCGTAGGCGATCTGATTCTTCGGTTTCGTGCCGGTGTCAAGGAAGCCACCCGCCGCGCCCAACGCCGGCAGCAGCCCGCTGCGGATTCGCCTCGCCATCTCATTCTGCAGCGCAATCGCATCATCGGCCGCGGCGCTGAAACTTGTCTGCCACAGCAACCGGTTCTTATTCACCTCCACCGCTTCCAGCGTGACCATGATCTGGTCGCCTTGTTTCCGGAAATGTCCCGTCAGAACGTTGGCCACATGCAATTCACGACCCACCTGCTGCGGATCAACGTCAGCGCTCCCATACTTCCGTGTCACCGACGACGGTCGCACATCCAGACCGCGGCTGTAGGTCAACGCACTCGCAATTTCATCCGCCAGCGCAAACCGCAGATAGTCCACGCTGAAGTCGCCATTCATGTTTTGCAACGGCAACACCGCAATCGTGTTCTGCCCTCCCCCAGCCCCCGCTCGATGTTTGTAAAGCCACGCCCCCAACGCCCCCAGCACCGTCAGCAGCACTCCCGCCATTCCCAACATCACATACTTCTGCCACGCACTCGGCCCCCCGAACGTCTTGGTGACCACCCGCAGCGGCGCTTCCCGCGACATCGCCTTGACCGTTCCCGACTGCGTCTCTCGCTTGATCTGCTGCAGGTGGGTCTTAATCTGGGTGGCCGTCTGATAACGCTGGCCACGATCCTTCTCCATGGCCTTCCCAATAATATTTTCCAGTTCGACCGGCAGGTTGGGATTCACGCTCCGCGGCGCCGCCGGCTTTTGATGCAGCATCGCATCCAGCGTGGTCACCACGTTCGTCCCCCGGAACGGTTTCTTCCCCGTAGCCATTTCATACAGCACCACGCCAAAAGAGAAAATATCGCTGCGCGGATCCAGGTCCTCGCCCCGCGCCTGCTCCGGCGCCATGTACACCGCCGTTCCCGGCACCACCCCAATCGCAGTCAGCGAATCTTCATACGGCGTCTCGTCCGACGCCGGCAGCCCGTCACGCGACAGCTTCGCCAACCCAAAATCCAGTACCTTCACTTGTCCGTTCGTAGTAATAAAGATATTCGCCGGCTTGATGTCCCGGTGAATAATGCCCTTGGCATGCAGCGCCTCCAGCGCCTCCGCCACCTGCACCGCGATGTCCAGGATCGCCTCTACCTCGAGTGCTTTGCCCCCCTGCATCCGCTGCTTCAGGCTCTGGCCCTCCAGCTTCTCCATCACAATGAAGGGATGGCCGTTGTTGTCCTCGATGTCGTGGATGGTGCAGATGTGAGGGTGGTTCAGGCGTGACGCCGCCCGCGCTTCGCGCTCAAAGCGGTCCAGCGACTTGCGGTCGCCGATCAGATTGTCAGGAACGAACTTCAGGGCCACATGTCGGCCCAGGCGCAGGTCTTCGGCCTCGTAAACCACACCCATGCCACCGCCCCCGATTTTCCCGATGATGCGATAGTGGGAGACCGTTTGGCCGATCATGGAGGCAAAGAACCGTCGGCGATATGTTAGGCCGCTGGCCGCAGCAGGTCAACCGCAAGCAGGGGATAGCTATAGGGCCAGGAAAATCCAGCCACCCGGCCGGCGGGGCGCTCAACTGGTCAATGAGTTCTATAAAAAGGGATGTCAAGAAAAAAGTTCTCCCTCGACCGGAGGGCGAGGTTTTGGTCTCGATCTCCAGCCCACGGTAGTTTCGCTTGCCTGAGAGGCTTGGTCTGTTGTCCATGCTCGTAAGTTTCCTCCGCGCCGAGGGTGGCGATGCCATCGAGTTCGAAAGAGCGGCAAGCCGGACTGGCGCTCAAAAGGCAACCATGGTTCTATCCGAGGCTCGTGGCCTATGGCTATTTCTGGTTATCCGAGGGGGCATAGCGTGTAATGGGTGACTCGGTGCCGAAGCACACGGGGCCCGATCTCATTGACTGATACTCCCCTCGAACCGAGCTCTCTGGAAACCCGAGCGACCCCACCCGGGAAAATCTACGAGATGGGAAGCCCCTCTCCAGAGAGGCTCAAGCTGCTTGCTGACCTAATTGTTTGGCGTCGAAGTCCACCCCTTTCTTCCAGATCGTTAACGTGATCGTGGCCATCTTTCGTGCCAGGGTGAGACGGGCCATGGTGGGCCGCATCCCTTTGGCAATCAGAGCTGCATAGAAGTCGCGCAGCGGACCGGGACGGGTGCTGGCCGAGATGGCAGCACCTTTGAAAAGATTCTTCAGATCCTTGTTGTAGTTGGCACTCAGCCCGCGCACCGTGATGCGCTCGCGGTTGCGTTGCAGTTTGCCTCGTACGTAGCGGTACTCGCCGCTGTCGTGAGTCTCGACGGCGAAACCACTGTAGGCCCACAGCTGTCGCTTGGTTCGGAACCGGTGTGGGGTCTGCAGCAAGGCCACGAGCAGAGCGGCGCGAATCGGACCAATCGAAGGAATCTGGCGCAACCGCTTCACGGCAGCATGTTTGCGACTCTCCACCATGAGTTCGTGTCGTGCTTCCAGACGCACCGGTTGCAACCCGTCCAGTTGCTGATAGAGCCGTTCCGCGCGAACTCGAACTCCTGGTTCAGTGATCTTAGCCAACCACTCGGCGCGATGACGGGGAGCGTAGACGGTTGTGCCGGCGCACGGAATCGCCCAGCTGCGGTACAGCGCTTTGATGCGATTCATGACGCGGGTGACATCTTGGGTGATGGTGAGATAGCTGCGCCCCAGTTCTTTCAACGTTCGCACCCCGTGCTCTCCGTGGTAGACCGGCTTCAGTTGGTTGGTGCGCAACAACTCGGCCAGTTTTCGCGCATCCACACGATCACTCTTGTTGCCATCCTTTAATAGAGCGTTCTTGCGTGGATCGCAGACCACCAGCCTGCTGACGTGCGGCTTCAGAAGATCGTGTAACCAGGCTGCCGAGGTTCCTTCTTCGAAGGTTAGCGACAGAGTTCCCTGCAATCCTCGGATGAATTCGACCATCGTGGCCGCCTTGGTCTCCAGCAAGCATTCCATGACCAGTTTGCCCTGAGCATCCATCACGGCAACCGAGATTGTGGCTTGGTGCACGTCCATGCCGATATACTTTTCCTGACTCATAAAAGGCGCTCCTTTTCGCTAGGTTGACGATGCGAACAATCACAACCTACCGCAAAAGTGGGCGCCTTTTTATATTGCGTGTAATTGATTCCATGACAATGTCGGCTCCCACGCCCGAGTAAAGTTGGTGGTGCTAAAGCCAATCAACAGGCTCGGGAGAAAGGAGCCGAACGATGATCATTATAGGAGTAGATTTCCACCCCGAGTTTCAGCAAATAGCTTCGGTGGATACCGACACCGGAGAGTTCCAGGAAAAACGGCTAGCACATCGCGAGGATGCGGAACAGTTCTACCGTGCCCTGGCAGGCCAGAAGGTGCGGGTCGGAATGGAAGCCAGCGGGCATGCGCGCTGGTTCGAACGACTCGTGGCCGAGTTGCAGTTTGAGTTGTGGATTGGAGACGCAGCCGAGATCCGCACCAAGCGAGTACGCAAGCAGAAGACGGATCGCCAGGACGCGCAGTTAATCTTGCGCTTGTTGCTGGAGGACCGGTTCCCGCAGATCTGGGTGCCGAGCTGGGAGAACCGGGATCTGCGGCAACTGCTGTGGCACCGTCATCGCATGGTGCAGGCGCGCACTCGGATCATGAACCAACTGCAGGCGGTCGCGCTGAATGAAGGCTTGCGCTGCAAGAAGAGGCTGTGGCGAGAACGCGGACGGCAGCAACTGGAATCCTTCCAGTTGGCTCCGTGGGCGAGCCGGCGACGGCACGATCTGTTGGAGTTGATGGATCGACTGAACCCGACGATCACGGAACTGACCCAGGCGATCGAGCGGGAAGTCGAGAAGCGCCCGGAGGCGCAGCGACTGAGGACACATCCCGGAGTCGGTGCCTTGACCGCACTGGCCTTCGTGCTGATCCTCGGCAAAGCTGAGCGCTTTCGCTGTGGCAAGCAGGTGGCGAGCTATCTGGGGCTGGTGCCGTTGGAAGAGTCCAGTGGAAACCGGCGACGGTTGGGGCACATCACCAAACAGGGGAGTTCGATGCTGCGCTTCTTGCTGGTGGAAGCGGCGCAGGTGACAGTGCGCAGCGTACCAGAGTGGCGCAGCCAGTACTTCCACCTGGCGATGCGACGAGGACGGAAAATTGCCAAGGTCGCCATGGCTCGCCGACTGGCGGTTCGACTGTACTGGATGATGCGCCGGGGTTGGGATTACGAGCAGGTGAAAAAGTTCGGTTCGCACGCGGGACAGCCCGGAAATCGCGATGGTGTGCAGTAGAACACCGAGTAATGGATTGGGCGTCCCGCTCCTCTTCACGGAGGAGTTCGAAGTAGTAATCATGATCGCAGTTCGAGACCGAAGAGATGCATGGGTCGGACCGAGTTCCAGACCTAAAGATTGATTACGAGCGAGCCTTGGTTGGTAGAGCAAAAGCAACCGCTTCAACGAGAGCGAAATGGCGCCCTTCTATGAGTGCATGCTGAAGTGTGCCCGAAAGTACTTGACACCGCCGACATTGTCAGAGACGCGATTTTGCAACAGTTGAGGTCTGGCTAGGCTTTTCGCTGCAGCTGTTGGCTATCACCGCACATCAACAGGTGACAACCGTCACTGACAGCGTCGCGCTTATTAGTATCGGATTAGCTTGTCCAATTGGCCTCCCCGAAGAGCAGTTCCTACCAGAGGGCGGGATGCAGCACCCCCAGAGGCGACTGAAGCGAATTTCCGTGTTCGGAGCGGAAAGGACAAGCAGCTCGGCGCCGTTATTCCATTGAGGTACAACGAAAGTCGCAGAGTGGCAGGCACGGCTCTGCGGCACCGCGCTTGACCAACACACCGCGAGCTCGTCAGACCTCGCGGCCCAAACCAGATAGAAGAAAGGAGAAATACCATGAAACATATCCTCGTTGTTGCAATTGTCCTGGCCCTGGCAGTGCTGGTGGTACCGACTCCGGCAGTAGGCCAAAATCCGGGCTTTGGGCTGGGAATCCACTGGCAGATTCTTCTAGGGGGGGAGGCCGCTAAGGCTTGGGCTTTGGCTGACTATGACGTCTTGAGCGTTCCAGCTGCCCCCCAACCCGTAACCAGCAGAACGTTGCCGTTGTATAAGAAATTTACCGTGGAAGCCACAACCCCAGGCTTGCCAGATGGAACCAAGCTGGGCGTTTTCATTGGTCCGTCAACGAGCGCGAACGAACCATACGGCAAGCTGGTAGGCATTATCGACGTCAGGGAGGGGGCCGGAGGAATGATTCTGCTCGCCGGCAGAGTGCCCTCAGTGCACAAGGGAACGACCGTAACGGTCGACATTCTTGGATCGACTCCTACTAGCGAACATTTGATTCTGACGGGAACTTTTTAATCCCAAGGCGGGTGGCCCGCCCTTTACACGCAGCGAGTATAACGCCGGGCGAAGCCTATCCTCTGTCAAAATGCGGGTGCCCCGCTCCTTGCGTTTTTTGCAAGGGGCGGGTGTGGTCACCCATCACAGCTTTCGCGGCGTACAGCGCCTAACATCCTCTTCATGCCCAAAGCTCTAAAGCGCTACTACGGCACCGGCGATCTCCACTTCATCACTTGCAGCTGCTACAAAAGACGGCCTTGGCTCAACACCGGGCAGCGCCGCGATTTGTTTCTAAAGTGCCTCGAAGAAGTGCGCCAGCAACATCGCATCGTCGTGCTCGGATACGTCGTCATGCCCGAGCACTTTCACCTGCTCATGTGCGAACCCCAAGTCGGAGATCCTTCCACCGCCATGCAAAGCGTGAAACAGCGCTTCGCCCAGCGCGTGATGCCCAGGCGCCGCCGCCGCAACCCAGCTCAGCAAATGCAGCGGGAGCCGCAACCCATGCCCGTCTGGCAGCCGCGCTTCTACGATTTCAATGTTTGGACCGAACGCAAGCCAATCGAAAAGTTGCGCTACATGCACCGCAACCCGGTCAGGCGCGGACTGGTCGAAGAACCCGAGCAGTGGCCGTGGAGCAGCTTTCGCTACTACCAGTACCGCGAGGTCGGACTGGCCCGGGTCAACGACTGCGACCTCCTGCGCATGCGAATAAAAGCATCAGCCGCGTGATCCCCTGCACCCGCCCCCTGCAAAAAACACAAGGAGCGGGGCACCCCCGCGTTGAGAGACGGGAGGCTTCGCCAGCGTATTCTCGCTGCATGTAAAGGGCGGGCCACCCGCCAACTGGATTAGAATGGCTGCGGAGCCAGCGCATTCACCGCTTGCTGAATGTCCTCTGCGCCGTTCCAGTACTCGAGCGTGTTCGCCCCGCTCATTTCGGTGAACAGGTCTCCGCTTCCGCCCGAGGCCACCACGCCAACCGGCTGCCCGCTGCCCGCTGGTGGTATCAGGAACGCGGCAGTCTGCTGGCCGGCAAAGAACTGCGTCAGATCGCCCTGATACTCGCTATCCACCGGATTGCCATAGGGAACGGCGAGACAGTGTTCTCCATGTACAGTGCCGCTAGTTCTGTGCTCCAGTTCGTCGGCGTCCAGGTCCGCGCCAGCCAATTCGGCATGTCGCCTTGAACTGTCGCGCGGTTGCCGATGCCGCTCTGACTGAACCAGCTTGGCGTGAAGGTCTCCTGATTGAATAGCCCGAGCTCCTGCAAGATCAGGCCGACTCCGCCGCCGCGATAGGCCGTATCGTACAGCGTCTGGATGGTCGCGCCCGTGCATGGCAGGTTGTAGCCGTACAGTTCCTTGATCAGCAATGGCTTGGTTTCGCTCGACAGCTTTTGCGCGAAGGCTGCTCCGTTGTCGCACTCCGATGGGTCGCTTTGGTTGACGAGACTTTGCGCCCAGGTATCGACATCGCTGTCGTCGGCCATCGGGCGAGTCGTGTCCGCCGCGTGCACCGCCGTGGCGATCAACGGAAATACTTTTGTTTGTCCGCCTGCGCCGGATGGCATCACGTCCATCGGCCGCCACATGACGATCGAGGGATGATTACGTTCTGCCATTGCCCATTCGGTCGCGGTCGCTTCCATCCAACTTGACCAGTCAGACTGATTGTCCACCTGGGATTGCGTGAGGTCCGGCCCATTGCAATAGAAGGCGCCGAGCACGACGATTCCCATTTCGTCCGCAAGATTGAGAAAGTGTCGTCCTGCGTCATCCCAATGGAAGGTCGCGCCGGTCAGTCCGGACTGCTGCTGAATGTAGAACGCCATCGCCTGTGGACGCCGATCGAGATAGAGGCGCGTCGGCGTAAACTTTTCCTCGTAGTCGCCAGTCATCCAAAGCGGCTGGCCGTTGAGCAGCACCGACGTCCCGCTCACCCACACTTCGCGGAAGCCAAAGCGATCATACCGCTCGTCTGCCGTCGGTCCGTCGGTCAGAACGGTGTGGAGATGGTACAACTTGGGATTCCCCGGCTGCCAGAGCGTTGCGGTCGTCCAAGAAGCCGAGAGCGTCGCGGCCCCGCCGATGACGGGCGCGGCCGGAAGGTCGAGCACGTCCGTGGTTCCATCCATGACGGACGCCGAGACTGTGGCGCCGCTGCTGGCACCAAGGACCGAGATATTGGCGGTCACGGTTCCATTCCGCACGGACGAGATAATCTGAACGTCCGAGACATATTCGTTCGCGGATCCCCGCCACGAGAATGTGATGTCGCCCATCAGTCCCACCCAATCCCGCTGCGTGTCGTTGAGCGCCGAGGGGCGGTAAGAGTTTGCCATGCAGTTCGGGTTCGCCTGGGGGCAGCTGCTTTGGTTCAGTGTGGCTCCGCGGCGTGTGTATGTATCGTCCGCATCATGCGCGTAGATATCCACCCGGTTGTTACCGGGTACTATCCATGGCGTGATCTCCGCTTCGTATGCCGCAAACTGACCGTAGTGGTCGCCGGCAATTTGTCCGTTAAGGTAGATCGCGCAATAGTGGCCGCATTTCTCCAGTTCAAGGAAGAAACGACGACCTGACACCAGCCAAGTCGGGCGCACATTTAGCTGCGACTCGTACCACACTGATGCCGTTCCATCCATGAAGGGCGCCGTCGGTACGCGCATCTGCGACCAACCGCCCTGCGGTATCTGCGATTGTGGCAGGTTGATGACGTAATTCCAGGCGCCGTTGAGATTCAATGAGGCGCGGAGCGCAGTTCCCACCAGATCCTGAGCGACGGCCGAGATGCACAGCAGACAAAGTGACGCGAATGCTTTTTTCATATTGCTCCTTTCGCTTCATCGGAATTTACGGGCGGTAAGGGATTGAGCCTTGCCACCCGTTCACATCTCAGACTTCTATTTCGCTCCCTTACTCCCACCGGACCGCGCGATGCTGTTGCCATGCTCTCCCTCCGCGAATTTGACGGGCGCGGGCTGATGAGGCCCGCTGCCCGACCAACCTAATCCACGTTGAACCGCCACGTTCCCTAGGCAGATTTCTTCTTGCGCTGTTGCACCGCGATCGTGGACGCTTGCAGCATCTCGATCAGATTGTCCGACTGAACCGGTTTCGGCTTGGCCGCAGCAGGAGCCGCCGGTGCTTCGCCCTTCTTCAGCTCCGCCGGCGTGATCGGCTTCGGTGTTGTGAAATGAATCCAGCGTGGAACTCTGGGCAGAGCGTGGCAGATGCTTGGCTACGCCGAAATCCAGTATCTTGACCTGACCGGCAGGGGTCAGCATGATGTTTTCCGGCTTGATGTCGCAATGTACGATGCCGTGTTCGTGGGCGGCGATGAGCGCTTCTGCGCATTGCGTGGCAATCTCGAAGAACTGCTCCAGGGTCATGGGCCGCCGCATGCGCTGTCGCAAAGTCTCGCCCTCGACGTACTCCATGACCAGGAAGAGTTCGCCAAGATCTTCGACGACATCGTAGACGCTCGCGATATGCTCCGACTTGAGAGCACAAGCCCGCTGAGCTTCACGCAGCAGGATGTGTTGCCGGGCCTCAGGATCATTGCCCAGCTTGTTGGAGACGCGCTTGAGGGCCACGGGGCGCTTGAGTTGGGGATCTTCAGCGTAGTAGACCTCGCCCATGCCGCCGGCGCCCAGCTTGGAGCGGATCACAAACCGGCCCACGCTTCTGCCGGCCAGGTCCTCGGGGGCAGGAAAGGGTATCAGCGCTCTGCGGGGACTGCCCACGGCCTGAACACCCCCATGAGCTTCTCACGCGAAACCGTGATCTGAAAATCGTCGATTACGTGGGGTCCAACTCCGCCGCGCCACGGCAAACGCCTGGACAGAATACAGGAAGATGAACTCCAAATATTTCTAGAACATACAGGCTGATCTGTCAGTGATTGATGTTACATCCGGCTGTGACTGACGAACTGGAACCCCGCCGGGGAGAGGGTCTCAAGTTGGCGGGAGGAGTTCGGGGCGGGTGGCCCGCCCCTTATTCCGAGGGGTTGGTTTTAACCTGGGTGCCCCGTTCCTTGCCGTTCTCTGGCAAGGGGCGGGCGCAGGGATCACTCCGGTAATCCGGGGACAGAACGGAACGTTCCCAGTAACTAACCTGCGTCGCAACCGGGGAAATGCGGGGACGGGAAATGCGGGGACGGGGAAATGCGGGGACAGACGGGACGTACCCCAAACAAATCGGGCCGCCTCGCGGCGGCCCTCATTTCGTTTTGGCTGAATGCTGAATGCTGAGTGCTGAGTGCTGAATGCTTCCTTAGCTCGCATCGCAACCGAGAGAGAACCTCAGCGCAGCACACACCTCATTCATTCGTGCGGAACTAAGCTGGGCCACGCGCCTTCCCAGGCGTTGTTGAGATACAGTCACTGCATTGTGCAGGTTTACCGCACACGTGGACTTCATGCCGTCCTCTTCATTCAGAACAACTTCCGATGGCACACCGCGAATGGCGGAAGTAACGGGCGCAACTGTGACCGTGGATAAATACGCGATGGCGCTGTTGCGGGTGAGCACGAGGGCCGGTCGTCTCTTGCCGGGAGGGGCAAACTGATAGAGCCGAACCTCACCTCTGGCTATTCTTCCGGCCACGTGGCCTCCGCTTCCCAACTTCGCGCTTCCGCGTCGCCTTGCGACTGTCGCGAGTAGCCCTGGCGGTCGCGTTCCTCACTGGCTCGCAGTTCCAGCCGTCGGAGATGTTCCCTCAGAGCGTCGCGCACCAAAGCGGAACGGTTTCGCCGGGTCCGCTTCGCAGCTTGGTCGGCGGCGTGTAACAGCTTTTTATCCAGCACGATTTGAACGATTTCCATATGTGGAACCCATTACACCGTGTACTCCACACTGAAGACATTTCAAAAGCCCACAAAATACGGCCCGAAACCTCGGGACAGGCAGGGCGTTTGCCCGTAATGTTTCTGCCCCAAACAAATCGGGCCGCCTCGCGGCGGCCCTTGATTCTGTTTGGCTAGAAGCTAGAAGCTCAATCCCCCAACACCGGCTCACCCACTTGCGGCTTCGGCGCTGTCGGCTTCATCAGCGCCCCCAGCGGAATAAATCCATTCTCAGTAACTGCCGGCTTCTCTTTCAGCACCACTTCTCGATACAGCGCCGCCATCCGAGCATCGTACGCTGCGTCGTTTTTCTTCGGACCGCGCGCCTCCGCCTGTTTCGCATCCCGCGCTCGCAACTTTTCTTCCCGCGAGTTCTTGGCGATGCCCAGTTTATCCAGGTCATGCTGCTCTTCCATGGTGACTATGCCTTCACGCAGCACCAGGTTGTGGTCTTCCGTCTCCATCTTTACGTTCTTGCCGCCGGCGAAGATCTCATGCCGCCCATGCTCCTCGTACCACTTGGTCAGCGTGGCCGTCATGTGCATCTTCTCGATTATGTTCCGCCAGCCCACCCCCGTGTTGTAAGCGCAGAACGAAATTTCCCCTTCCTGCGTAGCGTAAGGGATAATGCACTGCTCCGTCCGCCGGAAGTCATAGTTGAACAGGTCCTGAAACCACATTCCCGCAATAAACAAGAAGTTCCAACGATCCTGCCGCCGTTTCATCACGTCATCGATGCTGCGGTCCGGCCCCACTTTGCCGTAGTTCTTCCCCGTAGCGTTGTAATTCTTGTCAAACTTCCGCAAAAGATCGATCAACTTGAAATGCGTAGGCGACTGAAACGGATCGTAATTCTTCATCAAACACAGCGCCATTCCCACCACACTGATGAACTTGCTGCGTGCCCCATCGTTGACCTTGGCAATATCTTTCGCCAACTGGTCCCCATGCAAAAACGCAGTAACCGGCACCGCCTCCTTAGTCTCTTTATCGATCATGACAGCCATCCCAGTCCCACAATTCGGGTGGCAACCGCAGGAGAGTTGGCCCCAGTCGTTTTTGGCGTCGTTGGCGTGCATTACGTCGGCCCAGTCGGAGAAAGTTCCCATGAAGCTGATGGGGAACCAGTCGCGGGCGGGCTCTCCGAGCCCGGTCTGGCCTTTTACGTCGTGGGCCAGGTGCGAGAGGGTGTAGCGCTGGGCTTGGCGGCGTTCGTCGGTTACGGCTTCGTCGCGGCCGGTGAAACTTACTGGTTGGAACGAGAGGAATCCGATTTTCTTGGGATTATCCAGCGCGAACTGGATGATCCTTCCTACTTGTTCGTTGTTAATGCCATTCACGATGGTTACGACCGGCACGATTTCGCAACCGGCGCGGTGTAGATTGTCGATGGCTTTGAGCTTCACATCGAACAAGTTGCCGACTTTGCGGTGCGCGTTGGCGGCGTTGCCGATGCCATCGAACTGCAAGTACGCGTAACGCATCCCCGCTTCGACCGCCTGTTGCGCAAACTCAAAACTCTTGGCGAATTCGATGCCGTTGGTCGCGGCTTGCACGCTGTTGTATCCAACCTTGCGGGCGTAGCGGACGGCGTCCAAGAAATACGGCGACAAGGTCGGCTCACCGCCGGAGAACTGCACGCTCATCTGGCGGCGCGGCTTGATGGTGATGGCGTTATCGAGCATCTGCTTGATTTCTTCCCACGTCAGCTCATGCACGAAGCCGACCTGGTTGGCGTCCATGAAGCAGGGATCGCACATCATGTTGCAGCGGTTGGTCAGATCGATGGTCAGCACCGATCCACGACCGTACTTCACCGTCGAAGAGCCGTGATGGTGGAGCTTTTCGTCGTTGTGCGCCTTGATGTCGCGGCCGGGAAAGACGTCTTCGAGGTGCTTGGAGAATTCCGTGTCGATTGACATTACATCTTCGAAGGTGCCGTGCTTGGGGCACTGCTTCACCATCAGAATCTGTCCATCGCGTTCGATGATGGTGGCTTTGATCTCGCCGACTTTTTCGTTCATCAGCACATCGACGGGCAGTTTGCCGTCGAGAATTTGCTGGCGAATTTCAGGCACGCACTTGGGACAGAGCGAATCGGTCGAGCGCGGCCAGCCGAGCGGCGGCTTCGACTTCTCGTAGGACTTGAGCAGCGGCTTATCCGACCATTTGGGCGTGGGAGAAGGATTGGGCTTGATGCGATTGAGCCGCTCGAACACGGCAAAGGCGCCGGTGGCGGCCACGGTCATAACTTTCTCCGCATACTTAATTGGCTTGTGCATGGTTCTCGCTTTCGCTCACTGGGAATTGGGCTAAAGCCCACCCCTGGGTTGACTAGTACGACTGACTCCTGCCTGCCTGTGCCCTGGGAGACGTAACAAGTTACGTCTCCATCAATATCTAGTTGTCTTGACCTTCACCTCGCAAGGCTCTGGATAGAGCTCTGCCGCAGGTTTGTTGTCACTATCCTATTGATGGGACAAGGCCTAAGGCACGCATATCCCAACGAACGGGGAAAAATGGGGGTTTAATGGGGGAATGGGGCAGTGAATGGTGCGTAAGTTATTGATAAAAAAGGCTGGCGTTGATGCTCTTCGCCCCCGAATGCCTATCTTTGTGGTCTTTACAGCAAGACCGGCCGGTGCGACAGTGGCGGATTGCATGGCGGTTCAGGTCGAATCGGTCCCGAAATCGGTTAGCGAGATGATCGGCGAGGTCTGCCGTGAGCTTGCCGTTCTGGTCTTGGTCTTTGTTCCCTTGGAACTGTACAAGAACTCAGCAATATCGGGTTATGTGATTGCCGCGGCCATCGCCGGGAGTATCGTTCTGGCAGCAATCGGCATTCTGATAGAATCGTTGCGGGACACGTGATGAATGCTCTGTCAGCGTTGATAGCGATCTTGACTTATGGAATTGCGCTAGGAATTGCGGGGCTGATCTTGGCGCTGCGTGAGCGAGCGCGACGAAAGGATCCGCATCCCGCCGAAGGATACATATCTTCCACTCTGGTCCAAGGCCTCCACGGCCGCCTCCGGACAGACAGCGGCGAAGAGTTGGAAGTTTATCTGCAAAAAGCGGGCCAATAACACTCAGGGAACGTCGCGTCTCTCCCCAGGTTCACCCAGTCAGAGGCCGGCACTCGATCAAGAGACTTTCTTGCGGGTGCGGCGAGGAGGACGGTCCATTCCATTGGCGTAGTCTCCCAGGGTCACATAATCTCCGCGTTTGTAGGCGGCCATGCCGCGACGGTAGGCGCGTGCCTCGGCGGCGGTGGGCCGCTCGGTCGGCAGCACGCGGACAGTGAAATACACGCGTAGCGCCTCGCGGACGAGTTCGGAGCGGGTGCGGTGCTCGGTCTTCAAAACCGGCGGGTGGCAGGTTTCCTGTCAACGGTGGGTTCGACTCCCACTCGCTTCCGCCATTTGTTTTCAGTAATTTAGGTGTTCCGCGTGCGCATCTCAGAGTGAGAACCAGCCCCAAAAATGGGTTGCTGTGATGAAAACGTGATAGTCCGGCCCCAGTGACCACTGGCGGTCCTTGTGTCTTAACGCTTTCTGCGGGCGTGGGTCCACTCAATTGATCGACCCTTGTGGGTTCTTGTGTGACAAGCGTGCGCAATCGAGAGCTTCGATGAGGACTCGGGTATTTTCGTCTAGTGGTTTGACGTATGTGGGAAGGATCTGAGTACTCGCGTGACCTAACAGGTGGGCGACTGTTAACGGATCAAGGCGTATGCTGGATACTTTTCTCTCAGATCTGCAACAAAAGCTTTGAGCTGACTATCAACCTCGACCAGGTCGGAGCGAATCTGATCGGCGGGTCTCGTAGGGTGAGTTTCCCCAGCTAGTACATCGCGCAGCTCACTAGACAGCTTGGCTTTCCTGACCTGCAGTTCACTTTCTTTTTCCCGGACAGCTGTGCTTAACAACCGCCGACGGACGGCATCAGAGAACCGTGTTCCCCAGACCTCGTCGAATGAATGTGCCTTATTCGCCTCGGCCGTTTGTAAAGCCAAAGCCGCATAATCAGTTTGTAAACTCGTTTGCCCTAACGACCGCTGATAAAGCGTGCTTACTAGCTCATCGAAGATAAAACTGTAGTTTTCAAAGGCCGTACTGCTCTGTCTCGCGTCTGGGCCACCTTGCACTGCCCCGATCATCTGGACAACAACGGAATAATCCTTAATTGACGCCTCTAGCTCATCAGCGTTTCTCTCCACGCGAGCTCGAACGTACAGAAAACGCCCCGACAAGTAATAATCGTTTGCCGCACTCACCAGAGGTCCCGCACGCTTCAGCTCCTCTTGGGCCGCCTTTTGTTGACCTTCTGCAGAGTGACCCTCAGCTAGCGAGAGGTGCGCATGAGCGACGCAGACGTTGTCTTTCGCTGCTGTGCAACGCGAGAGAAGTAAAGTTGCGTTCTCGATCCATTCTTTGTACTGTTTGGTCTGAGTGTACATCTCGACCATTTGCATGCCTATCCCTATCGACTGTGATTGAAATGCCTTCAGAGATGAGGCTTCTTTATACAGAGAGGATGCTTTTTGGAAATCCTTCAACTCTGAACTGCGCTCCGTGTAAACGGCCATTAGCAACGAATATGCAGACAATTCGCCGTTTTCATTACCAAGACTCTTGAACTCGCTTAGGGCAGAGAGTGAGTGCTCAAGGGCGGATGTCCATTCCCCAACGATTTGACAAACTCCCCCCATAGCTACATCAGCATATGCTTGGGCTGTTAAATTGTTGTCTGCCGTAGCCTTATCGCGTGCTGCAGTGAATGCAAGAAGCGCATTGGGATACTGGCCCGCAGCTTCGTAGGCGAATCCGAGACTAGAGTACGCAGTCAAAGCAGCTGTGTTGCTCTTGCTCTGTTCCGCGAGATCTCGTGCATTCAGCAACACGCGGAGTGCTTCCTCACTATGTCCGTTACGTTGAAGCATGGTCGCTCTCTTAACTAAGACTTGAGACTCTGCGTCCAAGATTCCTGCTTTCGAGAATAGTGCAGCTGCACGAGCATAAAGACCTTCCGCATCAGCCTCCTGTTTGTTTTCGGCAATCTCAGCCATGCCCCACAACGAGCGCGCGTAAACCTCCCAGTAATCTACCTTTTCTGCAAGGTGCTGGGCTGTTGTGAATGATCCAATCGCGCTGTCAAATTGACCTTTGATTTCGTAAGCAAAACCAATATCCATATTTATCTTGGCCTGCTCTTTGTCATCGTGAAGTTCTTGCGCTATAACCAGAGCTTTGCTCAGATACTCTAGGGCAGCCCCATAGTCGGGCTCTTTTTTCAGTTCGTGATACATAGCGAGATACACGTAGGACTCCACGAGGTCCAATTCTCGTTTCGCTTTTTCGAACATAGTGGCAGCGAGGCTCATTTCTCGAATGGCACCCTCATAATCTTTCCCAGTTGCCAGGGAAAACGCGTAGCTGCGACGCAAGTCTGGCGAGTCCCCGAGTGTCTGAATCCAATATTGAGTTGGCTCAGCCGCAGAAGGATTATTCGTGAGAAGCCTCACCGAAGCACTGGCTGCCTGCGCGAACAGTTGTTAGAGGCTCCGCCAAAGCCAGCGCAGAAACCAAAAAATCAACCAAAGGATAAATGGAAAAAACAATGCAAGGATTCCTCCGATAATTTCCTTCCAATCAGTCGGGCGCTTGACGAATACTCGATGAGTAGGCTCTTTTTCGTCGTACGAAGCGAGGATGTAAGGATTCCGTTGCGGCGGATTCGGCGGCTTGGGTAATGGCGTTGAATCTGGAACATAGCCAGAACCTGAACAATACCGGCAATTATCGTTGTTACCTCCGCACGTGCACGGCTTCACGTGGTGCCCCTATAGTGGCCTGTATAAGCCTTCGCTCACACGCTTGAATCGTGGGCGTTGCTTTGCACGAATCACCATGTCGCCGTTCTCTTCGTAATTTGTCAGCACGGTTTTCAGGTGAGATTCTCTGAAGTTTGGAAAGTGCTCCCGGAACTGCTCAACTCCAAAGGGCGTCGGAATCGTACCACTCCGGGAGAGGTCAACGATTTGATCCGCGAGCGCTTTTGTCCTCATGTGCTTCACGGTACGACTGACTCAGCCGCGAATCAAGAACCTATTATGATGAAATCAGTTGGCTGTTATGCGCGGTAGGTACTCCGGCCATTTTCACCCGCCTCCCGCGGCTGGCACTTAACTGGTGATAGATCGCCATATCACTCATCGATCTTTGCTAAAAGGCGAACAGACGGCGCAAGCTTGTGCTAACGCCTGTGACTGTTGAAAAAGTCCCTCACTTGATGCTTGTGGCGGTGCAACGTTCGGGTTATAAGCAGGCCAGAGTTCCCGATGCTGCTGTTCACCATTACATTTGGAGGCCTGCTGCTCATGATGGGACACCATTCCCGCGCGGAGTCGCTGTTTTATTACTTCCGCCTAGAAGATCAGGTTCCTGAAAATCATCTGCTACGCCTGATCGATCGCCACGTCAACTTCGAATTTATTCGAGCCAAGTTGAAGGACTCCTACAGCGATGCGGGAAGGCCATCCATCGACCCCGAACTGTTGCTACGCATGCTGCTGGTCGGCTATCTATACGGCGTCACGAGCGAGAGGAAACTGGTGGAAGAACTGCGCATGCATCTGGCATGGCGTTGGTTCACAGGACTCGGGTTCGATCAGGACATTCCGCACCACTCTACGTTTTCCAAGAACCGGCATGGACGATTCCAGGAATCGAATCTGTTTCGAGAGCTGTTTGAGGAGATCGTCGCCCGTTGCGTCGCAGCCGGGTTGGTGAAGGGCGAACACATGTCGGTGGACGGCAGTTTCATTCAGGCCAATGCGGATCATCACAGCCGCGTTCCCCGCGAGCAACTGGCAGAAGTGGCTAAGGTGAACCACACGGTGCGCGAGTATTTAGTCGAACTGGAGCGAGAGAACCCGGTCGAACCTCCGGTTCCGCAGCAAGAGAAGGTTTCGACCACCGACCCGGATTCAACCTACGCGACCAAAGGCGGTCCAGCGCGGCTCGGCTATTACGACAATTATCTGGTGGATAACGCCAGTTGCGTCATCGTGGGGGTGCAAGCGACGCCGGCACGGTTGAGTCAGGAGAGTGCAGCGGCCCGAGACATGATCGAACGCTATCGTGAACGTTACGGCTATCTGCCGCAAACTCTGGCCGCGGATACCACCTACGGCAACGGCGAACTGCTGCGATGGCTCGAGGAGCGCGGCATCGCGGCTTACATCCGGGTGAAAGAAAATCCCAATGGGCCGACGGATCTCTATGGCATCGACCAGTTCACCTACGTGCCCGAGGAGAACTGCTATATCTGCCCTGAAGGCAAGCCGCTGAAATACGTCGGCATCAACCCGCGCAACCGCACTCACCTTTATTATTCGACGGTGAAGCGCTGTCGCGAGTGCTCACAGAAGAGCCGCTGCACGCGAGGCAAGTATCGGACCCTTGCCATCCACACCTGCGAGTCAGCGCGGCAGCGTGCCCACGCCCTGGCCAAGACACCCGCGTTCGCGATCTCGCAACGGGCTCGTCGGAAAGTGGAAGCACTCTTCGCAGAGCTGAAGAATTACATCGGACTACGCCGACTGAGGCTGCGCAGGATGCGCTTCGTGCGCGAGCAGTTCTACCTGGCGGCCACGGCGCAGAACTTGAAACGGCTGGTGCGATTCCTCAGCTGTAAGCCAACCCCGCAGATTGCAACTGCATGAGCCTGGCCTGAAGAAACTAAAAGAAGCGAATAACCAGGAGACCAGCAGGGACAAAAAGCGTGTCGTGAACCGAGATTTTTCAACAGACACGCCTGTTTTCGCCATCTATCTGAGCGGCGCACGCCCGGCAAAAGATTTCGGAGCGCGTGATGGTAAGGTCCGTTCTCAATGGCTATGGGGAGACTGCGACGGCTTGGGGCTTCTTGTGCCAGACCACCTGCTCTACGGGTCCAACCAGAAAAACCCAGGACATTGTGCCTGTAAGGGCGATGGCGGTGAGCACCGCGAAAGCCCAGTAAAAGTGGCCGGTCCGGTCCAGGACGAGTCCGGTGACGGAAGGAGCCACAACCCCTGCAAGATTGCCAACGAAGTTCTGGAAACCTGTCCATCGGCCCGCGGCTTGCGGCCCCGCGAGCGTCTGCGTGATTGCCCAGAGATTGGAAGAAGAAGCGCCGAAAAAAATCACGCCCAACACGAGCATGGCCACGCAAAGGACTGGCCCGCTGACGGCAGATAGCCCTAGGACGATCCCGGCAAGTGCCAGCCCTCCACCCACAAATGTCTTGCGAACGCGAGTGGGAGTTTCTCCGGCCATGATCCAGCGGTCGGAAAGCCAACCGGACAATGTAGCAAAGCAAGCACCCAACAGATAAGCGGTCCCTCCGATTTTGGCCATCCCGTCCATTGAGAAGTGGCGCTCGCGTACGAGGTAGAAGGGCAGCCAGGTGATCAGGAAATAGTTCACATAATTCCCGCAGAACAGCCCGACACATGTTCCCCAAGCCGATCGCAGCCGCAGGAACTCGGGCAGACTCGGGTTGCCTGTCGTGTCCGGGTGTATTGCGTCTCGTGCCTCCGGCATCCACTTGATCCAAGGGACGAGCCAAAGCAGGCTGACCAGTCCGAGCACCATGAAGAACGGGCGCCAGCCGAATCTTGCCATCAGTGTGCCGCCCATGAGCATGCCGACCCCGGGCCCCAGCACCAGTCCTGCCGCGATCACCGCATTGGCAAGCCCCCGATGCTCTTCCGGGAAGTGCAGAGCGATGATCTTCGAATAAGAGGGGTATGCAACGGACTCCCCGATACCGAGTATCAAGCGCAGCACGAACAGTGTCGAGAATGCGTGCACGATCCCCGTGCCGGCGGTCGCGGCAGACCAGAGAAAGAATCCTCCGGCGATGACCCAGTTGACGTTCAAGCGGTCTACGAGCCAGCCGGACACCGGTTGCAGACACGCGTAGGTCCAGAAGAACGCCGAGAGCAGAAGGCCCAGCTGTGATGCGGAGATTCCAAGCTCATCCTTCAACATGGGCGCTGCGATGGAGAGATTGCCACGATCTACATAGTTTATGAAGACGGAGATTCCGAGCAGGACGAGAACCGCCGAGAGCTTGCCCGTGAGTCCCTTGCGCTCTGGCACCGTAAAGGTTGGCATGAAGACGGCGTGATTCTCTCCGCATCCACGGACTTTTGCAACTCAATTTGGTGGAATGGTGTCTGGCGGGCAAGGGGCGATGGACCATCGAGCCGGTTCCGGGTGAGTAGTCAGCAAAACAGGAAAACAACATCAGGATTGTTGGCGTAATATGTATGGTCCGCCGCCGAACTGCAAGAAGAATCGGGTTGGACGAGAACAGTCTGCGAAAATGTATCCGGCCTCTAGTGGAGATTGATCTCCGGGCGCATGATGATGATCCGCGCGTGCCTGTCCTTGCTAATCGCCACGGTCGTGAAAGACCTCGTTACGCCACAGGTTTTCAGGCACGTCGTTTGACTGTGTTTTCGTCTCCTAATTCTTCTGCAGACTTCTGCGATGCGAATCTCAAAACCCACTTCGTCTAGTTGGAAATGGCAACTGCTCTGTGCCTTGGGTGATAGTCGTTCCCGCTCGCCAAAACTGCCCAACTGATCCTGGCCAGCTTGTTGGCAGTCGCCACGATCACCACGTTGCGAGCGGCTCTGGTTTCCAATCCGCTCATCCACGTTCCTAGACTGGAGCCTTCACGTTTCACCCGTAACACCGCAGCTCGCGCTCCATGAATGAACATTTTGCGGAGATATGGATTTCCCCGCTTACTGATGCCGAGCAACTTGGCCTTCCCTCCGGTTGACCATTGCCGTGGTACCAGTCCCAGCCAGGCCGCAAACTCCCGTCCCCTTTTGAAAGCAGCGCCGTTTCCGATGGCAGATACGACCGCGGTCGACACCAGTGGACCTACTCCAGGGATCTGCTGTAAGCGAACACAACTCGGATCGCTACTCGCAATCTGTTCGAGGTCGGTGTTCAGGCTCTCGATCTGCGACTGCAGGCCTTTCCACTCCTGCCACAAGAAATCCAACAGCCGACGCATGGGGGTGCTCAGTTTTTCGTCGGCATTTTCCAGGATCTCGGGCATCTGTCGACGCAAGCTGGCCGGCCCTTTACGGAAACTTATGCCCCGCTCCAGCAGGAAGGCACGAATTTGATTGATCACGCTGGTCCGTCGTGCCACCAGCCGGTCGCGCACGCGATGCAGAGCTTGCAAATCGAGTTGATCCTCCGTCTTGATGGGCACGAAACGCATGTTTTCGCGTTCCACTGCTTCGGCAATTGCTTCCGCATCGCAGTAGTCATTCTTGTTGGACTTCACGAACGGCCGCACAAACTGCGCCGGAATCAGGCGTACCTCGTGTCCTTGTTCGCGCAGGGCTCGCCCCAGAAAGTGCGATCCCACTCCGGCCTCCATCCCAATCAAGGATGCGGGCAAGTTTGCGGTGTAGACCAAGAGTTGTGAACGGGAGAACTTCTTGCGTATTACCACCTGGGAGCGGATTCCCAGTGCGATGAGGTGGAAGGTGGTCTTGCCTAGGTCGATCCCGATCGACTTAATCTGCATGGTGTGATCCTCCCTCTGGCTTTTTGCCAACCACTATCATTACTCTGGTTGGCTCCCTAGGCGGCGGACCATATCATTATCGCCATATCACTCATTGTCCTGGAACTGGCATTGTGGATTCCTCGCCCGCACGGTGGTGAATGGGGTAGTTTACGTCGGCTCGGACGACGGCAACATTTACGCGCTGAACGCCAGCACCGGTGCCCTGCTGTGGAGCTATACCACCGGCAACTAGCCAGCGCGACAAGCGGGTCATTGTGAAAGTCACGGGAGAGCAGTGGGGCTGCCTTCTTCCTCATTTCTCCACTGTGAACACCACCGAGCCCATGGGACTGACGACCGGTGTATTGACGCCCGTGGTGCTCGCCTGTACCGTGGCAATGTCTCCGGAACTGGAGTACGCATAGAGGATATGCCGTCCAGTCGCCAGCGTCGGCAGCTTCACTTTCGCGTACGACGTCGTGTTGTTCTCGGCCGTCAACGTGGTGGCTGTCCACGCTCCCTGCCACCCGTCCACCTGATAAAACGCCTTCTTGGGCACCAGAGCAGCGGCGTTTTGCGAGAAGTTGCTGGTGGCGGCGATCAGAAAGCTGGGCGTCGTGTTGTGTGTCCTGAACAGCGGTGTAGTCGCGATCGTCATGCTGTCCTTCACGCCCTGAAACGTCATTGCGATGGGAACCTCGGTTTCCCCAGTAAAATCGGAACTCGGGAACCAGAGTGTGGTGTAGCTCTGCCCGGCTCCGGCCAACAGGCCGGTGCTGAGGTCCACCCCCAGTGCGTGGGCTGCATCGTCATATGCGCTGGGAGGAAGGCCGGAGACCGCATTGGTCAGACCATCAATCACCGCGACCACTGACGTGCTCGTTCCGCGATCACTGCCAACGTATATCTTGTTGATGAGCGGGTTGACGTTGATGTCCACCGCGTCCGTGATGTCCGGATCCACCGCCCCCGACAAGTCCGCCACCAGCGCATTCGTCGCGCCGTTGTAGATGACAACGTGGGCCGTGCCAACGGTCATTCCCACGTAGTAATTTCCCGTGATCGGATTCACGCAAATCGACTCGAAGGTATAGCTGGGAAGCGTCACGCTGGTGACCACTGAGTTCTTGCTGGTGTCGATTACGTACACCAGCGAACCGTTCACCACCACATAAAGGCGGCTATCGGCTGGATTAAACGCCGCGCCGGTCATTTGGCCAGTCAGTGGAATGGTGGCTACCACCGATCCTGCCGCGGGATCGATCACGGTCACCGGATTCGACGCCGCATATACCAGATTCTTCGCAGAATCAACGAAAACTGAAGCAGCCCCTGAGGAAGTAAGTGGAACCGTCTTTAGCAGCGCACCCGTCGAGCCATCCATCACAAAAACACTGTTGCTGAAATAGTCCCAGGCAATAATTTCATTCGCCGCATAATCCGTCGCCAAACTCCGGATGTTGGCATTTGGCGGAAGACTGGTAAGCTGCGTGGCCACGTCGGTGGTCCCGTCCACAGAATAGAAAAGCGCCGGGCCATCCGCCACGTAGATCTTGTTGGTCGCGGAATCGACAGTCAAAGCTTCCGAATAATCGCCGCTCAACGGAATCGTAGTCACTCCGGCAGTGTCTCCTCCCTGCCCGTTGGACCCCGCCCCCGCTTGCGCTTCGTTGATCGCAAACAGATCGCCAATGCGTAAGGTGTAGGTGGTTCCGGTGGCCGGATTGACGTCAATGTAGTCGTACCCAAGATTAAAGCCCTGGAAGTCGGCCTCATACGCAGGAACAGTTTCTCCCGGTGTAACATCGAAAACACTCACAGTGCCGTCATAATTGTTGGTGACGAATGCCCGGTTCGTTAGTGGATCGAACAAGATTTCCGTCGGCCCCAGGCCCGAGATCAAGTAGTGGAGATTGCTTTGAAATCCCGGGGTAAGAAAATCGATGATGTAAACCACATCGCCTGCCGGGTCGCCCACTGGGTAGGTTATACCGATCTGATTTGTGGCCGGGTTCACCGTCAGGGCTGAGGCATCCAGGAATGGCACATTGTAGAAATCGCCAAGCCCGAACACGCCGTTTCCCAGGGCAAACCAGATGTTTCCGTCGCCAGTATCGTCGATGAAAAAAGCTCCGGGGTAGCCGGCATCGTACGCGGACGCAATCGCGTCCTGGTCGCCGTCGCCCACCTCCTCGTATACTGAGTATCCGTTGTCTGCGTAGACCACGGTGACCGTGTTCGTCGAAGGGCTGGTCGAGACCGAGACGTTCGTAATCGGATCCACCGAAATCGAGGTCATGCCGCCGGGAAGATTCCCCACGGTCGTCGCGATCTGATTCTTGGTCCCGTCGATCACCACCTCCGACCCAGCCGAACCCAAATAACAGGCCACAAACACTGCATGGGTCGCCAGGTTCAGGGCCATCGCCGAAGGATGCATCCCCATGGCGAGCGTGCTCAAGAGCTTTCCGGTGGTCGCGTTGTAAATCTGGACTTGGTCTCGCGCCTGGTCCGCTATGTAGACTTGGTTCAGGACCGTATCCACTACTATCCCAATCGGCATGCCCCCGACCTTCAACGTACCCACAACCTTGGTTCCCTGAATCGCGGTAACCGTTCCCCCGTTGACGCTGGCTACATACACCAGGTTCGCGGCCGGATTCGCAGCGATGAATGACGGCCCCGCCGCGACCTTCACAACAGCCTTGACCATCAAGCTTTCCGAGTCAATCACCGACACCGTGTTGTCGCCCGTATTCACCACATAGACACTATGCGTGGTCGGGTCGATAACCATGGGGCCAGGGGCTTTCCCAACAGGAATGGTCGCCAGCGGACCGACTGCCCACAAGGCAGTTGGCAAAAGTACGGAGAGGAACAAGGCAAGAATTAGACGGGACAGTGGTCGTCGGGCCGACGTTGGCATGACAAGAACCTTCCCTGAGGCACGATTGTCGTATCAACTCTCGACCCAGGACAACAAACTACACTCGGCCGGAACTTCCTTTCTAGCCTCGAAAGCAGCAATGATCTTATACCCATTTCGCCCGCTTCCGACAGTGTGAAAACATTTTCATCTGGGGCGCACCGGGTCCCTCCGCGATCCCCGCCGGCATGGCTGAAATCACGCGTTTTTCTATTCTCATCAGCCAAACAAAAAGCGGCCTCACTTCGAGGCCGCCTGTTCACCCCCGAGCACTCTTAGAAACTGTCTGTTTCCAATACATTCAACAACTTAACTAGGCTCCCGGGGACTGCCAAATACTTGATAATACGCTTCTTGGGGCTGAGACATGCTGGGGCGATTAGTGCGTTACATCGCCATAGCACTCATTGAGGGTCAATGCGTGTAAACGCCTGTGGATGTTGAAAAAGTCCCTCAACCGAAGGTCTTTCATCTGCGAGCATGCCCTGGCCGGTTTGTCTTCTGTCCGTTCGGTTAAGTGGTGGCGGGCAGAACGGGTGTTGCCGGTTGGTGGAGGAACCGCACCAGTCGCTTAATGTTCTGCGCAGCCGCTGCCAGGAAGAACTGCTCGCGCACGAACTTGAGTCTGCGCAGGCGCAGGCGGCGCAGCCCGATCTGATTCTTCAGTTCGGCGAACAAGGCTTCCACCTTCTTTCTTTGTCGCTGTGCCTTCGCGAACTGTTCCGTGTTGGCCAACTCCCGGGCACGTTGCCGGGCGGCTTCGTGCTGGTGGATGTTAAGAGACCGGAAAGCGGCACTGGTGCATTGGGATCTTAGCGCACATGCACCGCAACGTTTGCGGGTTCCAATGTAGTTAAAGGCCCGATTCCGATAAACTCGACCCCCGTAGTTGAGGGGCTGGCCAGCAGGACAGATGTAGCGATTGTGTTCCGGTTCGTAAGTGAAACGCTCGGGGCCGAAGAATGGACTCCTCTTTCGGTGGATACTGTCGCGGGTCCGCATGTAGGGGGTGATGCTCCGGTCCGCCAGCCATTGCAAAAACTCCCCGTTCCCGTAGGTCGTGTCGGCCGCCACCGATTCCGGCTCTCGTCCTTGCCATGCGGTGAAGCGTGTGAGCATGTCTTGTGCGGCAACGGTCTCCTGACTCATCCTGGCAGCGGTCGCCTGCACTCCCACGATCACACAGCTGTGATTGTCGACCAGGTAGTTGTCGTAGTACCCCAGGCGAGCCGGCGTGCCGCCCTTGGTGGCATAAGTGGAATCGGGATCGGTGGTCGACACCTGGTCCTGCGTATGCACCGGTTCCTCCACCGGGTTCTGCTGTTCCAGTTCCGTCAGGAACTGACGCACGGTGTGATGGACGTGGGCTGCTTCCGCTAACTGCTCCCGCGGGATGCGGCTCTCCTTGGCCGCATTGGCTTCCACGAAACTGCCATCGACCGACAGGTGCTTGCCCTGCACCAGTCCCACCTCCACACACTGCCGCACGATCTGTTCAAACAACTGCTCGAACAGTTTCGATTCTTGAAACCGCCCGTGCCGGTTCTTGGAGAATGTAGAGTGATGGGGAATCTCCTGATCGAAGCCGAGACCGGTGAACCACCGCCACGCCAAGTGCATGCGCAGTTCCTCCACCAGTTTTCGCTCGCTGGTGATGCCGTACAGATAGCCAATCAGCAGAATGCGCAGCAGCAACTCTGGATCGATCGACGGCCCGACCCGTGTCGCTGTAGCTGTCTTTCAATCGCTCACGCACAAACTCAAAGCTGATGTGCTTCTCGATCAGCCGCAGCAGATGGTTCTCGGGAACCTGATCTTCCAGGCGGAAGTAATAGAACAGTGCTTCAGAGCGGTCGTGTTGCCCCATCATGATCAGCAGGCCTCCGACGATGAAAATCCAACAGAGCATGGGCAGGATCACTCCCTTCTAACATGCTTTTGCCCAATCTCATCCCGCCAATCGACGTGACTTTTTCAACACCCACGCCTGATAACAGAAGTTAGCCGCGCAAACACCTTCGGCTTAATGCAACAGAAAAGCCGCCCAGACATCCGAGCGGCTATCTTCTTGCTGGTTGACTCGCTGCGTTTACTTCGCCGCCACCAACCTAGGCTGAGCAGTGGCTACTTGCGCTTTCACCTTACGTAAGGTCTCATGATCCTCCCGGACCTGAGTCTCCAGACTCCGCATCACCGAAGCCTGCGCACGAAGCAGACTCTGCTGCTGTCGGATCTGATGCAGAGCCTTGGCTAGCTCGACCCCTTGCTGCCGGAATTCTCGCTGTTGTTCTTTGGTGGCTTCGATGAGCAGTGCGGTCAGCCGGCCGTAATCGACGCCCTGAGCGTCTTTGCCGTTCTTGTCCCAGCTGACAATCTCGGGAACGACCGCGCCGACCTCTTCGGCGATGACGCCAACTTCGTGTTTGCCGCTTGCTTTCAAGTCGTAAGATACGCCTCGCAGTTGCTCCACTTTCCCCAGCGCGCCGTGCAGCGGCTGGATGTTGGTCTTCCAGCGGCGCGAGCTGTACGTGTCCCAGCCATCGGCAATCGCGTGGCCAGCGCCACTGGCAATGGTGAAGACATTGGAGGGCGCCGCCGTGCCGATGCCGACATTAACGGCAGAGCTACCCGTACCACCCAGCACCAAGGCATTGCTCTGGCTGACCACTGCGTTGGCTCCGATGGCGGTGGCGTAGACAAGATTGGCGACGCCCACATCGGCTTCGTAGCCCAAGGTCGTGTTGTGGTTGCCGGTGGTGTTGGATTGGAGCGCATACGCACCGCTGGCGGTGTTAAAGAGGCCCGTGGTGTTGGAGGAAAGCGCGCTATAGCCGTCGGCGGTGTTGTCATTACCCGTGTTGGAGGACAGCGCATTCGAGCCGGTGGCGGTATTTTCGTCGCCCGTGGTGCTGGAGGAGAGCGCGTTATAGCCGCTGGCGGTATTGTTGTAGCCCGTGTCGTTGTAGAAGAGCGCCTCGTAGCCGCTGGCGGTATTGTTGTAGCCCGTGGTGTTAGAGTTGAGCGCGTCGTAGCCGCTGGCGGTGTTGTTGCTGCCCGTGTTAAATTCAAGCGCGCCTTGGCCGATGGCGGTGTTGTTGCCACCCGTGATGTTAGAGTTGAGCGCCGTTTGGCCAAAGGCGGTGTTGTTGCTGCCCGCGGTGTTGTAGTAGAGCGCATACGCGCCGGTGGCGGTGTTGTGTTCGCCGTAGGTGTTAGAGAAGAGCGCTTGAACGCCGCTGGCGGTGTTGTCGTCACCCGTCGTCTTGGAGTTCCCGGCGAAACCGAGGAACGCGTTTCCAAGGGTGTAGTTGCCGGAGGCGAAGAGGCTGCCCCCCAGGTTAAAGCTGGTCGCCGCGTTCACCGCTCCGTTCACGTCCAGCATGGCTGCCGGAGTGGTCGTGCCGATTCCTACGTTGCCCGCAAAATAGTTCTTCGCATTGGCACTCGACGCATACAGATCGTAGCGGTTGGTGATCGTTCCCAGCGTCCCTGAGTTCGAAATGTAAACCCCATAGGCATTGGTGATGGTAGTGCCGGGCGCATTGTTGATAATCAGAAACTCTCCTCCGTAGGCGGAATTCACTTTCGCCCCACTCTTGGCCTGGTAAATCCCGGCTTCTCCCAGGATTCCCCATTGCTGGTTCAGCGTGCCGGCAAACCCCGTGGTTCCGGCATAGCCCAGGCCACGTACCGCCAAACGATACCCGCTATCCGTCACCCCGGCCGGGATCGTCATATTGCTGGCATCCAGATCAAAAGCCAAACCCAAGTTCGTGCCGTTGCTGGTGGCTGAGGTGGTGAAGACGTTTCGTTGCGCCCACCCCGAACCAAAATTGCTCAGCGTGTCGCCAACGTACAGCTTCGTGTTGGTAGGCGCTGTGCTTCCGATCCCCACATTCCCGCTGCTCTCTGAAATGGCTGAAGCTTCCACATTGCAGGCAGCGGTGAACTTGGCCAGAGCGTTGACCCCGGCCGTCCCATCACTGGTGACGTCACAGGTGGTGGAGGGTCGCCGAGAGGCCCGGCTGCCTTCTACAACTGTCCCGCTGGTGGCCGCCGTTCCCGGCGTAGCTGAACCCGCGGTCGGTGGTGCCGCCAGCACGAACGCAGAAGGAGGCAATCCCCCGATGGTCTCCGCATCCGCCGCCTTCAACGCATAGGGCGAACTGACCAGCAACACCCGTGGCTGTTCTTCTAGTCCCGAGACTTGCACTCCTAGCCAATGGGCCTCGCCCGAGGCAAAGATGCTGGTCGGCAATCCCTGGCTGGTCGTCGAGCCGAGCAGAACGGTATAGTGCCCGGTCTGATCCGGTTGTACGTTCTGCGTCTCCAACCACAGCGGAGATCCGCCTTGCTGCTCCTGATACAAGGAGAAGGTGATGCCAACAATGCCGGTCAGCGGCTTGCCGTTCACGTCTGTGGCGACGTTCGAGAACTGGATCAACGGCGGCACCTGGGCAGCCGCTGAGCTGTTGCTTGAGGCCTGGGCGGCCAGGGACAGAACCAGCGACAACCATCCAACTACCACGCCAGCGATGCGGAGCTTCATGGAAGATTTCTCCTTGGGGAATCGAACCTTCGCTCCAGGTGGGAGCCGAATGCTTAAAGTAAAAAGCCGGTACAGAAATGAGGTTCCGGGCAGCGGAGACGAAGTAGGTGTGCCCAAAACGTGCGGAGAATTATGTCCAAAGGCTGCTGCCTTGTCAATGTGCAAGTAGTCGCAGTCGTAGACGGAATGAAAGGATACGTCAATGAAAGCCGTGGAGTTGGCAGTGTCCGCAACTGATAGTTGGCGTAAAATCGCGTCTCTGACAATGTCGGCGGTGTCAAGTACTTTCGGGCACACTTCAGCATGCACTCATAGAAGGGCGCCATTTCGCTCTCGTTGAAGCGGTTGCTTTTGCTCTACCAACCAAGGCTCGCTCGTAATCAATCTTTAGGTCTGGAACTCGGTCCGACCCATGCATCTCTTCGGTCTCGAACTGCGATCATGATTACTACTTCGAACTCCTCCGTGAAGAGGAGCGGGACGCCCAATCCATTACTCGGTGTTCTACTGCACACCATCGCGATTTCCGGGCTGTCCCGCGTGCGAACCGAACTTTTTCACCTGCTCGTAATCCCAACCCCGGCGCATCATCCAGTACAGTCGAACCGCCAGTCGGCGAGCCATGGCGACCTTGGCAATTTTCCGTCCTCGTCGCATCGCCAGGTGGAAGTACTGGCTGCGCCACTCTGGTACGCTGCGCACTGTCACCTGCGCCGCTTCCACCAGCAAGAAGCGCAGCATCGAACTCCCCTGTTTGGTGATGTGCCCCAACCGTCGCCGGTTTCCACTGGACTCTTCCAACGGCACCAGCCCCAGATAGCTCGCCACCTGCTTGCCACAGCGAAAGCGCTCAGCTTTGCCGAGGATCAGCACGAAGGCCAGTGCGGTCAAGGCACCGACTCCGGGATGTGTCCTCAGTCGCTGCGCCTCCGGGCGCTTCTCGACTTCCCGCTCGATCGCCTGGGTCAGTTCCGTGATCGTCGGGTTCAGTCGATCCATCAACTCCAACAGATCGTGCCGTCGCCGGCTCGCCCACGGAGCCAACTGGAAGGATTCCAGTTGCTGCCGTCCGCGTTCTCGCCACAGCCTCTTCTTGCAGCGCAAGCCTTCATTCAGCGCGACCGCCTGCAGTTGGTTCATGATCCGAGTGCGCGCCTGCACCATGCGATGACGGTGCCACAGCAGTTGCCGCAGATCCCGGTTCTCCCAGCTCGGCACCCAGATCTGCGGGAACCGGTCCTCCAGCAACAAGCGCAAGATTAACTGCGCGTCCTGGCGATCCGTCTTCTGCTTGCGTACTCGCTTGGTGCGGATCTCGGCTGCGTCTCCAATCCACAACTCAAACTGCAACTCGGCCACGAGTCGTTCGAACCAGCGCGCATGCCCGCTGGCTTCCATTCCGACCCGCACCTTCTGGCCTGCCAGGGCACGGTAGAACTGTTCCGCATCCTCGCGATGTGCTAGCCGTTTTTCCTGGAACTCTCCGGTGTCGGTATCCACCGAAGCTATTTGCTGAAACTCGGGGTGGAAATCTACTCCTATAATGATCATCGTTCGGCTCCTTTCTCCCGAGCCTGTTGATTGGCTTTAGCACCACCAACTTTACTCGGGCGTGGGAGCCGACATTGTCATGGAATCAATTACACTCATCGACCATTACACTCATCGACCGGTTGTGAGTGAAAAAGCCTGCTGTGATGAAAACGTGATAGTTCTATGTTCAGAACGGGTCAGAGTCGACCAGAACGCATCAGAACACAGTTCTGGTAAGCGGTTGAGGAATCAGGTAGAGTAGAGAATTTTCATAACCGATCAGAACACACTAGGTGATCTTCATGACCTTCTCGATCTGCTTGGCCATAGCCGGAGGGAGCGAAACAGTGAAGGTGCTGGTCTCTCGCATGTTATTACTTTGTCATACTTCGTGTTGTTGGGTCAAGGTCGCTGATGCCCAGGTTAGCGCCCCGAAACCAAGGGAGTTGCCGGTGGGGACTTGAGGGCGTGGGGCGCGAACCTGGGGCACCTGCGAAGCAGGCCGCCCCCCGCTCGAGCCAACACCGGGCTTGAGTGCGCCACCCGCCTCCGGGTTTATTCATCCGGCTTTTCTTCAAGCGCGGTGCCGAGCGCCCCGGCGGCCCCCAACAGTTCCGCATACCCCTCTGTCTTTGGTTCCGGGTCTGGCTTGGGAGTGAGCACTGTTATTTCTTCAGCTAGCGCCCCAATTGCACTCTTCGCAATATCAAAGAGTCCAATCGCCTCCTTCATGGTCAGAAAGTCTTCGGGGTGCATCAAAGGATTGCGATGGATGGAGCGAATCTGGTCTAGCACGTGCACGATCTTGGCGTTGGCTCCAGCCTTAGTCAGTTCCTGTGTGCATGTTCCCCAGTCCACATGTCCCGGGTCTTTCTTCATCACCAGTTGGTAGTACTGTCTCAGTACTCTTTCCGTCGCCCGCATTGCATGGAAACCCGCGGCTGTCGGAACTTCAAATGCAAGGCAGCGACCGGCCTCTCGGAAGTCTTTTCGCGCTCCATCTGCGATTGTTTCCAGAGAATCTTCTGGTAAGTTGACTTCCGCTTTGCTTACCAGTAGCGGCATAGAGTAGCCGCCTATCTGTGAGACTAAATATGTCAGATGCTTTTGTAGTTCAGCCGCCAGTATCGTTTCAAACTGAGACAGCATGTTTTGGATAGATGTCAGCTCCCACGACTGGATTTCCTCTGCTGCATAGACTTTCTGGCCTAACGACTGGAGGCTTGATACCAAATTTCGAGCTGTGGCGTCCGAGACATCGAGCGGGATTGTCTTGGCGTCTAGGAAGGACTCTAGCCAGAATGATGCTCTCCACAGTGGGGCAGTGTGCTCTTTCCCAAGTTTTGTGTGGTCGCTTGGTAGCGACCTTAGTGCCTGCAGTTCCATCCCTAGGTCATATAGAGCGTAGGTGTTAACTTGTTTCATATACGATCCCTATTACCGGAACTACCCCCCGGAAACCCGCATCCACTCCCGAATCTTACTTGTCGTATCTTAGCATTGGTCTCTTTTCGGTCTTTTCAAGATCGGCTATGTTCGAGGCTTTCACGGCCGTTACTCTCGCCTTCCGGTGTTTATCCACACGTTTGCAAAACAACGCAGGGTCAGGCCGGGCCACCCGCCCTACTGAATTCCTGGGAATCCCCACGCAACGAAAACCGCGTTGTGTGGGTCCCCCCTGGCGTCTAGATCGGGTGGACCCTGAGCCAGTCCATCAGTCCATACGCGCTCTTGGCATAGACCGGAAACAGCTGCAAAAGGGCGTATGCCTCGTCGCGGTCAATAAGCCTTCCTGTTGGATGTCCTGCATCGTTCCGTGTCCGACGAACCAGGTGGAAGATCCCTTCAAGCTCGGTGCCGATGGACTGCTGAAGCGACTGCGGAAGCTGATCGTGTATCGGATCGACCCGCTTGATGACCTCTTCATAGATGCGCCTTGCCGCTTGGTTCTCGGTGGCGGCCATAAGCTTCTTCTTTCGATTATCCTCTGGAATCGCGTTCCGGATAGCGTCCCTCAACAGGATTAGTATCTGTTCAGAGGCTACGCCCATCATGATGGCTGCAGCTATAAAGTTGCCAGCCCTGAACGAGTTCAGGGCCTCCTGAAGGTACAAAATCGCAACAGGGTCAAGGTCTGGGATTTGGGCGCGGGCGCGGCTCAGGTACAGGCCTGTGTCGTGGGGTACGTACTCTCCCGTCTGCAGGCAGGCCCTGCCCCACTCACTGACTTGGAGCCAAGGCAGATTTACGCCGTAGGAGCCGTCATTTGAAATTCCGGGGACGACGATGCCCTGAATTATCAAACCCCAGATGCACTCCCTGATTGCGTCTTCGTCCGCCTTCTCCAGGTTTGCCTGAGCAAATCGGGAGTCTTGGGGCATGGCTTGGTCTTGCTGCGCTCTTTGCTTCACCCAGACTGCGACGTCGCTTAGCTGCAGGTTCTGACCTGATGCCCCTACTTGGTGCGGGGGCCTGGTCAATGCATCGTATACCCACATACGCAGCTTCTCGCGTTCGATTGCCAATTGCGTCCTCAGGGCTTGCCGACGGTTCTGTCGAGGTATTCAGAAAGCAAGTTAACCTGGTCGGGCATTTCGCCGAACTTGAAGTTGAACGGTTTTTTTCTGTCCTCCGGAAATCGAACATCTTTCAGGATCTCCTCCGCCCTAGGAGCCAGCAAGATAAGCTTTAGTTCGTCGTTGACGGATGCAGCTCCCCTCAACCTGGTCAGTGCGTCGTAATCTCTAAAAGAGTAGCCTACCGCTACGCAGACTCTCGCACGTTCGCAGCACCGTTCGAAGTACTCGTACCCGGTGTAGAAGGGATCCTCAGTGGCGATCTTGCGCGTCGCGGGATAGATCAGGATGTTCTCATATGCGTCCGAATCCATCGCGTCAAACATGGCCTGTCCGCGTCGTATCCTTTGACTTGACTTCACACGAAGCCAGTCAACCGAGCCGTGCAGCTTGAACAGCGCCAGGTTTCGTTTCTCCGGCTCCAATTGGAATTTGTCAAATACTGAGCGGCTCCAGTAGTTGTGGCGGTCAGCACGATCATAGTCGAAGCCGTCGCATAAAGCGTACTGTTCGTGCTTCTGTCGGTAGAATTCCTCGATTGCGGGATCATAGTTGGTCGTAAATATCGGCAGACATTCGCTACGCTTGGGGAGATACGGAAAGAGGACATTAAACAGAGGCTCATATATCTGCACTGTCTTATCGGCGTCTACATTCCGATATTCGCGTATTATTTCGTGCTTGATTTTAGTGCGGAGGCCCACGGCTGTTGTTCTATCAAGCGAGAACCTGTAGTGCTGGCCCCCTCCTTCCGCAGCCGAAGTCATGCCGTCCACGCTTGACGCATAGTCCAAGTCAATCAGCGTGTCCAGCTCGCCGAGGATCGATTCCAGATCATCGCTTCGGAACCTTCTGAGGTGCGCAAGCATGTTTTTCTGTGAATCGTCGCTTATGCGCCTAGATACCCCCCTAACGAATTCGACCATCATAGGTTTATCCAGCGGCTGAGACGCGCCTGCGCCTAGAAACAGAAGAACGGGCGAATTTAGGATGGTCGGGTTATTGAGCACGTTTCATCCTACCGTTTACTTAGCCTCGGCTTCCAGCGCCGCATTCACATTCACTTGACCACTCGAAACTGCAATCTTTCTTTCCCAGGGTTTGAAGCCGGACTTCTTTACGGATATCTGGTGCTGTCCTGCGGCTACGCCGACGGTGGAGGGTGTGTTGCCGACGAAGCTGCCGTCGATTTCGATGTCGGCGGCGTCGGGGGTAGAGGTGACCTGTATCTGGGCTTTGTCGGCGGACGCAGAGACGGGCGTCGGAACAGGCGCGGCGGGAGCGGCGGCGGGTTGCGCTGCTGACGGCGGAGCTACGGCCGCGCGGATTTCCTTCCCGTGGGCGGCCCAGTCCGCAGTAATTGCTCGCAGGCCTCTTGAACGGAGCCTCCGAGCGAGACTGTTGACTTGCTGACGATGGAGTCGCCAGAGACGCGAGTGAAAACAGCGACCTTATTCTTGTGCCGGGCCCAGCCCTTGCCGCCCTCGTGATCGAGCAGGACGATGTAGTCGGCCTTGGTCTGAATGTTGTTGATGACGACTTGCGGGCAACGCTGTCCGAAGGTCTTGATGATTTCGGCGGTCTGGGGACGCGCGCCTCCGGCGACGGTTGATCCATAGGCGCCGTTGGCACCGCCGCCGCTTCCGGCGATCGACCGGGACTGGCTGTCAGTAATGAAGACGCGGGCAGCGTTCGCGTCGGGAGTTTGGGCGGTCAGCAGTGGGGTGATGCAGAGGAAAATGGCCAGCGCGGTCTTCATGACCTCTCCTTGGTTTAAGTTGTCCCTGGGATATACGGCGCGGCACGACTGCTGGGGGAGAGAAAAATGTACTCCGGGGCGGGGTGGGAGTCAAGGGGAGGGTTATCGGCGTTTCTTCGCGAGTGCAGTGGAATCCCACCCTTTCGCAAAGAGCGCGAAAGGATGGGGCACCCGTCGGTCGTTTAGGGATTGGCATTTGGCGGCCCAGCTGGTTGGGAGTTGGGGAATCTTACCCTCCGGTGGTTTGGGGATTCACATTTCACGGCCCAGCCGGTTGGGTGCCATGGAAATCCCACGTCTCGCAACGGCAGCGAGACGCGGGGCACCCGGCAATTCGACACCATCGAGGGAATTCCTCTCTGGGTTTGTGGCGCTACACGCTTGTATGGGGTCCCTTCGGCTTCGCTCAGGGCAGGCTCTTCGACTGCGTTGTCGTCCACGTTGCGGACGACAACTTCGCTCAGGATGACAGAGGGTTAGGATCGTGGAATCCCATGTCTCGCAAAGGCTGCGAGATATGGGGCACCCGGCAGATCGCGGCCTAGAACGCTTCCGGCCACTTGCGAGCGGCGTGGAAGACAGCGAGCACTTCGACCCGGCTGCGATGCAAGCGGTAGACGACCACGAACGGCGTTCCGGCGATCACCAGTTCCCGCGTGTCCTCGACCCGGCCTTCGCGGCCCATGCGGGGGAAATCGCACAGCCTTTCGGCCACGGACAGTATGCGTTCGATCAACGCATGGGCGGCGCGTGCATTGTCCTGGGCGACGTATTCGAAAGCGGAGCGGAGATGACTGGTCGCAGACGGAGTCCAGTAGAGGGTCAGCGCCATTTGCCGGCCATATGTTTGACGCGGGCGTGGGGCAGCAGCTTGCCGGCGTTGGCCTGGCGCAGGCTCTTCTTAATCTCTTCCACCTGCCATTGCTGGGCTTCCAGATAAGCGGAGACGGCTTCGTTCAGGAGATGGCTGCGATCGCGGTCCAGGGCTTCGGCCAGGGTGTCTAATGCGGTGACTTTGTCGGCGTCGATGCGGAAGCTGACGGTGTGTTTGTCCATAATACAGCATATTACGGCGGGAGACAGCGGCTTGCAAGGTGGCGCCGGGCTGGAAATGAGCGGCACCCCGGTTCAAACCACATCCGCCCAATAACTAGCGCGCCGCTCACATGCTAATTAAATGGTACAGTTTGAAGCGGCGCGGCAGGATAGCGGCGCTCATTGCCGTGCCCTCTGGAGGCGATCATGCGAGCATCGGTGTTTTATCGAATCGCTGCTGTTCTTCTGCTACTTATGGACGCCGGACACACTTCTGGGTTTCCCTGGTCCGATCCTGCGTGGGGAGTGGATCTTGGCCCGATGCGGTCGACTCACTTTCACGTTATGGGATTTACCCGGACTTATTGGGATTTCTATGTTGGGTTCGGACTCATGGCCAGCGTGATGCTGCTGCTGGCGGTGGTATTGGCGTGGCAACTCGGAGGCCTTCCGCCAGAGTCTTTGGTGCGCATGCGCGGCACGGCGTGGACGTTCGCGCTTTGCTTTGCCGCCATCACGGTGTTGCACTGGAAATACTTTTTTCTTGTTCCCATCGTTTTCTCCATCACGATTACATTGTGTTTGACGGTGGCGGCGTGGCTTGCAACGACGCAGGCGGCTTCCCGCTCCAGCTAACAACGGGCTTGAGTGGGCCACCGGCCGGCCCATGTCCTGGCAACGAGACGGGGAGAGTCAAAAGGCTTCTGGTTGAGTGCGGGACTGCCGTCGGAAGGGGTGATTGCGCAGGCGGTCAGGTGAGGCCTGGCGGGAGCCAGGGCTTTAACGGCACGGCTGAAGCCGTGCCCTTCCACGGTGCTGTCCGCACAAAGCGGCGAGACATCGGGCACCCGCGGGTAACCGGCCCGACACGTGCGGGGCCATCGGCGGCATTTTTGCTCAAGTTCGTCACCCATCCGAAGATTTTGTGCCGAATTGGGCCGTGAAGTGCGGATTTCCCGTTTTGGCCTCGCCTGGGAAATTTCTTGTCAAGCCCCCTTGAGAGTCGTTTTCTTTGTAGCGTGCTGATTCGATTGGAGAAATAAATTTCGAAATCGTGTCTCACTTGGCGGTGCAATTTGCTAGTCTGAATATATAGGGAGTTAATGCGAGGCGCGGCCCATGAAGCCGCGCCTTTCTTATTTGTGACGAGAACTGGAGATCAGGAAATGGAAACGAGTTTACGGGGTGGCGAGGATGGCGGAGCGCGGCGTCCGAATACGAAGCGCACGGGAGAATTTTCGGAAGCGGCGTTTCTAATGAAGGCTTCGGCGGAGGGATTTGCAGTGACCAAGCCGTGGGGCGACAGCGAGCGCTATGACTTTATTGTGGATTCAGGGCGGCGGTTGTGGCGTGTGCAACTGAAGTGCACGGCGACGCTGCGGGCGCGAGGATATGACGTGCAGTCGATCTACTCGGTGTATGGCAGAGGCAAGGTGTGTTATACGGCGGAGGAGATTGACGTGCTGGTGGCGCACATTATTCCGAAGGATGCGTGGTACGTGTTGCCGATTGCAGATTTTGCTCCGGCGCGGAGTTTGAGGTTTTATCCGGATATCGAGTGTCGGCGGGCTAAGTGGGAGGGTTATCGGGAGGCTTGGGGGTTGATGAGGAAGTAGATCTAATTGGCTGCAGATCAACGCGGATTTTCGCGGATTAAGGAGTGGTTTGCACGCCGACAGCCCGCCCCTTGGAAAAGCGCCAAGGAGCGGGGCACCCCGGTGCAAACCAAATCCTCGGAATAAGGGGCGGGCCACCCGCCGAAGAGACTATTATTTCGAGATCACCAGCAGGGGGACGGAAATGTGTTTTTCAGCAGCGGCGAATTTTACTGGTAGCGGAGTTCTGGGGACGGTGGGGGTGCTTACGCTGACGAAGGTAAAGCATCGGCGCGAACTGCTGTTTGCATCGCTACCGCTGCTTTTCGCCGTCCATCAATTCACTGAGGGGTTTGTATGGCTGGGACTGGATGGGATGCTCTCGCCGGGGGTTATGCGCGCGATGGCGGCGGCGTTCATGTTATATGCGCAGGGGCTCCTGCCGTTTCTGATACCGCTCAGCGTGTTGCTGTTCGAGCCTAACGGCAAGAGCCGGACGCGAATGGTACCGTTCCTGGCGCTGGGCACGGGGACAACGCTGTATATTCTGTGGGCGCTTACGGCGTATCCGTTTGAGGTGTACGTCAGGGGAAACAGCATCGTGTACATCAATGCAGCGACCAACAACCTGGCGGTTGCGGTGCTGTATGTAGTCGCGACCTGCGGTTCGCTCTTTTTCTCGAAAGAGAAGGACATGGTGCTGTTTGGGGCGGCAAATCTGATCATTCTGCTGGCGGTGATGGCAGTGAAGCGGTATGCGTTTACCTCGTTGTGGTGTGCGTATGCGGCGGTGTCGAGTGTGATCATCCTGGCGTATTTTTGGAAGAGCATTAAACTCAGACCGTTCAAGTATGTGTAGGTTTGCGCGCCTGGGAAATGCAGACGTCGTCGGTTAGGATGACCGGGCGGATTTCCTCAGCGGCTAAAGCCGGTGATTTGTCCCGCTGATCGGCATGGCTGAAGCCATGCCCTTCCACGGTGATGCCAGCGTCAATCTTGAACCACACCCTACCGAACTGGGCCTGGCTTGGACGGGCGGGGTCGCCCGCCCCCACACTATTTGCGGACGGTGTAATGGAGCTTGACCACGCCGTCGGGAAATTTCTGGCTGGCGACGAGCTTCAGCGCGAGATGGCGGTGACGAGGCGCGACCAGCGGGATGCCTTCGCCGATCATCACGGGGATGACGTGGATGATGAATTCATCCACGTGGCCGGCATCGAGGAACGCGGCAGTAAGTTCAGCTCCGCCGACCAGCCAGATGTGTTTGCCTTTTTCGGTGCGGAGCCGTTGGGCGAAAGCGGCCACGTCTTCCTTGATGAGGGTTACCTTGGGGCTGGCGGCTTGCTTCAGGGTCCGTGAAAAGACGTAGGTCTTCTTTCCGGGATAGAAGTCGGGCATGCCGTGACTGACGGAGAAGTCGTAGGTCTTTCGCCCCAGAATACAAGTGTCGATGGAGCGGAAGAAGGCGGCGCCGCCGTAATTGCCCTTGGGACGCGGGCGGTCAAGCCAGTCGACCGAGCCGTCGGGCCGGGCGATGAAGCCGTCGGCGCTGGTGGCGACGTAGACGATGACGCGGCGCTTGCGGGCCCTCGGCATGAGCGAAGATAAATCCTACCTCAAACGGCGTTTGCAAGCAGCGCTGAAGGGGGGATGCACTCTTAGGCCACAAGAGCTACGAACAGCCAGGCACCAGTGTTGGCGCAAGGCAAAAAGTAGAGTGCTAGCGGCGACTGAAGTCGTGCCCTTCCACGGCGCTCCGCAATTCATGAGAAAGGTTTAGGTACGGGCTTGGTTGGGGCCGCGACGGCCGTCCCACCAGACTTTGGGATCGGTCGGGGGATTCAGCATCTTGGATAATTCGAGCTTGATTTCGCGCAGGCGGTTGGTGCGCAACTCGAGAGCTGACTGGTCCTGGGCGGTAGCATCGGTCTTTTCGGAGCATTGTGTGTTCAGGTTGCGTAAATCGGTGATTTCCTGGCGAAGGCTGGTGAGGTGTTCCGAAAGGCAGGGCATATCTTCATCATACGCTGATTGCGGGAGAGTGCCGACTTTTGTTTAGGCCTTGGAATTCGGCGTCCAGAGCGGCATTCAGGCGATTTGTCCGATCAACAGGCAGTAGCCGTCGGGACCCCCGGTTGCGAAACTCACCCTAAAGGATGCGACAAGAGCCAACCACGGGGGGCACAGAGGGACACAGAGGCTGCCCCCAGGACGACTGCGCTTACAGCTTCAAAATCAGGTAAGATGTTGCGGCCCTGAGTTGGCGATTCATGAACCGCGAATATCACAGAGGATACAGTCAGGAACTGCATCGCGATATGGAGGGCCTGGTGTTTGGGCATGCGGGGACGCCGCTGCTGGTGTTTCCCACGTCGATGGGGAAGTTTTTTGAGTATGAAGACCGCGGGATGATCGGAGCGCTGGCGCCGAAGATTGAAGCGGGCGAGTTGCAGGTGTTTTGTCCCGATGGCGTGGACACGGAGAGTTGGTACAACAAGAATGTGCATCCGCGGGTGCGGGTGCTGCGGCATTTGCAGTATGAGCGCTACATCCTGCATGAGCTTCTGCCGTTTATTAAGTGGAAGAACGTTTCGCCGGATCTAGCGGTGACGGGGGCGAGTTTCGGCGGTTATCATGCGGTGAATTTTTCGTTGAAGCATCCCGGGGTGGTGACGCATTGCGTGAGCATGAGCGGGGCGTACGATATTCATCAGTTTCTGGATGGATATTACGACGACAATTGTTATTTCAACTGTCCGCAGGACTTCCTGCCGAATATGCATGACGATTGGTATTTGAACCGGTACCGGCAGATGAAGATTGTGCTGGGATCGGCGGATTGGGACATGTGTCTGGACCAGAACGTGAAATTGTCGGCGAAGTTGCATGATAAAGGGGTGCCGCACTGGCTGGATGTTTGGGGAGACAATTCGAAACATGATTGGCCGCTGTGGCAGAGGATGGCGGTGAAGTATTTTTAGAAGGCGTCGTTGGTCGTTCGTCGTTGGTCGTCGGCCTTCGCGGTGAAGGCTTAGGGTGAGTTTCAAGATCAGTTCTCGGTTCTCAGTTCTCGGTTCTCAGTGGAGTTTCTTATGAAGAAAATTGGGGTTTTGTTTGGGATGGAGAATACGTTTCCGCCGGCTTTGGTGGAGAAGATCAATGGCATGAAGGTGGAGGGAGTGGCGGCGGAGTTTGTGAAGCTGGGCGGGGTGAAGATGGCGGACGCCAGCGGATACGCGGTCATCATTGACCGGATTTCGCAGGACATTCCTTTCTACCGGGCTTATTTGAAAAACGCCGCGCTGACGGGGACGATTGTGGTGAACAATCCGTTCTGGTGGACGGCGGACGACAAGTTCTTCAATTATGCGCTGGCCACCAAGCTGGGGGTGGCGATTCCGCCGACGGTGATTCTGCCGCATAAGAAGCATCCGGAGGGCACGACCGACAAATCGATGCGGAATCTGATGTATCCGCTGAACTGGGAAGAGATTTTTGATTATGTCGGATTTCCGGCGTTCTTGAAGCCGTACTCGGGCGGCGGATGGAAGCACGTATATAAAGTCGATTCGCCGGAGGAGTTCTTCCAGAATTACAACAACACGGGCGATCTATGCATGACGCTGCAACATGGGGTGGAGTTCGAGGAGTATTACCGGTGCTATGTGATCGGGCAGGAGAAGGTTCACATCATGAAGTACGATCCCAAGGCGCCGCATCATGAGCGCTATGTGAAGGGGAATCCGCCGCCTTCGAGCGTGAAGCTCAAAGAGCGGATCGAGAAAGACTCGCTGACTTTGTGCCGGGCGCTGGGATACGACTTGAATACGGTGGAGTTTGCGGTGGAGGATGGAGTGCCTTACGCGATTGACTTTATGAATCCGGCGCCGGATGCGGAGATCACTTCGGTCGGGCAGGCGAATTTTGACTGGGTGGTGGAGGCAGTGGCGGAAATGGCGGTGAATAAGGCGCTTAGCGGGGAGAACCCGGCGGAGGAGTTGCGCTGGGCGGCGTTTCTGCGGGGGCCTGTGGAAGTGCCTCCCAAACCGGCAGCTAAGAAGAGGGTTCGGGCTTAGAAGCTTTCAACCACAGGGAGCACAGGGGTTCACAGGGGAAATCTTAAAACGCAGAGGGCGCAGAGGAACCGCTGAGAACGCAGAGAAAAGCGTCCGGCAGAGCGACTTTCACAGAGTCGAAAGTTAGGCAGTTTTAGAGGGTCTGTCATTGTTATTATTGAGCTGGGGTTTCGGCTCTTTTTCTCGGTATGCAACCCACCTTCACACTCGGGATCGAAGAGGAATATCAGACGGTTGATCCGGTCACGCGCGACCTGCGCTCGCACATCCATACGGAAATGATGGAGCAGGGAAGGATGCGCCTGCAAGAGAAGGTGAAGGCGGAACTGCATCAGGCGGTGGTAGAGGTCGGGACTTCGGTTTGCACCAACATTAAGGATGCCAAGGCCGAGGTCAAAGCGCTGCGCCGGGACATGATCAAACTGGCCAAGGACAACGGTCTGCGGCTGGCTTCGGCGGCGACGCATCCGTTTGCCGACTGGCGGGAGCAGGAGATTACTCCGGACGACCGTTACAAGAATATTGTGGAGGACATGCAACTGGTGGCTCGGGCCAACCTGATTTTTGGGTTGCATGTGCACGTGGGCGTGGAAGACCGGGAGACGGCGATCCACTTAATGAACCATGCGCGGTATTTTGTGCCGCATATTCTGGCGCTGTCGACGAATTCGCCGTTCTGGCTGGGGATGAACACCGGGCTGAAATCGTATCGCTGCAAAGTATTCGACAAGTTTCCGCGAACGAATATTCCGGACTATTTCCCTAGTTGGGGGGAATATGAGAATTTCATCAAGCTGCTGATCAAGACCAACTGCATCGATAACGCGAAAAAGATCTGGTGGGACATACGGCCGCATCCGTTTTTCAACACGCTGGAATTTCGGGTGTGCGATATTCCGATGCGGGTAGAGGAAACGATTGCGCTGGCGGCGCTGATCCAGGCCACGGTTGCCAAACTTTACAAGCTTTATTCGGCGAACCAGGGATTCCGGCTTTACCGGCGGGCGCTGCTGATGGAAAACAAGTGGCGGGCGGCGCGGTATGGGCTGAATGGGAAGATGATCGATTTCGGTAAACAGAAGGAAGTTCCAGCGCGCGACCTGGTTCTGGAGTATCTGGATTTTGTGGATGATGTTGCCGACGAACTGGATTCGCGCGAGGAACTGAACTACATTCATGAGATTTTGGAAACGGGGACTGGAGCAGACCGGCAATTGCGGGTGTTCCAGGAAACCGGCGATCTGAAAAGAGTTGTTGATTACATCATAGAAGAGACGGAAGTCGGCGTGGCGGCAGAGGCGACTCCGGCGAGAAAAGTAGGGTGATGACAAATTCGGTTGATGAGACACAAACCCCCACCCTGTCGCAACAAACGCGACCAGGACGGGGCACCCAATTGAGCACTCTTCCTTTTGATCCAGAACTCACTCCTGGGGCGCGAAACGCGGTGAAGGTGTGCCTGCGGGTGCAGCCGAGCGAGAAAGTTACGGTGATCACGGATGAGGCGACGCGGGAAATTGCCGCGAGCATGGTGAAGGAACTGGAGAACGTGGGCGCGCCCTACCGGGGATGGGTTTTGGAGGAGATTGCGCCGCGGCCGTTGGCGGAGTTCCCGCGGGAGATTGCGGAAGACCTGGAAACCAGCCAAGTGAGCATTTTTGCGGTGCAGGCGCAAGCCGACGAACTGCGCACGCGCATGGCGATGACCGGCATCGTAAACCGACGAAAGATCCGCCACGCGCACATGGTGAACATCAACCGGCAGATCATGCTGGAAGGGATGCGGGCGGATTTTTTGAAAGTGGACCGGATCAGCACCAAAGTCGTGGACATGGTGCGGAAGGCATCGCAGATTCGCGCACGAACTGCGGCGGGGACGGATTTGGTGGCGGATTTGAATCGCGGCTACCGCTGGGTGAAGACCAGCGGGATCATCAGCCCAGACAAGTGGGGGAACCTGCCGGGCGGCGAGGTTTTTACCACTCCGGGCGAGGTCAACGGGACGTTCGTAATCGATGGCGTGGTGGGCGACTGGCTGTGTGCGAAGTACGGGGACCTGCGGGAAAATCCCTTGACGATTCGGGTCAAAGGCAATCGAGTGACGGAGGCGCATTCCGCGAACCGGTCACTGGAGAGCGATTTCTGGAACTACACACACACCGACGAGAACAGCGACCGCGTGGGCGAGTTCGCGATTGGGACGAATATTGAGTTGAAAGATGTGATCGGGCAGATTTTGCAGGATGAAAAATATCCTGGCATACACATTGCATTCGGCAATCCGTACGGGGAGCATACGGGCGCGGATTGGTACTCGTGCACTCATATTGATGTGGTGGGGCGGAAGTTTGATATTTGGGTGGATGAGGAGCAGATCATGCGGGGCGGGCAGTTCTTGATAGAGGCGTGAGAGCGAGGGCGGGACGCCCTCGCTACAGGGTCGCGGGCGAGGGCGCCCGCGCCACACAAGCAATGATTCCTTCCTTGCGCAAGCGGTTCAACGAGCGCTTTACTCCGGAAAAATACCAGGCGTTTCTCAAGCGGGTGGGGGAGCGGTGTGGGGCGCCGGTGGAGTTCCGGATCGCCGAGACGCCGTGTTTTCTTCCTAAGGCGCTGCTGGAACAGATGGCACGGTATGGGGCGGAACTGATTCATCAGCTGGAGACGCCGGAATATCACGAGGCGTCGGCGAAGGCGATTCCGCCGGAGTTCAATGTTCCCAATGAAGCGCCGCATCCGATGTTTATCCAGGTGGATTTTGGGCTGGTGAAGGATGCTTCGGGCGAGTTGCAGCCGAAGCTGGTGGAGTTGCAGGGATTCCCTTCGCTATACGCATATCAGGCGGTGCTTGCGCAGGTGTATCAGGAGGTGTTTGGGCTGGATGAGAGTTTGCGGTACCTGCACCGCGGGATGGACTGGGAAGGCTACAAGGCGCTGCTGCGGCGGGCGATTGTGGGAAGGCATGATCCGGAGAATGTGATTCTGATGGAGATTGACCCGCTGCATCAGAAGACGCGACCAGATTTTCTGGTGACGGAAGAGCTGCTGGGAATTCCGACGGTGGCGATCACGGAGATTGAGAAGCAGGGACGGGAGCTGTCCTATAAGAAGGATGGGAAGCGGATACCGATCCGGCGGATTTACAACCGGGCGATTGTGGATGAATTGGTGCGGAAGAAGCTGAAGCTCAATTTCCGGTTTGATGAAGAGTTGGATGTGGAGTGGGCGGGGCATCCGAACTGGTATTTTCGGATGAGCAAGTTTTCGCTGCCTTATCTGCGGCATGAGTCGGTGCCTAAGACGTATTTTCTGGATCGCGTGCCGGAGCTGCCGGACTTGGAAAAGTATGTACTGAAGCCGTTGTTTTCGTTCGCGGGGTTGGGGGTTTTGATCAATCCTACGAAGGGAGATTTAGCGGCGATCCCGAAAGACAGGCGTGGGGATTACATTTTGCAAGAGCGAATGGAATTTGAGCCGGTGATCGAGACGCCGTTTGGGGGCACCAAGGCGGAGATTCGCATCATGTATGTATGGGTGGATGAGTTGCTGCCGGTGTTGACCATTGTGCGCATGGGACGGGGCAAGATGATGGGCGTGGATCACAACAAGAATATGGAGTGGGTGGGAAGTTCGGCGGCGTTTTATCCTGGATAGCAAGCCCAGGTCTCGCGGGCGCCCTGTTTACGGGGCATTGAGTCTGCGAAGCACCTCGGAGGCGCCGCGGTTTTTCGGGTTTAGCTCAAGCGATCTTTGATAGTTGGCGATGGCCTGCGGCTTGTTGCCGTCGTCCAGGTAAGCCTCGCCGAGGCTGTCATAGACGTTGCTGGATTGCGGATAGGCTTCGACGTTGAGCTGGAGAATGCGAATGGCTTCCTTGAACTTCTTGGCGCCAATGAGTCTGTAACCCAAGGCGTTGAGTTCGCCTTCATCGAAGTTGTAAGTGGGGGATGCGGCGGCTTTGAGGTCATGGTATTGGTTGGCAGCCGCGTCGATGCCGCTGGAGGCGATGGTGGCGGAGAGAGTCTCTGCAATGGAAGTACGCGGGTCATACGCGGCTTTGACTTGAGGTACCCATTGCGCCATGGCGACCGCAAAGAGTCCGGCGCCCATCACCAGGGTCAGTACAAAAAGCATGCCTGCCGTAGCCAGGCGGCGTAATGCGCCAGGGCGGTCCTGCGCCCGCAAATAGATTTCCAGAACGGCCAGGGGCACCAGGTATTGGGCGAAAGACAGGAAGGTGAGGAACGGGCCGCGAAACGTCGTGGGGTCGAAACCGAAGGGACCATGATTGAGGAAAAGCGAGAGGAACAGCCCGGCGCGAATAAACAAGGATGCACTGACCACCAGGTAGAGGCGGAGCGCCCAGCGCCGATGAGTTTTGAAGTCGCGAGCCAGGGCATAACGCAGCGCCATGGCGGCGCAGAGCATGATGAGGACGGCGTTCAGAGTGGAACCCAGGTGTTGAGAAATGTCGCCAACGCTTCCCCGGATCCAGGTCATATAAAGACCGGCGACGCTGAGGGCGGCAGCGGTCAGCATATAAATGCGGCCGTCCCAGCGATGAAAGGCGGGAAAGCGGTTGCGCACCTGCGGAACCAACTGCACTGCTCCGGCGAGCATGACGACGGCGGCCGAAGCAACGTGCATGACGACCGCCCAGTTGCCCTTGGTAACGCCGGGCACATAGCCATGGGTAAACTTCCAGGCATGGTAGTCGCCACGCAGCGCCGTGAGCCCATAAAAGGACGCGACGGCAAAGGCGAATACCAGTTGGCTGACGAGGGTGACGACAAACCAAAAGCGCGTGGCTGCTTTCAAGGCGCCGTCGGCAAGGGAACTCAGCTCTAGGCGGTTAGTCATTACTGCGGTGCTCATGGTGGTTTCTCCTAACGCGAGTTCGTAAATCGAATGTGCAAATGAGTGAGATGGGCTTTCATGCGCTGGCCTGCTGTTTCCATCGTTGAACGTTCACTCCCATCGCCAGCAACCACAGGAACAACGACACGTCCCCGAGGAGGCCGGCGGCCAGGTTGTAGGGCGACAGACGATTGACGAGCAGGTTTGACAAATAGGTCAGCCAAGCCACACCGGCGAACGCCTCCAGCGCGCCCAGAGCGCGAGGCAGAAAGCTTGACTTGAAAATGAGGTAGCCGATCAGGATGCAGTAGAATCCGTGAAATACGAGGGCGATGTTCAAGCCCTGAGACTGGAATCGGAAGACCTCAAAGGTAAGTCCCACGAAGGCGAAGAACACAGCGAGCAAAGAGAGGCTCCGGTTCACGGGCCTAAAGATGTCGTAGCAGATCAGCGTCACAGCGGCCATGCCCAAGATCGCGAGGTAGCCCCCGGCGTAATTCAGTCTGCCGTGAACAAATGTCTCGGTGAGTCCTGCGGTTAGGAGGCTGAAGAAATAAAGGACACCTGCGATCCGGGCCTTGAGACGCGGCGACGTTTCTGCAATCCGTTCTATCATTACTGCTGCGGTCATAATCTTTCCTCCTGATGTGCTGCGTTGGCCTGTTCTTTCCATCGTTGGACGTTAACGCCCATCACCAGGAGCCATAGCATCAGCAATAATTCCGCGACGAAGCCTAAGACCAAAACGTAGGGGGTCAGATGGTTCGCAAACGGCGGTGACAGAAAAGTCAGCCAACCTAAACCGGCAAACATCATCAGCACGCCTAGAATTTGAGGCAGGAAGGTCGACCTGAAGATGAGGTATCCGATCAGGAGGTCATAGAATCCAAACAATACCAGGTAGATGTTGGCGGCCTGGTTATTTAATTCGAGAAACATCAGCGCCAGGGCCCGCAGTTGTTGCAGGTTAAATACGCTCAAGTACTGGCTGCCTCCCAAGAGGACCAAGGGAGCGAGTTGAAAGAGACTGCCGAAAGTCGTAATGGCGCATGCGACGAGGCCGAAGAACGCCGCAAGCAAAGAGATGCTCCGGTTCACAGGCTTAAACAAGCCATAGAAGAGAGCCGTCACAGCGATGTAGAGCGCGGTCGCGATGAGGCCAGTGGCTAAACCCAAGCGGAACAAAGCCGGGTGCGCCAGGAGGTTGGTTGCCGTAGCCGTGGCGTCGCCATCTACAACAATCCCCTTGAGGAAGAGCTCGCCCAGTATCGCGGTGAGGAAGTAAAGCAAATAGAGGACACCGGTAATTCTGGCGCTGGGACAGGGCGACGCTTCTGAGATCGGTTCCGTCATTGCAGGTGGGTTCATACTTTTTCCTCCTTATGGGAGCGGTTGAACCAGGAATACGAGCTGCGATCGCCATTCCGCCGCCGCGCCGGCCTGCTCTTTCCAGCGTTGAGCGTTCACACCCATCACGATGAGCCAGAACTCCAGTGGTATCTCCCCGAGGGCGGAGGCGGCCGCGATGTATGGCATGAACAGATGGTATGCGAGCGGCGGGTACAGATAGATCACCCAACCCAAACCACTGATCGCCAACAGCACTCCCAGAACTCGAGGCAGGAAGGTCGACCTGAAAATGAGGTAGCCGGTCAGGATGCACCATAATCCGAAGAAGACCAGATCGATGTCGTTGGCATAATTATTCAATTTGACAAACATGAGCGCCAGCGCCTGCAACTGTTCCGCGGTAAATGCGCTCAAGGAGCTACCGCCTTGCAGGATGAGCAAAGGAGCGAGGTAAAAGAGGCTGGTAAGAGCCTGAATGGCGCATCCCACGAGAATGACGAACGTTGCGAGTGAAGAGAGGCTCCGGTTCACAGGCTTAAGCAACTCATACATGAGAAGCGCCCACGTGATATGACACGTAACCCCGATAAGCAAGGATGCGAACCCCAACCAAAATAGCCTCTCGTGTCCCAGGATGTTGGCCGCTGTGGCGGCGGCGTTGCCATCTACGACCAGCCTGCCGAGAATGAACACCCCAGGAGAGGCTGCCGTAATAGCTTCGAGCAGTTGAAAGACACCGGCCATCCTGGCCTTGAAACGTGGCGACGCTTCAGAGATCCGTTTTATCATTGGTGGTGCGTTCATACTCTTCTCCTTAAGCGGGCGCTCGAGTTACCTGCATGCCAATCAGAGCGGTTCGCGATAACGGCGCAACCGCACCGCGGCGGCCAAGCACGCAACGGCAAATATCAATCCGAGCCACAGGCCGGGGCTGGCTAGGAATCCACCCGGAGTGAGGCGCGTCATGGCGTCGATGGGGAGGTTGTCTGCCATGGAGACAGCCTCCGGGCCGTTAATGCGGGAATGCAACACGGCGGCGAAATGCGAAGTGTTGAACGCGACCTTCTCGAGCGCGCCAATCGCGAAGGGCGGCAACACCGCCCACAGGAACGGCGCGCGCCGCGCCCAGGCTGAGACCAGCAGCAGCCAGCCATAGAAAGGCGCGTACCACAAGATGTGCACGGTCACGAGGTGGTAGAGCAGCGCCAGGGACGTCCGGAACAAAGCCACCTTGTTGGCAAACGCCGCGACATCGAGGCCGCTGGCGCGGACGACTGCCGTGCTCACCAGCAGCATGATCGACTGGGTGGCGACGGTGATCACAAAGGCGAGCAGCGGCAGAATGACGACGCCAACGGTTGCCTTCGAGAGCACGGTGGTGAGATCAGAAACCGGCAGCGACTTCCAGAACAGGATGCTGCGGTCGCGCCGCTCTCCGTAGAGCGCATCGAGACAGTAAAAGATCCCGACGATGAAAGCGGTTCCCATGATCAGACCCATGGCGAAGGTGAAGGGTTCTTCGAGGACCCTCAGTCGATCGACCGGGTTGGGCATGGTCAGGGCGCGACCGAGGGTGGCGATCAGGAAGCCCAGCAGCATTAGGCAGGCTACGGCCAGCGGTGCAATATAGATGGAACGGTTCTCCCACAATTCGCGGCGCACGGACCAATAGAATGGCCGAGTCGGCGTTATGATGCTTTCTTGCGAGGCGCGGGAAAAATCTGGTGTTGCGTTTGATTGAGTGTTCATCTATCTGCCCCCTTTACGCGGGCGTTTGAGCAACTGCATGCGAATCAGATCGGTCCTTGATAGCGGCGCAGCCGGACCTCTGCCGCGAGGAATGCCGCGGCGATTGCCAGCCCGATCCACAGACCCGGCGTGCTCAGGAATGTCCCTGGTGTAATGTGTGTCATGGGATCGGTGGGGAACATGTTTGGCGTGAGGGCGACCGATGGCGTGTCGCCGATGAATCGAGATCCCACCAAAACAGCGAAACGCGAAGTTTGGAAGACAAGCTTTTCAACCCCGGCAATGGCGACGATGGGCAAAGCCGCCCACAGCAGGGTTGCGCGGCGCGCCCATCCGGAAACCAGCAGCAGCCAGCAGTACACGGGCGCGGGCCAGAGGGTATGGGCGGTAAAAAGATGGTAGAGCAGCAGCAGCCACATCTGGATCACCGACAATTGTGTCCATAACGCCGCGACACTCTTACCGCTCGCCAGCAGGACTGCGCTGTCGAGCAGCAACATGATGAACTGGAGCGCAACGGTGATGGCAAAAGTGATGAGGGGCAAGACCACGAAGGGAATGCTTGCTTTGGCGAGCACCGTGGTGAGATCGGAAACCGGCAGCGACTTCCAGAAAAGGATGCTGCGATCGCGGCGCTCGCCGTACAACGCGTCAGCACAATAGAAGACAGTAACCAGGATCATGGTGGCCATCATCACACCCGCCGTGGTGTCGTAGGGCTGGGCGAATTTGCGTTGGTCCATTGAGTGGAGAGCCGACAGACTCCAATGCGTCAGACCAGTCATGCTGATCAGGTAGCCAAGCAGCGCGGCGCCAGCGGCGGCCAGGGGCGCGAGGTAGATGGAGCGGTTCTCCCACAATTCGCGCCGCACCGACCAATAGAAGGGATGAGTGGGCCACAAGCACGTAGGGACGATCGCCTGAGAATCAAGGGACTCTGGCACGGCGTTCGATTGCGTATTCATCAGGCTGCTCCTTGGGCCGTGCCGGCTTGATTGCCCGGAGAATTTCCTAAGAGGGCGACAAACAGATCAGCGATGCTGGGGGTGCGCACGTCGCCTAGCGCCGCGAGTTGCTGGCGGTCGATTTTCTGATTAGCGGCGTGATCGAACAGTAAAATGCTGCGGCCTAACACCTGGCGCTCGTGAATTGGCTTGAGCGCCCGGGCGGCGGCGATGTGCTCAGGGCGCACGGATGCTTCCAGATAGCGCGACTCGAATTCTTCCATGCTGCAATCGAGTACGATGCGGCCGCGGTTGATGAACATGAGATCGGTGATGACGTTCTGCACGTCTTCCACCTGATGCGTGGTCACCACGATGGTGCGGTTGCGATCGAAGTAGTCGTTCAGCAGGGAATCGTAGAACTGCTTGCGATACAGGATATCGAGGCCCAGGGTGGGCTCGTCGAGCACCAGCAATTTCGCGTCAATGGCCATGACCAGCGCGAGATGCAGCTGGGTCACCATGCCCTTGGACAATTCCCTGATTCGGCTGGTGCGCTTGATGTCGGTCTTGGCGATAAAACTCTCCGCCTTGGCGCGATCAAAGCGGGGATGCACACCGCCCACGTAATCGAGCGCCTGCGAGACCCGCATCCAGCGCGGCAGCACGGCGACGTCGGCGATGAAGCAGACATCCCGCATGAGCTGGTCGCGCTCCGTCCAGGGGTCGCGTCCGAGCACCCTCAGCTCTCCCTGAAACTCGATGAGGCCGAGAATCGCGTCGAGCGCGGTCGTTTTGCCGGCACCGTTGGGACCGATGAGGCCGAGGATGCGGCCCTCGGCGACACGCAGGTCGACACCGTCGAGCGCGACGGTGGTGCCGAAGGATTTGCGCAGACCGCGTGCTTCGATGACTGTCATGGCTTTGGTTTCTCCTCTTCGGACTTTGCCAACTGGGGCGTAGAGCCATTCAGCAGTTCTTCCGCTTTCAAGCCGAGCCGCTGAATGGTTTCCTGCACCCTGGGCCACTCTTCGGCCAGAAACTTCTGGCGCTCGCCTTGCAAGAGCAGATTGCGCGCGCCCGCGTTGATGAACATGCCGCGACCTCGCTTGCTTTCGACCAGTTGCTCGTCCACCAGTTGCTGGTAGCCTTTCAGAACCGTGAGCGGATTGACCCGATATTCGGCCGCGACCACGCGGACAGAAGGCAGCGGGTCACCTTCTTTGAGCACGCCGTCGAGTATCATGGCGACGACGCGGTCGCGAAGCTGGCGGTAAATCGGCTGACTGTCGTTCCACTCACGGTCCATAATGGTGTCCAAATCGCCTAACCAAGATGTGTTCCGTCATTTTACGTAGCAAGGACTTGGTAAATCTCCGCGAGCAGCGCTTCATGCACGGGCACCTTGTTTGTGCTGCACGTCGGTCCGCCGTGGCAGATGCTCCCATAACGCGCGCGCCGAGAGGATGACGGAGAAGAGTGCGGTCACGCCGAGCGCGAGGAGTGTCCAGATAAAGAAGAAGGCTCCGCTGGACTTGGCGATCGCGCCGACTCCCGCCCCCTTCATGTGGATGACGGGGACGACCAACCCAAGGAGCGACCCGAGGAGGATGATGACGTACCCCGATCGCCTTTCGGCCAGCACCAGCGTTCCGTACAGCCAGACGACCAGGATTGGCACCGCAATGAGGTCGAAAAGCGTTCCTGGCTCCATCCCGCGGACGATGTCGTCCGTCAGGTGAAACGTCATGAGGAGGACCGAGAGCACGGACGCGATGACTAACAGGATGTTGTGTTTCATTGAATATTTTCCTTGTTAGATTGGAATGCCCTGGTCTGGTATTGCGCGTCCCGGGTTCCCGACGATCCGCTCCGGACTAACTGCGGCTTCAACCCCTGACCAAGTCCACGCTTCCCAGATGATGACCGAGGTGCATACCGTTTCGATCGTCCCGAAGAAAATGTACGATGGAAACATATGCTCGTGCCAGGCACCGCTGACCAAAGGGTAAACGAATTGCATCGAAATGACGGCTAACGTCTCAATGGCACCCGCGATGATATTCGCCAGCCGGTTCGCCCTAAACGGAAGCAGTCGAGACGCCAGAATCATGGCGATGGGTATTTCCATCAAGACCGCTGCCCCCAGCAGAGCCCATTGTGGGAGATGTGGGGCTGGATCTTGCGAGCCAACAATATCGAACAGGGCAAGCACGTCCGCATACAGGTAGTTGAGTAACGCGAAGAGCCAGAATTGAGACAGCCGTTCCTTTGTGTCGTGCATGTCAGCCTCCTTCGGAATAGTTACGGTCCCGCGGTCAATTCTTCCGCGTCAAATCGAAGTGCGCGTGCATCGGCTTGTCCTTCATCATGAACGTCCAATCCTCGGTGTGGTGGTTGGCGTCGATGAGGGTGAACACGGAATGGTGCATGTGATAGTCCGGGTTGCCGCTGATGTCCTTGAACTCGAATTCGATGGTTTTGCCGTCGGGCGACATCTTGCCGGTCATGCGCGGCCGGTTTCCGGCGTCGCAATAGTGAATCAGCGTGAGCTGGTCTCCGTCCACGTATAGCATGGTGACCGGATGATCGTACTTGGTCGCATCCAACGGGGTTCCTGCTTCCTGCATTTCATGCACGAGCACGTTTCCCCTCGAGGTGACGCGCAATGAGAGGTGCATTTTGACGCCTGACATCTCGGGTGCGTCGGCGACGGTGACGGGGCCTTCCCACTCTCCTGCCAGGCTTTTCAAAGTTGTGAAGGACTTTTGCGCGTCCGACGGGGTGGCGGCGGGAGTGTCCGCTGCGAAGGCGGTGGCGGCGATCAGAACAAGTAGAAGTGAAAGGGCGATGCGCGGTTTCATAGTTTAACGCTCCTGTATTTTTCGTTGATAAATCACTGTTATAGTTAACTATAACACTAGATCAACTGTCAAGGAGTTTTTTGGGGATTCTGCTATCGGTTGTAGAAACAGTTACTTGCAGGCGCAGTATCGTAGACGAGTTTGGACCTTTGGGGCGCTCATTCGCATAACTGCTCCGAGTTCCACTGCAGTTGGCAGTATTATCGATAGAGATGGCCGAGCACGGATCGCAAGCAGACACAATGGCCGCCGGCGAAAGGGAGCCGGATGGCCGATCCTATCTTGGGCGAGAGCCGGTGAGCCTGGCGCTGCTGGCGATGCTGGCGGTGGCATGCTTCGCCGGGGTGAGCGCGCTGTCACGGATCTATCATGCGCAGCAAACATCTCTCGGGGATCGATGGTTCACGCGTGGCACGGCGGACTTGAAGGGGCAACACTTCGAGCGCGCGGTGAGCGAGTTTCGCACGGCGCTGCTTTACTCCCGCGATAATTACGAATACCAACTCAACCTGGCAGATGCGCTGATTGGTCTGAAGCGCACGAGTGAGGCCTACGCCTATTTGATCAACCTCTGGGAACGGGAGCCGGAGAACGGGCTGGTGAACCTGGAACTGGCGCGCATTGCGGCGCAAAAGAAGGAGACCGACCAGGCGCTTCGCTATTATCACAATGCGATTTATGCCACCTGGCCCGGCGATCAGGAAGTCGAGCGGCAGAATGTGCGCGTGGAACTGATCGAATTCCTGCTAGGCATCAACGACAAGACGCAAGCGCAGTCGGAGTTGATTGCGCTGGCGGCGAATCTCAACGGCGATCCATCACAACATGCACGGGCCGGGGACTTGTTTCTGCGGGTGCCGGACTACGAGCATGCGCTCGCCGAATACCGCTTGAGTCTGAAGTTGGACCGCCGCAAACCGGAGGTATTGGCAGGAGCAGGCCGTGCGGCGTTCGAGCTGGGACAGTACGGCCGGGCGCAGCGATATCTACAGGCCGCGGTAGCTGCCGATCCGAATGATGGTCAGAGCGCGGGCCGGTTGAAAACGACGGAACTGGTGCTGCAAATGGATCCGTTCCGGCGGCAGATTTCGGTCGCGGAGCGCATGCAGATTGCGATGGAGGCATTTGCCGTGGCGGGTGAGCGGTTGAAGGCCTGCCCTGCGAGCGATCTGAGTGGGCCGCTCTCAGCGGCAAGCGGGCTGGGGGGGCTGCGAGAGAATTGGGTAAAGATAAAGCCGCGCATCACGCAACGAAGCCTGCGGCAAAACCCGGATTTGGTGGAGGCGGCCATGGATCTGGTTTTCAACATCGAGCGCCAAACCAGCGCCGCTTGCGGAGCGCCAACGGGAACGGATATGGCACTGCTGCTGATCGCCAAACTACACGAAGGGAATTAGCTTGGAGAACGGGCTGAACTCGCAAACTGCGGCGGCGCTCGGAAACGGAACATCCGGGTCGGTGGGGACCTTCCACGAGCCGCGCTCGGGGCTGCTGCGAGCCATTTTCCGGGAGGAGACTTTCTTCCTCATCCTGTCGGTGTTCATTGGGATTTTCTCGGGACTGGCGGTGGTCTGCTTCCGCTTCGCGATTGATTGGTGCCGCATTTATCTGGTGGGGTCGGGAGCCACGCCGTCGAACCTGCGCCTTTTGCTGGCCCCGAGCCTCGCGGGGTTGGTCATTGCGGTGCTGGTCATGCATGTGTTTCCGCTGGCGCGTGGAAGCGGGGTCAATCAAACCAAAGCGGCGTTGTACATCTACAACGGCTACATTCCGCTGAAGACCGCCATCGGCAAGTTCATCACGGCGGCGCTGGCGATTGGCTCGGGACACTCGTTGGGGCCGGAAGATCCTTCGCTACAGATCGGCGCCAGCCTGGCTTCGGCGCTGGGGCGGCGCATGCGGTTGTCGCGAGATCGGATGCGGCTGATTGCTCCGGTGGGTGCAGCGGCTGGATTGGCGGCGGCATTTAACGCGCCGATTTCGGCAGTGCTATTCGTGATCGAGGAAGTTATTGGGCGTTGGACGGCAGGCATTCTGGGATCGGTCGTGCTTTCGGCAGTGTCGAGTGTGGTGGTCATGCGATGGTTTCTGGGCTCGGAGTCTCTTTTCAGGATTCCCGCAGTGCAACTGGAACGGCCTTCGGAACTCATCGCGTATTCCATCCTGGGGATTGCCGGGGGCTTGGCTTCGGTGGTGTTCGCAAGAGGAATTGTGATCTTACGCCCGCGTTGCAAGGCCTTGCCGCGCTGGACGCAATACTTTCAGCCGGCGCTGGCGGGCTTGCTGATCGGGCTGATCGCGGTGCTGGGCGCGCCACAGGTGATGGGAGCGGGGTATGAGTACATCGACGAGGCCATGCATGGACAGTTCACCTGGCAAATGCTGGGCATCCTGGCAGGTTTGAAAATCGTTGCGACGTTGCTTTCGTTCGTCAGCGGAACTCCGGGAGGGATGTTTGCGCCGACGTTGTTTATCGGGGCGATGCTGGGGGCGGCGGTGGGTGGGGCGGAGCACGTGGTCCTGCCGCATCTGAGCGGGTCGCCGGGAACTTATGCGTTGGTGGGCATGGGAGTGCTGTTTGCCGGGTTCCTGCGCGCTCCCATGACGTCGGTGTTCATGGTTTTGGAGGTGAGCGGAAACTATTCGATCATCGTGCCGGTAATAGTGGCGAACGCGCTGGCGTATGTGATTTCACGCGGGCTGCAGCCGATCGCGATTTTTGATGTGCTTACGCGGCAGGACGGCCTGGACTTGCCCTCGATGGAAGAGCAACGGGAAGAAGGCATCTTGCGGGTGGAAGATGCGATGAGGCCGATGGGAGATCCGGTCTTGGAGGGCGGGGAAACGATTGCGAGTTCGATTCCGCAGGCGGAGGGAGCGACCTCTGACACTTTGCTGGTGCGGTTGAGCCCTACAGGGTGGAGCAGCGTGAGCAAAGAAGAGCTGCGACGGATGTTGGATGAGGGCAAGGGCGAGCTAAGCCTGAATTCGCTGTTCAGCACGCGGCAGATTGCATACTTGCATCCGGACCATTCTCTGGATACGGCACTGCGATATGTGGATCGCTGGCCGCTGGTGCCGGTGGTGAGCCGCGCGGATTTCCGCAAGCTGGAGGGGGTGGTGACTCAGCAGGATGTGCTGGGGAGGTATCGGGCGTTTGGGGAGGGGTGAGGTCGTTTCGTCCAATCAACCACAGAGGACACAGAGGGGCACAGGGGCTTGGCCACGGATTATCACGGATATGCAAAGAAGCTCTTATCGCAGAGGACGCTGAGGATAGAGGCGGAGATCGCGGAGAAGAGCTTCACCACACAGGACACAGAGGACACAGAGGGGCACGGAGGCAAGGCTTGGCCACGGATTTACACGGATGAACACGGATCGGTACGAGCTCTAATCGGGCGAGGGCGGCTGTCCTCACATGGTTCCAAAGAAAATCCCCGCCCAAGCAGAGCTTGGACGGGGCACCCTCGAGAGTTGATACGAATCACTTTCCTTTATAGGTGCGCGGGGAACCGATTCCGGCGCAAATGTCCCATCCCGTTTTGCAATTGGGATCGCCGGTGGTGATGTCGTAGAACGCGCCCTTGTAGGCCTGGCCGCTGCCATATTCTCCGTAGACCGCGGTCAGCGCCTGGTTGGTGGATTTGCCGAGATGGCCGGCGGCATTCGCAATGCCGGCCCAGGTGGGGGTGGCCCAACTGGTGCCGCCGACTGAGCCCCAGCCTTGAAGGTAGATGACGGCGCAGCAGAAGTCCGCGGCTACGTCGGGATATCCGCGAAAGCTGCCGACGAGGTTGGAGATGACATTCTGGTAGCTGGGCCTGGCTTCATAGGGACTGATGGTGCCGCCACCACCGTCGGTGTAGTACTGCTCGTTGACGAAGTTGCCATTGCCGTCACGGTTGAAGTAGGTACCACCGACGGAGACCACGTTGGGAGAGGCGGCAGGAGTGAAGGGCTGGTTCAATCCATAATCGCCACTGGCGGCGAAGTAAACCACGTTGGGCGCGGTGAAGTATTTGTCGTAGTTGAGCTCCTGGGGAAACTCAGAAATTCCCCAGCTCATGCTGATCATGCCACCGCCATTTTGCGCAACCAGTTTGCCGGCCGCGGCGACGGCTTGCCAAGTGGGGTCGGTTGTGCACTGTGGCGCGGTGCAGAGCACAGACTCGACCAGGTAGAGTTTGGCCTGCGGCGCCATGGCGTGAGCCCACTCGATGTCGAGAGCTTCTTCGACTTCCCAATCTTGATAGACGGGAGGTTTGGTGCCGTCGGCGTAGACCACGGTGAAGTCGGCGGCAGGGATGCCGAATTGATTGTCAAAGGCTTCGAGGTCGGAAGCGGCAGTGGGATAATCGCCGGCGTCGATGATGGCGATGTTTGCGATGCCACCGGTCGGAATGTTGGTGCTGGTGTTGATGGGGCAACCGGTGGGGCCGGAGACTAACTGATAGACGCAAGCCAGTGAGCCTGGGGTTTCGTTGCCGGAAGACGGCTGGGGCGTAAATTCTCTGGAGCCGACGATAAAGTAGTTGGTGTTGATGCGGCCGGGACGCGGAATGCTGGATTCCGGAATAATGATCTTGCGACCATGGAAGGTTCCGTACTGCTGCTCCTGAGCGGAACCGGACAAGAAGTACGTGCCCAAAGACAACATCATGGCGACGATTGCGAGAACGACCATAGAACGCTTCATCCTGAATATCTCCCTTTTGAATTCCGCATGGCAGGCGGGACAGCCCGAGTGGCGCGCATCATTGTACCCCAGAAGCGGTTGCGGGGATGGAGTCTTGTTTCTCCTTACTATTGAAGGCCGGTTCTCAGATCTCAGTTCCCAGTTCCCAGAGTCGGTGCCGCGGCACCCAATCAATCATTAGTCCCCCAACGAAAAATGGGACAACCGCGTTTATACTGGCTGGCAGTGCAGAAGCAGACAATCCTGGTGACGGGCGGGGCGGGGTTTATCGGCTCCAACTTCGTGCTGCAGTGGTTGCAGCACGAGGATGCGTCCGTGGTGAATCTCGACAAGCTGACGTACGCGGGGAATCCCGGCAACCTGGAGACGGTCGCGGCCGATGCGCGCCATCGGCTGGTGCATGGGGACATCTGCGACCGGAAGCTGGTGAGCGATTTGCTGCTGCGGGAGCGTCCGCGCGCGGTTGTGCACTTTGCGGCGGAGAGTCACGTGGACCGGTCGATTCACGGGCCGGATGATTTTGTGCGCACCAATGTGAACGGGACATTTGCGATGCTGGAGGAAGCCCGCGCATATTGGACGGGGTTGGGCGAGGAGCAGCGAGCAGGATTTCGCTTTCTGCATGTTTCGACCGATGAGGTGTACGGGTCGCTGGGGGCGGACGATGCAGCGTTCTCGGAAACGACGGCGTATGCTCCGAATAGTCCTTATGCGGCATCGAAGGCGGCGTCCGACCACTTGGTGCGGGCGTACCAGCACACTTACGGATTGCCCACCCTGACCACGAATTGCTCGAATAATTATGGGCCGCATCAGTTTCCGGAGAAGCTGATTCCGCTTGTGATTCTTCATGCCCTACAAGGGAAACCGATCCCGGTGTATGGGGATGGGCAGAACGTCCGCGACTGGTTGTATGTGGAGGACCACTGCGAAGCGATCCGGACGGTGCTGGCGCGGGGGCGAGTGGGAGAAACTTATAACATTGGCGGGCGGAATGAGTTGCGGAACCTGGAAGTAGTACGAACGATTTGCGGGATTATGGATGAACTGCGGGCGGGCGATCCGGTGGCGCCGCACAGCAAACTGATTGGGATGGTGCAGGACCGGCCTGGACATGACCGAAGATACGCCATGGATACGGGAAAGATTGAACGGGAACTGGGCTGGCGGCCGCGGGAGACGTTTGCCAGCGGAATTCGCAAGACGGTGGAGTGGTATCTGGCGCATGAAGGATGGATTGCACAAGTGACCAGCGGGAGCTACAAGCAGTGGATGGAGAAGCAGTATTCGATGTGAGAGAGGCAGCTTTTGGCTGTTAGCTCTTGGCTTTTAGCCAGAGCAAAAGCTTACCGCGAAGGGCGCTAAGAAAGTCGTGCGAAGGGCGCGAAGAAGAGCGAGCATGGCGACAGATCAATCCAAAGCGTCGGCGTACAAGGGGATCATTCTGGCGGGAGGATCGGGGACGCGGCTGTATCCCGTGACCCACGCGGTGTGCAAGAGTCTGCTGCCCATCTACGACAAGCCCATGATCTACTACCCGCTGGCGACACTGATGCTGGCGGGGATGCGGGACATTCTGATCATCTCAACGCCGGAGGATTTGCCGCGATTTCGGCAGTTTATGGGGGATGGATCACGCCTGGGAATGAATTTTCAGTATGCGGTGCAGCCGCGACCGGAAGGCATCGCGCAGGCGTTTCTGGTGGGCAAGGAATTTATTGGAAAGTCGTGTTGCGCGCTGGTTTTGGGCGACAACATTTTTTATGGACATGATTTGGTCAAAGGGTTGACGCAGGCTTGTGAGAAGACTTCGGGTGCAAGAGTATTTGCTTATCCGGTGCAGGATCCGGAGAGATATGGGGTGGTGGAGTTTGACGGCCAGGGGCGGGCGGTAAGCCTGGAGGAAAAACCGAAAGCGCCGAAGTCGCGCTACGCGGTTACAGGAATGTATTTCTATGATGGTCAGGTGGTGGAGATCGCCAAGGCGCTGAAGCCCTCGGCACGCGGGGAACTGGAAATCACCGATGTTAACAAGGAGTACCTGAAGCGTGGGCAGTTGGAAGTATCGGTGATGGGCCGGGGGATGGCGTGGCTCGACACCGGGACGCACCAGGCGATGTTGGAGGCGTCGTTATTTATTCAGACCATCGAAACGCGCCAAGGATTGATGGTGGCGTGCCCGGAGGAGATCGCGTACCGCCAAGGGTATATTACGGCGGAGCAATTGGAGACGATGGCCGCGGTGATGAAGAACAGCGGCTACGGCAATTATCTGATGCAGTTGTTGCGGGAAAAGGTGTTCTAGGATGAGTTCGGTGGCGGTGCAGCCGGTTATGAAGGTCATGGAAACTCCGCTGGCCGGTGTTCTGGTGCTGGAGCCGAAAGTGTTTGCAGATGCGCGCGGGTTTTTTCTGGAAAGCTACAACGAAAAAGTGATGGCGGATCGCGGAGTTCCGGACCATTTCGTGCAGGACAATCAGTCTTATTCGTTGCGTAGTGTAGTGCGCGGGCTGCACTATCAGATTTCGCATCCGCAGGGAAAGTTGGTGCGGGTGGTGACGGGCGAAATTCTGGATGTGGTGGTGGACCTGCGCCGTAGCTCGGCGACTTTCGGGAAGTGGTATGGAGTGGCGCTCTCGGGAGAAAACCATCTGATGCTGTGGATTCCGCCGGGATTCGCGCACGGATTTCATGTGCTCTCGGATGGGGCACAGGTGCTGTACAAAGCTACAGACTTTTATGATCCGAACAGTGAGCGCACGCTGGCGTGGAATGATCCGGAATTAGGGATTGATTGGAAGCTGAACGGGACGCCGATTGTTTCGGAGAAAGACGCGTGCGGGAAGTCGTTGCGGGAGGCGGAGAAGTTTGAGTAGGGTGGCGACAAAACCCTTGACCACAGAGGACACAGAGGAGCACGGAGAACGTTTGTCGGGTCGTCCTTTGTCGATTTAGAACCAGTTCTCAGATCTCAGTTCCCGGTTCTCAGTTCTCCCCGATAAAGCTGCAAAAGTTTTCACTCCGGCCGGTTCCCGGGCCATGTAGTTCATATTAAGTATCTTATAGTCAATCACATAGCAATGATTCTTGCTGGCATGATGCTTGCCCTCTTTGGTAGTGTTGGGGGAATCGGGAGTGCGGTTTGCCGGGCGATGGATTGTGGTGTTGGCGGTTTGGGTGCCGGGGTGTGTAGCCTCGGTAAGCGCATCGCGACCGAATGTGACTCCGGTATTGGAAAACGAACGTGCAGCCTGGCCCGCTTCCTTTCACCATTCGGCTCAAGGAGCCATACTGCGGGGCGGGGCGCCGACGCGGTGCGAAGATTTGCGTCCCGCGGAGGCATTGGCAACGCCCGATCCGCCGCTGGATAGGACGGAAGTGAAAGGCAAGGTAGCGGTGAGCTTTGTGATTGGCACCGACGGGCGAGTGCATTCTCCCGTAGTGCTGGAAAGCGCGGGTTCGGACGAGGACTGGAATGTGCTGGAGGCGGTGCGCGGCTGGCGCTATCGCCCGGCGACCTGCAATGCGGTTCCGGCCGAGACCGAGAGCAGAGTGGAGTTTTCCAGCCGGTGAGGGTGATTTTCGACTAAAATGGGCGCAATCCATTCATGGCAGCGGGTTCGGACGTGGGTCAAGAGAAGCCATCAAGTCAGCCGAAAGGTGTGCCGGTCAGCGGGCGCAAGCCCGAGCCAATTCCGTCATTGCAGGATTTTGTCAGCCGCTTGAGGTCAAATATGAGCCAGCCAAAAGCCGACGACGAGAACATCGCGGAAGCGCTGCAACGCATGGTGTTGCAGATGGACAGCGGCGACTCATCGGGAGCGATCGCGGAAGCCGAAGAACGGCGGCAATGCCGCGCTTGCGGCGGCCAGAATCCGCGGGGAAATCGTTTCTGCGCCAAGTGCGGGGTGCCGTTGCAGGAAGCGCCACAGGGTGAAGCGCCGCCGGCGACGGTGAATCTGTTAAAGCAGGAAGAAATGGCGGCGGGACAGCACCACTATCATCATCACTACCACCATCATTATTTCGCGGCGGCGGAAGGACAACCGGCTGTGGCGAGCAGCGTGGTGGGCAACGTTGCCGGAGGGCGCGAAGCGGCGCGGGTGCGGACGGCTTCGGGACAAACAGGGCCGAGCCGGGCGGAAGCGGCGGTGCGAAAGCTGTCACAAGATTGGGCGCAGGCCTGCAACACCAAACATCTCGACGACCTGGTGGATTTGTACGCGGCGGACGCGACGGTGGTGCGTCCGAATGTGCAGCCGATACGGACGGTGGCCGCCATTCGGGAATTTTTCTTTGCTGCGCTGGAAGCGGGATTAGGGGACGTGGAAATGGATCCCCTGCGGGTGGAATTGTTGGGAGAATGTGCCTACGAAGTGGGCCGGTGCACCATGCTGGTTCCGGCGGCGATGGGCAAGCGCCGCGAAGAACGGGGCAAGTATGTGATCCTGAGCGCGCGCCAGGCGGGGGAGTGGAAAGTGGTGGTCGACTGCTGGTCTAGTGACTTGAGTTTGGCGGAAGGTAAACCGCAAACGCCAGCCGTCTCACGAACGCCGGTCAAGAGCGCGTAGATTCGTCGTTGGTCGCTCGTCGCCGGTCGTTGGCAAGTTCAAAAGCAAAGTCAAAAGCGGCGGACGGGGCGTCCGCCCCACACGTGCCGCTAAGTTCCGTAACCCTCCGAGCTGACTTCCTGTGGGCTGCCTCCCTGTCTCTGAACTTCAAAAGCAAAGACAAAAGCGGCGGACAAGAGTGTCCGCCCACACGAGCATCTCAGGATGACCAAGTGACGCCCAGGGCTTGCAGGGCGAGGCGGAGCTGATTTGCGTCTTTCATCTGGATGACGTGCATGCCTAGCTTGGCGGCGCATTCGAGGTTCAGGGCGCGATCGTCGATGAAGCAACATTCTTCGGGCGGGCGCTGAGTGATATTCAGGGCCAGGGTGTAGATGGGCTTCTCGGGCTTGCGAAATCCGACGAAACAGGAGCTTACGAACAAGCTGAAGATTTTCTGCAGGCCGAACGTGTGAATGCGATAGAGATTCAGGTCGGTGGATTCGTTGTTGATGGTTGCCATCAGATATTTTCCCGAGCCGGCGAGGGAGCGGGCAAATTCAAGGACGGGCGGATTGGGCTGAGACAGAGAAAAGAAGTATTTCTTGAACTCGTCGATGGTGAAGGGGCGGGAACGGTAGAAAACGGTGCGCTCGAGATATTCCTGGAGGCTGATCTTGCCGCGCTCGAAGGAAGAGATCACCATGTCGTGACGGTCGTCGAATTCAACTTCGTCGAGGCCGAAGTGGTCGAGAGCTTGCTTGCGCTGGGCGCGGTCCCAGGCGTTGGAGAGCAGTACGCCACCGACATCCCAGAAAAGAGCGGTGATCTTGGGCAATGCGTTCTCCGCAGCTTGAGTGGACAACTGACTGATGGATGATTCTAAAGCTTTTGACCGCGAAGGGCGCAAAGGATTCGCAAAGGCCGCAAAGAAAAAAGCTTTTGACCGCGAAGGACGCAAAGGGTTCGCAAAGATCGCGAAGAGAACCGAAAACAAAAGCCCGGATCCTGGGAAGCAGGATCCGGGCGGGTTGGAAGCGACGACGGAGTTAGTTGGTGCAGACTCCGTTGACTACGTTGGCGCAGGCGGAGAAGCTTTGCCGGTAGCTGAGGTTGTCAATGTCGCGGAACATGGGGGTGCCCGGCGGCAACTGTTGCGGCTGAGTGAAGTCGGCATCGAAGGTGTAGTTTCGAGCCGGCGGTTCGTAGGTAGTGCCGCCGCCGTTCTTGTCGGTTCCGGTGGCATAGGTGGCATAGAACATGCTGACCATGGAGCCGTTGTAGTTGAGGGTGTCACCGCCCCAGTTTTCGAGCAGGCGAAGGAAGTTGTGCAAACCGCCGTCGGTGCCAAAGTCGCCCACGGCCCAGCCCAATCCCGCGACCGAGAAGTTGATGTTCTTACCCATGGCAACGGCGGTGCGGTAGTAAGTGGTGGCGGCAGTACGAGGGCCGTCATTGCTGGGTGAGTTGAGGCTTTCCCAGTCCGACCAGTTGTTGGAAAGGGCGGTGACCGCGTCGGCAATCACGGCCGCGGCGGAATGGGCTACGTCGGGCTTACCGGCCCAGATGGGGTCGCCGGGATTGGTGTTGTAGTCGCCGAAGATGTAGACAGGATTCTCCGAGCCTACGGTGAAACCGCCGCTGTTGGGGAAAGCAAGATCGGGGCGGACGGGCAGGTTCCCGAGGGTACCGTCGACGAGTTTCAGAACGTGACGGGCGCCGCTGACCCAATTGTTCTGGGCGATCCAGCAACTCGTTATGCGGCCCGTGGTCAGGTAGAAATTGGGCGTCGCCGTGGCGTTGACCAGACTGTTGACCTGGTTTTTGGCGGTATAGGGAGTTCCCGCTACGGTCGAGGGAATGGGGATATAGCCCATGCCAAGGCCGAGATTGGCCGAGCCGAAGTTGTCGAGAAAGGTGTTGTTGTTGGCGTCTTCGGAGGACTCGGTTTTGCCGGGATCGATGGTTTCCAGTTTGTTGTCGGGAGTGCCGTTGGCGCTGCCGCGGTTGACGACATCTTCAAAGCCGGAGTCTCCGGTCTTGGTGTTCTTGGCGTCGACCTGAGTTCCGTTGGGGCTGGGCAACATGCCGCGGCGGTCGGAGAAGTAAAGGACGTAGCCGTTCTGGGAGGCATAGTCCACCAAGGTGCCACTGGCGCCGGTCTTGCCGAGGAGCCATTGGCTCAGATTGCCCACGTCCAGCTCGACGGCGTTCATGATGCCGACGGGAGCGCAGCTTTGGTCGCCGGTCTGTACGTCGCGAGCCTCGCCTTCGCGGGCGTCATAGAAATTGATGGGATACCAGTTGTACTGGCTGGGGCTTTGCGAGCCCGCGGGCCAAGTGCTGTCACCGTACCACGGTTTGCTAGTGGCCGAGTCCAGCGTGACCTCGGGAGGTTTGCCCGAGTAAGGTGTGTAAGTGGTCTGAGTGCAGGCGCCACTATGGTTGTGCGCGGTGCAGGCAGTGGTGTAGCCGGGGGCTGCGCCGGCGGAATCCAGAATGCCGTCGCGGTTGCGGTCAGCGGGTTCCTGGAAGAGCAGGATGGCGTTGGGGTTGATGGGATTGGAGCCGGTGGTGAGCGGAGGCGTCAAGCCGCGCGCAAACCCCAGAGCCAGCCATTCCTGAGTTACAGGGTGATAGTTGCCGTTGACGTCGCGATACTCGACGCGAAGATAGCCGTCCAATAAATTCCAGGTGCTGGTGTTAGCGGGGACAGTGGGGTAGGGCAGGGTGACCGGTGGAGGGTACGCGGTCATTGAGTAGTAAGGATACCCGGTGGGCGCGACATCACACACGGGAGGACCCGCGGCCGGCGGCACGACAACCGGAGTGGAAGGATTGCACTGATCCAAGTTGTCCAACCCCGGCGCCTGGGTGACCGCGTTCTTAGCATCGCGCACCATGTAGGGGGCATCATTAGCGCCCGAGGGATCGTGCAGGGTGACCACCGGGGGCGGATAAAGCGGGCCGGTCAGCCAGTCGGCGGCGATGGCCGCGAGGCCGTTGCTATTGTTCCAGTTCGTGGGATCGGCGATACCGCTGCTGGCGGTGGCGAAGTAAGTGTTGTAGGTGCCGCCGCTGGCCAGCCCGGGGAAGCCTGCGGGAGTGCTCGCGGCGACGCCGTGGCTGTAGTCGACACCATTGTCGGGATCCTTATAGTTGGCGAGGCGAATGTTGTTGGTATCCGCGGCTCCGCCGGGAAGATCCGCGGGATCGTCGGAGAGCAATACGCGAATGGAAGCCTCGTTGTAGAGGCGGGCAGCGCCCAGCAGAGAGGTATTCAACTCTCCGGGCGGGGGCCTGCGCACAATTTCAAAAGCCTGCGGACTGGTGGGATTGTTGGCGGTGCCGCTGACGAAAGGAAGGGAGAGCTGTTTTGCGCCGGTGCCACCGTTCAAACCTTGGTTGGCATCGATGACCCAGGAGTTGTAGTCGGCGGTGCCGGTGGAAATCGTGGGCCAACCGCCGTTCTGGCCGACGGTCGTCCAGGTGGCGGGCGCAGCGCCGACGGTGACGCTACCCTCGGTAGCGGCCATGGCGCGGCAGGCCGGCTGGAGGGGGAGGTCACAACCTTGAGATGTAGTGGGAATATCGACGGTGCCGAGGTGAGCCGTGTTTGCATTGGTGTTGCCGTTGGGCAGTTCCCAACGGATCACGTTGCCATAGGCAGTGATCTTGTCGTGAAAGGTCAGGGTGTCGCCGGTGCCTGAAGCCAGGTACAAATCGCCGTTGGTGTGCACGCGACCGTTGAAGTCGAGGTTGACGCCGGCGAAGAAGGAAAGGTCGCTCTGCGAGTAGATACCGAACTGGAAGACCGGGATCAAGGCGACCTGGACGGTGCGGGTCATGTTGACTTCATCGCCCAGAGGTCCCTGGGCGGTGGCGGTGAGAGTCACGGGAAGCAGTTCTGCCGAGAGACCCTGATAGGGGCCGGAAGCGATCTGGCCAAAGGAAGTCAGGGGCACGACGACGCCCGCGCCGTTGACGGTGGTAGCCGGAATCAAGCTGTAAACGGGATAACTCATGGCCAGGGTGTTGGTCGGCTGCAGCGCACTAAGACCTTCGATCTGGCTGACGGTTGGGGACTCGATATTCTGAAACGTACCGGCGAGATCGGAGGTCATCTTTTCGATGGCGCCTTCGGCACCGGCGAAGGTGGTGTTGTTCTGCACGTCCTGGGTGCCCACCTTGCCTTCGGTGCTGACCATCATAAGCATGCCGATCGCAATACCCGACATCAACAACAAGAGCAGCAAGGTAGCGATCAGGGTGAATCCCTTCGACCTAAGTTTCGTGCTATCCATGTTGTAACTCTCCATATCGTTCTCCAACGTTGTGCTTATTCGTCGAACTCGAAGCCAGCTCCCAGCTGCGATCAGGGGCCAGCGGTAAAGCTGTAACGGTTCTGGTAACTGAGGTTGCGCGCGCTGATGGAGGTCTGCACGTCGTACCCTTGGAATCCATTGGTGGCGAACAAGTTGCTGCGCGTGCCGTCGAGCTGGCTGCGGATGGTCAAATGAGCGATGTTGATCTTGCGGATCAGATTGAGCGAGACCCCGATCGACTCACCGCCATCGGGCAACTGGTTTAACAAGGTGCCATCACTGGCATAAGTGTCATAAGTATATTGAGTGTTGATGACGTTTTCGGCAGCGGGGACGGCAGTGTGGCCGTTGACCTGGCGCATTAAAACCGGGGTTCCCGTAGTAACACCCGTCGGGTCAGGATTCACCTGCAGGTAGTAAGTGATGACGAAGATGCGGTTGGCAACGGTGCCTACGGTACTGGCTCCGCCGCCACCGGCGGTGAAGCCGGAAATCTGGGTGAGGTCACCTGTAGCGCCGGACTGATTCATTTTCAGAGGATCGTTGTTGGCGAAGGTGACGACCCAAGGCCCCGGGGCGTTACCGGTGACGTTGGTTACTTCTGCGATCGCCGGTCCTTTGGCAGTGTTTTGAAAATACACCAGATCGCCGGGCGTCAGCCCCACGGCACTATTGTCTATGTTCTGGGGAAAGGCCAGACCAGGAGGCAAAATGCAACTTGCCGGTGGCGGATTGGCTGGAGCCGTGAGAGTCACGGCGTTACCGGGCGTGTTGAAAGTGACGGTATAGCAATTCAGCGCGAAAATGGTGTCGCTGTAAGCGACGGTAATGAGATCGCTGACGGTGGCGCTACCCGGCGGCTTGATCCCCAAGGCAAATCCGGGAATGATTCCGGTAAGAGTGGGAATGCAGGGGCCAGCGAGGGAGGCGCAAGGATACTTGACTCCGCCGTTGGGCGGGCAACCGGCGGCGAGGCCGGTTTGGTCACATCCATAAATCGGACTTACTCCTCCCGAGGGCAGCGCAATGCCCTGTCCTCCGGCGACACCGGCGCCAGCCAAGCTGATGTCCTTGAGCATCATATTTTGCACGGCACGAAGATCCTGCTGCATTTCGGCGCGTTGGGAGACGACCCAGGTGGCGTCCACACCCTGGCTGAACAACTTCACGGCGCCAGCCACGATGACCAGACCCAAGGTCATGGCCACCATCAACTCGATAAAAGTGAAGCCGTCGGTGCGCGATTTGGATGGGTATCTCATGACTCCTCGGTTAGCGGTATTGCGACACATAAGTTGTGAGCACATAGTTCTGAGGGATCTTGAGCTGGGGATTGTTGTACTGAATGGTGATGGTGACGACATTCAGCGTGGCGATGGGGTTGCCGTTGGCGTCGGTGGCCGGAACGATCAAGATCTGACGCAGATAGTTGGTCAAGGGCAACTGCACATCGTCGGCCGTTCCGAAGATTCCGTCGGGTCCGGGCATATCCAGAAATTGGGCGCCAGCCGCGGCATCGTCGGCAGTGCCGATGATGCCGTCTGCCCCAGGGAGGTCGATGGGCTGGAATCCAGAAAGGAAGATGCCGCCGGCACCGGTATTGGCGATCTGGGTCCAGGTGACGTTGGCGGTTTCACGGGCGGTCAGAATTCCCTCCAGAGCCTCGTTGGCCAATCGTTTGGAGATGGCGTTCTGCTGCGAGGTTTGGGTGGAAGCCATGGCCAAGCCGAAGACTCCAAGCAGGCTAACCAAGCCGACCATCATGATCACCATGGAGATCATGACTTCCAGAAGAGTGAATCCCTCTTGCCGCCGAGTCGTCTTCACATTTGCCTCCAGTACGCGGAGTTGGAGAAGTTATAGAGCCGCCATCCCCGCAGGCGTCCGGTGGCTCCCCACAGGGTGATGGCACGCGAACTGTAAAGATCGTTGGTGCGGGCGATGTAGATCACGCCGTTGTTGATATTGCCGTTGACATCCTCGGAGGTACCATCGGGATAGAAGTAAACGATGTTCTTGGTTCCGCCCGCGACCCCTTGATCAAAATCGATGGCGGTGCCACCGCTGCCAAAATTGTCGGGGGTTTTGCCGGCTCCTGGAAGTCCCACCTGCGCCTGAAACGCCACGTCATTGGGGATGGTGAAAGTGTTGACGACAGTACCGGTGGCGCCTTGAGTGATGGTGATCTGGTCCGGGGGGATGACGTTATGGGTGAAGGTCACGTAGTAGACCTGGCGCTGCGCAATGGCAATGTCGCGAGCCTGCCGCATGGTCATGAGGGTGATGTTGTAGGCGTTGGTCACGCGGGCGTATTTCAGCGAGGGCTGCAAAGTGATCATCGCCATGACACTGATGACGAGCCCGATGGCGATCACGGCCATCATCTCCAACAGCGAGAAGCCACGCATTCGGCGTTGCAACATGAGACCTTTCTTCCCCTTTTGAACTTTGTGGGTGAGCCGGACGCTACTGCGTAGAGGAGGGCAGGCTTTAAGCGAGCCCGCTGACTAACCCAGCGAATTCCATCGTAAGTAGTGGGCGAAGGAGCGCCAAGGTAGCGAAGGGACAACTAGTGTATTGGACTTAAGTAAGGTAATTTCGCGGTGTAACTCTGGTCACTTTGGCACGGCGAAAAAAGCAAATCCGTTCAGAAATATGGCCTTTCAGTGGGGGATGGAGGTGGTTGGGGGAGGATTTAGACGCGGTTGGCGGAGGAGGTGGGTTGCGGGCGCTTGTGACCCAAGTAATGCTTAGTCACACCAGGACGGCCCCTCCCATGCTGAGCGGTCCGGCTCACGATATGATCTAGGCTCGCGGTGAGGATGAAACGGTATGAGGAGTGGCATGAGATCGCCTGACGTCTGGGTCATGTTACGGCCGGGGGAGGCGTATCCATGGCTGGCGAGGCAGGGAGCTGGTGAAGGGACCTGGGGAGCGGCGCAAAGGCCGTTGTTCATGGTCTTGCTGCTGGGATGTTTGGTTTCACTGGTGACGGCGGGCAGCGTGAGCTTGCGCTTGCTCGCGGCGGGAGCCATCAGTGGGTTGTTTGTGCCGCTGCTGGAAATCGGAGTCCTAGCCGGTTTGTGGAGGGGCAGACGAACGTCGTCGTTTCCTCGGGCGGTTGATCTGTTCTTCATGGGACACGGGCCGTGGGTGGTGTATCTGCTGATATTTAGCGCGATCTGGGCATTCGCTTCCCCAATTCTGGCCTTCGTTTTGACGGGACGCTGGATGTGGTTTCTGCTTGGGGTGGTGTTCCTCTGGTCGGCTTACGTTGACTTTTGTTTCATGAGATATGTGCTGCGGGAACGCCGATCGCGGGCGTGCGCGAAGCTTCTGGTATTGCGAGTGATTACTTGGGGCATAGGACTAGAGATTTTCGGCGGTGGGTCGCTGTGGCCAGAAATAGTGAGGGTGCTGAGGATATGAAAGCGGCACGCTGGATCTCGGGATGCCTGTTGGTAGCGGGGTTGGTTCTGGGTACGAATGCGGATCGCACGCGGAAAAGTGTGCCGATCGCGATGGGCGGATATCGCGTTCTGGCCGGCGACTTCCACATTCACAGCTTCCCGTTGAGTTGGTCAACGCTATCGCCGTGGGACACGGTGATCGAGGCGCAGCGACAGGGCCTGGATGTGATTGCCATGACTGGACACAACCATGTTTGGGTGGCCGAGTTGGGCCGCTGGTTTTCGCGAAGGGTGGGGGGGCCGACGGTTTTGGTGGGAGAGGAAATTGTGGGACCGAAGTATCACATGCTGGCATTGGGCATTGAGCGCACGGTCAGTTGGAGACAAAGCGCGGCCAGTGCGATCGCCGAGATTCATGGGCAGGGAGGGGTGGCGATTGCGGCGCATCCATTGTCGAAGTATTGGCCGGCATTTGATGAGGAAGCGATGCGCGGGTTGGACGGGGCGGAGGTGGTGCATCCGATCATTTATGTTCGGGCAAAAGCGCGCCGCGACATTCCGCAGTTCTACGCGCGGAAACGAATGACCGCAATGGGGGATTCGGATTATCACGGAGTGGGGCCGATGGGTTTGTGCCGTACCTATGTTTTTGCGGTGGATGAGTCGGAGAGTGCGGTTATGGAGGCTTTGCGAACCGGGCATACGGTGGTTTATGAGCGCGAGGGGAAGGCTTATGGCGATCCGGAGCTGGTGCGCCTGGCGGCGCTGAATGGATTGTTCGAGGAGACGCGGCCGGTGATGCCTGGAGCGTTGGTGAAGATCAGTGGTGGGTGCGGGATTGCGGGGCTGCTGGGGATGTTTGTTTTTGGGTTGGGGAGGGATGAGACTTCGGCAAACAGAAAATCTTAAAACGCAGAGTTCGCGGAGAACAGCCGCGGAGGTCGCGGAGAACCCCCCGCTTCTCAGCGGAGGGCGGCTGAGGCTTGGCGGAAATAGTCGAGCGACATGCGCAGTCCGGTTTCGAGATCGATTTTGGGTTGCCAGCCCAGCAGGGTTTTCGCCCTGGTGATATCGGGACAGCGCTGTTTGGGATCGTCCTGCGGCAGCGGTTCGTAGCGGATGGCGCTTTTGGAGCCGGTCACGGCCAGCACGCGCCTGGCGCATTCGAGGATGGTGAATTCTGTCGGGTTGCCGATGTTCACGGGCAGGTGCTCGTTCGATTTCGACAGACGAATGAAGCCATCAATTTCGTCGCTGACGTAGCAAAAGCTGCGGGTCTGGCTGCCATCGCCGTACACCGTGAGGTCCTCGCCGCGCAGGGCCTGCTTCATAAAGTTGGGGACGACGCGGCCATCGTTGAGTTGCATGCGCGGGCCATAGGTGTTGAAGATGCGCACGATACGCGTGTCCACTTTGTGATAGCGATGGTAGGCCATGGTGAGGGCTTCGCTGAAGCGCTTGGCCTCGTCGTAAACCGAGCGCGGGCCGATGGGATTCACGTTTCCCCAGTAACTCTCTTTCTGGGGATGTTCGAGCGGGTCGCCGTAACATTCGGACGTCGAGGAGATGAAATACTTAGCGCCGTATTTTCGGGCGGTTTCGAGAGCGTGCAACGTGCCCAGGGAACCGACTTTGAGGGTCTCGATGCCGTGCTGCATGTAATCGACGGGGCTGGCGGGGCAGGCGAAGTGGAAAACATAATCAACTTTTCCGCAGTCGAAGGGCTGGTTGATATCGAGTTGGCGAAGCTCGAAGCGCGAATCGTTGCGCAGGTGATCGAGATTGGTGGCGCGTCCGGTGAGCAGATTGTCGGCCACGACGACCGAATAGCCTTCGGCCAGCAGCGCATCACAAAGATGAGATCCGAGAAAGCCGGCTCCGCCGGTGACCAGGGCGCGTAGTTTGCTCATGCGTTCTTGCGTTTCCTCACGGCGGAAGTGGACTGGGGTGGAATCTCCGGCGAAACCGCCGGGCGGCCGATACTGTAATAAGTGAATCCGAGAGCAGCCATGGCTTCCGGATCATAAAGATTGCGGCCATCAATCACAATGGGGTCGCTCAGCAGGCCGCGCAGGCGGTTCCAATCGAGGGCGGCGAATTCATCCCATTCGGTGAGGATGAGGAGCGCGTCGGCATTACGGGCGGCGTCGTAGGGATTGTCGGCGAACTCAACCTGAGTGCTCAGGACCTCTTGCGCGCGGGCTTTGGCAGCGGGATCGTAAGCGGAAATGCGGCAGCCTTCGGCGAGCAAGGTCTGAGTCAGAAGCAGGGCAGGGGATTCGCGAACATCGTCGGTGCCTCCCTTGAAAGCCAGGCCCAGCACGGCAAGGCGCTTGCCACGCAGGGTCCAGAGAGCGCTGCGGATCTTACGGAGAAAGCGGTGGCGCTGCTCTTCGTTGATGAGCATGACTTCATCGAGCAGGCGGAATTCGTATCCGCACTCGCGGGCGACGGCGCGGAAGGCTTTTAAGTCTTTGGGGAAACACGACCCACCGTAGCCGATGCCGGGATTCAGAAAGCGCGGACCGATGCGGCGGTCAGTGCCGATGCCTTTGCAGACCTGTTGCACGTTGGCTCCGACGGATTCGCAGACGGAAGCCACGGCATTAATGAAGGAGATCTTCATGGCGAGAAATGCGTTGGAGGCGTGCTTGATGAGTTCCGCGCTCTTGGTGCTGGTGATGATGAGGGGCGGCGGAATCTGGGCGTGATCGGGGCCGGGAATAGCGTCGGGACGCTGGTAGTAGCTGCCGTCGGTGAGGGGAGCGTAGATCTCGCGCAGAACCGCGGCGCAGCGCTCACTGTCCGCGCCGACTACGATGCGATCGGGATAGAGAAAGTCGGTGACGGCGGTGCCTTCGCGCAGGAATTCAGGATTGGAAGCGACGTCGAACGAATCTGGCGCGGCGGCGTTGCGCAGGATGATTTTGCGGATCCATTCGCTGGTGTAAACCGGGACCGTGCTCTTTTCAACTACGACCTTATAGCAATCGAGAGCGCCGGGAATGCTGCGGGCGACCGATTCCACGTAGGAGAGATCGGCGTGGCCTTCTTCGGTGGGCGGAGTGCCGACGGCGATGAAGATAGCGTCGCTGGCAGCGACGGCGGCGTGGAGATCGTCGGAAAAAGTGAGCCGCTGGCCGCGATGGCGCTCCAGCAATTCGGGCAGAAATTTTTCGTGGATGGGAACCTGGCCGTTTCGTAACGCGGCCAGCTTCTGGTGATCGTTATCGACAAGGATGACTTCGTGGCCGAGATCGGCGAAACATGCCCCTGCGACCAGCCCTACGTAGCCCGAGCCTACGACTGCGATGTGCATCATGATCTCCTAAAGCCAGGGACGGAGGGGCGAGTCCAGAGAGAATACTCTATCAGTTTTTTGGGCCCTCAGGGGCTGAAGCCTGCGTTGATTCCGCAAGCCCTACGCGGCCCTGAAGGGCCGCGCTTCCACGGCGGTGCACACGTTTGTGACTTTTTGCGCAGCCTGTAAGACTCGTGCCCTTCCCAAAATCATGAGGCAGGCTTACAGCGATTCGCGGGTGAAGCTCTTGCCTTTTTTTTCTGAGCCCAAAGAAAGCACAGTAATCAGCAGGGCGATGTTGGCGATTTCGAAGCCGGCGAGGGCCCAGCTATATCCCACACGGTCGCGCAGGGCGTATTCCATGGTATTCGTGGCGGCGGCGAAGAGGATGCCGAGTTGATAGGCGAAGCCGGGCATCAGTCCGCGGACGGCGTCGGGAGAAAGTTCGTTGAGGTGGGCGGGAATGACTCCCCACGCGCCTTGCACGCCGACTTGCATGAGGAATGCGCCGAGCACAAGGACGACGAGCGACGCGCCGAACGCCCATGCGGGAATGACGGCCAGCGACAGCAGAAGCGCGAGCGTCATGCTGCGGCGGCGGCCCAAGGCTTCCGAAAAATGGCCAAACAGAATTGCGCCCAGCACCGCGCCCAAGTTGTAAAAGATGGCGATGTAGGAAACGACGGCGGGAGTTAGTCCGTGGGCGGATTTCAGGAAGTCGGGATAAAGATCCTGGGTGCCGTGGGAGAGGAACATCATCAGGGTCATTAAGAGGACGAGATAGGAGAAAATTTTCCAGTGTCCACTGGCGGTGCGAATAATGGCGCGGACGGTGGGAGCAGAATGCTGCTTCCAGGCTTCGGATTCGCGCACTCGGAAGCGAATGTAGAAGGCGAGCAAGGCGGGGATGCCGCCGATCCAGAACATGGGCCGCCATCCCCAGGCGGGGAGCACGAAACGGGCGGCCACGGCGGCGAGCAAGTAGCCGATGGAGTAGCCACTCTGGACGATTCCGGAGAGAATGCCGCGCCACTTTGGCGGGGAACTCTCCATGGCGAGGGAAGCGCCGACGCCCCACTCGCCGCCCATGCCGATGCCGTAGATGGTGCGAAGAATGAGGAAGACGGTATAGCTGGGAGCGAAGCCGCAGAGCAATTCAATGATGGAGAAGAAGACGACGTTGGCCATCAAGGGCTTACGGCGGCCATAGCGGTCGGCGAGCAGGCCGAAGACGAGAGCGCCGACGGGGCGCATGGCGAGAGTGGCGGTGAAGGTCCAAATGATGGCGCCTTTGGTGACATGGAATTCGCGGGCGAGGGTGTCGACTAAGAAGACGAGGACGAAGAAGTCGAAAGCGTCGAGGGTCCAGCCTAGAAAGCTGGCGGCGACGGCGTGCCATTGGTCGGAACGGGTCATGGGGCAGGGCGTCCGCCCCACCTCTCGCAAATAACGCGAGAAATGGGCCGCCCGCGCCATCACAGCACGATTGTGGGGAGAACGCAAGGCTGGGAAAAAGCCCGTAATCGCAGAGATCGCAGAGAAATCAGCAGAGAATGCGGAGAGAACCCGAAATGGGGAGTTCTTACTCAGGGTCCGATCCGAGCAGTCTTTTGCGGTTGACAAGGCGGGCAATTCGCGGGAGACTCCGGTCAATTGGTTTGAGGGGTGCTGGATTGCCCTGCAGCCGATCAAGCCAGGTTAGGGTTCTACCACGTGGTATTGCGCCATGGCCCACAGTCCCAGTTCCCGGCCCAATTCGTCCGATGCCAACGAAATGCGGAGTGTGTCCAGCGCTGAGCTGGAGTTGGGGGCGTGGCTGACGGAATGGCAAAACGCCCTTGCAGCGCATGGCGCGGGCCCACTCTCCGCCGATCTGGCGCTTGACCTGGTGCTCAACAAGATTGTGGAATTGGCGCTGGAGTCCACTCATGCCACGGCGGCTGCGATCGCGCTGACGCGGGAGGGGGAGATCATCTGCCGGGCCGCGGCGGGCGAGAGTGCTCCTGATCTGGGGACGCGGTTGAGCAGCCATACCGGTTTGTCGGCGGCGTGCGTGCAGACGGGAAATTGGCAGTACTGTGAAGATAGTGAGAGCGATGCGCGGGTGGACGCGGAACTGTGCCGCAGGCTGGGAGTGCGCTCGATGCTGGTGGTTCCGGTGGTGAAGGAAGGAAAACTCCTGGGAGTGCTGGAAGTTTTTTCGGCGCAACCGCAGGGGTTCGGCGACCGGGAACTTCAGACTTTGCGGATGCTCTCGCGGGGCATCGTCGAGAACGTGGAACTGGCGGCGAAGCTGCCTGCGAATACCGCGGGGACGCAGGCCAGAGAAGAAGTTATGCCGCGCGAAGAGAATGTGGTGGCCGCAGCCGAGCGGGGAGTGCTGGCCGAGGGCCAAAGTGCAGAGGCGCAGACGGCGGATTTCTGGACGGGCGTGCTGATGATTGCGGTGGTGGCGCTGGCCTTGACTCTGGGCTGGATGGTTGGGCGCGCGGGATGGCACCGGCAGTGGGCGCGGGGCAATGGCGCGGACGGGCAAGTGCAGCGTGCGCAGAATCAGGTTGCACAGAATCCGGTTCCGGTGGCGGCTGCGGTGGCATTGCCAGGGGCTCCGTCTGGGGTTGCGTCCGGCGGCGACCTGGTGATGTACCAGAACGGCAAGCTGGTGTTCCCGCAGCCGCCGCAGCCGGCAAAACCGCGCGCGGAGAGTGTGGCGAGTGGAACGGGAGTGCAACCAGCAGCCGGCAAAGGTGAGATTGCAGTGGCACGTCCAGTGAGGATTCCGGCCGAAGTGGCGGCGGAGTTGGTGGCGCAGCGGGTAGAGCCGGAATATCCCCAGGCAGCGAGAGAGCGGCGGGTTCAGGGGGCAGTGGATCTGGACGCGCTGGTGGGCAAAGATGGTGTGGTGGAGAAATTTACCGCAATTCGCGGCGACCCGGACCTGGCAGCCGCGGCATCCGCGGCAGTTCGGCAATGGCGCTTCAAGCCTTATCTTCGCGATGGACAACCCGAGGGGTTTCAGACCCGCATCACGGTGACCTTCAGATTACCCTAGGCATCGAATCCACGCGCTAAACCCTTCACCACAGAGACACAGAGGGAACCCAGAGTTTAGCTGGGGAACTGTTGGTTTTTGGAGAGCAGACGGGCTTCGGCCATGGGCGGGCGTTTGATGGATTCCAGCTTGGCGCGCGTGGCCTTACCTTGTTTGAGGGCGTAAAGGGTGAGTCCCACGCGGGTAGTTACTCCGAGCTTTTCAAAGACGCGGAACAGATAGTTCTTGATGGTGTGTTCGCTCAGGGCCAGGCGTTCGGAAATCTCGCGGTTGCTGTAGCCTTCGGCAACCAGAACAGTGATCTGCTCCTCACGTTTGCTCAGCGGGCGGGCGCCGGGCAGGCCGGAGGCGACGGGACCGTCCTCGATCAGGGCCTCGAGAACAAAGTGAAGTCCTACTGAACTGGCCCACACCTGGCCTTCGTGGACGCAGCGAATGCATTTGCATAGAGCTTCAAAGGACTCGGAACGGGAGAACACACCGCGGGCGCCGGAACGAAAAGCCTCAACGACGAGGTTGCGATCCAGTGTATCCAGCAGGACCACGACGCTGACGCTGGGATGAGAGTTGCGGAGCTGAGTCACGAAGCTGATGCTCTCCGTCGGATCGGTGGAGAAAGCGCTGCCCAGCAGCACCACTTCGAAGTGGTCTTTTTCCAACAATTGAAGGACCTTTTTGGGGGTGGCGGCGGCCACGGCGGCATAGAGCGCGCTACGCTCCAGGGCATCGGCGAGCAGATGACAGCTCATGGAGACACTGTCGGCTACGAGCACTCTGATCCTAGGGTCGGAATTGGGAGCGGATAGCAAGGTCTTAGTCGTCGGCGGGCCCCAGGGAGTAGGGTCACAAACTATAAGAATTCTACGGCGGAAAGCAGCGGCTGACAAGGAGTCCTGCGGCTCCGAGCGTTCCGGCGTTCCGAAAGTCATGTTGGCGGAGGCGCATAAATTCCGTAGAATCAATTAGCCACAGTTTTTGGGGTTGGACCAGCCCGCCCGGCGCCTTGGACACTAGACTCTATGACTTTCATCTACTTGCGAAGACTTGGGCTATCGCCTATGAGTTTAGTTCCAGGCGGTAAGCAGCGGGTGAGGATGGGGACCACGGCGATCAAGGAGCGGGCATGTATTTGAATTTTTACGGATTACGCGAACAACCATTCGGCGTGACCCCGGATCCCCGCTACCTTTATTTGAGCGCCGCGCATCGGGAGGCGTTTGCCTCGCTGTATTACGGCATTGAAGCCAATCGCGGATTTCTGGGGCTGATCGCCAAGCCGGGGATGGGCAAGACCACCATCCTGTTTCACTTGCTGGAGAAGTTTCGCACCACGGCGCGGACTGCTTTTCTGTTTCAGACGCAGTGCAATTCGCGGGAGTTCATGCGATACCTGCTGGCGGAGCTTGGCTACGAAGGCGACAGCCAGGACTTTGTGCGGCTGCATGAGGAATTCAACCGCCGGCTGTTGCAGGAAGCGCGGGCAGGGAACCGCCTGATCGTGGTGATTGACGAAGCGCAGAACCTGGATGCATCGGTACTGGAAACGGTGCGTTTGCTCTCCGATTTCGAAACCCCGCGGGCGAAGCTGATGCACATTATTCTCTCAGGACAGCCGGAGTTGGCGGACAAGCTGGCGAGTCCCGGTCTGTCGCAGTTGCGGCAGCGGGTTTCGATTCTCCACGGGCTGGAGCCGCTGCCTTCGTGGGAAATCAAGGCCTATATCGAGCATCGCATGAAGATTGCCGGTTACGAAGGCGAGCCGGTGTTTACCCCGGACGCATACGAAGCGATCGCCGACTTCACCGAAGGCATTCCCAGGAATGTGAACAACTTCTGCTTTAACGCGCTGTCACTGGGCTACGCCATGCAGAAGAAGCTGATTGATCTGGACACAGTCAAAGAGGTGATCTCAGACCTGGACATTACCAAGCTGACCACGGGTGGGGCAGGGTTGAGTGAGCCGGAACCGGAACCGTTCTTTGCCCCGAAATATGCGCCCCCGGCGCCGGCGCATCCGGTGTCGCGGCCGGCGGCGCGACAAAAGGAGCGGGGAGAGATTCGGGATGCGGCGGCGCGACCTAGGGATCGAGGAGAGATTCCGAGTCCGGAGGTTCGGCAGAGGGAGCCGGGAGAGATTTTGAGTCCAGAGGAAGCTGCGGCTTATATGCAGGAAGTGGCGCTGAAATTGAAGAAGTGGCAGCGCTCACTGGAGCAGTCGGTCAACGAGGTGCGGCCCAAGGCGCGGTTTCAGGTGGATGAGGAGAACACGTAGCGGTAGTCCTCCAGCAACGATCACAGGCTAAGGAAAGAGTTGCGTTCAACCCGCCGCGCCTAAAGGCGCGATTGAGACCCCACCGATTGCGGTAGGCCGGAAGGCATGCCCTGATACGAAATGGGCACGGCCACCAAGGCCGTGCCCATCCCAAAACCATTTACGAGGCAGTTTCTAGTTGGTGGAGTTGCTTGACATGAGGGCCGGGGACAAGCGCGGGCCGGAGGCTACAGCCACGGCCGGCGATACCGGCTTTGCCTTGCTCACGCTGGGAGCAGGCGTCGGTGCCGGCGCGTTCCCCAGACTGTAGGCGTAGAGCACTACTTCCACCCGCTTGGAAACTCCCAGTTTGTCGAAAATACGGAACAGGTAATTCTTCACCGTGTGTTCGGTAAGGCCGAGGCGTTGCGCGATCTCGCGATTGGACAAGCCTTCGGCGACGCAGCGCACCACTTCCTGTTCGCGGCGGGAGAGCAGTTCTGTGCCGCGGGCGTCAATCACGCGCAGCGGCAAAGCCTCGCCCAACGCTTCCAGCAGGAAGCGCAGTTCTTTGGTGTTGGCCCAGATCTGACCCTGGTTGACGCAGAGGATGCACTTGGCCAGGGACTTCAACGATTCGCTGCGGGCAAAAACTCCGCGAGCGCCGGCCCGGAAAGCTTCGACCACCTGGGTGCGCTCACTGGTATCCAGCAGCATCACGACGCGGGTTTCGGAATGCAGCGAATGGATTTCGCGGGCGACCTCAAATCCGCGGCGGGGGTTCCCGTCGATTTCTGCGCTGATCACGATGACCGCAGGCTTTTCCTTTGCCACCGCCGCCATGACGGTGCTGGCGTCGGGTGGAGCATCCAGCACTTGAAAGCGTTTGTCGCGCTCCAAGGCGGTAGCCAGGAGCTGACTGTTCATTCTGGTGCTGTCGGCGGCCAATACCCGGATAACATCGGATGTTTCAGGTAAAGCAATTGCATGAGCCACTAGGTTTTTCTCCCCACTTAGAAACGGTTTTTTTTTAGCCAAGGAAACGCTGCTGAACAGCGAGACGGGCCAGAACTGCACGGGAGGAGAATGCCCACCCCTACAGCCGCTACTGCTAGCGACTATCGTGCGAGGACTTTATTCTCACACGGTATGGTTGTAAATAGCACTTTCGTGCTACAGGGGCAATGTTATATCTGTGGAAAAAGGTTTACTGATAAGCGACAGGAGGGCAGCAACTGATTGGAAACAGGAGTGTTCGCGAGTCTTGCCAGAGTCATGAAACGGCACGCCGGACAATGGTTTTGGGAGGTCAAAGGGGTCAAAAAGGCCAAAACTTGCTGGGTTCGGTAAGGTTTACGGTGAGTCCAGGCCGAAGCTTTCCCGCGCCAGGCGGGCGATTTCGCGTCCGATCGGCAAGGAGGCGGTGGCGGCTGGGGAGGGGACATTCCAGACGTGAACCATGTTGTTGGAGCAGACGAACTGAAAGTCATCCACCAGCGAACCGTCGGGACGAACCGCCTGCGCCCGAACTCCCGATCCGTCAGCGACCAGGTCGGAATCCTGGACCTCGGGCACGAGAGTTTGCAGAGCATGGACGAAGGCGGACTTGCTGCATGAGCGATACATCTCTGCGGCCCCGCTGTGCCAGTGTTTTGCCGCCAGGCGCCAGAATCCGGGGTAGGCAAAGGTCGCAGCGGCGTCACGCAGGCTGAAATCAGTCCGCCGGTAGCCCTCGCGTTTCATGGCGAGAACAGCGTTGGGGCCGGCGTCGACGTTACCGGCTACGCGGCGGGTGAAATGTACTCCGAGAAAAGGAAACTGCGGATCGGGGACGGGGTAGATAAGGCCGCGGACCAAATGTTCTTTGGCGGGGACCAAGTCGTAGTATTCGCCGCGGAAGGGAACGATCTGGACTTCGGGTTTCTGGTTTGCCATGCGGCTGACGCGATCGCTCTGCAGGCCGGCGCAGTTGATCAGATAGCGGGTGTGGAATTCACCCTGGGTGGTTTCGAGGGTGCATTCTTCGGTGCGGTGGGAGATAGCGATGACTTTGGTTGCAGCGCGTACTTCCCCGCCTTGGGAACTGACCAGCTCCGCATATTTCTCACAGACCTGCCGGTAGTCGGTGATTCCGGTGCCGGGGACGAGCAGCCAGGCCAGGCCGCCGCAGTGAGGCTCGATCTCGCTGAGTTCTTCGCGCTGCAGCATTCTCAGGCCGGGAATGCCGTTGGCCTGGCCACGTTGCATGAGGGAGTGCAAGCGTGGGACTTCGGAGTCGCTGGTGGCGACGATGACTTTGCCGGTGATTCTATGCGAAAGGTTGTGCTCGCGGCAGAAAGCCACCATGGCGGCCGCGCCTTCCACGCACAGCTTGGCTTTCAGTGAACCCGGTTTGTAATAAATGCCGGAGTGAATGACACCGCTGTTGTGGCCGCTCTGGTGGCTGGCGACGCGGTCTTCTTTTTCGAGCAGCAACAGCCGAATCTTGGGCAGGCTGCGGGTGAGATGCATCGCGGTGGAAAGACCGACGATGCCACCGCCCACAATAACGATGTCGAAGCGCGGATCGGGCATTCGAATCATCGTCGTTGATTTGGTGGGGGAATGTCGAGCAGAAAAGTTACTGGTTGGGAAGTGAGAAAGGCGCGCCTAGTTTCACGAAAACGGTGAACCACGGAGGACACGAAGTTTCACGAAGGGCTTGTTCTACTTTGTAATTAGCTCCGGATTTGAAACTGGCTAGTTCACGGTGAGAGTGACGAACACGGTTATTGTCGGCGAACCGGGAGCGGCGTTCATGGCAGCGGTGACTCCAACCAGGTAGGTGTTGGGAGTTGTGCCCAGTGCTGGATCTGCGATGGACGAACCTTGCAGGCCGCCTCCGCAAGACAAGGCACAACAGAGCAAGACGAACATGACCGCGAAGGACAAGAAGAATCCAACGCGGCGACGGCGCGGCCATCCGACGGAGAAGGTAAACATTAGACCAGGGAACGAAAGCCAGAGTGCGTAGAGCGGAAGCATTGGCGTGAAGGCCGGTTGTACGCGGCTGCTGACAACGGGGGCGGCGGTTTGAATCAGCAAACTAACGGAAGCGTTGGATTCTCCGGCGGGCACTTCCGAGGGCGTAAAGGTGCAGGTGCTGAAGGCGGGGCAACCGGCCACCGTCAGAGTTACGGCGTCCGGCAGCTTGCCCTTCACTGCCGCGACCACAAAATCAAAAGTGGCTGACTGGCCCGCGGCGACTGACTCTGCACCGGAATTGTTGGAAAAGGTGAAGATGGAGGTGGGGCCGGAACTGGAACTGGAAGTGAACTCGACCAGTTGTTTGCTCTGGATGGCGGCAGGATCGGTGCCCTGCCCGACGATGTCGAAGTTGTAGGTCTCGGTGGCACTGCTGCTCACCGTGACCGTAAATGGCGCTCCGGTGATGGTTGGAATGAGGAGTTTGGGAGAAGCGGCACACGACGGTGGCGATGCCGAGCCACAGCTCAGTTGCACAGGATAGCCGTAGCAGGCAGTGGCGAACAAGGCGCCATTGAACGTTGCCGGGACACCGACCTCCGAGGTGAGTGGTGAGTTGTTGATGGCCAGGGTGAAACTCGGACTCACCAGGCTGGTCGAGACGAAGGTTACCGGAGCAGCGTGCGAGGTGGCGAGTGGATCGGTCCCTTTGGCTAGGATGTTGAAGTTGAACTGGCCACACGTAGGGCTACTCACGGTCACGGTGAATGGCGCGCCGCTGGCGGTGGGCGTCACGGTGGCGGGCGCGGCGGTGCAGGTGGGAGGCGCGTCTGGTCCGCAGCTCAGATTCACCGGGCTGCTGTAGCCATTCAAAGAAGTCAGGGTGCCGTTGTACATTGCGGTGGTGGTTTCGAGCGCGGTGAGCGAGGGATTGCTGATGGCCAGGGAGTAGTCTTGCGTCACCGTCAACGATAGATTTTGTGTTCTAGTCGGGCCGTTGGTTACGGAGCCGCTGATGGTGATGGGGAACGTGCCGGGAGTGGTGTTCGCGGCGGTGGTGATGTTGAGGAGGACGTTTACCGGGTTTGTCGAAGTGGGATTCACCGCGTTCGCAGGCTGAAAGATGCATGTGGCGCCCGCTGGCAGACCTGAGCAGGAGAGATTCACGGTTTGGTTGAATGGGCCGGAGGCGGTGACCTGGAACTTGATGGGAGGAGAGGTGTCGTCCGGCGGCATAGTGAGCTGGTTGGGGGAGGGCGCGGTCAAAGCGAAATCAACCACGTTCAGGGTGAAGGGAGCGGACTCGGTGAGTTGATTGGGATCGGTGCCCACTCCTTTAATAGTGAATGCGCTGGTGCCGACGGGCCCGCTGGCAGTGATAGCGAACGAAGGAAACGCCGGCGTCACGCTGCCGGGTTGGACCGAGCAAGTCGCATGCGCCGGCGGCTGACAGCTCAGGTTGACGGGGTCGGTGTATCCATAGAAGAGGACAGTGCCAGGGAATTGCGCCGGCAACTGGTTGGGGAAGACGGTCTGGGGAGTGTTGGCCACCGTGGGGACGAAAGTCGGAGTGACGGGAAACTGCCAAAGGCCACGACCGTAGGTAGAAGCCGCCAACAACTTGCCGGACCCGTTGTTGTTTGACAAGGACAGAGCGGTCACGGCAACGTTGGGCAGAAATCCCGGATTGCCGCTGTTGGGTGCGGGGCCGACTTCGGTCCAACTGGCGCTGGCGGTGCGGCTGGAAAAAACTCCGACGTCGGTTCCAACGTAGACCATTCCAGGCGAGGAATTGGTAGCGGGATCAACCAGGACGGTGTTGGCCGGCGCATCGGGAAGGTTGGCGGTGAAATCCGTCCAAGAAATGCCGCCGTTGGTGGTCTGCCACACGTGCGAAACGTGAAACCCCATGATGGTCACGTAAGCAGTGAGGCCGGTGCCGTCGGAAGTGTCGATGGCGATGCCGGAGATGGGGAACGCGCCGGGGTTGATGGAGCCAGTTTGATCGACCCAGGTGTTAGTGCCGCCGGCCACGTTGGCGCTGACCCAGACATGCCCACCGGAAGGAATGGAGGGAACCAGCGGGCCGAAGCCGTCGGTTCCGGCGTACATCACGTTGGAAAAACCGTTGCCGTCGAGCGGACCCCCGGCGGCCGCGGCGCGGACAAGGTTGGTTTCGGCTCCGGTGCAGATGCCGGAGCCGCCGGTTTCAAAGTTGTTGCTGAGAAGAGTGAAACCGGCGCCGCTGGTTGATCCGCGCCACATGCGGCAGGTGCCGACGATCAACTCGCTGGAACTTTGCGGATCAAGGAGAAAAGCCGGATAGTAGGCGCCGGTGTCGCCACCGACGGTGGCGCTGGTGACGACCTGATCGTTCTGAAAGTCCGGAGTGAGGCAGTTGATGCCGAGATCACAGGCGAAGATGTTGGTACCGGAAATAAAGTCAGGAGGATTGGAGACGAACCACTGGGTCGGATCGAGAGGATTGATTTGCGTGTTGCCGCCGTCACCGCCGTTGACGTTGAGCCAGGGGGTGTTGGCGAGTGCGGATTGCGTGGCGGGGGACCCATTGGCTCCGGCTCCGGCCAGAATGGTATTGGGGTCGGTCGGCGACTGCGAGAAGGAAACGAGCTGAATGATGGAACCCAGGGTTTGGTTGAGGCTGTCGAACTGATTTTGGCCGCCGCAGGTGCCAGTAGCCAGGCCGGTATAGCCGTTGAGCGCGCGGTAGAGGCCGCCGTCGTTGGCAAAGTACATGATGTCGGTGTTGCTATTTGGCAGTTGGAATGCCAGCGCATGCTGTGCGGGATGGACCATGGCAATGGAACTGCAACCGTAGGCGTGGGTGAGATTGAGAAAAGTGTTCTGGCCGGTGCCGCCGCAGGTGGGTGAAAAGCTGGTGATCTGGCACTTGTAAATGTTGACGGCGCCGGCGTACAGGTCGGTGGCTCCGCCGTCGGGAACAGCGGCGAGTTCCAGATTGTAAGCGCCGTCTTCGGTGCCGCAGCCAGTGACGTCGCCGCAGTTGGTGATGCCGGATTCGTTGAGCGCAGTCCAGGTGTTGCCGCCGTCGAGGGTGGTCCAGATGCCCTGGTCGTTGTTGTTGGCATCGACGTACCAGACGTACATCTCGTTGCGGCCGGGAACCACGGCGAGCTCGCCGCGATAAATGGGACAGGCAGGCGAGTGGGGGTTGGGCGGGCAAGCCGCAGTGCCAAGTCCGGGGCCGGGTTGGTTAGCAAGGCGCGTCCAGTTGAGGCCGTCGGGTGAAGAATAGAAGCCGTGATAGCGAAGCGCGGCAAAGAAACAATCCGGCACCAGCATTGTAGATCACGGCCGAGGCGGAGCCGGGGTCGATGGCGATGTTGCCGTCGTTTATGGTGGCGTAAGTCCAGGTGTTGCCGCCGTCAGCGGAAGTGTAAAGGCCGAGATTTGCGGTGACGGGATCGGCGAGGCCCTCGATGATTCCTTGGGACGCGCCTGCGGTTGCGGCGACGGCCAAGAGAGGGTTCGCGACGCTAAATGTGATTTTGCTGAAGGCCATTCCGGCGAAGGAACGAGTGCCGGTGATGTCGGAGGGGATCAGGGTCCAGGTCGTACCGGCGTCAGGCGAGTACAGGATGCCGAGACCGTAGTAAGAATCGGTGGAGCTGTTGGCTTCGCCGGTGCCGACCACGATCACGCCGGTGCCGCCGGGTTGGATGGCGATGGCGCCGACGGCCAGAGTCGCTTGATCGTCGATGAGGGGCGTCCAGGCGACGTTGCCGGGAGACTGAGTGGCTGCGTTGGTGGATTTCCAGACGCCGCCGTAGGCGCCGCCGAGATAAACGGTGTTGGCTGTCGGGTCGGTGGGATCGATGGCGACGGCGGTAGCCCGTCCCGAGACCCAGTTGTAGTTCTGCTGGCCGACACCGCTGGCGTCGGAGGCTAACGGTGCGGGGCCGAGCGAACTCCAGGCGGAAGAGTTTTGTGAAGGCGGGTTGCTGGCATTCGCGGCGCGCGCGGCACGGAGAGCCAGTTTTTGCGCATGAGCGCGGCGAAGGAGCTCGGCGGCTGGCTGGCCGGGGAGGGTGCGTCCGCGGAGGAACCATTGCTCACGCTGGACGCGGTGAGTTTCGGGATGAGAATCCGGCGTCTGAGCGAGTGCGGTTGTAGCGAGTGGCAAAAGCAGAAGAACGCACCACAGCATCGTCGAGTCGAGGCGACGGCCAGGGGTGCGGCGTTCCACTACGCGACCTTTTCGGGGAACAATGGGCCGGGCTTGCCCTTGGGGAGAGCGATCTTCCCGAGCTTCACCAGGCGAGCTGCGATGGCGGGAACAGTGCGATTGTGTGCTTTCGCCATCTCGTTAATGTCCTTCCCTTGTCGCAACTCTTCGCAGACTTGCTGATCTTCCGCGCGCGACCACGATCTGCCGGCGTTGCCTGGGCTGTTTTTCTCGCGTTCTTGCTGTGCAACCATCGCAGCCAGAGCGCGGTTCAGAGCTTTGACGGACTGTGGCTGGCGGCAGGCTTCTTTGGCGTCGAGAGCTTCGCGGGTAGTTGGGTTCAGTCCATCGGCAAGAGCGCGAATGGTGGTGATGGCTTCGTTAAGTTCCATGGTTCTGCCTCTGCGCGCAGTATGGCGGAGAAGCGGACGGGGAGTTTGTGATGAGTGAACATTAGGTGAGGGGAGTGGCCCAGTTCGGGAATCGGGGGCGGCAAGCTAGAGCCGACGCGAATCTGAGAATCGAGGTTTACGTCGCCCTCGCGGAGGGGATTCTCCTGCTCCGGCGGCTGTTCTCTGGCGTGATGAAAAAGCAGTTCGGCACCAAGGTTCCCCAACGCAAAGGGCTGCTGGCGGCGCTGGCGCAAAACCTCGAATGGATTGCGGGTGGGTTGCGGCGCCAATCCAAGCTGGCTTTCATCGCCTGACCCAAAAACCAGGGACAGTTCCGTCTGTCCCCGTATTATTGGGGCACAATTTTAGCGTTGTGAAAGGCTACTCCGTCGCGATAGGCTTTGGGTTGCTGTGCCTCGTAGCAAGCATAATGCTTGCCGCCCAACCATATTGCAGTGCCGCCCAAGACCAACAGTCCCCCCAGAACAGTCCGGTTGAATCCCAAGATCAGAGCAGACCCCAAACACATGCAGCAGCACCCAATGATGGCGTGTGCTGGCTTTATGCAGCCCTCCAGCGGCCCGATTGGTGGCTCGTTATCATTGCCGCCGCGACGGGAATTGCGATTGCTGTTCAGGCCGGAGAGATGAAAAACGCTACCAGCGTCATGCAAGGCCAAATGACGGAGATGCAAAAGGCGCGGGAACTTGCGAACAAGACTCTGACCTTGCAATACCGACCGAGAATCATTGTCCGGCGTGCGAAAGTAGTGCAGTTTAGTACTCTCCTCAACCAGCCCCAAGAATGTGAGATTAGATTCACTCTTATAAACTCTGGAGGCTCTCCCGCCCATATCGCTGCGGGTGCCAACATCAAACTGGTTTCCTGCATTGCACATGACATCGGCAATATGGAGTTCAAAGAAGGCGATCCCTTGCTGTTTAAACAATTCACCCTTCAAGCCGGACAAGAGGTAATTTGCGAAGAAACCCTCTCTACTGGGGTGGTTTTCGATCTGGAGTGGGAGACTTTTCGCCGAGGAATAAGGACTTCTCCGCTTAGGTACTTGTTTCTGATGGGCACTATCTACTACACCGATGACTTGGACATCCCCCGTTCTACTGGACTCAATAGAACGTATGACGTTAAGACCCAAGCATTCATTCCAGGCAAGGATGAGGATGAGGAATACGCTGATTAGGCGAATTAGGACACTACCGTATTTCCCGTCCGTATTTCCCACATTTATAAATTAATTCAGAGAGACAAGGCCCGGGCCACGTCCTCCTGTTTCGGGTTAGGTCCACTTTCTTCGAAGGCTTCGAGCGTCGTATCATGAAATGGAAATGGGGTTCCCGATTAAGACTTGCAGCGTTTGCGGGGAAGAGTTCGAGTTGAAGCCGGATAAGCCCGGTTTTGCGAACCAGTGCCCGGAGTGCAGCACCGCCGAATCGGCCGCGCCAACCAGTCAGCGCCGCATGGACGCTGACGAACGCAAGACGGCGAAGGAAGCGAACGCGGCTCGCCGGCAAGCGATGCGTGAGCTTCTGTACCGCAAAGATAGCTGATCCTACCCTTCGATTCCAATTCCAAGTTCGCCCTTTACTTTGTCTATACTGGCTGCTCACGGGAGGTTGCGAGAAAGATAAGAATGGACTGGCAGGCGTTTTGGCTGACCATCGGGCTGGCGGTGGTGGTGGCGGCGATTCTGACCGTCGTCGGGTTGCCGATTGCCTATTGGATCGCCTACTCGCGCTGGCGCGGGAAGTTTCTGGTCGAGGCCTTGGTGGCGCTTCCTATTGTGCTGCCGCCTACGGTGCTGGGATTTTATGTTTTGGTGGCGCTGGGGTCGCGTAGTCCGCTAGGACGTTGGTGGCAGGCGATGACCGGGCACACGCTGGCATTTACGTTCACCGGACTGGTGATCGGATCCATTGTTTATAGCCTGCCGTTTGCGGTGCAGCCGTTTGCGGCGGCATTCTCGCAGGTGGATTCGCGATTGCTGGCGGCATCGGCGACATTGGGAGCCTCAAAGCTGCGGACATTCTTGCGGGTAGTGCTGCCATTGTCGGTGCCGGGGTTGATTACGGGAATCGTGTTGAGTTTTGCGCACACCATGGGCGAGTTCGGAGTGGTGCTGATGGTGGGCGGAAATATTCCGGGGGTGACGCGGACGGTGTCGATCGATATTTATGATCGGACGCAGGCGCTTGATTTCGCCGGGGCGAATCAGACGGCGTTGGTTTTGCTGGGGATTTCGTTTATGGCGATGTGTTTGGTGTATGGGGTGAATCGGCGGGTGTGGGTTTGGTGGAAATAACGGCAAACCTTGACCACAGAGGGCACAGAGGAACACGGGGGAAAACTGTTCACCACAGAGACACGGAGACACAGAGAAAATCTTTAAATGCTGGAGATCCGGGTTACGAAACGGCTGGCCGATGCAGAGCGTGACTTTCTGCTGGCGGCGGAGTGTGTTTGCGCGCCGGGGATCACGATTCTGTTTGGCGCTTCGGGAGCAGGGAAGACGACGCTGCTGGATTGTGTCGCTGGCCTTGCGACGCCGGATGGGGCGAGGATTGCGGTTGGAGGTCGCGTGTTCTTCGATGCTGAACGGGGAATCAATGTTCCGGTGCAGCGGCGCGGAGTTGGTTATGTTTTTCAAGACTTGGCTCTGTTTCCGCATTTGAGCGCGGAGGAGAACATTGGCTACGGGCTGAATGGAGACGCGAGGAAAAAACGCACAGATGAAATTCTGGAATCATTTCGCATTGCGCATCTGCGCCAGCGGAAGCCGCGGGAGATTTCCGGCGGGGAACGGCAGCGGGTGGCGCTGGCGCGGGCGCTGGTGATTGATCCTTGTGTGCTGCTGCTGGACGAGCCGCTGGCGGCGCTGGATGCGGCGACCAAGGCGAAGATGATCGACGACCTGCGGGCATGGAACCGGGCGCATGGAATCCCAATCATTTATGTGACCCACAGCCGGGAAGAGGTCTTTGCGCTGGGGGAGCGCGTGCTGGTGCTAGAAAATGGAAAAATTGTGGCGCAAGGCACGCCGCATGAGGTCATGACAGCGCCGCGTCAGGAATCGGTGGCGCAGTTGGCGGGATTCGAGAATATTTTTGACGCGGCGGTGGTGGCAGTACTTGAATATCGAGGAACCATGAGGTGCAGAATCGCCGGCAGCAAAGTCGAACTGGAGACGCCGCTGGTGAGGGTGAAGTCCGGTTCGTTGCTGCGGGTGGGGATTCGCGCGGGAGATGTTCTGCTGGCGACGATTCAGCCCCAAGGCTTGAGCGCGCGTAATGTGTTGCCGGGGCGGGTGCTCTCGCTGGAGGAGCGCGACATGATTGTGGTTGCGCGAGTGGATTGCGGCGTGGAGATGACGGTGCACCTCACGCTGTCAGCGCGAGACGACTTGCAATTGCAGCCGGGACGGGAAGTTTGGCTGGTGGTGAAGACGCACTCGTGCCATGTGATGGCGGCCACTTGAGAGTACTGGCACGACCCCGCCATCAGGCTCCGCCGGAGCCTCGCGTATTTTCCGAGGCGGAAATTGCAGGCCACTGGACAGCTTGGGCGGGCTCTGCGATTCTCAATCAGGCCTATGGGATATCACGTTGTGGCGCTTACCATGGCGCAAGTGAGGCAAGGAGCGCTCGGATTTCAACGCGAGCTGGGGGCTGCCCTGCGCGAAGCCGGGGATCTGAAAGTGTATTCGGCGAGTCCGTTCGATCTGGATGAGCGCCGGCGATTGAAGGATCGATTTGGAGGAGATGTGGTTTACTTTTTCAACGATGCGGCCCGTCAGGAATGCACTCGTCTCGGGCTTGATGTGCAATTTGTGGGGGAAATCTCTGACGACGAATTGCCTCGCAGACGGGTGCTGGTGGTCGGAAAACTCGATGAGGCGCTCACGCCTCACGGCAGCAAATAAAGGACTTGTACGATTGTTGATGGCTTGCGGGGCCGGTTGTGTATAATGAAGCCAGCGCTAAGTTTGATTCACACGCAACTGAAAGTCGGTATCGCCAACCAGCGTCACCCCTTCCACTAGCTGAGATTCTTCTAAGCACAATTCAGAAACAAGAAAAAGGAAACACCAATGGCAGAAACAGGAACAGTAAAGTGGTTTAACGACGCCAAAGGCTACGGCTTCATCAGCCGTCAGAATGGCGAAGACGTTTTCGTGCATTTCTCGGCGATTCAAGCGGGCGGCTTTCGCAGCCTGCAAGAAGGCCAGGCCGTGCAGTTCGACGTGACCAAGGGTCCGAAGGGCTGGCAAGCTGAAAACGTTACCGCTGTCTAATTAGGACAGATGAGTGCCCGGAATTCGCAAGGATTCCGGGCATTTTTGCGTTTGGGGGAAGACGCGCTTCTTCTATTTGCGCGAGCTCAATGACGGCCGCCCACTGGCCGGGGCGGTGCTCCTGGTAAACCAGTTGGCCTCCCAGGATCTGAGCCGCGGCGGCGGGAGGAAGGTCGCGATGGTAGCCAAAGAATTCCGTCTTCCAGCGTTGCCAGGTTTGCCAACGCTCGAACAGAAGATGCGATGGTTCGTACTTGGTGGAGAAGACGAGAGCGACGTCGAACTGCGAACGCAGATCGGAGGCGGCGAAGAGCTGTTCGACAGTGAAATCCTCAATGCGCACCACGCGCAGGGGACGAGTGACGTAGCCGAGGTAGGGGCGGGAGAGTTCGTCGCTGGCAGGCCAGGCGGTAAGCACCCGCGCCCTGGGATAGCGGGTTTCGAGGAAATTCTCGGCGTGTTGGTGCAGCCGAATGTAGTCGCGGTAGGCGAGGTTATCTTCGAGCGAAAGACCGTAAGGAGGATTGACGAACAGGGCGGCGCCAAAGCCCAGAACGACGAGGACTATAACTCCCCGCCATACCCGTACCCGGCGGCGCAGGGTGGAAACAAAGATGATGATGACCAGAGGGACGACGGGGAGCAGGTAGCGCGCCAGTACAGCTCCACCGACGATAGCCATGGCGAAGGCGTAGGCGACGATGATGGAAAGAAAAGCAAACTGGGTGGGGAGCGGGATGGGTTGACGATCGTCGAGCGGCGTGCGGAACATGGCAAGCAGCGTGGCCAAGCTAAGCAGGTAGAGATTGAGGTAGGCAAGAAGTTGCCAAAGGCGCATGCCAAGGGCGAGCAGAATGCGAAGTGGGCGAAGTGTCGCCTGCACGTTGTAGCGAAAGAATTCAGGGTTGCCAAAGAGGAACCCGGTGCGGTGGTAGTGGTAGAGGTACCAGAGGGCGAGCGGGATGAGTGGAAAAAGGAGTGCGGCGGATTTTGCTACGCTTCCTCGCGAGCGATCGGCAGGCCGAATTCTGGTTGCGAGTAGTCCCCAGGCGAAAAGAGCGAGTGGGGCGAGAATCGCGGTTTCTTTGGCCAGCACTGCGAGGGAGAACCAGATCGCGATTGCCGGGCGGCGGTCTTCCACATAAGCCAGCAATCCCCAGAAGGTGAATGCGGCGGCGGCAAGGTCGAGGTGCGCGAGCGAACTCTGGGTGAAGAAGACCGGATAGAGCGCGGTGCAGATGACAGACGCGACTGCCACCTGGGTGTTGGCCACTCGCCGTGCCAGACGAAACACACCGAGCAGAGCAAAGGCCGCGATCAGCAGCATGGCAGCGCGGGTCACGAGTGGGGTAAATCCGAGAATTTTCCAGGACAGGGCGAGCCATGCCATGACCAGCGGCGGATGAGCGTTCGACGGGGCAGAGTATGGGATCAACGATCCCGAGAGCAGCAGGTCGCGGGCGGCAGGAATGTAGTATCCGGCTTCGTCCCAGAAATAAGGAAGGCGGAGCAAGGGTGCGTGCAGGGCGAACAGCGCCAGGAAGAATAGCGCGAAGAGAAATGGAGTTGAATAGCGGCGCGAGTCGGAGTTGGTGGTCACCGTGCGGATGTCGTAACTCTGCAAAATCAGTGAATCGGCCCGGCGGTGGCCATGCGAGGATCGAGTTTGATCTCGCCGAAGGCGCTCTCATAGCCAGCGATGTTCTGCTGAAGAATTGACATCAGCGCCTTGGCTTGCTGCGGGCTCAAATAGATCCCCTGGATGTTTTTCACTTCGACTTGGCTCTCAGTCTGTTGCTGGAGAGTGCCGAACACCAGGAAAAAGTCCCAGACGTTGACTCGCACCTGCACGCTGTTGGCATAGTTCTCGCGATAGTCGGCTGCGTTGGTCAGCTTGATGTTGGGTTGGTTGGGAACGGTCATAGCCAACAGTGTAGCGGCAGGGGCGGGAAGAAAGAAAGAGGAACGGGCTGGGTTAGAATAACTTCAAGCCGGGATGGCGGAATTGGCAGACGCGCTGGACTTAGGATCCATTCTTGAGTTCAAGGCACCACACAGCACGTTTACGCAAGAAAGCGCAAGACCCTGTAATCACAATGCCTTGGGTACCGTCACCGAAAGCACCGTCCGGCATAGAGACGCGCCAAAACGCAAAACCAACTGACACCAGAACTGACACCAGAAAGCGCAGCTATTTCGGAATGCTAACGAAAGTTGAGTCGGCAGTCTTAAAGACCAGATATACCAGTAACAGTTGACTCGACCCGTTTGTCGGACACAGAGCAGCATTTCGGGCTGGAGTTCCCAACTTCCGAGCAGCGACCAACCGGGACCTGTCAATGATCACAAGCGCGTTTAGCGGTACTAATCCGACCGACGAACCGATAACTTCCGGGTTGCCCGTCACCCGGGAGTGGGGGAGTCCCCGGGCCATAGCCGTGACCGCCTCAGAAAGAGGCGGCATAGATGGCTCGCAAACTTGAAATCACAAGAAGGCGGTGTCCAGTCTCGGACGATATTTTCCGAATACGGACAGCTTGACCTACCAGCCCTATCAGTCGTCTTGGAGGATCATAAAGAAAAATAATCACATAGCCCGACCCCTGTTTGGGCCGCGAGTTGCTGGGGGTTGGTTAGTACATCTCGCGAGGAGTCGGTGCCCATGACTTTTCTTGATGTGCGAATCGCGACTCGCTACCTGCTGAAAACCCCCGGGTTCACCGCTACCGCCGTGCTCATGCTAGCGCTGGGAATCGGCGCCACCACTGCCATCTTCTCCATCGTCGAAGGCGTGCTGTTGCGCCCACTGCCCTTTCCGCACCCTGAGAAGCTCGTAGTTGTCTCAGACGTTGTGCAAGGCCTGGACCTGAGAGGAAATGGCGAGTCTGGAGTCGACCCTTTCGACGTGCAGGCTTACCCGCGCGATACTCACAGTTTCGAGAATCTTGGTGGTTATCTGCAAACCAGCTATGAATTGTCCGGCATAGGCGATCCGGTGAATGTAAATGCGGCTAGGCTTTCCGGCGGGGTGTTTCCGGCCCTACAGGTCAAACCTCTCATGGGCCGACTCTTCACCCAGCGAGAGGACGACGAAAAGGAGCAGGTAGCGGTGATCAGCTACTCATTCTGGCAGAGCCGCCTGCACGGCAATTCGGAGGCGCTTGGAATGAAGTTTCTGCTGGACCGCAAGCCCTATGTGGTGATCGGCGTCATGCCGCGTAACTTTGAATTCCCGCTGGTGCCGGGGCGAGTGAACAACAGCGAGCTATGGGTTCCGATGAGCCTCACCCAGGCGGAGCTCACGACCGTGAATTCTTTCGGTTGGGGCTACGGTATGGTCGGCCGGCTAAAGCCGGGGATCACTCTGGCGCAGGCGCAGAGCGATGCGGAGCCGGTGGCCCAGGAGACGATGCGCAGGCTTAACGCCTTCATGCCGGGTTTCCCCTATCACGTGGTCGTTCGCCCGCTACACGAGGAAACCGTGGAACAGGCTCGGCCGCTGGTGCGCACATTGTTCCTGGCCATCTTTGTGGTGATGCTGATCGCCTGCGCCAATCTCGCCGGATTGCTCCTCGTGCGCGCCATCCGTCGTCGCCGCGAAGTCGCTGTGCGCCTGGCCTTGGGAGCTCCCGCGAGTACGTTGCTTCGTCAGGCGATTCTTGAAAGCCTGGTGTTGAGCGTGACCGGAGGTGTATTCGGTCTTGCTTTGGCCGCCAACGCGCTGCGCGTCGGCATAAGCTGGCTCCCCGAGACCTTGCCCCGAATTCACGAGATCGGCCTCGACTGGCGCGTGGCGTTGTTTGCGATGGTCCTCGCTGTGGCGACTGGCCTGGTCTGCGGATTGGCTCCGGCTTTTGCCGCCCTGCGAACCAGCGTAAATGACGCTCTCAAAGAAGGCGGACGTACCGGCACGGCTGGCAGCGGACACGCGCGCCTGCGCTCCGTGCTGGTGATTGGCGAGATAGCGATCGCTATGGTGCTACTTGTCGCCTGTGGTTTGCTGTTGCGGAGTTTTCAGAAGATGAGGACTGTCGATCTCGGCTTTCGTCCGGACCATGTCCTCACTGCCTACTACTCGCTGCCACAACAGCAGTACTCGACTCAGGCGGCGGTGAACGAATTCAATCGCGAATGGGTTCGCCGCGTGCGCCAGCTTCCCGGCGTGAAGTCCGTAGGTCTGGGTACGCTCCTGCCAGCTGCGGGTGGCGGTGGTTATCATAGCGTGTTCAATGTCGAAGGCTACGTCCCGCCCCAGGGGACCGCCCAGCCTTTTGGCACCTGGGTGACCGTGCACGGGGACTTCTTGCAGGCGATGGGAGTTCGATTGCTTGCCGGCCGGTTCTTTACCAATGCGGACACAGCCGACAGCCCACTCGTCGTGATCGTAAACCACAAGCTCGCCCAGCATTATTGGCCCGGTGCGGATCCCCTGGGGAAGCGTATATCCTTCGACACCCAGGAGACACACAATTCGCCCTGGATCACCATTGTGGGCGAAGTCGCCGACGTGAAGGAGGGGTCGCCCGACGCCCCTGACGTGGAGCAGTTCTTTCAACCCGTCGAACAGGTGGAAAAATCCAACGGATCCTGGGCTGCGCCGACCGATCTGTTTGGCACCTACGGCTATATCGCTTTACGGACCGACATGCCGCCGGAGCAGATGGCGAATGTGCTTAATGTCACAGTGCGCTCCATAGATCCCCAGCTGGCGCTAGATCTGGTGCAAAGCATGGAGCGCGCGGTCTCTGGCAGCGAAGCACCCCGCCGCTTCAACACCGCGCTCATCTCGGCTTTTGCAATCGCGGCCGTGCTGCTGGCGGCGCTTGGCATCTACAGCGTCATTGCATTCTCAGCTGCTCTGCGCACTCAGGAGATGGCAATCCGTATTGCCCTCGGCTCGCAGCGGTCAGGGATTCTGCGGCTGGTCTTTACTTCTGCAGCCAAACTCGCAATCGTCGGCTGCACGGTGGGTCTGCTGGGTGCCTGGGCAGCCTCGCATCTCTTGGATGCGTTCCTGTTCGGCGTGAGTCCCCTTGATCCGCTGGTGCTGACGCTGGCCGCGGTCTTCGTCCTGATGCTGGCCTTGGTGGCTTCGTTGCTGCCGGCGCGTCGTGCGGCTTCGACAGACCCCATGCAGGCCCTGCGGGCGGATTGACTCTAGGCACTGCCGTCTACGCAACAGTTACTTCCGGCTTGCCCGTGACACGCTCGCCATCGGTTTCTCGATGGGCTAGACTGGATCGACTTAAACGCAGTGGATGGTAACAAAGCTAACAACTCCAGCAGAAACAGGGACACGAAGCCTCTAGTTCCTGACTCACCTGAGTCTCTGGTTGCTCGTCAATAAAATCATGGCCAACAAGTAATGGACGCGCAGGGGTATACCAGCACGTCTTTGATTCCTATTCCGGGCAAGGCAAGAGCTTGTACGCAAGCTGACGGGCCGCGTAGATTCTCGCCCGATAGCCATTGCTTCGGCACGGGTTTGAAAGATTGGAGATCAACTTGGGTACCCCTAAAACTCCATTAGGAAGTACAGTATCGGGGATGGGTGGATCGAGTCGCTAAAAGGAAGGAGTCAAGATGAACATCGGGTTTCTGATCGGAAGGATCATTTTTGGCGGCTATTGGTTGATGGCCAGTTTCAACCACTTCACGAACCTCGACTACATGAGTGAATTCGCAAAGGCGAAGGGAACGCCGTCTCCCAAGCTGGCGGTGGCAGGAACTGGAGTCATCCTGCTGGTGGGCGGTCTCAGCATGTTGCTGGGCGTTTATCCTGTGGTCGGGATCATTCTGCTGATTATCTTCCTGCTGGGCGTGTCGTTCCAGATGCATAGTTTCTGGAAGCTGGATGACGCACAAATGAAGCAGATCGACATGATCAATTTCACGAAGAATATGGCGCTTGTGGGTGCACTCTTGATGTTCCTGCTGCTACCGCACCCGTGGCCGAAGAGTCTGGGGATCGGGTAGGGCACGGCATGGGCTGCAGGTCTTTGACCTCGAAACCGTGAATGTAGTGCCATAATGCTGTGAATGGCTTCGGTGCTACAAATAGCTTCTCCAGACGCGATCCGGCGAATCCAACGGGTGCAGGCCGTCACAATCGTTTGGATGAGCGTGGAAGCGGCGGTATCTCTCTTCGCAGCGTGGCGGGCGACTAGCCCTGCGCTCCTCGCATTCGGTGGAGACAGCGCCATCGAACTTCTCTCAGCGGTAGTGGTGCTGTTGAGGTTTCGTGTCAGTGATGCTCACGAGGACACGGAAAGGCGGGCTGCCCGTGTCGCGGGAGGTTTGTTGTTCGCTCTGACTGCCTTTGTTGCCGTCATTTCGATCACGAGTCTACTGGGGTATAGCGAACCCAAACCAACATTATTGGGAATAGCCGTTCTGGTTGCAGCAGCCGTCGTCATGCCGTGGCTTGCGAAAGAGAAACGGCGGCTGTCAGGAGCTACAGGCAGCCCAGCTTTGAGGGCGGACGCCGCTCAGTCGGCGCTGTGTGCTTACCTCTCGCTGATCGCCTTGGCGGGACTGGCGATCAACTCGATTTGGCACGTAAAGTGGGCAGACCCGATTGCGGCTCTTGTGGTTCTGCCGCTCATCGTCTGGGAAGGTCGGGAAGCCGTGCGGGGGAAGACCTGCGGCTGCTGCTGACACACAACGGGATGGAAGCCAGCCGAGGCATACACCCCATGAAGGGTGCTGTGCTTTCAAATTTCCGGGGACTAGACTTGTGCCCATCTGTCAAATCGAAGGAGGGGGAATATGGCAACCGCAAGAATGCCCCAACCAACCGCCGATGACCCGGTGAAAGTCGATCCTAAGCATTACAAGGTCGAGTTTGAGAACGAGCGAGTACGAGTGGTGCGCATCAAGTACGGATCGGGCGAGAAATCGGTGATGCACTCCCACCCAGAATCCATTGGTGTGTTCCTGACTGACGCCCATGCCAAGTTCACCTACCCGGACGGAAAGAGTGAGGACATCAAAGCGAAGGCTGGGTCGGTGCTGCACATGGATGCCTTTACTCACCTGCCGGAAAACACCAGCAAGAAGTCGTTCGAGGTCATCCAAGTCGAGTTGAAGCGGTAGGTTCGCAGTTCCATCATGTGTGTGAGAGCGGGTTTGCTCCCGCTCTCTTTTTCCCCCCGACCGAACGTTGACCTTGCCCTCGTCCCCACCTAACATGTCAGCCAGTGTCCACGCCGTCCCAACCCGTGGGGCAGATGGTTTCCCATTACCGCATTCTTCGCAAAATCGGTGGCGGGGGGATGGGTGTGGTATATGAAGCGGAAGACCTAAAGCTTGGTCGCCACGTTGCCCTGAAGTTCCTTCCCGATGACCTCGCCCACGACGTACCAGCACTTAGCCGCTTCCAGCGGGAGGCCAAGGCTGCATCCTCTCTGAACCACCCGAACATCTGCACAATTCACGAGATTGATGAGGCAGATGCGCGAACCTTCATCGCCATGGAACTGATGGAGGGGCAGACGCTCCGGAACCGGATCAGTGGCAAGCCGCTGGAGATCACAACCGTGCTCGATCTAGGCATCCAGATTGCCGATGCGTTGGATGCGGCACATGCGAAAGGAATCGTGCACCGTGACATCAAGCCAGCGAACATCTTCGTCACGAATCGAGGTCAGGCGAAGATTCTGGATTTCGGGCTGGCGAAGCTTTCAATACAGGTGGGAGCGAGTGCGGACGGAAACGCTTCGACCGTCGAGTCAGAGGAACATCTGACCAGTCCCGGCAGTCCGTTGGGCACAGTCGCGTATATGTCGCCAGAGCAGGTCCGCGCCAAGGAACTGGACGCACGGACGGATTTGTTCTCGTTCGGTGCCGTTCTGTACGAGATGGTGACGGGAACATTGCCCTTCCGTGGAGAGAGCACGGGCGTCATTTTCAAAGCCATTTTGGATGGGACGCCAACGCCAGCCGTGCGCTTGAATCCCGACCTTCCGCCCAAGCTAGAAGAAATCATCAACAAGTGTTTGGAGAAAGATCGCAACCTGCGTTACCAGCACGCTTCCGAGGTGCGAACCGATCTGCAACGACTAAAGCGGGACACGGAGTCTGCGCGAATGCCAGCAGCAAGTGCTGGAGCGCCCAGTCGCCGTGGAATCCTGAGAGTGACAATTCCAGTCGCGCTAGCAACCGTGGTGCTTACAGTGGGCGGCTATCTCTATCTTCATCGTGCGCCCAAGCTCACCGAGAAGGACACCATCGTTCTTGCCGATTTTGCCAACACCACCGGAGACGCGATATTCGACGACACGTTGAAGACGGCGCTCAACGTCTCTCTGCGACAATCACCTTTCTTGAATGTGCTCTCCGACAGCCAAGTCGCGAAGACGTTGCAGGAGATGACCCGTCCCGCTGGCACAAAACTCACGCCCGAAATGGCCCGCGAGCTTTGCCAGCGGGCGGGCAGCAAGGCTTATATTGCAGGAGCGATCGGGAGTCTGGGCAGCGAGTATGTGCTGGGATTGAAGGCGGTGAATTGCCAAGATGGGAATGTGTTGGTGGAAGAGCAAGTCACAGCGGCTACCAAAGAGAAAACACTTGATGCTCTCGGCGAAGCGGCGTCGAAGTTGCGGAGCGAATTGGGCGAGTCGCTAGCCTCGGTGCAGAAGTTCGATGTTCCCCTTGCAGAAGCGACGACATCGTCGCTAGACGCCCTAAAAGCGTACAGTCTCGGAGGAATACAGTCGGATGCCTCTGCCGCATTGCCACACCATCAACGTGCCATTGAACTCGATCCGAATTTTGCGTTGGGGTATCAAGGAGTGGGTGACGATTACTACTCGATGGGTCAGCTGGGACGTGCCAGCGAGTTTTACACCAAGGCATTCCAGTTGCGCGAACACGTCAGCGAATGGGAAAGGCTTCAGATTACCGTTAGCTATTATTCCAACGTTACGGGGGAAGTCGATAAAGCGGCACAGGCTTGTCAGGAGGGAATCCAAGCCTATCCGCGGGATGGGAGAGCATATTGGCAACTGGGCAACGCCTACGCATCGCTGGGGCAGTGGGAAAAAGCGACGGAGGCATACAGCGATAGCCTCCGTATTGCCCCGGATCAAGACATATATGGGGTGCTTCTTCAGGGCTTTCTCGCCTTGCAGCAGTTCGATAAAGCGCGGCAAGGAATCCGAGAGGTCGAGGCGGAAAAGTTGGAGGATAGCATCGCCCGCAGCGCCATGTACGGTTTAGCCTTTCTCGGCTCTGACTCTCAGGCGATGGCGGAACAGCAGCAGTGGTACACGTCCAAGCTGGACGAAAACCTTGGACTGTCGCTTGCTTCTGATACTGAAGCCTATGCGGGTCGCTTGCATAAGGCACGGGAACTGACAAATCAGGCAGTCGATTCTGCGATTCGTGCCGACAGCAGGGAAACGGGCGCAATATGGCGGGGAATTGCCGCCCAACGGGAAGCCGCTTTCGGCAATGTCGGCGATGCGAAACAAACCGCAGAGGAGGGATTGAAACTGTATCCTGCAATAGCAAGTCAGGGCGTTGCCGTAGAAGCAGCACTGGCATTTGCAGTCGCGGGCGATACAGCGAAAGCCGAATCGCTGGCGCAAGACCTGAACAAACGCTTTCCGCTGGACACGCAGATGCAATCTTTGTGGCTGCCTGCAATTCGGGCACAACTAGCGCTCAATCGTAACAGTCCCTCGGAGGCGATCACCGATCTGCAAGCTGCATCTTCTATCGAGTTGGCGTCAATTCCGTTCGTCGCCAATATCTCCTGTCTCTATCCCACCTACATTCGCGGAGAGGCATATCTCGCTGCTAGACAGGGCAAAGAAGCCGCCACTGAGTTTCAGAAGATTCTCGACCACAGCGGCATCGTCTGGAACTGCTGGACAGGAGCTGTGGCGCATCTGGGCGTGGCTCGGGCCAATGCCTTGCAAGCGAGAACCTCTCAGGGAGCGGACGCCGATGCAGCCCGCGTCAGGGCACTGGCCGCCTACAAAGATTTCCTCACGCTCTGGAAAGACGCTGACCCCGACATCCCCATCCTGAAGGAAGCCAAGGCAGAGTACGCGAAGCTACAGTAGCCAGAACCGGGGCCTCCCAAAAGGTATTCCTTTCTGGAGGATGAAATAGTCCGATTTCGCTCCCCGCAGATCAACAGCTTACAGAGGTTGAAAAACAGACCCTTTCTTGAGGGGGCTGAAAACACGGGGTCTTGAAGGATGGGAAAAGACCACGGTCAGGGTGTGAGGGAACACGCCACGGGGCCCATCACAGTGGTGCGGGCTGACCTGACTGGCAGAACAAGATGATCCCGCGGTGGGCTTGTTCCCACTGGCGTTTTCGTTCTGGATCTTTGTAGGGCAAGGTATCTCTCCCTTCGACAATTTAGATGACGCAGGACCCAGCGCGAGATTCCTTCAGCCAGCAAATGTCATTCAAAAGTGGGTGTGCCGAAAGGGAACATCTTCGGCACAGGTTAAAGAAAGCAGAGAAACGGCAGACACGAGCGATGTCAATATCGCTTAATGACAGCAATGGCCGAGCAACCGTGTTGAAATAAATATTGTGTCGCGTGTTTTTGCTGATCGCTTTCATTTCGGTTCTCCTTGTCGACTAGTCCCCTATGTCCGCAATCTTCCTCTGATTCCGAACGGCTCACGTCTAGTGCTTCTGGTTTTCAAAAGCTCCCATATCGCAGCCATGATCATCGTGCGGACCGGGACGCGGCGCGCCGCGCTGGTCGGTCTTCAGAAGATGGCCCTGGCCGTCGGTACAGCCATTCGGGTTGCCCGCGTCAATCGCCGGGCTGTCGCCGGGGAGAGCCATAGTCTGGGTCGGGCCGCCATAGTTCCCCAAGGGGTCGAGCATGGGATCGGTATTGTTCAGATCGCCGGGGCCGCTGAAGTTGCAGGTGTTGTCGTCGCTCAGGTTGTAGCCATTCGAAGTGATGGCGCCGCCGCAGTTCCCCCCCGAACTATTCGCGACTATGCTGTTCTGGAGAGTGAACGCGCCGCTATAGTTGTAAATGCCGCCGCCGTAGCCCTCAGTGGCGGCGCTGTTCCCGCTGAGGGTGGCGTTGTTAATGGTCATCATGCTGCCGTTGTAGATGGCGCCGCCGGCGCCGCCGCAGCCCATTGGGCCGCACCCTCCGGCTACATTCCCGCTAAGGGTGCTGTTGTTAATGGTCATCCTGCTGCCGTTGTAAATGGCGCCGCCGGCGCCGCCGCAGGAAAATAGGACGCAGAAGCCAGCTGAATTGTCGCTGAGGGTACTTCTGTTAATCGTGAGCGTGCCGAGGTTGTAGATACCGCCGCCTGCCCCATCGTATCCGCTATTTTCGCTGATTGTGCTGTCACTAATCATCATCGTGCCGGCGCTGTTGTAGATGCCGCTGCCGCCGTTCCCGCTGATTGTGCTGTGGCTAATTTCTACCGTGCCGCTGTCGCTGTAGATGGCACCGCCGGGTGCGCCAGGTGCGCCGTTCCCGCTGAGGGTACTGTTAGCGATCGTCAGCTTGCCAGCGTTGTAAATGCCGCCGCCATAGCCGCCGCAGCCGTCTGGTTCGCAGCCTCCGGCCCCGTTCCCATTAAGAATACTGCTGTTGACCGTCAACGTGCCGCTGTTGAAGACGCCGCCGCCATAGCCGTCGCAGATAAGACTGCAGCTGGTAGCAAAATTGTTGCTGAGGGTACTTCTGTTAATCGTGAGCGTGCCGTTATTGTTGACACCACCGCCTTGCTGAGGATTGAAGCCATTTTGGATGGTCAGCTTGGAAAGGGCGACAGTCGCGTTTGCGTGGGGGATTGTGACCACCGTGTTCACTTGTCCGCCATCAATGATTGTCGTGCTGGCACCGGAACCGATCAGCTTCAAGCTAAAGCTGATGGTGAGATTCTCGGTGTAGGTTGCGGGGCCGACTCCGATAGTATCGCCCGAGGAAGCCAGCGAGATGGCGTGCCCGATGGTCTTGCAGGCGGTCTGCGGTGACATGCAGTTGTTGTTGTCACTCCCGTTTACCCCATCGACGTACCATGTGGTGTGGGCCAAGGCGGCTGGGGCCAAGGCGTGCATCAAACCTAGAAGCAACAGACTGCTGAACACGGGTCCGTGTCTCATAATTTTTCCTCCTTATTGCCCACTCAAAATGTCACTAATGTTTACGCCTCCACTTAGGGCGCGGCAGCTACCACGGCCTCAACGAAGTTCAGTCCATTGGGCACGCCCAAGCCTGTAACGTTGTCCCACCCGGGGGCGGTGACGAGTGACGAATCGGTTCCGAAGGTGACGACATACCAGGGCGACGACTTACCTTTGGCGGAAATACCGTGGATGAAGGCGCTCAAGAACGTCGTGGTGTTCTCGAGAGGTTGTGCCAGGTCAGCCGCAGTTAAGATCAGCGGAGGCAAGGGTGGGTCTGTAATCTCTCCGCTTACGTCCGACCCATTATCCACGGGGATGACGTCGGTAATTGCGTCGGCCGGCAAGGAATAAAGCATGGGCGCAGCTTGGCCGAGTGGCGCTTTGGATCCGGCCGCCTGATTCGCGATGGCCCACAAGCCGCTGAACATCGGCGTCGCCAAGCTGGTGCCGCCCCATTGGCCTTGCACGGTGGGCACACCGTTGAGCGTAATGATAATGTTCACGCCCGTTAGTGCATCGGCGAGGTAAGAAATATCCGGAACCTGTCGGTAAGCACTTCCGAGGCTGCTCTGGAAAGCCGGCTCGGGCCAGACCGCGCTCGCCCCCCCTCCTGCGCCAGAGAAGAAGCCGAGCTCCAGTGGCGGATCGTAAGGGGGATTGCCGCCCGCGCCGGTTAGCTGGGTGATGTTGTGTCCGTAGCCCGGTTGGTACTGGATATTGTTATTGTCGTCGAGGAACAGGCCGCTTCCCCCCACACCCGTAGCGTACGGTGCCGAAGCCGGCATGCAAACGCTCGGAGGCGCCTGAATTCCATAATTCTCGCGGAGGTATTGGACGTTGTCTCCCCAATCGCCCGATGCGAAGTGGGTAGAGATGCCCAAAGCCGCAGCCAGTTCGGTCATCTCATATTCGGTGTCAAGTTCCCCTTGGTCGCCGTATAACAAATCAATTTCCTCGAAATCAAGCCAACTGTTGGAGATCACGTATCCCAGGTCGTGGTTGGCATAAGGCGTATGGATAAACTCCGGATTCTCGATCGCCCACAACTCCGCGATGTCCAGCGAATCGTTGTCCGGTGCGATTATCAGGATGATGTTGGCGCCGGGAGCCGTGGCGTGAGCCCACTCGACATCGAGGGTGGTTTCGAAGTTCCAACCTTCGCAACCGTCGTGGCACTTGGTCTCGCCGCCCGGGTAGTAGATCTGGAAATTCGACGAGGTTAATTGCGGCAGTCCATAGGTTGACGCAAACGTGTTGGCGTCCTGCAGGATGGTATTGGAACCCCATGCGTCGACGATTATGATCGTCTGCCCAGTACCGTCCAAGCCCTGGTTGTAAAGAGCGTTCAACCCGTAGGCGGTCTGGATCTGGGCGGGGGTGTAGCCAGGGCAGTAAGCGGTCGCATCGCTTGCATAGCGATTGCCGGAATAGGTTGCGGTAGTACTCCCAGAAGTAAAGGTCACATTTTGAGTACCGTTGAGGCAGGTTGGCGAATTTTCCAAGCCGACCGTTAGAACCGGTTGTGGCGCGAAGGGCTTTCCTGTCGCGGGGTTGAACCCTCTCGCCAGCGTCGGACGGGGCGCGAAATTCGCCAAACCTTCGACGGCATGGATAAGTTCACCCACCGGACCATGTACAGAAGCAGCACCGCTGGTGACGCGATGGATGTTGCCATTAAAGTTCATCTGGCTCAACTGCACGTTGAAGGCATTTTGAACGTCGCGAACGCGGCCCTGCGCAACCAGGTAGTGATTGAATTTATCCGCAGAAGTTACAGTGAAGTTGTGCGCAAGCAAGTAGTCTCTCACCTGGGCTGCATCCGCCGCGGTGGGAGCAAACTGCGAACGGTATTGCTCGCGCGTCAAAAAGTGATGGTAAGTTTGCGATCCCGGCCGATACATTGAACGAACCATTTCGTCGAGCGCGGCTTTGTTGTGCTGCTGGAGCCATACGGTTACGGTGATGACCTTGGAAGGATTTTCCGGGCCCAGATTCTGCGTCTTCGCGACGGCTCGGCCGCTCGACTGAGCAAAGCCGGAGACCGCCAGTAGCGCGACCAGTGCGAACAATTGGGCGAACATCGGGCCCTGTCTGATGCTGATCCTTAGCGACTTGTTGATTGCTTTCATTTCGGTTCTCCTTTATTGATTTCTTTGCGGAAAGCTTGTAATCGCATGAGCCTTCGCGTCGGTTCCCCACCCGAAGTCGACGCCGAGTCTGCACCATGTGGCCTCCACCCACAATGCACGGAGTCTTATTCTTTTGTGATCGCTTTGTGACCGGAGCTAAGTGGCTGATCGCACAGTCTGTTGGCTGATGTTCGATCAGAGCCCCTTGGACCGGCGGGAGTGAGTTATGCGTGCTCGTTGACGACGGTTGTAAACTCTTAGACGCATCGCGGGGTGTTTTTCCGGGGGTTTCCACGAGGATTGTATGAAAGATGCAGAGCCAGCCCGTGTTCGCTTCGGGGCGTTTGAGCTTGACCTCAAGGCCGGAGAACTGCGCGAGGCGTATGGGGCCGACCCCAAAGTCGGCATCGTGTTGCCACAACAACCGTTTCGGTTGCTAGTGATGCTAGTAGAACGCAACGGCGAGATCGCGACCCGGGATGAAATTCAGAAGAAGCTTTGGCCTAACAACACCGTGGTGGAATTCGAGAACAGCATTAATGCCGCCATCGCCAAGTTGCGGAAGGCGCTGCGAGACCCTGCCGACAAGCCGGAATATATCGAGACGATCGCTAAGCGAGGCTATCGGCTGATGGTTCCGGTGAAGTGGGCGGCCCCTCCTGGCAAACAGTGTTCCAATGGCGAGGTCCCCGGCGGCAACGATGGAATCGCTGTTGTGCTGACCGGTAAGACGGTTTCGCACTATCGCGTACTGGATATCATCGGCGGCGGCGGCATGGGCGTGGTATACCGCGCCGAAGACCTCAAGCTGGGCCGTCGTGTTGCGCTGAAGTTCCTGCCCGAAGAGTTCGGCAACGACCCACGCGCGTTGGAACGCTTCAGCCGCGAGGCGCGCGCAGCCTCCGCGCTCGACCATCCCAACATTTGTTCGGTCCACGAATTCGGAGAGCATGAGGGCCGACCTTTCATCGTGATGCAGTTACTGGAAGGGCAGACCTTGCGCGACCGCCTGGCAGCAGCCGAAGACAAAAAGGTGCTTCCCCTCGAAGAACTACTGGACATCGGAATTCAGGTGAGCGCTGGCTTGCAAGCCGCGCACGAGAAGGGAATCGTCCATCGCGACATCAAGCCGGCCAATATCTTGATCACCAACAAAGGCGTCGCCAAGATTCTCGACTTTGGATTAGCCAAGTTGCTTGAGGGCGACGAGGAAGACGAGGTTGCAAACCGAGCAGGGATTCCGCCTGCCCCAGAGGCTGCGCATCTCACCCTTACCGGGGTCGCGATGGGCACGGCGGGCTATATGTCGCCGGAGCAGGTGCGCGGCGACAAACTGGACGCACGCACTGACCTGTTTTCGCTAGGCTTGGTGCTATACGAAATGGCGACCGGGCAGCGGGCTTTCAGCGGTCAGTCGGCAGCCATTCTCCACGATGCCATCTTGAAAAGCGCCCCCGCTCCGGCGCGAGAGCTGAGCCCTGAGATCTCGCCCGGATTCGAAGCGGTCATTAACAAAGCGCTGGAGAAAGATCGAGGGCGACGTTACCAGGCTGCTGCGGACCTGGGGAACGATCTGCAGCGCTTAAAGAGCGCCACGGATTCGGTGCGAACTGTAACGCCAGGTAAGGGCAAGCGCCGCTGGCCGGTGTGGGCGGCGGGATTGCTGACGGCGCTCCTGGCTGGCCTTGCGGTAGCCTGGTTTGGGTGGCGGCGAGTCGAAAAACCTTCGGAACTGGTGGAGCGGCAGCTCACTGCCAATCCTTCGGAAGACTGGGTGACCAGCGCGGCCATTTCGCCGGATGGCAAGTTTGTGGCTTATCACGACCAGACGGGAGTCTACATCCGCGCCATCGACTCCGGCGAAACTCACGCTGTTGCCCTGCCAGCCGAAGTAAGCCACGGGATTTTCTACCTCCGCTGGTTCCCGGGAGGCGGAAAGTTGCTCGCCGATGTGGGTAGTCCAGACAGTTACGACATCTGGGTAATCACGGTGCTGGGCGAGGCCGAGCCGCACTTGCTTTACCGGCATGGCTGGGCACCGGCCATCTCGCCCGATGGCCGGATGATAGCCTTCACAAATTCGGTGTGGGGGAGGCCGAACCGGGAAGTGTTGGTAGGCGGGATGGATGGCGAGCCGCCAAGAAAGTTGGTGGATACGGGACAAGACCAAACTGTGTCTGGCCCAGCCTGGTCGCCCGACGGTCGTTGGATCTCCTATGTCAGGAAATGGAAGACGGCACAGGGGCTCTGGACCTCTGTCATCGAGGCCCGCCCTGCTGGCGGCGGATCGGCGAAGACTCTGGTAGCTGAATCGAGTTTGCCCAGGCTAAGCACAATTAGTTCGGGAAACAATTTGGTCGGCGACGGTTGGTCTCCGGACTGGCGCTTGGTCTTCTCCGTCGAGGACACCAGCCCGGATCCCACAAAGTACAGTCTGTGGAAGATCCAGTTAGATCCAGGCACAGGGGAGGCTGCCGGAAAACCTGAGCGGCTGACGGAATGGAGCGAATCGTATTTTCTAAGTCCGACGATTACAGAAGACGGGAAACACATGTCGGTGGTGAAAAACCGAATTTGGTCAGACGTATATCTGGCTGAACTCGGCCCTAGCGGCGCCAGTATGAAGGCGCCACGCCGGGTAACTCTCGATAACCGGGGAAGCACTCTCGATGCCTGGACACGCGACAGTCAAGCGATCCTTTTTGAGTCACCCCGAAATGGAAAAATGGAGATCTTCCGGCAGCGCCTGAATGAGAACGTCGCGCAAATGGTTGTCGCCGGCCCCAGAGAGGTGTCGGGCGTTGCAACAAGCCCCGATGGGCATTGGTTTCTCTATTGGGAAGCAGAATCCACGCACGCCGCGGGTGGGGCGTCTGCGGATTCGCTGTGGCTGATGCGCCGGGCCGCCTCTGGTGGTTCGCCAGAGACGATACAGGAATTGCCACGTGCGGAAGTGGACAGCTTAAAGTGCTCGTCAAATTCAACGGCCAACTCTCCGTGTATATTGGGCCTCTATGAAGGAAAAGATCTGGTTTTCTACTCCCTGGATCCGCTCCGGGGAAAAGGGAGGGTGCTCGGCAGAATCGAAGTCAATTCGCGCTGGATGGGCTGGGATGTCTCACCCGATGGTTTATGCCTGGCGTTGGTTGACGAGGACAAGTACGGGGGAAGAATCGAGGCGTTGTCGCTATTGGACGGCGCCTGGCACGAAGTTTCCCTTAAGCCGGAAGGAGGACATCTTCAGTCGATCGCCTGGGCAGCAGATGGGAAAGGCTTCTTCGTGACCTCCTTTAGACCGAATTCGTTCGACCTGCTGCACGTTACACTCAGCGGCGAGGTACAGCCCCTATTACCCGCCGGCCGCAGGCAATGGTTTAATGGCCCGAAGCCGTCCCCCGACGGCAAGTACTTGGCTTTCACGGCTCAGACGTGGGACAGCAACGTGTGGATGATTGACAACTTTTGATCGTAGGGGCGCAGGGTGCGAGATAGCTCATCGTGCGAAAACCATGTAGTTTTGGCCCGCTCTAACATTGGTGATGCCCAGCGAGGCAAATCAGTAGTTTAGGATAGTGGAAGCGGAGAGGTTTTCGGCACCCTAGTTTCAGCCGAAAAATGGGGCACCGGCTGCCTGCGAGTCAGCCTCGGAGATTTTTCAGCTAGGAAGGAACTCGAATTCTCGTGAACGACGCTTCCAAATCGTCAGTTGTTTTGGATCGCGAAGTCGACACAGAGAAGAGCCAAAGTCCGTCCGACTCGCGCATCCGCTGCCCGCTCTGCGGCTGGACGCCCCGCAAAGAAGACCGATGGGTTTGTGACTGCGGGCACGAATGGAACACGTTCGATACGGGAGGCGTCTGCCCGGCGTGTCTGCACCAGTGGACTGAGACCCAATGTCTGTCGTGCAGCCGTTGGTCGCCGCATTCGGATTGGTATGCGCAGTGACCGACTCCGATGCAAGAATCTGGGAACCGTTCGTTCCTGAAAGTGAAAGGAGGTTCTGCTTCTCCCTCTTGAAACGCTCATGAAGCGATCTCCACTAGTGCTTGGAACTACAGCAGCAGCCCTTGCGATCTCCTTGGGTGTTCTGTTCCTTATTCGGACTCCTCATATCCCCTCCACCATTGGAGACGAAGAGTATGGAGTGTATTCAGAATGGACAATCTCCCATTTCTCTAAGAATCCCCCGCAAGAGCCGCTGTACCTGCTGAGTCGAACATTCAAGTTCAATCCGTTTGAACAACCGAGTGGGTGTAGCCACACGATGATCCAGAAAGCAGGCGTAGCGGGATCGCTAATCAGACAACTGGGTGAATTGGGTGATGCCGAATTCCTTTTCAAGGACAATTCGGCTGTCGGCTTGCACATCCCGTGGAAATATAAGCTCACCGACTCGTCCCCCGACCTGCCGCCCGGCACATTTCACCTGCTGGCGTTCTCAAGAGTTGCGTTCAGTCGGGATCGCCGACAAGCCTTGTTTGCGGTGAGCGATGCGTGCGCTGGCGGCGACTGCGGCAAAGGAGGAGCCGTTTACGCACTCAAGAGTAACGGGACGTGGACATTCAAATCCGCTGGTTGCATCTGGATGTATTGACTCGTGGATTTGCGCCGGAGCCGACTCGAATCTTGCCGGAGTCTATCTCTCCAACTCCCCTAGTTGGATTACTGGAGACTCAGGGCGGCAGCAAACGCCGTACCGCTGCCAGAGCCGAAACCACGGGCTGTGCGCGAGCATCTCGTCGTGCCTTCGATTCACAGCCCAGAGGTCGCTGGCACTCAGCGGTCTGGTGTCCGGCGCGGCGAAGATGCGCTCAAGCGACTCGATTTCGGCAATGATCTGTTCGGTGTCCATCCGTCACAATATCTAACAGAAAGGCGCAGAGGTCAATTCGCAGCAGCATCTCCAAAGACCACGGCCGTGTGGCGTCCGAACTCTTGAAGCCCTACGATGCTCGGCTGATGCGGTGCTACCCGATCAGCACCCGGATCAACCACGTGGCGAACGACGAAGCCTGCTCCGCACCCGTGGAACTCACCCACGTTCAAAATCGACTCTTCTCGCAGTCTGGGCGGCGAAGCCGGAGCCACAGTGCCATAATGTCGTGACGATCTTGGTTTTGAATGTTCCGTGCACGACTTGGTACTTCTCCGTGCACAAAAGGCGTTGGAAGCGGGATGTGACGGTGTAATCAGCTCCCCACAGGAAGCGCATGCTATTCGAGCCATGATCGCAAATAGAACCGGGAGCATGGACGGCTCGAAATTTTTGATTGTTGCCCCCGGCATTAGACCTCGAAATTCAACCAAGCACGACCACAAGCGACACAGCGACCCTGCTGCGGCCATAAAGTCGGGTGCCGATTTTTTGGTTGTAGGCAGGCCGATACGCGAGGCACCCGATCCTATTCGGGCAGCGCAAGACGTAATCTCCGAAATGCAGACCGCTTTCGACAGACAGATTCAATAGCCCTATTCCTTTACGCAAGTTGTGCCCACTGGGTTGATTACTTTTGCAGTTTTCTTCTGAACGAATGCATGCACAGACTTCCCAACCAGATGCCCATCAAGCTCTGCCGTCGATGCCGAAAACTATTTGCGCCAACGCGGCCGGATATGGAATTCTGCCCCGGCAGTTACTGCCAACGAAAGAGTTTCTGGACCGAAGAGCGGCACAGCGACTACGAGTACATGCGCCGCCTTACGAAATTCGCAGATGAATCTTCGCTCGAAGACCTGCGCGCCAAGCTGGCAAAGCCCAAGGTCAAGAAACGAATGCAAGCCATGCGGCAGCGCTGGAAAGGTTGGCCGAAAATTCTAGAAATGATCGGAAAAACTGAGAAGCTGGCATCAGGTTCCGGAAGGAGCATGGTATGAAGCAGCGTGGAGTATTCGAGAAAGTTCCGGGATCAGGAGTCTGGTGGATACGATACATTGACGCAACTGGCAAGTTGCGGCGCGAGAAGGCTGGCACAAAGAGCGCGGCTCTCACCCTTTATCGCAAGCGCAAGACCGAAGCGCTGGAAGGGAAAAAACTTCCGGAGAAGCTTCGTTCCGTAGTAAGGGTTTCTGACCTGGCCCCGGCACTTCTACGAGATTACAAGGTCAATGGGAAGAAGTCATACCAGACCATCGAATACCGCCTACAGCGGGTGCTTCCGTTCTTTGGAGCAATACCTGCAGACGATTTGAGCACGGAAGATCTCAACCGCTACATTGATCGGCGAAAGAAAGCAGGGGTGGCAAACGCGACTATCAATCGGGAAATCGCCGCTGTGAAACGAATCTTTACGCTGGCTCGCACCAGCACGCCCCCCAAGGTACGCGTGCTTCCAGTCTTCCCCCCTCGCTTGACGGAGAATCCCCCGCGACAAGGCTTCGTCGAAGACCGGAATTACATGTTGCTGACGAAGCATGCCAGAGAGCCGTGGCTAAAGGCGATTCTAGCCGTGGCGTATACATTTGGGTTCCGCAGGGGCGAACTTCTCCTCCAGTTGAAGGTTAAGCAAGTGGACTTCGGCGCTCGTACCCTCAACTTGTATGCGGGTACGACGAAGAACGGTCAAGGTCGGGTCATTCAGATGACCGGCGAGGTGTACGAACTACTGCGTGCCTGCGTGGCCGGTAAGAGCCCGGATGATAACGTCTTCACCCGGGAAAATGGTGATCGTGTGCGTGATTTTCGCGGGGCATGGTGGACCCTTTGCCTGGAAGCCGGATTAGGGAAATTCGTGAAACACAAGGATCAGAAGGGGAAGGAGCGGAAGAAATGGCAAGGGCTTCTGTTCCATGATCTGCGCCGTTCGGCTGTTCGAAATATGGTGCGCAGCGGCGTGCCTGAGTTGGTGGCTATGCGGATATCTGGGCACAAGACACGATCAGTATTCGACCGTTACAATATCGTGAGTGACTCTGACGTTGCAGAGGCGGCGCACAAAATCGAGTGGGCAAGGCAGCGAAATCTGGGTGCCTACCCTGGGGAAGCAACTGACACCAGAACTGACACCAGGTCAAATCGTGTTCCCGACGCGTATACCGTACCTGCGAACTAAAGACTTTAAGATGAAACAAGTTGGATAGAAATGCCGGGATGGCGGAATTGGCAGACGCGCTGGACTTAGGATCCAGTGCCGCAAGGCGTGCAGGTTCGAGTCCTGTTCCCGGCACCAGCGTAACTAACTCTAGCCGCTCGTATCATTTCAGTTCACGTTCGCGTTTTTGGTTCCAGCTTCTGATTGCACCGAGCGTGGGGCATCATGGCTGAAATCATGGCTGTTCTCGGCTAATCGGGCCTGTTCCAGTTTCTTGATTCCGGCAGCAGTGTCGCCTGGATTCACGATTGCATACCGGAGAAACATCTCCCGAGTTTTCCAGCCGCCGATGTTCATGACGACTGACTCAGGCACTCCCGCACGGCGAAGGTTGCGCGCTGCACTGCGGCGGAAATCGTGGATTAACAATCGCTCGACTCCTGCCTTGGTGCATAGCCGCTTCCACGTTGTGCGGAAGTCTTTGACCCGTGAACCATTTGGGCGAGTAAGCAGAAAATCATCAGGCTGCTTGCCTGCGATTGCCTGCTCGAGCAAACGAAAGATGCAATCGGTCATGGCAACTTCCCTCGCTTCCCCGTTCTTGGTGGTTCCCACGTCCAGCCGAATCAGACGTGAGGTGAGGTCAATCTGTCGGACTTTCAGGTTTAGCAGTTCCTGTTTCCGCCAGCCATAGGTGTACGCTAGTTCCAAGAAAGCACGTAGCCACAGTTCGGAAGCGTGCTCCGTCAGCCTTCGGAAACCTGCGTCTTCCACAAAGCCGGCTCTGGTGTTGTGCTCCTGCAATGAAACCGGAAACACAGGAACCCGAGCCACGGTCGCCTTGCGAATGGCAATGTGGAATGCAGTTTTCAGCGCCGCCAGTTCACGGTTCACAGTTGCAGGCGCTGCCCCCGCAGCCAGCCGCAAATCGACATAGCGGTCAATTGTGTTGGTGGTGACCTGAGACGCCAGCATCTCACCAAAGAAGCTTTGCAAGTGCTTCCAACGGTGCTCTACCAGGTCCAGGGATTTGCGTCGGTTGATGCGGTAGTGCCGGGTCAACAGTTCATGGAGTTCCGAAACCTTCACCTTGCGGGTCAGGCTCGGGGTCTCGCCACGGTCAACCGCGCACAGTTTTTGGCGCAGAGTTTGCTGCGCCTGTGTGTAATCCTCCGTGCCGGTGCTTTCCCGGATTCGCCTTCCATTGGGGCCGTAGTATTGCAGGCTCCAAGTTGAGCAACCGGCCTGTTTGTAGATGGACCCGTTGCCCCGTTGTCTGGTTGTCATTTTATTTATCTATCGACCTTCCCTTTCCGCCCGGAGTTCCGGGCTTGTCTTAGGCGTCGCGTCCGGGGATTCCACCCCAGCAGCGAAACGCTTGTTGTGGTTGACCCAATCGTCCAGTTCAAGCCGGTCGAGCAGGTACGGCAGCAGAAGCGCGGACGGATTACTCCCGGCGCCTGGCCAGAGTGCGAGAAGTGGGCCAGCTCTCAGGTCACTGCATTTGCGAGAGCTGCTGGTAGAGGGCCACACCTGCAATGATGAGGAGCAGCCCTCCCGAGGCAGCTCCCAGCCACTTCACAATGGGAGTGACCTTGTTCAGCTTGTGCATGATCTCGATCTGGTCCCGTTCCATTTGCGACTCCGATTCGTTCAGGAACAGTTGATCGTCCTCATGCATCGCAAGAGTGCTGCGGTAGATCAGGAGGATGATGAGGACAGCGGTGACGACTCCCCATACAACCAGCGGCCACATCAACATACCCATATGCCACCTCGATGCGGATCGAGTCCGATCACGCAAGTTCTGCCGGTGCAAGTTACCACCACCGCCGACACCGGTGAATCGGGGCAATTATATCCCCGAAAGGCAAATGATGCCGCTTTTGTTTAGCGATCGCGACCGGGAGGGGGCCTGGGGCATCTAAAGGGTTGAGGACTTTAGGTCTTTTTTGGGGGCGTAATCGAGCCCCGGCTGTGCTATATAATTGGTAGAGTACTTTCAAGGAGATACGAATGTCTACGACAACTACCCCGACGACGCCGACTACACCTGAAATGAAGCCCAAGGCACCGCCGATTTCTTTGACTACCAGCGCCATTGCCAAGGTCAAGGAGATCATGGCGCAGCAGAACCCGGTTCCGGCCGGCCTGCGGGTGGGAGTGCAGGGCGGAGGTTGCTCTGGCTTCTCCTATGCGATGTCGTTTGAAAACTCCGCTGGCATGATGGACAAGACCTTCGACATGGATGGGCTGAAAGTGTATGTGGACGCCACCTCAATCATGTACCTGAACGGCTGTATCGTAGACTACGTGGAGACGCTGGAAGGCGCGGGATTCAAGTTCGAGAATCCGAATGTGAAGAGCACGTGCGGATGCGGATCTTCGTTTAGCGTATAAGATTCAGCGTGTAAAGTTTCGGTTGTGAAAAGCCCCATCGCGAAGCGGTGGGGCTTTTTGTTTGGGGCTACTGCGGGGACTGATTCGGCGGCGGACTTTGCGGTTGCTGGTTCATGCCTCCGCCAAAACCCTGCTGACTGCCGCCGAAGCCGGAGTTCTGATTGCCGAAGCCAGAATTCTGCTGGCCGCCGAAACCGAAAGGCGAAGCGGGAGCGCCTGGGGCGCCGGACGTCCCGGAAGCGGCTGGAGTTCCATTCAAGTTTGTAGCCGCGGTTTGCGCAGCCGGTTGGTTGGGCGTGGTGATGAGGCCTCCGCGGTCCGTCGTGGGGTCGTAGATGAACTGCCAATCGTTGTAGTGTTCCTTCTTGCTGAATATACGAATGGTTTTTTCTTTGCTGAGGCTGGCCACGCCGACAATCGGGCCGCCGCCGATCACCTGGTTGCCGCTGCCTTGCTGGTTAAACCCAGGCAGATTCTGAACCGGCTGACCAAACCCGCCTTGTCCGCCAGAGGTTCCAGGCACGCCCAGATTCGGTGCTGCATCGGAGCCGTTGTCCATTTGTCCGGCGCCTCCGCCAACCGGAGGATTGGGAGCACTTCCGCCGAAGGTGCCGCCGGAATTACCGCCGGAGTTGCCGCCGGAGTTGCCGCCGAAGATGCCGCCGGAGTTGCCGCCGGAGTTGCCGCCGAAGATGCCGCCGGAGCTGCCGCCGGAGTTGCCGCCGAAAGTGCTGCCGGAGTTGCCGCCGAAAGCGCCGCCGGAGTTGCCGCCGAAAGCGCTGCCGGAGTTACCGCCGAAAGCGCCACCGGAGTTACCGCCGAAGGCGCCACCCGAGTTGCCGCCGAAGGCGCCGCTGCCCCCGAAGGGCGTGGTGGCGCCGCCGGCGAGAGCCGCCGCCCCGGCAGCGAGGCTGGCCGCCGAGTTCGCACCAGCAATCCCGGGACCGAACGACATCTGCACTTCGCCCTGGTGGAGCAGCTTGAAATCTTTGCCGGTGATGGGATCCTTGTAGCGCTTACGCAGGAAGCGGACGTTATTCGTGCTCTCCAAATCCTCAATTCGGGTGGGATAGCGGCTGAACTTCTTCATGTAATGTTTGATGGCACGCGAGTACTGGGTGCCGCGATGGATGAGTTCCTCTTCGCGATCACGTTTGATCTGTTGGGTGATGACGGGAGCGAGTGCGGTCAGAGCAATCGCCAGCAGAGCCACAAACAGGATGAGAGTGATGAGGATGTAGCCTCTCTCAGCCGGGTGCGCAGAAGATCCGGACCTCCGAGATGGTGGAGATAGCCTCATAGAAATTTGGTGATTGAGTAATTCAGTAATTGGGTAATTGAACAGCAACTTCGTGTGGCGGAGATTTTCAATTACTCAATTACTCAGTTACGAAATTACTCAATCCTGCCTAGCTCTGGGTCAGGGGAATCATCTGGCGATTGTTGCTCAGGACGTCTTCGATCTCGACCGACATCGGCGAGATGTGCAGGACCTTGTAGCGGCGGTCCACGATCTCGCCTTCGCTGGCAATGAATACATCTTCTCCCTGAGACAAAAAAACCTTCTTCGGTTGGCCAGGCTTGCTGGCGAAACCATAGAACTTCAAGTTGATGGGCGGCGGAGGCGGCGGGGATGGCGGTCCGTTGGCCTTCTGTTTTTCCGCGTCGGTCATGGCGGGCGCGACCGGCTGCGGAATTTCCGCCTGGGCCAGGAAAATGTTTCGCCCGTTGCCCTCATACTTGGTGTCTTCGCTGGCTTTCAGCCAGTCGTAGCGCAGGCTGGGATCGATGGAATGAGGCGGAGCCGCCAACTGACGACGGGCGCCATGCCGGGTCTTGCCAGCCGGCCGCGGAGGCGTCACGGGCGCGACCGGGGCCACTACGGTGGTCTCCTCCGACGGCGCAGAGGGGAACAGCATGCGCCCGACCAGCAGCAGGGCCGCCAGGCCCAGCACCGCCGCGGCGATCAGCTTATTCCGGTTTTCGGTTCCCAGCTTCACTCAGGCTGCACCGGTTTTGAGATAAGTTTCCATCTTCATTTGCAACTTCACCATGCCGCCTTGCTCTCCGCCCAGTTGCACGCTGTCGACCAGGAAAAACATCTGGTCACGCTCCAGGGAATTGATGAAGCGGACCAGTTGCAAATAGTCGCCATTCATATCCGCTTCAATCAGCACTCGCTGGACGCCCATGCTCTCCGGGTCTTTCATGTCGTACCGGACGCTGCTGATCTTGACTCCAGCTTGCCCTGCCAGCTTGCCGATATTTTCTGAAATGGAAGAACCTTCGGCGGGGAGGCGGTCCTTGTAGAACTGGTCAATCTGTTTGCGGGCTAGAGGGACTTTCTTGTCCAACCCGCGCAGCGGTTCGACCTCGCGGGTCTTCTGCTGAAGTTCTTTCCAGAGATCGTGGAGTTGCTCCTGGCGAGCGGACTGGGAGCCGACCAGCGGGGAAAAATACACGGCGAGGGTGATCACATCCACCGCCACCATGGCAGCCAGCGCAATCTGTGTTTTCCGCCGGGTTTGCCGGAGATCGGGCATTATTGAGATCCCCCTGATTTGCTGTGCGCGGTGCTGGCGGGAAGCGTGGCTCCGGAAACGTAGAGCGCGCTGATGTTGAACTTCACGGTGTCTCCCGCGGTGGCGCCGGAGCCGGCTTCCGCGCTTTCCTGTTCGATCTGGGTTTGCTGAAAATGTTGCGACTCCTCCATCTTGCGCACCAGGTCCAGGGCGCGATCGCGCGAGTCTCCTGCCACCACCAGCTTGATAGCCAGTTCATTGTCCGGGGCGAACTCAGGCTGAATGGAGATCACATGCAGGCGGGGCGGCATGACCCTCTCCAGTTCCTCAAACACCTGCGTCCAGGAGAAGGACTTGCGGTAGAACAGGGCATTCAGGAACTGCGACCGGTCACGGGTCACGCTGTTCTGGGGAAGATTCATGAGAGCTTGCGCGGCCGCTTTGTCGCCGTCACGATCCGCGATCTGGTGCAGGTTCTGAGCGATGAGGTTTTTATCCTTGGCGGCGGTTACCCAGCCCAGCAGAGTGAAATAAACCAGGCCCAGGGTCACGATGGCGAGCGCCACCAGGGCTCCGCCCCAGCGGAACCAGAAGCGCCGGGCATCCTCGTAAGGCTGGGTCGCGAGATTGATGGCCACACGCATATCAGGAAAGCAGTGCCCCCACCACTCCGGCCATTCTCCATTTAGGGACCGATCCGGCGCCGCTACCGAGCTGTGCGGCTCCGACGAGTTCGTGGACTTCTGCCCCGGTTTGCGCGCGCAGGGCGGGCACGGCCCCGGTGACGTCCGACAAACCGGCGACGAATATGCGCTCGATGTTCAGGCGATAGGTGTCCTGAAAGAACACAATAGAGGGGTAAATTTCTTCCGCCAGTTGCTCGCCTGAAATGGTGACTCCGCGCGGGTTTTCAAGGTTACGAAAAAGCAACAGTTGCTGCTTGTCGACGATGGCGATGCCGATGGTGCGGGCATCCACTTTGACGACGAGCGTGGGGCGATCGGCATCGGCTGCGCCCAGGGCTGCCAGCATGGAAGGCAAAACCACTCCGGGGCTGTAGCCAGCCTCGCGAAAGATGGACTCGTAATCTTCGATGACGCTGGCGAGGGCTACCGCGGCGACCACGCGGAGTCCGGTGGTGGCAGGCTGCGCGTGATAGGAAATCTTGGCTTTGTCCACGTCAAAGGGAAGCGACTTCTTCAGCCGGAAGCGGACCACGCCTTCGGCTTCGTCGCGCTTGCTGGGAAGGGTCTCAAAGTCGAGCAGCACTACGCGAACGGCGGCATCGGGCAGGACCGCGATCACGTCGCGGGAACGGCCTTCCAGGCTGTCCAGAGTCTGGCGGATCGAGTCGAGAATGCGGCCGCGGTCGCGCAGATTAGCCTCGACCAGGTCGGGGACCACGCAGCCGGGGGCGAGTTCGCTGGCAGCGCACCTATCCACCGTACCCGGTTCCGAAGCCCGAGCGGCGAGAACGCGGTCGGCTGCGACTTCGCAGGCCAGCCTCGGTTTCGATGTCAAAGCCATTGCCGACACTACTCCCCGTACCTATAAGTAGAACGCTGCGGTACGAATAATTGCAATATCTCGAAGGGCACTGGGCGGACTGGCCTAAAGGACGGCAGCCGTAGCCAGTGGTCCGTGTTTCTTCTACCGGTTGCTCTCGATGAAGGTGACTTTGTTGATCTCCTTCAAGGTGGTCAGGCCCAATCTCACTTTGTCGAGGGCGGATTCACGCAGGAATCGCATCCCCTCTTCGCGGGCAGCACGGCGGATCTCCGAAGTCGGCTTCTTGAGCAGGATCAGTTCGCGCACCCGGTCGCTGAGATCCAGCAGTTCATGAATCGCGGTACGGCCGCGGAACCCGGTGCCGGCACACTCGATGCATCCCTGGCCTTCGTAGAAGGCGACTTTGGACCATTGCTCAGGATCGAGGCCGCTGGCTTGGAGCGTCTCCTTGTCATATTCCATCTGGGTGCGGCAGGATTCACAAATCAGCCGGACCAGGCGCTGGGCCAGAATGCAGTTCAGCGCGGAAACGAAGTTGTAAGCCTCCACCCCCATGTTGAGGAAGCGGCCGATGACGTCCACCACGTTATTGGCGTGGACGGTGGTGAAGACCAGGTGGCCGGTGAGGGCGGACTGAATGGCGATCTGTGCAGTCTCGGTGTCGCGGATTTCGCCGACCATGATCTTGTCGGGGTCGTGGCGCAGGATGGAGCGCAGACCACGGGCGAAGGTCAGACCTTTTTTCTCGTTGACCGGAATCTGGGTGATGCCGCGAATCTGATATTCCACCGGATCTTCAATGGTGATGATCTTGTCTTCGTCGGTCTTGATCTCGTTGACCGCGGCGTACAAGGTGGTGGTCTTGCCGCTGCCCGTGGGCCCGGTGACCAGCACCATGCCGTAGGGTTCTTTGATGTAACGGCGGAATTGCCGCAAGTCTTGTTCATCGAAGCCCACCACGTCGAGTGTGAGCTTATGGAACTTCTCGCTCATCGACTCTTTGTCGAGCACGCGGAGCACGGCGTCTTCACCGTGAATCGAAGGCATGATGGAAACACGGAAATCGATGGGGCGTTCGGGGGTGCCGTACTTCACGCGGAAACGGCCGTCCTGGGGGACGCGGCGCTCGGAGATGTCCAACTCGCTCATCACCTTGATACGGGAAATGATGGTGGAGTGGTGCTCCTTGGCGATGGGGGGCATGGCTTGGGTGAGCACGCCGTCAATGCGGAACTTGATGCAGACGGAGTCGTCGCGGGTCTCGATATGAATATCACTGGCGCGGCGCTGCAAAGCGGTAAAGATGGTGGTGTCGACCAGACGAATGATGGGGCTGATATCGCCCTGCGCGGTCAGGCGGTCGATGGAAATGCTCTCGTCGCCACCGGCCTCGTCTTCGTGGATCACATCCAGGGCAAAGCCTTCGCTGGCATCCTCGAGCACACGCTTGGACTGCTCAGTTTTCTTGAGGATTTCGGTGATCTGGCCGAGGGTGGAGACTTTGGTGATAATGCGCTTGCCCAACAGCAGGCTGATCTCATCGATCATCATCAACTGGCTGGGGTCGGCGATGGCGATGGCCAGCCGCCCGTCCTCGGTTTCTTCGAGGGGGACGAAGTTGTAGCGGAACATCAGGTGGACGGGGATGTTCTTAAATAGGTCATGATGGAGCTGGAAGTTATGCAGGTCGACGAACTGGCAGCGATAGCGGCGGGCGATATCCTGCGCCTTTTCCAGTTCTTCACTCGCGACCACGGGAGCGCCGTTGCCCCCGCCTACGAATACCGTTTTATTCTCTGCTGTGCCTGCCATTTATATGCGCACCTTCCGACTCCAGGGTTAAGGCCGTTCACTAGCGAATGCTTGATCCCAGGGTGAAAATGGGCAGGTACAACGAGATCAGGATTCCGCCCACAAACACCGCCATAATGATGAGGATGACGGGCTCGATCAAAGCCATGGCCGCGCCCAGCGCGGTCTGCACATCCTCCTCGTAAAATTCTGCAACTGAATTCAGCATCGCCGGCAAAGCGCCGGTGGACTCGCCCACTTCGATCATCTCTACCGACAAATCAGGGAACATGTTCTGTTCTTCCAGGCTCTTGGCCAGTCCCTGACCTTCGCGCACCCGGATCGCGGCAACATTGACACCGTTCAGGATGCGGCGGCTGCTCATGGAAGCGCCGGCAGTCTCGAGCGAAGGCACCAGCGGCATGCCTCCCGCCAGCAGAGTGGAGAGCATGCGGGAAAAGCTGGCCACCTGGTATTTCAACCAAATCTCGCCCAGCAGGGGAAGCTTCAAGATAGCACCATCAATGGCTACCGCACCCCTGTCGGTTTTTCGCCAATACCAAAAGGCCAGGACTGCGATCACGACAGCGACCACGGCGAAGGGGGCGTAGGCCTGAGCGTGGGTGCCGATGTCGAGCATGACCAGGGTGATGGGCGGCAACTGGGCGTGCATGTCTTCGTAAAGTTTGGCAAACTGCGGCACCACGTAGGTCACCAAAAAAATCATCATGCCAAATACCACGGTGACCAGCAACGTGGGGTACACCAGCGAGACCGCCAGCTTCTTCTTGAAAGTCAGGGCCAGTCTTTGGAAAGCGATGTAGCGGGTGAGAACTTCTTCCATGTTGCCGCTTTTTTCGCCGGCCAGCAGGGTGGTGGAATGGATGCGGGGAAATGCGCCCTGCGCGGCGAAGGCGTCGGAGAGCAGTTCGCCGCCTTTGACCCGGTCGCGAACGTTCTGCAACAGACTTTGAAAATACTTGTTGCGCTGCCGTTTGATCAGCAGGTCGAGCGAGTTGAGGATGGGCAAGCCGGCTTTGATCAGCGTCAGGAACTGCTGATTGAAGATGACGAACTGACTCTGTTTGACTTTGCCGCGCCGCCGGACGGTGAGGTCTCCGGAAAGCAGGGTGCGGGGCTTGACCCAGTAAACCAGGAGCCCTTGCTGCACCAGGCGGTCGCGAACTTCGGCCTCGGAATAACCGTTCTCCACCTGCTGGAGAAGGTGTCCGCGTTCGTCGGCTGCTTTGATCAGGAATTCGGCCATGCTGTCGTCCGGCTATCGCTGTGCCCACACAAGTTTAACATTCGGTGTGGTGAAACCTGTGTTAATAGCCCGTCAAAGCGTTCCGGGGGTAACGGGCTCGAACGGGGGAGGTGGAACCAATTCAAAGTATTGAAACTAATATACTTGAAGCTGGATCATGGCGCGAAGTTGCCGTCGATCACCTCGACTCCCGGAGGCACCGAGAAGCGGAAGCTCTGGTCATCGATTTTCCCATCTTCCCTCTGCCCGTGGAAGCGGAATTCCGTACTGGAGCCATCGGTCCCCTCCAATATGATGCGATCGATCCAGCTATCTGGCGTGATCTCGAGCAGCACCTGGCTGAGCTGGTCGGCCATAGCCGATGGCACGCCCCTTAAGACGACATTTTCAGCCTTTAAGGGAGTTATATCGGGTGCGAAGGAGAGTCCGGACAACTCCTTTTCCAGCTTAGTTTTACCCAGGAGGAACGCCAGTGGCGACCGGAGATCATCGAGTTGTCGCACTGGCGTCCTCCGCAGCTGAGGCTCACCCGGCACATAGAACCAGGCTTGCTTGCCGTCGCTCACGAACAGCTTCTCTCGGGGAGAACGGTATTGCCAGCGCATCTTGCCGGGTTTTTTTAGCCAAAGTGTTCCCGATTCGGTCCGTTCCATTCCGGCCCCGCGATAGATTTCGGTGAAGTCAGTTTGCAGGGTTTGGAGATGGTTGTAGCGGTGGTCGACGGCAGAGGCGATGGAGTGGGGGGAGGGGGCGGAGGCGGCGAGGACAGTGGCGAGGAGGAGTGCGATGAGAGGGCGTAGGCTCACGAAAAGTAGTTTACGAGGGTTAGCCTGTCTTTGTCCCCCGGCGATGGCTGGCCTGGGCTAGTGTTTTTCCTGCTGACCGATGAAATAACGTCGATAGGCGTGAGCGCGTCCCGCTTCGCACTAGACTCCTTCATGGGCCTTCATATACGCCCGCAGGATGGCGTTGATGCGGGTTTGGTAGCCGCGCTGTTGCCGGAACCAGGCAAGCAAGTCAGCATCGAGGCGCATGGTCACAATGCTTTTCGGCGTCGGCCAGACCACCTTGGCATCTTTCCAGAAGGCTTCGTCGGTGGGGCGAACGTCAGGATCGGACGCAATTCCACGGCGGATCTGGGCATTGCTCATGCGGCGCAGCTTGTTCCAGTCTGTGCCCGCGCCACGCTTAGCTTTCGATGCCCTGCCAGTAGTAGCGCCGTTCGTGCGGTTCCGAGCGCCACGCCGAGATGATGCGCCTCTCGTCATCGTTTTCATCCGTATAGACCACCGTGATCTCTAAGCCGTTCACCAAACCAACCGCATAGACGCGAATCTCTGCATAGTCGAAACGGTCATCGACCTTTTCAACCGTTGGCCCCTCGAAGATCCGCTGCGCATCCTCGAAGGCGATGTCGTGCCGGGCGAGGTTGCGACGGTTCTTTTCTTGGCTCCAACTATAGCGCATAAAGTGTATTTACACAATGTAAATATGCATTGGCTCAATCGTAACATTGCTCGAACTTTGGCGGCAGCGGTCCAAAGGAGATTTCGATAGAAGTGGGGACGTGTAGGCCCGATTTGGGATTGCATCATTGCGCAGTCGATTACCGTGGGAATGGCGGTCCTTGCGGGCTGAGTGTCGCGTACAGGCCGTACTGATGCGTGCTTCCAATCTTTTGCAGCCACGTGCGCTCAGCCAACACGCGCTCCAACACCGGATTGGGATAGATCACAAACACTGGTCGCGGATGTTCCTGCAACGACTGTTCCAGGTTTGTCAGCAGTTGGATCAGCCCAGCCTCCGGCAGCGGGTTGAACAAGTAAAGAACAGTCGGCTCGGGAGGGAAGACAAATTCGCGGGCATCGCCGCAGAGAGATTCAATTACCAAGCAGCGCTGGGAATCAGGCTTGTACTTGGCGATGTTGTCCTGAGCTACGCGATGCAGTTCCGGCAGAAGTTCGACTCCGACGATGCGGCGGAACGGGTAGTCGGAGGCCATGAGCAGAGTTCGTCCTTTGCCCGAGCCGATATCGATGAAAGTGAAATCACGGAAGTCGAGGTTCAGGCTGGACAGCATTTCCTGAAACAGGGCTGGATCGGTCGGCTGGTAAGGCGAGTTTAAGAGGCCCAGCAGACGATCGCGCCAGTTAACGGTGGCGCTGGTGGTGTCCACGCGATGGTCCCAGTCGTAGTCGACGTCGCCGTAGCGCTGGCGGCGATGGGAGGGCAGGGAATCGCGGAGGAACTCCCGCGTCAAGGCGGCAAGAAGCGCCAGGGAACTGAGCCGTCCGTGGCTTGCGCGCGTCTCGCGCCACCAGCGGGCTAGGTTGTCGAAGGTACTGGAATTCGCCGAGTCTGGCATGAAGTCGACTTCCAGTGTAAATGCCCGGCCTTCTTTCCTTTCCCACGGAACAATTGACGAACCGATTCCGTATTGCAGGGGGGCAAGGTTGAAGTGTGCCCCGAGGATGACTCATGCCTGATTCCAGCGTCGGTTCTCGCCTGCGTTTCCCGGCTGCAGCAAGTTTTGCTGTCGCTATCGTTTTTCTGATGTTCTCCAATGGACGCTTTCCCGTGGCGATTTGTGCGTGGCTGGGGCCAGTCTTCATGCTGCGTTTCACTCGTGGCGGAAAGGGAATCGTCCGGCTCCCGCTGGCGTACCTGGGACTCAGCTTCGCCTTTGGCAACCAGTTTTACCGGATGACTCCGTTTGGCGGCTCGGCATATTGGGTTTTTTCCGCCGGGTTTGGAGTTGCTCTCTTAATCCCCTATGTCGCGGACCGCTATTTGCTGCCGCAAAGCCGCGACGTGGCGCGCAGTCTGGTGTTCCCCGTGGGATTGGTGGTTTCCGAATATCTGGCTTCGTTCAATCCCTTCGGGACCTGGGGATCGATTGCCTATACCCAGTACGAGTATTTGCCGCTGCTGCAGTTGCTGAGTGTTACCGGACTGTACGGGATCACGTTTGTGATGGGCTGGTTTGCCTCCGTAGCCAATGCGCTTTGGGAAGCGGAGTTTGCACTCCGCAAGGCGCAACGCGAATGCATGGCGTTTGGGTTGGTCTTTCTCGCAGTTGTGCTTTACGGAGAAGGCCGGCTTACGTTGCGCCCGCCGGCTTCGCCAACGGTTCGAGTTGCTTCCATCACTCGTCCGGATGAGAGCCAGTTTCCGTACCCGCCGAGCGCCGACTTGAATCGGCGGGTGATGATGGGCGAACCGCTCAGCGATACGGAAACCGCCCAACTCGAGCAGCGCACCATTGGGATCACGAACTTCTTGCTGGGGCGCGCCGACCTTGAGGCGCAAGCCGGCGCCAAGGTCATCACGTTCGGGGAATTCAACTTTCCAGTGTTGAAGCAGTATGAGCCCGCTCTGATCCACCAGGCCGAGGAACTGGCCAAGCGGCGCGGCATCTACATTGCTCTGCCTCTGGCGGTTTTCAATATCGGACATAAACCGCCGGTGGAAGATCCCCTCATCATGATTGCGCCCTCCGGCGAAATCGCATGGGAGTACAACAAAAGCGAACTGCCGCCCGGGGAGGAGACATTGCTCGCAGCTGGTTCGCGAGGCCTGCCGGTAATGGAAACTCCCTTGGGCAGAATGGGCGGGGCCATCGCTTTCGATATGGATTTTCCTGAGCTCCTGCTGCAGGCTGGGCGCAAGCATGCGGACCTGATGATTGTGCCGGAAAACGAATATCCGCAGATTGACCCCATGCACTCGCGCATGGCGTTGTATCGCGCGGTGGAAAACGGTTTCAACCTGCTGTTGCACGCCAGTCAAAGCCTGTCGCTGGCTTGCGATTATCAGGGACGCGTTTATGGAATCATGGACCATTACCACGCCGGGGATCGAGTGCTGGTGGCGCAGCTTCCCACGAAGGGAGTGGCGACGCTGTACTCTCGCGGCGGATATTTGTTTCCGTGGGTCGCCCTGGTGGGCCTGATCCTGCTGTTTGCGGCAACCCTGCGGCAGAGGTTCATGGGTTTGTCCTGAGACTCTGCGATGTGACCAAGGTGTGCTTCCGTGGTTCGGGCACGCACGAGTGGGTGCGGCCATCCCTATAATGGCGGAAACGAGACAAACCTTTGTCCGCTGCCGCCGTCAAGATTCAATCCGCGAAGCCTTTGTCTGATGCGACGGGGATTTTTTCGTCTCCACAACAACGTACGGTGATTCTCTGCCTGCTTCTGGTGGCGGCGACGCTTGCGGTCTACAACCCAGTCAATCGCAACGCCTTCGTCAATTTCGATGACGACCATTACATTACCGGCAACCCGCATGTGCTGGCGGGGCTGAACTGGGATACGGTGAAGTGGGCTTTCACCAATTATTACGAGGCCAACTGGCATCCGCTGACCTGGCTCTCTCACGCACTGGATGCGCAAGTGTTCGGGCTGAATCCGGTGGGCCATCACTACACGAACGTCATTCTGCACGCGCTGAACGCGGTGCTGCTGTTTCTGTTGCTGCAATCGGCTACGGGATTCACCTGGCGCAGCCTGATGGTGGCGGCGCTGTTTGCGCTGCATCCGGTGAATGTGGAGTCGGTGGCCTGGGCATCGGAGCGCAAGAACGTGCTCAGCATGATGTTTCTTTTGCTGGCGTTGCTGGCCTACGGATGGTACGCGCGCCGTCCTGGGGTGGGGCGATACACGCTGGTGGCGGCGCTGTTTGCCTGCGGGCTGATGAGCAAGCCGCAGGTGATTACGTTGCCGTTCTTGCTTTTGCTGTGGGATTACTGGCCGCTGGGGAGATTCTCGCGCGATCCGGTGAAGGCGCCGGCGCTACTGCTCGAAAAACTGCCACTCTTTCTGATGTCGCTGGCGAGTGCCGTTGTCACCATGCAGGCGCAGAAGGCTGGCGGCGCGATTCATTCTCCCATCCTGTATCCGTTCTGGCTGAGACTGGAGAACGCCATTGTTTCGTATTCTCGCTACATCGGAAAAGCGTTCTGGCCGGGGTCACTTTCGCCTTTGTATCCGCATCCGCTCGATCTGCTGAGATTCTGGCAGGTGATTGCGTCGGCGGTATTTTTGCTGCTGGTCACGTCCTTGGTCATCCGCTATCGGCGCCACGGATATCTCGTGACCGGCTGGTTTTGGTTTCTGGGGGCGCTGGTTCCCATGATCGGCTTGGTGCAAGTGGGCGAGCAGGCGATGGCAGATCGTTATGCCTATTTGCCGTTTGTCGGCTTGTTCTTGATCACGGTTTGGGGATTGGCGGATTGGGTAGAGCAGCGACGGATTTCGCCTGACCGGTTGGCAGGGCCGGCGATTGTAGTGCTGTTGGCGCTGAGCTTTGTGACCTATCGGCAGATTGGCTACTGGCATGACAGCGAGACGCTGTGGTCTTACGCGCTGCGGGTAACCAGCGTGCGCAGTTACAAAGCGCACTTCAATCTGGCGGTGACCTACGACGCCGAGGGACGCTACGACGAAGCGGTACAGCAATTTCGGGAGGCCATCGATCCGCGCGATGACGATCCCCGAATTCATTTGGGGCTGGGCATTTATGACCAGCGGCATGGCCATGCGCAGCAGGCGATTGAGGAGTTTCAAGCGGTGCTGCGGCTGAGTTCGGATTCCTCGATGCAGGCGGATGCTTACAGCAATATGGGAGCGGCGTACCAGCAGCTTCACGACTACGCGCGCGCGAAAGCAAATTTTGCAGAGGCGTTGCGGCTGGATCCGAATAAGGCAGCGGCGCTGGTGGGCATGGGGCTGCTGGCTCAGAAGAGCGGAGACCTGGCACAGACGATTGCGCTGTACTCGCGTGCGATGTCGGTTGAGCCCACGGCGGTCGGTTATATTTTGCTGGGGCGGGCGCAGCGACAGGCAGGGCACGCGACCGAATCACAGGCCGCACTCGACAAAGCCAGACAATCGACGAGCGATCTGGATCAAGCACAGCGGACAGCAGACGCGTTGCTTGCATTCTGAGCGACGAGCAGAACGCGGCGAGGAAGTCACGCATGCGTCGTCGGCAACGAACGCGCCTTGGGCACGTCGTACAGATTCTCACGATAACAGCGGCTGAAAATCAGAGCTGCCACAACCAACGCAATCGGTGTTATGACGCTGGCTTCGGGACCAACGATCCCGCCGGTGAGCCAGCGTGGCCCACTAAACGCTGAATTGAATAGATTGTGATACGGCTTTATGCCGCTGTCAGAGACTCCGTAAAGTGTTTGTCCCCAGTCATAGGCGGCATGAAAGCCGACCGCGCACCACAGATTCCCGGTTCGTCGCAGAAACAAGCAGAGAAGAAGCCCGAACAGCACCACACTGGATAGGCCCGCCAAGGTCTCATTCGCATTGAAGACGTGGCCAAAGGCGAACCCGGCAGAGGTCAGGAACGCGGCCGGCCAGAAGCCGATCCCGGAAGAAAGCGTGTACTGCAGGTATCCGCGATCAAGGAATTCCTCAAATAATCCCGCCATGAGGAATGCTGCGCCCCACGCCGGAAGCGAGGACAAGATTGCCGTCCCGTGGAGCGCCAGGCCGTTAATACGGAACCCATGCAGCAGGAACATCGTAAACAGCGTGGCGCTGATGGTGGTAAAACCGATGAACGTTCCGACCCAAAAATTCTTCCCCAGGGCCTGACGCAGAGGCAAACCATATTCGCTGAATTTGCGGCGCTCAATTTTCCCCATGATCAACGTGGCGACGCACAGAAGCGAGAACGCGACCGCTTCCACCCAGCCCATCAGGAACGGCGTAACCGTCACTTGGCCGCCTTTGGCGCGAGCCTCTCGAAAACCCCGCACCCCACCGGTGCGTATGAGAATAAAACCGGCAAGTAGAGCGAGCACCAAAACAACGAAGATGAGCAACCGCCAGCCCGCTCGCAGGCCGTTGGGTCCGACGAAAATTGCTTTCAAACGGGACGCGGGACGGGGGGAAGATCCAGGGGATGCCGGGGGTGTGTCTGCGGCGAATTTGAGCTGACTTGAAGAAGTCATTTCTTCCTCCTTATTCCGTGAGCAGATACCAGGTAATCAAGCCTACGTAGACGACCGCAACCGTCAGGACGACGGCCAGCAAATCCAAGCTCCGGGTGTGAGTGACAAAATAGCGGTACGCGTACAGAGCATCGGCAACGAGGAACCCGATTAGCCCGGCGACTCTTTGGGCGCGTCGGCGATGATGCATGAATCGCTCATCGACCAACTTGCCGAGAATCGGAATGGCTTTTAAACGTTTGCCGATTAGCACGAGGATGGGAATTACCATTTCTTCTCCTCTCGCATTTCGCCCTTCAAGGTGAAGATCTCGTCGGTAGAGCAGCCGAATACCCGCGCGAAGGTGAGTGCCAGTTCCAAACTCGGTACGTAACGCTCACGCTCAATCGAGTTGATACTCTGCCTGGACACTCCCACGGCCTCGGCGAGCCGCTCCTGCGTCCATTCCCGCGCGACGCGCAGTTCTTTCACCCGGTTTAGAATGCTTGGCGCCATGTAAAGCTAACTTTCCATCGCAGTGTAGAGCCCAGGCGCTTTGCGATGTCAAGTTAACTTGTCATCTCGAATCTCAAGGACAGGAGTGCGTGCGTATGCACATTTTGTTGCAGTCAGTTAGCAACTAAGCGGCTAGTCCGAGGGCAAGAACTTCGGCGGCGGGGCGACGTATCCCGGGGGCGTGCCTTTGGTGAGAAACGGGAAATCGTCGGGAGTGCGGACCTCGACGCGTCCGTCGCTTGTCAGTTTGTAGGTGTGGCCGAACGGGTCCAGGGGAATTTCATGCAGTAAGCCTGCGGCTTGCAGATCAGAAAAACTGGATGGCAGATGTCCGGTCTGGGCGCGATATGCGGCCACCCGGTTCTCAAGATTGGTGACGTCCTCTTCCACCTGCAAGGCGCGCAAGTGAGTAGCGGCATTGGCGCGGACGTCGCGTTCTTGCGTGCTCTGGTAGGTGGTTGCCCACAGCATTTGTGCCATGCGGAGTTCGCCGCCGTGTTGCGCCATCTGGGCCGCCATCACACGCAGAAAAGGATGGGCGCCGGGAACCTCGGAGCCACGCCCGAAGGCGTCAGCCGCGTGAGCGTAGTCCTTGAGGTCCATGTAGTAGATGAATCCGAGATCGTAGTACAGCCGCCAGTCCTTGGGATTGTTGCGAATGCCGAACTCCGCCAGCTCCACGGCGCGCTGCGGTTGGCCGGCTCCATTGGGAGGTTTGGGGGCAAGGAAGTTTGCGCCGAATTCGTAAGCCACGGTCAAGTGGGGATCGAGGGCAGCGGTGATTTCAAGCAGCGGAGCCAGCAGGTCATAGTGCTGGGCTCCGGCAAAGTGCTTGCTGCCAAAGTATTGCACGGCGCGTGTCCAATAAACATCGGCCAGCAGGCCGTCGTAGCCCAGGCTCAGACGCTTCAAGGCCTGGGGAGAGGAAATGTAGAGAACCTCCTGCAAAGTGGCGCCTCGGCGCAAGCGGTCGACTTGGCGCAACAGGAGCACCGAAGTGAACATGCAGAGCAGCAGCAGCGTGCTGGCCGCAATCGTGATGGTGGGGGAGGGTTTCATTTCAGATTGCGGCGTTCAAAGATCAGGACAGCGCCGCACAGAGCCATGGCCGCGTAGACGATCGCGTAGGCGGTTTCGCTGAGGATGAGAGTTCCAGCAACGCCCTGTCCATGGGCGACCGAGCTGATCACATTGAGCGAGGAAAAGTTGGGCACGAGATAGGCGGCGCCGGTAGCCAGCCAGCGTGTAGCCCCCTGGGCCATGGCGGCGAATCCGCGCAGGTCTTCCGCGAAACTTCCGATGACAAACAACGAGAAAGCAAACACCGCCGATAACAAGGGCGATGAGAATGACGAGAAGAACAGCGCCAGGGCGGTGATGATGAGAAATTGCAGGACGATGAAGTACAGCGCCACCAGCACCCAGCCATCCGTCGCCTGAAAGCGGTGCGACACGTAGAGCAAGGCCAGAAAGACGCCGAGGGCCATGAAGAAGGTGTTGACCACCAGAGTTCCCGCGAGGCCGAAAAACTTGCCAACGATGAACTCCCAGCGCTGCACCGGCCGCGACAGCACGGTGTAGAGTGTGTGCTTTTCAATTTCCTTCGACACCAGGCCGATGCCGATGAAGATGGCGATGACCATGCCAAACAGTGAGACGGCAGTGAGGCCGAGATTGATCACCACCAGGCGCTCAATGCCGATGGAGATTTGGCCCACCAAAATAGAGGCTCCGCACATCAGCACGGCGAAGGCGATCAGGTTGTAAAGCACGCGATCGCGGACGGCTTCGCGGAAGGTGTTGGACGCGATGTAGGGAATGGGTGAGCTCATGAGCGCACTCCGGCGGCAGCCTCAGAGGGCTTGAGCTTCTGCACGAAATATTCTTCCAGGGAAGTCCGGATGGGTGTCACCGAAACTATGCGCAGGCGTTCGCGGCGCAGGGCGTCCATGAGCGCGACCTGGCTGGCCTCGGGGACCACGGCGCGCACGGTGTTACCGGTAACGTGGCAGTTCGGGGCCAAAGTCTTCACGCTGGCGGGCACTGCGTTGCCTTGCCATATCACTTCCACTTTGCCCTCGACGCTGGAAGTCAGGTCGGCGACCGCGCCTACGCCGCGCAACTCGCCTTGATGAATGATGGCCACGCGGTCGCAGAGGGCCTCGGCGTCGGAAAGAATATGAGTGGAGAAAAAGACGGTCTTGCCGGCTTGTCTGAGTTCGTCCATCAAGTCACGAACTTCGCGGCGGCCGATGGGATCAAGACCGGACATAGGCTCGTCGAAAAACAGTAGCCGCGGGTTGTGCAGGATGGCTTGAGCGATGCCTACGCGCTGCAACATGCCTTTGGAAAATTTTCGTAGCTGCATCCCGAAAACGTCCGGTAAGCCGATGCGGGCCAGAACCTCGCTGACACGGAGTTTACGGTCCTTGGCGGCAATGCCGGAAAGTTGCGCGTAGTACTCAAGCAACTCCGCGGCGGTGAGGTAGTCGTAGAAATAGGGCTGCTCGGGAAGGAATCCGATCTGGGCTTTCATGCGCGGGTCGTTGACTTCGCTGCCCAGGATGCGGGCTGAGCCCGCAGTCGGATATACCAGACCCATCAGCAGCTTCAAGGTGGTGGTTTTTCCGGCTCCGTTGGGACCGAGGAAACCAAAAATCTCGCCTTCGTCCACTTGGAGGTGAAGCGGACGCAAGGCGCACTTCGGCCGTTTTCGCCAGAAGCCCACCTGGTAAGTCTTCGTCAGACCAAGAATCTCGATGGCCGCCATTTAGGGGAACCGGTTCGGAAACATCGGTTGCGCAGTAAAAATTATAAGCAAAATGAGCGTAGGCGCGAGATGGCAGCCGGGGTACGCGAGGTTACGAAGGTAAAGGGAAGGCCGGGCTATTGGGCAGAGGCGTAACCCATGCAAGTGGCAACGTCAGGCGCGGGAACACCACCGGAAGTTCCGGGTTGGTCGCGCAGGACGCCGTCAGTCACGATGCAGAAATTCCGGAAGCCGGTGACGTTGAACGAGATGGGCGCGGAGGACCCCACAAAGGAACTGTTGGGGCCGGCGCCGCCATTGAAGCCAACCGCATTAAGCTGGTATCCACCCTTGGTGCCGCTGGCCACGACGCTATCCAGAATGCAAGCGGTGGTTGAACTGGGGGCACAACCAGTGGCCGGTCCGCCCATACTGGCCAGGTCGGGCGAGTATCCCACCGTAGGATAGGCCGCGTTGTAGGCGATCTCGGAAGTTGCGATGCGGCGAACCGAACTGGCCGCAGAAGATTCATTGGCTGCAATCTTTGCCCGCAGCAAGTTCGGAATGGCAATCGCGGCGATGATGAGAATGATGGCCACCACGATGAGGAGTTCAATCAGCGAGAACCCCTGAGTACGCGAGCCCGGTTTTTGTCTCCGATACATTGCTGTCGCCCGTGTATCTAACAGCACGTTGCTGGCCACCCTGACCAGACCGTAGCGACAACTGAATTATCAACAGGATGAATGATTTAGATTAGATCCGAACACTCGGAGGATCGCCATCGCGTGCCTGGTTGACAGTTAACGTCATTGCGCGCCCCGATTGGTCTCAAGGCGAGAGCAGGTAGCGCGCAGTCGCGCCAAAAAAAAAACAAAGGAGCAACGGATTGCTCCGTTGCTCCCTGGCTTGTACCCTCCCCCAGGTACTTCGCCTATCAAGACTTACTGCAGGGCCGTGTACGCTGCGCAAGCCACCTCGCCGCCGGAGATCGCAGATCCCACCGCGGTGAAGCGAATCACAGCATCTTCGTTCGAGCAGAAGCCACGCACACCGGTCTGGTTCACTGAGGCCGGGATACCATCCAAGGTGTAGCCCGGGATGATGCCGTTCAGAGCCGCAACGGGCGTGACGGTGAACCAGTAGCCACTCTTCGCCTTGCCAGCCGTGCTAGCCTGGGAAACAACCCAGTCGACTAAGCAAGCGTTGGTCGAAGCCGGCGTGGTGCAACCGGTCGAGGCGCTCGGTCCCATGGCCGCGAGAGTCGAAGCATAGCCGACCGTCGGGTAAGTGGACTGGAACGTGACTTGGGCGGTATTCATAGTACGCACAGAGCTGACCGCAGACGACTCGTTGGCCGCGATGCGCGCCCGCAACAGGTTCGGAATAGCAATGGCTGCGATGATAAGAATGATCGCGACCACAATCAGCAACTCAATCAGTGAAAAGCCCTTCTGTTTCCGCATTTCGTTTTCTCCCCTTCTCCGTTTTCAAGTTTGGTCTTATCGACCCGCTGGCTGTTACTTCGCACTTTGTCGGCCAGACCGGGAGGCGTACGCCTCTGAGGGTGGGATTACAGGAACCACATTGTTTTCAATGGTTAAGGGTTGAGGCGGAATACCCTCCTGCGGGGACGCGGCGCAGACAAGGGGGGCGGGCTATCAGATTTTGACGCGGGGATGACAAATTGTGTCAATTTGGGACGAGGTTGAGACTTGGCTGCGCGGAGCTGGGTTTGCTCTTTAATAGAAACTAAAAGGAGCAGCGGTTTCAGCCGCTGCTCCTCGAGGTCTGGTCGACGAACTTTCTTATTGCAGGGCGGTGTAGGCTGCACATGCCGCTTCGCCACCCGAGATCGCTGAGCCTACGGCCTTGAAGCGAATCACGGCATCTTCGTTAGAACAGAAACCGCGAACTCCCGTCTGGTTGACCGAAGCGGGTATACCGTCCAAGGTGTAGCCCGGGGTCATGCCGTTCAGAGCCGCAACAGGCGTGACGGTGAACCAGTAGCCACTCTTCGCCTTGCCAGCCGTGCTAGCCTGGGAAACAACCCAGTCGACCAAACAGGCATTGGTTGAAGTGGGGGTGGTGCAACCGGTGGAAGCGGCAGGTCCCAAGGCCGCGATGGTGGAAGCATAGCCCGTCGTCGGGTAAGTGGACTGGTACGTAACCTGTGCAGTGTTCATGGTACGAATGGAGCTGACGGCCGACGATTCATTGGCGGCAATACGTGCCCGCAACAGGTTTGGAATGGCAATAGCGGCGATAATCAAAATAATGGCCACCACGATCAACAATTCGATCAGTGAAAATCCCCTTTGTTTCTTTTGCATTTCGCAGCCTACCTCCCGCAGGGTGAGTTTCGATCAGTCAGTTTCATAATGGGCAATTCGGTTACCATCGGGACGCAGGGGCGGTGACGAACGGTCAGAGCCCCTAACTGCCTTGCGTTACAGCACGCTGAGAGCTATCCCCGGAGAGGTATGGGGATGGTCAGTTGCTTCCATAATAGGACTGTTCGCACGGGAAGGCAACCGAAGTGACAAAAGGTGTCAAAACGGTACACTCCCGATCGCTCCGGAATGCACCGTGATGCCCCATGATCGAGTCCCCGACTGGCCTTTTCAGGGATGTGAAATTGCCGGCGCGGGGTCGATTCCAGCCCGGTTCTACAGCGACGCGGAGGTTTTCCGGGGTGGAGCGTGAGCACCCACCTACCCGACTTTGATCAGCATGCAGGTTACGTCGTCGTGCTGGGGGGTGGCGCCAACGAAGGCGTCGAGATCGGTCATGAGGCGGCTGAGCAGTTCCTCGGGTGTAGCCGTGATTCCGCTTTGCAGCACGTGCAAAAGCCGCGGTTCCTCGTATTCTTCGCCCTTCGTGTTGAGTGCTTCGACCACGCCATCGGTGAAGATCACCAGCCAGTCGCCGGACTCCAAGGTGACGGCGCCCGATTGATAAGGCGCATCAGCGAGAATACCCAAAGGAACTCCGCCGTTGGTCAGGCGTTCGATGGCACCGGAGCTGCGGCGCAGAATGGGTGTGTTGTGGCCGGCGTTGATATAGGTCAGAGCGCGGGTGCGGGAATCATACTCGGCGAGGAAGGCGGTGGTGAAGCGGCGGCCATCCTGACTGTTGGTGCTGGCATAGCGATTCATTCCGGCAACCAGTTCAGCCAGCGAGCAGGGAGTTGCGGAAAGAGTTTTGAGGCCAGCCTGAAAGGTGGCCATGAGCAGCGCGGCGGGAATACTCTTGCCGGCAACGTCGGCTACGGCGAACAGAAATAGCGGCGCGTCTCCGGGTCGCGGGCGGGCGAACACATCATAATAATCTCCGGCCACGGTATTTGCCGGCCGGGTTGCGAAGGCCATGGTCAAACCGGGGACCTCGGGCGGGCTTGCCGGAAGCAGCCAGCGCTGAATGTCGCGGGCGATTTCGAGATCTCGCTTCATCACCACGCGGTCGGCAATTTCGAGCATTAATAGGATGAAGAGCGAGGCTCCGCCCAAGAAGCGGAGGTCAAATTCGACGAATTCGACGTGCCCCTCTTCCGTACGATGGCTGTAGCCGCCGGCGGGGAAAATCAGCAAGACTACACCCAGCAAGAGAAGCACACGCCGCGCCGGCGTGAGCTTTTCGAGAATCGCCCAGGCGAAGGCTTGCGCAGTGCGCCAGAAGCCGCGCTGTCTGTCCTCGGGGGCCCGGGCCTTGAAGTCGCGCTCATAAAATCGATAGCTGGCGCGGGCGTCGGTGCTGAATTGCTTCCACAGTTCGCTGAGCTCGAGGCCTTCAGTGATGCGGTGCCAGAACTGCTTGAGATTGGCGAGGGCTCCCTGACGCGGTTGGCTCGGCGGAACCGGTGCGGCTTGGGAGGGGAAAGAGTTCATGCGATCGGTGGAACTGACATTATAAGCTGCCGCCGCTACGAGGATGCATTCTCAGCCCGGACCCGCAGCACGACCAGCGTCATGTCATCATGCTGTTTGGCGCCAGCGACGAAGGTGTCCGCAGCTTTCATAATGCGGGCGATGGTGTCGGAAGGAGTGAAACCGTCGCATGCCTTCACGGTCTCGATCAGCGGTCCCTCGCCCCATTCTTCGTCGGCGCGGTTCATGGATTCGCTGATACCGTCGGTGAAGGCAATGAGCACATCTCCCGGCTCGATGGTCAAACTCCCCTGCTCGTAGGGGAAGGTCTCGAGCAGTCCAACCACGGTGCCGCCGACTTCCAGGCGGGAAATCTGCCATGCACCGGCGGCACGGTGAAACAACATGGGAGGATTGTGTCCGGCATTCACGTAGGTGAGTTGACGACTTGCGGGATTGTACTGGGCGTAGAAAAACGTGGCGTAGCGATTGGCAGAAGAGGCCTCGTACACGAGATGATTGACATGGCTCATCAGGGTAGCCAGGTTCTCCGCTCCCCGAGTGGCTTCGCTGCGCAAAGAAGCCTGCAAGCTGGCCATCATGAGCGCGGCCGCGATACCCTTGCCGGAAACGTCGCCGATGGCGATGCCGAGCCGCCCGCCGGGCAAGGCGAGAAAGTCGTAATAGTCGCCGCCCACACCGAGCGCGGGACGGCAGGCGCCTGCATATTCGATGCCCGCGATCGGAGGCAGGGTTTGGGGGAACAGCCGCTCTTGTACTTCACGGGCGATCTCCACTTCGCGGTTCAGGCGTTCACGATGGGCGACTTCGTCGGCGATGGCGGACATCAGCCTGGCATTTTCGAGCGCCAGTCCGGTTTGGGCGGCGACCGACTTGAGCAATCGCACATCGGTTCCGGAGTAGGGTTCGTCGGAGCGCTTGGGACCGAGGCTGATGAAGCCCAGCAACTTGTCGCGGGTACTCAAGGGAAGAAGAAGTTCGGCGTTGAGGTCGGCCAGTCCGGCACGCTCCTGCTCGTTGATCTCCGGATCGCGGTAAAGCCAGGAACTGGGATCGTCGAAATAAACGCGTGCAGGTTCTCGATTGGTCTGCAGCACTTTCACGGTTCCCGTGCCTGGCGGGAAAGAGACATCGGGCGGAGTGCCGTATCCCAGCGCGAAGGCGGGGCGATAAGGATCGTTGCCTCCCAGCAAAACCGCGACTTGAGGAATGTGCAAAGTTTCAGAGATGCGAGTGGCGACGGTTTCGATCAAAGGGCGGGTTTCGACCATGCTGCGCACCTGATCGCTGAGATCGCTTAAGACTTGCTCGGCGTTGTAGGCTTCGCGGAAAAAGCGGCGGTCGGTCCAGGTGCGCAACCGACTTCCCAGCCTGGGGATGGCGAATCCCACGGCGATTGCAATCGCGATGACGGCCATTTTTCCAGCCTGGTTGGACTTGCTGCCCAAGGCGAAGGCGGTCGCAATCACAATGGCAATGGCGACAAACTGCAGCACCCGAATGCCGTTCTTCGCTAACCCGTATTGCAGTCCCTGCCGAACCGCGACACGCACATCCATGGCACGCTGGACCACGATGACGTAGGCCAGAGTCAGCGGGAAAAGCACCGTCATGATCAAACCAATGCCGATCAGCCAGTCGGGGAACAGATCGTACATGGATTTCCCGCGGAACAGCGAAACCAGCGAGATTATGAATAAAGGAACCAGGGCCACGGTCGCGCCCCAGTACAGCAGGCGCAGGCGCCGCTTGGCGTCCTGCGAAATCGCCATCGCTGACTTGGTGAAGATCGAACTGAAAAAGCCGAAACCGACAACACAGAAGATGTAGATAGCCAAAGGCGTCCGAAAAGGATAAAACTCTTGAACGATCCGTTGGGCACGGGCGTAGTCGGTCATCTCTGTAATCGAAACGTCGACGAAAAGAGCGACGTTCACAAGAACCGGCAGGATAACCAACACCGGGATCCACTTCCGCCATGCGGGCATCCGGGTGTAGAAGGGAAAGGGCTCAGGGAAGTAGAAGCCGAACAGGAACATGAAAATCGGCCACCCGGATGCGAGCGTGGAGCGATAGGCCATAGCCATGTCGCGATAACCCGGGCCCCAGCTCTCCACTGCGAACGAACTCAGCAACTGAGAAAAACAGAACATTAATCCGAGAAGGATCCACGCCAGTCGGTCCCGCGGCCGCACCAGCACGACCCAACAGGCCAGCAGGATGCAACAGATAGGCGCCACAATGTTTAGCAGCATGTCGAAGACTACGCGGCCCAGCGAGGTGGTTCCCGCGGTTACCGGGAGAACCACGGAATGTTCTCCGGAAGTGGATTTTACGGTGAGCTCAATGTGATCTCCGGGGCGCGCTTTGGCGTAGGCTTCGGACAAGAGCGCGGTCCCGGTGTACTTCTGCCCATTAATCGCCAGGAGAATGTCGCCCGCGTGCAAGCCGAGTTTCTCGGCACTGGGGCGCACAATCTCCAGCGAGGCGCTGGCCGTTTTGGGAGCGACGAAGGGCAAGTCAACAGCGTCTGCGTGCCAGACGTCACGGCCATAACGAATCTGGAACAGCATGGCCCCAACGAAAAGGATTGCCAGGCACACGTATTGGAATGTGGGCGGAGGCAGGTTTCGTCTGGGGATGCCGGGTTGCATGGGTCGGGCAGCACCGATTGTACGATGATTCGTGCCCGCGCCGGATCAGAAGAGTTGCAGTTGGTCGCAGGCCTCCGGGTCGGGCGTGGGATGGCTGCGTTCGCTGTAGCGGTCGTAATCGGTGCGAATGCCGTATTTCTGGCGCAGGCGGGCCATCAGTTGCGACAGGCGTTTGCGATAAGGTGCGGAGAGAAAGGCGTGGTCTTTGAAGCGTTCGCGATAGCTTTTGACCAACTGCGGGAATTCTTTTTCCAGGAACGGCATGAAGACTGCGGCGGAGCAGGGCTTCAGAAACAGGGAATTGGCGAAAATGTATTTTCCTCCGCCTTCGGCGACGGCACGGACGAGGGCTTCCAGGTCACGAGGGGAATCGGTGATGCCGGGCAGCACCGGAGCGCAAATGACGCCGGCAGGCACGTCTGCTTCGCTGAGTTTGCGCATGGCATCCAGGCGCAGATCGGGACGCGGCGCCCTGGGCTCGAGGATGCGGGCGAGGTCCGGGTTGAGGGTGGTGATGGTGAGGTTGACAAAGAGCTTGTTATGAACGGTCACTGCGCGCAGCAGATCGATATCGCGTACGACTAAATGGGACTTGGTCACGATTCCGATCTGGAATCCCTGGTGGCGGGAAAATTCCTCAAGAATCGCCCGCGTGACTTCGAAGCGCCGCTCGGCGGGCTGATAGGGGTCGGTAGCGGTGCCGATGGCAATTTCTTCGCCCAGTTTCACGTGGCGCAACTCCTGCCGCAGCAATTCAGCGGTGTGTTGTTTGATGAAAATCTTCTGCTCGAAGTCCGCTGCGTCGCGCATTTCCATGAATTCGTGGGTGTAGCGCGCGTAGCAATATTTGCAGGCGAATTCGCAGCCGCGGTAGGGATTGATGGTCCAGGTGAAGGGCATGCGGGCGGAGGTGCAGCGGTTCAGCAGTGAGCGAACGGGGAGGGTGAAATATTCGACATCGTGCCCCTGACGGACCGACTCGCCTTCGGCAGCCAAGCGGGCGATGCCGACGAGTTTGGGCTTGGCATCGGGGAGTAATGGGAGGGCGGCCATGGAAGCGAATTCGCCTTTTGTTCGCCTATAGTACGACAGGAAATCAGCAAGGTCAAGTCGAAGCGAGGGTAGTACCTATCGGGAAGAATTCGGCTATCTCTTCTCCGTCCTCGTTGTCCCGCAGGTGGTGAGTCTCCGGGGTTTTGAGCGTAAACGCCTTCCATGAGAAGGCCGGTCGGAGTCAAGTCGATTCTTCGCTAGCTTCATTGAGCAAGGTTTTCTTCTCCCGCCGAGTGGCCACTGTCGCCATGCTTCCATCCGCACTCTCGATGAGCGATTGGTTTCGCTCGGTGCATGTTGGGCGTTCTCGGTTCAGCCGGTGCTGCCATCTGTTTGGCGCCCTGTGGTTCTGCTCTCGGAGAGTTGAACCTGGGCCAGGCGATTAACGCAGTCACCGGAACTCGGCTTTGGGCTTTTGTCGTTTCTCTTCCTGGAACGGTTTTGTTTTTACGCGGCTGCGGCCACGGTCGTTGGGCTGCTGTTGTGCAACGGTTCGTACACTTCTCCGCTCACCCACAGGTGATGCAGCAACACCGCCAGCTTTCTCGCGGTCGCCACGATGGCTCGCTTCTTGCCGTTTCTCCCACCACGTTCTGCTAGTTTCAGGCCCCAGCGCCTGAGATCACAGTCAGGACCGAACGGACCCAGAATGTGTTGCGCTCCTTGCACCAACAACGTCCGCAGATACGGATCGCCTTCTTTGCTGATATGCAGCTGCGGCTCGCTCTGCCCCGAGTTTCTGCGTCCCGGCTGCAGCCCCAGATAGCAGCCCACGTCGCGGCTCTTGCCGAAGCGATGCGGATCTTCCAGCGTCAGCAGGAACGTCAGCGCGATCAGCGTGCCTACGCCCTTGATCTGCTTCAGCAGCGCCACCTGCGGATAACTCTCTTGCGCCAGGTTCCCCATGCGCTCGTTGTATTCCGCGATGCGCTCGCTCAGCGCTTCGATTGCGTTCAACAACGGTTCCAAAGCCACTTGCAGTTCCGGACTCAATCCTTCGGCTTTCTCCGGATTCATGTTGCGCACGTTGCAGCCGCGCAATCGCTCCCCGTAACTCTTGGCCAGCCCGCGCGCCGTGTTGACCAGCCCGGTTCGCGCCCGCACCAATCCAGCTCGCGCCCGAATCAGAGTCAGATCGGCTTGCGCCCGCACGCTGCGATGCTTCACCGGATACAGCAACTCCGGATCGATCCGGGCCAGCCGCGCCAGCGTCTGCGCATCCCGCCGATCGTCTTTCTTGCGGCTCTCCCCGATCAGCCGCACCTTGCGCGCATTCGCCACGATCACTTCGTGTCCCAGTTCGCTCAGCAGCCGGCTCACCCAGGGCGAATGCGTCCCGATTTCCACCGCCATCCGACTGCGCGGCATGCCTCCGAACACCTCCCGCATCGCCTTTGGAGTCGTGCCCAGTTTCTGCTCCTGCAGCACTTCACCCACTTCGTCTAGCAGGCAATACCAGCTCGATCGATCCCCCAGATCCAACCCGATCGTTAGTTTCTGTTGGGAAAAATTCCTGATCTGCTTCGCCGCTGCGGTGCTAATCTTCTTCATTGCCGGTCTCCTTTATCTCTTGCGCTTCGAGCGCGTCGATAACTTGGGAGCGTACAGCATCCCGTCGGAGACCGGCCTTCTCATCCCATCTGTGGGTGTTGAAAAAGTCACGTCGATTAGCGGGATGAGATTCGGCAGAAGCATGTTAGAAGAGAGCATTCGCACATGCTCTGTTTGATTCTGATTGTCGGAGGCCTGCTGATCATGATGGGGCAACACGACCGCTCCGAAGCGCTGTTCTACTACTTCCGGCTGGAAGATCAAGTTCCTGAGACTCACTTGTTGCGGCTGATCGAGAAGCACATGAGCTTCGAGTTCGTACGACAGCAATTGAAAGACAGCTACAGCGACACGGGCCGCCCCTCGATCGATCCCGAACTTCTGCTGCGCATCCTGTTGATCGGCTATTTGTACGGCATCACCAGCGAACGCAAACTGGTGGAGGAACTGCGCATGCACCTGGCTTGGCGATGGTTCACCGGTCTGGGGTTCGATCAGGAGATTCCGCATCATTCCACCTTCTCGAAGAACCGGCACGGGCGGTTTCAGGAGTCGAAGCTGTTCGAGCAGTTGTTCGAGCAGATCGTGCGGCAGTGTGTGGAGGTGGGGCTGGTGAGCGGGAAGAATCTGTCCGTCGATGGCAGCTTCGTGGAAGCGAACGCCGCCAAGGAGAGTCGCATTCCACGGGAGCAGTTAGCGGAAGCAGCACAGGTCCATCACACCGTGCGCCAGTATCTGCGGGAAGTGGAGGAGCAGAACCCTGTGGAAGAGCCAGTGCACGAACAGGATCAGGTATCGACCACCGATCCCGATTCCACCTACGCCACCAAAGGTGGCACACCGGCGCGTCTCGGTTACTACGACAACTATCTGGTGGATAACGAGAGCTGTGTGATTGTCGGAGTGCAAGCCACCGCGGCGCGCATGAGCCAGGAGACGGTGGCCGCGCAAGACATGCTGACCCGTTTCGCCGAGTGGCAAGGACGACGAGCGCCCGAATCGGTGGCGGCCGACACGACCTATGGGAACGGGGAGTTCTTACAGTGGCTGGCCGACCGCGGCATCACTCCCTACATGCGGACCCGCGACAGTATCCACCGAAAGAGGAGCCCATTCTTCGGTCCCGAGCGTTTCACGTACGAACCGGAACACAATCGCTATATCTGTCCCGCTGGCCAGGTTCTCAACTATGGGGGGCGAGTTTATCGGAGTCGCGCTTACAACTACATCGGGACACGCAAAAAGTGTGGCCCGTGTGCGCTCCGACCACAATGCACCAGTGCTGCCTTCCGGGGCCTTATCATCCACCAGAACGAACCCGCCCGACAGCGGGCGCGGGAGTTGGTCAACACGCCAGAGTTCGTCAAAGCACAGCGGCAAAGAAAGAAGGTGGAAGCCTTGTTCGCGGAACTGAAGAATCAGATCGGATTGCGGCGCTTGCGTCTGCGAAGACTCAGGTTCGTGCACGAGCAGTTCTTCCTGGCAGCGGTAGCTCAGAACATCAAGCGACTGGTGCGCTTCCTCAGCTCACCACCAACGGCAACCGTTCTCGCCACCTAGAAAAAGAAGAGAGGAACGACTCGGCACCACACACACGCACAGCACAAGGTCGCTTCAAAACATAGAGTTTTTCAACAGCCACGCCTGTTAACGTCAGTTGATTTATTGCGCCTGCGCTTACTCGGTTCTTGGCTCACCTCAGGATCAGGATGTTGGGCAGTAACCCCAGTACGACCTGGCCAGATCCTCTACTCACAGGTTTCCTGCTTCATGGCGAAGCTCTGGATGCCTGCGTCTCTAGCGCCCGTCTTTGGTGGCTTTGCCTTCTACGATGGTTGTGTAACCGCCCTTTTCGTCGGCCATTTCATACCTGAATGTGTACTGAGTGGGCGATAACGTCGTGACTGTAGTTCTTCCTTTGACGGCTTCGCCGGCGAACTTGTCTTCCACCATCCACGTCCAGGTATTTCCGTTAACCGTTCCTGTGGCGGTACCCACGAGTCCGACACTGCTGGCGTAATAGGATGTGTAGACCTTCGCATGGCTGTCGTAGGCCATGAAGCCGAATCTCGTCGGTAATTGGCCGCCTTCAGCGCGGCTCTCGACATAGAATCCCCCCGGCCCCAATGTATCTGTTTCGGTGCTGACAGTCTTACCGGCCGGCACATACCCGTTGGGTTTAAACTCGCCTTCCACAGTCCATTTGCCAAGGAAGTACTCCAACTTCTTGTGTTCGGGACCAGGCTTGGGTGGCGCTGGTGGAGCTTGTGCGAGCAATAGTGATGTGAATCCGCAGATCAGAATGACGGCGACCGACGATCGTGTGCTCATTTCGTGAATCCCTCAATGTGCGCACAGTAGCAGCCGGACCGTGACGTGTCCCGAAGGATTTGTTAAGATTGGCCGAAAATTTAATGGTTAGCCGGGAAGTATTTCATTTCGACGAGTTCGCGCTGGACGTGGGAGAGCGGCGGCTGCTGCGCGGCACCGAAACCGTTCGCTTGTCACCGAAGGCCTATGATGTGCTGGTTGCGTTGGTGCGGCAGTCGGGGCGGTTGGTCACGAAGGACGAATTGCTGGCGCAGGTTTGGCCCGAGTCGGTTGTCGAAGAAGGCATCCTCAATGTTCACGTGGCAGCACTGCGCAAGGTGCTCGGCGATGACACGCGGCCTCCGGCCTACATCGAAACGGTGGTGCGGTCAGGGTACCGCTTCATCGCTGCAGTCACGTGCGATCTGGCCCACGAGAAGCCATTAACACCGAGCGCCGTGGCGCGTCCCGTCGAACTTTACGAGCTTGTCGGCCGCGGCCGGTCTCATCTATTGTCAGGCTCGTACTTCGAGCTGCCTGCCGCCGTGGACGCCTTTCGTTCCGCGATCGAGATCGATCCGACCTATGCGCCGGCGCACGCCGGCCTGGCGCGCGCACGGTGCCTGCAGGCAGTGTTTCGCGCAGTGCCGCACGAGGAAGCGTTTACAGAGGCGAAAGCGTCCGCCTTGCGGGCGCTGGCGATGGACAGCGGCTCGGCGGACGCGCAAGTTGCCCTTGGCACCGTCCTTTTTCTGAGCGAGTGGGACTGGACGGCGGCGGAGCGCAGCCTGCGCCGTGCGCTCGAGATCAATCCGGATCACACCGAGGCGCTCCTGCAGTATGGGTCGCTAAAGGAAGCGTTCGGGCGGCTCGACGATGGGCTGCGTTGCAAGCAACAGGCGCTCGCACGCGATCCGCGATCGCCTGGCGTTCTGGTGCAGATCGCCATCTCGTATTGGCATCAGCGGAAGTACGACGAGACGCAAGTCTGGGCTCGGCGAGCTCTTGAGATCGATCCGAAGCATGTGCTGGCGAGCCAATTCATTACGCACGTCTATTGGAAGATCGGGGACGTCAATAGATTCGCGACCTGGATCGTCAGCCAGGCCATCGTGTGGGGCTTTTCCGAAGAGAGGGTGGCGGTGATGAAGCAGGTCACGGCGGACATGCAGCAGAGGTACGCGGCGGCCGGCCTCTCCGGGGTGAGAAGATTCATGGTGGATCAGATAACGAACCCGCAACTGGACTTCGACGTCTTGCTGAAGATGGCATTCTTTCGCGCCGTTCTGTATGGGGCAGCAGGCCGACTCGATGAAGCGTTCGACTGCCTTGATCAGGCCATCGCGTACCGCGACCCAGCACTCGTTCACCTTGCGGTCGCACCGGATTGGGACAGCCTGCGCGGCGACTCGCGGTTCGCAGAATGCCTGCGATCGATGGGGCTTCCTTCGATCGCTTATGACAAGATCGTACCGGAGACTGTCGCCGAAGTTGCAGGCGGAGTACTACCGCATCCTCCGCTATGAAATTAAGTCCTCCTGGGTCCGTGTGATGCCGGTCACGTCTTAGTGCGGGTTGGTCGGTTCGGCCAAAGGCCAGAACCGGATGGTTGATGTTAAATCCCTATAGCGCTCGTTGACCTCCCGCCCCTGCATTGATTTTAATAGCGCTACTGTGCGGGCTTGGTTTCCGCCGCCGGCTTCTCGAATAGCTTGGGATCGATGGTGGGGTTGAACTGGATGCGGGTGAATTCTACGATGCTCGAGTCTTGTCCGTTTTCTTTATTCTTATGCATAGCGGGCAGGGTGATTCCGTCGGTGGTTTTCCAGTCTGAGAGCGCGGTTTCGCCGTGCATCTGGCCGGAGCGGCCGACGGCCTCGTACGCCTCTTGAACGACGTGGCCGGTTTTCGGATCCACGAACCAGCGGATGGCCATGTCGCCGGCGCTGACGTCGACGATTCGAGTCTCGACGCCGCTGACCGTCTCTGTTCCTGCGGCAGCGAAGATGAACGCCGGGTCGTCCAAATGCTGTCCGATGTAGATCAGGTCGCGGTGAATCTGTTTCACGGTTTCGGCTTTCTGGGGCGGGGGCAGATCGCGAACTCCCATGCCGGCGGCGGACATGAATCCAGCGTCTGGAGTTACGACGATGGAAAACGGACCCTGCGGGGTCTGTACCTCCACATGCATGCGATCGGGAAATGCGATGGTGATTTGCACGGTGCTTGGCGGACCGCCCTGGGCGTCCTGCTCAGTCAGGTCGGCTTGCAGCGCCTTCACCGATTGCAATTTTGGCAGCCCGCCCAAGGCCTCGACAACTTTGGCGGCCAGCGCTTTGCCTTCCGGGTTAGAGGCAGTGGGCTTGGCAGCGGGCGTTTCCTCTTTCTCTGCCGGAGGCGGGGGGATGGTGATGTCAATATTCGCCACCGCTCCTAAAGACGACAGCGGTTTGTCGAATTCCGGTGTGTTGCCGACTACGAGCACCGCCAACTGGTCCTTGTGAACGTACTTGGCGGCGACGCGGGCTACGTCAGCGGCCTGGACTTTTTCTACCGCGGAGCGAAAGCGCTCCAGGAAATCTGCGGGATAGCCGTAGAATTCGTAGGCCATCCGCTCGTGCAAGACTTTCTCGGGCGAATCCAGATTGAAGACGAAGGAATTCAAGATCGAGTCTTTGGCCCGCTTGATTTCGTCGTCGGAGATCGGATTGGTCTTCAGTTTGTCCAGTTCCTCGTAAAGCGCCTGGATCGATTCGACGGTGCTGGCGCTCTTGGTGCCCATGCTGAAGCGAACTACGCCGGGATGATCGAAGGCGCTGCCGATTCCGCCGCCCACGGTGTAAGCGAGACCCTTGGCGGTGCGGATGCTTTGCACAAGACGGGAAGAGAAGCCGCCGCTTAACGCCTGATTGAAAACCTGGGTCGCATAGTAATCGGGATTGTCTCGCCGAATGCCGAGCTCGACCATGCGAATGTTGCTCTGGTTTACGTCGGTTTTCGGGATCAGATAGTAGCCGGGTTTGGCGGGATGGAATTCGATGTCGGGCGCTTTGTCCGCCGGTCCTTTCGCCCATCCGCCGAAAACCTGACGGAGCATGGCTTCCATGGCGGCGGTATCGAAGTCGCCGACGATACCCAGAATGATGTTGTTGGGATAAACATGCGCATGGTGCCAGTCGATGAGATCCTGACGGGTGACCGCGGCCACGGTGGCGTACTCGGGCTGGCGAGTGTAGGGATTGTTAGCGCCGTAAGCCAGCTTGGCGGCTTCGCGCCCGGCGATTTCGCCCACATCATCGTTGCGGCGGGAAATGGAATCATCCATTCCCTTTTGCGCCAGATCAAGTTTGTCGGCGCGAAATTGCGGATTGCGCAGCAGGTCGGCGAACAACTTGAAAACGTCGTCGAAGTCTCCTTTCAGGCAAGACCAGGAAATGGAAGTTGAATCCACACTGCTGCTGGTCTCGACTTTCGCTGCCCGGACTTCGAGATAGTCGTCAAGCTGGTCGCCGGTCTGTGACTGGGTTCCTCCGGTGCGCCAGACATCGCTGTACATGTCGAGCATGCCGGTTTTGTTCGCCGGCTCGGAGCGGGATCCGCCACGGATGCGCGCGGTGCCGTCGATCAGCGGGAGTTCATGGTCTTCTTGCAGGAAAATGACCATGCCGTTGGGAAGCTCGATGCGCTTGGGTTCCTGGGGGTGGAATGCCGGCAAGGGAGGGATTGCGATCTGCTGCCAATCGGTGGCTTGGGCGGCGGCGCGAGGTGGAGTAAGGACTGCACCGATGCTTACCATGAGCGTGATGATTGAGAAGAGGCGCCGTTTCACTGCGCACCTCCCTGACTGGCATCCGCCGAGGCGGGCGCCGTGGTCTCAATGATGCCCACGGTGCGATTGTTTTCGGTAAAGGTTTTATTGGCCACGCGGCGAATGTCGGCTTTGGTGATTTTGTCGATGCGGTCCACGTCCCGGAACAACTCTCGCCAATCGTCGTAGCGCGCCTGGTTGAGGCCGAGCTCGAAAGCCAGGCCAGAGTTGCTGTCGAGACTGCGGAGCAAGTTCGCCTTGGCCCGGGTTTTGATCATCTTCAATTCGTCGTCGCTGATGTCTTCCTTTTTGAGCTTTTCGATTTCCGCGTGAATGGCGGCGGCCATTTCATCCGGCTTATGACCGGGGAGCGGGAAAGCATAGAAGGCGAAAAGGTGCGGATACTTGCTTCCGGGCAGGCCGCTAAAGCCGGCAGAGGCGGACGCGATTTTCTGGTCGCGTACCAGCGCGCGATACAGCCGCGAAGTGCGTCCTTCCGACATGAGGTCGGTGATGGCATCGTACACGGCGTCGTCGGGATCGCGGTAGTCGGGCCGGTGATAGCCCTCGAGGTAGAGCGGTTGCGCCTGTTCATGAAGCACCACGCGGCGCTCGGAATTCTGCGGCGGCTCGGTGGTGATTCTTTCGTCCGGCTTGGGGTGCGACGGGATGCGTCCGAAATATTTCTCGATCATGGGCATGACTTCCGACGCTTTCACGTCGCCCACCACGGTCACCACCATGTTGGAGGGAATGTAATATTCGTCGAAGAACTGGATCGCGTCGGTCGCGGAAAACGAATTCAGGTCAGAGATCCAGCCGATGGTGGGGCGGTGATAGGCGCTGGCCTGGAAAGCGGCAGTGAGGAACTGCTCGATCAGGCGTCCGGTGGGGTTGCTGTCGACGCTCCTGCGGCGCTCTTCGATCACCACGTTGCGTTCTTTGTAGAACTCGCGCATCACGGGATGCATGAAGCGTTCGGATTCGAGATAGGCCCAGAGCTCCAGCCGGTTCTGGGGCAGGGAATAGTAATAGTTGGTCTCATCCAGGTCGGTGGAGGCGTTCATACCTTCTACACCGTTGCGTTCGAGAATTTCGCTGAACTGGTTGGGGATGACGTATTGGGTGGCGGCTTTGATGGCGTCCTGCCAGGCAGCCTCCAGTTGCTTGAGCTTTTGCTGGTCGCGATCCATGCGCTGGTCGCGCTCGGCGATATAGGCGGCGTAGGCGGTCTCGACTTTGGCGAGCGCGATTTTTTCTGCGGCGTAATCCTTGGTACCTACCTTGTCGGTGCCCTTGAAGGCCATGTGCTCGAACATGTGGGCCAGGCCGGTCTGGTTCAGCGGATCCTGGGCCGAGCCGGCATCCACGTGAGTGTAGAAAGAAAACACCGGGGCTTCGGGACGCTGGCAAATCAGCACGGTCAGGCCGTTGTCGAGCTTCTTGACGGTGATGCGCTTCTCGAAGGAGGCCAGGTCCTGGGCGGCGGAAGAAACTGCCAAAGTTAGCGCGATGATGACGAGAGACATTGGGAAACGGCGTTTCATTCGACCTCCACAGCCGGTTGGACGTATGAGTAGGGCAGAAGTTTGAAATTACGTGGGGGAAGGGAGGGTTGTCAAACGGGCGCGGTCGGACCGGATTCTGAGGCGGGCCAACTCCGAAGGAGGCTAGAACCAGTCTCATAAATACGTGAGGACTGGAAATGGTGCATTCTGGTCGCTCTGTGCGACTCCCCACGCACCATGGCAGGACTCTGGGGGTTGATCGACCATCCTCGCGGGTTGTGGAGAAGCGCGTCGACGCCCGTTACGATAAATGCGGCGCATCCCGGTGGCTCCTGATCTCTTCCTGATTGCGTCCGCCTGCGGTTTCCCCATCTTTACTCTGGGAGGATTTTGATGAAGCCTTTGCACTGTGTTCTCTCTGTTGTGCTTGCGTTTGGCGGTCCTGGCGCGCAGACGCATGTCTGGCAGCTGTCGGCGGGGCATACGCAAGTGGCGATATGGCCGGGCACGCCGCCCGATGCACAGCCCGTTCCGGGAACGGAATATGTCGAGACGACAAAAGACGAAATGGTGGCCGGCAAGCCGTATGTTTGGGCTAGTAACATCACGAGGCCCACGATGACGGTCTATTCGCCAAAAGGAAATAATACGGGCGTGGGGGTGATCGTGTTTCCCGGCGGTGGCTTCGAGGGGTTGGCAATCGACTTGGAAGGCACGGAGGTGTGTGACTGGCTGACCTCCGAGGGGATCACCTGCGTGCTGCTCAAATATCGCGTGCCGGGCCTTCCGTATGACTGGCGCTGCAACTGCCGGCCCAACGATCTTGCGACCTCGACGCTGGCGCTGGAGGACGCGCAGAGAACGATAAGGCTGGCACGATTCCATGCGGCGGAATGGCACATTGATCCGCACAAAATTGGAGTGCTCGGATTTTCGGCGGGCGGGTATTTGGTGGCGGAAACCAGCACGCAATTTAGACGGCGATGGTACGCGTCTGTCGATGCAGCTGACAGAGAAAGCTGCCGGCCGGATTTTGCAGTGGGTGTTTATCCGGGGCATTTACGGGTTGGCACTCATGCTTACAAACTGAATCCAAACGTTCCGGTCACGCAGCAGACGCCGCCAACGTTTTTGGTGCAGGCGGAGGACGACAATGTGGACGGGGTAAACCAATCAGTGGCTTACTACATTGCGCTGAAGGACGCGGGGGTTCCCGTGGAGATGCATTTGTACGCGCAGGGGGGGCATGCGTTCGGGCTGCGGCGCACGAAGTTTCCAATAACCGGATGGCCTCAGTTGGTGGAGACGTGGCTGAGGACGATTCGGATGATTTCGGAATAGGTACTCTGGGATCGCGTACCACGAAGCGGGTCTGGATGCAGTTTCATAAATGCCTGAGCAAGATGTGAAGGTGGAATCCAGCTCAGATCGTCAAACATCGGTGACAGTGTCAACTCCGCAAAAGGCCGATAGGGGGCTGTGGCTGCGACAAGGTGGTTCGTTTCAAACTGATGAGACCCCTATAATCAGACGTAATCATGGCCGGCAAACCACAGATTGTCGAAATCGGCGGCAGGCATCTCAGCCTCACCAATCTGGACAAAGTCCTCTATCCGGCCGCGGGATTTAGCAAAGGGCAGGTGATTGATTACTACGCCCGCATTGCGCCGGTGCTGGTGCCGCATCTGGCGGGACGGCCGCTGACGCTGAAACGCTATCCCGAGGGCGTTGATAAAGAATATTTTTTCGAGAAGAATGCCACCAAGCACCGGCCCGACTGGGTGAAGACCGCGCCCATTTGGAGCGAACGCAACGGACACGACATCAACTACCTTCTCGCCAACGATCTGCCTACGCTGATCTGGATTGCTAATTTGGCTGGGCTCGAACTGCATCCTTCGTTGTCGCTGGCGAAAAACATCGAGTGTCCGACCATGATGGTGTTTGACCTCGATCCCGGGCCGCCGGCCAACATTGTGCAGTGCTGCCAGGTGGGATTGTGGCTGCGGGAGATATTCGAACATTTCGGGTTGCAGAGTTTTCCCAAGACCTCGGGATCGAAAGGCCTGCAGATCTATGTTCCGCTGAACACGCCGACCAACTATGACCAGACCAAGCCTTTTGCTCATGCGCTGGCACGATTGTTGGAGAACGATCACCGCAACCTGGTAGTTTCTGACATGAAGAAAGAATTGCGGGTCGGTAAGGTGCTGGTGGATTGGAGCCAGAACGATGAGCATAAAACGACGATTGGCGTTTATTCGTTGCGGGCGCGCGAACGGCCGACGGTATCGACTCCGGTGAAGTGGGAGGAGGTCGAACTGACGCTCAAAAAGAAAGATGCTGATCGGTTGGTATTCGACGCCGGCCAGGTGCTGAAACGGGTGGAGAAAATGGGCGACCTGTTTGCCCCGGCGCTGAGCCTGAAACAGAAATTGCCGAAGCTGGCGGGAGTGGAAGAGAAGCCGGGGATTGATATTGCAGCCCAGGCGGAGGGGCCGTCGCCTGGGCGGGCGGGGAGCAAGACGGCTGCTGGTTCACGGACCGCCGCGAAGAAGAAGACGCGAAAGAGATAACTATGGCGAGACTCTATGCTGGCACTTCCGGATGGGCCTATCCAAGCTGGAAGCCGGCTTTCTATCCTGCAAAACTGGCGCAGACGAAATTTCTGCAATACTACTCAACTCAGCTCAACGCGGTCGAAGTCAACTTTACCTTCCGCCAGCTGTTGAAAGAAACCACGGCGCAGAAATGGATCGACCAGACTCCGTCTGGTTTCCGCCTCAGCGTCAAAGCTCATCAGGTCATCACCCACATCAAGCGCCTGCAGAGGACGGAAGATTTTCTGCCACGGTTTTTGAGCACGGTGGAACCGCTGGCGCGAGCAGAGAAGCTGGGGCCGTTGTTGTTCCAGTTGCCACCGAACCTGAAAGTGGATGTTCGGGTGCTTGAAGAATTTCTGCGTGGCCTGCCGCGCGCCGTTGCTTCGGCCTTCGAATTCCGTCATGTTTCGTGGTTCGTGGATGAGGTTTACGAACTCCTGAAGAAAAACAATCGGGCGCTGTGCATCGCCGAAACCGAAGAGCGGGTGACGCCGGATGTCACCACCGCCGACTTTGCCTACTATCGCTATCGCAAGCCGAGTTATACGCCGGAAGAGCGGCGGACGATGATCGGACGCATTCGCGACCACTTGGTGGCGGAAAGAAACGTCTTTGCATATTTCAAGCACGAAGAAACTCCGGAAGGGGCGATGTATGCGGTGGAGTTGCTGAAGGAGTTCGCTTAACCACAGGGGCCACAGAGGAACACAGGGGAACCTCTGTGTCCACTTCTCTCAACGTCCGATAACGCGCATACTCCTTCAGTGCCGTCTGAGGCCAATTCCCGCATTGTGTCCGGCTTTCTCGACTACCTCAAAGTAGAGAAGGGGTTGGCGCCACTGACGGTCTCAGCGTATGCGACCGACATCGGGCAGTTTTCGGCATTTCTCGAAAAGCATAAGCGCTTGCTGCTCAATGCGCAGCGCAGCGAGGTGCGCGACTTCATTCAGGAATTGTTTGCCAACTCTGTCGACGGGCGATCTGTGGGGCGGAAACTTTCCGCGTTGCGGCATTTGTATCGTTATTTGTTGCTCGACAAGCACATCGAGCACGATCCGACCTTGAACATCGATTCGCCGAAGCAGTGGAAGGTACTGCCCAAATCGCTGGCACACGATGAAGTGGAAGCCGTACTGCGTGGGCCACAGCGGGTTTCGGGGCCGCTCGCCGAAGCAATTTCCGCGCGCGACCGCGCCATGTTGGAGGTGTTTTATGCCGGGGCACTGCGAGTGTCGGAAATCGTCGGCGTCAAACTTGAGGATTTGAAACTGGATCTTGGTTATGTGCTGGTGCGGGGCAAGGGTGACAAAGAGCGCATCGTGCCGCTGGGAAAGTCAGCGCAGGAATCGCTGGCTTTTTACATGAAGGGCGCGAGGGCGGTGCTGGCCAAGGGCCGGAGTTCGCCGCTGCTTTTTCTGGGGCGCGGCGCCCGTAAGCTCACTCGCCAGCGGGTGTGGCAGATGGTGAAGGCAGCGTCGGCAGGAATGGGCCGGCACGCCAGTCCGCACATGTTACGCCACAGTTGTGCCACCCATATGGTGGAAAATGGCGCCGACCTGCGAACTGTCCAAACCATCCTCGGGCATTCCGATATTTCTACGACGCAGGTATACACGCACGTGGCGCTGGATCGGCTGAAGAGCGTTTATCAGAAGCATCATCCGCGGGCGAAGGCGAGATGATTCACCACGGAGTCACGGAGAAAACCGAACACCATTGATTTCTCTGGGTTTCCGCGGGTGGGAAAATGACAACGACCACCAAACGCACCATCGTCGAGAAGGCCGCTGACCAGTTTTTGCGGTCGTTACGGGAGCTCAATGCTTCGCCGCATACCATCAAGGCTTACACTGGCGACCTGGACAACTTCGCTCGGTACATCGGATCGCGTGACTGGCGGCACATTGATCATGTGACCATCCGCGGATTTCTGTCTCATCTCTACGAAAAAGGTCTGAGCAAAACTTCAGTGGCGCGGTCGTTGGCGGCGGTGCGGTCGCTGTATCGCTGGCTGGCGCAGGAAGGAATCGTCGAACAGAATCCGGCGGCGCTGGTTTCCACGCCCAAGCTGCCCAAGAAACTGCCGCGAGTTCCGACCATTGAAGAAATGAATACAGTGCTGGATGGGCCGATGCCCGAAGTCGCAGCTTTCCCCGAACGCGACCGCCTCATGTTTGAACTGCTGTACGGATGCGGTATCCGCAATTCGGAGTTGGTCGGCATCAATCTCGATGACATTCGGATAAGCGCCGAGGCTATTTTGATTCGCGGCAAAGGCAAGAAGGAACGTTATGTACCGTTCGGCGATTCGGTCAAGTCAGCCTTGGCAGCCTACTTGCCTCTACGCTTGCAACTGCTGGCGGAGCGAAAGAAAAATTCTAATGCGTTGCTGATCAATCAGCGTGGCGGGCGATTAACTACGCGCAGCGCCGGCCGCATCGTCAAGAAGATTGCGGTGGCCAAGGGGCTGCCGCCGGATGTGCATCCGCACACCTTGCGGCATGCGTTCGGGACTCACATGCTGGAGGAAGGCGCTGATCTGCGGGCGATTCAGGAAATGCTGGGGCATGAACGCTTGTCTACAACCCAGCGCTACACGCAGCTCTCCATGAAGCATGTGCTCGAGGTGTACGACCAGACGCATCCGCGGGCGAAGTAGCCGAGGAGTGCAACTGATGCGAATACCGCGGTCAACGCTTTTCGTGGCTCCAGCCCTCCTCATTGTTGTCCACTCCGATTTTAGGGCAGCAATCTGGCACGATCGATAAGGTTTCCGGCAGCGAAAAATCCATCATGGTCCAGGCGCAGGGACACGAGCATAAATACGATTTTCGAAGATGACCTTCACTTGTATGAGATTGGGAAGACGACACTAATATTCCAACGGCAGATCGATCATTCTGCATATCTGCTTGTCCACATCAAGGGCCCTACCACAGGCGGAGGGAACGGTTATTGTGGGGCTGGAGAAGAAGAATACTTGATCTGGCTCAATCTGGATCTGAACAACTGGGACGAAGATGACTACCGTGTGGAGCTAATCGCCTCTTGTGCGGTCAGCATTGAGAATGTCACTCCCGGTACGGAGCAGTCTTATCAAATCGAGCAGGGACGGCTTACTGCGATATATGACAATTGGAGCAATGACGTCGAGAAGACGCTAACTTACGACTCGGCCAAACCGGAAAAGGGCTGGGAGATTCATAGCCGTCCAGTCACGCCGCCAAAATAGAGGGCGGGGCGAAACCGTGTTCCTATGGAGTGGTTTCTGGGCCGGTTTGCCGCAGCTCTGTCCACATGCTGACAATTTGTGTCTTCAACTCCGTGATGAGCCTCTCATACGCCGCTTCTGACGCCTCTGCTTCTGGCGGAGGGAAAATCGCATCACCGAACTTCATACGCAGCGGCGCGAATTTCTGGAATGGTCTTCCGCGCGGCCAGGCGTCATAGAACCCCGCGATGGCGACGGGAATAATCGGTACCTGCAGGTGAATCGAGAGAATGGCGGCGCCTTTCTTGAACCTCTTGGGCGTGCCGTCAATCGAGCGCTCGCCCTCGGGATAGAGAATGAGCACACGTCCATGCTGGAGCCCGAACGCCCCGGCCCGCATAGCGGGAACCAGATTGGCGTCGGGATCGACCACCACTACCCGCAACCATCGCGCCAGGGTACGCATGAATCCACTGCCAAAGATTTCGCTGGTGCCGACGGCAAAAGTGTCGCGAAACACCGACGAGGGCAAAAGTCCGCCGAGAATGATGGGGTCGATAAAACTCTGGTGATTGGAACAGAGGATAAAAGGTCCGCGGGAAGGAATCTTTTCCAGCCCGGTCACTCGCAGATGGAAGCGGTCATCGGCGGCGACGCGAATCAGGCGGGCGATCAAGAACCAGAACGCTTCCGCGATGCGCCGAGGGCGGGTCAGTGCCAGGACCTCCGGGTCCGTGGTTTCCTCGCGTAGCAATGTGTCCCATCCGGCCCGAGGCTGGGCCAAAGTTGCCCCGCTGGCGGCGCTCTTGCGCACCATGTCTACCAGGTCGCGTACCGTGTAGACCTCTGCCAACTGCGATTCTTCCGCGTTGCCGCCGAGTTCGCGCTCCAGCGCGACCAGAAGTTCCACGCGTTGCATGGAGTCGAGGCCGAGGTCGAGTTCCAGATTGTGGTCTGGACGGAGGGCCTGCGGTTGGGTACGCGCTGCCGTGTGAACGATGGGGAGCGCGTGCTGCACCTCAGGCTGGTCCAGCCAGGCCAAGTCTTCTTCCGAGAGTGGTTTTTCTGTTGCGATGGCGGCGTCAGGAGAAGTCTTGCCCTGATTCGCCTTGACTCGCTTCGCGATTTCGAAGCGCTTCAGCTTTCGAGTGGTGGTACGAGGCAAATCTTCCTGCCAGATTTCGTAGCTGCCAATCCGCTTGGTGGAGGGCAGGTGCGTGGAGAGGTTTTCAATGTCGAAGCGAATGATCTCTTTTGCGTTCGCGATCTTGCGTTGTTTGAGCGCTTCGAAATTCGGGACGACCACGGCGTGCAAACGGTCGGCTGTAGGATCGCCCGGTCGTCCCTCCAGTCCCATCACGCACATTTCTTTGATGTAGGGCGACTTCAAGTAATGAGCCTCGACTTCGTCGGGATAAATATTCTTGCCATTGCTGAGGATGATGACTTCTTTCTTGCGGCCCGTAATAAAGAGGTTGTTGCCGGAATCGAGGGATCCGAGATCGCCGGTGTAAAGCCAGCCATCTTTCAGAACCTCGGCGGTGGCCTCGGGGCGGTTCCAATAGCCTTTCATGACAATCGCGCCTCGAAGCGCGATCTCGCCAACCGGCAAAGGTGTGCCTTCCTGCGGCTGAGGGTCTGTGATCTTGACCTCGACGCCGGTGAGCGGCGGCCCGACTGAGCCGATCACGATGTTATGCGGAGAGTTGGCGAAGGCGGCGCCGGTGGTTTCGGTGAGGCCGTAGGCTTGCAGGACGTCGATGCCGAGCCCGTAGAAATCGCGCGCAATCTGGGGATCAAAGCGGGAGCCGCCGGTGACGAGGTAGCGCATCTTGTCGCCGAAAATTTGGTGAATCTTTTTGAAGAAAACCGTGCCGAGATTGATGCCGAGCTTTCTACCCACACGAGTGATCGCCATCATCGCACGGAGGGCCGATTGCGCCAGCCTGCCGCGCTCGGAGACTGCTTTGAAAATGCGTTCGTGGATGAGATAGAAGAACTGAGGCACTACGGCAAACGCGCTGATCTTGCGCTCTGACAGCGCACGCAGAAGCTCGGTCGTGTTCAGGGTTTCGAGATACACCACCCTGGCACCCTTCACCAGGGGCAGCAACAGATTGGCCATCTGCGAGAGCACGTGAAACAGCGGCAGCACGCCGAGCACAGCGTCGTCGGGGCCAATATCAGCCCAGCCAAACACTGCCTCCACTTCACCCAGGAGATTGCCGTGAGTGAGCATGACGCCCTTGGGGTCGGCGGTGGTGCCGGAAGTGTAGAGCAGAGAGGCGAGGTCGCCCTGAGCGGAAGCGGCCGGTTTAAAATCCCCGGAACCGGCGACCAGGATACGGTCGAGATCGGTTGGTGCACTGCGGGCGCCCTCGCCCGCTTTGCCGGCATCCAGCAATACAATTCCGATTGCTGATTGACCCACCGCTTCCCGTGCGACCGCGAGGTGCTTCAGGTCGCAGAACAACAGCGAACTGCCGCTGTCTGTGAGCAACTTGGCGACTTGGTCGGCATGAAATGCAGTGTCGAGGGGAACAGCGGTGTTTCCGCCGGCGATAACGCCCAAATAAGCAGCGACCCAGCGAGGATGATTATCAGCGAGAATGGCGATGCGAGGGCCCCCGGCAAGTTTTTGTCCGCCAAGCCAGCGAGCAATGGATTCCGCCATCTGACGAAGTTCAGAGTAGGTGTAACTCTCAACCCGGTCGTGCTTCTGGATTTCTAGAGCAATGTTATTGGGCCAGCGCTCGGCGCACTCGCGAAAGCGATCGTAGAACGTGGACATGGTCGCGTGGAATCTTACATGAAACACAAGCCTAAACGCAGGGCTCGCAGACGGTTCGCGGAGGAAGAGGAGAACAGCAGACGGCATGCGTCACCCAGACCGCTGACGCATCTAATATGCTAGGCTCTAGAGACACTGGGATGAGTGTGCCCGGCGAGGAAAATTGATTGATTAATGCCCTGTTAGGTAAGGTGTTCGGCACCAAGAACGAGCGCGAAATCAAGCGCCTGATGCCCAAGGTAGAGGCTATCAGCGCGCTTGAGCCGGCCATGAAGCAGCTCAGCGACGACCAGTTGCAGGCCAAGACCGCCGAATTCCGTCAACGCATTCAGGACCGTCTGAAGAGTATTGCCGACGAGCCCGATGCCGATATCGAGCGAATGAAGGAAATTGACGACGAGCGCCGGAAGGCCAGCAACGAAGTGCTCGACGAAATCCTGGTGGAAGCCTTTGCCGTGGTCCGCGAAGCCGGCCGCCGGGTGCTCAACATGCGGCACTTCGATGTGCAGCTCATCGGCGGCATGGTCCTGCATCAGGGCAAGATCGCCGAAATGAAAACCGGCGAAGGCAAGACGCTGGTCGCGACCCTTCCGGTTTATTTAAATGCCTTGGGCGGCCGCGGCGTACACGTGGTCACGGTCAACGACTATCTGGCCAAACGCGACTCGGAGTGGATGGGCAAGCTCTACAGTTTTCTCGGCTTGACCGTCGGCGTGATCGTGCATGATCTCGATGACCAACAGCGCCGTGAGGCTTACGCAGCCGACGTGACCTACGGCACCAACAACGAGTTCGGGTTTGATTACCTGCGCGACAACATGAAGTTCGATCTGCATGACTGCGTGCAGCGCGGGCACAATTTCGGCATCGTGGACGAAGTGGACTCGATCCTGATCGACGAAGCCCGCACTCCGCTGATTATTTCCGGCGCCAGCGAGGAGTCCACCGACAAGTATGCGCGCGTGAATCGAATCATCCCGAAGCTCGAAAAGGGAGAAGAGATCGACACCGCGCCGGGGGAACCGAAGGAACTCACCGGAGACTACGTGGTCGATGAGAAGCACCGGAACATCACAGTCACCGACGAAGGCTGGGAGAAAGTCGAGCAATTGCTGGGGATCGGCAACATCGCTGACCCGGAAAACTGGGACCTGAAGCACCACGTCGATACCGCGGTTAAAGCACACGCGCTCTACCACCGAGATGTGGAATACGTGGTGAAGGAAGGCGAAGTCATCATTGTGGATGAGTTCACTGGCCGCCTGATGCCGGGCCGGCGCTGGTCGGACGGGTTGCACCAGGCGGTGGAGGCCAAGGAAAACGTCAAGATCGAGCGCGAGAACCAGACGCTGGCGACCATCACCTTCCAGAATTATTTCCGCATGTACAAAAAGCTGGCGGGCATGACCGGCACGGCGGAAACGGAAGCGACGGAATTCGACAAGGTTTACCGGCTGGAAGTGATGGTGATCCCCACCAATCGGACGTTGCTGCGGCTGGAACATCCAGATGTGGTTTACCGCACCGAGAGAGAAAAATACTTTGCCGCAGCGGATGAGATTCAGAAACTGCATGAGACTGGGCAACCGGTGCTGGTGGGTACTACTTCGATCGAAAAGTCGGAACGGCTGTCTGAACTGCTGAAGAAAAAAGGTGTGAAGCACTGGGTCCTGAATGCCAAGCAGCACGAGAAGGAGGCTGAAATCGTGGCCCAGGCCGGGAGTAAAGGCATGGTCACAATCGCCACCAACATGGCCGGCCGCGGTACCGACATTCTGTTGGGCGGCAATCCTGAGTTCATGGCGAAGCAGGAATGTGTGAAGAAGGGAATCGCGCAGCCGCTGCGGGCCGCTCAGGGCAAGGTTCAAGCCGTGGTGGACGACAGCAAGAGCACGGTTTGGTACTACGCGGGCAACGAATACGTGGTCCCGACCGATCAGTGGACGGAGGTTCTCAACCGCTACAAGCAGGAGACCGATAAAGCACATGATGAAGTGATTGCCGCCGGCGGATTGCACATCTTCGGGACTGAACGGCACGAGTCGCGGCGCATTGATAACCAGCTTCGGGGACGCGCCGGACGCCAGGGCGATCCCGGCTCTTCGCGATTTTATCTTTCCCTGGAAGACGACCTGATGCGTATCTTCGCCAAGGAATGGATCTCAAACCTGCTGCAGCGGCTGGGCATGGAAGAGGGGGTTCCGATCGAATCCCGCATGATCTCGCGGCGCATCGAGAAGACGCAGGAAGCGGTGGAGGCGCAGAATTTCGAAGCCCGCAAACATCTGCTGGAATACGACGACGTGATGAACAAGCAGCGCGAGGCGGTTTATGGCTTGCGTCACCAACTGCTCCAAGGAGTCGATCAGAAGGAGATCATTCTCGAGGATTACGTCTCTGGGATCCTGAGCGATTTGATGGACCAGTTCTGTGCGGTGAAAGCGCACCCGGCAGATTGGGATGTCAAAGCTTTGAAAGATGCGATTTTCACCCGCTTCGGTGTGGACATTCTGGCCGAGGGCATCAAGCCGGAGACGCTAAACCGGCAGGAACTGGGCGACGCCATCTTTGAGCGGCTCAAAGCTCGTTACGACGCCAAGGAAAAACTGATTGGCCTGGAGGCCATGCGCTACCACGAGCGCATGATCATGCTGAGCGTGCTGGACGCGCAGTGGAAAGATCATCTGCGTGACATGGACCACCTAAAAGAAGGCATCGGCCTGCGGGGTTATGGGCAGCATGATCCGCTGGTCGAGTACAAGCGCGAGTCCTTCGACATGTTTGAAGCCATGATGCAGCGCTCCCAGGAAGACACGGTGCGTTATCTGTACCTAATGCAGATCCTGGAGAGGCCGGACGCGCCGGCGCCCGGACGCCCGCTGATTGAAGGGCAGCCAGCCGGAGGGGATGGCAACGGGCACCAGCCGCCGCGCAATGTCTCCACGTCGATGGACGAACTGGAAGAAGCTTTCCAGCGCCGCAAGCGCCGCGAACTGGAACAAGCCCGCATGGCGGGTGCTGGAGATCGCCAGCCGGTGCAGCAAGTGGTGCGCGGCGCCGCCAAAGTCGGCCGCAATGATCCTTGCCCTTGCGGGTCAGGGAAGAAGTATAAGAAGTGCTGCGGCGCAGGGGCTTAGTGCTATCCGCGTGCATCCGTGAAAATTCGTGGCTGGTTTCTATGGTTTAGGCTTGGTTAACACAAACGACTTCACCACAATGTTGTTCGGCTGAATGCCCACCGGAATCATGGTCAGCAGCGAATACTCTCCCGGCTCGAATTTCTTCTTAGGCGTGCGCTTTTGGATCACCGTGACATCGCCCGAAGCGGAATTTACCACTAACAGATAATTCTGACTCTGCACCAGCGCCAGGGCGTCGGGATGGCTGCCTACCGGCAGCGCGGCCACCACCTTTCCTGAGTCGATATCGTATACCGCGACGGTATTTGACCCGAAGTTGCTGATGTAGAGCCGGGAATTGTCGGCACTGACCACGCCACGCGAGGGGTGCGTCCCAATCAGATAGCTGCCACCGACCTCGTTCATGGTGGCTTCGATGATGGAGATGCTGTCAGAATCGAAGTTGCTCACCATGATTTCTCCGCCGTCGGGCTTGAGCGCGAGGTGGACGGGAGTTCTGCCCACGTCGAGAAGTGCGAGAAGTTTGTCGGTCTTCAGATCGATCGAAGCCACCTGTCCTGATCCGGTGCACGCCACGAAGGCTTTGCTGTCGTCGGGAAGAATGACGAGGTCCTCCGGCTGCTGGCAGATGGGAACGGTGCTACGGACGGCCAGGCGCTTCGCATCGATGATGGAGACGGTGTTGTCGCCACGGTTGCTGACGACCACGGTCGTGCCGTCGGGAGAAACGCGGGCCAGGCCAGGCGATGCGCCAACGCGAATGTTGCCGACGATCGTCCGCTTCTCCAGATCGATTACCGATACGTTCGCCGAGCCGGAGTTGGCGACGTAGCCGCGCCGGCCGTCGTCAGAAACATCGATGAAGTAGGGGTGGTCGTGGACGCCGATGGTGGCGACTACAGAGTTCTGTTCGGCGTCGATGACGGTGACGTTGTTCGATAGCGTGTTGACAACGTAAATCTCATTCCTTTTCGGATTCGTAGCGATCCCGGTCGGCTCGCTGCCCACGTGGATCGTCTTGGCGAGCGCGAAGGTACGCAGGTCGATTACCGATACTGTGTTGCTCTTGCCGTTGGTGACGTAGGCATACTCGCGGTACGCAGGCCCGTAGTCGGTGAGCTGGCGCTCGTGGAAGTACCACCAGCCGAGGCCGCCTAGTATGGGCAGCAGCACGAAGATGAGGAGAAGTTTTCGCAAGTCAGGTCAGAGTTTGACGGAGCCGGACGACCTTACGAGTCAGTGCTTGGCCACTGCCTCCACGGGCCTCGCCGACTTGATCCCCGCCACCGTCCGGCCCACCACGGGCGCGATCTGGCGCACCTGCGCCATCAACTCGTCGAACTGGTCGGGATAGAGCGACTGAATGCCATCGGAGAGAGCCTTGTCCGGCTGGTGGTGGACTTCGACGATCAGGCCATCAGCACCGACGGCCACCGCTGCCCGCGAAAGTGGTGTCACTTTATTGCGCTTACCGGTGCCGTGGCTGGGATCAACCACAATTGGCAAATGGCTCAAGCGCTGCACCGCTGGCACGATGCTTAGATCGAGAGTGTTGCGGGTGTGATCGGCGAAGGTTCTGACGCCGCGCTCGCAGAGAATCACGTTGTAATTGCCCTCGCTCATCACGTACTCGGCTGCCATCAGGAATTCTTCGAGGGTTGCCGCCAGGCCGCGCTTGAGCAGCACCGGCTTGCGACTGCGTCCTGCGCGCTTGAGCAAGGAGAAGTTCTGCATGTTGCGCGCGCCAATCTGGATGACGTCGGCATACTCTTCCACCAGTTCCAGCGATTCGTTGTCGATGGCCTCGGTGACGATTCTCATGCCGAACTGATCGCGGATCTCGGCCATGATGCGCAGGCCGTCTTCGCCCAGGCCTTGAAATGAATAAGGAGACGTGCGGGGCTTGTACGCGCCTCCGCGAAAGAACTGTGCTCCGGCGCGATGAACTCGCTCGGCCACGGCAAATGCCTGCTCACGACTTTCAATGGCGCAGGGACCGGCAATGACCGCCAGGGCTGCGCCACCGATGGTGGCGTCGGTGCCGGGAAAGCGGATGACGGTGTTGTCTTCTTTAATGTCGCGGCTGACCAGCTTGTAGGGCTTGGTGACGCGGATGACTTCCTGTACACCAGCGAGTTCTTCCAGCGTACCGGCCTGGACCTCGCCCTGGTTGCCGGTGATGCCGATGGCAGTCCGCTCGGCTCCGGGGATGGAGTGGGCGCGGTAGCCGAGCGACTCGATTTTCTGGCAGACCGCACGCACCTGCTCTTCGGTGGCGTGCGCCTGCATGACGACTAGCATGGGAATCCTCTACAGCGAAACATCTAAGTCTATCGTTGAAGGCGGTTGGGCGGCAAACGCGGGGAATTGACATCCACTTGCTGTGCAGTCCAAATTCTGTTATGTTAAACATGTTAAACACATGCTCGGTGTCCGACTCGAACCCGAACTGGAAGAGAAACTGGAGTCTCTCGCCAGAGAGACCGGCCGGAGCAAGAGCTACTATGCCCGTGAGGCGATTCGGCAGTTCCTGGAGGATCGTGAAGACTACTTGAAGGGCATCGCCGCTCTGGAACGGCGTGAACCTACCATTACGCTCGACGAGCTGGAGCGCCGGCTTGGCCTGGACGATTGAAATTACCCGCACCGCAGAAAAACAGATCACCAAGCTCCATCGCCAGGCCCAGCAGGCAATCGTCCGCTTTCTGCGAGAGCGACTCGCAGGAGCAGATAACCCGCGGCAGTGGGGAAGGCCTCTTCAGGGTGAAAAACGCGGGCTCTGGCGTTACCGGGTCGGCGACTACCGCCTGATCTGTGACATTCAGGATGAGCGCATCACTGTAATGGTGCTACAGGTTGGCCACCGCAAGGATATCTATCGCTGAATGTTTGCCAGGATTTCGGCATTCGCGGACAGAAGTGTCCGCGCCACACTGCCTCTCGATGTAAAATCTAAGGCTTATCTGGTACTTGCTTTTCTCTATGCCGCAGGAAGAAACTACGTCCGCCGATCACGAAGTGCGAGCCGACGACCGCTACGATGCCCAGCGCATCGAGAACAAGTGGTTCGAGCGCTGGCCACAGGATGGTTTTCTCTACGCCGCGGAACCCGATTCCGCGAAGCCCAAATATTACGCGCTGGAAATGTTGCCTTACCCCTCGGGGGCGCTGCACATGGGGCATGTTCGCAATTATTCGATCGGCGACGCCCTGGCCCGCTACATGTGGATGAACGGCTACAACGTGCTGCATCCCATGGGCTGGGATGCGTTTGGACTTCCGGCGGAGAATGCCGCCATTTCCGCCCACACTCCGCCGCGTGAGTGGACGCTCGGCAACATCGCCAACATGAAGGCGCAGATGAAGCGCCTGGGCTTTGCCTACGACTGGTCGCGCGAAGTCACGACTTGTTTGCCTGAATACTATCGCTGGAACCAGTGGTTCTTTCTGAAGCTGTACGAGCAGGGCATGGCGTATCGCAAGAAAAGCAAGGTGAACTGGTGCCCAAAGTGTGCGACGGTTCTGGCGAATGAGCAGGTGGTGGGCGGCTGCTGCTGGCGTCATGAAGATACGCTGGTGGAGCAGCGCGAATTGGAGCAGTGGTTCCTGCGCACCACTAAGTATTCCGAGGAGTTGCTCAGCGGCCTCGACAAACTCGAAGGCTGGCCGGAAAAAGTTCGCACCATGCAGCGCAACTGGATCGGCCGCAGTGAAGGTACGCTGGTAGATTTCAAGCTGGATGGCGCTGCCGACTCTCCCGAGAACACCATCACCGTCTTCACTACCCGCGTGGATACCATTTTTGGTGCGACTTCCATCCAGCTTGCGCCGGAGCATCCGCTGGTGACGCGGATGGCGAAGTACAACGATCCCTTACGGGAACAGGTTGAGCAGCTTATCGCCGAGCAGCGAGAAGCCAAAGAGACGGGCGACATTGGCGCCATCGAGAAGCATGGAATTAACGTCCACCATTTTGCCGTGAATCCCTACAACGGCGAAAGGCTGCCGATCTGGGTGGCAAACTATATCGTGATGGACTACGGCACGGGCGCGATCATGAGTGTGCCGGCGCATGATGAACGCGATTACGAATTCGCGCGGAAATACGCGCTGGAAGTCAGGCTTGTCATCGTGCCCTGCCCGGATGATCCCGACGAAACCGTGACCGAGCCGGTGCCACCGTTCACCGATTTGAAGGGTTCGCTGGTGAACTCGGGGCAGTTCAGTGGGCTCGGCTGCCAGGAGGCGATCGCCGAGATGTCCGCTTACGCCGAACAGCACGGCTTCGGTAAAGCGACGGTCACGTATCGCCTGAAGGATTGGGGCATCTCGCGGCAGCGCTACTGGGGTACGCCGATCCCGATGCTGTATTGCGAGAAGGACGGGATGGTGCCGGTTCCAGAGAAGGACTTGCCGGTGCTATTGCCGGAGAACGTGGACATCACGCTGACCGGCGGTTCGCCCTTGGGCCGGGTGCCGGAATTTGTGAACGCAGTTTGCCCGAAGTGCGGTGGCCCGGCGCGCCGCGAAACCGACACCATGGACACGTTTGTCGATTCGTCCTGGTATTTTTATCGCTATACCGACGCGCACAATCAGCAGGCGCCATTTGATTCAAAGAATGCAGCTTACTGGTTTCCGATTGACCAGTATATTGGCGGAGTCGAGCACGCGATTCTGCACCTTATTTATTCGCGCTTCTGGACCAAGTTCATGCGCGATATGGGCATGGTCACCAACGACGAGCCGGCTGAGCGCCTGTTCACCCAAGGGATGATTATTAAGGGCGGCGCGAAAATGTCGAAGAGCCTAGGGAATGTGGTGTCGCCGGATGAGATGGTGGCGCGCTACGGCGCTGACAGTACCCGGATGTATACGCTTTTCGCCACGGCTCCGGACCGCGAGCTGGACTGGCAGGATGAGGGAGTCGAAGGCGTCCAGCGGTTCCTGGGGCGGGTGTACCGGTACGTGGCGAGACATGCTGCGCCTCAAACCAAAGAGAAAGAGTCGGTGCAAGCAACGGCTCTACCGCCTGCGGCGCGGGCCATTCAGCGCAAGTTACATCAGACCATCAAGCGGGTGAGCGCGGACTTCCAGGGACGGTGGCATTTCAATACATCGATCGCCGCGATCATGGAGCTGGTGAACGAACTCTATCTCGCCGAAGAACGCGCGACGCGGTCGGCCGCGGAAGCCGTTCCCAAGTCGCTGCTCGCAGATCTCCAGCGTGACCTTGTTCTGCTGCTGGCGCCGTTTGCGCCTTACCTCGCGCATGAGTTGTGGGAGATGCTGGGCGAGAAGGGAAGCCTGCTCAAAGCAGCCTGGCCGAAGTATGATCCGGCGCTGGCGAAAGAAGATGAGATTGAGATTCCGGTGCAGGTCAACGGCAAGTTGCGGGCTGTGGTGGTGGTGCCGGCCGGCGCCTCGGAAGAGATCATCCGCGAGGCCGCCCTGGCGGATGCAAAGATTAGAGCCGCCATCGCGGGGAAGCAGATCGTGAAAAAGATCGTAGTGCCCGGCAAGCTGGTCAACATCGTGGTGCGGTAAAGCTACGTTATCCTAGCCCCAATGAATCCGCGTTCGCCAACCATGGAAGGCTTTCGCGCCGTATTCCGGCGGCCATCTCTGGGTTTCGCAGAAATCGCCTGGCGCTGGAGTTTCGGGGCTGCCGCTGGACTGCTAATTACGCTTTTCTGTTTCGAATACCTGGACACGCTACCCGTCACTCGCGGAGATTTGCTGTTGCTCCGTTCCCGGCAGCCGTTGCTGATTTTGCGAGCGGCCGGAAACATCGTGCGGGGCAGCGGGTTTCGCTTGGTAGAAGCGTTCATCGTGCTGGCGCTCGCGCTTACCGTGGGATGGATCGTGGTAGCTGCGCTGGCGCGGGCGGCTACGGTCAGGGCGCTAATCGGGCATTTTCGCCAGAGCAATGAGGTCACGGAGCCGGCGATCCGGCCTTTGGCCGGCCTGATGTTTTTGCGGGCAGCGACTTCGCTGGCCGCGGTCCTGAGTGGCTTCGCAGCCTTCGGGGTGCTAGGGTTCGCGTCAACACCCGAGGAAAGTGGCATAGCCTTCCAACTCGCCATGGTCATCTTTGGCCTGGTTTGGTTGACGTGGTCGGTGGTGAACTGGTTTCTTTCCTTGGCGGCGATTTTTGTAGTTGCTAACGGACAAGACACGTTTGGCGCGATCGCAGCCGCTGTGGATTTTCTCGGGTTACGTGGCGGGCCGGTGTTCGCCGTCGGCACCTCCTTCGGTCTGGCCCATTTTGCCGCCTTCATTGTGGCCAGCATTGTGGCTGCGGTGCCATTGGGGCTGGCGGCAGCGCTTCCCGGGAGATTGGTGCTGGCCACACTAATTGTGATCACGCTGCTCTACTTGGCGGTGGCGGATTTCTTGTACATGGGGCGACTGGCTGCTTATGTGGCGATTCTGGAATTGCCGGTGGAACCCAGTTTTCAGCCGTCAGCATTCGGCACTCAGCCCAGTGCCTCGATCGACCCGAATGAGTTGATCTTGAGTGACGTTCCTGCACCCGGATGATGGCTGGCGACAGCGGAGGACACAGGGCAGCGCTCAATCGAGCCCTCGATGTCCCCCGTGTTCTCTGTGGTTGACGTCCTTGGTCTTTACACAGCGCCCGACTTTTGAGACACTCGTCAGTGGAAACCCAATCTATTGTTGTCCTCGACTTCGGAGCGCAATATTCGCAGTTGATTGCGCGCCGCATCCGCGAACAGAACGTCTTTTCCGTTGTCCTGCCCTGCACCGCCAGCCTGGATGAAATTCGCAGCTACTCGCCGGTCGGCATCATCCTGTCCGGTGGTCCGTCTTCGGTCTATGACAAAGACGCGCCCGCCGTGGACCCGCGCGTCTTCCGCATCGGGCTGCCGATGCTGGGCATCTGCTATGGATTGCAGCTCATGGTGCACGCGCTCGGCGGCAAGGTGCAGGCCGCAGACAAACGCGAGTACGGCCATGCGATGGTTAACCTCAAGACCGGTTCATGCTTGTTTCACAACTTGCCCGGCAAACTGAGCGTTTGGATGTCGCACGGCGACAAAGCCGTCGAATTGCCGCCCGGATTCCAGGAGACTGCCAGTTCCCCCCACGCGCTGGCCGGGATCGAGAACGAAGAAAAGAAGATGTGGGCGGTACAGTTTCACCCAGAGGTCCACCACACGCAGCACGGCACCGACATCCTGCGCAACTTTGCGCTGGTGATTTGCCGGGCTAAGCCCACATGGACTCCACAGCATTTCATTGACGCGACCATCGCCAGTGTGCGCCAGACTGTAGGCAGCGGCCGGGCGATTTGCGCACTCTCGGGCGGGGTAGACTCCGCGGTTGCAGCCACGCTGGTGGATCGCGCGATGCGCGACGCCAAACATCCTACGCGCCTGACCTGCGTATTCGTGAACAACGGCGTGCTGCGCAAAGATGAATTTCAGAAAGTACAACAAAACCTGCGTGACAAGCTGGGCCTGCACTTGGTGGCCGTCGATGCCACCGGGCGTTTCTTAAAGAAGCTCGCAGGGGTCACCGACCCGGAGAAGAAACGCAAGATCATCGGCAAAGAATTCATCAAAGTGTTCGAGCAGGAAGCCCTCCGGATCGAGAAGAAAGAAGGCAAGGTCAAATGGCTGGTGCAGGGGACGCTTTATCCCGATGTGATTGAGTCGCGCTCGGTGCGCGGGCCGTCGCAGATCATCAAGTCACACCACAACGTCGGCGGGTTGCCAGCGAAGATGAAGCTCAAGCTGATTGAGCCGCTGAAGGAATTGTTCAAAGATGAAGTCCGCAAGATCGGCCGCGATTTGGGAATGCCGGAAGAGATCCTGCAGCGGCAGCCGTTTCCGGGGCCGGGACTGGCGGTGCGGATATTAGGCGAGGTGACGCCGGAACGGCTGGCGATCCTGCGCGAATGCGATGACATCGTGGTTGGCGAGATCAAGAACGCCGGCCTGTATTCGAAAATCTGGCAATCGTTTGCGGTGCTGTTGCCGGTAATGTCAGTTGGGGTGATGGGGGACCAGCGCACCTATGCCTACACTTGCGCAGTGCGGGCGGTCCATTCCGAAGACGGCATGACCGCCGACTGGGTGCCGCTGCCGCATGAAGTGTTGAAGATCATCTCCAGCCGGATCGTGAATGAGGTGAAAGGCGTGAACCGCGTGGTGTACGACATCACCTCGAAGCCGCCGGGCACGATTGAGTGGGAGTAGTTCAGCTTTTGGCTATTGGCTCTTAGCTTTTGGCTAGCGCACGTGGGGAAAGCCACGACGCTTTCTACTCCGCTACCCTCTCCAGCCGTTCGAACGTATCCGGATACTTGGCGGCGAGCAGCAGCAGCGCGACGGCTTGGGCATTGGGCTTGGCGCGTCCCTGCTCCCATTTCTCCAACGTGCGTTCGTTGGTAAACAGCTTTCGAGCAAAGACGCTACGCGAACAGTTGAATCGCTCGCGCACCTGTTTGATCATTCTTGGCTTGAGGTCAGGCAGTGCCCGCGGCCCGGCTGTGTAGCTTCGCAATGTGATTTTCCCGTCGCGGTGGGCGTTCATCGCTGCTACGCCTTCCATCAATTCCTCGAACAGATTGCGTTTGCTCCTCATATCAGTGTCTCCGAATGCGCATTTTCTTTTCTGCCTCAATTGCCGTCTTCAAAGCTTTTCGTTAGTCCGGCGTAAGGTCGGAGGCTTCGTTTTTGTCGTAAATAGTTATCATCCATATCTGGTCGTGGCTATCGAACCAGTAGTAGATAATCCTTAACCCTCCACGACGGCCTTTAGCACGGCGGCTGTCAGCCCAGCGCAACTTGCGGAAACCGCCGGTACCGGGCATCAGATCTCCAAGTTCAGGCGTATTCGCCAGGGCATCTTGGAGGTCACGGTATTGCTCGTCGTCCAGATAGCGCGAGAGGTAACGAGTAAACGGAGGCGCTTCAAAGAATTCCATCGAAGAGTACCCTACGCCGCCAGCGTACTATTGATAGTATACGCTAATAGCGTATGAAATCAATGAGAGAATCCGGCGAGGATGAAACCGAACGCCACAAGGCTGGGAAGGCGATTCAAATGCTTCCGCGAACCCCCCGGGGGAACAACGGCGCGCGACGCGCCTTTTGAATGTTTTATCGTGACAAGCACCCGGCCTGCACCGCAAAAGGCGACAGGCCGGGCACAACTCGACAGTTCCCCGTGCTCGATCATGCTGCCGCTAGCTTGCGTTGCTGGAAGAACGCGAGCAGATCGGCGTTGATCACGTCCGCGTTGGTCGCCGGCATCCCGTGTGGAAAGCCGGGATACACCTTGAGCGTGGCATTCTTCACGATCTTCGCGGACAGCAGCCCCGATATTGCGATGGGCACGACCTGATCGTCGTCGCCGTGCATGACGAGCGTCGGAACGTCCATGCTTTTGAGGTCTTCGGTAAAATCCGTCTCGGAGAAGGCTCCAATGCAGTCATAGTGAGCCTTCATGCCTCCCATCATTCCTTGCATCCACCAGTGTTCGCGGATGCCCTCGGAAATCTTTGCGCCGGGCCGGTTGTAGCCGTAGAAGGGGAGGGTAAAGTCTCGGTAAAACTGGGGTCGATTTGCCGCCAGCGCGGCTCGGAAACCGTCAAACAGCGAGAGGGGCAGCCCCCCAGGATTCTTCTCCGTCTTCAGCATCAACGGTGGCACCGAGCTGATGAGCACAGCCATGCCGACGCGTTTCGAGCCGTACCGGCCAATGTAACGGGCAACTTCACCACCGCCGGTGGAGTGGCCCACATGGATTGCGTTCTTCAAGTCGAGCTTTTCGGTGAGGGCGGCAAGATCGTCGGCATAGGTGTCCATATCGTTGCCATCCCAGGTTTGGGTGGAACGGCCGTGCCCTCGCCGGTCATGAGCGATGACTCGATAGCCACGCTGGCCGAAGAACAACATTTGTCCATCCCAGTCGTCTGCCGTGAGCGGCCAGCCGTGACTGAACACTATGGGCTGGCCTGATCCCCAGTCTTTGTAGAAAATCTCGGTACCGTCTTTGGTCGTAATCGTAGGCATAAGATGCGCTCCTTGATTTGTCCCGGGTAAATTCACTGGGACGGTCAATAGATGTCGCGATCAGGCGGTTCGAACCAGTGAATTGCGGAATTTTTTTGCCGCGCCCACGCCCAGCCCGATAAAAATCGCCATCACTACGAGCTGTGCCACCAGGAACGGCGGCTCTTTTCCCTCGGGAGCCAGAGCGTGCAAAGCCGGTACCTTCAGAAAGCTCTGCACCACCAGCACGAAACAATTGAGATAAAGGGCAATCACGGCGGAGATCACGTAAGTCCTGCGCCAGCCGCCGGCAAGGTGCTGGGCATAACGCGCGAGGATCGCAATCGCCAGCAACACCAGCGAAATAGTGGCCACCACGTAGGAGGGCTTAAAGCCCTCAAACGGGAAGAAAAAGCCGGTGACATTGGTCAGCACCGTGGTGAGCAGAAAGAGTCCGTTCCAGCCGTGGAGCAATTTTCCCTTGAGCATTCCGAAAACCACGATGAGACCGGAAACGATTCCAATCAAGCTGATAGCCACATGCACTTGGGTAAAGGTCGCTAAGCTCATGCCGAGAACCATGGAGTTGTCCTTTCAGAATCGCCTGATATTACGACGGCGCAGGGGAAAATTCCATATCTCTTAACCAAGAAAGGGCCACCCTGTCCCTCGGGTGGCCCATATCGTTTTCCTTTGTGCTGTTGCGGAGCGCTTACAACTTACGGAAATTTGCCCATGACGCACACCAACACGGTCTCGAGTTGATCGCGCGCAAAGCCGAAAAGCGGGAAAGCCGCAGGTTGGTCTCAGTCAGGGTCGTAAATCGCGTTCCCGTAGCCTTGGCGCCGGATGTTTTCCTGCATCTGCTCCAGCCGGGCTTTTTCCTGTTTGAGCTGGACCTGGGCTGCGTCGTACTGTGTTTTCAGGTTTCGGCCGGTGTCGCACCAGTCCTTGTAATAGGGCGAGTAATAAGCGGAGGTCCAGCAGGCGGGGGCATCGGTATCCTGGGAGTATTCCGTGCTCCACGCGTCAAACTGGTTCTTCAAACTGGTCATACGGTTTTGGATGTCGATGATCTTTCCCTTCTCCACCTTCATCTGGTTCTGGAGAACCGAGCCTTGCGCCTCAAATGCCTTGTCTTTCTTGATCTCGTCGGCGGCGGTTTTGGCAACGGGTTGAGCCGTAGGAGGAGCAGTGGTCTTAGCAGCGGTTTGAGCAATCTCCGGTTTGGCAGCCGGTGTTGCGGTGGCGTTGCGATCGCCAGTGGCGGAGTTGGCGGTATCGGCTGGATCTTTCACGTCTTTGTTTCGGTAAACCTTGGCCGGAGGCGACGACTCCTTCGCCTGTCTCGAGGCGTAAGCCGCATCTGCGACGGAATTCGGCGTGGTGGGCCGCGGCTTGGCTGTTGGCGGAGCAGTCGGCGGTTGTGCAGCGGGTTGCTGGACGTTATTTGACGGAGCAGTGCTTGGCTGAGCATTGCTTGGTTGAGCTTTGCTTGGTTGAGCAGTGGTTGACTGGTCTGCTTGGCCGAATGCCAAGGCGCTCGCCAGAAGTGGTGCGATGAACGTCAACTTTAGCGTGTAAGGCGCGCGCATAACTCGCTAAATCATAGCGCGCGGCAGGTATCAGGATTTCAAACCAAAGTCGCTGTACTGCGGGAGTGGAACGATGCAAGAAACCGTCTATTTCAGCGATGCGAGCAATGTATGGAGCACATCTATTCGACGCTGTACTGGATGTGGATTCCACGTTTGGCCATCTCGTCCAGAAACAGATCGGCGGGGACGTCCCGTTCTTGAAGCACGCCGCCGCGCTTGCTGATGGCGCCGGAAGCCAGCATCTGCAAAACGATCGAGGCCGGGAACGCGGTGGTGCGCATCATGGCGCTCATGTCGGTTTTGGGGTCGTAATGATCGACCAGGGTGAAGGCGGAGACTCGACCCTTGAGGCGTCCACCCAGCAAGCCGCGCACGCCCGGCGAATGCACGGACTCGTGCGCTTCCAGGCGCATGATGCAGACATCCGGGCCCTTGCCGGCAAACTTGCCTTCGAAGATCTTGGCCATCACGGACCGAGGCGTGATCTCGGTTCCGTTGACCCGCATCTTGTCGCTGGAGAAAAGGCCGAGCGCCTTTAGTTCGCACAGCAGATCGTAATGGCCGGGGTAGCGGAGAGTTTTTTCAAAACACTCTCCGACCTTTCCTGCGAAACTTTCGGGCAGCGTCGAGGTGCCGCCGGAGGTTTGGAAGGCGATCAGGGGCGCGAAGCCCGGCATGTGAAATTCTTCGGGTTCGGTGAGCGGCTCGATGGTGACCAGCTTGCCCTTGCGGAGGATGCGGGCTGGTTCCACGTACTCGTTGATGAGGCCTTCCACCGAGAAAACCAGCTGGTAGTGGAATGGCGGCATGGGTTTTTCAGGAAGGCCGCCAACGTAGAGCCGGAGGGCATCGGCGCGGCCGCCGAGGCGGCGGACGAGTTCTCCGCCGAGAATGGAAGCCATGCCGGGAGACAGGCCGCAGTCGGGAGCGAGGGCGACACCGCGCTTCTCGGCTTTGCCAGCGAGCGCGAGTTCCTGGCGGACCACGGTGTTGTTTCCGCCGAGGTCGGCAAAGTGGCAGCGTGCTTCAATGGCAGCCTTGGCCAGGCCGAGGTTCAGAAAGTAGGGAACGGCGGAGAGCGCAGCGTCATGGCCGCGCATCAGCTTGGCGGCAGCTTTTTGACTGCGGGCGTCGAGCGCGACCGCGCGGATTTTCTTATCGTGGGTAATCCGGTTTACGCGAGCTGCTACTTCGCGGGCGCGTTTGAGGTCGTTATCAGCGAGTGTGACTGACTCAACCTGCGATTGGCGCGCCATGTCGAAGGCGGCCGCTGAACCCATCATGCCGGAACCGATGACCAGAAGCTTCAAGTGTCCACCTCGGGAGAAGACTTACGATTTCAAGCTACACCTCCCGCAAGCTGCTCGTCAGTTCTTGCGGCACAGGTCGGTGTGACCTTTCTCACAGAGATTGGTGCTTAAGGTCATCGCCTCTGCGGCAAGAAAGCTCTTTAATCAAGATTGAGCAGACGTAAGGGACGTGTGCCCGGCCTAGGAACGCAAGGTCAGCTATCGCGCAAGCAGTAAAATAAAGCGCCGGGAAATCCTGACGAAGCCGGGTTGATCGCTGAGAGGACCTTATGAATCTAAACAAAACTTTCCTCTTCATTCTTTTTCTCACCGTCGTGGCCCCTGGGTTGTTGCTGCACAGCCAGAATCAAAAAGTTTCAACCCTCATGCCCATCGGCAAGCCGGTACAAATCAAAGCCCCGTTGGGACTTCCGCCGGTGCCGATTCCACCCGATAACCCACCAACCGCGGAAACGATCGCGCTCGGCCGGCGGCTTTACTACGATCCGATTTTATCGGCGGACAATAGCATTTCCTGCGCCACTTGCCATGCGCCGCAGTTCGGTTTTGCCGACCCTAGGCAATTCTCCGAGGGCGTGGGCAAGAAGTTGGGAGGCCGCAACTCTCCACCGGTAGTGAACGCGGCCTATTTCAAGGTGCAATTCTGGGATGGCCGCGCTCCCAGCCTCGAGAAACAGGCCGAAGGACCGGTGGCGAATCCGGTGGAAATGGCCGCCACGCTGGCGATGGTCGAGCAACGGCTGAACGCTGACCCAAGCTATCGCGAGGATTTCGCCAAGGCGTGGGGCCCGAAGCCGATTTCTTATGAAATGGTGGAGAAGAGCATCGCTTCATTCGAACGGACGGTCATCAGTGGTAACTCGCCGTTCGATCGCTGGAAATACGGGCATGATGAGAAGGCGGTCGACGCTAGTGTGAAGCGTGGTTTTGTGGTTTTCACTTCCCAGAAAAAGGGCAATTGCGCGGTATGCCACCTGGTCGGAGACAAGGACGCCTTGTTTATGGACAACAAGTTCCACGACATCGGTATTGGTGTCGATATGGGACAGTTCACTGACGTCGGCCTTTTTGCCATCACCCACAGCGAGGCCGACAAGGGAAAATTCAAAACCCCTTCGCTGCGCAATATCGCGCAAACTGCGCCCTACATGAGCGACGGTAGCCTGAAAAACTTGAAAGAAGTTATTGACTTCTACATTGGGGCGGGCAACTCGAACCCCAATCTGGACAAGGAAATCCACGTACTGGATTTCTTGACCGGGGAGGAGCGCAGCGATCTGCAAGCCTTCCTGAACTCGCTGACGGGAGAAATGCCTGCCAACGTCGGGCTACCGGAGGTCAACAAGACACAGGCCCGGAAATAGAAGGTTACCGGCTCTACCAGGGCCATGCACGTCGGTTACTTTGAGAGAGTTGGGCCACTCTTTATTATTGTGGCATGGGCGTAGAGTGCCTGGTCGTGACCTCCGATACCACCCTGCTGGATCAGATCATGGCAGGGTTGGGGCGCCGCGCCTCGCTCGATCTCCGTCAGGATTCTGCCAGCGCAATCGAACTTGCCTCCCGCCGGCATCTGGATGGGCTGGTCATCGACTGTGATGATGTGCACGGCGGTACCGAAGCCCTGGCCCAGGTGCGGAACAGCCGCTCCAACAAACACAGCACGATTTTTGCGGTGGTCAACCATTTGACCAGCGCGGAGGCTGCTCTTGATCTGGGAGCCAATTTTGTTCTTTGCAAGCCGATCCAGGAGACTCGATTGCGGAGCCTCCTCGACAGTGCGATACCCAAGATGGAACGTGAGCATCAGAGATATTTCCGCTACGGTGTCGATTTGCCGGTGCGGTTTCACAACACGCTTGGAGAGTCGCTGAGCGCCAAGATGAAGAACGTGAGCGAGGGTGGATTAGCCATCCGGCCGGTTGATCCAGTCAAGTTGCAGGGAGTTGTGATCGTGGAATTCGAGGTGCCGAGCCTCGAGCCCCAGGTTTTTCATGCCAAGGCAGATGTGGTGTGGGCCGATTCTTTTGTCATGGGTTTGCGCTTCCTGTATGTCGAGAAGAATTCCGGAGCCATCCTTCAATCATGGCTCAATTCTCTGGAGGCTCAGCTCAGGTTCCGCGAATTCGCCCAACGCCCTTCTGGTTCGGCTTAGCGCAGCGCTCCACGTCGGGTGAGTCGGAGCGCCTTAGCAGTCTCTAATTTCTCCGCATCAATATTTCCACATTTTGATTTCGGAGCCGCCACGCTCAAACTGAACTTCATCCATGAGTTGGCGGATCAGGTAGACGCCGCGACCGTGGTCGCCATACAGACCCTCGGCGCGCTTGGGATCGGGTACGGCTTCTGGCCGGAACCCGGGGCCAGGATCGGTCACCGAAATAACAACGCGGCCCTGTTGATCGCCGTTCAACCTGCACCGAATTGTTTTCGAGGCGTCCCCCTTGCACCCGTGGACGACCGCATTGGCCAGGGCCTCCTGCACCGCCAGGTCGATCTCAAGCCGCTTTTGTTCCGGAATCTCCAGGCGCTCCAAAATTTCGGAGATGGCGGCGGTAATGGTCGCAATCGACTCCGAATTTGCAGGCATGCTTAGATTGAGTAGTTCGTTAAAGCCACTACTCCCGCCGGCGCCAAATTCATCGGCCATGAGGGCTCATCTCCGTGTGCAATGGAAAAATAACAGGTTAAGAAAAGGATGCTACCGCTGCGTCGTCATCCTCGAAGATTTCGAACAGATTCAGAACTCCCACCAGCTTTAGCGTCTGCACGGCAAACTTCGAAGGCTGGACCAGTTTGATGTTCCCCCCCTGTTTTTTGGTGGAGGCCAGAAACCGCACCAACAGACCGATGCCACTGGAATCAATCATGTTTACCTCGGCAAGATTGATCACGATGCGATGATCTCCATTGCCGATGACCTCCTCCATGGCTTGACGCAATCCATCGACTGCCGGCCCCATCCTTAAGGGTCCGCGAAGCTGGATCAGTTGTACTTCGGAACGCTTACGGACATTGATGTCCAAAACGATTCTCCTTCTTTCTTCGCCGGGAACCACTGCGATCATTACGGAAACCGGTGGATGTTCCGGCGCGTGCTAAAGGTACGGGAAGCGGCGGGGTTTTTCAAGCATTTATCTTGCTTCTTCTTTGGAATCTATAAGAAGGCCGGGCGAGGGGTGGGGACCAGCCTGGCCGAGGGGTTTGGCAAGTCCCCTGGGGTGAAAAATTCACCCCAAGCAGTTAAGAATTTGTCATAATCGATGCGCTTTTTGGAGGGGGTATGCGCAACGCGGCCGCCCGCAATCTGGCTTCCCGGTACAGCATCGTCATCGTCACGGGTGACGAACTCGTGGGCCCTGAGGCAGAGGCCCATCTGGCGCCCGATTATGACCTTCACATGCTTCAGACCTGGGATGAATTGTTGGCGTTGGTAAAAAAGCAGCCTCCCGACGCCATACTCCTCGATATCGATACCGTCGGGGCCAACAGCGAACAGGGAATCACGGCGCTCGCGGAATTACGTTCGTTGGGGCCGGATCTGGTGCTGGTCGCGCTGACGCGCTCGGAGAGTCGTAAGCTGCGTCACAAAGCCATCGACGCCACTGTCGATCAGTATTTTGTGGCTCCCATCAACTTTGAGGAGATTCGCGTCGTTCTCGGTCGTGCCCTGGAGAAGCGGACCGCGGAGATCGAGCACCGGAACCGGCAGGAAGCGGAAACGGAGCGGGAATCATTCGGTGAGTTGATCGGCGCCAGTGAGGCCATGCGCCGGGTTTATGACGCTGTTACCCGGGTCGCCGACAGCAATAGTACGGTGCTGATTCGCGGCGAGAGCGGCACTGGCAAGGAACTGGTGGCGCGGGCGATTGTAACCATGGGACCGCGTGCCCAGAAGCCTTTCATCAGTATTAACTGCGCGGCCCTTCCTGAAAATCTGATTGAGACCGAGCTGTTTGGTCACGAAAAAGGCGCTTTCACCGATGCCAAGGAATCCCGCCAGGGACACATCGAGCTGGCGCATACCGGCACTCTGTTTCTCGACGAGATCGCCACGCTGGGACTAGCTCTGCAGTCGAAATTGTTGCGGGTTTTGGAGGACCGGGCGGTGACCCGCATCGGGGGTAAGACCGCCAAGAAAATTGATTTTCGACTGATTGCTGCGACGAACGAAGACCTGGAAGAATTGGTTCAGGCTGGCCGTTTCCGCGAAGACCTGTATTACCGCATCAATGTCGTTCCTATCGTGCTGCCGGCTTTGCGCGAACGCCAGGGCGATATTTCCTTGTTGGTCGGCCACTTCCTGCGCATCTATTGTAAGGTCAATGCAAAACCCTTGAAACAAGTGGATCCCGAAGTTCTGGGAGTCATGGAAGACTACCCTTGGCCGGGGAATGTACGGGAGCTGGAGAACGTCATCCAGCGTCTGGTGCTGATGAATGACAGCGCGGTCATCAGCCTCCAGAATTTGCCTCAACAAATGCTGGTAGCCAGCAACGCGAGCCAGGAGGCGATGCTGATTCCGGAAGAAGGCGTCGATTTCGACGCGGAGATGGAACGCATCGAGCTGGCCTACCTGCAGGCTGCATTGAACCGGGCGGGCGGCCAGAAATCGGCGGCGGCCTCCCTGCTGGGCATCGACCCCCAGCGCATGAAATACCTCTGTCGCAAGCGAAAGCTATAGGGGTTTCGGTTAATAATTAACTAACTAGAAGTTAATTTTTGACCAAACGGGGATAAGGCGCTCTTGGCGGAAAGGGATGGTTGAGCTCCAGCCTGCGTAAGTGCTTGATTCTGTGTGATCGCACAAGGCCGCGCTCGGGACCGACCGTTTGGCATCGGAGGTGCTCACAGTAGCTGCGTCGGTAGAGATTAAAATCCAGAAAGCTTGAGAGGAACTCACATGGCGATCCAGAAGAAATCTTTGATCAGCAATCGCATTGCAACCAAGAAAGCCCTGGTCGTGAAACCCGAAGCGAGCAGCACCCCTCTCGCGCGGGTCACGCCCGGTGCTAGGGTTACGCCTGGTGCGCGAGTGACGCCTGGTGCGCGAGTGACGCCTGGTGCCCGTGTAACGCCTGGCGCCCGTGTAACACCTGGCGCCCGTGTAACACCTGGTGCCCGAGTAACGCCTGGTGCCCGTGTAACGCCTGGTGCCCGTGTAACGCCTGGCGCCCGTGTAACGCCTGGCGCTCGTGTAACACCTGGCGCTCGTGTGACGCCTGGCGCAAGGGTGAAGATCTAACCGAAGTTGCTTGCGAATCTGAAAAGGACCGCTTAAAAAGCGGTCCTTTTTCGTTGGGATCGGCTGCCTTTGTGCGACGCTTTTCTACCACACCTTGCGATCGATCAGATCGCGGCCGAATATCCAGGTGAATTCGGCGATGCTGCGGTAGGTCACGAGGATCTTGGCCGCGCCCGTCATACCTTCTTTTAGCTCTCCGGGGTTCGTCAGCAATGCCGATCCGACGTAGAAGCGGGGCGGGGTAATGCCCTTGAGTTGGTCCTGGGGAATCAGCCCCAATTCCGCCTGTGTGGACGCGGGCGCCACTGACAAGAGGGTTGCGGTCAGAGGCATAGCGCGAGATTCCGCCTGGAGCCGTACTCTGGAACCCAGACGAACGTCTCTCATCGAGAACTCGGGGATGTAGATGCGAGCAGTCATGGTAGATTGATCAGCTACCTCAGCGATCTCCGCGCCAGATTCCAGGTATGCTCCCATCAGATCATCCAGCCGAGGAGTGACGACCACACCCGAGATTGGGCTGGTGACTCGCAGAAGAGCTTTCTGATCGACCAGGGTTCGGTTGCGCTCGGCCATCTCCTGGCGCTTGTACTCCGCCGGACCGAAATCGCCATAATGCAAGAGCGCAAGGTTGACCTGGTCGGAAGCGGCGTGCAAGTCAGCATTCGCGCCTGCCGCCGCTGACTCCAGTTGCAAATTGCTGAGTTCGACCAGGGGCTGGCCGCTGGCCACCGATTGCCCTTCGCGGGCGAGCACTCGCATCACTCGTCCGGCAACCTCGGCATGGATGGAGGCTTTGCGAGTTGGCTCGAGTACAAATCGGCCTTCGACAAATTCCGGCCATAAAGGCAAAAAGACGATCACCAATACCGCAAGGGAGAGCGCCGCCATACGGGGCACGGTCAGCCAAGCCCGCAACCTCTCTTTTTTATCCAGGTAGACCATTTTCATAAACCTCAGCAGCAGTTTGATTTTTGATTTGAAGACCCAATAGCCGATGGCGAGAGCAGGCAGAAAGGCCCACTCCGGCGTATAAGCTTGCAAAATGTGAAAGGTGAACACCATCAGGAACGACAACAACAAATATCCGTACAGACCGGAAAGGATGGCATAGATGATATAAAACGCGCGCCGGCGCTGCGGAACAAATTCGACCTCCACGGGCAGACCGAAGATTTTTTTGCGAGTGAGGCCGGACAGATAGGCCGTACTCTTCTCTTTGAGTTCGGGTTCGTGAATGAGCTCGGTGAAGATCAAATATCCGTCCAGTTTTATCAGGGGATTGAGGTTGAGCAAGGAGACGCCGACCCCGGTGACCATCATCACTTTGTAGGCAAGGTTGTGGATGGTCATGCCGGTCGCGGTTCCCCACCAAACCATGGTGGCAAAAACGCAAATGATCATATCGATCCAGATGCCGGCAATCGCGGTGGCCATCCTCTGCCAGGGTCCGCCATAAACCCAGACCTGTGAAACGTCGCAGAAGAAACTGGGGGCAAAGTACATGAGAGAGAATCCCATTCGCTCGACGTTGCCACCGAAGTGCTTGCAGGAGAGGCCATGCGCAGTCTCGTGGACTGCCACCATCAGAGCAAACAGGACCCAAAACTCCAACAGGTCAATTCCGGATTTGGACGTAAAGTTGTAGAACTGGAAGCTATCCGTCCAGACCTCACCGAATTTGTCGGCCCACATCCAGAACATGACGGCAAACAAGAAAAAACTGAACAGAACGAAGGTGGGGGTGTAAATAAACTTTATCTTGGGATAGAGCCACGAGATATAACGGTCAGCATTCGGCCATTCCTTGATGGTGATGTCGGTGAAATCCGTTATCCGAGACCGCTTCAGCTTCTTGCGGCGTTGGTCGCGGACCTGTTCCTGGAAGATGATGTTCTTTTCCAGCGGTGTCTTGGCGATAAACTCAGTCTTGTCGTAAAGGAAGCTGGCAACCTCTCGAACGTCGTCTTCGGTGAAATACGCCCCTGTGGCCTCAACCGAGAGATCGGAAATCTCCTGGTAGGACCGGTTTCCGTCCAAGAGCTGAACCAACTTCCATTGTTCGGGAATGAAACGGAGAATGGTCTCGGCTCCGGGCACCTTGGCAACGATGATCGGTTGACCGTCTTCGATGTGCTGCTTGGTGATGACGCGGGGATCCAGCTTGGGTGCGTCTCGCCGGACCACCCGCTCGGGCAGTTCTGGAATTGCGGAGTCAAGCGCTCGAACGATGTTCATTGCGGCAAGCTGACGCGGATGGTGGCCAGCATCCCCGGTCGCAGGTCAGGGGCTGCGCCTTCAATTTGGGCCAAAACTTCGATCGTACCGCTGGACGGATCCACCACCGGGCTGACGTCGATCACTTTGGCGGTGTGCTGCGATGCAGGAGAGATATCCGCCGAGGTTACGGAAACGAGTTGCCCCCGCTTAACATCTCCCAGTAACCGCTCCGGCAGCGTGAATTTTACCTGCAAGGGCGCCATCGCGGTAACCCAGAAAAGTCGGTCCCCGATGGTAACCTTCTGGCCGACGCGGATGTAACGGCGGGCAACGATTCCGTCGAAGGGGGCGATGATGTTGGTTTTGTCCCGCTCCAGTTCGAGCGATTTCTGGGTTGCCTTGGCGTTGTTCAGGCTTTCGGCTTCGCGCTGCACTTCATATTCGTCGGCCTCTTCCTTATATTGAACATGTTCCAACTCTTCCTTCGGGATCACCTGCGCGTCATACAATTTTTCAGCGCGCGCGCGGTCGGCTTGCAGGACCTTGGTTTCGGCTTGCCAATTCTTTAGATTGGCTTCGATCGACCGCACTCTGGCGGCCGCGCCCTCCACATCGGCGGAAATCTGGCGATCATCGAGTTTGGCCAAGAGTTGTCCCCGATGCACCTGGGTGCCGGGCTCAGCCAGGATGGTGACCACCGGTCCCTCCCTCAACGCGCTGACATCTACCTGGTTCTCCACCACCACTGGGCCGGAGGCGACGAACACGCTCTCTTTTTGGACGCTGACCGGCGAGTCCGCGGCGGGTGCTGGGGCGGCGGCAACGACGACATCCTTCGAGCCGCTGCATCCACTGAAACTCAGTATGACAATCGTCAACCCGATCCCGATGTATGGTTTCATAGCGTCACCTCGGTTTCACCAGCCAAACCACGACCAAAGCTTCGACCACAGCCACATACCCAGCCGCCGGAAGAACACCTCGCCGGCCGGTCTCCAGGCGGTGAAGATCTTGCTGCGGCCTTGCATTCCAGTACGGATCAGGCCCTGGTTGTTGGGCACGCTGACCCGCGCAAAAAAGACACGGTCGTCGCCCTGCGCCTGGCCCCTGGGACTCACCACCGTTAGCTCGCCGCGAAAGGTGCGCGTGGGAAATCCCTCGAGTTTAACCGAGGCCTCCTCACCTGGGCGAAGAAGAGAAACATCATGCTCATCGATAGCAACGTCCACACTGGCTCGTGAGGTATCGACGACTTCCGCAAAGGTATCGCCGGGCTTCAAGTCTTGTCCCACCGAGTCCTCCACGTGAGGCGTGGCAACGAGACCATCGATGGGCGAGCGCAACAGTGTTTTTTCTAAACGCTCGCGGGCGCGGGCAACTTCAGACGCCCCGTAGTCGGCCTGCACCCGTGCGATGCCGGCTTCGGTACCGTCGTTGGCCGCGAGTGCCCGGTTCATTTGCGAAACTGCAGTTTCGTACTTCGCCTGCGCCGCAGCCAGCTCGGCGCGATATTGCCAATCCGCCAGCCGAGCCAAGACCGTGCCTTGTTTGACCGCGTCGCCTTCCCGCACATTCACTGCCTGCACCACGCCCGCGACTTCCGGCTGCACTCGCGCGCTATGGGCTGGCGCCACCACGGCGGGTCCGTCGACGCGCAGCGGCAAAGGAAAGGCTGCAAGGAACAAAAGGGCGAGGGCGGCTCCGGCCACCGTGACCGTCCGTCGTCCCTTCTTCATGGCCAGAAACTTGCGTTTTCTTGCCAGAATGGGCCCCAGCACATCGATGAACGGCACCTCACGATAAAGCGACGCATTGCGCAACGCCACCGTCGCCTGTCCGGCCAGAACCTTGATCATTTCCAAGTGGGCGGGACTGAGAAAATCCGGGTCGCTGCTCTCGAACGAGAGCATGCCCAGCGTGCCATCGTCATCCGCCAGCGGCAGCGCATGAAAAGCGCGCATACCGCTGTCGGCAAAGTACTTCTCAAACTTTGCACGCGTCTCGGGACGCTCGTCCTCAACTTCATCCCCGTGCTGCACCACGAACATGGACTGCTTGGACGAAGCCGCCCATTCCAGCAACTGCTGCAGACGCGCTGTATTGGGGTCCTGAGGATTGATCTTCGCCACTCCAGCTATCGCCTTCAGTTGCAAGCGTCCCCGCTGGTCCAGCGCAATCGCCGCACGTTCGTAGGGAATTACGGTGCTGGGCCCGTTCACGACAGCGTCCAGAACCCGGTCCAGATCGAGGGTGGAAGTAATCTCACCGCTGACCTTAACCAGCGCTTCCAGGATCTCCACCTTGCGTTCCGCCTGCAGCAGGCTGGCGTTGTGCAGCGCATTGCTGGCGGTTTCGCAGATGTTAGTCAGCAAAAACTGGTCGTCGTCGTCGAAAGGGAGTCCGTCCAGCCGGTTTACCGCCTCAACCACACCCACCAGCGCCTCGTGCTCCATGAGCGCAGCTGCCACAATGGAGAATACCGCGCCATCTTCGAAACCTTCATTTCGTTTCTGTAGGCGCGCGTCCTCGGCATCATCAATCAGCACCGCTTCGCCGTTGTCGGAGAGATCTCCCGCGATGCCTTCGCCGGGCTTCTGCACCATGCCGGCCTGAACCGTGGCGTCGAAGCCGGCGCACTCCACCAGCTCAAGCGCATCGCCGTTGACCATCCACAGATTGACGCCCTGCACGTTCATGACTTCCTGGAACTTCGCGGCGATGGTGACCAGCAGTTCGTCCATCTCCAGGGTCGAGTTGAAGACCTTTTCCAGGTCATACATCTGGGTCACGCGGCTGATGGAGTGCAGGTTGGTGTTCCGTTCGCTCTCATAGAAAAGCGCGGACGCGAGCGCCGGCGCGGCGAGCTCGGCGATCTCGCTCACCGCCTGCAACAGGGCTTGGGGAAAAGCCTGTTCACAGTGGAACAGTTCGATGGCGCCCACCAAGGTGTCGTTGACCAGCAGGGGAACGCAGGCGAGAGTCACGAATTGCCGGCGAATGTCGAGGTGGGCATACTCTTCCCGGGGCAGGTCACTGCCTTCAAACACCAGCAGCTCTCGTTTTACCGCCACTGCGCCCAGGGTTCCAGCATCAAACTCCACCGTGTCTATGACCTTGATGTCGCCGGCAGTGGCCTTGGCTGACCAGACGGGACTTTCCTGGTCCGCAATCACATAGACCACGGCCGCAGTGTCGGGCAGCAATTCAGAGACCTTGTTGGCGACTGCCTGCGCACGAGGAGCGACCTCCTGCTGTGCCAGCAAGGTCGCGGCAAATTCGGCCACGTCAACCGCGAAGGCAGATTGTGGATTCGGCATAAACGGCGTTTGCGTGAGCGTCGTGCCGTCGGCTACCTGGGCGCTTGGGGAGAGACGCAGGGCCGGCACTTTTCCGAGTGCGAATCTTACTGCCGTAAGCCCCGACGGGTCAACCTCTGATTGTGATCCCCTGGGCGCTGACCGAGATTCAGGAAGCTTGGCAATCCCCGACAATTTATTGACTTGCCGCTGCCCTGGACCCTAGTATGGTCGCGTCTGGAGCGAGCTTTTCATCGCGACCAGACCAGGACCGGCCTAATGATCGGCCAAACCATCTCGCACTACCGCATCGTCGAGAAGCTGGGCGGCGGTGGGATGGGTGTGGTTTACAAGGCCGAGGACACACGACTCGACCGCTTTGGTGGTTGCGTACCAGCAGAACACACGCAGCCTGGTGGTTGCGGGCGGTGTTCCTGAAGTCAAACCCGCCACTCGCGCGAAGTAAGCGCACCTTGCGAGCGCGGGAGACTTGTGGCTATCGCTGCGGATTGTGGGCGGATAACGGGCAAACCGGAAGTTTGGAAAGAGTTTTTCCATTGCGGAGCTTTACTGTCGCTCCACTTTTGTAGGAGACTTCCAGATTGCCCAAGACCTTGAATAAACTACATTCTGAGGGCCCTCGCCGGGCAGTGCAGGGGAAAAACAAGGGCTCTGGAAATAGCCTTCGAACCACCAGCGTTTTTCAATCAGTTTGCGATTCCTGCCTGTCTTGAAAAAGCTCCTGCTCTTGCAGATAATGACACTCGATCATGCCGAGAAACGCAATTAACTTCGACACCGTGCGGAAGATCGCCTTGGCGTTGCCGGGCGTGAAAGAGAGCACTGCGTACGGGTCACCCGCGCTCAAGGTTCGCGGAAAACTCTTGGCGTGTGTACCTGCTCATCGTTTGGCTGAGCCGGGTTCGATTATGGTTCGCGTGAACTTCGACGACCGCGCCGAACTGCTCGCAGCCGCGCCCGATGTTTACTACGTGACCGACCACTATCTCGGCTACAGTGCCGTACTGGTTCGTCTATCTTGTGTCACACAAGATGTACTGAGGGACTTGCTCGGCATGGCTCACAAGTTTGTGACCGCTCAGAAGGCGCACCTTTCACCATCGCGGAACCGACGCAAGCCCGTCTGATTCCGTCTGGCTTACGGGCAATCCGCAAGCCGTGGAGTTTCACGACCAAGATGTAGAATCCGAAACCATGAGCAAACTCAACTGGTCTCGCGTGCTTGGCTGCGGGCTTCTAACCGGGATCATTTGGGTCATCCTCGGCGCGGGAGTTACTGCACTGCTAGGGCGTGAGTTCGCTGCTCTCCCCAACAACCATCTGGGAACGCCCACGCCCGGTTTCCTTTTGTTCAATGTCATACTTGATCTGTTGGAAGGAATCTCCATCCTGTGGCTCTATGCAGCTATTCGCCCGCTCTATCGCCCCGGCGTGAAGACAGCCGTAATCGCGGCTTTTGCATGGTGGTTCATCGTCAGCTTGGGAGACGCTACATGGTGCTCTTTCGGTTTCTTTCCGCCGAGCACCGTTATTCCACTCATGATCGGAACGCTTCCGGCGCTCATCATCGCCACGCTCGCGGGTGCCAAGTTTTACAAGGAATGAATTGTTTTGAAGATCGCGAATGGCCTAATCGCGGCTGTCAGGGTAAACTCGTGCAGCACGTCCCCCCTAAAGGGGTCTGACTTCAGACGCCCCGTGAGTGTCCACTAACCTCTGAGGTTCCGCTCGTGTCCCGGGCGATTGTGATCGAGTGACGGGCTAACCGGCAGTAATCCGCCCTGAACGAACCGCTGGCTGCGGATTCAATCTGTCAACCGTGTGGTTGCTCTGACACTTACGTTCGAGCTGCGCTACGAGGTGTGGGCTTTTCGATGAGCCGCAGTAGATGGGTTTCTGGAATCTGATCTGCCAGGCTGAAGTAGTAAAACAAGGCCTCGGAACGATCGTGTTGCCCCATCATGATCTGTGCGCCTCCAGGAATGGTGATCCAGCAGAACATGGCAAGGATTTCTTCCTTGTACCACGCTCTGTCACCTCTCCACATGCTAATCACGGTGACTTTTTCAACACCCACGCCCGTTTTCGCCCAACAATCGCGCTGGAAACTCGGACTTCGGACTGAGGTCCAACCGCGGGCGTTTTCTTATGTGAGAAAAAACATTACCTCTCGTTTACGTCCGTCACAAGCACTTGTGACTCACATCACGGTGCCCGGGATCGTGTTAGCGTATGGTTCCTAAAGTTGGAAAATCGCTTACTTCGGCAGGGGGTACGCGATGTGCAGTCGTCGCAAAATTCTCGAGGTGTTAAGGCGAGAGCTCCAGTTTCTTGAGCAGGGAGGGTACAGGTCCTCCGCATGGCGTCCTCCCCTCATCTTCGAGGACTCACCTAGCTGTCTGAAAGGTGGCAAGGATTCCTGCGCAGAAGCTGGATGTCGGCTGCTCCAACTTGTTCCTGAGGGAGACCGTGGCCAGCCGGTTCCTTGTCGACATATCCCGCTGAACGAATCGCACGAGACCATTGATAGCCTTTACCGAACAGGCACCGAGGCAGAGCTTGAGCAGGCGCTACGTTCGTGGCTACTTTGTAAGATCAAGCAGCTAGAGGAAGAGCAGATGGGGAAAGAGCCACTGTAGACAATCGGTAGCTCAGTTCGTCTTCCAATGCCAAAAGTGTTTCCTTTCCACGCGAGCAGTGGGGGACGGAAGGAGCGGCATAAAACATGGCAACCATCGAAGAGGTGAGAACAGCCGAAAAGGCAATGAAAGAGGCTCAAGAGGCGCTAAGGGCCTACACCGAACGGCAATCCGTCGCGCCAGATCGCAGTCTGCACCGCCATCTAGCTGCTGAGTTAAGCACGGCGACAGAGAACTACCTCAAAGCGATCTTCGAACTAAATTCAAATCAGTCCAATACCGCTTAGCAAACAGGTGTAGTTTCGCGTGTACCCGCTCGCCCCCACCACACGTGTCGAACGTAGGCAGAAAGCCTTCACTTTCAGCACACACCCAGAAATCAGTTGCTAAGCAGGTGGGCTCGATAGTTTTCAACAGTATAGGATCACGCTCGAGGCCCTGAAGTGGGCAGAAAGGCTCTCAGGTGGGCCGGAACTTGCAGTGAAACTTGCAATGAATTAGGTGTTAGAAAACCTGCCCGGAATCGCTCTCGCGAAAACCCACAAGGATCGAACTTTCTGATTCCGACCCACGGCGTTAGGAATGGGTAGTTTTCCTAATCCAGATTGCACCTGGAATTCTGGTCATTCGTGGAATCGCGATGCTTCGGCAACAATCGGACTGGCGCTAGAACTGTTCACTTTTGACCAGTTTCCTGTCGTGGCTGTCACCTACCATGTCCGCCAACCAGTCTTGCCAGCCTTGGAGGGGAAGTCATGGAAAACTTCGCGGAGTTGATGCACAGGCTGCTTGAAATCCAAAGTGGTGGAAGACCAAGAAGCCCAAAGTTGATCGCGGAAGACGCGCGATTGGTGGATAGTCTTCAGAAGAGAAGTCTGGCAGGAAAGCCCACACTACTGGTAAAGCTTTGCCACAGCTCATCAGAGCCGGCGCAATTTAAGCCTTAACCTTTTTCGCCTTAGCGTGGACTCGACTGGCGAGGTGGGGTATGAACTTGAGACGTTGGATCTGCTCTTTGTTGTGCCTGCTGAGAATCCACAGCCCAGACTGTGAACATCGTAATGCTCGCCCACTGTGCTGGGGTGAAGATATGCGAAAACGGCTTGAAGAATTGCGGTGACGCGTTGCACCCGATGTTTACCAGCCCGCTAGGCAGCGTGTCGGCTCATGGTGTTGTTCTATAGTCGAAACCTCCGGCGATGCTTGCTTTGGAGCAAGCATCAAGCTGTCCTTCAGCAACGACCGAATCTCTGTGTTTGTGTCATCCTCCCTGAGTCCTGACGTTCATCGGAGTTCTGATTTCTAAGCAAGGGCAAGATGTTCTTGCCAGGTGCGTGTGGCCGTATTCTCTTGGGTAGATGATTTCGGACCCTCCTGGCAGTTTTAGCGCCTCGACTTTGCGTTCCAGCACTCTAGACAAACTAAGCTCTGGGGGAAAAGGTCCCAGCGGATGGCGGCGGAGATGGCGGCGACAGTGGCGGGAACCCGTGTGCCAGCGTCGTACGGTGACAATTTCCTGGCGGCGGGGATGGAAGCTGCGACATTAGGATTGGATTCCCTTTGGGAACGAGGAAGGAAGGGGCAAACTAAAAAGGCTGTGACATTGGTTACGCTCTAGCCGCCAGCTCCTGCGAGGAAGCCAACAGCGTGGAGCATGCACCGTCACAGCCCTTTGATGCGATCACTGCTTTCGCAGTCCCAAACCCCAACTTCTCCTCGCAGAGCCGTCGGTTTTTTCAGGTCTGGTCGCCCGGCAGGTTACCCTGCCCAGCTAATCACCCAATCTACTTTGGACTGGCTAATTTTATTTGAACCAATCCTTTCGATCGTCGACGTGCCAACGATAGGCTGTTGGCCAATCACTGTCAATGCCCGTTTTCGGTGCAATGTCAACCACGGCTAGCCTGCACACCGGGAAGTGCAATTCGTTGAAACACACGTGTTTACTGAACCTTAGCATCTATTTATTCTCGTTTCCCACAAAGTCTTGCACAAGTCCGTTGGAAATTGTGTGAGTGTTGCAGGGAAACCAGTTAAACAGCTTGACTGTGAGAACAACCTAACGCATTGTTGGCTGTAGCAGTCGGACCCGATGTCAAGTCTTGTAGCCTACGTAGATGGCGGCTCTCTGGGGAATCCTGGCCCTTCCGGTATTGGAGTGGTGATGGATGGTGCCCGGGACGGCAAGATCAGAATTGCGAAATCGATCGGGCGACAAGATAACAATGTGGCGGAATATTTTGCTCTCCTTGAAGCCCTGCAATGTGCTTTGACTCTGAGAGCTGAGACACTTCACGTCTTTTCTGACTCCGAAGTCGTGGTTAGGCAAATGAGGGGCGAGTACATTTGTCGGAGCCCGCGGCTGTATTCCCTGCACTGGATCTGTCGGAAGTTGGCCTGCTCATTCCAATTCTCCATTTCGCACATCCCTCGTGAGAGCAACGCTGAGGCAAACAGTCTTGCCAGCTCTGCCGTCCGCAAACAATTTTTGTAGTTCTCGTAGTTGCGGCCGAGGCAGCGCGTGAAACCTCGCGTTGCCCGAACGAACAAAGACTCCAACAAGGGCTGGAGAGCACTCAGTAACTCCGGACTCAGTCCCTCGGCTAGTTCTCGGTTCATCTTCCGCGGGCTGCACCCGCGCAGACGCTCGCCATGGGCAAGGCTCGACTGATCCTGCCGCCCTCGCCAAAGCCCGCGCCTCCTGCAAGGATTTTTTCATCCTCTGGAAGGATGCCGATGGAAGGATGCCGACGCCGACATTCCCATCCTGAAAGAAGCCAAGGCGGAGTACGCGAAGATGCAGTAACGGATTTAGGTGTTCCACCGCGCATGGATGTAAAGCTTCCTGCCAGACTTGGGAATGAAGCCGCCTGACAAAAAAGCGGGTTTTCACCTTCCCGCCGTTCGAGAAAAACGTTTCTCTTTGAGGGGGCTTTGTTGTAGGGTATGTGTGCCCTGAAAGGCCCCGTTTGGCCTGCTTCTCGTCAACATCTGACGAAGCAGGGCTAGAAAATGTCTTGGGGGACGAACCCTCTGCTGCGGCGTGAGGCCGCGCAGCCCAAGAAAGAGATCCGAATTATGAGAATGAAGCTGGCAGTCGCAATGTTTGTGCTGCTGCTGGGGTTGACGGCTGCGGCACAGGATGCGTCCAAGGCAAACAACAAGCCGGCTCCGCCGGTTATTCAGCCCAGCGTGCCCGCGTCGGTCGCGGGACCGACCTACGTCATCGGCTCAGATGACGTACTCATGGTCTCGGTCTGGAAGGAGCCTGACCTCACCAGCACCCTGCCAGTCCGGCCGGACGGCAGCATCTCACTCCCCTTGCTGAATGACGTGCAAGCGGCGGGCTTGACACCCATGCAACTGGCGGCGGCCATCACCGAAAAGCTGAAGAAGTACGTCGGCGATCCACGGGTCACGGTGGTGGTAAAGGAGATTAACAGCAAGAAAATTTACGTTACCGGCGAGGTCCAGCATACTGGCGGGCTGCAATTGCAGCCGGGGATGACCGTGCTGCAGGCGCTGGCGGACGCAGGCTTCACTCAGTTCGCGAATACCAAGCATATCTATATTCTGCGCACGGAAAATGGGACGGAGCAAAGAATCCCGGTGAACTACAAACGACTCGTGAAGGGCCAAGCCGGTAGCCAGGACATCCTGCTCAAGCCAGGAGATACCATTGTCGTCCCCTAGGGAAGTCGGGTTCAGAAAACAGCAGAGGATTCGCGTCCTGATGATGGTCATCCTTGCGCTGGCCACGAGTTGGGCGCAAAGCAACGGCGGACAGAGTCCAGCGTCCAACGGCCCGCAGAACCCCGCTGTTCCCACCGCACCGGTTCCCGCGCCACCCCTGGCCACTGAGCCAGAACCGGCGACCACAGAAAATTATCCCGTCTCTGGGCTGGATCAGCCTCCGCTCGGCCCCTGGATCCCAGCTCGCAGTTTCCTGGTGTTGGGTGCCCACGTCAGCGAGTCGTTGGATTCGGACGTCGGTGACAACATCACAAGCTCAGGACTCGTCGGAGTGACCCGTGCTATGGGGAGTGTCATGCTGCAAAAGACGGGTACTCATTCCCTGACGGCTTTCGACTATGTGGGCGGCGTCATCTACTACCCGTCGCAGGACCCGAGTGTCGCCCAAATTCACCAATTCGACGCCGAACAAAAATTGATGTGGAGGAGCGGACAAATCACCTTACGTGATCAGTTCAGCTATTTGCCCGAGGGATCCTTCGGATTTGGGGCGTACGGAGAATCAGGCTCCTCCACTTTGGGTCTGGGCTCGATTGGTTTCCAGGGCGGCGCTTTGGGCACGGGATTGGGCGGTATTTTTACTCTGGGTGAGTTTGGCTCTCTGGGCCAGCAATCCCGGATTGACAACTTGGCAATTGTGGACCTCAACCAGAGCCTGACCAAGCGGTCCGCGATTACTCTAGCCGGTGGTTATGGACTCATTCACTTCACCGACGACGCGGCCGGCTTCATTAACAGCAACCAGATCACCGCCCAGGTGGGATACGATTATCAAGTTACCCGGAAAACCCAGATTGCCTTGGTGTACGGATTCCAACAATTTCAATATCCAAATATTCCGGGCAGTTCCTTCATTACTCACGTGGGAACCTTCATGTACAGCCACCGCCTCTCCGGAAGGATGGATCTGACGCTGGGCGCCGGCCCGCAAGTGACCGTGATTAACAACTCTGCCTTGTTTGGTGGTTCCAGCCAAAGAATTACCGCAACTGCCACGGCTTCATTGCGCTATCGTTTTCCACGCACCTCGCTTGCCCTCTCGTACGACCGCTACAACACCAGTGGATCCGGCTTTTTCCTGGGCGCGACCAGCGACATTGTGCGCTTTTCCGTTTCCCGTCCGTTGACCCGCGTTTGGACTGGGACCGCAGACATCGGTTATTCCCGCAACGAACAGATTGAGCCGGGCCTGGTGTCGGGGCTTATCCCCTCCTCCACCACGTCGTTCCAGTACGTGTACGCCGGGGCGGTGGCGCAGCGGCCGCTGGGACACTATTTCGATTTCTTCCTCAGCTTTCAGTTCGACGATCAGTTATTTGACAGCACAGTCTGCGTGGCGGTGCCGTGCAATATCAAGGCGCAGCGATATGTTGGGACGATCGGTCTGAACTGGCATTCCCGTCCGTTCCGGCTTGACTAGGACGACCATTCTGGTGGGCGCGGCGCGGAAAAAGGTCCAAAGGTAGAGCGTGATCCGTCTATTCAACGTCTATTACCCGGTTCGCACGCTCATTCTAATGGCAGGCGAGGCGTTCATCGTGTGCGCCTCGTTCCTGTTAGGGATGGCCCTGCGGCACCACGATGACCTCTACGTAGCGCTGAATTATGAAGGTGGATACTTCAAGATTTTACTGGTAACGATGCTGGTGCTGATTTTCTCTTATTGGTTCGACCTTTATGATCCCACCCACTTCGACGAAAAAGGGGAACTCTATTTCAGGCTATTGCTGGTGCCCGGCCTGCTCGCGCTCGTCCTGGCGGCCGTGGGCTATTTCTTCCCAGCTTTTCTGCCCAGCAACAACGCGGCGCTCGCTGGACTGGTGATTCTGACCTTTGGGCTATTTGGCTGGCGCGCGGCCTATGGCTGGTTGGTGCAACAACCCTATTTTCGCGAACGGGTGTATGTGCTGGGGACTGGGGAGCGCGCACAGCGCTTAGTGAACGGCCTCCGCAGCCGCTCCGACCTGGGGGTTGAAGTGGTGGGATGGAGCGGAACCATGGAAGGCGCCACCACCCGCGATGCGGTTGCGTCTCACCTGATGGACCAGATTCATCATCAGCACGTTCATCGTGTCATTGTGGCCATGCCCGACCGGCGGGGAACGCTTCCCGTGCGCGAATTGCTGCAGCTCCGGCTCAAGGGCATCAAAGTGGAGGAAGCCGCCTCTTGGCTGGAGAAAATGTCAGGCCGCATTGAGGTCGAGCAACTCTATCCCAGTTGGCTGATCTTCACCGAGGGCTTTCGCTTTAGCGCAGGATTCATGATGGTGAGGCGGCTGTTGTCGATCCTGGTTTCGGCACTGCTTCTGCTGGTGATGCTGCCCGTCATTCCTTTTGTGATCCTGGCCATCAAGCTGGATTCACCGGGGCCGGTGCTTTATCGCCAGAAGCGAATGGGCCGCGGCGGTGTGATCTTTTATTGCTACAAATTCCGCACCATGCGCCGCGACGCCGAAGCTGATACCGGGCCTACCTGGGCGGACAACGACGATCCGCGCATTACCCGCATCGGCAAAGCTCTGCGTATTTCGCGGCTGGATGAAATCCCGCAAGTCTGGTGCGTATTGAAAGGCGACATGGCCTTTGTGGGGCCGCGGCCGGAGCGGCCAGAGTTTGTGGAGTGGCTGACCAAAGAGATTCCATACTATCCGGTGCGGCACGCGGTACGGCCCGGGATCACCGGCTGGGCGCAGATCCGGTACAAGTACGGCAATACGCTGGAAGACGCCAAAGAGAAACTTCAGTACGACCTTTTCTATATCAAGAATGCGTCCATTGGCCTGGATCTGTTGATTATGTTTCAGACCATCAAGATCGTCATGCTGGGCCGGGGCGCGCAGTAAAGTGGATCTCTTACGGATGAACTAGCGCAGCAATTCCTCGTAAACTCGCAGGACTGCTTCCAGATTGCTTTCGTCGGGAAGCGGAATCTGCTCCTGAGGTCTCGCCGCTGAACTCCGGAGCGTCTGCTCCACAGCCGCGAAAAGCGCGTCCCGGTCGGACGCCGGAACAAGTTGAATCCCGGCTGGGCGCATGCCGTTGTCCGTAGCCACCACCGGCGTGCCAAGATAAAGAGCTTCTCTTACCGAGATGGCGTCGCCATCGTAGAGAGTCGTGCGCAGCATGAGATCGGCTCGGGCGATAGCTTTCATGGTCACTGCGTGCGCAACATCTCCGCATAGCAGGATATGCTTGGCAAACGGCTTTTCGTCAATCCTCTTCCGCAGGCCGCCTTCCAGAGTTCCGTGCCCGAGCAGTACCAAACCAGCATCGGGGAATTTCTCGCGAATAGGTCCCATCACGTCAATCTGCGATCCCAGATCGTATTCCGGCTCCAGTTGCCCAGCCGAAATCAGCACGGGCTTATGGTTGCTAAAGAACCCGCGCAGTGGTTCGGGCAAGTCGCCGGTGTGATCTTCGTCTGCCAGAAAAGCGTGGGGTGCGATCGAGCGAGTGCGGTCTTGAGACACACCCAATTGATGAAAGAAATCCACGATCTGCTGATTCACACCGATCACGCGGTCGAAACGCCGCAATACCAGGCCAGCCAGAGATCGGGGAGTCAGAGCCTTTGCCTCAGGCAGGGAAGGATAGCCGCCGGAGTGAAATGTGAAAACGGTTTTCTTCCCCGGCACCAGACTGCAAACTAATCCCAGACGCAGAACCCGCGGGCTGAGCATTCCGCCGACGTGGAGATGAAGAACGTCATAGCGCTGACGGAGCAGCCGTCCTATGAGGGCAAGCGCGTTTCTCGGATAGTAAACTTCATCCGCTTCCTGCTTACGATGCCGCGTAATATTAATGACTGCGCATGCGATTCCGCGCTTTTCGAGAAAGCGCCGGATGGCCACCAGATTGGTTTCTACTCCTCCGTGTGGAGGAGGATAAGGGCCAAGCAGAAGGACTCTCATATGCGGGTCCTCGTTCTTCGGTCTCGACCGGATCTCGCGACCACTTCAGCCAGAATGTCCGCAAACTGTTTTGCGACCATTCTCCAACTGTAATTCTGTACAACCAGTTCACGAGCAGTGAGACCCATCGACCGCCGTCGCCCTGCGTCGCGAAGGAGGGCCAACGTGTTCTTGGCAAAGTGCGCGGGCTCATCGGCGATCAACAGATGCTCGTCGGGACGCACCGGAAGACCCTCAGCCCCAATCGTCGTAGAAACGATAGCTTTTCCCATGCTCATGGCCTCGAAAATCTTCAGCCGCGTGCCCCCGCCAATCCTCAAAGGAACGACGCACACTGCCGCGTGGGACAAAAAAGGACGGATGTCTTCAACCCACCCGGTCAGATGAATGCTCGCGGTGCTGGCTGCAAGTTCTTTTAGCCGCAGCGAGGGATTTCGCCCCACAACGGTTAGAGAAAGTTCGGGTACTTCTTGGCGCATCAGTGGGAGAATTTCTTTCATGAAGTAAATCACGCCGTCTTCGTTGGGCAGCCAATCCATCGATCCGGTAAACACGAGGCTGTTTGGGGTCTCCAGCTCTTCAGTGGGCGAGAAGAACTCGGTGTCCGCGCCGGTGGGAATCACGCTTAGCTTGGCGGCATCGACAAACTCGGCAAAATGCCGGCGATCGTCTTCCGAAACTGTTAGCACGTGCTCTGCTTCTTGCAGATATCTGCGCTCTGCGGCCTGCATGGTTCGCCATTCCCGCCAGGAAAGCGCTCTCCACAAAGGGTTGCTGGCAACCTGGTAATGCCGCTGCCATATCACCGATTCCACATTGTGAGTGAACAAGATCTTGGGTGTAGGAAGTTCCCAGGGGATAGCCCCGGCGGCGATGACGAAATCACAGACAATCGCGTCGAAGTGTTCCTGGTTCAGAAGCTGGCGCAGTTGGTGTCGCACGTTCGGCTGGCAGTATTTGGAAATGTTATACGGCTCCCGCGTGAGCAGGCGCAGACAGTAGTCGCAGAGTTCGCGGAAACTCTTGGGTTCGGGCAAATCCAGTGGAATCGTCACCACGCGCTCGAAAACTTTTTCCAGTTGCGAGTGGGAATCGTTGGGGTGGGCGCCATAAAACGAAAAGAAAGTGATGGAATGTTCGCGGGCCAGTTCTCGAAGGATGTGATAGCTGCGAATCTTGCCGCCGGTATCCGGAGGAACCAGGCCACCGGCCTTGACCCAGAGAATCTTCATGGGCGTTACCAGCAAATGCCTTCGTATCGGCCCGCACTCCTGAGACGGCGAGCTTTTTCAAGGTTCACGAGATCGATCACGATATGATCCGGGCGCAGGCTCCGCTGCACCTCTTCCTGGTCCAATCCGGTAGTTGCAATCACCACGACTTCGGATTCTCGGATCACTTGTTCCATGCTCGGATTGAGCAGCGAACCAATGTGGGGAATCACCTCTTCGATGTATTGGCGGTTGGAACCGATCAGCCGCCCCAGCGAAACATTTTCGTCCCAGATCCGGACCTGCCGCCCTTCGCCAAGCAGATGCTTGATCAATTGCACCTGCGGACTTTCCCGTAGATCGTCCGTCGCCGCCTTGAAGCTCAAGCCCAGAATGCCGACATTCCGCTTTCCCGTCCGCAGGATCATTTCCACAGCTCGTTCCAGGTGTTGCTGATTGCTGGCCAAAATAGCTTCCAGCAGCGGCAAACTGAGATCAGCTTCCTTCGCACGATAGCTGAGGGCGCGGATATCCTTCGGAAGACAAGACCCGCCGAATGCGAAACCCGGCTTCAGATAGCTGGCAGAAAGATTGAGCTTGGTATCGGCGAGAAACATTTGAGTTACCGCTTCCGCATCCACTCCCAAATTCTTGGCGAGGGTTCCCGCCTCATTCGCGAACGTGACCTTCATCGCATGCCACACGTTGCACATGTACTTCACCATCTCCGCCGCTCGAAAGGAAGTCTCGAAAATACGGCCGGGCGTCCAGGCATATAACTCGCGCAACTGGGCGCTATGGGCAGGGTCTCCCGACCCAATGACGGTCATCGCCGGCCCCATAAAGTCAGCAACCGCGGTGCCTTCGCGCATGAACTCGGGATTCACGCACACTCCGAAATCCTTGCCCATGGCTTTTCCGCTGGCTTGCTCCAGCGCAGGGATCACGATGGACTCGGCTGTCCCCGGAAGCACCGTGCTGCGCAGCACCACCAGGTGAAACGAGTTCTTCTTTCGGAGAGCACCGCCGATTTCGCGGCAAACCGGTTCAATGTGTCCAAGGTCGAGTTTGCCGTTGCGCAGACTGGGAGTGCCCACGCACAGGAATGAAATGTCGGTACTCAACACTGCAGCGGCGGAGTCGCCGGTCGCATGTAGCCGGCAGGCCTTGCTGCTCTCCGCAATCAACTCGCCGACACCGGGCTCCACAATGGGGCTTTGACCGGACTCGATTGCCTGGACTTTCGCAGGATTGAGGTCCACTCCCGTCACCTGGTCACCCTGATGCGCCAGGCAGGCAGCCGTGACCGTGCCCACATACCCCAAACCGAAAATGCTGACCGCGCGATTCATGTGAGCTCTTCCATCGCAACCAAAACGAACAGCCTATCACGGTTGTGAATTGAGGAGAACGACTCCGAGAGGAGGAAGGAATAGCTGGGATCGGCTACGATAGTGACCAGTTTTGGGCCATTCCTTGGACTTTAATTTCCGCTGGCGACACAACCTGGGCCAGCGAGACGCTGGCAAGGAACAAGAAGAGACCCAGCCAGCCACCATCACTTCTGCGCATATACCGTTCCAGAAGCATGATAGGGAGGATCGGAGATCAAGCGAATATAGGAAATCAGCGCCCCGATCTCGGTCTTGCTGAGAGTATAGCCGTAGGGCGGCATCAATGCTGATTTACTCAGCGCCGGTCCACCATGACTGATGATGGCGGTGAGGTCGGCGTCACTCATTTTGTTTAGGGTATCGCCCTCGGTGAACGGGTGCGGCTTGACCTCCAGATTGTCATAATTCGAGAGCCGCTCCGCCGTGGATTCAGGGTTGTGACAGCTGGCGCAATATTTGTCGTCGAGCTGAAATCCCACCTGTTCCTGGTATCCCAGCGCAATTTCTTCAATCTTCAGCTCGACGGTTTTTCGAGCTTTGGTAAGCGTCCGCGCGGTGAGTTGATATCGACCCGCCATCCCGCCAAGCCGGACATTGGTGGTGAATTGACCGCTGGGATCGGTGGTGCCGATCGCGGGATCGAAGCTGACGCCAGCCGGACCACTGAAGATGACGGGCGCGCCAACCACCGCGTTTCCCTGATCGTCATTTACCTGCACCACCACCGGCTGAGCGAGGACCATACCGGTTGCGCCGATCTGCTTTCCCCCACTCGACTCAACTAGCGCTGTCCCGAAGTTTCCAACCAGGATGTTCGATCCTTTGCGAGAGCATCCGCAAAGCGTCAGCCCCAGCAAGGTAATCAAGATAGCTCGCGTCTTCATTATTATTTCTTCGCCTCCAGCTTGCTGGAGCTTTTCAAAGTCATCAGGAATGCAGTCAGGGCGCTCGCATCTTCGTCGCTCATGTTGCGGTTCGGCTCGATGGTGCCTGGCCGCAGGGTCTGTGGCTCCTTCAGCCAGTGATAAATCCAGGCAGCGTTTAGCCGCGAGCCCACCTGGGTGAGGGTTGGCCCGATGTAGCCTTTGTCGGCCTTGGTATCAATGATGTGGCAAGACTGGCAGGCATACTTGGAATAGAAAAGCTGTTTCCCCTGCTCGACCTGGGTAGGGGGATAGCCGCCGGCCGTCATCGAGTCGCGATCAAACGCTGGGGTCTGATAAACCGTCATGATGTAATCGGTGAGTTCCGTGACCTCGCTGTCCGAAAGATTGAACCTCGGCATGCGGCGGATCAGCGCCGGGCGCAGTGTGCCGGGATTCTTCAAGAATGCCTGCAGCCACGGCCGTTGCACTGAGCTGCCTTCCCAGGTCAGGTCAGGAGCCATGTCGCCGCCACGACCGTTAATGGCATGGCAGGTGAAGCACGCCATGTCCGCCATGAGCTGTCCTGCCTTGCCCGCGGGCCGGTAATTCGAAGGCGGTTGCGCCGGCGCGGTCAATGCCAAGGGGAGGTCATGTGCCCGGTCCGTGAGCGAGAGCAATGCGGTCGTCAAAGCATCGATTTGCGCAGGTGCGAAGGTGTATTGCGGCATCTTGACTGCCGATCCAAACGAACGCGGTTGCCGGATCTTAGCCGAGATGTAATCCGGCACCGTGTGCGCCATGCCCGGCAAGAAACTAATCTGCGTGATCGGCTTGCTCCCGATGCGGGTCAATTCTGGAGCGAAGTTGTCCGGTTTCTTGATGCCGCTGACTTCGTGGCATGAGGCGCAGCCGTATTCGGTCACCAGAAGCTTACCGTGCGCAATCTGCTCCGGCGTGGGCGCGTCGAGATGTACATTAGCCAGCAAATCGGAATCGGTTTTGTTGCCCAGAAATCCGGTAAGCAGGGAAACTTGCTGATCGGTGAAACGGTAGTGCGGCATGGCAGTTCCCGAATCGTAGATACGCGGGTTGCGCAACCAAGCGCGCAACCATTCCGGTTTCGCCTTGTTGCCGATGCGGGTCAGTTCCGGCCCGACATCACCGCCAACCACATTCCCGGCGGCGTTCTGCACGGCATGGCAGGAGGCGCAGAATGACTCTCCATACAAGCTGGCTCCCGCTGTAGGATCGGGTGCTTTCGCGTCCTTGCCAACTAGCTCCGCGTCTCCGGGGATTGGCGTGCTGCTTGCGATCAGAAATGCCGAAATATCGCGTGCGTCGGGATCGCTGAATTTGAAATTCGGCATGGTTGCAGTGACGGCGTAGGCCTGAGGATCCTTCAACCACGCATAGACCCATTCCCGCGTGGTCTTGTCTGCAATGTGCTCAAGCGAAGGTGGATCGTCAGTCGGCTGGATCGCACTGCCGTCAGGTAGTTTGATGGTGTGACAATGCACGCAGCCATAGCGCTGTAGTAGCTGGCGGCCTAAGTTGAGTTGTGGTGTGCCGCTTAACGGCGCGCGATGGCATTGTCCGCAGGAAGATTGGACATACCGCGCCGGCAAAAGCGGTTGCTCCCAGGCCAGCGTGCTGCTGTGAGCTTCTTCGACGGTGGTGGCCGCGCCTTGTCCACGGTGGCACATCACGCAGCCGAACTGGTCAGATGTGTGAGGGATTACCGGATGCTGGCGAAACGGCTGTGTGCTGACATCGGCCAGACTGGCTTCTTTCAATCCGACGTGGCAAGTAGTACAGCGATCGACTACTCCCAGCTCCGGAAGCCAGATCTGCTGGATTCCGGCGTGGAAGTGGCGTTGCAGTGTGACCGCATCTCCCCGCGTCCCAATCAGGGCTAGATACTGTCTCTGGTAGTGGCGCCACTCGCTGAAGTGATTCTTGGCCGGCGCAATGGCCAGGGAAATCAACAACAGGAGGCTAACCACGCCAAAAGCGCGAACCGGATGGCCGAACAACGTCTGCCACATCGAAGACAACGTGTTTTTCGATGACTGCAATTAGCTTCTCCAGGGCAACACCCAGGACCAACCTGGGCCGCGAAAGAAAGTGCCAACCGCCGTGAGCACGGCCAGTTCGAACAGAAACCAGGTCATGATCCAGAAGGAAAGTGGTTTGGCAGCCAGGTAACTACGGAAAGACGATGCCGACTGCGGAGAACTGTGCGCTGCCAGCACCATGAATCCGGAAACGATTAAGGTCGGCACTAATGCCACGTAGACATCAAACCACAACAAAAACAGAGAAAGCGCCGCAGCGATCAAATAGAAGATAAGGATGCGACGCTTTCGATCCTTCAGAAACACGCCTTCGGCTTCGATGTTGATATTGAAATAGGGAATCACAATCAGCGCGATCACTACCAGACTCGGAACCAACACACCTGCCACCACGGGAGGAAAGTAGTGCAACATTTCCTGCAATCCCAGGAAGTACCAGGGCGCCTTGGCAGGGTTGGGTGTATGCGAGGGGTCGGCTAAGCCTTCAAGCGGCGCGTTGAACAGAAGCGACACGACCACCAGCGCGATTGCAAGCACCTCAATGGCAACGATGGCGCGGAAGAGGACTTCCGGATAGGTCTGCACCTGATCTTCGTCGCTAACCTTAACCTGTGCCGAGGTTCGCCTGGTGACGAAGACAACCCGCGTCGGGGACTTGCGGGCGTTCGAGTCCATGCCGGCGATGAAGTCTTTCGGATTCGTCATTACGATTGCGCCCCCTTTGCAGTAGCGGAGATCGATGAAGCCGCCACTGTCTTAGGCTCACTTTGGTGCGCGTAGAGGCCGCCATCCTTGCGAATACGCCAGAAGTGCACTGCGATAAAAAGAATCGCGACCAGCGGCAGAATCATGCAATGCAGAACGTAGAAGCGCAAGAGAGCGTTGGCGTTCACCATGTTGCCGCCCAGCATGAGAAAATGGACTTTGTTTCCCAACACTGGCACCGCAGAAGCGATATTAGAACCCACCGTGATCGCCCAAAAAGCCAACTGATCCCAGGGGAGCAAATATCCTGTATAGCTGAGGAACAGGGTGATCAGGAGCAGGACGACTCCAATAACCCAGTTGAACTCGCGCGGAGGCCGGTAGGCGCCGCGGTAAAACACCTTGAACATATGCGCGAACACCAGGAAAACCATGGCATGCGCAGACCAGCGGTGCAGGTTGCGTAGAAATAGGCCTGAAGAAACTACAAATTGCAGATCCTTGGTGTCGGCATAGGCCTGCGGCACCGAGGGGTGGTAATAGAACATCAGGGGAATGCCAGTGGCTACCAATATGAGGAACGTTCCAAAGGTCAGCGTGCCCAGATACCAGGTCGTGCCGAAGCTGAGCATACGGGTCCGCACCTTGGTGGAGAAAAGGTGCAGGAATACATTCTGTTGCACAGCGAGGGCGCGACGCAGAGTGCTGGACCCCGTCCCGCCGCGGAAAACTGAGCGCCAAACCCGCGTGCCACGCAACTCCTCGAAATAGCTCGTGATTGTCTTCGCCATGCTCACACCCTCACAAACTGCATGGGACGGATATTGATAGAACGATCCACCATCAGATCCCCCTCGTCGCTGACCCAGGTTTGCAGCCAAGGCAGCGGCTTAGGTGCCGGGCCTTCAATCTTGACCCCGTCGCGCGTAAACTTGCTGCCATGGCACGGGCAAGCAATGATCCCCAATTCAGGTTTCCAAGCGGTCATGCAGCCGAGGTGGGTACAAATGGCGCTCAGCGCAAAAAAACCTTCCTGAGCATGGATAAGATAAATTCCTGAGTTCACGTCCAGGGTCACCGAATTCACCGCATAATTTTCTGGCCGGCCCGCGTTGACGATGGGAGAAGGCTCATACAAAACGTTGGGCGAAAGAAACTGGTAGGCAAACGCCACCGTGCCGGCAGCGGCAATACTCAGCGATCCCAGTCCCAGCTTCACGAAAAAGGCGCGGCGATCGTGTTCATTGCCTGCTGCTGCTGAGTTTGCCTCCTGCGGCGCAATTGGTTTTTCTTCGGGCATCGGTTTACCTCGGGCCTCCAGCCATGACTGGTGTTTTGGGTCGAAGTGGGCCATCAATGGCTTCAATCGAAATCAATCTGGTCGGCTCGGAAGAAATCAGGTTGTAGGATTCCATGGTGATGGTGCCGACCGGACAGCGCATGGCGCAGAGCCCGCAGCGGATACAGCGAGTCTCGTCTTTCAGCATGGCTGACCCGGTCACAATGCCGAGTTCATCCGCAGCAACTTCGTCGAGCTCCACGCCGAACAATTCCTGATGTTCGCGAATCTGCTGCACAGTCCCAGGCTCGAACTGGATCCGATCCAGGGACACAAGTTGCAAGCAGTCTTCCGGACACACATCGACGCAGCCGCCGCACAGGATGCACATGCTGCCATCTTCCGGGCTGCCTTCGAAGACGGTGTTGACCCAGCAGTGCAGGCAACGCTGGGCTTCCTCCATTGCCGCCGCGGCATCGTAGCCGATTTCGACTTCTGTCACTCCAGTGCGGCGCTCCAGCGGCAGCATGGGTATGGACGGGCGGGCAATATCCAGCAGATCCAAAGGCATACTGTGGCGCCTGAAAACTTCGACTTCGACAACCGGTTCAGGATGCTTCCGGCCCCGCAGAAACTCATCAATCCCCACGGCGGCCCGCTTGCCGTCCGCCACGCTATCGATAATCAACCGAGGGCCGAAAACGCAGTCGCCACCGCCAAAAATCCCGTTTGCCGAGGTCATCAGAGTTTGGGGGTTCACCGCAATCAGTCCCCGCGGAGACAGTTGCACGCCGTCTTGAGGTTTGAGAAAGTCGAGATTCGGCGCCTGACCAACCGCCATAATAATGGTGTCGCACTCTAGTTGTGTTTCACTGCCGTCGTAGAACGCCGGATTGAAGCGTTTGTTCTGATCGAAGACCCATTTCGTCTTCAGCGTTTCCAACGCCACAACTTTCCCGTCTTGGCCAATCATGCGCTTAGGCCCCAGCCCGGGATGCATGACGATGCCTTCGGTTTCTGCCTCTTCGATCTCTTCCAGCGCCGCCGGCATTTCTTCGCGTTTTTCCAGGCAGACGAGATGCACTTCCTGCGCGCCCAGGCGCAGGGCGGAAAGTGATACGTCCACCATCTCTTTAGTGGCCACAGCACTTACACTCTCCAGCGAGGGCTCCAGGTCTTCGACCCCGGCGACGTGTTGCCGGACAACTTCGCGGGCTGCCGACCGCGCCACGTCCATGGCTACGTTGCCGCCACCGATCACAATGACCTTCTTGCCGATGGTGAACTTATAGCCGAGATTCACGTTGAGCAGGAAATCGATGCCTTTGTAGACGCCATCCAAATCAACGCCAGGGATGGTGAGGTCGCGGCTGCGATGCGCGCCCACAGCGATCAGCACCGCATCGAAACCCTGGTGGCGGAGATCGGAGATCATGAAGTCGCGTCCGGCGGCTTGATTGAGCTTGAGAGTAATGTCGCCGGTCGCAAGGATTTCTCGCACTTGCGCTTCCACTACGTCGCGAGGCAGGCGGTATTCGGGAATGCCGAGGTAAAGCATTCCTCCAGCCACAGGAGCGGCTTCAAAAATCGTGACTGAGTAGCCCATCAGAGCCAAGTCATGGGCTGCAGATAATCCCACCGGCCCACCGCCGACTACAGCCACCTTGAACGGCAGCTTGTTCTGCGTTCTTCCCGCATTGATGTCAACCGGATGCTTGGATTCAGGGCCGTGCCGCTCAGTCAAAAACCGCTTGAGCGCCCGGATTGCGATGGGGCGATCGATGTCGCCACGGCGACAGGCAGTCTCACAGGGATGAGCACAAACCCGGCCACAGATGCTCGCCAGCGGGTTGGGATCGCGGGCAAACTGGTAAGCTTCCTCGAATCGCCCTTCCGCAATGAGAGCGACATAACGTCCCGCATTGGTGTGGGCGGGACAGGCCATCATGCAGGGAAAATTGGTGTTCAACCAATCCCTATCGACTTTCTTATCTTTGTACCGTTTCAGCATGATTGGCGATTCGTACAGTTCTCACCCAAGGCCTGCATGCGAACGAATTAAGGGACGGATGTCCCCAGTGGCCCTTCCCTCAGTGGCCAGTGATTAATTTAGTCAACGTGAAATCCGCCGTTGTGTCGCCTGCAAGCGTAACCGGCTTGGACTGGCCCTTCGCACCTGCATTCCACGCGGTCACGGTATAGCTCCCATCGGGGACGTTCTGGATCTTGTAGGCCCCGGATTTGTCGGTTTGTGCAAAGTACGGGGTTGGCGAGACGATGATATGCGCCTCCATCTCAGGGTGCACATAGCACATCAACGAAATCGCGCCGGGATTATCGAACTTGAAGTCGCGCTTTTCTCCCTTTGGCCACGTGCCCATGTTGTGTGCCAACCTCTTGTTGCCTCCGACCGAACTCCAGGCGACGTTATGCGCAACGGTGTCGCTGTTCTGGAAGTCCACCGTGGTGCCTTGTTGCACGACGAGAATGCTGGGTTGAAATAAGAGACCCTTCTGATCCATGACGGCGCGCGCGGTGGGCGCCGGAAAAGTCTTCCCGGTAATGGCCTCAATGTAGACTACGGATTCGCCGGAAACACCTGACACTTTGCCGCTAATCGTGCCAGCATTCGCCGCCGCCGTAAAGGCCAAAGTCACAACCAGTGCCACTAGTACCTTACGATTCATGATTCCTCCTTGTAACGACATTCTTGTCTGTTGTCACCCAGTTAGTTCAATGGATGACCGGTGGATGCGAGGGCATCGCCAGGCAACGGCTCTATCCCACACGTGAGTTTCAATAACTCTACCATTTTGCCAACTGTTGACTGTGACCCAGATCACACGTGTTCCGCTTGCACGAGCCCGGCGATCCCAACACCGCAACCTAAACCGCGAGGTGGGAGACCGCGCCTGTCCGATCGTGCTGGCCTCCAGGGCAGCTTGTTCGTTCTGCGGACTTGAGGTCTACGTCGGGCACTTGGGGCCGGTGCAGAACGCCGACTTCCTGCGTCACACCCGCAAAATCATGACTTCGGTAGCCTTTATGAGGGCGGCGGCAGTTTGCCCGGGCTTCAGCTGCATCTCGCGCGCCGACCTTGCGGTGATGATCGAGGTGATTTGCTGGCCGCCTATTGAAATCTCCACTTCCGCCATCAGGCCGCTGATCCGGACCGCATCGATTCGTCCCACCAGCTGATTACGGCCACTGACGCGGCGAATTACCAGCTTGCGCTCCTTCTCCGTTCTGCCTCGAGTTCTGAAAAGCAGCCTGTCCAGTTCACTCTGGGGAATGCGATGATGCCCTCCGGCGGTCTGGAGGCTGCGAATTTTCTTCTTGTAAATCCACTGCTTGATGGTCGGGAAGCTGACCCCGAGCTGCAAAGCCGCGTCGCGGAGCTTCAGCAACTCACCCGCCTTGGCAGTCCTCTTCATTAGACCGAAATCGTACCGTTAACCCAGGGCAGGGTCAACCCGCTTCGTTCTCGTTCCGCACGATCAAGAATCTAGCGAAATAGCATTGAACTGCATAAGTTTTGACAGTCAAACAGTCGTTTATGTACACTTCCCGTTCCATAATTCGGAGGCGGAAATGCGTAGAACTGCTTTATTCCTTATCGGAGTGGCTCTCTTTTTCTTTTCATTGTCGGGCTTTGCTCAGGATAGCGACGCGGCGCTGGCTTCTCCCGATCCACAAGCCGGCGGCTCCTCGACCCCGGCAACCACAGCCGGTCAGCCAGACGGCTTCGTTCACAATTGGCTGTCCATGGTGTCGGAAACGCAATCCGAACAGCCTCACTGGATCACTCCGCTCAACACCACCACACCGCGGCTCGAGCAAGAGCTTCGCTACGACCTTCAATGGCAGACGCACAACAGCGGCGTCACTACGGACAACTACGGCGTCAGCAAGGGTCTGGAAATCATCCCGGCAAAGAATTGGGAGGTCATCCTCGCCATTCCGCCCTACATCGTGAACAACCCGGACTCTGTTAAGGATGGGTTTGGGGACTGGCAGTTTCTGGTGAAGTATCGCTTAGCCGCTGGAAATGAGGAGCACGGGAACTACATCTTGACGGCCTTCTATCAGATGACTTTTCCCACCGGGCAGTACCAGGAAGGTGCGTTGAGTCCGGTAATCACACCCACCATCGCCTACGGAAAGGGCTTCGGAAATTTCGATGTCCAGGGAACCTTGGGTTACAGCCTGCCCACTGGAAATGTCTCGGTCATCGGACACACTTTGCCGTGGAATAACACGTTTCAGTACAAAATCTACAAGAAATTGTGGCCGGAGCTGGAAGTCAACTTCAACCACTTTTATGGCGGGAACGGCAATATTGTTCCCACCAGTCACCCCGGCAAAACGTCGGTATATCTCACCCCGGGCCTGGTGCTCGGCCGATTTCCCATTCACAATCGTTTCAGCTTTACCGTCGGCAGCGGATTTGAAATCGCTGCCACAAAGTTCCATCCCACCAATCACATTCCGATTCTGTCCATCCGCTTTCCGTTCTGAGACCATGACGCTCTGGCGGGTGCCTCTCACCTTCGGGTGGAACCGTCAGCCTCACCGTCATGTGCCGCAGGCCGCTGCATAGATGCGCAGCACAGTGCGGATGTGCTCTTGAATCGTGTCTTCGGTATTCCGTGCTGGCCGTCCTGAGCGGATCGCCTGGTATTGGGATGGCAAATATTGACTCCACAACGCAGGGGGAACCGCGCAGGAATCCAGGTTGGCACGAACCCGGGCCAGTTCCGCCTGCACCGCGGCGTCGACCCAGTAGTAGCGGCAACGATCGCTGTAACTGTAAACCCGGGCCAAACGTTGTTCCTCTTCACTTCCGTGGTAATAGGAACGCCAGTGGGCTGGGTCCCTCAACATGGCTGCTTCGAGCGCCTCTCTGACCTGCGAAACACGAGCTCCCTTTCGATGTGCCAGTAATTCCCGTTCGATTGTGCTCAGCGCGAAGACGGCTTCGCGGAATGCGAAGGTCAACCACGGTCCAACCTTTAAGATTGCAAAATGGTCTTTCACCATTTGTTGCAGAGCAATTGGCGGCTGATAATCGGTGGAGTGCGCCTCGTAAACCAACCCAGGATGCTCGGGCAAAGCCGACGAGAGTGCCCTGGTTTTCTGCCGGTCGTAATCGAAAATCACGTTCTCGCCGAACTCCACTCCGGGCTGCACCACCAAGCCGATCACCCTCTCCCAGGCCGGAGACACTCCCTGTTCCTCGAAGGCCCTGCGGAAGGCTTCCAGGGTGTGACGCATACTTTCAGCGGGTGTGGTTGCCGGAGGCTGGCCCGCGACCGATTCGCCGCCCGGAGCAGGAACCTCCGTGCCAATCACATATAGAAGAGGTGCAGAGCTCGCCGGCAGCCCGGCATGTGCTGTCTCCGCGGCGCGACACAGAAGCGCGGCCCGGTGTGCGACCGTGCGTTCGTCAGGGCCGGTGTTCCCATCGTCGGCGCACGCCATGCTCGCATCGAGATGAATCTTTCCGTACCCGGCAAGCACGCACCTGCGAACCAGTTCACTCGCTTTTTGCAGGGCGGCGCCCGAAGCTTGTTCTCGCCAGGGGTACGGACCCAAATGGTCACCACCGATGGACACACGCTCTTTGGGAAGTCCAGCGCGCGCCGCGGCGGAGTGGACGAAGTTAGCGAACTGCTCAGGCGTTTGCCCAGTGTAACCGCCGAACTGGTTCACCTGGCTCGAAGTGGACTCAACCAAAAAAACGGAGCCGTCTCCAATGGCCTGCTCGATGGCCGCAGCGATGACACTAGGATGAGCGGAACAGACGGCGTAAATGCCCGCCTGCTCGCCGCGGCGATTGCGATGGATGACCTCCTGCAGTCGTTGGCTCGCATTTTTGTTTGGCGCTTCCACCGGTTTGCCAGGTTATTCGGGCCGCGCCTCGAGCAGCAGGTGTTGGTTGAACTCAGCCGAAATCTTGGCTGTGGGGCCGTGCACGGTTCCGAAATCTTTGCCGCTCACATAATCGACGAGATGATACGCGCGATCCTCTAGACCGCGCAGTTCAATTCGTCCCGCCCAATGGCGGGCGAAGAACGCATAGTACATCTCCTCCCCTTTGCGGATCACGTGGGCTTCGGGACGATCGAACCCGATGTCATAAAGACCGCCGAGATACTCTCCGCGCGAGAGCATCTTGTCCTTATAAATATGAACCCATTTCTCAAACAGCTTCTCCCGTTTTGGCGTCAGGTCTGAGGTGCTGTGTTTGCTGACCAGACTCGGCAGCACGAACTGAGTGCCGACCACCCCGCCCACGCCGACGGTGGAAGCGAAATCGTTGGCGCCGTCGCTCAATTCGACATGGTCGCCAAAGTACGGCACATTGTCGCCCATAAGCGCTTTCAAGGTTTTGCCCTTGGAACGAACCTGAAACGAACTCTCGGGATCGGACGCTACCGACATATTGAAATGCGGCATGGTGAAGAATGAATACGCCGTTCCACAAGGGCAAAATTCAACCAGCGCATCCGGTTTCACGCTGCGTGCGGTTTCATAAATCTCACGGAAGAAATCGGGCAGCGCTTCCACAGAATCCTCCGGCCGCTTGTGGTGGTGCGCCGGGTTGTAGCAGGCCGGAACCCCGTTCATGTGCTGGCCGTCAAGCTTTAGGCCGTCGAATCCCCACTCTCCCAGAATCTTGCGAACCAGCGCCTTGTGGTACTCCACCACATCGCGGTCGGCGGGGCAGAGATAGTCCGAGTTCCACCAGGAAATCTTTCGCCGCGATCCGTCCTGGTTGAGCAGGGCCCAGTCCGGATGCTCTTTCAACAAGTTTGAATTTGGCACGGCGCTCAGCGGTGACCACCACAGTTGAGCGCGGAAGCCCTCCTGGTGAATTCGATCCACCAGGGCCTTCATGTCGGCATCGCCGTTGGGAAACTTCTTGGGATCGACTGCCCAGTCGCCGTAATTGTTCTGCCAGCCGTCGTCCAGGGTCACCCAGGAGAAGCCCAGTTTCTTCGCAGTCGGAAGCGTGTCGTACACCTGCTTGAGTTGCACCGAGCGGCCGTAGCCCCAGGCGCACCAGATGGGGCAAAAGGCGCTGTCGGGCGCGGAAGCCATTTGAAATCCCTGCCGCACCATCAGGCGGCGGTATTCGGTGAGCGTGCGGAAGTAATCTCCCTGATGCACCGAGACAAATGTCCGGAGAGTATGAAAACTCTCTCCCGGATCGAGAGTCTGCTGGTGCGACGAGCGCACCGCCACGCGAGCGTGAGCAGCGTCGGGCATGGACACAGGAAGCGAAATAAGCCGCGGCCCCGGTTCGATGTGGCCGACCGCCAGGCCGACATCTTTCCTCCAAACATCGACAATCGGAGTGCCTCCGCCGTAGTCGCTGGCATTCATGCCGAGATAGTTGTCCTGACGAAATCCGGGGCGCAGCGGGCGCACCCAATCGGGCCGCTTTTCGTAGGATCCGCTCTGGTAGGACCAGAAGGGTGGGCCCGATGTTGCGGCGCCGGCGCTCAGGGAATATTGCTGGTTCGCCCAACCGTGAATGGTCAGCTGGGCGGCACCTTCGTTGGTGTACTCAACATCAAAGACCGCGATGGACGGAAAGTCGTCGTATATGGTGACTGAAATCTTCTTGTTCAGGTCACCGGATTTGCCGATCAGCGTCAACCGATCTCCGGCGCCGAAAATGTCAGACACGCGCTCCTGGTGGCTTGAGGTCAGCGCGAAGTCGCTCCATGAATGACCGACTCCGGTGACTGTTTCCGACGCGGAGAACGAAACCAGACGCTGTGCGGCCTCATCGAACAGGGGAACGACCCGGCTGTGCAGTTTGCGATCGAAGTCAATCCGCAGGGCCGGGCTTTGGATCTGTAAGTCGGAGGAGCGGGAATTCGCCGGAGCGGGGACTTGACTGCCGTTGCCTTGCGCGGCGTTCCAGCCGGGCAACACCACGCTCAGCAAAACGCAGAAAGCCAGAGCGATTGCGCGAAAGCGGCCCATCATCGAAGGGTACCACCGATCACTGGCTTCTCCATCCGGCGCACCTCTGCTCTTGACTCTGCACGCGGCTCCGCACTTGGAGAGGCGGCCGAGATTGCGGTATAGCAGATTATTCACTTGACAAAAGTTTATGACTAGCGCATCGTTGCGGCAGAAGCCGCTAAAACGCGAACTACCAAGATACACCGAGCGGCTTCCTCGAGGGAAAGCTGTGACGATTGCGCTGGGATTTCTTTGTCCAGATGGGATAGTGATTTGCTCTGATCGCCAGATGACAGTCAGTGAGGCAGGGCTGAAGTATCAAAAGTGCAAGCTAGGATGGCTGTCTGGAATGTTTGAGGCAGGAGTTAAGTTTACCCTGGCTTCGGCTTATGCTGGCGACCCAGAAGCCGTAAAAATTATGCGAACTGAAATTAGGGAGCGACTGGGAAAAGAAATCGCTAAATCTAATATGGTGGGATTCCAGGCTCCCATAGCTCGCAAGGCGTTGGAGAAGATTTTTAACAATAAGCACGCGAAACACCTTCAAATGTTAATCGGCATCCGATTTGATTCCGGCGAAATGTGTTTATTCAAAACCTCCGGCAATAAGGTGGTGGATGCGACGACCGAACATATAGGCAGCGGCGACAGTTCTGCCCTTCGATACTTGGCCGACATTCTCTTGCCGCCCTTTATTCAAAACGTCTCTCAAGCTCATGTGCTGGGGTCATATCTTATTTCGGTAGCGAATGAGTACGTTGACGGATGCAGCGGGGGGCCAGATTTCTATACGCTCTACGCAAATGGAGTGAAGGGGGATTCGGAGGGAGGAGTATTCACGAACCAAAAGGAAAGATTTGGATATTGCGAAAACGAAGCCGGTCGAGCATTCCGAGAACTGCTTTTTTCTGGCGGAACTAAGGCACTAGAGGTAATCAATCCAAAGGAGAATCTATGAAATCAAAAGGTGCAATTGTTCTGGCTCTGGCGTTGGGTTTCATTCTTGGGAATTTCTTCCACCCGGTACCAGTCAGGGCTGATAGTTCGACACCTATCTCCGTGGATAAGATCATTGCGGGCGGCCTGAAAATATCTTCCAGGGTTAGCGGAAGCCAAGTAGTCGGTTTTTCTTGTGCGCCAGCCGAGAGTGGGATGGGGGTGGACTGCTACGCCTTGAGCACTAAATGAAAAGCCCCGACTGGCATCGGGGCTGAAAAACTATCGCGCAATTCCATTGTACAGGAGTGCGCAAAATGAAAAGAACCAAGAAGAAGAAACGGGTCAATTCTGAGAAAGTCTTTCAAGAAGGCCTGAAAGTGCTGCTAAATTCCATTGAGCAGGCTGCGACCTCTTTAGGAGTGCCAATTCTGTCTTGTAAGCCTCATAAAGGTTCGCGTCCGATTCCTCAAGAGCCTTCTCAAGAGCGGTAGCTTTTTGATCGGCGTCAAAGGCCATAGACGCCGTATTGGTGATGAGCTGTAGTAGGTCTTTTGCGGTTTCGCGTTGCATAGGAGGCTCCGTCTTATGTCGTTAGTTTCTCAAATGTGAGAACAGGTGCGGTGACCATATGACGCAATGTATCCAAAAACAGATTGGCATTCTTCCGGCGATTGAAGCGGAAACTCATCTCATTCAGATATGCGGGAAGATGTTTGGCCGAAACTTTGTGCCAGCTTCCGATGATACCGCGCTTGAGCAGGGAGAACGCGGATTCTACGGTGTTGGTATGAATGTCGCCACGCACGTATTCTTTGGCCCCGTGGCAGATGGTTTCGTGCGATGTAATGCCAGCACGCTTTACGGCTCCCTTATAGGCGTTGTATTCATCTGTGACCAATACATCCACATCCGCGCTGATGTTTTCGGTGATGTACTTCTCCAAGGTGCCAGACTTCACGTCTTGAGCATGGAAGAATCGGAGTGCTCCACCGCGTTGCCGGATGCCGATCACAACTTCTTTGTCAGTACCGCGCCCGGACTTGCGATAGCTGCGACCACGCTTCACGCCACCGACGTAGGTTTCGTCCATTTCGACAGTACCGTCCAGCATGGGTTGCTCAATTTCTCTCATGGCCGCGCGAATACGATGGCAGAGATACCATGCGGTCTTGTAGGAGACTCCGAGGGTGCGCTTGATTTGATTCGCACTCATTCCCTTGCGTGCTTCACAGAGGAGCAGGGTCGCCAAGAACCATTTTTGCAGCGGGAGATGAGAGTCATTGAAAATGCTGCTGGCGGTGACGGTGAATTGGTAGTCACAGGCTTTGCAGTAGAACAATTGCTTGGCGGTCTCCAGTTCAACGACGGGCATCTTACAGCGCAAGCACTCGACTCCGCCGGGCCAGCGCAAGCGCACAAGCAGCTCACGGCATTTTTCGTCAGTGTCGAACAGATTGATAACGTCAACTAGAGTCATAGAGGCCTCATGGACGCAAAACAGAAACGAGATGAACTAAAACGGGTGCCAACACGGAAATTGCTGGCAAGCATCAAAAGAGACTTAAGGAAGGCGATGGCATCTGCGTCGCGCTCTCCTAAACGTAAGAAAGGATGACCAGTTGCTTCCATATAAGGCAGTATGGATCATATGCTATCTTTTGTCAAGTAAATAATCATCGCGGTATATTGCGAACGATTACTTTTACTTTCGTTTGCCTGAGGTTGTCAAGGCGGTATTGCGTAAGCCGGGAGGGCGCCTTATGTCGACAAGACTAACAATTTTATGTTTTTTGTTTCTGACGTCATGGTCGGTCGCGCAGGACGCGCCTCAGTCGCCGACCGGGGACCAGATCGGCTACAAATCCGCCGCCGATGCCGAGCAGAAGAAAACTCTGCTGCTGAAAGACTTCCAGCCAGTTTCCATGCTGCACGCTCCCGTCCACAACGTGGATCGCGCGAAGTACTACGTAATCGACGTGCACAATCACGTGAACGATGCCATGCGCATCGACGATCACATGCCGCCCGAGCGCGTCATCGAGATCATGAACAACACCAACGTAAAGACGGTGGTCATCCTCACCGGCATGTGGGGCGACAAGCTGCAACACGTAATCGATGAAATGGTCAAACCTTACCCTGGGCGTTTCATCGTTTTTGCGCAGATTGACTGGAGCAAGATTGACGATCCCAACTTCAGCCAGGAAATGGTGGCGCAGCTTGACGATGCCGTAGCCCGCGGCGCGCGCGGCCTGAAGCAGTTGAAAGACCTCGGCTTAATTGATCGCGACAAATCAGGAAAGTTGGTGGCCGTGGATGATCCTCGTCTTGATCCCATCTGGGAAGAATGCGGACGCCTGGGCATTCCGGTCTCGATTCACGTCACCGACCCCGAAGCATTCTTTCATCCGGTAGACAACACCAATGAGCGCTATGAAGAATTGACGGAGCATCCGGACTGGAGTTTCTATGGGCCAAAGTATCCCAGTAAAGAGTCGATTCTGGCGGCGCGCGACCGCATGTTCGCCCGGCACCCGCACACTACGTTTGTCGCGCTCCACATGGCGAACTGGCCGGAGAATCTCGATTATGTTTCGCACCTGCTGGATACGCTTCCCAACGTGATGGTGGAATTCGGGGCGCGGGAAGCGGAACTCGGCCGGCAGCCGCGGCGGGCCCGCGAGTTCTTCCTCAAGTTTCAAGACCGCATTATGTTCGGCACCGATAACGGCATGGACGAAGCCATGTATCGCAATCATTTTCGCTGGCTGGAAACCGCCGACGAATACTTTGATTACTGGGGATATCCGGGGCAAGGCCGCTGGAAGATCTATGGCATGGAGCTTCCTGATGAAGTCCTCGAAAAGGTGTACCACAAGAACGCCGAGCGGATGTTTGGGCAGTTTCGGGGAGTTGCCCAGGGCAAGTAGTGCCCGTCTTCAAAACGCTCCTAGACGAGTGTCACTTCGACCCCCGCTTTTTTCAGCGCCGCCAGGTCCGGCTTGCGAATGCCCCGGTCGGTGATCAAGTGGTGCACCGCCGAAAGTGGCGCAATCGAAGACAAGCTGCGCCGGCCGAACTTGCTGGAATCGCATACCATCACCACCACGCCGGCCACGTCCATCATGGCGCGATTGACTTTGGCTTCGAGCAGGTTGGGCGTGCTCAGTCCGTGATGCACGTCCAGGCCATCCACTCCCAGGAAAAGAATGTCTGCATTCAAACGCCGTAGGGTGTCCTCCGCGATGGGCCCCACCAGCGAAAACGAGTTCTTTCTCAAAGTGCCGCCGGTGAGGATGACCTCAAGCGAAGACCCGGAAAGTTCCGCAGCGATGTTGGCCGCGTTGGTGATGATGGTGAGATTCTCAAACTTCCGAAGCGCGCGGGCAATGGCTGTGGTCGTAGTCCCGGAATCCAGAATTACCACCTGTCCCTCTTTCACCATGCGGGCGGCAGCGGCGGCAATGTGCAGTTTCTCCTTGCGGTGCAGCTTCTCTTTTTCCCGTAGAGTGGGATCTTCCAGCACACTCTCGCGGGCTGGCAAGGCCCCGCCGTGCGTGCGGTGAATACGGCCATGCACATGCAGAATGTCCAGGTCTTTTCGGATGGTGACTTGGGAGGTGTGAAACTGCTTTGCCAAGTCTGCCACCAGAACCCGGCCATCCCGGTTCAGGATTTCCAGGATCAGTCGGCGGCGTTCTTCGTTCAGCATAGGCTTCCTCGCACCGTCTGGCTATCGGATGGGACGCAAGATGGCATGGCTGGTTGACATTCTTTTATCGTGACAGCCGCAATTTGTCCACGGCATGGGGGGCCGAGCCGGGAGCCTCCGCCGCTGGCAGCCGTATTTTACGCTTGACAGATCAGTATAAACGAAAGTAAAAGTATTGAAACGCAAGCATACGAAACCTTGCGGCGTTGACCTTCGCGGGAGGCCTTCGATGCGAATCCCGGGTGCTGAGTATCTGCCGGTCCGTCTCTACCTGGCTCTTGCCCTTTGTCTTGTTCCTCTGGTTCCGGGGACGCTCCTCGGACAGGCGAGCTATCAGGCGCAGATTCGGGGTGTGGTTTCCGATTCGAGTGGCGCGGTGATGCCGGACGCTACCATCACCATCACTGAAGTCGGCACCAACGTATCGCAGACGGCGAAAAGCGATCGCTCCGGCGAATACATTTTGAGGGCGCTTCGGCCGTCGACCTATGTGGTGAAAGCGGAGGCTCGAGGCTTTCGGCCGCTGGAGCAAAAAGATGTTGTCCTGGCGGTCGGTCAGGAGACCAGCCTGAACTTTACCTTGCACCCCGCCGGCACTTCCACCGAGGTCCAGGTCACCGAAACCGCGCCGCTGCTGGACACCGAAAGCGCAGGCTTAGGCACCGACGTCACCAATCAGTATGTGAAAGAGATTCCTTTGCTCAATCGCAACTTCTTCGGATTGGTGTTCCTGAACGCCGGTGTCAGTGAGACGGCAGGCTCAGGAACCGCCGACGGCTATCCCGCGGGCACCAATTTCGTCTCCAACGGACAGCGCAACGCCACCGCGGAAGTTCGCATGGATGGAGCGCTGATCAGCGCTCCCGAGCAGGGAGAAGGGGGAAACTCCAACGTCTATTACGAGCCCTCAGTGGAAGCGGTGCAGGAATTCAAAGTGCAGAACAATGGCTTCTCGGCCGAATTCGGCAGCAACGGCGGCACCGTCGTAAATATGGCGCTGAAGAGCGGTACCAATGCCCTCCACGGCAGCGCCTGGTGGTTCGGCCAGCAAGGTGTTTTTGACGCCAATGACTTTTTCAGCAACCAGGCTGGCTTGCCCCGCCCGGACCATTCCCGCAATCAATATGGAGTCTCGCTTGGCGGTCCCATCCGGAAGAATAAGACCTTCTTCTTTGTTGACATTGAACGCATCCTGGAAACCGATCCGGTGCCTATCGTCGCCACCGTACCCACCCAGGCGGAACGGAACGGCGACTTTTCACAGGCTCTGATTACCGATCCCTACAGCGGAGCCGTGGTTCCGAACCAGATATACAATCCTCTCCAAGTCAACGCCAAAGGGGTTCGTTCCGCCTTTCCGGGCAATATAATCGGCACTCAGTGGCAGGATCCGATCGGGAAAAAGATTCTGGCGCTTTATCCTATGCCCAACCAGCCGGGCGATCCTGACGGCACCAACAATTTCCGCGACAACACCAACTCATACACCAAGCAGTTGCAGTTCGACGCGAAGATTGACGAGCAACTGAATGACGCCATGCATCTGGCCGGCAGGTACAGTCACCAGCACCTGTCGCAGGCGACACCCACCGTTTTTGGCGACGTCGAATTCAACGACGGCATCAACTTCATTACTGCCGTCAACAATGGGGCCTTGCAGTACGATTGGACGCTCAAACCTAATCTGTTGCTTGCCAGCCGTTTTGCCGTGGACCGCGTCTCTGCGCCCGGATTCAGTAACTATCCGGCGGCGAGTTCCGTCGGATTTCCTTCACTCCTCGATAACGCCAACCCCGGCGTTTCCCGCATGCCGGGGATCCTGGTGGATTCGCCCTGGACTTCGCTCTACGACCAGTGCTGTGTGGACACCAAGTTCGCCCACACCCTGTACTCGTATTCTTCGGCCCTGGTATGGACACACGGCAAGCACAACCTCAAGTTCGGCGGCGAGCAACGGCTGTTCTTCAACAACTTTCAGCAGCCCAGCTATCCCACCGGCTATTTCCACTTCGCTCAGTCCGTCACTCAGCAAAATATTGGTGAGACCGACGAAACCAGTTCGGTTCAAGGAAATCCCTTTGCCGACATTTTGGTGGGTTACGGTGACTACGGTGGTATTTCCGTTTATCCCGCGGTTGCGAACAAGTCCAAGGAAACCGGTTATTACGCTCAGGACGATTGGCGCGTTACTCCCCGGCTGACCTTGAATCTCGGCCTGCGCTATGAGTGGAGCACGCCCTATACCGAACGCAACAACCAGTTGGAGTTCAGCGACTTTACCGGCAATAGCGGCGTTACTGTTCCCGGCTTGCCGTTGATCTCTGGACCGCTGAAAGGCACGACGATCTTCGCCTCACCCAATGATCGCCATGTTCCCATCGACCGCAACAATTGGGGACCGCGGTTGGGATTCGCTTATCAACTGACGAAGGACACAGTCGTACGCGGTGGGGCCGGCATTTATTACGGCATGAACGTGGCCACCAACTTCCAGTACACCGGGTCCGCATTCCGCAAAGACGGCGTGGTTTACTTTACTCAGGACAATTTTCAAACTCGCTTCGCCACCTTCGAAAACCCATTTCCAAACGGTCTGCCGGCGCCGCAAGGCACCAAGTATGGACCCCTGGCCGAGTGGGGATTTGCAAACTTGAACGATCTGGGCACCCAGCCGGCCCAGAATGCGGACATCTACCAGTGGAGTCTCGGAGTACAGCGACTGCTACCAGGGCAACTGGTTATTTCCGCTGACTATTCCGCTAATCACAGCACCCATCTGCCGTGGGGTGGTGAAGGAGGAATCTGCGGTTGTGGCCCCTCGACACGAGACCGCAACTTTATTGCTTCCTCGGTTCGCGAACAGTTCGACACGCAAGCTCTCTACACTGACTTACACAATCCCGCGAACAATCCATTCCAGCCGCTGTTCAACGGGCCGGGAGCAATCTTCAACGAGCCGGACTCGCAGTACAACAATTCGCAGATTCCGCTGATCAATTTGCTGCGCCCCTATCCGCAGTTCGATGGAAACTTCGAAGGCCTGCCGTTGCTCGAAGCAGAGTCTTTCTACAACGCTTTGCAGATCCGCGTCGAGAAACGAGCCAGCCACTACATCAGCTTCGTAGGGGGTTATACGTTGTCGAAGTCAACCGACGATTCCTCCGTCGGGCGTAACGCGTTTATCGGTTCCCTCGCTTCCGACAATCCGCAGGAATTGGACAATCTGAAGGCCGAGCACTCGATCAGTGCCAACGATGCTACCCACCGCTTGGCCCTGGCGGTCATTGCCGACTTGCCAATTGGAAGAGGGCGATGGATCGGAAGCGGCATGAACCGCATCTTGGACGGAGTCGTTGGAGGCTGGACGCTTTCGACCATTCTGACTGAACAAAGTGGGCAGCCGATTGATATCGGAATATCACAGCCCACGCTGGACGATGGCAACCAGCGCCCCAACGTAATCTGCAACCCGGGCAGCAGCGTGACCGCTCACCAGTCGGCCATCAGCCAGTCATCTGCGAATCCATTGAGCACGTTCAATGCGAACTGCTTCGCCTTTCCTAACTATGAGCAACCCGGCAACGCGCCGCGCTACTTCTCCAATCTGCGCACTGACGGCATCCACAACATCGACATTGCGATCGCTAAGAGTTTCGTTCCCCACGAAGGCATGAAGTTGGAATTGCGCGCTGAGTTCTTCAATTTCTTCAATACGCCGAGGTTTGCTCCCCCGGATACTTTGTTTGGGGACTCAACCTTCGGGCAGATCACGTCCACCGCGATGGGGAGTACGCCACGCCATGGGCAAATGGGAGTGCGCTTTGAGTTCTAGCCACGCCCGCCTGGGGGTCGCTTTCGCTCCTCGATACCGGACGAGAAGCGCGGGCACAGCGATTCTGGCTTTTCTGCTGCTCGCTCCCGTCTTGGGTGCGACGCCGGGTTCGACCGAGGATTGGACCCACTATGTCCGCATTGGAGCGTATGGCCTGGAAGGCCGCAACCCCGACGAAATTGTGCGCAGTGCCAGGGAAAGCGGTGTGTTCGGCATCGAGGTGGACAACGATATTGAGGGCCGGTATGAAAGCTTCCTCGACCCTGAAGAAAAGCTGAAGGCAATTCATGCGGTTGCGGAGAAGGCCCATCAGTCCGGCAATCACGCGTTCGTCTACATCGCGGGAACGGAATGCATTACCGCCAACGCCGATAGAAGCGCTCACACTTTGGCCAAGGATCATCCCGACTGGCTGCAGCGCAAGCTCACCGGTGAGCCTGCCATCTTTGGCGGTGGCGACGCGTTCTGGATCGCCAAGGGCGACGAGGACGTGTGGGTGACTCCCTTTGCCCCCGAGTGGCGCAAGATTTACATGCAGCGAGTCCGGCAAATTGCGGCCACCGGCATTGATGGAATCTACGTGGACATTCCCTACTGGATGACACATTTCGACGGCTGGGAAGACACTTGGGCCAGTTTCGACGATTACACCGTAGCGGCGTTCCGCAGACAAACCGGATTGGATGCAAAGAAGGATATGAGACTGGGTGATTTCTCCGACCCTCACTTTCGCTCCTGGACCCAGTTCAGAATCCAAGCCATCACCGACTTTGTGCAGGAAATCGACCGAAATGCAAAATCAGTCAACCCCGCCATCAAGACGATTCCCGAAATCTATCCCGGAATCGAGGAAGAGTCGGTCCGGGTGGGTGCCGATGTTTACAGCCTCTACCCGGTGGTAGATACCATCGCGCATGAATACGAGTTTGGTGAGGGCGACCATATGGCGTCGTCCCGGACTCCACTGGACTGGTTCTGCTATCAGGTGGGGGTGCATTCCTTCCGTGCCTTTGCGGAGGGAAAAGCCACCTGGATCCTGAACTATTCGTGGGACGGTGATAAGAACGTCGACCCCCGCCAGTCGATGATGAATTTGGCGATGTCCGAGGTCATGGCGGGAGCCAACTTCTGGGATGCTCGCGGCCATGAGATGGCTGGGTCAAACGATCTGCCGACGCGAAAGACCATTTTTGCCTGGATCGAGGCGCACCAGGAAACTTTCTACCAGCCACGAACTGCCATCGCTCCCATCGGTGTTTACTTTTCTCCTGAGACGAGGAACTCTTATGCGCGCGAATTCATAGCTTCCTACCGTGGGATCCTTATTCTGCTCATGCAGAAGCACCTGGAATTTCAAATCGTAACCCCTCGCACGCTCCTGGCTTTTCAAGGAAGAACCCTGATTCTGCCCGACGTGCGAGTGCTGAGCAAGAGCGAAAAAGGCTGGCTGCGTGGATATGTGGACGCCAACAAAGTTCTGCTGGTCACTGGCGAAGATGCTACCGGACTGAAAGACAATGCGCACCTGATCCGTTTCAGCAAGTGCCCGGGAAAGGATTACAGCGCTGGCTTGCAAAGAGACTTTGCAGCCTCAACTCCCGATCAAGAGCACGAATTTCTTGACCGTCTGAATGCTGATGCCGCGATCCGCGTGTTTGCGTCCCCCTTGATCGCCACCTCCATCGCTCGGGTTGCCGGAAAGCCTCACGTGTTCTTCGCCAACTTCGCGGGCCTGCGCGGGCGAGAAAACCCCATCCAGACAGCGCAGACGGGCGTGCAAATCACCGTCGCTGGAACGACTCAATACCGTGGATTCTTTCTTCCTTTCTTGGGCGAAGCGCAGCCACTGGATGGAACTGTAAGCCATGGCGTTGTCACCTACACGTTGCCTGCAATTGAGAAGGGAGCGGTGTTTTGGTATGAGCCGTGACGGCGAACCGGATATGAAACAACGCGACCACCGCGGACCGACCAGGAGTGATTGAAGGTGAATGCACTTTCTACATTGTTGAATCTGCCGGAGACGGAGAAAACAACTCGCGGGTTGACTCATACTCCTGCAGAAATCGCCCAGCAGCCCGATACCTGGTTGTCCACCTTCGAGCTCTTCCAGAGGAAACGCGCAGAGATCCGGGACTTTCTGGCGGCAGCAGGGTTAGGCACGGACCACGGCTCCAGACCGGAGATTTTCCTGGTGGGCGCCGGAACTTCGGACTACATTGGGCAATCGCTCGTTTACCTGCTGCGCCAGGCCTGGGAGTGCGAAGTCACTGCAATTCCGAGTACAGATCTGCTGACCCACTTCGATGAACTGGTCAGGCGCAGGCAGAAATATCTGTGGGTTTCATTCTCCCGTTCGGGCGATAGTCCGGAAGGGGTTGCGGTGTTGCAAAATGCCTACCGAGAGCGTGCGGACATTCGTCACCTTGTGATTTCCTGTAACGCAAATGGACGAATGATCCGTGAGAGTGCCGGCAACCCGCAGGTTCTGAGCATCTGCCTGGACGATGCGGTGAACGACCGCGGACTGGCCATGACCAGCTCGTTTTCCAATATGGTGGTCTTCGGCCAATGCCTGGCTCACGCAGATGATCCTGCCCGATACGAGCCAATCCTGACGGAATTAGTACAATCCGGAAAGAGTCTTCTGCCCATGGCCGCCGATTGCGCTGCTGAGCTGGCCAGGAAACCATACACCAAGGCTTGCTTTGTAGGATCAGGACCTCTGCGCGCAGTCGCCAGAGAATCCGCGCTCAAGCTGCTGGAACTGACCGCGGGGAAAGTCCTGACCATGTCAGAGTCAGCCTTGGGCTTGCGCCATGGTCCTATGGCAGCCCTGGATCGGGACACACTGTTCGTGTGTTTTCTTTCGGAGAATCAGAAAGTTCTGGAGTACGAGCGGGACTTGCTCAAAGAGATTGCCAGCAAGCGGCTGGTCAGGAGCCGGGTTGTGGTCGCGGGAAGCGGAGTCTCGTCGATGGAGTCCTTCGCCGAGCACTACCTCGCACGCGCCACCTCAGTCAGGGTCGCCGATAACTACCGTCCGCCCGTGGATGTGATTTTCGGGCAATTGCTCGGCCTGTTCTTCTCGCTGCGATGCAACCTGCGGCCCGATTGTCCCAGTCCCAACGGCGCCATCAGCCGCGTGGTACAGAATGTCACCGTCCACTCCTGACACAAAGTCGCGTTGCGCGTACAGTACCTTGCGAAAGGAATTTTCACATGATTGAGGTCTGCGTAGTCGGCGAGCTCAACTTGGATCTCATACTCTACGGGTTGCCCAAGGACCTGGTGCTCGACCGCGAGCACTTGGCCAGCGGTCTGGCCTTGACCCTGGGAAGCTCTTCGGCGATCTTTGCCCACAATTTGTCCTCGTTGGGCACGCAAGTCGGCTTTATATCGAAAATCGGCGCCGATCCCCTGGGGAAGATCGCGGCGGAGCGGCTGTCGGCTGCGGGCGTCGACATCAGCCGGATGAAGCAGGGAGCCGGCAAGACCTCCACCGGACTCACGGTCGTGCTGCCTCACCCTCAACATCGCTATATCTTGACCTATCCCGGAACCATGTTTGAGATGCAGTCTTCCGACATTGACACGGAGTATGTCTGTCGGGCTCGCCACTTACATCTCTCCTCTTTTTTCCTGCATCGTGCTCTCCGCCCGCGAATCCTGGATTTGTTCCGGCAAGCCAAGCATGCGGGCCTGACCACTTCGCTCGACACCAACGATGATCCAGAGGATAAGTGGGGGCAAGACTTGATCGAGGTCTTGAAGTATGTCGATCTTTTCTTTCCCAATGATCGCGAAGCCAAGAAAATTGCGCACACGGCTGATCTCTCGCAGGCGCTGAATCTTCTGGCCGGTCTGTGTAAGGTGGTGGTGGTGAAGCGTGGCTCGGGTTCGGCCATATGCCGCTCGGGCGACGAGCAGTGGAGTTCAGCTCCACCGGCGGTCAAGATGGTGGATGATGTGGGCGCCGGCGACACCTTCGATGCTGGCTTCGTTCACCTGTACTTACTGGGCGCAAAACTGGAGGACTGCCTGGCCTTCGCCAACATTGCAGCGGCGTACTCGGTGACTCGAGAAGGAGGCACCGAAGCATTTCGCGACCGTAGCGGGCTGCTCAACTTCATCCGTCAGCAATGGAACTTGGCGGGACGAGGGGCCTTGCCGGGGAAAGCCAGCCGGTAGCCGCTTATGCGCCAATCTCACGTCCCAAGTGGGACCCTTCGTCATAAGCGATCGTGGCTGCCATCTTTGGGAGCGGGCATTAGGAGCTTTCTTGAGACCATGCCAGCCCCACTTCCGTTCATGGCGGATTACTTCCGAGTTGCTCGTCACTCGGGAGGGATCTCCAGAATGAAGAGGGCGAACACCAACGAGTGCCCCGAGACCTTCTTGATTCATCATCCCCGTTCCAGATGGAATTAGGTCCGTTCCCCGACGTACCAGGGCGCGGTCACCGCAAAGACACGCTCATTACCGCGGACGAGAAGCACCCATTCCAGAAGCCGGCCACGCTGATTGTGAAGGAAGTATTCATACCATTTGTCTTCCACGAGCTCGGGTATGACCACGATGATGCTGCGATCGGGATGTTTTTTCGAAAGGTCGAGAATGAACTGAACGATGGGAATGATGATAAAGCGGTAAGGTGAAGGCAGGACGTGAAGCTGGGGCGGCTCCTTGCCCGCTGCCCGGAAGGGTTGCGCAACATACTGCTCCCAGTCGTCTTGCAGCAATTCGGAATGTTCGTTGGGCTCGACGTGCAAGGCGATCACTTCCGGCGAAAGCCGGGCAGCAAATTCAATTCCTTGGCGGGTGATGTTGCTCCAACGGTCGATAGCAATGACCGCAATGGGGTGCTGGCTGAGACCGGCCGCGTCGACCGGAACTTTGCAGGTGGTGAGCAGCTTGACGTGATGGTAGTGGCGGCGGACAAGGGAGAAGAAGACAACTGTCAGGGGAATGAGAGTCCGCCCAACCCCGAGCTTCCGCAGAGAAGCAAGGCCGCTATTGCAGCTTTGCATACTCGGTCTTAGCCTGCTGGAGGATACCTGCGCTACCGGGCATTATTCGCACAGTCGAACTGTTCTCTCGGATCGAAGGGTTGCCTCCGAGGGTGCCAATTATGTAGAAAAGACAGCCTTGATATGTGCGACTTCGATTATGTCACCCGCCTCGAGTTGCTTTTGGCCGCCCTCAACCACGGTATCATTCACTTTGATCTTCAGTTTGTTTCCGGAAGCAATGATGACGTAGCAATCCTCGGCTTGATAAATCGCAGCTGCGACCTGGGGGGAGAACCATCGCTTGAGCCGAATGCTGGCCATCTTCGATCTTCCGATCAGGGTCAATTTACTGGTCAAAATATACCGCTGCTGGTCAGTTCGGCCGTCGACGATCGTCAGCGTGCCAATAGTCTGACGTAGGGCAATCGCGGGATTCACTGGCAACTGGCCCGGAGCAACCCTGACGCTCCGGCCCATAACAGCGCGGTATTGCCGGTTTCCCGATGAAAAAAAGTTCGCATTGCGTCGTGAATTCTGATTTATAATGGCGGCCAAGTAAGCATTGTACTCCCACGGTAAGTAAAGTTCTTCCTGATTGGTATCCATAGCGTTTCCAGAAATATTTTTGCCTGCTAGTTGTGCCCGTTTCCAGAGTGCCTTCCCTGGACGGGCTCCGCGCCGCGGGCAAAGACGGAGAAAAGCTTGGAAAATCCAGACGAGACCAACTTTACCGCGAGGCTGCAACAGCGCATTACCTACGGCGAGACACTCCCGGACGGCACGGTCGTTGATTTGGTGCAGACAGCCGGTCGAGACGGACCGAGTCTTCTTTCATGGGGTCGGTACGGGATGGGCATCCGATCGGCGATCGATTGCGGTGGCATTTCTTATCGTCCTCCCACCCTGCACCGGAGCATCCTGGATGCAATCAGGTTTCCGAGTGGTGCTGCGGAGTACGGCACGATCCGTGAGCTCTTCTTGAAAGTCGCCGGCGCCTGCCGCCAGCACCTGAGATTGCCGGAAGACCTGGCGGCGTTTGCGACTTGCTGGATTCTGAGCACCTGGATCCCCGAACTCGTCCTAATCCCGTTCACGCTGTGTATTTTTGCTCCATTTCTGCAGGTGTTCAGTGTGTTGCGGGTGCTCGGGGCTCTGTGTCGTCGTGCGCTTTTGGTGGCTGAACTGAATCGCAACCTACCACTATTCGTGGAGCCGACGCTGCTTGTGAATGATCCGTCGCTCGAGGAGGAGACTTGCGATCTCTGGCGCGCCGCGAACTGCCGCGGTCTGTTTGTTGCAGGGGACAAGAGCACGCTGCGCTCGCTTCGTTGCACGAAGGCAGTTATTCTGCAGCCAGATAAACCGCTAGATACTTGGGGTCCGGAATCGATGAGTCTGGTATTGCCACACTCCGACTTTCCACCCCTGAGCGATTCTCAGCTGGCAGATCTCGCCGTCGAGTTTCAGCCATGGCTCGAAATGTTTCGCTTGCGCCTGCTGAGTGGGGCAGAGCCATTCGTCTCGAAGTCGCATCCCCTGGCAAGATTTGAGCTGGTGCGTCACCTGGGGCCTTGCATTCCGGAAGACGGAGAAATTGTCCGGTTGCTGACACCGCTGCTGGAGTTGCACCAGCAAGAGCTTACGGGATGGGGCACCCGCGATCCTGGGGTCGCGAGTCTGAAATCAGTCTGGACTCCCTTGCACCAGCAGAAGGAAATGAGCGTCGACGAAATCACGACCCGGGACAATGCAATCCTGAGATCTTTTGGCGAGATGTACGAGTACAACACGAGGGAAATCGGTCGGCGCCTGGCGAACCTCAAACTGGTGACTACCAGCAACGGGCAACGCAAGGTCTTGCGGTTCTCGGGCGAGAATCGCTTGAGGATCCACCAGTGCGTCCGGGAATTCGGGCTACAGCTGCCGTTTTTCGACGACTGTCCTGATTGCAAGAGGCTGCAAGCGACTGAGCAGAAACCGGTTGAGTAGTTTCTGCCGTTTCTGCCGTTTTTTCTAGGAGGAACAGATGCCAATACGCAAACCCCAGGTGAGCCGAGAGAAAGCAGCAATCTATTCGGGTTGTCTGCGACAATTGCAAGATGAAGGGCAAGACTTCGAAATTCCCGAGGAGTGGCGCGAGCGGGGTCGTGCCTTGAACATCGACGTCGCGCCACCTTGGGAGAATATGCTCTTCAACGTTTACCACGACGGGATTGCTTATTACGCGATTTGGGTGTGCTTGGTGGCTCTGCGTTCTGGGCTGATATTGCCGGACTTCCGGATCGCTACCGCGTGGGACGATCAGATTACGCCCTTGAACATCACTGATCGGAGCCAGCCTTTTACGTTGGGTGGATTCTGGTTTGAGGGCAGGGAAGTACTCAACCCCCTGTTCGCAAGTAAGCTTGGATTCCGTCGCCGCGGCCAGATGGTGGAAGGTTGGTTGCTGGGCTCAGGCCTGGCGAGGATTCCTTCCGATTATCGCGAGGGTGCGTTCGCCCCGTGCCAGGTCACCTTCAGGGATCAGCTTGGTGGCGAGATCAGCGAGGAGGCACACCTTTCGGTGTCACGCTCGTCGAGGAGCGGACCGGATTGCAGATCACGTGGAGGGACGTGGAGCAGCGTGTTCAACGAGGCGACTACCAAGCCGCGTGCATGAGTTGTGGTCGCATGATTGCGAACATCGCGACAGTGCTCGCGTCGCAAAGGTCAGTGATCAGAGACACGTGCGCGCAAAACGTATGGCAAGCTCCGCAAGGTTATAGCGGATTCGCTGTGCCCGCGGAGCTTTACCAGACGAAGGGGACAAGCCGGAAGCGGGTCTTAACGCAATATTCCGGATAGCCCGGCAGTTCCTGGCGAAGAACCTTTTCTTCATTGAGCAGGCGGAAAACGATGATGGGGATGAACAGGGCAAAAACAGGTAAGGCGAAGTACGAACCGAGCGCCAAAGGCGCGAACAAAAACATCACGCCGGCACCCAAATACATAGGATGGCGAACGATGCGATAAGGCCCGCTCGAAATCACTTTTTGGCCGGGCTCAACTCGAATGGTAGCGGCAGCGAAACTGTTCGCCTTCAAGACCCAAAATATCATCAGGCAGCCGCCAAGAACGAATGCCTGCGAGAGGATCGTCAACCACAAGGGCAAGTGAGACCAGCCAAATCGGTGGTCGAGACCGGGGAGCAAGTAGCCGATCAACCAAGTCGCGAAGCCAAACCTTATGATTAGCTTCTGTTCGTGCACTTTTTCCTTCCTCTGCATCCTGCGCTCGATCAATTTTGGATCGTGCTTACAGAAATAACCAAAAGCGAATACCATTGGGACAAACCAAACCCCTAGATACGCCCATCCCTGCCAAAACCTCAACGAGCCTGCGGGAATGAACAGCATCGCGGCAACAATGATCAGGCCAAGAGAAAGACGCAGAATCAATCTTGACTTGAGGCTCATGTTTCTTGGCCTCTCCGCCATTGGCACATGCCGCGCTTCAGCCAACCTGCCAGACGCTGTCGAGCACGGTGCCATCCACCCACTTGACGATGGCGACAGGGCGGTCCCCGCGACTGGGCCGCTGCGGCCTGCCTCCGCAGATGCGTTCCACTTCCGCCTTGATCTCTTGCAGCGGGCGGATGGGAAGCTTCGACCCTTTGACGGCGTTCATCAGATCCTGACGGAACGGGTTGATGGCGATGCCGCGCTCGGTCACCACCACGTCGATCAATTCTCCGGGCCCACACAGCGTGGTCACCTGATCAACGATCACGGGAATACGATCGCGGAACGACGGCACAGCCAGGATGGTGCAGCCTGCGGCCAGACAGTTCTGCCAGCCGCCGATGCCATGCAGCAGACGGCCGTCGGAATGGGTGACAACGTTGGCATTGAAGTTCGCATCCACCTCGGTGGCGCCAAGCACGACTGCGTCCACCAGGGACGCGAAATTTCCTTTGCCGTGGTAGTTGTACGAAGTGAACGGAGAGGTCGCGACGTGGCGAGGGTGGTTGGCCATCGACTGGACCCCGCTGAGGTCGAAGGTCTGACCGTCTAAAATGTAGTCAGTGAGGCCTTCTTCCAGCAGTTCAACCAGATACTTGGTCGAGCCGCCACGCACGAACCGCGCCTTCACGCCTGCCTCTTTCATCATCTGCTTGAGGTAGCTGACGAAAGCCAGCGCAATCCCTCCCGCGCCTGCCTGGAAGGAAAATCCGTTGCGCATGATGCCGGCGTCACGCAGGAAAAGCGCCACCAACTGGGCGATGCGCAAGCGGTCGGGCGAACGCGTGATTTGCGTCGTCCCGGAAACAATCTTGGCGGGATCGCCGATGGAATTGACGGTGACGACGTAATCGACATTGTTGCCTTGAATCTGCCATGGGATGCAGGGGAAGGGAACCAGGCTGTCGGTCACGGCGATCACATGATCGGCGTAGATAGAATCGGCCAGCGCAAAACCCAGAGAGCCGCAGGCGGACTTGCCATGCGAACCGTCACAGTTGCCGAAGGGGTCCGCAGTCGGCGCGGCGATCACGGCGATGTCGATGTGCACTTCGCCGTCCTGAATTGCCTGCCATCGCCCGCCGTGCGAGCGCAGAACTCCCATGCCGCGCATTTTCCCTTGGGTGCAGTAGTCGCCCAGAGGTCCATTCATGCTGCCTTCAATGTGGTCGATCACGCCGGAGGTCATCAGTCCAATGGCAGCTTTCTGCGAAGGAAACGATGCGCTGGGAAACCACGTGAGATCCTTGACTCCGATCCTTGCGGCAGCTTCCAGCGCCATAAGCGCTACGCGGTCGCCATCCCGCAGGTGATGGTGAGAAGAAATGACCATGCCATCGCGCAGGCCGCATTTTCGGAGTGCGGTCTCGAGATCCGCCACGCGCTTATCGCCATTCTCCGGATAATCGGCGGCGGTACGGATAGGCGGTGCCGCTTTGTTCCCGTGCGGTTGGTACTTGCCGACGCCTGCGTAGGGAACCTGGGGATGACCGTTCACCATCTCCGGGACCATACGTCCGGCGGCGTTGATCGCTACTTCCGTTTTTTCGAGAATGGCCATGACTTCCACCTGACTTCGCTGCGCCGGAGTGCCGGCACTACTTTAAATATTCACGCCACCAGCCCCATCGCCTGGGCCCGCGCCATGAGCTTGACGGCGCGCTGCACAACTGGTGCGTCGATCATCTTCGACCCCAGGCTTACTACGCCCAGGCCTTTCTGCTGGGCCTCGTGATATGCGGCGACAATTTTCCGCGCTTTCTCGATCTCCGCCGGCGTCGGCGCAAAAGCCTGGTGAATGACCGGGATTTGCAGCGGGTGCACGCACCCCATGCCTTCAAACCCCATGGCGCGAGAATTCAGGCCCCAGGCACGTAAGCTGTCCATGTCGCCAACGTCGCCAAAGACGGAATCGATGGCCTGTACGCCCGCAGCGTGGGCGGCATTCACTATCCGTTGCCGCGCGAACAGCGACTCGGTGCCGGTTGGCGTTTTGGCCACGCCGAGGTCGGCAGTGTAGTCTTCCAACCCGATGGTCAGTGCCACAATGTCTGCGCTCGCAGTCGCAATCTCGTATGCCTTCTCGATTCCCAGCGCGGATTCGATGATCGGCATCAGCCAGATGGGGCGAGTAATACCGTATTCAGCCTTAAGCTCTGCGATCTTCTGACTGACGACGATCACCTGCTTCGGCGTCTCTACTTTGGGAATGAGAATCAAGTCGGGCGACTCGGGAGCGATTTCCTCCAGGTCTTCTAATCCGAGGGGAAGCTGGTTGATGCGCACCATGCGCTCGCACTGCCGAAAATCGACGGCACGCAACGCATTACTCACCAGCAGTCGCGCCGCGTCTTTCTCGTTGGGGTGAACGGAATCCTCGAGGTCAAGAATGATGGCGTCCGCTCCGTGCAGCCCGGCATTGATGAAATACTTTGGCTCGCTGCCGGGTACATAGAGCCGTGACCGCCGCATGCGATCCCGTGGGGAAGGTTCAGGGAGCGAAACCCTCTCCGGCAGCACGCGCGTGTCTGCGCCCAGTCCTGCGCGCCGAGCGGCGGCTTCAACGCGCGCCGCAATCACGAAGGGAAGCGCACCCTCGTCGTGGATCGTTACCAGCGCATGCCGCACGCCGACGGCTTCCAGCACTTCTTCAGTCTGCCGGCAGATCGCATCGCCGTAGTAGGGTTTGACGCGCGATTCGAGTTCTATCTTGACCCCGCCGTGCTCGCGCGGTTCAATTCGCACGTGTACATCCGAGCGAATCTCCGTGCCGCTGTGTCCGGCCTCGCTCGCTCGCCTGGCTTGCGTTTCAATTTCGACACTCATGAGCGTCCTTTCAATCAGCGACTTCTGTTGCTGCCGCCAGCCACTGCGTATTCAGGCTCCGGTTGGGTGCCTGCCTGTTTCTGCAATTTCGCCAGAACCGCATCTGTCATCTCTACCGTGCTGGCTGCGCCCTGGCTGATGGCTTTTGCGCTGCCTGGAATGCGCATCATGTCATAGGTGCGAACTTTGCCTTCCCTCACCACGGCGGCGATGGCGTCGCGGATGCGCCTGGCCTTCTCGGTCTCGCCCACGTGCTCGAGCAGCATAACCGCCGACAGAAACATGGCGATGGGATTGACGATGGGCGGATCCAGTTCCGCATACTTTGGCGCCGAGCCATGAGTGGGTTCGAACACCGCCACTTCGTCTCCGATGTTGCCGGACGCGGCAAAACCCAGGCCGCCGATTAACCCGGCGAAAGCGTCGGAGATTACATCGCCAAACAGGTTCGATGCGACCACTACGCCGTATTCTTCCGGATTCTTTGTCAGCCACATGGTCTGGGCATCAATGTTGGTCGACCACAGCGTAATTCCCGGATATTCTTTTGCCACCGCTTTGGCTTCTTCTTCCATCATTCCGGAAGTTTCGCGCAGCACGTTCGGCTTCTCGCAGATGGTGACCGACTTGTATCCGTATTTCCTGGCCCACTCGAACGCGGCCTGGCAAATCTTGCGCGCCGCTGAGCGAGTGATAATGCGCACCGAAATGGCCAGATCCGGTCCTGCAACTCCGGCAAACGCTTTGAACTTTGCATGCGTGGCCAGCGCGGACCGCACCGCCTCGGGTGGATTGGTCCACTCGACGCCCGCGTAAAGTCCTTCCGTGTTCTGCCGGAAGACAACCACGTTCACCCGCGGCTCCTCGAATCCTCCCGCGGGCTTCTGGCGAATGAAATTCAGCGGATTGCCGGGAAACGAAATACAAGGCCGGATGCAGGTATCGAGATGAAAACGCTGGCGCATGGTCACGATCGGGCTGAAGTAGGAATAACCTTTACCTCTGAGATCGGGTCTGAGCTCAGCTTCCGCTTCCTTCTTGGGTTTGGAGGTGATTGCGCCGAACAGCCCCAGCTTGTGCTGAGCCAGCAGGCTGACGGTGCGCTCCGGCAGCGCGTTGCCCTGGTTGCGCCAGCATTCCCATCCGATTTCAGCGTGAATGTATTCGGCGTCAAAACCGACTGCTCGCAGCAGCCGCAGAGCCTCCGGCAGAACCTGAGTGCCGATTCCATCTCCCGGCATTGTGACTACCGTGTATTTCGCCATAAGTTCATCCTCGATTCTTTCTTTAAGCCGACCCCAGCCTCTTCGCGACCAAATTCTCGGCGCCTCCCGCAATCACCAGCGATTGCGGCACGCTGCCCAATGGCGGGAAAACAAAAGTCTCGCCTCGCCAGGTGATCGTGCCCGAGGTGAAATCAATCTCTACGTTTTCGCCGGGGATAATGGTTTTTTCCTTGGCTACGATCTCCTCACAGAACCGATCCCGCAGCCGCCGGGTGAACTCGGGAACCTCCACGCAGAGGAACCCGTTGTTGTACGCGTTCCGCAGATAGGTTTGCGAAAAACTGCCCGCGATCACCAGTGGGATCCCTTTCGCTTTGAGGCAGGTGACCGCTTGCTCGCGGCTCGATCCGGTGCCGAAGTTGAAGCCACCCACAATCACGTCTCCGGCGCGGGTGCGCGATGCAAATTGCGGATCGTAGTTTTCCATGACGACTGCGGCCATCATTGCGGGCGTCATGTCGTCGCGATAGGTATAGTCTTTACCGTAGATCGCATCCGTATTGAGATTGTCCTGCGGCAGGAAGACCAGGCGACCTTTTACCCGCTCCGGGAAGCCGGGAAGAATCTCTACTCTTTCGGAAGGCCCCCTTCCATTTCCGCTTATTTCTGTGAACCGCCGCCTCAGCGTGATATCTGCAAACGGATGCACGCCGGTGATGTATCCGGCGATTGCCGAGGCCGCGACTACTTCTGGGCTCGCGAGATAACACTGGGCGTCACGCGATCCCATGCGGCCCTTGAAATTACGGTTGGTGGCAGAGATTCCCACTTCGCCTTTTTCCAGCAGCCCCACCCCCAGGCCGATGCACGGGCCGCATCCCGCGGGCAGCGGACTCGCACCCGCATCGAGCAGCGTCTGCCAGACGCCGCGTTTCTCCGCCTCCCGTTGCACCCCCGCGCTGGCTGCTCCCAGATAGAACTTCACTCCGGCTGCAATCTTTTTCCCGCGTAAGACTCGGGCCGCAGCTTCCAGATCCTCCGCTCTCGAATTCGCGCAGGAAATCAGGTAAGCCTTCTGAATCGCCACCTTCTTTTCTCCCATGACAGCGAGCGACTGCATCACCTGCACGGTGTCTGGCCCCGAGACATGAGGCGTTACCTCGCTGAGGTCGAGCGTGATGCGTGCGGCGTAGGAAGCATCGGGATCCGCCGCCGGCGCTGCCTTGATCCAGCTCGCAATATCTCTTTCGGTGAAGCGTTCAAGGTTCTGCTCCCGCAAATGCTGGTGCACGCCGCGCAAATACTCAATTGTGATTTCATCCACAGGAAACCATCCCACCACTGGCCCCCACTCGGTGCTCATGTTTGCAATGGAGAATCGCGCATCCATCGACAAACTGGCCACCCCCGGCCCCGAAAACTCGACGGCAGCGTTGAGCGCTTCGTCACGGTTGTAGAGCCCGCACAGGCTGATGATCACGTCTTTGCCGCTCGTGCCATGGGGCAGCTTTCCTTCCAGTACAACCTGGATGGACCGTGGAATCTGCCACCAGAATTCGCCCGTGGCCCACACCGCCGCAGCATCGGTGCGCACGATGGGCGTGCCAATGGCGCCCAGCGCTCCGTACATGTTCGAGTGCGAGTCGGAGGCGACCACGAACGATCCCGGCACCACATAGCCGCGCTCCACCATGATCTGATGGCCAATGCCCAGGCCCGCGGGATAGAAGTCGACTCCGTGCTCCTTGGCAAAGGCTTCGATCGAGTGGTACTTCTTCAGGGTGGCCTCATCCTGATTTTGAATGTCGTGATCAAGAGCAAAAACCAGCTGCCTGGCATCAAAAATCTTCTTCGCTCCAATGGCTCTGAACTTGCTCATCACCGCCGAGGTGTTGTCGTGCGTCATCACGTGAAAAGGACGTATGGAAAGGAAATCGCCGGCCCGTAAGGGCCGCTTTGGCCCTTCGGTCATGTGGGCTTGCGCGATCTTTTCTACGATGGTCTGGGCCATGAATAAACTCCAGTCGAGATTTGCCGGCTCCTCAGGAACCGTACCTAGGCAAAGACAGCCTTCCGGCCGTTCTTGCCGTTCACCGACGATCTTGCTTTGCTCTTGAACTTGACAGCCTTGCTGCGAATATCCGCCTTCATCAGCGCCATTAACTTGCGGACTGAGTCGCTGTCCTCCAGATTCCAGATCGCTTCTTTCAGTTTTCGCTGTGCAGCGTTAGACAGCACGCCATCGGCTAGCGCAGCGAACTTCTCTTCCACTTCCTGATCGGTCAGTGGATTGCGCGGATCACCTTTAGGGAAATCCAGCTGCTTGCTGAACCTGCGTCCATCGGTGGTCGTGATGTTCACGACGACTCGTTGCAGCGCCGGGAACACCTTTTCAATTTCGGGATCAGCGACCACCTCAACCTTCCGCAATTGCTCGCGGATTTTCGCATCCATAATCTTTTCCATAGTGAACTGCGCCGGCGTCACCTGCCGATCAACCAGTGCGGCTGCAATCACATAGGGCAGCGAGTGGTCAGCAGTCTCTTTGGTGTGCGGATCGTACTTGCTGGGATCGGACAGAATGTCGGCTGCCCGGGCCAGGGAGCGAATCTGAACATTCTTTACCTGATCACAGTGGAGGTCGTTGCTCTTCACCAGATCGAGCACGGCCGAGATCGGCGTGTGGGTCAACGCCTCGGTGGGGAAGGCTTTCATGCCGCATTGCGTGATGCGCCACGACTCTCCCAAGCCGTCGGTCAGCAGATTCAACTTCCAGTCAGGACCAAAAACATGCGTCAGTCCTTCCTTGCCATCCACTACATGCTCGGGGCCAGAGTAGCCTTTTTCCGCCAGCAAGGCCGCGAACACTCCGCTCTGCGTGGCCATGGGATCGACCGTGTTCTTCATCATGGTCAACTTGCCGGCGGTGACCGCCCCCAGCGTGCAGTGGCGGCTGGCGGAAATGCCGATGGCGTGCTGCATCTGTTCCCAGGTCAGGTGCAGAGCGCGCCCTGCGACCATCGGCGAAACAAACGCCGTCAGCGTAGCGTGATGCCATCCCCGTTCGCGGATGCCGGGAAATGCCGCCTCGCAAAAGCGCATCTCGAACTCGTGGCCTAGAACCAGGCCCACAATCAACTCCCTGCCGCCGCTCGCCGCTCGCTCGCAGCACGCTAGCGCAGCCGGAAAAATGTCCGAAGGGTGTGAAGGGTCCTGCTTCCAATAAATGTCGTTGTAATCCATGCAGCGGATCATCAGCGCGTTGGCCAGGGCTGCGGAGACGGGATCGATCCGCTCGCCCGTGCCAATTACCGTGGCCGAGCCGCGCCCAGCTACTTCACCGAGGACTTCGAGAGCGATCTTCACGTCGTGTTGCTGGAAGCCTCCGAGGGCGCACCCGATGGAGTCCAGCAGGAAACGCTTGGCCTGGTATATCGCGTCCTGCGAGAGGTCCTTATACTGCAGGCCGGCGGCCCAGCGGGTCATGGCGGCAGTGACCGTTTCCTTTGGTGCAGCAATCGATTTCGGCGCAGACATAAACCTCTCCTTTAAGGTGTCACCTTTATGTTTTTCGGATTCTTGAAGGGCAAAAATGCCATGAAATCAGCGTGGTGCACGATGAAAGCTTCGGTCGTGCGCTTGACCAGGTCGCCCTCGGCGGCGTGGGCCGCAATGATGTGGCAAACGGCGTCGGGAACGCCGCACTCCAGCGCCAATGCGACTCCCGTAAAGGGATGCCGCAGAGCTTCGCCCCGCTCGCTCTGCCGGCTCTTGCCATCGGGCCCGAGTTCGTATTCCAACAGTTTGCCCACGTCCGCCAAAATCGCCCCGGCAATCACCGTGTCCAGATCAATGGGCAAAGCGCGGTCCATGAATTCCTGCATCGCTTTGGCGCTGGCGCGTGCAATGTGCACCACGCAGCGCTTGTGCTCCATGAACGTAATCGGGCAGTTCGGAACTAGCAGCGTGAAGGGAATCTGGTTCAGGTCATCCGGCCGGAGCGGGCTGCGCTCAAGCGCCTTGATCCAAACCTGCGTAACTTGTTCTCGCAGTTGGAGGCTCTCAATCCAGTCGATCTCTGGCCACAACCGCTTGACGTTTTCGCGCACCCGTCCGCTCCTCCGCCGACGCTTCAGGCTATCCCGCAGTGGAGTGCGAAGCGGTGATCAGAATCACAGGCCCATGTGACGCCAGCACACAAACGAGAACTTGCGGCGTCACGGGACGTGAAATCGACCACTTGACAGCTATTCCATATTTCTGCAAATATGGAAACATGACCGCGACGCTATCCCGGAAATCGATGGAGCAGGTGGTCAAATTCGCGGACATGTTCTCGGCGATGGGGACGGAAGCGCGGCTGCGAATCATGCAATTGCTGTTATCCGCTCACCCGGACGGCCTGGTCGTTGGCGAGATTCAGCAGGAGTTAGATATTCCCAACTCCACGCTGTCTCATCATCTTGACAAGCTCAAAGCGGAAAACCTTGTGCTCGTCCGCCGCGAAAGTACGTTCCTCCGCTATACGGCGAATACCGAAGCGCTTCAGGGGCTATTGCAGTTCTTGTATGCCGAGTGCTGCACGCGCAACCAGGCACTCCGGCCAGAGTCAATCGTCCAAATTTGTCGCTAGGAGGGTCAATGAGCAACCCGGATCTGAAGCAAGTGGTGAAGGAAAAGTATGCCGAGGCGGCTCTGCGAGTGACCGGCGGCGGCAGTTCTTGCTGTGGAAGCAGCCCCGCGACAGGCTGCTGTGATCCCATCACATCAAACCTCTACGACTCGTCGCAAGCCGGCCAGATTCCCGAGCAAGCCTTGCTTGCATCGCTCGGCTGCGGGAACCCCACCGCGTTGGCCAAACTGAATCCGGGCGACGTTGTCCTTGATCTTGGCTCCGGCGGCGGCATCGACGTCTTGCTGTCGGGCAAACGCGTCGGCCCAACCGGAAAAGCCTACGGTCTCGACATGACCGACGAGATGCTCTCATTGGCGAACGAAAACAAGCGCCGAGCCGGGGTTGAAAACGTCGAATTCCTGAAGGGTGAAATTGAGCGCATTCCTCTACCTGACAATTCTGTCGACGTCATCATTTCCAACTGCGTTATAAACCTCTCCGCCGACAAAGACCGGGTTTTACAGGAGGCCTTCCGCGTCCTCAAGCCCGGAGGACGCTTTGCAGTGTCGGATGTGGTCACGCGTGGAGAAATGCTTCCCGAGATTCGCAAGAACGTGCTTTTGTGGGTCGGCTGCGTTGCCGGAGCGCTCGAAGAAAACGAGTACCGCAGTAAGTTGGCATCGGCTGGATTCGAGCAAATTGAGCTTGAACCCACTCGGGTTTATCGAATCGAAGATGCCCGCGAATTCCTGTCCGGCCAGAACATTGATGTCGACGCACTGGCACCGCAAGTCGATGGCAAGTTCATGAGCGCTTTCGTGCGGGCCGTGAAACCCACGGGCGCCGGAGCAAAGGCTTGCTGCGGACCGACCTGCTGCAACTAGGAGAGGAATTCTTATGGAACGACATTACAACGTTTTATTTTTGTGTACAGGTAATTCAGCGCGCTCCATTCTGGCTGAGGCGATCCTGAATCACAGGGGCAAGCCGAACTTCACTGCGTACAGCGCCGGCAGCCATCCCTCCGGCATGGTCCGTCCTGAAGCCCTGAGACAACTGGAAGCCGCTCATATTCCAACCGACGGCCTCAGCAGCAAGAGTTGGGACAACTTCGCCAGGCCCGGCGCTCCCAGATTCGATTTTGTTTTTACCGTCTGTGATCACGCTGCAAAAGAGGTGTGCCCAGTGTGGCCGGGGCAGCCGATGACCGCCCACTGGGGTGTTCCTGATCCGCCGGCGGTTCGCGGAAGCGAAGCGGAGGTGGAACGGGCGTTTCGCGAGGCGTTTTTTATTTTAGAGCGCAGAATCAGTCTATTTTTGTGTCTCCCGCTGAAGGCTCTCGATAGCCTTGCACTCAAGAGGGAGCTCGACCGGATCGGCCAGCGATGACAACCGTCGCCCACGAATAGCAGCCGGTTTCGACCGCAGGCTGGCTTCGGTTAGCTTGCCGCAACATAGGGAATCACTCATGAAGGCAACCAGTCGTCTCAGTTTTCTGGACCGCTATCTAACCGCGTGGATCTTTGCCGCCATGGCCGCGGGTGTTGTATTGGGCTGGCTGGCGCCGGGAGTCGTACCGTTTCTGAATCGGTTCAACATAGGCACGACTTCCATTCCCATCGCAGCCGGATTGATCTTGATGATGTACCCTCCCTTTACCAAGGTGCGATATGAGGAACTGCATGAGGTCTTTCGCAACAAACGCGTACTCGGTCTTTCACTCGTGCAGAATTGGGTCGTCGGGCCGATTTTGATGTTTGTTCTGGCCATTGTATTCCTGCGCGGATATCCGGAATATATGGCTGGGCTGATTATGATCGGGCTCGCACGTTGCATCGCCATGGTCATCGTTTGGAATGAACTGGCAAAAGGCGATAGTGAATACGCGGCGGGCCTGGTGGCCTTCAACTCTCTTTTTCAGGTCTTCTTCTACTCTCTCTACGCCTGGGTCTTCATTACGGTCCTTCCTGCCAAACTCGGCCTGCGAAGTACCGTTGTTAATGTGTCGATCACAGAGATTGCAAAAAGTGTCTTCATCTATCTGGGAATCCCGTTTCTCGCCGGATTTCTGACTCGTACCGCTCTGGTTCGCATGAAAGGGCACGACTGGTACAACCGGAACTTCGTTCCGCGTGTGAGCCCGTTGACGCTAATTGCGTTGCTGTTCACGATTGTGGTGATGTTCTCCTTGAAGGGCGGGTACATTGTTCGCCTGCCTCTGGACGTCCTGCGCATTGCTGTGCCTCTATTGATTTACTTTGTGTTGATGTTCTTGGTGTCCTTTTACATGGGGAAGAAATTGGGCGCGGATTATTCTAAGACGACGACCCTCGCATTTACCGCCGCCTCAAATAATTTTGAACTGGCCATCGCGGTTGCCGTGTCGGTCTTCGGCATCAACTCTGGGGCCGCGTTCGCAGCCGTCATCGGGCCGCTGGTGGAGGTGCCCGTGATGGTTGTACTCGTCAACGTGGCCCTGTACTTCCAACGTCATTTTTTCCCCAACTCGGAACCCGTTGCTGTCCACGCAATTTCCACGTCTACGGCGCACTAAGCAGCGAGGCCTCGGAAGCGAGGGCCCTAAGATTTTGGCTTACTTCCAACTACCAACGATTCCTCGGCCGCACTAGCTAAACTGGATAGACTTCGATAAAGTAAAGACGAATTTGGGAGGGAAAATGTTCCGAGCTAGGTTAGCCGGCGTACTGGTCTGCTTGTGTCTACTGTGTGCTGCGCCTGCCCTCGCTCTCCACGATGAAATGCAGGCCCATCATCACGAAGCGAACGAACAGCTCGGCAAGGTGTCGTTTCCCATCTCCTGTGAGCCTGCTTCGCAAAAGCCTTTCGAACGTGGTGTCGCGCTGCTTCATTCTTTCGGGTATGAAGAGGCGGAGCAGCAGTTTGTCGAAGTCGCCCGGAAGGACCCATCTTGCGCCATGGCTCACTGGGGCATTGCGATGAGCTTATTTCACCAGATCTGGGAGCGCCCACAGGAGTCAACCCTGGCGCGAGGCCAGGAGGAAATGGAGAAGGCGCAGAAGATTGGAGCCAAAACCGAGCGCGAGCGTGGCTACATTTCCGCTCTGTCCGTCTTCTACCGTGATCCCGGCAAGAATGACTACCTGAAGCGGGCTTCTGCGTACTCGGGCGCCATGGCAAAGCTCTACCAGCAATACCCCACGGATTTGGAAGCGGGGGCATTCTATGCATTGTCTTTGCTGGCTGCCGCGCCTCCAGACGACCCGTCGCTCACCGCGGAAAAGAAAGCCGTCGCCGTGCTTACGCCGCTGTTCCAGCAACAACCCGATCACCCAGGGCTGGCGCACTACATCATTCATTCCTGCGATTCACCTCAGTTGGCTCCCATGGGGCTTGACGCCGCCCGGCGCTATGCGGAAATTGCTTCGTCGTCCGCTCACGCGGTTCACATGCCATCGCACATTTTTGCCCGTCTGGGACTCTGGCAAGAGGACATCCAGGCGAACTTGAAGTCGGTGGCCCTGGTGCAGAAGTCGGACGCAATGTACATGCATGGTCACCAATTACATGCCATGCACTTCCTTCTTTACGCCTACCTGCAGACGGGCCAGGACGAAGCGGCCAAGCAGATGGTGGAGCAATCGAAACAGATCCTGGCGACAGCGCCCAAGAATGGTGACGATACAGGCATGCTGGAATACTATGGCTTTGCCGCGGCCCATTCCCCCGCGCTCTACGACTTAGAGATGCGGCACTGGGCGGATGCCGCAGCGCTCCAGCCCGCAGCCAATGCTTCGGCGCATTTGCAGAGGATCACCTATTGGGCGCAGACGATTGCCTCTGCGCACATGGGCGATGTCGAGGCTACCCGCCGCAATGCGCAGAAATTCGACGACGCAGAAGAGGCCACTCGCAAGTCGAAGTATGCCTATGAGCTTGATGGGCCGAATTCGTCGCGTGGGGAGGTGCACGCATGGCTGGCTTTTGTTGAGAAGAAAAATGACGAGGCGCTGCGGCTGATGCGCCAGGTCGCCGACACTCAAGACAAAGTGGGGAAAGCGGAAGTCGACATTCCCGCGCGCGAAATGCTGGCCGACATGCTGCTCGAACTTAACCAGCCGGAACAGGCGTTAGCGGAGTACGAGAACTCGATGAAAATTGATCCCAACCGGTTCAATGGCCTTGCCGGTGCTGCACGCGCCGCCGAATTGGCTCATCAACCAGCCAAGGCGAATTCTTACTATGCGCAGCTGTTGAAGAATTGCCAGGACGGAAGCCACTCGGACCGCCCGGAATTGGGCCGCGCCAAGATGGTTCTGGCAAAGAACGGGGAATAGCGTCGAAGAAGACGCCAAAGAAAGTTTCACTGCCGGTTGCGATACAGCGACATATCCGCCTGCTGCGCCATTGCGTTTAGATTCAAATCCAGGGACAAAAAATCCCGTACTGTTCTCGCACTGCCCATGGGATCATTCACCAGATTCTTGTAACGCAGAAAGCAGACCGGGATATCCTTCTTCTTGAGCCACGCCTTGGCCTCTTCCAGATGCTTCTCGAATGCCGAAGCCATCAAGTCGTGTTCGACGAGATCGGAACTCCCGCGGCGCCGCAGCATCTCATCCTGCGAAGCGAGCACTTCCGCCAGCGACCGTTGCATGAAGATGATTTTGTAGTTGCGGCCTGCGGGAATCGACATAAGAAGCTGGGAGATAATCTTCACCGCCTTGCCCTCGGCTTCGTCGATAAGCTCCGGTTGTTTGGGAAGCAGCTTCGCAGGTTCCCACTCGCAATAGCCACGAGGGTTATCTTCGTCCGGCTTGCGTTCGAAGTCGGTGAGCAGGGTCATGCCGCCGGCAGCCAGCATCTGCATCATCAGTGATGTACCGGTGCGCGGCAGGCCCGAGACAATCGTGATCACGGCAGCGGACTCTCCGTTGTCACCGCCCACGGCTTGCCATCGAACTGAGCCGGTAAGGCCAGGCCGAAGAGCTTCAGTATGGTGGGCGCGACATCCACAATGGCGGGCTTTTCGTCGGCGATCTTGCGGTTCGAAAACAGCACGCCCGGCACCAGCCTGGGGTCAATACAATGGTCGCCGCTCCAGGCTTTCAGATTGTCCTCGAAGACCTGGCTGGTGACCTTGCCCATGACCGAATCCCAGGAAGCGCGGAAGCCATCGCCATAGCCAATAATCAGATCGGGCGCATTGTCCACATAAGGGCCAGCGTAGGCGTTGTCCGAGTCAAAGACTCCGGTGATGCCGATCTTCCCTGAAGCGGAATCAACCAGTCCGTTGAGTTTGCCGCGCAATTCATTCTTTAAGGCTGCCGCTTCGTCGCCCGCTTTGACCGTCCCTTGGCGCTCACGTCCGGCAAGATTCAGGTACAAGCCATTCAGACCCATGGTGTAGGCACGCGTGCGCGACCAGTCCACGTCTTCGAACCAGTCGCCGCTCTCGGTCTTTCCCGACTTCAACGCCAGATATCCGTTCTGATGCAGCCAGGCATTCAGATTAAGGCAGCGCGCGAACGACTTGAAGCCGTGGTCGGAAACCACCAGCAGCAATGTGTCATCATCAATCTGCTTCCGCACGCGTCCGATCAGGTCATCCATGCGGCGATACAAATCCTGAATCACCTGGGGCCGCTGATCGCGAGGCACATCCCGAGCCGCGGGATGATTTTCGTCCAAATATCGCCAGAACATGTGCTGGACGCGGTCGGTGGTATCGAAGACGCAGGCGCAGAGGCCCTGCCGGGTTTTTTCCAGCGCATCGAAGAGCATGCGCTCACGATCGTCGTGATTGGAGTAACACTGCGCCAAAAACGCCTGATCGTCGAGCACTCCCTCGTTGAGCGCCCAGGTATCCTCGGCAAGTCCCAGGGTGGCATACGAACCGAACAACTTGGCCAGATAGATGGAATAAGTCACCGGGTGCGAGACCGGCAAATCCGGCCTGCCTGGATCAATGTTCACCGGCGTGACATAAACTTCCACTTCAGGCGATAGCTCTTTGAGATAAAAGCGGCAGATTCCGTGGGCGCTGATTCCTAAAGCCGCCTTGAACTTCACCGGAATCCATCCTGAATATTCCGCAACTTTCAGCGTGAACCGTTCTGAGTCCACGGTTATGTGCGCCTCATTCTTTGCGATATCAGGCCGAATCTCAAACTTCACCCGTAACTCGCTGCCTGACTCGGCGTTCAACGGATCGTCCGGCCCTGGGATGTAGGAGTGACACACGGAGCCCCGGCGTTCGATGGGAACCCGGACTCCGCCTTCGCGAAATTTGTCGCCACTGCTTCGAGTCGTACAGAAGCAAAACGTACCCTGGCTTCCTTTTAAGTCCGGCACGCACATGCCGGAAAGCAGCACTCCGGAAAATTTCTCCGGAGGAAAAGTCACCGGCACCCGGATCACCGAACAGAAAATTCCTGCCTTCCCCAGCCAGTGCCAGAAGGGCGTTCCTCGCCGCATGCCCTTGATCCGCGGCTTGCCGAGTGGAATCGTGTATTTGCCGATCTTCACACTGCGCTTGGGTGCCCCGATTTCAGCAGAAGACAGAAACGGCAAATAGCTGTTGAGGTCCCGCGCCAAGAAGTCATAGATGTTGTGCTTGCCGGGATTGACCCCAGTCATGAATGTGGACCACGCCACCGGTGAAATTGGCGGGTACGTCGTCCGTAGTTTCCGGAAGGTTCCCTGGTCGCGCAGTTGCGCCAGATTCGGCAGCTTGCCTTCCTGCATAAAGCGTTCTGCCAAATCCGGGTCCATGCCGTCGAAACCCAATATGACCGCCCGCTTGATCAGCGACTTGCCGTAAGCCTTGCGCTGTCGCAACCAGCGAAACAACTGCCGGAATGGCCAGGTCACGAAGGCGTAGGCGGAATACAGAAAAGCAACAAACAGCGTCCAGAAGGAAGAAAGAAATGCGAAACCCGCGCCCGGCCCTGCATACGCTTCACTGCGCAACGGAAACAGCAATACCAGGCCGAGAACGATAAGCAGTAGATTGAATCTGCGCCCCTTCATATTTCAATCCCCAGAACGCTCTTGAAGAAAAATCCTGCGACCAGCGAGAGAACGAAGAACAACCAAATCCAGTTCCAATCCAACCAGGCAAAATGGATGCTACGCGCAGGATAACTCACTGCAATCGACTCGATGGGTCCGTTATCCGGCAATGGAGGCTCGCCAGAAACCACCATCCGTTCCCAGAATCGTCCCCGAAGCCGAATCGGAGAAACCCGCACCACGCCCTGCGTCACCACTGCCTGCTTCGAAAAGACTTGACCCGCAGCGGTAATGTGAACGTCGTAATTCCCGTCCTTTTCCGCCATCACTCGCCAAAAGACCTCGTTGTCGGAAGGCACGTGCACGGCCGGAGCTGTCGTCGTCAACTCGGGCGGCAACTGCAACCATACCTCATTGAGGGAGCCGGGATCTGTCGTCCGCACTTTGAGCAAGAACGTCTGCCCGGTTTCCAGCGGAACGAATCCTAGATACCGGTCCAACTGCACCATCAGCAGAAGCAACGGGATAATCACGTACAATAATGGCTTGAACGCCAGCTTCAAATATCTCCCCGTGCCTTTCACGATGCGCCCGTACGAGGCCAGAACGACCGGAATCTGATCCTGAAAAAGACGTACCGCCAGCAGGTGCGCCTTGAGTTGATCCTTCGCGATGTGAATCGCCTTCTGGTCAGAGGTGTAACCAAACACAACCACCATGAGTAGCCCAATAATGGAGGACACCAGGACGACCAGCACAAGCGGGAGATTAGCTCGAAAGAAACTCGGCATGGTCGTGAAGAATCCGTAAGTGGGGACAAGCGAAGACATCGCCGGTTGGTGGGAATGACGCACTAATCGATGTAGCCGAGTCCCTGCAGCCGCTTTTTCACCAGTTCTCTGGACGCGGAATCTCCTCCAGAGGGAAACACTTTCTTGATTTCTTTCTCCAGCACATGGGTCACGAACTCGTCGACAGATCCATAACCGCCGGCGTCCACGCACTGCTTCACTTTGTCCAGCAAATCGCCCTCGATCTTTACTTTATAGGAACCAAACATCAATCCCTCCCCATCCACTAGCGAAAGGCGCGCCTCGATTCGAACACCGACTGCCCTATCATATCCTTTGATTTGGCGATTCCAAACTCCGCGAGAATCGTCGGAGCAATGTCAGTTAGAGCCGGCGTATCAGCTTTAATTTCACGATTGCTGAGCAGCACCCCTGGAACCAGCGTGGAATCCATGCAGTGGTCGCCACTCCAGGGGTTCAGGTTATCCTCGAGAATTTCCGCCGGAAACGCGCCGAGAATGGTTTTCCAGCCGGCCCGATAGCCGCGGTTATAGCCGACCACAAGATCGGGCCCCGAACGGGAGTAGGGTCCTTGGTAGACCTCACTCGCGACATCAACTCGCGTGATCACAGCAAGACCACCCTGAGGGTCCCTCACGCTCAGCAGTTTTTCTTTAAGCTCCCTGATTAACGCGTTTGCTGCTGCTCCCGGCTCGACGATTCCCTCGCGCTCGCGGCCGCGCAGGTTGACGTAAAGGCCGTTCAAGCCAAGCCCGTAGGCACGAGTCTGACTCCAATCCACGTTGGCCCACGGCTCGGTCGGATCGGAACTCGCTCCACTTTTCAACTTGATGTAACCGTTGTTCAGCAGCCAGGTATTCAAGTTGAACGAGCGGTAGTAGGGAGCGAACCCATGGTCGGAAAGAACCAGCAGAGTGGTGTGGTCATCCAGTTTAGGCAGCACCTCGCCCAGCACCTGGTCGATCTGCTGATAAAACTCGCGGATCGCCGATCCGTTCTGAGCGGCGAGTGCAGCGTCGTATCCCGGATGCTTCGCGTCCATTAGCCGCCAGAACATGTGTGAGTTGAGGTCGAGGCTCGAGAAGTAAAAGAAAAATACTCCCCGGTGGAACTTGGGGAACTCAAGATCGAAAATTCGGCGATGTTCAGCCAGAACAGTCCGCGCCTGTTGCAGGTATTCGTTGTCGTCCAGAACACCAGCGGAAAGCGCCTTGGTGTCCTCCGCAATCCCCTGCGTGTAGAACTCCCCTGCCTCTTCCGAGAGCATGCGCGAATAACTGGAGGGAGTTGAGATGGGCAGCGCGGGGTCCGCAGGGTCAATATTGACGGGCGAAACATATAGCTGAAACCGGGGATGTGCTTGCTTAAGGTAAAAGCGGCACATGCCTTTGACATTGCCGAAAAACGGAACCAGCTGAAACTCAATCCGTATCCAATCGCTCCATTCGCCTTCGCGCAACACAAATTCGTGACCTTGCACCGCGATTCGGGCAACTGACTCAAGCGGATCGACGGCTACCGAGAAAGATTCAGTCGCCGCTGGAGAGCCCTTGCGGAAGCTGTTGTCGGGGCCAATCAAATTGGCTTGCACCCGTGAGTTCTCCACCTGCACCGGAATGATCTGCCCCCCTTCGACTGCGCCGGCAGCGGCCGCGGGGTCGTCCGTATAAAAAGAAAACGTGCCATAGGTGCCGCGCAGGTCGGGAGTTCCCATGCCGGAAAGCGTTTCCCCCTTGGCTGGGACAGGCGGAAAATTTGCCGGAATGCGAAAGACGGAATTCGGCACTCCGTGCTGATCCAGAATCTCCCAGAACGCCGGGCCCTTTCGTAGTTGCTCAGCGCTGCCGCCGCCCAGGGGAATCAGCCAGCTGCCGAGATGAATGGCGTGCGCAGGCGGCTTTACCTGCGACGCCGAAAAGTAAGGTTCCATCGTCTTGGGATCACGATGGATGAAATCAAAGATGCCGTGTCCCCCGGCGTTCATTCCCGTGATCAGGTTCGACCACGCTACTGGACTCTGTGGCGGAATGCTGGTGGTGAGCAGGCGAAACGATCGCTGCGAAACCAGCTTGGAGAAGTTGGGCATCTTGCCCTCGTTCATGAATTGCTTCAGGAGTTGAGGATCCATGCCGTCAATGCCGAGGATGATCAGCCTTTGCTCTCCATGCCAGTCGCCGCGCGCGCGTTGGCATGAGGGCAATAGGGCAGTGGCCGAAACCAGCAGCAATCCAGCAAATATCCAGACAACTTTCTTCAGAGGCTCACTCCCTTCACCGTCGTGAACACAAGCTTTCCGAACAACCTCGCTAGGCATTAAACTTCATTCTATGTTGTCGCGCCATTTCTCGTGGTTAGGGCTTGGCATTTTGATGTCGGCGATTTTCCCGGGGCCCGCTTCGGCAGTGAACCAGCCCAACATTATTCTAGTGACGCTCGGTTCCACCCGAGCGGACCAGATGGGTTTTCTCGACTCCCATCGCAGGTTGACGCCGCATCTTGATGCACTCGCCAAACAGAGCATCGTCTTCGAACGCGCATTTTCGCAAGCTCCGCTCACCGTGGTGTCGCACGCTACCATTCTCTCAGGTACCTACCCTCAGACCCATCACGCCAGCGAATTGGGTTCTCCTCTTCCAACTGACGTCCCGTATCTTCCGGACTTGCTTCACGCGCGCGGTTACCGCACCGCTGCCTTTGTGGGTTCCGTCCTGCTGGACCCCCGCAACGGTTTCGTGCCCGGCTTCGATCGCGGCTTCGATGTTTATGATGCAGGCTTCCGGCCAATTTCACCCGGCGAAAATCACCCGTCGCTAGAGCGACCCGCGGACCAAGTGGTCGCGCGCGCAACCAAGTGGCTCAGCCAAAATGCACAGCGCCCGTTCTTTCTCTGGCTGCACCTGTGCCAGCCGACCGCGTCCTCGAGCCGTTCTTATGATAGTGCCGTTGCGGCAACCGACGCGGCATTCGGCAAGCTGCTGGCCGGTTTGCACAATCTGGGTCTCGATGCCGCTTCCATCATTGTGGTGGTGGCGGATCACGGAGACAGTCTGGGTGCACACGGAGAAGACACTAACGGCATCTTTCTTTATGACGAAACCATCCACGTGCCCCTTTTGGTGAAATTGCCACAAGACTCCATGGCAGGGAAGCGAGTCAAGAGCCGGGTTCGCCTGCTGGACATTGCTCCGACGGTTTTGGAGGCTGCGCACATTCCAGTTCCTTCGCAAATGCAAGGCCAGTCCTTGTTGCGCATCGCCAAGGCAAGTACCGATGCCGACCAACCAGCGTACGCTCGCAGCGACTTTCCGCAACAAGCCTTCGGATGGAGTCCATTGGAATCGTGGCGAGCGGGAAAGTATCTCTACATTCGTGCCCCGCAGCCAGAACTTTATGATCTCTCCGCCGATCCGAAGGCAACTCGCAACCTTGCTCAGAGTTCCTCTGCTGTCCTGCAGACCCTTGCCGCGCAATTGAAAGCTTTCGACGACCACTTCGGAAATGAAGCAGCGAAGTCAGGCGGAAGTACCCTCACTTCGAGCGAGGTGCAGAAGCTTGCGTCTCTGGGATATGTCGGCCTGCAAAGGTCAACGTCGGGTGTGGACGCCGCAGCTTCAGGAATGGACCCGAAGGTGGCCATCGCCATTGCCAACCGGACGCTCCAAGCCATGCTCGCGCTGGATGAAGGAAAACCGGAGAAAGCGATCCCTGAGTTTCGAAAAGTGCTCGCCGGGCAAGCGAACATTTATCTCGCGCAGTATGGTCTGGGCGCGGCCTTGGCCCAGCAACAACAATATTCCGAAGCCATCGAGCACTTGCACAAGGCAATCGAACTGCAACCCGAGTCTGCCTGGGCTCATTATTCCATGGGTTTCAGTCTCTTCAAGACGGGCGATTTCAAGACTTCCGCAACCCATCTTGAGATTGCTTCCGCCCGCTTGCCCGAGTGCGGTGAACTGCATGGCCTGTTAGCACAGGTATACGAACATTTGGGTCGTACTCAGGATGCGGCCCGCGAACACACGAAGGCTTCTCAATAGGGATGGCCGAATCCACGCAAAAGACAACCTTCGCTCTAAACGAAGGCGTGGCGCTTCAGTAGGAAGGATGGTTGCGGGGGGTGGATTTGAACCACCGACCTTTGGGTTATGAGCCCAACGAGCTACCAGACTGCTCCACCCCGCGAATTCATCATAACAACGTCACTAGGGAGCGTCAAACCGCGCGATCTGTGATCGCGCGGTTTGTCTCGGCTTAGTTCTTCAGTTTCGGGCGCTGGCAGGCGTCGACGATCTTTGTCGGATCGATGGCGTCCTTATCTACTTGCTCTTCCATGATCTTGCCGTCTTTGCCGATGAGGAAGTTCACCCGGCGGGCGGCCTTATATTTGTCGAGGTAGATGCCGTACTGGTGGGTCGTTTCGCCGCCCCAATCACTCAGCAGCGGAAACGTCACACCAATTTGGTCGGCGAAGGCTTTGTTGGCGAAGGGCCTATCCATACTCACACCCAGGACCTGGGTGTCGGCGGCTTCCAGCTTCTGTAAATTCTTCTGGAAGGCCTTCATCTGAGCAGTTCAACCCCCGGTGAACGCGAAGATGTAAAACGCCAGCACCACGTTTTTCTTGCCGCGATAATCGCTGAGCTTGACGTCTTTCAGGTCCTCGCCGGTGAAATATTGCATTTTGAAGTCGGGCGCAACATCGCCGACTTTCAATTTGGGCGGTGGTGGCTGATCTGCCGCGTTCGCGGGGCGAACAATTGGCGACACAAGAGCCAAAAAAAGCAGGAAAACAACTTCGGCAACAATCCCAACTTTTCTCATTTGGATACGCTCCTTCGAGGTTCATTGTCGCAGCAAAGCGGGAGTGACGCCAGAGGGTCGCGGCCCATTGCGTAAGCATCGGAGAAACCAGTACATTGCTCTCGGAGAGCGAGAGCGTCCCGTCCCGCGCATGAGCCTACAGACCCTCAACGACATCTTCTTTACCGTGGTGGAGCGCAATCACCGGGTGGTGATGATGCACCGCCGCGACGTCCACTGGGTCTCGATCTCGTCCGAGGAGTTTTACCAGAAGGTAGTGGGAGTGGCGCAGGCGCTGCGCGAGTGGGGCATCGCCAAGGGAGACCGCGTCGCCATTCTCAGCGAAAACCGGCCAGAGTGGACCGTCGCTGACTTTGCCAGCCTGCTGATTGGAGCCGTCACGGTTCCAATTTATGCGACATTGACCGCGGAACAGGCCGCTTACATTCTGCGAGATTCCGGGGCGCGAGCCATCTTTGTTTCGTCCCCCAAGCAATTGGCGAAAGTCTCGAGCATTCGCGAGCAGACCAACCTGGAGCACGTGGTCATCATGGACGCCGACGATACCACCACGCACGCCGTCTCCATGCAGGTGCTGATGCACCACGGCCCCAAGGAACGTGATACGGACTTCGATTCGCTGGCGAGAGGGATACAGCCTGGCGATCTTGCCACCATCATCTATACCTCGGGCACCACCGGCAATCCCAAGGGAGCGATGCTCACCCACGGCAACATGGCGTCGAATGTGACCTTCTCATTCAAGGAATTTGGGGTGACCCAAGGCGATATCAGCATTTCGTTTCTGCCCTTGTCCCACGTGACCGCGCGGCACGTGGATTTCCTCATGCTCTATCACGGAGTCACGCTGGCCTACGTTTCTTTCCAGGAACATTTGCCGCCGGCGTTGCTGGAAGTGCGTCCCACTGTTTTTGTGGGGGTGCCGCGCATGTACGAAAAGATACACACCCAGGTAGAGCACAAGGCCAAAGGCTTGAAGCGGCTGGTCTATCGCTGGGCGATGGCGGTGGGCGGCTCGCATCGCAACAAGGTCCTCGCCGGACAAACCCCCGACTCGCTAGCGTGGAAGATTGCTGATCGCCTGCTCTACTCCAAGGTGCGTGCGGGCATGGGCGGCCGCGCGCAACTGTTTGTTTCGGGTGGAGCTCCGCTGGGCCGCGAGTTGGCTCAGTGGTACGCCGATATCGGCATTCGCATTCACGAAGGCTATGGGCTGACGGAGACTTCTCCAGTAATCGCGGTCAATACCCCCAAGACGCACCGGCTGGGGACTGTAGGCAAGCCGTTGGGCAACGTCGAAGTGAAGATTGCCGACGACGGAGAGATTCTGGTGCGTGGGCCGTCGGTGTTCCGGGGATATTGGAACAAACCAAAAGAGACCAGCGAGGTGCTCAGCGACGGCTGGTTCAAGACGGGCGACATTGGCCAACTCGACGCCGATGGGTTCCTGTCGGTGACCGACCGCAAGAAAGACCTGATCAAGACTTCGGGCGGAAAGTTCGTGGCTCCGCAGCCGCTGGAAAATTCTTTGAAGCACAATCCGCTGATTGCGGAAGCCGTGGTGGTGGGAGACAAACACAAATTTCCCGCGGTGCTGATCGTGCCCTATTTCCCGCTGCTTGAAGACTGGGCGCGCAGCAATCAAGTGGCGTTCTCCTCGCGGGAGCAACTGGTCAACCACCCCAATGTGCGCGCTTTGTATGCGGGCATTGTCGCGGACTTGAATCGGAACCTGGCACGCTTCGAGCAGTTAAAACGGGTGCTGGTGATTCCGGAAGAGTTCTCGGCAGAACACGGGACGCTCACCAGCAGCATGAAAATGCGGCGGCACGCGGTCGAGGAGCGCTATCGCAGGCAGATCGAGGAGATGTACGCGAAGGCGGAGGAGGAGGGGTTTGTGGAGAAGGAGTAGGGAGCTGGATTCACCTTGAGCGGGAGGATTCTTCGTGGCCCAGGATAGCGCCCCGGAACCGAGAGCGTTGCCGCTGGAGAATACAAAACAGAGGGCGCGAGCCTGGGGCACCGATCAGAAAAATCAGGTACTTTGGGCCACGCGCCTGAGTTCCCATCTGCTAAGTCCGGGGCACCCGGCGTGGGGTCGCCTCAGTTAGGGGCCCTAGGGGAAGGGGCTGCCTGCCTCAGTCGGCACTAGCGATCCACTAGGCGGATTCCCCTATCTGCGGAACCCGGAGCGTCAGCATCAACCACGCACGTGTGATGGATGGTTTCGTCCTGAATAGGTACCCGATGCCTTGGGTAGCGTAAGACTCCGTTGAGCCTTATGAGCTGCGGGTTCATATACCGCGCATTGAGAACTTCCTCACCTTCGGGGTCTACAACGATTAGGGTGTGCGTGTCGGGACGCTCCATCTTCAATTTGTTGCTTTCACTAACCAGAAAACCGTGTTCATCCAGACGTACAACAATTTTGTTGTCGCGGGTTTTCACATCCATTAGCACCACAATGGAGCCGTCAGCGGAACGATCGAGGGTGAGGGCTGGAATGATTTCTGCATTGTCGTCCGGCCCGACTATAAACACTATGACGTGGTGCGGAAATTTCTTTGCGACGGCGAAGTTGTCACCATATTGGACGAGCGCCGCCTCTTTCGGTATGGCCCCACAAACGTTGGGAGGCGTAGGATCGGATGCTGGCAGTAGCCGCCCCTTAAGCGACTGCAATTCCTTGCGCAACTTCACGTCGGCCACGAGCCACAAGGAACCGATAAACACTGTTGCTATTAGCCCGCTCACGCCAAACTTCCAAACCAAGTATCCTTTTTGTGAGTGTGTGCTCAGACGACGTCTTTGCTTTCGGCTTGGAGGGCGACTCCTCCGCTGCAGAGCGTCTGATGTGAGCCAGGAACCCAAGCTCCACACGAATGCACACACAGCAAAAGAGTAGGCCCATTCGAACAGCTCTGGAGCATTGTCAAGAGACGCACCGAGAGCGGCCATGGCCACGACGGCCCCCCAGAGAGCGACGATGACTCCATTTGAATTCTTCCAGTGGAAAATTTGTCGAAGCGCTGCTCTATCGAGCATATGAAAATAGCAGGACATGATCCTCAAGCGGCGCACGTGCAGGTTCATGCGCCTTCCGAGTGAAGGAACACGAAGAAGTTTAGCGCAAGTGCGGCGCCGTGCGTGTGTCTGTGATTGTCGCTTTCAAATACACGTAGCCGGGTGCCGCCGGGCTTGGGCGCTAACATGGGACACTTCATACCGGATGGGTTGAAGAAAAGCAGATTCCTCACCGCTGAAGCGGTTCGGAATGACAATCATACCGGGGTCGCATCGGCACGGCTGAAGCCGTGCCCTTCCACGGTGCTCCCGACGATCCGAAAGCTGCCGGCTTTTTGGCGGACAAGAGTGTCCGCCCCACACGGCTTTAGGCTGTCTTAGTCTTTTGCTTGTCTGCTTTTTCGAGTTCTCTCAGAGCGGCCATGGTACGGGCGGTGTAGTCGATGCGTTTGCCCGACTTCGGGCGGCGGTGGCGTTTGGTGGGCTCATCATGTTTTGACATGGTTTCCTCGCGATTGTCTACAGTACCACGTTTGGGTTGAACACCCTGGCCTTCGGTTTGTCTCTGCGAGTCCGGGCGAGTAGACTGGCAGCGATCCGGGGGTGATCCGCTATGCGCATCTTCTTATATTTCGCCGTCATGCTTTCTTTCGTTGGTTCCGGGCTGGCGCAGCATGCCGACGCGGCGCAGCACTCGACCCATACGGCAGCGAGTCATGCAAAGCCGTCGGCTGACAAAGTTTGGGCCGAGCTTATGGACGGTAACAAACGCTTTGTAGCCGGCAAACCGCGAACCTATGACGTGGTTGCGCTTCGCCGCAAGCTTGCTTCCAAGCAGTCGCCCAATGTGATCATCCTGTCTTGCTCTGACAGCAGGGTTTCCCCGGAATTGGCCTTTGACCAGAGCTTAGGCGACCTGTTTGTGGTGCGCACCGCGGGCAACGTGGCCGACCCGGTGGCGTTGGGCAGCATTGAGTACGCGGTCGAGCACATTCATAGCCCGTTGCTGGTGGTGATGGGACATCAGAAATGCGGCGCTGTGATTGCCGCATGTTCGGGCGAGAAAATGCCGAGCTCGAACCTGGATGCGATCATGAACAAGATTGGTCCTGCGGTCACTGAAGCGAAGACTCACGCTAAGGCAGATGACTTGGTCGAAGCGGCGATTCAAGAGAACGTTCACCAGAGCGCCAAAGATGTGCTGGCCAACAGTGAAATCATTCACGACGCTGTGAAGTCAGGTAAGCTTAGCGTGATCGAGGCAGAATACCAGCTCGATACCGGCGAGGTGGTTCGCCTGAATACGCCCGCGAGTGGACAGAACTAACAGTCGTAGCAGCAGTACAATAGTCCCATGACGGACTCATTGATCATTGCCGGCCGTGAGTTCCGTTCCCGGTTGATTGTGGGAACGGGAAAATATAAATCCTTTCAGGAAAATGCTCGGGCGCTCGAAGCCAGTGGCGCGGAGATGGTCACGGTGGCGGTGCGCCGGGTGAATCTGGATCGCAGCAAAGAATCGCTGCTTGACTATATTGATCCTAAGAAGTATTTTCTTTTGCCCAATACGGCCGGGTGCTACACCGCTGACGAAGCCATTCGTACGGCGCGCCTGGGGCGCGAAGTCGGGCTGTCGGATTGGGTGAAGCTGGAAGTGATCGGCGACCAGGCGACGCTTTATCCCGATGTGCAGGCGACGCTCGAAGCTACGCGAGTGCTGGTGAAGGAAGGCTTTACGGTCCTGCCTTATACCTCGGATGACGTAGTGTTCGCCAAGCGGCTGCTGGATGCGGGCGCGAGCGCCGTGATGCCGCTGGGCGCGCCCATTGGCAGCGGGCTGGGGATTCAGAATGCGGCCAACATTCGCATTCTGCGGGAAGTGATCACCAGCGTGCCGTTGATTCTGGATGCGGGGGTGGGAACTGCGTCCGATGCCACGATTGCGATGGAGTTGGGCGCGGATGCCGTGCTGATGAATACGGGGATTGCGAACGCGCAGGATCCGGTCCTGATGGCTGAAGCTATGAAGCACGCCGTGCTGGCTGGAAGGGAAGCGTACCTGGCGGGACGGATGCAGAGAAAGCTGTACGCGACGGCAAGTTCGCCGCTCGAAGGAGTGGTGCGTTAGACAAAATAAGGGGCGGCCGCAGCCGCCCTGAAGTTGCGTCGAATCGCCTTACAGCATTTTCACGCTGCCAATGTGGATGGAGTCGCCGTTGACTTGTCCGGTCACGGCTACGTGATGACCTTCATGTCCCTTCAAGACTTCGGGGTTATCTACGGTGAGCACTTTTTGGTCGGCGTCGGTGACGATGACGGCTTTAGCGCCCTTATTAAGACATTTGGTCATGCAGGCAGCATGGCTGGCGCTGGCGCCCTTGGCGCCGCACATGGAGTCGCTGACGTAACCGTTCACGGTGGAATCGGCCGCTACGGCCCATCCGACCATGAATAAGAGCAGAGAAACAGCAAGACAGAACAACAAGAACTTTTTCATAAGATCCTCGAAATTCAGCGGCGAGCCGCAGATTTGTGTTGCGCAACCCCACTGCACAGGCCCGGGGCACTCTCGCTGCTGGGCCGAGCAGAACTATCAAGGAGATTTCCCCGCACTATATCACACCGGATGTGCGCTCACGTCACCAGCCGCCTTAACTATTTCTGTGCGGAGCTGGTCTCAGGTTTCGGAGGCGCGGGCGGAGGCGGCGAAACGTAGATGACTTCGCCCGGACGCGCATAGTGCAACTGCTCACGGGCTTCTTTCTCGATGGTCTTGGGATCGGTCTGGAGAGATTTGATCTGGTCGGTGTAGCGGTCGTTCTCTTGCTGCAAGCTGCGGATTTCGTTTTGCAAGCTAATGTACTCGGTCTTCTTCTGGCGATAGACCACCATGCCGTTGGCGCCGAACATCACGTGAACGAACAGCCATACGGTGAAGGCAGCTACCGCGCCTGTCGCCAGACGCCGCCGAATGGCGTGCAGCATGGTCAGCGTGGGGCGCAGCTTCAGCATCATGCGGTCGGCCCAGGCTTCGGCTTGCGGGGCGCGCTCCACGAGGGTGCGCAGCCGCTCCTCGGGGCTGGGGATGATGCGAACTCGGGGAAGACGCCCTACTCGAAGATCCATTGCTTGGCTGCCGCGCTCATCTGCTCCAACTGCTGCTCACTGCCGGCTTCGGTGTAGACGCGCACCACCGGCTCGGTGCCGGAGAGCCGGTAGCACACCCACGCGCCGTCCTGGCAAACCAGTTTCAGTCCGTCGGTGCGTACCACTTCCTTCACCTTGCGGCCGCAGAAGTCGCGAGGATTAAGCGCCAGCTTACCAGTGAACTTCGCTTTCACCTCGGGCGTCAAGCGGAAGTTCTCGCGCTTGGGGTAAAAGGAACCAACTTTGACAAATAGGGCGTCCAACTGACGCTTCAGAGACTGGTTGCGGCGGGCGACCATCTCGCAGCAGAGCAATCCGGCGAGGATTCCGTCTTTCTCGGGAACATGATGGCGGATGGAGAGACCGGCGCTTTCTTCGCCACCGATGACGATTTTGTCCTGCTTGATGAGCTCGCCGATGTATTTGAATCCGACGGGAGTCTCGTGGAGCTCGATACGATGATGCTGGGCGAGAGCGTTGATGAGATTCGTGGTGGCTACCGATTTGCCGACGCCGTTTTTCCAGCCGCGAGTCTCCACCAGGTAATCGAAGAGCAGCGCAATGATGTAGTTGGGCTGGAAGAAGGTTCCGTCCTGATCGACGATGCCAAAGCGGTCGGCGTCGCCATCGGTAGCGATGCCGATGTGGGCGTTGGTCTGGCGCATCTGGTCGCGGAGAGCGTTGAGCAGATGGTCGTCTGGCTCGGGGGCGTGGCCACCGAAAAGCACGTCGCGATAGTCGTGAACAGACGCGACTTCGACGCCGGCGTCCCGCAGCAAGGCATCGGAATAGCCACAACCCGCGCCCCAAAAAGGATCGAAGACAACCCGCAGGCAGGCTTTCTTGATCGTGGAAAGATCGACGATTTCCCTTAGCCGGGCGAGGTAGGTGGCGCGTGGGTCTAAGGCTTGTGGCTGGGGCTTGGTGGAAGCGGTTTTGGGGGCAGTACCGGTGTCGAAAGCGGCAATTTCTGCTTCGATTTGCTTAGTGACCTCGGGTAAGGCGGGGGCGCCGTCGAGAGTCGAGAACTTGATCCCGTTGTACTCGGGCGGATTGTGGGATGCGGTAAAGTTGATAGCTCCGTCGGCGTGTTCACGAGTTACGGCATAGGAGATCGCTGGGGTGGGCGCGGCTTCAGCGATGTGCAACGGTGTGATGCCGTGGGCGAGGAGAACCTCGCTGGCCATGGCGCAGAAGGTTTCACCGAGGAATCGTGGATCGCGGCCGACGATGACACGCGCGCCCGCGGGCTTCTGCGAAACTACATAGCGGGCAATGCCGCTGACGGCGCGGCGCACATTGGCGAAGGTAAAGTCCTCCGCCATGACGGCGCGCCAGCCGGAAGTCCCGAACTTGATTTGAGTGGGCATGGATTCAGCGGAATCACGCAAAGTGGTAAGCTTTTTCTTAAAAGGTTAATTCTATATGACTGACATGAGGGTCGTCCTGACCACCGCGGGATCGAGAGATGAAGCGCGGCGCATCGCCGAAGGGCTGGTCGATTGCCGGCTGGCCGCCTGCGTCAATATTGTGCCCGGCGCGGTGTCCATTTATCGCTGGAAGGGCAAGGTAGAGGAATCGGAGGAGTGGCTGCTGTGGATCAAGACCACGGCGGCAGCTTTCGAGCGAGTACGCGATGCCATCAGGCAGATGCACTCGTATGAACTGCCGGAATGCGTGTGCCTGGTGGTGGAGGATGGCAGCGCGGAGTACTTGAAATTTGTGGAGGAGTCGGTGGATGAGACCTCCGTCACCGATTGCGCCGAAGGACGCAAGTAAGAAAGCTCTGGGCTGGTCTGCGCGATCTGCGGCGGTGATTCTATATCGCCGCCAGCGCCTGGTCGAGGTCGGCCATGATGTCGTCCACGTCCTCGATGCCGACGGAGAGCCGCACCATGCCGTCGGTCAGTCCGATCTCTCTTCTTCCTTTTTCGCCCAACGCAGCGTGAGTCATGGTGGCGGGATGCGAGATCAGGGTCTCGACGCCACCCAGCGATTCGGCCAGCGAACAGAGACGGACATTCTTCAACATCCTTTTCGCGTTGGAGAGGGAACCGGTTTCGAAGGTGATCATGGAGCCAAAGCCGGTCATCTGTTTCCGCGCCAGATCGTACTGGGGATGATCGGGCAAGCCGGGATAAAACACCTGTTTTACTTTGCGGTGGCGGGAGAGAAAGTCGGCGACCATGCGGCCGCTGCGGTCGTGCAGTTCCATGCGGACGGCCAGCGTCTTCACACCCCGTAGCACCAGCCAACACTCGAACGGTGAAAGAATCGCCCCGGCGGCTTTTTGCACGAAGCCCAATTGTTCAGCCTGAGCGGGCCGGGTGCACACCACCACGCCGCCCAGGCCGTCGCTGTGGCCGTTAAGAAATTTGGTAGTCGAGTGAACCACCATATCCGCGCCCAGCGCGATAGGCTGCTGGAAATAAGGCGACATAAAAGTGTTGTCCACGACGAGGTCAACTTTTCTCTTGTGGCAAAGGTCGGCGATGGTGCGAATATCGCTGATGGCCATGAGCGGGTTCGTGGGAGTCTCGACATAGACCATGCGCGTATTTCTGCGAATCGCGCGCTCTACGTTCTTCACCTCGGAGGTGTCCACGTAAGTGAATTCAATCCCATAGCCAGAAAGAACCTGATTGAACAGGCGGGGCACGCCGCCATAAAGGTTGTGCCCGGCGACCACATGGTCTCCCGACTTGAACATGGTGCAAAGAGCGTTGATGGCGGCCATGCCACTGGCGAAAACTCGCGAGGCGACTCCGCCTTCGAGCGAAGCCAGGTTTTCTTCGAGGCGAGTGCGCGTGGGATTGGAAACACGGGCATACTCATAGCCTTTGTTCTTGCCCAATTCTTGCTGGAGGTACGTCGAAGTGGGATAGATAGGGACTGCGATGGCGCCAGTCTCAGCATCGGCTTCCTGGCCGGTGTGAATAGCGCGAGTGGCGAAGCCTGGGAGTTTTTCTTTAGACATAGGTAAGGCTCGATGAGTACCTGGCAATCGGCACTCAGCAATTAGTCCGGCGCCAGCCTGCTGGGCCCCAACACCTTCGAGGCTCTGGCTGAGTGCTGAGGGCTGACAGCTCTTAAATTCCGCCTTCAAAAATCTTCTTCGACAAATAACGTTCGGCGGAGTCGGGGATCATAGTGACCACCTTTTTCCCCGCACCCAACCGCTTGGCGATCTGCAAAGATGCGAAAACGTTGGCGCCACCGCTCGAGCCTGACAATACTCCCTCACGTGCGGCCAACTGCTTCACCATACTGAAAGCGTCGACATCGTTGACCATCAGGACTTCGTCGCACACCGAGCGGTCGAAGTTCTTGGGAATGAAGCTGGCCCCGATCCCTTCCACTTTGTGTGGGCCGGGTTGGCCGCCCCCCAGAACCGAGCCCTGGGTCTCGACGGCAAAAGCCAAGACTTTGGGAAGATGGTCTTTGAGATAACGCGCGATGCCGGTAAAGGTGCCGGCGGTGCCCGCGCCGATTACCACGGCGTCGATCTGTCCATCCATTTGTTCGAAGATTTCCTGGGCGGTGGTCTGGTAGTGGTAATCAGGATTGGCGGAATTTTCGAACTGCGCGGCCATGAAGGCGTTGGGATTGCCGGCGGCAAGTTCCTGGGCGCGCTTGATGGCACCCTGCATGCCCTCAGCGTCCGGGGTGCGTGTGACCTCGGCGCCGAGGGCACGCATGATCATAACTTTTTCCTCCGAAAAGCGCTCGGGGACGAACAGCGCGACTTGATAGCCACGGTTTACGCCGATCAAAGCCAGGCCAATTCCGGTGTTTCCCGCGGTGGCCTCGACGATGGTCCCGCCAGGCTTGAGCTTTCCCTCAGCCTCGGCGCGCTGGATGATGCCGATGGCGGCGCGGTCTTTCACGCTGCCGCCGGGATTCAAGTATTCCAGCTTGGCGTAGACGGCGGCGGACGTGGCGGGAACAATCTTGCTCAGTTTGAGGACGGGAGTTTCGCCAACGAGTTGGGTGATGTCGTCGGCTACCTGCAAGGGGCTTCGCTCGATGAGCGTCTTGTGCACATTACAGACTACGGAAGGCAGGGCGGAAGCGTCAATCGCACGAAGGTAGGGAGACCCTTGAATAGTGATACTTGACTTGAAACCCAGTTCCCAGATCTCAGTTCCCAGTTCTCAGTCGCTAGCGCGACTGCTCCTGGCCGGGGTAGTAACCGCTGCGGGTCCTGACTACGAGCTTCTTGTAGCCTTTGGCGTGGGCCTCGATCTTGATGGTGCGGTAGCCGCCAGCGCTCTTGGGGGTGGTGGGCTTGTAGCCAATGGTGTACTGGCTGCGGATGTCGTGAGCGACGGCGCTGCTGATCTGGTCCACTTCTGCGAGCGTCTTAGGCAGGAAGGCGATGCCGCCCGTGGCTTGAGCCACGGTTTCCAGAGCCCGCCGCGCGCGGCGGGCTCTTTCTTCACCCAGCAGTCCGATGGCGTATACGGATGGGCCATTTTCCTGTTGCAGGTTGCGGACGGTCTCCTCCAGAGTTTCGCGGCTGGCGTTGTCTTCACCGTCGGTGACCACGAACAGCACCTTCTTTTGCAGCCGGGCGTGGGCTTTCATTTCATTGGAGGTCGCAACGATGGCGTCGTACAGGGCAGTGCCGCCCCGTGCTTCTACTTTTTCGAGAGCTTCTTTTAGCAGGGGCAGCTTGTTAGTGAAGGGCTGATCGAGGTAGTACTCGTCATTAAAATTGACCACGCAAACTTCGTCATGGGGGTTGCTGGCGCGGACCAGATTCAGGGCGGCCTTATTCACCTGTTCGCGCTTCTCGCGCATGGAGCCGGAGTTGTCAATCACAATGCACATGGAGACCGGAATGTCTTCCTGACGAAACGAAGTCATGGTCTGAGGGTGGCCGTTTTCAAGCACGGTGAAAGCGGTCTTAGGGAGGTTCATCACCATGTGGCTCCGGTCATCGACAACGGTGGCGTGCACGGCCACTTCTTCCACGTCCTTCTTGAAGACGAAGATGCCATTGTCTTCGACCGGCTCCGGATTTTGCGGCTGGTGGGTCTCAAGCTGAGGAGAAGCGGGGGCAGGTGCGCTCTGGGTTTGTGCCGCCGGAGTAAGAGAAAGAAAAATGATCAGCGGGGCCAGCCAACGATCATTCGGAAGGCGCATAGTATCCCGTTTTGGCGTAAACCCGGAGCGGCGGCAAGCCTTTGGGCGGAATCAGCTTCACTTTTATTTTACGCCATTTGCCGTCATGTCCAGGGTACTTGGGACGGTAACCCAGCACATACTGGTTGCGCAGTTCGATGCCAATCTTGGTGGCCACATCGCCGAGATCGTTAGGATTGTCGATGGTAAAGGCACGGCCGCCGGTGATTTCGGTGATATCAGAAAGCAGAGCCGGCCCCGAGGCTTCCTCGGGCGTGGCCATGTAGTGGTCGTAGATGCCGATGGCGTAGATCATCACGTCGGCTTCCCGGACTGTGGACTTGATTTCGCCTTCGGTGTAGCGGCTATGGTTGTCGCCGCCGTCGGAGATGATGAGCAGCGCCTTCTTGGGATACTTTGCCTGCCGCATCTTGCTGACGCCGAGATAAATGCCGTCGAGCAGCGCGGTCCGTCCCTTGGGGACGGTGTAGACCAGCTTGCCCTGGATGTCTTCGACCGAAGAGGTGAAATCGGAGACTTCCTCCGGTTTGTCGGCAAAGGTGATCATGAAGAACTCATCCTGGGGATTGGCGGTCTTGAAGAATTCGATCACGGCTTCGCGGGCGCGTTCGATCTTGCTGCTCATGCTGCCGCTCATGTCGAAAATCACGCCGATTGAGACCGGCGCGTCTTCACTGGAAAACGATTTCAGTTCCTGCTGATCTTTGTTCTCGAAGATCTCAAAATTTTCTTTGTCGAGGCCGGTGACCAGGCGATTCATGGGATCGGTAATCGTGACCGGGATCAGCACCAGGCTGACATCGACTTTCATGGGGCGGGTGTGGGTGCGAAGAGAGGGATCGACCGAACCCAGCGGATCGGGCTTGGCTGGCTCAACCCGGGGAGCGACGTGCACATCTTCGATGGAAACTTGAGCGTGAGCGCAGATACCCGCAATGCAGGCCAAAGTCATGGCGAGAACGAGGGAAGCAACCGGGAATCGTCCGTTAGAGCCAGACATAACTCTGCTCAGAATCCTGGGAGGAGCTGACTGGGAGCCGTCTTTGGTCAGGGGCGAGATGACCCGCTCCGCCCACAAAGGCGGGCCACAAGAACCTCACTGGGGCTGATCGTATCACAGGCGCGTGGTCGCAGTAACAGGCTTTTTTTCGGAAGTGGGATGGGTCTTTTTCGCAAGAGTTGGGTCACGCCTGGTCTCTTACTCCCTTACAACCGGGCTGTCAGTATCTATGAAATTCTGGAACGAAGCTGTCTGATCGCCCAGTCCGAGGTGGATGTGCGTTAAGGGTTTAGTAGAATGGCAGGTTCAGTCCATGGCCCACATCGCTCCCTTTCGAGCTCTGCGATACGACCCGGCACGGGTAGATCTCGCGGATGTCGTAACCCAGCCGTACGACAAAATCACGCCGGAAATGCAGGAGCGCTACTACGCGGCCAGTCCGCATAATCTGGTGCGCATCATCCTGGGGAAGCGGGAAGCGAAGGATGATGCGGGAGAGAACACTTACACCCGGGCGGCAGCCTATTTTCGCGATTGGCGGCGGCAAGGGGTCTTTCTGCCAGAAGCTCAGCCCTCGATTTACAGCTATGTGCAGCATTTCACGGTTCCCGGAGTAGGCAAGGAACTGGAGCGTCGCGGATTCATTGCGCTGGGGGAACTGGAGGACTACTCCGACGGCGTGGTGTTTCGTCATGAGCAGACGCTGGCGAAACCCAAAGCTGACCGGCTGGATTTGTTACGGGCCACGCGGGCGCACTTTGGACAGCTGTTTATGCTGTACAGCGACGCGACGGGGGAGATTGATGGTCTGCTGGCTGCGGCCGCGGCAGCGCCGGAGATTGAGATCCGTGACGAATACGGAGTTCGGCACCAAGTGTCGAAAATTTCCGATCCCAGCCTGGTTAACCTGGTCCGCAGCAAGATGCGGGACAAGAAACTAATAATTGCGGATGGGCACCATCGCTATGAAACCGCGCTGAACTATCGCAACGAGCGCCGGAGTACGGCGGATACGGCTCCCCCCTGGGCAGGCGGGTTCTCCTCCGAAATTCCGCCGTACGAGATGGTGATGATGACGTTTGTCAATATGGATAGCCCGGGTTTGCTGATCCTGCCAACCCACCGGGTGGTGCACGGGCTGGCAGGGTTCAGGGCAGAGGGGCTACTGCAGAAGGCCAGCCAGTTTTTCAGCGTGGAAGAGGTAGATTCGGCGGTGGACGCTACCCGGGCGGGTGGAATTCTCCGCGAGGCCGGACGCTCGGGGACCGCGTTGATGGCGGTAACTGCGGATCGAGTGTTTCTCCTGGACACTCCCAAGGCGGCTGGGTCCAACCTCTTTAGCGGGCTTTCGGTCCGGCAACAGGCCTTGGATGTGGTTCAGCTGCACCGGTGCCTGTTGGAAGGCGTGCTGGGGATTTCTGAGGAGGCAATTCGCAATCAGCAAAATATCAGCTATGTACGGGATGCAGAAGAAGCCATGGCCCGAGTGCGATCAGGCGGGGCGCAGGTGGCCTTCCTTATGAATCCGGTACGCATGCGGCAGGTGCGGGACATTGCATTTGCGGGCGAGGTTTTGCCGCAAAAATCAACTGACTTTTATCCCAAACTGCTTAGCGGGCTGACCATTTACGCGCTGGAGTAGGCAGAAAAGCAAAGGGGCGGAAAATGGGAGTACGCGCGGAGACCCTTTAACCGCAAAGTTCGCAAAGGTCGACCGCTAAGGACGCTGAGAAAACCGTACACCAGCCAGGGGTCGCGCCATCATGGACGTGTCTTGACCACTACAACCGGCGGCATCGTAAGTTCGGGGCGTCATGGACTGACGCGCGTCGCAATGGCGGTTCTGCTTACGATGGCATCGGTGGTCTTGCTTTCTGGATCTCCCGAGGAGAAGCGTGTTTCCATCTATTCGACCATTGCCAACTATTCACTTGCCGTGGTGGAGCGGAACAAGGTGGATTACGTGGGTCTGCTGGAAGTACTCGAGCCTCTGGGCACGGTGAGCGCCCGAGTGAATGGAGATCACTGGCGGCTCCGCTATAACGACACCGATGTTGAATTCACCGCGAACGGGCGTGGAGCGCGCGCTCGCGGTACGGATTTCTACCTGTCTGCGAATTTCGTTCGGGAAGGCGGCCGGGGATTGGTTCCACTGACAGACCTCAGCAGTCTACTTTCACGTATTCTCGGCGGGCCGGTGACCTTCAATCCCAGCGGGCGGCGTCTGTTTGTGGGCAATGTTGCCGTCCACTTCACTGCCCAGGTCAGTAATAGTGGGCCGCCCAAACTGATCATGAACTTCACTTCGCCGGTGAACCCGACCATCGCCACCGAGCCGGGAAGGCTGCGGATGAGGTTCAGTCACGATGCGGTGGTGGCGCCCAGCTCTCCGAAACTTACCTTTAACAGCACAGTGATTACCTCCGCCAGCTTTCTGGAGAGCAACGGTGAGGCCGAGGTGGTGATCACCGCGAGTGTCCCGGTACTGGCCAGCTTCAGCAATAACGGACGCACGATCACCGTGGAACCACCGCCTTCGGCTGCGACCGCGGCGCCGGCGCCGGCTGCACGACCGGCTGCACCGCCGGTTGCGCCGACGGTTGCACCTGCACCAGCCGCCGGGCCCGCGAGTGTGGGCAACGCCCCAGTCGCCACTGCCACGCCGTACTTTGCCGTGGTCGACGCCAGCCACGGAGGCGATGAGCGAGGTGCTGCGCTCACCGAGCAGTTGGCGGAAAAAGACGTCACTTTGGCTTTCGCGCGGCTCCTCCGGCAGGAGCTCGACAACCGCGGGCTGCGCACGCTTCTGGTTCGCGATGCGGATACCACGCTGACTCTCGATCAGCGCGCAGCGATGACTAATGCTGCGGCCCCTGCCATCTATCTCTCAGTGCATGCGGCATCGCAGGGGACGGGGGTGCGGCTGTACACCGGGTTGACTGCGTCCGGGGGAGAGAACATCGGCGCATTTGTTGATTGGGATACAGCCCAGGCTCCATTTCAAGAGCTGAGCGATGCGGCTGCGACCAGCGTGGCAGCGGCGCTGCACGGTAAGCAACTTGCGGTTCGGACCTTGCTGGCCCCACTACGACCGTTGAACAACATCGCCACGGCCGCGGTGGCGATAGAGATCGCTCCCCCAGCCGGCGACGTTGCCAAGCTGAACTCGGCAGCTTACCAGCAGCCGATCGCGGCCGCAGTGGCTGCCGGCGTGGCCGACGCGCGAGACCGACTCCAGGCGGCACGGAAATGATTCCACGTCATCTCATACTGGGCGCGGTTGTCATGATCCTTCTGGCGCTGGGCATGAGTTTTTACGCATGGCACATGCGCGGGGGCGCGAGCCAGCCCGAAACCGCATCCACCCAGCCGGTGGCGCCGCCGGTTTCGGGGCCCACGGAAGCGGTGACGCTGTATGTGGCATACGATGATGGCGGAATCCTGCGAGCGCAGTCGGCGCGGATCCCGCTGCCTGCGGGACGCCAGGAGCGAGCGGAAGAATTGCTGCGCGCCCTGCTCAATATCTATCTTGATAAATCTTCTCCTCATGTGCTGGCGACCGGTTCGGAGGTGCGCGACGTTTATCTGGTGGATCCCGGGCTGGCGGTGATTGATCTCAATGCAGCGTTCGCGGATGGCCATCGCTCTGGGGTCTTGATTGAAGAACTGACTGTGGTTTCGCTGGTGGAGACCCTCTCCGCCAACATTCCGGGAATCGCGCGGGTGAGAATCCTGGTGGACGGCAGGGAGCGCGACACGCTGGCCGGACATCTGGATCTAACGAATTTCTACGATGTTGCGGCCTTTTCTCAACTGGCACTGCAACTACAGAGCGAGCGCTGAGCAGTCCCCGCCATCATCATTTACAATCGCCGCCTATGGTTTATCGCTCAGATAATCGCACTGCCGACCAACTCCGGCCGGTCAAGCTCCTTCCGGACTATATCAATACAGCAGAAGGCTCAGTCCTTATCGAAGTCGGGAACACGCGGGTGATCTGTACCGCTTCGATCGAAGAAACCGTACCGCAATTCATGCGCAACACCGGCAAGGGTTGGATCACAGCCGAGTACAGCATGCTGCCGCGCGCCACCCTGACCCGCACTCCGCGGGAAGTGAACAAGGGCAGACCGAGCGGACGGACTCATGAGATTCAGAGGCTGATTGGGCGTTCCCTGCGGGCGGTGACCGACCTGGAACGGCTCGGCGAACGCACCATCTGGATTGATTGCGACGTGATTCAAGCCGATGGGGGCACGCGCACGGCTTCCGTTACCGGCGCGTTTGTGGCGTTGGGGCTGGCGTTCGAGAAACTGGTGGAGGCAGGCACGCTGACTTCCGCTCCGCTGCGTGATTTTATTGCGGCGGTGAGCGTAGGAATTGTGGATGGCGAAATCCTGCTCGATCTTGCTTATGAAGAGGACTCCCGTGCCGATGTAGACATGAATTTCGTCATGACGGCTGGCCACAAGTTGGTGGAAGTGCAGGCGACGGCCGAGCATCAGGTGTTCGATGATGCCCAGTTGCAGAAAATGCTGACGCTGGCCCGCCAGGGTGTGCAGTCGCTGATTGCCAAACAGCAGGCGATTTTAGGGACACTGACGTTGAGGCAGTAGTGCGGCTTGGTGGTGATTCCCCCTAGACCTGCAACACATCGCCTTCTCGCGCCACCATCTGGTAGAGCACGGGGCTGACGATGCGGCCCAGGAACAGCCGGGAGATGAGTCCCGCCACAATGACGATGGCGAATGGTTTCTGGGAGTCCGAGCCTACACCCGTGGAAAGCGCCGCTGGCAGGAGACCCAGGCAGGCGACCAGCGCCGTCATCATGATGGGCCGGAGGCGGATCAGGGACCCGTCCAACGTAGCTTGGCGGATGCCCTGGCCTTCGAGACGAAGCTTGTTGATATAAGAAACGTCGATGATTGCGGTCTCCGCGGAGACTCCCATGAGCACGAGCAACCCGAGGACGGAGGAAACGCTGAAAGTAGTGTGCGTGAGCTTGAGCGCCAGCAAAGCCCCAACTGGTTCGGTCATCACGACGCCGATGACCACCGTGACCGGGAACTTAAAATTGCCGTAGAGCGCGAACAGGATGATAAAGATCAGGAGAACCGCGAGCGGGCCGATAACCTCGAACTGCTTTCGCGCGGCGACGTATTCGCTGTATTCGCCGCCCCAGTCCAGCCGATAGCCTTGCGGCAGTTTGACAGAAGACTCGACTGCCTTCTGCGCCTCGTCCACGGCGCGGGCCAGGTCGCGTCCCTCGATGCTGAATTGGACTCCGATGTAGCGTGAATTATTTTCGCGATAGATGAACGAAGCGCCGTTGCCCTGACGAATGCTGGCCAGCTCGGAAATCGGAACCTGCTGCCCGGAAGGAGTCGGTACCAGCAGATTACTGATGGCGTCTTCGCTCGATCGGTATTCAGGCTTCATGCGCACTACAAGGTCAAACAGTTGCTCACCCTGGATCACCTGCGTGGCCGCCTGGCCACCCACCGCGGCCTGAATCACGCCCTCGACATCGGAGACGTTGATGCCGTAACGAGCGATTTTGTCGCGGTCTACGTCGATCTGTACACTGGGCTGCCCCAACTCGCGCACTACGGTAAGTTCGGTGAAGCCGGGCACCTGCTGAAGCACGCGCTTAATCTCGACCGCTTTGTCCTCGAGCATTTGCAGGTCGGGGCCGAAGATTTTCACCGCCAGTGCGCTCTTCAAGCCGGTGAGCGCCTCATCCACTGCGTCTTCGGCAGGCTGCGTGAAGTTGAAAATCACTCCGGGATACGATTCGACCTTTTTCTGAATGTCCTTGGTCAGGTCGGCCTTGTTGTGGATCGGCCCCTGCTTCCAGGTTGCGTCTTTATAGGGCTTCAGGCCGACGTAAAACTCGCAGTTGAAGAACCCGGTGGGGTCGGTGCCGTCGTCGGGCCGGGCCAGCTCCGAGCCGACCTCGGTGACCATCGGGTAAGCCATTAGGATCTTGCGGATCTGCGGAGCAAACTTGGCTGCTTCCTCAAAGGAGATGGTGTAGGGCATGGTGGCACGGACCCACATGGCTCCTTCGTCCAGGTGCGGCATGAACTCACCGCCAATGAAGGGAATCAGAAGAAGCGAAGCGCCGAAAATGGCCGTGGCAAGAACCATCGTAAGATTGGGGCGATCCAGGCACCAGCGGAGTTCGGCAGCGTATTCGTCCTTTAACCATTCGTACGCGCGGTTCGCCTTTTCCTTCACACCCTTCGTGAACCAGTAAGAGGCGAGCACAGGGACGAAGGTAAGAGTAAAGATCAGGGAGCCGAGTAGTGCCCAGGACATGGTTTCGGCCATGGGGTGGAATAGCTTGCCGGACGGGCCGCTGAGCGCGTAGATGGGAATGTAGCCGGCGAGGATGACGGCAATGGAATAAAAAATGGGCCGGTCCACGTCGTGCGCCGCGGCGATGATCACTTCGTGAAGTTTGTAGTCCTGCCCGTGGCGGGCGGCCAGCTCGCGGTAGATGTTTTCCATCATCACCACAGTGCCGTCGATGATGATTCCGAAATCGATGGCCCCGATGGAAAGCAGGTTCGCCGGGATGCCGCGCGCGTGGAGAAAAAAGAAAGAAAACAACAGGCTCAACGGAATCGTCAGGGCGACGATAATCGCGGCGCGTACGCTGACCAAAAAGAAGATCAAGACGATCAAGACCAGAGCCATGCCCAGCAGCAGATTGTGCTCCACCGTGTCGATGGTCACCTGCACCAGGTCGCTGCGGTCGTAGTAGGGGCGGACCTTCACGTCATGCGGTAAAAGGTCACGGTTGATCTCCTTGGTCTTCTCTTCCACCCGTTTGAGGACGTTCTGCGTCTGCTCGCCGGTGAGCATGAGGATGACGCCTTCGACCCGGTCGTCATCGTTCTGGAAACCGAACTCCCCGAGGCGGGGAGCGTGGCCGATGGTGACCTCGCCGATGTCGCGGATGCGTACTGGCACGCCGTTGTTATTGCCCACGAAGATGTCACCGATGTCTTCGGTCTTGGTCACCAGTCCAAGTCCGCGGACGTAGAAGAATTGCGAACCCTGCGAATAGAAGCCGCCGCCGGCGTTGGCGTTGTTGGCGGCCAGGGCATTGAGCACTTGCGGCAAAGGAATGTGGTAGCTGTAAATCTTGGCGGGATCGAGCAGGACCTGGTACTGCATCACCGTGCCGCCGAAGCCGGAGTCGTCGGCCACGCCGGGCACGGACTTGTAAGCGCGTTCAATGACCCAGTCCTCGTACGTTTTCAGCTCTTGCGGCGTGCGGTCCGGGCTCTCGATTACGTAGCGATAGACCAGATTTGAGGGGCTCGACAGGGGCGCCAGGCTGCCGGCCACACCCGGAGGCAGGTTGGCAGTCGATAGCCGCTCAAACACGACCTGCCGGGCGAAATAGTTGTCCGTGGTTTCCTCGAACGTCATGATGACGTCGGACAAGCCATAGAGCGAGATCGAGCGCATGAACACCATGTGCGGCACGCCGTTCATCTGCAACTCGATGGGCAGCGTGACCAGCCGTTCGATTTCCTCAGCCGCATGCCCAGGCCACTGCGTGATGACTTCGACGAGCGGGGGCGAAAGGTCGGGATAGGCGTCCACGGGCATCTGCTGAAACGAGATGGTGCCGGAAACAACCACGAGCACTGCCAGCATCAGCACCAGGAAACGCTGACGGAGAGCGAATTGAACGATGTGATGAATCATTTCGGCTTTCAGCGCTGGAGCGAATTCTGAAATTGCAGGAAAAGGCTGCCGTCGCCGACCACGCGGTCGTGGGCTTGCAACCCGGTAAGGATTTGCGTTTTCCCGTCCTGGCTCTCGCCCAGCGTAACGCTGCGCCTGGCGAACTGTGCGTTTCCGGTCTGCAGATATACATACGGCATATTCTGATCATCGCGCAGCACTGAGGAGTTGGGAACGAACCGCGCGTTCGGAATCACGCCGGCTTGCACCTCCGCGGTCACGTACATTTCCTTCTTCAATCGCTCTCCGGGATTGGGGGCTTCAATGCGCGCCTGGAGCGTGCGGGTGTTGGGATCGAGCGCGGGAGAAATGTATTCGATCTTGCCACGTACAACCTCGGGATACGATTCATTTTGCACTGTCACAGCATCGCCGACGTGCACGTAGGCCACGTCGTTTTGGTAAATGTTGACGAGAATCCAGACCGAACCCATGTCTGAGAGGGTGAAACACTGAGTGGCGCCGGCCGCCAGCAATTGCCCGGGAGAGCATTGGCGGTCCACCACTTCTCCAGCCACCGGCGAGTACAGCGGGACTTCCGGCGAGGGAGGCTTGGTGACGATCGTTTCCGGGTCCGCGATACCGAGAACGCGGATGGCGTCGGCGCTGGACTCGAGGTCTGCCTGTGCCTGGGTGCGGGTCGATTGCGCCTGATCGAGGTCGACCTGGGCAATGGCGTGGTGGGTAAAGAGGTCCTGCGCGCGCTTGTAAACTTTGTCCGCGAGTTGGTAGGCGTCGCGTGCCTTGATATAAGACGCACGCAGCAGAGAGTAGTCCGGGCTGGCGATATAAAGCAGCGGCTGGCCGGCGCGCACGTGCTCGCCCTGCACCACCACCACGCGGCTGACCGGCCCACCCACCTGTGTGATCACGGGCGTGGTCTTGAAGTCGTTGTATTCGACCGCGCCGGTCAGGCGGAGAATGCGCGGCAGCGGTCCCTGCTCGACCGTCACAACCTGGATGTGAGCCATCTGGTCGGCAGGCAGAGAGAACAACTCGGCTTTGGACTCGCGACTCTCCGCCGTCGAGAACGAAGTCATCTTGCTGGCCTGTTCTGCCGCTCCTCCGCAGCTGTCATTCATAAGCAGGATCGCCGACCAAGCCGCAAACACAGCCCATCGTTGCCCAAAATTCAGCCTCATGGCAGGTTCCTCGTTCCCACCGCTTCCTTCAACTGCTCAAGTGCGGTCATATAAGAGGCCAGCGCCTGGCGATAGGCCAATTGAACGGCGCGATAGCTGCGCTCGGCGTCAAGAAAATCCAACAAGCTGGCGGCGCCGCGCTTATAGGCATACTCGCTGATCTCACGCGAATCTTGCGCCTGTTTGAGGTAACCGGAAGCATAGAGTTGCACCACTTCATCGTTGCTCCTGACGGCTTCATAAGCATTGGCAACATCGGAGAGAACCGTGTCGCTGGCGGCTTGCTGCTGCTGCTGGGCCTGGGTGAGAGCGTAGCCGGTGCGGGCGATTTCTCCTTGATTGCGATTGAAAATCGGCAGCTCAAAATTCACGAAGATCGAAGCCGTGTTTTCACCTGAAACATGGGTGAAGTCGTAAGTGCCATTTACGTCTACTTTGGCGTTGGCTTTGGCCAGGAGGATTTGGCTCTGGGCCGCGGTGATCCCCAGGACTGCGGCGCGGAAGTCAGGGCGCTCACTCAACCCTTTCGTCTCGAAATCTTCCAGATTTCCCTTCAGCGGCTGATATGCCAGATCGCCAATCACGTCGTAATCGACCGGCACCGCGTTGTAGCCTAAGAGTTCACGCAGGCCGACAAGCGCTTGCACTCTCGCCAGACGGGCAGAGGACACATCGGTCTGGAATTGCAGAAGCTGCAGCTCGATCTTAAGATAGTCGCCTTCACTGATTGCCCCGGCCTTTAACTGGGCCTCACTAAGGTCCACTGTCTGCTGAAAGCTCTTGAGATCCTGAAGCGCGAACTGGAGAGTGGACTCCGCCAACAACACGCTGACGAATTGCTGGCCCACATTGAACGCCAGGGTTCGTTCCGCGTCGGCGACCTGGGCACGCTGGACGGCAGTTTGATCTCGAGCGGCCTGGAGCCGCCGCTGGCGTTTGTGACCACGTTCGAAAAGGTACCCGATTCCAATATCGAACTGCTGCGTTTCGTTCAAATTATCCCCGGAGAAATCCTGTGGACTGAAGAATGGGACGAATTGGGTATCAGCTCCCAGAGTCGGATTAGGCCGCAGATTGGCGGTAATTTCCTGTGCCTGATTCTGAAGAATCAGAGTTCGCGTGGCTAGGATGGAATGGTTATGGGCGAGAGCCAAATTGATGGCCTGGTCAAGAGTGATCAGAGTGGTATTTTGTGCAGCACCTGTGCCCAATAATGGCAGGAGAAACATCGCAGCCGTGGCGAACCTCCGAAAGTGCTTGCAGCGCATAAGGGTTGAGATCAAAGCGCACTGACCTTGCCGCAACAGATCTCGCAAGAACGCTCGAACCTAACTGAGCACACGCCAAGCTCCGTCGTCCGAAGCAACCTCCTGTATCTAAGACTGCGACTAGGGCTTAATGGATGTATTGTAATTCACAGCATTGCGAGCGCGCCGTACTCGTGGGGTTCTCCCGGAGGTACCCTTAATCGGGTACAGCGGCTTGCAGAGCTTCTTTCGCGTACGTCTTCCGGTGTCTTGTCGGTCCTTTCCTATGGTTTACAATTATGTGGTTTAAGCACTCATAGGAGGATTTATGAAACTTACCCCGGGAAAGCTGGCGGGACTCAAGCGGGTTTCGAACGATCGCGGCGTGATCGCCGCTGCGGCCATGGATCAGCGCGGCTCACTGCAAAAGTCGCTGGCAAAGGAAAAAGGCAGCGAAGTCAGCGACGCCATGATGGAAGAGTTCAAATCGCTGGTCACCGAAGTGCTAACTCCCCACGCCAGCGCCATTCTGCTGGACCCGGAGTGGGGGCTGCCGGCCTCCAAGCGGCGCGCCAAGAACGCCGGCCTGCTGCTGGCTTACGAAAAAACCGGATACGACAAGACCGGCCCCGGCCGGTTGGGCGACTTGCTGGATCACTGGTCCGCCAGGCGGCTGAAGGAGGCCGGCGCGGACTGCGTGAAGATTCTGCTCTACTACACGCCGTTCGATCCCAAGGATGTGAACGATAAAAAGCACGCCTGGGTGGAGCGCATTGGCGACGAGTGCCGCGCCAATGACATCCCGTATTTTCTGGAGTTCGTGGGATACGAAGAGGGAGCGGACGAGAAAGGCTTCGAATACGCCAAAAAGAAGCCGGAAATCGTGATCGAGAGCATGCGCGAGTTCAGCAAGGACCGCTATGGCGTCGACGTGCTCAAGGTGGAAGTGCCGGTAAACATGAAGTTTGTAGAAGGTGCGAAGGTTTATGCGGGACAGAAAGCCTACAGCAAGAAAGAAGCTGCTGACCTGTTTCTGAAGGCGGCGAAAGTTGCCACCAGGCCGTTCATCTATCTATCCGCTGGCGTCAGCAACGCCGAGTTTACCGAGGCGCTGGAACTGGCGGCGGAGTCGGGTGTCAAGTTTAACGGCGTACTCTGCGGGCGCGCGACTTGGAAAGATGGTATCCCGATTTACGCCAAGCAGGGCGCCGAGGCTTTCCGCAAATGGCTGCAGAGCGAAGGCGTGAAGAACATCAACAACGTGAATGATCGATTGAAGGCTGCAACTTCGTGGCACTCGATCTATTCCGTGGAACCGGCACTGGCGAACGCTTAAGGCATTGGAGAAGTTAGATTGCAGAATGTAGAAGCGGCGAGGCGAGTCCTCGCCTTTTTCTTTTCCTCTGTGTCTCTGTGACCTCTGTGGTTTAGACTTTTCTCTGCGCCCACGAAAACAGGATGACACCCCCCACCAAGACCGCCCTCATCACCGGTGGTTCCGACGGCATTGGATATGAACTGGCAAAGCTGTTTGCCAACGATCACCACAACCTGGTCCTGGTCGCGCGCAACGTGGACAAACTCGCGCGAGTCACGGATGAATTGCAGCGGCAGTTTGGGATTTCCGCCAAAGCGATTCCGCTTGATTTGACCGCAAGCCCCGCGCCGCAATTCTTGTTCGACCAACTGCAGCGGGAAGGGGTCGCTATCGACATTCTGGTGAACAACGCCGGGTACGGCGTCTTCGGTGAGTTCGAGAAGATCCCTTTGGAACAGGCGTTGGGTCAGATTCAGCTGAACGTGGCTGCGCTCACTCAGCTGACCAAGCTCTTTCTTGGTCCCATGCGGGAGCGGCGTTCGGGCAGGATTTTGAACGTGGCTTCGACCGCAGGATTTCAACCCGGCCCCCTCATGGCGGTTTACTACGCGACCAAAGCGTATGTGATTTCTTTTTCCGAAGCGCTGGCCAATGAATTAAAAGAGACAGGCGTAACCGTGACCTGCCTGTGTCCAGGCGCGACGGACACCGGATTCCAGGGTCGCGCCGGAACTGAGAAGACGATTCTCTTCAAGAAACTTCGCCCCATGGATGCCAAGACCGTGGCTCGCGACGGCTATCGCGGGGTGATGGCCGGCAAGACGCTGGTCATTTCCGGCTTCCGCAACTGGTTGCTGGCGGAGTCGTTGCGGATCAGCCCGCGTAAGCTGGTGACGGCGGTGTCACGGAAGCTGCTGGATCGGGCGGAATGAGGGTAGTGGGTCAGTTTGGTTTACATCGTGACCGCGACTTCGACGCATTCGAGAGGGCATTGGGGTTACGGGTTATCCACCCCTCATCTCCCACTGAGTAGCGTTAGCCAATGGCGCCCGTGCCCGTGTGGTTCGTTCAGCGCCCGATTACCTTGGTTACATTGGCATAGCCTAGAAGTCGGCTAAAGTTGGGTTGGAGCGCTGGAAGTCTGGATGCGCCCGAATTCGAAATTACTGCCAGCATTGCCATGCAAGACCTTAACAGCCAAGACCTGCAAAGCCTCCGGAAGGACATTGATTCGGTTACTGGCCGATTCTCGCACCTGCTTTCCATCACGATTTTGGTCATGCTGGCGCTGGCTGGCGGCATTGTGCTCAGGGTCCTGCCCAAGCTGAGGAACCTCGAAAGCACGGAGTTCGAGCATCACAACATCCCACAATTGCTGGGCGGCCTGTTGCTGCTGATCGTGTTGCTGAGTTTGTATGTTCTGGACCAGCGGCGTCGCCTGAAGAGTACCCAGAAGCAACTGATCCAGGCGTTGATTCGCCGCGAGACGGCGGAGCGGCTGGCGGTGATCGATCCGCTCACCGAGCTCTACAACCGGCGATACATGGCACAGGCGATTGCGCGAGAAGCGGCCCGGGCAGACCGTCAGGACTCCCGGCTGGCTTTCCTGATGATTGATGTCAACGGCTTCAAGCAGGTCAACGATTCCTTAGGGCACATGATGGGCGACCGCATTCTGCAGGAAGTGGCAGCGTTGCTGCAAAAGACATTTCGAACCTCGGATGTGATCAGCCGGTACGGCGGCGACGAGTTCCTGGTGCTGCTAGTTGATGTCGATCATGAGAAAGCCGCCTATGCAGCCAAGCGCCTGCAACATGAGGTCGAGAGGTGGAATTGCGGGAACCCGATCGAAGGTTACAAAATGGCGCTGAGCTGTGGCACCGCGCTGTGCGAGTGCGGAGTGGATCCGAATGGCGCCCTGGTTGCCGCCGACCAAGCGATGTATCGGGCGAAGCACGGCGCTTTTCTCACCGCAAGCCAGGCCAATTGAAGTTTCGACCTGCCGCTGCCTCGCGTCACTTCAGCGAGAGAATCAAAACCGAGTAGTCGCCCACTGGAATCGTAGCGCTGTAGGGCTGCCCGGCGTAGGGGATGTTGACTGCCATTACCGGACCGGTTGGGCCGACGTTGCCGAAGTCGCTGCTGTAAGCTGTACTGTCGCTGTTGAAGAGGACCTGCCAGCTTCCGCCGTAGGGCAATCCGATCTGATAGCCGTTAAAGACCGCGCCCCTGAGGTTGGCGACGACGATTACGTCGTCGCTTCCGGGCGCAGATTGGTTGTAGCGGTCGTAAACCAGCACGTCGTTGGCCTTGTCCTGCTGATAGATATTCAAGTTGGAATCAACCAGGCCGGGTGACGTTTCTCCAGCGTTGGTGCGGAGACTCACCAGGTTGCCGTAGAGATGCACAATTCCTGCCCAGGTGACGGCGTTCGTCCAATTCAGTGTCGTTTTGTTGTCCAGCCAACTGGGGTCGAGAAATTCATCTCCCTGAAAAATCATGGGGACTTCGGGAGAAGTGAACAAGATAGCTGCGCCCAGGGCGGCTTTCTTGCGGGCAGTGCGGCTGGTAGGATTTTGCGGATCGACTAATTGATAGAGCCGTGAATTCGCCGTGGTGAGTTCGTTGTGCGACTCGATATAGGCGACGCTTTGCAGGTAGACGTCGTTGAAAGTCGAAGTCATTCCGGAAACAACGTCAGACAAGTTGATCGGACTCGTGGAAGGAAGTCCTTGCGCACGAAGTACGAGAGCGTGGCATTCCACTGCGAGTCGAAGCCGAGTCCGCCGCTCTGCACCGGGAGCGTGTCGGAAGGTTGTTTCTTACTGAAAGAGAGATCTTCCGCGATCTTGAACGTCTGCGGCCAGGTAGTGTTCGCCTCTTGCAGCAGGCTGATTCCATCGGGCAGGGAAACTCCCGGCTGGCCGGTGTGGGGATCCTTGCCGACGCCGCCACTCCAGGCGTTGTAGATGTTCGAGACCGAGTCCCAGCGCAGGCCGTCGGCATGATACTCGTTGAACCACATCGCGATCTGACCGGAGATGTAATCTTTCACGACGGGATACGAGTAGTCAGGACGCGGGCCCCACGGCGAATCGTAGCGATCGGTTGCGGCGGCGTCATCATAGAAATAGATTCCGCCGGGGTAGGTTGAAGTGTGCCAGCCGTCGAATTCGTAGTCCGCGAGATCAAACGGCCTCCAATGATTGTGGACGACGTCGAGAATGACGGCCAGGCCTTGTTGATGACATGCGTCAACCAATGCCTTCAAGTTATCGGGGCCGCCGTACTCGTCGTTGTCGACGGCATATTGGTCGGTGGGGCCGTAGGGGTTGCCGTAAACCCGCTCGAACTGGGTGACGGGAAGCAGTTCGACGGCGGTGAATCCCATGCTGCTGATGTGATTGAGCTGGGCCATCGCGGATTGAAACGTTCCCCAGCCGGACGGGCCGGCGTTGAACTGGCCGGTGTCCATTTCATAGATTACGAGCTTGTCTAGCGGCGCCGGCGTGAAGTTCTGGTCCTGCCAAGCATAAGCAGTGGGGTCGTAGGTGATGGCGTGGCCGTTATTGGCCGAGGTGACCATGCGAGCATTGGGATCGCGGCGGGTAACGGTGCCAAAATTCGCCGTGGTGATTACGTAGTCATAACGCTGGTTGACGCTTACGCCGGGGACGTCCTTGCACCAGTAGCCGGTCGCGCCTTGCTCGACCAGCGGCTCGGAATGGCCAGAAAACGGATCCTTCACGCTAACCGCAGTGGCATGCGGAGCCCAGACACGAAATGAAACGCCTTGATAAGGTCCGCCGGGAGGGTAGGGAATGGAGCCTACGTTGTTGCCAGCGTGAGGACACTGAGCGACGGAGAAAGGACAGAGCGAGAGAAACGCGCTAACAAGCGCAGCAACGCTGATTCCGTATCGGCGGAGCATAGGTGGATGAGAAAGTTCGCAGGGGAGGGCGAACGGGGAGATTGTACATCGGTCGCGGGGCGGGGTGAAGAGTCCTTTGACTTACAAACTCGGGTGAGATGGAGACCGGGTGAGCATCGCCCGCCGCCACTGACAGAACGGCGGGCGATCAGAAAGCTAGGAATGCCGTGCGTCGCGGCGGACCAGGGCAGAGTCGAGGAAAAAACCCAGGCCAATGGCGAAGGGAATGACGCCAAATGTGCCGGCCACCCAAGCGTCGGGTTCCATGCGGCCGATGAGCGCGAAAGTAAGTATGTAGCCAAGCGCTCCCGCCACCAGCAGAATTCCGGAGCGGCGCGAATTCGCTGCCGGGGAAAGCTCCTGCTGCATGGGGACATCGACGCCGCGGGCGATTGCCGCCAGGCGTTCTTGCGAGCGCAGTTTGCGCACGGAATAGTAGGTGTACATTCCGGCGATCGGAATGCCGAAAATCATAATCACGGCCACCAAGCCAACCATTTCTCCATCCATATCGAGTCTCCTTAATTTGTTGGGCACGCGAGGCGTGCGAATGACGGCTCAAACCGTCGCCACTGATAGTTACGGAGGCGGAAAAAGGAAAGTTCCGTGAAAATTGGTCCCGGTAGGTGTTACCATCCCGCGTTATGGCAACAAAACCTTGTTTTTCTGCTGCATTGGTAGTGTTTTTCGGGCTGACGCTGAATAACGGATTTGCCCAAGCGTCTGCCAATCATCCCATCGTCCTGCACGCGGCGCACATGCTCGATATCGAGAACGGTAGGATGGTTTCGCCCGGCGAAGTATTGGTGCAGGGCGAACGCATTCTGGAAGCCGGCGCTGTGGTGAAGCATCCGGCGGGCGCGGAGACGATTGATCTGGGCGACAGCACGCTGCTGCCGGGCCTGATTGATGCCCATGTGCACTTGTTTCTGCACCCCGGCGCGGAGGACTTGCAGACGGTGGAAGAATCGGTTCCGCAGCGCACGATCATCGCCACGCTGGCCGGGCGTGCTGACCTGATGGCGGGCTTTACGGCGGAACGCGACATGGGCACCGAGGGCGCGGGTTCGGCGGATACCGCCGTCCGCAATGCCATTGACGATGGACTGATTCCGGGGCCGCGGCTGAGAATCAGCGGCAATGCGGTGGACATTCTTGGCGGGCATGAGGATGCCAATCACTTCAACCCGGCGCAGCACGTATTGTCCAATGCCACTTATGCGAACGGCGTGGATGAGTTAGTGACGGTCATCCGTCAACAATTAAAGGAGGGCGCGGACTTCATCAAGATTTATGAGACCGGACCGGACACAATACGCGAGGGCAAACATTCCACTATTTACCAGTACACAGAAGCCGAGTTGGCAGCGGCGGTGCACGAGGCGGCGCGGGTCGGAAAACATGTTGCGGTTCACGCCACGGGAGAGCCGGGAACATTGTACGCGGCGCAAGCGGGCGTGGTTTCGATTGATCATGCCAACCAGCTTGACGACGAGACTATGCGGCTGATGCGGGAAAAACAGATTTTTGCCGTTCCTACGTTTACGATCTTCGAGTATTTCGCGGATCATGCCGCCTCGCCGGAACAAGCGGCGCGTGAGCGCCAGATGCTTGATCTGCATGCGCAGGAATTTCCCAAGCAGCTCGCAGCGGGGGTGCCGATGGCCGTGGGGTCGGATGTGGGGCCGTTCCCTCACGGAACGCAGGCGCGCGAACTGGTGTTGATGGTGAAATATGGGATGACGCCGCTCGGGGCGTTGCAGGCCGATCTGCTGAACGGCGCGAAGCTGCTGGGATGGGAAGGAGAAATCGGCGTTTTGAAGGCAGGTTATTTCGCGGATGTGATTGCGGTGCAGGGCGATCCAATGAAGGACATCAGCGTGTTGCAGAACGTGAAGTTTGTGATGAAGGGTGGAGTGGTGTACAGGAAGTGAGAATGGTTACGCTGGCGTAAGCCTGACTACGGCCTGAATCCCACGCTCTTCCACAGCTCAGCGCAGTTGTACATCACTCCGTTGGTGATTACGTATTCGACGTTTCGCGTATTGTGAATGTCATCGAGCGGGTTGCCGTTCAGGATGATGAGGTCCGCACGCTTGCCTTTTTCAACGGTGCCGACTTCCTTGTCCACTCCCATCACCTGCGCCGGGACTAGCGTCGCTGCCTGAATTGCTTCCATGGGTGTGAATCCGGCCTGGGCGTAAAGTTCAATCTCGCGATGCAGGCTGTACCCAAGGACGGTTTGATCGGTTCCGGCAACAATCGTCACGCCCTCACGATGCAGGGCGCCGATGATGGCCAAGTCTTTCTCGAATATCTTCTGATTCATGTCCGACGCTGGCGAAGGCGGCTCAACCTCCGTGAGCTGCTCCGCCAATTCCGGCGCTACCTTGGTAACCCCCGGCTCAAAGCTGGCCACGGGCTTGGCGGTGGTCGCAGTGAGGAACTCATACAGGGCAACGGTGGGATCGACCACGGTTCGGTGGGCTTTGAGAAAAGAAAGCGCTTTCTGAGCCTCGGCGGAATTCAGATCGATGTTGGCGACCGCTTTCTGGCGGTCGGCGCGGCTGGCATCCGCGGGCAGGGTTGCGCGCATGATGTCGGCGATGTAGTGGATGTGGTTGATCTGGTCCTGCCCAGCCTCAATGACTTGATAGGCGTTCAATCCCTCGGGAACATGGCCGGTCACGGTCATTCCCAGGCGATGAGCTTCATCCGCGACCGCTTTCACTTCCTCCAGCTTCACCGAACTGTAAATTTTCATCTGCTGGAAGCCGGCGTGGTGGTAGCGATCAACCCACTGCCGGGCTTGCTCCGGAGTGTCCACGCGCTGCACACCCAGCGCATACTGGCTGGAGCCATCCACAACCCCTGCCAACAGCAAGCGAGGCCCGAGCCCACGGCCGTTGGCGATGGCGTCGCGCACCGCCGTGATGAATTCAAATTCGTTGCCGCAGTCACGAACCGTGGTTACTCCGGCAGCGAGATAAATTGGCCCCCACTCCACTTGCTCGAAGTGGGCATGCATGTCCCACAAACCCGGGAGGATGGTTTTGCCATTCTCATTTATTACCGTGGCACGCTTGGGAATTTTGACCTGCGTGCGCGGTCCAACTGCAACGACGCGTCCGTGCTGGATGACGATGGCAGCATCGGGAAGAGCTGGCTGGCCGGTTCCGTCAATCAGGGTCGCGCCTACCAAGGCGAAAGTTTCCGCGCGGCTGCCGGAGATTCCGTGGGAAATATCGGCGAGGGCAGCCATTCCATCGGAGCCGGCGTGTCCCACGAAGACCGGCAGGGCGTTCTCATAGTCGCTGCGAATGGCTTCGAAGTGATCGAACTCAGCGTCTACCGTGACCGCTGCAACCAGGCTCCGGTGGCTGTCGAACCACAATGTTTCTCGGCCCCAGATCAGGTCTTCGATGGTGTAACGGTCGAGCTTCTCATCTTTTCCGTCGACATGAATGGTGTCGGTGCCACGCGGTTCGACCTTCACCTTGCCGCTGGGGAATGTCGCCAACTCTGCGGGCGAGCCGTGGGCGGCCCAATAGCGCACCAGCAGCATTTGCATGGTGGCGGGAGCATAGCCGGCAATCGTGAAGAACTGTGATGGCGCGGCGGACTCAGTCCATTTTTCATGATTGCGGACGCGAACCTTGCCCGGTTGAACCTCGACCGCTTCATCAATCACGCTCTGGCGGGAAGTGTTGCCCTTTATTTCAAACGCCTCGGGCGTGAGGTCTTGTGTGCCGCGAAAGGTTGCGGAAAGCGGGACTGCGGTGCCGCGGTCGGTGAACTTGAAGTCCATCTTTACCGCGAGCGAACTGCTCTGGCGGGTGATCTGGTAGGTTTCCTCCCCGATAGGCTGCTCGAATTTGTGCAGGGTGAATCTGCCCTGTTCCACAAGTGCGGGGTTTTGCTGGGTTGCTTGTTGTTGCTGCGGGGACGCGGCCGCGAAAATCTGGATGGCCGCAGTCAGAAAAGAGAAGTGGAGAGTCCGCCGGAAACCGGAAAAGTTGTTCATTTTGCCTCGGAGCAGGAAAAGGTGAGAATATGCGCAGGCGGCCAATTCTGCAAACATTGGGACTGAAACTTTATCGCTCTCCTTCACGTATCACGATCACGGCTGATTAGAGGTGTGCATGGAACTGCGAATTGAGAAGTTATCGAAACGTTATCCCAACGGCGTGCAGGCGCTGCAAGACGTTTCGCTCAACATTCCCTTAGGTATGTTCGGGTTGCTGGGGCCGAACGGGGCAGGGAAGTCGACGCTGATGAGAACTCTGGCGACGTTGCAGGAGGCTGATGGCGGAAGCGCGTCGCTGGATGGCATCGACGTCCTGAAACAGAAGGACGAAGTACGGAAGGTGCTGGGATACCTGCCGCAGGAGTTCGGACTTTACCCAAAAGTGTCGGCGGAAGTGCTGCTTACGCATTTTGCGGCGCTCAAGGGCATAGCCAATGGCAAAGAAAGGCGTGAAGTGGTGCGGGTGCTGTTGCAGCAGACCAATCTCTACGAGCATCGCCGCAAGCCGCTGGGCAGTTTTTCCGGCGGGATGAAGCAGCGTTTCGGCATCGCGCAGGCTCTCCTGGGAAATCCGCGGCTGATCATCGTGGATGAGCCGACTGCCGGCCTTGATCCCGAGGAGCGGGTCCGCTTCCACAACCTGCTGAGCGCGATCGGCGAAAACATCATTGTGATTCTCTCCACCCACATTGTTTCCGACGTCAGCGATCTGTGCGGGCGAATGGCAATTATTCATCAAGGCCGCGTGCTAGTGACCGGCGAGCCGACGGCGCTGGTGAACGGTTTGCAAGGCAGGGTGTGGAAGAAGTCGATTGCTGCATCGGAGTTGGAGGCACACAAGGCGCAGTATCGGGTAGTGCTGGTGCGCTTGTTCGCAGGCAGAACTCTGGTTCACGTGCTTAGTGAGCAACAACCGGGGGGTTTTGAGCCGGTTGTGCCGGATCTCGAAGATTTATACTTCGCTACCATTCGCGGATTTGTTGCTCCACCAAACTCCGCCGGAGCGAACTGACCATGGTGCTCACCATTGCCGGCTTCGAACTCCGCCAGCGACTGCGCCGCATTTCGACTTACATCTATTTTCTGGTTTTCTGCGGCCTTAGTTACCTGTTTACGTTGATGTCGGGCGGGGCCATCCCCGGCGCGACCGTGGAGCTCGGCACCGGCGGCAAGGTGCTGGTCAACTCGCCGTACACTCTTCAGGCGATCATCACCTTCATTGCCTTTATTGGCGTGGTGGTCACAGCCTCGATTGCCGGGCAGGCCACTTATCAGGACATCGACAGCCACTCCACCGACTTGTTCTTCACCGCGCCCATCCGTAAGTTCGACTACCTCGGCGGCCGCTTTCTGGGCGCGCTCCTCATTCAGTTCCTGATCTTTTCCGGCGTCGGCCTGGGCGCATGGATTGGCAGTCTCATGCCATGGCTGGATCCCACTCGCCTGGGCCCGCAGAACTTCGCCGCCTATCTTCAGCCCTATTTCATTCTGGTGCTGCCGAATTTGATCCTGCTGACCGCGATCTTTTTTGGCCTGGCCGCGCTCGGCAAAAAGATGCTTCCGGTGTATGCCGGCAGTGTGATCCTGCTGATCGGTTATTTCGTAGCCCAGCAGTTTTCCACCAACGTGATGGTGAATGTCCGCGGCGCTTTGGCCGACCCCTTTGGGAGCAACGCAGTGGACCGCATCACGCAGTACTGGACGCCCTTTCAGCGCAACACGCAACTGGTCCCATTCACCGGAATTTTATTGATCAACCGCGCGCTTTGGCTCGGAGTGGGAGCCTTGGTACTGCTGTTGACTTACTTGAAATTCTCGTTTGCCTATGGCGCTCGCGGCGGCAAGCAGGCGAAACCACTTGCCGGCGACGAAGAAATCGCGCCTATGACCACCCAGGCCCTGCCGATTTCTCACCCTGTTTTTTCAGCCGGGTCGTCGATTTCACAGTTTCTCTCGCTGACTCGAATTCAATTCACAGAAACCGTCAAGAATGTTTTCTTTATCGTTCTCATGCTCGCGGGCGGCTTGTTTTCGATGTTTGTTGCCTACGGCATCAACAACCCTTTTTCCACCCGCGTTTATCCCGTGACCTACCAGATGGTCGAACTGGCCACAGGTGGTTTTTTCATTTTCGCCCTCGCCATCATTACTTTCTATTCCGGCGAGCTAGTCTGGCGAGAACGGGAAGCCGGTGTAAATCAGATTGTCGATGCCCTTCCCGTGCAGCGCTGGGTGCTTTTCGCTTCCAAGCTTTGCGCCCTGCTGTTGATTCAATTCCTGATCGTGATGGTCACCATGACCGCGGGCCTTTTCGTGCAGATCTTGCACGGGTATTACCGCTTCCAACTGGGGCTCTATTGCAAGGATCTTTTCGGCATCCGGCTGGTGCAGTATTCCATTCTTTGCGTGCTGGCGCTGCTGGTCCACACCATCATCAACAACAAATATCTGGGACACTTTGTGATGGTGCTGTATTTTGTCGCTACCATCGCCATCCCCAACCTGGGATTGCAGAATTATCTTTACCGCTTTGGTCAGGCGCCGCCCTACATTTATTCCGACATCAATCTTTATGGGCCGTTCACGGCTCCGTTATTTTGGTATCAGCTTTATTGGGCGATCTTTGCGATTGGCCTAGCCATTATCACCAACCTCTTATGGCTGCGAAGTACGGAGGGAAGTTTCAGGACCCGGCTGCACCTGGCCGCGGAACGCTTGTCCTGGCCGGCGATTGGCGGGCTAGGGGTTTGCCTGGTTCTGTTTCTGGGGGTCGGTAGCTACATCTTTTACAACACCGACATTCTGAATACCTATCGCACGAACTGGCGGGTTGCCGAAGACCGTGCCCAATACGAAAAGAAATACCGGCGATACAAAGATCTGCCTCATCCCCGCATCACTGACGTAAAGATGAACGTCGATCTGGTTCCTGGAAAAAGTGTTGTGATCCAGGGCACCATGATGCTGGAGAACAAGACTTCCGTGAACATTGACCGTGTTGCGGTCACGGTCTGGCCGTTCGGCTTGGCGCCGCTGCCGCGGCAGCATGTACAGGTCAACAGGCTGCAGTTCGCTGGCGGACAAACCGCAGTTTTGCAGGACGCCAGCCTCGGCTTTTACCTCTATCAACTGCCTGCGCCGTTGCCGCCTCACGGCCGCATGGCTTTTGACTTCTCCGTGAAATACGAGAATGTGGGGTTCGTAAATTCCACCCCGAATACCGACATCGCCAGCAACGGCAGTTTTCTGAACAGCGCCTACGCTCCTTACATCGGATATTGGCCTGACATCGAACTGACCGACGACAGCACCCGCCACAAGCACGGCATCGAGACTCTGAAGCGTATGCCCAAGCTCGAGGATGTGGCGGCCCGCAACGACAACGGCATCTCCAATGAGGCCGACTGGATCACTTTCGAAGGGACGGTCAGCACCGACCCTGATCAGATCGCCATTATGCCCGGATACCTACAGAAGGAATGGGTGGAGAATGGGCGCCGTTATTTTTACTACAAGATGGACGCTCCGATTCTGGCCATTGCATCGATGAACTCGGCCCGTTATGCAGTTCGCCGCGATAAGTGGCGCGACGTAAATCTTGAGATCTACTACCAGCCGGGCCACGAGTTTGATCTCGACCGCATGATGGATGGCATGAAGTCGAGCCTGGAGTATTGCAGCGCGAACTTCAGCCCATTCCAGTTTCATCAGGAACGCATCATCGAATTTCCGCGCTATGACACCTTTGCCGAGTCGTTCCCCAACACCATTCCGTTCTCGGAGGCGATTGGGTTCATTACCTATGTGGATCCCAAAGATCCCGAGGCCATCGACATTCCTTTCTATGTGACCTCGCACGAAGTGGCGCACCAGTGGTGGGCGCACCAGGTGATGAGCGCGAACGTCGAAGGGGGCACGTCAATCGTCGAGACCCTGGCTCAATACAGCGCTTTGATGGTGATGCAACATCGCTACGGTCCGCGGTCGATGAAAAAGTTCCTGCGCTATGAACTGGAGAATTATCTCCGCGGCCGGTCCCAGGAACGCAATGAAGAGCCGCCGCTGGAGCGGGTTGACCAGAACCAGGGATATATCCATTACGGCAAGGGCGCGGTGGTGATGTACGCCATGCAGGATTACATTGGCGAGGAAAATGTAAACAAAGCCCTGGCCGAGTTTGTGAAGGCATACGCATTCAAAGGTGCCCCGTACCCAACCTCGCTTGATCTCATCGCCTACCTGAAGAAGTACACCCCGCCGGATTATCAGTACTTGTACGAAGACCTCTGGGAAACAGTGACCCTCTATGACAACCGGACACGCTCAGCAAATTATGTGCAGCTACCCGATGGCAAGTATCAAGTGAATCTGACGGTGGAAGCGCGCAAGGTGCGGGCGGACGCGAAGGGACAGGATCATCCCATCCCGATTCATGATTGGATTGACATCGGCGTGCTCGATGCCCAAGGAAATTATCTTTATCTGCAGAAGCAGAAGATCGAAAAAGACCAGACCGAGCTGACCGTGGTCGTCGATAAAGAACCTGCGCAGGCCGGGATCGATCCGCTGAATAAGCTGATTGACCGGAATCCGGAAGACAATGTGATGAAGGTGGAGAAGCGCTAGGGGAAAAGCGTTAGCCACTGAGGACAAAGAGGAAATTCCACGAAAGCTCGCCGCAGGAACCCGGTTGCCGCTAAACTACAGCTAAGCCTTGAACTGGTCTTGCAAATCATTGGAGTGGATTGACCCTCGGCGGCTAAAGCCGCTTCGTCTTGCGGTCGTGACGGCACGGCTGAAGCCGTGCCCTTCCACAGCGCTCCATGCGGCATTTATGGGGCCAGCCCTGGGTCTGAGGACTGCTCGTTGAAAAATCTCAAACTGTTTTCTCTCTTCTGTTTGTTTAGTGCGCTGTTGCTTTCTGCGGGCGCTCAAACCGTACCCTCCGAACTCTTCAGCGCGCTGAAATGGCGATTGATCGGGCCCTTTCGCGGAGGACGCGCGGTCGCCGTGGCCGGCATCCCCGGCAACGCGACCACGTTTTACTTCGGCGCGGTGGATGGCGGCATCTGGCAGACGACCGACGCCGGGGTGGTGTGGAAGCCGATCTTCGATAGTCAGCACGTGGCTTCGATCGGTGCGTTGGCCGTGGCTCCGTCCGATCCGCAAGTCATCTACGCGGGCACGGGCGAAGCGGACATTCGCGCTGGCCTGTCCTCGGGAGATGGCGTTTACAAATCGACTGACGGCGGACAGACCTGGAGCAACATCGGGCTGCGCGATTCCAAGCAGATCAGCCGCATCATGATAGACCCGCGAGATGCAAAGGTTGTTTACGTCGCGGCTTTGGGACATGCTTACACACCGAACGCTGAGCGCGGTGTTTTCAAATCCGCCGACGGCGGAGCGACTTGGGCAAAAGTGCTGGATCAGGGACCCGACGTCGGTGCTTCTGATCTGGCCATGGTAACTGAGAACCCCGATATTCTTTTTGCGACGATGTGGCGGGCGCGGCGTCCGCCATGGAGTGTCTACGCCCCGATTGACGGCCCGGGGAGCGGATTGTATCGCTCCCGCGATGGTGGCCAGACCTGGATGCATTTGACGGGGGCGGGACTGCCGGACGGAGATTGGGGACGCACAGCGGTAGGCGTGTCTCCGGATGGGAAACGAGTGTATGCGCTCATCGACGCCAAGAAGGGCGGGCTTTACCGTTCGGACGACGGCGGCGACACCTGGATATTAGCCAACGCCGATCGGCGGATCACCAGCCGGGCCTGGTATTTCGGCAATATCACGGTCGATCCTCAGAATCCCGACGTCATTTATATGCCCAACGTGGCGCTCTATCGGTCGGAAGATGGCGGCAAAACTATCTCTGTGCTTCGCGGTGCGCCGGGTGGAGATGACTATCACCAGATTTGGGTTGATCCCAAAGATTCGTCGCGCATGGTTCTGGGGACCGACCAGGGAACCACTATCAGCGTCAACTACGGCAAGACCTGGAGCACTTGGTACAACCAACCCACGGCGCAGCTTTACCACGTGATTACCGATGACCGGTTTCCCTACGCGGTTTATGGGAATCAGCAGGACAGCGGCGCGGTTGGAGTTTGGAGCCGCGGTGATCACGGTCAAATCACGCCGCGAGATTGGTTTTCTGCGAGTGGCAGCGAGAGCGGGTATATCGCGCCCGACCCGAACGATCCCAACGTTCTTTACGTAAGTGAGACTTATGGCGGCGTGGTTCGCTTTGATTTGCACACATCCTTCAGCCAAAACGTTACGCCCTGGCCGGTGCCGAGCTGGGGCAGTGAAATCTTTGAACGCAAGTACAGAGATCCGTGGACGCCGGTGCTGCTGTTTTCACCATTCGATAAGAAGACGCTGTATCTCGGCACCCAGTTTGTGATGAAGACGCTCGACGGCGGCTTGCACTGGGAGGTGATCAGCCCCGACCTCACTGGATCGACGCGGCGCGAAGGCGAAAAGAAGCCGGAAGGCCCCGCGACGGTCGAAAACGCCAAAGAACGCGGCTACGGCGTGGTGTACACGATTGCGCCCTCGGGATTGAGTGGCGACCTGATCTGGGCGGGAAGTGACACTGGACTGATCCATGTGACTCGCGACGGGGGGAAAACGTGGAAGGATGTGACCCCCAAAGAGCTGACCGATTGGAGCAAGGTTTCTCTGATTGAAGCGTCGTACTTCGATGCGGCGGAGGCTTTTGCAGCCGTCGATCGTCATCGACTGGACGACCGGCAGCCGTACCTCTACCGCACGCGGGATTACGGCGCCACCTGGCAGACAATCACGAGTGGGATCAGCGAGCCGTCTTTCTTGCGGGCAGTGCGGGAGGATCCGCAGGTGCGTGCGCTGCTCTATGCGGCGACTGAATTCGGCGTCTATGTTTCATTTGACGATGGCGATCACTGGCAATCGTTGCAGCTGAATCTTCCGGTGTCTGCCGTACATGATTTGGTCATACACGGAGATGATTTGGTGATTGCCACGCACGGACGGTCGTTCTGGATACTGGACGACATCGCTCCACTGCGGCAGGCTGGTGTGGCGATGAAAGCCGGTACGTCATGGCTTTACCAGCCGGCGGCAGCCGTTCGCGTGGACAACGATTCGTTCTCCGGTTCGCCCCTGCCGCCAGAGGAACCAACGGCAGAAAATCCGCCGAACGGTGCTGTGATCGACTATTACATTAAGGGCGCGACCAGCCAGGTCAAGTTGGAAATCTTTGACGCCAGGCACGCCCTCGTGCGCAGGTTTTCCTCTGACAGCAACCAGGTTAAGAAGCACGCGCCCGCGGCGGTCGCTGAGCGTTGGTTTCCGGAACTGCAAGTGCTGGGAAAGAGCCCTGGCATGCACCGCTTTGTGTGGAACCTGGCGACGGGAGGCTCCGGGAGTGAGAGTGGGGAGCCAGCAGACGACGACGACTACTTTGCTCCGCATCCTCCTCGGGTTGTGCCCGGAACCTACGAACTTCGACTCACGGTCGACGGCAAAACCTGGACGCAACCGCTGAAGGTCGCCATGGACCCAAGGTCGACGGCCACGCCCGACGAACTGGAAAAGCAGTTCGAACTTGGCCGGCAGATATTTTCGGAGACCTTGCATAGCCGCCAGGCATTGGCAGAGATGCAGTCGGTTCAGAAGCAGTTGGCAGAGTTGAAAGCACCGGCGGCGGGGCTTAAGCCGTCGGTGGAGCAGGTTCAGGCCGAAATCAAGCGAATTCTCGACGGTGGCGAGCCATCAGGCGTGTCGATCGGGTTGAAGGAGGCCAACAGCGGACTCGCTGCGGCACTCGGAGTGGTGGAAAGCTCGGATCGTGCCATCCCTTCACAAGCGATTAGTGTGTACGAGCAGTCGGCCCAGGCGATGATAGCCAGGGTCGCAGAGTGGTCGCAATTGAAGGCCGGCCGCCTCACTCAACTCAACGATGAATTGAAGCACGCGAACCTTACGCCCATCGCAATTACTGAAATCGAGCGCGAGGTCGAGTACTTCATGTCACGCTGAGGACGCGGGGCTCAGGATGTCTCTGCCAGCCGTGAGCGAAGAATCTCGATGGTTTGCTCAAGTCTCTTCGGAGCTATGGGGCGCACCGGGAAGTAAGCTTCCGCGATCTTCCCCGTCTGCAGAAGGGCTTCGTCCAAGGCGGTACGTCCTTCGCGGTTGCGAATCTTTGCGTCCGCTCCGAAATTGAGCAGAACCTGTATGAACTTGGCGGGGTCAAGGACGATGCGGCTGCTGATGACGCGATGAATTGCGGTGTTGCCCCCCTCGTCCTGCCAGTTCGGGCTGGCTCCGTGTTCAAGCAGGACGCGTGCGACCTCGGTGGAATTGACCATGGCCGCCGGCCCCCATGCGTAGGAATCATAGGGTGGGCGATCGGCGATGGCATCATGCTCAAGCAGGATGGTTGCCGATTTTGGTTGATGGCCAAACGCCGCCCACCCCAGCGGAGAATTGCCAGTCGTCAGATCGTTTGCACTCGCGGGATCGCTCTTCAGGATTTGTTGAAGCTGGTCGTGCATCCCATAAGCTGCTGCCGCGCAGACGTCCGGTACTGCCCCGGCGTCCAGCAGGACTTTCGCGAAATCGTCGTGATTCAGCTCAAAACAGTCGTGCAGCGGCAATCGGCCGTCGGCGTTGCGCGCGTTGAGGTCCGCTCCGCGTTCGATCAGAAGCCGCAACACGTCGACCTTGGATTCCGCAATCGCCAGGTGCACCAATCGCATGGTAAGCGTGTCGCTGGGTCTATCGTGCCGGGGCAGATCGGTCCCTGCATTAACCAGCTCGGGATGGTCATCCAGAATTTCTCCAATCGTTTCCAAATCCCCGAGGTGCACCGCGTTGATGAGTTGCTTGCCAAAGTCGTTCAGGGCATCGACACAAGACTTGAGCTTGCGCCAGCTCGGAAAACCGTAACTGCGCGCGACTAAGAGTTGCGCCTCGGAAAGCCGCGCCGCGGGACTCTGCAAACGCATAGTCTTGAGGCGTTGTTTTGCTTCGTTTCTCAGGTGTTCGAGACTTGCGCGGGCAGGAAGTTTACCTGCGGAGTAGACAACGCGATGAGTGTTGCTCATAGAACCTTTCTTCCTTGATCGTCCGCTGTCCGCGGTTTCGGGCTGGAAGTAAGGTTGAAATCAAACTGCTAGTGAGTGGGCTGCGCCCTTTACGCGGACCGATGGCCTCCCAAAAGGCCGAAAACAGCATAGACAATGTCGACGGGCCGCGCAAGCGGCTGTAAACGATGTTTTTCGTAGAAATTGCGGTTCGGGCCGGTGCTGATCTGCTCGGAATTCCTGGCCCTCAGATTTTCTAGATCGAGTGCTATGTGTCACGCTGAATATAGGACTTGACTCCTTGCCAACAACCGGATGGTTTCCGAAGCGGTGAACCATCAAAGTTTAATCGCCGATTGACGGCACGCGGGGCCCCGCCTAAGATTGGGAGTCCCATGATCGGCCAGACAATTTCACACTACAAGATCACGGATAAGCTCGGTGGCGGCGGCATGGGCGTCGTATACAAAGCCGAGGACACGCGCCTGCACCGCACCGTCGCATTGAAATTCCTGGCGGATGATTCCCTCAAAGACCCCTCGGCTCTGGAACGCTTCCGGCGCGAAGCGCAAGCCGCATCCGGCCTCAATCACCCCAACATATGCACGATTTACGACGTGGGTGAAGAGGGCGGGTCTGCCTACATTGTCATGGAGTTTATTGACGGGCAAACCCTGAAACACCGCATCGAGGGGAAACCGATGCGGCTCAGTGAGATGTTGGAGATCGCCGGGCAAGTCGCCGACGCTCTCGAGGCGGCGCACTCCAAAGGCATCATCCACCGCGATATCAAACCGGCAAATATTTTCATTACTCGCAGCGGCCAGGCGAAAGTCTTGGATTTTGGCCTGGCCAAATACACCGCCGAAGCGCAATCGGCGCACGACGCCAGCGTAACTGACTCGGCGCCAACGGCGGCAAACGCTCATTTGTTAACCAGTCCCGGCATGGCAGTCGGAACCATCGCCTACATGTCACCGGAACAGGCCATGGGCGAGGAGTTGGACCGCCGCACCGACTTGTTCTCCTTGGGGCTCGTTCTGTACGAAATGGCCACCGGGCGGCAGGCGTTTTCCGGTTCCACCAGCGCCGCCGTGTTCGACGGAATTCTCAATCGTACGCCGGTTCCGCCGTTACAACTCAATCCGCAACTTCCGCCCAAACTGGAAGTGATTCTCGAAAAGGCCCTGGAAAAAGATCTCAAATTGCGTTACCAGACTGCCTCCGATTTCCGCGTGGACCTCCAGCGTTTGAGACGAGAGTCTGACTCGTATCCGGGTGCGAAAGTCGCGGTACAAGCCGCCACGGCGCAACCGGTGTCCGCTGCGGTGGCAGGCGGTCGCAGCCGCTGGCCTGTGATCGCGCTGGCTTCGGCCGTGGTCGCCGTCGCACTCATCGCCGGAGCGTATGTTTTGGGAAAACGCGACGGGCTGGCTTTGAGTATTTCGCCGCCAACCTACCACCAATTGACCTTTCGCGGCGGTACCATCCGCATGGCGCGTTTTGCTCCTGACGGGAAGAACATCGTCTACAGCGCCGCCTGGGAGGGAAACCCGATTGACCTGTTTATTACCCGGCCTGACAGTCCTGAATCCCGCCCGTTTGGGCTGTCGAAGGCTGAAGTGCTCTCGATCTCGTCCGAAGGCGAGATGGCAGTTCTTCTGAACAGCCACAACGTCGATCCTTACATTAATACCGGGACCCTGGGCAGAGTGCCGCTGGGTGGCGGCGCTCCCCGCGAAGTTCTGGAGAACGTACAGTGGGCAGACTGGTCGCCGGACGGAACAAATTTCGCGGTGGTGCGAGAGTTCAGCGGTTTGAGCCGTCTGGAATATCCCATCGGAAAGGTGCTGTATCAGACTGGGGGATGGCTCAGTCACCCGCGGATCAACCTCAAAGGGGACGAAGTAGGTTTCATTGAGCATCCCGTCCGTCGCGATGACGCAGGATCGATTGCGGTCGTCGATCTGTCCGGGAAAAAGAAAACCTTGTCCACCGGCTGGGAGACGGCTTGGGGTCTGGGATGGTCTCCCAACGGAAGCGAAATCTGGTTTTCCAGCACCCGGCTCGGCTACGGACGCTATCTTTCCGCCGTCAACCTGGATGGGAAGGAGCGGCTGCTGGCGCGCGAGCCCGGCACCCTGACCCTCCAGGATGTTGCCAGGGACGGACGCGTGTTGATCACACGCGACGTGCCACGGGTTGGCATGGTCGGTCTGACCAGGAGCGGCGCCAAGGAACGAGATCTTTCGTGGCTGGACTGGTCGGCACCCAAGGATTTGTCCCCCGACGGCAAGCAGCTTTTATTCACGGAATCCGGCGAAGCCGGTGGGGAGAACTATTCCAGTTACATGCGTGGCACCGATGGGTCGGCTGCGATTCGGCTGGGCGACGGTGTGAGCTTTGCGTTATCGCCGGATCAAAAATGGGTATTGTCGGGCCTGCCCAGGCCACCGGTTCAGTTTACCCTGCTGCCCACCGGCGCGGGAGAATCGAGACAGCTGACGCACGACCGAATCAATCGTCTCTACGCACGCTGGTTTCCCGACGGCAAGCGGCTGTTATTTTCTGGTGACGAGCCCGGTAAGGGCGTGCGGCTGTACATACAGGGTATGGACGGCGGCCCCGCAAAAGCCGTCACCGAAGAAGGTGTGAACGCGAGCTTCATTGTCATCTCCCCGGACGGCAAGCAGGTCGCTCTAGTCGGTCCCGATCAGAAACCTGCCCTGCTAACGGTGGACAGCGGCGAGCTGCGACCGATTCTCGGTCTCGATGCTGGAGACGCACCGATTGGGTGGACCAGCGATGGCCGCTCCCTGTTTGTTTACCGGCTCGGCGAAGTTCCCGCCACCGTCAACCGGCTGGACGTGGCCACGGGCCGCAAACAGTTGTGGAAACAACTCGTTCCGCCCGACGTTTCCGGCGTTACTGACGTCAGCTCAATCCTCGTTACTCCCGACGGCAACAGCTACGTCTACGAATACGGCCGCACGCTTTCCGACTTGTACCTGGTGAACGATCTTAAGTAGTTGCTCAACTGACCCAATCGAGAACTTTGTAGTACGCCCCGGCGAAAGGCAGGAACCAGGGCCATCCGTTGTAGAGGCCGAGCGGGGCGCCGGGGAAAGGAATGTTTTCGTATGGATTGTCACTCCGGCCCCCGCTGATCTGCTGCGCGATCTTAGCCCCCAGATAGGTTGCCATAGCCACGCCGTGCCCGGCGTATCCCACCGCGTAGTAGATTCCATCCAATTGTCCGGCGTGGGGCATGGTGTCGAAACAAAAGTCGAGCGTGCCTCCCCAGGCATAGTCCAGATTAGTGTCGCGCAATTGCGGATAAACCTCCACCATGCCTCGGCGAAGTAGTTCGGCGCTACGGCGGATGGTGTTGGCGGTCTCAGGAAAGAAGGCGGCGCGGCCGCCAAACAACATGCGATTGTCGGGAGTCAGGCGATAATAATAAAGGTAATTTTTCGAATCGAAAATCATGCGGTTTCGCGGGATCAGCTCTCTGGCCAGCGCGTCGGGCAAAGGTTCGGTGGCGATGATGAATGATCCGATGGGAATGATCTTCTTCTGTAGAACAGGTGTGGCGGATGACGTGTAGCCGCTGGTGGCGATGAAGACGTCTCTTGCAAAGACGCTTCCCCGAGAAGTATCGAGCTGGAAGCCGGGTTTCGTTTCTTGAGATGCGTGGGTGATTTGTTTCACGCAAGCGTTCTCGAAGATGCCGGCCCCGGCGGCGAGGGCGGCGCGGCCCAGTCCGGCAACGTAGCGGGCAGGATTGAGACCGGCGCTGACATCGTCAACAATTCCGCCGAAATAAATGTCGGAGCCGATTTCGGAGCGCAAGGCGTTTTTCGGAATGTCGCGAAGCTGATGGTTGAACTCGCGGGCGATGAGTTCGACCGAGCGGGCGTAGGCGTCGAAATGCGACTGCTTGCAAGCGACTTCGAGATGTCCCGAGCGCGAGAAGTTGCAATCGATCTGTTCCTCGCGAACGATCTGTTCGACAAAAGCGATCGAAGCCAGCGATGCGGCGTACATTCGCTTGGCGGATTCCATGCCATAGCGCGCGGCCAAAGTTTCAACATCAAGCTTCATGCCGGTCAGAACCATGCCACCATTTCGGGAGCTCGCGCCCCACCCGATGGTGTGGGCCTCAAGCACAACGACGTTCGCGCCGCGCTTGGCCAGAATGCGGGCGGCAGAGAGCCCAGTGAAACCCGCGCCGACAATGGCAACGTCCACGTTCGGGGGCAAGTCACCGGGAGTGGCGGCTGGCAGCGTAGCCGTGTCCAGCCAGTAGTTGGATTGCTGCAAGCTCATGGAATCTCAAAGTGCTTTTACCGGATGTGGTCGAGAGCATCATCGACGACACCCTCTTCTGGCTTGCACTCATGCTGATTGAAATCGGCTTGAAGCTGCGTTTTGGCTCTTTCCGCGTCCACTAGAAATTCTCGCCGGGTGCGGAAGGCGAGCTTGCAGATATCGCAGTAACGCGGTGCTTGGTGTGCTCCCGATGAATCGCGCGATCTTGAGCTTTCGGTCCGGCATCGGCGACATCATGGCAGGGCATGGATGAGGAGTCAAATGCCTTCAACTTCGCGCTCTAGTGGCCTAGGTTCGCGTCTGTTCTCTCGACTGGCCCGAGCGAAGATGCTACTCCTCGTCTCCTTCGCCGGCTCCCGCGTCGCTATGCGCTTCCAGCTTCAGTTCGGGCAGATGGGTGCCGCGCAGCTGCACATTGAGTGCCGCCAGGTCGGAGGCCTTCATTTCTTCCCATTGTTTCATCACGACGGCGGCGTCGTGTTCGGCGGCGGTGGCCGCGGCGGCTTGAGCCGTGGTGGGAGCCGCATCCGCTCCGTCCACTTCGGTGTAAAGAGTATCCGCCGCCCCGTTGACGCGGCTGAGCGTAGGAAGCTGAGAACCAAGCTCTGGTCCTTGCCTCCCAGGTACGCCTAACAGCGCTTTGAGTCTCTCATCAAACGCTTGCAGCGCATCTTTGGTGGACCCGCTGGCCTGTGAAGCGATTGTCTTGAGCTGTTCGCGGACGGAACGGGCTTCCACGATCGCCTTGGTGCTGCCGGTGAGCAGGGAAGCCAGGCGCACTTGCAAGTCGAACTGCTGATGCAAGCCGGCAAGCGGAGTCTTGACTCGTGGATCCATTTTAACAATTAGCGGCGCAGTGTAACTTTGACCGTCGACGGTGAGCCGCACTTTGTAGTCACCGGGCAGCGCGAGCGGCCCCAGCGGTGTTCTCGGCGTGTCATGAGGAACGGCGGAGATGGGGTATCCGTAGCGCGTGGCGAGTGGCGTGGCATAGTGCAGGTCCCACATCCAACGATGCATGCCGGCCTGAGTGGACGGAGCCTTAGGCATGCGAATCCAATACAGCGGAATTACTTGCGCGCGGAGTTGGGCTTCAGTCTGGTCAGCTTGATCGGTGCTCGAATACCGGCGAACGACTGCGTCGTGGGCATCGAGGATTTCGATCGTCACGCCTGACGCGGCTTTGGCCAGATAGTAATCGAGAATCGCGCCGTCGGGCGGATTTTCGCCCAAAGGCTCATCCGGCGGAATCGGAGTGTCAGGATTGGTGCTGCGCCGTACCCGATAGGCGAGCGCGGGTTTGAAGAGCGTATCGGAATTGGCGGTCGAGCCAGTAATCTGCCGCAGGGGCGTGATGTCATCCAGGATCCAGAACGACCGGCCATGAGTGGCGACGATCAAGTCGTTCTCGTGAATCCAAAGATCGCGCATCGAAGTGTGAGGCAAATTCAGTTGCAGGGACTGCCAATGGCTGCCGTCATCAAACGAAACCCAGACGCTGGTCTCGGTGCCGGCAAACAACAGACTCTTGCGAACCGGATCTTCGCGCACGGTATCGACCGGCGAATCGGGCAGGCCGCTGGTGATCAACTGCCAGCTCTTGCCGCCATCTTGGGTGCGGTAAATGTAGGGACGCAGATCGTCAATGCGGAAGCGGCTGACCGAAGCGTACGCGGTGTTGTCATCGAAATGAGAGGCCTCGATCTGCGTAACTTTGCTCCAGGGGGTCAGATCCGGGGGAGTGACGTTGGTCCAATTCTTGCCGCCGTCGCGCGTAATCCAGATCAGACCGTCGTCGGTGCCGGCCCAGAGAGTGTTCACGCTGTGGAACGACGGAGCCAGTGCATAAATCACGCCGCGCTGTTTGGCGGCGTCGGGATTCTTGGCCAGCAGCGGGCCAATGCTCGGTGGCGCGACCGGATCGGGCCGGGCAAGATCGGGGCTTACGGCTTGCCAGGAATTTCCGCCGTCCACAGTTTTGAAAAGAACATTGCTGGCGAAATAGAGAATGTGCGGATTAACCGGGGAAAACATCGTCGGTTCGGTGCGATCGGCGCGGTAAGCGCCGCGCAAAGGGATGGGCGTAACATTCTGCACTTGCCCGGTGGACGAGTGGAACTTGGAAACTTCGTTGCGGCCGCCGCCGTAGATGACATCGGAATCGAGCGGATCGGGCGCCGCATAGCCGTACTCGATTATGCCGACGGGGAACCAATCTCGAAAGGTGATTTCGCCGTCGTTGCCGCGGCTTGAAATGCACACCGAACCGCTCTCCTGCTGACCAGAGCAAACGCGGTACGGAAAAGTGTTCGTAGTCGCAACGTGATAGAGTTGCGCCGTAGGCTGGTTGTACCAGGAACTCCAGGTCTCGCCCCCGTTAACGGTGATAATCGCGCCCTGGTCGCTGACCAGGAGAATAGTTTTGGGATCGTCGGGGTTGATCCAGAGGTTTTGATAGTCGTCGCCGCCGGGCGCGCCCCGAATGCTCATCCAGGTTTTCCCGCCGTCCGTCGAACGCACGGTGACGATGCCGGTGCTGTAAACCACGTCGGGATTCTTGGGATCGACGCGGGCGATGGGAAGGTCGCCGCCGCCAATGCGCATGGCGGGCCGAGGATCAGTGGTGGCGGAATACCAGGTTTCGCCAGCGTCATCGGAGCGATAGAATCCCAGTCCGGCTCCGGATGCATAGTCTCCGCGCCGCGTAGTGCCCAGCGTGAGGTAAATGCGGCTGGGAAGGCTGGGAGAGATCGCAACGTTCACCTGCACCACGTCATTCGGTAGACCGTTGGTCAATTGCTTCCAGGTGTTGCCGCCGTCGATGGATTTGAATAAACCGCCGCCGGTTCCGCTGAAAATGTTGCCGTCTTCCCATGGGCCTTCGCGAACCTCCCACAAAGCGGCATACAGCACATTGGGATTCGATGGGTCCATTGCGATGTCAGAGCCGCCGGTGTTTTCGTCCTTGTAGAGGACTTTTTGCCAGGTGACGCCGCCATCAGTAGAACGAAAGATGCCGCGATCGACGCTAGGGCCGTAGGGATGGCCCAGTACCGCGGCGAACACGCGATCGGGATCGTGAGGATCAACCACTAGCGCAGGAATCTGCTGCGCGTTCTCAAGTCCGAGGTGCGACCAGGTTTTTCCCGCGTCGGTGGACTTGTAGATCCCGTTTCCGACGGCAAGATCCGGGCGATGCAGACCCTCCCCGCTGCCGACGTAAATGACGTTGGGATCGGAGGGCGCGACGGCGATGGCGCCGATCGACTGTGTCGGCTGCGAATCAAAGATGGGATTCCAGGTGCGGCCGTAGTCGTTGGACTTCCACACCCCGCCATTAACTTGTCCGATATAAAAGACGCTGGGCTGGCCGAGCACGCCCGCCACCGCACGGGTGCGGCCGCCCCGAAAAGGGCCAATCATGCGCCAGCGCAAGCCCTGGTAAGTGCTCGCAGGGTAGGACTGAGCGTAGCCGCGGATTGCCATGGAAAAAAGAAAGCAAGAAAACAACGCGATGACAAAAAGACGAGACCGGATCAACGTTTCCTCCTCGAAGACTTCGCGCAAAGCATAAATGAATTCCGGGCGAAAGAGAATCGCGCCGCCGGAGTTCGATCGAGTTTTCAGAAGTTTTGCACAGTAGCACGGACGGGGAGTGCAACCGCCCGCTCGTGCCATTTACGATTCTTGCCGATGGCTTTACCTTCCTAAGTGAGCAGTTTTCGGGGGAGGGCTGTTCAGGCGTCCTGGATTCGAAAGAGTCCAGGACGCTTTTAATTTTGCAACCGGGTGGCCCATCCTATCGCGCTTTTTGCCATAGAGCCTGCCCTGAGCGCAGTCGAAGGGGGGATCTAGGGAATAATCACTGCCGCTCCGTCAATCACATCGTTTTTCACCGCGAGAAGAGCCTCGTTAGCCTGATCGAGTGGAAACGCCGTCACCTTGGGGCGCAAACCGATTTCATCAGCGATGCGAAGAAAGTCACGAGCGTCGTCGCGGGTCATGTTGGTCACGCTACGAAGCTGGCGTTCGCCCCAGAGCAGACTGTCGTAGTCGAACTGTGGAATGCGGTCGAGGTGAATGGCGTTGATGGCGACTACGCCGCCTTTCCGCAAACTTGCCAGCGCGGCGATCACCACGTCGCCGCTGGGGGCAAAGGTGATGGCGCGGTCGAGTGCAACCGGCGGTTTGTCGTTCTCACTACCGACCCATTCGGCGCCCAACGAGCCCGCCAGGCGGCGGTGAGATTCGCCGCGCGTCGAGACGTAAACCTTACAACCCCAGGCTTTAAGAACAGCAATGGCGAGGTGCGCCGAAGCGCCGAATCCGAATAGGCCGACATTTTCGCGGTGCTGAACTCCTGCGACTCGCAAAGCGCGGAAGCCGATAATCCCCGCGCACAGAAGTGGCGCTGCATGCAGGTCGTCGAGAGCAGCCGGAAGCGGAAACACGAAATCAGCCCGGGCCAGCGCGTAATCGGCGTAGCCGCCGTTCACGGTGTATCCGGTGAAGGTCGGGGAGTCGCAAAGATTCTCGACGTGGTGGAGGCAATACCAGCATGTGCCGTCGGTGCCGCCAATCCAGGAAACGCCGACGCGAGTGCCGACCGGAAGCTCCGGTGTGGCTCCGGCAACTACATCACCCACAATTTGATGTCCGGGGATCAGAGCCTTGAGACGAACCGGCAACTCGCCTTCGACAATATGAAGATCGGTCCGGCAGACTCCGCAGGCGCGCACGCGTAGCAACACTTGCCCTGGCTGAACTTCCGGCTGGGGAACTTCACTGATCTGTAGCGGACGTTTCGAAATGCTGCCGGGTTCGTGTAAGACGGCGGCTTTCATACCTATCTAGAATACCGCCATCTTTGTCATCCTGAGCGGCGCGAAGGATCCCGCCCTTGGTGATGGGACAAACTCGAACCGGTGATCCTACTTCTCCCTGACAGGGTGGGAATTACAACCCCGCAACAGCCGGCGCAACCGCCGAAGGCGCCGGTGGCATTTCCACCAACGGCTCCGCTATCTGCTTCACATAGAAAGCTACTGCCGAAGCGCGCTGCCAGAAGCGAGTAGCGAGCAACAATAGCAGGGTGAGTTGGCTCACCAGGAAACCGCCAACAACGCTGCTGGGCGGCACGATGAAGTGCCACAACAATATTCCAACCACCAGCACGGCCACTCCAACCAGGGCGATGGCCACATAAGTTCCTAACAAGCGAAAGCGGTTCTTGCGCATGGCGCGAAATCCAAAGGCGACCGACTTGCGCACTGCGGACTGATCGCGCAAGACGGTGTCGGTCTGGGCCAGATCGAACCAGAGCCGAATCTTGGTTAGCACCAGCAGCGTGATTGCCCAACCGGCCATTTGGGTAAAGAAAGGCAGCCTCTCATAGTTGGTTTTGTCCGCGGCCTTCGAGAGCGCATCCGTGCCCGCGAGCAGAATTCCCGCTGTGATCCCGGCCACTATGGCGGCCATCAGGAACAGGCGGACAAACCTCCACAGGTTGCGGCCGCAGGCGCGGAAGAACTCATCGCGGGAGACGCGATGGTCCGAGGAGTAGCCGAGCAGCACGCCGGGCATGAATGTGAGGCTGGCCAGTAGAAACAGAATCCCGAAAAACATTGCAGGCACGGTGGTTCTCTGCATCGGACCAAATTCGGGGCGGCCCATCAGTTCGATCAGTACCGCGGCGTTGAAGCCGTGGAGCAGTTTGTCGGAGTACAGGCTGTGGTCCATCATGCCGTGCGCATAGGTGCCAAAGCTGGACGCTCCGAACCACCCGAATAAAAGGTTCAGCAGGTAGAACCAGATGATGTAACGCAGGTTGCGTTTGGCAATAACGGCGCCAGCTGAAACCAGATTTTGCTTGTCATTCATGAAACATCTCTCCTAGACCAGCCACCAGGTCACAAACTGGGCCACGAACTGGCTGATGAATTCCCAGTAGTGGATGATTTTGCTCGCTGGCGCAGTCTTCGCCTCGACGATGTAGCTGTTGTCGAAATTATTGCGGTCGAAATGGATCTTGTGGTCGGGATCGATTTCCACCGACTCGACCTTGGCCTTCTTCTGATACTGATACCTCACCCAGCGGTCCTGACCGTCCCAACGTTCCCGGACGCGTTCGCCGTTATCAAATTTGATTTCCACGTCAATCGGGATGACGAAATCTCCTTTGCGGTGAATCCAGACGTTCGACACGTAGGGAGTTTCGCCCTTTTTTTCTTTGAGATCTTCCTTGTACCACTCCACCGGCACGGAGCTGACCTTGTACACCTGGAAATCCAGCACCTGGGTGCCATACACCGCCTGGTTAAAGTACCAGCGCAGGTCTTTGCCGGAAACTTCTTCGATGGTTTTCAGGAAGTCTTCTCGTTGCGGATGCGTGAAACGGTAGCGCATGAAGTAAGTGTGCATGGCCTGGCGCATGGTGTCTTCGCCGACAATGCTCTCGAGCGTGAGCAGTACCACCGCGGTCTTGCCATAAGTAATGCCGCCATAGGAGTTCGAATTGGCGAACTGCCAACCCTTGCGCGTCATGGGATCAAGATCGGCCACCGAAAGCATGAACAGCCGGTCGCCATCCCGCTCTCCCGCCGTAATTCCCCACAGATTATTGAATGCGGAAGTTGACTGGCCGAAGATCGAATCCATGATCTTGAGCTCGGTATATTGATTGATGCCCTCGTCCATCCAGGCATCCTCAAATTCGTTGGTGGCCACCATGCCATACCAGTACTGGTGGCCGAATTCGTGTTCCACGACGCCTTCGGGTTCCTGAACGGAGGCTTCCGGGTCAAACCAGCTTGCGCCGCCCGTAATGAACGTCGGATATTCCATGCCCATAGCCTGTGATCCCGGCTCGGTATCCACCACGGTGAGGGTTTTGTAAGGGTAGGGCCCGTACCAGCGGTCGAAGTGGTCCATGGTTTCCTGCACGATTTTTTTGTGGCGATCGGCCAGGAACATGTGTCCGGGCTGCAACATAATGCGAATCTTCACCGGTCCCATGCTGCCGGCGAAAGTGTCATCGACAAGCTTGTAATGCGGGCTGGCAGTCCAGGCGAAGTCGTGGATGTCGTCTCCGTGATAGCCCACGGTCTTGGTGCCGTCGGGATTATTCACGTTGCTGACTTCGATACCGCTGGCGCCCACGATTTCATTTTGTGGGACGGTTACTTTGACGTCGTAGACGCCGAAGTCGGCGAAAAATTCGGTATAGGCGTGGAACTGATGGCAGTTCCATGCGCCGTGCCACCACACGCCGACCTTGGGAAACCACTGGCCGGCAAGGATCGAATCACGGTCCCACCCCGTGCGCTCGAGAGTTAAGGGAAATTGATCGTGAAACTTGATTTTGAATTGCACATAGCCATCGGCCGGAATGGGTTTGGGCAAATGCACCTGCACTACCGTTTTGTCGTCTTTGTTGTCGTCGTCGGGATGAATGAATTGCAACTGCGAAGTGAGGTCGCCCTGGCCCACCACCTCGAAAGACTTGATCTCACTGGCGCCGTAGCTCTTGGGGTCCCACTTTTCGAAGTCCTGTCCACGAGTGCCCTCGCGCTTGCCCTCGCGCACCCAGGTGGCGGTAGGTTGAAAGGCGTTCAGATAAAGGTGAAAGGGAAAAGTGTCCTGCGGCTGGCCGGTGAGATTGTGGTAAGTGAGCGTCTCATTCGCGTCCACGGTGTGAGCTTTGGCGTTGTACTTCGCGTCAATCTCGTAATGCACGACCCGCTGGGACATGGCAGTCGGGGAGTTGATGGCCGAGGTCGTGGCCGGAATGACTAGCCCGGCGGGAGTCTGTGCCAGGGCTGGGATCACTGCCAAGAGTACACAAGGAACGACTAAATGTTGACGGATGAAGGACATGCTCACGACCTCATTGTTTCTTGAGACTAAAAGCTAAACGCAACCCAGAAATGATATCAGTTCACGGGGCGGCAGTTGTTCTTCGTCGCTGTATGGTACGGGAGGAAAGGTGTTTAAGTTCCAGGGGAAGAAGCCCAGCGACAGAGGGGACATTTCGGGGAGTCCGGTTCTCCACAAATGCTCTCTAGGTAGATTGTTTCTCCGTTACATCCTCGATGTACAGCAAGATCAGTTTTTGGCCAGGTTGGGGTTCGATGCGGCGAGCATTGAGCATCATCCTGCGGGACCCGAGGTGGGGAAAATCATGGTGCACCTCGAAATCCTCGACGCGTCCATCGTTGGGGAGGATGTTTTCCAGCAATTCGCGCAGCCTGGGAATGTTCCATTGCCCATTGCCGAGGTCATAGATCGGCCGGTTCTGGGTTTCTTCGCGCGCGACTTCGAAATTCCGGTAAAACGCCAGGTTGGCGCTGAGCACTCTTAGTTTGGCATCCAGGATCAGGATGGCTTCGCGGGCAGTCTCAATGAGCGTGTCTGCGTGCAGGTGCATCTGGTCGAGACTGCGCTTCATGGCGTCAATATCCTGGAAACTGATCACGGCTCCGTCAATCTTGCTGTCCCAGGTCTTATAGGGACGCACCCGCATCAGGTGCCAGGTTCCGGTAGCGGTTTCACGCACCTCGCGTTCCACGGTGCTCACATTCTCGATGCTATCGCCGGCGATTTGCCCCAAGTCCTCCACGTCCAAATTGGGCCGAATGTCGCTCAAGCGGCGACCGACGTCGCCGGGGAGCAGGTTCAGCAGCTTTTGCGCGGGGGTGGTAAAGCGGCGGATGTGCAGGTCTTGCCCGACGATTACCACGGGAATGGTCACGTTACCCAAAACATTCAGCAGGTCGTTGTTGACTGCGGTCAATTCCGAGTTCCGGCTTTGCAGTTCTTCGTTGAGAGTGGTCAGCTCTTCGTTGCTGGACTGTAGCTCTTCCTTGGCCGTCTCCAGCTCTTCGTTGGTGCTTTGCAACTCTTCGTTGGCGGAGAGCACTTCTTCGTTGGCTGATTTGAACTCTTCGCGGACGGTCTCATGCTCTTCGATCAGGGTCTGGAACTGCTCCCGAGTCTGTGCCAGTTCGCGCTGCAGGTGAGTGTTCTCTCCGGAGCCGCCGGTCTTTGTTTTGGAAGTCTTGGTTTTCTTTTTGCCTTCGGCGGAGTGGGAGACGGCTTCGCGAAAAACGATCAGGTAGAAGCGTTCCGCCGAACCCTGTCGCCGCAAGGGGCTGACTTCCAGGGTCACTTCGCGGGTATGCCCATCGGTACGAACTCGCACACCGGTCTGGCGGACGATTGCATTCTTCTTCCTGGCTTTGGTTAAGGCTGCACGCAAGTCCACCAGCAAGCCTTCGCGCGCCATCTTGGAGAGGCTGAAGGTAGGCTGTCCAGTGGCAGGTTCCAGGTAAGGGCCGGTTTTGCCGCGGAAGTGCACAATCTCCATTTGTTCGTTCACCACGATGCTGGCAGGCACGAAGCGGTTGAGCAGCAACCGGTCCACTTCTTTTTCCAGCGTGGAAGCGGGCTGGGCCGCGGCTCTTGCGTCGGGCTTGCGACGGAGGCTGTGGTCAGCGGAGCCGAAGGGAGCCGGCAGACGAATGGGCGAATTTTTCTTCTGGTAAATCCTGTTCTTCTTGTCCAGAGGGGAAAAGTATTCGGAATATGTCCCCAAGCTCTCGGCCCCGCCCAGCATCAGGAAACCGCTGGGCTTGAGCGCATAGTGCAAAGTCGGGACTACTCGCTTCTGCAGGACCGGGCCCAGGTAGATCAGCAGATTGCGGCAACTGATCAGGTCCAGGTTGGAGAAAGGAGGATCTTTGGCTACGTTTTGCTTGGCGAAGATGCACATCTCGCGGACGGGTTTAACAATCTGATATCCGCCATCGATTTTCATGAAGAAGCGCCGCAGACGCTCGGGGGAGACGCCGGCAACCAAGGCCTCGGAATAGAGGCCGGCGCGAGCGCGGTCGAGAGAACCTTCGCTGATGTCGGTGGCGAAAATCTGGAATGGCGTGGCACCCGGTGCGGGCTTCGCGGTCTTGGTGGTCTCAAGCCATAAATATTCGAGCATGGACATGGCCAGAGAGTAGGCTTCCTCACCCGTGGAGCAGCCGGGGACCCAAACCCGCACCGTGCCGCCCTTGATATTGTCCCGGAACAACGCGGCCAAGACGTGCTTGCGCAGCGCCTCGAAGGCCTCTGGATCGCGGAAGAAGCCAGTCACGTGGATGAGGTTGTCCTGGTATAACTCCTCGATCTCGCCGGGCGTGTTGCGGACATAGCGCACGTAGTCTTTCAGTTTTTCCAGTTTGTGCAGGACCATGCGACGCTCGATGCGGCGTTGGAGCGTGGTCTGCTTGTAATGGGTAAAATCCACACCGATGGCTTCGCGCAGCAGCGAGAGCAGAACTCCCATTTGGCCGCCAGTGGCGATCCCTAGCCCGGATTTTTCCACGGAAGTGGGTGCGAGATAAGGATGCTGTACCACGCGGGTGAGTTCTATGGAAATGGCGGCCGGGGGAAGAACAAAGTCGACGCAGCCGGCGGTGATTGCGCTGTGCGGCATGCTGGAATACTTGGCCGACTTTTCATCCTGCGCAAAAGTGATTCCGCCGGCGGCCTTGATGGCGCGTGAGCCTTCGGTTCCGTCCGATGCCGTGCCTGACAGGATCACGCTGATGCCCGGTTTCCGCGATCTTCAGCCAGGGAACGCAGAAAATGGTCAATCGGCATGTGCTGCCCGCGGGTGAGCGCCCGTGCCGCCAGCCGCAGGACGCCATTCTTCATGGCCATGCTGGTGTTGGGTGGGATTACGTAGATGCGGTCGGGCTGGACAGCTACGCCTTCGGTGACTTGCTCCACAGGAATCTTGGTGATTCGCGCCAGGATTTCTCGCAGGTCGCTGGAATGAGTGGGATCAAGGTGCTGCACCAGCACAAATGCCATGCCCGTCTTCTGTGGCAGTGAACGTAGCAACTCGGAGAAGGCTTCCAGACCTCCAGCGGAAGCTCCGATGCCGACAATGGGGAATAATTCAGGTCGAATGAGGGTTGCCGGGGAGGCTTGATTGCGTGCCTTTATTTTTGCGACAGAACCCTTCATTGGGAACCGCCTGACGATCGAAGTTCTGGAGCCCCGGGGCACGATCCGACTGCAGGAGAGAAACTGCAAGCGGAGCGAGTCAAAGAAGATCGTCCGCCGGACGGATTATATTCCGGTGATATGGTGCGGTCAACGAAAAAGTCGAGTTTGGCCGGGGCCGGTGGCTCCACAGCTTCACGTCTAACCTGATGTGACAGGCGTCACAGCCACGCGACACAGGCGTGAGCTAAGTTACCGCAAATGCTCGAGGAGTTAGAAAGACTTACTGGAATTACTGCCCTGATCCGGCTACTGCACCTTCCCCCCGTACCTAAGAAAAGGGACATACAAGTCTCGGTGCTGGAGAAGGCCTACTTGATGCAGGTCCGCCTCGATTTGGAGGCGAAGGTAGATTCTGCAACGCAGGAAGGTTGACTGTTCGGAGCCTGGGTTTCGGAACGCCCAACGGGTGCCGGGGCACCGGTTAGCCGGTCGGCGGTATGCTACCCGATCTTGACCAGCTTCTCCACCAACTCCGAATAATCTTTCTTCTCCAGCCCATGAACCTGCTTGTTGTATTCGTCCACTTTGCTGGAGTAGTTCATGGAGCAGAATTTCGGACCGCACATGGAGCAGAAGGCGGCCTCTTTGTAGTAGTCGTCGGGCAGGGTTTCGTCGTGCATGGAGCGCGCGGTCTCGGGATCGAGCGAGAGCGCGAACTGCTTCTCCCAGTCGAACTTGTAACGGGCGTAGCTTAGGGCGTTGTCGCGGTCCTGCGCGCCGGGGCGATGTCGCGCGAGGTCGGCTGCGTGGGCGGCGATCTTGTAAGCGATGATGCCGTCCTTCACGTCTTTCTCGTTCGGCAAGCCGAGATGCTCTTTGGGAGTTACATAGCAAAGCATGGCAGCGCCGTGCCAGCCGATCATGGCTGCGCCGATGGCTGAGGTGATGTGATCGTAGCCGGGCGCGATGTCGGTGACCAGCGGACCGAGGGTATAAAACGGAGCCTCGTAGCAGAGCTCTTTTTCTTTATCCACCTGCTCTTTGATCTTGTCGAGCGGGACGTGGCCGGGGCCTTCGATCATGACTTGCACGTCATATTGCCAGGCGTTTTTGGTGAGTTCGCCGAGGGTTTTCAGTTCGGCGAATTGCGCTTCGTCACTGGCATCCGCGATGCAGCCGGGGCGCAGGCCGTCGCCGAGCGAAAAGCTGACGTCGTGCTTGGCGAAGATTTTGCAGATATCGTCAAAGCATTCGTACAGGAAATTCTGCTTGTGGTGATGGGCCATCCACTGCGCCAGGATCGCGCCTCCGCGGCTGACGATTCCGGTGATGCGTTTCGAAACCATGGGCAGATATTGAATCAGCACGCCGGCGTGGATGGTCATGTAGTCCACGCCCTGCTCGGCCTGCTCCTCGATGACTTCCAGCATCACGCTGGCGGTTAGGTCTTCGATGCGTTTCACGCGCGAGATGGCCTCGTAGATAGGGACTGTGCCGATGGGCACGGGCGAGTGGCGAAGAATGGCTTCACGAATCTCGTGAATGTTGCCGCCGGTGGAGAGGTCCATGACTGTATCGGCGCCGAAGTGAACCGAAGTGTGGAGCTTCTTGAGTTCTTCATCGATATTGGAGGTGACCGCCGAGTTTCCAATGTTGGAGTTGATCTTGCAAAGCGAGGCCACGCCGATGCACATGGGCTCCAGTTCGGGATGATTGATGTTGGCGGGGATGATCATGCGGCCGCAAGCAACTTCATCGCGGACGAGCTCGGGCGTGAGCTTCTCGCGGTTGGCGACGTAAGCCATTTCCTCAGTGATCAGGCCGCGGCGGGCGTAGCGCATCTGGGAGAAATTGCCGTCGGTGTTCTGGGTCTTGCGCTGGGCGATCCATTCTGCTCGAGGGTGAGGGACGCCGTGCCCATTGCCATTGGTTGAATTGCCGTTGTCTGAGGACATGGATGATCCACCTTGTGAAATTCGGTAGCTGGATTATACGCCGCTGCGAGCGAGGTAAGCCGGTTTCCTGAGAATTTTGGATCTAGAGTTTGGCTTTGTCGGCGGGCCAGGTCAGTTGCACCGCAATGGCAACCGCGATGGTAAGAAAAAAGCCGGCAAGCTGAGGATGCCCGGGCCAGAACATCTTGGTCAGGTCAAGCTTCCACGCCCAGTAGCCGGCCGCGGTTCCGATCAAACTTGCAATCAGGGAAATCTTCAAAGTCCGCATGAACGCCCCTTCAGTCGTCTATACGCAGGAAGATCACGGCTGGTTCCGTCCGCGTGCCTTCCCAAGTTTATCCCAGTCGCCTGCCAAGCCCGCGACCTATCGGCTCCTGCTATCCAAAATGAAGGAAGGGAGTCTACCCTCACGGAGGTAGAATATCTACCATCATGAAGTTTCCAGGAGCTGCCAACCGCGCCGAGCTGTTGCAAGGGACGCTGGACATGCTGATTCTCCGCACGCTTCTGTTTGGACCAGCCCACGGACATCAGATCGCGAAACACATCCAGCGGACTACCGACGACGTGTTGCAAGTGGAGCACGGCTCGTTGTATCCGGCACTGCATCGCATGGAGCGAAGAGGGTGGATCGTCTCAAAGTGGGAGAAACCCAAGGAACGGAACCGTGAGTTCAAGTATTACCGGCTGACAAAAGCGGGAAGAAAACAGCTTGTGCATGAAGAATCGAAATGGAAACAACTGGCCGCAGCGGTAGGGCGAGTGATGGCGCCGGTGGCGGGAGATCAGTCATGAAGTTCAGGAACTGGCTCGGCCTGCAATTCGCGAGGCTCAAGAACCGGCGAGATGGGGAACAGGACTTGAGGCGTGAACTGCAATCGCACCTGGAGTTAGAAGCGGAGGAGCAACAGGGCTCCGGTCTGTCGCCGGAAGAAGCGCGATATGCGGCTCGACAGGCGTTCGGCAATGCAACCTTGATCGCCGAGGACGTGCGCGCCATCAGCAGCCGGGGCAGACTAGAGCAGCTTTGGCGCGACGTCAGGCATGGCGCACGATCCCTGCGCAAGAATCCGGGTTTTACGGTTGTCGCAGTGCTCACGCTGGCTTTGGGCATCGGGGCCAACACGGCGATTTTCAGCGCCATTGACGCCCTGATGCTCCGGCCATTGCCCTTCACTGCTTCCGATCAACTGGTGCGCATCTACTCGACCAAGAACGGAGCTCCCATCAGCGGAACCGGCTATCCCGGCGGGCCGTCGGCGCTGGATGAGCGGGATTTCGCGCAAGACAGCCATAGCTTCCAGAACATGGTGTTCTATGACGTTTGGAGCAAGAACGTGAGTTTCGGTACTTCGGGTGGGCAGCCCGAGCAGATGCGGGTTGGGTTAATCTCAGCCGCTTACTTTGAGGTGCTGGAGGTGCGCCCCATCATGGGCCGCCTGTTTACGGACGATGAGAACCGCGATGAGCGGCGAGTAGCAGCAATTAGCGCGCGGCTTTGGAGAAACCGGTTCGCCGGCGATCAGGCAATTCTGGGGCGCGACGTCCGGATCAATGACGAGTCTTACAACATCGTCGCCGTAATGCCGGATGTGATTCCTGACTGGATGGAGCCGGGGGTGGTTGAGATCTGGACTCCGCTTTCCCTGGCCGATCTTCGTTCTGAAGCTCTGCGAGGCGGGCGCGGTTACGAAGTGCTGGCGCGGATGAAGCCCGGCGTTTCGCTCGAACAGGCGCAAGCTGACCTCGCAGCGGTGGCGGCGGGATTAGCGGCGGCACATCCGGTGGATGAGGGCATTGGCGTCGCCATCAAGAGCCTGACGGACACTCGGGTGGGAGCCATGCGTCCCGTGCTGTTCTTGTTGATGGGAGCCGTCGGTCTGATCCTGCTGATTGCTTGCGTAAACCTGGCCATACTTCTTCTGGCGCGTAACTCGACGCGGCAACGCGAACTAGCGGTGCGTGCCGCTCTGGGAGCAGGAAGATTACGGCTGGTGCAGCAGCTACTTGCCGAAACTGTATGTCTGGCGCTGATCGGCGGAGCCGTCGGGTTGCTCCTGGCAAAAATGGGAATCGTGTTGCTGGCCAGGATTCATCCTAAAGCTTTGCCCCAGTTGGCTTCGGTAGGTATCGATTGGCGAGTGCTGATCTTCACACTGTCGGTATCTCTGGTCACCAGTTTGCTTTTTGGCCTGGCACCGGCGATCACCGGCACTCGCTTGAACCTGGTGGATGCTTTGAAGCAAGGAGGGCGCTCGGGCTCCTCTGGTGGCCGCAGTTTGCGACTGCGGAACCTCCTGATTGTGGCTGAGATGGCAATGTCCTTGATGCTCCTGGTTGGGGCCGGTCTGTTAGTGCAGAGTATCGTGCGTCTGCAAGGCCAGGCTCTGGGGATTCGCCAGGACCGATTGCTGAAGGGGCATTTCTATTTGTCGGATACGAGCCACCCGAATCCAGGAGCAATCACCCGATTCTGCGATGAGTTTGCGCGAAGGGTGCGCGGCCTGCCGGGGGTGGTCGATGCCAGCGTGACCACCATCTATCCGCCCAACAATGGGTGGACGCAAATGCTCGAAATCCCCGGACATCCGGCGACGCGCATCCAGGATGTTCCTTCGGCGGAGTTTGGGGTTACAGACGCGCATTTCCTTCAGACGGCGGGTGTGCCGCTGATTCGGGGCAGAGGTTTCTCGGAATCCGACGGTCCGGCGAGCACGCCGGTGGCGCTCATCAGTCAGCAATTCGTGCGGCGTTATTTTCCGAATGAGGATCCGGTTGGACGGCGAATCCACATTGGGCCGCCGCAGTTTCTGCAAATGCCGCGAGGAGAAAATATTAGCGACGACGCTGACGTCACCATCATTGGCGTCATCGGCGACTTCAAGAACCGCGGCTTGGCTTTCCCTCCCGATCCTCAGATCATCGGCCTGTATACGCAGCATCCGCTGGTGAATTACGGATTCAAGGAGATTCTGGTCCGCACTGCGGCGGAGCCGCGTCTTTTAGTTCCTGAAATCGGAGGCCAGCTGCACCAAATCGACCCCGACATTCCGTTGGCGCAAGTGCAGACCATTGATGAAGTTGTCGAAGAGCAAACCGGCGGCCAGCGTTTCACGACAATCTTGCTGGTCTTGTTCGCGGCTGTGGGACTAGCGCTGACGATTGTGGGGACCTACGGCGTCATCTCGTACCTGGTGACCCAGCGAACGCGGGAGCTGGCAGTACGCATGGCGGTAGGGGCGAGCCCGGCCAATGTTTTGTGGCTGATTTTGCGACAGGGGTTGAGCATGGCCCTCATGGGGGCGGTGATTGGCCTTTGTGGCGCGTTCGCCGCCCGTCAACTGATGAGCGGGCTGCTCTTCGGCGTTTCGCCAGTTGATCCTGCAACATTCATCGGTGGCGCGGTGGGCCTGTTGCTGGTGGCTGGGATCGCCAGCGCAATCCCGGGCCTGCGTGCCATGCGCATCCAGCTGGTCAGGGCGCTGGTCCACGAATGAGGGTGCGGAGTTGGGCGGGAGGAAATCCAGTCACGCTTACCTTTTGGGGAGTTGTTCGTCCGAGGCAATGAGGCTTACAATTCCGTTTCGATCCAATCGAGGTCACTATGCGCTTTTGCCGTCTTGTCCCCGCAATCCTTCTGTTGTTCGTCGTGGCCAGCTTTGCGCAGTCGGCTCCTTCGGAGAAGGCGGTCGGATTCAGCGTTGACAACATCGATAAGACGCTGGATCCGTGCGTTGATTTCTATCAATACGCCTGCGGCAACTGGTTGAAGAGTACCGAGATCCCTGCTGACCGCAGTTCCTGGGTGAGCTTTGTCGAATTGGATGAACGAAACCTGGTGACCTTGAAAGACATTCTGGAAAAGGCGTCGAGTGGCGGGCCCAGTCGCAGTGCAGTGGAGCAGAAGATCGGAGACTTCTATGGCGCCTGCATGGACGAGAAGGCGGCGAATCAGAAGGGTCTGGCCCCTTTGCAGCCGGAGTTGGACCGGATCGCGGCGGTGAAGGACAAGGCCACGCTGATCGATGCTGTCGCCCGCGTGCACATGATCGGACCTAATCCTCTATTCAACTTCTACTCCGGATCTGATCTGCACAATGCGAACCAAGTGATCGCTTACATCGACCAGGGCGGGTTGTCGCTGCCTGACCGGGATTACTACATCAAAGACGACGCCCGAATGACGGAAATGCGCAAGCACCTGGTGGAGTACGTTACCGAGACCTTCACGCTGGCGGGACGGACACCGCAGCAGGCAGGCGAGGCGGCGCAGACGGTGTTGAGAATTGAAACCGCCCTGGCCAAGGCCTCTATGGATCGCACGCTGCGCCGCGACCCTAAGAACCGCGACCACAAGATGACGCGGGATGCGGCCCTGGCGATGGCACCGAATTTCTATCTCGACCGCTATTTTACGGATGTGGCTGCGCCGAGCTTCTCGGCGTTGAACGTTTCTAATCCGGAGTTTTTCAAGCAGGTAAACGCGGTGTTAGACAACGAGTCTCTGGACAATTTGAAGACCTACGTGAGCTGGCATCTGCTGCGCGGATCGTCACCCTGGCTGTCTCAGGCGTTCGTGGACGCAGACTTCAAGATGCGGCAAGCCTTGACGGGACAGAAGGAAATCCAGGCGCGGTGGAAGCGCTGCGTTGAGCTCACCGACGACTCGTTGGGTGAGGCGCTAGGCCAGAAATACGTGGAGGAGACTTTTGGGGCCGATGGCAAGCAGCGCATGTTGAAAATGGTGGATGCGCTGGAGAAGTCGCTGGATGAAGACATTCAGGGTTTGCCCTGGATGACGAGCGAAACCAAGCAGCAGGCAAAAGTGAAGCTGCAAGCCATCCGCAATAAGATCGGATATCCCGATGTTTGGCGGGATTACAGTTCGCTGACCGTGGTGAGCGGGGATCTGGTGGGCAATCTGGAGCGGGCGAATGAATTTGAATCCAAGCGCGAGATTGCCAAGATCGAGAAGCCGCTGGACCGCAAGGAATGGGGAATGACACCGCCTACGGTGAATGCCTACTACAGCGGGTCCTACAACGAGATCGTATTTCCGGCGGGCATTCTGCAGCCGCCCTTCTTCGACAAGAAGATGGACGATGCGGTGAACTTCGGCGGCATTGGGCTGGTCATCGGGCATGAACTCACCCACGGTTTCGACGATCAGGGACGCAAATTCGATCCCGAGGGCAATCTGCGCGACTGGTGGACGGCTGACGACGGCAAGGAATTCGAAAAACGGGTGAGTTGCGTGGCCGATGAGTACAGCAACTTTGTCGTGGTGGATGATCTGAAGCTAAACGGGCGGTTGACTCTGGGCGAGAATACTGCCGACAACGGCGGGGCACGGATTGCGCTAATGGCGCTTGAACACATGATTGCCGACGACAAAACCGGAAATGAGGGGAAGAGTATCGACGGCTACACGCCGGAGCAACGCTTCTTCCTGGGGTTTGCGCGGGTGTGGTGCGAGAAGCGGCGGCCGGAATATGCTCGCGCGCAGGTGACCACGAATCCACACTCGCCGGGGAAGTACCGGGTGGATGGCGTGGTGCAGAACATGCCGGAATTTCAGAAGGCGTGGGGTTGCAAGGCGGGGCAACCGATGGTCGCGCAGAACGCCTGCCGGGTCTGGTAGCAGCGCGCGGTTGGATACTTTGTGAGATCGGCCGGAGCGTCCCGCGTTCCGGCCTTTGGTTTCGATAGCACTGCAATTTCCGCTGATGTCACTTTCTTGTCGCACAGGTCTGACAGAAAAATGACAGCCTCGTAACGTGAATTGACCGCCCGATGACCGCACGATGACAACCCCTCAGTTGGTTCTTCGTAGGTTGGTCTCACCCGGCACATAAATTCCCGGGAATCCTCAGAACCAGCTCTCCCGTTGAGCGGGAGCAGTAAGCAGGAGTCATGAAAGTCAGAAACTTTGCCCTCTTGGTTGCTTTAGTCGTAACAGCTCTACTTTCAAGCCGACGGACGGCGAACGCAAGCGGCCCCATGAATGTCGCCGGCAAATCCACATCGTTGAAAGGCACCGTCAAGGTGCAAGGAGCAGTGCCGGCGGCGAAGCCCATCAACATGGCCGCCGACCCAAGCTGTGCTAAACAGCATTCGTCTCCGGCAATGAGTCAGGAGATTATGGCCGATGCGAAAGGCGACTTGCAGAATGTCGTGGTGTTCGTGGCCGAGGGCTTGGGGGAGCACACGTTTGAGCCGCCCAGCCAACCGGCAGTGATCGAACAGAAGGGCTGCATGTATGCGCCCCACGTTCTGGCGGTGAGAGCCAATCAGCAGTTGGAAGTGGTGAACAGCGATCCCACGTTGCACAACATTCACCCTTTGCCCGCCAATAACCGCGAGTGGAACAAGGCGGAAGGTCCGGGCGCAACTGCGGAGGAAACATTTTCGCGTGAAGAAATTGCAATTCCAATCAAGTGCAACGTTCATCCCTGGATGCGGAGCTACGTCGCCGTATTCAACCATCCCTATTTTGCGGTAACCGGAAAGGATGGGAGCTTCGATCTGGGGAACCTGCCCCCCGGGACTTATACCATCAAGGCTTGGCATGAAAAGCTGGGCACGGCCAGTCAGCAGGTGACGATTGGCACCGATGAAACCAAGAGTGTGGATTTTGTGTTCAAGGCGATGTAGGTGTGGGAACGTGCGGGTCGAGGCGCCAAACCATCGACCACCAAGGACACGAAGGTTCACAAAGCAATTCGGTGGAACTGCAGCCTTTGTGAACTTTCGTGGTCTATGGGTTTTCCCGGGCGAATTGCTCCCTGATGCCCGCCAGAATTTACTCCGAATTGACCTAAGCATTACGCCGCTGTGACAACCGCCAGAGAGCAGTGAATACACTGAGGCCTTACACGCCACATCTGATCCTAAGCAGATCAGTGGTTGAGGCGTCATTGGCAGGGGCGAGAAACCTCCTCCCCGGATTTCGTCTTCACGTCAATGAAAACGGCGACGCGGCGAGAGGGATTGCGTGACCGGCTGCCTGTTCTCCTTGTCGGGTGCGTATTCTCCTTTTCGCCGCGGTTGGCCGTACTTTGCAATGCTTCGCGGGCTTTGCGAGCTTGGCGGCCTTTGCGGTTAACCGCTTTCTTGGCGCAAAGATCGCAAAGAACCGCCGCCAAGGACGCATGGTCTGAGTAGCCCTCAACCATGAAACTGATCCACTACCCATACTTTCGGGAACTTGACCGGCACCGGCGGTGGGCATAGATTCTAAAGGAGAGTCGGGTGATCCTATGTCCACTCAAAGCAGCCGGTTTCTAAAATTCGGGGGCGCAATCGCACTCATTCTAGTGTCGCTCGGGTACCTGGCCTACACCGGAGTGCAGCAGAGCAAGAGCTACTACGTCACTATCAAAGAACTGCGGGGCATGGGCGATGATGCTTATAGCAAGCGTCTGCGGGTCGCCGGCAACGTGCAACCCGGTTCCATCAAGCGGGTGGGAATGAAAGTAGAATTCCTGTTGGTGGAGAACGACCAGACTCTATCCGTGGTGTATAGCGGAAGCGAAGCCCCTCCCGACACTTTCAAAGACAATTCCCAGGCCTTGGCGGATGGCAGCTTCGGACGCGACGGGGTATTTCACGCCAAGCAGCTACAGGCGAAGTGTGCGTCGAAGTACGCGCCCCAGCAGCCGGGAACCGGCGCAGGTGGCGTCGAACCTGCGAAGAGCATGACGCAAATCCAGACCAGTGGCTCCGGCGCCGCGAATTGAGCGTGTTGAAGAACCCTGTTCGTTGTTGCTCCGGGCCCTGAACTGGCCGAAGGGGAAGGATGAGTAATGGAGGCAAAAATGAAACAGGTGCTGTGCGCGGTGGGAATGACAGTATTCCTTCTGAGTGGAAACCTGTGGGGACAGCAGTGGGGAGATTGGGTCGGCGCCGCAAATGACTACACCATCGGTTATCGCTACCGTGTGTTGAACAACCGAAAAGCGTGCGACCTCGAGTTCAGGGACCAGAACCAGCGGAATGGCTATACGACCTTTGACGCGGCAGTCGATTATCAAACCACCGCTTCGGACACCAATAGCACGGCCCCCAACAGCGGGAATCCCGACAACACGCCCCCGAGCAACAACAGGGCCCCCAACAACGCAAGGGTCACGAAGACGGACGGTGAACACATTGTGACCACCACGACCCACAACGGCAGCGCGCAAATCCCGAACTGTTTCGTAGTTAAAGAGGTGCGGGTCAGCTTTATTCAGCGGCAATGAAGGCGAACCCTAACGATGCTGCTTTGCCGTTCTCAAATAACTTGTGATCGCAATCCCCACTGCGCCGGCGCCCCCTGATTCTGCCATCGTCATCGCCGATCTGATCAAACAATTCGGCCGTTTTGCGGCCTTGCGAGGGGTGACCGCCAGTTTTCAGGCCGGGCGTCTCTATGCCATCCTGGGCGACAACGGGGCAGGGAAGACCACGCTTCTGCGCGTATTAGCGGGATTGACTCCGGCCACTCGTGGCAGCATTGCCATGCTGGGAACCAAGAATCTGCGCGAGATCGGTGCGCAGATCGGCTACATGGCGCACCCTTCGTTGCTCTATGACGAGATGAGCGGCATGGAGAACCTGCACTACTTCGCACGGTTGTATGGGATTAGCGATGATGCCCGCTGCGAGGCGGTGATCCGCTCGGTCAATCTGGATCCCTCCTTGACGCGTTCGGTCGGTCAGTATTCTCAAGGCATGCGGCAGCGAATGTCGCTGGCGCGGGCGCTGCTGAACGATCCTAAGATTCTCCTGCTCGATGAGCCCTTTTCAAACGTGGACGTGCGTTCCGCGCGGGAAATGGCAGGGCTGCTCCGGGGGTTGCGAGATAGAGGCAAGACCATCTTTGTAGTTACACACCAAGCAGTGCTGCTGCGCGAGGCAGCGGACGAGTTCGTGTGGATGGAAGCTGGGCAGATTGTGAAGCGCACCCGCGACTACCAGCCGGCGGAGGCAATATGAGCAGCCCTCCAGGTGTAACCCGGGCTACCCTGGTGAAGGACCTGCGCCTGGAATGGCGCTCCAAAGATGCCATCAACTCGATGCTCTTTTTCGCGCTGCTGGTGGTGGTGATTTTCAGTTTCTCGTTCGATCCGACAGCGGAAGAATCAAGACGGATTGCGGGCGGGCTGGTGTGGGTGGCGTTTCTATTTGCCGCCGTGGTCGCACTGAACCAGACCTGGGCGCGGGAATTGCGCAACCAGGTGCTGGATGCATACCGAGTGTCGCCGGCACCGGCGAACTCGCTGTTTCTGGCTAAGGTCCTGGGGAACTTCATTTTCGTGAGCGTGCTGGAAGGGCTGATGACGCCGCTGTTTGTGGTTTTCTACAATCTACGCGCCGTCGGGCCGGCTTATCAGTTATTGTTCGTGGCGGCGCTGGGAACCTGGGCGTTGGTGGTCAATGGGACATTCTTTGCGGCCATGTCTCTGCGCACTCGCAGCCGCGAAATCATGCTCCCGCTGCTGCTTTTTCCGATCACGATTCCGGCGTTGTTGGCCATGGTGGAGGCCACTTCGTCGATTTTGACCGGTGAGTTCTCCGCCAAGTTCTGGATCGTGTTGCTTGCGGTCTACGATGTGGTGTTTACTACAGCTTGCCTTCTTTTTTTTGAGGTTGTGCTGCACGGCGAATGAAACGGGCCTTTCCCATCTTCGCGATTCTGACCGCCGGCTTGTTGAGCTACGGCCTTTATGGAGCTTTAATCCAAGCGCCCACCGAGCAGACCATGGGCGACGTGCAGCGCATCTTTTACTACCATGTACCTTCAGCGTGGACGGCGTTTTGCTTGTTCTTCGTAAATCTTGTTGCTTCGATCGTGTACCTGGTTCGGCGGAATCCCAAAGCCGACGCGCTTGCTTTGGCGAGCGCCGAGGTTGGAGTCGTGTTCTGCACCGTGGTGCTGGTGACCGGCCCTATCTGGGCGCGGCCGGTGTGGGGAATCTGGTGGACATGGGACCTGCGCCTGACCCTGACTTTGGTGTTGTGGCTGATTTATGTCAGCTACTTGATGTTGCGGCGGTTTTCGAGCAGCGGACAAACTGCGATGATGGCAGCGGTGCTGGCGGTGTTAGGCGCGCTGGATGTGCCGCTGGTTTATTTTTCGATTTGGTTCTTCCGCACTCAGCATCCGCAACCGGTGATTGGCGGCGGAGGGTCAATCGATCCCCGAATGCTGCACGTATTGCTGATCAACTGGCTGGCATTTATGTGTTTTGCCACGCTGGTGTGCTGGTCGCGTTACCGCCTGGAGATTCTGCGCCGCCAGGTGGATGAAACACAAGCGCTGGAATCATTACTTGCCGCCGGGAGTTCGCGATGACCTACCTGTTCGCAGCTTATGTGGCTACGTGGGTCATCCACATTACCTATCTAGGGCATTTGGCTCGCGGCTACGCCCGCCTGAAGAGAGAGATCGAAGAATTAAGAGGGAAGAAGCCGTAGCTGGACCGCATTGGGGAGGTAGCGGCTACTGCCGCCCGCGGCCCCAAGAATGGGGAGGGCGGGGAGTGGCTGAGGGGTGTCCGGTGTGGTGAAAGCAATCTTCTGCCACAGGAATGGTGCAAGCGGTGCGCTGGCAACACCGAAACAAACGACTTGAGGGTAGCAGAGCCATGTTAGGCCACGCGGCATGTAAGCAGAGTGCAGGAAACTTGCCAGGCGAGGGAAGTCCCACGGTGTGAGGGTTGAATAGTGTGGCACTTTTGTGCCATACAGCGGCATCTCGGGGCGGCGTCGGGCGCATCTGAGGATTCCAAGGGCGCGAAGGGCGACGCAGTGGCTTGACAGGCTATCCGTCAGGTGTTTAAGTAGTTATTTAATTTTCGCACAAAATTTCTGGTGACAGGCCAGCTTCGCGGGCGGCGAAGTGGGGTTTGTACGCCGTCCTTCTTCCTCTCCAGGGAATCAGGAAATCCGGAGGAGCTCTTGAGACTGAATCGCCGTCGGTTGGTAGCGGCTTGCGCGCCGGGCGGAATCTTCGTGGCAGTGGTGGTGCTGCTGGCCCTCGCGGCCACCATTTTGATATTGGGTTCGCACGCCGTTCGTTTTGCCGACCGGCCACAGAAGACTCAGCCGCAGGGCTCCAATTCAGGCCCAGTTGGGGCTTCGCAAAATGCGGTTCCGGTGATGGCCGCCTACCGCCGCCTTCCGCTGATCTTCGAGCCAAACCAGGGGCAAAGCGACCCGCAAGTGAAGTTCCTGGCTCACGGCAGCGGATACGGTCTCTTTCTGACGGCGGACGAGGCCGTGCTCACGCTCCGTCATGTTGCAACCGACACTGCACGTTCCGTTCCCCAATCTTCTGTGGTTCGCATGACGCTCGGAGGCGCGAGCGTGAACTCCAGTGTGAGCGGAGCGGACGAGCTTCCGGGTAAGAGCAACTATTTCATCGGAAATGATCCAAAGCAGTGGCATACGGACATTCCCCAGTTCGCGCGCGTGCGCTATCGCGGAGTCTATCCTGGCATCGACCTGGTCTATTACGGCAAGCAGGGTCAGCTGGAATACGATTTTGAGGCTGCTCCCGGCAGCGATCCCAGGGAAGTGGCGCTGCGCTTCCAGGGAGCGGAGAATCTTGCCTTGGATGCTGCGGGCAACCTGGTGCTGGCCGTCGGCGATGGCCATGTGACTCTGCAAGCTCCCCGCGTCTATCAACGTTTCGGAGAAGAAGAGCGCAGGGTTGATGGCCGATTTGAGTTGCGCGGCAAGGCTGGGGTGGGTTTTGCGCTGGGTGCGTACGACCAACGCCGCACGCTTATCATCGATCCGGTGCTTACTTATTCCACCTATCTTGGTGGCAGCAGCGACGAGGCCTGCACGGTAATTCTGAATGTCGCAACCGGAGTTTCCGGCTGCCCAGCCGTTGCCGTGGATAGTTCTCTCAACGCCTACATCGCCGGTTCCACGATGTCCACAGATTTCCCGAAGGCGGGATCGCCGTTTCAAGCCGGCTTGAAAGGCACGGCTAACGTCTTCGTCGCGAAATTTAACAACACCGCCAACACACTCCTGTTTTCGACGTACCTCGGTGGCAACACCATCGATACTACTGCCGGCTTGGCCGTGGATGCTGGTACCAACGTGATTGTGGCGGGGAACACCACTTCGAGCAATTTTCCGACCGCTGGTACGAATGCAGCTTTTCAGACCGCGCCGCTCAGCACACACAACCACGCTTTCGCCAGCAAGCTGGATAGTCTGGGCCACACTTTGCTCTATTCCACTTACCTGTCCGGCAATGGGGTTGACACCGCGACCGGCATGGCCCTTGACCTTAGCGGCAATGCCTACGTGACCGGGACCACGACCTCGACGGAAATAGACACTGGATTTCCTTCCACGCTGGGTTCGTTTTCAGACGTGCAGTATGCACTGACCCACAGGCCTGGGGGGACGAGCTCGTTCTTTGTTACCAAAGTGAACCCAGCACTTTCGGGCGTGAGCAGTGTGCCGTACTCGACCTACTTCGGCGGGAGTACTCCTATCACCGGCCAAACGCTGGGAGGCGGCGTCGCCGTCGATGTCAATTCCGATGTCTACATCACGGGCGGAACCACCTTCACGGATATGCCGGTGTTAAATGCATTTCAGGGAACGGTGGCAGGTGGATCGGACGTTTTTGTCGCCGAGCTAAATCCGGCGGCAGTGACTGGCACACAACTTCTGTATTCGACCTACCTGGGAGGAACGGGTGACGATATCGGATACGGAATTGCGGTGGATTCCGCACTGAGCACGTATATCACGGGCTCGACCACTTCGATCGATTTCCCAGCCGCGGGAAGCGGCGTATTTCAACCCAGTCCGGGGGGTGGAATCGATGCCTTCCTGGCAAAGCTGGGGACTCCCGAGACCGTCGGGATCACAGTGGGCACCGTGCCGCTCGACTACTTCACCTACCTGGGAGGATCCGGAGACGATGTGGGTCTAGGGATCGTCGTGGATAACAATGGCCAGGCCGTCGGCGGAAGTCAGGGCGCGCGGATCACGGGATGGACGACTTCGGCGGACTTCCCGGCCCGGAACAACCCTGTGCAGCCCGGTTTCGGAGGCGGGCATGACGCGTTTGTGGCCCGCATCGATACTACTGCCACCACTCCCAATGCCGCCGGGCACTACGCGACGTTTCTTGGCGGAAGCGGCGACGACTACGGCACCGGGATTGCGGTCGATTTCCAAGGAGCCAGTTATGTGGCCGGGGAGACCAGGTCCGCTAATTTCTTGACCGAGGCGCCGCCGCTGAACGCGTCATTCCAGCCCAGCCTCAACGGAGGCAGCGATGCTTTCCTGAGCAAGCTGGGGCCGGTTCTCGACCTCAAAGTCTCGGCAATCCCGCTGCCTACCACGGTTGGCGTAGGCAACCAGGTCACCTTCACATACACGATTGAAAACGACGGTGACTTCACCAGCGGCATTACTTTTACCGACGCCATTCCCACGAACGCAGCATTTGTTTCCGCAACGACATCGACTTCCAGCAATAACTGTGGCCAGCCCAATGGCGGAACCGTGGTTTGCAACATTGGATCGCTGAACTCGGGGGGCACAGGAGAAACGGGAGGAACGGCCACCGTCACCGTGATCCTGACGCCGATCGCCAACATCACTCCCAACACTGGACCCGTTCCCTTGTCAAACAGTGGCTCGGTGAGCGTCGCCGGTTCCACATTCACGCAGGGGGCTGGAGCGACGGTTACGGTGAATGATTACAATCTGGTTGTGGCGCCTTCCACGGCCACGGTTCCGGCCGGCGTGCCGGCACAGTACACAGCGACGCTGGCGCCCACGGGCATTTTTACGGGTACCATCACGGTGTCCTGCAGCGCGGGCCTGCCGACGGCGGCCACCTGTACCGAGACGACGCCAAGCTTCCAGAATTTGAACGGAAGCGTGAGCACCGATCTCATCATTAATACGGTTGCGCGCGTAACCACCACCACGCAGTTGACTCCACGAGGGGTGCTTTTCTACGCCATGGGACTGCCCGTATTCGGTTTGGCGGTACTCGGCGCGAGCATGGGGAGAGTTTCGCGCATGCGGCGCGCGCTGGTGGTTTTACTGCTGGGCGGATTCTTTGCGCTGATCGCCTTCCAAGTGGGCTGTGGCACCAGTGCTCCCGTCACCACGACCGTCGGGACGCCCGCGGGAACCTACGTGATTACGGTGAGCGCGATCTCCGGTTCAGCCACGCGCACCCAGACGGTGACGCTGGTGGTGCAGTAGACGCGCGGCTACGGGGCTTCCCACCAGCCCGGCGCATTATTTCTTCGGACGTGACTCCGGCGGCACAAGACCTGCCACGCGGTAATACACAGCGAGCTGGCCATATTGTTCCCCGCTGTGCTCAATCAAGCCATAGGCGAGGTCGTAAACTCTTGTTTGCTGGTGGGCGTCTGGATCGACCACCAGGCTGGACATCCCCTTGTCACCCTTGGCCTTGATCGCGGCAGCGCCGTCAGCAAACGACTTCTTCACATACGCCGCCAGCTCAGCTTTGGTCTTGTAATTCTCACGCTTTGGATCTTCTTCCGGCGGCGGCTTCAGTCCCAGGGCCAGATTGGTGAAGAAGTAATTCGCGCCGGCGGCGTGCAGCAGCTTCTCCGCGAAACTGCTTTGCGCAGGCGTGGGCTTGAAGTCGTACTTGTCTTCGGGAAAGTCCTCTGCCATCGCAGTCAGCTTCCGTCCAATATCATTCCACGCTTCTAACACCGCTTGCGACGGGCTGGGCGCGGGTTTGATCGCAACTTGCTTCTTGGCTGCTTCCTGGGTGTGGGCGGGTACAGTCAAAACGCCAATCCCTAACATCAGTGCGACTGCGCAGATCACATTTCGCATGATTTTCTCCTTGGGTGATTTGGACGGAGTATACCCAAGAAGGTCAACCGGGAGAAATGCAGAAGCGGAAGACGTGTGGCGCGGTTACCGAGGGTGTGAGCTGACTAGGCGCCGGCGGAGAGCTTGTGGTGACCCTTGGCCTGGGCGATGCCGTATTGACGGATCTTGTAAAGCAGGGCTTTGTAGCTGATCTTCAACAGGGCTGCGGCCTGTTTCCGATTCCAGTTGGTTTCGTCAAGCGCCTTGGCAATGGCTTCGGCCTCGGCTCCGTCTTTGGCGGTACGGGCGAGAGATTTCAGACCTCCTCCGGAGCCTTCGCCATTTTTCACTGCAGGATCGAATTGAGCTCCACTGCCGTCGCTCTTGGGGCGCAACTCGTTGATGGCCAGCTTCTCGTCGCCGAGCACCAGGTAGCGCTTGACGAAGTTGCTCAGTTCGCGCAGGTTGCCGGGCCAGGGATGGTCCATGCAAGCCTGCAGCAGGTCGGGCGTAAGGGGCAACGGAGGCCGGGCGTAGCGCTCGGCTTGGCGAGACATGAAATGCTTGAGCAGAATCGGGATCTCTTCCTTGCGCTGACGGAGCGGCGGAACGTTCAGGGTAAAAGCATTCAGCCGGTAGTAAAGATCTTCGCGCAGCCGCTTGGTAGCCAGAGCTTCCGGGATATTGATGTTGGTGGCGGCCAGGATGCGGACGTCGGCTTTAATCACGGAGCGGCTGCCCAGGCGGGAAAACTGCCCGTCCTGCAGGATGTGCAGCAGCTTGGCTTGCAGCGAGGTGGGCATTTCGCCGATCTCATCCAGCAGAATGGTCCCTTTGTTGCACAGCTCAAACTTGCCCGGCTTGGCATGATTGGCGCCGGTGAAGGCCCCGGCTTCATAGCCGAACAACTCGCTCTCCAGCAGGTCGGCGGGGACCGCGGCGCAGTTGACTTTGAGGAAAGTGCGATGAGCGCGCGGCGAGAGCTTGTGGATCAGCCGCGCCATGACCTCCTTGCCGGTACCGCTTTCGCCCAGCATAAGTACGGGAATATCCACATTGGCGACCAGCGCAGCCTCAGACCGCAGTTTCCGCATGGCGGGACTGGCGGCGACGAAAAATTGATCCTCTGCTAATTCCTCCACTTCGCCCGGATGGTTCTGCTGGTTGGTGCCCAGGCACTGGTTGAGGACCGCATCCAATTCCGCCTTCTGAAAAGGCTTGGTCAAGTAATCGTAGGCGCCGAGGCGCATGGCTTGCACGACTTTGCGGGTGTCGCCGACACAAGAGAGCATCACCACTTTTGTCCCAGGGCGAAGATGGCGGATTTGCTCGAGCGTTTGCAGGCCATCAATACCCGGCATGAGCAGGTCACACAGTACCAGGTCAGGATGCGAGCCCTTTTGCAGTCGCTCCAGGGCCTCTTCTCCCGTGCTCGCGGTTTCCACCTTGTAGTCTTCCACCTCGAGCAGAGTACGGATGTACCGCAGCATAGCCGGTTCGTCGTCGACCAGCAGAATGTGGGCCTTATCTATCATTCGCGATTCCCTTGAGGAGTGGAGGGAGGGCGCAGGGGAATGATGAAGGAGAACTTGCAACCGGCGCCGGGCTCACTCTCCACCCAGATTTTTCCGTCCATATTGGTAAGCAGGCGACGCGCAATGGCCAAGCCCAGACCCATGCCGGACTGGCGTTCGTTCTGGGGCAGCCGGAAAAAGTCGTCAAATACTTCCATGTGATATTCGGGGGGGATTCCCGGGCCGGTATCGGCCACGCTGATCTTCACCGAGTTGGGTTGAGAATTCATCTGGCGGCGCCGTTCCGTGAGAATACTGGGCTGGTTGGCCGCGCGGCGGTCCCACATGTAAGGTTCGGCGTGCAACCAGACCGTGCCGCCCGCCGGTGTGAATTTGGAAGCGTTCTCGATCAGGTTGGAAACCACGCGCTGGACTTTGGCTGAATCAAAAGCGAATTGGGTCAATTTGTCGTTGGCCAGGAAATAAAGCGCCAGCCCCTTTTCCTGGAAGGGGTGAGACCAAAGCCGGCAAACTTCCGACAGGCAGGCATTGAGGTCGCCCATCTCGAAGCGCATTCTTACGTGCCCGGTCTCCAGCGCGCTGTAGTTGAGAAAGTCCTGGATGAAGTGCTCCAGGCGCCGTCCGCTGGAGTTCATATCGCGGAGGACCTCGCGCTGGCGATCGTTGAGCCCACCCAACTTCTCACTTTGCAAGAGCTCCACGTATCCGTTCAGAATGGCCAGCGGCGTCTTCAGATCGTGAGCCGCGGAAGCCAGAGCGTGCGTGGTGCGCGAAAACCGCTCCCGCAGTTGGGAATACTGCTGCTGCAAGAGTTCGTAACTGGCACCCGCGTCCAGGGGCAGTTCCGCCTCGGACTTGTTGGCCGAACCGGTATCCGCCACTCCCGCAGCCGTGGTCTGGGGGAGACACGTATTTTCTGGCACTACCGCCATGGTCAGAACTCAGTTGGTTGACAGAGAGGGAGGAATCCATCGATGGTAAGGCAGACTGTTTTCCCCTGTCAACGGAAAACGCAAGCAAATTGCCATTCATGGGCAAAAGTATGCAGTCGAAAGTACTTACCGAGGCTTGTTGGGACGGTCAGCGGGGCGAAGAAATGGGAAAATACTCGTCATGGAAATTCAGTGTTTGCAGCCGGATTTGCCGATAAACACCCCGGCTGCGGTGGTTTTGACCGCGAAAGGGCTGGAGTTCAGCAGGTCATTTGGCCCCCCAGATGCGGTAAAAACAGGTGTATTCCGCCCTTTGAGGACTCATTTTGAATCGAAATCAATCGCAAGATGAACGCCGCCAGTGGGCCCGCTTGCCGCTGGCGATTCCGGTTTTTGTCCGTAGCCGCGATAAGGGCGGGAAGGAACTGCTGGAGTTCGCCACTGCGTTGAACGTCTCCGCAACCGGGGCCCTGGTTGCAGTGAGGCGCTCTTTGCCGCTCTCCTCGCAGGTTTTGCTGGAAATTCCCAGTGTTCCCCTGGCCTCGGCTACGCTTTTGCCCAAGTCCTGCCGCAACTTGCGAGCTAAGACCGTGTGGATCACCCACGCCGACACCTACCAGCTTGTCGGCCTGAGATTCTCCCACGCGCTGCTCAACGGTAAGTCTCCGCGAGCGCCGGTGCGAAGGAAAGTCATTTCTTCGGTGTGAAAAGTTTTTCCTACCTAAAAATCTAGTTATGAGACCGAAGACTCCAGCCGTTTTGTGCCGGTAGTGGCCGGCTAGTTTACCCGTAACTTGCTGAATCATAAACCCGTAAGCCAAGCAAAGCGTAGGTAGTGGGAGAGCGCAAAACTTTGGCGCTCGGGGTGCACATTCCTGCGTGCCGGCGGGAATCGCAGGCGCTTATGGCAATGCAAACGACAAATTCGTTCAGTTCGCTGGTTCAATCCCTAGGAGAGTTTCCTCCGGATGCGGTGGTTTTCGGGAAGTCGGAGGCCATGCAAGCCCTGCGGGCGCGCATGAACAAAGTGGCCAGCGCGAACGTCCCGGTGTTGATCCAAGGGGAGAGCGGCACTGGCAAGGACATTATCGCCCGCATGATTCATGCCCTGTCTCCGTGGAAGGGTGGTCCCTGGGTCAAGGTGAACTGCCCGGCTATTCCAGGAACGCTTTTGGAGAGTGAACTTTTCGGCTACGAAAAGGGAGCTTTCACGGGAGCCTACGGCTCCAAACCGGGGCGCGTAGAGATGGCGCACCGCGGCACGCTTTTTCTGGACGAGATTTCTGAGCTCGATCTGTCGTTGCAATCGAAACTCTTGCAGTTGTTGCAGGACGGACAGTTCTGCCGCATCGGCGCGCAGGAAGATAAGAAAGTGGAAGTGCGAGTTGTCTGCGCCACCAATCGAAAGCTGGAAGATGAAATCGAAGGCGGAACGTTTCGTCAGGATTTGTACTACCGCATCAATGTAGTGAATTTACAGTTGCCTCCCTTGCGCGAGCGCCGGGGCGATATCGAAGATCTGGTGCACTACTTCCTGGAGTTTTATAACCAGAAGTACAACTGCCGGGCGCGTGCTCTATCTTCTGATCTGATTGCAATTCTGCAAAAATACCATTGGCCGGGAAACGTGCGTGAACTGGAAAACCTGATGAAGCGCTACGTGATCTTGGGCAGCGAGGACGTGATCAGCAACGATCTGATCGCCCGCAACGAAAAAGAATTCTACAATCCGGACATCAACCTTGATGGACCGATTTCCCTCAAGAAGGTGACTCGCGCAGCTACGCGGGAACTGGAACGCAAGATCATCCTGAAAGTTCTGCAAGCCCATCACTGGAACCGCAAGCAGGCGGCGCGGGCGCTGAGCATCAGCTACCGGGCGTTGCTTTACAAAATTCGTGACGCCGGCCTGCCACCGAACCGCATCGCCCGCAAGCGTCCCGAGGCGGTGGTCGGCGATGAAGGCGGCAAAGACGTAGCCGTGGTCTAGTTCGCTCACCCCTAACCTCCGACCTCTCGGCTCTATATAATTGCCCACCGTCATGGATTGGGCACGATCCTTCCGTTGGCTGTTTGATTCGGAGCGTGGCGCGTCGAATCGCCTGATTCCGCGCTGGCTGTTTTTGCGAGCGCTGGGCCTGATTTATTTCTCTGCATTCTTCCCGCTGCTTTTTCAGATCCGTGGACTGATCGGTCCGAACGGAATTCTGCCCGCCGGTGAGTATCTGCAAGCGGTGGCACAATCACTCGGCCACGTCTCTCGTGTGTGGTATGCGCCGACTTTGTTGTGGTTTTCCACCAGTTCGCCAATGCTGCTGGCGCTTTGCTGGATTGGCATCGTGGCATCGCTGCTGCTGGTTCTTAATCTCTGGCCGCGTGCCATGCTGGCAATTTGTTTCGTATGTTTTCTTTCCTTCGTCAGCGCTGCGCAGGATTTTTCCGGATATCAATCTGACGGCATGCTGCTGGAAGCCGGGTTCATCTCTCTTTTCTTTGCTCCGCCGGGATTTCGGCCGGGACTCGGCCGCAGCCATCCGCCGTCGCGCGCCAGCATGTTCCTGCTGCTTTGGGAGTGGTTTCGCATCTACTTTGAGTCCGGGGCAGTGAAGCTGCTGAGCGGCGATCCTGAGTGGCGCAACTTTACCGCAATGGACGAGTACTACCAGAACGGCCCGCTGCCCACGTGGATCGGCTGGTATGTGCAACACTTGCCGCACTGGTTCCATGCGGGAAGCGTTTATGCGACGCTCGCGCTTGAACTGGGGCTGGTCTGGATGTTTCTTCTTCCGCGGCGCTGGCGGATTCTGTGTTTCTTTATTGTGACTCCCTGGCAGGTGGGAGTCATCCTCACCGCGAATTATACGTTCCTGAATTATCTGGTACTGGCGCTGGGAGTTTTGTTGCTGGATGACGGATTGTTCAACCGTTGGGTGCCCCGCGTCTCGCCTCTTTTGCGAGACGTGGGAGCGGAGTCCGCCAGTGTCCCCGCGACCGCAGACTCTTCGCTCCGCTCCACTTACAACGCCATCAAACTATCTTTTTCTTCGGCAATACTTATATGGATTTTCTACGCCACCACGGTGCCGATGATCTGGATGTTCTGGCGCAGTCTCCCACTGCCGGCTCAGCCTATTGTTGCGCTTGAGCCATTCCGCATTGCTAATCGCTATGGATTGTTTGCGGTGATGACTCGGGGGCGATACGAGATCGAATTCCAGGGATCGAACGATGGCCAGAACTGGGTGGCATATCCGTTTGGCTACAAGCCGCAGGACATCAGCCAGCCGCCGCGAATCTATGCACCGTATCAGCCCCGCTTTGACTGGAACCTGTGGTTCGCGTCTTTAGGGTCGTGGAGAGAATATCCGATTGTGCTCAATGCCGAAGTGCGGCTGCTCTCTGGCGATAAAGATAAAGACGTGCTCGCGTTGTTTGCGGGGAATCCGTTCCCGCAGGCTCCGCCGCGGCAGATTCGAGCCGTCCTTTGGCAGTATTGGTTTACGACCGCTGCCGAGAAACAGCTTACCGGGGCGTGGTGGCGTCGGGAGATGCGTGGCCTGTATGCGCCGACGCTGGAGCGCACGGCCGATGGCAAAATTGGCGCGATCGAGATGCCGACGGTCGAACCACGCGAGTAGCAGATGGAGATGGCACGGATGTGCCATCATGAGATGACATGCGGAGCTGCTTGCGATGAGCCGTAGAGCGTGTGTGGTGGGCGCGGGGCCGAATGGCTTGGCAGCGGCTATCGTTCTGGCGCAGGCGGGCTTCGGCGTGGATGTGTTCGAAGCGGAGCCGACTGCGGGCGGGGCGGCGCGGAGCATGGAGTTGACGCTGCCGGGCTTTGTCCATGATTTTGGGTCGGCAGTGCATCCCTGGGTGCTGGGCTCGCCGTTCTTTTCTTCGCTGCCCTTGCGGGACTACGGTCTGGAATGGATTCATTCGCCCGCGCCACTTGCTCATCCTCTGGACGACGGAACCGCGGTGGTGCTGGAGCGCGATCTACGTGATGCAGAAACTGGGTTGGGGGTTGATGGGAAAGCCTGGCGGCGGCTGGTGGGGCCGTTGGTGGAGCATTGGCAGGAATTCGCGCCAGAGATACTTCAGCCGGTTCATGTGTTCTCGCGGCATCCTTTGTTGATGGCGCGCTTCGGGCTGAATGCATTTCGTTCGGCAGAATCCCTGGCCGATGGGTTTCGGGAGGAACGAACGCGAGCGCTGTTCGCCGGGATGGCTGCGCATTCTTTTCTCAAGATGGACGACCCGTTGAGCGGGGCGTTTGGAATTCTGCTGGCCGTGAGCGCTCACGCCGTGGGGTGGCCGATCCCGCACGGCGGGTCGCAATCGATTACGAATGCCCTGTGTGCGCATCTTGCGAAACTCGGCGGCAGGGTGAAAACCTCTTCACGGATTGAAAGTCTGGAAACTCTCCGCGATTACGAGGTGACGCTTTGCGATGTTGGCCCGCGGCAGTTGGTGAAGATCGCTGGAAGCCGATTGTCTGCTGGATACACGCGGCGGCTGGAGAAATACCGTTACGGTCCTGGCGTCTTCAAAGTCGATTACGCGCTGTCGCAGCCGATTCCCTGGAAGGCGAAAGAATGTGCGAGGGCAGCGACGGTTCACCTCGGCGGGAGCTTTGCAGAGATTGCGGCGTCTGAGAATGCAATGGCAACTGGGCAGCCCCCGGAGCGGCCGTTCATGATTCTGGCGCAGCCGAGCTTGTTTGATCCGACTCGTGCGCCCAGCGGCAAGCATGCGGCGTGGGTCTACTGCCATGTTCCCAACGGGTCAGAATTCGACATGCTGCCGCGAATCGAAGCGCAGATCGAGCGCTTTGCACCAGGCTTCCGCGATTGTGTATTGGCGAGGAGGGTATTTTCTCCCGCTGATCTTGAATCCATGGATGCGAATCTGGTGGGAGGAGACATTGGTGGCGGGGCCATGGACCTGCGGCAGTTTCTGTTTCGTCCCACGCGGATGCAGTATGCGACTTCGGCGAAAGATATTTATCTGTGCTCGTCTTCGACGCCGCCGGGGGGCGGAGTGCATGGGATGTGCGGGTACCATGCGGCGCGGATGGCAGTATCGAGAATGAAAGCTTAGCGCTCCTGCCCGGGCGAGGACGCCCGCGCCGACACAATCAGGATTTCAACTGCGCCAGTTGGGTTTTTACGTCTGCGGCGTGGGCGTAGTTGGGATTGATCTTTAACACGCGCTCGAAATGCTGGCGGGCGAGTGCAGGCTGGTCGGTTTTCTCGTACGCCAGGCCCAGGTGATAGTGAACTGTGGCGTCATCTTTCGCTTTGTTCTTCTCCGCTAATTGCAAAGCCTCCTGAAACAAGTCAATGGCGGAGCGGTACGCGCCTTTCTGGTAGTAGACCCAGCCCAGAGTGTCGGCGGCGTTGGGCGAATCGGGCATGCCACGGCGGGCGGTTTGCGCCAGCGAGAGCGCCACATCGACATTGCCGCCGGATTGCAGCAACACGTAGGCAAGATTATTGGAAGTGAGAGGATCGCCGGGGCGAAGTTCCAGCGCCTTCTGATAAGAGCTTTGCGCGTGGGGCCAATCCTGTTTTGATTCGTACAGTTCGCCCATCAGAATGTAAAAGCTGGGTTCGCGTGGATTATCTTTCAAGGACTGCTGATAAGTGGCGAGCGCCTGATCGGTTGAGCCTTTGGCGGCCTGCACCTGACCCAGCTTCAGCAGCGCGTCGGAATTGTTCTTGTCCAGTTCAGCGGCTTTGCGCAGCGCAATTTCGGCTGCGTTCCTGTCTTTCTTGTTGTCGAAGAGCGCAGTTCCGAGAAGATCGTAGAAGCCGCTGTGGTTGGGGGCCTTGGCAATTTGTGCGCTAGCCGCGGCGATGGCCTGATCGGTTTGCTTCTGGATCAAGTAGGTGTTCATTAGGCCGCGAAGAGCATCGGTCGAGTTGGGGTCGTGATCGAGTGCCTCGAGATAGGCCTTTTCTGCATCGCCGTATTTCTTCTGCGCTTGCCGCAGATTGCCGAGTTGGATATAGCCAGCCGGATTTTGCGGCGCGATGTCCATAGCTTTGCGGACATCGTCTTCCGCCGGGGCATAGCGTTTGCGATTGGTGTTGGCGACGGCGCGCATGACGTAACCATCGGGCGAAGCCGGCATCCCATTGATTAGCTGAGTTGCCGTCTGTTCCAAAGCGTCCATGTCGCCGCGGCGCACTTCGGCGGCGGCGAGAGCGCGCTGGGCGTCGGTCAGGTCGGGCTTCAGACGCACGGCTTCGCGCCACTCACTTTCTGCGTGTTCGAGATTGCCCAGGAGGTTGAATGCCAGCCCCAGGTGGTAGTGAGCGACGGCGTTGTCGGGGTCATTCTTGATTGCGTTCTCGAGCGCTTGTACGGCGTCGTTTCCCTGGCCCTTGCGAATCAATATCTGGCCACGATAGATCAGTCCTTCCACATCGTTGGCGTTGGCCTTGAGGATTTCGTCATCAAGAGTCTGCGCCTCGGGAATGCGATCCTTGAGAATCAGAAGTTGAATGTAATTCTTCTTCACCTGAATGTCTTTGGGATGCTGGCGGTAGAGCGATGAGTACTCCGCTGTGGCCTGGTCGAGGTCGCCCGAGGCGAAGTAGAAGTCCCCCAACATGCGATAGCCGACGGAATCATCGGAGAAATCCTTTTTCACGTTCTTGAGGAATTCTTCTGCTTCCGGCTTTTTGCCTTGTTCCATGTAGAGGCGAACCATGGCGGAGCGGGGCTGGGGATCTTTGGGGGCGACGTCGATCGCGTGTCGAAATTGCTGCTCGGCTTCGGGGAAGCGGCGACGAGACTCGTAGAACCGGCCCAGCGCCAGTTGTGCCTGGGTAGACTTGGGGCTTACCTCAACTGCCTTTCGCAAGTTGGCTTCAGCGGCATCGGGTTGGTTGAGACGAAGCTGTAACAGGGCGAGATTCAAGTAAAAGTCCCAGCGATCCGGGCCCAGAGCGATGGCCTTCTGCATTTCCTCGAGGGCGCCGGGAAGATTGTTCTGGGCGGCGAGCAAGTTCGCGATCGCGCCGTGGACCTGGGGATTATCAGGTTGCTTTTGCAGCAACAGGTCGGTGTGCTCCTGAGCTTGCTTCAGGTCACGGCCCGCAATCAACAGGTTCGCAATATCGATGTGGGCCTGGTAGTTTCCGGGGTTGATCTCAAGGGTTCGCGATAGTTCCTGATAGGCCGGAGTCCACTGTTGCAACTTTAGGAGCGTCTGAGCGAGTTGGTAGTGGGCTGGAGCGAAGCGGGAGTCGATCTGAATGGCGTTGCTGAATTGAATGGCAGCTTCCAGGTATTTGCCGTTATCGTAATAGCGTTGCCCGCTTTCGAGATATTTCTGTTTGCGCACATTGGGGTCGCGCGAACAGCCCAGGAAGAAGAGAGCGACAACTCCCAGTACCAGTGCGAGACGAGCGAAGAAAAAACGTTTCATTCAATGTCTCCTGAACCTGACACGCTCTCACCGCGGGACATAGGGATCCATCAGTGGCGCGATGTTCCCAGTGAACTCAAGCAATCTGTGCTCCGCCTTCTGCGAGGATTCATCTTCAGACAAGGGAGTCGCGACACGCACCAGCGCACCATCGCTGCGGTTGAGACGAATCGAATCCGCAATCAGGTAAAACTTTGCCCAGTATTCGCTGGCCAGCGCTCGACCGTGCGCCCAATACCAGTAAAACACGAGTTGGCGCTCGTCGCCTTTCGCCATCACATAACGATTTATTGGGAACGCGGGCTGAGCGGGCAGAGAAATCGAAAGCCGGCTGGATTCCACCGGCGACCAGCCGGCTCCGGGCAGACAATTCTTCGGGGAATGCAGCGTATCGCCTTCGCGCTGGCTGGGGATGTAAGCCACAAACAAATCCACGTCCGGCGCGGTAGGGGAACTCTGGTCAGTGTAGGTGCGCAGCAGGAAGTCGCCATTGCCCAAGACTTCGCGGACGTCGGGCGGGATGCTCACGTCGGTTCCGATCCACGCTCCCAGTTGGTGAGGCAAATGGGCAAGGGGCTCGCGAGATGGCAAGGTCTCAATCTGTTTTCGCCCTTGCAGGAAGATTGCAGTTCCGGCCAGAAGAATTAGTGTGACGGTGAATCGCCAGTGGCTCACGGCTTTTCCTCCGCCCGTCTGGCGACGAAGACGAAGAGTTGATGCACGGCAAAAAGCAGAATGATCGATACCACAAAAACCAGCCAGCCGGAGAAGGTGTGAAAAAAACCTTCGGCTGCGTCCTGGCCCCAGTATTGCACCAGAAGTCCTGTACCCACGATACGCAGACTGTTTGCCACTACGGCGATAGGAACGGAAGCCAGCGCCAGCAGAATACGGATCAAGATGCGGGGTTCCAGCAGATATCCGTACACAAGCGAGAGCGTGGTGAGCGACAACAGGGAACGGATGCCGCTGCATGCTTCCGCAACTTCCAGAGGCATTGCCGGCAGGTGGATGATGTTGCCCTCGCGCAACACCGGAACCCCGAGCAGAGGCAGTGCCGACGCGGCTAACTTGGACGCCAGCAACTGGAGTGGAAAGGTGATCTGATTGAAAATGATTGCAGGAATCGGAATCATCAAAAACAGGAAGCCCCAGGGAAACAGCACGGCGCGGAAGAGCGGCCATCCGCGAAAGAAAACGATCAGCCCTGCCAACAGCATTAGCAGCGATATCCGGGAAAGAAATAACTCTGCGCCCAACACTCCTGCGACCAACAGGCACAAAGCAAAACTGACGACGAGCAGTCCCCAGGACGAGGAGGCTGATGGAAACTTTGCGATACGCGCACGATCTTTCCAGAGCACAAACAACGAGAACACGGGCACCAGAAATCCGTGAGAAAAATTGGGATCGTGCCACCACTGTCCTACCAGGCGAGAAAGAATCGGACCATACAGCCACATGATCAAGAGAACTAAGACACCGCCTCGCAACCATGTACCATTGCTGACGCGCCGTCCGGACGGAACTTCTTCCGGTGTTGCGGCCGACGCCACGGGTTGGGCTGTGTAATTCACCGAAAGACTTTCGAGAAGGGACTCAGGATATGCGAAGCCGATGAAGGGTGCAATCGGGCGGGTGAGGGTGTTTCCTGCAGGAAGAGTTTTGCAGATTATCGCCGGAAAACCCGGGAAAGAGGTTTCCCTTTAATGCTGTTTGGTGTAGGGTAAGGGCGCGGCAGGAAGGCAAATCGAGGCCTGGTGGAGTGGTGTAAATAGCTGAAAACAAGGCCCGTGTAGTGTTTTCCAAGTTCACAGCGGCAAGCGACTGGATGGCAGCAACCGTGCAGCAATCAACTGTTTGCGCCGGAACCGCCCGGTTTCACCGAGGTACTCCTGGGAAGGCGGAGTGGCAGACGCCCTGTCTCGAACTCAGTCGCAGGACGGTGTTTACGGCGAGAGGAGTCTGCAGCCCCAGGCGCGACTCACATACTTGACATGATTCAGAACCGCGAATTGACGATGGATGATTACCTGGCAATGTTGCGCCGGCGTTTGTCGGCGATTCTGTTGCCGGCGTTACTGGTTCCGGTGGCAGCGTACTTCTTGTCGTATGCGTTTACTCCGCGGTTTACCTCGCAGTCGCTGATTCTGGTGGAGACCCAGAAGGTTCCCGAGGGGTACGTACTACCCGTGGTGACTTCGGGCATTGCCCAGCGCATTGCCACCATGCAGCAACAGGTGCTGAGTCAAAACCGTTTGCAACCCATGATCGATCGGCTGGGCCTGGCCAAGGGCAAGAGCGTGGATGACGTCATCGATGGCATCCGAAAGAATTTCGTGATCGAGGGTGTGGCTCCTGATCTTTCGGGTTCCAAGAATCACCGGACGGGGCAGAGCGATGTTCCCGGCTTTTACCTGAACTTTACTGCCGATAGTGCAACGGTGGCGCAGCAAGTGTGCACGGAACTGACTTCCATGTTGCTGGCAGAGAATCTCAGAACCCGGGAACAAGTCGCGCAAAGCACCACCGAGTTTCTGGCGCGCCAAGTGGAGCAGGCCAAGCGGGAACTGGATGACCAGGATGCCAGGCTTGCAAGCTTCAAGAAAAGGTACATTGGTCAACTGCCCGGCGACGAAGACAACAACATAAAGCTGTTGATGGGGATGGACGCTCAGCTCGATGCCAACACTCAGGCTTTGAATCGCGCACAGCAGGACCGGGCTTATGCGCAATCCATACTGTCGCAACAATTGGCGGCATGGAAAGCTTCGCAGGCCGCCATGAACCCGGAAAGTCTGGAAAAGCAATTGGCGGAACTGCAGAACCAATTGATCACTCTGCGGACGCGGTACACCGACGATCACCCCGACGTGCTGAAGGTCCAGAGTCAGATTGCCGAGGTGAAACGGAAGCTGGCCGAGGTCAATGCGGCCAGCGCCCAAGGGACCAGTTCTGCGGAAAAGGGAAGCGCGAATGAGCCGGCAGAAATCCAACAGTTGCGACTCCAGATTCACCAATACGACGGGACGATTGCGCAGGCAACTCGCGAGCAGCAACGGCTGCAAGATGCGATCCGCACCGCGCAGGGACGGCTGGCCCTCAGTCCTGGCGTGGAAGAGCAATACAAACTGCTGACCCGTGACTACGAAACTGCACAGAAGGTCTACAACGACTTAATGGTTAAGAAGAGCGCGTCGGAAATTCAGACGGACATGGAGCGCCGCCAGCAGGGTGAACAGATGAGCCTGCTGAACCCGGCCAGTTTCCCGGATGCCCCAAGCTTTCCGAATCGGCTGCTATTTGGGCTGGGCGGGGCAGGAGCCGGCTTGGCTCTAGGTCTGGGATTGGCGCTTTGGCTGGAAATGCGAGACAAGGCGCTGCGCACCGAGCAGGATGTGCTGGCGGCGTTATCGCTGCCAACCCTGGTCACCGTGCCCTGGATCGATCCGACCAGCAAAAAGGATGGAGAGAATGGCAAGAGGAAGCCGCCGATGCAGGCAAACGCATCCGACAAGCGGAGCAAGTTGAGCATCCTCGAGGTATAGGGCTGAATGTACAAGAAATTTTTCGGGCTGCAGGCGAATCCGTTTAACGTTAATCCCGATCCGCGGTACTTGTTTCTCACGAAGCACACCGAGGAGGCGCTGGCGTGTCTCACCTATGGCATCCAAAGCCGCAAGGGGTTTGTCCTGCTGACGGGCGAAGTGGGAACGGGCAAGACCACTCTGATTAACAAGCTCTTGTCGTGGCTACGGCAGCAGCGGGTAGCGACGGCTTTCGTCTTCAACTCGATGATGGATGTGCCGCAGTTTCTGGACTACATGATGACCGATTTCGGCATTCCCTCCAGTTCGAGGGAGAAGAGCCAGATTGTTTTGCTCTTCAACAACTGGCTGCTGGAACGATACCGCGCCGGCGAGAATGCGGTGCTGATCATCGACGAAGCGCAGAACCTCTCCGACGAAGTTCTGGAAGAAATTCGCTTGATGACCAATCTGGAGACGTTCACCGAGAAGCTGCTGCAGATTGTGCTGGTGGGTCAGCCTGAACTCGACGACAAGCTCAGGCGTCCGCAGCTCCGGCAATTGCGTCAACGCGTGATGCTGCGCGCCAAGACCCAACCGTTGCTCGCGCAGGAAACGTCGGCTTACATTGCACAACGGCTTCGCATCGCGGGCTCGAATGGCCAGGAGATCTTTACTCCTGAGGCGCTGTCCGCAATCCATCGTTATTCGCACGGGATTCCGCGGGTGGTGAACCTGATCTGTGAACACTGTCTGATCAACGCCTACGCTGACCAGCGGCGCTTGGTATCAGAGAATGAAGTGAAAGCAGTGGCCCGCGACTTCGAATTGGAAGGCAATGGCCTTTCCGCATCGCCGGCGGCCTCGTCGCAGGCTGCGCTTAACTTGTCCGAAACAGCAGAAACCCTCGTGAACCTAGCGGAGCGGCTGCGCGATGCCGAGAACGACCACCCCGGAGATGGAAAACCGTGAGCCGAATTCATGAGGCGCTGAAGCGGGCGGAAGCCGAACAGGCGGCGCAGGCGAATCGGGCTGGACTGCCCAAGCCCTCGTCGGGGTTGACGTCTGCAGAACCGCCTCTCACGTTGGTTGGGGGCACGGAGAACGCGTCGACCCTGGACGGGCCCTCGCGCGTATCGCAGCCTGCGTTCGCGGAGTGGTCGGCGAAGTGCGCTCCAGTGGCGTGGACCCCGGACCTCAAGACCATGTTGTTTTTTGGCCCGGACGAGCAGGCGCAGGGGACGGAGCAATTCCGCGCCTTGCGTTCCCGCCTCTATCAGGTGCGAGAGCGGCAGCCTCTGAAGAAGGTCCTGATTACCAGCGCTCTTCCCAAAGAGGGCAAGTCGTTCGTCGCGGCGAATCTGGCCCAAGCGCTGGTTCGGCAGCCGGGACAGCGCGCGCTGCTGGTAGATGCCGATCTGCGTGGAGCCCGGTTGCACGTGACGCTGGGAACCGCTGCCAGTCCTGGACTTTCCGAGTACCTTACGCAGCAGGCGGATGAGTTCAAAATTATCCAGCGGGGGCCGATGGAGAATCTCTTCTTCATACCGTCTGGCCGCGAGGTTTCGAATCCTGCGGAGTTGCTGGCGGGGGAGGGTTTGAGGTCTCTGTTGGCGCGTTTGGAACCGCTGTTCGACTGGATCATCATTGATTCGCCCCCGGCAGTGCCGGTCACGGACGCCAGCTTGCTGGCGAAGTGTTGTGATGGCATCTTGCTGGTGGTGCGTAGCAACGTCACTCCCTTTGACCTTGCGCAAAAGGCGCGGCTGGAATTCAGCGATGAGCAACTGCTAGGGGTGGTGCTGAATGGGGTGGGATCCGGTTCCATGCCCTATCAGCGCTATTACTACAGCACTTATCCGCGAGGCGACAGCAAAGCCGCTCAGAGGTAGAGCTTGATACGCTTTTCCCAGGTCTACCCGGTCATGCTCCCGGCCATCAAGATCGCGCTGCGGGGACGGAGTGCGCGATGAAATGGGCCTTCTGGTGCGCGGTTGCAGTCATCGCCTACACCTATTTCGGTTATCCTGCCTGGTTGTGGCTGCGCAGCCGCCGTCGTCCGCGACCGGTGCGGCTAGGCTCGTTTCTGCCTGCGGTCTCGATGGTTATGGTGGTGCGAAATGAGGAGCAGGTAGTTGAAGGGAAGCTCGGGAACTTGTTAAGCCTGGAGTATCCCGCCGACCTGCTGCAGATCGTGGTGGTCTCTGACGGATCCAGTGATCGGACTGAAGACATCCTGCGCGAGCAGGCGCACAATCCGCGGGTCAGCGTTGTGCTCAAGCAGCTTGCCGGGGGGAAGGCTTCCGGGCTGAATGACGCGTTGGAGTTGGCACAGGGAGAGATCATCGTGTTCACGGATGCGAGGCAGCTTCTGCACCCGGATTCTCTACGCTCGCTGATGGAGAACTTTGCCGATGCTCAAGTGGGATGCGTGAGCGGAGAATTGATGCTGGGGGATCCAAAGTCCCCAGATGCGGGCAACGGGCTGGGTTTGTACTGGAGCATCGAAAAACAAATTCGCGAGTGGGAGTCGGCTACAGGGTCAGTCGTGGGAGCCACAGGCGCACTCTATGCAGTGCGCAGGAGCTTGTGGGCGCCGATTCCGACGGAAACCATTTTGGACGATGTTTTTGTCCCGCTCCAGATTGCGCGCAGCGGGTCGCGGGTGGTGTTCGATGGACGCGCCAAAGCCTGCGACCGCGCGGACTTGGGCCGCGAGCGTGAGTTTGCCCGCAAGGTGAGAACACTGAGCGGCAACTATCAGCTGCTCCAGCTAGCTCCGTGGTTGCTGACTTCTGAGAATCCAGTGCGCTTTGAATTTGTCAGCCATAAACTGCTGCGCTTGTTGATACCCTTTGCCCTGGCCATAGTCCTGGCTGGTTCAGTAGTTCTTTCCGGGCCCATCTACCGGTTTGCCCTGGTTCTGCAGCTTGCGTTCTACGGGCTGAGCCTGCTGGCGGTGGCAGGTTTGAAAACAGGGCTGCTCGCACGTTTAGCAAATGCCGCGTATACCTTCGTGTTTCTGAACACTGCAGCGCTGGTGGCATTCGTCAATGTTGTAACCGGACGGAGGGCGGTGTGGGGCCGATGACGTTTGCCGACTGGCGCGATCGCGGCCTGCAAAAAGTGGGACAGAGGGGAACGTCCGCCGTTGGCCCGGGAACACTGAATCCGAAGAAGCAAGGTTCCAGTCTCGCTTACCATGCGTTGGTTGTGTTTTCCTTCTTGTATTACACCCGGCCGCAGGATGTGATTCCGGAACTGGCTGTCGTTCCAGTGGAGAAAATTGTTGGTGGCATCGCCTTGATCGCTGTGATCGCGGGACTGGCAACGCGCAGATTGAAAGTGAGAGTCCCGATTGAAATCAAATTGCTCATGCTGCTTTTCGCTGATTTATGCCTGACCATCCCCTTCGCCTTTTGGAGGGGTGGATCTTTTGCCGTGGTGTTCGAGCAATTCTCCAAGGCGGTGGTGATCGCACTGCTGGTCGCCATGGTGGTGCAGAATGTCAGCCAATTGCGCAGGCTGCTTTGGGTGCAGGCGGCTGCAGTGGCCATCATGACCTGGTTATCCATTGCGCTGCGGCCGGGTGGAGATCGTCTGGGCGGGGTATTGGGAGGAATTTTTGAAAACCCCAACGACTTGGCAGTCGATATCGCGATCAACTGGCCTCTGTGTCTGGCGTTATTACTGGCCGCGCGCGGGCCGGTGCGCAAGGCAGTCTGGACGATCGCTCTGCTCGGCATGCTGTATGGGTTGATCGCGACTTTTTCACGCAGCGGATTCATCGCCATGAGCGTCGCGTTGCTAGCTTGTTTCTGGGAGTTTGGGATTCGCGGCAAACGTGTCGCGCTGGTCGCGCTGACGGGGATATTGGGCATCGTCTCAGTGGCGGTGGCGGTCTCAACCCCGCACTACCTTAACCGCTTGCAGAGCATTGTGCAGGGCGGGGGTGTTGACGCGGAGGACCAGGCTTCCTGGGAAGCACGGCGTCAACTTCTAGTGTCGAGCGTTGAGTTGGCGATCCATCATCCTATCTTCGGCGTGGGGCCGGGGAATTTTCCTGCGGTGACCGAGTCCTGGCATGTCACCCACAACACCTACACCGAATTTGCCGCGGAGGCTGGATTCCCCGCACTGATCTTGTTTCTGATCATTCTGACACTGGCATTTCGAAACCTGCGTCAAGTGCGCCAGACGACGAGCTATGCGCAAAGCAAGGAAGTGCAGTTGTTCACCGGTGCACTATGGGCCAGCCTGGCGGCTTATCTGGTGGGGGCTATGTTCTCAAGCACTGAGTACAACTTGTTCCCGTACTTTATGGTGGGATATACGTCTGCTCTGTATGGACTTTCCTCGCCTGCCTCCGAAACAGGGTTCGAGGGGAAGACCCAGAGCGACAGTTATGCAATGGCGGCGCGGTTCCGAAGTCCGATCAAGCAGGCTGCACCGAATCGCTGAGGATTGATCGACTGCAGAAACGGGGCACGGGGAAATTTGTGAAAGGGTGGAGATAGCGTGTGTGGCATAGCCGGCATCGTGGGGAAAGCGGAGGACGTGGTCGACGCAGGCGAGGTTCATCGCATGTGTCAGACCATGGTTCACCGCGGACCCTATGACGAGGGCATCTACACCCAAGGGCCGGTGGGACTGGGAATGCGCCGGCTGAGCATCATCGATGTCGCGGGTGGGCACCAACCCATCCACAATGAGGACGAAAGCGTCTGGGTGGTCTGCAACGGCGAGATCTACAATTTTCCGGAACTGCGGCGGAACCTCGAATCCCGAGGGCACCGTTTCTACACTCACAGCGACACTGAGGTGATTGTCCATCTCTACGAAGAGATGGGCGCTGATTGTGTCAAGAAACTCCGGGGGATGTTTGCCATTGCCCTGTATGACCGGACGCAACGCCGATTACTGCTGGCGCGAGATCGCTTGGGCAAGAAGCCGTTGCACTACGCGTGGTCGCGAGGCCGCCTGCTGTTCGCTTCCGAGATGAAGGCGCTGCTGGCAATCGCACCACAGTTGGCGGAAGTGAATCCGGACGGGCTGTTGCAGTATTTCTACTTCGGATATATTCCCGATCCTCTCACGGTGTTCCAGCAAATCCATAAGCTCCCCCCGGGACATCTCCTGGAGTACGACGGCGATCGGTGCAACATCCGGCAATACTGGGACGTTCCCGCCTATGGAACGCAGGCACGAATGTCCGAGGAAGACTGTCTGCAAGAGCTCGAGCGCAAACTGGCCGAGGCCGTGCGTATGCGGCTGATCAGCGATGTGCCCCTGGGAGCGCTGCTGAGCGGCGGTGTGGATTCGTCGATTGTGGTCGCATTGATGGCGGGGGCGAGTCGTGGTCCGGTGAAGACGTTTTCGGTCGGTTTCCGCGCGGATGAGTTCAATGAGTCGGTGCACGCGCGGCGTGTGGCCGAGCATTTCGGCACCGAACACCAGGAACTGCTGGTTGAACCCCACATGGAAGAGACTTTGCAGTTTCTTTCAGCAATGCTGGAGGAGCCATTCGGCGATTCCTCGATGCTGCCGACGTATTACGTTTGTCGCATGGCGCGGCAGCAGGTGACGGTTGCCCTTTCGGGCGACGGAGGAGATGAGTTGTTCGCCGGCTATGACCGTTATCAAGTGGCGATGAGTCATCGTCACTTTGACCACGTACCGGACTGGATGGGCCGCCTTTATCGACGGCGTCTGCACCACCATCTGCCCCCAGGCACGTACGGCAAGAACCGGGCGTGGAATGCGTCGCTTTCTGCCCGCGAGCGTTATTTGGACGACATATCCATCTTCCCCGCTCTGCACCGGGAGAAAAACTTCTTTACTGCGGATTTTCTGCAAGCTTCTGCGGGACAGCCGGACCCGTTGGGGCAGTTCCGGCGCTATTACGATGACGCACCCGCCAGCGACACGCTTAGCAAGTTGCTGTATCTGGACACGAAGACGTATTTGGCGGGAGACATCCTCACCAAGGTCGATCGCATGAGTATGGCTACGTCGCTCGAAGTCCGGGTTCCGATGCTCGATCACGAGTTCGTGGAATGGGTAGTCGCGCTGCCCATCACATGGAAGGCACAAAACGGGACGCGAAAATATCTATTAAAAAAGCTAGCAGAACGGCTGGGGATTCCGTCCACGGCGCTGCATCGGCCGAAACAGGGTTTCGCGCTCCCGTTGGTGGAGTGGATGAAAAACGAACTCAAAGAGCAGTTGCTGTCTGTATTGCTGGAGCCGCAGAGCCTGCAGCGCGGCTATTTCAAGCCTGACGCAGTACGTACGCTGCTGTCCGAACACTTGCGTGGGCGCCGCGATCGCTCCGGATTGCTGTGGCGAATGCTGGTGCTGGAGCTTTGGCACCGCAACTTTCTGCATGCAGCAACGAATTCTGCGGCGCGGACGGCCGTGGCGTCTCGAAAACCCGTACCCGCGTCCCATTCCAACAGTCGCTGATGGACTCGACCACAGCTCGACTACTGAACTCCCGCTGTGGCCCGATTGACCGCGTCTATGTCGGCGCCCAGGTCCTTGCCATCTGCGCCAGCGCCTCGGAAACGGCTCTGCTTTGACAAACGGTAATCGCCCTGATCGCCATCGCTGTAGTTGCCGAATCCGACGTCGCGCGGATGTTTGGGAAAAATGTTTCCGTGGGGCCATTTGCTCCATCCACCGATGGCCGCATTGTGATCGAAACGATAGGACGCAAAACAATCCTGGAGCATATCCGCTGGGGCATTGCCGCCCGGCTCCGACGAGCAGGAAAGTTGCGGACCGCCTCCGGTGGCGGTGAATTGATATTCACCTGCGGTAACAACGCTGTTGGTAAAGCTGAAATCGCGCATGGCCCGGCTCGGCGGCCCACCGATGAGAAACAGCGATTTCGGCGGAAAAGCCGTAATGTGGTCTAGCGCAACCGCCCGCAAAACCGGCGCATCCATGGAGACTTGGGCCAGAGTTCCAAAGCCTTGCGAAGCCGGCCTGCCGATGTCGTCAACGATGACGTCGTGAATGCTGTACCGCTCTCCCGCCCGGGCCGCGGCGCCAGAATCGTCACGGCTGTTGGCGATCTGAAAGCCACTGCCCACGTGGCTGATTTTGCAGTAGCGGATGGTGACATCGGTGACCATACAGAAAGGACAGGTGCCGCGGCCCTGGTTTCTGGGCGTGAGCAGGATGGCGAAACCGGTTTGTGAAAATCCTCCCCAAGTGTGCTCCAACACGTTGCCCTCAAAAAGCACACGTTGCGCATTCTTGAGCTCGAACAGGTTTTTCACGATGAAGGGACGGCCGTTGACAGCGCCGATGAAGTGGGGATCACCCGGACGCCAATTCACGGGTTTGAAGAGATAGTTGTGTCTGATTTCGATGTCAGTTGGTACTTGCGTGGCGGATCCGCCACCGAAAAGGATGCTCTCGGCCGCCGCCTCCAGAAAATTGTTCACAATTTTGTAAGGGCCCATGGGGCGGTTTCCCATGCCGCCCGCAATGGCCTGAGCGTCCGTGCAGGAGCCGGTTCCGGCGGTGCAGTGGAAATCGGAAAAGAAAGCGTCGACTACGGCGATGTGAGAGCTTCCTCCCAGAAGAATTCCGCGGGTGGTTTCATCCTGTGGCGTGCCGTGAAGCCAAACGCGGTCGAAGACCAAATGATTCGCGTCTCCGCCGTCTTCCTGCAACACCAGATTGTAGATTGTCGCCCCCGGCGACTCGCGTGTGATCTCCAGTCCGAGAAAGCGATAGTGGTTCGCGCCATTCGCCAGAACCATGGGGCCGCTGCCACTGTTTCCCGCATAGGAGAGTTTCGCCAGAACCTTGTTCGTCGAAGTGCAATGAAACAGCGGCCTGCCCGGAAGCATCTCGATTCCGGCATAGCAAGGCGTGATGCGAGTGCCTTCCGGCGGCAAGTCGTGGTCGGAGGCGGCGGTGCGAATGATGATCCAGTGGGAATCGTCGCAAGCCTTGGCCGGAATCTTGAACAGGCCGCGAAAGGTTGCGCCTGCCTGCAACTCGATGGTATCGCCGCAAGACGCTGCATCGAGTGTTTTCTGGAAGTCTTCTCCCTCCTTCACCCGCAAAGTTTGGCCAGGCGCTGGAGTGTCGGCTAAGGAGCTACGGACGTAAACGCGGGGCAACTCCGACGGGCCGTCGAATTGGGGAGCGGATCCCGCGTTCTGAGGCAAGGGACCGGCATTCGAACGGTCCAGCACAGCGATGCTGAGCCATCCCAGAACCAGCACGATTCTGACCGCCCAGCTAGTCGAGCATTGCCAGTTCATGATAGACTAAACTAATTAAACTAAGTTTACTAAGGGCTGCCATGAAGACCGTAAATATTCACGAGGCCAAAACCCAGCTTTCAAGACTAGTGGAACAGGCGTCCAAAGGCGAGACATTCATTATTGCCAAGGCGGGGAAGCCCGTCGTAAAGGTCATTGCCCTTAGCGCCCCCACCGGCGCCCAAGTGCGGCGCCTCGGTTTCATGGCCGGACAAATTTCTGTGCCGGACGATTTTGACCGCATGGGCCAGGAAGAGATGGAGCGAATGTTCGGCGGTGACGTATGAAACTTCTGCTGGATACGCATCTTCTCCTCTGGGCTGCCGGTGAACCCCGGCGCCTCTCAAGAAAAACTCGAACCCTAATTGACGATCCGGACAACGAGCTTCTCTTCAGCGCAGCCAGTCTCTGGGAAGTGGCAATTAAGCGCGGTCTGGGCAGAGCAGATTTCCAGGTGGATGCGCGCCTGCTCCGCCGTGGTCTATTGGACAACGGGTACAGTGAATTGCCAATCAGCAGCGATCACGTCGTGGCCACCGAGAGCTTGCCAGCGATTCATAAGGATCCTTTCGACCGAATCTTAGTGGCGCAAGCGACGGTCGAGGGTGTCACCCTGTTGACCGTTGATCCCATGGTATCGCAGTACCCGGGACCTATCAGAAAACTGTAGAGATGGGTTGCCGGTGCCACTGACTCGCGCTTTCGCAACAAATACGAAAGGATGGGGATGGAGGCGCATACCGTGAAACACAAAGACAGGGCCACCTGCCGCTAACGTCCCCGCGAGGCTGCCGGGATGTGTTCATTCACCAGCGCCAGCAACTCATCTTGCAGCGAGGAACTGCACGCGACCAAGCCGGAAAGAAGCGGTGAGCGGTTATTGCAACGCAGCGGCTGATGATCGAGGGTGCCGACGTAGCCTCCGGCACTCTTCACCAGTGCGGCCCCGGCCGCCACGTCCCACTCGTTCTTGGGAGTCAGCGTGAAAGTCGCATCCGCCAAGCCTGCTGACACCAGGGCCAGCTTGTAGGCGACCGAACCCATGGGGCGAATCTTGAATCCGGCATTCTCGAACGGTTTCCACTCGCCGCGCTTGGTTTCGCTGCGGCTGGCGAGCAAAAGGGCGTCTTTGAGGCGGGTTCGCTGGCTGGGCCGCGCCGGCTTGCCGTTATAGGTGATGCCGGTGGTCAGCGAGCCGAGGAACATCTCATTGCTCGCGGGATTGCAAATTCCACCGGCAACTGGCACACCATCCTCGACCATGGCGACGGAAATACAGTACTCGGGAATTCCGGCCACGAACTCCCGCGTACCATCGAGCGGGTCCACCACCCACACCCGGCTCTTTCGCAGTCGGGTTAAATCATCCACGCTCTCTTCAGAAAGCCAACCCTCGCCATCCCGCAGGAGTTCCTTGTGGAGTACGGCATCGGCTGCTCGGTCGGCTTCGGTCACTGGATCGTGGCCCAGTTTGTATTCCGCGTCGATCGCTCCGGCAGTAAAGCGCCCGAACACTAAACGGGCAGCTTCCAGAGCAGACTGGATGCGCTGTACGGTTTCGGCATGAAAATGTTTTGTCATGAATATTTGTTAATCCTTGACCGGTCAGCCCAAAAGCATTCGTGCTCCAGTTGCCAGCAGAACTGTACAGAGGATGCGCCGCAACCAAACGGTGGGCATACGAGTGCTTAAATGAGAACCAAGCAAGCCGCCGGGGATGGAACCAATGACCAGCGAGCCCACGAGATAAGGATCGATGTTGTGAATGCGGAAGTGCATGAAGCTGGTCACCCCGGTGAGGATGACGGCATGCATAATGTCAGTGCCCACCATCATTTTGGGAGGGAAGCTGTAAAACAAGAGCAGAAGCATCATGATGATGCTGCCCGAACCCACCGAAGTCATGCCCACGAGAAATCCTGCCAGCAATCCAATGAATGCCATGCCGACGATCGACTTCATGGTGGGCTGGCGGTGCGCCACATGTTCCTCGATCCGTCGCTGGAAGAGCATCAAGGTGGGAACGCAGATCAGCAGGATGCCCACTGCGGTGGTGATGAAGGTGTTGACGCCGGTGCCGTACACGGTTCGCAGATGGCCCAGCAAGCTGACGCCAGCGATGGATCCGGGAATGCTTCCGGAAGCCAGGCACATGACCACTCTACGTTTGATCGTTCCTTTCTTGACGTGCACCCAAGCCGATCCGATTTTGGTGACGAAGTTGAAGAGTGCGTCGGATCCCACCGCCAGAATCGGTGGAACCCGAAGCACAAAAATCAGGATGGGCAACAGCAGGACGCCGCCCCCAACACCGGTCATTCCAATCAGGGTACCGACCACAAAACCGATCAGAATTTTCTCGATTAGCATAACGTCAGTCGCATCCGGTTGAGAGAACCGGTTCCATGATCAGGCGCTGTGGCCGTTGACTCCGATGAAGCCCTCGCGTTCCATGTGCAGAATGATCTGCTGGGCGGCTTCTTCAGGACTGACATCGGCGGTGTTGATCACCACATCCGCGTCCTTTGGTTCTTCGTAGGGATCGGAGATGCCGGTGAACTCTTTGAGGATCCCGGCGCGTGCCTTGGCATAGAGCCCCTTGCGGTCGCGCTGCTCGCAGGTTTCCACCGAGGTGGCAATGTGCACCAGGATGAAACCACCCACCGGTTCGATCATGCCGCGGACGGCCTTGCGGGTTGAATCGTAAGGAGCGATGGGCGCGCAGATGGCGATCCCACCATTCTTGGTGATTTCCGAAGCCACATAACCGATTCTCCGGATATTGATGTCGCGATGCTCCTTGGAAAAGCCCAGTTCCGAAGAAAGATGCTTACGCACCAGGTCGCCATCGAGAATGGTGACTGGGCGGCCGCCGGTTTCGAGGAATTTGGTGAGCAGGACATTGGCAATCGTCGATTTGCCAGAGCCCGACAGGCCGGTGAAGAAAATGGTGACTCCTTGTCTATGCCGCGGCGGGAAACTACGGCGGAGTTCCTGCACCACTTCGGGATAGGTGAACCAACTTGGTATGTCGCGTCCTTGATTGAGCCGATCGCGCAGCTCGGTCCCCGAAATGTTCAGAACGCGAGCACCGTTCGGTACTTCGTTGTCGGGAACGTATTGGTCCTGTTCCTCTAAGTACACCATCATGTTGAACGGGACCATGGTCACGCCGATGTCGGCTTCGTGCTTCTTGAAAAGTTCCTGGGCTTCGTAGGGGCCATAGAAAGGCTTGCCGTCGGTGTCTTTGCCGGGACCCGCATGGTCGCGGCCCACGATGAAGTGGGTGACGCCGTGGTTCTTACGGATCAGCGCGTGCCAAATGGCCTCACGTGGTCCGCCCATGCGCATGGCCAGCGGCAGGAGAGAAAGCTTCACCGTGCCCGCGGGAAACTTCGAAAGCAACAATTGGTAGCAGCGCACGCGGGTGAAGTAGTCGACGTCGCCAGGTTTCGTCATACCTACGGAGGGATTAATCAGCAGGTTGGCTTCAACCTGTTTGGCGGCGCGGAAGGTCAATTCCACATGGGCGCGATGCATAGGGTTGCGGGTTTGAAAGGCCACCAATCGGCGCCATCCCAAACGTGCGAACTCAGCACGTAGTTCCGCCGGAGTCAATCGCAAGGCACGGAAGTCATAGTGGGAGGGCACTTGCAGGCCCTCCAGCGTTCCGCCGACGTACCACGGATTTGACTGGTTCATCGCATAATCGGCGCCGGGGTGAGCCGCGCTGGTGCTGTTGAACACGGCTTTGGCTTCCGCGGCGCGATCGGGCTGCCAAACGTCTTCCACCGAGAGCACGGCCAGCATCACCCCTTCGGCATCCCGCAGGGCGATCTTGCTGCTGCCGGGTTTCAGGGTCTTGGCAAAGGCTTCGGTCACGTCGAGCGTGATGGGCATGGGCCAAAGCACGCCGCTTTTCAGCCGCATGTTGTGGCATACGCCTTCGTAGTCGGCCCGCGTCATGAATCCACGCAGGGGTGAGAAACCGCCGCTCAGCAGCAGTTCTAAGTCGCAGATCTGGCGCGCGGTCAAGTCCCACGAAGGCCATTCGCGCGAGTGTGCCTTCAATTCCGCCGAATGTTCCGGCGTTCCAATGAGATCAACAAGCTGTCCGCCATGGGGCGGGATAAGATGGCTCGAAGCAGTCAAATCCGTGAACCTCCCAGGTTCGTAAGAGTATTGGTTGAATGGCTTTCCCTGGCCTTTTTCCGGAACTGAAATGCGAGGCTCAGCGCTTGCGGATTCCAGAAGGGAAGGTGAAACCTTCATGCGTTGCCCTGCCAGAGTACTACGCAATTGGGTATGGCATCAATTCTAGATGGAACCGGACGAAGCAAACCAAGTATAAAGCAATTCGCATTCCTTCACGGCAGCAAGGAGTAGTTTGCAAACGATTGTAAATACAGCCCTTAGAGAAGTATCTTGCGCCAGCCCTGTAATCCTATCGACAATGTGCAAATCTTTGCGGCAAAACACCCTGGCATCTTGAAACAGTTTTGCCTAACCGTTCCGAAGGCAAACTTCCTCAATCCACAGGCCCAACTCCCGGGCCAAGTTCCGGTAGTGGTAGCGAGCCGCGAACTGCCTCCTCACTTCTTCCGGGTTTCGCGGCGGCCGGTTGAGGGCTTGCAATAGTTTGGGCGCAATTTCCCGCGGGTCTCCAGGTCGGACCCAGACTCCGGCTCGGGTCTCGTCCATCACCTCGGTGAGAGCTCCCTCTTCCGAAACCGCGAGAATCGGCACGCCAGTTTGCAGATACTCATAGAATTTAGCCGGCACCTGCAACGCGTGACGGCCTTGAAAAAGCAGAAGCAGGTCGGCCTCCCAAAGCAGTTGGCTAGCTGCACCCCAGGGCATGCGAGGATTGAATCTGATGCAACCGTTTTCCATCAGTTGAGGCACGAGTCTGGCAGCTTCCGCCAAGTAGGATGGATCATTTTCCCCCTGAAAAAGGACTTCGAATGACTCCGGAGCCAGGTGTCCCGAACTGACCAGGTCGGCCAATGCAATCAGGAAAGTGTCGATGCGGCGATGGGCGTAGAGCGATCCCAGGTGGAGTAGCAACCTCTTCGGGCCGGTTTTCCGGCGTGGAGAAACCACGAGGTCCTCGAACCCATTAGTTAAAGTACGAAATTTAGCGGCATCCCGGCCGCCATGGTGGTGCTGAAGCGCAGCCGTCAGGCGGTCGGTATTGCCCAGCACTAAATCGGAGTGCTGGACACAGCTTTCTTCCATCCGCTTTGCCCAGTGGTGCCACCATGCTGGGTTTGTTTCCTCTGGAAGGGCGCTGGCCCACGGGTCTCGGAAGTCGATGAGCCAGGGAAGTCCAAATTTGTTCTTCAGATGCCGCGCCACCAGATGAGATGTCCACGGCGGGCCGCTGGAATAGATCGCATCGATCTTGTCCTGGCGCAACACCTGCGCACCCAGTCGAATCGCGGGCCAGTACCATCCCCAATAACGATCAGGAAATTCCATCAGCGCCCTGAGGTTTCGCCGCAGCATGCCGATTTCACCAATTTCTGGTTCCGGTCTGGCCGGGTCGGGAGCAACCCCACTACGAGCAAGCTTTCTCCTGGCCGCGGCGTACCATTCCAGCGGGGTGGGCATGGCGGGCGCGCGCAGCACGCGCAGGGGAGTGGGCAGCTTGCGAGAATAATCGTGTGCGGCGTTAGAGCGTTCGTGGCCAGTGAGTACGATGGGATCGATTCCCCAGTCGGGCAGATAGTGGCAAAGTTGTGTCACTCGAATGGCCCCCACCTCCGCGAGCGGCGGAAAAGTGTGGCTTACCACCAGGATACGGAGTCGGCGATCCAAAAAAGGTCCTCTCACAGCAGCCGTAAGCTCCACGCGCGGCGGCTTACAGATTATCGTGATTGCGCCGGGCTGGAAACGGGAGAGCGGAGCATCCGCAAGATTTTCACCAGGTGGTGTCTGCGCCTGAAGTTGAGTATGCCGGTGGTGAGCACATAGGCCGCACCTCCACCCAAGACCTCAACGGTCAATCGGGCCGCGGCCGCATGGCCTGGAAGCAGCGACCGCTTCAGCAGCAGCACCACGACGGCCATGACCAAGCTGCCCGCGATTGCGGGACGCAGAACCCGGAGGTAGTCCTTCCAGCGCAGATCCATCTTCCGGAATGCCCGATGGAAAAGAGGAACGGCGACGAGCGGATATAACAGCAGCCATACGGTGGCGATTCCAGGATTGCCCCAGCGGCTGGCAACCAGGAAGGAAGCGGGCATCAGGAGCGCGGCAGCGATGGAGTTCCACATGGCAAAACGACTTTCGCCGATGGTATTGAGGGCCACTGGAATCATGGGTGCGAGGCAGCGAAATGATGCGAAGCAAGCCAGCAGCCGCAGGGGTACAACCGCAGGCCCCCACTTCTGACCCAGCACGGCGGCGACAAATTCCGGAGCTACCAAGCCCAGTCCCAGGCTCGCCGGGAAGGCAATGAGGGAAATGCCTTCGGTGAGGTTTAGGAGGTAGCGTCGCAACAAAGCGTGCTCTTTTTGTACCGCGGAAAACAACGCTGGAGTCACGCTGTTGAGTACCCCGGCAAGCTTGTCCACGGGGATATTGGCGATGTTCCACGCCAGAGAGTACACACCCAGGGCTTTTTCCCCTAACACCCGGCCAGAGACCACAAGATCGGCGTTGGAGTAGCTGTACCACGCCAGCCGGCTGATGACAATGTGCCCGGTAAAGCGAATGGTGTGCCGCAACGAACTGGGGCGCGGCCAGGCAAAGGGACAACGGCGTCGCGATAAAGTCAAGCCCGTGTCGATGATCACGCCCGCCACCGATCCCATGACCAATGTCCAATAGCGAAACCCCATCCACGCGGCCAGAACAGTGACGATGGCCAGGGCCACGGCCCGGCTACCCTCGATCACCGACAGCAGTTTGAAACGCAGATCTTTTTGCAAGAGTGCCGAGGGCACCGATCGAAAGGACGAGATCACGAAAGTGGTGCTCATAGCAATTACCACCCAGGGCAGGCGTGGAGAAGCAAAGAAGATGCCCAGCGGAACTGCCGCGAGGCAGGAAACCACCAAGCCGGTAAACCCCAGCAAGATCGCCAGGCCATTCAACTGCGCAAGGTGATCGGGGCTCAGCTCGCGCAGAGTGACGACGGCTGTGCCGACTCCAAATTCGCTGAGGAGAGTTATCAGCCCGAGGTAGACGGTTGCCATACCCACAATGCCGTAGTCTTCCGGCATCAGGAGTCGTGCCACGATCAGAGTCGACGCCCAGGTGACGAGTTGGCTTCCCCAGCGGACACCCCCAGCCCAAGCCAAGCCGTGCACCAGAGACCCATCCAGGTCCGCCTTTTCGATATCAGTGATCGGAGGGAAAACACCCATGTCGTGGTTCGTCCTGCTGGCCGCAGACCTGCGCCACCGCCAAGCGGCGCGGCTTAGGATCCTGCGTTAGCGTCCGGCGTTCGATGTTTGTTTCTGGGGAGGCTGTGAAACCGGTTCGTGAGCTGGCACAGCATAGGGCCTCCCACCGGAGCTTTCGGTGAACGAGTATTTCAGCAGGCACCACACCGCCCGCACTCCATCCTTCCAACCGATTTTCTTTCCTTCTTCGTAGGTTCGTCCCCAGTAGCTGATGCCGACTTCGTAGATCCGCAACCGGCGCTTGGCAACTTTGACCGTGATCTCGGGCTCAAACCCGAACCGGTCCTCCTGAATCGGGATGGACTGGATCACATCCCGGCGGAAGGCTTTGTAGCAGGTCTCCATATCGGTCAAGTTGATATTGGTAAGGCAGTTCGAAAGCAAGGTCAGTAGCCGGTTTCCTACGGAATGCCAGAAATAGAGTACGCGATGCGGCGCCGCTCCCAGGAAACGAGAGCCGTAGACGACATCGGCTTTATCCTGCACCAGCGGATCAAGCAGGCTGTGGTAGTCGAGGGGATCGTATTCCAGATCCGCATCCTGGATGATCACGAAGTCACCGCGAGCGGCTTGAATGCCACGCCGCAACGCCGCCCCTTTGCCCATGTTTCCCGGCTGGAGAAAGACCTGCACCTGGCGGTATTCCCTTTGCAACTCCGCCAGGAGTTCTCGCGATCCATCGTGCGAACCATCATCCACGCACAATACTTCTATCTCGATTGGGACTGCCAACACGCGCTCCACTACCTGGCGCAGAGTGTTGCGCTCGTTGTAGACGGGCATGACGACAGATACTTTCATAGCCAATAAGTCGCCCTAGTGTAATGCATTCAGGGCATCGCACCTGAATTTTTCGCCGACGCGAATGCACGTGTAAATAATTCCCGAGGGCGGCAGACGGTTAGGGAAATTTGACATGAAACCGGGCTGGGGATGCGGGCTGGCACCGTCCACTGACGATTACTGCCGAGATTCCGGCAGGCGACCGGAAGGGGTTGCTGGAAGCGGGAAAGAGGGCGATCTCCGAGTGCCTCGCCGGCTGTCGACTCATGCTTCCAAACAGCCCCCGACACCGGTTCGATTTCTGTTGTGTTTTGTCGGAGTTAGCTGCACCTGGACGATCGAGTCCGAAGTTGCCTGCGAGGAAGATCCACAGCCCGCCGCAGATGGCATGGGGTACGGCGCACAGGACTGACCCGAAGCCGGAAGGGCTGAGGAAATCGTTTACGGTGGCCATGTGAATGCTCTCAGTTTTCCTAAAGCCAATCGGATGCTGGTTCTTCGCGGCCGCAGGGCGAAGGTGTGCCCGGAGCACCGATTCAACCGTGCATCGGACAGACTACATACTGCATTGGGTAGTTGAATGAGGGAGAGGATTGTTCGGATGGGGGTCCGGGAGCAGCAAATCGCCGAATTGTTACTGCAGGGGTGTGACAACGCAGAAATCGCCACGCAGTTGAACATGGCACCGCGTACCGTCAAAGCGCATTTCAACCGGCTCTTCCTGCGCTTCGGGATCAGAAGCGGAATCAAGCGAGTCAAGCTCGCCACACTGTTGTACCGGAGGGAGCTATGCCAGCAGAGCAACTTTACGGAACCCGAACCCCCAGTGAACGCGAACAGCGAGTCATTGCCCTGGTTGCCCAGGGACTCAAGAACAGTGAAGTCGCGGAAGCCATCGGAACGACGGAACACGTCGTCAAGAACTACCTCCGTGTCATCTACGACAAGCTGGGACTCTGGAACCGGGTCGAACTAGCGTTGTGGTACGAAGCCCGGCGGCACGAGAGTCTGGCTCGCGCCTGAGCGGTGAAACCTGGTGCCATGGGTAGCCTCTACTCGCAGTTCCTGCGGGCCGCAGGTTGAAATTGATCCAGTTGGGCGTCGTGCTGAAGAGCAAACTTGCCTCCCGGAGTCTTCCCGTACAAGTCCGAACCCGGGCAATAGTAGAGTGCGGTGTGAACGTCCACCCACACCCACGCGTTAGGATTGCCGGCCGCGACCGGCGTTGGCGGCGCTTCTGCCACACCAAGGCCGATGAGCATGCGCTCGAAGAGGGTGAGTGTGGACGCAGCCGGATTCGTACCGGCGCGCGGCTGATTCGGACGCAATCCCCAGCCGGTGAGGGCAACCAGCAGAACGATTGCCGAGAGTGCAATCGCAATATCCCCGCTGTGCCGGGCCAGCCAAATCCGGCCGGGTGAGTTGGATTTTTCCAGCGATTGCAGCCAGTTCAATGCCTGGTTCGCCGACGTCCAGTTCGCTAACGCAGCCGGTTCCGGTTGCTGCTGCACCATGGCTGACTCCGGTTCCTGCGCTTCCGGTGAAACCACTTTCACCGCTTCCGCGACGCTGCTGAGGGCGAGAGCAGAATGGTCATCCGTCGAAGCTATCTCGCTGGAAAACTGCGTGAAGGGGGATTCGAGGGGTGCAGGGAGTGGAGGCTCACTCACCAAATTCGGGCTCGCCTCCAAATCGACCTTCAGGCCGGCCAACTCTTCGAGCAGCGAGTCCGGTGCGTCGGTCCGTGAGACCGCAGTTGGCGAGTCCATGGACCGCGGAGTGCCACAGCGGCCACAGAACAATTCGTTCTCTTCAAACTGGTATCCGCATTGTCCACAGCTGGAGCCGACATCGTTTTGCTCATTCGCCTGGCTCATCGCAGACAACAGTGCTTCGATTTCTGGTGAGGTGCTTTCCGGAGTGGGTTCGGCGGTTTCGACCGAGGTTCCCGGTTCCAGCGGAGCAGCCTCTGCGGCCGCTTCTGCTTCCGCTTCCACTTCTGCTGGCTCGGCCGCCAAACGCTCCAGCTGCGGTCGCAGCCGCTCCAGAACCTCTAGCATCGTGGCCCGCTCAGCCGCCAGGGCCTGCTTCCATTCCACCTTGGCTGCTCGGGCGATCGCCTCGCCCAGCAACCCGGCCATCACTTGACAGCTTTGCACTTCTTGTCCCGGAATCGCATCACACTCCGGAAAGCGCACATCGAGCAAGCCTGACACTTTCCCTTCGTGGTAAACCGGAAACAAGAAAGGTGATTGGCGGTCGTGCCGCTTCAGGAGTTCGCCGACGAGCGCAGGGTCCGCGGCAGCGGTTTGCAGGAACTCGGACAAACTGGAATCAATCGGCATACCCATTCCCGCCAGAGAAGCAACTGTTCCCACCGCCGCGCAGTAGTCCAGTTGATCTTCGCGGATGAGGGCGACCGCGATTCCGGTGGCGCTGGTAATTTTCTGTAGGCGCTCGGCGATCAACCGTGCCGCGGCATTCAGGTCGTTATCTTTGGAGCGCAGCAGTTGTTGCGTGGTGGCAATTTCCGTCAGAGTGTCGACGGGGGCAGGCGCGGGCTGTACTCGGGGCGATGACTCGCTCCGTTCCTGCAACACATAGGCAGCCTCCAGCACTTGCTGGAAAGTGGCCTCGTCCAAGGCCGGCGTCGTGCGCAAACTTGCCATTTGCGATTCCACCTCTGAGCGCTTTCTCTGTGTTCCTCGCTTCAATTTACCGCCCCTTGGGGAAGTGCAATTGGCAGTCCAAACCTGCGCGGCAAGCCTGCAAGCCCTTGATTCTAGCAGCCTTGGTCAAGCCAGACTACGCTTCCGTGGCCGGCGTCAAAGTGCTTTGTGCTCTTGCGATTATGGTGAGCGCAGCTGCCGGGGCCAGAGACACAGCCAGTTCTCAATCCGCTGGAAAGGTAACTCTTACCATTCTCCGAGCGTAACCTGATGCGCAAGACTTTGCACTTTCCCCACGACGGAACTTGCGAATCTACCATCCGATCACACCGCAGCTGGTTTTGTTCGATTCTGAACATTCGAATCTCGCGGGCGAACAGGCGTGCCTCGACCGCATAGTGTACGTGGCATAAAATGAGCGACTTAGGATTCCTTGCAGCGGAAGTCAGGTTGCACAGGGTAAGGGCACGGGAATTCCATGTCCACACTGACAGAAGACATTCGTTACGGCGTCCGAATGCTGCGCAAGGGGCCGGGATTTACGCTGGTGGTGGTGCTGACGCTGGCGCTCGGCATCGGCGCGAACACGGCGCTTTTCTCGGTGGTGAACGGCGTGCTGCTGAACCCACTGCCTTATCCCCAGCCTGACCAACTGGTGACGCTGCACGAGAGCAAACCGAATTTTGAAACTGGTTCCATCTCCTATCCCAACTTCCGAGACTGGCAAAAAGAGAATAAAACGTTTTCGGCGATCGCAATTGCCCGTAATAATTCCTTCGCGCTGACGGGCTATGGCGAGGCCGAACAAGTAAGCGCGGAGTTGGTGTCATCCGATTTCTTTCCTATATTCGGCGTGAAACCGATCATCGGCCGGCTTTTCGCGCCGGGGGAAGATGAAATCGGAGCCAATCCGATCGTGCTGATCAGCGCGGGTTTGTGGAAGCGCAAGTTTGGTTCTTCCCCGGGCGTGTTGGGCAAAGGAATTAGACTCGATGGTACGGACTACACCGTCGTCGGAGTGGTGCCAGCCAGTTTCAATCTGGCGGTGCGAACGTTCAGCGCCAGCGAAGTGTATGTACCCATCGGGCAGTGGGGCAATCCTTCGCTTCGGCTGCGCAGCGCAGGCCTGGGAATTCATGGAGTGGGCCGGTTGCGACCCGGCATCAGCATCGAGCAGGCCCGGGCAGACATGGACCGAATATCACGCGACTTGGCCGTAGCGTATCCCGATACCAACCGCAGCGTCGGAGCCAAAGTGATTCCTCTGAAATCCGAGATGGTGGGCCGTATTCAGCCCATCCTCCTGGTGCTGCTGGGAGCAGTGGGATTTGTGCTGCTGATTTCCTGCGTCAACGTTGCCAATCTGCTGCTGGCACGCTCGACCGCGCGCATGCGTGAGTTCGCGGTTCGGGCTGCTTTGGGTGCTACTCAGGGGCGCGTAGTTCGGCAACTCCTCACTGAAAGTCTCTTGCTGGCCCTGGTCGGTGGTGGATTTGGTCTGCTGTTTGCGGTTTGGGGAACCCGCGCGGCTCTCGCCTTGTTGCCAGCGGCGCTGCCGCGGGCGGAGGAAATTGGCCTCGACCGTCATGTGCTCTTTTTTACGGCGTTGGTCTCGACGGCGGCTGGGCTGATCTTTGGTTTAGTTCCGGCGCTGCGCACTTCGCGTCAGGATTTGCATTCGACCCTCAAGGAAGGCGCCCGCAGTGTGAGTGGATCCCACCGCGCCCAGAATGCTTTCGTCGCGATCGAAATGGCGTTGGCGCTGGTTCTTTTGGCGGGCGCAGGGCTGACCATCCGCAGCTTGGTGCGTCTGTGGAACGTGAATCCCGGATTTGATCCCAACAATGTGCTGACGTTCAGCGTGTCCATGCCCCCGTCCGCCGCGAACGCTACTCCGGACGGCATTCGCGCCGCCTGGCGCCAGTTTGATGACAAAATGAAATCGATTGCCGGCGTGCAGGCGCTCTCGCTATCCTGGGGTGCTTTCCCTATGAATGGGGACGATGAAGCGATTTTCTGGATCGACGGCCAGCCCAAACCTCCCAGCCTGCACGAGATGAATTGGGCGCTTGAGTACACGGTTGAGCCTGATTATCTGCGCGCCATGGGAATTTCGGTGCAACGGGGCAGGTTCATCACCGCACAGGACAATGAACATTCGCCTCGCGTTGCCGTGGTCGACGATGCGTTTGCCCGCCAGTATTTCCCTGGCCAGGATCCCATCGGCAAGCGCCTGCACATGGATCAGTCCGGCTTTGACATGGTGGAAATTGTCGGCATCGTGGGCCACGTGAAGCAATGGGGGCTTGATCGCGACGATTCCGAGGCGCTTCACGCTCAGGTCTATCTTTCCTTCATGCAACTGGACAACGTCATGAAACTGACGGCCCCCGGTTTGGCGGTGGTGGTACGTTCTTCCGGTCCGGCGCCCGGCTTATTCGACGCTCTGCGTCATACCAGCCAGCAGATGAGCAGTGAGCAGGTCATTTACGCCCCAGAAAGTATGGACGAAATTATTTCCGCGTCGCTGGCCACGCGCCGCTTTTCCATGATTCTGCTGGGGATTTTTGCGGGGCTGGCCTTGTTGCTGGCCAGCGTCGGAATTTATGGAGTGATTTCCTACGTGGTGGGCGAGCGCACCCGCGAAGTGGGCATTCGCATGGCCCTGGGCGCGCAGCGTTCGGACATCCTCTGGCTCATCCTGCGCCAAGGCGGAATCTTGGTGGGCGCGGGAATCTTCCTCGGTTTGATCTCCTCGGTCGGACTTGCCCGCTTCGTGACCGGCATGCTTTACGGAGTTCGAGCGACGGATCCAGTAACCTTCCTCGCAGTCACAATATTGCTCGGCCTGGTAGCGATTGCGGCTTGCTGCGTCCCAGCGCTGCGGGCGGCAAGAGTCGATCCCATGGTGGCTCTGCGCTACGAATAGTTCAACACTCACCACCTCTGCACGACGAAACCCGTTCTGGAACGGTTGGTGCCCATTCGGGCGCCTGGGAGTCTCCTCATCTGGCACCATGCGCCAATGAAACTAAGCAATCACAAGTCTTTAGCCATTCGCGTCCGGTAGCGAAAGTTTGGCGAAGTGGTTGCATGAGCTTTCCGGTACGGCGCGAGCTTGACGACTCGTGAAATGCGCCGAGCCTAGGAGACGCTATGGTGGATCTTACCGGGATCAAGATTACTCGCAGAGACGAACAGGTGCTCAACCTGCTGGTGCAGGGATGCAGCAATAAAGAGATCGCCGAACAACTCGACATCAGCCCGCGGACCGTGAAGCAGCATTTGCGGACGCTGTTTCTGCGCGCCGGGATCACCGATGGGCGCAAGCGCGTAAAGCTAGCCACGGCGATGTATCAGAAGGGAGCCTCCTGTGCAGCCCTGTGATCAACTCACCGGCAAAGAAACGCAAGTGGCGACTCTGGTCTGGCAAGGTCTCACCAATCGCGAGATCGCCGACAACATCGGTACCACGGAGCAAGTGGTCAAGAACTACCTGCGCAGTACCTTCGATAAACTCGGGGTTTGGAGCCGGCTCGAACTCGCGCTGTACGTGGCCAGCCATGGCGGGGCGGAGTGGAGATCTCCCCTCAGTTGGCAGCCGGGAACGTAATGGGCGTTCCCCTTGGCGCCTTCGTGAGCCGGGCCGAGGAGCAGCCGGCCGGAAATGGGCTCTGAGGTCCAAGTCGGTGCACTTCAGAATTGTGAGAGGGTTGCCAGAACTGATTTTGGCCGAGTTTTTCACAGGCTGCGAAGCGAGCCAGGGGTTCTTTTGCTCATGGATCGGCAGCTCCAGGGAACGATTGCACTTGCGATACTTAGCGCAAGCGAGCAGCCCAGTCGACGCTCTGCACCGTTCGCGGGGCAGTAGGCTGTGGAGGGCGGGCATGTGCTAGAAAACCCAGCATGCTCTTTACTCGCGAAAGTGGTTGACGAGGGTGTGCTCCATAGCGTAGACAGCCGAGAGTTTCGCCGTCTCATCACGCTAGGGTCAGACAACTGGAACCAGTTTGCCGTGCTTGGTGGCGGCAGGCGAAGCTGAGGCTGGCCCAAGCGAGTCGACGTCGGTGAGCCTCATGTGATCTCAAAATGCCGACTACCGAATTCAAGCCAATTAGAGCGACGGTTTTAGTGGTAGAAGACTCCGTCGAATTGCAGAATTACTTCCGTTTCCTGCTGGAACTCGATCGTTATCACGTGGAAGTTGCCGGCAATGGCGAAGAGGCGTTGCAGCGCATCCAGAAGGGCTGTTCTCCGAGAGTGGTGTTGCTGGATATGCAAATGCCGGGAATGGATGGCCTGGAAACGTTGCGAATGTTGCGACAACTTCACCCTGGAGCAAAGATTATCATGTGCTCTGGCGTGGACGATCCCGACAAGATCCGGCAGGCGATTTCCCTCGGCGCTCAATCTTATCTGGTCAAACCAGTTCGGCACTTGTATCTCTCGGCCGCCATCGAACGTTGCCTGATGCAGGATTTTGGGGAGAGCGATGAGTCCGGAAGGCTTCGCGTGGCCACACCCACGCCCCAACCGGTCTACCGGCCCAACTGAATTCGTTTTTCGCCGCGCTCATCGCGCGATGCGAACGGTACTCTCCAGGAATTGCTGGAGTTGGTTTACGTCCTGCTCCGAAATCTGGAGAAATTGCACCCCGATTCCAAACCCCGGAGTGCTGGTGATCACTCGGCCATTGGCCCACAGTTTGGTGTCATTCACCCAGATTCCAATTTTGATCGGCGTCCCCTTGGGAAGCGGATTGGGCATTTCGATGAAACACCCGCCGATGCTCAAATCCGCAGTTCGGGCGCGAATCGGCGCTTCCTGCCCCTCGGGATGAATTTCCACTGAGTTCGTGGTCTTGAACCGGGGATGCGCCCGGCGGTCGTGGGGATCGCGGGCGACGGTGCCAGTGCCATCAATGCCCGGCCCTGGCAGGGCAAAGTCCCAAAGCACTTTCTCCGGCGACAGGTTGAGCAGCCCGATGCGGTTCTGTTTCGGGGTGCCCGGCGCTCCCACCCACATCACTCGGAAGTGAACCTTGTTGGTTCCGTAGGTTAAGCCAATGATCTCGCCCGTCTTCAGTTGGGCCTGCACTCCACCCAGTTCGGCGCCGTGGCGGCTCACGTTGAGCGTGTTCAGCTTTTCGGAGAAGATTTGCCCGTTGGTGTCAGTGCCGAAGATTCGGACTGGCACCACCTTGTCGACTCGGGGCTCCCGGCGCTTGCCCATGGTTCTCCAGACCCCTCCGCGGATCGAGTTGGACGCCCTCTGGGTGTGGTGATTCTAATGCAAATCGCCGCCCTGGCCAAAGTATCCGCTCAGCCACCTGTGCGCAAAAGTGTAATCTTAGGGGGAAAAACGCTGCAAAAGGTTGCACGACTTCGGCTCCGGGAAACACGCACCGCACCCATAAAACAAGGGTTTGGCGTGGCTGGCGCGGCATTCCAATTGCTCATGAGACCACGACGTCTCGGGGCTCCCGCGCATCTCCCGCCCGGTGGTCTCGAATCTGAGGTAGGGAATGACCCACAAAGAAACCTTCTGGATGGCGTGCGACTCTACTGAGTCTTTGCGGGCTGAATACGGCCCCTTTCACACTCGCGCCGAGGCCGAAGCCCAAGCCCACCGCCTGGGATTTGGCTACCTCTTGCGCTATGAGCATGTCATCGACGGCAAAGACGATATCCAGGAAGTGCGCTGCATTTTCATCGAACTGCCCGGTTCCACCGGGTCCGCCCCTGCCGCGCGGGACAGCCGCAGCGACACCCGAAAATTCCATACTCGCTGCGCCAGTTGCGGAGAAACCGCCGTCCACGATGAACCCTGGCGTGCGGAGGTCTGGGCAGACATTCATGAATTCGAACACACTCGCCACAAGGTCCGCTTGTTTGAACAATCACGTGGCGAGGGCTTCAAGGAGATTGGCGACTGGCGCGACCAGTGTGCCTGATCTCGATACTCCTGCCCGGGTAGTGGCTCAGTGTGAAAATAGAGGCAGCCCCAAGAAATCGGGCGTCATCCTGAGCGCAGCCGTTCTTCAGGCGGAGCGAAGGATCTCCCAGCCTTCAACATCGTGTTACTTGAGATCCCTCCGCCCGCTGGTGAAAACGCGGGCGTTCGGGATGACGCCGCTTATCGAGGCAGAGAGTTCAAACCGAGCCACTATCCCTGCCTGCCACAGCCTGCAAAACACGACTTTTTTCTGCTAGTCTGTTTCTCGGTACTCTACTGAGATCTGCCCTATGACTTTGCTTATTCTGCTGGTGCTGACGGCAATTCCATTGCTGGGTGTGGTTTGGATCGCGATTTATGGCTCACTCACCACCGTGGATGGCCTGTTCATGTCGCTGATCCTGCTGGCGATGTCTGGCATTCTGGGTGCGACGGCGTTGTTCGAGTTGAAACGGCCGAAGTCGGCGTCGTCTTCCGGCGCGCGCGCGGTCGCAGGAGGAATGGTGCAGAGCGGTCGCGTGCAGGACGTGGTTTTCTACGAGGCCCACGTGGGAGTGCCGAACAAATCCATCGTTACCTTGAGCAATGACGGCAAATCCTCGCAAACTCTGGTGGTCGAAGGCGACGCCCGCAATGCACTTCCCGTCGGCCAGAAGGTGCAGATCACTCTACGCAAGCAGCACGGGCAAAACGTGCTGGCCGACGTCGTCTATTCCTGACGCTCATTGCAGCTTCGCGTATTCTGCTTTGGCTTCTTTCAGGATGGGGATGTCAGGATCGGCATCTTTCCAGAGCGTCAGAAAGTCTTGATATGCACTCTTCGCTTTGGCGGTGTCGCCGGAGACGGCATACGCACGGGCCAATTGGAGACGGGCGAGCGAGCCCAGCAGGAAGTTTTGCACGATTCCGGAATGATCGAGAAACTTCTGGAATTCAGCAGCGGCGGCGGGACCGTTCTTTTGTGCGAGATAGGCCAGGCCGCGAATGTATGCGGGATACATCGTGGAGCTTCCCGGGGGAGGGCTCCCGAGTTCGTAGGGAACGGCGGGCTCGAGCGCGACAATCGCCCGGTCGGGTGCCTGTTGTACCATCGCAGTCGATGCCTCGATCACCGGAAACCAGTACACCTTGAGATAAGTGTTGGTGGGTTCGGACTTGTGCAGTCCTTCGAGGATGGTTTTGGACTGACCGGTTTCGCCACTGCGTGCCAGCGCCAGGGCGGACAGGACCTTGACATCACGCCCGGGAGCGAGCGCCAAAGCGCGGGCGACGCCTTGCCGCGCAGCCGCCGCGTTGCCTAGCTCAGCCTCGCGGAGCGCCTGATAGGCGAGCCACTGAGCGCCGGTTTCTTTGGCATCCGACCGCACGGCGGAGTCAGAAGCCCGGCGGGCGAGGTCGCGAGCTTTCTCCAGGCGACCGTAATAGGCCTGGGTGTCGGCCTGGGTGTTGAGCATCTGGTCTTCTTCGTTGGGGCGTCCCGCCGCCCAGGCCACATCGCGCTCCATTTCACCCGCATCCCCAGACAGAAATGCCAGGGAATACAGATCGGACCGAATGGTTAAGTCATCGAAGTTTTTCTGCCGTGCTTCCTGGATTGTCTTGCCGGCGGCCTGGAGCCGATTGACGTTGATGTACAGGCCCGCCAGGTTTCCATAGGCGCCTCGTGTGGGCTCCAGCTGCAGCCCCGCTTCGGTTTCCGCGATGGCTTTCTCGTACTGGCCCAGATTGGCATAGAGAAAACCGAGGTTCGTGTGCGGCACCGCGTCCCGGGGGTAGCTTCTCGTCCACAATTCGTAGGCCTCCGTGGCCTGCTCCACTTCACTGGTGACGTTCTGAAAGTACAAGGCGGAAATGCGGTACCTCTCGCGTTCACTCACGCGGTCGCGCAAGTCGTAGGCCTTCTTGGCATAGTCAGCGGCCAGACTCGCCTGTCCAAGATTCGAGTAATCCACCGCGAGACCGGCATAGGCTATGGCGAAGTTGGGGTCGAGTTCGATAGCCCGCTTCATAAACGGAATGGACTCGGCACTACTCTTGGTGCGTCCGGTCGTGACACCCATGCTGTAAGCCTTCAGAGCCTCCAGCGAAGGTGTGGTCGCTTCGACGGGCACATCAAACTTCTGAACCGAGGCTAGCGATTCCCCCAATCTGGCGCGCAGGCTGGTTGCCGCCGTACCCAGCGCCTTTAGCACTCCCTCTTTGCTGGCCGATTCAGCTTGCTCCTTCGCGAGCGTGTCCCCGGTGCTGCAAGCCACCGCCTCCAGACCGACCACATATTGAGTGCCAAGGCTGGAAACCGACCCGGCCAGGATGGCTTTGCTTCCGGTGCGCAGGCAGAGTTCCTTGGCCAAGTCGGCGGTGACGTGATCGGTGGGCGCGTGGCCCATCAACTTGAAAGTCTCGCCGATTTTGCGGTCGGACAGAATGTTGAGGAAGGGAGACTGTTCGAGATCGACGGCCAGGGCCTGCTTGAGGGTGCCGTCGAAGACCGGGTCGCCGGTGGAGTTGGCGAAGTCGGTGAGAACGACTGTGTCTTTCTCGGTGAGCGGCGCGGCGTTGGTCGCTGGCGTTGCGGAATGCGAGCGCCAGTAAAGGCCACCGGCAACGAGAACGACGAGTGCCACAACGCCTACTGGGAGCAAGATCTTCCAGCGTGAACTAGTCGGTGCCGCGGCTACGGCCGAAGCCGAAGTTGGAGCCGCCGCAACGCTCCCCGACGAAGGCGCCGCAGGCGGCGGGGGCGGAGCAGGCGTATCGTGCACCACCGCCATCGTCCCCGAACTTGCTGGTGCGCCATGGCGCGATTCGGTTTCACGTTTCAGCCGTTTCAGGTCGGCCCGCATTTCCGCGGCACCTTGATAGCGCAGGTCGCGATCTTTCTCCAGGGCCTTGTTGATGATCCGTTCGAGTTCGGCGGGCAGGTCCGGATTCAAGCGCACTGCGGGTGTGGGCTCCGCGTCCAGAATGGCTTTGAAGATGACCGCTGTACTCTCGCCGCGGAAAGGCAGTGCGCCCGTGGCCATCTCGTACAGCACCGTGCCGAAAGAGAACAAATCGCTACGCGCATCCAGTTCTTTCGCTCGCGCCTGCTCCGGCGACATGTAGGCGACCGTGCCCAGTGCAGAGCCGGGACTGGTGAGGTGCTGGTCATCGATAGTGCCGGTCACCGTGTTCGTGGATGGAACCTTCGAAGCACTGGCAGCCGTGACTTTGGCCAGCCCGAAGTCAAGGATCTTGGCGTGGCCGCGTTTCGTCACGAAGATGTTTGCAGGCTTGATGTCGCGGTGGACGATGCCGGCGGCATGAGCAGCATCGAGGGCGTCGGCGATGTCGATGCCCAGCGACAGTACGGATTCAATCTCTAATGACCGCCCGGCGATGCGATGCTTCAGCGTCAGGCCATCCAGAAACTCCATGGCAATGAACGTTTGCCCATGCTGGTCGTCAATTTCGTAGATGGTGCAGATGTTGGGATGATTGAGAGCGGATGCGGACTGCGCTTCGCGTTGGAAGCGGGCGAGAGCCTGCGCATCCTTGGCAATGTCGTCAGGCAGGAACTTGAGGGCGACGAAGCGGTGCAGCTTTACATCCTCGGCCTTGTAGACGACACCCATGCCCCCGCCGCCGAGCTTCTCCACGATGCGGTAATGCGAAATGGTTTCGCCGATCATTCTTGACTGTTCAACCAGAGCTGCTTCCGTGCGCGACCATGTTAGGCGGCAAGCCGCCGCGAGTCAATGCATTGCGGGCGGAGCGAGCCCAATCCGCACCCCCTCGGCTGCTGGCAGCCACCAGCAGATCAGGCGTCCCACGAGGGAAACTACTTAATTTGTGATTACCGTGGTAACGTACACGGTCAGTTCCGTCTCGCTCCAAGCTCCCTCTGCAGGGGAAAATTCTGGATGGTGTCGGTTCCGGCTCCATCTGGCTGGAATCCTGAGGTGAGTTTGTGCGGAAGTCTGAGGAACAGATCGCGCCACCCTCCATGCTGGCGCGGACAGAACAAATCCAGCGGGAGATTCAGAACCTTTCCGGGCGGGACCTGCAGCTATGGTCGATTGGGGCCTTAGTCATGCTGGTGCTCGCGGCCGGTCTTTCCGCCCTGATTTTTCCCCATGTGATGTGGGCCCAACATGTGGTGCGAATCGAATCCGCTTATCTGCCGCAACTGTTCTTCGGGCTGATCTCGCTCGTCCTGCTTTTCAATATTTATCTGATCGGTCAGAAGCTCACGTTGAATCATACTCGGCGCGCTCTCATCAGCGAACTGGTGCTCAATGAACGTCTGGAGAGCCTGTCCCTGATCGACCCTCTGACTCAACTGCTGAACCGGCGGGCACTCAACGAAATGATTCCCCGCGAGGTGGCCCGCGCCAACCGCATGAACGCCCACTTGACTTTCCTGACTATGGACATCAACGGTTTTCGCGAGATCAACTCCAAGTACGGAACCTTCGAGGGAAATCTGATTCTCACGGAATTCAGCAAGATGCTGAGAACGGTGTTTCGCGGCGGGGACATGATCTTTCGCCACGGGGGTGACGAGTTCCTGGTGGTCATGCCTGACACAGAAGAACCGGAAGCGGACGCTCCCATGCAGCGGCTGTTGCGCTCGGTGGAACACTGGAACCTGAACAACGGCAAACGCTACGAACTGGGCTTTAGCTGGGGCATTGCGCCCTACATCACCGGCAGCGATTTTTCCGACGTGCTCCGCGCCGTCGACCGCAAGTTGTATCAGAAGAAACACAACCTGGTGCCGGTGTTCTGACGGTCCCATCAAGCGGAACGACCCTTGGTTGCCGCGGACAGCTCTGCGGTTGCCGCCCGATCCACCATCCAGATCAGGTTGCCGTCCGTGGGACGCACTTTCTGCGAGGGTAAATCAGCCCGAGGGTTTTCCAGCACTTCGCGGAGAATCCCGGCCTTGTCCGCACCGCTGGCAAGAAACATCACGCACGCGGCGTTATTGAGCACCGGATAGGTGAAAGTGATGCGTTGAGTCTTAAATTTCTCCACCCAATTTGCCACCACAATCTTCTTCGTCTCGTTCAGGGCAGAAGTGCCGGGGAACAAGGAAGCGGTGTGCCCGTCCGGTCCCAGTCCGAGCAGAATTAGGTCGAAGCGGGGAAAGTCGCCTGCTCCCAGGCGGAAAAAATTCCGCAGAGCTTGTTCGTAAGCGCTGGCGGCCGCGTCTGCATCTTTCATTTCGGCAGGAATGCGGAATACGTTGTGCGCTGGCGCCTTCGACAGCATGGCTTCATTGGCCATGCGGTAGTTGCTTTCAGGATCATCGGGCGGCACATGACGCTCGTCCCCGAAAAAAAAGTAAGTTTTGTCCCAGGCGAAGGTCGGGAATGCACCGCCGGCAAGCAGTTGATAGAGATTCTTGGGAGTCGAGCCGCCGGAGAGAGCTACGGAGAATTTGCCGCGCTGCGCCACCGCCGGGGCTGCCTGAGAGCAGAATTCCTCCGCCGCGCCGCGAAATAGGTCGGCGGGAGTCGCGAAGATTCGGAGTTTGAATTGAGGGGCCATGGGGTACTTAGCCCGCCCTCGCTACCGCGCAGCGGGCTGCGCCCATCAGAGCCGTCTGTTCATTGGTAATAACTTTCACCGGAATGCCTTCAAGCAGCGGTTGCATGCGTCCCTTGCCGACGAATGCCTGCATGAACAGCGGCCCTGCCAATTTCGAAACCAGCTTGGGAGCAATGCCGCCGCCGAGGTACACTCCCCCGGTTGCCAAGAGCTTCAGCGCCAGATTGCCAGCCTCCGCTGCATAGATGGAGATGAATATATCCAGCGCATGCTCGCACAATGGACACTTACCATCGATCGCTGCGCGCGAGATGGCCGCTGCCGGATCGGTGGTCTGCATCTCCTCCGTAAGCCATTTCGGTTCTTCCCCGCGTCTGGTATCGCGCAAGAAGTGAAACACATTCACCAGGCCAGGACCGGACACGATTCGCTCGTAACTGACATGGCCGTAACGCGCGGAAAGATACTGCAGCAACTCGATCTCCAGCTCATTGCGAGGCGCAAAGTCCGAATGTCCGCCTTCGCAGGCGAAGATGTGATGCTTGCTCCCATCCCAATACATGCCAGCTTCGCCCAAGCCGGTGCCGGCGGCGATCACCGCCTGATTTCCCACCGGATGGCCTTTGATTTGGTTCAGGCAAACCACATCTTTGGCAGCGAGGGTGGAAATGCCCCAGGCATTGGCTTCAAGATCGTTGATCAGCATTGCTGTCTTGATTTTGAGTTCACCGGCCAGGCGTTTCGCTTCGATGGTCCAGGGCAGATTGGAAGTTTCTACGCGGCCGTTGCGCACCGGGCCGGCCACACCGAAGCAGGCAGCGTCCGGGTGAAGCGAGGAAGAGTCCACAAACTGGGAAACAATCTCATCCAGCCCGGAATATTCGCGGCTGGGAAACACCGAAGCTGAAACCAGGCGGAAATCGCCATTGTTAACATCGAAGAAGGCCAGGCGTGCGTGCGTACCTCCAATGTCGCCCGCCAGAATCATCTCTCGAAATTCCTCCAGCGGCGTCCATCGCGCTCCAGTAGTTCGTCAGCATCTTTGGGGCCCCAGGTTCCAGCCGCGTAATTCGGAAAGCTGCGGGGCGGCAGCGCTTTCCATACGTCGAGAGCCGGACTGACGACACACCACCCCGCCTCCACCATGTCGGCGCGCTGAAACAGAGTGGCGTCGCCGATCATGCAGTCGTGCAGCAGCCGCTCGTAGCCGGTGCTGGGCTGGGTTCCAAAGTAGTCGGCATATTCAAAATTCATGTCCACCGCGCCAAGTCGCATGGTCGGGCCCGGAACCTTCGCCGCAAATTGCAGCGAAATGCCTTCCTCCGGCTGAATGTGAAGCACCAGTTGGTTGGGCATGAGATTTTCCACCGGAGTGTCGCGGAACAGAACAAATGGCGCCCGGCGGAACTGGATGACGATGTGCGTGTTTTGGGCCGCGAGGCGCTTTCCGGTTCGCAGATAAAAGGGAACGTCAGCCCACCGCCAGTTGTCGATCAGCAGCTTCATGGCAACGAAGGTTTCGGTCTTGGAATCGTAGGGAACGTCGCTTTCCTCGCGGTATCCCGGCACCCGTTGCCCCTCGTGCATCCCCGGACCATATTGTCCGCGCACCGTCTTGCTAAGCACTTCCTCAGAACTCAGAGGCTGGATGGCGTGCAAAATCTTGCCTTGTTCATCGCGCACCGCATCGGCATGAAAGGAGACTGGAGGTTCCATCGCGGTCAAGCTGATGAGTTGCATCATGTGATTGGGCACCATGTCACGCAAGGCGCCGGCAGTGTCGTAGTAACTGCCGCGCTGCTCTACGCCGACGGTTTCGGCCACCGAAATCTGTACATGATCGATGTAGCGCCGGTTCCAGATGGGCTCGAAAATTCCGTTGGCGAAGCGAAACGCCAGGATGTTCTGGACCGTCTCTTTGCCCAGGTAATGGTCGATGCGATAAATCTGCTTTTCTTTCGCGACTTTCAGCAGTTGTTGGTTCAACGTCTTGGCGGAATCCAGGTCGTGGCCAAAAGGCTTCTCGACGATTACCCGGCGCCAATGTTGATTGGCCTCTTCCATCAGCCCTGCCTCGGCAAGATGCTCAACAATAGGGCCGAAGAAGCGAGGCGCCGTCGCCAGGTAAAAGAAATAATTCTCGTGAGTAGTGTGGTCGCGGTTGACTTGTTCCAGGAGTTCTTTCAGCTTCGTATAGGCATTCTTGTCATCGAATTCCGCAGTGATGTAGTAAACACGCTTTAAAAACCACTCCACAATGTCGCCGTCTGCGTCCTTGCCTGCGTACTGCTTGATTCCGTCCGACACCCATTTACGGAAGTCGTCGGTAGACATGGCCCCGTGGGAGATACCCACGACGGCGAATTCACGTGATAGCAAATCCTGCTTGGCCAGATTGTAAAGCGCGGGAATCAGCTTGCGGCTGGTCAAGTCGCCGGCCGCGCCGAAGATCACCATGACGCAGGGATCGCCGGGCCGGCCTACGCGTTGCGGTTGCGAGGTTGGAACTGCCGCGGTGTCGAGCATGGGATTCATCCTTTTCTGGATTCCTTGCAGCGCAAAAGCCTGAGCCCTTACGCCGTTTTCTTGCCGGCCGCCGGTTCCACGTGTCCGCCGAACTTCTGACGCATGGCAGAGAGTATCTTTTCCGCGAAGGTGTGTTCCTGTCGCGATCGGAAACGGGTGAAAAGCGCCGCCGAGAGCACATCGACCGGCACGGCTTCGTCAATTGCCGCTTGGATGGTCCAGCGGCCTTCGCCGGAGTCCTGCACGAATCCGCTGTACTCGGAAAGCGCAGGATTCTCGGCCAGAGCCATGGCGGTTAGATCGAGTAGCCACGAACTGACTACGCTGCCTCGCCGCCAGACTTCCGCGATATCCGCCAGATTCAAATCGTAGCGCTGATGTTCCGGGAGTTCCTTGCTGGTGGCGTTGCGAAAGATGTCAAAGCCCTCGGCATACGCTTGCATCATTCCGTATTCGATGCCGTTATGCACCATCTTGACAAAGTGTCCAGCGCCCGAGGGGCCGCAGTAGATGTAACCGTCTTCCGCCGTGCCCGGCATTTTCTCGCGTCCCGGAGTGCGGGGAATGTCGCCGCGGCCGGGAGCCAACGTCTTGAAGATAGGATCAAGCTGCTTTACGACTTCTTTGGGGCCACCAATCATCATGCAGTAGCCGCGCTCCAGACCCCAGACGCCGCCGCTGGTGCCGACATCCATGTAATGAATTCCTTTGTCCTTGAGTTGCTGAGAGCGGCGAATGTCGTCCTTGAAATAGGAATTTCCGCCGTCGATCAGGACGTCGCCGGGCTGCATCTTCTGCGACAGGGTCTGCACCGTTTGCTCGGTGGGTGCACCTGCGGGAACCATCAGCCAAGCGACGCGGGGTTTGCCCAGCTTGCTGACGAAGTCATCGAGGGAAGCGGACGCAACCGCGCCCTCGCCGGCGATGCTCTTCACATTCTCAGCGCTGAGATCGGTGACCACCACTTCATGACCGCCGCGCAACAAGCGCCGCGTCATGTTGGCGCCCATGCGCCCCAACCCCACCATGCCCAATCTCATACCTGCTCCTCATGCCAAATTGAATCGTTTTCCGTAGCGTCCCGTCGAAGGGAGAGAACGCCGAGGATGTGAAGCTTCACGCCAGCGCTTCCCGAAAAGTGCTGGCCAGCCTGTCCAAGCCAGACTTGAGATCACCGCCCAGATGAACGCGCAAGGCTCGGCGACCGCGTTCCGCCAAAACCTGGAAGTCTCCGCGGGCCTGCGCAGCCTTGACCACGCCAAACGTGTACTTCTGCCCGGGCACGGGAAGATCGGCAGCGTCGTCGCAGGTGACCTGGAGAAACACGCCCAAATTTGGGCCGCCTTTGTATGCCTGGCCGGTGGAGTGCAAGAATCGCGGACCGAAGCCCAGGCACGTTGCCACATGTTTTCTGTCGCGCAGTAGCGTGCGCATGTCCTGTAAGCGTGATTCGTGCTCGTCATTCATTTGAATGTACGCGAGCAGAGCAAAATAGTCGCCGGCGCCCATGCGGCCGAAATGAGCCTTCAGGTATCCTGCCAGCGACTTATTGTTTCCCACAGCTTTGGCTAATGCATCTGCGTTCCTGGCGTCGGTAAAGAGTTGGACGCTGCCATCCTGCAACACCGGCTTCTCGGCGGGAAGGGAACCGGTCTTTTCGTACTCGGAGGTCAAGGCGCGAGTCACATTCTTGCTTGCTTCCACATCGGGCTGATTGAAAGCATTGATGCCGATAACGGATCCTGCGACGGCAGTGGCGATCTCCCAGCGAAAGAATTCCTGGCCCAGATCGTAAACCTCACGCGTGGAAATACGGACGACCGGCTGCCCCGCGCGTTCGAGGGCAGCGACTTTGTCATCTTGTCCCGAGTCGGGCGATGACTCCAGTCGCACGTAGGCAAAAACACGGTCGCTGCCATAGACTTCCGGCGCCGCAAGAGCCTCACGATCCACGGGGATGATTCCGTGGCCCTGCTTTCCCGTGGACTCGGCCAGCAGTTGCTCTAACCACGCTCCAAGATCGGAAATGCCCGGGGAAGTGATGATCGTAACTTTGTCGCGGCCATCGCGGGCGGCCGTCCCGAGAATGCAGCCTAGCAGAACTCCGGGGTTCTGTTGGGGCACGGCCCGTGGCCCGCACGCATCCACCATTTGTTGCGTGCGATCCAAAAACCTGGCAACGTCCAGTCCCATCAGCGCTGCCGGCACCATGCCGAAATTCGAAAGCGCCGAGTAGCGCCCGCCGATGCTGGGACGTCCGGGGAAGATGTGGAGAAACCGGTCGGCTTCCGCGACCTGCTGCATCTTGGAACCAGGATCGGTGACGGCGATGAAACGGCCGCCTGCTTTGTCCGGGCCAATGGTTTGCTTCACCCGCTCGAAGAAATATTGCTTGAAGATGTTGGGTTCAAGGGTTGTGCCGGATTTGCTGGAAACCACGAAAAGCGTCTTGGCCAGGTCAACACTGAGCTCCACCGCCTTGACCTGCTGTGGATCCGTGGAATCCAGCACATGGAGTTGAGGGAATCCGCTGACGCGTCCGAAAGTCTTCGACAATACTTCGGGACACAGGCTCGATCCACCCATGCCAAGCAGCACAATGTCGCTGAAGCCGCCTGCCTTTACTTCCTGAGACAAGCGGTGTAATCCGTCGATGTGCGCGACTTGCTCGGCGACAATATCGAGCCAGCCCAGCCAGTTGGACTCATCGGTCCCGGTCCACAAGGAGGCGTCTCGGTCCCACAGCCGTTTGAGTTTGTTTCCAGAACGCCAATCGGCGAGGGTCTTTTCTACCGAAGACGCCAAGGCTTGCGGAAGTTTATAGGTCGGCTGGCTCACGCTCACTCACTTGGACTGCGAGCTCTTCTCTACGGCATGCAGGAGTTTGTCAAAGGCTTCCGCGAACAGGCGGACGCCGTCATCGGTCAGTCTGTCAGTTACTTCTTTAATCGAAATCCCGACCCGGGCCAAAGTTTGCATGGTGCGGTTCGCGGACTCTACGTCTTCGGTCAGACTGGCGCGGGGATGGCCGTGATCGCGGTAGGCATCGAAGGTTGCCGGTGGAATCGTGTTGACCGTGTCCGGCCCAATTAGTTCCTCGACATACATCACGTCACTGTAGCTGGGATTCTTGGTGCTGGTGCTGGCCCAGAGGACGCGTTGCGTCTGCGCGCCTTTTGCGGCCAGCTTCTTCCAACGGTCGCTAGCGAATATTTTCGAGTAGCCCTGATAAGTCTGCTTGCCGTTGGCGATGGCCACTTTGCCCAAGAGATTTTGCAGGTCAGCTTTTTCACGATCATCTGTGGCAGTCTTAAGGCTGGCCGCAATGATGGCATCCACCGACGAATCAATGCGGCTGATGAAGAAGCTGGCTACACTGGCGATCCGGCCGGCATCACCTCCACGAGCCGCCAATTGCTCGACGCCGGCAATATACGCTTCCGCGACTTTTTCGTACACTTCCTGAGCAAACAGCAACGTGACATTAATGTTGATGCCCTCGCTGATCAGTTGCTGGAAGGCGGGAATGCCCTCCGCGGTGCCGGGAACCTTGACCATCAGGTTGTCGCGGCCGACCGCTTTCCACAGCCGGCGCGCTTCTTTCAATGTGGCTTCCGTGTCACGCGCCAGGTAGGGCGAAACTTCCAGACTCACATACCCGTCGCGCCGTTTGTTGCGGTCATAAACGGGACGCAGGGCGTCGGCAGCAGCCTGGATGTCGCGAATGGCGAGAATCTCGTAGCGACCCTTGGCGTCAAGATCACTGCGCGACGCCAGTTGCCTGAGCATGTCCGCGTAGAGCGTACTGTCGGCGATGGCTTTTTCAAAAATTGCAGGATTCGAAGTCATTCCCCCCAAGCCGTCTTCATCGATCAGGCGCTTGAGTTCGCCGGTGGTAAACAAATCGCGGCGAATGTAGTCCAGCCACACCGACTGGCCAAACTTTTGCAGCTCTTTCAGGGGATTGGTAGCTTTGGAGGTTTCAAGAATTCCAGCTGGCTGCATAAACACCTCGCTATCGAAGAACTGTAGAGCGATGCTACTTGGATTGCGCAATTGCCTCGCGGACTGCCTCCACCACGTGTTCCACGGTAAATCCGAACTTCTTCTGCACATCTTTGGCGGGAGCGGAGGCTCCGAAGCTGTGCATCCCGATCATCTTGCCGCTGGGGCCAACGTACCTGTCCCAACCCAACGTCGAAGCCTGCTCCACCGAAACTCGCGCTTTCACTGCGGGCGGCAAGACCTGATTCTTGTAGGCATCGCTCTGTTTCTCAAAGAGGTCCCAAGACGGCATGCTGACTACTCTGGCCTTAACTCCTGCTGCGGTAAGCTGTTCGTAGGCGCTGAGGCAGAGTGAAACTTCGCTCCCGGTCGCGAGCAGGATGACGTCGGGCTTGCCGTCGGAGGCATCCGCTAGAACGTAGGCCCCCTTGACAACTCCCGCGGCGGACGCATACTTCGAACGATCAACCGTCGGCAAAGCCTGCCGCGTCAGAACCAGGGCCACCGGCTGATGAATGAGCGGCATGATGACCTTCCACGCTTCCACCACTTCATTAGCATCCGCGGGTCGCAGCAACACCAGCCCTGGCATCGCCCGCAGGCCGGCCAGTTGCTCGATGGGCTGATGCGTGGGGCCGTCTTCGCCCAGTGAAATAGAATCGTGGGTATAAATAAAGATGCTCGGAATCTCCATGAGAGCGGCCAACCGAACCGCAGGCTTCATGTAGTCGCTGAAATTGAAAAACGTCCCACCATAGGGGCGAATCTTTGATACTGCCATTCCGTTCAGGGTTGCACCCATGGCGTGTTCACGAACGCCAAAATGCAGATTGCGTCCCCCGTAACTTCCCGGCTGGAAATCTCCCGCACCTTCGAACTTCAGCCGCGTGCGGTCCGAGCCAGCCAGATCCGCGGACCCTCCGATAAGCCAGGGAACCTTCTGCGCGATCGCATTGAGCACTTTGCCCGAGCTGTCTCGGGTCGCCATGCCTTTGGCATCGGCTGGAAACGAGGGCAGATCCTTGTCCCATCCCTTAGGCAATTCTCGGCGCTGCATCTGGTTCAGTTCTTCGGCAAGCCCGGAATACTTCTTCCCGTAGTCATCAAACAGCTTGGTCCACTTCTGCCGCAGTTCGTGACCGCGCTTGCCGATGCCGAACTGGAAATGTTCACGCACGCCATCCGGAACCAGGAAACTTGCATCTTCCGGCCAACCGTAATTCTTCTTTGCCAGCCGTGCTTCCTTTTCGCCTAACGGCTCGCCATGGGCTTCGCTGGTATCCTGTTTGCCGGGCGAACCGTACCCGATGTGGCTGTTCACTACAATCAGCGTGGGGCGGTCGTTGGCCTCCAGGAAGTAGTTGTACGCCTTCTCCAGCTGGTTGAGATCATTGGCGTCAGCCACATGCGTCACATTCCAGCCATAGGCACTGAAGCGTGCGCCCACATCTTCCGTAAACGACCAGTCGGCGGGTCCATCGAGCGTGACCCGGTTGTTGTCATAGATCCAACACAGGTTCGACAACTTCAGATGGCCAGCGAGGGACGCCGCTTCACATCCCACGCCTTCCATCATGTCGCCATCGCCGCACATAGCGTAGGTGTTGTATGTGAACAGGTCGAATCCGGGGCGGTTGTAGCGCGCTGCCAGCCATTTGCTGGCGATCGCCATACCCACGCTGTTGCCTACGCCCTGGCCCAGCGGCCCAGTGGTGGTTTCAATGCCGGCGGCGATGCCATATTCGGGGTGTCCCGGAGTGCGGCTACCAAGCTGGCGGAATCTCTTAATTTCGTCCAGAGAGATTGCCGGTTCATCGGTCGGCTGGCCTGCGGAATTCAGGTTGCGAACCCCGCTTAGGTACAACATCGCGTACAGCAGCATGGAGGCGTGGCCGTTCGACAGCACGAAGCGATCACGGTCCGGCCAAGTGGGATCGTTAGGATCGAAGCGCAGGAACTGCTGCCACAAAGAATAGGTGACCGCGGCTAACCCCATGGGCGCACCGGGATGGCCGGAGTTGGCTTTCTGCACTGCGTCGATGGCCAGAGTACGAATGGTGTTGATGCACAGAAGGTCCAACTGCTTGCTGGTCAGCATCTGTTCGCTTGCCACCATAGAAAACCGTTCTCCCTCTCGGCACGATCAGAGTTCTACTTCTCGACCTCAGGCAGTTTATCAAGTTCTTGCCAGACGTGGGTGACGAATGAAGCAAGCCTCAACTAGCAGCTGGCTAACATTTAAGATGATTCGTCTGTCGGAAGGATTCAGCAGTGGAAAAATGCAAGCAGGAAACAGGGCTCTAGCGCTTGATCTGCGCCAGGTAGCCGTGCTGGTAGTGATAACCCTTGGTGGTGTTTTCGACAAACTTGAGGAACTCGCGTAACCGTTCGCGCTCTGCGACTTCCATTTCGCCGAACCTGATGCGGAGTCCGAAGGAATTGCTTCGCGTCACAATTCCGTTGATGATTAGGCCCTTGACCCAGATTTTTCCGTTGGCCACCCAGAGCCCAATCTCCAGCTTGGCGCCATCGCCGAGCATGGTGGCGGTCTCTACAAAGCATCCTCCACGGCTGGTATTCGAGAGGTTGCCCCAGACCGGGGTGGCGGAACCTTCCATGCGTAATTCGACTGCGACAAAACACTTCATGCGTGGATAACGCCTGCGGTCTTCGCCCCAGGACGGCGTAAAGATGTCCGGTTCGAAGGGCGGACTGGCAGCGGGATCAGTGGCGACGACTTGCTCGATCGGATTGGAATGAGACGCCGATGAAGAACTGCCCGTGGCCTGCGCCTTGGCCGAATCGCCTTTGATCTTGCGCATGGCCTCAAGCAGCGCGCGGTCACGCTTTTCGGGCGGAGCTTCACGATAGGCCCGGAGCAGCTCACCCAGATGGCTCGCGATTTGCGGGTCGGTGAGAAGCTTGGTCCAATCCATACCCGGCGCGGTGGCTTCAGGCTTATTCATTTCCGGTTTGGTGAGCACTTCCGCAGAATTTCCAGCAAGCCCTAGAGTGAAGCAGCTTGGCGGGTTGAGCAAGATGACCGTGGTTACCATGGTCAGTAACCAGATGCAAGGTTACCGGCGGAAGCCAGGGTGAGACTCAGCATGGCCTTGGTCAGGCCTGCACAAGAACTAGGGTCGCGGCCGGAGAACACGACAACCCCTCATCTGCCGATAGCAGGAACGAGGTCCCCAGAATCAGGAATGTGCGCTGCCCCCAACCCTGGGGTAGGTTCAAGTGCTTCTTATGACAGCTCTACCTCTCGGCTATTGGGTTACGCTTGAACGCTGACGGAACTGGCGCCCGAGGCAGGACTCGCCTCACCAGCAACCGCTGTGGTTGTCGGGGTGGGCTGCGGCTGCGATCCGTATATTGCCCAAAAGTCGCCCTTTAGATTGGACAAGGCCTCCCCACCCGCGGGATTTCCAGTTTTCACATCGTCCTGGTATTTATTGAAATCCTTGGCGAGTTGCTGACCTCCGATTTGGCTAGCTTCCTGTTGGGCACCGGTCAGATCTCCCGCCTGGATCGACTGGCCCAAGCTCTTGAACTCCGCGGCCTGAGTAGCATCTTTGAACGGGCCGGAATTGTTAGGCCCGAATGAAGCCAAGGTATTGTAGGCTTGTTGGGTTGCGGTTTGATTGCCCGACTGCAGCCCTTGTTCCAGTTGCCGCCAAGCGTTGTCTTCCTGTTGTCTGATGGACGTGGGTTGAGCTTGGATTTGGGCAGAGCTGGCGCTTGAGATTCCTGCGATGGACATGTACTGCCTCCTGAAATAGAGTTACTAGCGACCTAGATTTTCTGTCTTTAGACCCATCGGCAGCGCGAGCAGGCGCTTTAGCCCAAAAACTCGGCACCCTTCCAGAGATAATCCAGAACTGGGGCCCGATCCCAGAGCATCGCCCTTATTCCCTCCAGGTCTTTCAACAGATCCAATGCACCCAATCGCAATTCTCATGCCAATTCCATCGCTTGCCTCCATTACATTGCACGCTCTTGATTTCGCTCGGACCGTACTGTGCAACTGGTACTGGCATCGGCGATGTTGCCCCGTCGCACAGGCAATTGCTTCCCTCCGCATTGTGGCGCTGGGCAAGGTATGCCTATAGGCCGTCCCTTCAGCCCGCGATTACAATAAACGCCAAACCTCGGCGATATGTGGTGTGCGGTTTCTCGATTCGCAGACGGAGTCGAAATCAAGTAGGCTTCGATGGTGCTGAAAGAGTCGGAAGCAATCGTTTTGCGGACTTATCCGTTACGTGAGGCCGACCTGCTGGTCACCCTGTTCACCCGCACGGAAGGCAAGGTCCACGGCGTGGCCCGCTCGGCCAAGAAATCCCGGCGCCGCTTCGGAGGCGCGCTGGAGCCGCTGACCTACGTGCGGGCCCATTACGAGGATCGTGAGCGTCGTGAGTTGGCCAGGCTGGATTCTTGCGAGGTCCTGGAATCGCCTCTGGCCTCGGAAGTAACCTATCCCCGCGCAGTGGCACTGGGGCATGTGGCGGAATTGCTGGATGAGTTGCTCCCCGAGCGTGAGCCCAACGACGCGGTTTTCCGCTTGGCCCTGGCCGTTCTGTCGGGATTGCGTGGGCCTAGTGTCTGGTTGCCCATTACTTATCTCGAGTTGTGGATGACCCGACTGATGGGCTATCTGCCGGAGCTTTCCGAGTGCATGGTGTGCGGACGCACCCTGAACGGGAGCCGGGCGTTCTTCCACGCTTTGTCGGATGGGTTGGTGTGTGGGGATGACAAGCGGCTTGCGTCTTCGGAGATTTCTCCGGAATCGCGCATTCTGGCATCGCGAATGCTGCGCGCCCCTTTGGAGAGTTTTGGTCCGATTGCTTGGCCCAAGGCCCAGGCTGCGGATTTGCGAAAATTCCTGATCCAAACTCTGCAACGTCATATCGAGAAGAAGCTGGTGACCGCGGGGATGCTGGAAAGGATCAGCCCGTAACCCGGTTAGCTGACGACTTTCATCGGGTTCCGTTACAATCGGTGGTTAATCCACTCGCTGCTCAACAACCTTGAACCCATCCAAGCCCAACTCGCTGATGTTTCAGGAGCTTATCCTACGGCTCCAGACCTTCTGGGCGGAACGCGGTTGCGTGCTGCAGCAGCCCTACGACGTGGAAGTTGGCGCCGGCACTATGGCGCCCGAAACTTTTTTGCGGGTGCTGGGGCCGCAACCTTATAAGGTCGCATACGTGCAACCTTCGCGCCGTCCCGCTGACGGCCGCTACGGCGAGAACCCCAATCGTCTTTATAAACACACGCAATTGCAGGTCATTCTGAAACCGCCGCCGGAAAACGTGCAGGAGCTTTATCTGCAATCGCTCGCCGCACTCGGAATTGACTTGCGTCAGCATGACATCAAGTTCGAAGAGGACAACTGGGAGGCCCCGACGCTCAGCGCCTGGGGCGTGGGTTGGCAGCTCATGCTCGATGGTTTGGAGATCACTCAGTTCACCTACTTCCAGCAGTGCGGCGGAGTTGACCTTGATCCGATTTCCGCCGAACTGACTTACGGCCTAGAGCGGATCACGGCTTTTTTGCAGGATGTGGATTCGATTTATGACATCGTCTGGGCGCGCGATCCAGAGAACGGAACGGTCACCACGTACGGTGACGTGCGCCTGGCCGATGAACTGCAATTCTCGGTTTACAACTTCGAGGCCGCGGACGTCGAGAAGACGTGGAAACATTTCGAAGTGTGCGAAGCCGAGTGCAAGGCCCTGCTGGAGCAGTATTCCGCCCTGAGCCGAGACCAGAAGGCCGGCGACGGCGTGGCGCGCGACAAGAAACGTTTTCCGGTACTCGCAGCCTATGATCTATGCCTGAAATGCTCGCACCTGTTCAACATTCTTGATGCTCGCGGGGCAATCTCGGTGACCGAGCGCGTCGGTGTGATTGCGCGAGTGCGGGCCTTGGCGGTGGGCATTGCCCGGGCGTATGTGGATCAACAGCGGGATGATGCTGCGCCACCCGAAGGAGAGCCGGGAAAGAAGTCGCAAGGGAAGAATAAAAAGGAGGTCGCATCTGCAATCTCTTAAGGGCCAAGAGGAAAGCTCACTGAATGCCTGACTTTCTGCTCGAAATCGGTTGTGAGGAGATCCCGGCGCGGATGATTGACGCTGCTGCGCTCGACTTGCGCGAGCGCATTCACAAATTACTGGATCGCGAGCGGCTCGCTGCTAGCGGCGACATTTCATCCCTCGATTCTCCCCGCCGCCTCGCGGTTCTCGCTGCCGGCATCCCTGCAACCCAGCCTGATGTCACCGAGCAGGTGACGGGACCGTCTGCGGCAGTGGCTTTCAAGGATGGCCAGCCCACTCCCGCTGCCCACGCATTTGCGAAGAAAGCTGGGATCGACGTTTCCCGTCTGGACCGAGTCACAACTCCCAAAGGAGAATACCTTTCCGCCAAGGTCACCAAGAAAGGGCGGACGGCGTCCGAAGTTTTGGCGGAGTTTCTTCCCAAAGAGATCAATTCCATTTACTGGCCCAAGAATATGTATTGGCGAAAGCCGGGAGAGGTATTTGTGCGTCCGGTGCGCTGGCTGGTTGCCATGCTGGACCGGGAAGTGATTCCGCTTGAGTTTGATGGCATTCGCGCCGGAGCCCAATCGCGCGGACATCGACTCCTGGCTCCGAGTGCAATTCAGATTCCAGGCGCGGGCCCGGGCTACGTGGATGCTTTGCGGGGAGCGAAAGTCATCGGCCGGGGTGAGCGCGAGCAACAGATCCGCAAAGCCCTCGACGCCACCACTCGAACCATCCCCGGCGCTCGCTGGCGTGAGGACAAGAGCTTGCTCGATACAGTGGTTAACCTCACGGAGTGGCCGTCGGTGATTCTGGGCAGCTTCGATCGCGAATTTCTGCAATTGCCGGAAGAAGTTCTGGTCACGGTCATGCGCGATCATCAGAAATATTTTGCCGTCGAAGATGAGAACGGCAAGCTGCTGCCGCACTTTCTGGCCGTGCTGAACACCGATGGCGACCCCGATGGCCTCATTCGCCACGGACACGAACGCGTGCTGCGTGCCCGCTTCAACGACGCTCGCTTCTTCTGGCAGACCGACCAAAAACATCCCCTGCGCGAGCGCACTACCTGGCTCAAGCACGTGACTTTCCAGAAAGACCTGGGCAGCTATTACGAGAAGTCGCTGCGGGTGCAGCGCCTGTGCAGTTGGGTCTGCGAAAGCATTCGCCAAAGCGGGCTGGCGATTCGTCCCGGCGTTGTCCACAAAGCGGCCTACCTGGCCAAGACCGATCTCACCACTGAACTGGTGAAGGAATTCACCGAATTGCAGGGAATTGTGGGCGGTTTGTACGCCCGCGTTCAGGAGCTCGATGCCGACATGCCGGACGCGACTCGGCAATTGATTGCCCAGACGATCTACGATCAGTACAAGCCGGAGTCCATGGAGGACTCGGTGCCGCGAACCATCGAAGGCGCGGCGCTCTCGATCTGCGACAAAGCCGATTCTATTGCCGGGATGTTCGCGCTGGGATTGCAGCCGACCGGATCGAAGGATCCCTTCGCCCTGCGCCGCCAGGCCAACGGCATTGTGAAGACGATCGCAGAACACAAGCTCCCGGTGGGTTTAAGCGGCCTGCTCCGGGACGCACGGGAGACGTACGGGGGGTCCGAGGCGGAGCGCAAGTTCTCGAAACAAACTGACTACGCCGTTGCGGTTGGTGAGTTCTTTCATGAACGCCTGGAGTTTTACTTACGCGAGGCGCTGGGCTTCAAGTATGACGTGGTGAAAGCCGTCCTGGCTTCCGGTTCCGATGATGTGGTGGACGCGGTGTCGCGTGCCGAGGCGGTCAAGAATGTGCTGCATATGGCCGAATTCCACGCGATTGCTGCCGCGTGCAAGCGCATGCGAAACATCCTGAAGCAGGCTGAAGAGAAGGGAATCAACCCGGCAGCAACGTTCGAACTCCTGGCGGAGTCGTTGCCGGAAGAGAAGAACCTGGCAGGCTACGTGGAAACCAACGCTGCTCGAATAGAGGATCATCGGCGAAACCGAGAATACGGAGACGCGCTGCTCCTGCTTTCGACCGCGAGAGAGCACGTCGATGCCTTTTTCGACAAGGTCATGGTGATGGTTGAAGACGTGCGTATTCGCGCGAACCGGCTGGCGCTGCTGCAAACATTACTGAGAGAATTCACGACCATTGCCGATTTCTCTGAAATCGTGACCGAAGGCAAGAGTTGAGTACTCAGCAAATCGCCGACGTAGCCCCTTACGCCCTATTGCACCTTCTGTAACCGGGCAATCAGTTTCTCTGCCAGGTTTTCTTCGGATTCCGACCACAGCAGTCGCCCGCTCGCGCCTGACTGTTTCTCCGCAGCGCTGGCGAACTCCACCAGTTTCTGGACGTTCGCCCGCACCTGCATCTCCGCTTCCTCGGTGAGTTCCACGTGTTCCTGTACAAACGGCGAATCGGGGCCGAAGTCGACTTGAATGTGCCCATCTTCCCGGTACGAACCGTCGTCGAACTCCTGGCCGCGCGCCACGAACCTGACCAGTGACGGCTTCAGAAGCCACTGTTGTTGCCTCTCGTCGAGCATCCACAGGTCCCACGCCGCCTCAAACTCATAGGCGTAATCTTCATGCAGCAGATCAGAGGCCAGAAGTACTGCCGCCTCCGGCTGAATTCCACACGGGTAAGACTGTTCCAGAACCGTAGCTTCGTCCCAGGAAACGGGATGCAGCGACACATAGTTGATCCCCGGACGCTCTGCGGAAAACGGAAACTGCCGCATCACCGACAAAGCACGAGGCAGCATGTCTTCGACTTCGAAGTCCGGAAACCACAGACTGAGATAAAGCGAATCAGCCACTAATTTCTCCGCGGGACGAGATACGGCGAACCACTACGAGCCGATTATAATTGTAGATGGTTTCTCTGAAGAGTTGCTTTGACAGTGCGGAAGAGCCACTGCTACCATCGAAGCTGTTCCATCACCAGATCCTGTCTCACCTCGTCCCCGTCGTCTAGCCTGGCCTAGGACATCGCCCTTTCACGGCGGTAACACGGGTTCAAATCCCGTCGGGGACGCCAACAAAATCAAGTACTTGCAGGAACCCCAGTTCCCGACGCGGTACGCATTACGGTACGGTCTTGTTTGCGAGTGACCAAGCGAAGCACCTTTCTGTGCGCCATCTGCTTCTCGTCCGACATCGCTTCATCGTAGATGTCCATCGTCACTTTGATGGAGTTGTGGCGCAGCAGCCCTTGGACGACCTTCGGATCGCCGTTATTCTGCCGCAGCAGTGTGGTATAGGAATGGCGTAGCGTGTGCCATCCCTTGATTTCGATTCCTGCCTCGCTTGCCGCAGGTTTGATGTGGTGCTGCATGATCCGACTCATCCAGTACGGTTGTTTGCCCTTCATTTTCGGGCTAGCGAAGATGTAGTCACTGTTCTCGGCATAGGGGGTCTCCTGTCGCCAAGCCAACAGTTCATCCAGGAGGTCTTCGTCCAGAGGAATGGAGTTCTTGGACTTCTCCGTCTTCACTGCTCCCACGTGCTGCTTAACAATTGAGCGCCTGGGGGTGAGCTTCCTTTCGCTGAAGTCGATATCTTCCCATTTGACGCCGCTCAACTCCCCTCTGCGGAGGCCCGTACCGAAATCGAGCAGCACCATGATGCGCTCCCTCGGTTTCAATACTTCGAAAATGAGCTGGGATAGCTGATCGACGCTAAGACGGCTCGGAGTCGACAGACGCTGTCCACCCTGGCGAACGGCCGAGATGGGATTGTGGTCAATCCATTCGTAGCGAATGGCGTGTGCGTAGAGAACGTGCATGAGGTCTCTGATTTTCTTCTTGGTCCCTGGAGCCAGAGCCTTCCCGTTTGGCTTTTTGAGTGGTGAGAGCCAATCTTCCACAGCGATTGCCTTCACTTCCTCCAGCGCTACCTCACCCCATCGGGGAATGATCCACCTCCGCAAGTAGCTTCGGTAGTTGTCCTTGGCTGAAAAAGCTCGCCGGCTCTTAGGATCTGTTTCCATTGAGCACTCTTTCTGCAGCCAGTGATCCACCAGCTCCTTGAAGTTGCTTGGACCATCCCCGGATCGGCGACCCAAGCCAAGACGCTGAACCTCTCTCCGTGCCGCGGCCTCGCTTCGAAAGTCTTTAGCTAAGCCGAGTACACGCTTGCGTTCTGTGGGCCGACCATCAGTTCCAGGGTCATACCATCGATAGACCAAAACAGCACCGGACTTCCTTTGGATCGTGCTGAGGAAGCCCTTACTCGTATGCCTCTTTCTCATTGAAACCCTTTCCTTTCAGAAAGAGGCGGGCGGCGATCCGAGTGTAGCTTTCTTTTCATCCACTCGTCTAGCTGCGAGATTTTGAAGCGCCATACCTTGCGCATTCCATTTCCCCAGGGGTATGCCGGAACCTCACCCTTGCGTGCTTTCTCCAGGAGAGTTTTGGGTGCGACATCGAGATACTCAGCGGCCTTCTCAACTGATACGTAGGGTTCAAAGTGTGTCGTAAGGGCTGGCGTTGCCGGACCTGGCTGCGTCGACATTGGGCTCCTCATCCTCGCGGACTCCTTGAGTTGCCCGCGGTGAACGCCCGTCAGACCCGTGACGCGATTTGCCGGCGCGATGTGGCGACCCGGTTACGACGACCGCTGGCTGGGAGCGCGTAATTTGAGTTGTTTTAGATTGGAAGAAGATTTCAGTCAAACGCACGTCGTAGCGGACGCTCATTTCCAGACATAGCGAGGCAAGCCAGCACGATAACCGCTTGGATGCCTTGATCTTAGCGTGCGCGATAATCCCGCGATCGAAGCGGCCGGAGTGTTACCACCCAAATTGTTCTCAGTTCAATATTCCTGTGTATACCGTGAACCGGTGGTCCTGCTGAGATCGGGAAACTCCGATGAATCCTTCAACTTCCGATTAGCCCGTAATCCAAGCATAATCCGCAGTCCAGGTTCATTTGCTTGCGCCCGCGGTCGGTGCAAATGCTAGTCTGACGTAGTGACCGATGAACAACCGCGACGTGCAGGCGACTTGGAGGTATCACGATGGCACGAAGCACTCCTACTGGAGTATTCGTAACAATCCTCACTTCCTGGACTGGGCGAATCGGCCGCAGTCTTTCAAAATCTATCCGAAGATAGAGCCGCTTCCGCTGCCGCGGGATGTGCCGCAGACAGGGGTGGCTGCGCTCTCCGCGATCTCAGAACCAGCGCCTTCGTCGCGGGCCGATTCGGTCCCTGACCTTCGGGATCTGGCGCGCATTCTCTATTTCTCGGCGGGGATTACCAAACAGCGCGCACATCCAAGCGGAGAAATCTACTTTCGCGCCGCGGCCTGCACCGGAGCTCTCTACGAGATCGAGCTGTACGTCGTGACTGGCGATCTTGCGGGCCTGGATGCCGGCGTGTATCACTTCAATCCGGCGGATGTATCGCTACGGCTTCTGCGAAAAGGTGATTTTCGCAAAAACCTGGCTCAGGCGACGGCGACGGAACCCGCGGTGGTTCACGCGCCCGCGTCGATCATCTGCACCGGAACGTACTGGCGGAACGCCTGGAAGTACCAGGCGCGCACCTATCGCCACTTCGGTTGGGACAACGGCACGCTGCTGGCGAATATGCTGGCCGTTTCTACGGCTTCGGGGCTGCCGGCCGAGATCGTGCTCGGATTCGTGGACATCGAAGTGAACCGACTACTTGATCTCGATACGCGGCGCGAGGTTTCCTTGTGCCTCGTGCCGATCGGGCACAAATCGGAGAGTTCGCTGCCAGCCCTGAGAGAGGCTCCCGCGCTGGGCCTGGAGACGATCCCGCTTTCGGAGCGTGAGGTCGAGTATCCCTCCATGCTTGAGATGCACGACGCGTCTTCGCTTGAGTCCGAAGAGGAAGTAGCTCAGTGGCGCAGGAAGCAACAGGTGTTCCCATCTTCCGCTCCGGCAGACGAGGCAGTTCGGCTCCAGCGACTGCTTGAAGAAGAACGGCCGAAGGACACGATCGAGCAGGTGATCCTGCGCCGCGGCTCTACCCGAGCGTTCGATAAGACTGCATCTATTACACTGGACCAACTCTCAACTATTTTCGATTGCGCCACGCGCGGTCTTCCGGCTGACTTCCTTGAGCCCCCCGGCGCGCAGCTCAACGATCTTTACCTGATCGTGCATGCGGTACAGGGGCTCAAGTCGGGTGCTTACTTCTGCCGGCGCGAGCCGAACACCCTGGAGCTTTTGAAGGCAGGGGAACTCCGCGCCGAGGCTCACCATCTTGGACTGGAGCAGGAGCTGCCGGCGGACGCCTGTGTGGACATCTTCTTTCTCGCCGATTTGAAACGCATCCTGGAAGGATACGGGAACCGTGGCTACCGGGCCGTCCAGCTGGAGGCGGGCGCAATCGGCGGGAGGATGTACCTGGCTGCGTATGCCCAGCACCTGGGTGCAACCGGGCTAACCTTCTTCGACGATGACGTGATTAACTTCTTTTCGCCGCACGCGAAAGGCAAGAGTGCTATCTTTCTTCTCGCGATTGGCAAGCCGCTGAAACGCAAACCACTTTAGGGCCGCGAGGGAAGTTCGAAATCAGAAGAAGGGCAGTCGTTGAAAGTCTTGGCGTGCCATTTTGACGGCTGGTTGGAATTAAATGGGAGCCGACAGTCAGCCGACTCCCGTTTCTCTCGCTAGCTAATAGTTTATGCGGCCTTGCCGAGAGCCTTGGCTTCGAGGGTCTTCTCGCTGCCAACATTAACCTTGATCTGCTTGGGCTTGGCTTCGGCCTTCTTGGCAAGGTTAATCTTCAGCACGCCCTTGTCATAGTGGGCGCTCACTTGCCCCGGATCTACCGAACTGGGCAGCGTGAACGACCGGGTGAACTCTCCGTACTGCCGCTCGACGCGACGGAAGTTCTCCTCTTTCTCTTCCTTCTCGATCTTGCGCTCGCCATGGACGGTGAGGGTGGTGTTCTCGATGCGGACATCAATGTCCTTTTCGTCGATGCCCGGGACTTCAAGCTTCAAAGTAATGTTGTGCTCGTCTTCGTAGATGTCCACCGGCGGTGCGTAGCTGGTGGTAGTTAACGCCTCTTCCGGGACTTCGGGGCTATACGACTCACGGAAAAGACGGTTCATGCGGTTCATGCGGTCTTGCATGGTGGAAAACTCACGGAAAGGCTCCCAACGGGTCAATAGGGTCATAACACAGTTCCTCCTTGGAGAAATCTAAGGGAAGAAAGCTTCAGATGGGCTGACTTAGTTCAGGGGACCTGAAAGAGTAAGAAGAGGTAGCTTGCTCAATTTCAAGGCTAGGCTTCTGCGCAACCGTTGTCAAACTGCGGGTGGAACCGCTTTGCGTTGGCCGATTTCGGGGGAGAGCTCTTCAACGAACGCCCGATGACTCTGACCGGAGCCTGACTTGGACAGGAGCTTGACTTGCTGTGTGAATCCCGTTCAAAAAGTAGATGTGGCGCAGCGAGTGGATGAGCTACTTTTCCTGTATACAAATATACGGCTGCGCCACCAGAGGAAAAAAACGACCGTGGGCCGTATAGTTCCTTCACATCTGCGGACAGATTACAACGGTGGCCTATTCGTGACTGCTCAAGATTGCTCAGGTTTCGGAATATAGATGTCCACACTCCGTGAGGGCTTCAGCGCGAACCGAATGGCGATATGCCCGCAGAATACATGATCCAAATTGACCTGTAGACGCCCCCGGACTCGTGAAATCATCGGGACTATGGGTAAGAAGAGAACCAAGAAGCAATCGGCCAAAGCGACACTCGCCGAAGTCATCAAGGAAATGGAGAAGCCGAGAGTGGCTATGTCGGCAAGAGAGCATAGTCACATTTTACGGAATGAAGTTCTAGTCGTGGAGAACGATGTTGAGAAGTGAACTGTGAACTTGAAACCCACTCCCGCCGTCATAGTCGATGAAGCCTAACTTCCTGAACCTGTTCATGAAAAAACTAACCCGCGAGCGAGTTGTACCGATCATTTCCGCCAGCATCTCCTGACTGATCTTGGGGATTACAGTCTCGGGCACGCCTTCCTTGCCGAAATGAGCCAGCAATAGCAGAATCCGGGCCAGTCTTTTTTCACTGGAATTGAAAAGCTGGTCAACCAAATCCTCCTCGTATCGGATGTTCCGTGTCAGCAAATATGCCACGAACATATCCGAAAACGCGTGTTCCCGGTGCAGCACTTCCATCATGGACTTCTTGTCAATCCGCATCACAGAGCAATCGATCATTGCAATAGCGGAGCACAGGCGGAGAGGCTGCCCTGTAAGGCAACCTTCTCCGAAGAAATCGCCCTCGTTCAGAATGCCTATTGTGGCTTCCTTCCCGAGCTGCGACACAACGGTGAGTTTTACCTTTCCTTCCTTTATATAGAAAACAGCATCGGAAGAGTCGCCCTGAGCAAAGACCGTCTGCTTCTTGGGAAAAGCCTCGATCTTCCTGCCGCCACCGTTGATGGTCGAAAGGAATGTCTTGGGATCGAACTTGCTGAGTTTCTTGGACGCTGCCACGAGTGGCATGATTGACCCCCTCTCAAGAATTCCGGTTGCGCAGAAGGCAACTTCCTATGACGAAGGAAGAATAAATGCGCAAGAAGGGTAAGAACAGCGTCAAGTGTGCGGGCGAATCTGCTATTCCGCCCAACAGAATGATGATTTCACCCTTGATATCGAAAGTCAATCCTTCCAATTTTGCGGTAGTGGGCTACTTTCATTTTGAGACGGGTGGCAGCAAGTCGTTTGTCGAAAGGCAGAATTGGACGGTACGGGGAACGATGCGCCGCTACACGCGCCTATCAAATGGTTTCAGCCGGAAGATGGAAAATCATGCGGCGGCGACAGCGCTAAACTATTTCGCCTAGAACTTCATCAAGATTCATCGTACACTTCGCACGTCCCCAGCTATGGCGGCTGGCCGTCACGGATCGGCTGTGGAGCGTAGAAGATTTAGTCACCCTCTGGGAGTCTTACGAGCAGCGCAGGGCGGAAAGAGCAGCGTAAAGACGGAGCGTGCGATACTAAGGCCAGATCAAATAAATGCAAGATGAATGGACAAATGTCGGTCGAGGCGGTCAGCTCATGAAATTCACCTACTCTGATGAGCTTCCGGAAGGGAAAGTGTTTCTGACTGCGCAGATTGCCGGCCATGAAGTCGTCTGCTCGGTCATTTTACCCCAGCCGGAACTCCCGTTCAGTCGTGAAGGCGCTGAAAGTCACTTCGAGCACGGAACCGACTTCGGATTACGGCCTCGTGCAAAGTAGCCCACTACCCAACCTTGGGTAAGGAGGATCCAACACTCAGCAGTGATCGGCACCTCTGGCGCGATCCCTCCGATATTTCCCAAAGAGCATCTCCGGCAGGCAGCTCAAGGCGATCGCACCGATCAGAATAGTCAGACCGATTGCGTTCCAGCCATTCCCACCAAGCGGCAGGACGCCAACGCCATACAGGAGACTGACAACCGCCATCACTAGAAGGAAAGGCCCCGTGATGTAGCAGTGTACCCGTCCGCACCGGAGCGCATTGGCCAAGCACGCTGTTCCCATTATGCTCAGGGCGGCCGTCCAAACCGCTGTTCGCCAACCGCCACCAACACGATAGTGCCCGGTCGCGACAATCGCGATAGCCGGAAGACAAAACAAAGCACAAGCTAGCAGCGGATTCAAGAGCATGTCGCGCGAATTGGTGGTTGGCGTGCCACACTTCATGAAATTACTCCCGCGTGCGCAGCGTCGCTGCGACTTGTTTCGCAAGTTCCATCTCAACCTTTACCACCGCCCCATCAATGAACACAGGTTGAGAGCCTCCCCATTGAACCCTTCTGGGATAGAGCGCAACTACATCCCAAAGTATGCCTGCGTGGCGGCAACAGCTTGGTTGAGATGTGGAGAGTTGTTGATCCAACTGTCTGGCAATAAGGTGGTCCTTGTCCCAGAATTGCATAACCCTACGGTCTGGAATCCGCGCAAGAACCGGTCGCGTGGGCCTGCTCCAATCCGATGCGAGAATAGGTTCCCAGACCACCAGAATTGTCAGGTTCACCGACCCCTCTTGTTTCAGCAGTTCTTCGATTGCGGAGGCCCCCGCAAACAACCCGGTCATGTGGGCGACAGCAAGAGCACCAAACGGGCATTCTCAGCCGTGCCATCAAACTGGTGTTTGAATTGATCAGTGTTGTTCGACCTCAGATATGTGAGGGGATGCTGGCCGTCTGGTGTCCGGTCCGACCATAGGAAGTGCCAGGCAAGCAAGAGTGCGAAGGCTAGGCCAACAGACCACAGCATGTACTTTCTTTTCGCCATTCGACCCCGTCCGAAACTAACCAGCTATCACGCTGGCAATTACCTGGGGAAATAGAATCACCAGAGCCACTACTGTGACGGCGATCCAAAAAAGAACCAAACTCACAGTGCTTCGTCTGCTGCACGCAGACTTCCTGAAGTAAAGTTGCACAAAGCCTAAGCATAGAAGGGCAACGGACGCTCCGAGCAGCCAAGGCCGCAGTGGTTGCACCCAAACGCTCATACTTGCCAGTCCCACTGCGCCGAGGAATCCCAGCGGCACACAGCAAGCAAGGGTCGAAAGGGCAGCAACAACGGCCGCGGCGGGAGCGCCCTTTTCCAGCACCTTCATATGTTTTCCTCTTGGTTCTTTGCTGTAGAGATGGCGCGTTGCAATGTTTCTTCTGACGGCAGCCCGTTACCACCCGAGTACAGCCTGCAAGCAAGCCCGAAGGATTGCTGCCCGTTTGGCTCTGCGTCCAAGCCATTGATGCGTACTGTGGGAGATCCGGGAAACCGTAGTGAGCGCGCCGCTGCCTCATCTGTTATGGGGATTTCCTGAATAGGCTCATCAACTGCTTCACACCGCAGAGCGCTCCTGAGCCTGCGAACGGCAGGCTGATGATTGGGGCATCCAGGTACGTAAAGAACTTCTATCAACATGGAACTTCTCTTACCTTCCCATTGGAACTGATCAGAATCGGACATTTTCTGGGCGTGCGCCTTTGCCTGTGCTTCAATTCGCGATTGCACTTGTGCAGGTCTAGCGCCAACTCATGCTCAAGCTGTCCAAGCTCTCGGATTTTCGAGTGCACCTTCTCGAGTTTTGTCTTCAGCAAATCCCTGACTTCAAGGCAGGCATCTAGATGGTGCTCCCGCAGTTCCAAGAGCTGTTTGATTTCAGATAAGGAGAAACCCAAGCCCTGCATCTGTCTGATAAAGCCCAGCCGGCCCACGTCATCATTGGTATAGAGCCGGAACCGGCCTGCTGTGCGCGGAGCTTTGGGAAGCAAGGCGCGGCGCTCATAGAAACGAATGGCGTCCACGGTGAGCGCTGTCAGCTTCGCCACTTCTCCGATCTGCATGGTGCTCGTGGTGTGTTCTAAAACTTGCGGCATGTTGAAAGGATACACTCTGGACTGTGGTCCAGAGTCAAGGGCTTTCAGTGCAGTGAGCGGGCCACTTCAAGCCCAAAGAGCTTAATCGCTTGTGGGGCTGCCGCGGTACGGGCTGCCGTTTCACGAAAATTAAATCCTTTGGAGAAGACAACTTTTTACGATTTCCGGGTTTCAGATGTTTACAAGTGCCCTGTCTTTGGTGCGAGGGAAACGATTACAACGTTTCGGAGGCTAAGGATCGAAGAGACAGAAGCAATGAATTGTACGAATAGGTTGCGGTGCTGGCATGAGCAGCAACCGAAACACCTAAGCGACATCCGACGCGTGAGGCGAGGACTGACTGGACACACTGTTCTCCTTGCTGCATGGTCAGCGTCGGCAGTGGTGAACCAACATGGGGACCTGGCCAGCCATTCAGCGATTTGCCGAACGGAACTCTCCTACCCGCGAAACCTGGGCAAGCATAACCGCGCGCGCATTTTCTTCATCCTGCCTTGACCCGGTAGTCCTTCAACTCAATCAGATGCAGCAACTTCGTCTTGTTCGTCAGTAGAACTGGCGCTGGAGATGCCCATACGGGCGCTCGTGTCGCGAATATCACTTTACGGAGATGACTAGAAGATGAGTGTCCGCAGTCGCCGCAGCCGGGTTTCTCGGAAGACAGCTGGCACCTACAAAAGCAGTCCCTCTACTTTGATTGGCGCAATCACACGCAGGGGCCCACGAGTTCGGAACGTGATCGCAGCTGCTCAAAGCGGACGATTTGCAGTGAGATGTGGTCATGGAAGAAGGTCCCGATCCCAAGGGCAAAAAGGCAAACCAACCCTTCAGTTGGTTGCCGCAGATTGACCAGGTTCTGGTCGTCGGGATGAAGTATGGTCCCAAGGGGACGCATGAGGCAGTCAAGAAGCTACGGCAGATCGCTCCAGAACTTTCCTCCGCCCAAATCTGGCGTCGGATGCGACACCTGCGGGAGAAGGATCGCGGTAAGCGTACCGGACCCATCGACTGGAGCGAGGACGCCATTGAAACCCTTCGAAATGGCTATCGGAGTGGCGGGCGAAAAAAGGCTGCGGCAATCAAGACAGTCAGAGCACTTTATCCGGGATTGTCGGGATACGCCGTATCCAGATTTGCCCGGAGTCAAGGTTGGCTGGAAGAAGAACGGGGAACCAAAAAGAACGACAGCCACCGACCTTGGACAAGGGAAGAGGAACAGGAGCTATTTGTGCGGGCCGGCTACGATTCAGTCAAGGAGATCGCTCGGAAGCTCCGCCGCTCGGAACAATCAGTTCGCTTCCGCCTCAAGGGCCGGTCGATAAGCGCCAGAGTCACGGATGGATGGTCCTTACGACGGATCCAACAAACGCTCCATCTCAGCTATCGCCGGCTTCAGCATTTGATCGGGAATGGTTTCCTGAAAGTACGCGACCCAAGGGTGTCCGTGATCTCACTGGCGGAATGGTGTGAGAAACACAGGGCTACACTGCAACCGGGAGTACAGGACAAAATCGCCGCAGACCTGTGGAAAGACGAGAGCGGGCACTCCTGGGGCCGAGTTGCGAAGCTCTTGGATGTCACCGCTGCCGAAGTGGGGAGATGGATCGCAAACGGAGACCTCAAGATAGTAGACCCTTCCGTGACAGACAGAGCCTTTGAGGCGTTCTGTCGCCAGCACGGCGCGGAACTGAATTTGCAACTCATGGACCCAGAGGTCGCGAGGTGGCTCATCACGGAGTATGGTCTGAAAGTAGTAGCGCCGCGGCTAACCTCAGTACCTTTTTCGCAGAAGCAGGCACTTGTCGTCAGACTATGCCCAAAGTGCAAACGGGATATTCGAGGGAACGTGTATTTTCGGCACGTCCGATCATGCCGTGGGGCGATGTCACAGAGGGATAGCGGACGATTAGACGTTAATCAGCAAGCAAGTTGAGACGTCTCATCGGGCACCGAGACGACGTACGAATCAACTTGTTTACGCCAGCTCCGGAATGAGGGGTAGGGATCGGGTAAGTTCGACGCCCAAATCTCATCACACTGCTCCCAGTACTCCATCGTGCGTATCGCACCGGGATGACTCCTGGCAGACGACAAGATCGCATCCATCCAACCGCCCCTTTTGGCTTCCTGAAAGAAGTGGTCCGTTATCCAGAGCATCAATCGATGCCAATCATATTTGAGGTGACTACGGCCGGCAAGGAGACCGTGCTGTACAATTTCTGCTCACAGCCCGGTTGCGTGGACGGCTCATATACCAGTGCGGGTTTGCTGCGGGACAGCGCAGGCAACCTTTACGGAACGACCTTCTACGGTGGTGCCTCCGGCGACGGAACGGTGTTCAAGCTAACTCCATAATCACGTCGGTGAGTGTGGGTCTCGCCGCTCGGCTCTCACGGTAACGCGTGACACTCTGATCCGGACGCAGATGCAGGAGCCAAGCCGCCTCCGAGAGGCGGCTTTTCTGTTGTCAAGAGCCTTCAAGCCGAGGGAACAGGACTTGTTTGGCGTAACATGTATGGTCCGCCGCCGAACTGCAAGAAGAATCGGGTTGGACGAGAACAGTCTGCGAAAATGTATCCGGCCTCTAGTGGAGATTGATCTCCGGGCGCATGATGATGATCCGCGCGTGCCTGTCCTTGCTAATCGCCACGGTCGTGAAAGACCTCGTTACGCCACAGGTTTTCAGGCACGTCGTTTGACTGTGTTTTCGTCTCCTATTCTTCTGCAGACTTCTGCGATGCGAATCTCAAAACCCACTTCGTCTAGTTGGAAATGGCAACTGCTCTGTGCCTTGGGTGATAGTCGTTCCCGCTCGCCAAAACTGCCCAACTGATCCTGGCCAGCTTGTTGGCAGTCGCCACGATCACCACGTTGCGAGCGGCTCTGGTTTCCAATCCGCTCATCCACGTTCCTAGACTGGAGCCTTCACGTTTCACCCGTAACACCGCAGCTCGCGCTCCATGAATGAACATTTTGCGGAGATATGGATTTCCCCGCTTACTGATGCCGAGCAACTTGGCCTTCCCTCCGGTTGACCATTGCCGTGGTACCAGTCCCAGCCAGGCCGCAAACTCCCGTCCCCTTTTGAAAGCAGCGCCGTTTCCGATGGCAGATACGACCGCGGTCGACACCAGTGGACCTACTCCAGGGATCTGCTGTAAGCGAACACAACTCGGATCGCTACTCGCAATCTGTTCGAGGTCGGTGTTCAGGCTCTCGATCTGCGACTGCAGGCCTTTCCACTCCTGCCACAAGAAATCCAACAGCCGACGCATGGGGGTGCTCAGTTTTTCGTCGGCATTTTCCAGGATCTCGGGCATCTGTCGACGCAAGCTGGCCGGCCCTTTACGGAAACTTATGCCCCGCTCCAGCAGGAAGGCACGAATTTGATTGATCACGCTGGTCCGTCGTGCCACCAGCCGGTCGCGCACGCGATGCAGAGCTTGCAAATCGAGTTGATCCTCCGTCTTGATGGGCACGAAACGCATGTTTTCGCGTTCCACTGCTTCGGCAATTGCTTCCGCATCGCAGTAGTCATTCTTGTTGGACTTCACGAACGGCCGCACAAACTGCGCCGGAATCAGGCGTACCTCGTGTCCTTGTTCGCGCAGGGCTCGCCCCAGAAAGTGCGATCCCACTCCGGCCTCCATCCCAATCAAGGATGCGGGCAAGTTTGCGGTGTAGACCAAGAGTTGTGAACGGGAGAACTTCTTGCGTATTACCACCTGGGAGCGGATTCCCAGTGCGATGAGGTGGAAGGTGGTCTTGCCTAGGTCGATCCCGATCGACTTAATCTGCATGGTGTGATCCTCCCTCTGGCTTTTTGCCAACCACTATCATTACTCTGGTTGGCTCCCTAGGCGGCGGACCATATCATTATCTCTATATCGCTCAAACCCGGGTTCTGAGCGCTAACGGTTCGCCGGAGCAGCCTTGGGCGGAGCAGTGTGCACCGGTGCGCTATTCGTCGGAACTGTGCCGGGCGGCCCAACCGCCGCAGTAAGCGCGCTTCCGATCAGCCCGAAAACGCACAGCAACTCACGAATTAGCGACATGGAAAAAGTCTATCGTTCGACAATATGGCAAAATCCGGCACTCGGACCTCGTGGCCCGTTAGCATTACAGCCCGGTGAGTCCTCTCCGGAGGAAACTCCCTGACTCACTCTTCTCTGGTTGACTCTTGGGCAGATTGCTTCAGGCGATCGGCTTTGGTCCGCTCCTGCGCCGCAGCTTCTTTGCGTCCCAACTGATCGTAAACCTCGGCCAGAGCAATATGTGGCTCGGCGCTTTGGGGTCGCAGCGCAGCCGCCTTCTCCAGTTTCGGCAATGCCGCCTCAGGGTCGCCCGACTTCGCCAGATATCGCCCCAGAATCAGGTACGTTCCGTATTGTTCAGGGAGGATCTTCAGCACCTTTTCACATTCGCTAATCGTCTCTGGCCGATTGGCTCGGGCGTAAACGATCTCTAGCAAGAGGTGTGCATCGATAAGATTCGGAACCCTGGCGGTCAACCTCTCGAGCACAGTCGCTGCCCGCTGCACATCTCCGAGTCGCATCAAGGTTTTGGCCAGGTCCAATTCGGCCATGGTGAACTTCGGGTCCAGCTCCACCGCCTTGCTCAGCATCGGGGAGGCTTTGTCGTATTGCTGCAAGTGCATATAGACCCCGCCGAGCTTGAAATAGAGCATCGGCATGTCTGGTTCTTGGGCAATCAGCTTCTGCAGGATCGGAACCGCCTCCTCGTAGTGCTTATTATCAAGAAGAGCATTGGTGTCTCGGATCGTATTGGCCGTCGCAATCTTGTCCTTGGGGTCGGCACCCTCGTCAGAAGGCTTGGCAATGTGGCTGCCCCCCGTTACGTATCCGAGCGACGCCAGCTTCTGCTGCAGTGCTGGATCGAGGGCCGCAACCTTTTCGTCGGAGAGCTTGGGTGCTTCCCGTTTGCTGGTTGTCTTGTCCAGGAATGCGTGCACCTGGGCCGCCAGCGTGTCGGCCACCGCTACCGAGGAGGATGCTAGATTGTGCTCCGCTTTTGGGTCCACCGTCTGGTCATACAGTTCCCGCTTCGGTGCCTGCACATACAAGTATTTTCCGGTCCGCAGCGATTGCAGCGCACTCCATCCGAAAGCGATGTGAGGATAATCCGACTCCGCATAGGCCGCCCGGTTGCGCCAGAAATTCGCAGCCGCCGCGAATTGCTCGGCTTCCCCTTTCGTCGTCGTTGTCATCAATCCCAGCAGCGATTCCCCTTGCACCTCGGCCGGTACGGCAATTCCTGCCGTCTGCAACATCGTTGGCATCACGTCCACCAGGCCCACGCGATCGTCGATTCGCCGACCGTAGATCTGTCGATCCTCGGTCTGCCCACCCTTGATTGCTTGACCCTTGATTGTCTGACCCCGGATCGGCTTCTCCGCTGCGCGCGCGAGCGGCAGCTTAATCACCAGCGGCACCCTGATCGTCTCATCGTAAAGAAAGAACCCGTGATTATTTTCGCCGTGAGCTCCCAGTGATTCCCCGTGGTCGGCCATCACCGCGATCATTGTTCCATCGTAGAGCCCGCGCGTTTTCAACTCCCGCAGTAATTTCCCCACCGCCGAATCCATGTACGCAATTTCTCCGTCGTACGGCTCCGCCGCATACCGGCTTTTGTAGGGTTCGGGCGGATCATAAGGCTCGTGCGGGTCATAAAGATGTACCCACATGAAGAAGGGACCTTTGGGATTATGGTTCAACCAGGTTGTCGCCCGGGACACCACTTCATCCCCCCGGCGCTCAATGGAGTTGTACCGGTCTCTTTCAGCCAGGAACTTCGCGGAACTGAATCCGGCGTTGTAGACGTCAAATCCCCGGTCAAAACCGGGAGCGCCACCGTGCGGGTCAAGAGCCAGGGAGGCGATAAATGCTGCGGTGTGATATGCATGCGATTGTAAAATCGCCGGCGCATAGGGTAGGTCCTCCCCCAGCACATCCGGAAAATCGAGCACGTGATGGTACTGCGGATAGGTCCCCGTGAGAATCGTCGCATGGGAAGGCGAGGTTAGCGGAACCTGCGCGTAGGCCCGCGTGAACACCGCCGACTGCCGCGCCAACCCATCCAGGTTCGGAGTCAGCCCGCGCTTCGATCCCAGAAACCCCATGCGATCCGCGCGCGTCGTGTCGAGCGTGATCAGCACGATGTTGGGAAACGCCTTCTCCGGCCCGCGCGTTTTTCGCACAGTGGAATGGCTGGCCGTCTTCCCCGCTGCCGGGGTCGCGGAAGCGCTGTTCCCGGTGGTCTGATGCCCGTTACTCTGAACCAGCGGGCTCTGGAGCGGCAGCGCGAGCGCGGCCAGACTCACAACACACAACAACCAACGAATCACAAACATCGAATCAGACTCCATTCCGGAGGAACATGACCGAAACCCCTGCGACTCAAGATCGCTAGGAACGAAGGCAACGACAATATTCCGACCGGCTCACTCCTGCGGCGCGGCATTTCCCGGGTCGGGTGCGCCGTTCGCCGGATGGATCGGATTCGCGGCCAGCCGCTCGGCCTCAGCCCGCTCGCGCTCCGCATCGGCCTGCTTTCCCAACTTAGTGTAAACATCGGCCAGATACAAATGTGGCGCTGGTATCTCGGGCCGCAGCGCAGCCGCCTCTTGAAGCTTCGGCACCGCCCCCTCCAAGTCCCCGGACTTCGCCAGAAACTGCCCGAGAGTCAGATAGGATCCGTAGCTACGTGGAAAGAACTTCAATACTTCTTCACATTCGCTGATCGTCTCTGGCACGCGGTCGCTCCGGGCGTACGCAATCTGTAGCAGAACGTGTGCCTCCGCCAGATTCGGCACCTTGGCTGTGACCCTCTCGAGCACAGTCGTTGCGTCCTCAATATTTCCAAGCCGCATCAAAGTTTTGGCCAACCCCATCTCGGCGTCGGTGAACTTCGGGTCCAACACCACCGCCTTGCGAAACACTGGCTCTGCTTTCTCGAATTCGTGCGTCTTCAGGTAGCAATCTCCCAGCTTGGAATACGGCATGGGCATCTCCGGGTTTTCGGCAATCAATTTCTGCAGAACTGGAATCGCCTCCGAGTAGTGCTCCTCCGCCATCAGATCGTTGACGCGTCGAATTGCTCTGATCGTCCCAATCTTGTCCTTCGGATCGGGCTCCTGGTCCGATGATTCGAAAACATGGCTGCCCGACGTAACGTATCCAAGCGATGCGAGGTTCGCCTGCGCCGCTGGATCGAGAGCCGCAACCTTTTCATCTGACAGCTTCTGTGCTGCCCGCTTGCTGGTTGTCTTTTCCCGGATTGCCCGCACCTGGCCGCCCAGCGTATCGGCTACCGCCGCCGCCGTCGCTGCCAGATTGTGCTCCGCTTCGGGGTCCACGGTCTGGTCATACAGTTCCCGCTTCGGCGCCTGTATGTACAAATATTTTCCGGTCCGCAGCGACTGCAGCGCACTCCATCCAAACGCGAGGTGCGGATAATCCGCCTGCGAATAAGCTGGACGGTCGCGCCAGGACTCTGTAGCTGCTGCCTTTCCCGGCTTCATCAGTCCGATCAGTGATCTGCCCTGCACTTCCGCCGGCACCGCCGCTCCCGCAATCTGCAACAGCGTCGGCATCACATCCACCAGTTCTACCCGATTCTCAATCCGTTTCCCCGCTGCACTCGCCTGCGGCAGCTTGATCACCAGCGGCACCCTGATCGTCTCATCGTAAAGAAAGAACCCGTGATTATTTTCGCCGTGAGCTCCCAGTGATTCCCCGTGGTCGGCCATCACCGCGATCATTGTTCCATCGTAGAGCCCGCGCGTTTTCAACTCCCGCAGTAATTTCCCCACCGCCGAATCCATGTACGCAATCTCCCCGTCGTACGGCTCCGCCGCATACCGGCTTTTGTAGGGTTCGGGCGGATCATAAGGCTCGTGCGGGTCATAAAGATGTACCCACATGAAGAAGGGACCTTGTGGATGGGAGTTCAACCACGCCAGAGCATGCTCCACCACTTCACCGCCGCGGCGCTCAACCGTGCGGTAGCGATCTTCTTCTTTATCGAACGCTGACGTACTGAAACCCGCGTCGTAGGTATCAAACCCCCGGTCAAAACCGGGAGCGCCCCCATTAGGGTCAAGAGCTATGGAGCCAATAAATGCCGCCGTGTGATATCCACGAGATCGTAGAATGGCCGGGGCATAAGGGAGATCCTCCGCCAGCACATCGGGAAAGTCGTACACCTGATGGAACTGCGGATAAGTTCCCGTAAGAATGGTCGCGTGCGAAGGAGAAGTCAGCGGAGCCTGCGCATAGGCGTGCGTAAATACCGCCGCTTGCCATGCCAGTTCGTCTAGGTTCGGCGTCAGCCCGCGCTTCGATCCCAGAAACCCCATGCGGTCCGCGCGCGTCGTGTCGAGCGTGATCAACAAAATGTTGGGTGCGGGCGTTCCAGCCGCCGTACTCGCGCACCAACACACCAAACACAACCACCGTCGAATCACGCGCGCACTGAACACATAACTCCTCAGACCCTAAATCGAGACCTTGGCTCGCGGTCATCCCTGAACCGCTGGATCATTGCGGCGGACCGCTTGCCGGCGGCGTCGCCGCGGGCGGCTTGACTTTCGGAGTCATCGCTGGCTTCTTCGTCGGGCCTTCGGGAAGGCGCCCACAGTCTTCCGGATAAATGAAAAGCGTTGGATCCTGCGAGCCCAGGACTACTTCCTTGAATCGCACCACCCTGCTCCCTTTACTATTCAGATCTTCGACCTTAATAGGGAAGCCCTTCCATTCTTCCGGCTCCCAGAATCTCAGCTTCGTGGCCACCGGAAGGTCTTTTCCACTCACGGTAACGTCCTCCACCTGACACACGCGTCCGTCCACGGTCTCCTTCCCGACCGCCACGCGCTCGCTGGTGTGGCCGGGTCTCGAAGCGATGAAGGGCCAAGAGCGAAAATACGCGTGCGCGACCTTCGCGCATCCCATTTTCGTCTGAGCGTAGGTCATCTCATGTGTTAAATCCGTGATGTAATAGCCTTTTTCCATAGGGCCTTCCGACCTGAGCAGGTTTCCGGATCTGTAAACATAACCCTCCCGGTCATCGTGAGGTTGCATACTGCCAACCATCACCGCCGAAAACTCCGTGAACTCGTCTAACGGAAATCCCGATTTCGCAGCCGCAGCCTCACCTGCCTGTCCCGGCGTTGACTCCGTTGGTGTCGCCTGCCCCGGTGTTGCCTGGGGCGCCGCCGCCGGCTCTTTCGTCGTAGTTTGCCCCACTGAATCCTGCCCTTGTGCTGCTTCTGTCCACAGCCCCGCCGCCATCAGGCAGCCGGCGAACAGCAGCATCGTCGTCCATCGAACCATTTCTTTGCCCCGATTAAAATCGAGTCCCAGCATATAAGAAAAAGGCCACGCCGGGAACCAGCGTGGCCCGCGAAAAACATCAGGATCGGATTGTTACTGCAGGGTCGTCCTGCGGCTGGCTTTGTCCTTTTTCAGGGCAGCGGCGCTTGCCTTGAACGTGGGCCCTGCGGCCTTCACGGCCTCCGGGCGTACGTCCGGAAGGTTGTCCGTCAGGAAGCCAAAGCCGCCAAGGAACTCGTATCCGCTGAAGCCAATGAACGAGTCCCAATTCCATTCGCCAGCCTGGTTCTTGGCGTTTACGGACGTAGCCGTGATCGTGAGCCACTGCTCGCCGGTGTAAGAGCCAGCGTAGGCGTCCATGATCGCGTCAGCATAAATGTAACGGCCGGGGCCGGTGATGCCCGGCTGCAACCCAGTGCTGCCCAGGTCCAGAGTGGTAACCCTGATCCCGGTGCCTTCGATAGTCGCAAACGGATTCGCGGATTCGGCGCAAGCGTTCAGAACGTCCATGCCGCTCATGTAGAAGTTGTTGGCTCCACCCGTCTGCACGATTTCGTAGTTGCAATATTGCATTCCGCCGGTGTAGTTAAGGAATCCGAAAGCGTAGCTCTGCGCAAAGGCAGCGCTGCAGCCAAGGACAAAAAGAGCGATTACCGCCAAGCTTTTCAGTTTCAAGGAATCCTCCTGGAGGTTTTGCTCACAACTGTGAACAACAACCCCGAGACACTACACCTTCTACTGGGGAGAAGAGTAGTCGCGTTGCACTGACAGCCAGAAAGCTTAGTCCATTCCGAAACGATGTCAAGCAATAATCTTGCGAAATAGAAAAACATTGCACTCAAAAGAGAAAAACATTGCACTCTTGCGTCGATTATCGAACGGCCTACGTATTTCGATCGCCGCTCTTCACGTTGAATGTCGTTTCTGTCTTGCCTCAGAACAGAATCGGTGTACAATCGCCTGCCAGCAGGTCAGAGAAGGTTCTGCACCAGTCATTTCCGCCGATGGTTTCACGCTTCCTCTGCTCCTGACTTCGCCAAGGAGATACCATTATGCATGTATGCAGGATCGCGCTCGCTGCTTGTCTCGGCCTTGTTCTGCTCATGCTTTCGGCCCCGGCCCAAGCGCAATATCAGGTCACAATTTTAGATTCGAATCAGCTCGGTCTAAAAAATGGTGGGGGCAGCACAGGGCAAAACGTGCACGTCGACCCGCTGCTGGCCAACCCCTGGGGACTGGCCCATAGCGCCACAGGGCCTTGGTACGTTCCCGAAAACGACACGGGATGGGTGACCGTCTACAATGCAACGGGAGGGCAAATACCTCTCCGCATCTCGATTCCCACCGCCGGAAGCGAAAACGGCTCGGCGCAAGGTGGAAACGGTCCAGGCACACCGACGGGAATCGTTTCCAACGGATCATCGACGGATTTCCAGGTTCAGGGTATGCCATCGACTTTCCTCTTTGACACGCTGGATGGCACCATCAGCGCATATGTGCCGGGCGTGAACGCCAACCAAGCGATCATCGTGGTCGACAACTCGGCTAACGGGGCGCTGTACCAGGGCTTGGCCATCACCAGTTATTCCTCGGGGAATTTCCTTTATGCACTCGACAACGCCAACAATGTGATCGATATGTACGACGGCACCTTTACGCTGGTGAAGTCGTTCGGCGATTCGTCGATCCCGTCCAACTTCTCAGTGTTTGGCATTCAGGATATCAATGGCATGGTTTACGTCGCCTACGCTAAACCGAACTACGGCTCCGGCGGTTATGTCGACGTCTTCACGGAGCAGGGGGTCCTGGTGAAGACACTTATCCAAGGACTGCCACTGAACCAAGCCTGGGGGATCGCCTTGGCGCCCAGCAACTTTGGGCCGCTCAGCAATACTCTGCTGATTTCAAACAACTCGGAGTTCGGAACTATCAACGCGTTCGACCCTAATACCGGCGCGTTTGTAGGCACGATCAAGGACCAGAAAGGCAAGCAGGTCATCCTCAACAACCTCTGGGGAGCCGCTTTCGGTGGCGGGAACTCATCCAGTGGAGCAAGCAACGAGCTGTTCGTCACCGTGGGCAACGGCAACGGGCTCAACGAATTGGCCGGCACCTTTTTATCAATCAAGCCGTAATTGACAACAACAACAGTAGGCAGGAGGATGTAACTTGCGCCGCCTGAATAAGGCGGCCCTGCTACTCCGGGGACCCAGACGTCGCCGACCAAGCCATCAGCTTGGATAGCGGTGAGTATATCTTGGTTCAGCGCTCCATTCGTGGACTACCTCGTCCGGCAGAAACTTCAAGGCGACAAAGCGGTGCAGCACATCCTCAGCCTTGTAGACCACACCCATCCCGACTCCGCCCAGCTTCTCGACGATGCGGTAGTGCGAGATGGTCCGTCCGATCACTGGCGCGAATCTTACGTCGGTCAAGCGGGCAAGTCAATGAAAAGCAGGAAGTTGGAGGTGGATCAAGAGGATGGTTGGTGAAAAATCGCGATAGCACTCATTGACCCTGGGGCAGAGTCGGCCGGTTCTCAAAACGTGTAAACGCCTTCCATGAGAAGGCCGGTCGGAGTCAAGTCGATTCTTCGCTAGCTTCATTGAGCAAGGTTTTCTTCTCCCGCCGAGTGGCCACTGTCGCCATGCTTCCATCCGCACTCTCGATGAGCGATTGGTTTCGCTCGGTGCATGTTGGGCGTTCTCGGTTCAGCCGGTGCTGCCATCTGTTTGGCGCCCTGTGGTTCTGCTCTCGGAGAGTTGAACCTGGGCCAGGCGATTAACGCAGTCACCGGAACTCGGCTTTGGGCTTTTGTCGTTTCTCTTCCTGGAACGGTTTTGTTTTTACGCGGCTGCGGCCACGGTCGTTGGGCTGCTGTTGTGCAACGGTTCGTACACTTCTCCGCTCACCCACAGGTGATGCAGCAACACCGCCAGCTTTCTCGCGGTCGCCACGATGGCTCGCTTCTTGCCGTTTCTCCCACCACGTTCTGCTAGTTTCAGGCCCCAGCGCCTGAGATCACAGTCAGGACCGAACGGACCCAGAATGTGTTGCGCTCCTTGCACCAACAACGTCCGCAGATACGGATCGCCTTCTTTGCTGATATGCAGCTGCGGCTCGCTCTGCCCCGAGTTTCTGCGTCCCGGCTGCAGCCCCAGATAGCAGCCCACGTCGCGGCTCTTGCCGAAGCGATGCGGATCTTCCAGCGTCAGCAGGAACGTCAGCGCGATCAGCGTGCCTACGCCCTTGATCTGCTTCAGCAGCGCCACCTGCGGATAACTCTCTTGCGCCAGGTTCCCCATGCGCTCGTTGTATTCCGCGATGCGCTCGCTCAGCGCTTCGATTGCGTTCAACAACGGTTCCAAAGCCACTTGCAGTTCCGGACTCAATCCTTCGGCTTTCTCCGGATTCATGTTGCGCACGTTGCAGCCGCGCAATCGCTCCCCGTAACTCTTGGCCAGCCCGCGCGCCGTGTTGACCAGCCCGGTTCGCGCCCGCACCAATCCAGCTCGCGCCCGAATCAGAGTCAGATCGGCTTGCGCCCGCACGCTGCGATGCTTCACCGGATACAGCAACTCCGGATCGATCCGGGCCAGCCGCGCCAGCGTCTGCGCATCCCGCCGATCGTCTTTCTTGCGGCTCTCCCCGATCAGCCGCACCTTGCGCGCATTCGCCACGATCACTTCGTGTCCCAGTTCGCTCAGCAGCCGGCTCACCCAGGGCGAATGCGTCCCGATTTCCACCGCCATCCGACTGCGCGGCATGCCTCCGAACACCTCCCGCATCGCCTTTGGAGTCGTGCCCAGTTTCTGCTCCTGCAGCACTTCACCCACTTCGTCTAGCAGGCAATACCAGCTCGATCGATCCCCCAGATCCAACCCGATCGTTAGTTTCTGTTGGGAAAAATTCCTGATCTGCTTCGCCGCTGCGGTGCTAATCTTCTTCATTGCCGGTCTCCTTTATCTCTTGCGCTTCGAGCGCGTCGATAGCTTGGGAGCGTACAGCATCCCGTCGGAGACCGGCCTTCTCATCCCATCTGTGGGTGTTGAAAAAGTCTATTTTCGTCAAAACAGCGGAAAATCGCGGGATAGAAAACGTCTAGGAAAACCGAGGCAGTCGTTCCTAGGGCATCCTAACGCAATTTTATTTTGACCGATTTCACGCGAAGGAGTTTTTCAACAGCCACGCCTGATCACAACAGTTAACTTCCGGTTTGCTCGTCACTGGGGAGTGACCGTAACTTCCTACAAGCCGACTTCTGGCCCAGCGGATCGCCCGTGACTCGACCACGATTGTCGGGATCACCATAGACCTCTCGTGTGTTAAGGAACCGTCCGCGGAATGGATTTACCGATCGTCAGTTCCAGTGCTTCATGTCTGGCCAGATCTCCTGCAGGTTCCACTTGAAACCAAGGCAGTGATAGATGGGGAGCCATTCATCGGGCCGGGAGAGCGGGTAGTCTGTGTGGCCGATGACCGAGTAGCTGGCGCACTTCGTCTGCATGTTCCGCTCATCCCCATCGCCTAAGACGATAAGGCTTTCTCCCGTGTATTGGCGCGGTCCCCAGATCCAGTAGCTCTGGTGATTCCCAATCGCCTTGGGAAGGCCGTATCGCGGCCCGAAAAAGTCGATAGCGCCGGCATCTCCATAATTGTTGGCGAAGATCGCGGTCTTGCTTTGCTCTTCCGGCGAAAGCGTGTGATAGTACGCCGCCACGCGTTGCGCAATTTCCTCCCATCCGAACATGTCGGCGTAGATCTGCGGCAACACGCCTTGCGGCTGATTCTCGAACTTCTGTTGCTCTATGCCTAGTTTGTGCTCGTAGGCAAGAAAGTGTGGGACGCTCAGAATGGGCACGATGGTCGGTGCGTAAATTCCGCTGATAGCGATGATTCCCAGGGCCAGGGCCGGCTTGGTCCATATCCAGAGCTTCCGTTCCGTGGCGTGCTCGATCCATACGGCCCCAGCAGCAAACATGATGGGATACACCGGAGCCACGTAGTACATCTTGCCGTGGAGAACAATCATCTCCGCAAGGAAGACGAGGTAAGCCCATCCCAGAAAGCGAAACAGGCGTCCCCGCTCCGAGAAGAAAAACAGCAGCCCGAAGAGGACGAGAATTGCCACGATATAGCCGAGCATTTCGGCCTGAGCTTTCAGATAAGGGAGAAGTGGAAGGGAGATATCACGGCCACTCTGGCGGACGTTGTGCATCAGCTGAAGAAAAGGAAACTGCTGCCGCCATTGCCAGAAGAAGTTAGGCAGCGCCATGGCTGTTGCAAGGGCGCCACCGACCCAAAACCACCTATGACCCAGGCATCGACGAAGCGGGGTGAGGAGGATGCCGACGAACAATCCGAAGAGCCAGAAGATGACACCGTACTTGTTGAGTATTGTAAGTCCCACGAGGAAACCTGTGCCAAGCCAAAGATGTTCGTTGCCGGTCTTGACGATGCGCACGACGAAGTAGGCGATCGCCGTCCAGAGCAGCGGGTCGAAGGCATTCATGGTGAACAAGTGGGAAAAAGCAAGCAAAATGGGCGCCATCAATGCCGCGAGCGAAGCCAGGAACATCGCCCAACGACGGCCTCCTAATTCGCACGCAAGCGCACCCGTAAACACGACGGTCGCTGCACCGGCGAGTGCTGGTGGCAATCGAAGGGCCCAGAGGGACGTGCCAATTGTGTGCTGGAGGAACCACGCAATCCATGCGATGAGCGGCGGCTGATCGACATAGCCCCAGGCAGGATGTTCACCGCATGCGAGGTAATAAAGCTCGTCGCGGAAGTATCCGTAATGCGGACCCGCAAGGAGGTAGAGAACGATTCGAAGGAAGGCGACATACAGAACGATGGCGATGCCAGAAGCGAAGGGGGGAGAAGCGCTATTTTCTTTTGAGACAACGGGGAAGGGAGCTGCCGCAGTCATGGGCGTAACTACCGATTCTACAGCCGGATAGTTCCGTACTGCGGGTGAATCCGATTAGGGTAGGTGTTGCAAACAAACAGTCGTGTTTTTCGACGAATGGTCGGCAATCCGGAAGTTATCCATAAACGCGCTTCTCGTCACTCTACTCCCGGATGGTCGGCAAAGGGTGTGGAATGGGCTTTTCGCTCATTTGCTGACAAATGCATAGTGTCCGAAGCGTGTGTTGATGCCGGATTCGCGTTTCCGCCTGCCGGGCGTTAGTGGCTTCGACAGCCCTTGAAATTGCAGCCACTAGTCCGCCCCCTCTTCGGACGGGAGCAGCCGAAATATAATTCGCCAGTCGTGCGAGATTTTCGGGCTACCGTTTCTGGCCAACCGCATTTGGGGCATGGCCCAGCCTTCTCCTTATGGAACGAAGGGCGATCCGTCGGATTTTTCATAGTGGAAATATTGTAAACTTGTGGCCACTTCGCTAGCATCGACGGCGCTGGAGGTAGGTTGTGTTGAGTGGCCCAAGTTTCCTTTCTGGGCAGTAGCCTTCGCATTCGTCCTTCTATTGCCGCACACCACGCTCGCCTCTGACTATTCAGCCTTTGGCGACGGGAACGACTTGATTAAGGACTGCAAGGCTTACACGGATCTAAATCTCCTTGATATGCGGGATATGAGCGACAAGGATATTCGACGTGCCGCGGGGCGAGGCGACCCCATTAGCGGGTTGCAATGTTTGGCCTACGTAATGGGCGTCATAGATGACCGTTTCAGCTTCCGAATCGATGAGATGGCGTCAACCGGTGCGTTTGACCCAGCCAAATACTTCTGTTTCCCGCATGGTGAAGACGGACTGAATATCCCTTTTGTCGTAATCACCGATGGTGACGCAACTGTCAAATCCGATGAAGTCTCCTATAGAGGAATCGTCCGCGGAGCATCTCTGTTATCCACCGCCAAACGGGCACCGATTACCGAAGCGATCGCGGCAAAGAGATGGGACGTAGTGACCTGCCCCCAATTTTCGTTCATGTAAGAATACGACAACTGTCTGCTTGAACCGCTCCCATTCTCTGTCACAAACGAAGCTAGAGGTTTCGGGCAGTGTAAGTCCTTTCTTCCGCTGTTGACGCGGGTTTCGCGCACTCCAGAGACTCTATCAAGACGCTCTGGAGTGCGCGCCCCAGCGATGTACTAGCTTTTTCCCTGTGCAACGCTGCGAACGCCGCGGGCGTCCGATCTGCCAACGAACTGTGCGGTCGCTGCTGATTGTAATGCTCGCGAAACTTCGCCAGCTTCTGCCGCGCATCTTCCAGCGTCGAGAACCACTCTACGTTCAAACACTCGTCCCGCAGCCGGCCATTGAAACTCTCGATGAATCCGTTCTCCACCGGACGCCCTGGGCGAATGAAGCACAACCTCACCTCGTTGGCCATGGCCCAGGATTCCAGCGCGCGACTGCAGAACTCGCTGCCGTTGTCCACGGTGATGCTCTCGGGCAAGTGGCCCCGCTCGTGCCGTGCGTGTTCTAGCGCCTGTGCCACTTTGAACCCTGTCATCGAACGATCGGCTTCCAACCCAACACACTCTCGCGTGAACTGGTCCACCACGGTCAGAATGCGGAATGAACGTCCATCCGCCAACTTGTCGCTCACAAAGTCCATGCTCCAACACTGATTGGGCCGCGTGGCGACGCCACTCGGGACGGGCCGTCGTCGCGCCATCTTCCGTCGTTGCTTCGTGCGCACAATCAACTCTTCCTCCCGATACAGCCGGTAGATCCGTTTGGCATTCACCTGCCAGCCTTCGCGTCGCAGCAGCACCGTCAACCGACGATACCCGTAGCGCACGTGGGTTCCTGCCAAATCCCGCAAACGATGCCGCAGCACTTCATCGAACACCTTCCGGCTCTGGTAGCGCAGCGTCCCGATCGCCAGTTTCACCACTCTCGCTGCGTGCCGCTCGCTGATCCGATAGGCCTCCTGCGCCCAGCGCGCCAACTTCCGACGCGCACGAGGCCTTACAGCTTTTTTGATACGATCTCCTGCAGGATCTGCCGGTCCAGGCTCAAGTCCGCCACCAGCCGTTTCAGTCGTCCGACCTCATCCCGCAACTGCCGCAACTCACGCAACTCGCTCACCCCTACCCCGGAATATTTCCGTTTCCAGAGATAGTAAGTGGCTTGGCTGATCCCCACCTTGCGGCAAATGTCGTCTACCCGCGCTCCCGCTTCCACCTGCCGCAACACTGCCACGATCTGCTCTTCCGTGTGACCACTCTTGGGCATCGTCCTCGTCTCCTCTCCCGGACTTCTGCCCCAGCTTACCTCTAATCTCCTCTGTGCCAGTTTTTGGGTTTTGGGTCAACTCCTAACCCTGTCCCAATCGGGAGACACAAAAGAGCTTATCAACGAGATTTTGGAACAAGCGAAAGATATGGCGAGTAGTGGTGACGAGATCGGAGCTAGTCGATTTTTGGCAGTAGCAGCTCACGTAGCCAACACCACAGCTAAGAATGGCGTGCCCGCTACGCCTCAATTTTTTGAATCTGCAGTAAAGAGTCTGTCTGTGATCCGAGTACAGCCAGATATGCTGAAATCGGTAATTGAAGCAAAGGTCAGTTTAGCTGCCTATCGTTCTTCGCTTAATGACACCAGTGGATTCAGTATCATGAGAGAACGCAAATCACCCGTCGAAATCAGCCTAGGATTTACTGTTGCCAACTCGTCGTTTAGAGGGGGGACACAGCCCCTAGACGGGATGAATTGGGTAAATGTTCTGTTTATTGATGCTCATATTGTCTACAATGGAGGTCCCGTAACCCTCCACAATGTACGCTTTGTCAATTGCACCTTTTCCGTTCCCGACTCAATTCGTGGCGATTCACTTTTAGACGCTGCCATCCTGAATCAAGCCTTTACCAAGATCGGTTAACCGTACAGCTTCAAATTGAGCCACTACCGAGGCCTAACCTGGCGCTGCGCGCGGGTTGCGACCGTAGTCTAGGATACAGATGGTTAACCTGTGCCACAATGATGGCCGCATGAACACAGCCGAGCGGGACCGGGCCAGGTCACTGTTGGATAGCCGGTCGCCGTCTCCGAAGACCCCGCTTCCCGATGGTCCACCACGTAAGGTCTTCTTTCTGGTGGACTCGCTGGATATCGGCGGCAGCGAAAGTCAGGCTGTAGAGTTGGCGGTCCGCTTATCCGCAGCACGGTATACGGTTACTTTGGGCTGTCTGCGGATGCGGGGCCGGTTGTTGAGACGATTGCAAGGCGCGGGCATTTCGGTGGTGGAATTCCACCCGCGTGGCGGAATCGATTCCCTGCGCGGGGGTTGGCAACTGCTTCGGCTGGCGGCGTTTCTCCGCCGCGAAGGCTTTGATATCATTCACACCCACGATCTATGGTCGAACCTGATGGGCGTTCCGGCTGCATTTCTGGCGCGAGTGCCGGTCATCATTTCCAGCCAGCGTGACCTGTCCCACCTTCCCTGGTACCAGGGCGGACGGAGAGTGTGGCTGCGCCGCATACAGGGCCTCTCGAGTGTGGTGCTGGCCAATGCAGGTCCGATCCGCGAGCAGTTGATTCAGGAAGGCCATTTGCGGGCGGAAAAAATCCTGGTAATCCATAACGGGGTTGATCCAGAGAAGTTCGACCGAAGCTCACACAATTCCCCTGTCTCGTTCCCGAATGCTGGAGATGGCAAACGGATTGTCCTGGTTGGGAACATGACCAGCGGGGTCAAGGGTCACTCGGTACTGATTAATGCCGCCCCGGCGATCGTGGGTGAATTCCCGGACGTTCGTTTCGTTCTGGCGGGCGATGGAACATGCAGAAATCAATTTGAAACCCAGGTTGGGGATTTGGGGTCGAACAAACACTTTCTTTTTCTCGGACGGCGGGAGGACGTTCCCGAGATTCTGGCGGCATGCAACATCGCCGTGCTGCCGTCGAAGACCGAGGGGCTGCCGAACGCACTTCTGGAGTATCTCGCGGCGGGGCTGGCTACGGTGGCGACAAATGCCGGCGGGAATGCCGAAATCGTCGAAGACGGCGTGACCGGGTTGCTGGTTCCCCCGGACAATCCTGAGTTTCTGGCCGCTGCGGTGCTGCGGTTATTACGCGACCCTGATCTGGCTTGCCGGCTGGGGCGGAGCGGAAGGGAATTTGTGTGCCGGAGGTTTGGCTTTGACAAACTGGTGGAGCAAATCGAAGGCTTGTATTCGGAACTGCTTCGCCGCTGGGAGTCCACGCATCGTTGACCATGGACCCCAAACCTCGGTATCAGCGCTGGCAACGCCTGATTACGATGAGACCGGCTGAAGCCTACGATCGCCTGCGTCAGGGAATGTCTGCGCGGCTTGATCTGGCGCGTGCCCATCTGGGTTTCAGCTTTGCACCCAAGCTCGGAAGCGCCGACCGGGACACTGGCCATTTTTTCTTTGATCCCCAGAGCGTGCCATCTATTTGCGCTCTGCTGAAGAAGCGCCTGCCACAGCAGGCGGAGCAGATTATTGCTGAGGCTCAGCAGATTTGCCGTCACCGTTTCGATTTGCTGGCGTATGAGGGTATCGACTACGGAACTGAGATCGATTGGCATTGCGACTGTGTCCACAAAAAGCGGGCGCCACGACGACCCTGGTTCAAGATCCATTACCTCGATTTTGAAGAGGTTGGCGACAGCAAAGTTACCTGGGAACTGAATCGGCACCAGCACCTGGTTACGTTGGCGAAGGCTTACCGGCTGAGCGGGCGCGAAGAGTTTTCAGCGGAGCTACTTGCGCAATGGGATCATTGGCAGCGTAACAATCCTTATCCTATCGGCATCAATTGGGCTAGTTCCCTCGAAGTTGCATTCCGCAGCTTTTCGTGGCTGTGGGTGTATTTCCTGCTGGCAGATTCCCCGGCGTTGCCTGCCGACTTTCGCGAGAAATGGCTTCGGGCGCTGGCGATCCATGGGCGCCATATTGAGCGCCACCTTTCGACTTACTTCTCGCCCAATACCCACCTGCTGGGTGAGGCAGTGGCCCTGTTTTTCATCGGTACTCTGTGCCCCGAAATCCCCGCGGCACAACGCTGGAAACTGCGGGGATGGCAGATGACGTTACGGGAAGCCGAGCGACAGGTGCTGAGTGACGGTCTTCATTGTGAGCAGTCTGCCTATTATCACGTTTATGCTTTGGACTTTTTCCTGCACGCCCGGGTGCTAGCTTCGGTCAATGGCGTACCGATTCCGTGGGCATTCGATCAGGCGATTGAGAAGATGCTGAATGCGTTGTGCGTGCTGGGCAGGGCGGCAGCACCTCCGCGACTGGGAGACGACGACGGTGGCCGGGTGTTCGACGGGCGACGCAATCGTGCAGAACACATGCTTGATCCGCTCGCGACGGGCGCGGCGATGTTCAGACGCGGTGACTTTAAGTCTGTCGCGGGTGGACTGCGCGAAGAGACGCTGTGGTTGTTGAGTGGGACGGGGGTTTCAGCATTCGATGCCATCGGATCACCGGCGCCAGCACAGGAGTGGGTGTCGCTGGCGATCGATGGTTTGCATGTGCTGTCTGGCCCGGACGCACAACTGGTCTTTGACGCCGGCACGCAAGGAGCATTCACCGCCGGACACGGCCATGCCGATGCACTGAGTGTGACCCTAGCGACAAGAGGGCGTGCGTTACTGGTTGATCCGGGCACCTTCGAGTACGTGGGCCGGCAACGGAATTTGTTTCGCGGAACGGCGGCTCACAACACCTTGCGAGTCGATGAGGAAGACCAAGCGGAGCCTCGCGGGCCATTTGGCTGGATGAAACTTCCCCGCGTCCGTACCGAGCGGCAAATCAGCGGCAAAACCTTTGATCTGGTTGCGGCCAGCCATGATGGCTATGCCCGTCTGAAAGGTCCCGTGGTACATCAACGCTGGGTGTTTTCCGCGCATTCTGGCCTTTATTTCGTGCGCGATGTGGCGTTGGGCATCGGAGAGCATCGTTTGGAATTGTCCTGGCACCTGGCCGCCGGACTTTCGCCCCAGCCGGACGGAAGATTTTTCGGAAGTGACGGATCAGGCCTCGGCCTGCTGACAGCGGGCATGGCCGCCTGGTCGCGGGAAAATTTTGAAGACTGGTGGTCTCCGGCGTACGGGGTTAAGTTGCCTGCGTACACTCTTCGTCTTCGAGGGGCAGCCCAATTGCCCACGGAGGTTGCGACCCTTTTGGTCCCAGCCAACATCACCCAGTCGCAGGGAACACTGGTCCATCTTAATTCCCGCACTCCCGCTCGAATCGGTGCTTACCGTTACGTGACTCCCGAGGCTGAACACTTTGTGTGCTTTGCTCGCGAACCCGGAGCGTGGCAAGCGGGTGCGTGGAGCAGCGATGCCGAGTTCCTGTATTCCATGGTGAGTCGCGACGGATCGTGTTCAAAGCTGATCTGTTGCCATGCCACGAGTGTGAGCTTCGCTGGGCAACAAATCGTTTCCTGTCCGGTCCTGATGCTGTGTTGCGAGATAATCTGCACAGGGCGGCAATGCGAGACCTTTTCATCAGAACCCGGCGCAATTGTGAATGAGGCAGCGGCGAGGGCGGTTGCAATCGAGCCTGAGCCCGCATCAACAACGCCCAGCAGGTTGTCCGGGCACCGGAAGCTATAACTCATGTGCGGAATATGCGGGATCTTTCATCGGGATGCGCGGAGACTGGTGGAGCAAAGCGCTCTGGCCGACATGAGTGCGCAAATTGTCCATCGCGGACCCGACGAAGACGGTTCCTATGTCGATGGCAATGTAGCTTTGGCCATTCGACGCCTAAGCATCATCGATGTGCAATCCGGCCAGCAACCCATCCGCAATGAAGACCAGAACCTCTGGATCGTCTACAACGGTGAAATCTACAACCATCAGCAACTGCGGAAAGAACTCGAATCGCACGGTCACCGTTACCGGACGAAAAGCGATACCGAAACTATTGTTCATCTCTATGAGGAATACGGAGCCGAATGTGTCCAGCGCCTGCGGGGCATGTTTGCTTTTGCCATTTGGAATCGGCGCACGCGGCGTTTGTTTATTGCGCGCGACCGGTTGGGCATCAAGCCTCTCTACTATCGCTTTGAAGGCGGCACGCTTTTGTTTGGATCGGAAATTAAGACGATTCTCAAGTATCCGGACGTGAAGCCGGGGTTCAATCCAGGGGCGCTGGCGGAATATCTCGCGTTTGGCTATATCGCAGGACCGGAGACGATGTTCTCTGGCATCCGCAAGCTGCTTCCCGGCCACACGTTGGAGATCGGCGAGACCGGAGAAATGAAGATATCGCAGTACTGGGATCTGGCCACTCCCCGAGATGCGAATGAGCACTCCCGTGATTTTTACGTGAAGGGCTATCGCGACCTGCTGGAAGAATCGGTGGCCAGTCATTTGATGAGCGATGTTCCGTTGGGCGTGTTCCTGAGCGGAGGCTTGGATTCCAGTGTCGTCGCAGCGTTGACGCAGAAGATCCGGCGTGAACCTATCGAAACTTTTTCAGTCGGGTACAGCGAAGAGTCTTTCAGCGAATTGCCTTACGCGCGCCAGGTGGCTGACCATCTTGGGTCAAAACACCACGAGATCCGGATGAGCAGCCGGGACTTCTTTGATATTTTGCCGGCCCTGGTTTGGCACGAGGATGAGCCGATCGCGTGGCCGTCCAGTGTTTCCTTATATTTTGTTGCGCGTCTGGCCAAAAGCCGCGTAACCGTCGTGCTAACCGGCGAGGGCAGCGATGAAACCCTGGGCGGCTACGCTCGCTATGCCTGGACATTGATGAATTCGAGTCTGGATAACGTTTACCGTGCCTTGACCCCAGCCGGCCTGCGAAAGCTGCTACGCAGTGGTCTGCGCGCCAGCCCGCTGTCGGCTGCAATGCGACGCAAGCTGGAGCATACGTTTCTACTGCGGGATGGCGAAGCCTGGTCTTCGCTTTACTTCGACAACTTCTATTCCGCCTTTTCAGCCGAGGAGCAGCGAGATTTGCTTGCATCCCAGGCGCAGGGAACTGCTGGAGACGCGTACGCGAACTCTTTGCGCTACTGGAACCAGTCCTCCGGCGATCTCCTGCATCGCATGCTCTACACCGATATCAAGACTTATCTGGTGGAATTGCTCATGAAGCAGGACCAAATGAGCATGGCGGCATCAATCGAGAGTCGCGTGCCCTTTCTGGATCATCAGCTGGTGGAATTCACCGCCGAGATTCCAGCGCGGTACTCGATCCGGGGGAGGGATGGCAAGTCCATTTTGAAGTCGGTGGCCGAAGATCTGTTGCCGCGGTCGGTCATCTATCGCAAAAAAATGGGGTTTCCAACCCCTTGGAGCAGGTGGCTGGGGGCGCAACTTGACGGGTTGGAGGCCATGCTTCTGGAGCCACGGACGCTGAATCGCGGGATCTTTCGCAGAGACGCGATCGAATGCCTGTTTGCCGAGCACAGAGCAGGCCGCTGTGACCACGGCGACCGCATTTGGCGGTTACTGAATCTTGAAATCTGGCACCGGGTTTTCATTGACGGCGAAAGGCCTGCCGGACCAGACGTACTACTGGCTGCGGCTCTGAGCGGTCCTGCTGGCGGCGCAGTCGAGCCTTAGCAGACGGGCACAGGCGAACTCCGCCAGCCAGCGAATCTTTCCTCATCAATGCTGAGAAACATCAGGCGTGCGACGTTTAGAGCTTTGCAGACCTGGGGAGTATCCGGCCTGATCGCTGACAGTCGCTGGCGTCGACAACGGCTGCTGATTCTGTGCTACCACGGAGTCTCGCAGGAGGATGAACATCTTTGGCGTCCCAATTTGTATATGGAGTCAAACGTTCTTCAGCGGCGGCTGGAGATCATTCAGCGCGACGCGTACAACGTGTTACCTCTGGGCACGGCTTTGGAGCAGCTGCACGCCGGAGAATTGCCGCCACGGAGTGTCGTAATCACCTTCGATGATGGGATGTGTGATTTCTACCGCTGCGCCTTTCCGCTGTTGAAGTCCTGCGGCTTTCCGGTCACGGTCTATCAGACCACCTACTACAGTCACTATCAGAGGCCGGTTTTCAACTTGATCTGTTCTTACATGCTCTGGAAACGCAGGGGCATGGTGTTGGACAAGGGCACGGAACTGGGTCTCAAGCCGCCTCTGGATCTGCGCACGGAGTCGAGCCGGGAGGAAATCGTGCTGAGGCTGATGCATGGCGCCGAGGTCGACCACCTTAATGGCGCAGACAGAGATGCACTGGCTGCGACTCTGGCATCAGCGCTTCAGATCGATTACCGCGAGCTCCTGCGGAAACGACTGCTGCATGTGATGAGCCCGCAGGAGATCTCGGAGCTGGCGGCGGCGGGAGTGGACTTTCAATTACATGCTCATCGCCACCGTGCGCCGAGGGATGAAGCTTCGTTCCGCAAAGAGATTCAGGAGAACCGGCAGCGGCTCCAAGTCATCACAAACTCTGATCCGAGGCATTTCTGTTATCCCAGCGGGGAATACCATTCGCAGTTCTTGCCGTGGCTCGACTCCGAAAACGTAATCTCGGCGACCACCTGTAACCCCGGCTTGGTGTCGACACGAACCCATCCTTTGCTGCTGCCGCGCTTTGTGGATACCTCAGCTCGTAGCGGGATTGAATTCGAAGGATGGTTGGCGGGAGTGGGTCCACTGCTTGCGCTTAAGCGTTCCGCCAGGACGGGCTGAGCGCGGTTTAGGAAAGAGAATCAAGGCAACGCGAGGGGCTACTACTCGTCGCCTCGTACCCGCCACCAACCCATTTGCTCAAACTCGGCCATTTTGTCTGCGCCGTGATCGGTGTACCAGCGCTCCCAGGCGTCCGCATCGGCGGGCAAGTGTTCGTCGGTGATTTCCGCCAAGGCGAGGAAGGTCCAGTTACGCATTTGGGCTGAGGTCTGCGGGTCTTCCGCCAGGGCTATGAGTTTCGGAGCCATGCGCATGCGTTGTTTGCGCATGAAGTTGCCGCAGTCGGAAATGTTGCACCCGGCACGCTGGCGGACCGCGTCCGAGGGGTCGTGAGTGAAGGAATAGAACAACTGGTCCAAGGCTTCGTCGGTGCCGAGGTAGCGCATGCCTTCGACCGCCCATTGCCGCACGTAGGGGTCAGGATCGTTCTTCGCATAATCGATCAATACCGGATAGATCAGCTTGTAGCCGATGCCCCGCCCAGCCAGCATTCCCATCTCATATACGGTGGTGGCGCGTGACCGTTTGTCGGTCTGGGCCTCGGTGATGAGCAGATCGGCGGAATGTTCCGTCTTGGCCCAGCCATCCATGGCCAGGTTGAGATCGGCATTGGCATAGCGTACACGCAGATCGGTGGAGAATCGGGAACGCCACTCCAGTTGCTTCATGCGGTCAGTCAGCTTGATGTCGCCGAGCCAGACGGTGATGTTCTGTTCGAATAAGTCTCGCGCCTTGTCATCATGCTGAATGGCGCGCTCCAGCAATTCCTCGGCTTGCGTCTGCTCGGGTTGTAGCTGCAAGCGCTGCGTGTCCACCTCGGTGAGGGGTTTGTAAGTTACTCGTTGTGTCCGGGACTTCGCGGCGGTTTGCGACTTTATCGCGGCCGGCCGCCTGGGCACTCCGTGGATCGCAGAAGTGAAGTGATAGGCGACGAAGCCGATCCAGGCAAGAACGAAGGCTGCACTGATGGCCATCGCCAGCGCTCCACGACGAGGCGATGTCATCGGTTGGCCGGCCGGTGACGTGCCCCGTTGAGGCGGCGGACCATACGCGCCGAAGACGTTGTCAACGGCGACGTGCGTATCCAGTTTGAGGCCAATGAACTTCTCTAGTTGGGCGGCGGCCCAGCGCGCTTCTTGGCGGCTATCGATGGCATCGGCCAGAGTGATTTTCTTGCCGGCCTTAGTTTGCAAGCGGAGGGCATACGAAGCGTTGCTGACATTTGTGCCCTGCTGGCTGCTGGTCACGGCAAGGATTGTGTCGATCTCCGAGAAAAGAATTTCGCGAGTCGAACTCAACCCCAGCAGCGCCCGACTCACGCGCAGTTTTCCACCGCCCACCTCTATGCGAGAAGAGCCGAGTGCCGACTGGACGACGCCATAGGCCAGCACCAGGCTTATTAATCCAAAGACGAACGTGACAAACCACGGAGCCTTGACCGATTGCAGGCCCAAGGCGAGCGCGCTGAATGCCACCGTGATCAGGAGCAAAACCAGAATGCGGCTGGGGTTGCGGAAAGGCGGGAAGTAGAACTCCGTGCCGCCGGCCGGACCGCTCGAGACAACCACTTTCAGGTTATCCGGCGCCGCCACGTCAGAGGCGTCGCTCTGGAAAGCCGGAGCGGCCTCAGGTTGCGAGTCGGCGAAGCCGGTGGCCGCAGGCGTCGTAGCCCCCAGCGGCGTCAACCGGAAAACGGGAACTTCAAAGTCGTCCAGGTAGTCCACGCCGGGAACGTCCGCTTGCGCGTGCAACAGCCAGAGGACCTGGTCGTTCAGCTGGTCGTGATTGGTTTCGTAGGCGTCGCTCGGGATGACGAAGTTCACAGGAATGGCAGCGTCCCCCATGGGGCCGGGCGTGAGTGTCTGCTGTGGCACATTCGCCGCCGACTGCCAAAGGACGACCCGGTTCACACTACGATTCTTGCCCGCGCCAGTGATGACCTGGCGAACGCAGGAGAGAGTGAGATCGATGCCGTGCCGGGTGGTGGTGTCGAAGCGTAGGTGGATGGTTCCCTTGAGAGTCTTTCCTGGAGAAAAGGGAAGCGAAGCGAATTCAAAGTAGGTGTTGCCAAAACGCTTCCGCCGGATGGTGGCACGCGCGGCTACACCAGCAAGAACTATACCCGGTAAGCAGAATCCAAGAGCGAGAAGAACAGTGTGACCGGAGTCTTGCCAGGGTTTGCGAGCGGTCAAAACGGTAATCGTGAGCGAAATGGCATTCCAGAATCCTGCCATCAGCCACAGGCCGACAGCGTTATTGCGATCCTTGCTCTCGGCCCGGCTGGCGGTCCAATCCTTCTGCCACAGCCAGGGGGAATCTGGAGCAGCCTGCTGCGCGGCGGCTTGTTCCTTCGGCTTGCGGTTGCCGTTCAGGGCGGCATAGACGATGCCGCCGCCAACCAAAACGAAGATTCCGCCCACCAATACTGCGAACATGGGGTTTCCTTGAGCATTGGCGGGTTTGGCAGCCAGAAAGCCCGCCGCGAGTCCAGCACCCACGAATATCAGGCCAAAAACAACCAGGAAGGCACTCGCTCCTCTAGAAGGCGTGGTCACGACGAAAATTATAGGGTGGGATACACAGGTGGCGGAGGCAGGAAAGCGCCAGTTCCGTTACCTTAGTCATATGCATTCTTGTGAAATGCGCCAGGAGCGGCCATGATTGGCTTGGTTCGGCGGTTTATCCTTCTCAGCATGGGTTTGCTCCTCGCGCCTGGCGTTCTAGCCAAGTCCGATGCGCCGTTGCGAATCTACTTCATTGACGTAGAAGGTGGGCAGTCCACGCTAATCGTGACCCCGGCGAAGCAATCCATACTGATTGACACGGGCTTTGCGGGGGCGCGTGACGCAGGCCGTATTGTCGAGGTCGCCAGAGGCGCGGGCATCAAGCAGATCGACTACGTACTGATCACCCACTATCACGAAGACCACGTGGGCGGCGTGGTTGACCTGTTGGAAAAGTTCAGGGTCGGGATATTCGTCGACCACGGTGAAAACCAGGAAGAGTCCGCTACCACCAAGAAAAATTATGCTGCCTATGTTGCAGCCATCAAACATAACGCCCGCGTGGTCTTGAGACCGGGCCAGGGAGTGCCGCTAAAGGGCGTCATTTTGCAGGTGCTTACTGCGGCGGGCGATCACATCCCGGACCCCTTGCCAGGCGCTGGGGAAGCCAACGTCTACTGTGACTCGGAGAAGCAACCCCCAGACGACGTCAGCGAGAACGCGCGGTCACTGGGTGTGCTCATCACCTTCGGCAAATTCCGGTTTCTGGATCTCGGTGACTTGACCGAGAAGAGAGAATTGGAGTTGGTTTGCCCCAACAACCTGATCGGGACCGTCGATCTTTACCTGGCAACCCACCATGGAAATCATCCGGACAACCCCAGGGCGCTGGTATGGGCGGTGCATCCGCGGGTGGCTGTGATCAACAACGGACCCCATAAAGGAGGCAACCCCGAAGCTTGGCAGATTGTCCATGATTCGCCGGACCTTGCTGACCTATGGCAATTGCACTACGCGATGGATTCGGACAAACCGCACAATGCGCAGGGGAACCTGATCGCCAATATCGATGACCAATCGGATGGACACTACATCGAGGTCATAGCCAGCTCCGACGGGAGATTCAGCGTGACTAATTCACGCAATGGGGTTGAGAAGGAATACAAGAAGTAGGTCCCGTGACACTCATCCGGCGGGGACGCCCCCATTCTTGCCGAGTTGCTAACTCGATGCATTCCGGGCACTTGGCGGTTTTTGGCGACAGTGGCTTCGCCCTTTGACCGCAATTGTTTACAATAAAGACTTTCGTTTCTCGAGTTGGCTCGCGAGTGTGCGTCTCGGGAAGAAAAGACCTTTTGAATACGCCTCAAGAAAATCCTGGCGGCCCCGGCCATGATGATCCCGTGTATTGGCGGGTTGAGGGCAGCCTGCTTGAATTGACCACGGTCCGGTCCATTGCCTTTTTTACCTGGAATTTACAAACCTTCTCAGAACGCTGGACCCGGCGCGGGCTGGTTTTTTTGATGGCAGTGCTGCGGCCTTTCCTTTACGCGACCAACCGGGAATTCGCCACTCGTGTCGTTCACAGCGTGCTACGACGTGTCAGTCGCGATCGCCTCGATTTGCTGGGCGAAGAATATTTCCAGTACAAGTTGAAGCCCCAGCTCAAGCCGGAAGGCGTGCGCCGGCTGCAAACGCTATTGGATTCCCGGCAGAATGTTGTATTGGTGAGCCAGGGGCTGGATCACATCATGCGACCGCTGGCCCGGTATCTGGGGGTGCAGTGGATCGTCGCGAACCGCCTGGAGTTCCGCGATGGCATCGCTACCGGCAGGCTGCTCGATCCCCTCATCCGTCCGCGCGGGGCTTTGGCCCGCATTACCGGCGCAGGACCGGATGGGGAGCAAAGTCCCGAACAGCTGGTGCGTGTCCTTGGCCTGTCCAATGCGAAGGAGCTGCGTTCGGCGGTAGTTCCCTCCAACCGCCAAGTACCGGCTCGACCTCGGCCAACCGTCTATTTCGAGGGGCCGCGGCAATCGCGGCCTCTTTCCGTGCGCGCGGCCTTTTCCGGGAAGCACGTCATGCTGATCGGCGTCACCGGATTTATCGGCAAGGTCTGGCTGGTGAATACGCTGATGGACTTGCCGGAAGCCGGACGCGTCTATCTGCTGATCCGGCGGCAGAAATCGAACCCCGCGCAGCGCCGCTTCGAAAAGTTGGTGGAGGATTCCCCGGTTTTTGATCCCTTGTGGGCGCGCTACGGGGCCGGCTTGTCAAAGTTCTTGGCCGAGCGGGTGGAGGTTGTCGAAGGCGACGTTTCCCAGGCTGGACTCGGGCTGTCTCCGACGGCCAGCGAAGTCTTGCGAAAAAAACTGGACCTAATCATCAACAGTTCGGGGCTGACGGACTTCAACCCTGATCTGCGGGACGCGCTGTTGACCAACGTCGATGCTGCCGTGAACGTGATCGAGTTCGTACGGCAGTCCGATCATGCGGGCTTATTGCATCTTTCCACTTGCTACGTTGCGGGAACGAAGGATGGACGCGTCAACGAAAGAATACGGCCGAATTACGTGCCCGCAGCCCTCGCTGACTATGATGCCGAGTGCGAATGGTATGCCCTGCGCAAGTTGATTGGTGACGCCGAACAGCGGGCGGAGGGTGACGAAGTCACGGGAGAGCTCCGGCGACAGGCTTTGCAGAAAGAACACGCCGCCAGAGGCCTCCACGGGGCCGCACTGGAAAACCAGGTGCGCAAGAATCGGGTGCGCTGGCTGCGCAATCACCTGACCGAAGCTGGAACCAAGCGCGCACTGGAGTTGGGCTGGCCCAATACCTATACTCTGACCAAGGGACTGGCGGAGTCGCTGGTAGCCCAGTATGGCGCCGGCCTGCCGATCGCGATCGTCCGCCCTGCCATCGTCGAGACCTCGATTGAAAAGCCGTTTCGCGGATGGAATGAGGGTATCAACACTTCGGCATCGCTTTCGTATCTGCTCGGGACCTATTTCCGCCAACTGCCGTCGAACGAACGCAAGCGCCTGGACCTGATTCCGGTGGATTCAGTCTGCGCCGGCATGACTTTGATTGCAGCTGCGGTTATGGAACGTCGCCACGATCCGGTTTATCAGCTAGCCGCGTCGGTCACCAACCCCTGCGACATGCGGCGATCCATCGAGCTTACCTCCCTGGCCCATCGCAAACACTACCGTGCACAGGAAGGCTTGGAGTCCTGGCTGCGGCTGCGCTTTGATGCCATCCCGGTCTCCAAGGAGCGCTATCAGCGTATGTCAGCGCCCGCCCAGAGGGCGATCATCAAGTCGATCCAGCACATCATGTCGGCGTTTCCGCTGAAGAAAACGCCCCTGGCGCGGACCCAGCGCAACCTCGAGAAGGTCGAAAAACTGATTGAACTCTTCGAGCCGTTTATTCTTTTGAACGAGCATGATTTCGTCGCCGAGAACGTGGAGAAGCTTGCCTACGCGCTGGTGCCTGAGGAGCAGGCCGATTTCGGATACAACACTGCGGCCATCGATTGGTGGGAGTTCTGGATCAACATTCATGTCCCAGCACTGCGCCGGTGGACCTATCCTCTGATTGAGGGGCGTCCGCTGGAGGCGCGACCGGCGCGCAGCTTCCAACTTGCCGAGGCGGAGAGCGGCGATACCGTCAAGACTGGCACCAACGGGGCAACGTGGCGATATTCCTGACCGGCTCTACCGGTTACATCGGCGGACACGTAGCCGCCAACCTGCTGGAACAGCAGGGCGCATCTCTGAACGTGCTGATTCGGGCGCGGGATGCCCATGAAGCCGAACTCCGGCTCTGGCTGGCGCTGCAGTTGCATCTCGATTTCCCGCGTTTCTATGAGCATCTGCAAACCCGTGTCAGGATCTTCCGCGGCGATTTAACCGGGGAACGCTTCGGTCTTGCCCGCGATGACTACGATCGACTCATCCACACCAGCGATTCGGTCATCCACTGCGCAGCATCGTTGAACCGCAAGTCAGAAAAAAGCTGCCTGAACGTGAACCTGCGCGGCACTCTGGAAGTGCTGCAACTGGCCATGCGGGTGCATCATTATCACGGCATGCGCCGCTTCAGTCACGTAAGCACCGTAGCCGTGGCGGGAAAACGGCAAGACGAAGTCGTCACCGAAGAGAAGTCGATCGATTGGGAGCGCTCGGATTACGATCCCTACGCCCGCACCAAGAAATTCTGCGAGCACATGATTCGGCAGTTGCTGCCTGAAGTCCCAATTACGATTTTTCGGCCCAGCGTCGTGCTGGGCGACAGCCGCCGCGCCGAAACCACCCAATTCGACATGGTGAAGGCCTTTGTCTTTCTGGCGGGACTACCCATGCTGCCCTTTCGTCCCGATGACAAAATCGACATCGTAAACGTTGATTTCGTGGCCGATGCCATTGCCACGCTGCACCAGAAGCCGCAAGCGCACTATGACGTTTATCATCTTTCTTCTGGAAAGGACTCGCAGACCTTTCGCGAATTGACCAGCGCGCTGGCCGCAGCCCGGCAGAAGCGCGGGCCGGTTTTTCTACCGTGGTTGGGGCGGCCGTTTTCCGCCGTGGTCAACACCTTGTCGAATTTCCGTGGCTCAATTTCGCGTGGCGCGTCGCTCATGAAGGTGTTCATGCCGTACCTGGTGTGGAACACGGTGTTCGACAACACTCGCGTGACCACTGAACTGGGCCGCAAGCCCGTGCCGTTTTCGCAATACAGCTTTCCGCTGCTCAAGTTTAGCCGCGAGGGCAAGTTCACCTATCATTATCAGGACTGGCCCACGCGCGCCGGAGGCACGGCGGCATGATGGACTTCATTCTGGAAGCCTGGGTCAGCGCCTCGATCGAAAAGTCGAAAACCGCCTGGATGCTGGGCAGGGGCAAGCCCTGGCAACCGGGAGAGAAACTTAAATTGCTGTTCGCCGGGTATAACGGCACCCGCAACATGGGTTCGGACGCGCGTGTAGAAGAAATGCTTCGGCAGATTCGGCACATTCTGGGCGCGCAAAACGTCGACTTCAGCGCGATGACTTTCAACTTCGAACGCTCGCGCGGCTACTTTGAAGGCACCACCCAGGTGCGTCTCCCGGATATTTTTCCGCCTTTCCTGGCGAGCGAAGTTCCCAAGCACCACGGTGTCGTCGCCTGCGAAGGGTCGATGTTCAAAAGCAAGTTCGCCAATGCGCTGACTACCATGATGATCGGATCGTTGGGAATTGCGGCGGCCGAGAACAAACTGTCGGTGGGTTACGGCGCTGAGGCCGGACCCATGGATCCGCTGGTGCGCAAGATGTGCGGGCGTTTCTGCCGAAATTCGCTAATCATCACGCGCAACGAAGAATCGCGAACGATTTTGCGAGAACTGGGTGTACCCACGGAGTTGGGGACGGATACCGCCTGGACTTTCGAGCCGCATCCTGCTGAGTACGGACAGAAGACCCTTCGCCAAGTAGGCTGGGACGGGAAGACGCCGGTGCTGGTGGTGTGTCCCATCAATCCTTTCGAGTGGCCGGTGAAAGCCTCGGTGGCGAAACTGGCCTTGCGCAGCCTGACCGGAGCTTACAAAGAAGAACACTACCGGGGACCGTATTTCCATAATTCGGGGCCGGACGCGGCGCGCGCCTATCAGCACTACCTCACGGCCATCGCCAAAGCCGTGGATGCGTTTCGCAAGCAGCGCAAAGTTTTCGTGATCATGGTCGCGACCGAGCGCCTCGACGCCCGCCCAGCCAATCGTATCTCCGAACAACTGGGCGGGGTGCCGGTGCTGACTTCTGAGGAATACAACATCTACGAGTTGGTCAGTGTGCTGCGCGCGTGTCACATGATGGCGTCCTCGCGCTATCACGGAATCGTCACCTCGATGCCGGGCCTGGTTCCGTCGGCCGGCATCACGATGGATGAGCGTATTCGCAATCTGATGAACGAGCGCGGACACCCCGACCTGCTGATGAACGTGGACGATGCCGACCTCGAGCTCAAGTTGCTGGCCGCGCTGGAAAAGCTGGCTACGGACGGGGAACGCATTGCGGACGCGATCGCGCGCACGGTAGTGCGGAATCTGAGAGTGATGGCACGCATGGGCGTGTACTTCGAAGAAGAAGTTCAGCGGCGTTATCCGGAGTTCCCTACGCGCAAGGGCGAGTGGAACTGGGAAGACTATCTGCCGCCGATGAGTACGGGTCTGAAAAGCTTGGTCGAAGCCTATAGCTGACGCAACCCACAAGACCGTTTCAACGTGACCTTTCTGGACAACATTTTCGCGCGGCTTGCAGCGGCATCGGACGCCGTCTTTCTGCGTGAATTGCGAGACGGCCAGACCCCTCCCGGCACCGGCAGCGAACTGCTGGAAAGAATCACGAAAGCCCGAGTCTTCCTGTCCGGCCAGCGCCTGAAGAAAGGCGACCGCGTCGCACTGCTCGGCCACAACAGTATCGACTGGGTCGCCATTGACCTGGCCATCATGGCGGAGGGATTGATCGTGGTCCCGCTCTACGCCCGCCAGGCTCCCGCCGAACTGGTTGCCATGATGAAGGACTGCGCCCCTGCGCTGATCTGTTGCGGGGATGGCGCTTTGCGGGACGGCATTGTGCGGGAATGGCCGGACGCTCCGCCGCAGCATTTGTTCGCCGACATTCTGGCCACCGAGCCCGGCGGCATACCGGCTCAACGCATTGAGGAGGCGGATCCCGTCACCATCATTTACACCTCCGGGACTTCGGGCGAGGCCAAAGGAGTGGTGCTCAACGCAGGGAACATCGGCCACATGCTGAGCTGCACCTCAGAGCGGCTGGACACCCTGATGGAGACCAGGCCCGGCCGGGACCGCGTCTTCCACTATCTGCCCTTTTGCTTTGCCGGTTCGTGGATCATGCTGCTGACCTGCCTTTTGCGGGGCAGCCAACTTACGCTCAACACCGATTTGACCAAACTGGCGGGCGACGTCCGCACCGCCGCTCCCGACTACTTTCTGAATGTTCCCCAACTTCTCGAGCGCATGCGCAAAGCAGTTGACGAACAGTTATGGAAGACGGGGGGCGTTATTCAAAGTATTTACAGCAAGGCCAAAGCCGCGTGGATGCGCAAGCAGGAACATAACGCGAGCTTCGCGGACTCCATGTGGCTGACATGCGCAAGGTCTGCGGTGTTCCTCACCATCCGCAAGAAGATGATCGGAGCGAATCTTAAAGCGTTGATTTGCGGTTCGGCCCCGCTCAGCGTCGAGACTCAGCAGTATTTCATGATGCTGGGAATTCCGGTACTGCAAGTTTATGGACTGACCGAGACCACGGCGATCTGTACCATGGACGACCCGCGCCAAGTCGAACCTGGTCGCGTAGGGCCAGCCATCCGCGGCATCGAAATGAGGCTGGGCGAAAGCGGTGAAATTATCGTTCGCGGGCCAAACATTTTCCCGGGATATTGGAACCGTCCGCAGGAGACCGCCAAGACCCTGCGCGACGGCTGGTTCCACACTGGCGACCAGGGCGAAGCGGATGCGCATGGAAACTGGAAAATCATCGGCCGCATCAAGAATCTGATTATCCTGGGCTCGGGCCACAACATTGCTCCGGAGCCCATTGAAGATGAGTTGCTGCAAAATCTGCCGGGAGCACAGGCGGTGCTGGTGGGCAATGGGCGAGGCTATCTTTCGGCGATTATTGCCGGCTCTGTAACCCGCGAGCAAGCCCAGGCCGAGGTGGACGCGGTGAATCGCACCATGCCACACTACAAGCAGATTCGCGCGTTTCACCTTCACGCCGAACCTTTTTCCATAGACAATGGGCTGCTCACTGCGAACGGAAAGTTGAAGCGTGATCTGATCGCCGCGCGGCTAAAGAACGAAATCGAAGAGATGTATGCGGTGAAGCAGGCAGTATAGCGGTGACCTCGGCGCAAATCGGGTTTTGATGAATCCACATAAGGGCGAAACACTCTCGTGGAAAGTAAAGGACGGCGTCATCGAGCTGGCGCTGCACCGCGCGCCGTGCAATGAAATCGGTTCTGCAACGCTTGAGGATTTGGAGAAATTCGTCGCCGTACTGGGAGCCGCAGAGAGTGAGGCTCACGCGCTCATTCTCTACAGCGAACTCAATTCCGGGTTTTGCGCCGGTGCTGACCTGCGGGAACTGTATCGCCGTTCGAGCGAAATGGCGCCTGCGGACGCCGCGAAGGGAGTGCGCAACTACCTCGAGCGCATTCACCGGGTGATGAACGCGATTGATGCCTCTCCGCTTACCACCATTGCAGCGGTGCACGGAGTCACGTTTGGTGGAGGGTTTGAACTGGCTCTGACCTGCGACCTCATTATCGCCGACAAAATGGCGCGGTTCTGTTTTCCGGAGCTGCGGCTGGGACTGATTCCAGGTTTCGGCGGCATCCCGCGTCTGAAGCGGGACCTGGGGAACGCCGTCGTCCGCGATCTGCTATTGACCGGCCGCAGTTTCAACGCGGCCAAAGCCCAGCAAGTCGGATTGGTTAGTCAGGTGGTGGGGGAAGGTGAAGCTTTGAACGCGGCCCGCGCGACCGCCGCGCAACTGGGGAAATTCGACCGCCGGACCGCCGCTGCGGCAAAGAAGTTCATCAAGCCGATTCCCTATGAGGAACTGAAGCGCGAGATCGACCTTTTCTGCGAGTTATTCACGCATCCGGCCGTAGAAGCCGGCCTGCGCAAGTTTGTGGAGAGCAGCGATGCGCTGCCGTATTTGCCCTGAATCAACTTTTGTGGGGACATGCAATGCCTATGACAACGACCGACAAAACCCTTGACGAAATTCTTTCGCTTGCCGCCGCGCACTTCCAAGTTCCGCGGCAGAAGCTCACTGCTGACGACGATTTCTTCAAGACGTTGGGCATCGACAGTCTGCAGGCCCTCGATCTGCTGACCAAGCTGGAGAGCCATTTTCGCATCGAGCTGCCGGATTACGAGTTGCAGGGCGTCTCCGATTTCCGCACCCTCGCTAGCCGCATCCAGGCGCGCTTGTGAACGAAGGGCATCAACCACAAAGGACACAAAGGATCACAAAGGGAATCAAATCCGGCTTCTTAATTGTGGTTAATCAGGCCAATACCTGACCTCCAGCTTTCTTATGTCTGGCGCCCTCTCTGTGGTGAAATAGATATTTCATGCTCAATCTTGACCAGTACAGTTGTCTGGGCGCGGCCTTACGCGATGCGCTCGAGCGCTGGCCCAACGAGATCTGCGTGATCGAGTCGGATCGCAATCGCGAGAAGACGCGGCTCACCTACTCCGACTTCAAGGAAAGCGCCAAGCCACTGGCGCGGGCTTTGCAGGATGCGGATTTCAAGGCCGGAGACCGGGCCGCCATCATCATGACCAATCAGTCCAAGTGGCTGATTTCGGCCTACGCCATTTTCCATGTCGGAGGTGTACTGGTTCCGCTGGATTACAAACTCACTGCGGTTGAGCATCTGCAACTGCTTGCCCATTCGCAGGCGAAGTTTCTGGTGGTTGAGTACCATCTGTGGCGTGCCATCACCCACGTTTCCGAATTTGCCGGCCACCGGCTGAAGACCGTGCTGGTGACGGAAGCACCCTTGGGCGCTGACCTTGCCGGTGGGTTCCGCTGGGAGGAATTCCGCCGCAAAGGCGAGCCCGAATTGGTGCCGCGCCAGCTTGGTGACATGGCCTGCATCGTTTATTCCTCGGGCACCGGCGGGCGGCCCAAGGGGTGCGTCCTTACCCACGAGAACTACCTGGAACAGTGCAAGTCTTTGACCGCGTGGTATCCCTTCTGGCCGGGCGTGCGTTACTTGAGCATCCTGCCCACCAATCACGCCATTGATTTCATGGTCGGTTTCATTGGGCCGTTCGTGTGCGGGGCGTGCGTGGTCCACCTGCGCACGTTGCGGCCGGAGTTCGTGCGCGACGCCTTCGTGAAGTACAAAGTCACTTATGTCAGCTTGGTTCCCATGGTGCTGAAAAACCTGGAGCGAGGGTTGACAGCAAAATTTGAGGAACTGTCGCCTGTAAAACGCTTCCTGTTGCACCGGATGATCTCGCTGAACCGGGTGTTCGCGCGCAAGCGGCCCAATGTTCAGCGCAGCCGCAAGTTGCTGAGTCAGGTGCATGAGAAGTTTGGCGGGGAACTGCTTGCCATGTTCACCGGGGGCGCTTTCATGGAGCCCTCGACGTTGCAGTTTTTCTACGACCTGGGTATTCCGGTGGCCAACGGATACGGCCTCACCGAAGCCGGCACGTCGCTCACGCTCAATGACTTCAAACCTTTCCGTGCGGACACCGTGGGCAAACCATTACCGGGGGTCGAGCTGCGGATTCTGAACCCGGATGGCGAGGGAATTGGTGAAGTGGCCGCGCGCAGCAAGACCGTAATGGCCTATTACCTTGACGATCCCGAGTTGACAGCGGAAACCATCGTCGATGGCTGGCTTTTGACCGGCGACCTCGGCCGCTTCGATGCCGCGGGTCACTTGCAACTCTTCGGGCGCAAGAAGAACATGATCGTCACCGAGGGCGGCAAGAATATTTATCCAGAGGACATTGAGACCGTCTTCGATGGCCTGGCGGTCAAGGAATATTGTGTGTTTGCGGCCAACTACATTTGGCCGGACAAGCAACTGGGCCGCGAAATGCTGGTTCTGGTGTTGCGTCTGGATCCGAGTCAGGAGCTCGACGAACGCCTCACGCGCGACATGGTTGCCCGCAACCGCAAGCTGCCCGAGTTCAAACGCGTAGGCGGATACGTGATCTGGGGCGAGGATTTCCCGCGCACCGCGTCCATGAAAATCAAGCGGACACTCCTCGCCGAAGAGATTGGCAAGCAACTCGACCGTGCCACTGCGGTGGTTGAACTGTGAGGGAGACGTTCCTCGCAGTGGTGAATCCTGCCGCTGGGGGCGGGCGCGGTCGCAGATTAGTTGGACGGGCGCTCGACCGCTTGCGCGCTGGCGGCATTTCGGTTGAAGTCGCCGAGACCGATGGGCCGGGTCACGCCATCAAGATTGTCCGCGACGCTTACGCGCGAGGGCGCAGCCAATTCATTGCCGTTGGCGGCGATGGCACATCCTACGAGATTGTTAACGGACTCTTTCCTCACCAGGCCTCGGGACCGCGTCCCACACTGGCTTTTCTTCCTCTCGGCACCGGCAACTCATTCTTGCGGGAATTCACCGACCGCGGGGTGGAGTACGCGATCGAAGCCCTGCTCGCACGTCGGTCCCGGCCCTGTGACGTGTTGCGGATGCAGCATGCGGGCGGGATTATCCACTTCATCAATCTGCTGAGCATGGGCTTTGCCGCCGACGTTGCCACCCTGCGGGCGCGCCGCTTCCGCACCTGGGGTGAGCTGGGATATCAGGCGTCGATTTTCGTTTCATTGACGCGAATGCGGCGACGCCCGTTTCCACTGCGCATCAACCAGCAGGGAGAACTCGACCGCCGTCCCTGCCTGTTTCTCACGTTCAACAACAGCAAGTTTACCGGCGGCACCATGATGATTGCGCCCCAGGCAGAAGTGAACGATGGACTGATCGAATATGTGCGCTGGGGGCCGATTGGCAGGATTGAACTGGTCCGTAAACTGCCAACGTTGTATGACGGAACCCACATCAACCATCCGCTGGCGGAACGCCATGCCGTCCGCCGCATTGACTTCGAACTCGGCGCACCGGTGGACGTGATGGTGGACGGTGAAGTGATGAGCATCCGGTGTCAGACGCTGGACGTGCTGCCTTCCGCCCTCAACGTCGTGGTATAAAAATCATTGCCATGTCAGACGCAAGAAAACGACGTCAACAGCGCCGAGACTCGAACCGCCAGCCGGGAGCTCCGATGCGCAACATCGTCATCGCTTTGGTGATCGTCGTCGTGTGTGCCGGGCTGTACTACTTTTTGCGTCGTAAACATGACAGCCGCATGGATGCTTTCGCACAGTGCTTAAGCACCAAAGGCGCCAAGATGTACGGGGCTTATTGGTGTCCGCATTGCGCCGACCAGAAGGAAATGTTCGGTTCGTCCTTTCAGTACGCTCCCTACGTGGAATGCGGAATGAAGGGCTCGCGCAACCAGGCACAGGTCTGCATCGATGCCGGCGTTAAGCGTTTTCCCACCTGGGTTTTTGCTGACGGCGCTCGGGTCGAGGGCGCGCACTCGCTCGAGTTTCTCGGGCAGGAAACCGGATGTCCCCTGCCATGACCGACGCGACAATGAGCAACGCCGCGCGACGGGTTTTTGTGGCCATCGCGGTGCTCGCACTAGCTGGGATCGTGGTTTCGTCGGACTCGCTGCAGCACCATTACGGGACCTCCCAAACCACTTATTGTGATATTGGCGAGAACTTCAACTGCGACATTGTGAACCGAAGCATTTATTCGACGGTCCTGGGCGTGCCCGATGCGCTTATCGGCATTCTTGGATATGCCGGGCTGCTGGCGCTAACGACTCTGTATCGCGCGAAGGCCGAAACGCCGGCCATGCTGCTGATCGCGTCCGTGGCCGGGCTGAGTTTTGCGCTGTACCTCACCTATATCGAAGCCTTCGTGCTGGCCACCTGGTGCATTCTGTGTCTTACGTCCCTTACTCTGATTGTTCTGATTACCGGACTTTCATCGTTTCTGGTAGCGAATGCCATGCGGCGTTCTTGACCCCCATGTCCTCAGACCGGCTGATGGAAGAAATCAAAGTAGCAACGAAGTCGAACGCAGAAAGGCCAGTACCGCCCAGTAGTATGCCGGTGGCGGGCGACCTTCGCCTGCATGAATTCTCCAGCCACATCTATCGCAACACGCGCATGCTGCGAGTCTGGTTGCCGCCGGACTACGAGGCTCCGGAGAATGCTGCGCGCCACTATCCGGTCTTCTACCTCAACGACGGACAGAACCTCTTCGATCCCGCAACCGCATTCGCCGGTGTGGACTGGCAAGTGGACGAAACCGCCGACCGATTGATTCGAGAAGGGAAAGTGGCTCCACTCATAATCGTGGGCATCGACAACGCCACGGTGGAGCGCATCAAGGAATTCCTGCCTTACCGCTCGTTCAGTCCGCCGGTCTTGCGTCCCCAGGGCAAACGCTATCCAGATTTTCTGATGAATGAGGTCATGCCGTTCGTCTATGAGCGGTACCGGATCGCGCGCGGACCGGAAAATACTGGCTTAGGAGGCTCGTCTTTGGGCGCGCTGATCTCATTATACACAGTAATGGACCACCCCGGCACCTTCGGCCGATTGCTGCTGGAAAGCCCATCGTTGTTCATTTCCAGTCGTCGAATCTTGAAATACAGCCGCTACTTCCGGCAATGGCCGGAGAAGATTGTTATCGGCGTCGGAACCCGCGAAGCCGGACGCGAAGACAAAGACCGGCAGGTAGTCGAGGATGTCCGCGAACTACAACGCATCTTGCAGCATGCCGGACTGGGTGACAACCGGCTGAGAGTACGGATCGACGTCGGCGCCGGCCACAATGAAGGGGAATGGGGAAAGCGATTTCCCGAAGCGCTGAGCTACTTGTTTGGCAAATAGCGCGGACCCGGACCGCATCCTGCACGGCCGCTGCTACAATGCGTTTCATCCATGCGAAGTGCGCTCCGCACTCTTTTGCGAATTGCTGAATCTCCCGCAGTAGTTTTTCTGGTCGCGCTGACCACGCGAGTCTGGGCGCTCTCGCAGCTGCTTCCGCAAAAGGCGTGGGATTACTTCTACCACTACAATGAGTTCGCGCGAATCGCCTGGGCACTAACTTCGAGCCACGGTTACAGTTCCCCTTGGGCCAACACGCCCCTGGCGCCCACGGCCGTCGAGCCGCCGGTATATTCCTTTTTGTTGGCCGGCATTTTCCATTTTGCAGGAGCCTATACCTACCGGGCGCTTTGGATCGGCGCAGGTCTCAACGCAGTTTTTTCTTCGATTACTGCGGTACTGATTCTCCGCCTCGGTAAGCGCGAGTTTGGGTCGCCGGTTGGCGTGCTGGCGGCTTGGGTGTGGGCCTGCTGGTTGTACGAAGCAGTGGTCGCGGTTCGCCTGTGGGAGAGCAGTTTGTCCGCTCTGTTGCTGATGGTGGCTTTTCTCCTGTTACCCAAGCTGAAAGCACCAAGCCTGCCGCTATGTTTTTTTTTCGGATTCCTGGCGGCAGTGGCAGGCCTCACCAACACTACTCTGCTTTCTGTGTTTCCATTTTTCTGGGTTTGGTTGTGGGTCAGTTATCGGCAGAGCGGTCGACCCTGCGGCAAGCTTGTGCTTGCATCGGTTGGGATTTTTCTACTTACATTGCTGCCCTGGACGATCCGCAACTTTGAGGTTTTTCATCGCCTGATGCCAGTCCGCGACAATTTCGGACTCGAACTATGGCTGGGGAACCATGAGGGCGTAACCCGCCGCTATGACAGCGACTTTCCCATTCTTGATCCCAGCGAGTACAACCGGCTGGGCGAGATTCGCTTCATGGAATCCAAGCGGGACATCGCGTTGCAATTCATCGGCCAGCACCCCGTGGAGTTCTTGCAGTTATCGCTTGGTCGGTGCCTGCGTTATTGGATTGCGCCCGATCCCGTTGTCTGGTCTTTCGTGAGTCTCATGGCATGGAGCGGAATGATTCTGGCCTTGCGACGCAAAGGAATGGAGGCGATCCCGTACGCCATTGTGCTCTTGATGTTCCCGCTGATCTACTACATTACTCACACCTTCAATAGTTACCGCCATCCCACTGAGCCGGTGATGTTTCTGCTGGCCGCGTATGCAAGCGTGACCCTCCTGGAGTGGCTGGCCAGAACGCCGCGAGCCACGAGTTCTCATTCCTCATGAATCCTTAGCGAGCGGTTGCGGGGAACCATTTGGAAAGAGCCGGCGGGGAGCGGTCGGGCTCAACCAGCCACACCTGCCGGCCGGGAAAATAATCCAGCAATTCCTGATTTTGCTTCCTGTCCATTTCGCGCGCCCAAACCACTTTTGCGCCATCAATGTTGGCAGCGTTGTAGACCCATTCGTCATCGGGAATGTGGTCCGGGGCATAGTGCACAAGCACGAGGTGTTGGCCAGGAGAATTCATTAATTCACGGACAATCTGGGCACGCGCGAGGTTTCCCCGTGGATAGACGGGCTCAATCTGAGCATGAGCCAGCAGCGCTGCGATTCGCAGAATCACCATGCTGCAGCAAACCAAGGGGAGCGCACGCACCAGCGCCGCTCCTGCTCCAGTTTTGCGCCGCCAACAGCGAAGATGGCGCATGCACTGGATCACAATCAAGTACAAGAGAGCGGTCGCGGGCGCGAAATAGTGGGGACGGAACCAGGTTTCAACCGCCAGCCCGAACACAAACACGCCCGACGCGTAGAGTGCGAATCGCATCTTTCGATCGCGAAGGATCCAGGGGAAGGCAAAAAGTGGAACCGTCAATGCCGGACCGAGGAAGAAACGCCACCACCACGAGATCTTGACCGCCGCATGGCTCAGAAACCCGGACAGGGTGCGGTTCTCTTGGTAATACTGGAATTCTTTCTCATAGAACCTGCGCATGACCTCGTGGTGATAGGCCGGTTCGGGACGGGGTCCCTGCCAGAGGAAATACGCAGCACCGGAATACTGGCTGCGATTCACCTCATAGCCCATCCGCAGCGGACTGCCGGTCAGTCGGTAGTTGTAGTAGCCCATCGTGACGGCAGCCACCAGCAGCACTGCCAAAATCGGCGCGGCCACGCGACCCTTAACGATCGATCGTCGGGCTGGCGGAAGCCCGATCATCCACACCATCACGGCGACGCCCACCGGTAGGGCGAGCACAAACCCCTCATAAGGCCGGCTGTTTGCCAGGATGACTAGTCCCACCGCCATCCATAGCGCATTACCCACTTGCGCCCGGTGCCTCACGCGGGGCCACGCCCCCAGCACCAGCGCTCCTCCCAGAGCTGCGATCGAGGCGCACCAGTAGCCGTTCATCCAGTATCCGAAAATGCCCAGTCGAAGCACGGCTAGGACGCCTCCTAACAGCGCCCACTCGGTGGGTACCCACCCTTGGAGCATCCAGCACAGTGCGGCGCACATGAGTGCCGTGATCAGAAGCTGGCCGAACCAGGCCTGTCCCAGCAGTTGTCCAAATGCCAGCACCAGCCCTTGGGCAGGTGGATACATCGACATGTAGGTCGGGTGCTGGATGATGTGAAAGCTTTCGAAATGCACCCACATGGGATGAGGCGGGTTGGTGATGCGGCCGTGAGCAAACGTGTCGGCCGCCAGCAGGAAACTGAATTCATCATGCGCGCCGGGTTCAGGGATGCCGAGAATGGGTATCAACATCAGACGCATCACAATACACAGAGTAGCGATCGCTACGACGGAAAGAGTCCTTCGCCGGGCGAACTGTCGAAACCTTCTTTCGACCGCTGCGAAAGCCAAAAGCGTGGCATCGGTCCGGCGGGGACGAAACATCACGATCAGCACCCCGAGGACGAGAATCAGTTCGATAATGTCCAGCGCCCATCGCGCCAGCAACAAATCCAGTGCAGGCATGGTCAGCGGATTTTCTGCTGCCAGGAAAAGATTGTCAATGCGGAACAAACTGGGATAATCTCTCCAATCGAAACCCGACATGAGAACAATCCCGAGTTGGCAGCGAAACCTCACCAGAGAAGTTTTTCGAATTCTCACTTGGCTGGGCATCGCTTTTCTCGGCGCGCTGGCGGTGGCCACCATTGCGCTGCATCGCAGGGAGCAGATCAACGCTATGTGGCTGGTGCTGGCAGCGGTTTGCACCTACGCACTCGGCTACCGTTTCTACAGCAAATTCGTTGCCGCCAAGGTGCTTGCTCTCGACTCGCTGCGCGCGACGCCTGCCGAGCGCCTGGACAACGGCCGCGATTTTGTTCCCACCAATAAGTGGGTCGTATTTGGCCATCACTTCGCGGCCATTGCTGGCCCGGGGCCTTTGGTCGGTCCAGTACTGGCAGCGCAGTTTGGCTATCTTCCCGGAACCCTCTGGATCCTCGCCGGCGCCGTCTTCGGCGGCTGTGTGCAGGATTTCGTCATCCTGCTGTTCGCGGTGCGCCGGGATGGAAAATCCCTCACCGAAATGGCCCGTGAGGAAATCGGCCGCGTAGGCGGGTTTGTCGCCTATCTCGCCGTCCTGAGCATTATTGTGATCCTGCTGGGTGCGGGGGCATTGATCGTAGTGAACGCCCTCAAATCGAGTCCGTGGGGTGTGTTCACCATCGCCATGACCATCCCCATCGCAGTTCTGATAGGGTTCTACGTGCGCCGTTTGCGGCCGGGCAAAGTGCTGGAGAGTTCCGTCCTCGGATTTGTCCTGGTGATTCTGGCAATTCTTGCCGGGCAATGGGTTTCCCAGAATGCCTCGGTGGCCCCGTGGTTCACATTCACCGCTCCCACGCTTGCCATTTTGATCATCATCTACGGATACGCTGCTTCGGCCTTGCCGGTGTGGCTGCTGCTGGCACCCCGGGATTACCTGAGCACCTTCGTGAAGCTGGGAACCATCGGATTGCTAGCTGTTGGAATCATTGTCTGGCGGCCCATTCTCCACATGCCGCCATTAACCCGCTTTGTGGATGGCACCGGCCCAATCTTTGCCGGCAGAGTGTTCCCATTCGCCTTCATCACCATCGCCTGCGGAGCCATCAGCGGATTTCACTCCCTGATCTCCAGCGGCACTACACCCAAACTCATCCGGCGCGAGACCGAGACGCGCATGGTCGGTTACGGAGCCATGATGGCGGAATCGTTGGTGGCCATTATGGCGACGATTGCGGCTTGTGTGTTGCAGCCGGGAACATACTTTGCCATCAACAGTCCGGCGGGGATTGTGGGCAAGACGGCAGAAGCTGCCGTGGCTACCATAAGCGGCTGGGGATTTCCAGTCACTGCCGATGGCATGCACGCGCTGGCCCAGGCCGTCGGTGAGCAGACGCTTTTCAATCGCACCGGCGGCGCTCCTGCTTTCGCGGTCGGCATGGCCCAGATTTTTTCCAACAGCTTGGGTGGCCAGGCGGTAATGGCGATCTGGTATCACTTCGCCATTATGTTTGAAGCCTTGTTTATTCTCACCGTGCTGGATGCTGGCACGCGCGTGGGCCGCTTTATGGTGCAGGATGCGCTCAGCCACGTCTGGAAGCCTCTGGGACGCACCAGTTGGTATCCCTCGATTCTCGGGACCAGCGCGTTGATCGTCGGCGCTTGGGGGTTCTTTCTCTGGCAGGGAGTTAAGGATCCGCTGGGTGGAATTAACTCCCTGTGGCCGCTGTTCGGTATCTGCAACCAACTGTTGGCGACTGTGGCTCTGTGCGTGGCGACCACTATTATCGTGAAAACGCACAAAGCCCGCTTTGCGCCGGTGACGCTGGCGCCACTAGCATGGCTGGTTGCGGTCACCTTTACCGCGTCGTGGCACAAAATGTTTGATGCGAACCCGCGAATCGGATTTCTCGCCCACGCGAGCCAATTGGCCGCCGGAATTCCAAGCCACGAGGTCTCTCGCCTCATCTTCAACGATCGCCTGGACGCTGTGGTCACAGGAGTCTTAGTCGTGCTGGTTACGATGATTCTCGTGGAATCGGCCTGGCTGTGGGGCCGCGTTCTATCTGGGAGCAAGCAGATGGTAGTCAGGGAAGCTCCGTTTGTGATGACCAGATTTGCGGAGGAGCAGGGATGAACCGACTTGCGCGAATTACCGCGTTGTTCGTTTCCTGCTTACGGGAGATTTTTGACGAATCGGCCTACATTCGATTCCTGAGACGGCGCCGGATGACCTCCTCTTCTACAGCCTACGCTGAATTTTGCCGGGAACAGGCCGCAGCCAGGGCGCGCCGGCCGCGCTGCTGCTGAGCGCGATTCCCTGCGGGACCTCACTTGATAGCTGACTGCCGAACTCGGGAAGCAGTACACTGCTCGCAATGCGTGTGCTCGGCATCGATTGCGGGACCCAATACACCGGCTACGGCGTGATTGAACTGGGCGCCAAGGGAGACTTGTTATGCCTCACCTGTGGCGCCATCAAGCTTTCTCCGCGTCAGCCCCTACCGGCCAGATTGGCTACCATCTTCAGCCGCTTGAGCGTCATCATTTCCGAGCATCAGCCGGACGAGGTCGCCATCGAAGATGTTTTCTACGCGGTGAATGTGAAGTCCGCTTTCAAACTTGGACAAGTGCGCGGTGTGGCCATGCTGGCGGCATCGTCGGCCGGGCTCACGGTGGCTGAATACGCCCCGCTGAGCGTTAAATCTGCCGTGGTGGGATATGGCCGGGCGGAGAAGCATCAGGTGCAGCACATGGTTCAGCAACTGCTCAAGCTGCCAGAGCTTCCCGAGTCCCCGGACGCTGCGGATGCGCTGGCGATCGCCATTTGCCATCTTCATACGGCGGCGACACTGCGCAGCCAGCGTGCCATGTGACCACGCCCTGCACGCTTTTTTGGCATAATCCTTGTGTATGCTCTTATTTGTGCGCGCATCACGAAATCTGATCTGCCTCGCTTGCCTGGTCCTGTTTGTGGCAGGCCCGGCTCCTGCTCAACAGTCCGGCATTGCCACGGTTGCTTTTAGCTGCGATTTCCCCGGCTCCAATCCATCGCACTATGGTTTCTCTGTGACCTCAGCCCGCAATGTCTCTTACATCTCGGATGGAAAGCTAACCAATGCTTCCGCTTCTGACGGGTCGTCCAACGACGATGGGCCCTTCCGCATGGACTTCGCGCTTTCCCCGGCCACCACTGCTCACATTTTTGACCTGGCGAAAACCGCTCGCTATTTCCAGGGCACCATCGATTCCAAGAAGAAGAACATTGCTTCCACCGGCGACAAAACACTTGTTTATCACGATGCCGAAAAAAGTAACATGGCCAGCTACAACTACTCTTCGGTTCCCGCCGTCCAGGAGCTCACGTCGCTTTTTCAGAGCCTGTCTTCCGTGGTGGAGTTTGGCCGGCGGCTGGATTATGAATACCGCTATCAGAAGTTGGCGTTGGACGAAGAATTGAAACGCATGGAAGATACGATGGCACAGGACCTGTGGCCGGACTTGCCCACTGCCGTCCCCATCCTGCAGAAGATTGCTGACGATTCCTCCGTGATCATCACGGTTCGCACGCGTGCCCAGCGCCTCTTAGAGCGCGCCCGCACCACTGGCAAGTAGCCCGCTCAACCGCCCAAACCGGCCTGCGATGGAGGTTCTTGACAACCCGCGGCCCCTGGCTGTGTTCTAATCATGCTAAGGACTTCCTCCGTCGGAGGTTTCTCATGGCTGGTCTCAAATGGGTTTTTCGGTTAGTTCTTGCGGCGTCTGTAGGGTGTCTGTCGGTGGTCTCTGCCTCGGCTGATTCCCAGGCTCGAGTAGTGCGGTTGGGCGACGCACAAGGCGATGTTCGAGTCGACCGCAATACCGGACAAGGCTATGAGAAGGCATTCCTCAATTTGCCCGTCACTCAGGGCATGAAAATCCAGACCGGAGACAACGGACGCGCTTCGCTGGAACTGGAAGACGGCAGCACTCTGCGCCTGACTCCCGACACGGTGCTGGAGATTCCGCAACTTTCGCTTCGCGACTCAGGCGTGAAGGTGTCGGCATTTCACTTGCAGGAAGGCGCGGCCTACGTCAACTTTCTGGGCGCTAAGGACAGCGATCTAACCCTCACCGTTGCGCACGAAACTGTAACCGTCAATCAGGCTGCTCATCTTCGCGTAGAGATGGGTGACACTGACGCCGAGGTAGCGGTCTTCAAAGGAGCTGTACAGATCGTTGGCCTGTCCGGAACGATTGAAGTTGGCAAAGGTAAAACGGCAAGCTTCGATCTCGTCAACGGCAAGCATGCAGTAACCTCAGAAATCGAGGATGAACCCCTCGATTCATGGGACAAACAACAGTCTCAGTACCAGCAGGAGTACAGCAGCAAGTCCTACGCGAGCTATTCGCCGTATCCGTATGGCACCAGTGATCTTAATTACTACGGCAGTTTCTTCAATGCGCCCGGCTATGGAGACGTGTGGCAGCCCTACTTCGCAGGCGCGGGCTGGGATCCGTTTATGAACGGCGCGTGGGCCTTCTATCCGGGATTCGGCTATGGCTGGGTGTCTGGCTATCCCTGGGGTTGGACCCCCTATCACTATGGCTCGTGGAACTTCCTTCCTGGCTACGGCTGGGTCTGGCAACCGGGAGGCGCGTGGATGGGTTATAACACCTTGCCGATCGTGGCCAATGCTCCACTGGGCTTCAACAGGCCACAACCTCCCACGATTTCCGGCGGACGCGTGCTGACCGTCAATCGCGGCCCGCTTACGACTCAGATCGGGAAGTCGGTTAATCATGTGCAGATTCCGAACAATTCCGCCGGGCTGGGAATCCCGCGCGGGAGTGTCATGAATCTGCGCGATCTTTCGCACACTGCGCAGCAAAAAGGATTTGCCAACACGACTCTCCACACAGGGCCCACGGGCCTTTCGGCTTGGTTGAATGGCGGATACGAAGGCCCGCGAGGCGGCGTTGCAGGCTCCCATGCCGGAGTTGGGGAAGCCGGCGCAGTCAGCCATTCCAGTGGGGGACATTCCACTGGTGGCTCTCACCACTAGAACGTAGCCCTCAGCAACGGCCTACTGCTTCGCCTTTGGAGTCGCTTCCTGCTTCTGTGACTTGTTGAAATCCCCTGTCCATGGCGGTACCACGCCAATCATGCGGGCGTAAGCGATCGATTGCCCCAGATGTTCGGCCCCGTGCCTGACGATAAAGATCAGCACCCCACGCTCCGTGTTTTTCCCTCCAAACCAGTCGAAACTCTTTTCCAGGTCGGCATCGGACATGGCGGTGATCGCCTTGCGGGCGTGGGCGTAGGAATCCTTTAAAGTGGCCATCACCTTCGCCTTGTCGGAAGTCGATTTTTCCAGGTTCTTGAGGTCTATTCCTTCCGGCGGTGGCGTGCCCACCAGCTTGTAAAGGTTGTAGTTGGCAGCGGAAACGTGCAGAAACACTTCCGCTATTGAGCGTACGTCGGCCGAGGGGCGCCAGCTGTACTTGTCAGCCGGAATGGCCTCCGCCAGCCGCTCAAACTTGTTTTCCTGAATCATGACCTCGGCCAGCACCTCCGACCGGTAGCCAGTTACGCCGGGGGTGCCGTCCTTGTACGGGTTCACTTGCCCGTGCACCAAGAGTGTGGGTGCCAAAAACGCAAGCACACATAGATTCAACCAAAAGACTCTCATCATTGCCTCCCCAACTCCTCGCCATAGTGACTGCGGTGCGAGCGGAAGGATAGCAGAGAACCAAAAGAGCCAGAAGACATTTTCCTTACAAGGTTCAACCACAAAGTTTACACAAGCTTTACAGCGCCGTGACTTCTGCCGCGCCGAGAGGGACTCTAATCCTCACAGCGCAGTTTTGGAGGTTATTATGAAAAAAATGCTTCTGTTCGTGTTGACGGTCGGGGTCGCAGTTGCCGCGGTAAATTCACGAGGTCTTCTTCCCAGGACCGGCTTGCCGGAAAACAGCCCCATGAGTCAGGCAGGTAACGCTGCATTCCGCGATGGCCTGCATCTGGGCAAATTCGATGCCACATCCGGCAGAACCGGCCACCTGAGCGTGGGCCGCTGGAGCTCGGACACAAATCGGGCTTGGTTCATTGCTGGCTATCAGGCGGGGTATCGGCAGGTGAATGCGGTGAAAGCGGCGGGGGACTAACCAAAGCCGCGGTTGGCCGCTCCAACCTGGCCTTACCGCACCACTACGCCCGCATATCCGACGACCATCTCGCGGTCGCCGGATACGTCGCCTGAAGTTGCGTGCTTTACCAGTTCGGCAGACTTGGCCCCTAACCGCCTCGCTGCGGTTAGCATGACCACCGTGGGACCGAAGCCACACATACTGATGTCTTCGTTGGTCACCACGTCGAACAGCCCGCGCGCATCCATCGCCAGCATTTGCTCGATGGCCTTGTGGTCCTTTTCCCGGGTGATGCGGTCGTTCTCGTAATGGTTCATATCACTGGACGCAACCATAAGCACCGGCTCGGCCCGTTGCTTGACCACATCCGCCACTGCATTTCCGAGTTCCTCCAGAACCTCAAACTGGCCGGTGCCGAGCGCAATGGGTACGAAGGTGAGCTGCGGGTTTCTACGCTGCAGAAACGGCAACTGTACCTCAACGGCATGTTCGCTGCGGTGGGCCTCGGCGTCTTCAGTGAGCAGGGGAAACCTTTGTTTTAGGTCGGCAGCCAGGCCGGCATCGATGGGCACTGCCCCGAGCGGTGTTTCCCAGGCGCCCGCGCTCATGATCGCCAGCGGCCGTCCCTTGCCGGTGTGGTTCGGACAAAGAACTAAGCAGCGAAGAGGCACGTCGACGGCGGCATAAACTGCCCCTGCGACCTCGCCCGAATAAATATAACCCGCGTGCGGCGCAACGCAGCCCAGCGCGGGCTTCGAGAAGACGCCGGCCGGCAGGAATGCCTCGACCTCGCGCAGAAGGGTTTCTCGATCCAGCGGGTAAAAGCGTCCGGCGACGGCGGGATGGCGGATAGGCAGGTTCACGTCCGCTCCTTGGGCTTGCTCAGAATTGTAATCCCGCGGTACAAACTCTGCGGGCTTGGTTCTCTGGTGCCCGCTGTAGTTCAGTTGGCTTTGCCGTCCGCCAACGCCCGAAACAGCGCCGCGGTCTTCTCCAGCGAAAGCGCTTCACTGCGCGCATCGGACTTCACTCCCGCTTGCTCCATCGCAGCCCGCAAAGTCTTGCTGTCGTATCGCGACTTGAGATTGTTCCAGAGAGTCTTTCGCTTTTGCCCAAACGACAGTTTGAGGAAGTCTATAAACGCAGTCTCCGGTACGTGCAAGCTTTCCAGGCGCCGAGTCACCGTCAGGCGTACCACGGTGGAATGCACTTTAGGCGGCGGGGTGAAAGCGGTTGGCGGCAGAGTAAAGAGTTTTTCGACCGTGGTGTAGAGCTGGGTGGTGGCGGAGAGCAATCCATACTCGCTGCTTCCTGGCGGCGCGGCCAAGCGGTCGGCGACCTCCCGCTGCACCATGAGCACGCTGGTCTCGAAATACCTGCGGAAGGCAAACAGTCGCAGAAGAATGTCGGAAGTGATGAAAAAGGGAAGATTGCCGACCACACGCACGGGTTCCGGCGGCTGGCTGATCCCCGGACGGGTGCTTCCCGGCTTGGGCCCAAATATCGTGTCGAAATCAACGGCGAGAATGTCGCCTTCGATAATCTCGACATTCCCATAAAGGGAAAAGTGCATACGCAACTGTGCCGCCAGTACGCGATCGGTTTCGATGGCGATCAGCCGCCGGGCGCGCTTTGCCAGCAGGGAAGTCAGGGCTCCTCGCCCGGGGCCGATTTCGAGGACGGTGCTGCGGCTGATGTCTCCTAAGGCCTCGGCGATGCGTCCCGGCGCCATGGGATCGGTCAAAAAGTGCTGGCCCAGTTTTGGCTTCCCACTACTGGACCGCACAGTTGATACTTTCGGCACGTTGCCCTCTTTCCTTCGCACATTTAGACTAGAAGTTCGTCCGCGATGTTCCCGCGTCCGCGTTCGACGATCACGTTTCTTATCATAGCTTGCGGGAGCGTTGACGGTCTGACTTCGGGAGGTCGTGTTCATGCATATCGCGTTGGCGGCGTCGGAGTGTGTGCCGTTCTCCAAGACCGGTGGGTTGGCGGACGTGGTCGGTGCGCTGCCCCGTGCTTTGGCCGCTGCCGGACACCAAGTCAGCGTTTATGTGCCGCGTTACCGTCAGACCAAGCTGAGCGATGCGCGCACCGTGGTGCGCAGCATCACCGTGCCTTTCGATGATCACTACCGCTTCTGCTCGATTGTGAGCGCGGGCAGCAAGTCCGGTGTCGACCACTACTTTGTAGAGTATCCGCCATTCTTTGACCGCGACGCTCTGTATGGAACCTCGTCCGGCGACTATCCCGACAACGCCGAGCGCTTCGCTTTGTTCTCCCGGGCGGTGCTGGAAGCGTCGAAAATTCTGGGCATTCCGCAGATCTTCCATTGTCACGATTGGCAATCCGCGTTGATTCCCGTTCTGCTCAAGACCCAATACGCTGAAGACCCGGCGTTCCAGGAAGTAGGCACGGTTTTCACCATCCACAACATGGGATATCAAGGCCTGTTCCCACCGGATACTCTGCCGCTGCTGACCTTGCCTTGGGACCTGCTCACCATGTCCAGGATGGAGTTTTTCGGCAACGTCAATTTCCTGAAAGGCGCGCTGGTCTTTTCCGATTTCGTTACCACGGTCAGCCGCAAGTACAGTCTGGAAATTCAGACCACCGAGTTCGGCTTTGGCTTGGAAGGCGTTCTTCGTGACCGCGCCGCGACGGTTACCGGAATACTGAATGGCGTGGACTATGACGAATGGAGCCCGCAGGCCGACAAGTTCATCGCCGCTCGCTACTCACCGCAGGATTTATCCGGCAAGGCGAAATGCAAGCAGGACTTGCTCGCGGCCTTTGGCGTTACCAACCCGGATCTCAAACTGCCGGTCATCGGCATCGTGTCGCGCTTTGCCGCGCAAAAGGGATTTGACCTGATTGCCCAGATCATGGACCGCCTGGCGCGCGAGGAGATGATCGTGATCGCGCTCGGCAACGGCGACAAGCAATACGAAGAAATGTTTGCCCGGCTGCAAAAACAATTCCCGCAAAAGATCGCCATCAAGATCGCCTACGACAATGTTATTGCTCACAAAATCGAGGCCGGCAGTGACATGTTCCTTATGCCTTCGAAATACGAACCCTGCGGCTTGAACCAGATCTACAGCCTGAAATATGGCACCGTGCCCGTCGTGCGCGCCACCGGGGGTCTGGACGATACCATCGAACCTTGGGATGCTCGCACCAGCCGCGGCACCGGTTTCAAGTTCACCGACTATAACGGCGAAGCTCTCTTGCTCACCATCAAAGAAGCCCTAAAAGCTTTCCGCGATCAAACTTCCTGGCAGACGCTCATGCGCAACGGCATGAACAAAGACTTCTCCTGGAACAACTCGGCGAAGGAGTACGGACGCATTTACGAACGCGTGCGGCAGTTGCGGGCCACTCGTAACGCCACTCCGGCGCTGGCGTCGGTGTAGGGCTTTCACCTTCGATGGAGGACGGGCGTCCCCTCCTGTCACACCATTGACCCTCGCGGTAGAATCAGAAGCGTCCTTCGCCATGGTTCCCGCCATCAAAAGCATCTTTCACCTCGACATGGACGCCTTCTTCGTCTCGGTCGAAGAGCTGTTCGACCCTGCCCTCAAAGGCAGAGCCGTGGTCGTCGGAGGCCAGCGCGACGAGCGTGGAGTAGTCGCGGCAGCTTCCTACGAGGCTCGCAAATTCGGTGTGCATTCCGCCATGCCGCTGCGCACCGCAGCCAAACTTTGCCCTCACGCGATTTTCGTGGATGGCCATCGCCATCGCTATCTCGAATATTCCGAGAAAGTGCATGCCGTGCTCACAACGTTTTCTCCGCTGGTCGAAATGGCCTCCATCGACGAAGCCTACCTCGACATGACCGGCACCGAACGCCTGCACGGACCGGTATTGTCCGCCGCCCATCAACTCCATCACAAGATCAAATCAGAAACCCAGCTCAATTGCTCCGTCGGAATCGGTACTTCCCGCCTGATCGCCAAAGTTGCGTCCGCGAAGGCCAAGCCGCACGGCATCCTCTGGGTGATTCCTGCACAGGAAGCCCGATTCCTGGCGCCGCTCGATGTGCGCGACATTCCGGGCGTGGGCAAAGTTACTGAGCAAAGCCTGCTCAAACTGGGCATACAGCGGGTCGGCGACCTTTCGCGGTTCGACGATGCCTTTCTCGAAGAACATTTCGGCAAATGGGGATTGGTGCTGGCGGGGAAATCGCGCGGCGAGGACGCTGGCGGCTGGTTCATCAATGAAGTCGGGGCCGACGTGGGCGCGAAGTCGATCAGCCACGAACATACCTACGACCAGGACACCGCGGACGTCGAGCGACTGGAATCCACCTTGATGCGGCTTTCAGAAATGGTGGGCCGGCGATTGCGGGACCAGCAATTGCACGCTCGCACCCTCCAGCTCAAGCTGCGCTATAAGGACTTCACGACCATCACTCGCGCCCACAGCTTGCCGGCTCCCACGCAACTGGATACCGAGATTTTCGAGCGGATCAGGTCCCTGTTCCGCAAGAACTGGCGAAGGGGCGCGCAGGTGCGTCTGCTGGGAGTGCATGCGGCTTCTTTTGAGAACCCCAACTGCCAGGGCAACTTGCTCGAAGACGACCGTCGCAAGCGCTGGCAGCAGGCGCTATCGGCTGCCGACCACTTGCGCGACAAGTTCGGGGAAGCAAGCGTTTCCTTGGCGACCGGTCTGGGTGGTACTTTTCGCGAGCGCACTCACGAGAATCCGGTCGGCCTTCCCGGCAAGAAGAAGCGTGCCTAATCGACTACCGTGCCGCCAACAGAGATCCCACTCCGGGCTTGTATCCATAGAAATCCGCTACTCGATGCAGGTAGTCGATAATCTGCCTGTCGTACTTTCTCTTCACCGAGTCGGTGAGCAGGTTGTCCTGGGCGTTGGGATCGCGCTCGAGATCGAACAGAAAACTCCGCGCCGGAGAATCGTATGTCGTGTACAGAAACCTGCCATTCTCTGTGAGCAGGCCATAGACGGCCCGCTCATCGGATGCGAGGAAGAGCTCATTGCGCCGGTAGAGTTCCAATTCCTCGCGGCTTTCCACAAACAGAGGATGCCCAAACAGAGGATTCGCAATAATCGGACGATGGCCCAGCAAGTAATACAGAGAAGGCGTGATATCGGTCAACGCCGAGAGATGCGCATCATCGTAAACAACTCTACGGCGCATGTCCGCCGGCAGATGAATGATCAGCGGCACTCGCATGACCTCCGGAAAAATGGAAAGCGAGTGGCTGCTGCGGCCGAGTTCGCCGGTAGCGTCGCCGTGGTCGGAGGTTACAACGATGATGCTGTCGTCATATAGCCCACGGGCTTTGAGAAATTTGAAGAACCCGCCCAGACACTCGTCCACCTGGTGGATCTCATAGGCAATTCGGTTATTGAAGCCTGGCCGCAGCCGCCAGTTGTCACGCGTCATCATGGGTAAATCGTTGCGGGCAAATTGGTGGACATTCTTGGGTTGGGTGTAAAAGAATATGGGCTGCTTCCCGCTCCGGCCGCCGTCAAGCAAAGCCTCGGCTTGGCGGATTGTGGAACAGACTTCCAGTTGGTTCCAGAGCTTCTTGTCGGTATCGAGTTTTACCAGGTTGTCAGCGGGCGACAACAACTGTCGTAGAATTTCGTCGTCGCTGACCACCATCTGGTATCCGTCTGCCGTGGCCAGCTTTTCCAGGCTGTTCACCCGGGTGAAGGGCTGCAGGTAATGCGCATGCAGCAGCATGGCTCCAGCCCAGATGGCAGGCTCGGAAAGCGAGGTGCCAGCGTACTGGGTGTAGACGTTGTGGATTACCGTACTGTCCGCCGCGAAAGCATCGACGTTGGGCGTAAAGTCAACCTTGCTGTTGTAGGCTCCAACGTAGTCCTGCCGCAGCGAGTCGATAACGAAAATGAAAATATTGGGGTCGCGGCCGGGCGCGGGTGCCAGCCGGTCAACCAATTGCAGATCGCGGAAGACTTCTGCATCGCGGACATTCGTGTTCTCACGTAGGATGCGGCAGAGGTCGCCGCAGACTTCTTCCCGTCCGTTGCCCAGCAAGTGGTGCACCAGTTGGAACGAAGCGTCTCCGGCTGCGTAATTCTCCATGGCACGAGCGACCTCGTCGTCGGTCGCGCCCAGCGGTGTTGCCCAGAAGATCTCCGTGGCTTGCAGCGCCTTGTAGCCAAAGCCCGCAAATAAAACGACCGCCAGCATGGCGATTGCGGAATAGTCTGCTCGCCGGGGCCGCAGACGACAAACGCAAACACTCAGCGCCACCCAAAAGACCACTGTGAAGGTGTTTTGCAGCACTCCATTCCAGTCGCTACCTGTTACGGTTGTGGGCAGGATGACCGCGAACGCCGACATGCCCAGCACCAGAGCCATCAAGCCGAACTTGCGGCCGCGAGTCGATTCCTCAATGCCAGCATTAGCTGATAAAGGCAGTGCGAGCCACGTCATCCACACAGTCAAAGCCGCTGCCAGAGAAGCTGCGTACAGGTGCGCCCGCCAGCCCTCGAAACTGAACGCGCTTCCCAGGAACCGAAACAATGCTGCCCACAGGAAAATGAAAGCCAGCGCGCCACCGGCCACCAGGTTCACTTGGCGCGGATATCGAGTGTGCCGGCTCGACAGGCGGATCAAATTGAAGACCGACACAATCACCACCGCCAGCAGCGTGTGGGAGAGGAGGCTCCAAAGCGAAAGTTCCATCCATCCGCGATCAAATTGCAATGACGCATGCTCGGCATAAGTGCGCAGCTCGGAAGCGATGCCGTAGGTCAACGTCACGACAACCGCGATCAGCACGGCGTTTGAGTAGGAGAACATTCCGTCGGTGTCACCCTCGGCATCTCGGCATTGGTGGCGAAGGTCTAATCCCGCCACCAGCATCAGCGGAACCAAGGCAGTTACGCTCCACCCGTAGGCCGCCTGGTTGTCCTGTAGGGTTGCCATGAAAGGCCGGAGCAGCAGGTAAACTCCGGCGGTCGTAAGCAGGCCGAGCAACACTAGGAAACCGAGTCTCTCTTTCCTCGGCCACTCGGTGGCCGCGATCCCAGCCAACACCAGCAGGTACAGAATGGCGTGATGACCTGCGAACCACGGCATCCACGAGTAAGGTGGTTCTTTGATCAGGGCAACAAAGGTATAGGGGAGAAACGCCAGCAGACAATAGATCGAGGTGAGGATCAGGTAGATCCCCCAGGCCGCTTTCGACAAAGTAGATAACCAGATTCGCAAGATGGTTGGCTCGGAATGTCCGCCGCAAGGCTACAGATCTAATTCTGGGCTGGACCGGCGCATCCTGCAAGGTGTCAGCGGTGCAAAGTAGGAGGCGAGAGTGACCAAAGTACCCAATCAGCAAGAATGCGAATGTCCACGCGAGGACTTACGCCGCTCGCCGCCTGGCAAACCCATAGAAGACAGGAATGCCGGCCAGAATTGCCAGGCAACCCAGAGCAGAATTTCGCAGGTTGTCAGTGAAGGTGTAATAGAGCAGCAGCGCTGAGGCCAGAACAAACAGAACTGGAACTACCGGATATCCCCACACTCGATAGGGACGCGGAGCGTTCGGTTCGCGCCGGCGAAAAACAAATACCGTACTTCCCGCGATCATGTAGAAGAGCCATTCTGCGAAAATCGCCAAAGAGAAGAACTGCCGGAAACTCCCCCCTAGCAGGAGCAGGCCTATGGACAACAAAGCCTGGACGGCGATAGCCACTGAGGGCGTATGAAAACGCGGATGAACCTCGGCCAGCGCGGAGAAGAAATAGCGGTCACGTGCCATGGCAAACGGCACACGCGCTCCGCTCATGATGGTGCCGTTGAGCGTGACCAGCATCGAAATCGCCATTGCTGCTGAAACCACCCCCGCACCCACCGGTCCCCAAATCAAGCCGATTGCATCCGAAGCCGGACGCGGAGAAGTTGCGATCGCATCAACCGGCAACACAAACTGGACCGCGGCATTGACCAGCATATACAGCGCTCCAACCGTGGCTACGCCCACGATCAGGGCCAGCGGGATGTTTCGCTCCGGCTGGCGAATCTCCTCCGAAACCATATTCAAGTCGTTCCAGCCGTCATACGCCCAGAGCGCCGCCACCAGCGCGGCCATGAACCCCGCAATGCCGCCTTTAGCCCCGGAGTACGTCGCTGCAAAATGGCTCCAGCTCCCCGAGGAATAGCTAAAGCCGACGAATACGATCCCGAGGATAATCGCGACTTTCAGCAAAGTGAAAACAAGCTGGAATTCGCCAGCCTTCTTGATTCCGGCGTAATTGAGCAAAGAAATCAGAATCGTGGCCGCGATGGCGAAAAGCTGTCCGTAGGTGACGGCGAGGGGCCAAGTAAGACAGCGATCTGAAAAGAAAGCAAAAACAGAAAACGTTCCCAAGATACGAACCAAGCCGGTGGTGACCGTGGCAATCGAAGCAGGTTTCGCGATCAGGAACCAGGTCCATGCATAAAGAAAGCTCGGCAACGGCCCATAGGCGTCGCGAACGTACACGTACTCGCCCCCGGCCTGCGGCTTCATCGCGCCGAGTTCGGCGTAGGTAAGCGCGCCGAAAAACGAAAGCACGCCGCCCACCAGCCATGCGAGATAGACCAGTTTCGCCGAACCAACTGCTTGCATCATCTCGGCCGGGACAAGAAATATCCCACTGCCAATGATGGTTCCAACCACCACCGCCGCAGCCTGGCTCATGCCAAGATCGCGGAGCAGGCCGGGTCGGGTTGCGGCTTGACTTGCCATGTTGGAGTTGCAGTATACGCGAGCGCGCAGAAGGCGCTTAACCACAAAAAACACAGAGGTTCGCAGGGTGGCCTACCTAAGTTCGCGTTCTCTTCGCGTCCTTCGCGTCCACTTCGCGATCTTTGCGGTCAGGGTTTTTTCCCGAAGCAGCTCGGCTCGCCGCGTAGCCTGCACAGAATGTCATTGTCGTGCCGATCATCACATACCAAGTCCAGGGCACCCGCGTTCCCAGCCACAGGTACAACTCGGTCGCGAAGCCGCAAAGCATGCCGGCCATTGCCCCGCTCTGGTTCGCGCGCCGCGTGAGCACACCCAGCAGAAAAACGCCCAGCAGCGCCCCATAGGCCACCGACGCAATCTGCAATCCGACTTCCACCACCCGCCCTATGCGATGCAATGACAGCATCGCCAGAGCGAACAGCACCAGCGCCCAAAATACTGTCATGAAACGCGACAGGCGTACGCGCCGGCGTTCATCCACTTGGGGCTTGCGCTGCAAATAGAAATCAATCACCGAGGTAGATGCCAAAGCATTGAGTGCAGCACTCAGGTTTGACATTGCCGCCGCCAGGATGGCTGCAATCAACAAGCCCGAGATCCCGTGTGGCATGCGGCTGACAACGAAGGTTGGGAAAATTCTGTCGGGCTTGCCGAAGCTGGCCGAGGGCACGCGATAATACACGAACAGCATCACTCCAACCATCAGGAACAACGCAAACTGAAACAGAATTGCCACTCCGCTCGAAAGCAGCGCCGCCACGGATTGCCGCTGGCTGCGTGCCGCCAGCAGTCGCTGCACAATCAGTTGATCAGTGCCGTGACTGGCCGTGGTCAAAAACGCCCCGCCGATCACACCCGCCCAGAAGGTGTACGGCTTCCAGAAGTCAGGAGTGAAATCGAAAACACGCAGCTTTCCAGCAGCGTCGGCCACAGCATGAATCGCCGGCCAGCCTCCTGGCACCAAGTGAACGATGGTGAACAGACCCACCAGCGTGCCGGCCACGTAGATACCGGTCTGCACCACATCGGTCCAGATCACCGCCGCCAGACCACCTTCGAAGGTGTAGATCAAGGTCAGCACGGTGATGATGGCGATGGACGCAACCTCGCCGGTGCCGATCGCGATCGCAATCACAATGGACACCGCATACACGCGTACGCCCTCTGCCGCCGCCCGCGTCACTAGAAACAATCCTGCCGTCAGAGATCGCAGCTTTCGGCCGAAGCGGCGCTCAATCAATTCGTACGCGGTGTAAAGATCCCCGCGGAAGTAATGAGGCAGCAGAACAAAACTGATGATCACCCGGCCCACGAGATATCCGAGAACTACCTGGAGAAAAGCCAGGTTGGTGTCGTAGGCCAGCCCCGGAATGCTGATGATGGTGAGCGTGCTGGTCTCCGCGGCCACAATGGATAGCGCAATGGCCCACCACGGAATGTTGCGATCTGCCAGAAAGTAGTCGCGCAGAGTTCTCTGGCGCTTGCGAAATCGCAAGCCAAAAAGGGTAATGCCCGCCAGATACAACGCGATGATGGCGAGGTCGAGTTTATCCAGACCCATAGACATGCCGCTTGTCCCAGCCTAGCGGTGGCGCGTGCGCTTCGTCTCGATTGATTACGTCCAGGTACCTAACTCGTCAGCGGAATGGAGCGCAACCTTCGAAGGTACTAACGTGAGTCGCCGGGAATTATCCGTCGTGATAGAACTACGCTGATGAGCATTTTTCTGGGCATCGATGGCGGTGGCAGCCAGACCTCGTGCGCGGTCGGCGACGAAACCTCGCTGTTAGGCAGCGGCAGTGGTGCCGGAAGCAACGTAGTTCGAGTGGGCGAAGCGCAAGCCAGGAAGTCCATCGCCGCAGCGGTTTACCAGGCCTGCGCGGCGGCCAAGGTTACTCCGCAACAGATTAAGCGAACTTGCGTCGGCGTCGCAGGGGGCGCGCGGCCCGAGACCACAGAAGTCATTCGGCGAATACTCTCCGAACTGGTTTCCGGCGAAATTGAAGTTGTGGGGGACATGGTCATTGCCATGGAGGCAGCCTCCGGGACCGGCCCGGGCGTGATCGTCATTGCGGGCACTGGGTCGATCGCCTACGGGCGTAACGCTGGAGGCCAGACGGCACGCGCCGGAGGTTGGGGGTTCGCAATTTCTGACGAAGGCTCTGGACACTGGATCGGGAGAGCGGCGGTCACGGCAGCGATGCGTGCTTTTGATGAAGGCCAAAACGGTGGGCTGCTGGAGAGCATCATGAAGGCCTGGGGCGCGAGCACGCGAGAACAGATGATTCTGGTGTCCAATTCGTCTCCGCCGCCCGATTTCGCCGGCTTGTTTCCCGCAGTGCTAACCGCCGTCGACGCAGGCGACGCCAGGGCTCACGATATTCTGGCCCGGGCGGGGGTGGAGTTGGCGACTCTGGCGAAAATTGTAATTGCCCGGCTGTTCGCGGATGTTGACCGTGCACCTGTGGCCATGTCGGGAGGTGTCTTCCGTAATTCGGCTCTGATCCGGCAGGTTTTCTACAATAGGCTGCGGCTGGAATGCCCCAAGGCAGTGGTCAACGTCAACGTGGTTGACCCAGTTCAGGGAGCCTTGGAGTTGGCTCGCAGAGCCGCGCTTGGAGCCAAAGCGTAGGTAGATTTCACCGCCAGCGTGTATGACGCACGACGATTCCGAAACCACGAATGTTTCACCGGCCGCAAGCCTGCCCGAAGATCTCGCTGACTCTGATCTCACGGTGGCAGCGAACCAATTCCTGGACGAAGATTCCGCTCTGGCCTTGTTGCAGCGCGCCGAGCTCCCGCCGGATTTGGTCGAGAAGCTCAGCAAGAACAGTGTTGCCACCCAGAGCCGCAAAGTGAAGCTGGCGATTGTCAACCATCCGAAAGCCCCCCGTTACGTTTCACTGTCTCTCATCCGGAAGCTGTTTACGTTTGATCTCATGCAGGTGGCGCTGGCTCCGGCAGTTGCAGGTGATCTCAAGAGGGCGGCGGAAGAGGTGCTGATCAACCGTCTGGAAACGATTTCCGCGGGAGAGAAGCTTTCGCTTGCTCATCGCGCCTCAGGTCGAGTGGCGGGTGAACTTCTGCGGGACCGAGAGCCGCGCATTATCGCCGCCGCGTTGGAGAATCCGCGCCTGACCGAAGCGCTGGTGACCAACGCTCTACTCCATCACCAAGCCTCTTTCGCGTTGGTGCAGACGGTTTGTGCTCACTCCAAGTGGTCGCTGCGGCGGGAGATACGGATTGCCTTGCTGCGCAACGAGCACACACCGGCGGAGCATGCCGTCGAGTTCGCGAAATTCCTACCCAACGATGTAGTGAGAGAGATCTTGCAGAATTCCAAGCTGCCGGAGAACCTGAAAACCTGCCTGACTCAGGGCGTTCAGCCGTAGGCTGAAAGACGAACGATTTCGAGCCGTGACGGGACTTATTCCTGTGAAACCGCTAGCGTTAGAAGTCCCTCAACTTTTCCCCAGTCGTCGATGTCGCGGTTGAAGACGATCTCCCTTCGCTGGTCAGAAAATCGCGGATCCAGCAGGAGGAGTTTGTGGATTGCATATTCCCTCGGCCCGCTGTAGTAGCGGGTTTCATCGAAAATTGCTCCGTACAAGACGTACAAGTGTGTCTTCCACGCGATGAGCGGAGCGTGCTGATCCAGCAGAGTGCGGACGATGAGGTTAGCGTAAATCGAGCTTTGTGAAAAATACTCAGCACTCACCGTGATATGCCGGCCGTCACTCAAAAAGTGCCTCCCGCGCAGCTTGTCGCTGAGTTCCTTCAGCGACACGGGATCTGATTCTGCGGCGTACAGCACGCTGTCTTCGAGGGCAGAATCCTTGCCGCAACAGACCGTTTTGTCGTGAAGAACGGTCTCCAGTAAGGTTGTGAGCACGGCGGAACTGCTTTTCGACGGCGCGGTGAGTGCCGGCAGATCAGCGACGCGGACCTCTTGGTTGGGAAGAAACACAGAAGCGTCGCCTTCTTGCCCTTGTACGAGGCAAGAAACGAAGATCAAGAAAATGAAAATCGAGAGGCCGTAGAGCTTGGCCACAATATCACCTCCGACGGTCCGGTTGGGAAAACTCGTGACCGCGCCCAAAAACCTGACACTGCCTGCATTGTAAAGGGCAGGGCGGAAGGTTCGGCGGCGAGGAGAGCAATCGGAAGTGTTACGTCTACGGAACCCAATCAGCGATAAAGATATTGGTTTCGTGCGGAGCCTTGGCATTGCGGTTGGACGCCCATACCAGCTTCTTGCCATCCCGGCTGAACATGGGGAAGCCGTCGAAGCCGGGGCTGAAGGTGATCTGTTCCAGGTTCGTGCCGTCCGCGTTGATGGCATAAAGCTCAAAATTGCCCATTCCGCCGGTCGATCCCTGGTTCGAGGAGAAAATGATCCGTCGGCCGTCGGGAAAGAACGCCGGCGCGAAGCTGGCCGCGCCCAGGTTGGTAATCTGACGCTTTCCGCTGCCGTCGGCCTTCATGATCCATAGCTCGAGGAACGTGGGGCGGATCATGTTGTGTTTTAGCAGTTCTGTGTATTCGGCGATCTCTTTCTCTGAACTCGGATGATTGGCGCGGTACACGATCCACTTGCGATCCGGCGAAAAGACCGGCCCGCCGTCGTAGCCGATCTCGTGGGTCAGTTGTTTTACATGCTTGCCGTTAGCATCCATCGAGTAAATGTCGAGATCGCCGTTGCGCATGGAAGTGAAAACAATCTTCTTCCCGTCTTCGGAGATCGTCGCTTCGGCGTCATATCCCGGGGTGTTCGTGAGTTGCTTGAGATCGGAGCCGTCGGGGTTAGCGGTGAAAATGTCATAGCCGGCATAGACGGCCCAGACGTATCCCTTGGAAAAGTCGGGGCGCGGTGGGCACTCGGCACTGGCCAGATGGGTAGACGAGTACAGAATCTTCTTGCCGTCCGGATAGAAATAGCTGCACGTGGTTCGGCCCTTGCCCGTGGAGACCATGCGCATCTCTGAACCGTCGACGTTCATGGTGAAGATCTGGTCGCAGTTCACGTCGCCGTGCGAGGACTGAAAAATCAACCGCTTGCCGTCGGCAGAAAAGTATGCCTCGGCATTTTGTCCGCCGAAGGTAAGCTGGCGCACGTTGCGCAGATGGGTTTCCTGAGGCGTAGCGAGATTCGGAGTGTCTGCGTTCTGTGCAGCAGCTATGAGCGACAGTAGCCCACAGAGAGCAATCAACAAAATCTGGAGTATTTGTGGCATGGGAGCGAACCGATAGTGTAGCAGGGAAGTGGGGTCAGTTCAGCGAGCAGAGAGATCAGCGGTTGTCAGGGCGATCTGCGGATCGGAAGTGATTCAGAATGCCCTCAGCTTGCACTCGTGTGACCACGGCCGAAAGCGCCGCCGCATCGGCTTGCTTGACGGCCTGTAAGCTGCCGAAATGTTCCAGCAACCGGCGAGTGGTGCCTGCCCCAACCCCTGGAATTTCCATCAACTCGGTAGACCGGTCGCGCATCTGCCTCCGCTTGCGATGAAACGTGACTGCGAAGCGATGGGCTTCGTCTCTTATCAGCTGTACCAGGTGCAGCACGGGTGAATGATGGTCCAGTATTACCGGCTCGTTCGCTTGCCCAAAGACGTAGATGATTTCTTCGCGCTTGGCGATCGCTGCCAGGGGCTGATTGATAATTTCGAGCGAAGCCAGCGCCTCCGCCGCCGCATGCAGTTGCCCCAGTCCTCCGTCAATCAGCACCAGGCTGGGGAATTTCTGCTTCTTCTCTGCTTGCAGGCGCTGGTAGCGGCGCGTTACCACCTCTCGCATGGACGCGAAGTCGTCCACTCCATCCACGCTGCGAATGATGAACTTGCGATAGTCAGTTTTCTTCATCCGACCGTCTTCCCACACCACCATCGAGGCGACCGTTTCCGCACCCTGAATATGCGAAATGTCGAAGCATTCGATGCGGCGCGGCGGCTCCGGCAAGCCCAGTGCGTCCTGCAGTGCCTCCTGAATCTGCCGCTGGTTCGGCTTCATGACTCGAAACCGCTGATCGTACGATTGCTTGGCATTGTTTCCTGCCAGATCGATGAGCGCGCGCTTGTCACCACGTTGCGGCACGAGGATACTCACGCGGGTGGCTCTGCCGCCTTCGGCCGCGAGTTGCTCGGAGAGCAAGTCCTCCAGCGCTTCACGGTCGTCAAAGTCCACCGGAACATAAATATTTCGCGGTACGTAAGGCTGCCCGATGTAGAGCTGAGTGAGCAAGGCCGAGAAAAACTCGCCGGGGCGAAACGGTGCCTGTGTCGCCAACTGCTCGCTTGGGGACGGCCACCCTCGGCCGTCCGGGACGGGCGCGGCCTGGAGGGGGTCCGCTTGGGGTGCCTCCAACTCCGGCAGTTCCTCCCAGAAAAACTCTCTCCGGTCCAGCACCCTCCCGCCACGCACGTGGAATAAATTTACCGCCAACATATCGTTCTCGTAGTGATAGCCGAACACGTCGGCGTCGTCCCCTTCCACCGTTGCGATCCGCTGCTTTTCCTGCAACTGCTCAACCGTCGAAATCAGGTCGCGATACTTCGCCGCCCGCTCGTATTCTTCCGCCTCAGCCGCCTTCGCCATGCGCTCCCGCAGCGATCGCGATAGGTCGGTCGGCCGCCCTTCCAAAAACAACTTCACGTCTCGTACGGCCTCCAGATAAATCTCGGGCGTCGTCAGGTCCGCCACACACGGCCCCAGGCAGCGCTTGATGTAGTACTGCAGGCAGGGCCGGGGATGGAAATGCGTCAAATCCACCTTGCACGAAGGCACCAGGAAATGGCGATGGATCAAATCCACGATGCGGTACGCTAGGTTTGCGGGAAAGTACGGTCCATAGTAACTGCTGCCGTCTTTGCGTAAGCGTCGCGTGACATACACTCGGGGGAAGCGCTCGCCCAGCGTTAGCATCACGTAGGGATAAGTTTTGTCGTCACGCAGGAGAATATTGAAGCGTGGCTGTTTTTGTTTGATGAGGTGATTCTCAAGCGCCAGCGCCTCTTTGTTGTTGGCCACCACGATGTAATCAACATCGACCGCTTCACGAACCAGTGTTCCGGTCTTGGCATCGGCGATGCGGCCTTCGTGAAAATACGAACCGACGCGACTGCGCAAGTTCTTGGCCTTGCCCACATAGATGACCTCACCCTCGGCGTTCTTGTAGAGATACACGCCGGCCGATGTGGGCAGGGTGCGGATTTTGGAACTGAGGTCCATGGGGAGGATCAAGTCCATTTTATTAGATAGTTGAGGGATGTCTCTTCCATCCCCTGCCCCCACCGTATAAAATTTCCCCAATTCCCATCGCTTTGTACTACTCTGGTAGCAGCGATTCAGGCCAGCCAACGCGGATTATCGCCCGTAGCATCAATATGTTAACCGCCGTTACAGTTGGTCGGCAGGTTGGCAGTGCTCGTGCTTAACTGAAGTCGTAGCCCAGGTACTGGCCGGGTCAAAGGAGCCCTTCCAAGATGAATCGACTTTCGCTAACTGTTCTGCTGACACTGAGTTCGCTCGCCACGGTAGGGTGCGCCAGCAAGAACTATGTTCGCCAGGAAACCACACCGCTCATTAACAAGACCAATGAACTCGACGACATGACCGCCAAAAACTCGCGCGACATTAAGGATGTCGATTCGCGGTCGCAGGCCGGTATTCAGCAGGTTCAAGCCAAAGCTGCAGAGGTTGACCAGAAGGCGCAGGCCGCAGGGCAGCAAGCCGATCAGGCCCAGACGCTGGCCAGCAATGCTTCGAACCGCGTCGACACGCTGCAAAACGCGGTGGCCAATCTCGACAACTATCGGGTTGTGAACCAGGCCTCAGTGCAGTTCGGCTTTGACAAAGACAACCTGACCAAAGACGCCAAGGACGCGCTCGACCAGCTCGCCACCAACGTTCCCAACACCAAGGGGTACATCATCACGGTGGAGGGGGCGACGGATTCAACCGGCGACGCCGAGTACAACTACGCGCTCAGCCAACGCCGTGCCGACGCTGTTATCCAGTATCTGGCGTCGCAACATAACGTTCCAGCCTACAAGATTTACCTGATTGGCTTGGGCAAGGATAAGCCCGTAGAGTCCAACCAGACCCGGGAAGGCAGGGCCAAGAATCGCCGTGTTGACGTGCGCTTGATGACCAACACTACCGGCGAGGGCGCGACTCCGGCAGCGACTACTAGCAAGGCCACGCCGCCGGGACAATAAATTCGAGTTGCATAGGGGTTTAGCCCTCCTCCCTGGAGGGCTTCGCCAACCAGGCCGTTCCAATCCCTCCCCCAAATGGAATGGCCTGGCTTTTTGATTATGAGTTGATTTTCTCTGGGTTCCTCTGTGCCCCCTGGGGTTGAAGCTTTTGATCCTTCCAGCCCCTCAACGCGCTAAAATCTTGTTATGCAGAGGTTGGTTTTACTGGCGCTCATTTGCCTCTCGGGTTGGACCCTTGCTCAACAGCAATCTGCTCCCGCCAACGACGCCCCGCCGCGTTCCGACACGGAAGAACCCAAAACCGCACCCGGTGAGAGCTCCAGCCGCGACACCCGTATCGATCTCAGCCCGCCGAAGGATGATGACAAGAACCATCCTAAGAGCGGAGACACGGCTCCTGGGTTCGGCGAGGAGTCTGCGGACGTGCATGAACTCCATCCCTTCAATCCCTATCGCGCCGCTAAAGACAACGAAGTGGGCGATTACTACTACAAGCGCAAGAACTACAAGGCCGCTCTGGCCCGTTATCAGGATGCGCTCACCTTCAAGGAGAACGACGCGCTCGCCAACTTCCACATCGCGCAATGCTATGAAAAGCTGGATCAGCCCCAGGATGCCATCACTCACTTCAAGGAGTATTTGCGGATTCTGCCCCAAGGGCCACTGTCGAAGGACGCAAAGAAGGCATTGGAGAAGTTGGGAGCCGCGGAGAAGCAAACCTCGGAGAAGACTGCTCCAAAATAACCAGCGTTCAAGAGCTATTTTTCTACGCGGATGAAATCCCCAGTCGTAGCATTCACAGCTACCCGCAATTTGGCATCGTCGCGGCTGGTTCCGTAGATCACGTGCCAGATGAGTTCGTTGGTGGTTCCGCTCCAATCCAGAACATAAATGACGGGTGTGTCAGGGTTCTTTTCCAGCACCTTGTCGCCGCCATGTTTCTGCGCGGTTTCGAGGGCCTTGTCGGAGTCGACTTTCAGAAATCCAATATCGAAGACCTGGGTGGAGGAGTTGTTGGGACTATAAGTATCCTCCGTGCCGGGAGAAACCCCGCGTGAGGGCGCGTCAGCAGCGTCCGTGCCTGACCAGATATAAGGTTTCACGCTGCGCTGCGACGGGGACGCAAACGAAGCCCGCCACACGTCGGCTTTGCCATCCTTACCTTTGGAATCGGCTGTGAGCTGGGATTCCACCCGAAAGCCCTGCGCGTCACGCGCCCAGCCGTGGGCCGCGACATAGAGCCTCTGGAACGCGACCCGGCCGGTCTCAAACTCTGTGGGCTTGGGCTGCGGCTTCTCCGCCTGTGCCGGCTTGGCTGGCTCCGAAGAACAACCCGCCGACCATACGAACGCCAACAGCGCCGCTACTGCCATGAGCCGTCTCTTCATAGCACCTTCCCCGCCAGCACAAAATTTGCGACCGTGGATGTTGTCGTTCATTCTACTAGATGGAAGCGACAGATTTCCCATGGACTCGTACCTGCAAAGGTTACAGGATGCGATCTCTTCGGCAACCCGCGGCATGGATGCAGCGGCTCTCACCCGTCACGCCGAAGGCAAGTGGAGCGCGGCGCAGGTTCTGGAGCATCTCTACCTGACCTACGCAGGAAGTGTGAAAGGGTTCGAGCGTTGCCTGCAGGAAGGCCGGCCGCTGGCGGGGACTGTAACTTTCAAAGAGCAGCTGGCCACCCTGCTCGTCACCGAACTCGGCTATTTCCCGGAGGGACGAAAAGCCCCGGAGCTGACGATCCCGCGAGGCATGGCCGCGGAAGAAGTCGTGAAAGCGATCGGAGAAAAGCTTGCCGTCATGGACGAGATCATCACCCAATGCGAAACTCGCTTCGGCCGCTCAACTCGCATCCTCGACCATCCTGTGCTCGGTCCGCTTACCGTGCGCCAGTGGCGAAAGTTCCACTTAGTGCATGCGCTTCATCACATGAAGCAGATATGGAAACTCCGCGGGCAGACCTGACAAACGCCGGTGTGTGTGAGGCGTATCCTAGCTTTTGAGAGTTTTCCTGCAGATTGACGCCAGGAATCAAGAGGCTAATTGAAGACAGCGCTGCTGATTATCGATGTTCAAGTCGGTCTGGTGGTACTGATGCCGCTGGAACTGCAGGACCAGGTCTTGGCGAATATCTCAGCTTTGCTCAGCCGGGCACGCGCTTTCCATCTAGACGTTCTGTTCGTCCAGCATGATGGTCCTAAGGGACATCCGATTGAAGTCAATACCCCGGATTGGGCCATCCATGCTTCCATTCGTCCGCTGGACGGGGAGCCCGTCATTAACAAGCGGGCATCGGACTCCTTCTTTGAGACGAAACTTGCGGAAGAACTCCAGAGCAGGCGCATCAAGCACTTGATCATTGTCGGCGGCATGACCGAATACTGCATAGACACAACTTGCCGTCGTGCTATCACTCTGGGTTACGATGTCACGCTCGTCGCCGATGCGCATCTCTCTCGCGATACCCCGGTACTGACCGCTTCCCAGATCATCGCGCATCACAATCTCGTGCTCGACGGTTTTGCCGCTGGAGCTCATTCGATCAAGGTCAAACCGGCAGCGCAGGTTTCCCTCTAACAGAAAAAGCCTCCGGCTGGTGCCGGAGGCTGAAAGTGGAAACAGGGGCTACTGCTCGGCTTGCGCAGGCTCACGCGATGAGGACGGAACGCCCGATTTACGGGCCTCTTCCTGCATGTCGGTGATTTTTTGCTTGGCGTCGTCCAGGGCTTTTTGCTTCTCGGCGATCTTCTGCTTGTAGTCCGCGTCTTCTTTGTCCCACGCTGCCGAATTGCGCAGGCGGTCGCCGGCATCGGCATAGAACGCGGCCGCGCGCATGCGGTATTCGCGCTGGTACACATCGAGCTCACGTTGCAGCAGGTCGACCTGGGCTTGCTGCGCGGAGATGCGTTGCTGCCACTGGTCGTAAACCACCTGCCGTTGTTCCTGGGATTGGCCGGGCTGCACGGCGGACTTGTCCGACGAGCCGGCCGCAGCCTGCGCCTCGCCCGCCGACGCATCCGCAGAGGCGGTGGCCCCATTGCCCACCACGCTGATGGTGTCGTCCTTGGGGAGGTTGTCGTTGTCCCATTTCTTGGCGGCTGCCGGTTGCGGTTTCTTGTCCTTCTTCACCGCGCGCGCGTAGCTACCCAGCGAGGGCTCTTGCACAGTTGTGTCCTGGGCGCTCGACAGGGAAGTCAACAGCCCCGGCATTAGAATTCCAGCCAGCAAAACAAAAGTTGTAGGTTTCATATTTGCTCCATCCTTGTTGCCTTTTCCCCGCGTCTCGGCGGGAGAATCGGCGTCAATCAAATTAAGCTTCAGCGGCATGGCTTGTGGCGCTCGTGCCTGCCAGAAATCCACCAATGGTATGGTCCAGTTCGGCCGCTTCTAAAATGATGTCCTTGGCCAGACGCCGCGTCTGCTCGGGATCATGACCGGTTGCCAGTTGCCGCGCATATCCTGAAATGGTTGCCACCGAAGTGCGCAAGGCCAGCGCCATTTCGGCGGACACTTCGCCCCGCAGTTCCTGTTGCTGTCGGATCTCCGCCATCTTGGTGGTGTCGTTGATCAGGCAAGCTGCTCCCAGCGCGTCTCCTGCGGGCGCATATACTGGAGTCATGGTGATATCGAGAATTCGGTGTTCGCCTGCGGGCGTGACGTAGTGAGCTTGCAAGCCCCGGGCGGGTGCTTCGCCGCGCAGAGCGGTCTGGACCGCGTCGGTGAGTTGAGATGGCAAGCCCGCCGCTGGAGCTAATGTCGTATCACGAAAGATCTCCCCGGCGCTCATTCCCGCCAGCGATGCGAACCCCAGAATTTGCCGGGCCGCGGTATTGGCCTGCCGCACCAAGCCGTTTGCAGCGAAGAACATGACCCCGCTAGGCAGCCGCGAAAGCACCGCCGCACTGATGTTTTCCGAGGTCCTGGCTCGCCGCCGTTCCGCCTGCTGGGCAGTCGCCAATTCGTATTTCTGCTGTTTCAGTTGCTGGATCACCGCATTGTAGGCGTGCATGGGGAACTGTTCCGGCTCCGGACGCACGTCCTCCAGCGATCCGGCTGCCGTGAACATACGGCGCAGACGCCGTACCAGCATGATTCCCACCAGGCAGGCGAAACCTGAAACGACCAGCCCAAACGCCATGCGCAGCACAATGGGATTGCTCAACACTTTCACAGCAACCTCCAGTACCAGCGCAAGAACTGGTTGCCGAAAAAGAGAGCGATCATGGCGACGCCGCCCAGAAAAACTCCGAACGGCATGGGAAAGCGTCGCAACGCAATGTTGGCCGATCCCCAGGCCCGCCGGCGCGCCTCGTGTCCCGATTCATGATTCCGTTCTATCCGCCGGCGTGTGCGCTTCAGCCAGACCGCAACCAGCGTCCACAATCCGAACAACGAGCCCGCGATCGATCCCGCAAAGATGGTAAAGATGGTCAGTCGAACGCCCAGAAACGCTCCCACCATGGCCATCAACTTCACGTCGCCGAAGCCCATGCCTTCCACTCCGCGCGCCCGCAGGTAGATGGCTCCGGCACCGTAGATGAACGAAGCTCCCACCACCGCTCCCGTCAGTGAATCCAGCAGCGACAGCCAGCGCCAGGAAGTACTGAAAGCGGGCATGGAAACCAAACCCGGCAGAAGCTGCGAAACCAGATCGTTCACCGGAACCGCCAGGCTGAACCCCAATCCCAGAACCAGTCCGGTCAACGTCATTTTGTCCGGGAGAAGTTGAGTTTCGGCGTCAGTGAAAATCAACCCCAAAAGCAGAAACCCCAGAGTGCAGTACTTCACCGTGGCCAGCGCAAACCCAAAATGCTGGTAGCAGGCAAGAAACAGCAGTCCAGTGAGCAGTTCGACCACCAGATATCGCGGCGAGATCCAGTTCCGGCAGTTGCGGCAGCGGCCACGCAAAATCAGCCAGCTCAGGATGGGCACGTTATCGTAAAAGTGAATCAGCTGTTTGCATTGCGGGCAGGCCGAGCGCGGAGTCATGGTGGACAACCCTCGTGGCAGCCGATAGATACACACATTCAGAAAGCTGCCAAGAGCCAGCCCCAGTGCGAACATCGCCAATGCCAACGCCGGATCCAAGGTTCCTTTGTTATTGAACGCAGATTTCTGCTGATTTTGCTTGATTATACGGGGATTCCCATGCCGGGAAGCAGGGTACTAAAGGCGGTGTACAGAAGGTCAACGGGCGACAGAATTCACCGGCTGATCATAGTAGCCGCTGCGGGTGCGAACCTTGACTCCCGGCTTGTCGACCGTGACCGCGAGTGAGTGGTACTCATCCGGCTGGTCCGCCGGACTGGGGTTGAATGAGAGGACATAAAAAGCATCGGCATCCGCGGCGCAATCAGCGACTTCCGTGGTGATGCTATTGCTTGAATTGACGACGCGGCCGCCACTCTGAACGGCCAGCACTTGCAAGCTGAGGTCGGCGGCTACTGCCCGCGAGGGCGTGGCTACGCCTTTTAAGAATTCTTCGTAATAAGTAATCCGGGTTCCGCCGGCATCCGCGAGACCGAGCGGGTCAACGCCATAGAGGGTGATGCGGGCCTGCTGGAGCACAGTAGAGGCCGACACGATCAAGTTGAACAGCTGCCGCTCGTCTCGACGGGAGAGCTCGATGCCCGGCCCCGTGAGCAACGGCCATCCCGGACTGATCCAGATCATCAGTTTTCTGCCGGGCCGGGTTTCCTCGTCCCCTGCGATTGAGGTAAGGATCTTGAGCGACATGTCAAAACGCTCTGCGGCTCCATAAAACCCTTGCGACCGATTGATGGATCGAAATCCGGTCTCGTACTGGTCGTATAACGTCGCTAGGGCATTTCCATCGCGCGAGGAACCGTCCTGTACCTTGGTCCCAGAGTCCGTGAAAACCACGAGCGACACGGGCTGCGCCAGCTTGCCGCCATTCTGCAACAGAAATTTCTTCACTTCCCCGCGTTCGTAAGCAACCGCCTGGGGAGACGCGTTCACGGCGTCGACGACCAGAATAATTTCAACCGGGGGGTCAGTCTTCGCGGACGCTCCGCCGACGGTCTGAAATGACAAAATATCCTGCGGCCGTTTATCGTCCAGAAGAATGAAGTCTTGTTTTTGTAGCCCGCGAATGGGAGTTCCAGATTTGTCCGTAACCTGCACGTCGAGGGTGATCTGCTGCTCCGGACCAGCCGCTGCCGGACGAGACGGTCCAGTGGGCCGGGGTTGGAGCTGCGGCGTCGGTGGGTTTTGAGCCAATGCGGCGCAGAGTGGCACAAGAAGAATAGAAAATAAGCGAAAGAATCGACTCATGCCGACACACCTCCTGGAACTGGGCATAGACAATTGGATGTGTGTGGGTGTTTTTCGGTTGCCGGAAGTGGCTCGGGGGTACCCGTCTAGCCGACTCAGTCTCGGCTCAATTCGAAGGCTTGATCTCCGCCGCCGTATTGCGAGGATGAACGAATTTATAGTCGAGGATGCTGGCTGCCAAGCTGGTGTTTTCTGCGCTGTCCTGAGCCTCTCGCGTCTCCCGGGTGCGGATGATTCGTCCCTGACACAGCACGGTGCTGTTCTTCTGGCCGGAGATTTCTTCCGGCATTTCGAACACCATCTCAACCAGCGTGTTATCGGGAAAGCGTTGCGGCCCCTGCAACAGCACTCCGGACTGGCTCAGGTTCTGGATGATGCCTTCATGCCAGCTTCCCAGGTTCTTTACCCGGTAGCGGACCGGCGTATCCAGCTTGAGCCGGCGGGCCCGCGGAACCCAGGTCGGTTTGCGAGAGTGGGTGCGGCTGTGCCGGGTCTGGGTCGACTCGGCAGTGCCTTGAGCGGCCGCATGCTCGACGCGCCCGGTGCGGCGCATCGTCTTCCAGTCGTATTTGTACTCCGCGGCACAGACCAGGCAAACCTGGTAGAAATCCCCATCGCTCCCCCGCCGGGGCCAGGAGAATTCATGGGAGCAACGCCCTAACATAAGAACGTCCAGTAACTTCTGAGGCATGTTCGTCTTTCCGCGTTGTCGCCGGAAAGGCCATCATCTTACGGACCGCTAAGTTTGGGTAGGTTACTTCCGTGCAGGCGGTGAGCTTGTCCTTGCAAACTCCTGAATCCCATCGGTCAAATCGTCCAAGGCACGCCAACCGGAGATTGACCCACGTTACCTCACGAACTACGATATCTGCGGTTTTGGACTAGCCATGACCGATCTGACTGCATTCGTACTGGCCGGCGGCAAAAGCACTCGCATGGGGCGTGACAAGGCCTTCCTTCCGTGGGAAGACGGCACTCTTCTTTCTCATGCCATGAGGTTGGCAGCTGCTGTGACCTCAAACGCGTACATTGTCGGAGACTCGACGAAGTTTGCCAGCTATTGCACCGTGATCGAAGACATCTACCCTGATCGTGGCCCTTTAGGCGGAATTCACGCGGCTCTGCTGAGCACCGGGACCGACTTGAACCTGATGCTGGCTGTCGATTTGCCTCTCATCGACCCTCAATTCTTGCAATTTATGGTAGGGCTGGCGCGAAACTCGGACGCGGCAGTGACCGTGCCTTACGCCGAAGGAGTCTCCCAGCCCTTGTGCGCGGTCTATCGCCGGCAATTCTCCCAGCCAGCGGAGCAAGCGCTTCAGGCAGGCAGGAACAAGATTGATGCTCTGTTTGCCAAGGTCAAAACCAGGATCATCGAAAGTGACGAGTTTACGCGCGCCGGCTTTTCCCTTGCCATGTTCCGCAACCTGAATACTCCGGAGGAATGGGAAGAGGAACGGCGCCGGTCCAGCCCGGCGAGATAGCCGCATTGGGCCTGATTCATTTATCATCGATGGCAAGCGCATGGGTGAAAACGAACAACAACTCGGCCCTTACATCGAATTCAAAGAAGTCTCCAAGTCTTTTGGCAGCAAGCGCATTCTGGACAAGGTCAGCTTCAGCGTCATGCCCGGAGAGACGGTCTGCATCCTGGGGCGCAGCGGCGTAGGCAAGTCGGTCTCCCTTCACAACATCATGGGATTCCTCAAGCCCGACTCCGGCCGGCTGATCGTTGCGTATCAGGACGTCACCGACTACACCGACGAGCAGATGGACGGAATCCGCAAGAAGGTCACCATGGTATTTCAGAACGGGGCCCTCTTCGACTCACTTACCGTCGGTGAGAATGTCGCCTTTCCTCTGCGCGAGCATCGAGAACTCAGCGAACAGCAGATCTTTCAGGTCGTCGACGGCTTGCTGGATATGGTGGGCGTCAAGGAAATGCGTGACCTCCTGCCTTCCGACTTGTCTACAGGAATGAAACGATCGGTGGCCATTGCCCGCGCCCTGGCGGCACGGCCGGAATGCGTGCTCTTCGATGAGCCCACTACCATGGTCGATCCGCTCATGGCCCAGTTGCTCGGTGACTTGATCAAGAGGCTCAAGGCGCAACTGCACCTCACCAGCGTCGTGGTCACCCATGACATGCGCCTGGCCAAGAAGTTGGCGGATCGCATTGTCTTCCTGCACGAGGCCAAAGCGCTATTCTTCGGCACCTATGCTGAGATGGAGAAGTGCGACGAGCCCATCGTGCAGGAATTCCTCACCCTCGATGAACTCACGCTGGAACCGGCCTGACCGGGAGCCGAGAACTGAGACTTAGAAACTAAAAACTAAAAACTAAAAACTAAAAACTAAAAACTAAAAACCTTCTTTTACCAGCCTCTCGAGCGTAACCGAGCTGCCGGCGTTATTTCCTCCCATCATCTTCTCCACGTACTTTGCAATCATGTCCACTTCGAGATTTACCGGATCTCCAGGGTGGAGGGATTTCAGGTTGGTCAGTGCGACGGTGTGTGGAATGATCGCCACCGTTACCCGTGTCCCCTCGATCTTGGCCACTGTGAGGCTGATGCCTTCAATCGACAGGGAACCTTTGGAAATGACGTACCGCGCCAAGTCCGGTGGAATCTCGATGCGCAACCAGTAGTCCTCCGCGCCCTCAAGCGGGTCTAGGGCGAGGAACTTGCCCGTGCCGTCTACGTGACCCTGGACAATGTGTCCATCGAAACGCCCGTCGGCGCGCATGGGTAGCTCGAGATTCACCAAGGCGCCTTCCTGGATGCGAGAGAATGAAGTCTTCCTCCAGGTCTCTTCCGCTAGATCGAAGCCTACCGTCCCAGGCGTGAGCTGAACCGCGGTCAGGCAAACTCCGCTCACCGCGATGCTGCCGCCCTTACGCAGTTCTTTCACCAGTTGCTCGCACGATACCGTGAGACCACGCGTGCCGTTGCCCTGCGCGATTCGGATCACTCGTCCGACTTCTTCAATGATTCCGGTGAACATGAGTAACTCCCGTCATAGCTTTCAGCACTCAGCATTCAGCATTCAGCCAAAGAAGTGGCGCCCGCACTACCCCTTGCGCCACCCGATCCAACCTTGACAGGCTGAATGCTGAATGCTTCAATCACCATATGGATCCCTTAAATACCCTTCCACTGCAAAATCTTCTCCGAAGCGGTGCAGTCGAATCGATTTCACCTGCGCCGCGTCGCCCAGATGAGCAAACCCCGTGCCGGCTGAAAACGGCACCGCGCCCATGCCGGCCAGAATCTTCGGAGCATAGTAGAAGAAGATTTTATCCACGATCCCCGACGACAACGCCGCCCAATTGACCATCGCCCCGCCTTCGATCATTAGGCTGGTAATCTCCCGCTCGCCCAGGTGTTTCATAACGGCAGTCAGATCAGGATGCCCTGCCACTGTGGGCTGCGGAATCTGCTCGACCCAAACCCCACGCTGCTGAAGTTGCTTCCGCTTCTTCTCCTCGGCAAAAGCGCAAAGCACGAGCAGATCTTCCTTCGCCGTCTTCACCACTCGCGACTCCACAGGCAAACGCAGACGCGAATCAAGAATCACGCGCAACAATGGCCGTCGCCGCGGACGCCCGCTGCGGTCAGTAAGCAGTGGATCGTCCGCAATCACCGTCCCCACTCCAACCAGAATCGCATCATGCTGATGGCGAAGCTCCTGCACGTGCGCGCGCGCCACTTCGCTGGTGATGTACCCACTGTTGCTGCCGCCCGCGCCCAGCGCCGTCGGGTTGCGAGATTCGCCGGGCGGTGGCGCGATCTTGCCATCCAGCGTCATAGCAGCCTTCAGCGTCACCAGCGGAGTCTGCTTGCGGATGTATCTGGCAAATGCTTCGTTCAGCCGCTTGGCTTCCTCTTCCAAAATGCCGGAAGTGACCGTGACACTTGCAGCCCGCAGCCGTTCAAAGCCCTGTCCGCTGACCAGTGGGTTGGGATCGGACATGCAAGCGACCACCCGCGTGATGCCAGAAGCAATTACCGCGTCGGCGCACGGCGGCGTACGGCCTTCATGGGAACAAGGCTCCAGGTTGATGTAGAGGGTTGCGCCCCGGGCACGCTGACCAGCCCGTTCGATGGCCAAAATCTCGGCGTGCTTAACGCCGGCGTAGGTATGGCTGCCGCTGCCGATGACCGCGCCGTTCGTGTCCACTAGCACTGCACCCACATTCGGGTTGGGCGAAGTCAGGCCAATGCCCGTCCGCGCCAGTTCAAGCGCCTGGTGGAGGAATTGTTCGTCATGTTCGTGGGTTGCGCTCACGCCAAGCCATTATTTCACCACAGAGACACAGAGGCACAGAGAAGACCGGACGGCCAGAACATCGAAAAACTTTGAATTGCGTTCCTCTGTGTCTCCGTGACCCCGTGGTGAGAGGATTTCATGCGAACAGCGAATCCACGAAATCCTTCGAGTCGAAGGGCAGCAAGTCCCCGGCTTTTTCGCCTACGCCCACGTAGCGCACCGGCAACCCTAGCTCCCGGCAAATCGCAACCACCACCCCGCCTTTGGCTGTGCCGTCGAGTTTCGTCAACACAATCCCCGTCACTCCTGCCGAGTCAGTAAACTGCCGCGCCTGTTGCAAGCCATTCTGGCCCGTAGTTGCGTCCATCACCAGCAGCGTCTCGTGCGGCGCCCCCGGAATGATCCGTTGCGCCGTGCGTCGCATCTTTTCCAGTTCCGCCATTAGGTTGGACTTGGTATGCAGCCGCCCGGCTGTATCGACGATCACAAAATCCGTGTGCCGCGCCGACGCCGCTTGCAGCGCGTCATAAAGCACCGCTGCTGGATCGCCGCCCGCCTTGGTCCGAATCACTTCCGTCCCTGTCCGCTGACCCCAAACTTCCAATTGCTCGATGGCGGCCGCGCGGAAGGTGTCGGCTGCGCACATCAAAACCGTCTTCCCCTGCGAACGAAAAACCTGTGCCAACTTGCCGATGGTCGTGGTTTTTCCCGTGCCATTCACGCCCACCACCAGAATCACTTCCGGGGTGCCGTCGACCTTCTCAACCGGCCGCGTGTTCGCCGCATTCAAAATCGTGAGCAGTTCGTCCTTCAGCAACCGCTTCAACTCATCCACGTTCTTGATTTGCTTGCGGTCGGCTTTTTCCCGCAGCTTGCCCAGCACTTCACGCGTGGTCGTGCTGCCCAAGTCGGCGCTGATCAGCGTGGCTTCCAGTTCGTCCAGTGTGTTGCGGTCGATCTCCTTGCTGAATGAAACCGCCTCCTCGATCCGCTCGCTAAGGCTTTCGCGCGTGCGCGTCACCGCTTCCTTCATCCGTTCCAGGAAGCTGGGTTTCTGCTGTTCGTCGAGGCTGCCAAAAAGGGTCTGGATCATGGATTGGTTGGCCGTGATCGGCGCAATTCTCAATTATAGCGGTAGGGTTGGATTCAGAGTTGAGATGCGCGAACCCAACTAGCGGTCAAACGCGGCTGGCTTGTACTGCGCTCGCCGCATCCGGCGGGAGTTCAGGTTCAATCCGTTCTGCAGCGGAGGTTGACGCCGCGACAGCCCCTGCAGCCGCTGCGGCCATGGGTGCCGCGATCGGCGTCGGGCGCTGCACTCGAATCTCTCCCCGCTCGTAGATCGCCGTCAGAGCCGCTACCGCCGTCGGATCGAGCCGTTTGCCGGAAAGCGAGTGAATAATTCGCAGCGCTTCTTCGGGAGTATGCGCGTGCTGGTAAGGACGGTTGGTCGTTAGCGCATCGAATGTGTCGGCCACCGCAATGATCCGCGGCAACAGAGGAATGTCGTCACCCTTCAACCCGTGCGGATAGCCGCGCCCATCCAACGACTCGTGGTGCAGTTCGATGCCCGGAATCATGTCTTTCAATTGCGCCACCGGCCGCAGGATGTTCGCGCCCTTGGTGGTGTGCGTCTTCATGATGTCGAACTCTTCCGGCGTCAGCGCGCCCGGCTTCTTCAGAATCCGGTCTTCGATACCGATTTTGCCCACGTCATGCAGTTGGGCAGAAATGCGCACCGTCTCGATGTAGTCCTCGTAGATGCCCATCTCCCGCGCAATCAGCACCGAATATCGCGTCACGCGGTCGGAATGGCCGCGCGTGTAAGGGTCCTTTTCGTCGACCGCGCCCGCCAGCATCTGGATGGAGCCCATGAACAACTCACGGTTTTCCGTGGCCGCGCGCTTCAGATCGTGAACAAAGTGTTCCAGCTCCTGGGACATTATGTTGAACGTATGTGCGAGTTCGCCAATCTCGGTGCTGCTCTTCAGATGCACCCGCTGCGAGAAATCTCCACGGGCAATCGCACGGCTGGAAAGAGTTAGAACCTCAAGCGGATTCGTGATGCGTCGCGCGGCAAAGACGCTGATCGCGATGCTCAGCGCAATGGCCATGATCGCCAAGATTCGCCCCGTGCGCTGCATTTCATAAACACCGCGGTAGGCTTCTGCTCGTGGCTTTTGTACCACCACCGCCCAGTCCAGGTTCGTGACCGGACTGCACGTTCCCAGCATCTTGATCGTGGTTTTTCCGCGGGTGAGGTTGAACTCTCGGGTTGCGGCTACCATCTGGACCTTACTGCCCTGTTCCACGAAAGTGCGGACGATTTCCAGATCGGTCATGTCCTGACCGGTGGCGTATTCAGGGTCGGCGCCCGCGACCAGCCGCCCCTCGCTATCCACGACGTAAGGAACAAGCCCACCGTGGCTGACTTCCTGCAGGCGGCGGATCAAAAATTGCAAGTCCACAACCGATCCGATCATTCCCACGAAGCGTCCGCCCACCATGACCGGCGCGCTGACCAGCACTACAGTGCGCGACGACTTTCCGTTTCCCACCGCCAGGGCTTGGCCGTTGTAGATTCTGCCTTCGCGGGCCGCAGCGTAGCCGCGCTCCAACTCCCGCTGCAAGAACGCATCTGCTGCAATCCGGCCGGCCGAAATTCCTTTGCCCTCGGAGTTCAGCAACGTGGCGTAAGCGAGATCGTCGGAAGACGAAACAAAATTCTCCAGCAGGGCCCGCAATTCTGGCGCTTCCACATGCTCGGAGGTAAAGTCTCCGCCGCTGGCTACCTGCAACGCCGACGAGAGGTTGGCCAGCATCATGCGCAGCGATTCCTGGTGCTGCGAAATGTCATCCGCCAGGGACCGGGTCACGGCATTCTGTAGCAGCCGTTCGTTGGTGATCAGCCGATCACGGTTAATCGACTCCACCTGCGCCGAGTAAAAATACATGGGCACTACGCTGACCAGTACAAGGACACCTAGGATGACGTAAAGAATGGGCAGGCGCGATGGTGTAGGCAGCTTTAGCGACAAAGTGACCCTACGTCTCGTGCGGGGTGCACGATAGATCTTCGGGGGATAATGCTACGAGTTTACTTGGAATACGCCGCCGGTCGCCGTTACGAAAGTACCGTGGAGGACTGTGACTTGCGGCGATTTGGCATGAAAAGAAGATCGGAACAACCCCCGACAGCGCCGAATTACGCCGTCTCCCGCTTCCCGCTACGGGTCATCAATTCGTGAATGGCCTCACGCGGGGCCTTTCCGTGATTCAGGATAGCGTCCATCTGAGCGGTGATGGGCATCTCCACCTTATGAACCCGTGCCAGCTCAACGGCTGCGCGTGTTGTGAAAACACCCTCAGCCACCATTCCATGCATGCCCGCAATAATGTCGGCCAACTTGCCGCCGCGACCGAGCTCCACACCGACGCTGCGATTGCGCGACAATCCCCCCGTGCAGGTGAGCACCAGATCGCCCAGCCCGGCCAGTCCAGCCATGGTTTCTGGCTGCCCACCGCAAGCCACGACCAGTCGGGTCATTTCTGCCAAGCCACGCGTAATAAGGGCCGCAATCGAGTTATGGCCCAGGCCTAGTCCATCGCAAACTCCGGCCGCGATTGCGACGGTGTTCTTCAACGCGCCTCCCAGTTCCACACCAATCACGTCGTTGTTGGTGTAAACCCGAAATTGCGGATCGCTGAACTCGCGCTGAACGGTTTCCGCCAGCCCCTGGTCAGGAGAAGCGATGGTAATGGCCGTCGGATCTCCCCGCGCCACCTCTTTTGCAAACGACGGCCCACTCAACGCACCCACCCGTGGAGTAAACCCCTGCGCCGCTTTCATCACCTGCGTGATTACTTCGGACATGCGCAGATGGGTTTCATTTTCCAGACCCTTGGTGGCGCTTACCACCAGCATCTCCGGAGTCAAGTATGCCCATATCTCTTCAAACACCCTCCGGCAGTGATGCGATGGCGTCACGCTCACCACGATCGCTGCCCCACGCACCGCTTCCTGATAGTGGCCAGTTGCGGTCACGGATTCCGGAACGGTGTGCCCCGGCAGAAAAAGATCATTGCGGCGCCGTTGATTGATGGAGTCCCGAACTTCCGGCTCGTGCGCCCACAGCCGTACGCGATGCGTCCCCTTGCGTCCCAGGGCGATGGCCAGCGCCGTGCCCCACGCCCCCGCGCCAATGATCGCGATTTCGCTCATTTGCTGCTCCATTGGAAGCGAGGCTCTCTGTGCGCCAGCAGGCGGCGAATATTCTCGTGATGCCGGCTGATGATCAGCACGGAAGATATCGCTGCAAAGCCCGCCAGGGGCACGCGTTTATCGGGATCCAAACGCCACACCAAGACCGGAAACAAGCCAACCGTCAGGATCGAAGCCAGTGACACATAGCGCCAAATCAGAAAGATTGCGATGAAAATACCAACCATCATCAGGACAATCTTGGGAACCAGCAGGGCGAAGCCTCCGAGCCCGGTAGCTACGCCTTTACCACCGCGAAATTTAAGCCACAGCGGAAACATGTGGCCGATAATTGCAAAAAATGCCGCGGCACCCAGCACGGTCAACCGGCCGGGAAAGAGCGCGCCCGTAATCCATACCGCTGACAGCCCTTTTAATGCATCGAGTACCAGCGTAAGAACCCCTAGAACCGGCGATGTCCGGGACACGTTGGTAGCTCCAATGTTGCCGCTGCCCATCTGGCGGACGTCCTGCCCGCGGAAAACGCGCACCAGCAGGTATCCAAATGGGATGGTCCCCAGCAGATAACTGATAGCGGCGGTGATCAGCAGTGACTTCATCTTGAGTCCGAGTGGCCTGCAGGCCTAGGTCAGGGCGAACCGCTCAATCTTTGTGTAACGCGCGCCTCCCCGCATTAGCTGACTCTGATAAAGATAAAACTCGCGGGCCGTCATGGTACCAAACTCGGGTGTCGGCAGCGCTGCCAATTTTTCCTGCAGCTTCTGAAAGCCCCGGTTCGGACGATCTTCTTTCAGCCTGCCCGGCGCGCCGGAGCGTCCGCCGCCGCGTGCCAGAGTCAAATGCGGGCTGTAAGCGTGCTCCTCCTTCGCAATCCCCAGCCCGGACATTGCCTGATCGATGGATGCTGCCAAACTGGCCAATTGCGCACCAGACTCGATCCCCACCCAAAACACCCGCGCAGATTTCGCAGTAGGGAAGAATCCATATCCGCGAAAGCCGATCTCAAACGATTCACTCCGCACCGCGCAAAGTACGTGTTTGATTTCCTCCACGGCCTGCGCTGGCTTTTCTCCGATGAACTTCAAGGTCACGTGCATCGACTCGGGACGCACCCACCGCGCCTCGGAAGCGAAACCCGACACCCCCTCCACAAACCGCTGGATGCGCTGCCGTATGTCGTCGTCAATGTCGAGAGCGATGAAGACCCGCATTTGGCACTTGGCATCTAGCACTTAGCCGCATCGGCAAATGCTAAGTGCTAAATGCCAATGGCCAAGAACTTCACTTCAGTTTCCTCCTTACCATATCCAGCGCCTGCTGGCTGGCAAACCAGCGGATGCGCTTGCGGTCGCCGGCAAATTTACGTTCGACGACCTCCGTCCCGCTCTCGCTTGCCAGAGCGTGAAACACCAGTCCAACCGGCTTTTCCGGAGTTCCTCCGTTCGGCCCGGCTACGCCGGTGACTCCGATCCCTAGCGTCGCGCCACAGCGCGCACGAATTCCTTCCGCCAGCGCCGCCGCCACCTTGGAACTCACCGAGCCCTCTTTTTCAATCAGCCTCGCCGGCACTCCCGCCAGTTCGCTTTTCATCTCATCCGAGTACACCACCGCGCCGCCAAGAAAGTAACGTGAGCTGCCACTCACCGAGGTGACGCGCTCGCCAATCAGCCCGCCAGTGCAGGATTCCGCCACTGCCAGCGTGGCATCGCGCATCTGCAGGTAGTAACCGACAATTTGCTCCATCGAGTCACCGTTGTCGGAGAACACGAAGTCGCCGAGCTCTGCTTCGATCCGCTCCACCAATTCATCGACGCGCTCCTGCGCGGCATCGATGGTCGCGGCCCGCGTCTTCAGGTGGAGTTGGATCTCTCCTGCTCCGGCCAGGATCGTGGTTCGCACGTCGGTGAAAGTCTTATAGATCGGGGCCACTCGCGCGTCACATTGCGACTCGCCCATGCCCGTAATTTTCAACTCTCGCGTGATGATAAATTGCTCCGGCAGCTTCGCTCGCAGTCGCGCAGCGCACTGCTCCTCGAACAAAGCCTTCAACTCGTGCGGCGGGCCGGGCAGAAGCATGATGATTTTCGAGCGACCGTCAAACTTCCCGCTGATCCACAGCCCCGGAGCGGAGCCGTTGGCGTTGGGCAGGACAGTTGCGCCGGCGATGACATCCGCCTGCTTCAGATTGTTGGGCGCCATCTTCCAGCCATGCGCCGCGAAGCGTTGTTCGAGCCAAGTAACAATCGCTGGATCGCGCCGCAGTGGCAATCCCAGCGCCTCGGCCACGGCTTCACGAGTCAGGTCATCTTCCGTCGGCCCTAATCCACCCATGAAAATAATCACATCGGCGCGCGAGAATGCCACTGAAGCCGCCTGGGCAAGATTCTCCCGGCTGTCTCCCACAATGGTCTTAAAGCTCACCTCCACTCCCAGCTGGTTGAGTTTGTCGGTCAGGTAGAGCGAGTTGGTGTCCTGGCGGTAAGGGGTCAGCAGTTCCGAGCCAATGGCAATGATCTCAGCGTTCATCTGTCAAAAGTGTAAATGAAAATCAATGGGGACTCAGCGGACTTGAAAAAAGCGGCGAGGATTAGCGGATTGTGGCGGAATGCTGAGTGCTGTAAGCGAACGGCTGAATCTACTCCACCAGCGGCCATCCCTGAATGTTCCAGGCCAGATGATGGGCTGCGTCCGTCGTCGTGAGGACGACCGAGTGGCCGGGAGCAAACGCTAGACCTACCAGTCCGGCACCCGCAACCTCAAGCGAAGCCCTGCTATCGGGACTGAGCTTGACGATCCCACGTTTGCCCGAGAGCGACGCCGCCACGTACAGATTGCCCTCGATGTCAAAAGCCAAACCCTGCGGCCGTCCCAGCCCGCGAAAGAAATTGGTAACGTTGCCCTGCATGTCGATCCGGTACACACTGTCGAAACTCGAAGTCGTCGGACCGGTGACGAACAGATCGCCTCGGGGACTAAATGCCAGGTGGTAGGCAGAAACACTAGGCTCGAGCGTCGCAAATACAAAAATCTGCCGATCGGGAGCGATCTTGAAAATCGTCCCACTGCGGTCTCCTACGTAGAGGTTTCCAATGCGATCAAACGCAATTCCGGTTGCCACTCCCATGCCCTCGGCATAGGAAGACATCGTCCCATTAGGAGCGATCCGGTACACGGTTCCGTCGTAGCGTGACGAAACGTACATCTGGCCAGCTTTGTCGAAGGCGATGGAGGTGGCATTCATCAAGTCCGCAACAAACGGCTTGACGCTATAGTTGGTATCGATCTTGAACAGCGCCACTTTCACTTTCTGTCCGCGGCTCCCCGAAAAACTCACATAGATGTTGCCCTCGGCGTCGAGCGCAGGATTGGTCACCGGGTGCAGGCCCTCGGCAATGGTCACGGCCACTTTGATCTGATGGGCATTGCTGGAGTGGCCGTTAGTGGAAACTATGATGGGTCCTGAAGATGCGCCCTGCGGCACCTTCGCCACTACAAAATCGTCGGAACTGATGACCACCGCGCCTTCGACCTCGCCAAACCGCACCCGCGGGCGCCGCAAGTCGTGGGGAGACAAATCGCTACCGGTGATCCGCACTTCGCCGCCTGCCAGTGCGGCACCCGGCTGCACCGCATGAATGTGCGGCTTTCCGTTCACGCTCTTCTTCCCCAGCAACCGGTCAGAGATTCCCATGAACTCCAAATTCCCTTTGCTTTCTACTTCGCTAAGATGCCGAAATGCAGCACCACCTGCATCACCACCAACGCGTAAATCCCTGCGCCCACGTCATCCAGTACGATGCCATATCCTTCGGAAAGATGCTCAAGTTGACGCACCGGAGGAGGTTTTACAATATCGAATCCCCGGAAGAGTATAAATCCCAGCAGCAGGGACTTCCAGGCAACCGGCACCGCAATCAGCGTGATCAACTGGCCGGCGACCTCGTCAATCACCACGAACTGTGGATCTTTCAGACCGCTGGCGCGCGAGACCTGGGTTGCCGCGGGAATACCCACTATTACCGCCAGCGCTGCCAGCAGGATTGCGGCCCAGGGCTGCCATCCCGGCGCAATCCCGCGGGCCACCAGCCACCACAAGACCAGCGTCGCCGCCGATCCCCAGCTTCCCGGCCCAGGACGAAGCAGTCCCACGCCAAAGAACGTTGCAACGGTTGTGGCCCAGCGCGGCGCGTGCGTCATCGTATTGCCTTGGTACCGCCGCCGTCCGCGGCGTCTGTCGCGGGGGCGTCCTGCCCCCACATGTCACGATTTCTCATCGACGTCATCATCCGTATCCGCCACTGGCGACGAAATCACATACTTTCCGCTCGCCCACTTTCCCAGGTCAATCAGGCGGCAGCGCTCGCTGCAAAAAGGGAAGTCAGTATCTTTGCTGGTCACGGGCTTCTTACAGGTGGGACACTTCAGCTTGAGCGCGCGGGGCATGGCGTTACACGATTCTTGCTACCAGATCGTAGTCGTGCGCCTCGGTGATCTCGCAGCGGTAGAATTCGCCCTCTTTGGGCTCGATCCCGTCGCCAACGTCATTCACAAACACTTTACCGTCGATCTCCGGAGCGTGCATCGCCGTGCGGCCTTCGAGCAGCAGATCGCTTTCTTCCGACACGCCTCCGAGCAGCAGGTCAAACTCCTTGCCGACCAGAGCTTTCTTACTTTTCTTGCTGATGCGCTTCTGGATCTGCATAAGATGCTTGCGCCGCCGTTCGATTTCTCGCCCCGGCAGCTTGCCGTCGGCATCAAACGCGCCCGCGCCATCCTGATCCGAGTAACCGAACGCTCCCATCCAGTCGAACTTGGCCTCGCGCACAAACTCGCACAATTCTTCAAATTCCTTTTCAGTTTCGCCCGGGAAGCCAACGATAAACGACGTCCTCAAGGTCACGCCGGGGACCACTCTCCGCATCTTCTCAATCGACCGCAGAAAAACATCCGCTCCGCCTCCGCGTTTCATGCGCTTCAACACGGTTGCCGACGCGTGTTGCAGGGGCACATCCATGTAGGAGCAAATCCTGTCGTGACTGGCGATGGTGTCGAGCAAACGGCCAGTGATCTTATTGGGATAGGCATACAGAAACCGCACCCAACGCAGGTCTTCAATGCCAGCCAGCCTTTCCAGCAGCAGCGCCAGTCCGTCTTTCAGGCCGAAGTCTTCGCCGTAGCAGGTCGTGTCCTGGCCGATCAGCGTGACCTCGCGCACTCCCCCCAGCGCCAGCCGCTCCACTTCCGCGACCACCGATTCAAATCGCCGCGAGCGAAACTTTCCCCGCAACTGCGGAATGATGCAGAAGCTGCAAGGATGATCGCAGCCTTCGGCAATCTTCACATACGCCGTGTACTTGGGCGTGGCCAGCACCCGGGGCGTGGCCTCGTCATAAAGATAATTGGGAAGATCGGCAATGGCGCCATCCCATGACTCGCGTGAGAAGCGGCCTTGGGCCGCCCGCGCATCGCCCTCCGCGCGCGAAGTCAAAATCTTAAAGGGAGAATTCGGGTCGACCTGAGACGCTGGCCGGGGAGCGATTCCGGCCGCTGCCAGAATATTCTCCAGCTCTCCGGTGCCGACCACCGCGTCAACTTCAGGAATGTTCTTTTGAATGTCGCCGCGAAAACGTTCCACCAGGCAGCCCGCGACAATCAGCTTGCGCGCCCGGCCATGGTTCTTGTGCCGCGCCATTTCGAGAATCGCATTCACCGATTCCTGCTGCGCGCTCTCGATGAACGAGCAGGTGTTCACCACAATGACGTCGGCATCTTCGGCGCGCGCAATCAACTGCGCCCCCGCCTGCGCCAGCATGCCCATCATGACTTCGCTATCGACCAGGTTTTTGGGGCACCCCAGGCTGACAAAGCCGACTTTAGGCGGGGCAGAGGCCGCTTTTTCAGTGGGTTCGTCTTGGTTGTCGATTTCTACAGTGGGGTTTGGATGCGGCATGCAATCTTGCTATTTTAGCAGCTTTGCGAAGCACATCCGGACTCGAGTAGCAATCGCGTCATGATCTCCGGCTCGCCTCCGCCACCTCCTCATAATCCTCCGGCAACTTGGCCGCAGCCTCGGCCGAGTCCCCAAACCGCGCACGCTCATAATGCTCGGCAAACTGAGCCAGCGATCCACGCACACTGTCATTCTGCAACCCAGCTACGAACTCCGCCGGAGTCTGCGCAGGCGACTTCTGCAAGCCGCGTTTCGCCAGCATCTTCAACACGCGTTCATACCAGATCGTCGCCGCCGTAGTGGGTGATCTCTCCGGCCGCGCCGCCACTCGACGCCTGCGAATCGCCCGCCACAGCCGGGCCGAATACGCGCCCAGAGTCAGAAGCGCAGCCAGTCCGAGCGCTACGCCGCCCCAACGCCACGGCGCATCCGACACTGCTTGCCCCGTTCGGCGTGCAGCCTCCAGCCAGGCTTCGTACTGCACCCGTCCCCACCGCCGCATTCGGCGAATCCACTGTGAGCCGCCCTGCGCCGCACGCTGCCCCAAGATGTATTGATGACTCACGTCGTAGCTGACCACCCACTCTCGCCAGAACGAAGCCATCGCGTCAGCGTACAGCGCCCACCGGCTCCAACCCGTCCTGACTTCAGCCGGTGCCGCCGGCGTGGGATCGAAACTGATCCAGCCATATCCGGGGAAATACGCTTCCACCCATGAATGTGCGTTGCTGGCCCGCACCAGATATTGCGCGGTCACATCATTGAACTCGCCGGTACGGAAGCCGTTTACCACTCGCGAGGGAATCCGCAAGGTACGCAGCATCACCGCCATCGCAGAGGCGAAGTATTCGCAGTGCCCCTGCTTGCGCTCGAACAGGAAATACGCCAGCGGATCGCGCTGCGCCGAGCGCCCAAGTTGCAGTGTGTATCCAAAGTGCGTCCGCAAATAGCGTTCCATGGCCACAGTCTTGTCATAGTTATTGCTTTCCGCAGCCGTGATTTGCTGCGCTAATGGCGCCACTCGCGGATCCAGACGCGGCAGTTGCAGGTAACTCAGCAGTACTTCGGGAGGATAACCCCGGGCAGCGCCACGCAACTCCGCCGGCGTTGGCTGAGCGATGTTGGATTGAGCATCGTATGTGCCCACCGGATGCTCCAGATCGCTATCGAAAACTGCGTCAGCATCATCCCTCGACACCAGCCGATAATTGCCTGCGAGACTTACCGCTTCCGGGGCCAGAAAAAAAACATTGTCGGCAATCGGCTCCATCAGCACCCGGTAATGGATGAGGTGACCGCCCCGCGCTTCCGGCGTAGAGGAAAGCAGAAACTGTCCGCCTGGCGACCGCGGAACCATCTGATGTTCGTAAGGATTCGACCAGGTGGTGCCGTCAAACAAGCTCAGCGCCACGCCGCGCCACTTCAGGTCGAAGGCCCCGTGGGTGTCGCCGTCGATCTGAATATGCATTACCAGCACACTGGATTGTTGAATTTCGCCGATACGGCCCAGTTGCACGCGATCGCTGAATCCGGTGGCAATCTCTCCGCTCGGTGTGTAGGCGCTCAAGTACCCACTCGACACCCGCGGCAGCACGAAGAAAATGACTGCTGCACCCAACGCGATCAGTAACACCAGCGCCGGCGTCACCCTGGCCAATGAAACTCCCATTCGCCTCGAAACCGAAGCGTCGTTCGACCCCGACTGAAAAGCCGCGCTCGCGGAGGCACGCCGCATCTCCATCAGGATGAACGTCACCACCGCCGTCAACATGAATCCGGCAAATGCCAACAAAAACGTTGAGTCCACCGTCAGCACCGCCGCTGCCAGCACCATCAGGAAGGCAATCACGGCAAGAAAATAGTGGTCGCGATCGCGCCGTGCAGAAAACAGCCTCATCACCAAAACAAAAAGCACCAGATGCACAGCAGAGCTGACGAAGGCACGCGAGATCACAAGGTAATCGGCGAGATAAAACGCGACATACGCCAAAGTCAGGATCGTGGTCAAATGCTCGGGGATCAGCAGCGTGCACCGCGTGGCCACACAATACCCGCGAAACAGAATCGCGCTGCCCGCCAAGACAATCGTGGGCAGATCCAGGCCGCCGGTGGACGCCAGGGTGGCAAATCCCATCAGCACCAGCCCATAGAGCGCGATTTCAAAGTAGCGCTGGATGGCGTTGGGCAACGCGTTCGTTCCAGACTGTAGGTGTGCCGCCGGCAACATGGGCTGCATCCATTGTTGGTGATTCTTCTCAAGAAGGGAAGGGTACTTTCGATGTCCCCCGCTAAAAGCCAAAAGCTAAAAGCCAAGAACCGAAGGCCGTCAGCTCTGCAATGCTAGAATCGTTGTGTCAGGCATCGGTCCCGCGCGACGTCTTCCCGCCAACCCCGCCAGGTCCGGAAGGAAGCAACGGTAACGGGCTCTTGCGTGTGCAGTGGGCCGCCGGTGCCTGGCTTTTCTGGTCCTTGTCTCTGCATCGTGTTGTCGACAGAACCCACGGTCACTGCTCGCCGCATTGGACACGGCTAGCACGTGTGCGGCACAATAGCGGGTCTACATTCCAACTGGAGATCCTTGCGAGTGAGTCAACTTGTGCGCGCCAAGATCAGCGCTTTGGGAACTTATGTCCCGCCCCGCGTGCTTACCAACGCTGACCTGGAGAAGATGGTCGACACCACCGACCAATGGATTCTGGATCGTACCGGCATTCGCGAGCGCCACCTGGCGGAAAAAGGCGTCGCCAGCAGCGATCTGGGATTGGAGGCAGCCAAGGACGTTCTGGCTCAGGCTGGCCTTGATCCCTCCGATCTGGACGCCATTATTGTCGCCACCGTCACCCCCGATATGCAGTTTCCGTGCACCGCCTGCCTGGTGCAGGACAAGCTCGGTGCCAAAGGTGTGTGGGGATTTGATATGAATGCGGCATGCTCCTCGTTCCTGTATGCGCTGCAAGTGGGATCGAGGTTTGTAGTCTCAGGGGACCACAAGAAAGTTCTGGTCATTGGCGTGGATATTATGTCCTCGATCATCGACTACACCGATCGTGCGACCTGCGTCATTTTTGGCGACGGTGCGGGCGCTGTGTTGTTGGAACCAGCGACGGACGACGCTTTCGGCCTGATCGACTTCCTGCACGAAGTCGACGGTTCCGGCGGTTGCTCCTTGTTCATGCCCGCCGGAGGCAGCTTGAACCCCGCTACCCACGAGACCGTCGCGCATCGCATGCATTACGTGCACCAGGACGGCCAGGCAGTCTTCAAGTTCGCGGTCCGCAAGATGGCGGAAGTCTGCGAGCGACTCTTGCAGCGGAATGGCCTGACCGGCAAGGACATCGACGTATTCATCCCCCACCAGGCCAACCGCCGGATTATTACTGCGACCGCTGATCGTCTGGGTATGGCGGCAGATCGAGTCATCATCAACATCGACCGCTTCGGCAACACCACCTCGGCAACCCTGCCGCTCGCCATGCAAACGGCGCGTGAGGAAGGCAAACTGAAGAAGGGAGATATGGTTCTTCTGGCCGCAGTCGGCGCAGGATTCACGGTGGGAGCGTCACTGCTGCGCTGGGCTTTCTAGAACTAGAAACTAAAAACTAAAAACTGGAAACTGGAAACTGGAAACTGTTACTTGGCCTTCTCCGGCTCAAACGCCTTCTGCAAATACCTTCGGGCTTCGTCCAACGCGCCCTGAGTGTTGTCGTTGGTCTGCAAGGCCTGACGGTATTCGCCGACGGCGCGTTCCCGCTGTCCGGTGATGTCAAAAATCTTTCCCAGCTGAATGTGGCTCCAGACTTCGGTCCAGCGCGGCTCGCCGTCACCGTTGAGCGAATCGCGGTAGGCATTGGCAGAGGCCTGATAGTTTTTCTGCTGGAAGAACACCTCCGCGATCCGGTAATGGGCCAGCGAACTATTCTTGCTGACCCCGAGCGCCTTGTTGTACTCCGATAGCGCCCCCGCCAGGTCGCCTTGTTGCACGAATGCCTGCCCGCGTTGAATCGACGCGCGCAGCTTCACGTCGCTGGAATTCTTCAGCACGTTGTTCCCCGGATCAATCGAAATTCGCCGCGGTTTACCGAAAGTCTCGATCGTGAACGGCGAATCCGTTCCCACCACTTCAATCCGCTTGTTTTCGGTTTTTCCGTCGGTGTCAATCTTCAAGTCCACTGGCATACGAAATAGATCGAGGTCCTGGGTAATCTGGCCCACCACGCGGAAGCCTTTGTTGTTTCCCAGCCGGTAAACGGTGTACTTCGTCTTGAATTCGGGCGCCCCGGTAGAGTCGAGCCACTGGGAGAAAAACCAGGTCAGCTTGTCGCCGTAGTACTGCTCGGCGATCGCCCGGAAGTCGTCCAGTGAGGCGGATTTCCCGGCATATTTCGTGGCAAAGGTGCGCATGGTGAGGTCGTACTTCTGATCGCCTTCCACCCAGCGCAGCATGTGCAAAATCATCGCCCCCTTGTCCGTCACTAACGATTGAAATTCGGGCGAGAACATGTCCAGCTTGCCAACCGTCGCCAGCGGCACCGTGTCGTAAGCCAGCGCGCCCACTGACATGTCCTTGACCGCCTCTTCCAGGCCAGCAGTCCCGGCGGCATTTTCGATGTAACGTGCCTCGGAGTAACGCGCAAACCCGTCCGACAACCACCAGTCATCTACGGACGCCGGACTGACCGACACTCCCCACCACTGGTGGGCAATGGTGTTAGCCAGCAATCGATAGTTGATCTTCTCGGTGACGGCACGGCTGGCGATGGCGGCGATTTCTGGGGCCCAGGCAGCAGGCAAGGTATCGTCGGGAATTTCCACTACCCTGAGTCGACTCGAAGGCGCCACGCCATATAGGGTCACGAAATAGGTAAATTCTTTGACGGCGGTGGTGGCGTACTGCGGTCCCAGGTTCTGATGGAGCGGCTTAAAGAAAACGTGCAAGTCCACCCCGGCCTCGTCGCTCTTAAACTCCTGAAACGTCCCCGCGATGATGGTTCCCGGAAAGCTGGGTTTATCCCAGGTGAAGCTGTAAGTTTTCGTCGGCAATCCGGCGACCGCGCCCTTCTTGGGCGGAGGCGGGGTCCCCTCACTCTCCTTCCCGCTGCCAATCACCACCATGTGGGCGGGGACCGTAATGTTCATCGTGGCTGTGAATCGGTTGATCCCATAACCGTTGACCGGGAACCAGCGTCCGGCATAGAGCAGATAACTGGTGTCATCGTTGATCGATGCCACTTTGAGTCCTTGCACCGGGCTCTCGTCGGCGGAGTCGAGCGTGCCATCGTATTCAAACGTCAAGCTGGTGGACTCATCTTTGGCCAGTTCCTTGGACAGCTGAACGCGCACGCTGGAATCCTGGACGCCGCGCTCGGCAGAAACCGGCTGCCCGGCATCGTCAGTCACTTTTGTGACCCGCAGAGCATTGTGCAATTCGAAAGTGGCGATGTTGAGAGTCTCGAGCGCGGTGAACTTCACTTTCGCACGGGCTGCGATCTTGTGGGTATGAGGAGTGAGTTCGGCATCGATTTGATAGTCATCCACCCGCAGACGCGTCTTTTCCGCGGCCCAAGAGGGTAAGTACGCAAAGAGGAGAAAGGCGAAGCCGAGGGTTAAGGCGTGTCGCTGACGCCGACCTGGACAGGGCATTTTGGGAAGAATCTCCAGAACCTCTAAGTATGATGAGAATTGTGACCCAAAAGATGCTGACACCACAAGGCCCGGCGTCAATTCACGGCCGGAGCGGAGGGCGTTTTTCCCGGTTCGCCCATTGTAGTTCGGGCCAAAATCGCCGTGACTGCCTCCGCCGCCTGCTCCGCGGCTGGCAGCCTGTCCGGCGCGCCTCGCAGTGCGACTTTCACCGCAGCCAGGCCCGCGATCATGCTTTCACGTGCCCGCCCGTCTGACAGTATTTTGACAATCTCCCCCACGACTTTTTCCGGGGTGAAATTCTCTTGTACCAGTTCCGGCACCACTTCTTTTCCCGCGATCAGGTTCACCATGGCAAAGTGTGGGACTTTCACCCGCGAACGTCCCAGAAGATACGTAAGCGGGCTGACGCGATAGACCATCACAAACGGCGTCCCCATCAACGCCGCTTCCACCGTCGCCGTACCGCTGGCAATGATTCCGGCGCGCGAGTGAACCAGCGCGGACAGCGCTTCCGGCACCGGCCGCACCGAGATGCTCTGACTGATCAAACCTTCCAACCATGTCCGATCCAGCGTCGGCGCCACTGGTAGCAGGAATTCGTATCCCGGCCCGAGCGCTGCAACCGATTTCAGAATTGTCGGCAGATTCATACGCACTTCTTTTACCCGGCTTCCCGGCATTAGCGTGATCCACGTCTTGGCCACATCCAGCCTATGCTGCGCCGCATAGTCGCTGCGCGACACCTGAGGCTTCGCAAGGCCAGCAAGCGGATGCCCCACAAAAGTCGCATCCACGCCGCGATCACGGTAGAACTTCTCTTCGAAGGGAAATATCACCAGGGCCTTGTCCACGTATTTGCGTAGCAAGCGCACGCGTCCCTGCCGCCACGCCCAGAATTGCGGACACACGTAATACACCACCGGGACGCCGCGTCGGTGCATCTGCCGCGCCACTCGCCAGTTGAACGCCGGCGAATCAATCACGATGGCGAGATCGGGCCGATGAGCATCGGCCGCGGCGATCAGTTTGTGAAAAAGTCCGTAAATCCTGGGCAGATGACTGAGAATTTCGGTGATGCCGACCACCGCCAGGTCTTTCGCATCAACCACCGTCTCGCAGCCCGCGGCTCGCATGCGGTCTCCGCCCGCGCCGAAGAACTGGATAGAAGGCAGGCGGCGGCGCAGAGCTTCCATCAGCTGCGCCCCATACATTTCACCTGAAGCTTCGCCCGCAGAGATCAGAATGCGCACGCGTCATTGTAGCAATCTGAGAACTGGGAACTGAGATCCGAGAACTGGTTCACGAAGACATTTGCCAACCTTCAGAACTCCAGCCGCGCCTGAAACGCAATCATGCGTGGACTGCTATCGCCGCCTAAACCCACGCCCAACAAGCCGGTTGGCGGAGAAGTTGTGTAAGTGAGCGCTCCAAAGCCGGTCTGTGTCGAAGGCTTCCCGGGAATGCCGGCCAGCACCATGCTTGGCAGCCCAAAATTCGGATGGTTGAACACATTGAAGAACTGCGCCTCTATCCTGAGTTTCACCCGCTCAGTGACCGGAAACCATTTTGTGAGGTAGAAGTCACTCCAGAAGAAATCGGGACCACGCAGAGCATTGCGTCCCAGGTCGCCGAATTGGCAATGTTGGGGATCGTCCCCGCCGAAGCACTGCCCGGTGCTCGGATCAACCGCCGACACAAAAGCATTCGGATTCAGCCACTGGAGCGTGCCCGGTTGGGTGACACCAGCGATGGGATGATGCTCATAGAGCGGGACGCCGGGAACCACGTTTGCGAACTGCGGTCCGCTGCCCTGCACAATACCGTTTCCGTCTGCTGAATATGGAGTACTCAGGACCGAGAACGGAACGCCGCTGTGCCAAAACATGGTTCCAGAAATCTGCCAACCATTTATCGCAGCGGCCAACAGTTGATTCTGAACCTTGATCGGCAGCTGATACACATACTGCGCGTTGAGATTGTTGCGGATGTCATAGTCGCAAGGGCCGTAATCCCGCGCCAGTTCTCCCGGCAGCGGAGAAAGAATCCCGCCCGCCGAGAATTGCAAAAATCCTCCGTTCGAAACCGTATCCATGCAGCGGCTCCAGGTGTAGTTGATCTGTCCTTGCAGACCGTGTCCCAGTCGCTTCTTCGCTGTGACTTGCAGACCGTTGTAGTGGCTGTTCTCGCCAGTGGAGAACTGTGTCACCGAGCTGAATCGTGGATCGGTCGGTTGCATAAAGGGGAATGGCGCAAAGCAGCCCTGACACACGGTTTGGTAACCATTCACCTGCGTCAGATAGGGCTGGTTCACCGCCCGCGTGCCAACGTATTGGGCTTGCACACTGGCCGTGGTTCCGATTTGATGTTCAATTCCCAGACTCCACTCCATGAAGTACGGCGCGTGGAGCTCGCCATCGGGCACCGCTGTGATCGCGACCGGCGGAAGACAAGTTGAGGGATTTGCCTGTGAAGACGCGCACGAAAGCTGGCCGCTCGGAAAGCCCGAAGTGAATCTCTGATTGGCCGCGACTGTCGCGTCCACTGCACTGTTGGGCACGCCGGGTGCAATCGCGGTGCCACCGACGGTGCCCAGCAGGCCTCCACGAAAAGTCTGTACGTAGGGCGGATTCGTCCCGATCAAGTCGGCAATGCTGCCCGGCAAGATGTCGCTGAAGATTCCGAAGCCGGCCCGCAGTACGGAGTTCGGTTCGAACTGCCACGCAATCGCCGTTCTCGGCTGCAGGATCGCGATCGGCGAGGAAGCGAACAGATTGCTGAGGTGAGTCTGAATTGCCGCATTTAGCGGTTGATTGACATCATGCGAGATCGAATCAAAGGAGCCGCGAAGGCGAGCTACCTGGTCATGCGGGTTCAGTGGATTGGAGTTGTAGGTATCCCGCAATCCGAACGTCCAGGTTAGTGTTCGCGTCACTTTCCACGTGTCCTGCGCATAGAGATCAAGGTTGAGGAAGTTAAACGGCTCGTTCGCGGTCAGCGGAAAAGTCTTGGTTGCCGTCGACGCCACTCCATAGATGAATTGCGGCAGCGTGGTGTAGGCCACGGTGGGAACTGTGCCCTCACCAAAATCGTAGTCGTTCAGGCGGAAGATTCGGATATTCGTGCCGAGCCTGAGTTCGTGAGCACCATGGCTCCATGCGAGATTGTCGTTTAGGAATACTCGAGACGCTCGCCTGCCTTGTACCCAGGTGTTGTCGAGTCCGCCAATCGTAGTGAAAGGCGCATCCGCGCCGCTGCCCTGCAACACAATCGGGAATGCCGAAAGCGTTTTCTGAAAGTTGCCTGGTCCAAACAAGCTTTCGTACCACGAAAACGCCGGATTGAAATAGTTCACCAGATTCTGTGAGAAGACGTGCGTGTATCCTGCCGCAAACGAGTAGAGAGGCTGCGGGGAAAGCGCGTCGAACAGCGGATTGATGGGGTCCGTATACGCGGCCTGCAATCCATTGTCTGCCTGAAATCGAAACCAGGTAGTGTTGTTCTCATCGATGTTGTAATCGACGCGGGCGGTCTGCACCTGTTCGTGATCATCGCTGGAGTGCGAAACGCTTTGCCGGTTCGCGCAACCATTTCCATTCGGCGGTTTCCCCGATGCCGGCGTTCCGTCCGAATTGAAGGGACAACCCAGCACCGCCAGCGGCGTTCCGGTGGTGTTTCCGTACAGGGAAAACATCTGTTGATAAAACGGAACCTGTTGCGGCGCCGCCGGATAGATTGATCCGGTCACAGCGTCCGTACCACCCAGAGGCAGTTGCTGCAAGACATAGTGCTGGAACGCCGCGCTGGGCACCGTCGTCGCCGTCACGATGGGCAGCGCGATCCGTACCCATTCGCTATCGAAGAAAAAGAAGAGTTTGTCGTGCGCGATCGGACCGCCCAGGCTGCCGCCAAAGTGGTTCACCGTTGATCCAGGTTTGTGGTTCCCGGGCGTCGCATTGGTAAAGTAGTCCGCCGCATTGAGCAGCGCCCCATTCCACAGTTCGTAGAGATTCCCGTGAAACTGGTTCGTGCCAGACTTGGTGACATAGTTGACCTGCGAAGCCCCGTATCGCCCCTGATCCACTGAATAGGAGAGCGTGTTTACCGTTACTTCTGAAATCGAATTCAATCCCAGCACAAGATTGGTCGAGAGACCGCTATTGAGATTTGTCAGTGGGTCGTTAGTTTCCAGTCCGTCAACAATGTAGCCGTTCGAGAGGGCGGGAAGGCCGTTGAATTCCACGTTGCCATATCCGTTGGCGCTGCCCACAAAGTCATTGCCGCTGCCGGCCGTATTAATCAGCGCACCGGGTGAAAACTGCAGAGGATAAGTCAGGTCACCACCTGGATTCGGAAGATCCTCCAGCGCCGGCGCATTCAGGGTGGTGGAGGTATTTGCATTTTCCGGGCTTATGAGTGGGGCCTCGCTGTTTACTTCAACCGTCTCATTCGACCGCGCTACTTTGAGCGTGAAATCAACTCTCTGCTTCTGGCCCAGGCCCGCAATGACATTCTCGTTCTGTCTTGATTCGAAGCCTTTCGCGTCCACCTTGACCGAATACGTGCCCGGTTTTAACTGCGGAAAGTTGAACCGGCCGGCATCGTCGGTCTGGGCGGTGCGTTTCAGGCCGGTCTCCTGATTGGTGATAGTCACGGTGGCGCTGGGCACCACAGCGTTGGTTGCATCCCGGACCTCGCCAACAATGGCACTGGTGGTTTCGCCCTGTCCCAGCGCCACCGCTGGAAGGAGACACGCGGCCGTCAATACCAGAAGAGCACAGTGAATCGCTCGTGCCATCGATCTCCCTTGTGCGCTAAACGGAAGTCTTGTTCGTGTTCTTCGAAGCATTAACCAGAGATTACGATGAGTAGTTAACCATAGTTAATCATACTAGACAAGAGGAAAAGACAGGGTGGAGGGGAAGGTCTGTTCTCTGGTCCCGATTGCGGAGCGAAGAAGTTGGTGGGTTTTGTGGAAGCCTAGCTGCCCGCGGTTGCGCTCTTTACCCCTGGACTCGCCGCCAGAAGCTGCGTCATGGCCTTCTCATCGGCTGGGCGGGAGAAAAAGTATCCTTGTGCCTGTTCGCAATTCAGTTGCTGCAATTGCTTTACGTGCGCTTCGGTCTCCGCGCCCTCAGCCACGACTTTGAGGCCCAGGTTATGCGCAAGCGTGATGATCACCCGCACAATCTCGCGGTTTTCCGGATCGCTGTCCATGTTCATGATGAAGACCCGGTCGATCTTCAGCGTATCCACTGGAATCCGGCGGAGACGGCTGAGGGAAGAATATCCAGTGCCAAAATCATCGATGCTCAGGTGCACGCCCAAGCCTTTCAGTTGGGAAAGCACTTTGCTGGATTTCTCCGCATCGCCCATGGCGATGGTTTCTACAATTTCTAGTCGCAGACAATTGGGATCAATGCCGGTTTGCTCGATGGTCTTTGCGATCTCGCTGGCCAGGTCGGGTTGGGCAAACTCTTTGGCGGTGATGTTCATGCTCATAGTTAGAGGAGGGTTTGCCGGGAACTGGCTCTGCCATGCCATCACTTGTCGGCAGGCTTCGAGCCGCAATTGGCGGTTCATGGGAATGATCAAACCTGTTTCCTCGGCCACCGGAATGAAGTCCATGGGTGGGACCACGCCGTCCGGACGTTGCCACCGGCTGAGCGCTTCGAATCCAGTAATCTTGCCGGTCTGCAATGAGACGATCGGCTGGTAATACACTCGAAACTCCCCCTGGTCGAGCGCCTTCCTCAGGTCTGTCTCCAAGCGCAACCGTTTCACCGCGTTGGCGTGCATGGCGGTGTCAAAAACCTCGCATCGCGCCTTTCCGCTCCGTTTGGCGCGGTACATGGCGATGTCCGCGTCGCGGATCAAGTCTTCTGCCTGAGTGTGGGGGCTGGTGCTAGACGCGATTCCTATACTCGCCGAGATCACGACTTCCTGTCCGTTCACCACGAAAGGCGCTGCGAGTTCAGCCTGTACGCGTTCGGAAACCCTCACCGCCTCAATCGGATCACGAATGTCGTCGAGGAGAATGGTGAACTCATCGCCGCCCAGTCTGGCCAGCGTCCCGTTGTTGACTGATTTCTCCACGACTCCAGTGACCCGCGGCCGCGAAACCGTATCCGCCCGCCGCACCGACTCGGTCAACCGCCTGCCAATCTGGACCAGCAGTTCATCGCCGGCCGTATGCCCCAGGCTGTCATTGATGACCTTGAATTCATCGACGTCGATCAGCAGCACTGCGAACTTATAATTCGAATGTTTCTTGGAAAGTGTGAGCGCGTGTTGCAACCGATCTAGAAAAAGCGCGCGATTGGGCAGGTTGGTCAATCCATCGTGGAAAGCATTGTGTACCAGCAATTCTTCCGCGCGTTTGCGCTCGGTAATGTCGCGGTTCACAATGACCAGCTTTTCCGTTTGCCCCTTGGCGTTGCGGATGGCGCTGGCGGTCGATTCCAGCGTGCGCCAGGATCCATCTTTGTGCAGGATGCGGTATTCCACCCGCTCGCCCCGTCCGCTGGTGCGTGCTTTCTCCGCCGCCTGCAAGACTTTCGGGCGGTCATCGGTATGGATCTGTTCAATCGACGAAGTATTTTTCAGGTCTTCGGATGAATACCCCAGCACCTTTTCGTACGCCGGACTGTTGTAGAGCCGGCGGCCTTCGCTGTCCACCAACGCAATCATGTCCGCCGCGTTCTCGCTGATGAGTTGAAAAAGCTGATCACGCTCCGCCAGTTGCCGTCGGATTCGCTGCAGTTGAAAATGCTGATAAACAGTGTACAGGTCGAATAGCAGCACCAACCCGGCCAGCCCGCGCACCCACTCGCGCAGATCGAACCAATAGCCGGCGTCCGACTCAAAGTGAAACCAGGGAAAAGTGAAGGAGACAATGCCCAGGGTCAGCGCCAGGGTGACTGCGACCGCGAATCCCCAAAGCCACCACTCCCGGCCTTCGATCTGGCGCATCTGCACCGGGATCGCTTCCGGACTGTTCTGGTTTACTTCCTGAAATGCCTGCTGATCTCGCTCACCCACATGCGGATTCTAGCTGGCAGAAGGCAGCCTTCAGAGTTACGGAAGTCGGCCCGCTAGTACCGTTCCGCTAGTGCCTGCACTGTTGGGGGAAACGGCAGGGTGCGGAAGGCCACTAATCGTCCGCCCCCGCGGTCACCGGCGGTTCCGCCGCAATCTCCTGGTCCTTATACTGAAGCTGATACAGCTTGTAGTAAATCCCGCGGTGGCCCAGCAACTCCTGATGACTTCCCATCTCCCTCACCTGCCCCTTGTGCATCACGATGATCTTGTCCGCGCGCTGGATAGTCGAAAGCCGATGCGCAATGATCACCGAGGTTCTTCCTTCGACCATACGGCTCAGCGCATCACGCACCCGGAACTCGGTTTCCGTATCCACGCTGGAAGTCGCTTCATCGAGAATCAGGATCTTCGGATTATGTGCCAGCGCCCGGGCAAACGAAATCAGTTGCTTTTGTCCGGTGGAAAGCGTGCTGCCGCGTTCCCGCACTTCCTCTTTGAATCCGCCGGGCAGTGTGCGAATGAAATCGGCGAGGTTCACATCTTCCGCAGCTTTTTCCACGTCCTCATCTTGAATCCACTCCGTGCCTAATCGAATATTCCCGGCAACCGTTCCAGTGAACAGGAACGGGTCCTGCAGTACGACGCCAAAGCGCCGCCGAAGATCGCCCAGGTCCATGTCTTTCACGTCCACGCCATCGATCTTGACCGCACCCTTTTGCACGTCATAGAAGCGCATCAGGAGCGAGATGATCGTCGTTTTCCCCGCACCGGTGTGGCCGACGATGGCAACCGTCTCTCCCGGCTCAATAACAAAGCTGACATCCCGCAACACCCAGTCTGGCTCGGCTTGTGTGGGGACAGCCGCCCCCGGCTGTCCCGCCGAGGGAAGCTCGGCAGCCGCCGGCATCTTGGGATACGCGAACCAGACATGGTCGAACTCGATTCGGCCCGGCCCATCCGGCGTCTTGATCACTGCCGGCGACGTGACCTCAACCGGCGCGTCGAGCAGTTTGAAGATGCGCTCACTGGAGGCCATGGCTGACTGCAAGATGTTGTATTTCTCGCTGAAATCCTGAATCGGCCTGAAAAACCGCTGCGCATACTGGATGAAGGCGACCAGCACACCAAGCGTGGTCAGCGTGGGCAGCCAGTGAAACAGCACTCGCCCCTGCGAGAACCCCACCGCGACCGTGAGTGTGACCACGCCGTGAATGACGTGGTTCCCGCCAAACCAGATGACGCTGGCAATGGCGGCCGAAGAGAGAATTTCCACCACCGGGTAATAGACCGCGTGCGCCATGATGGCGTCTTTGAACGCGTCCATATGCAGAGCATTGACCTCAGAAAACTTGTCAAACGCCCGCTCCTCGCGATTAAACAGCTGCAACACCATAATGCCGCTCACATGTTCCTGCAGGTAGGAGTTGATGCGCGCGATGGCGACGCGAATGCGCCGGTACGAATCCCGTACTTTGTCGCGAAAAATCGAGGTGGCATAGGCAATCATGGGAAGTACGGCAAAGGTAATCAGGGCCAATTTCCAGTTCATACACAGCATGATCGCCACGATGCCGGCCAGCACAAAAACGTCTTCAAAGAGCGAAACCACGCCGGCGGTGAACATCTCGTTCAATGCATCCACATCGGTCGTGACCCGTGTCACTAGGCGGCCAACGGGGTTCTTGTCGTAAAAGCCGATATGCATGTGCTGCAGATGGCGGAAGATCTGGCTGCGCAGGTCGAACATCACCATCTGTCCGGTCCACTGCATGAAGTAGGTTTGCAGGTACTCAAGCAGGAAGCTGAGAGTAATCAACCCAACATAGATGGCAGCGATTTCGGCGACGCCCACCAATGGTTCTTTACTGAGGAAAGAATCGAGAAACCCAGGCTTCTTGGTGGGAGCCAGATAACGGTCGATCTCTACGGCAACCAGATATGGACCGAGGACGTCAGCCCCAGCCTTGATCAAAATGGCCGCCAAAGAAATCCCCACCTGCCATTTGTAGGGACGCAAGTACACCAGCAGCCGCTTCATCAGCCGGCTGTCGTACGCTTTACCTAATACCTCTTCCTCTTGGGCCATGCCGCTCTTTAAAGATACCTTAACTAGATGGGGAAAGATGCTGGCTGGATGGAAAAGCTTTTGCTACGGCAAGAAACATTGAGTGGGGGTTGCATCCGGCAGCAAACTCACCTTGCTGGGCCGAATTTCCGCCTTGACCCACTTCTGGATGGGCCGAATTAACCGCAGATTCTTGTCGTGGAGAAAGATCCCGTTTCCGCCTGGATCGAAGAAATGGACTGGATCCATGAATTCCAATCGCTGAACGTGATTCCCCCGAAAAATCGCCAACCTAAAGATTTCTGTATTCCAAATCAGGGAATCCTCCGACAGGTTTCCTTTTTCCACGGCCTTCAGATTTGGATCGTCCAGAAGTAGTTGCAAGGCCTGCAAATCCTTGCTGTAGAAAAGGCCTTCATAAACCTGGGTCTTGACCTTGCCGCTGGGCGCGATTCCAGGGTCGAACAAGCCATCGCGAATGCGGCGGAGCTCCTGTGATGACTTCTCCATGTGGTACCGGGCCCCGGGATAGATCACGACACAGGTGCGTTCTGCCTCTGGCTGCACCAGACGGGTGTATTCCAGTCGCATCACAAAAGAGCGAGGGGGCGCAGCCCTAGGAACCTGTGCATCGTTTTCGGTCTGCGCGCCACCCCCCACTGTTTCAGGTGCCAATGTCTGCGCGCCCGCGGCCGGACGCGTCTTCAGTTCGACCCTTCCCGGTGGCAGGCAATTCCTCTTGCCGATGTCCTCCAGAAGTTTCTTGTGTGAAGCGCGATGCAGGGCATCCAACCACGAGATAAGCGGGGCCAGCGAGGGCTGAAACGGCTCTTGGCTCTCGCCATCAGGGAAAACTAGGTCCTGCCAGTGATCCCCCCGAAAAATGTTCACATACAGGCGATCCACTCGCGTAGGCACTAAGGCCTCAGCGATGTCGTTCTTTGTCAATTGCCGCAGTCGCTCGTTATCGAGCCAGCGATTGAGGAGAGACAGTTCGTCCGCGGAGAGGGAGCCTTCGAAGACGGAGGTTGCTTCCTCGTCAGTGCGCTCCAGGTGATAGCCGCCGTCGCGCTGCAGAAGGACGCACGTGTCCGATCCGCTAGTCTGATGCTGCAGCCGCAGCAGATAAGGATGATTGTCGAGCGGCGTCCCGGCAGTGTTTTGCGGCTGGGCAGGAAGCGCCATCCCTACCAGAAGCGCGAGAATCGATACGGCGCGCACAAGCAGATTAAAACACAAGATCCGAGCCAGTCTTAACAAACAGCTGACGACTGCAGCCTCTACGCGACCTTTCTCAGTACCAGCGCCGAGTTCTTCGAGCCAAACCCCACGCAATTGCAAATCGCATGTTCAATCTCGGCAGTCCGGCCCACATCCGGAACATAATCCAAATCACACTCCGGGTCGCGTACGTCCAGATTGATGGTCGGCGGGACTTTGCTGTGCTCCATGGCGATCAGCGTCGCCGCCACGCTGGCTGATCCGCAGGCGCCTTGCGCATGCCCAATCTGCGATTTCAACCCGGACATCGGAATCCGGCCCGCATGCCCGCCCAGCGCCAGTTTCAGCGCGCGCGTCTCCACCCGATCATTCATTTCAGTAGAGGTCCCGTGCAAGTTTACATACTGGACGTCCGGCGGCGCGATGCCGGCTTCATCCAGCGCCAGCGTCAGCGCCCGCGCCGGCTCTTCCGGCGATTCGCTCATGCGCACGCGATGAAACGCCTCGCAAGTTGAACCATAACCAATGATCTCGGCATACACGTGCGCGCCGCGCGTCCGCGCGTGCTCGTATTCTTCCAGGATGAACATCCACGATCCTTCCGCGATCACGAACCCATCCCGGTCCGCCGAAAACGGCCGCGATGCGCGCTCCGGCTCGTTGTTCCACGACTGCGTCAGCGCCCGCAGCATCGAATAGCCTTTGATAATTCCCGGCGTAATCGCCGAATCCACGCCGCCCACCAGAAACAGCGGCTGCACTCCAGCTTGAATATGCTGGTAAGCGTAGCCAATCGCGTCCGTGGAAGAAGTGCAGCCCGCGGTCACCACGTGGCTATAGCCGCGGAAGCCGAAGCGCATGCTCACTTCGCTGGGAATCGTGCCCATGGTGCCGCTGGGAATACAGAACAGGCTGACTTGCTTGATGTGCCCGCTGTGCCACAGCCGGTATTGTTCTTCGGAAAATTCCTGGGCGCCGCCGCCAGTGCCCAAGATAACGCCAATTTCGCGCTTCTCGTACATGCTCATCGAGCTTGGATCGAGCCCCGCATCCTGAATCGCTTCCGCCGAGGCCGCCACTGCCAACGGGACCACGCGGGAAACATGTTTTCTTTCTCGTGCATCCACCCAGGCCAGTTCGTCGAACTCAGGAATCTCCCCAGCCACGTGGACCGGCAACTCCGAGGGATCAAACCGCGAAATCCGCTTCACTCCCGACTTTCCCGCCAGAATGGCGCGGCAGAATGCCTCCTTGCCAATCCCGTTGGGACTGACAATGCCGATTCCGGTAATCACGACACGTGGAAGCATGTTCCTAGTTATTCCTTTGCGTCCTTTGCGAATCCTCTTCGACCTTTGCGGTTAAGAGCTTTGCACGTGGCATAATCATCCCAATGCCGCTCGGCCTCTACATTTCCGTCCCGTTCTGCCGTACCAAGTGTACCTATTGCAACTTCGCTTCGGATGTTTTTTCCAAGGCCGTCTTTCAACGCTACGTTGATCGCGTCTGCAGCGACCTTGCCCAGGCTTCGACGACCGCCGCACAAATGGGCGGCATGATGGAGCGAGCCGTCGCCTCCGTTTACATCGGGGGAGGAACTCCCACCATCCTTGATATAAGCCAGATGGAACGCCTTTTTGTCACGATTTGGCAAAATTTTGACCTCCAAGCCCAGGCTGAAATCACGGTCGAATGTGCTCCCGGCACGCTGACCCCGCCCGTGATCGAACTGTTCCGCCGCCATCACGTCAACCGCGTGAGCCTGGGCGTGCAATCTTTCGTGGATCAGGAAGCCTCTTCGGTCGGCCGCTTGCACAATCGCTCGACAGTTCTCGACGATATTACAAGATTGCGCGACGCCGGCATCTCCAATCTCAATCTGGATCTCATAGCCGGTCTGCCCCACCAGACCCAGCAAAGCTGGGAATTTTCCCTCGAACAAGTAATCGCCACGCAGGCGCCCCATGTCAGTGTCTACATGCTCGAAGTGGACGACGACTCCCGCTTGGGCAGGGAATTGATCGCCGGAGGCACAAAATATCACGCCCACTTCGTTCCCGACGAAGATCTGACGGCAACGCTCTACGAGACCGCCCGAGACCGTCTCAACGCCGCCGGAATCCGGCAGTACGAGATTTCGAATTTTGCCCGCTCCGGCTTCGAGTCTCGCCACAACCTCAAATATTGGACCCGCCAACCCTACCTCGGCTTCGGCATCGACGCCCACTCTATGCTATTTAAGACGTCGGGCACGGACGCCGGAGAGCACATCACGGGAGGGCACGACTTCAGTCGTGCCGATCACGACCCGTCTCTTGCGGGCTTTAGCCCCTGCGGGCCCGATGCCGTCCGTTTCTCGACCCCCGACTCGCTGGAACAATACGTCGCCGGAGCAACCCTTCAGTCCAACTTCATCGACCGCCATGCCGCTCTCGAAGAAACTTTCTTTCTCGGCCTGCGCTTGAATCGCGGCCTGGATCTTGGCCAGGTCGTCCGAGACTTCGGCGGTCATGAACTCGCTCCCGTCATCGATGAACTCGTTCAAGCCGCCTTGCTCGAGCGGCAGGGAAGTGTGATCCGCCTGACCGCCCGTGGTCGTCTGCTATCGAACGAAGTCTTCGAGCGCTTCCTCGCTGTATCGATGTAGCGCCGGCGCCCCGGCCCCGTGTGGGGACGGGCGCCCTCGCCCGTCCAGGAGCGAAGCTCCGCAGCTTTAGTAGCGCCGGCGTTCGCGCCGGCTGTCGCGAGGTCCGCTGTGGATGGCGCGCAAATTTTTCGACGCTGGAGAGCAGAAATGCTCCTGAGCCATTTTTGTTCACGACCAATCGGTCGGTTGGCCCCTTCGCCCAAAGCACGCAAATCGCTAGTAAAAATGCGGCTTTCCGCATTCCGCTTAGACAGCGCTTCCAGTAACTTTTCCGCTTGCTTTCCTCATGTTTAAATCAAGATGTTGTTCTTCCTTCCGGTTTGCCGAGGGGAAGTATGACGTGGCAACTGCCAGCCCGAGGATTTTTTGGATTTCCAACTCAACGACGAGCAACTTCATCTCAAAAAAAGCGTCCGCGAATTTGCCGAACGCGAAATTCTTCCCCACGTCATGGAGTGGGACGAAGCCGGCGAATTCCCCTTAGCCACCATCAAAGAACTGGGCAAGCTCGGCCTGCTGGGCACGATTTTTCCCACCGAATACGGTGGCCCCGGCATGGGCTACATCGAGTACGTCACCACCATAGAGGAACTGTCGCGGGTGGATGGTTCCGTCGGCATCATCGTGGCCGCGCACACTTCGCTTTGCTCAAACCACATTTTTCTTGCCGGCACTGAAGAGCAAAAGAAAAAATATGTCAGGAAGCTGGCCACCGGTGAATACATCGGCGCCTGGGGCCTGACCGAACCATCCGCCGGTTCTGATGCCGGCAGTGCCCGCATGACCGCGGTCCGCAAAGGCAACAACTGGGTGCTCAATGGCACCAAGACTTTCATCACCAATGGCCGTTACGCCGACGTTCTGGTCGTGATTGCCGTGACCGATCGCGCCGCGCACACTCACGGCCTTTCCGCTTTCATCGTGGAAAAAGACGCCAAGGGCTTCCGCACCGGCAAGAAGGAAAACAAGCTCGGACTGCGCGCCAGTGACACTTCTGAACTCATTTTCGAAGACTGCGTCATTCCCGCGGGAAATCTCTTGGGCAAAGAAGGCGACGGTTTTATCGACGCCATGCGCGTGCTTGACGGCGGCCGCATCTCGATTGCTGCCCTAGCTCTCGGCATGGCTGAGGGTGCTTATGAATGTGCACTCAAATATTCCAAACAGCGCAAGCAATTCGGCAAAGCCATCAGCGAATTTCAGGGCATCCAATGGAAGCTGGCCGATATGGCCACCGAGATCGAAGCCGCCAAGCTGCTTACCTTCCGTGCCGCTGCCATGAAAGATGCGGGCATGAAGAGCACGCAGGAATCTTCCATGGCCAAGTTATTTACCAGCGAAGTCGCCGTCCGCTGCGCCAATGAGAGCGTACAGATTCACGGCGGCTACGGCTTCATCAAAGACTATCCCGCGGAAAAGTTCTATCGCGACGTGAAACTCTGCACCATCGGCGAAGGCACCAGCGAAGTGCAGCGGCTGGTGATCGCCAGGCAGTTGCTGAAAGACTAGCTACGCTATACCGCCTACTTCGCCGCGCAGCCCATCGCCATCCGCACCTTGTCAGCAATCTCGCAAACTCTGCTATTGCTCAGGGTCCGGAGCGGGAATTTCGGCTCAACCAAGAACTCCTTCTTCACGACGGTTAGGTCCTCACATCGGATGCGGGATGCATGAAGGCCGGTTTCCCCCGGTGAGAGCGGGATGTGAGTATCGAAATCTTTCTCTACAGACCCGGTCAAAGGTGCGACCAGTACCGTGTTAGATCCCGAATGCCGGTTTCGGGCATCCAGTGAAACGATGATCACCGGCCTCGCGGCTTTTTCCGGAGGATCGGTGGGAAGCTTCACATACCAGATTTCTCCTCGTTGAGGCGTCCGTCTCATTGGCTATTCCTCATCGGGGAATTGGGTAGCGGCAAAGTCGCCCCAGGCGCGATCTTCGGCGATCTCTTCCGGGGTGAGGGAATCATAGTAGCGGGTAGTGGAGGCCGAAATGCGCTCCAGTTCCTTTGCCTGCTGCAATTGGCGCACAACATCCTCCAGCACCGCTGACATCGAGTCTTTCTTCCTCTCCTTGCGGAGGGATTCGAGGTACTTCACCGTCTCACGAGACAACGAAAAAGTCTTCCGAGCCTTCCGATTGGGCGCGGTTCTGGGCATTGTTCTTCTCCGATAAGTCGATCGTACCACGGCCAAAGGTATGAGGCAAGGTATGACAATCGTATGAAGCGTTTCTGCTCGAATGGTGCATAGGTTAAACTTGACAATCCGCGTTCATATGCGTTGACCTGCGGCCAAACAGCGTTGTCATGCTTTACACTGAGTCCTTGACCCCAGACCTCCAATCCTGGCTCGACCGCCTTCGCAACGGCGACACTCGCGCCCTCACTCGGGCCATCACCACCGTCGAGAACCGCTCCCCCGGTTGGACCGAGTTGCTCAAAGCCGCGTTCCCGCAAACCGGCCACGCCCGCATCCTCGGACTCACCGGCGCTCCCGGCGCTGGCAAGAGCACCCTGGTTGACCAACTGGCTAAGCACTATCGCAAGCAGAACCAAACCGTCGGCATCATCGCCGTCGATCCCACCAGCCCTTACACTGGTGGTGCAATTCTCGGCGACCGCATCCGCATGCAGGATCACTTCTCCGATCCTGGCATCTACATCCGCAGCATGGCCACCCGCGGCTCTTTGGGAGGGTTGGCGCGCGCGACTTCCGATGTTGCCACCATCCTCGACGCCTCCGGCCGCGATCTCGTCATGATCGAAACCGTCGGCGTGGGCCAGGATGAAGTCGACATCGTGCGTGTCGCCGATGTCACCATCGTCATCCTCGTCCCCGGCATGGGCGACGACGTGCAAAGCATCAAAGCCGGCATCATGGAAATTGCCGACATTTTTGTGATCAACAAAAGCGACCGCGAAGGCGCCGACCGCGTGGAGCGCGAGATCCGCGGCCTGCAATCGCTGGCCATGCGCAGCGACCGCTGGACTCCGCCCATCGTGAAGACTGTGGCTACTGAAGGTACCGGAATCCCAGAATTGGTCGCCGCGATAGCTGCTTACCAGGCCTATTTAGAAAAGGAAAACCTGACGCTGCAACACCGGGTGCAACACTGGCAGGAGCGCCTGGTCGAGATGCTCCGCGACGCGCTGCTCGAAAAAGCCCGCAGCCAATTTGTAGATGGCAGTGTCGCCCGTTACGCCGCTGAAGTCGCCGAGCACAAACGCGACCCCTACACGCTAGTCGAGGAAATTGTGAGTAGGATGGAAAAGAGCACATAGGCGGACGAATCCGTCCGCCCAACTTCCAAATTGGGAGCGTCTATGATTGGCCGCTCGATGATCCTGAGCATCGTTTGGTTGCTATTGCCTTTTGGCTCCGCCGCGGGTCAACAGGCGAATAACGCCGCTGCGTTTCCGGCACAGCTAGAGGTCCTCGGGCACAACGTAGACAAGTGGCAGCAGACCCTGAGCGGAATCGATATCGATCACTTAGCCGTCAGTAAGGAAGAGAGTTCCGATCTGAAAGGAAGTCGCGACTCCTCGCTGGCGTGGCTGCAGACGCTCCGGCATCTTGTGCCGAAATTGGCAGGACAGGCTACTCTTTCGGACCAAACGCGCTTGCTCCTGGGCTTGGTTCAATTTGAGAACTGGGTTACCAACTACAATCAGGAACTCAGGCGTGCCTATGAGGCTTCCGACAACCGGTCACGAGGGACCGCCGCGAATGTAGCATTGAGGTGGATGAACCAGACGGCGGCCATCGCCTCAGATGTCCAAGGGGCTTACGAAACATTATCGGATACGATGTTTCGCAGGATGGACGAAGCGGATCAGGCACTGAAAAAAGCAGACTGTGGCTCTGCCGCCAGTAAAGGCTGATCAGGCTCGGTCGCAAGAAGAATTCATGTTCACCATTGACCATCTCGGCATCGCGGTAAAGTCGCTGACCGCTGCCAAGGCCATCTACCAGAAGCTCGGGATGGCCGTCTCTCCCGAGGAACTCGTCGAAGCCGAACAGGTGCGCGTGGTCATGGTGCCGGTAGGCGAGGCCCGTCTGGAGTTGCTGGAGCCAACTTCCGAGAACTCAGTGATCGCAAAATTCATCGCCAAACGCGGCGAGGGCTTGCACCACGTCTCGCTTCGTGTTTCCGACTTGACCGCCGCCGTTGCTCGTTTGAAAAAAGACGGCGTGCGCCTCGTATCGGAAGACATCAAAGTCGGCGCAGGCGGGCATCGTTACATCTTCGTGCATCCCTCTAGCGCTGGCGGCGTTCTCCTGGAATTAGTCGAGGGACACTAGCCCCGAACACACGCCCCATGCTCCTTCTCGCCATTGATACTTCTGGGAAAGACGGCAGCATCGCGCTGGCCAACTGCCATGCGGACGATTGCCAAATCATCGGCCTAGCCCCACTCGACGGCGGAGCGTTTTCTGCGCAACTGGTCCCGCAAATCTCCGCACTATTAAAGACGCACGGCTTTACGAAAAAAGACATCGATGCTTTCGCCGCCACTTCCGGCCCCGGTTCCTTCACCGGACTCCGCGTCGGTCTCGCAGCGGTAAAGGGTCTGGCTGAGGTCCTGAATAAACCCATCGCCGTCGTTTCATTGCTCGAGGCAATCGCCGCCTCCGGGCAAGATCCCGTCCTCGCCGCCATGGACGCTGGCCGCAAAGAAATCTATGCCCGCCAGCACGACGGTTCTGAATCTCTGTTCACGCAAGAAGAATTCCTCGCAGCCGCGGGAGGCCAACTGATACTAACTCCCGACAAGTCCGTGCTTGATTTCGCCGGTGCCGCTGGCCTCCAAGTCGAAGAAGTCCCGCGGCCGCGCAGCGACGCCATCGCGCGCCTCGGCTGGAAGAAGATTCAGTCGGGCCAAACCATCTCGCCCGAAGCACTGGACGCCAACTACCTCCGGCGCTCCGACCAGATCTTTGCGAAAATTAGCTAGAAGCAGTAGCTAGAAGCTGCCCTGTGATCCGCCCCGCCACTATCGACGACGTTCCCACGCTGATGGCTCTGGAGATGCACTCCGTCACTGCGGCCCACTGGTCGGCCGAGCAATATCGAGCCATCTTCTCGCCCAGCGGAGCTCCTCGTATTGCCTTAGTTCTGGAAGACGCTGGCTCCATCCAGGGCTTCCTCATCGCACGCGCAGTTGACCACGAGTGGGAGCTCGAAAACATCGCCATTGCGGGCCCGGCCCGCGGTAGCGGCCTAGGAACCCGTCTGCTGGGCGAGTTTCTCAGTCGTGCTCGTTCCCGAGGCGCGACCGCCGTCTTCTTGGAGGTCCGCGAATCCAACTCCGCCGCGCGGCACCTATACGAGAAATGGGCGTTCCGCGAAAGGGGCCGCCGCCCTGCGTATTACCGCAATCCCGACGAGGCCGCCATCACCTATCGACTTGATTTTTCCTAGCTGCACCATACCTGGTGCAGGCCATGTAACTCACTGATAAACCTAAACATCTGCCTATGAAATTTCGGATTGAAGCGGTCTATGTCCTATGGTAACGTGTACCTGACAACCCGGTTAGGAGGTCTGCTGGATGTTAATTTCTAGAGACCAACTCTTGAACAGTCATGAGGAGTTCCGTCAATTGGTGCTAGAGCATACTCAGTACGAACAACGTCTCGATTCACTCACCCAGAAACGCTATCTCACGGACGACGAAAAACTGGAAGAAGTGCGCTTGAAAAAGCTGAAGCTCCGCCTCAAGGATCAAATGCAAAACATTGAGCGGCAGTTCCAGCAAGGTATCGGACAGAATCAGGTCGCTTAAAGACACCAGGCTCCCGCTGCGGCCTCGGGCCGCCCAGGGGAATGCCTTTCTTGTAGCCGGCGCGGATAAGCGCCTTTTTTTGCAGAAACCTGAAAATCCCGTCCCAGTTGTCATCCTGAACTATAATCTCGCTATCTCCCAGAATGGTTCGCGACGCCTACTATTACGCGCTTCCACTCCTCGGCGCTGCCGCGCTGCTGGGGTGGCTTGCCGCCCCGGTGTGGGCCGTGCCTGCGGTCTTGCTGGCATTTTTCTTCTTTTGGTTCTTTCGCGATCCCGAACGAACAGTTCCAGACGCCCCCAATCTGCTGGTCTCGCCTGCCGACGGCAAGGTGACCAGCATCTGCCGAAGCACGTTTGAGGGAATTTCATATCTCCACATCAGCATTTTTCTCAGCGTGTTTGACGTGCATGTGAACCGTTCCCCTCTCAGTGGTGTCATCCGGCGCGTCAGTTACCAGAAAGGGAAGTTTCTTAACGCCATGAATCCCGTGTCTGCCGAACAGAACGAGCAGAACCTGGTGACCGTGGAAGGCGAAGGCCACACCGTCGTCTTCAAACAAATCGCTGGTCTGCTGGCGCGCAGGATTGTGTTCACCAGGAACGTAGGCGATCACGTCGAGCGCGGTGAGCGCATTGGCCTTATCAAATTCGGTTCCCGCGTGGATGTTTTGATGGCCACTTCGGCCGGTATCCAAGTCGAAGTTGGAGACCGGGTGAAGGGCGGATCCAGCGTGCTCGCCCACTTGGCTGCCAAGGGTCACTTGGTGACGGCTGGTGCCGAAGGCGCCCGCCAAGGAGCAAGGTGATGGACTCGGAACTCCCAGAATTTCCCCGGAGACGCAGTGACGATCGCGGTCCCCGTCGGCTGAGCAAAGGCATGTACATTCTGCCCTCGCTCTTCACCACCGCAAATATCGCGATGGGTTACTACGCCATCTTGCAGGTTACGCACGCCACGGCCGCGGAACCGTGGCATTTTGATTTTGCGGCCAAAGCCATCGGATTCGCCGTGCTGTTCGACGGCCTCGACGGCCGCATCGCGCGCATGACCAAGACCAGCAGCGATTTTGGCAAGGAACTGGACTCGCTCGCTGACGTCATCACCTTCGGCGTCGCCCCCGCCATGCTGGCCTGGATGTGGGGCTTCCGCCAGTTGCCGGTTTTTCTGGGGTCTTCGGAACTTACCGGCAAACTGGCTCAACTGGGCGCGATTGCCAGCTTCCTGTTTCTGATGGCGGGCGCCAGCCGTCTGGCCCGTTTCAACATCACTTCCAATCCTCAACCCTCCAATCCTGGTCGTCCGGGAAAGAAGTATTTCGTGGGCATGCCGATTCCCGCGGGAGCCGGTGTCATTGCAGCGGTGGTGCATTTTTCTGCCGGCGACCCCATCGCCTCCCTCTGGAGTTGCATCACTTGGATGCTGGTTACCGTCGCCACCGCGTACCTGATGGTCAGCACCTGGCGCTTCTACAGCTTCAAGGACATCGATTTTCGCTCCCGCCAGCCGTTTCGCCTGATTATTCTGTTTGGGTTGTTTTTCGCCGGCATTTGGTTCTTCTCCCGGCCATTGCTGTTCGTTCTCGCGCTCACTTACATGGTTTCGGGGGTAATCTGGCGTTTGCAGTGGATTTTCCGCCGCCGTGGCAATCCGCCTCCGCCTACGTATAAGGAAGCATCGCAGCCCTCATGAGTTCGAACCTGAAATCGCCCGCTGTCTCCCACGCCGACCCTACTCGCGGAGGCAATTTCTACCGCGTGGCCATTGTCGGCGCCGGATCGCTTCAGGGCAAGGAACTGGCAGAGGTCCTCACTGACCGCAATTTCCCTTCGCTGGACGTGAAGCTACTGGACGACGACGAGTCCCTGGGCAAACTCGAGGCCCTGGGTGACGAGGTCACTTTCATCCAGAAGGTGCGCGCGGAAGAATTCCGCAATATCGACTTCACCTTCTTTGCCGCCGATCCCGAATCCGCCCGCAAGACCTGGAAGATTGCCCGCGACGCCGGTTCCGACATCGTTGACCTCTCCTACGCCCTGGAAGACGATGCCGACGCTGTGGTGCGCTCGCCTTGGATCGAGCGCCAGTTGGGACAACCCTTGGTTCCAGAGTTGCAGCCCGGCCCGGTGGTGACGGCGCATCCTGCCTCCGTCGTGCTGGCTCTCTTGTTGCTGCGCGTGCAAAAGACCGGCAAGGTGGTTCGAGCCTCCGCCACCGTGTTTGAGCCCGCGTCCGAACACGGCCAGAAGGGCATGGACGAACTGCACCAGCAGACCGTGAATTTGCTCTCGTTTCAGCAATTGCCGAAGAGTGTTTTTGATGCTCAGGTGGCCTTCAACATGTTGGCCCGCTACGGCGAGCAATCTGCCCCTGCGCTTGCGGCCGTCGAGAGCCGCGTCCGCAAACACTATCGCAAGATCGCCGGAGCTTCCGCTCCTGATCTGTCCCTCCTCTTGCTGCAAGCTCCCATCTTCCACGGACACGCTTTCGCGCTTCACATCGAGATCGACCAGGCAGTTGACGTCCAGAGCATTTCGCAGGCGTTGACAGGAGAGCATGTCAACCTGACCTCTGGTGCCGATGACGCCCCCAGCAACGTCAATGCAGCGGGACAATCCGACGTTCAGCTCTCGGTTCTGCCCGATTCCAGTCAACCCCGGAGTTTCTGGTTGTGGGCCGCTTCCGACAATCTGCGGATCGCCGCTTCCACGGCAGTCGAGTGCGCGGAGACCATGGCTGCCACCCGTCCGCGAGGCAAGATCCAATGAGCGGCATGCTGCGCAGGCCCTGGCTTCTGTTAGTCTTCTGTCTTCCTGCGATCGGCTGCGGCTACCACACCGCCAACAAAATCACCACCATCCCCGAGAATGTCCGCACCATCGCAGTCCCTGCGTTCGTCAACCAGACCCACACCTACCGGATCGAACAGATGTTGACCGCTGCGGTAGTCCGCGAAATGGTGCTGCGCACCCACTACCACATCATCAATCAGACGGACGCCGATGCCGACGCTACCCTGAAGGGCACGGTTCTCTCCACCTACACCACGCCTATGACCTACGACTCGCAAACCGGGCACGCCGCCAGCGTACTGGTGGTGATTTCCATGAGCGTGACCCTGAAAGACAAGCAGGGCAAAGTCCTCTACCAGAATGCGTCGTATCTGTTCCGTGAGCAATATGAGATCTCGAGCGACCCCAACAGCTTCTTCGAGGAAGACACTCCCGCCTACCAGCGCCTTTCTCGTGACTTTGCGCAGACCCTGGTTTCCAATATTCTGGAGGGGTTCTGATGCGCGCTTTCGCCCAGGCCGACCGCTTTGTTTCCGAAGTGCAGGCCCGCAAGCTGCGCCCGGCGTATGTGTTCGTCGGGGACGAAGTCTTCTTCCGCAAGCGCTGCCGCGAGGCTATTCTTGAACATCTCGTCCCTGCCGATCTGCGCGACTTCAGCTTGTTCGAATTCGATCTCGCCGACACCGACCTGGCCGAAGTGCTCGACCGCGCCCGCACCCCTTCGCTGATGGCGCCTTTCCAGGTCTTCTTCATTCGCGGCGTCAAGAATCTTTTCGGCCGCGGGTCAAATGAAGAAAAACTCGCCGCCATCGAAGCCTATTGCAAGGATCCCAATCCTGACGCCGTCTTGATCTTCGTCGCCGACCACATCAGCATCCCCGCCGACGCCCGCCGCATAGAAATGACCGATAAAGACCGCTACGAGCGCATTCGCGAGTCCATGGGCGCGTACTGCGCCATTGTTGAGCTGTCGCGCGTCGAGGAGAGCGAAGCCGTCCGCTGGATCGGCGAATACTGCCTCACTCACAGCGTAAAGATCGACGCTGACGCCTCCCGCGAGTTAGTCGACGCCCTCGGTGGCGACATGATGATGGTTTCCAACGAGATCGAAAAGCTGATGCTTTACGTGGGCGAGAAGAAACACATCACCCTGGGCGATGTAGAAACGATGGTCCTAGCCGCCAAGCAGCGGTCGTTATATGAGCTGACCGACGCTATCTCCGCCAAAGACCGCGTCCGCGCCCTCGAAATGCTCGATGCCATTCTCACCACCGGCGACGGCGACGAAGCCGCCATCGGCCATCTCTACATGCTGGCCAAGACTTTCCGCCAAATGCTGGTGATTCTCGAACGCAACGTCCGCGACCAGCGCATGTTATGGGCGGCGCTGTGGCAAGGCTTCCGCGTGCCCCCATTCGCCGCCGATGACATCATTCGCCAGGCCCGCCGCTACAAATCGAAGAGAGAATTGACCCGCGCGATTCGGCTAGTGGCCAAGACAGACCTGGCCCTGCGCTCGAATCCTCCCAGCAAAAGAATGGTCCTGGAAAAGTTGGTGCTGGACTTGACCGCCGAACTGAAGCCGGAAGTGCCTGGCTGGTCGCAGGAAGAGTTGCCGGTATAAAAAGCTAGCCACGGATTTGCACAGATTCTCACGGATAAAAATCCGTGAAGATCAGTGCAAATCCGTGGCTAGCTTTTTCTGGAAACTACTTCACCGCATGCAGCCGCGCGCTCAAGCGCGACTTGTACCGCGAGGCGGTATTGTTGTGGATTACACCCTTCTGCACCGCCTTATCCAGCGCAGAAATCGTCTGCCGGAACACCTGTTCCGCCGCCGGCCTGTCACCTTTGGTGAGCGCTTCGCGCAGTTGCCGCAGGGCAGAGCGCAAACGCGACGTGTTGGCCCGGTTCCGGGCGGTTCGTTTCTCAGTCTGACGGGCGCGTTTCAGCGCCGAAAAATGATTAGCCATGGAAGCTTCTTTACCTTCGCTCGAATGTGGATGAGTCTAAATCGGCAGGCCGATTCCAACCTGTTTATTTTACGGGAGTAACTCAGCCGGGTCAAACTCACCGACTAGCGGAACCGCTCAGCGCACCACCAGTTTCCACGCCAAAACTGCCACAATACAAACAATCCCGATTACGTACCCAATCATTCTTGCCTTATTAACCTTGTCCTGCTCGTGCATAAACCACCTCGCTTCTTCAACATAATGCCATACCACTGCCAATCCTCATAGTCCCATTGACTCCCCTCCATCCCCGAGATACCCTATCCGTAATGGCAGTTGCTTGCACCTTGCGAGCGAGCATCCCGGCGGGTTCTACCTCCAGAGCGAAGAAGACTTTTTGCGCTGCAAGACCGCCTCGCCGGCATCCAATCCACCCGTCAAGCACCTGCAACCGGCGCGCGGAGGCCTACGCCCAAACTGAATGAAGAAAAGTATCGAGATCACTCCTCATATCGAAACCCTGTTCGGCACCAGGGACGAAAACCTGCACGTCCTCGAAGACGGTCTGCACATCACCATCGACCTGCGCTCGAACGCCATTGAACTTCATGGCGCCACCAGCGCTGTCGAACGCGCCCAGCAGGTCTTCGCCGACTACGAACACTTACGACGCGGCGGGCACGTCTTCAACAACGGCGACCTGAACAGCATGCTGCGCGTGCTCATGGCCGATCCCAAAGCCACGCTGCGCGGCTTGGCGGAGGCCGGACGCCAGCGTGCCCTGGGGCGCCGTACCGTGCAGCCCAAGAGCCTCAACCAGCGCCGCTACATCGAGGCCATCGAGAAGCATGATATGGTCTTCGGCATCGGGCCGGCGGGTACGGGTAAGACCTATCTCGCGGTTGCTATGGCCATCTCCGCGCTGCTCTCGAAACGCGTGAACCGCATCATTCTCGCGCGCCCCGCCGTCGAAGCCGGCGAGCGCCTTGGGTTTCTGCCCGGGACCTTGCAGGACAAGATCGATCCTTACCTCCGGCCGCTGTACGACGCGCTCTACGACATGCTCGAGCCTGAGAAGGTTGATCGCTATCTGGAGAAAAACGTTATCGAGATTGCTCCGATTGCGTTTATGCGCGGGCGCACACTCAACGACTCTTTCGTCATTCTCGACGAGGCGCAAAATACCACTTCCGAGCAGATGAAAATGTTCGTCACTCGCCTCGGTTTCAACTCCAAAGCCGTGATCACCGGCGACATCACCCAGATTGATCTGCCCAATGCCCGTCGCAGCGGGCTGTTGGAAGTCATCGATATTCTGAAGACTGTTGAGGGCCTGGCCTTCGCCTACTTTGATGAGAGTGACGTCGTGCGCCACCACTTGGTGCAGAGGATTATCCGTGCCTACGATGACCACAAAACCCGGGTTGCCGAACAGCAGATGCTATTGCTGGATCCAGATCCGAGGAGATCGAATGGCGGTAATCTGGTGATCCCGCACAACAGGGTTTCGTCAGACGAGAACGAGGAAAAGACCAGAATCAAGGGATAAAGACTTGGAATCTGGCAGGAGGGTGCCACTACGGCGACCCTCCTGTTTGCTTTTTGCAGAGTTAACCCAGTGATCGTCATCCGAAAACCCGTGGCCGGTGTGAGCGTGGCCGCGCTCACCCGGTTTGTGCAGCGCACCCAGCGTAGGGTTGGCCTGCGCGGCTCGGTGGACGTATTGCTCGCGGGCAACCACGACTTGCGCGCCTTGAACCGCCGCTTCCGGGGAAAAAACCAGCCCACGGACGTGCTGTCGTTTCCCGCGGGCGAGGGTCCGCGCAACGGTTTCGCGGGTGATATTGCGATCTCCGTGGATATCGCAAAGCAGAACGCCAAGCGGCTCGGGCACACCCCCGTAGAAGAAATCAAGATTCTGTGTTTGCATGGATTGTTGCATCTCGCGGGGTTTGATCATGAATGCGATCAGGGTCGGATGGCGAGAATGGAGCTCAGCTTGCGACGGCGGCTCGGGCTGGCTTCGGGTCTTACAGAAAGAGTCGCCGCGGGTCGTGCCCCGCGCGCATCCCAATGAACTTTGCCATCGCCACAGCGCTTCTGGTTTTGTGCGGGCTGCTGACCCTCGTCTCCTACGTGGATCGTCTCTACTCCGAGATCGGCAAGTTTCTTTCCCGCGAATTCCAGCATAACATCGACGCCTTTGAGCAAAGCGTCGAGCCGCGGTTGAGATTCAGCCGCGAGCGCGCCGCGTTGTCGGTCGCTGTACTCTCCCAACTTACGACCGCCGCCATCGCCCTCCTGCTCGGTTTCGCGGTGTTTCGCGACAGTGCCTGGCATATCGAAGAGCTTCTGCAAGCCGCTCTCGGCCTGATTCTCATCGTCATCATCTTCAACCGCTTCCTGCCCTTTGTCTTCTTCATGCGAACCAAGGGCCAGTGGCTGACGCGCTGGGTACCTGTCTTGCGCATTCTCATTTATCTCGCTGTCCCTGCCACGCTGGTGCTGGGCTTCTTGCGCTCGGTGACCGCTCTCACCAAAGAACACGCTGAGGAACAGCCTGAAACCCAGGCGGAAGCCGTCGATGCCCTGATCGAAGCTGGTCAGGAAGAAGGCATTTTGAATGAGAGCAACCGCGACCTCATCCAATCGGCCGTCGAGTTCGGCGAAAAAACTGTCCGTGAAGCCATGAAGCCACGGCCTGACATTGTGGCCGTACCCGCCAACACCACGGTGGAGCAGTTCGTCGAATTGTTGCGCGAAAAACCCTACTCTCGTGTGCCGGTCTTCGAGGGCACCATCCACAGCATCAAGGGCATCGTCTACGCTCAGGATGTGCTGCAAGTTCCCGACACCGAAGCCCGCACCCGCACCGTGGACACCATCATGCGTAAGGACGTTTACTTCGTGCCCGAGAGCAAGCGGGGCAGCGACCTTCTGCGCGAGATGCAGAAGAACAACATCCGCATGGCCATCGTGGTCGACGAATACGGTGGCGTGGCTGGCCTCGTCACCATCGAAGACCTCGTCGAAGAAATTGTGGGTGAGATTCGCGATGAGCACGAAAAGGCGGAGATCGTCCGTGAGAACGACCGCTCCTACGTGGTGGCAGGCAATACAGATGTCGATCGTCTGGACGAACTCTTCGGCATGCGGCCAGAAGGCAAGGAATCGGCGACCGTCGCCGGCTTGGTGAGTGAACTGGCCGGACGCATTCCGCAGAAAGGGGAAGTGGTGGAAGAAGACGGACTCCGCTTTGAAGTCCTGGAGTCCACCGAGCGCCGCGTCAAGCGCGTCCGGATCTCTGTAGTCGAGCCAAAGCAGATGAGGCTGATATAGTTCTTGTATTGGGCTGCCCGCTGCCCGCCAAAACCACTCATGGCTTTTCGTTCCGGATTCGTGTGCATCCTGGGCCGGCCCAATGCCGGCAAATCCACTTTGCTGAACGCCCTCGTGGGCCAGAAGCTGGCCATCGTAAGCCCCAAGCCCCAAACCACGCGGAACCGTATCTTGGGAATTGTTCAGGTTCCAAAACACAAGGGAAGGCCCGCCGGCCAGATTGTCCTGCTGGATACTCCGGGAGTTCACCAGCCTGACAGCTCACTCGGACGCAAGATGATGGCGGAAGTCAGAGATGCCCTGCAGGGCTGCGATCTACTTCTGCTGTTGCTGGACGTCACTCAGAAATTCGGGCCCCGCGACCAGTTCGGGCTCGACCTTGCCAGGAAGTCAGGCACACCAGTGTTTCTACTGCTGAACAAAATTGACCTTGTGGCGCGCAAGGACAAACTGCTGCCCATCATCGACGAATACCGTCGGCTGTTTGATTTCAAACAAATCGTTCCTCTTTCGGCCCGCAAGAAAATAGGACTGGACGTCCTGCTGGACCACGTGGTGACCGCCCTCCCCAAGGGACAGCCCCACTTCCGCGAAGATCAGATCACAGACCAGCCCTTGCGCTTCATGGCGGCCGAGCTCATTCGTGAGCAGGTACTACTCGCCACCAGCGAGGAAGTGCCCCATGCCACGACGGTGATGGTCGAACAATTTGCAGAGGGAACAAAGCTCACCCGCATTGCCGCCACCATCTATTGCGAGCGGGATGGCCAAAAACGAATTCTGGTGGGCCGGCAGGGGCAGATGCTAAAGACCATCGGCACCGCCGCGCGCTTGCAGATCGAAAAAATGATGGGTACGCGAGTCTACCTCGAATTGTTCGTGAAAGTGCGTCCCGACTGGCGCGAGTCGCACGTCTTCGTCGATGATCTGGACTGGCGGCGGCAATTGGAGCGGTTGGCCGGCCCGGGATAGGTTGGTCCGCAGACAAAGTTTCCGTGGAAAGGGCAGAATGCAATCGGACGATACAGGCCATACTTTTGATGCCGACAACTTAGTCTTGAAGTTGAACGTGAAGTTGGCTGCCGATCAGAAGGCGGTTGACCATGTTGTGCACGCCATCATGCAGGTCGTGCGCAGAATGGACTGCGCCCCTGGTACCGAAGACGCCGTTGAGCTGGCGCTTACCGAAGCCTTGGCCAATGCCATCGTGCATGGTGCGCAATCCGACTCTTCCAAAAGTATCGAATGTGATGTCGCCTGCGACCAGCACGGCGACCTGCTGATCGTGGTTCGTGATCCTGGTAAAGGCTTCGATCCATCAACCATTCCCAACCCGCTGGTCGGTCAGAACATCTATTCCAGTCACGGCCGGGGTATTTTTCTCATCAATCAACTCATGGACGATGTCAAGTTTCAGAAGAACGGTACTGAAATCCGCATGGTCAAACGCCTCAAGCCCGAGTCCAAGCAATAATTATTTGCCTAACTTCGCAGTCCAGTTCATGACGATCGACATGGGGGTCATGGCGGTTTTCAGTTGGGTGTTTATCAGAAATTTCTCGCCGTCTTTGCTCACATCGTAAGAAGACTGCTCTGAAGTTGCCACCAGTTCACGTGGATTCGCCTGAAACAGCGCAACCGGGGTTCCGGCGTCGAAATTGGCGCCGGCCGTAACTGGCGTGGCCATGATCTTTCCATCCGGAGCCAGGTAATAGAACTCTTTGCCGTCGCTCCGCCACCTTGGCTGTTCGCCTCCCGCATTCGATACCTGCCACTTGCCATGCGCCTCGGGGAAAGAGGTTACATAAACCTCCCACCTTCCGCTTTCATTGGAGGCGTAAGCCACCCATTTCCCGTCCGGCGAAAAATGGCCCGCCCTGGGAGTGGATAGCCCCTTCAGAAACAGGCTGCTGCTAAGGCTGGGAAAGGTCACAAACCACAAGTCAGTGCCGCGCTCATAGAGCACATACTTTCCGTCGTGCGACCAGTCCGTCGGATACCTGTCCGGTCCCTCGTGCGGGATCAGTGTTTCCTCTTGTGCTCCGGTTGCATCTTTCAGATACAAATTGAACCTCTGGGCGCGGTCTGAGCAAAATGCAATTCGGCTGGAATCGGGACTCCACACCGGCGACGAGTCAATTGCCGGATCGAAGGTGAGCCGCTTGCTGCTCTCGGTCGCCAGATCGTAAGTCCATACATCGGTGTTCTGGCTGTCAGGGTCCATCACATCTGCCGCCACAGACTTGCCGTTTGGCGCAAGGGAAACGTTCCCATACTCGCCCGGTTTCGACGTCACTCCAACCTGCCGCCCCTTTCGGTCAAACCACAGCATTTGCGAGACTCCGGTATCGCTGCCTTGCTGTGCGACCAGCAGGCCGCTTCCGAAACTCGCGAACACCGCTCTGGCGATGCGCGACAGATACCGAATGTCCGTGAGAATCGGGGTAGCCTCTCCGCTCAGCTCAAATTTCTTCGCGTCAAAACGTTGCGCAAAGAGCGTTTGGTTCCGGTAAAAAAGCAGATAGCCCGGCTCAGTGTAGGCGGCATTCGCGGTCGCCGCCGTGATGAGACGCTTCTCTTTCGAATTCAGCGAACCGACGTAGATCAATGACCGGAGCTTCCGCCCGGAAAGGTCCATCGCCAGATAAAGGTAGTGGATTCCATCCGGCAGAAATGAGGGCCAGCGATGGCTGTCCTCTCCATGCTCCCGGTCCGGAAAAGTAACTTGCGTGGCAGTGCCGCCAGAAGCCGCGATCCGGTACAACCCAGTTCCCAACTGGCCGCTCGGAGTGAAGAGGATGACGCCGTCTTTGTTCCAGGTGCCTCCACGGCCGGTCTGCGCATCGCTAAGCGTCTGCACCGGGCCGCCCGCGATGTCCACCCGCTTAAGCCTGCCCTCAGCAAAGAACCCGAGCGACCTGCCATCGGGAGACCAGAAGGGAAAGTTAGCGCCATCGGTATTCGCGATGCTGGTCGCTTCCCGCGATCCCGGCTCATAGATCCACAGCAGGCTTTTTCGTTCCGACTCTCTGCCCACCACCGCAATCGTGTGGCCATTGGGGGACACCGCTAGGTCTTGGGCCGAGAAGGGAAGCGGAGCCGCAAAGTATGCCGTCCGTTCGTCAGGTTTCGAGGCGCGCCTCCAGATCACGAGCGCCATCAGTACGATTACCAGGCCGCCCGCCGCAATCCAGCCGCCTACGCCACGGCCTGATGGTTCCCTCCCCGCAGGCTTGACGCTGCTTGCGCCACTCTGTCCGATCCACTTCAGCTGCAGTCTCACGTCGTGCGCCGTCTGAAACCGGTCGTCGGGGTTTTTCGCCAGGCACGTATTGACAACGTGTTCGAAAGCCGGCGGTGTTAGTGGTTGTAGAGATGAAATCGGTTCCGGTTCTTTTTCCAGAATCGCGCTGGCCACGCTAACCTGACTCTTGCCTCCGAACGCACGTCCACCCGTTACCATCTCATACAGGACCCCACCCAGTGCGAACAGGTCGGACCTCGCATCCGCTTCCTTGCCTTCAATCTGCTCCGGTGACATGTATTGGATCGTGCCCATGAGCGTGCCCGCGGCAGTCAACGGAGACCGGGGACTGGCGTCGCTCACGGTCAAGGCTGCCGACAAAACTGGGGCGTTGGAAGCGCCGTCAAACCCCGCCGGGGTTGCCTTTGCCAGCCCAAAATCCATCAGCTTCGCGCCCGCCTTGGTCAGCATGATGTTTCCCGGCTTCAGATCGCGGTGCACGATTCCTTGTTTATGCGCGACAGCTAGCGCCTCTGCGATGCCGGCTCCGATGGTTAGCGTCTCACTGAGCGTCATCCGTCCTTTACGAAGTCGCTCCGCTAGAGTCTCCCCTTCCAGAAACTCCATCACCAGATAATCGGTCCCGTCTTGTGAACCAATGTCGTAGAGGTGGCAAATATTCGGATGGTTCAAGGAGGAGATCGCCCGCGCCTCGCGCTCCATGCGTTGTTTCAGCTCCGGCGAGGACGAAAGGTGGGAAGCAAGAACCTTAATGGCGACGGTTCGATCCAGACGCGTGTCTTTGGCCCGATAGACTTCGCCCATACCACCGGCGCCCAGCGGCGCTTGAATCTCATACGGGCCAAGTCTTGTGCCTGTAGCTAGGGGCATGGCGCGCAATTATAACCTGCGACTGTGATTTTTCGATGGCCGCAGTGCTCGCCAGCTATTGCGATCTCGCAAGCCGCTCTGCGAGTTGCCGCTACTCCTTCGCTGCAATCCCCAGGGTTTTCATCTTGCGGTAGAGATGGCTGCGCTCCAACCCCAGCACTTCTGCCGTGCGGCTGACGTTGCCATGATTCTCATCAAGTTTCTTCAGAATGTAATCCCGTTCATAAGCAGCCCGTGCCTGGTGTAGGGTCGAGAACTCGCCACCAGCCGCCCGGTGGCTGCCTTCCCGATGCACCAGGGGCGGCAGGTGTTTGCGCTCGAACCGCGTGGTTGTAGGGTTCATAATCACGATCCGTTCGATCACATTCCGCAACTCGCGCACATTGCCCGGCCAGGAATAGCGCATCAGGATTTCAATGCAGTCTTCGGTGATCTCCCGCGAGCGCCGTCCATACGTCGCCGAAAACTCCTTCAAAAAATGCCGCGCCAGCAGGGGCACGTCTTCCTTGCGTTCGCGCAAAGGAGGCACCGAGAAGGGAATCACATTGAGCCGGTAAAACAGGTCCTCGCGGAAGTTCCCTCTGGAGATTTCTTCTTCCAGATCCTTGTTGGTGGAAGCGATCACCCGCGCATCCACCGTGATGGCGTCATCGCTCCCTACGGGAACGAATCGCTGTTCCTCGAGCGTCCGCAGCACCTTGGACTGCGTCTTCAGGCTCATATCGCCAATTTCATCCAGAAAAAGCGTCCCACCGTGCGCTTTCTGAAAAGTGCCTTCCTTATCGACAGTCGCGCCCGGGAATGACCCTTTGCGGTGTCCAAACAGCTCGCTTTCGATGAGGTCTTCGGGTATCGCCGCGCAATTCACCTCCACAAACATCTCATCCTTGCGCAGGCTTTGCGCATGAATCGCGTTGGCCACCAACTCCTTGCCAGTTCCCGACTCGCCATAGATGAGCACGCGTCCGTTGGTGGGCGCCATCAACTGAATCTGCTGGCGCAGCGCTTTCATGGGGACGCTCTCCCCCACAATCACGCTCTTGGGAACTAGCTGCTTCTTGAGGTCACGATTTTCCGCCCGCAAGCGCTTGGCGTCGATCGCGTTCTTGATGAGAATGAGGGTCTTGTCGATCGAAAGCGGCTTCTCCAGAAAATCGTACGCACCCAGTTTCGTGGCCCGCACCGCCGTCTCGATCGTCCCGTGTCCCGAGATCATGATCACTTCCGGTGGATTTTCCAGTTCGCGAATCTTCTCCAGGGTTTCGAGCCCGTCGATGCCCGGCAGCCAGATATCCAGCAACACCACATCAAAGGCTTGCTTGCGCAGCGTCTCCAGGCAGGATTCTCCGCTTTCCGCCTGCAAAGCCACATAGCCTTCGTCCTCCAGCACGCCCTTTAGGGACCGCCGGATGCTGACCTCGTCGTCTACGATCAGGATGTTATGCATGCTGGCTGACGACAGGAGGGCCGACGGCTTCGGCCACGACTGGCAATTCAACTACGAACCTGGTTCCCATGGGCCGGTTTTCCTCCACCCGAATCGATCCATGATGGTCCTCGACAATGCGGCTCACAATCGCCAAACCCAGTCCCGTTCCCCGTTTCTTGGTGGAGAAGTAGGGTAGAAACAACCGCTCTTTCAACTCCTGTGTGACCCCGCGGCCAGTGTCAGCGACGATGATCTCCACGGCATCGCGACTGGCCACCAACGTGGTGGAGATCTGAATCTCGCGAAAGATCACATCCTGCATGGCCTCCGCCGCATTGTCCACCAGGTTGGCCAGCGCCCGCTTGATTGCGTCCGGGTCCGCCATCACTTCCGGCAGGTCGACCGCCAGTGAGGTGCGCACGCGAATGTCGTCCAGGCGTCCGTTAAACATGGCCAATGCGCTTTCCACAATGGAGTTGATATTAGCCGGACGCGGTTGTGCGGCAGGGAATCGCGCCAGTGTCGCGAACTCATCCACCAGCGTGCGCACCGTTTCCACGGCTCCAGCAATCGTGTCGGCACAGCTGTGCAGTACCTTCATGGAGGCTGCATCCGGAGGCGTCCCCTTGCCCAGGTGACGGCGAATGCGTTCCGCGGAAAGTGCGATCGGGGTCAGGGGATTCTTGATCTCATGCGCCACCCTTCGTGCTACTTCCCGCCACGCCGCTTGCTTTTGGGCCTTCAGCAGATCCGACAAATCTTCAAACACCAGCACGTATCCCAAGCCCCGGCCTTCATGCTTGAGAGCGGCTACTGTGATGGCGAAGTTGAGCGTCGCGTGGTGGACCTCCATCTCCATCTGCGTCGTGGTCGTACCCATCCGGTCCGCCCGGCGCAGCAGAGGTTCCAGACTCTCCATGACCGGATCACTGAACACATCGCGCAACGGCGCCCCGATCAGCACTTCCGGAATTCCGGCCTCCGTGCCGCTGGGGTGAAACAGCCGGAGCAGGGCGTGGTTCACATGCGTGATCTCGTGCGCTGCGTTCACCGAGAGCACTCCGTTCGGAATGTTCTCCAGAATGGTCTCCATATGGCGGCGGCGTTGTTCTAACGCGACGTTCGCCCCGCTGAGCTCGCGGCTCGACGCTTCAATCTGCCGCCGGCTGGATTCCAGTTCCCCAGCCATTTGATTGAAAGACTGCACCAGGTCGCCGATTTCGTCCGCCGCCGGCACCTCCACCCGATAGTCCAACCGTCCGCGGGAAATCTCCTGGGTCGCCTCGGCCAGGGCCACCACTGGTCGCGTCACCAACTTGGAGAGGAACAGTGCCAGCCAGGTGGTGGCAAACAGGACTACCACCGTCAGCAAAAGCAAAACTGCCAGATACGTGCGCCGCACCAACCTGCGTCCATGGGCCAATTCCAGATAGCGCTGCTGGCTGGCCTCGATCTGGCGCACGGTTTCCGAAAACTTCTTGGGCAAAGGCATGGCTACCAGGATTACATCGTGGTCGCTTGCTGGCGCGCTGCCTAGAATATATTCCGTATTCTCCCAGGCGAAGGGCGCGGGCACACTCGACTGGAGAAATCCGTCCGGCAACTTGCTCCTGAGTGCTCCCCATTCTGCGGGCGCCCCGAAACTGGTTTTCGCTTCCCCCCCGTCAAGCACAACCGCGAACCCCCCTTGCAAGGTGGATTCGTGACGGCGCAATTCCTCCGTGACCGCTGACAAGTCATCGGCGGCCAACGCCTGCTGCATCTCGGGCCGAGCTGCGATGGAAACCGCTTCCGCGCGTGCGTTCTGCGCCGCATACTGCGAAAGTAACGATGCCATGGTCGCCGTGTCCCGCCGTACTTCCTCCACCGGCGTCGAGAACCACTTGTCGATCGAGCGGTTCATCAGAACATAGGCGAAAAAAAACATCCCGATGACTGGAAGAAACGAAAGCAAAAGGCTGCCCACCACCAATCGTGTGCGGAACTTCGATCCCAGAACCCCCAGCCGTCTTTCCGCAAACAATTTCAGGACGTTGCGGAACAGAACAAAGGTCAGCACCAGGAAGAGAACAAAAATCAGCACTGCGAGCGAAGCGAAGAATAAAAGTTGCTGGTTGCTGTCGGGCTTTACCGGCAGGTCGAGCGAAGTCAGCGCGAACAGGATGCCGAACAGCACCACCAGGCTGGCAGCCACCGGAGCAATGATCTTCTTCCGGCTGGAAGGCTTATCATCGGAACGTATTGGATTCGAGGAAGCCACTGTCCTGAGTCCCACATTATAAGCGTCCGTACCCATCCGAAGGGAGTTTGGGCTCCAGCCTCGTCCTATCCAAAAACCCTCGCCCCTCGCCGCCACCCCGCCGGAATCGCTCCCGCTGCCACTCCTTGAACTTACCGAAGTTCATGTCCCACGCCACCAGCCCGCTCGCAAAATGCGCATTTGGCGTACACTCCACGCGCCGTAAACGACTGACGCGCTTACTCCACGGAGTACAGGTACCAAAGTTACTCGCGCGGTAATGCCTCTGCGTTGACAATTTATGTCAACGCGAAAACAGGCTGCTATTTTCCCCTTGAGAGCTGCCGCTTCGCGTGAGCCGCGCAAACGCGCTGGCATTTCTCTGTCGCTCGGATAGGAGATCGAGGTATGTCTCAACGGCTGGGCGATCTTCTCGTCAAAGAGAAGATCATCACCCCAGAGCAGTTGGAGCAAGCGGTCAAGATCCAGAAGGAGAACAACACTCGTCTGGGTGCTGCCCTGGTCAAGCTCGGCTTCCTCAGCGACGAGGATGTCACTAACTTTCTTTCCCGCCAGTACGGCGTTCCCGCAATTAATCTTTCCTATTTCGAGATTGATCCCTCAGTTGTCAAACTGATTCCCTACGAGACCGCCAAACGCTATCAGATTCTGCCCCTAAGCCGGGTGGGCGCTTCGCTCACCATCGCCATGGTCGACCCCACCAACGTGTTCGCCATGGACGATATCAAGTTTATGACCGGCTTCAACATTGAGCCGGTCGTGGCCTCGGAAAGTTCGATTCTGGAGGGAATCGACAAGGCCTACGGAACCACCAAGGAAGAGGACCTCGAACAGGTCATGCAGTCGATGACGGACATGGATGAAGCCGACGTCGAACTGCAAGCTGACCAGCAAGAAGTGGGCCTGGCCGATCTGGAACGCGCGGCGGACGAAGCCCCGATCGTCAAGTTGGTCAACCTCATTCTTACCGATGCGGTGAAACGCGGAGCGAGCGACATTCACATCGAGCCGTACGAAAAGGAGTTCCGCGTCCGTTTCCGTATTGACGGTGTGCTGCAAAGCATCATGACCCCGCCCCTGAAGCTGAAAGACGCCATCACCTCCCGCATGAAGATCATGGCCAAGCTCGACATCAGCGAGAAGCGCCTGCCGCAAGACGGCCGCATCATGCTGAAGATGAACATCGGCGGGCGCAAAAAGCAACTCGATTTCCGCGTCAGCACCCTGCCCACGCTGTGGGGCGAGAAAATTGTGCTCCGGCTGCTCGACAAGGAGAACCTGCGTCTCGACATGACCAAGTTGGGTTTCGAGCCGGAGTCGCTGGTCAAGTTCGAGAAAGCCATCCTCAAGCCCTACGGCATGGTGCTGGTCACCGGGCCGACCGGATCCGGCAAGACCAACACTTTGTACTCCTCCATCGCTCGGCTCAACCAACCCGACACCAACATCATGACCGCGGAAGATCCCGTCGAGTTCCAGTTGGCCGGCGTGAACCAGGTGCAAATGAAGGAGCAGATCGGGCTGAACTTCGCAGCGGCGCTGCGCGCTTTCCTGCGTCAAGACCCCAATATTATTCTGGTCGGCGAAATTCGAGACTTTGAAACCGCAGAAATCGCCATCAAGGCTGCCCTGACCGGACACCTGGTCCTTTCCACGCTGCACACCAACGGCGCTCCGGAAACCATCACGCGTCTGATGAACATGGGCATTGAGCCTTTCCTGGTGGCCACTTCCGTCCACCTCATCTGCGCCCAGCGCTTGGTGCGCCGCATTTGCAAAGAGTGTGCCGAAACCGTGGATGTCCCGCGCCAGACGCTGGTCGAAGAGGGCTACACCCCCGAGGAAGTGGATGGCGTCAAGATCCAAAAGGGCAAAGGCTGCGGGGTTTGTAACAACACCGGCTACAAGGGCCGATGCGGCTTATACGAAGTCATGGAAGTGGACGACGAGATCCGGGAACTGGTGCTGGTCGGCGCTTCCGCCGTCGAACTCAAGAAGAAGGCAATCGAGCGCGGCATGATCACGCTGCGCCGCAGCGGTCTCATCAAGGTTGCGGCCGGCATGACCACACTCGAAGAAGTGGCCCGCGAGACGATTCACTAGATTCTGCACACGAAGGGAACAATGAAATGGCGCTCTCGTTAAGTGATCTGTTGAAAAGAATGTTGGAAATGAGCGGTAGCGATCTTCACCTTACCACCAACTCGCCGCCGCAAATCCGCGTCCACGGACACTTGGTACCGCTGGACCTTCCGCAGATGACGCCCGCGGAAACCAAACAGCTCGCCTACAGCGTCATGACCGATTCTCAGAAGCACCGCTTCGAGGAGAATCTCGAGCTCGATTTTTCCTTCGGATTGAAAGGTCTGGCTCGCTTCCGCGCCAACGTCTTCAATCAGCGCGGCGCCACTTCCGCCGTCTTTCGTTTGATTCCTTTCGAGATCAAGTCTTTCAACCAACTTGGATTGCCGGCGGTAGTCAGCAAGATGTGTGACAAACCACGCGGCCTGGTGCTGGTCACCGGACCCACGGGATCGGGCAAGTCCACGACGCTGGCCGCCATGATTGACAAGATCAACACCGAGCGTCACGACCACATCCTCACCATTGAGGACCCCATCGAATTCGTGCATATGAACAAGAATTGCGTAGTCAACCAGCGCGAGCTGCACGCCGACACCAAGAGCTTCGCGGATGCCCTGCGTGCCGCTCTCCGTGAAGACCCGGACGTGGTGCTGATCGGCGAAATGCGGGATCTCGAAACCATCGAGTCGGCGCTGCGCATCGCCGAAACCGGCCACTTGACCTTTGGCACTCTGCATACCAACTCCGCGTCCTCCACCATTAACCGCATTATTGACGTGTTCCCGGCCCACCAGCAGCCGCAGATACGGGCCCAATTGTCACTGGTGCTGGAAGGCATCATGTGCCAAAGCTTGTTGCCCAAAGCCGACGGCAAAGGCCGCGCCATGTGCATGGAGATTCTGGTGCCCAACGCCGCCGTTCGCAATCTGATCCGCGAAGACAAGATCCATCAGATTTATTCCTCCATGCAATCCGGCCAGGACAAGTTCGGAATGCAAACCTTCAACCAGGCGCTGGCCACGGCGTATTTCCAGAAGCAAATCTCTATGGAGATGGCCATGAGCCGTTCCAGCAACCAGGACGAATTGACCGAGATGATCAATCGCGGCGCCACCCTGCTGAACCGCAATCAACCGGCCGCTGCCATGGCAAAGGGTGCGGCTCCAGGGAAGCGTTAAGTCGGGATTAAGAGTGGGAAACAACGCAGTACAGTTTTGCAGGCAGAAAATCCGGAGCACAAAAGCAGTCAGTGCGCCGGGCAGAGAACATAACGTAGCCAAGCGAGGTTAACCATGCCAGTGTTTACATTTTCGGGAAAGAACGAGACCGGGGAAAAAATCAGCGGAGAACGCGTCGCCACCAACAAGCAGACTCTGGCCACGCAGTTGCGGCGGGAACGCATCACTCCCGGCGCCATCCGCGAAAAAGGCAAAGAGTTTGCCATGCCGACCTTCGGCTCCGGCAAAGTCAAAGTGAAGGACATTGCGATCTTCTTCCGTCAATTTTCGGTCATGATCGACGCCGGCCTGCCGCTGGTGCAATGTCTGGAGATTCTGGCCGCCAACCAGGAAAACCCAGCCTTTCAGAAGACACTGACAGGCGTGCGCACCACGGTGGAAGGTGGCGCCACCCTGGCCAACGCCATGCGCCAATACCCCAAAATCTTCGATGATCTGACCACCAACATGATCGAAGCCGGTGAAACCGGCGGTATTCTTGACATCATCTTGCAGCGCCTCGCACTCTATGTCGAGAAGGCCGTCAAGCTGCGCGCGGCGGTGAAATCCGCCCTCATCTACCCGGTCTCGGTGGTTTCGCTGGCCTTTCTCATCGTCGGTGCACTGCTCAAGTGGGTGGTGCCGATTTTTGCCAACTTGTTCGCCGGTTTGGGCGTGGCCTTGCCTCTGCCGACGCGCATTGTGATTGGGCTGAGCGGTTTCGTAGGCCAGTTCTGGTGGTTCTTTATCCTGGGCATCGGAGGCATGTTCTTCGGGGTCAAGGAAATGCGCAAACACGAGCGCGCGGCCTACTACATGGATTGGTGTTTGCTGAAGTTGCCAGTCCTCGGTCTTCTGCTGCGCAAGATCGCCGTGGCCCGTTTCACCCGTACCCTTGGCACCCTGATCACCTCGGGCGTGCCCATTCTCGAAGGTTTGAGCATCACCGCCCGCACTTCGGGGAACAAGGTGCTGGAAGAAGCGCTGATGAAGGTGCGCAAGGCCATCGAAGAGGGCCGCACCATCGTCGATCCGCTGCGCGAATGCGGCGTGTTTCCCAACATGGTGACCCAGATGATCGGTGTCGGCGAAGCCACCGGCGCCATGGACTCCATGCTGCAGAAGATCGCCGACTTCTACGAGGACGAAGTCGATGCGGCCACCAAAGACATGCTGGCCATGCTGGAACCCATCATTATCGGCCTGCTCGGCATCATGATCGGTGGCATCGTAATTTCGCTGTACATGCCGCTGTTCTCGATGATCGCCAAACTGGCAGGCTAGTGAAGAAGAGGCAGCTCGAGGCTGGCGCAGGCAGCGGAAACCGCAGAACGATCGACCGCTCCTGTCGCCCGCCTCTAACCTCGCCTCCCGGCTACAGGGACGGAAATGCATTCCATATTCGATCAGCGGCAATGGCTGGCCTGGCTGGTGAAGGTCAGAATCCTGGTCCTGACTTGTCTGCTCGGCATTGAGCTGGCCATCGCCCAGCTTACTCCCAGTTCCTTCCCGCTGCGGCTGTTCGTCGATGTCATCCTGCTGTGGTATGCCATCGCGATTTTTTACATCCTGCTGCTGGCCTTCTGGCAGGAATACCGTGTGCAAGCGCTGCTCCAGGTGCTCACCGATCTGGCCCTCGTCAGTTTCATTATTTACGCGACCGGCGGCATCGATAGCTCATTCAACTTCCTCTATCCGCTGGTCATCATCGTGGCCTGCATCCTTTTGCCGCGCACCTGGGCGTTTCTCGCCGCAGCGCTGGCTTTCATTCTCTACGGCGCCGTCCTCGAGCTTACTTACTTTGAAGTCGTCCCTTCCTACTCCACTACTCACCCTGGCCTGAAGTCCCTGCAAGCCATTATTTTCGTGAACTTGTTCGGCTACTTGGCAGTTGCTTACCTGGCCGGGCAGTTGGCCTCCAAGCTGCGCCAGGTGGACGTCAAGCTCAAGCACACCAGCGGCGCTCTGGAAGACCTCCAGGCTCTGCACAAGAACATCATTCAGTCCATCACCGGCGGGCTGATCACCACTGGACTGGATGGCCACATCACCTTGGCTAACACCGCCGCGCAGAAACTCCTGGAGTGCCCCGAGGACAGCATGCTGGGCCAGCCCGTCAATCGGCTTTTCCTCGACCCGCTTCCCCACGTCGAATCCGAGCATGCCCACGGCGAAGTGCGTCTCGTCGCGCCCAACGGTTACCGCAAGACCTTCCGTGTCCAAGTCTCCGCACTCGCGGTGCCGGAAAAGGGCACCCTGGGATACGTCTACACCTTCGACGATCTCACCGAAGTCCGCCGTCTGGAACGAGAAGTCCGCATGCAGGATCGATTGGCCGCCGTGGGGCGCCTGGCGGCCGCTATCGCCCATGAAATCCGCAATCCCTTGACTTCCATTGCCGGCTCCGTCAGCCTTTTGACCGGCATCCCTGACCTGAGCCAGGAACATCGGCAGCTCCTACAGATCGTGACCCGCGAGTCCGAACGCCTGAACCACATCATCACCGATTTCCTCGGATACTCCCGCGGCAAGCAATACCAGTTCAAGAAAGTGGACCTGCTCCCACTGCTCGAAGACACTCTCACCCTGCTCGAACATCGTCTGGCCGCGCACAACACTGCGATCCGCGTCGAACGCAAATACCAGCTGACCGAAGCCTGGACGCTCGCCGATGGCGACAAAATCAAGCAGGTGTTTTGGAACTTCTGTGAGAACGCCGTGCGCGCGATGCGCGACCTCGGCACCCTTACCGTGTCCGTCGAGCCCATTGGAGACGACTGGCAGATCAACTTCGCTGACACCGGCCCGGGCATGAGCCCACAGTTAATCGAGAAAATTTTCGAGCCTTTCCAGTCCCAGTTCGAAGGCGGCACCGGCCTGGGCCTGGCCATTGTCTACCAGATCGTGCAGGCGCATGAAGGCAAGGTGTGGGCGCGCTCCAAAGTCGGCCAGGGGAGCGTCTTTGTCCTCAAGTTGCGCCGTTTGGTGGAAGCCGCTTCGTCCTTCCCGCAGGACGCAGCATTGTGCGCCAATCATTCCGCTCATCTGGAAAACGCTACTGCCGCAGCGGTGGGAGGAGGCGCGCGTGGGTAACATTTTGGTTTGCGATGACGAGCGCTCCATCTGCGAAATGCTGGAGATCGCGCTGCGTCGCGACGGTCACAAAGTTGAGACCGTCAACTCCGGCGAAGTGGCCAAAAGAAAACTCGATGGCGCCCTCTACGACGTCATCATCACCGACATCAAGATGCCGCGCACCGATGGCATCGAAGTTCTTCGCCACGCCCATCAGGTTTCGCCAGACTCGGCCGTCATCCTCATCACCGCGGTGGACGACTACGAAGCCGCCGTCGAAGCCGTCAAAGCCGGAGGCGCCACCGACTACATCCGCAAATCTCCCGGATTGGTCGATGAAATCAAGCTGGCCATCAACCGTGCCCTGGAAAAAATGGCCCTCAGCCGCCAGAACTTCGCCTTCAAACGTGACGCCAACACCCGCAACTCGCTCGACAACATCGTCGGCGTCAGTCCCGCCATGGAAAAGCTGAAGCAGACCATTCGCACCGTAGCTTCCACCCAGAGCACGGTTTTGATCTACGGTGAAAGCGGTACCGGCAAGGAACTCGTGGCCCGGGCCGTGCACGTGTGTTCTCCCCGCGCCGCGGAGCCTTTCGTCTCCATCAATTGCGGTGCTTTTCCGGAGACCCTCCTCGAAAGCGAATTGTTCGGCTACGTGAAAGGTGCCTTTACCGGGGCCAACCAGAACAAGCGCGGCCTCTTCGAGGTCGCCGATCCGGGCACCATCTTCCTCGACGAAATCAGCGAAATGTCGTTGACCATGCAGGTCAAGCTGCTGCGCGTGTTGCAGGAGCGCAGCGTGCGCCCGGTGGGCGGTACCAGCGAGATCCCCATTGACGTGCGCGTCATCGCCGCTACCAACCGTGATCTGGACAAACTGGTCGCCGAGAACACCTTCCGCGAGGACCTTTACTACCGCCTGAATGTGATCCCGGTTTCCGCGCCGCCGCTGCGTGAGCGCCGCGAGGACATTCCGCTTCTGGTCAACCACTTCCTGAAAAAGTATGCTCCGGCCGCGGGCAAGAGCATCCTACGCGTCGGCCATTCTTCGCTTGACGCCTTGTCGGCTTACGAATGGCCGGGCAACGTCCGTCAACTGGAAAACACCATTGAGCGCGCGGTCGCGCTCGAGACCGGTGAAGAACTGTATGTCGAGATCCCGGTGGAGAGAGCCAAGGCCCGCGCCGCAGCCGCCGGAGTTGGGGTCACTGGCGCCGTCTCAAGCGGGTCCGTACTCCCAGACGGCGTGGACATGGAGAAATATGTCGCCGACATCGAAGTCTCGCTGCTGAAATCAGCGCTCGCACAATCCAACGGCGTTCAGACCCGCGCCGCCGACTTGCTCAAAATTTCCTACCGCTCGTTCCGCCATTTGATGAAGAAGTATGAACTGTAGCGCATAGCTTTTGGCCTTTGGCTCTTAGCTCTTAGCCAAAGCCAAGAGCCAATAGCTAAGAGCCTTTTTTCAACTGCTGCTTCCATCCCAGCACCCGCGCCTTATTGCCTTCCGCTTCCGCTTCTGGAATCATGCCTTTTTTCTGATAAAGCACCGACAGACTGGTATGTGCCAGCACATCCTCCGCATCCAGTTCCGCCAGCCGCTTGGCCACTACAATCGCCTCATCCAGCCGGTTCAAATCTCCCAGCACCCGCGCCATACCGTGCATGGCCTCGGTGAATGCCGGGTCCGCCGCCAGGCATTTCTCATATTCCCCCAGTGCGCGCTCCGGCTGTCCTTCCGCCACCAGGTCCAGCGCGGCATAGTAATGGTCTTCAGCTTTTTTGTGCGCGTTGTCGTCGGCCATGCCCTCCCGATTCTAAGGCACCCGCCCGATTCGCGCACTTCCGATTGGTTTTCCTTTGTGTACCTTAGCGTCCTTTGTGGTTAAGTCCTCTGATTTTCCCCTGTGTGCCTCTGTGCCCCCTGTGGTTCATGCTTTAAGATTCTCCATGCCTCGGCGGTGAATGGTTTTCGGTATGATGTCCTCATGCGCTACATGCTCCGCTTCCTGTGGAATGCCACGCGTGGCCACCACCTTACCCCGTGGCGCAGCCCTTATCTGTTGTGGAGAATCGAGACCTACACCGGTGTAAAAATGCACCAGATTGGCCTGCTGGAATTCTGGGAATTCACCTGGCGGGAGCGCCGAAATCTCTGGCGTTTTCTGAAGTGGACCGGAGAGATGGAGCGCTACGCCCATCCCCGGCCCAAGAACTCATGAAAGGGGCTCCTGATCTAACTACTGCCCTGCCGCTGCCGCGCCCTCGATCACAATACTGACTTCGCTGCCCTTGCCCGACCCGGTTAACTGCGCCGCCGCTGCCCGGTTAGAGGCAATCTCCAGATACCCCATGCTCCCCAGAATGCCAAATACCTCATTGGGCATGCCTTCGGCGTAGTTGCTGCGAATCTCCGTAATTTCGGTCTTGCCAATCACGATCTTGAACGCCGGCGGTGTAGCTTTGAACAGCATCGGCACATCCTGCGGAGTGAAGTTGGTGACCAGATTGCCGAAGCGATCGACTTTCAGTACCACTCCGCGCAGGGTTCGGCCATCCGAGGCCTTGGGCTTGGGCGCGTGGAAGCGGGCGTAGTCGGTGATTTCGTCGCCAAATTTCCCTGAGTCAACCCCTTTGGCCAGCCAGCCCGCCACCGGTGCGAACACGTCGCGCGCATGAAAGGTGTTGCTCACCGGCTGCACGAAATAATGTTCTCCGGTGATGTGCCGCACCCGTATCCGTTCCTCGCGGGCATACACCAGCGAAAGTACGCCATTGTCGGGTGCCACGAAGAAGTGCTTTTCGTTCGACACCAGAATCGGCCGCCGCGCCGTGCCCACTCCCGGGTCCACCACCACTACGTGAATCGTCCCCAAAGGGAAGTAAGCATACGATTGGGCGATGGCCAGCGCTCCGTCAAGCACGTCAAAGGCCTGCACCGAGTGGCAGATGTCGACAATCTGCGCCTGCGGCGCAATATTCAGGATCACGCCCTTCATGGTGCCCACAAAGTGGTCGTTGATTCCGAAATCAGTGGTCAAAGTAACGATCGGCCGGTCTGACAAGCTTCCCTCGCAACGGGAGACAGTATTCTCCCAGTGTGGCGAAAGTAACCTGTGGGAGGGACACAGTCAAGACACCTAGGTAACGGCCGCACCAGGCAGGTAGTGGCCACCGCCGGTCCGTGCGAAGATGGACTACGACATACCTCGCGCCCAGAAATGAAGACCTCGACACTTCGCAAAGTTTTCAAAGCCTTTCACTACCGCGATTTCCGCCTGATGTGGTTTGGCGCTTGTACTTCCAGCATTGGCACCTGGATGCAAATCGTGGCCCAGGGATGGCTCATCTATCGCCTTTCCCATTCCCCCTTCTTACTCGCCCTCGACCAATTTCTCGGCGGCATTCCTATCTTTCTTTTCTCGCTGATCGGCGGCGTGGTGGCCGATCGCATCGAGCGCAGGAAAATTCTGCTGGTTTCTCAGTACATGCAAATGGCCAGCGCCGCCATCTTAACCGTGCTCGTCGCAACCGGCGTCGTGCATGTGTGGCACATCCTCTGTCTCTCCTTCGTCTCCGGTCTTGCCCAGGCCTTCGGCGGGCCCGCCTACTCAGCGCTAATTCCCACCCTGGTCGAGCACGAGGATATGCCCAACGCCATCGCCTTGAATTCGATTCAGTTCAATATGGCGGTGACCATTGGCCCGGCGCTCGCCGGACAGGCCTTGGCTAAGTTGGGCGAGAAATGGTGTTTTGGCTTGAATGCCGTCTCCTTTCTTGCCCCCATCCTCTCGCTTACCATCATCTCGACCCGCTTCCTTCCAGTGCCCACCACCGAATCGATGTTCACCAGCTTGAAGCAGGGCATCAAATTCGTCCGCAGCCAGAACTCCATGGAAGCCCTTACCGTACTCGGTTTCTGCATGACTGCATTAAGCATGCCCGCGCGGACCTACATTCCCGTCTTCGTAAAAGATATCTTTCATCGTGGCCCGGAAACCTATGGCAACCTGCTTTCCTTGATGGGGATTGGCTCCATCTGCGGCTCTCTGCTGATCGCCAGCCAGGGCAACATGCGCAAGAAAGGAAGGTTTGCCCTGACGGTTCTCATGTGCCTGGGGGCGGCAATCTCTGTATTTTCTTTTTCCAAGTCGTTGCCCCTGAGTTATTCCATGCTGCTGATCGTGGGGGCTTCCATGATGGCCGTATTTGCCACGGTGACTTCGCTGGTGCAGTTGATCACTCCCAACCACATGCGCGGCAGGGTGATGAGCGTCTATAACTGTGCGTTCCGCGGCGGCATGCCGATGGGAAACCTCTTGTCGGGATGGCTCGTTCCCATGTTCACTGCGCCCATGGTGTTGGGAGTGAACGGAGGGTTACTGATTCTGGTGGCGATGTACTTTCTCTTGGTACAGCGGCGAATCGCCACCCTCTAATCCGACCAACGCCGAACGACCCACGACTGTCCTACTGAATCTCAATATCTCCCGATCCCGTTTCCACTTGCACTGCGACAGGGTCATTCGACCCTACCCATTTACAGCCGCCTTCTTCTATACTCCCCAACGGCTACGTCGGAGGACTTATGAAGACGCTTCTTTTCGCCGCCATAATCGCTTTAGGATGCGTCCCAGCCCTCGCGCAAGCACAGTACCAAGTGCTGTGGAAACTTTGGCTCGTCTGCCGGTGACGGGGTCGTGCCGCTTGGCAGCTTGATTTTTGACCGCTCGGGAAATCTCTATGGAACGACCTCAGCGGGCGGCTCTGCTCCTGCATGTGTTTCGGCTGGCGGTTGTGGAACAGTGTTTGAGATCTCACAAAACCCTGACGGCAGTTGGACAAACACCGTGCTATACAGCTTTTGCTCAAACTTTGTTAACAATTTCTGTCTTGACGGACAAGACCCGGTGGCAGGTCTTGTCTTCGATTCGGCAGGGAACCTATATGGCACCACTAAAGGTGGAGGCTCGCAGTCTTGCTCCAATGGGCTCACGGGGTGTGGCATCGCGTTCGAGCTGTCCCCGCCGTCATCTCCGGGCGGCGCGTGGACCGAAACGGCTCTCTATAGTTTCTGCGCAAACGACGTGAACGGCGCGTGTCTCGATGGGGCTGAACCAGCGAGTCAACTTGCGATCGACGCCTCCGGCAATCTGTTCGGGACAACGACGACGGGCGGCACTGGGGGTACTCGCAACGATTGCTGTGCCGGTGGTACGGTTTTTGAGATGTCTCGTGCCGTTGGTGGATGGACTCACAATGTTTTGTACAATTTCTGCGCAACGGGAGGGACCATCTGTCCAGACGGTGCAGGTCCCCAGGCTGGTGTGATATTCGATAAAGCCGGTAATCTTTATGGCACCACCGAGAGCGGCGGTTCCACCAAAGGTCAGGGGGCAGGAACGGTTTACGAACTTTTGCACGGAACCAATGGATGGACCGAGACGGTGCTTTACTCGCCTAGGCTTTGCTGCAACGGTGGCGCGGGCCCGGTGGGAACCGTTAGCTTTGATGTTTTGGGAAGTCTTTATACTACCTTTCCGTTCGGTGGACCGGACAATGTTGGAGGCGTGTTCAAGCTGAGTTCCGCAGGAGTACCGTCTGCATTTTTGTTCAATGGCAAAGATGGCCAGATGCCAATGGCGGGCGTGCTGGTGGATTCTAAGCACGCAACTCTTTATGGCACGACTTATGCAGGGGGAGCGAAAAATGGCGGCACAGTCTTCAACATTGCGGCACCAGCCCAGGAAACTGTGCTCTACAGTTTCTGTTCACAACCAAACTGTGCAGACGGGAGTGGACCTGTCGCAGGCCTTGTCCGACAAGTTGGGAAATCTATACGGGGTCACGAAGCTGGGCGGCACCAGCGGCGTTGGAGTTGTTTTTGAAATAACCCCCTAGTCCAGCACTCAGCCCTGACGTCGACAACGACCAACGACGAACGACCCACGACCGCTCTACTGAATCTCAATATCTCCCGATCCCGTTTCCACTTCCACCGGAACCCCGCCGCCGTTCACTTTGCCACGTAATTCTCTTTTCCCCATCGTGCCTTGCACCGTGACCGGCTGGCTGACCGAAATCGATCCCGAGCTGGTATGCGCGTCCAGATCGAATCCAGCCCCCGCTGCTATCTTTAGATGAATGCCGCCGGAGCCGCTGTGCACCGTCCACGATCCCGTCGGATCGCCCTCTGCGGTGATCTTGCCGCTGCCCGCCGTGGCCTCAAGTGACCCCTTCACTCCGCGCAATTCCATGCCTCCCGAGCCGGTCTCCACCCGCACCGTCCCGGGCGCAGTCTGGTCGAGAGTGATATGCCCGCTGCCGGTGTTGCCTTCAAATCCGCCACCAATATCGGTTGCGTGAATCGATCCGCTTCCCGTCTTCGCCCGCACATTACCTCTTACTCGATCGATCTCCACGTCGCCCGACCCGGTCTCCGCACGAACGGTGTTGCCGATGTCGGAAATTTTCAACCCGCCCGATCCCGTCTCGATCTCAACTTCGCGTTGCAGACCTTCGATCGTTTGACTCCCCGAGCCGGTATGCGAACGTAACTGCGTATCCGCCGGCACCACCAACTCATAGCTGATCGACACATTGTGGAACAGCTCCGAGTCGTCGCTGTGGCCGATGCGAATGTCATTCCCGCTCTGCTGAATGGGAGGATTTTTCTCAATCTCCTGCACCTTCTTTTCGCCATCGCCCCCGAACCAATTCGTCACTTTGATGTGCGCGCTGATCTCCACCTGGCCGGAGCCGCCCGTGCGTACATGCACCGTACCCGACCCGGTGCTCAGGTCGACATTGGCCGGGCCGGTCACGGTCAGCGTCCGTTGAAACGACCCCTCCGCCGATGCCGCCGCCGGCAGCACCTGCAGACAGAGCAGCAGAACTCCCATGCTGGTAACTAGAGTTAGAACATGCTTTCTCGTTTTCATCGTCGCCTCTGTGCCTCTGTGGTAAAGACCTTCCTTTGTGAACCGTAGCCTGCCCTGAGCGAAGTCGAAGGGTGTCCTTTGTGGTTGAAGACTTTGCGGCCAAGACGAACGGCCCTCCTCGCAGAGATGTAAGGACTTCAATGGATCCTCACATCCCCCGAGCCCGTGTGCACCAGCAACTCCGGCCCGCCGCCGGAAACTTTGCCGCGAATCTCATGTTGCGCCCGCCGCAGGTCTCCCTGGATGGTCATGGTCACGGGACGATCGACCGTGACACTGCCCGATCCTGCCGACGCATCCAGATCAAAGCCTGCCCCCGAGGGTAGTTCCAGGTCCACATTGCCGGAGCTGGTTCTTATTTCCCATCTGCCGCTGTTCGCGCCCTGAATGGTTACATCGCCGCTGCCCGAGTGCGCGTCCAACATCCCGTTCACGCCCCGCAACTCAACATTCCCCGAGCCGGTATGTACTCGCACATCGCCCTTACTTTTTTCGTCCACGCGGATGTCGCCGCTCCCCGCCTCTGCGGTGAAAGGTCCGGAAATCTCGCGCGCCTCCACGTCCCCCGACCCGATATGCAACTGGATCTCGCCGCTGATGTCCTCCAGCCGCATGTCCCCCGACCCGCTCTCCAGCTTCAGGTTGCTACGCAGTCCTACCAGGCGCTGGTCGCCGGAGCCGCTGCGCGTCTCGACCGTCGTGTCCGCGGGCGCTGTGATCTCGTAATCCACCGAGATGTCGTGAGCATTCACATAATCAATGTGAATGCCGTTCCCGCTCTGTTGAATAGGAGGGTTCTTCTCGATCTCGCTGACCTCCGCCTGCCGGCCTCCGCTGAACCAGCGGTCACCCACGTGAATCTTGCCTCGCACCGTCACCGTACCCGCCGGGCCAGCGTGCACCGTAATGTCTCCGGAGCGCGTCAGCACCTGCAAATCCACCGCGCCGCTGACCTGGTAGGTGCGTTCAAACGACCCCTGCACGGAAGCGCTAGCCGCTACCGGTGCCATCGCCAGCAAGGCCAGCACCACGACGAGAAAGCGAAAAGCTGATCGGTTCATATTCGAGCCTCCTGATGTCACCGCAGCAATAGACGCACCAGACAATCTATCGTGAGTACAAAATCTCCCCTGTGCCCCCTGTGGTGAAGAGCTTTCCTCGGTGTTCCTTCGTGTCCTTTGTGGTTTAAAGCCCTTACTTTCCCCAGCAACGACCGCTCCAAAAACTAAAGGCACGGATTCCCATCCGTGCCTTCGCACTCTCAGGTCTTATCCATAAAGCCGGCTACTGCAGCACGACTTGATCGCCTTCCTTCAAGCCGCTGAGCAACTCGGTCTTTGCCCCGTTGGAAATCCCGATATTGACCGCGATCTTCTTCTTGCCTTCCTTCCCCTTTGGATCGGGCACTTCGACCGACGCCTTTTTGTCCTTGTCATACAGAATGGCGCCTTCCGGAATCTGCAGCACATTCTTGTGCTCTTCCAGAATGATCTCGGCGTTCGCCGTCATTTCGGCTTTCAACTCGCCGCCGGGGTTGTTGATCGACACACGCACCTCGAACGTAGTCACATTGTCTTTTTCCACCCCCATCGGCGAAATCTTGGTCACCTTGCCGTAGAAGGTCTTGTCCTTAAACGACTCCACCTTGATGCGTGCCGGCTGTCCCAAATACACCTTGCCGATGTCGCTCTCATCCACCTTACCCTTGACGTAGACTTCGCTGGTGTCACCCAGCGTCATCACCAGAGTGGCGCCCGAACCCAGTACCAGGATAGAGCTGACCGCATCGCCCATTTGCACGTCGCGCGAGAGCACGATCCCATCCAGTGGGGAAGTGATGTCGGTATAGCTGAGCTGCTCTTCCAGTTGTTTCAGATTTGCCTGGTCCCGCGTCTTTTCTGCTTGCGACTGCGCGATTTTTGCTTTCAGAACTGCCATCTGCGCTTTGGCCACGTTCTGCTTGTTGAGCGCCATCTTGTAATTTCGGTCGGCATCGTCCAGCGCTTGGGCCGAAACCACGCCGTCCTTCGCCATTTCCGTGTTGCGCTCATACTGTCGCTTCAGCAACGGCACGTCCGGGCCCTCCGCATCCACTTTGGCGCGCTCGTAATCCGCTTCCGAACTCGAAAGATTCGCATCGGCGGCCAGCAATGCCGCCCGCGACTGTTCCACTTGCGCCTCGATTTCCGCCTTGTCCAATTGCGCCAGCAGTTGGCCTTTCTTCACCGTGTCGCCGTAATCCACCAGCAAATTCTTCACAATGCCGCTGGCCTTCGACTTGACCTCGACTTGGATGATGGGCGTCACTTTGCCAGTCGCTACTACGCTCTTGGCTAGGTCACCCTTCTCCACCTTCGCCAGCTTGGAAGGATCTATCTTGGTGCCGCCCCGGCTGAATGCCGCCAGACCGCCCACGAACAACAGCACGACTCCTACCACGCTGCTAATAATGATGATTCGTTTGCGGCGCTTCTTCTTACTGCCGTTACCATTGCCGTTCACAATCCGCCTCCTGCACTAAGTAGCCCTTCACTACTGTTTACTACGGGCCCATCCCCGGTTTTGTTCCAATTTTGTTCGATGACACCGCCGACTTGTCTGGCAGCCTGCTCTCACCGTTAGACCGCTCAATATAGGAAATGGAAGCAGAAAATCTGACCGCGACTCCAGGATAAAAACTAGGACAGATTCCGAGGCGACCCGAACCTTCAGATCTCCCACTGCGTGCTTCCATTCTACAGCGAATTGCCCTCCCCTGAGATGCAATACCTCCTTTGGAATGTTAGAATTGCCCAATCTATGCTTGCCTACGTGCTGCTGCAGGTGTTCCTTATCCTGTTGCTGATCGCAGCCAACGCGTTCTTCGCCGCCGCCGAATTCGCCCTGGTCAGCGTCCGCGAGACCCGCATCCAGCAACTCATAGAATCCCACCGCATCGGCGCCCGCACGGTTCAAAAGCTGCACCGCAACCTCGACGAAGTCGTCAATGGAGTACAACTCGGCATCACCGTGGTCAGTCTGACCCTGGGCTGGATCGGCGAACCCATCGTCGCCCGCATTGTGGAGACCCTTCACTTTATTAATAAGGTTCCCCATGCCGCGGTCTACGCCCACGGCATCGCCCTGGTCATCGCTTTCAGTCTGATTACCTGCCTGCACGTGATCCTGGGGGAATTGGTCCCCAAATCCCTGGCATTAGAACGCGGGGAGCAGGTCGCTCTTGCAGTGGCCGCCCCCATGGAGGTTTTTCTCACCCTCACCCGTCCGTTCATTTTTGGGATGAGCAAGGCCGCCGGGTACGTTCTCCGCATCTTCGGCTCGCGCAAAATCCGCCAGGGTCCGGTGCATTCGCCGGACGAGCTTAAGCTCATCGTCACCGCCAGCCGCCAATTCGGCCAAATCCCCTCCTCGCAGGAGGAAATGATCCATCGCGCTTTGGAACTCGAGAGTATTACCGTCCGCGAAGTCATGGTCCCGCGTCCCGATATTTTTTCGCTTCCCGCCGATCTTACCCTCGACGAGGCCTTGTCCCGCATGGTCGAGGAGCAGCATTCCCGCGTTCCCATTTATGACCGCCAAAGCGGCCCCGAGCACATCATCGGCGTGCTCTATTCCAAAGACCTGATGCGCTGGACCCGCCTGCGCCTCACTGCCAATCCTGCGCAGCCCATTTCCGCCCGCATCTCCAACATGAAAGTCAGCCAGATCATGCGCGATGTCCTGGTCGTCCCCGAGACCAAGGTTCTCACCGAATTGCTCGAGGAGTTCAAGGATCGTAAGCGCCATCTGGCAGTGGTGGTGGATGAGTTCGGTTCCACTGCCGGCGTTATCACCGTAGAAGACATACTGGAACAATTGGTGGGCGAACTGGAAGATGAGTTTGACGTAGCTCCGCCCGAACCGTCCCCACTGACGCAAGATCTCAGACTGGTGGTAGAAGCCTCAGCGGGTATTCGCGACCTTGAGTCGCAATACGAACTGGTGTTGCCGCGTGATGCCGGATTCGAAACCCTCGCTGGCTTCATGCTCGCGCGCTTGCAACGAATCCCAAAAGTTGGCGACGCGTTCGACTACGACGGCCATCGCTTCACGGTTGATGAAATGGACGGGCATCGCATCGCCACAGTAAAGATCGAAAAACTAGAACCAGCCGTCACCAAGAACTGAGAACAGAGAACTGACCACCGAGAACTGATTTTGATCCTTCGCTACCTCGCCCTTCGCGCGCTCTACACCTTGCCCGTAGTCTGGTTGGTAGTCTCACTCGTCTTCCTTTTGATCCACCTCGTTCCCGGCGATCCCATCCTTCAAATGCTCGGCGAAGGCGCACCCGCCGCCGACGTCCAGGCTGCTCGCCATCTCTACGGACTCGATGTCCCGCTTGGCCGGCAGTATCTTCACTATTGGAGCGGCGTCCTCCACGGTGACCTGGGGCCCTCATTCCGTTTCAACCAGAGCGTGACTAGCCTCGTCGCTCGAAGGTATCCCTACACCTTGCAGTTGACCCTGGCGGCTTTGCTGGTCGCTGTCCTGCTCTCGATTCCCGCCGGTGTGCACTCGGCACGGAGAAGAAATGGCTGGGACGACCGTCTGCTAAGTGTCGTCAGTCTATTCGGACTGTCGTTTCCGAACTTCGCCCTCGGTCCCATCCTCATTCTGCTGTTCTCCATTAAGTTGGGGTGGCTCCCGGTTTCAGGCTCCGGAAGCTTTGCTCACCTGATACTTCCGGCGATCACTATGGGCGGTGCGCTGGCCGCAATCCTTACCCGCATGGTGCGTACCTCGATGCTCGAAGAATTGGGTCAAGACTACATCCGCACCGCCCGCGCCAAAGGCCTGCCGGAGCGCTCCGTCGTTTATCGCCACGCTCTGCGCAATGCCATGATTCCGGTGATCACAGTCCTCGGCCTTCAATTCGGCGCATTGCTCGCTGGCGCCATCGTCACCGAGACCATCTTTTCCTGGCCCGGCATCGGCCGCCTGACCATCCAAGCCATCGGCAACCGCGACTATTACCTGGTGCAGGGCTGCATCCTCGCGATTGGCCTGACCTACGTGGCCGTCAATCTCATGACCGATTTGCTGTACACAGTGGTGAATCCCCGGATCAGGCAATGATCGTCCGCACCGAATCAAAGACTGTCCAGGTGTGGTCAGAAACCGACGTGATGGACTGTTGGAAAACGTGATCCCTTGAAACCTGAGCCCTTGACATTCACGTACCATACGTGTTACACGTATTGTACGTGGTGCGGTAGAAGCGTAAGCCTATGACCAAGCAGAATGTGACAATTAGCCTCACCCGACAAACGCTTCGGAAGGTCAAAATACTGGCCGCCAGGCGCGAGACCTCAATTAGCGGACTTCTGGCTAGTCAGATCGAGACCCTAGTGGGCGAAGAAGAAGCCTACGAACGTGCCGAGCGGCAGGCGATTGCTCTGCTCGATCAAGGATTTCATCTGGGTGGCGTGATCCGCGCCACTCGGGACGAATGGCATGAGCGATAAAACGTTCGTCGATTCCAATGTTTTGATCTACGCTCACGACGTCGATGCCAAGGCAAAGCATCATACTGCTCGAAGTCTTCTGCGCGAGCTTTGGGGTGAGCGTACGGGTGTTCTCAGCGTGCAAGTGCTCCAGGAATTCTACGTGAACGTGACCAGAAAGATCGCGTCTCCGCTGTCGAAAGATGCGGCACGCCTCGTAGTAAACAGTTACTCTATCTGGTGTACCGAGACCACTCCGGCTGAGATTGCAACTGCCTTTCGCATCGAGGACGAGTCTCGCATCAAATTCTGGGACGCCCTGATAGTGGCCTCTGCAGCCAAAGCCGGTGCCGTCCGAATTCTTTCCGAAGATTTGAACGACCAACAGATAATCGCGGGTATACGCATTGAAAACCCCTTCGCACAAACTCGCTAGCAGGAGAGCCGTGAAGGGTCGCAGGCCGAAACCCGGAACGAAGGCTGCTGTGGCTCGCGAACTCCTTGCTCTGAATCGCTTCAAAGGCTTGTTGAAGAAGAACGCGGGCAAGCACTTCTTCGCAGGTCACGTCGAATGACTTTGTTTTCTTCGCGTCCTCAGCGTGCCGTTCTTTGCGAACTTTGCGTTTTAAGGTTGCGATTTGTTAGCTGCGAATCATGTCCACCGCCTCCATCTCGCTCCAACGCGCCGCCCGCCACAACGCCCTCGCCACCACCGGCGCCGTGCTGGTCGTAATCTTCATCCTCCTCGCCATCTTTGCCCCCTGGATCGCGCCCCAAGACCCCGCCCACATCGATCTCCCCGCCCGCCTCTCGCCGCCCTCCGCCGCCCACTGGTGTGGTACCGACGAACTCGGCCGCGACATTCTCTCCCGCCTCATCTACGGTTCTCGCATCTCCATGCTGGTTGGCAGTTCGGTCGTCGCCGCGTCGCTCAGCCTCGGTCTGCTAATCGGCTCGCTCGCCGGATACTCCGGCGGCCGCCTCGATCGCTTCATCAACATCGTCGTCATGAATGCCTTTCTTTCGTTCCCCGGCATTCTCCTCGCCATCGCCTTCGTCGCCTTCCGCGGGCCCGGCATCTCTAATCTCGTGCTGGCACTCTCACTCGGCGGCTGGGTCGGATACGCCCGCCTGGTCCGTGCCCAGGTCCTCGCCGCCCGCGAAAAAGAATACGTCGAAGCCGCCCGCGCCCTCGGCGCCAGCGACGTGCGCGTCATTGTGCGTCACATTCTCCCCAACATCATTCAGCCTGTCGTCGTCCAAGCCGCCATCGGCATGGCCGGCGCCATTCTCGCCGAAGCCACCATGAGCTTTCTTGGTCTTGGCGTTCCGCCGCCCACCGCCAGTTGGGGAACCATGCTAAACGACGGCCGCGCCCACCTCTTCGATTCGCCTCATCTTGTCTTGTTTCCCGCCGCCGCCGTCATGCTGGCGGTGCTGTCCTTCAACTTCATCGGAGACGCCCTGCGCGACTATCTCGACCCGCGCTCCCGCATCGAAGCCGGGTTGTAAGAACCGCGTGGTGGCAGCCGCCCTCTGCTGTTCAGCCGCGCAGCCCGGCTCAAAACGGCCGGGGCCTGTCCTTACAACCGCTGCGCCACCCAAAAACGGTTCACCGCTGCGATAACCGCCCCTCTCAACATCGGCTTTAGCCGCTGAGGTCGGCTGCTGGAATCATCCCTGTCAACCAGCACATCCAATTCCGTAAGGAGCAAATCATGATCGCGCGCATCTGGCGAGGTTTCACCCGTGAATCCGACAAAGACACGTACTTCGCCTATCTCCAAGCAACCGGCCTGAAGGAATACGCCTCCATCCCCGGAAATCGCGGCGTATGGACCCTCCGCCGCGTGGCCGAGGGCAAGTGCGAGTTCACCCTGATCTCGCTCTGGGATTCATGGGACGCCATCAAAGCCTTTGCCGGTCCCGATCCCGAAAAAGCCGTCTTCTATCCCGAGGATGACAAATTTCTGATCGAACGCGGCCCCCGCGTTCAACACTACGAAGTCCTATCCGGTCCTCCACAGTAAACGTCGCACAAGTGACGCTTGGCCGCCTAAGTCTTAAACTGTAGGAGAACCTAATTCATGAATCGCCGCGCCTTCCAATTCTTCACCTGGCTCACCTGGCTGGCCCTGCCGCTCATCGTCCTGCGCTACTGGCAGGTCTGGGACCAGCTCCCCCTGCGCATGGCTACCCATTTCAACGCTAGCGGTCAGCCCAACGGTTGGATGTCACGCGATACTTCCCTGTGGTTCGCGCTCGGAATCACCGCGTTCCTGCTCATCGTTTTTACCGTCATACTCTTGGTTCAATACTCAGCAAAAAAGGCGGACCCAGCCTCGTGGGTTACGCTGGCTTTTTTCTATTTCGTCCTCGGTTTCACTTTCTACGGCAACAACCTCGTCCTGGACTACAACCTCCACGGGACGTCGGTGCGGCCCGGGCCGATCCTGTTCCTGATTCCATTCGCTATCCTGATCCTGCTCGCGGTGTTTCTTGGCACACGACGCGGCCAGCCACTGGCCAGCGAACCCTGGCTGGCGCAGGAGACTCATGCCTCGCCCCTGTTCGCCATGCTGTTTCTCTTGCCGCTGTTCTACATGCTCTGGGTGCTTTCCACCGCTCCTCTGGGATCCGTCCGCCTCGGCATGGCATTGATGTGCGTTCTTTTCCTCGTCATCGCGATATTTGCCGGAAGTGGATTTCATTACTACTTCGGCCCCTCCGGCGTGGAGATTCGCACCCTCGGTTACCGTCTGCGCTCCATCCCCGCCTCCCAGATCACCAGCTACGCCATCGAGCCCTGGAACGTCCTGCGTGGCTACGGCATTCGCGGCATCGGCGACACCCGCGCCTATGTCTGGTGTAATAAGGTCGTACACATCAAGACGCCCCAGGGCGAAGTGTTTCTAGGACACAATGAGCCCGAACGCCTAATCCGCGATCTGGATATGATTAAGCAACCAGTCCCACCCAGGCAAAGACAAAAGAACGACGTTTCTCTGTGATCCTCTGTGGTGAAAGGTGTTAAAGAAGTTGCTAAGGAAGTTGCGGTAGTACGAATAGCCAAGAGCCAAAAGCGAATAGCCAAAAGCTTTCTTATGCAAAAAGTCTTCCACTTTAATTCGCCGCCGGAGCAGTACGTCGCCGACGCCGCTGTGCTTTGCTGTTTCGATGAACGCATCCGTGTGGCCACCAGCAAGTTCCTCGAAAGCCAGGGCGTCCTGCGCCCCGACATGATCGTGGTAGCCGGCGGCGCGAAGACCCTGGCTTCGCCGCGCAACGACTTCGAGCGCGATTTCATCCTCGAACAGGTGCGCATGTCTATCCGTCTGCACCAAACCAAACGAATGTTCCTGATGAGCCACTCCGACTGCGCCACCTACGGCGGCCTCGCCGCCTTCGATGGAGACCGGGGCAAGGAAGCCAGCCATCACCGGCAGGAGTTACAACGTGCTGCGGAACTGGTGAAAGCGAATTTCCCGGAACTCGCGGTGGCGTGCTTCTTTGTCAACTTTGAGGGGGTGCATGCAGTGAGTGAACAACTGACGCCATAGCCCCAGGTCGCCTCGCCCCGCTTGGTTACGGCAAGGCCGGCGACAACAACAAGTGAACATCCCGCCTGTCCCCATGTTTCCCCATTCCGGTGCTCCTCACCAACAGCGGCTCGACAGGCGCAGTGACGGCCACGTTGGGGGACGCAGGATATAATGCCACCGACGGGTGCGTCCCCCCCGGCCGAACGCCGCCCGTAAGAAGTTCCTTATGAACCGCAAGCCCCCGTCCCACCTGATCCGCCAATTACTCGTAGCCATGACTGTCCTTGGAAACACGGTCGCGGCCGCAGCACAACACGTACGACAGCTTAACTTCAGTCAGCAACGGCGACGGCGCCCAGGCCATAGGCAATCTAATTCTTGACACTGCGGGCAATCTCTACGGTGTCACCCAGTTTGGCGGCACTCTCAACCAGGGAACGGTGTTCGAGCTGTCGCCGCCGTCTTCGCCCGGCGGCGCATGGATTGAAACCGTTCTGTACAGTTTTCAAGGGATGCCAGCCGACGGGGCTCAACCCGTGGCTGGCCTGGTATTCGACAGCGTCGGGAACCTTTACGGTACGGCGTCACTGGGCGGTATTAACGCTGACGACTGCATCGGAGGTTGCGGTACCGTGTTTGAGCTAAGCCCGCCAGCCGCACCGGGAGGAACTTGGACCGAAACCGTGTTGTACTTTTTTCAGGGCGGCAACGGCATTATCAACTTCGATGGTAGTACCCCGCTGGGAGGGGTGATTTTCGATCCGGCGGGCAACCTCTACGGCACAACGGAGAGGGGCGGATTCGGCCCGGGCACAATTTTTGAGTTGTCACCCCCATCGCAGCCGGGTGGCGCATGGAGCGAAGCCATCCTGCACCACTTCGCGGGAGGGGAAGGGGGAGGGGGGGAAGGCGGGCTCCCCCAAGCGGGGGTGACCTTCGGCCCGGACGGAGGAACACTTTTCGGCACTACTTTAGAGGACGGGAGCGCGGGAGGGGGGACGGTGTTTAGCCTCCAGCCGCCGTCAAGGCCGGGCGGCCACTGGTCGCTTGCGGTGATCTACGCCGCTCCGACGACAATCCTTGCCGGAGTTACCATCGGCAACCCGCATACGTTCTACACCAACGGCGGCTCAACCGAAGGGGCGAACTACATCTACCAGATATCTGATGTCGGCGGCACAGTGACGGTTACCACTTGCTATCCCGGCACCGGCGCCGTCCCAGCCGCCACCATGATTATTTACGATGGAGCTCTGTACGGCACCACCAATGGCGGCGGCGGCCCCAAAGGGTATGGCACGGTGTTCCGGGTCAGCCCCTGAACGCCGCGCCCTGCCAGGTGCCCATTTCTCGCGCTTTTCTCTACGCGAGAAGTGCAGTGCACGGGACTGTCCCCGCATTTCCGTCCGCCACAATAGGGGTCAGTTCCGTCTCCGCGCATTTCCTTCACGCGTGCCATGCCACACTCAACGTGGCCGCTGACTCTTACTCCCCCGGCGCTCGCGCCTGCAATCGAGCCAGCACTTCCTTACGCGCTGAACGCGAAAGGCGAGTTGGCTAAATCAATCCCCTTCTTGGCGGGGCCCCGTCTTCAGTTCTTCGACCAGGGTGGCACCACGCCCGTCATGCGAGCGTACGCGACCAGTTGCCCCATGTGCTCGTTGTTATGAACAATAATACGGAGGTACACATTCTCAACCGTCGTGCCCGTGCCGCCGGCGTTGAGTTTACGCGCAAGGTCGGCGGCTGTAACGGTCGAATGTGCCTTCTTCACGGCCTCCAGCGATCGCTTTAGCCAGTCGATCACTTCTGCCTTGGATGTGACCTTCTTGCCCATGTCTCGATTGACGCCCGCAGGCGCCTTCTGGCCAGCGAGATCGAGCATATAAAAATTGGCGGTCACCAGGTGCATGTACACTTCGCCGGTGGAACGCACTCCTGGCGCAGGACGCCACGCGAAATTGGCGGCCGGCGTTGCCTCAGCCAGTGCAATCAACTGGCTGGAAACGTGCTCCCACTCTCCCTCGTAGCCCTGCCACAGCCCCTCGCCCACCTCCTGCGCAAACAACAAGGGCGTGCTCAACAAAAGCCATAACAAAAACGCTTTCACAAGGCGTGTCTTCACGAAGCCGCTCCTCGAACAATTTAGTGTTGGCAGAATCATTCCGGCTGGATGTACCAAGCCGAGTCTTACTGCTATTTGCCAAATGCTAACTGCCAAATCCGGTCTGCTCCTACTTCTTGCCCGCCTTCGCTTCCGCCGCTTTCTTCTGCTGCTCCACGGTCCACGGCGGCACGATGCCGTTTTCGCGCGCATAAGCCACCGACTGGCCAAGGTGCTCATGTGCGTCGGCAACCAGAATGTAAATCACGTCGCCGGCATTGGCCTGAGGGCCGAGCTTGGGAAGCAGCTTGGCGAAATCGGCGTTGCTCATTCCGTTGATCGCCTTCTGCGTGAACTCCCACGACTTGTTTAATTCCTCGACGAGTCGCGCCTTGTCAGTGGTGGAGTTCTCGTAGGTCTTGCCATCGAATCCAGCCGGCAACTCAGTTCCCATAAGGTGCAGAATCTGGTAGCGCTCGCCGGCAACGTGGAGAAAGACTTCCGCGAAAGAGCGCGAATCCGCCGAGGGACGCCAGTTGAGTTTGTCGGCGGGCAGAGCATTGGCGAGGTCCACAAACTTCTTCTGCACCACCTGTAAATCCGCCAACGACTGTCCCTTCATATCGTACGCAGGGGCGGTGTGGTCGGCGGTGGCATCTGACATTTGCGCCGATGCACCGATCGCTCCGGCACTCAGACATGCCAAAAGAAAGAATGACAAAAACACTGGTTTCATGTTTTGAGCCTCCTCAAGATCCGCTCAGAAACGCGGCTGGCTTCCTTAGACGAGCGAACGTAGAAAATGGTCCTCGCCGCGTGCAGGGTTTTTGACGGGATGTAGATCTGGCCGCTGGAACCGAGGCTTATTCTTCGGTTTTTGCATACTCGATTTGGGCGCGCAGGGATTGTAAGCAAGGTTGCGGGGACAGAACAAGCGGTCAAAAGTCCCGTAAAGACGCCGATACGCGCACTCCCACGCTTGCGCAGACGGACTGCCCGTGGTCCGAAGTAACAACCAAGGCGAGACTATCGTAACCAGTCATTGTGATAGGGATCACACCCAGGAAGGGCGGCTGCGGGCAGACTACTTACTGAGGCTGCCCGTAGCGGTATCCGGCATCAAGGGATCTGACGGCGCTCATAGAAACGGCCGGTCTGGCGGGCAGGGCGGCCAAGGATTTGGAGGTCATGCATGACGGCAAAGCTGCTTCTGGTCGACGACAGCACGTTCCTGAGGATGGCAAGCAGACGGGTCCTGACGGACGCCGGTTTCATTGTGGCGGAGGCCCGTGACGGGGTAGAGGCTCTACGGCAGGTTCGGGAGAGCCAGCCCGACCTCATCATTCTGGACATGCTGCTGCCCATGTTGGGGGGCGAACGCGTGTTGCACGCTCTTCGGCAGGACCCGGCTACAGCCCGCATTCCAGTGATCGTGCTCAGCAGCCTTTCCCAGAGCAATGCGGAGAAACTGAAGGAAGAGGGTGCGACAGCGTACATCGAGAAATCGAAACTCGACTTTACCCGGGACGGTGAAAACCTGGTCCGGCTGGTGAATGCCGCGCTTCGCAAGGTAAAGCCCCAGGTCGGAGTTCCGGCTTTGCGTTGATTAGGCCGGGTGGCGCAGTTTCGTTGTGCGACTCCCGCTCACTTGTTCTGGTTCGCCCTCCCCTTACGGTTTAGACCTGTAGTTTAGTCGCTGGGTGGTTCGACGCGTTCAGTCTGCTCGACGCCGGCCTTTCGCACGCTCTGCCATGAAGGCGACCGGATCCACTGCACACAATGCCGAAGGTGACGGTTCGGCTCATGGCTTAGCCGATTTTTCTGCCGAGCGCTGCTTCCACACGATTTGCCGCAAAATGCCGTGCCACACGATAGCGTCACGAGCCGGCAGCTTGAGGCGGCGGACGAGGCGGCGCATTCTTTCCTCGACGTCGGTGATGGGGCGGCGCGTCAGGTAGCCGCTGCCACGCATGGCTTCTAGCAGCATCAGGGTGATGCGTTCCAGTTCTTCGGCGGAGGCGAGCGTGGACTTTGCTTGAGTCTTTGCAGCTTTGGCGTCGCGGACTATTTCATAGAGGCACACGGCCACGGCCTGCCCCAGGTTCATCGAAATATTTTTTTCGAACGTGGGAATACGCATGAGGAAATGGGCGTGACTCATCTGTTTCGCGGTTAAGCCGATTTTCTCCGAACCGAAGACGAGCGCAACCTCGCCTGTGCGCAGGTGTTTGCGAATGTGGCGCGCGCCCTGCTCCAGGCGCTCCAGTGGATGCTCGACCTTTCGCTGTCCCACGGCGCTGGTGGCAACGACCAGTGTGCAGTCGGCGACTGCGTCAGCGACGCTATTGAATTGTTCGGCGCTGGCGAGAATGTCAGCTGCGCCGACTGCGGAGCGCGCTTCACGAAAAGCGGGCGGGTAAGGATTGACGACTCGCAGGTGGGAAAATCCAAAGTTGCTCATCGCGCGTGCCGCAGCGCCGATGTTTAGCGGATTGCGTGTGGAGACCAGGACTATGTGGAGGCGGTCGAGTTCGGTGGGGAGTGGCAAGGAGTTATTTTAAGACAGTGGGTCGGGTTGAGATAACCCCTTGCGCGCTTGGCGAACCCTTCGCGCACCTCGCGGTTAGAGCCTTTGACCGCAAAGGACGCAAAGGCTTCGCCAAGACCGCAAGGAAGATCGGCGCTTGAGATGGCACGGGCTTAGGCGCTTTTATCGATCAGCGGCAAAGGTTCTTCGTCGGTCTTCACGGCGGCAGCCGTGTCCAACTCCAGTTGCTCCTGGCCGCTCAGAACGGTCACGCGACCGCGATAGGTCTTCAAGTGACGCTGTGCGGTCTCGAAGGCCTCCTGAGCTTTGTTCAGGCTCTTGCCCACGTTGTCGAACTGGTTCTGAAAAAAGTCGAACGACTTTTGCGCCTTCGCCAGTTCCACGCGGCTCTTTTCGAAGCGGCCTGCCATTTCATACCACTTGTGTACCAGCGAAATAGTTTTGAGAGTCATGAGCAGAGTGTTGGGAGAAACCGGAAACACATGCTGCTGGTTCAGCCAGTCGGCGAGTTCACGGTTGCGGATGGCTTCCATGTACAGCGTCTCGCTGGGAAGGTAGAGAAGAGCAATATCCGTGGTTCCGTTTTCGGGTTGAATGTAGGCCTTGACTCGCTTGGCCTCGGCCTTCATTACGCGCACAAATTCGTGGCGCGCTTCTTCGATCTCGGCTTCGTCCGTGCTCTCGAATAACGCCAAGACTTGTTCACGGGGAAACTTGGCGTCAATCGGCAGGCGGCGGTCGGGGAAGTTGATGACTGCGTCGGGACGTCCGCCGCCATCGGGCAGGGAAGCCTGGATCTCGAACATGTGATCGGGAAGAAAGTCGGCGAGCAGGCGCTCCAGGCTGGCTTCGCCGAAAGTGCCGCGAAGATGAGGCAGCTTGAGCAGATTATTCAGGTCGTTGATGGAGTGGCCGATGGCGCCGACTTCGCGGAGTTGTTCTTCCGCAGCCTTCAAATGGTGCTGCACCTTTTCGAACTGGGCAAAGCCCTCCTTGATGTTCTGATCGAGCTTTTGCTGAACCTGATCCGTCATGGCCAGAAGCTTAGCGTCAACGCGGTCTCGGATCGAGTCCAGACTCTGCACGGTTTTCTCATTTAGATGGTCGAACTCAGTCTTGAGCTGAGAGGTAGTGAGGGCAAGGGAGGAGGTCATTTCGGTGCGGGCCTCAGTGAGTCTCTCGGCTTGCTCACGCCGGCCGGCCAGCATCTGCTCCTCGACAGCACCGCGAATTAAAGCAAAGCCGTCCCCCAACCGATCACTGACCTGTTGGCGGAGATCGCCCTTGGTCTGCTCCAACCGCATGGCCATATCCGCGGTGGCGGCCGAAAACTGTCCAGAAAGGGTCTTTTGAATGGTCTCGGTCTGGTCTGTAAGTCGTGTCAGTGCTTCATGTTGAGACGAATTGCCAAACCTGCGCTGGAAGAGTAGCAGAAGCAGTGCCAAAAGTATCAGATCGAGTCCGACCAATAGGCCGATAGGTAATGAGAAGACGGACACTCGTTATCTCTCCGCTGTAATCGTGTCTAGTCGGATTCTAGTGCCTATCGTGTAAGAAGCAAAGCAGCAAGTTCGACTCCCGGGTCCTGAAGCGTGGGCAAGCAGACATGTTTCGGGTCCTCATAAGTTCGCTGGCACTCATCCTGATGGGAACTCCGGTTCCGGTCAAGGACGCCAACACGCCAACGGCAGCGGCAAACGCGGCCACAGCATCTCCACGTCCAGCTGCCGGGGACGCTTCGCGCGATTCTACGACTTACGATGCTGGTGCAGAACGTGACCTGCTGCGCCTGGCCAATGCAGCCCGGGCACAGGCCGGACTGGCGCCTTTGCAAGAGGACGCCGGGATGACCCAGGCAGCGAGGGCGCACACAGCGGCCATGGTCGAGCAGCAGCAACTTTCGCACCAGCTTCCCGGGGAGCCTGCACTTGCTCAACGCCTGGCGGCCAACTGCAGTTGGCATCTTGACCACGCGGGAGAAAACGTTGCTTACGCAGGCAGCGTCACCCAGGCACACGAGGGTTTGATGCACTCACCGCCGCATCGCGAAAACCTTCTGAACCCTGCTTACAACATCGCCGGAATCGGGGCAGTGTGGAATGGTTTTGTGTTGTACGTGACCGAAGACTTCGGACACAGTCTGCCGACGTATTCTGCACCCGACGCCGACGCGACAATTGCCGAAAGTGTTACCCGCACCCGGCGAGACGCAGCCATGAAACCGTTGCAGTGGATCGACAACACCGCCGCCAAAACGATGGCGTGTTCAATGGCACAAGCTGACTCGATTAATGCGCCGGGACCGCGCAATCACGCCGTTCTGCGCTACACCACCATGCGTCCAGACCATGTGCCCGACAGTGCAGCCCGGGTGATCGACGATCGCCGAGCGCGGGGATTTGCTGTCGGCAGTTGCTATGCCCGAACTGCCACCTATCCCAGCGGCGTCTACTGGGTGACGCTGATTCTCTACTGACAAGAAGCTCTATCGGCTTGCGCTCGCGGGGACCGCGAGAACACTTTCGGCTCGGCCGCTCTTTATGCTGCGGTACGCGGCATCCAGAATCTCCTGATTACGCCAGCCCTCTTCGCCGGGCACGGGAAACCTGGTTTTACCTTCAACCGCGGCGGCGAAGGCTTCGACCTGTCGTGTGTAGGCAGACTGGTTGGAGACGCTCTCCGTCTCTACGATCGCTCCGCCGTGCCGCAGTTCCAACTGAATCGGCCGTTCCACGTTTAGGGCATCATCCGCGCGCAAGATTCCGGTTTCACCAACCAGTTCGAAGGGCGTGCGGTATTCGGCGCGAAACGATACGCCGACGGTGGCCAGAGTGCCCCGGGCAAACTCCAGAATCATCGCCGCTGCGGTTTCGACTTGACCCGGCCGCGGGTCGTAAAGTCCGCGGGCGCTGACGCGTACAACTTCGTCCTGCAAAACGAAGCGCAGGGCATCCACGCAGTGGACGCCCACGTCGGCGATCGGCCCGCCGCCAGAGACAGCCAGATCACCGATCCAAGTGCGGGGGTGGCCGCTTGCGCCGGGGAAGGAGAACTCCGAGCGCGCAAAAACCGGTTCGCCAATTTGCCCCGCCGTCAGGCGGTCGCGGAAACGGGCCATACTTTCTTCGAAACGGAAAACCTGTGCGACACCCAGCAGCACATTGGCCTTGGCAGCCGCCTCGACCATTTGGCGGCATTGGCCGGCGTTAACGGCCATGGGTTTTTCGCACAGCACGGGCTTGCCGTGCTGGACGGCCAATAGCACATCCTGCACATGACAGGCATTCGGAGTGGCGACAAATACTGCATCCACCTTTGAGGACTGGCAGAGAGCTTCCGTCGAATCAAAGGCCAGGGGAATGGCATACTGGCGGGCCGACTCTTTAGCTTTCTCCAGAGTGCGCCGAGAAAGTGCAGTCACCCGGCAATGGCTGGCCGACTGGAACCCCGGCATCAGCCGCTTGACGGCATGCAGGCCGAAACCGACGATTCCAAAATTAACCATGACGTTAGCGATCTGGGTCTTCCGATGGCAGCACAGGCCGACAGTCCGGCAGCAGCTCTTCCGCTGGCATGGTTACCTGCCGACAGCGAGCCCAACCGGCGGTGTGATTACGGAAGACGACTCGGGGCCGGCGGTGAGCACGCCAGTGCTGGGATCGAGGGCGAATTCGTTGACGAAAATCGATCTCTCGGCGAGCACATAAATGAAATTGGCGTTCGGGTCGGCGACCAGCAACTGCGGCGTATTGATGGCAAAAGGTGACCCGGTAATCACGGTCGGAAAGCCGGTGGTTGAATCGATGGTGAACGCTGTAATGTCGTTGGTGCCCTGGTCGGCGATGTAAACGTACGGCCCGGCAACCGCGATGGAAATGGGACTGGTGCCGGTTGCGAAGGGGGACCCAATGACCTCGCTCAGCGCGCCGGTCGTGGAGTTGATGGCTAGGATCGAAACCGTGTCTGCCTGCGAGTTCGCGACGTACACGAATTTTTCGGCAGGATCGACGGCGACGGCGAAGGGCCCAGTGCCGACGGGCACAGGAGGCCCAGCTTGCAGCAAAACTCCCGTCCCAGAGATGGTATAGGCGAAGACCAGGGCCAGGTTGCTATTGACCACATAGAGAAATTTTCCCGAAGGAGTGACGGCGAATGCAACCGGGTTAGGAGCGGTGGGAAACGGAGATCCGGTAACCTGGGCGAGCGCGCCATCTGCGGATTTGATGGAATACACAGAAATGCTGCCGGAGAGTTGATTGAGCACGAACAGCATGTTTCCGTTGCTGGTCATGGCCATGGCAATCGGGGTTACACCGGTGGCGGTCCGAGGCAGAACTTCGGTCAGGGAACCCACTGTGCCGTCGATATTGAACAGGGAAACGGTATCCTCAATTCGATTCACCACATAGAGGAACTGGTCAGACGGATGAACCAGCATGGCCCCGGGGGAGTTCCCCGCCGGGAACGGAGAGCCCACGACGTTGGTGAAGTTGCCGGAAGCGTTGCTGACCCGGAATCCAGAGATGGTGTTACCTTCGGGAACACTCACATAGACCAGATGATTGGAACTGGTGCCGGTACTGGTACCTGTGCCAGAGCTGGAACTGGGGCCGCCGCCGCAGCCTGCCAATCCAGCCAGCAGCAAAACCAGCAACCACGGCAGCGTTCCTTTACGCGGCATCATTGAGGGCCTTCGAGAAAATGGATGGTGCAACCCGTTTCGTCTCCGTTCACAGCCTGGGGTGATGACCTATTTGTCCGAAGTGGAAGATCACGCCGGTGGAAACCCGGATATTGTTTTGTGTCTTACCGAACGAGTTGCCGCCGATGTAGTCCGCCTGCACAACGCGAAACGTGATGCGTGGGCTCCAGTCCCAATCATAGCCGCCTCCGCCTGCGAAGGCGCGGCCTACGCCTTCGAATCCGCTTTTGGTTCCGACCGTGATGTCGACCCGGTCCTGCGTTTTCCCGAATAAACCATGTACGAAGAACTTCGACTTGTCGCGGCGCCAGGTGTACTGCGGGCCGATCATGTAGGTGAAGTCCCTCAGTTGCGAGCCGTAATGGCCGCTCAGGTCGAAGCTTGCACTCCATTTCAGGTTCAGGTTAAAAGTGCCGGCGGCATTCCAGCCATTCAGATTGGAGTAATTCGCAAAACCGAAGGTGGGACTGTCAAGCCGTAGATAGGAATACCCTCCAAAGACTTCCCAGCGTGGAGCAACGCCAGTCTGCGCCGCGGCAAACCCAGGCGCCAGGATGACGAACCAGAATAATAAGAAAAACGCTGTCTTGATTACCGCACGTTCGATATTCATTCGTATAAGAGTGTAAACGTCCGCCAGGGTCTCTTTGTTTGAGGACAGGCTACTATAGCAGGTTGCCAAGGCCTGTGGTTTTATTGGATTGGATGGCTGCGCCTACTTCTCGGCCATGGCTCCGACCAGCGATTCGAAGATCTTGAACCCGTCGGTGCCGCCGAGTTCCGCTTCGCTGAAGCGCTCGGGATGCGGCATCATTCCCAGAACATTCCGCCCAGGACTACAGATGCCGGCGATGTTGTCGAGCGAGCCGTTGGGATTGGCTTCGGGCGTGATCTGGCCGTTGAGGTCGGTATAGCGAAATACTATGCGGCGGTCGCGGTGCAGCTCGGCCAGCGTGGCGTCATCGCAGAAATAATTGCCTTCCATGTGGCCGATGGGAATGGTGAGCACTTCACCCTCCCTGCAAGCGCTGGTGAAGGGCGTGTTGGTAGACTCAACCCGCACGTGAACCGGCTTGCAGACATATTTCAATCCCACGTTGCGGATCAGCGCGCCGGGCAGCAATCCCGCCTCACAGAGAATCTGAAAGCCGTTGCAAATGCCGAGCACCAGGCCGCCGCCGTCGGCAAACTTGCGCACCGATTCCATGACCGGCGAAAACTTGGCGATGGCGCCTGTACGCAGATAGTCGCCGTAGGCGAAACCTCCGGGGACGATGATGACGTCGCAGCCCCGCAAGTCGTGGGAATCATGCCACAGGAACGTGACCGGCTGGTGGGCGACGTGGCCGATGGTCCAATGAGCGTCGTGATCGCAGTTCGACCCGGGGAAGATGATGACCCCAAATTTCATCTGGTTTTCCTCGCTGCGGGGATAGGTTGAGTTTAGCACGAGGGGATGGATGCAACGCTTTCGCGGTTCTGGGTTGCCTCATGGCTCGAGCCTGTAACCGCAAAGGATGCAAAGCCTTCGCAAAGGCCGCGAAGAAACCTCGGGCCTTAGGTTGGGAGGTCGCTTCGCGTCCGCAGAGGATCGGAGGTGCCTCGTGCTATAATCTCAGTTCGCCTGCATAAGATTCGAGGCAATCCATGATGTACTCTACGGGCGAATCCAGCGCACTGCTATCGGTCGCAAACAACGTCATGAGGATGAGGTAAAACCATGTCCGGCCATTCCAAATGGGCCACAATTAAGCATAAGAAGGGCGCGCTCGATGCCAAGCGCGGCAAGATTTTCACCCGTCTCATCAAGGAAATCGGCATTGCTGCCAAGAATGGCGGCGGCGATCCGGACACCAATCCGCGGCTGCGTGGCGCCATCCTCGCGGCCAAGGCGGAGAACATGCCCGCCGACAACATCAAGCGCGCCATCCAGCGCGGCACTGGGGAACTGCCGGGTGCAACCTACGAAGAATTCTCGCTGGAGGGTTACGGCCCTGGCGGCGTCGCCATCCTGCTCGACATCAATACCGACAATCGCAACCGCACGGTCAGCGAGATTCGCCACGTCTTCGGCAAGAATGGCGGCAACATGGCCGAAGCTGGAGCGGTCTCCTGGATGTTCCACAAAAAGGGCGACATCGTCATTCCGAAGACGGCTGCCAAAGAAGATGATCTGATGACGATCGTCCTCGACGCCGGCGCCGAAGACCTGAAGGACGAAGGTGAAAACTGGGAAGTTTTGTGCGAACCGTCGCTTTACGAAGCCGTTCTAGAGGCGGTGAAGAAGGCAGGCATTGCGCCAACTTCGTCCAGCGTCACCATGGTTCCGCAGAACTATATTAAGCTGGAAGGCGCGCATGCAAACACCATGATTCGACTGCTGGAAGCGCTGGAAGACAGCGACGACGTGCAGAACGTGCACGCCAACTTTGATATTGATCAGAAACTGCTGGAGGAAGTGGCGGGATAGCGGTGCTCGAATTGCCAAGATGGAACTCAAGCCGCCTACGGGCGGCTTTCATTTTTGTGTGAAATAAAGCACATGAAAACTAGACTCGACAAATTGATTTTCGAGCGTGGCCTCACGCCTTCACGCGAGCGCGCGCAGGCCATGATCCTTGCCGGAAACGTTCTAGTAAATGGGCAGAAGGTCGAGAAAGCCGGTGCCGGCGTGGAAGCTGATGCAGAGATTCGGCTGTTGGGCGAAGACTTGAAGTACGTCAGCCGAGGCGGACTCAAGCTGGAGAGAGCGCTGGAGTATTGGAAGATCGATGTGACCGGCAAAGTCTGTCTCGACGTCGGCGCCTCCACCGGCGGTTTTACCGATTGCCTGCTGCAACATGGGGCTGCGCGGGTGATTGGCGTGGACACGGGCCACGGCCAGATCGACTTTCGTTTGCGGCAGGATCCGCGCGTGCGTCTGCTGGAAAAGACCAATGCCCGCTATCTGACCCGCGAGCAAGTGGGCGAAGTAGTCGATTTCATTGCGATGGACGTGTCGTTCATTTCGGCGACTCTGGTGCTTCCTGCGGTCATCGCAGCCGCGTTCCCGGTGCCTCCGTCGGGACGGCAAATGGTGGTGCTGGTCAAGCCGCAATTTGAAGTTGGACGCGAACTCGTGGGGAAGGGCGGCATTGTGCGCGACGAGGCGGCGCAACTGGCGGCGGTGGAAAAGGTGCGGCAGGCGCTAATCACTCAGGGCTACGCGCAGACTGACGTCATCGACTCGCCCATCCTTGGAGCCGAAGGGAACCGCGAGTTTCTGCTGTATGTACGATTTTAGGCACGCTGGACAAAGCGAATCGCAGAGTTCACAGAGAACATCCCGCAGAGAAGACTAGAACCGGTTGTCAGTTCCCAGTTCTCCGTTCTCAGTTTTCGGTACAATGCAGCTTCATGGCCAGCAAGGACTCATCAACAGCGAAATCCGCAGCCATTGTCTCTAAGCCGGGAAAACCGGAATTGGCAAGCGTTGTGCCTCAACTCCTGCGATGGTTCCGAGATCACAAATACCAGGTAGTGGTGGATGAAGAGACCAAGCCGCACGCGCCGGGCACTGAAGTCGTCCGCCGCGAGCAGTTGGCTTCCCGGCCCCTGAATTTCGTAGTGGTGCTGGGCGGTGATGGCACGCTGCTCTCCGCCGCGCGGGCGGTTTCCCAGGCCGGAATTCCGGTGCTGGGCGTAAATTTGGGGTCGCTGGGGTTTCTGACTGAGGTCCCGCTCGACCAGCTTTATCCCACGCTGGAGGGCATCGAGAACAATCGCTGCAATGTCGAAACCCGCTCCATGGTCCACGGCGAAGTGGTACGCCAGGGCACGGTGGTGTCCAGTTACGACGCTCTGAACGACATCGTGGTCGGCAAAGGGACCATCTCACGCTTGAACAGCTGCGATGTGTACGTGGATGGAGAATTCGTCTCCGCCTACAAAGCCGACAGCTTGATTGTTTCGACGCCCACCGGTTCCACCGCGTACTCGCTATCCGCCGGCGGCCCCATCGTGATGCCCACCGTCAACGCGTTCCTCGTTACCCCGGTCTCCGCGCATGCCTTGACGCACCGGCCCTTGGTTGTTCCCGATACCTCCAGCATCGAACTGATCGTCAATACCGGGCAAGACGAGGCGTACCTCAGTGTGGACGGCCAGGTCGGCATGCCGGTGTACGATGGCGACCGCGTGCGCTGCCGCAAATCCGAGCACCAGGTAAAACTATTGCGCGTGCAAGGCACCTTCTTTGATGTGTTGCGCGCCAAACTGAAGTGGGGACAAAGATAGATCCAGGAATAATCATGAATATGACTCGAGCATTGGTTGCGGCCTGTGTTCTTTGGGCGAGCGCTGCCGCAGCGCAATCCCAGCCGGTAGCCGATCTAATCATCACTCACGCTAACATCTGGACCGGGGATGAATCGTATCCCCGGGCACAGGCGGTCGCGGTGTTTGGAGATCGAATCATCGCGGTGGGCACGAATCAGGAAGTCGCGAGTCTTGGTGGACCGAAGACCCGGCTGATTGACGCGAGCGGTAAGCTCCTGCTTCCCGGCTTTAACGATGCTCACCTGCACTTCGTCAGTGGCGGCCTGCAACTGGACAGCGTGCAGCTCAACGATGTTACCAATCTCGACGAGTTCGTTCGGCGCATTGCTGAGCGCGCCAGGAAGACTCCGAAGGGCGAATGGATACAGGGCGGCGATTGGGATGAAACCAAGTGGCCGGGATCAGTCTTGCCCACGAAGGAGTTGATTGATCCGGTGACGCCCGATAATCCGGTTCTCCTGAGCCGCTATGACGGACATTCTTCTTTGGCAAATTCCGCCGCGCTGAAACTGGCGGGTGTGACCGCCCAGACACCCGATCCTCCCGGCGGCACGATTGTGCGCGACGCCCAGGGCAATCCGACGGGCGACCTCAAGGATGCCGCGTGGGAACTGGTCTACAAAGTGATTCCGCCGCCCTCCCACGATCAGCTGATGCGGGCGGCGAGGCGCGCACTGGAACACGCCGCTTCGGTGGGCGTGACCAGCGTGCAAACCATGGATCCTGAGTACGCGGAGATCGCGGCTTATGCAGAGTTGTTGCAGGCGGGCGAACTCACGACACGGATCTATGCCGCACCTTTGATTACGCAAGTGGACGATCAGGTAAAAATTGGAATTCGCCATGCTTTTGGCGGGCCTTATCTGCGGATCGGCGCCGTGAAGGCGTTTGCCGACGGCTCATTGGGATCGCGTACCGCTTATTTGTTCGAGCCGTTTTCAGATCAGCCGGACAATCACGGCCTGCTCTCCGATGAAATGCAGCCGCTTTCCCGGATGCGCGATCGCATGATGAAAGCCGACGCTGCCGGCTTGCAGATTTGCACGCACGCCATTGGCGACCAGGCGATCTCGATGATCCTGGATTTGTACACCGAGGTTGCGAACGCTCATGGCGCCGCCGACCGCCGCTTCCGGATCGAACATGCCCAGCACATGGCCGCCAAGGACTTCGACCGCTTCGCGCAGTTGCATGTGATCGCCTCCGTGCAGCCTTATCACGCGATCGACGATGGACGCTGGGCTGAAGGGTACATCGGCCACGATCGTGCCAGCAGGACGTACGCATTCCGGACGTTTATGAATCATGGTGTGCATCTGGCGTTCGGGACTGACTGGGACGTAGCCCCGCTGAATCCGATGCTGGGTTTGTATGCCGCCGTGACCCGGGCCACGCTTGATGGCAAGAATCCCAACGGCTGGTTTCCCGAGCAAAAGCTGACGGTGGAAGAGTCGGTTCGCGCCTACACCATGGGCTCGGCGTACGCGGAGTTTCAAGAAAAAGAAAAAGGCTCGATCACTCGGGGAAAACTTGCGGATATGGTGATTTTGAGCGGTGACATTTTCTCCATCGATCCGGCGAACATTCGCGACGTGACAGTGTTGAAGACGATTGTGGGCGGAAAAGTGGTTTGGGATGCGTCGCGCAAGCCGCAGTACTCGACGGGAGATTAGGCCCCGAGGGCGGGACGCTCCTGAGACAGCCGGTACGATGCCGGCGCTACTTCGCTTTTTCGAGCCGAAGCAGATCAGCAATCGACTCCCGCCGCCTGACCAGCCTGACCCTTTTTCCGTCGATCAGCACCTCCGCTGGCCGAGGCCGGGTGTTGTAGTTGGAAGCTAGAGCCATTCCATAGGCGCCCGCGTCGAGCACCGCCAACAGGTCCCCTTCCTGTATGACCGGCAATTCGCGGTCACGCGCCAGGAAGTCTCCCGTTTCACATACCGGCCCGACGACGTCCACTGTTTCCTGGGGACCGTCGGCGGTCGCGTTGACCGGAACGATTTGATGGTAAGCGCCATATAAAGCCGGACGAAACAAATCGTTCATGGCGGCGTCCACCACTAGAAAGTTCTTCCCGTGGTTCGTCTTCTTGTAAATCACTCGTGTAAGCAGAATGCCCGCCTGACCAACGATCGAACGCCCGGGTTCGAGTAGGAGGTACACCTTCAAGCCGCGCAGCGGCGTCAATACGGCCTGGGCGTAAGCCGCGACGCGAGCAGAGAAATCCGAAGCGCCGTGCTCGTAGTCAATGCCCAGGCCTCCGCCGGCGTCGACATAAGTGATGGCATGGCCGTTCGCTCGAAGCTGGCGGACCAACCCGGCAACCCGCTCCATCGTTTGGGCGAAGGGTTGTGCGTCCACAATTTGCGAACCGATGTGGACACTGACGCCAGCGACGCGCAGGCGGTGGTCGGTGGCAGCCTTCGAATACAGGCGCACTGCATCTGCGATCGGTACTCCAAATTTGTGCTCACGCAGGCCAGTGGAAATGTAAGGATGAGTTTCAGCAGAGACGTCCGGATTCACCCGCAAAGCGAGCCGGGCTGTTTTTTTGAGGCGGCCAGCACACTTCGCCAGCGCGGATAGCTCCGATTCGCTCTCCACGTTAAACAACAGAATGTCGGCGGCAAGAGCCGCCTCCATCTCCGTTGCTGTTTTGCCCACACCTGAGAAGACCGTCTTCCGAGCTGCGGCGCGGCTTACTTTCAGGACGCGCTCCAGTTCCCCACCAGAAACCACATCGAACCCGCAATTCATCTTCGCCAAGAGGCGCAAAACCCCAAGGTTCGAATTGGCTTTTACCGAGTAACACAGGGTATGAGGAACCTGGTGAAAAGCTTGTTCGAATGCCAGTGCATGGTCGCGAATCGCGGCCGTCGAATAGACGTAGAGCGGTGTGCCGAAACGCTCTGCCAACAGAGTAAGCGGACTGTGCTCGCAGTAAAGGACGGAAAGGACGGTTCCGGCCGCGCGTGCCCGATTTACCGTACGGTACAGAAATCCCGGAGGCCGCCCTCCGGCTTGGGGGATGGGCCGAGTCACTTGCGCTTTCCAGCAGGGCCTTTGACGCGAATTACCACCACGGTTTCATCGTCAAAGGCCTCTTCTCCCGCCGCATGTGCGGCCACCGCTTTGAAGATCGCCTTGACCACGGCATCGGGCGGAGAGCTCAGGTTCTGACTCACGACCTCATCCAGGCGCCCGCGCCCGAACATAGCCCCTCCGCGATTGCGGGCGTCGAGAATGCCATCGCTGAAGAATACGAACATATCGCCAGGCTTGGCGCGGAAACTCAATTCGTCGTAATCCGCGTCGTCGAACAATCCTGAGGGTAATCCGGCGATCTCGATGAGTTCGATCTTCCCGTCGTGACAGTAGAGTGGCCGCGGCAATCCGGAGTTGGCGATCCGCAAAGTACGGTTCTGATCGTCCCACAGGGCGTAAATCAGCGACACAAACTGGGCTTCAATGCGCCGTTCTCCCAGCGAGAAGTTCAGTGCAGACAGCATCTCGGCGGGTGAGGGCTCGATGGGCGCGTGGGAGCGAAGAATGCCGCTGACCAGCGCGGCGTAGATCGCAGCCGGCGCGCCTTTCCCGCTCACATCTCCCACGATGATGGCGGTGCGCGAAAGGGAATAGCTGACAAAATCGTACAGGTCTCCACCGATTGCGCGCGCGGGCATGGACTTGGCGGCAATTTCCAAATGCGCCAGCTTGGGCAAAGCATGAGGCAGCAACCGGAATTGCAGCTCGCGGGCCAGCGCCAGATCCCGCTCCAGGCGTTGTTCCTGACGTGCAACTTGCTCGTAGAGCCGGGCGTTTTCGAGCGCAATGGCAACTTGCGCCGCCAGCGTGGTTACGGTTCGCTTGTGGTCGTCGGTGAAAAAGCCGCGCCGCGTATGCTCCAGGTCAAGCACGCCGATGACTTTGTCTTTGTAGATCAGCGGTACCGCCAGCTCCGACCTGGTCTCGGGATTAAGTTTGATATAGCGCGGGTCTTTGCTTACGTCGGGCACCAACACGGCTTCCTTGTGCTCGGCAGCGTACCCCACCACACCTCGCCCTTGCGGGACTTCATGCTTAAGCTGGATGTTCTCCTGAAAGCGCAGCGAAAACCGGTGTTCCAACTTTTGTCCGGTGGAATCGAGCAGCAAAATGCTGAACATCTGGTAATCAATGAGCCGGCTGAGCAGTTCGCCGATGCGCTTCAACAGTTCGTCCACATTCAGAATCGAGGTGAGCTCGCGCGCAATCTCGTTGAGCAAAACCAAGGTGCGAGCCTGGCGCGTGGTGCGGGTGTATAGGCGCGCATTTTCGATGCCCACTGCCATCCGGGAGGCGATCAGCGTTAGCAGTCGTTTATTCTCTTCCGTGAAATGGTTGGGAAACGGTGACTCGAGGTCCATGACCCCGATCAGCCGGTTCTTGACGATGAGCGGGACCGCCAGCTCAGAACGGACTTTGGGGATGGCCGAAATGTAGCGCGGATCCTGGGTGACATCTGCCACCAGAATGGGCTCACGGCGCTGGGCGGAGATTCCCGTCACCCCCTCGCCGACCTTAATTTTGATCCGTTCCGCGACCTCGCGCGTGTATCCCACCTGAAAGCGGAAGCGCAACTCCTGCGTCTTCTCATTCAGCAGCAGGATGGCAAAGATCTCGTAATCAATGACTTTGCGAACCAATTCCGCGACCCGGCGAAGGGTCGTGTCCAGGTCGAGCGTGGTGTTGACCACGTCTGCCACTTCCAGCAGAAGGGGCTCGATTTTGGTTTGAAGTTCGGGGTCTGCAACAACGATTTCCACGTCTCTATGATATCAGTCGTCGCTGTGGAATCGAGGTTGGAGTTGGCAGGAAAATTGCTCTGCGACCACGGTCAAACCCCTCGGGGCATGATGCAGATATCGGGAAGATTGCGGTATTGTTCCGCGTAATCGAGGCCATAGCCCACCACGAATTCATCGGGAATGGCAAATCCCACGTAGTCGGCCTGCATGGGCTGTCTCCTTCGGGAAGGCTTGTCGAGCAGCGCGGCAATGCGCAACGACCTCGGCTGATGTCCCATCAGGACGCGCTTGAGAAAATTGAGAGTAAGGCCGGTGTCGAGAATGTCTTCGACCAGAATCACATTGCGGTCTCGCATGGATTGATCAACATCCTTGGTGAGCCGGACTTCTCCGGTGGAATCCCATCCGTGTTGCAATTCCTGCGCCGGACTGGGACGGTTGCCGTAGCTGGAAACTCCGATGAAGTCAAAAGTGGCGTCGAGTTGCACTTGGCGCGCCAGGTCGGCCAGAAAAATGGCCGCGCCCTTGAGCACGCCAACAAAAATCACCGGCTGGCCAGAGAGATCGCGAGTGATATCAGCACCCATCTCGGCCACGCGAGACGCGATCTGCTCACGCGAAATAAGAACCTTCAGCTCCGGCATCGCGGTTCATATTAAACTAGCAGTTGGCAAATAGCACTTGGCGGACTCATGAAACTCAACGGCATCAAAATCACCTGGTTGGGCCACGCAACTTTTCGCATTGAAACTCCTGGGGGCAAGACCATCCTGATCGATCCCTGGACCAAAGGAAATCCCAAATGCCCAGAGAAAGAGAAGAACTTCGCCCGAGTGGATGTCATGCTTTGTACCCACGGACACGGCGACCACATCGGCGACGCGGTTGAAATTGCCAAGCGGCACAATCCGATGGTGGTGGGAATATATGAACTGTGTAGCTGGCTGCAAAGCCAAGGCGTCAAGCAAGTGTCAGGGATGAACAAGGGCGGAACGCAAACTGTCGGCGACATCAAAGTCACCATGGTGCACGCCGAGCACTCCAGCGGGATTGAAGACGCTGGTCAGGTCATTTACGGCGGCGAGGCCGCGGGCTACGTCATCGAGTTCTCCAATGGGGTGAAGATCTACCATGCCGGTGACACTTGCGTCTTCGGCGACATGGCAATCATTCGCGAGATTTACGCCCCTGAAATCTGCGTGTTGCCGATCGGCGACCATTACACTATGGGGCCGAGGGAAGCCGCATACGCGTGCAAACTGCTGAAGCCGCAAACCGTCATCCCCATGCACTACGGCACCTTCCCGATACTCACCGGCACTCCCGCCGAACTGCGGAGGCTGGTCCCTGACGTGGAAGTGCGGGAGATGAAGCCGGGAGAAACGATTTCTTAACTCATGTGGGGACAGCCGCCCTCGGCTGTCCATCCGAGTGAAGCTCGGCAGATATTCAGGAGATCAACTTGCCGCAATCGAACATGAACCCTCCAGGCTGGCGAATGGGGGGCATTACCGCCGGTCCGGTGGAAGATTATTTGTACTCCCTGCTTCCTCCACGGGACGAGGTTTTGTTGGAAATCGAGTCGGAAGCGGCAAAGCGCGACATTCCTATTGTCGGGCCAGTCGTAGGCCGGATTCTGCATCAGTTGGCCATCATGATTGGCGCCAAGACGGTGTTTGAGATGGGCTCAGCCGTGGGCTATTCGACCATCTGGTGGGCGCGCGCCGTGGGCAAAGACGGCCGCGTTTTCTACACCGATGGAGACCGCAAGAACGCGACCGAAGCCCGCAAGTATTTCGAACGAGCGGGGGTCGCGGATCGGATCACGGTGGGGGTCGGTGATGCGCTGGAGTTGCTCTCCGAGCAGAAGCGGGAGTTCGATGTAATTTTTTGCGATGTGGACAAAGAAGATTACCCGCGCGTTCTCCGATTAGTTGGTCCTCGCTTGCGCAAAGGCGGACTGTTTGTGACCGACAACGTTTTATGGAGCGGCAAAGTCGCTGATAAGAGGAACACCGAGCCTTCGACCAAGGCGATTCTGGAGTTCAATCGTCTTCTGTACAGCTCGCCTGATTTGTTTACGACGATCCTGCCGGTGAGGGATGGGGTTGCGGTCGCCCTCAAGAAATAGCGGTCACGCCAGCCCGAACTGAAGGGTCATTTCGCCACCAGCACGACTGCAAATCCGTCGTCGTAAACCACTTGATATTTGGGAAGGTTCTCCAGAATCGAAGTCAAGGGTAAGGCGCTGGGAGCGAGAACCACTTTGGCATTGTCCAATTCCTTGTTGAATGCCCATACCGGCTTGCCGTCCCAACTATCCTCCATCAAGCTTAGATAGTTGTCACCGTAAAGATTGGTGCGACCGTCGATTGCCACCTGCATTTGCGGCAATCGCCAAATTAAATATCCTCCCCAATCCAGAACGTTGAACAAAGGCCCGGTGTAGTGTCCGGCTTCGAGAAATTGGCAGGCGCGTACCGGAAGAGCGTCCGCCATCTCGGATGCGAGGTTAGACGGGCTGGAGCCGTGGCTGAAGATGCCTCCCGCCACCAGGATGAGGCTGACCGCAGCCGCAACGAATGCCTTGTACTGTTGCGGCAAACTGACTGATCGTGTCTCCCCGCTCAACGAACAAGCGATCACTGCCAAGCTGACCGCAACCAGGAACCACGCGTCGCGCTCTGCCCGAAAAGCAGCGATGGTGGCGGCGATTACCAAAATGACCAGGAGCGGCCGCACCTGTCGTTTCCATCCCATCACAAAAGCTGTCGCCATTGCCAGCAACAGTTCCACATAGTCCTTCACGCGGCGAAAATCGAGAGCCTGGAGTTCAATGATGTACTGGAACGCTTTGGTTTGACGGGCGTACTCCCAAACCACAGCGTAGATGGAAATGGAATAGGGATTGATCAAGGTGACCAGGAAGCAAATCCCGAACACTTTCCCCAAGCTTCGCGAAGTGGACCAGTCTCTGTTGTCCACGGTCATTCCCAGCAGTTTGCGCATGAAAGGTTCCAGCGCCGCGACCACCAGAATGAAGAGTCCGTAAATAAACTGAATGTGAAAATTGACCCAGACCAGATAGAGAACCGGCAGCCACCAACCTCGACTCGTGTCATGGTCCAGCCGCGCTCGCAATACGAATCCAAGTTGCAAAATGAAGAACACAATCGTCAACATTCCCGGCCGTGGCCAGATCATAGGGTAGAGCAGATACATACCGAGAGCGGTAAGGCCCGCGGCCTCGGCGGGGCGCAGATAGCGGCGCAGCAGACGGAGCAGGGCCCAGGCAATCAGCAGGGCCGCAGCCGCAGTGTAGAAGACGATCCCCGGCAATCCCCACTGCCGGTACAAAGTCAGCATGAGCAGTTCGAATATCCAACTGTAAGCCGCCCAGGAATGACCGGCTGCCCAATAGGAATACGGATCGGTGCGCGGCCAGGTGTGATGGTCGACCATCCACTGCCCCGTGCGCAGGTGCCACCAGATGTCGGGATCACTCACGGCCGCGCCCTTCAAAATAACAAGCAAAGCGGGGATTGCCAGCACCGCGGTGATGGCGGCGGCAGCGAACCAGTCGGACCGCAAAAATCGAGGGATGTTGATGCGGCTCTCCTCGTAGACTTAGAAGAGGCAGGGTAACACGGCGGCGAAAATCCGATCGAGTTCACCGGTCGAGTTGCCGCAGAAGCTTGCGGCCGCGCGCTTTCATGGCGGCGGTTCCCGATTCCGTGAGTGTAATCAGCAGATCTCTTAGCTCCGGGACCAACTTGGCGTCTGCGCTTGCCAGATCGGTGAGGGCTTGCATGGCGCTGGTCCTCACGATAGAACTCTTGTCCTCGAAGTGACACCGGAGCGAGGCGGCGGCGCGCATGCGATCTTTTTTCGACAGAGCCAGCCTGGGCACCATCTGGGCTAAATGCCAGCGCAGCTCTTGCTGAGTAGCTTCGTCCAGCAGTCGTAGCAACTTGGTTTTGAAAGGCTGCAACAGATCGGGCCTGCGCAGCGACACCTTTTCCGCAGCATCGGCAGCGCGCATTCGGATCAGCGGGTCTGCATTCCAGAGTCCGCGCATCAGTTGAGGGAAGAGTTCAGGACGCCGGAGGATGGTGGCTACGATCTGGTTGGATTGACCAATGGAGCGACGGTCGGCACCGCGCAGTTTGTTCAGCAGCGGATTTGACGAAACCGTCACGGGCAGTTCAAATCGACTTCACTGCGATCAGCGTCAGGTCCTCGACCAGGCCGACCTCTTTCTGCAGAAACGGCTCGGCATAGGTTACTCCGCCCAGCATTCCATAGAACCGCGCCATGGACTCGATGCGCGAACGAATCTCGGCCTGGGTAGGGAAGAGGCCCTTGCCGGCTTCCTGATCGCTGAACTGGGTCTTGTAAGCCATCAGCGATTGAAAGCGAGGCTCGAATTGTTCGCTGATGTCCACGACGAAAGTGGGGCGAACGTCGTAGTACAGAGTCGCATAGATGATCTTGAAAGGACGGTGCGGAGGCAGTTGCGTAATCCCGGCACTCGCTTGGCTGAATGCTGACGGCTGAGTACCGATGGCTTGATTCACATCCAACTTTGCCAATCCTGCCAAGAAGCACGCTTCATATCCCAGCACACTCGCCGTGTAGTGGTCGGGATGCCGTCCCTGCCAGTAGGGAAGAATGACCACTCGTGGGCGCTGCTGGCGAATCACCTGCGCGACTTTCAGCCGATTTTCCCAGGTGTTTTCCACCCGGCCGTCGGGAATGTCGAGCGCCAGCCGCCACGAAACCTGCAGGATGAGCGCCGCGTCTTCCGCTTCCCGCCGGCGGTCTTCGGCGCTGCCGCGGGTTCCCATCTCGCCGCGCGTGAGATCAAGAATCCCGGTGCGATGTCCGCGCTGCGCCATCTTCAGCAGCGTGCCGCCGCAGGTCTGCTCAACGTCATCGCGATGCGCGGCAATGGCCAGAATGTCGAGTGGCGGCGAAGGCATGTCAGTCGAGCAAGCATACAGAGGAGCGACAAGGCATGGCAAACGATAGGTCTAACATGTGGGGTAGGGGGAAGAGTATGGGGATTCCGAGAAAACGTATCACAACCCACCCAGAAGAAGTTCTCCGGGAGGAATACATCAAGCCGCTGGAGCTAACGCAGGCGACTTTGGCGAAGGAACTCGGAATTTCGACCAACCGCCTGAATGAATTGGTCCGGGGCAAGCGCGGGATCACTGCCGACACAGCGCTGCGGCTGGCTCGCCGATTTCGGACCTCGCCCGAGCTGTGGATGAACCTTCAGTCGGCCTATGAGTTGACCGAGGCACGCATGGCGATGGCGGACTAGCTCTACAGATCACACGGTCAATGCTGGCTAGAGAGACCCTCTCACTCCAAATTCCCCTGCTCCAACACCACGTTCTCGCGCACGATCAGCCGATGCGCCGCCATCTCTTTCAACGTGGGCAGGACGCGGCTGACGTGCTCATCGGTGTCTACGAAAATGATAATCACCGGCAGTTTTCCGCCGGCGTCCACTAGATGCGACGTCTCTACTCGATGCCGGCCCAGGAAACCGGCGGCAGCATGCAACGCGATCGCGGCATAGGCGTTTTCTTTCCGCAGGTAGTTGAGGATCTCCATGTGCAGCGGCCGGTTGTGCCACTTGTCGGCTTCGTTGAGGTAGATAGTGACCTGTACAGCCATCGCGTTTGGCATTTTATATCACCCGCGCCAGCGCCATGCCGGCCAGTGCCCCACCAAGGCACAAAAGGTTGTTGCTCAGAACATTGGAGCAGAGCAGGAGCCATTGTCCCTGCTCGAAGTAGGCCATGGTTTCAAAGGCGTAGCTGGAAAATGTGGTGAAGGCACCGCAGAAGCCGATTACGACCAGCAAGCGCCAGCGGGGATCGATGAGCACGCGCTCGCTTGCCCAAACCATGAAGAATCCCACGATCAGGCTGCCACTCACATTGATGAAGAGCGTCCCGTAGGGAAACACCGGCCCCAAGGCCTTGGCGGCGAAACGGGAAATCAGGTAGCGGGCATTGGCGCCAACGATTGCGCCCAGGGAAATCAGGAGGAATTCGTTCTTCAGCAAGTTCGGCACGACGGAGTCTCCCCCACATAGTTTGTAGGAGTTATCAGCCGGGAAGGTTTATTCGTTCGACCTGGCGGTTGCGGCGAACTCCATCGCCTGATTCTTTTTACCACAGAGGGCACAGAGGACGACAGAGGATTTTGAGTTGTGCAAGAGTGGCGTTGCTCGGAAAGCAACGATGGAAGGTTACCGCAACGCCCGGTACCGGCCGGGCGGCACTACTTCTTCCGTTCCACCAGAAAATGTGCCAGTGATTTCAACGTGTCGGCGCGTTTTCCAAAGCTGTCCAGCGAACCGAGCGCGGTTGCCACCAGCACGTCCGCCTTCTTCAGCGATTCGTCAACCCCAAACAGCGCGGGATATGTGGCTTTTTCAGCCGCCTTGTCTTTGCCGGCCGTCTTGCCGAGTTGTTCGGAAGTTTGGGTCACGTCGAGCACGTCGTCCACAACTTGAAATGCCAAGCCGATAGAATGGCCGAACTCGCGCAGGTTGCGCACAGCGCCTTCGTCGGCTCCAGCATACAGACCGCCGCTGACCACCGAAGCCGTGATCAGTGCCGCAGTCTTCGAGCGATGAATGTATTCCAGGGTTTCGAGACTTGGCTTGTGATGCTCGGCTTCCAGGTCCACCACTTGGCCGCCGATCATGCCGTCAATTGTGCCCGTACCACGGGCAATCTCCTCAATAATCCGCACCCGCGCCGTCGCCAAACACTGCAACCGTGCCAACACCTCGTAAGCTTGGGTCTGCAGAGCGTCGCCTGCCAGAATGGCGATGGCCTCGCCGAAGGCTTTGTGGCAAGTGGGCCGGCCGCGGCGCAGGTCGTCGTTGTCCAGCGCGGGCAGATCGTCGTGGATCAGCGAATAGGTGTGCAACATTTCCAGAGCTGCGCCCAATTCTTCGATTCCATCGGGAAGCGAACCGGCGACCATGCGCCCAGCTTCCATGCACAGAATCGGCCGCAGGCGTTTGCCTCCGGCGAAAACGCTGTGCCGCATTGCCTGATGAATGGAAATCGGGTGGCGGCTGGCGGCGGGCAGCAAGCGTTCCAGCGCAGCATCTGCCAGCTTGCGGCCGTCCTCCAGAGTGTCTTTGAGCATGACGGTAAGTATAGCAAGGGGTCGGGAGAAATTTGGCACGGCAAAACCCTGAATCGCAGGCAGCGCGGAGAAGATCCCGCACAGGACGACTAGGCAACCGCCGAACGCTGCCGGCCAGCGTTGCCCATCGCTGCACGCACAATGCCCGGAATGTCATTCGCGGGACAGACATCCACTGCCCCAGCCTGCAAGGCCGCAACCCACATTCCTTCGTCGGCAACGCGATGAGTGCAGACGATGCAGACCCCAGAGAAATCCTGCGACAGCTGCTCGACCTCGTGGAGAGGAGTCGCCTCAATGTCCAGGATGGCGACCTCGGCGCGGTGTTTGGCGATGCGGTTTCGCAATTCGTCCAACGACTGAACCTGCTGTACGGAAGAAAAAGCCTGAGACAACGCGGAAACCAGAGGCTGTGCAACTGCCGCATCGCTCTGGAGGAGAACCACCGTTAGCGACTGCATACTTCCCTCTGGCGTCTGTTACTGCACGCGGCCGGACCGGGGGCGCGGCTATTTACGACTGGACGGGGCCTCGGTCATGGTTGTGGGCTCAAACGATTCCGCCTGCAGCTTCCCGTTCTGCTTCAGCAGAATTTCCACTTTACCTTCGGCTTGTTCCAACTCCTTCCGACAGGTGGCGGAAAGTTGCATCCCCTCTTCAAACAGCGTCAGCGACTTCTCCAGGGGGACTTCTCCCTTTTCAAGTTCCTGAACAATTTTCTCCAGGCGCTGAATGGATTCCTCAAACTTGGCCAAGGGGATTGCTCCTCCGCGTATTCTAACCCTCTTTACAGCCAACTGTGACCAGAGAAAAAACAGGTTTCGGCCCAAGTGGGCGGAACTCTAGACCGAAGTGGGACGCGATGTTCCCAGGGCTTCCAGCACGTCTACAGCAGAGTTGTAGCGGCCCTGGGGTGCGCTGATCTGCGCCCCTTGCGTCATTTCGCGGATGGCCATCACCATTTCCCGGGCAATGGCAATGCCCTCTTCCCGTGCCGCTTCGGGCGTCGCAGCACCCGCCATCCGCTGCAGAATCGAATCAGGCACGGACACCCGGAGTTCGTTCTTCATGAACTCGGCGTTGCGCACGCTCACCAGCGGCCAGATGCCGGCCACCACCGGAATCCGGCAGTGCTCGATGCGGCGCAGGAAGTTCTCCAGCAAGCCCAGATCAAATACGGGCTGGGTGACCGCGTACTCGGCGCCGGCTTCCACTTTGTATTCGAAACGGCGGATTTCCTCGTCCATGTTTGGCAGCCCGGGATTCGCCCCCACGCCGATGACAAATGACGTTCCCTGGCCCAGCGGGTTGTTGCCAATATCCATACCGCGGTTCAGATTGTGAACAATGTTCACCAGCCCGATGGCATCCACATCGAACACCGCCGTGGCATCCGGATAGTTGCCCATCTTCGGAGGATCCCCAGTGATGCAGATCAGGTTATGAATGCCGGTGGCGGCTGCACCCAGCAGGTCAGATTGAATACACAACACATTGCGGTCGCGACACGTGTAATGCAGGATGGCTTCGATCCCGACTTCCTGCTGGATGAGCAGCGACACCGCCTGATTGCTCATGCGAGCCGAAGCTCGCGGGCTGTCCGGAATATTGATGGCGTCCACCCCCACCGACTTCAGGAAACGTGCGCCTTCCACTTCCTTGCGAATGTCCGTACCCTTGGGCGGAACAATCTCCACCATAGTGACGAACTCGCCCCCGGCCAGCTTAGCGCCCAGCCGTGAGCGTTGCACTATGGGTACCGTGGGAATGGCAGCCGGTCCGGCGGGCTTAGCCGCGGGCGAAGAACCGACCCGGGCGCGTGCTTCGCCTACACGCAGCGCTGACTTCATCACCCGAATGTGATCGGGGGTGGTTCCGCAGCAGCCTCCCACCAGGCGAACTCCCGCGGCAACGAATTTGCGGGCGTAGCTCGCCATATACTCCGGCGAACAAAGATAAATGTTGCGGCCTTCCACCGAACGCGGGATGCCGGCGTTGGGTTGCGCCGCCAAGGGCAGGGAAGTGACGGCCCGCATGCGCTCGATCGCGTCCAGCATTGCCACCGGCCCGACGCTGCAGTTACAGCCGACAACGTCTGCTCCCCATTCCGCCAGCCGGGGAGTGAAAGCCTCGGGAGTGGAACCATCAAGACAGTTGGCGTCTTCGTCAATCGTGACCTGTGCCACCACTGGAAGCTTTGGGTTGACATCGCGCACCGCCAGCATGGCCTGATGCAACTCCTCCAGATAGCCGAAGGTTTCAAGGATCAGCACATCAACGCCGCCTTCTACCAATGCTGCAATCTGATCACGAAAAGCCGCGCGCGCCTCTTCAAAGGACGTCTTTCCCAGCGGCTCGATGCGAATCCCCAGCGGCCCGACTGAACCGCCGACCCAGACGTCGAAACTCTTCGCAGCCTCGCGCGCAATCTGGGCGCCGGCCAGATTAATGTCGCGGATGCGGTCAGCCAGGCTATGGCGGCCCAGGCGGAAAGCGTTGGCGCCGAAGGTGTTGGTTTCAATGATCTCTGCGCCGGCCTGCAGGTACTCGCGATGGACCCCGCGAATCAGCTCGGGCTGGGTCAGGTTCAGTTCGTCGTAGCAGCGATTGATGAAAATGCCCTTGGCGTAGAGCAACGTCCCCATCGCCCCGTCGCATAAGACGGGAGACTGTTTGATCCGCGCCAATAGATCGGTTGCCATGGGGTTCAGAGTAAAAGTTCAGAGTATCAGTCGAGAATACAAGATGACTGCCGGTTTTGCACCTTCCGGAGGCGGTGTAACCGGCGGGTTTGCTGCTTACAGCTGGGGCTGGCCGCCAGAATCCCCGCACCAGTCCTCTGCTATAATCCCGTTTCTTGCATCTAAATCTCTGTTCTTCATCTCTTTTGGAGTCCCGGGCTTGAAGAAAACCTTGATTGGCTTGGCGGTTCTGGTGGCTGCCAGTGTGACTATTGTCTCGTGCGGCGGCTCCAGTCCCTCCAGCAGCCGGCACATGAGTGGGCTCAAGTTCCGGGCGTTCGTTTCCAATCCGTTGTCTAGCGGCGGCGCAGTGATTAACATCGTAGATGCCACCCAGGACCTCCTTTCTCCGGCGACGGTCAGTCTGGTGGGACTGGTGCCCCAGCCGGGGCTCATGGTGGTTTCCCCCGACCTTCGATTTACCACTGTGTTCAGTCCGCCGGGAGACCTTGCCGTGATCGACAACGCGACTGAGGCCACGGAGAGCGGTGCGCCCATCATCAGCCTGCCGGGCCTGACCGAGAGCGTCGTGATTGCCAATGACAGCGTGACTGCCTACGCTGCCGTACCCACGGCCGCGGTGTCCGGGCAGGCCCCCGGTGCTGTAGTAGTGATGAACTTAAGCACGGGAGCGGTGACCGCAACCATTCCAGTACCGGCGGCGCATTTCGTCGTACTCAGCCCGGACGGAAGTCGCCTGCTAGTGTTCAGCGACAACTCAAATAACGTCACCGTCATTGCTACAGGGTTGATTGGCACCAACAGTGATCCCCGGCAGCCGGCGGGAGGAATTTGTTGTTTTGATCGTCCGGTGTGGGGCATTTTCGCGGACAGCGCCATCGCCTACATTTTCGATTGCGGAGCGGAATGTCCGGGGGGCGTTACTGCGGGGATTACCACGTTCGATGTGGGCAGTCCTGCGCCCGGTCCGACCGTCTCGCTGAGCGGCGCAACTTACGGATTGCTGAGTGGGGGCATGCTTTATGTTGGTGGTACTCCGCCGCACACCGCTTGCGGCGCAGGCACAGCGGCGACCACCTGCGGGACGCTGAACATCGTCGATGTGAGCTCGATGCACGTCACCAACCCTAGCCCGATCATCATCACCGACGGCTATCACAATCGGATGGCAATGGGGTCGCTTGGGCAGCTGTTCATCGGGGCGCGCAGTTGCACCAGCATCAACCAGCTCGGGGGTGAGGTGCGCGGCTGCTTGTCGATTTACAATACGAGCACCTCGACGGTGGTGGTACCGCCGCAAATCGGAGATGCCACCGGCATCGCACCCATCGCCGGCCGTCATGTGGTCTATGTTTGCGAAGGAGGAGTGTTCCAGATCTTCGACACCACTACCGATCAACTGCTGGTGCAGGTCCCCAACCCCCAGGGCACAACCACCGACATTGTCGGATATAACATCGACGTCAAGGTTGTGGATCCGCCGCCGGCGACCTGCTCGATGGATTGTTCGCCTTAGTGCGCCGGACCCGAAAGATGAACCGCGTCCAAACCTCTTGAGCCGGTTCCGAACTGCTTATCGAGTCCGGCGGGATGACGCCACAGGCGCTTTACTTCGCCCCTTCCAGCACCAGCCCATGAACTCTTGCCCTCTGCACCGCAGGAGGGGAAAACGGCCACGCCAGAGTTGAGTTCTCGTACCAAGCCTGCCATTGATCCACGTAGTAGGGACTGAGAAAGTTTCCCGCCTCGCCCGTCACCAGGTTCAGCGTGGAATGGTCGAGATCAGCCAGGTCCACGGTCATGCGCTCCGAAGGGCCGTGAGTTCGCGACACCGCTTTGACCGTGAATCCGCTGCCCGATTGCTGGCGCAACCCGGGGCCGGTCCAACGCCGCACAAGGGGAATCCTGCCGAGGATGGGATGCTGGATCTCCACCGGATTGAAGCCCCCCCATTTCCAGGCATTCAGGTCGGCCGGAACGTCGGATGCCGTGACCGCGCTCTCGATCGCAGCGGTGAGCAATTCCTCATAGTTGGCATAGCGATTGGGCAGCCACCGTTTGGGTTGGTGCTGTGCCACGGTTTCCAGCCAGACGGTTTCCATCAGCCAGTCATAACTCTTCCAACTCAAGCTGGACTCGATCTTCCCGGGATTCACGGGCGCTGGACCGAGTTTCGGTTCCAGCAGTAAGCGCGCCAACTCTTCTCGCCCGCGGACGGCAATGGTCGCAGCCGCGGATTCCGCGGTCATGCGTCCATCCCACTGCCGCAGGATTTCAGCTGCAGCCTTGGCCCGGACGGAAGATCGTTTGGCGTGGTCGATCGCGTAGACAAATTTCTCAGCAAATATGCGATCGAGATCGGAATAGATGTCGGATTGCAGGGCTAGCATATCGGCAGCGGAAAACTTCTTGCCTGACTCCAGCACCCGGTAGATGCGGGCCGACCGCCACGGTGCTTCCCACTGCGAACTGATCGAATAGGGATATTGGTCGGGCGTAATCCGGCTATTGGCGGTGGCAATGATTCCCGATGGCGGATTGAAGACGCTGGGCAACTTGTCGAACGGGATGTAGCCTGTCCACTCGTGCGCGTTGTCGCTGCCGTTTTCGGGCAAACTGCCGTCGCCGGAGGCGCGCATGGGAATCTTTCCCGTGGCGTGATACCCGATGTTGCCGTCAACATCGGCATAGACGACGTTCTGACCCGGCGCGTCAAACTCCGAAAAGCCACGCACAAACTGCTCCCAGTTTTGCGCCGAGTCCGCGGCAAAAAAGGGATTACGAACTCCGTCATACAGCGTCCAACGCAGCGCCAGCTTGCGGGTTTCTCCAGGAACCAGTTCGGTGATGATCGGTCCATGCCGCGTGACTGCCACGTCCAGAGCCACCTCCGGTCGGCCTTTCACATGAATGACTTCGTGACGCTGCTCGGGCGATCTCCATCCCTCGGGAGTGAGGTATTGGCCGTTCTCATTGAATGTCTCAATGTAGACATCTTCGATGGTCGGGCCGACATTCGTGAAGCCCCAAGCGACGCGCTGGTTGTGTCCTACAATCACGTAGGGATAACCGGGCAGCGTGACTCCCGCTACATCGAAATTCCCGCATGCAGGACTGCTGCAGCGAAGGTGAGCTTCGAACCACAGATTAGGCATCTGGTGCCCGAGGTGCATATCGTTCGACAAAAGCGGCTTGCCTGAAACCGTGTGCGCCCCCGACACCACCCAGTTGTTAGAGCCCAGCACCAGCGGCCGATGGTCAAAGAAGCGATCCTCAAAGACATCCGCGACTTGCTCCCGGAGCCATGCTCGCACGGCCTTGCTTTGGTCAACTCGGGAGAGAATCTCACGTGCAGCCACCTCACTGATATCCGGCCTTCCCTCACCAACCAGATTTGCTACGGAACTATCCGAATCGGAATCATCATCGTCGGTATCCTGCACGAGCGAAGGACGCGTGAGAGTGGGACGCCGGTCGCGCCAAGAGGAATTCACATAAAGGTCAGCGGTCAGTTCCGGCCCCAACTTGGCCAGAACCTTTTCTCGAACCAGCGCTTGTCCAGGAGTTGTGCTCAACTCCTGTACCATATACGCGCCGATCAGCGCCGAGTCCTCGCTCGTCCACGGCCCCGGGGAGTAACCAAGAATGCGGAACTCAATCGGCAAGCGGTCGCGATGAGATTCGACAAAAGTGTTCACTCCGCGAGCATAGGCCTCAAGCCGCGCGCGGTCAGCAGCTGAAATCGTCTCAATCGTCTTCCTGGCGGCGATTCTCATCCCCAGAATTCTCTGCTGGCGATCGTGTTCGAGAACGTCGGGCCCAACCACTTCGGCCAATTCCCCCGCTGCATACCGCCGCATTCCGTCCATCTGAAACAGGCGGTCTTGCGCCGTCACGTAACCTTGCGCAAAGAACAGGTCGTCCAGGTTTGCGGCGTCGATGGTCGGTATACCGTGCTCATCGCGCAGCACTGTTACCGAGGCAGTGATGCCCGGGATTTGCAGCTTGCCATCCAACTCAGGTAACGCGGATCGGGTGATCGAATAAAGCCATCCGAGGACAGTTACGGCCAACAGCACGAAAATGCCGGTCGCCCATGCAACGACACGTGGGAGGCGGAAACGGGAGCGGGGCTCAATCAGGACACTACTAGCCATGAATTCTCGATTCTAGCAGGCCGCGAAAAAACAGATGCTCTGACTTACGCCCTGTACAATGACAATCCAAGATGAAGACTCTGCTCAACCTTCGCGACCGAGCTGAAGTGCTGAACCGCATGGCCAACCTCCGCCCGGACGCGCCCCGCAGGTGGGGAACAATGTCGGCCCATCAAATGATTTGTCATCTGAGCGACGCCTTGCGCTCGGCGCTGGGAGAAAGGTACGTCAGTCCGGCCCACAGTCGGTTCATGCGCACGATCCTGAAGCCGCTTGCTCTCTGGGTTCCAGTTCGGTGGCCGCACGGCTTCAAGACGCGCCCTGAAATGGACCAACAGCAGGGTGGCACGCCCCCCGTGAACTTTGCAACCGACCTGGAGGAACTCCGCAGTTTGTTTCGGCGCTTCTGTAATGGGGAAGGTGAATTCTCTCCTCACGCCATGTTTGGGCAAATGTCCAGGTCCGAGCGCATGCGCCACGCCTACCTCCACTTTGATCATCACTTGCGACAGTTCGGGGTCTAAATACCAGAACTGACCTGCCACCCGGAAAGAGCGGTTGGCGGCATCTCCGAAAGCCCAGTATCATGCAGTTTACCCACTGCCTCAGTTCGGCAGGGAACGGGTAACCGCCGCCCATGCTGCAGAAGCGTATTGACGATCAACCCAGCATCTCGCGTGAGATGGTTCGCGAGGCGCAGCAGATCCTGCATCAGCACCTCAAGCGGGTGGGCCTGAAACATACCGCGCAGCGTGACACTATTTTGCAGACCTTTCTCGAGACCCGCGACCACCTTTCCACCAACGAATTGCACCGGCTGGTGCAAAAGAAAGACGCGCGCATTGGCTTTACCACGGTATATCGCACTCTGAAGCTGTTGGCGGAATGCGGATTAGCCAGCGAAGTCGCCTTCCACGATGGCATGGCCCGTTTCGAACACCAGTACAACCGGCGCAGCCACCATCACATGGTCTGTACCGAGTGCGGCGGTTCGGTGGAGTTTTTCTCGCCGGAAGTGGACCATCTGGAGCAGGAGATTGGACGCAAGCACCACTTCGCCACCACCCGGCATACATTTCAGATCTATGGAGTGTGCGAAGATTGCCGCAAGAAACGTCATGTAGTCTGAGAGAGCCATGTCCAATTCCTGCCCGCAATGCAGCGCCGAAATGCCCGACGAAGCCGCCTTCTGCCCAGGCTGCGGCCGCAGGATGATCGCCGTACCCAGCGCCGTGGCCAGTGCCGGTTTCCTAAAGGAAAATGTGGCCGGCGCACTCGCCTACGTCACCTTTATTCCAGCTCTGGTTTTCCTCCGGATGATGCCATTCAAGCGCAACCACTTCGTACGCTTCCACTCGTTTCAATCCATTTTTCTGACTATCGCCGGCCTTGCCATCGGCGTGGGATTGCGGGTGTGTTTCGCGGTGCTGACTTTCATCCCCAGGTTCGGCTACCTGCTGGCGGGGCTGGTGGTCCTATTGGTGGCGCTTGCCGGGGTGATTCTCTGGCTGGTGGTGGTGGTCAAGGCCTTCCAGGGTGAGTTGTTCAAGCTGCCGATCATTGGCGATTTCGCCGAACGGGCGTAGCCAACTCAGCTGTGTCTCCCTATTTGATTTTCCTTCCGCAAGGTTTTCCGGTAGTCTGTTTCACTTGGCTAACGCGGGGAGGCGGGTTTGAAGGTTCGGGTGTTTTTTCATGACAAGTGCTTTGACGGCGCATCCTCGGCGGCGCTTTTCTCCCGTTTCTATCGCGAACGGATCCGCAGCGACGTGGAGTTCGTCTTCTCCGGACTGTTGCACCGGGCTGGTTCCCTATTTAATGAGAAGGACTTTGACGGCGACGAAAACGCCATTGTGGACTTCAAGTATTCCAGTTCGCCGAAGATTACCTGGTGGTTTGATCATCATCAAAGCGCATTCCTGAACCCCGCCGACGCCGCTCATTTCGAACAGGACCAAAGCAACCGCAAGTTTTACGATCCCGATTTCAAGTCCTGCACCAGCCTCATCGCCACCGTTGCCCAACAGCGCTTCGGGTTCGATCCCACGCCAGTGGCCGATTTGGTGCACTGGACCGACATCATTGACGGCGCGTTGTATCCCGATGCCCGTACCGCGGTCGAAATGCGGGCTCCGGCGATGAAGCTGACGATGATCATCGAGTCTAACCAGAATTATCAGTTCCTGCCGCAGCTCATCCCTTTACTAGCCAGCCAGCCGCTGGGAGAGATTCTGGAACAGCCCTTCGTGGCCTCATTGTTGCCGCCGCTGCTGGAACGTCACCAGCGGTCGATTGCCATTCTGCGGGAACGCACGGAATTGAAAGACGGCACACTTTTCTTCGATGTCACCGACCTTGAGCTTGAGGGCTACAATAAATTCGTCCCGTATTACCTGCAGCCGGGGTCGATCTACAGCGTTGGCCTGAGCAAGAGTAGTTTTCGTGTGAAAGTTTCCGTGGGCTCCAATCCGTGGGCGCCTTCGCCGCCCGTCGTGAATCTTGCCAAAGTTTGCGAACGCTACGGCGGCGGCGGACACGCGCGGGTGGGCGCGATCTCCTTCGAGGTAACCCAGCAGGAAGCAGCCCGCAAGGCCGCCCACGAGATCGTGACCGAATTGCGAGCCGCAGTGCGGGGACCGGCCAAGTGAATGCCAACGCCGAGTCCGGGCCTCATGCTCACGACCATAACCTCCAGGCACTTCGTGCCATTGCCTCGTTCGAGCTGACCAAAGGCCTGATCGTTCTGCTGGCTGCCTTGGTAGTGGTGTTCATGGTGGGGCGCGATCCCTGGGATTTCGCCGACGGCATGCTTCGCATCCTGCACATCAGTCCTGACCATCACTTCGCACAGTTGTTTCTCGATTGGGCGGATACCTTGACCGATGCCAAGCTGTGGACCGTGGCCGCGGTCGCCAGTACCTATGCGATTCTTCGTTTTGTGGAGGCTTACGGACTCTGGTACGCCAGAACCTGGGCAGAGTGGATCGCGCTGATCTCCGGGGCTTTGTACGTGCCCTTTGAGATTTACAAATTGATTAGCCGGCAAAGCGTGCTTCACATCTCGGTTCTGGTGATCAATTTGATCATTGTGTTGTACATGGCCTACCTGCTCAAGACCGGCAAGGGCCACTATGGAAGTTTGACCAACCCCGGGATCCGCTAGGGCATCGGTATGCCGGCACGGAGACAAGACCCTGTGCTGCCGTCCGGGGAAACGCGGATTTGTCCCGACTCATCGCTGCACAGAGTGCGCAGGTTTGCCGATGGTTCGACGGGGACTGCCGTGACCTTGAAACTGGAAACTGGATTTCCCGCGCAGCTGATCGTCGTGAATGTATAACCGTTTTTCCTGCCTGTGGCCAGCCGTGGATCCAACAGCATCGCCTGATGTTCATTAGCCTCGCCCCCGCTGCCCATTCCGCCCAGGTCTGGCAATGAACAAGTAAAACCGGATGCAGGATATCGTTTTGCGTAAGTTTGCTCAGCTGCCAAAAGCACTCTCAACGACGTAAGCGCCGTAGCCTCATCTCCTCCGCTGGAAGCATGCCACTGGGGCGGGCCAGTTGGTTGTGGAGCGCCCTGGTTGCCGGCTGTACGAGCATTCGCGTTCGTGGTGATCGCCTTAAGCAATTCTGGATCGGTGAGCGACATCCGCACCGCCACTGTGATCTCGTTTAGCCGCCACACTCCCGCTTCCTGTTTCATGGTGAGAGTCAGCCGCGGCGTGACACCAATTTTCTGCGGTTGACCCTCTTTGTACCCTTGGAACGAAAGCTCAATCGAATCCTCGTCGGCCTGCAAATCATCGCGTTCCACGATGATTACGAATTTGCTGTGTTGCACCGGGTCCTCTACCGATAGGAGCGTGGACCCGGCCTCGAAGGTCTGCAATTGCTGGTTGTGAGCCTGAAGCAGGCCCGTCCACATTGACAATCCATCAACCATCGAAGTTCCGGAGGCCGTTCTTGCTTTGCTGATGGCCGCCCGGGTGACCTCCGGCAGGTGCTTTTCCAGGCTGCCGGGAGTCTTGCTGAAGAACATCTCGATCAGCGCTTGGCGTGCGGTCTGTGGTGCGGGCTGCGTGTCGGCAAGCGACAAATGGGCACCCGCAACCAGGGCCAGCCCCAAGACGATCCTGTTCCGGACCATAACCCCTCCTGTGCTGGAAGATCATGGCAGTACCCCCGTCACTCCCGCCAGTTACCAACGTAAACCCATCGCCTGTGCTGACGCCGACTCGCATGACTTGGGTCACCAGTAGCTTGTTACAGCGGTGAGGAAATCCCACTAAGGAGCCATTGTCCATTTTCCCGGCAGGGTGCAATCTGGTTGTGTCCTCGAAAAAAGAGCAGGGTTTGGAGGCAAAGTATGAGTGATTCTACGCGACACAGTCGGCTACATAGCGCTGTAGGATTGGTCGCCGAATACGTGGTGACGGGGTTGGTTATGCTAATGACGCTGGTCACCACGCTGCGTATGTTGGGGATTTTGTCCTAAGTTACCACTCCGGAGTGGGGTGCCTGAGAAGAGGCCCGGGCAGGGAGAGCGTCCCTGACCTGGGCCTTTTGGCGTTTGGGCCTTTGGATCTATAGTTCCGCACCGACATCAGACCACTCTGCCGGCAAGAAGCGGATAGTAAGTGCAGCTTTCCTACTGCGGCAGCCCCACATACACCGCATTCGTCACCGGAGTATTCAACAAATTCGTCACGACCGCGGGAATATCTCCAGCCGCATCCAGTTCCGCCGGGGGACCGAAGCCTAGTTCTTCCGCGCTCGACGAGTGAATCACGCCATTCACCTGAGTGAAATCGGTCAGTCCCGCCACTTCACTCAGCGCCGGCACAATCGAATCGCTTTCCTGGTTAAAAATTTCCGGCCAACCCGTCGAAGTCAGATGCTCGGCTAGATAATCTCCAGAACAGAGCAGGCGGATGGCGTGCGCCACAGAAGACGTGTCCAGCCCGTCCAACTGGCTTTGCGACTCCAACCCCTGTATCAGAGCGGTCGGCAGCGGATGGGGAATAGGATTTTGCAGCGCTTGCAGAGCCGGACTCAAGCCGTTACCGAACCCGTCACCTTGCAGGTCGTCAACGCCTCCAGTTGTGGTCTTGCCATTCTTGAAAGTCACCGAGCTGAAACTCATGCTTCCAGAGGTCGCCAGAACCCCGCGCACACATTGATTGTTGTTGTCGAGGAGGTGACCCGCCAGCGGCGAACCCCAATGCGGAGTTCCAATGGTGATCAATTTATGGACACCACCCAGCCCAAAGGTAGTGTTGCCGTAAAAACTTTTGATCGTGGGGAAGGTGCGTGTAATGTCGCCTCCCATGCTGTGGGCGACAATGTCGATCTGCACTGCGGTCACGGGAATTCCGATAGCATTGGTTCCGGCCTTGAACTGATTCACGAAAGCCGCCAGTTGTTGCAAGACTACGGGCGCGTTGTAGGCGAAGCCCAGGGAACTGGCCTGCGCGTTCTTGACGGCGGACTGCGCCCATATCGGAAGCGAAGGCTTATAGCTTTTGATCTGCCCGCCTATCACCTGCGAATAATTGGCGATCCCGATGGTGAATCGTGGGTCGGTGATCAGAGGAGTGAAATCAGCCCAGGACGCGGGACTGCCCCACAGCCCGTGGATCAATCCCAACGGCGGCCGCAACAGTGTGACTTGCGTGTTAGAGGAAAGCCCGGTATCGACGGCCAAAACGTTCAGCGAAATGAAGCGGTCAGTCGCGTTTGCGTCCTGTCCTTCCGGACGGGGGAAGTCCACCGGGGCGCCGTAAATGGCAAACGCCATCGGCCCTTGCGATGTGCTCACGGCGCTTACCGTGAGCTGGCTCAAAGTAAAACCGCCGGATCCGATCGCGGCCAAACCACCGTCCTCGGCGGCCGAACTACTTTGCTGGCCTCGGTCGTTGATGACGGTGAAAGTAATTTGTTCGCCGGCGGCATTCGCGGGCACGCGTAACACCACCTCGCTGGCGCCATCCGCTGAGCTGCCTTGCACCGGCCGTCCCTTGCTGGCCAGGGTATTGACGTTGGTCGTCACCATGGGTCCGCTGAGCAACGCGGGAACGGGATCGAGCAACGTCAACTGCGGCGGGTTTTGGGCTACGAGCAGAGTCGGAAACACCAGAACCAGAATCGCCAAGGACAGTTTCAAAAGACGAACACACCAGCGAATAGCTCCTGGGAAAGGCAGAGAAGGAAAATTCTGGGAGAGCATATCGACCTCGGTTTGCGCGGACTTTCGATCCCTAGGCAGGCCAGACTGGGCATTGGCCGGTCTTCAAGATCGTCGAGCCTGTTTACCACAGATTCGGCCTCGGAACAATTCAATACCAGCCGTCGGGCCATGACCCTTGCTGGGCGCGGAAATTGAACGATTGCGCGATCCTAGAGTCTGAAGTCTCCTTCCGTTTTTTCTCTTGACAGCATTTCGGCAAAGCCGCTATTGTTACAGCCGTGTTACATAGCAAGTATCCCTATCAAAATAGTAGTATATAGAACAAACTGCATAAAACGACCGTCTCCCCCGCGTACGGCGCCCGGAACCGCCTTCCCCCAGCAACTACCGGCCCGAACCTGGCAGCGGCCACGACGAACTGCGTAGCACCACCTTTAAAGGAGCCTAGGAATGGGAAAACTGATCCTGGTACGACATGGTCACACGCATTTGAACCGGGCCGGAGCCGATGAACGCTTACGTGGCTGGCTCGATGTGCCGCTGGATGACGAAGGCCTGCGGGAAGCCGTGACCACCGCCGAGCAGCTCGCCCATTATCCCGTGGAGATCATCTACTCCTCGGACTTGCGTCGCGCCCGGCAGACCGCTGAAATCGTCCGGCGCCATACCCGCGCCCGGGTGATTGCGGCCAAGGAACTACGTCCCTGGAACCTGGGCGTGTTCTGCGGCCAGCGGGTGCGCGAAGTGGTGCCGTTTCTGAACCAGTTAAATCAGTTTCCGGACCTGCCGGCCCCGAGCGGAGAATCCTTCCATCAGTTTTACGGTCGCTATTCGACGCGTCTCAATGAGCTGCTGGCTCTTGCCGAAAAATCCTCACGTTACATCGTTGCCATCACCCATGTGCGCAATCTTCTGGCCACCAAAACCATTCTCGAACGCGGCGACCGTGATCGTGTGCCGGTTCGCGGCGGCCCGGCCACGGGAACTTTGACTGTGATAGGGAAAGAAGACGGAGTGTGGCGCATCTGCGATAACTCGGTCGCCCTTCGCGTTCCAGTGCCTGTTCCCCAACTGGCCGAGGCTTGCTCATGAGTTCTAGCGAGTCGGCGAGAGGCGAGTCAACCACCGGCCTAGCCGCCGGCCCGTTATTTGTGGTGAGCATGTGGCGCTCCGGCTCCTCGCTGCTTTATGCCTTACTGAACAAGCACCCGCAGGTCGGGCTCATGTTTGAAGCCGACTTGGCACTGCTGCGGCCTCTATTCTTGAAGCCGCGAAGATGGCAGGACTGGGCGCGTCGCTGGGAGTTCTGGAACCAGGCGCTGGCCCGCCACCAATTGCGTGCCCAAGACATTCCTAACAGCATCACTGGCTTCCGGGATGCCTTCACCGCCGTCCACCAGCAGTACGCCAAACGAAAAGGGGCGACTATCTGGGGTGACAAGTCCCCCAACTACTATGATCGCCTCAACGAGATTGCTGAAATATTTCCCGACGCGCGGTTCATCATCGTGTGGCGAGACCCCGCCGACACGATTAGCAGCATGGTGCGGGCCGGGCGAGTGGGTTCGGACTATTTTGGCCGCAAAGGCTCCGCCCTGCGCGGATTGCTGGGCTGCCAGGTCTTGAAGCAGCAATGCGGTACGCTGGTATTTCAAGGCAAACCCGTGCTGCAACTCCATTACGAGGATTTGGTCCACCAGCCGGCGACTGTGATGCGTGAGGTATGCGGCTTCCTGCAGATTCCCTACACCGATGACTTGTCCAGTCTGCAGGGCGCCGATCGCTCCGCCATCTACGATTACGGCTCGAAGCACCACGCTTTGGTGAAAGGCGACCGGATCGTTTCCGCACCGCGCCCTGACGCCATCGATCCCGCGCTCCGCCGCAAGATTGCAGGCTACGTCGCGCGATGGCGAGGCCTGGGCCAGGCTGGTCCCAAGTTGCCGGAGCGAATTCTGGACCAGCTGGAATATCGTGGCTTCCGCGGCTACGACCGCTTGACGGCACTGGGTTTCTGCTTCTTGCCCTCATCCCTGCTCTTAAAATATCGTGCCTGGAAGTATGGTCGGAGCGGTTCCGGCGAAACGTTCCGCAGGCGTGGCGCCGGCGCGGGGTTGGAGGTGAATTCATGAGCACTCCTGAGGTCAGCGCGGCAACTGGGGTTTCCCTGCGCGAGGAAATCAAGTACCGCTTTCTCTATTTTGTGAATGCGTATCCGGCGGTTTTCATGCCCATCGCCCGGGTGCGGTATCGCCACGAGAATGATTTTCTGGTCGACTGGGATACCGATCTAGTGATTGAGGCCTTCGGACGCTCGGGCACCACCTTCGCCAATTTTGCTTTTCTGACGGCGCAGAACCGTCCGGTTAAGACCGTCCACCACACCCATGCGGCAGCACAGATCATTACGGCAGTGCGCATGAGGATCCCAACCATGGTCATCGTTCGCCCTCCGCTGGAGTCCGCACTTTCGCACATGGCGCGTCACCGGATTTCGGCGCGGCCCACGCTGGTGGCCTGGATTCGCTATCACCGCCGCATCCTGCCCTATGTGAACCGCATTGTGGTAACCACGTTTGACGACATGACCCGGGATTTTGGTGCGGTGATTGAGCGCATCAACCGGACCTTCGGAACCAGTTTCGTGGTTTGGCAGCACACCCAGGAAAACGCCGAACAAGTATTCGAGCAGATCAGGAAGCGGAACCGCTTCCGCTTCGGCGAAGCGCCCACTCCGGAACGACTGCGCTCCCTGGCTCTGCCCACTCCCGAGCGGGAGGCCCTGAAAGAAAAATTCCGCATTCAACTGCAGGCCCCGGAATTGGCCAAACTGCGAGAACGCGCGCAGTCTCTATACGCCCAGGTAACCTCAGGCCCCGGCACATCGGTGAATCACGAGAAAGTGCTGGCGTGACGGGGACGGCGAGGCTTTCCAAGCCAAACCATTGTCGCTCAGGGATGGGGAGGGCATGGCCTCCGTGGTGCAGACAACATCTCTTCCCACGCCTCCTGGTCGAATCTGCGTTTTACCGTCGGATGTGTGGCTTTACTCTGGCCTGGTCGTGATCGACATCACCGGCGGCGGCGATTCGGTTGGAACCACGCTGGCTAACCCCACCGCGGTGATCGATGACCATGGCCCACCGCTGCTAACTCCTTTCATGTCTTCATAGCGTCTCTCGCTGTGCCCCATCTCACACTTAGCTGTGATGTGCGCTACAGCCGCCTCCGCCTGCAAGCGAGAAGATACCAAGTTGACCATTTCCGCTGGAGGAACATCTATGAAGAGGCTCTTGATTCTTGGCGCTGCAGGCAGGGACTTTCACAACTTCAATGTCTTATTTCGCAATAATCTTGACTACCAGGTAGTCGCTTTTACTGCCACTCAGATTCCTGACATTGCCGGACGTCGATATCCGCCGGAGCTTGCCGGGCGCCTGTATCCGGAGGGCATTCCCATCTTCGAGGAAAAGGATCTGGAAAACCTGATCCTCGACTATGAGATCGACGCGGTGGTGTTTTCCTATAGCGACGTTTCCCATCAGAACTTGATGCACATCGCCTCCCGAGCGGTAGCGGCTGACGCTGACTTCTGGTTACTGGGGACTGAGCACACCCAGCTCAAGTCGTCGGTCCCGGTCATCTCGGTGTGCGCGGTGCGAACCGGATGCGGCAAGAGTCCGGTCTCGCGCCTGGTCGCTGAAGAGTTGCGCCGGCAGGGGCGAAAACCAGTCGTCATTCGTCACCCCATGCCTTACGGCGATCTTGCGAAACAGGCGGTCCAACGTTTCGCCACCATGGAGGATCTCGACCTTCAACAATGCACCATCGAGGAACGCGAAGAGTATGAACCGCACATCAATAAGGGAACCGTGGTGTATGCGGGAGTGGACTACGAACAGATTCTCCGCCAGGCGGAAAAGGAGGCCGATGTCATTTTGTGGGATGGAGGAAACAATGACACTTCCTTCTACGCCTCCGGCCTGGAAATCGTGGTCGTGGACCCGCACCGTCCGGGGCACGAACTGGCTTACTTCCCCGGTGAAGTCAATCTCCGGCGGGCGGACGTGATCGTGATCAATAAGGTCGATACTGCCGACCAGCGTGACGTTGAGACGGTTCGCCAGAACATAAAGCTTCACAACCCAAAGGCTGCCGTTCTTGAGATGGCCTGCCAGGTCTCCATTCCCGATCCCTATCTGGTGAAGGGACAGCGTGTACTGGTCGTGGAGGACGGCCCCACACTCACCCACGGAGAGATGCCCTACGGCGCCGGCGTAGTCGCGGCGCGGCAATATGGGGCAGCAGAGTTGGTGGACCCGCGGCCTTATGCGGTGGGCTCCATCCGCGGAACTTTCGAGCGTTATCGGCACTTGACCAACCTTTTACCCGCCATGGGTTACAGCGCGATGCAAAGACACGAACTGGAAGAAACGATCCACCGCACTCCGTGCGATCTGGTACTGATCGCTACTCCGATTGACCTTGCGCGGGTAATCAAGATCGATAGGCCAAACCTGCGCGTCACCTATGAAGTCGAAGAACTCACCCAACCCGGTCTGGCCGAAATGCTTGCCAAGTTTCTGTACGAGCACGAGCCAGTACTGGTAGGAGCCGAAAAATGAATGGCAAAGACTTCCTTTCGATTCGAGATTCCTCGCCCTCGGAGATCCAGTACCTGCTCATTCTGGGCCGTCAAGTGAAGGCTGATCCAACCGCCTTCAGCGGAGCACTCCGGCGCCAGACCTTGGCCATGATCTTCGAGAAACCTTCTTTACGCACCCGGGTAACTTTTGATGTCGGCATTCAGCAACTAGGCGGCTTCTCCGTCTATCTCTCTCCCGCCGAGATCAATCTGGGTAAACGCGAATCTGTTTACGACGTGGCCAAGAACCTGGAACGCATGGTGCAAGGCATCATGATCCGCACCTTCTCTCATCAGGTGGTGGAGCAGATGGCGCGGTACGCCAGCATTCCGGTCATCAATGGACTCACCGACTACAGTCATCCCTGCCAGGCGATGGCCGACTACCTCACCATTTGGGAAGCAAAACACAATCTGGAAGGCCTGAAGATTGCGTTCATCGGCGATGGTTACAACGTGGCACGCTCTCTGGTGTTCGCCGGGGCACAATTAGGCGCACACGTTTGGGTAGCCACTCCCCCTGGGTACGAGCTCGATGCCGAATCTGTGCAGTGGGCTCGCGAGCGTGGCGCCGAAACCGGCGGCACCTGCACCGTGACCAACGATCCCGAAGAGGCGGCCGCTGGCGCGGATGTGGTCTACACCGATGTCTGGGCCAGCATGGGAGAGGAGGCCGAAGCTGAAATGCGCCGGCATATCTTCCTTCCCTACCAGGTCGATGCGACTCTGTTCCGCCGCGCCAAGCACGATGCCATCTTTCTGCATTGCCTGCCCGCACACCGCGGCGATGAAGTCACGAATTATGTGATCGACTCACCCCGGTCGCTGGTGTTTCAGCAGGCGGAAAACCGTTTGCACGCACAAAAGGCAATCATGCTCGAACTGATGAAGAGTGAGTTTGTCAAATTGCCAGGACTAATGGAATTGCAAGACCTAGTACACGCATAGATGGAGCGAGGCCGGGCGGCGACGCCCGGCGCTCCATTCGAAGCCGCGACTTATGAAGACCATGCTCCTTGCCGTTGGCGGGAACTCCCTGATCCGGGCGGGAGAAAAAGGAACTATCGCCGAGCAACGGGCAAATGCCCAGCGGACGGCGGCCCAGATCGTCGGCCTGATCCGGGCCGGCTACCGCATTGTGCTCACGCATGGCAACGGCCCGCAAGTTGGGGCAGCGCTTCTGCGCTCAGAACGGGGAGCCAGCCAGGTCCCTGGGCAACCGCTCGACGTTTGCGGCGCCGCTACCCAGGGTGAGATCGGATATCTTCTCCAGCAGTCCTTGCAAACCGAGCTGCAGTTGGCCGATCTGCACGTGCCCGTCGCGACGGTTGTTACCCAGAGCCTGGTGTCGCTCCACGATCCCTCCATGCAGCACCCCAGCAAACCGATTGGACCTTTCTATTCACGCGCCGATGCCGAGGAACGCAAGCGCCTTCTCGGATGGGAAATCGTGGAGGACGCGGCCCGAGGTTATCGCCGGGTGGTTCCGTCGCCGGAGCCCATTGACGTCATTGAACTGGAGGTCATTCGAGATTTGGTGGAGCAAGGTGTGCTGGTCATCGCTTGCGGAGGCGGAGGGATCCCTGTGGCCTGGAGCAACGGAAAACTGCAGGGCGTCGAGGCGGTCATCGACAAAGACCTCGCCTCCGCATCGCTGGCGGCACACCTTGGCGCAGATCTGTTCGTTATTTCAACCGACACAGACTGCGTATATCTGGATTACAAGAAGCCTGCGCAGCGTCCGCTGCGGCGCGTAGATGCGGCTGAGTTGGAGGAGTACGCGAGAGCCGGCCATTTCCCACCCGGGAACATGGGCCCGAAGATCGAATCAGTATTGCGCTTTCTGCGCAACGGCGGGCACGAAGCCATCATTACTTCATGCGAGAACCTGTGCCAGGCAATAAGTGGGTCTGCCGGCACACACATGTTCCCCGATCACGATCGCGCGGAAGTCGAGCTGGACGTACAGCTCGAGCTCCCGGTGGGAGGACGCTAATGCCGGCACCGACGATCACACCTGTCCAGCCTGTCGAGCAGTCCACTTCAGAATCGGCTCTGCAAGGCGGGACGCCACTGAAACATGTGGTGGAGTCTCAGCAATTCACCGTTCCTCTGCTCATGGAATTATTCGAGCGCTCGCGAGGTATGGAACGCATAGTGGCGCGCGGCGGCTCCCTCGACTACCAGAACCGCATCATGACCACGCTCTTCTATGCGCCTTCGACCCGCACCCGGCTCTCGTTTGAAGCCGCCATGCATCGCCTCGGCGGCAGGGTCTTATCCACCGAACAAGCGGGCGCGTTTTCTTCCGAAATCGAAGGCGAGCAAGTGGAGGATTCCATCCGCATTATCAGCGGCTATTCCGATGTCATTGTGATCCGGCACCCGGAAGAGCACGGTGCGCGGCGGGCCGCGGAGGTTTCATCCGTGCCGGTGATCAATGCGGGGGATGGCAATGGCGGGCAGCATCCCACCCAGGCTTTGCTCGACCTGTACACGATTTACCGGCAGCGTCCGCTGGATGGCCTCAGCGTGGCCATCATTGGCGAGTTAGACAAGGGACGTTCCGCGCGATCGCTGGCCTATCTGCTGGCCAAGTTTGAACGGGTAAAGCTGTTCTTTGTCAGCCCACCACAGCTCCAGATGAAACCGGACATCCTGGATTATCTCGATGAGCACGGCGTCCGCTACGAACTGGAGTCGGATATCGACAGGGTCATTGGGGACGTGGACGTGGTGTACCAGACTCGAATCCGGCCCGAGCGATTTCGAGCTACGGATGCCCGGGAAAAAGACGGGCTCAGGCGTTATGCCATCGATTCGACGGTCGTGCAACGCATGAAAGCGGACGCAATGATCCTACATCCGTTGCCGCGCACAGTGGAATTAGACAAGTCGGTCGATGCTGATCCCAGAGCCATGTATTTCCGCCAGGCCATGAACGGGCTCTACGTGCGAATGGCGCTGTTGACCATGTTGCTGGACAAAGATTGAAAAACATAGCGCCGCCGACCAGATGCCTGCGCTACTAGAATGTGAAAGGAACATTATGACCACCGAACTCTTAGAGAAACCTATGCGCACCCCGGAATTCGTTGAACTCGAAAACCAATATGGAGCTAATAACTATAAGCCGCTCGACGTTGTGATCGAGCGCGCCGAGGGCGTGTGGGTGCATGACGTCGAGGGCAAACGTTACCTCGATTGCCTGGCCGCGTATTCCGCGGTAAATCAAGGACATTGTCACCCCAAGATTCTGAACGCACTGACCAAGCAGGCCTGGAAAGTCACGCTCACTTCGCGTGCGTTCCGCAACGAACAACTGCCCCTGCTCTACAAGCAACTCCATGACCTGACCGGCTTCGACAAGGTGCTCCCCATGAACTCCGGCGCCGAGGCGGTCGAAACGGCGGTCAAGACGGCGCGCAAGTGGGGTTACAAAGTAAAGGGCATTCCTCAGGACAAAGCCGAGATCATCGTCTGCGCCAACAATTTTCACGGGCGCACGGTCACCATCGTGGGTTTTTCGACCGACGAACAATATCGCGATGGCTTCGGCCCATTCACTCCCGGGTTCAAAGTCGTTCCCTTCGGCGATGCCCGCGCGCTGCGCGAGGCCATCACTCCGAATACCTGCGCGTTCCTGGTAGAGCCCATTCAGGGCGAGGCCGGAATCGTCATTCCGCCCGAGGGATATCTCCGCGAAGCGGCGGAAATCTGCCGCCAGAACCGGGTGCTTCTGATGACTGACGAAATTCAGTCCGGCCTGGGACGAACCGGCAAACTGTTTGCCTACATGCACGAGGGAATCACGCCCGATGTGTTGATCGTGGGCAAGGCTCTCGCCGGCGGTTTCTATCCGGTCTCCGCCGTGTTGGCGTCTCGCGAGATTCTTGGGGTGTACAAACCCGGCGACCATGGCAGCACTTTCGGCGGCAATCCGCTGGCCTGCGCCATCGCGCGGACGGCGCTCCAGGTCCTTATCGAAGAAAAAATGGTAGAACGTTCCGCCGAGCTAGGCGCTTATTTCCTGACCTTGCTGCAAACCCTGCGCAGCCCCGACCTGAAAGAGGTGCGTGGCAAGGGCTTGTGGATCGGCATCGAACTGCACAGCCCCGCGCGTCCCTACTGCGAGGCGCTGAAGGAAGAGGGCATCCTGTGCAAGGAGACGCATGACCGAGTGATTCGCATCGCGCCGCCGCTGGTCATCAGCCGCGAGGAGATTGACTGGGCTTTTGAGCGAATCGCGAAGGTGATTCAGAAACACTGAACCCGGCGAACCGTTACCGTCCGATCGCGCCGGGCTTCATGATCCGGTGACGTTCATCACAGCGGAGTCACTCGACATGGGCTTATCCTTAGTAATGGGTAGCTCCTATGTGGTCTTCGACTGTCACCGAAGGCGGTTTGCGGCAGGGTGGCCCAGAGCAGTTGCGCACCGCTCTTGCAAATTTCCTGCCTAAAGGCGCCACCGCCGCCGAGCAGACCCGTGCCATCGAGGCCGCGCTGCGAAGCCCGGCTGGCCAAGCCATGCGGGACACCATGGCTCGCTGGATCGTCGACGAGATCGTTCCCGTCGAAAGATTGGTTCCGCAGGCGTATCTGAAATGGCGTCCACCGGTCCGGGACGCCATGATGTTCGTGGTGGCGCGGCTCTCACCCGCCCGTCTTGCCCCGAAACTTCTGGAGCAGCTTGAGCTGCCAGCAAACACGTCCGCCGAAGCACGGTTGTTGCGGCTGATCGCAAAAGTCCCCGGCTTGCAAAAGCTGGGACAAGTCATCGCCCGCAACCAGCATCTTCGTCCGGCTTTGCGGAATGCGCTCGCCCGGCTGGAGAATGGAATTCGTGATGTCCGGCCCGAGGACGTAGGCGCGATCATTCGGCAAGAGTTGGGGCCACGGATCGATCAATACGCCGTGAGGATCGCTCCGGCCATACTTTCGGAGGCCAGCGTCAGTGCGGTGGTGCGCTTCACTTGGAGTGACCCGGACAGCGGAAAGCGCGAACGGGGTGTTTTCAAAGTCCTGAAGCCTCACATCCCCGAATATTTTTCTGAGGACATGGATTATCTGGAGGGATTGGCCCAATACTTCAGTGACCAGCAACACAATTACGGATTTCCTGCGAAACTGCTGCCCGATACTTTCAAGAAAGTCCGGCGCCTGCTGCGGCACGAGGTCAACTTTGCCAGGGAGCAGAAGACATTGCTTGAAGCCTGGAGTCTGTATCGATCTATGTCTGGAGTGCGGGTCCCGCGGCTGATTCAACCATTGTGCACATCCCGAATCACCGCACTCACCGAAGAGCACGGCATCAAGGTAACCAACGCGGCGGCCCGGCTGCCGGCCGCACGGCGCAAAAAAGTTGCCGAGCAGCTCATTGAAGCGCTGGTCGCGGTTCCTCTGTTGGCGGCGCAGGAAGACGCCATTTTTCACGGCGATCCCCATGCCGGCAATCTGCTCTACAACAACCGCACTGGCGAGCTGACGATCATCGATTGGGCGCTGCGGGAGCGCCTGAGCCGCGAGCAGCGCCGCCATCTTGCGCTCTTGTTTTTGATGGTTACCTTGCGCGACCCGGTGGGCACCTGCAACGAAGTGTTGGCACTGAGTCAGCAACACATTCGAAGCACTTCACCGAAAGGGCAGATGGTGGGGGAATTCGTCACGCATTTTCTTGGCGAACTTCCGGTGGTGCGTCTGCCGAGCGGTGTGGATGCGATGCTGCTGCTGGAACGCCTGGCCATGAAGGGCGTCAAGTTCCCCGGGCCACTGATCATGTTGTCCAAGGTGATGTTCACGCTGGATGGAATCCTGGGCGACATCGGAGGGTCCGACAGTGGCATGGGCTTTACCATCGCGCGCCACGTTGCCCAGCATTGGATCAGATATCGCAAAGAATTCCGTTCGCCGCTGATGACCAGGGACTGGATCACGCTCCAGTGCAGCGCGTTGCTTTATACCGGACGCCTGTGGCTGCAGTGTGAGCAGGCAATCTTGGACCGCTTGCTACCGGCCGCTTCGCCGGTTGCGTCCGCATGAGGTGGGATCAGCCGCATCATCCCAAGCTGTCTCGGCCGCGGGAGGGATGAAGCTCATGGCCCGTTCCGCCAGCGCGGTAATCGTCAGGCTGGGATTGACCCCGAGATTCGCGGCCACCACGGACCCGTCACAGATGTACATGTTCTTATAGTTGAAGACCCGGTGGCGAGCATCAACTACGCCGTGGGTAGAATTGTCGGCGATGACGCAACCCCCGATGCAGTGTGCGGTGCCCGGAACGTTGAAGAGGATTTCCGGAAGCATGCTCATGGGAAAACCCCCGGTGAGCCGCGCGAGCGTCTTCGCGAACTCATTGGCCTTGGGAATATAGGTCGGCACTTTCTCGCCCCGGCTGACCAGAAACTTTCGGAAGGGCCAGAACCAGGGGCGTTGCCAGCGCATTTCGATCTCTCCATCCAGGGTTTGCATGCAAAGCAGAATCACGAACTCCCGTGCCCAACCCAGTGGTTGCAATACCCGCACCGTCTTGAAGGGGTGGCGGAGCATCGACTTTATGACGTTCCTCAGCCAGAGGGCGATCCGCCGCGGACCAGGACGGCCATCGGTCAGGATTGTCGTCAGAAATCCCATCGCGTCTGAACCTCTTGGGTAGCGGACGGCTTCAATATGCGTGTGCTCGTCAATATAAACACCGGAGCCGATGGCAATGCCCTCTGACACATCCTGTGAGTAACCCGGTGTGCGTGCTCCGATGAGCGACTCGGAATTCGTGCGCACGTGTTGACCCAACTGGCTGCTGATGGCAGGCAATGAACCTTTTTCTTTGAGCTGAAAAAGCAGTTCCATGGTGCCCAGCGAGGATGCGGAGAAGATCACACCTCGGCATGTGAATTGCCGGGGATGACGGCGAATCCGCGCCGTAGACTTGACGGTGTCCACTTCGTATCCAGCACTGCCATCGCTTGAGCCATTAAGCGGTTTGACGTTCACCACGCGAGTTTCTGGAAAGACCTCCGCCCCGTGCTTTTCAGCCAGATATAGGTAGCCAACATCTAGCGTATTCTTCGCGCCATACCGGCAGCCCATCATGCACCCACCGCAGGCGATGCAGGTTGTCCGCGACGGACCTTCTCCGCCGAAATATGGGTCCGGGAAGGTTTTGCCGCCCGCTTCTCCCGCCGCAGGCTGGAAGATGCCCACCTTCGTACAGTAGAAAGTCTGCCCTGAGCCTGCGGCTTCCGCAGCCTTTTTCAGAAGAAGATCGGCCGGTCCGAGGATCCGGTTTTCTACGATGCCCAGCATGCGTCCGGCGGTTTCATAGTGCAGGGGCATTTCCGATTTCCAGTCTGACAATCCCGTCCAAGACGCCGCCTGCCACACTTTCTCCGGAGGCGGAAGCAAAGTGCAGGCATAGGTGATTGATCCGCCACCCACTGCACAGCCATGGAAGATGGTTGCGTGTTTGAAGAACTGTATGTTGAAGAAACCGCGCAAGCCGATATTGGGACGCCAGAGCCAGCGATGGAGGGACCAACTGGTTTGCGGCAGGTTATCCGGCGTCCAGCGTCGGCCCATCTCCATCACTGCAACCCGATAGCCCTTTTCCACCAGTCGATGGGCGGACACACTGCCACCGAAACCGGAACCGATCACGATGAAGTCAAAATCGAATTGCTGATTGCGATCCATACCCGTCCCCACATGCAAATCACCGGTCCGCTAAGCGCCCCGCGAAGCACAGTCAAAAACGTGGGCTGGGATCCTCAAGGGAACTGGCGAATCCAGCGGCCGAGCCGCGACCACGGTTCGCAGAATGCTGTTGGCTTGCTGCCACCAGCCGTGGAAAATCTGACCACCGGTATAGTGAACCTGTAGTGGGCTCCAGCCATTGAGATCAAATGAGGCTGCGAAAGGGCTAACCGTCACACATCGGGTGTCGAGCCGAAGCCCTTCATGCAGTGCTTTGAGCGCGCTCTCTTTCGCACTCCAAAGCAGGGCCAGGAGCCGGGCCCGGTCCGCTGCCGGTGCGCGGGCAACTATCGCCTGTTCCTCGCTGGTGAAATAGTCGGCCACAAAAGCATCGCTACGCGGCTCGACCATTTCCAGATCACAACCCATTTCCACGCCAGACATCGCCACAGCACACGCCGCCATCCCGTCGCGGTGGCTGAGCGAAATAGTGACGCCTGCCGGTCGGTTGGCGACAAAGACCTCGGGCGCGCCGGACGGCGCCGGTCGTATCTCAATTTTCTTGAAGACTTGAGGATGCGCAGGGACACCCAGGCAAGCCGAGAGGGCACATTTCGCCGTCCAGCGCCCCAGGCGCCAGTCGGCGCGCCGTTTGGCAAAGCGCAGCCCCTGCAAGTGGACTGCTTCGCTTTCGCTCAGCCAATTATTTACCTCGGGCACATCGGCTTCGGTTTGTTCTAACCAATAAACATTCATCCCATTTACTCCGTGCCGAGGCTAGGCTGCTTCCGTGATCGTTTCTTCCGCCGTACTGGCCTCTAACCTTGCGGATCCCGATTTGTCCTCTCTTCGAATACCACGTTCGACCGCATCGATGAGATAAGGACGGAGGTTTGCAGGTGGAATGATGCAGTTGAGAGCACCCACCTGGAGAGCCCGCTGGACGCTGTGCACGCGGTCAAACTCGGAGGCCATCTCCCCCAGCTTCTCTGAGTGCACGACCTTGAAAAGTTCATCCCACTGGGTGCGCAACCGGCCTTTCTCCGTGCCTTCCGCCTGAGCCATCGCTTGGCTTAACTTCTGCAGGCGCGCATCTTTACGGGCTCTGGCCTCAACCTCGCCGGCGAAAACCACGGCCGCCGCCGGAGCACCCCCGATGACCGAGGCATAGGTTCCTTCCAATGCGGCGACTTCGAGATTTTCGTTCAGCGCCCGGGAGAAGACTACGTAGGCTCCTCCGTGATAACGGGAGATCACGCAAAAAACCATTGGACCCTTGAAGTTCACCACCGCCCTCCCGATCTCGGCGCCGTATTCCAACTGCAGCCGGCGCATCGACTCCGGCGAGCCATCAAAGCCCGACAGGTTGGCCAGAACCACCACTGGCCGATTGTTGCTGGCCGCGTTGATCGCCCGCGCTATTTTCTTGGAGGATTGCGGGAAGAGCGTCCCGGAGGTCCATTGATCGGGCCCGTCGGCCGGAACAAATCCCAAGCGGGGCACTGGCCGGGATTCGATACCGATCAGGCAGACGGGGTAGCCGCCGAGGTGGGCGTCCCAGACCACGGCAGTTTCTGCAGCCCGCATTCCTGCCCAGCGCTCCAGCGGCGCGTGGTCCTGATCTACTGCCGCCATCATCACTTTGCGAATCTCAAAGGACTTCTTGCGTCCAGGGTTGGTCTCGTCCGATAGGATGTCTCCAATCAACTCGAAACCGTCTTCACTGTTGCCGTTCTTGCCGTGCGGATAGACCTGCACATCGCGATCAATGGGATCGCTGGTTGCGGCTTGCCGCGGGAAACGCTCGCCCGGAGCTACATAGGTGTGCTCATAGTGGTGCATCAGAATGTGGCAGGCCTCATTGATGTCGCGCGCCCAGTATTGGGCTTGGCCGTTGACGCCCATGATGCGATCGTAGCCGCCGATGCCTTGATTGTCCTCAGCCGAAACGCTGCCGGAGTAGTCCAAGGCCCGCTTTCCCGTGAGCACCATGGCCGCTTTCGGCGTCATGATCAAAATGCCCCGGGTGTGCATGAGCATGGTGGCCTCGGCGTTCCAATACGGCTGGGCGCCGACGTTAATCCCGTTGACCATCAGATTTAGTTCGCAGCCCGCCTGGGTGAACTCCACCAAGCCACGGAGGACGCGGGCAATCCAGTCCATGTTCTCCACTCCGCTCTCCATGGAAATCTTGGCGCCGGCAGAGATCGGGAACCATTCCAGAGGAACACCCTTTGCACGGGCCAAGTCCAAAGCCGCGAGGATTCGCCGGCATTCTGGTTCGGCAAGCGCGCCCAGGTCCTTGCTCGGATCTCCCAGCAGCAGAACGCGGGTCATGCCCTCGGGATACCTGGTGGTAAAGCTGCGAATAACCCCAACCACGACGTTGGTTTTGTTTTGGCCGTAGGGACGATCGACCGCGACCAGACGGCCAGCAGAGTCAAGATCATGCTCGACGAAATCGCCTGCGGGAAATTCTGCCCGCGTGTGTTCGGGAGCCGGCGTGAGCAGTTTGATGATTTCGTACGGATAAATGAGCCCGCGCTGCCGCATGCGGACGACCTTCTGGTCGTATTCGGTCAGGGGTTGGATGGGTTGCAGTTGGTCAGCGGGCCGGAAGGTAATGAGCATGCCGCTGCCACCAGGGCTCGAGATGCGCACCACCATATCGCGCAATTCGCCGGTGGCCGGATTGGGAATGTGGGCACGAACGATGACCTGTTCCAACCCCAGGCCTTCAGTCGAAGGCGCGAGCTTGCGCACCAGATCACGCAATTCATCCCGCCCAAGATTGAACGGTGGCCACACGTTAAGCAGAATCCGATTCCAGTACAGGCGTTGATGGGCCGGTCGCCGCGATTGGAACAGCCGGATGCTGGCCAGCGCTTCCGTCAACATGCGTTCCAGATGGGGTAGTTGCACGACCCGGCCCGCCTCGTCCCGCACCGGGGTTACGTCCCGAACCTCCGCACAGACGAATAACCGCTCATCTTTCGGGTTATCGCGGGCAATGGCATGAATGAGGTAGACATCATCGACCGAGGGCAGCCGCTCAATCTTGAAATTGCTGAGTCGCCAGAGGTGCAGGCGTTTAGCCAACATGGGATGAATTCCACGGAAGAGCTTTTCCTCTTCAAACGTGTTCCCGGTGAGACGATAAGTGAAATGCTGTGCCCCCAGGCCCAGACCTTGACCGGAGCCGGTGACGGACGCCACGATGCGCTGGATTGGGCAGGGAAATCCCGCCTGGTCGAGCATTCCGCGTACTTCCTGTTGCGTGATCTCAGGGTCGCCCAGCCGTCCGGGATGGAAAACGTAGAAATCGATGACGATCTCATGGTCAACCGGCACTTCTTTGATCATGGAAAACATCGTTCGCGCCGTCTCGGACAACCGGGAATATTCGGCGTGGGTAGTGAAGACATGGATGTGCTTTCCCTCATGATCGTATTCAGCGGTGGCGTAACAATGCCCGTCCGCTGTCAGGGATCGGAAGTTAGTGAGCTTGCGAATCCGGTAATACCGCCAGGTGAGTGCTTCCAGCATCAGGTTGCGCATGGCGGCATCTGCAGCCGCGAACTTTCCAGACAGCAGGCCCAGCATCGGCTGCGGGCACTCGACCAGCGCGCGCACTCGTTCGCGGCGATCCGCGGCCTCGGGATTGGCAGCCATATAGTCGAGGTGGGTCGCCATCTGCTCGTACACTTGCTGGCGTACGAGCTCGAACAATGGTTGATCGAAGAAGCGATAGCGCACTTCGCGTGCCAGATCAGTCACTGCGGGAAACAGTCCATTGCTCATGGAGGCCATCCGGTCCAGAAGCGTCCGGAAGGGCTCCTCAGCTTGCGGTGCTAGCTTCTGAACATGCTGCAGGCGCCGTTCGAGAATGCTGATGACAGGCGCGATTTGCTGCTCCACACGTTGACGCGATTTGTAGATCCAGAGCAGGCTCTCTTCCAATTCGGGTGAACGATCCAGCGTCTGCACGCCATAGTGAGCCAGCGCGCGCCGCAACGCACTGACAAAGGTTGGCGGAAGCCCTTCGCCGCGCGTCTCCAGCATGCGCAAGTAGGAAAACAGGTACGCCTCGGCACTGGGTTCCTCACCACTGGCCCGGTGGTTTACCTCCGGCTCGCGCTGGAATAGCGAACAAATGTCGACAAAGATGTTAAGAATCTCATCTTCGTCCTTCCTGATCTCGTCGCTGTCCACGGGACAACTCTGGTTCCATTCCGCCAGCAGCCTGGCCGTGTGTCTTGGATCCACGTCGAAACCCAGCATGAGCTGGCGTAACTCTGCCAAGCTTTGACGGCAGGTGGATTGGGTGGCTTCTTTATCTCCATCTGAGGCGACCGATGTCCCAAAGACCACGCGATCGGCCGCAGTGACCGTATCGTCGCTGGCGACAGGGTCGATCTGCAGGAGTGGGGCCCCGGTGTCCACCTGCACGTTGGGTATGATCATCACTTGCCGGACTTTTCCGGAAAATGGAGCTACGACCTGCATCTCCATTTTCATGGCCTCCAGAACAGCCAGACGCTCCCCGGCCGTAACCGTGTCGCCGGGCTTGACGGCAATGGAAACCACTACGGCGGGTGCGGGCGCATGCACCACGCCGCCGTCGTCGCGATCAATGTGGTGCGACACGCCATCCACTTCGATCCGATAACTTTGCCCTTGAACCACGGAAATGATGCGAAAGCGCCGCCCGAAGACGGTGAGCCAACACTCGAACTGATCCAGGCGGTCGATCTGGGCGTCGATGGCTGAGCCGTTCGCCTCCACACGGTATCGCTGAGGGCCGAGTCGATAAATCCTGGGTGAATAGCTGTGGCCTCGATACCGCAGTTCTGCAATCCGGCCTACTTCACTCTGAACATGCGGCCTCCCGCGCACCGCTGATGCATAGAACTGAGCCTGTTCCACAGCCAACTGGGCATCGTAAGACTCGATCGCGGCCTGTACCAGTGCCACATCGGCATAACGTCTGGAGAGATGGTCTCCGGTTGCCGCCAGGCGGTCCAGCCATCCGTTATGAAATTCTCCACTCTGCACCTCGGGGCGGCTCAACAGCTCCAGTAAGAAAGTTTTGTTGCAGGTTCCACCCTTGATAACGACAACGCTCTCACGCAGTGTTCGCTGCAGGCGGGAAAGCGCTTGCTTCCGGTTCTGGCCGTAGGCGATGATCTTCGCGACCATCGAATCGAACTCTGAAGGGATGGCATCGCCTTCTGTAACTCCCGTGTCGATGCGCACTCCCGGCCCGGGTGGAATTCTGAATCGCTCAACCACGCCTGGGGCTGGAGCAAAGCTGTTTTCGGGATCTTCCGCATTCAGCCGGACCTCAATCGCGTGGCCGATGGTGCGCGGCGGTTCACCCTCCAGCCGGCCGCCACGGGCGACGTGAATCTGAAGTTTCACCAGATCGAGCCCGGTGGTGCTTTCGGTCACCGGATGCTCGACCTGCAGCCGGGTGTTCATCTCCATGAATGAAAAGTGTTTGCCTTCGGGTTCGTACAGAAATTCGACCGTGCCCGCGTTGTGATATTCCGCGGCTCGAGTGATTCGCACGGCCGCCTCGCGCAACGCCTGATCTTGCTCCGGAGAAAGCACCGGCGAGGGCGATTCTTCCATGATTTTCTGCTGGCGCCGCTGTATGGTGCAGTCGCGGACGCCGGCGGCCCATATGGTTCCGTAATCGTCGGCAATGATTTGGACCTCGACGTGGCGCGCCTTGGCCACCAGTCGCTCCATGAAGACTGTCGGATCGCCGAAAGCTTTGAATGCTTCGGCCCGGGCACTGGCAAAGGCCTGCGGGAGTTGGTCCGCCGAACGCACCAGCCGGATTCCGTGACCACCGCCTCCGGCGGTCGCCTTAATAAGGAGCGGATAGCCCAGCCGTTCGGCATGGGTTAAGGCGTCATCGACCGTCTCCACCGGCCCATTGCTCCACGGCACAACCGGTATCTGCGCCTGTTCCGCCAATCGTTTCGAGGCGATCTTATCGCCCACCCGCCGCATCACATCGCCATCCGGGCCGATGAACACGATGCCCATCTCGCGGCAAAGGTCGGCGAATGCGGCGTGCTCAGCCACAAATCCCCATCCCACCCAGACCGCATCCGCGCGCGCCGCGGTTAACGCCTGTTCGAGGCGGCCATAGTCGACATAACTACTCTTAAGCTGCTGGGTGTGGGGATCGAGGACGTGCGCCGGACCGAGACAAACTGCCTCGTCCGCCTCTCGCACGAACATGGAATGCCGGTCAGGTTCGGTGAACAGTGCGATGGTTCGCAAAGAGGTGCCGTGCTCTTGATTGAAATCGCGGGCAGCGTGGATGAATCGCATGGCAGCCTCGCCGCGATTCACAATGGCTACGCGTTGAAATTCGTGTTCCATAAGTCCCCCGATCAGTCGATCGTCAGGACAACCAGATCCTGTTCTTCATGCAGCCACCGATTCCAGTGACATCGCCGCCTGCAACGCCTTCAACCGCCCAGCGTCCACCGCATTGGGAACCGCTACCGTGCGATAGCCACTGAGCTGCAGATACCGTTTCCCCTTTGCGTCTACGACCTCAGCATGGAAGCTCGCTTGATCCGTATCCGGTGTGACGACAGCAAACAGGCTGCCTGCGGTCGCATCCGGTGCGGCGTACAAACGCACTTTGTGGATGTGCAATGGCAGGCCCATCCGGCCCTGCACGCCCATTTCCCAAAGTCCAGCAGTCTGGAAGCAAAGCTCAATCAGCCGCGGCGCAACCAGGGTCGCCAGCTCCGGCGGGTGGTGATTGTCTGGCAGGTTCTTGGACATTGCGCCAACGATCTGAGTTCCATCCCACCACGCCCGTTCGACAACCTGGTATGCGGGTCCGTGGAAATAGAGCGGATAGATGTCGCCCGCCTCAATGACATGTCCTGACGGCGTGCCCAGTGGCAGAGTGGTGGCAGCTTCAGCCGGGTGTCTGGTGAGCCGCACGCGCGCCGTGAAGTGCGTTGTAACTTGCGGCTCGGTCTGGTTCGGCAGCGAACGGCTTCCGGTCAAGCGGCAATCCGCCAACAGCGAGTCGCCCTCGGGACGGATGACGGTTTCGATCGTGAGCGTGCGCGGTTCATTACGATAGAACTTGAACGGCGCCAGGAAGCTCACGTCTTCGATGGCCGCAACCTGCCAATCCGGAAGCAAGCACACCGCTGCCTCGGCGAACGCCTCGACGCCCATGACTCCGGGCAGCACCGGCGTTCCGTCAATCTGATGGTCATGCAAGAACGGTTGAATCGCCGGATCCAGCGTAGTCTCGATCTTGAGGCCGCTCTGCAAACTCATGCCGGCCAGCTTGCCGACCATGACCCCTTGCCGCAACGGGCTGTTCCCGGGTGTTGATGTGTCCAGCCCGCCGTTAGTCTCCCACTCATTCAGCAGAACACCGAGACGCTGACCGATGACAATTTCGCCCTTGGTGCCGCCCGCTGTGAGTTCCCGGCGAATCAGGGGAATACCCGCCTCTGGCGGCAGCATGTCGACGCCTGCCACTTCCATCATTTTAGGAATGGAGCCGCGAGTGGCCATGCCAATGCCGCCCCATGCCGTCCAGTCGATGACGATGCCGCGCGTGCCCGGTCGGGTGGTGCGGAAGCTCGAAGTGATCTTGCACAACAGATCGTTGGCCGAGCTGTAGTCGGTTTGTCCAGCGTTGCCAAAGCGCCCAGCGATCGAACTGAATGCTACGGTTGCTCCCAACGGCATGTCGCCGATGGCGTGCAGAAGGTTGAACCAGCCATCACTCTTCACGTCGAAGACCAGATCGAATTCACGCGCATCCTTGTCCGGCAGGAAGTGGCTGCGCTCGATGCCGGCGGCGTGCAGCAGGGCGTCGATTCGCCCGCTGCGCTCGCGCACCTGCTGAATGATTTTGGCTACGCTGTCCGCATCCGTGAGGTTGATGCTGAAGTAGTGAGCAGTCCCGCCGGCCGCGCGCACAGCCTCGATGGCAGTGTTAGCTGCCCGGGTTCGCTCGAGAGCCGCCAGTTCTTTTTCTACCAGGGCCGGCGTGGCGCGCTCGCCGCGTGCCTGTATGCGGGTAAACAGATCACGCTTGAGGCCGTCCTTGTCGGTCACGAAGCGTTGCAGGTCAGGGTTATTGGGATCAGGCTCGGGGACCAGATCTAGCAGATAGAACGTCCCACCGGAGGCTGTGGCCAAATCGGCAGTGATGGCCGACACGATACTTCCGGCCGCCCCGGTGACCAGAAAGACGGTATTGCTGTCCAGGATCAGACCGGGCTTGCCATCGCTGGCGGGTTGTTCTTGCAGCCCAACCGTCCAGCGTTGCTCACTCTTGTAGCCGATTTCTACGGCGCCCGGATCGCGCAGGGTTTCGCCAATCAGAAGGTCGGCGATCTCTGACGGCTTTCGGTCCGCGTCAAAGTCGACCGCTTTGACCAGAGCGTCCATGCGCTCTCGCTTGTAGGTTTTGGTGAAGCCGACGACCGCGCCACCCAGGGGCGCCATCGCACCGGCCTCATCGTAGCCGTGCTGTCCACCTAGCCGCGTTGCCGAAACTAGGAACGTGCCCGGTGCCGTAATCTGCTCGTACAGAATGCGCATGGTTGCGTAAAGCGACTTGACCCGGACTCGAAGAGCCGAGTGCCACGCTGCCAGGTCCATCTTGCTGAGGTCTCCCTCGTCATCCAGTGCGGGCAGCCAATAAACTCCGTGCACCCGACCCGCGGCTAGCCAGCCTTTGAGAGAGTTCGCCAGCGTGTCTGCGTCCAGTGTGTCTTCAATCCGCAGCACTTCAACACCCAAGGTCTGAAGCCGCTGCGTCAGCGCGTTAGCCACCCCGGATTTGTCCGGCATAATGACTACGCGACGACCGGCCGCGAACGTCACCCCTGTCGACTTACAAATGGCGAGCGGCGGGCGCAGGTTGGGAACCGGCACGCGGCGAGGAATACGATCGGCGGCGTCGAAACTGGCAGAGGACGGCCGCGGGGCTGTAATCGGTTTCGCATCCGCAGATACGGACACTGCGGGTTTCTTCTGCATTGGTTCTGTTTTCTCTTGTGGGCCGGAGGAACCGAAAGCCTTCTTGACAACGCCGGGCTGCCGGTCACGGGCGAACTTGATCACGTGGGCCAGAGTAGGGAAGTCGCGCAGCTTCAGGTTCTCATCGCGTGGAATGTTGTAAGCCGCTCGTACGGCTGCGAACATCTCCGCCTGTTTGACGGTATCAATGCCCAAGTCTGCTTCCAGATCGAGATCAAGATCCAGCATGTCTTTGGGATAGCCCGACTTTTCGGCGACGATATCCAGCACCTTTTCTTTGATCGCGTCGTCCGTTGTTGCCTGGACCGTAACGAGAGACGGCGTAGGCACGGTTGCTGCGCTCACAATCGGCGACGAAGGAGTCGACGGCGCTCCTGCCAGGTCGGGGCGCTTATCAAACACAAACTGAATCACATGCGCCAGCGTGGGATAGTCGCGCAGCTTGCGATTCTCATCGCGCGGAATGTTGTAAATCTCGCGGATGGCGGCGAACATTTCCGCCTGCTTCACCGTGTCGACACCGAGATCGGCTTCGAGGTCGAGATCTAGGTCCAGCATATCTTTCGGATAGCCGGTCTTCTCCACCACCAGCGCGAGAATGCGCTCTTTGACGGAATCGCCCGTGACGACCGGCGCAGGTGCCACGGTAGGTTCCGATTGTTTAGCGACCACGGGGGCTGTTGCGACCTTGACTTCCTCCTTCAGCGCCGAAGTTGCCGCCAGGTCGGGTCGCTTATCAAATACGAAGCGGATCACATGAGCCAACGTGGGATAGTCGCGCAGCTTGCGGTTCTCATCCCGAGGAATGTTGTAAATCTCGCGGATGGCCGCAAACAGTTCCGCCTGCTTCACCGTGTCGACACCGAGATCGGCTTCCAGGTCGAGATCCAGATCCAGCATGTCTTTCGGATAGCCGGTCTTCTCCACCACCAGCGCAAGAATGCGTTCTTTGACGGAATCGCCGGTGACGCTCTGGGCAGATACTGCTGCCGTTTTCTCAAAGACCACAGGGGTTGTCGTGACTTTGACTTCCTCCTTTTGTGTTGAAGGCGCGGCAGCCAGGTCCGGACGCTTGTCGAAGACGAAACGGATCACGTGCGCCAATGTGGGATAATCGCGCAGCTTGCGGTTCTCATCGCGCGGAATGTTGTAAATCTCGCGGATGGCGGCGAACAGTTCCGCCTGCTTGACGGTGTCGACGCCGAGGTCGGCCTCGAGGTCGAGATCTAAATCCAGCATATTTTTCGGGTAGCCAGTCTTCTCGACTACCAGCGCGAGAATGCGCTCCTTTACAGACTCACTTTCTCCCTTCAGTGACGCCGGAGCAGGCACGGCGACTGATACCGTCACCTTGGCTGCTGCTACGGGCGCTGCCGCTACCGGCTTCGCTTCAGGAGCCGGAACTGCGATCGCCGTCTTCGCTTCCGGTATAGGCTTGGCTGGCGCCGGCGTCGACGCCGGGAAGGACGCCTGACCTACTTCAGCCACTCGCGCTGCCGACGCTTGATCCCGCACCCGCAGCGTGCGCTGCACCACTTCCAGATCGGCGGCCGGACGCCCGGCGATACGGCTCAGCCAGGCGTTCCACACGGTGTCATCCGCAATACGGTAGGCATAGCCCAGTGCGTTCGGGCTGGGACGGATCCCGTCTTTTGTCTTCAGCCGGCGGATCAGCATCATGCTGATTTGCGAACCGAAACCCGCTCCCAGGTGTATGGCGTACTCCACGGGATAGGCCCCACCTTTTGACAGGTTCAGCTGCCCTAACTCCGGATCGACCTCCTTGAAGTTGGCAACCGGGGGCACACAGCCGGTTTCGAGGGCCTTGACCGCGACCACGTCTTCGATGCCCGTAGCCATGGCGTGACCGGTGAAACCCTTGGTGTTGGCAATCACGATGCGATCCGCGACCTCGCCAAAGACGCGACGCAACGCGTGGATCTCGGCCGAGGCACTGCCACCGCGTGCCGGCGTGTAGGTTTCATGCGAAACGAACACCATTTGTGGTGCGATCTCACGACGCGAAATGCCGCTGTCCGTTTCAGCTTTGGCCACCAGGTTCTCCATCACTTGGCCGATGTGCTGCACATCGAGACGCGTCCCGTGGAAGGCGCTGTTGGCGGTCACTGTGCTCAGCACCTCGCAGATGGGCTGAATGCCTCGTTCCCGCGCGGCGTCGGCGCTCTCCACCACCAAAGCCGCCGCGCCCATGCCAATGATCAACCCGTGCCGCCGGCGGTCGAAGGGGATGGCGGCATCAGCGACCGCGTCGTCGGTAGCGGCAGCTCCACTGGCCAGGAAGCCGGCCCCGAACCAATCCATAAGGTGATCAGAAGTGACATCGTCGGCTGAGATGACGATTACCCGGCTGCACCGCCCGCAGTGGATCCAATCTTGCGCCAGTGACACCGCCTGCGTGGTGGTCGCGCAGGCAGAGTTGATTTGAGTATTGGGACCGCGAGCGCCGATGAATTCGGCGAATTGCGAATGTCCCATCGACAAAGTCTTGAGCAGGAAGCGCCGTTCGAAGACGTATGGATTTTTGGCGATTGCGGCGCGTAACTCCTCGATGCGCCGTTTTATCTCCAGCACCAGCGTGGAATGACCATTTCCTTCGACCGCGCGCGCGAGCAAGCTTTCGAGTGTGGCCAACTGCTCGCGGCGTTCGTGGTCTGCGAAATAGCGCGCCATCTCATCGGCGTACGAATCGTACCCGGGGAAGGCAGAACCAAAAATCACGCCGGTGTCGTCACGCAGGGACTCTGGCAATCCCCAACGCTCGGGTAATTGCGTGCCTTTGCTGGTGGTTTTATACCGCATGACCAGCGGAATGCCGGCGTCGCGCAATGCATCGATGCCAGCGGCGATTGCCAACTGCGTTACCCGGTCGAGGGCAGCCACACGATCGGCGGAAATTCCGAATTCCTCTTCTACGTTAAACGCGCCTCCGCGTCCCGCCAGCTTGATAACGTCTGCGACGCTGCTGATGGTCTCGAACCGTGGCTCGCCGTTCTCGCTCTTCACTAGCCGGGTAATGTGTTTGGCGAGCATTCCTTGCCGGAAGCGCGCAGGGATGGAATCGATAAACTGCTCGCCTCGCAAAATGCGGGCAACGTTGCCATCATCGAAGATGTGCCCGGTTCCGGGCAGACCTAACGCTGCTCCGGTGATGACTACCGGAGCGGCCGCAGAGACGTTCTTCTTGCCGCGGTAAATCTCATAGCCGCGATCCAGAACATCAGCGAAGAAACGGCCGAGTTCGTTGTAACCATTGCCATTCGACCGTGCGGTTGATGCAGTAGAAGCACCGGTCACGGACGCTGCCACAGGGATAGGCTTAGAAATCTCCGCCAGTGAAGAAACCGTTGCCGCTGCAGGCTCGCCCAAGGCTTCGCCGATGCCGCGGCCCAGTCCAGCCGCATAGAGTCCGCACAGTGCCTGATTGAAGGCGACAATATCGCCGACCTTGGGATGATTGGTGAACAACGCGACCACATCGTTGCGGCTGCCGAGCACGTCCTCGGCAAATCCCTGCAACGCCTTTTTGGGTCCAACTTCCACAAACATGCGAGCGCCGGCATCGTACAGCGTGCGCAGGCCTTTAATAAATTGAACCGGGGAAGCGACCTGCAGGGTGAGAATGTCCAGCATCTGCGGCACGACATCGGGTCCCGTGGGATAGAACTCGCCGTTGGTGTTGGCCACGATGGGCAAACGGGGCGACTGCAGATGGAGGCGCTCCAAGAATTGCCGCAGCGGCTTGCTGGCTCCCGCCACAATGGAAGTGTGGAAGGCGTGGCTGACAGATAACGGAGCTACGTCATAGCCAGCTTTGGTGAAGGCCTCCATGGCCTGCTTGACGGCCTCGCTGGCGCCGCCGACCACCGCCTGACGATTGCTGTTGACATTGGCGATCACGACGTAGCCCTTGATGGTCTTCAGGATGCGTTCGATTTCTTCCAGCGGAGCAAACACCGCGGCCATGCGGCCGTTGTCGTCCATGGCTACCTGGGTCATGCCGCGTCCGCGCGCGCTGACCGCCTCAAGCGAGTCAACAAACGGTAGGCCGCCGGCCGCGACCAGCGCCCCGTATTCGCCTAGACTGTGTCCCATGGTGAAGTCGGGTTCTATGCCGTAGGCAGCCAGCAGCCGGGTCAGGGCCAGATCGGTGGCCAGCACCGCGGGCTGAGTAATCTCAGTTTGGCGTAGATCGTCTTCGGCCTTGGCAACGGCGTCGGCATCAGCGTGGTCAACGAAGATGTATTTGCTGAGCGGCTTGCCGAGTAAAGGCGTCATCACGCGATCGGCCTCGGCGAAAGTTTCGGCCACGATCGGCTCGGTTGCCCGCAACGACTGCAGCATGTTCACATATTGCGAGCCTTGGCCGGTATAAAGGAAGGCCACCTTGGGAGCCGGCCCGTGACCGCGGAAAATGCCTTGGGCCCGCATGGCTTTCCACATCGCTGGCTGATTCACGGCGATCGCCTTGAGCGCATTGCCCGCCTTGTCCGCCAATTCGTTGGCGTTAGCGTAGTCAATGGCCACGCGTTCGGGCGCTCGCAAGTCGGATTCAGCTGGTGCGGTGGGCGCCGGCGCCCGGCCCGCTTTGGCGTCTTTCTCAACCGCGCGTAACCGTTCGACCAGCGCAGCTTCAGAAGCCGCGCCAATTACCAGCGCTCCACGTAACGGAGCTTTATAAGAAGAAGAGGTAAAAGTGCGTGAAACATCATCCATTTTCATAATTGGCTCTTTCGCCGTCGTCGGCATCTCGCCGACTGCCACAGACCGCTTGCCGTTACCGTTCAGTTTGTGAGGAATGTATTCTTCGAGCACCGCGTGGAAATTGGTGCCACCAAAACCGAAGGCACTCAGGCCGGCCCGGCGCACACCATCGGCCGGCATCGTCCACGGTTTGAGTTCGGTATTGACGTAGAGAGGCGAGTGCTCAAAATCAATGTTGGGGTTGCGATGCTCACAATGCACGCTCGGCGGCAGTACCTTGTCCCGCAGCGCCAGCGCGGCTTTCAGAAATCCGGCGGCTCCGGCGGCTCCTTTGAGGTGCCCGATGTTCGATTTAACCGAGCCCAGCGCGATGGAGCTGGAAGGGAGATGAAAACCACCGAGCACATCGATCATGCTTTGCACTTCGACCACGTCACCCACGCTGGTCGACGTGCCATGGCCTTCGATCAAAGTTGCGGTCGCGGGCGATAGTCCCGCGTTCTCCCAGGCCCGTTGGATGGCCAACTTCTGGCCGATCGGGTTAGGCGCGGTGATTCCTTTTCCTTTGCCGTCGCTCGCTCCGCCCATGCCGCGCAACACCGCGTAGATCTTGTCGCCGTCCTTCTCGGCGTCAGCCAGACGCTTGAGCAGAAAGATCGCGGCGCCCTCGCCCATCACAAAGCCGTCGGCTCCTTCGGCGTAGGGACGAGTCCCAGTCGCAGAGAGCGCACCAATTTTGCAGAACTTGATGAAGGTTGAAGCGCCCATGTTGCGGTCAATGCCGCCGGTGACCGCGAGGTCAAAGTCGTTCTCCACCAACCCCTCGACCGCGGCACTCATGGCCGCCATCGCCGATGCGCAGGCCGCGTCTACCACGTAGTTAGGGCCGTGGAAGTTGAAAATGTTCGCAATCCGGCCGGCAATGCAGTTCGACAATTCTCCTGGCATGGTGTCTTCTGTGACGTCGGGGATGCGCTTGGCCATCCGGTCGTGCAATTCGCGGGTGATGTCACGACGCAGTTCTTCTGGCAGCCCGGCGAAGCTGGCGCTCTCCGCCAGTTCCTGGGCATACTCAGGAAAGTACAGGCGCAACGCGGTGAAATAATGTTTTTCTCCCGCCATCGCGTTGCCCAGGATGACCGCCGTGCGATCGGTGTTCAGGGGCCGCTTGGGAAAACCGTAGTCTTCTAACGCCTCGCGGGTGCAGGCGATTGCCCACTTTTGTGATTCATCCATCGCATCGATGACGCGTGGCGGGACGGCCAAACGCCACTTCATCGGGTCCCACACCCATTCGCGCGCCCAACCGCCGATGGTGGAATAAGTCTTATCCGGCGCGTTACGGTCGGCGTCGAAGTAGAGGGCTGGATCCCATCGCTCACGGTCAACTTCCGAAATGCTGTACCGGCCGCTCTTTACGTTCTCCCAGAATTCGGAGACGTTCTTGGCGTCGGGCAGAATTGCGCCCGCGCCCACAATCGCTATGGCTCGATAAGAAGTGTCATCCATGACCGAGACTCCTATAAATCGTTAATGCTACGCAGCCTTTTCCAGGTGCTTGGCTGCGCGGCCATACAGCACATCTGCTATGTAATCCAAATCTGAAATAAGTCCCGACTGCGCGCGGTGGATGGCCGGCAATCCCAAACTCGTTTCCAACCCGGCGATCTCAGCATCGCTCACACCGCCCGCTCCGATCACCCAGCGCGTGCCTTCTTCAGCCACTCTGAACGCCGCTTCGCGGGCAAAAACCCGGCTGATTGCCGCTAGCCCCGTCGCGTCGAAGCGCCGGTTGGCTTTTTCGTTGAGCTTGCCTTCCGCCATCAACGCGGCACGACGAGACAAACTCCCGGCGCACTCCGCATAGGCGATCAGCTCGCCCAGGCGCAGCAAAATATGTTGATAGCGGGTCAGGCGCGCCACTCGCGCTTTTTCCATGACTTCGGCCAACGCGTGCATCGCCAGCGCTGCGATGTCGGCGCCGACGTTCGGATGGCGGCCGTGCAGTTCCTCGAATTTCTTGGCCTGCTCGTGATAGTGCTGCCCGCGCGTCTTCAGATGGAACTGCCAGCGGTCGCGGCTGATGGTCATCTCCATGATCTCGGAAGTGCCTTCATAAATCGTGGTGATGCGAACGTCGCGGCTGATCTTCTCCACCATGTATTCGTGGGTGTAACCGTAGCCGCCCAGCGCCTGGATGCTGGCCTCCGCCGCCGCATTCCCGGCTTCGGTCGCCATGTACTTGGCGATAGCGCCTTCGGTGTTCAGGCTGCCTTCCACTCCCGCGTCAATCCGCTCCGCGGTTTCTTCGATGTAGGAGCGGGCTGCTTCCAGCCGCGCCACGTGCGGCACAATCAGCTTATGGGTGTAGCCCTGTTTCTCTGAGAGTGGCGCTCCAGCTTGAATACGCTTGGTGGAATAGGGAATGGCGCGATCGAGCGCGGCCCAACCTGCGCCCAGTCCAAACGCCGCGACCATAAGGCGCGTGTAACCGAACACCGCCTGGGCCTGATTTAGTCCCTGACCCTCCACCCCGCCGAGCAGCCGGTCGGTACCGACAAAAACGTTGTCGAACGCCAGAGCCGCGGTGTTGCTGAGGCGGATGCCATGCTTATCTTCAGGCTTGTCGTGAGTGAATCCCTTTGCCCCTTTTTCCACCACGAACCAGCTCGGACCGCTGGGCGTATTGGCCAAAACCGTGTAGGCATCGGCGATTCCGCCGTTGCTGATCCATTGTTTATTGCCGGTGATCTTGTAGCCGACGACCTGGCCGTTCTCGACCACTCGCTCCGCGGTGGTGCGCAGTGCTCCCAAGTCGCTTCCGGCTTCCGGTTCCGTGGCGCCGTATGCGAATAGCAATCCCTCTTCCGCGATGCGCGTCAGCCAGAGCTTCTTTTGCTCCGGAGTGGCCCCGACCGTGATGGGATCGCTGCCCAGGAAAGTCGCCAGCACGGCGGTGGCAACGCCCAGATCGATGCGCGCCATCTCTTCGCAGACGCAATACACATCGAAGGTACCGCCGCCCATGCCCCCGAACTCTTCGGGTATGAACAGGAGTTGAATGCCGAGCTTGTCCGGGCTGCACATGTGGCGGACGATCTCCAGCGGACACTCGTCCTTATCGTCCAGTTCCCGAAGGACCTCGTCCGGCAGACGTTTCTTGGCGAAGTCCTTGAGCGACTTCAAACTTAATTTCAGAGTCTTACTGGTGATCATGGTCAGTCCTCACTTTGCTGCGACGCTGTGCATTTCACGAACTTTGTTGGTTAACTCCGGCAAGAACTCCAGAATGTCATCGACAATTCCGACATCTGCCACCTGAAAAATAGGAGCTTTGGGGTTCTTGTTGATGGCGATCAGGAATGGATTGCCCTTAATGCCGGCCAAGTGCTGGAACGCGCCACTGATGCCGCATGCCAGATAGACCTTGGGCTTGACGGTTTTTCCCGATGAGCCCACCTGACGCGATTTCTCCATCCACTTGGCATCGACCACGGGTCGTGAGCAACTCACCGCCGCGCCCATGGCCTCAGCCAGTTCCTCGGCGATGGCCACGTTGTCTTTTTCCTGAATGCCACGCCCGATGGAAATCAGAACGGCATGCTTGGTGATATCGACATCGCCCGCTTCGGCGGCGACCGTCTCCAGATAGCGCCGGCCTGCTGTCAGCGCGCCGACATCAGCCGACTTGTCGACAACCGCACCGCCTAAGGGAATGATGTTCAGCGGCTTGAATGCGCCCGGACGGATGGTGATGACAGCACCAGCGGAGACATCGCAGCGAACATGCGCGCTCACCTGCCCGCCAAATTCCTGGCGGACTACTTTGAGATCGGCGCCTTCGACCCCGTCAATTTCCACAACGTCGGAGACGAAAGCTGTATTCATTTTGATAGAAAGCCCCGGAGCCAGATCGATTCCGAAATGCTCATGCGCAACCAGAACAATGCTGTTGTTCGGCAGGACTCGAACCAGAGCTTTCCGGACCAGCTCGGCGTTGGGGTAGGGAAGAGCTTCATTGGAGACCTTCCAAATCTCGCCATAAGAAGGCCGAAGGCTCGCGCAGACGGCGTCAAGCTCCGCCCCCGAACCGGCGACAATGGCGATGGGCGTAGCGGTGGGGTCGATTTTCCGCAGAGCGGCCGCCAGCTCGAGCGCGGAGTCGTCGGCTACGCCAGCTTTATGCGCGATGTAAGCGAAAATGCGAGCCATTATTTCAACCCTCCTTTGGCTGCCACTAACTCCAGAACTTTGTCGATGTTCTCTTCCCGGCTGCCTTGCAGCATTTCGGCTCCCTTGCCCAGAGCGGGAACAAAATAGTCGACCCGCTTCACTTTGGCTCCAGCTTCCCCGACGGCGCTGGTGCTAACTCCAAGCTCGGACACACCGAACGTTGGTATGGGCACCGACGCCACTTGCCGGATCCCTTTCATGCCGACATAACGCGGCTCATTGATGCCGGTTTGAATCGAGAGCACGCAGGGCAGATCAATCTCATTCATCTCTTTGTTGCCGCCTTCAATCTCGCGGCTGACCTTGAGCTTCTTGCTGTCGACGACTTCGATGGAATTGACCAGCGAAGCAAACGGATGATCGAGCATGGCCGCCAGCATTCCACCCACTTGCGCGCCACCGTCCTCAGCCTGCACCCCGGTCAGGATCAGGTCGTAGCTGCCCTTTTGGACGAATGCTTTCAGAATTGTGGCGATGCCTCGGCCGTCGGATCCGCTGAAGGCGTCATCTGTGATCAGCACGCCGTGGTTCGCACCCATGGCCATTTCCCGGCGCAGGACCTCTTCGTCGTCCTCGCCGCCAACTGTGGCGACGGTAACGGTTCCACCCACGCGGGCGACGATCTGAAGCGCCTCCTCGACGGCGTAGTTGTCGGCTTCATTGATCGAATAGACCAATTCGTCCCGCTCGATGTCGTTCCCCGTGCTGTTGAGCTGGATTTCGTTTTCCGAAGTGTCGGGCACTCTGCGCACGCAAACTAGAATCTCCACGTTCACCCTCCTTCAAGCTGCCTTGGCACTTTCCCGCGCCATTTGCCGGTCCACCAATTCCGCCAGATCGATAGCGGTCATTTTTCCTTCCATGCCTGCGACTTTGATCGCATCTTCAATATTCACCATGCAGAACGGGCATGCGGTCACGATCACATTGGCTCCAGCCTCAGCCGCCATCTGCACTCGCTTTACGCCCATTCTTTGATCTTCCTTGGGTTCGTAGAACAGCATCAGTCCGCCCCCGCCGCAGCAGAACGAGCGGTCGCGCGACCGGCTCATTTCGACTCGCTTCAAACCGGGAATCGCATCCAACACATCGCGCGGATCGTCGTAAATCTGGTTGTGCCGCCCCAGGTAGCAGGGATCGTGGTAGGTGTAAACACTGTTTGGGTTCTCAATCGGACTGAACTTGATCTTGCCGGCTTTCACCTCTCTAGCGATCACCTGGCTGATGTGCTCGACTGGAGGCACATCCTTATAGTCATGTTTCAGGGCGTTGTAGGCGTGTGGATCAGCCGTAACAAGCTGCTTCACGCCCGAGGCTTTGATGGCGTCCACATTGTGGTCCCGCAAAGCCATGAACAGCGTCTCTTCTCCGAACCGCCGCACTTCGTGGCCGCTATCTTTCTCCGCGGCGCCCAGAATTCCAAAATTCTCTCCGACGTGTTGGAGAATGTTTGCCGTCGCCCGCCCAATCGACTGCATGCGGTCATCGTAGGAAGTGATGCTGTCGACAAAATACAGAGTGTCGGCGCTGTTCTTTTCATCCAGGACCTTGACGTTGCAGGTTGGTTGGAACTCTTTGGCCTTGGTCCAATCGGCCTTTTTCTTCTCCATCTTGCCGTAGGGATTGCCGCGGCTTTCCAGTGCCTTCAGCGGCTTTTGCAGTGACTGCGGCACATTCCCGTCATCGACCAGGCCTCGCCGCAAGTCCACGATCTTGTCGATGTACTCGACCAACAGTGGACACTCGGCTTCACAAGCGCCACAGGTCGTGCATGACCAGATTTCATCTTCGGAATAAATGTTGCCGACTAACGGCGTTCCATTGTTTGCGCTGCCCAGGACCGGATAATGTTGAAAGGCGTAATCCCGCGCCTTGATCGTGAGGAACCTTGGCGACAACGGCCTTCCCACCGCATTGGCCGGGCAATTGTCCGAGCAGCGCCCGCAGTCAGCGCAGGAATAGAAATCCAGCATCTGTTTCCAGGTGAAATCTTCAAACGTCTTTACTCCGAAGGATTTCACCTGATCCAGATGCTCATCGCTGACGCCCCATCTCACCGGCTTCAGAATTTCGCGGTCCAACTTGGCGAAGTAAATATTGAAAAGGGAAGTTTCCACGTGGAACTGAATCCCGAACGGCCGATAGCAAAGCAGGAAGTAAAAAGTCACTGCGTGAAGCAGGTAAGCGCCGAGGTAAACCCTTCCAAGAATTGGCAATGCAAATGAAGCGAGGGCGCTCTGCAACATCGACGGGAGTGAAAATACGGCCAAGGTCTCGAAGGACTGGCCTTGCTGTGCCTGGGCGGCAGCCCTGGCGGCTGCAAACAGACTATCGGCCACCATCAGGATTGCGATGAGCGACAAAAGAAAGATGGCGTCAGCGGTGTGGCTCTTGCCGTACTTGGCCGGTACCGCGTACCTCGCAGGCTTGAAAACCAGGCGGCGAATCACCGCGATCACCATGCAGAGGAAGACCATGGTGGCGGCGTAGTCCGTTACGATGTTGTAGATGTCGCCAGCTCTTCCTGAAAGGCCGGGCATAACAAAATTCTCCGAGACCCCGACAATCAAAACAGTGAATGCGCGCAGGGCTAACACAATAAAGCCGGCAAAGATGAATATGTGAAGCGTTCCTGCAATGCCATAACGCGGATGCTTCCACTGCCCCAGCCAATATTTCAAGACCCTTCCCATCCGTACTAGAGGCTGGTCAAAGCGAAGATCACGTTGGGCTCGAAGCAGCGGCACCAGCCGCTTGGCCACGATGTAGGCGAAACACGCCACCCCCAGAACATGAATGACCAGGAACAGGATTCGCCACTGGACCAACCAGGCCGTCATCTGCGTAGCTGACTGAATGTCTACCACGTTCTCTCTTCTCCTAGGCGATCAGTTGCGTCAAGTCTTCTTCCTTAATCGGAAGCCCTTCCGGTCTCGTCGATTCGACCGAGGCACGAGACGCCAGCGGAATTGCCATCCGCACTGGCGCTGGCGCAGGTTTTGCTGCGACCCTCGCTGTCGCGCGTACCTTCTTCTGCCTTTTCTTTTGGGCGGGTCTAACCCCAGCGGCTTCCCGCAATTCCGTGAAACTCAATGTCAACAATCTTTCCAAACGCCGCAGATCCGGCGCCGCGTGCGCGCATCCGCTGAACCCGAAATATGCCGCGCCGTCGTAGGTAAGAATGGCGCAGTTGAGCGCCATCTCGCCGCCCACCGGCACATAGGGATAGCAGTGCAGCATCTTGTGACCGAGCAAATAGAGCGGATACTGCGGACCCGGCACATTGGTGCACACCATATTGAAGGGCGTGAAGGGCAACCGGCTGATGATGTGACCCGCCAGCGCCTGCGCTGTGGTGGGGAACATACCGATCAAACCGCCCGCCAGACTCACCAGCTCAGCCGTATGCGCGCGTTTGAGAAACTCCGTTCGCCTATGCACAGCAGCCAGCAATTTCCGGGGATTGCGAATATCCAGCGGAATGGTGACCGGAACCAGAGAGATGCGGTTTCCCAATTCGCCCGGATTGTCGCTGCCGCGCAGATTCACCGGAACCATCATGCGAAACATCCGGCCCTTGACCCGGTCGCCGTGCATTTCGAGGTAGCGCCGGACGGTAGCCGTTACCAGCGCCAGAATCACGTCATTCACACTGGTCCCGCAGGCCTGCCGGATGGCTTTGATTTCGGCCAGCGGAACTCCGGCCCAGGCGAATTTCTGTGGTCCGCGATAGAAGACGTTGAAGCGCAGCCGCTCAGTGGATGCGCTGAGCTCCGGCAGCAACTGAGTGAACTCGTCGGTAGCCAGCTTCCCGCCATCGACGGCAAAGCGCTCCGCCATGCTCGACACATCCGCCAGTGCGGCTAGAATTCGTTTCACCAACTCCGAATAAGAGTCGACACAGCCATTCGTGATCTCTCCTAGAAAATCAGGTCGCGGTGGTACTTGCAGCCGAAGTTTTCGTTTGGGAAGACGCGGCGCCACCGGACTAGCATCCATGAGCACATTCATGATTCCCACTCCGGCGATGCCGTCCGCCAGGCAGTGGTGCAGCCTGAAAATCAACGCGCTCCGGTTGCCCTTCAACCCATGCACTAGGGTCATGTCCCACAGCGGATGCTGCCGGTCCATCACCGTGCTCAGAATCTTCCCTGCCAGCGTCTTTAGTTCAGCGTCGGAACCATGCTTGAGCGTCGCCTCGCGCACATGGTTGCGGATGTCGAAGGTTGGATCGTATTCCCAACTGGGTAGGCCAATATTGAAGATTGGCGGCACTATCCGCTTAAGGTAGCGAGGAATCAGCGGCAGCTTCGATTCCACAAACTGGCCACAAGCCTGGAACGAGATCTTGCCCTCAAACACGCAGACACAGGCCACGTTGAGGGGCATGCCTTCGCGTTCCAGGTGAAGGAATACAGTGTCTCCCCAGGAAAGGCGGTCGCCCTGCTGTTGGTTCTGCACGCCGGCCCTCCTATTCAGTTGCCGATCTTCTTTTGCCATTGCCATACAACCGATACCTCAGTTCACGAAAGTGAATCGCGACGCCAGCTTGACCAGCTTCAGCACTTTGTAGACATCGACATTGAGACCGCGTAACGCGATCTTGACGCCCTTGTCCTCTGCTATCCCCGCAAGCTCTTCCAGCGCTCGAACTACACTGGGATCAATTCGACGCACGGAAGAGAAATCCAAGGCCACTTCGCGCTCGAGGCCGTCCAGTTTTCTTCCCGCGTCTTGCAACCCTTCAACAACCCGCTCTTCGTCAATCTTCAGCCAGCTGGCGATCATTGCCATACTCATCACCATTCCTAAGCGGTCTTGTGTTCAGCTACACTGACCACTCTTGCCGGGCTTCGTCCCTCATAAGCCTCCCAAAACAGCTCAGCCAATTCGCTGATCAGTGGCATACGAGGGTTCGACCGCCAGGAAGGATCGTCAAAGGCAAGCTTGGTCAGCTCCGGCATTGCCCGTTCGAATTCTTCTTTCGAGATTCCCAGGTCAGCGATCGAGCGCGGAAAGCCCAACTGGTCAAGTAACTCTTCCGTCGCCACGATCAGGTTCTTCACTTTCTCCTCAATCGTTTGGCCGCCCAGACCCAGCAAGTCCGCGATCGTGGCGTATTTCTTGTGCGCGACATACCCTTGCTGATACGGCGACGGCAGGAACTTGGTGGGTACGGCTGCGTTATACGCAATCACGTGCGGCAACATGAGCGCATTGGCCCGGCCATGGGCCACGTGGAAACGCGCTCCGAAGGCATGTGCCAGCGCATGATTCACTCCTACCGCCGCATTGGAGAATGCCATCGCCGCAATGCAGGCGGCATTGTGCATCATGCAGCGCGCCTCTTCATCGCGGGGATGCTCGAATGCAATGGGCAGGTACTTGAACACCATGCGGATTGCCTGCATGGCGTTGCAATCGGTATAAGGCGAAGCCAAGCCAGAAACCGCCGCTTCTAAGGCATGGGTCAGGGCGTCGATGCCGGTATCAGCGGTGAGCCCCTTGGGCATGGACATCACGAACTGCGGATCCACAATGGCCACATCCGGGGTCAACGAGTAGTCGGCCAGAGTCACCTTACGCCCGCGTTCTTTATCGGTCAGCACTGCAAAAGGAGTGACTTCACTCCCGGTTCCGCTGGTGGTGGAAATGGCAATCAGCCGCGCCCGATTAATTTTCTCGGTCGGATACTCGATTACCCGTTTGCGCAGATCCAGAAAAGGCGCCGCCAGTTCTTCCAGATCAGCCTCCGGCGACTCGTACTTGAGCTTCATGATCTTGGCCGCGTCGATCACCGACCCGCCGCCCAGCGCGATAATCTGGTCCGCCTTGTAGAAATTGAGCGCCTCGACTCCCTGCATCACCACCTTGACCTCAGGCTCCGCGTCGGGAATCACCGACACGTGCACATGCGTTCCCTCCGGAATGTAGCGCCGCACGAGATCTACGTGGCCCATTTGCTCCAAGGCCGGATTGGTCACGATGATGGTGGATCGGGAAGGGAAGCGGCGTACATTCTCGACCGCGTTCAAATTAAAGAGAATCTCTTTTGGAACTCGGAACCACATATGGGCCTGTGTCCTCCGAGCCACACGTTTGATGTTGAGGTAGTGATAGATATTCACGTTGTCGGTAGTGCTGTTGCCGCCGCCGGTGCCGCATCCGAAAGAGAACGTCGGAACCAGATCGTTGTAAATTGCACCCACCGCACCCACCGAGCCGGGTGAGTTCACCAGAATGCGCCCTGCGTTGATCACTTCACTAAACTTGGCGATAATCTCGTCGTTGCGCGAGAAAATGACCGCCGTATGTCCCAGCCCCCCGGCATGATTCACGTCGACGCACACCTTGAGCGCCTCATCAACCGATTCCGCTCGATAGACCGAGAGCACCGGGAACAGCTTTTCGACCGAAAGGGGATATTTGCGGCCTACGCCCTGAATCGGCGCGATCAGAAGTTTGGTGTTGGGCTTCACTGAAATGCCAGCCAGACGGGCGATATCGGTGGCCTTTTGCCCGATTGCCATGGGTTGCATGAACCCGGTTTCCGGATCGATTACCGTCCGCGCCAACAGGTCCGTCTCTCTCTCATTGCAGATGTGCGTACGCAGCTCCGAAAATTTCTTCAGCACCAGGTCATAAATCTCATCGTCGATCACCAACGTTTGCTCGGAGGCACAGATGGTTCCGTTATCGAAAGTCTTAGAGAGGATGATGTCCACCACCGCCGTATTCAGGTCCGCCGTCTTCTCCAGATAGACCGGTGTGTTGCCCGGCCCCACACCCAGCGCTGGTTTCCCGGAGCTATACGCGGCCTTGACGGCATTCGGCCCGCCGGTGGCATCGATCAGGGCGACGTTCTTGTGCCGCATCAGGTAGGCGTTGTCCTGCAGGGTGTGCGATTCGAGACAACTGAAAACCCCTTCCGGCGCGCCATGCTTCAGCGCGGTCTCGTACATGATCTTCACCGCCTCGGAGCAGCAACGCCAGGCGTTGGGATGGGGACTGAAAATAACGGCATTGCGCGTCTTGATGGCCATGATGCATTTGAAAAGCACCGTGGAAGTAGGGTTTGTAATCGGGGTGAGCGAAAAGATGACTCCGATCGGCTCCGCCATCTCCACCAGATTCCGTTCCGGAAACTCGCGAATGATGCCGACCGTCCGTTTATCCTTTATGTAGTTGTAGGCAAACTCTGTGGCCACCATGTTCTTGATGACCTTGTCTTCCATGACGCCGACCTTGGTTTCCTCAGCTGCTAAACGGGCCAGATGTTGCGCCTGGTCCAGGCCAGCGAGCACCATCGGCTTGACGATGCGGTCCACATCCTCTTGAGTGAACTGGGTAAAGACGGCGGCAGCAGTTCTGGCTTTACTGACTAAACTTTCCAGATAGGCGATGCGTTCTTCACTGAGGCTTTCGACGGCAAGCGGAATCTGAACCCGCTCCCGGACCGCTTCACTCGTGTCCATTGCTGCCCCCTACCTGATCTGTCTGACTCTGCCAGAGCCCATTACCTGAGGAAGAAGTGCGCTACTTGCTCCGTTTGCCAGCCCTCGCGACCGCTCTCAACAGTCGGACTGCTGGCGGACGTATCCTTTGTTTTTATGCGTAATCGATGGGGTGCCGCGACAGCCAATGCTGATCGCGCACCCTGCCAATATTTCTCAGCGCGCTACCCGCGGCGCTGGCTGTTAAGTGACGGCTTTCCCACATGACGCCCGCCCCTAGGCCAAATACACCGCCCAGCAAACCGAACGCCAACGCTCTGCCGAAAGATTGTTTCCGGTATCCGGGATAACTGCCCAACACGCCGATGCACGCCCCCAGAACGGCAGGCCTCAAGGCGCCTCGAACCGACTCGCCCAGCAACGGCGTGATGGATTCTCCCTGGAGAAATGCTTCTCGCCCGGAACGTGCACCCTCGATTCCAGAATGCAAAATGTCTCGGCCATAATCAGCACTCGACTTGGACCATTCGCGTAGATTCATCGGATTTCCTCACGGTCCACGATCGGGACCACTAGGTTAACTACAACACCCTGCACTGAGTGAGTCCGTGCTACGCGTCACAGGTCATTGTGATGGGTTGGCACCTGGGGACAAGTTCGTGGAATGGAGCGCTGGGCGCGGCTCAACACGGGAATGAGTGTTTGATTTCTCCAGGCAGCATGTGGGAGGGAAAGGCCTTTGGCCCGGTCAGGGCAGGATCGGTCACCACGGGGGAGGAATCAACCTTCCTCCCCTGGGCGAATGCTAGGCCAGCATGTATTTGCCGGCTTCGATGACTCTCTGCGCGATCGTCTGCCGGAGAGCAACGGTATTGAACGGTTCGTACTTGCACAAGCGGCGCAGGATGGCCATCTGCGATCGCAACGTGTCGCCTTCGCCGACGGCTGCAACCACCATTCGCGCTGCACTTTCAATCTTGTCGAGTGCGCCTGCCATGTAAACGCGGGTCATGGCAATGGCATGGGCTGCGCCGGCCTCGCCGTTGCGCATTGCCAACTTCTGCGCGCGCAGCACGGCTGACTCCATGGCGTAAGTTTCGATGGTCATGTTGGCGATTGCACCCATGATCTCCTGCTGGTCCTGGATCGCCTGCATGTACTTTTGTGTGGCCACGCCGGCAGCGAACAGTCCGATCTTCTTGGCCGCCGTCACCAGCTTCCGCTCTTCTGCGAGTAGACCTTCCGCGCCATCATCTCGCGTGCCGGAAAGCACTTCATCCATCAGCTTCTTGATTGCCCCCATCAACGGAAGCTGCCCGGACATCGCCCGTTTCAACAGAAACCCGGTAATGACCAGCCGGTTGATTTCGTTCGTGCCTTCGAAGATCCGATTGATGCGGGAATCGCGGTAAGCCGCTTCCGCCGGATACTCTTCAACAAAGCCGTACCCGCCGTAAATCTGCACCGTCTCATCCACCACGTAATCGAGAAACTCCGACCCCCATACCTTGAGAATGGAGCACTCGACGGCGTACTCGTCAAATACCTTGCGCGCTTGGGCCGCGTCGTTGTGGGCATCGCCGAGTTGCTCGATGGCGGCATCAATCATGCCAACGGTGCGATACGCCATGGCTTCGCCGGTGAAAATGCCGGCAGCCATGTTGGCCAGTTTCTCGCGCACCAGCCCGAAATCGGCAATCACTTTGCCAAACGCCTTACGTTGCTTGGCATACGCGATAGCGCTCTCGAGAGAATTGCGAGCCGCGCCAATGGTGCCTGCACCCAATTTGAATCGGCCCACGTTCAGAACGTTGAATGCGATGTGATGTCCCTTGCCGATTTCTCCGAGGACGTTCTCTACCGGCACCTTGCAGTCATTGAGAATGAGCGGACAAGTGGAGGATCCGCGAATGCCCATCTTGTGTTCTTCCGCGCCTACGGTAAAGCCGGGAAAGTTGCGCTCGATAATAAAGGCGGTGAACTTCTCTCCGTCCACCTTGGCGAACACGATGAACAGATCCGCGAAGCCTGCATTTGTAATCCACATCTTCTCGCCGTTCAGCAGGTAGTGCTTGCCGTCGGCAGCCAGTGTCGCCCGGGTACGGCAATTGAGAGCGTCGGATCCGGAAGACGATTCCGAAAGCGCATACGCTCCGACCGTTGTCCCTCCCGCCAATCCAGGCAGATATTTCTTTTTTTGTTCTTCCGTACCGAAGTAAACGATGGGCAATGTCCCAATACAAGCGTGGGCGCCCCAAGTTGTGCTGAAGCCGCTGTACTTGGCCAGACGGTCGGCAACAATGGCCGAGGTGACTTTGTCCATCTGCATGCCGCCGTACTGTTCCGGAACGTCGACCCCGCTGAGCCCGAGCTCGCCGGCCTTCCTTACCAGTTCGCGGGTGACCGCGAAATCCTTGTGCTCCATCTTTTCGGCATTAGGGACGATTTCTTTGTTCGCGAATTCTTCCGCAGTTTGCGCGATCAGCAAGTGCTGTTCGGTGAAATCTTCTGGAGTAAATACTTCGTCCGGCGTTCGGTCCTCAATCAGAAAACTGCCGCCGTGGATTTTGGTAGCGCTTGGTGCCGTAAACGTGGCCATATTTCACCTCGATTGAACTCGTTGAGCGTTAGCTGACGACCGTCTTCTCAGGGGTCGCATACCTTTGCCGCAGCTCTCGTTTCAGAACCTTGCCAGATCCGCTCTTGGGCAAGCTTTCGACAAACTCGACCGAGCGCGGACATTTGTAATGCGAAAGCCGTGAGCGGCAGAATTCCAGCAGGTCATGTTCCCTGGCCTGTGACCCTGGCTTCAAGGTCACCAGTGCTTTCGGTACCTCGCCCCATTTCTCATGAGGGATGGGTATCACCACAGCCTCGTAAACATCTGGGTGGGCCAGCAGCACCTTCTCCACTTCCAGGGAAGAAATGTTTTCGCCGCCGCTCACGATGATCTCTTTCTTGCGGTCAACAATCTGAAGATAGCTGTACCGGTCAACCGTGGCTACATCACCGGTGTGAAACCAGCCGCCCTCCATTGCCGCCGTCGTGGCTTCCTCCTGGCGCCAGTAGCCCTCCATCACACCATCGCCTCTGACCACGATTTCACCCATGACGGCGCCATCGTGGGGTACGTCCTTCCCGTCGGGGCCGACCACTCGAAGCTCCACCCCGGGAATGGCAAACCCAGTCATCGCCTGGCGGGCAAAACGTTGTGCGCTCTCCAAAGGGAGGTCTTTCTTCATTTGCGATTTGGCCAGCGTTGGACAAGTCTCGGTCAAGCCATATCCGGAGATGCAGGTGCAACCCAGCTTCTCTTCAACTTCTTTCACCAGTGTGGGAGATGATGCCGCTCCGCCAATGCTGATGATTCGCAGGCTGCTCAAATCGTAGTTTGCTCTCGCAGGAGAATTCACCAGGGCGGTCGCCATGGTGGGCACGATCGCGCAGCTGCTTACCCGCTCCTGCTCGATCAGGCGGAACACCTCCGCCGGGTTGAAGTGGTGAATCATTACGTGAGTCCCCCCGACCACCGTCATGGTGTGGGCGATGCCCCAACCGTTCGCGTGAAAAAGCGGAATGGTATGCAGGAACACCGCCTGGCATGACATTTCTCCCAGCGTGCTGGCAGAAGTCTGTCCTGCGGCGATCACGGACAGGGCGTGCAGATACACATTGCGATGGGTAAGCATCACGCCTTTTGGACGGTCGCTGCTGCCGCTGGTGTAGAACAGTTCCGCAACCGAGTCCTCATCGATTTGCATAAAGTCACACTCGAAGGGAGGAGAAACGGACAAAACCTGGTCGTAATTCTTTGCCGCCAGCCAACTCGCGGCGGGTTGACCATCTAACAGGAAGAAACTCTCAATGGAACGGGCGGTCGCCCGAAACGACTCCACTAACGGCAGCAGGGCCGGTTCGACGAACAAGAATCTTGCCCCCGCATCATTCAGAACGAAAGCCAGCTCCTGTGGACCCAGGCGAACATTGAGCGGCACCAGCACATAGCCGGCTTCCAGGACCCCGTAATAGGCCTCCAGCAGGCGATGACAGTTGGTGCTGAGAAAGGCAATGCGGTCGCCGGGTTTTGCCCCAGCGGCCATAAGCGCGCCCGCCAGGCGAGCTGCCCGATCGGCGAATTGCGCATATGTGAATCGCTGTTCGCCGCATACCACTCCGGCTTTGTTGGGAAATTGTTCACGCGCATAGCGCAAGAAACGAATGGGAGTTAGTGGAATCTTCATTTGCGCCTCCCGACCCATGACAAATATCCGCTGACAGGGGCCTGTCACTGCGATACTCAGCCTGAATTGTCAGTTGAGTTGACTGGTCATCCTGAGCAGAGTCGAAGGATCCGTGTGCGCATACCTCTAAGCCGCCTCACACGAATTCTTGCGTGCTGGTTCACACGCACGAGGCAAGCTGGCTCCAGAAACGCCCTCAGGCGGCCTGGAACGCTCGACCGTACCGGAGTCCCTCGACTCTTTTCTCCATGGCCCGCGCCCTCGTGCAGGCCATATTCGGCTCAGGGCGACAGCTCTATATGGCATCCGCTCTCAGGCTGCGGCCGCATGCCTCTTCGGCGGTCGCTTCGCTGTCTTGTGAGCGCTCTTGTTCCCATTCGGCTTTACCATGACCTCCATCAACTCTTTCTGGGCGTTGACGTAGCTTTTTACTCCTTCCCGCGTCAACTCTGCCAATGGCAGGAAGGGAAATGGCCGCAGCAGTTCCAGAGTCTTACCCGCGTTTTTCACATTGGCATTCATCTGTCGCCCGGCTACATCCACCAGCTTCCGTTGCGCATCGATGAACGACTCTGTGGCTTCGCGTGCCAATTCTGACAGCTCGGTCTTTTTCATCTTCTTGACGCCATTGGTGTGCTTGCTCCCCGTGGCCTTAGCGGTTTCTTCGGCGAGAACGTCCATGAAGTGCTTCTGTGCTTTGACAAAGTTCTCCATTGCCTCACGGGCCAGTTCCACCACTTGCTCACTCTGGTACGGTTTTCCGGCCTTCACCGCCTCCATCCAGGTATGGGTTTGCTTGCCCGCAATCTTCAGGAACTCCTGTTGCATATGGATGAAAGTCTCCACACTGCGCCGCAGCAGGTCGGTGACCGCCTGCCCCGCAGGCCATTCCCCGACACGTTCCTTCACGCCATTCATCAGGATTTCGTTCTGTTTCTGCCCCAGGTCGAGCAGGATCTTTTGCCCTTCAATAAAATTCGTCATCCCTTCGGCCGTTATGTCACTTAGAATCGCGGTCGGGGAATGATGCGGATCGGACAATTGTTGACGCACCGAGTGCATCAGGCTGGCATTCTGCCGCATGGCCAGATCCAGTAGAATCCGCTGCGTGGCAAAGAAGCTCTGGACACCCTGTTGCGCCCAGCCGGAAAGAAGAGAAACAAAGGAAGACTCTGTGGGATGAGTTCGAGATTCAGACTTCACCGTGGTTGCCATTTTGATACCTCCAAGTTGCTGCAATGCAGCATCGAATTAACTATACGATTGTAGGGGAGTTGTGTCAAGATATATTTGTTCAGTGTGCATAGCAGCATGGACAGGGTCAAGAAATGAAGCCGGTTCCGGTCCTCATCAAGAAATACGGGAATCGCAGGTTGTACGATTCCTCCAGCAGCCAGTATGTCAATCTCGACGACATCGCGGCCTTCGTCCGCGAGGGCAGGGAAGTCAAGGTAGTGGACGCTAAGACCGGTCAGGACCTGACCCGCGTCACGTTGACGCAAATCATCACCGAGGATGCGAAGGAGAAACCGACCGGGCTGCCGCTGGAACTTCTGCGCCAACTGATTGTGGCCTCCGACGAAGTGCGGCAGGAATTCGTGATGTGGTATCTAAAATCGGCCTTTGACACTTATCAGAAGGTGCAGGATGCGGTGCAGAACCGGCTGGGCGAGGTCCAGTCTGCCATTCTGTCGCCCGTGGATATGATGAAGAAGTTCCTGGGCGGGGCGACCGAACCATCCCCGCCGCCGACCAAGGCTGAACCAGAACTCGATGCCCTGCGCAAGCGGGTAGCGGAACTGGAGGCCCGTGTCAAAGAAAATACACTAGAGAAACAAGGCTCACGCCGGAAGCGCAAGACGAGGGTATAATCCGCAGTGGGCAGGCTTCCGCCCGCTACGCGCGCTAGCGTAATGTGCGTACATGCTGGAGAGACTCGGGACGAAATTGCGGCGCAACGGGAAAAAGACCAACGGGTCATCGAAGGCCGGGGATCGGCAGCGGACTCCCAAGCGTTCGCAAACCGACATCTCCCCGTGGACAGAGGCATTGTTTGCGGCTGAAATTCTCATGCTGCACGCAACTCCTGTCTACTACGGCTTCGGCATACCCAAAGGCGACGATTCCGCGGTCGTCATCATTCCCGGTTTCCTGGGTACCGATCTTTATTTGATGGAACTTCACGCTTGGCTGGGGCGAATTGGCTACCGGCCCTATTTTTCCGGCATCGGTATCAACGCTGAGTGCCCGAACCTGCTGATCCAGCGTCATCTCAACGACACCATACAGCAGGCCTTGAAAGATACGGGGCGAAAGATCCACTTGATCGGCCATAGCCTGGGCGGGGTGATCGCGCGCTCGGTGGCAGGCCAGAGACCGCGAGATATCGCCTCGGTCATCACCTTGGCATCCCCCATTCGCGGCACGGTTACGAGTCGGACGGTGTTCCACGCCACCGAGGCCATTCGCCACCGCATCCTGCAGGAGCACGGCCAGGGAGTCCTTCCTGACTGCTACACCGGGCGCTGTACCTGCAATTTTATTGACTCGTTGAAACGCGACATGCCGCACTCGATGGTCGAAACCGCCATTTACACCCGCGATGACGGCATCGTCGACTGGCGCTATTGCATGACCAGGAACCCCGATGTCGACTTTGAAGTCCCCGGCACTCACATTGGGATGGCATTTAATCCTTCGGCTTACTCCATCGTCGCCGAGCGTCTGGCGAAGGCGCGCTCTTCCGCATGATTTAGCGGCCTACCATCTCCAAGACCGCCCCGTTGCTCGTCTCTAATGTTTCGATCGGTTTTCCCGGCCGCTCCAGACGGAGTACCGCCCTCGCCAGGCTGTTATTCGCAACTTCGAAACTGCCCGCGCAACTGGTCTTCACATAGGGAAGACGATGGACGCTCGGCCCCGCGCCCGCGATAACTGCTTCCAATCGCCAACCATCCTTGGTCGAACCACGAAAAGTCCAGCCGAATTCCTCCGGATCTCTCCTTATGTCCTCCAGATTCTGGAATTCGTGCGCCTTGCCACCATGCCAGAGCACGGCTTTGCGGAAGACCAATCCCAGCGGCATTTCATACACCAGTGCTTCCAATGTGCTGGGACACGCGTCGGTGCGTTGAAAATATGCATGCGCCCAGGTCCAAAAGTTGCGATGCCGGTATCCACAGTTGTGCCCTTGAACTCCGAAGCCCAAAGGGTTTCCCTCAAAGCTTCGCCCGTCCAGCGTGATCTGGCCGGAAAAAAGCGCGTCGGAATGTGGAGTTCGCGAGAATCCAATCCAGCCCTTATTGCTCAGCGTCACCCGAAACGAAGAATGCCATTGCAAATCCCATGAAACCCTGTGTCCTGCAACTGCCAGCATTCCTCGGCAGTAGTTCTCGCCGATTTCATGGTTGTCGATTCGAAAGTGAAACGGATTTTGCCTTCTAGCGCTCAGATCCAGGCCATCCAGTTCCAATCCCTGAATAAAGCTTTGCGGTTTTCCATCCCGCGGAAACCACGTGGCCCACACCTGGACCGGCAATCCTTGCGGGTCCTTCTGGCAACCGCATCGCCCGGGATTCATCAGCAAATATCGGAACCACCACGCTCCGCTACCATCCACCAGTCCGAGACGAACAAACCAGACTTCGTACCGGCGCCGAGCTGAGAGCGATGAATATACTTCGTTGAGCGTCTTCACGGGATCACCTCACGATGACGAGCCCTTTCGGTCGCCAACTTCCAACCGAATGCAGTGGGCTCGCAGCGACCATGGTTCGGACTCTATCAAGGATGGCGGCGCATGACGCTCACGTAACCGATTCTCAATCGCTCACGATCAGTGCTGTGGCTGGTGACCGGAAGCGAGAAGGCAGGAATGCTGGCCCGCCTGCAAGCTGGAGACACTTCCATTCCCGCCGGTCGCGTTCGCGCGGATCGCGTCGTTATCTTGGCGGATCGAGCAGCTGCAGGCCAGCCGAACAACCATTCCACGACAGAAGTGGCCTGAGCAGGTGAAGACTCGTATCGCCGGAACGCAACACAATCAGTCCCGGTATAGCACCTTGTATCCGTGTGGGCGTAAGTGGTGGAGGCATACCCCTCTACTCGGTAACTCCGCCTCCAGCCCGCGATACTGGCTTTATCGCGGCAGCGTCTGCCCACCGTTCCGCCGCGCCCATCCATCAGGCGCCTTCTTTCCTTATGACCAGTAACTAACGGCCAATCCCCGCCAAATGCTTCTCGTCCTGCGTGTCTCTACCTTTGGCGGCAGAGGCTTGCGCCAAGGCCGCGGTTAGGGCCATTCCCTCAGCTTTGGCAAGAGCACGCGTCGCCACTGGCTTCAACCACAGCAATGCCATGAACGCGGCGGTAATGTCGCAGGCGATCATGACGTAGAACACTGGTACCCACGAGCCTGTCCTCAGCATCACGTAGGCGGCGACTGGAGCAGCAAAGATGGCTGCTGTACCTTTCGCCGTGTAGACGATGCCATAGTTGGTTGTAGCCCATGTCCGGCCATACAAGTCTGCCGTGAGCGAGGGGAACAGCGAGAAAATCTCGCCCCAGGCGAAGAACACGAGACTCGACAACAGGACGAACATCACCGGCCGTCCGATGGTCTGCAACCACGCAAACACCGCGATACCTTCGATCAGGAACGCGGTAAACATGGCATTCTCGCGGCCAATGTGATCGGAGATCCATCCCCACAGAGGACGGGTCACACCATTGACGATGCGGTTCAACTGGATCGCTAGGATTGCCGCGGACAGGCCCCAGGCAATGATGACCTTATCCACTTTGTAAAACGTGGCAATCTCTTTGAGTTGCGAAGTCACGACCAGGCCGCCGAAGGCCACCAATGTCATCATGACGTAGATGAGGTAAAAAGATGGTTGCTTCAGCATCTCCATCCAGGTCATGTCAGTCTTCGCTTGATGAACTCTGGCCACAGGTTTCCACGCTTTTGGCAGCCATCCCTTGGGTGGCGCCACGATGAACATGGCCGCAATCGTCACGATGATGCCCTGGACGATGCCCCAAAAAATGAAGGCATGCTGATAGCCAGAAGCATGGATCATTTTCTCAATGGGAGCGACGGTGACCGCCGTGCCGATGCCGTAGGCGCCCGACACAATGCCGGCGCAAAGTCCGCGGTGATCGGGGAACCATTTCAGCACATTGCCGGTGCAGCCGCCATAAACGGCGCCGGCGCCAATTCCACCAATCGCGTACCAAATGTAGAGTCCGGTGGTGGTGAAGGAATAGCCGGAACCGATCCAGCCCGCGCCTACCAGCAGGCCGCCAATGCCGATAACGAGCCGCGGCCCGAGACGATCGATCAGATAGCCCTCAAACGGGACTAGCCAGGTTTCACAAAAGATGAATGCAGCAAATGCGATCTGCACCGCGGCCAGGGTCGCGTGCAGATTTGAGGTTAAGGGCTTGGTGAACAGCGTCCAGGCATATTGCAGGTTGGCGATGGCCATCATTGCGATTATGCAGGCGCACATTTGAACCCAGCGGTTAACGATCTTGGGTTCAGTTCGAGCTAAGGAGGTCACATTGGTGGCCATAGACATTCTCCTGGGAAAACTGTCAGATTTGGTCTTCTCTTCTCGCGGACACTCCCTGCCGGAGGTCATCCGGCAATTGAAACCCCGCCCCCTTACAGGGAGGGCGGGATGTCAGCATCAAGTTCTCGCTGGAGCGGAATGATTCCCGGCACCAGCCATTTGTTCCACATATCGTCAATCTTGCTCTGGAAGTATTCGATGTCTTCCTCGATGAAGTGTGCGAACCTTCCCTGCTTGAGCAAGTAATCCCGAACCGGCAGCCGTTTGAATCTGCCGTTGGCAATCTGCTCGGTCTTGCCGTAGAGCCTCAGCTTGCCGCACTCGATCTCGTAAAGAGGCCAAATGCCGGTGTTGACTGCCAGTTCGCCCAGCTCGAAAGAAAGGACGGGATCAAAGTCCCAGCCCTTGGGGCAGGGGTTCAGGCAGTGAATGAAGGTCGGCCCGCCGATGGACAGCGCCTTGCGAACGTTGTTCATCGCCTGCAGTGGGTAGGACGTAGAAATGGTTCCTACGTACTTAACCGTGGGATGGCCAACCATCATCAGCGGCGCCATGTTCTTTTTCCAGCGGTGATTCATGATGCGCTTTACTTTTCCTGGGGTGCTAAACGACGTGTTGACGCCATACGGAGACGTCCCGGAAATCTGGATATCGGTATTGGCGTAGGACTCGTTGTCGTACATCAGGATCAGCAGGTTGTAGTCGGGATGGCACATGGTGGCTGAGATTGCGCCCAGGCCCATGTCCGCGCCGCCGCCGTCGCCGCAGAAGGCGATGACGTTGATGGGTTCATCCTTCATGACACCCTTGCGCATCTGCACGCGCAACGCCGCCGCCGCTCCCAGCGCGGCCGAGCCGGAGCTACCCAGTTGGGTGTGCATCCACGGCACGCCCCAAGGCGTGGCGTAGTAGGAAGTGTTCGCCACGTACATGCAACCAGTGCTGCCCAGAACAATGGTCCTGGGACCTGCAGCCTTCGCCATCAGTTTCATGATTTGCGCAGACTCGCAGCCCTGGCAGGTGCGGTGGCCGGATGTGTAGTACTCCTCGTGTGGAACCTTCTTCACTCCCTTAAAGGCTTCCAGGTTTTGCGTCGGTTTCTCATCTACGAATGTGCTTGTGCTCATTTGTTTATGTCCTTTCCGGCTCTGGAAACGCGTCCTGGGACGCGTTATTCCCGCAGCCCGATCCATTGCGTCAGGGGTTGCGCTTTACCTTGGGCGGCTTCAAGCGTGTTCCCCGCCATCTTCTCCACGTCTGGCACCGTCACTTCGCGTCCACCCAGTCCGCAAATGAAGCCCAGTACGGGCGGTCTGGTGGTCGCCCCGGTGTACATTGCCGACCGAACTTCGGTGGCTACGACGCCGCTTAGATTGGGCGAACCGAACGAGAAGTCACGGTCGATGACGCCGACTGCCTTGAAACGTTCCAGGCACTTGGCGATTTCAGGACCGGCGAACGGCCGGAACCAGCGCAGCCGCACGAATCCGACCTTCTTGCCTTCCGCGCGCAGTTTGCGAACCGCAACTCGTACCGGAGTGGACATGGTTCCCATGCCCAGCAGCACGACGTCCGCGCCTTCGGTCATATATTCTTCGAAGAACGGATTGCCGTACTTTCGCCCGAAGGTGCGCTCGAAGTCGGCATAGACCTCGCGGATGACGTCGCAGGCACGCTCGGTCACTGCATAGTTCTGACGCCGAATCTCCATTACCCAATCTTCGTTGACTTGCGGGGCCACCGAGATCACGTTATCGGGGTGAAGCAGCAAATCGCCGCGGTTGTAGCGAGGCAGGAACTTGGTCACCTGCTCCGCCGACGGGATCCTGACCAGCGCTTGCGAGTGAGTCAGGAACGCTCCATCGCAACTAATCGCCAGAGGAACGAACATGCGGCGATCTTCCGCCACTCGATAGGCGATCAAAGCGGTGTCCAGCGCTTCCTGCGCGCTGTCGACCCAGGTCAACATCCAGCCCAGATCGCGAACCGCGAGTGCATCGTTGTGCTCCACGCCGAAGGCGCCAGGATCGTCCAATGCCCGGTTGCCTACCATGGCCACCAGGGGAATGCGCAGTGCCGGGGTAACCGTGAGCGCTTCCATGGCATACATCCAGCCCACGCCGCTCGAACCGCAAAATACGCGAGCGCCGCAGACCGAGGCATGCTTGACGATTTCGAATTGTGAATGTTCGCCTTCCGCCACGATATATTCGCAGTCCATTTCGCCATCTGCTACCAACTGGCTGATGTACTGCATCACCGTGTCATAAGGCCGGATCGGGTAAGCCGTGACCACGTCCACGTTGGCCAGTTTGCAGGCAATCGCAATGGCCTCGGCGCCCGTAATCAGTGCCTCCTGTTCCAAGGTTTGCTTCTTCTTTTCCTCTACAGGCATTGTCAGTGTCGGCATCTCAATCTCCTTGTATTCAGGTTGCTCCGTTTGGCGCAGTTAGCCTTTCCGTGCGATTTCCAGGGCCTCAGGGACCTGTTCTTGATATTGCCCGCGATAACGGAAGCCGTGAGACCGCTTATCGATCGGATCGGCTTTCTGAATCGTGGTTTCCAGCCACTTCAGGTAGGCATCCTTGTCTTTCTCAAATGCTGCCCACTGGCTGTGGTTGTCGTGGAACTCGGACTCGTTCACCATCGTGATGCAGTCCTTCACTGGGCAAACCTCCTCGCAGATGCCGCAGCCGCAGCAGGCTTCGAGGTTGGCGTCGTAGGTGCCCTCAGTGGTGACATCGAACGAGGCATCCGGACAGTTCAGCCAACAAAGCGTGCACTTGGTGCAAGTGGAGAAGTTCACCACCGGCCGTTGCGTGCGTGTGGAGTACTTCTTAAACAGTTCATTGCGGTGCGGCCGGAACCCTCCAACCTTTCCGGTTACCGGGTCGGCGAACGCACCGCCCTGCGGCTGACCCTTGATGGATACGCCGCAGCGCATGTCTTCCCACCGGGGCATTCCGAACTTGAACAGCTCTTCGGGATTGCCCTCGCCCGCTTGCACCTCAATGCTGGAGAAACGCTCGAAGGCGGTGCGAGCGGACGTAACCTTCAGTGAATTCTTGAGCTTTTCGTTGATGAATTTCTCCACCGACTCCAGGCTCATCACTTCAGGCAGCGCCTTGGCGATGGCGCCGAGGATGCGGACATCCGTGTGGTCATCTTTGTAGACCCACATGCCGGAGAAACTGGTGACGCCTTTGACGATCCCCAGCTTGTAAGGCTCTTCCCGGCGATGGATCGATTTGAGCAGCGCGGGTGCATTCTCAAGCGAGATCACGATCAGAGTGCGCCCGGGCTTGAGAGCGTGATGCACGGGCTGTAACCCGTACCATGCCCACGATTCGGCGCCCTTGCAGAGGGTGTCATCGAGGACCACGGTAAGGTCAACTTGTTTCGGTTCGTACTGCGCCATTCCGGCTTCGAGCGTCAGTTCATCGTTGGCCACGATGGCGAAACTCTTGGCGGGAATGCCATTCCGTTCCGGAGCATCTCCGTAACGGCCGAATGAAATCCCCAGTTTGCCTTGGTTGTGCGCGGCGAGAACAATGTCACGCGTGATGTTTTTCGCTAGGGTTTTTTGAAAAACCCCCCGGTAAATTACCTCCACTGCGAATAGCTGGCCCATTTGGCAACCTCCATTCTCTTAAAGCTTTTTCAGTACGATCTCCTCGATTTCCGATAGGTGCCGGCGCATGGCTGCCTCGGCAGCTTTAGCGTCGCCCCGCTTCAGAGCGGACAGAATTCGGCGGTGACCGGCAAGCGACTTTTCTTGCCGTCCCTCCACCTGCAATGCATGTGCGCGGGTTTCCCGCAACAAATCCATCAGCACATCGACCACTTTCAAGACCACGCTGTTGTTGGACGCCATAGCGATCGCGTAGTGAAACTCAGAGTCCTCGTCGACTCCGAGTTCGCCGGTGCCCACCCTTGCCTCCTGGCGCGCAAGAATATCTTCCATCTTGGCGATTTCGTCACGAGATGCATGCAGAGCGGCGCGGCCGGCCAGCGGCGGCTCAATCATCTTGCGCACGTCAATAAGTTCAGCAACCATCTTCCGCCTCTCCATCAGCGCGGCGGTTAGTGGCGCGGCGGCAGGATCGCAAACCACGGTGCCGACGCCTTGGCGTGGCTCGAGCAGACCGATCAGTTCCAGGCTTCGGATTGCGTCCCGTACGGAACTGCGGCTTACGCCCAGCATCTGAACCAGTTCGCGTTCGGGGGGCAGATGGTCGCCGGGTTTCAGCTCCTGCGTAATACGCCGTTCCAGTTGCCTGGCGACCTCTTGGTAGACCTTATTTCTAGGAATTGCCTCGAAGCCGGCTCTCGTTGGTGATGCGGTCGCTATCATTGAAAATGGTCAGATGACTGACCATTCCATTTCAACCCTGAGGGGAAAACTGTGCAATGACGCAGATCACCCTTCGATGTGACGTTCGGGCGGTTGCGATTTGAGTCGAAAGCGCGAGGGGAGCGGCTAGGTTAGGTGCAACGTAAGGGGTGGGAGGGAAAGCCCAGTGACCTCCGCTGTCCAAAGGTCACCGCTCTGGGTAACGTGTCCGGCGGTAAGCGTTCCTGAGCTCACGAGTTCCCCTGCGCTCAAGGGCTGTGCCGGAAACCGGCGCAGGATGGCTGCGCCAAGCTCCGCCAGGCACAAGGCCGGGCTTCGCAGAGAATTCTTGCCCGATCCTTCTTCCACGAATTCGCCATTCTTTGACATTCGAACTTGAAAACGAGGCAGTTCGTCCACCAGCTTGGCGATCGATTCCGGCTGTACCTTCATCCTCTCGCCAACCACCAGTGCCACATGAAGACCGAATGAGGCGACGAAATCACTGGGCTGAAACTGCCAGCTGGGAAAGGGACAGCCGATGATTTCGAATCCCAAGGCCAGCCATTCCGCTGATTCGAGGGCGGCAACGGCATCGAGGCCTTCCGAAAGAATTGGCTGTTTCAAACCGAAAACGATCTCAGGCTCGATCTTCAGCGAATGGGAACGCGCAAGCGTCAGCGTGGCGCGGTTATTGTCACTCTGATGCACGGTGTCGTCGTACATGTGGGCCCAAACCAGAGTTTCCAGTTTGAGCATTCGCCACATGGCTTTATTGGCATAACCAACCTTGCGGCCGACAGCTCTGTGCCCGCCGGCTTCGCGAAACTGCTTGAGGGTTCCTTCAACCTGGTAAGCGGTGTCGAGATCGAAACCGGATCGCGAAGAGGGAGGGATGGAAATTATCTGTCCGGTTTCGTGTGCCGACAGCAGTTCGCGCGCCAACATTTCGACGTTAATATGCGACATGAGCGGGTTCGCTGTTCCAAGTGTAGCAACAGCCTTCGTCCCTGTGACTGTTGATTTCGCTCAAAACGATGGTACTCTGCAACCGTCAGTTTCAATACTCCCGGTTGATAGAGGATGATTCGCATGACGTAGTGCAGCCGGAATTGGAGGAGCGTTATGAAAGTAAGGGTAAGATTTTCGGCGCCCGGCATTCCGCAGCGATACTCCTGCCACCGTTCAGGTTCAAATATCTGGCCAGTGTTCGTTCTGCTTCTGGGGCTGTGCGGTGTCCTTGCCAAAGCTCAGACCGCAGTCATCCTCGTGGGTTCCGGATCGAGCGTCCCGGCGCCTCTCTACAACCGCTGGGCACAGGAGTACGACAAGGTCAACCCCAACCTCCAGTTGCGATACCTTCCGAGTGGCACCAGCGAAGGGATCAAGCAGATTTCTCATGGCGCGGGCGATTTTGCCGCGGGCGAGACCCTGCTTACGGATCAGCAGCGGAAAGAAGCGGGCTTGGTCGAATTGCCGGTTGTGCTTATCGCAATCGTTCCCATTTACAACCTCCCCGGTGTACACCAGGAGCTTCGTCTTTCGGGAGAAGTGCTGGCGGAGATTTTCCTCGGTGATGTCAAGACCTGGAACGCGCCGCAGATCGAGAAGCTCAATCCAGAGATCACTTTCCCGAATCTTCCCATCCAAGTGGTCAACCGCCCCGCAGGAAAAGGATCCAACTACGTCTTCACTGACTTTCTTTCCAAGGTAAGTTCCAAGTTTCGTGCTCAGGTGGGAATCACTCCTTCGCCCAAGTGGCCGGTCGGCGAACCGGCGGAACGCAGTTCCGATATGGCAGAGAAGGTGAAAAATGGCCCCGGCTCCATCGGCTACGTCGAGTATCAATACGCTGTAAAGGGGGGCATTCCCCAACTCGCGGTGCTGAATCCCACCGGTAAGTTTGTTAAGGCTTCGGTTGAGAATATGGTTGCGGCGTGCAGGGCGGTAGAATCACCGCGGTGGAATAGCCTGTCCGCCTCGCTGACCAACGCACCCGGAGCTGATTCTTTTCCCATTACCAGCTTCACCTGGATTTACCTGCGAACCAAATCCTCTGATTCGGCTCGTGCCGCCGCACTAACCAATTTTCTCGATTGGATTTATTCGGATGGCCAGCAGTTCGCAGCCCAGGAAGGTTATTCCGAACTGCCGCCGCCGTTGCTCACAGCCGTGAGAAAGAAGGTCAAGACTTTGCAGTAGTATCTTGGTTTTCACCGGACCCAGTAAGATTCGCCGTGTTTGGTTGGTGAGGAAGAGATGCGAACCCGATTCATCTACGCTGGTGTTGTTTGGCTGGCTTCTTGTGCTGTGGCCCAATCGTCGGCAGCAAAACCTGTAACGGACGATGCGCGCAAAGCTTCCGCCGCCACCGATGCAGGGTTGAAGGACTTCTTCCAGTCCAAGCTCAAAACTGAATGGGATGCCCTGAAGAACAAAGACAAGAAGACTTATGGGGCGCTGCTCGCCGATGACTATCAGGGAGTGGAAGTCGATGGCAAGGGCGAAAGGAACAAGCTTCAGGCCGTTAACGAAATGGCGGAGACGAACGTCTTCAACTACACGATGTGGGGCTACAAGCTGATTCCGCTGGGACCCGACGCCGCTTTCGTTATCTACGAAGTTACCATGCAATTCCCGCCGAAATCGGTTGTGCGTTATTCACGGATCTATGTCACGGAGCTATGGGTCAAGCGGGCCGGAGAATGGAAGGAGCTGCACTACCAGGAAACGCACGTGAAGTAACAACGTCATCCATTTCGTCGAGCGCGTTCACTCGTTGAAAGTCGTCGAAGTCCCTTCATGCTCTCACAGACTGTCGTGAAGTCGGGGAGAGTGGGCCGTGGGAATGCCACTCACAACTACAGAGAATGTTCATTTTCACATCCTTCTAAATTTGCAAGGCATTGAAACATAGTATCTTATTGGCTTCGTTTCGTAATTTTCCCACTTGGGGATTTTCCCGCGATGACCTCAAGCACCTGCGGCAGGTGCACCTGTACTCGGGCTTGCCAGGGCTCGTGAGCAACTCTCTGCACCCCTGACGATCCAATCGAGGCTCTTACTGAACCGGTTAGCTACTGCCAAAAGCATGCCAAGTGTTGGAGCGATTCTTCCCCGCTCAACCTTCGAGAGCTGGCCTTGGCTAACCCTCAATTGCCGCGCGAGGTCCTCCTGCCGCATATCACCTCTCAGTACACGGATTCTCAAACCAATGGCCCTCAAATCGGGCTTTAATCTGCCGCGGCTAGACATTCTCCTTGACTCTCCATAATATTCCTAATAGAATATTCCATTAGGAATAATGCCTGCGGAACACGTTGCCTCAGGAGTTTCATTGCTTTCTATTTGTTTGTAGCTCGCTGGCTGTAAATTCGCAATTGATGCTTTTGGGTACCCCAGTCTAATTCAGGAGAAATTGAATGCGAAATGGATCTGTGATGTTTGAATCTAATCGCAGACTTGCTAGGCGCTTGTGGCACAGCATCCCACCAGTAGCCTCAAGCACGCTGAAGAAACTTACATCTGAACATCAACTCTCTGTTGCATCCGGAGACCTCTTGCTCCTGGAAGGACGATGGTACGTCACCCATTCGGGTTTGTTAGCACTAGCCCGCCGAAATCGTTGCGCTGGCATTCACGTCCAACCCGTTCGGGCATTCTGCGACGCCTCAACTCAACGTTGGGCGTTTGCGGCCACGGTGTACAGGTCCAAAACCTGCCGCGGTTTCACCGGATACGGAGATGCTGATCCTTCGAATGTGTCTCCGCTCGTCCATGGCGCCGAGATGCGGGTTGCCGAAACTCGTGCCGTCAACCGTGCCTTGCGCAAAGCCTACGGCATCGGCATCTGCTCGGTGGAGGAAGTCGGATCTTTCGCTGGTCAGCCCGCTTCGCGCCCAGAGTCCAAAAAGCTGCCGCAGCCTGCCAATGGCAACGGAAACTACGGCAGTCGCACTGTCCGCGATCGCCTCTGCCAACTGATTCGCCAGCATCAACTCGACGCTACCTTGGTCAAGTCATATGCGACCGATTTCTGCGGCGTGAAGGCACTGCGTGACGCTACCCGGGATCAGGTCGAGGCCTTCGTCGTCCACTTGGCCGACTGGGCTGAGAAAGACCGAAATGCCCTGCTTTGTCAGCTCAACAGCTACCTGGGCCAGAAGGAAGGTGCTGCGTGAGGCGTCACATCCAAGGCTTACACGAAGCAGATCCGTCTGCCGCTGGCCAGGTTCGCGATGCTCTCTTCCTGGTACGGGTCGAGACAGCCCACCATCGGTGGGACTCGCGGAAACCGTTTTATTTACTCCGCTTTTCGGTCCTCGAACCCAAAGAACTCAGCGGACACTCGATTGCCGGCCGCCTCTACTGCACTCCGAGAGCATTGTGGAAACTCACCTGGTTTCTGCGCGATTTCGGCTACGACACCGAATTGCTCGGGCGAGATGAAATTGATGAGAAAAGCCTGGTTGGCCTGCGTGGCGTGGTCAAGATCAGCCACGGCGTCGTAAACGGCACCTCGTTGCTTAATCTGGACGGTTTTGCCCCTGCCGCCCAATGGGAAGAACTTTCTCCCTCCTCGGTCTGCACTCAGCCCTTGGAGGCCCGGTCATGACCTACAGCTACACCCAAATCAGCCAGTACCTGACCTGTCCACGGCGCTATCGCCACCGCTATCTTGATGGCTGGCAGGAGAAAGACACCCGGGCCGCCATGCTCTTCGGGCGAGCGTTCGAGCGCGCTGTGGCTGCATACTTCCTCCGCGAAGACGCAGCCGCCGTCCTGTACCGTGAATGGGCGGGTTACCAGAACCAGCAGCTTCACTACTCGAAGGGCGATAGCTGGGACCGGATGCTCCAGCAGGGCATTCAACTCCTGGACCGGTTCTGCCAGGACGACCGTATCCGTATTCGCCAGCCCCGCCGCAACCTGCAGATCAAGTTCACCCGTAAGGTTTCGAAGAATGACTTCGTCGCCTATGTTGACGCCATTGGGAACTTGGACGGAACCCGCTGCCTGATCGAGTGGAAAACCACTTCGGCCCGCTATCCGGAAGAGCCGGATGGGTTGCTTTCACTCGATCCGCAACTCGTCTGCTATTCCTGGATGACCGGCATCTCCGAAGTCGCCCAGGTCGTCTTCGTGCGCAAGCGACTGGTCGAGGTGCAGTATCTCCGCACCACCATTAGCGACGGTCAGCGCAACGAATTCGGCCATCTGGTCGCCGATACCATCGGCCGGACCGAGTCGGCCCAGTTCTTGCCTCACAGCGGGATTCGCTTCCCGCAAAACCCCTGCAGTACCTGCCCGTATCTGGGGCTTTGCCTGGGGAAACAGGAAATGGTCCACACCCGTCTGGTGCGGCGACCCGGAGCAGAAAACCTTGGTTGGCTTGACGAACTTGTTTACTAAGAATCCGCCCATGCTGCCCAAGCTCAATCACCGGCGAGCTGTATTCGTGCTTACGAAGATTGACGAGATTCTGGCCTGGGAAAAGCAGAAAGAAGCGGAGCGGGACACCCGGTTCGTAGAACTGGGAAGGTATCTATGCGAAGTACGGGCGGGACAGTACTGGCGGGTGGAGAACGTGAAGTCGTTCGATGAGTTCCTGGAAAGACGGTTTCCGGAGTCGCGAAGGAAGGCGTACTACCTGATGTCGATCCATGAGCACCTACCGCCACAGGCGCGGCGGGAGTTGAAGGAAGTGGGCTGGACGAAGGGGCTGGAGCTAGCCAAGGTGGCGCGGAGGGACCGGCAGCACTTCGATTGTGCAACCTGGTTGCACAAGGCGCGCGAGCTACCCAAGGAACAGTTTAAGCAGGCGGTCGAGAAGGAGCTGACCGGGAAGGAGAGCGAGCCGTCGGAGATTGTCTATTTCAAGCTCTACAAGAGCCAGATCCCGGTCATCGAGCAAGCCATTGAAACCGCGGCTCTGATGCTGGGGACGGACAAATCCCGCGGCTACTGCTTAGAAATGATTTGTGCAGATTTCCTAGCTGGAGCCAACCTTGAAAACGGTAACTCGCAGGTCCTGCTACAGTCGATCCTGCGTTTCTTCAAGTTCTTGCCGGGGGAAGAAAGAAAGACGTTCCTGGACCACTTTTCCGAGAAGGCGTCGTGAGTTGCGTCCGGAAGCGGCCTCGCCTGCGGCTTGATCCCCAGCCATACGAACAACTCCGCAACCAGGTGTTACGACGTGATGGTTGGAAATGCCAAGCCTGCGGCGCGATGTCTAACCTCGATGTTCACCATAAACAATTCCGCAGCCAATCCGGAGACGATTCCGAACAGAATCTAATTACGCTCTGTTCTGAATGCCAGGCCGCGGTGCATTGCTGCTGAGGGAGATTGAGTGGATCAAGGAGCACTTCCATCCTTTAGCGCGTTCATCCTGTGCCAACGAAGAGAGTCTGGCTCCACTGCTCGATGAATCATTGCGGCCTCGCTCCAGCCACAGCGTTGCGGAAAACCCTTATTTGTAAGACTTGGAAGGCAGCAGCTAAATGCCGAAATAATGGATGAAGCAAGACTGGGTGCTGCGGGTGGGTTCGATGCTGCGTCCGGCCAGAAGCCAGAAAGGTAAGGATCACCGGGCGTTCGATAGCCAGGGTGAACGGACCAAGATCCAGGCCACGAAATGGCGGACACGAACGCTTTCAACTACACAATGTGGGGCTACAAGCTGATTCCCCTGGGGCGAGACGCCGCCTTCGTGATCTATTAAGTTACCATGCAATTCCCGCCCAAATCGGTGGTGCGTTTTTCGCGCGTCTATATCACCGAGCCTTGGGTCAAACGTGCAGGAGAGTGGAAAGAGCGACACTATCAGGAGACGCACGTCAAATAGGCGCCATGCTGCATCCAGGGTGGCCGTTTGAGCATCCCAATCTATATACTTAATGAGTCCGTGTGGGGTGGAACATGTTGAAAACTCTGGCGATTTTGCTCGCCCTCAGCGCCTGCGTCCCAGCAGTCGCTCAGACCACAAACGAAAGCCAACCATCCAATCCTGATCAACAGCACGCGAAAAAGTCCAAGGACAAGATCACGGTAAGAGGCTGTGTCGGCAGGCAGAGCACCGACTACATCTTGACTCAGGCAGAACAGGGCAACAGCTATGAACTCGAGCGGAGCCGCAAGTTGCGCCTGGCACCCTACCTTGGGCAGGAAGTGGAAGTGACAGGAACTGAGTACCCGTCCATGAGTACCAGCTCCGACACGCTGACCCGATCCGGTTCCGCCAGCCCGGTCACCATCCGGGTTACGGCGATTAAGACGATCTCGAAGCGCTGCTCAAACTAAGGCTTGCGTCTGGCCAACCTCGGATCGCAATCTGCCATCGAAGCTCCGGATACAGGTGTAATCGGAGGATCCCAGAATGAACAAAATACTGTCGTGCCTCGTGCTGGCATCGGCGGGCCTGGCACTGGCTCAGGCCACAAATTCGGACCAGCCCAAGAACAACCAGACTGGTCAGATCACGGTTCGCGGCTGTGTGAGCAGAGAGGCCGGGGACTACGTTCTCATGAAGGACGATCCCGGCAATATGTATGAGCTTCAGGCGGCCCACGGCGTAAAGCTGAGTTCCTATCTGGGGCAGAGGGTAGAAGTGACCGGCAGAAAATCGCCGACGCTGGCTACCAGCTCCGACGAAGCGACGAAGGGGACCGCGAGGGTGCGGCCAGTCCCGCGACCATCACGGTGAGTTCGATCAAGACGATCGCCAAGGAATGCAGTTCGCGCTAGCGACCGCTACGCCATCTTGAAGGCGTGCAGGCTTAATCGCAGTCCGGCGGCATGGCCATGATTTCCGCGTTCGAATCGCATGGCGGCTTCTTCTTGGCAGGCTCCAGCAGGGCGGGCCGATTGTAACGCAGAACCCACAGGCCCTCATTGTTGGTGAGATAAATCAAGCCGTGGCCGCCGTCTGGCAGCAAACTGCTCACTTCGCTAAATTCCTGCAGCACCTTCGGATTGTGCGGATCGCTGAGATCCAGAATGCGCACCGTCTCGGTGGGATGGTTGCTGCTGGTGAGGGTCTCCGGCGTTTTTTCCGGCGCCTGTGCGATGGCCACATCCGGGCTGACCATTTCCAGGTTCCCGGCGGTCGCCTGGTTCGGCTGCGCAGTCCGCTTCAGCAGGTTGGGCTTATCTGGCTTGCTGACGTCCACAACCATGAAGCCTTGTTTGGAAGCTTGTTGCACGTAGAGGTAATTCTTCCCGCTTTCCCTCTGCAGCAACATTTGGTTTCCCGCGGCTTGGGGAAGTGGCAGATGCGCGATGACCGTGGCCGGCACATCGGTCGGTTTCTTGGCGGGCTCGTCTTTCGCCTGCACAAGCGCGGCCACAAGCGAAATCAGACTCAGGGTAACAGCCGGAACAAACGCTCTACGCAAGGTCTCCATATCACTTCACCTGCAATCGTCCCAACAGCCCAACTATACCACTCCCAAACATTTCCGGTTCCTCTTGATTACTGATTGTGAAGCCCGGATGACGGCGGCGTCGGCCCGGGCTTTCACGATCAAGTTATCGCCAGCTCACTGTTGAGCGAACACTCCGATGCAGCCATTGCTGCTCTGAGAGGTACATATTCCTCCAGCCTGCAATGGCACGAACGCATGGTTATTGCTCGAGTCGACCGCGATGCTGTGCGAGTTCGAATTGGTGGTAACATTCTGCAACCAAGTGTTGGTCGCAGCGTCGATCACACCCATGACTGGGCCGTTGGGCATATCTCTTGCCGCAAGGTAGTACTTGTTGTCGCCGGAGTTGTACCAAACCTCGTCAACGCCGCCCACGTTGGTGATTTCGGCGAGAATGGCGCCCGAAGTTCCATCGATCACATACTCATTGGGCGGAAACGCTTCGCCATCGTGGTCAGCACAACCCACCAAGAAATTGTTCCCGGGGCCCTGAGTCAGGCTGGTGGGCATGCAATTCGGCATCACGAAACTGTTGACGACCACCGGCCCGTTCGGATTCCCTAACCGGGGATCGATTTCGTCGATGCTTCCGATGTTGGTGATACCGATGGAATTTTCATTCGCCTGAAGCAGATGACCGGTGTTGGGATTCCAGACCTCTCCTCCCAATCCGGCTGGTGCGATGGAACCGGCACAATTGCCCCCAGGATTGGTCTGGTTACAAAACGTCCCCAAGGTCTGGTCAAGAATCGGCCCGTGATGGCAAGGTATGTTGTAAGGAGTACCGTTAGGGGTGATGCCGCTTAAACCTGGGAGGCCGACCGCTGCGACACCGTTCGCTGGCCCTCCGGAGACGCCGCTGAAAACATGCGGATTGGAGGGATCCGGGCAGGGAAACACGGTGCCGCCAGGCGCACCTGCGGCGGCAATAATCGTGTCTACTGGAATGTTTGGGCTGAGGCCAAATGTGGCCCCGCTTCCTCCCGAGGCCAATCCTCCCGCTCCGTCGTAGTAGATCTGGCCAATGATACAGCTCGGGGGATTGAACGAAGTGCCTGCATTTCCAGGGTCCAACGTCGGCGAGGGTTGGGGTATAGCGGTGCCAGTCCCCTGGAGGGGGTAGGTAGCGGCCGTGTAGCCGACCGGATAGGGACCGTAAGCGAGTGTCGGGTCGATCGGGAAGCAGTGCTGCTGCGCCGGGGTGCCGGTCTTGTTCACGATATGCGACATATCAATAAACGTGACAAAGGGAAATCCGGGATCACCGTTGATAACGGCCAGAACCTGATGGACGGGGTCGTATGCCATTTCGTCAGCGCGGTCGTCTCCACAGGTAGCAGCGGAGCCAGCCTCCCCATTCCAGGAGGCGACGCACGGCGCTATGCCCAAGGGGCCGTCATAATCGGCGGCGGTACCGGTGGGTATGGTGGCCAGCACGGTGGGTGGTGTCGGTGGGTTCTGGGTCAGGTCCATGGTGCTCAAATCAAATACCACGACGCCTGCGTTTCCAATCGCGGTAAACAGGGTCTTTCCATCTGGCGTCACTTCCTCGCCATCGGGACCCGACATCGGATTGACGCCGTTGGCACGCGAAGCGCAACACTGCGCGCCGGGAAATCCTCCGAAGTGGTGGTTGGCGCCAAAGCCCGAGATCAGATGGAACGTCGGGCCGCCTACTCCAGACAAATCCGTCCTGCATCCAAATCTGGTGAAATTACCAACTACGTCCACGGTGGGCGGAATCAGATCGTTGCCGGCCGCATCTTTCGCACACGGACTGGCCTGATCGCCCGCGGCGGTCACAGCATTCGTGCCCTGAATCGCATTGACCGCAAGGTTATTGACGGTGTCGAATACCACCACGGCCAACCCGATGCGATCGGAGGTATAGCCGAGGTGAGTGGGCGTGTTGACCCAGGTGATGTCGAACGAGTTGAATGGTCCGCCGGGTTCGCCAGTCGGATTATGCTCGGGCACCGTGATGTTCACGATGTCGGTATAACCGTCGGCTTTGGTGGTACCGCACACGGGACAACCCGCCACGCTGCCGCAACCGGTCGCGATCACAAACAACGCGGTGAGAAGAATAGTCAGTAGAATCCTGGATCTCATCGAATCTCCTCCTTGCAATTTCCCCTTAAGGACCAGGGCTGCTGCCAGCCCGGTGTTTAACCAACCTGTTGACCGCGACATCTCCCGGTTCACGATCGAGCCTAGCCCTAGAACCGGAACTGCAGTTCCTGCATCAGCACGGTAAAAGTCTGCGGCAACTGCCCGGTGGTGCTGGGCTGTTCCAGCCGGTCGAGGTTCACGTTGAACTGATACTTCACCCAGTAGTTCAGATACCAGTTGACGCCGAATGTGAACTGATCGGTGTGATAGTCGTACTGGGGGACGAATCCCGGGGTATAGAAACCCAGGAAGTTCGCGGAGGGTGCATTCGCCTGGACCCCGGAATACCGGAGTCCAAGTTCCCACGCTCCCCATCCTCGCCCAGTTCCGCCGGGAGTATCGGGACCAAACAGCGGGTGCCGTACCCGGGGAGTACCATTCTCGGGCCGTTTTTCACCAGTGAGCAGATAAGTTCCGGCGATATTCCATGCCTTCGCCCCGATACCCGGAAGAGTCAGAAACCCAAGACCACCGGGTGTTTCAGATCCCACGCTGTCGCGCTGCTCCTGCATCTGCACATATTCACCTCGCAGCGCGAATCCCCGCTTGAGATAGGTGAATTCACCCTCGTAGCGCTCGATGGGGCCGTTGATCCTTAACTGCGGGAAGAAGGTGTAAGTGGCGTCGGGCAGAGTTCCGCTAAAGCTCAGGTCTCCGGACAGGCCGCGGGAGCGGCTATGCGCGATCGAACCACCGAAGGCAAGCTGCTTCAACCAATCATTACTGGTCTTGCGCCAAGGATAAAAACGCACTCTGCCGACAAACTCCGGCTCATTGGTCACATTCGCTACGACCCCGTTCCGACCGTTAAATGCCCCAGCCCACCACTGCATCACGCCGCCGTCAATGTCCCCGTGAAGTGTGATGCCGGGACAGCGATAGGCGGTCCCTGAGCAGGGGTACAGCAGCGACTGCAGCCCGCGTTCAACGAAATCCAGGTTGGTGGCGCCGATGCCGGTTTCCTGAGCGAATGGTTCTTTGAACTGACCCGCCTGAAACTGAAACTCAGGCTTGATTCTCACGTTGAGATAAACGTCGCGGACAATTGCTCCGGTGGTGGAGTTGGCATCGGTCAGCAGCGCGAAGTCGAAGTGCGAACCGTAGTTGCCCTGGAAGCCAAAGCGGGCTCGGCGTACCAGGAACGTATCCGCGGGAGCACCGTCGCCCTTGTAGGCGCGGTAGTCGGTGTCGACATAGCCATAAGGGCTGATGCTGAACTGTCCATCCGAACTCTTGATGAAGAAGTGTTCGCCATTCCATCCTGCGGTGAGCGGCACGTCTTTCTTGGGCGCCGCAGCGGGTTGCGCCTGATCCAGCAGGACCGTGTTCATCAGATGGGCTCCGTCCCCGCCGGCGGCCGGCACCAGCTCTGCCGAACTGGAGCCTGCGGCGGTGGGCTCTACATGCGCGGAGTCCGCGGCAGATGCCGGAGCCTTGTCTTCGGCCAGCTTCTGCACGATCGCCTTCAGTTCCTCGATCGTTTTGCGCTGCGCGGCAACCTCACTGCGCAGCTCGTCGACCTCCTGCTTGCTTGCGCTCGCCGATGCGCTGGTCTTGCCGGCAGGCTCCTGAGTTTGAGCCAGCGAACCAGAGGTTGCGAAGAAAATCAGAAGGACGACGTACGTTGTTAGCGAGCGCATGTTTTCCTCTCCGACCATGATTTGGCGAAGCACCAGCCCAGCCCGGAGTGAGCGTGCAAGAACCTCACACGCCGGTTGCCTCGGGGCGACAAATCACTACACCGCCGATATGCAAAAAAGCTAACTTGTATGAAAAGCGAACCAATTCCGCTGGCGCGTGGTCTATCACATCGCAGCGTTGCGAGTCAAGTAAAGTTTTTTGGTGCCCGCGGATGGGATGGACCTCATGGCAATTTTCGAACGTAAGCGAACTGGAGAAACGGACAGACATAATCGGTCTTTAAATCGCCGTTTTTTCCCCGTCTGCCCCGACCCGTGACGCCGGATTCAACCCGGATGGCGGTTCAGTCCTCTGCCAGGATGCAAGGCATCGAGAGGCAACATGATGAGTGCAGGGAGGGTGTCATGGCTGTGACCGCGATCACACTTGACTGTTCGTCCAACCCCTGGCCATCCACGCCGCACCGTAATAATCTAGAATGTCTACGTGAACTTTTAGAGAGAAACGAGGATTGATGAGCGCCATCGAACAGGACGTTCCAGCACTGAACTTGTTTTCTCCTTTGCAACCGCCTCGCCGTTATCTGTTCGGGCCCGGTCCCACCATGGTTGATCCGCGGGTCTATGCAGCCCTCTCGAAACCAATCGTCGGGCATTTGGACCGGTACTTCATCCAGGTGATGGGAGACATTCAACAACTGTTGAGGATGGCTTTCGGTACCCGGGATGCTTCCACGATGGTGATTTCCGGAACCGGCAGTGCGGGTATGGAAGCTTCCGTCGCCAACTTCGTGGAACCCGAAGCAAAATTCGCAGTGTTCGCCAACGGGTATTTCTCCGATCGTCTCACGGAAATGGCCAAGCGCCACAGCGCTCAGATCGTCCGTTTTGAAAAGCCTTGGGGCGAGACCTTCGGGGACGAAGAAGCCACACAGTTCATCAACCGCGAAAGGCCCAGGGTTGTGGCTTATGTTCATGCCGAGACCTCGACCGGTGCGTTGCAACCGGGCCACGCAATTTGTGCGGCGACCCACGAGGTCGGCGCCCTGGTGATAGCAGATTGCGTCACCTCGCTGGGCGGACTGCCGGTGAATTTCGATCAGACCGGTATCGACGTGGCGTACAGTTGCACGCAAAAGGGGCTAAGTTGCCCACCGGGCTTGTCGCCCATGGCGGTCTCGCCGCGGGCCATGGACTGGCTGCGCGCGCGGACTTCTCCAGTGCGCAGTTGGTATCTCGACCTCAAGCTGATTCACGACTACTCCACCGTGTCTCACCGTTACCATCACACGGCGCCAATTTCCATGTTTTATGCGCTGCGCGAGGCGCTTTTGGTCATCGCCGAGGAAGGAATTGAGAACCGCTGGGAGCGGCACCGTCGTTGCCATCAGTCCTTTGTCCAGGCGATTGAGGCCATGGGTCTGCGCATGCACGTGGCTGCGGGGCACCGGATTCCAACGCTGAACACGGTGTCCGTGCCCACAGGCGTGGACGACGCCAAGGTGCGCGGACGGTTGTTGGAAGAGCAAGGCATTGAAATCGCCGGCGGTTTTGGCCCGCTTGCAGGCAAGGTCTTCCGGATCGGCGTTATGGGCCCGTTGGCCACCGACGATAACCTGCAGTTTTTTCTGAAAGAGTTCAAGAAGACGCTGAGCGCAGAGGGTTATTCGATTTAGGCCCAATCCACCGAGCCGGGGTAGAGGCGACAACGAATGACGCTGAAGTCCGTACATACGCTTCTCGACGTCTTGCATTTCGCAGACAGCCACACTGCGGTTATTGTTCCTGAGTTCGGAATCCGGGTTACCTACGATTCGCTCCGGCAACAGGTCCTGGCGATGGCCGACGCATTAACTTCGGCCGGCATTCGCCGGGGCGATCGCGTGGCGATTGTCTTGCCGAATGGATTGCCCGCGATTGTGAGTCTTCTGGCTGCATCCATCGCAGGCACCGCCGCCCCCTTGAACCCGGCGTATCCCTACGAAGAATTTCTTTTTTTCCTCGGCGATACCGAGGCGCGAGTATTGCTCTGTCCACCCGTGGGTGCAGAATTCGCGCGCAACGCCGCCCTCGACCGCAAAATTCCGGTCTTGCCGGTCGAGATGAGCCCGGAAGGCAACGTTCATCTCGTGGATGCTCCTACCGGAGCTTCGGCAACTGAGCCCACGGCGGACGACATCGCCCTGATCCTGCACACCAGCGGCAGCACCGGACGGCCCAAGCGTGTGCCACTGCGGCATTTCAACCTGGCAGTCTCCTCGGCAAATATCGCCAATGCCTACGCGCTTTCTGAAGATGACGTTTCGCTTTGCATCATGCCTCTGTTTCACATTCATGGATTGATTGGATCCACGATGGCGACTCTGCTTTCTGGCGGAACGGTGGTTGTTCCCGGCAAGTTCAACGCGCTGTCATTCTGGCGGACGGTGCGCGAACATCATGTGACCTGGTATTCAGGGGTGCCCACGATGCATCAGCTTCTGTTGGCCCGCACCCACCACAAGCCGGCAGAGGCCGCCTCTTTCCGCTTCATCCGTTCCTGCAGCGCGCCGTTATCGGCAGAGCTGATTCACAAAATCGAGGAAATCTTTGGTGTGCCGTTCGTCGAAGCCTACGGAATGACGGAAGCGGCTCACCAGATGACCTCGAATCCCCTGCCTCCGCGGCACCGCAAAGCCGGTTCAGTCGGCGTGGGTACGGGGATTCGCATGAGCGTGATGGACAGGGAAGGCAATCACCTTGCCACCGGCCAGCGCGGCGAAGTCGTCATTCAGGGAGCCAGCGTGTTTCGTGGATATGAAAACAACCCCGAAGCCAACGCCAAGGCTTTCGTGAATGGTTGGTTTCGCACCGGCGACGAAGGCTTGCTGGACGCAGACTGCTATTTGCATTTGACCGGGCGCATCAAAGACATCATCATCCGCGGAGGCGAAAACATCGCGCCTCACGAAGTTGACGAAATCTTGCTGCGGCATCCCGCAGTCGCGGCGGCCGTCACCTTTGGCTGCTCGCATCCCATTCTGGGTGAGGAAGTGGCTGCGGCCGTGGTCTTGCACGAGCCCCATGGCGCGACCGAAGTGGCTCTCTTGAAGCACTGCCGCGAAGTGTTGGCAGAATACAAATGCCCCAAGAAAATCTATTTGGTAAAGAGTATCCCGACCACGGCCACAGGCAAGATTCGCCGCCGCGCAGTCGCCGCCGCGCTCCTGGATGACCAGCGATGAAATTCCTGATCGCAGGAGCCGGGGCAATCGGGGCCTACGTCGGCGCGTGCATGGCGCGGGCCGGGTTCGAGGTCACACTGTTCGCGCGTGGGCCGCATCTGCGGGCCATGCAGGCGCGCGGCGTGCAGGTGAAGAGTGCGGCGGGAGATTTCGAAGCCCGGCCCAGGATTGTCGGCACGCTCGAAGAAGCGGGTCAGGTAGACGTGGTGTTTCTGGGCGTGAAAGCGCACAGTTTGCCGCAACTTGTGCCGCAATTGAAAGCGGTGCTGGGGCCGGATACTACCGTCGTCAGTACGCAGAATGGAATTCCGTGGTGGTACTTCCAGGGATTTGGCGGCGAGTGGGAAGGGACTCATCTTGAGCGTATCGATCCCGGCGGTACGATTGCCGCGGCGATTGAAGCCCGCCGGGTGATGGGATCGATTGTTTATTTTTCGACCGAGATTACCGAACCCGGCGTGGTTCAGCATATCGAGGGGAACCGAATTTCTCTGGGCGAACCGAACGGCACCCGCTCTGATCGCAGTCGCCGTATTGCGGAAGCGCTGGTCGCCTCCGGCTTGCGCTGCCCGGTCACCACCCACATCCGGCAAGAGATTTGGGTAAAGATTCTAGGCAATGCGTCGCTCAATCCGGTGAGCGCGCTGACCGGCGCAACGTTGGCGCAGATGGTGCGCGATCCCGGGGTCTCGACGGTGATCAGAAATATCATGCAGGAAGTCGAGGCCGTTTCGCACAAACTGGGGATGGAGTTGCCAGTTTCCATCGATCAACGAATGGCCGGGGTAGAAAAAGTTGGCGAGCACAAAACCTCAATGCTGCAAGATCTGGAAGCGGGCCGGCCGATGGAACTGGAAGCGCTGGTCGGTGCGGTGGTGGAACTGGGCGAGCGCCTGGGATTACCCATGAGCTGCACGCGAACGGTGTACAACTGCACGAAGCTGCTGGCGCAATGCAGGAGTTCTGCGGGCAAGTGAAGGTCCGCCGGACGCTCTGCCCCGTGGAATATAATTACGCGCACGCATGGCCCTAACTGCTGGTACAAAACTCGGCCCTTATGAAATTCAGTCGCCCTTAGGCGCTGGCGGGATGGGCGAGGTGTATCGGGCTCGGGACACGCGCCTCGATCGCACTGTCGCGGTTAAAGTCCTGCCCATCCATCTTTGCGAAAGTCCTGAGTTCAAACAGCGCTTCGAGCGTGAAGCCCGCACCATTTCCTCGTTGAATCACCCTCACATCTGTCATCTCTATGACATTGGTTCGCAGGAAGGCACCGATTTTCTGGTGATGGAGTTCCTGGATGGTGAGACGCTGGCCGAGCGGCTACGAAAGGGTGCGGTGCCTCTGAATGAGTTGCTCCAGGTGGGACTCGAAGTCGCGGAAGCGTTGGAGGTAGCCCATCGCGCCGGCATTGTCCACCGGGATCTCAAGCCGGGCAACATTATGCTGACCAAATCCGGCGCCAAGCTGATGGACTTCGGCCTGGCGAAACCGACGCCGCGAGGTCCATCTGGCGCGGCATCAGCGCCGCTTTTGTCGGCGGCGCGGACCATGAGCGGTCCGACTCCGGCGAGTCCCCTGACCACAGCGGGCAGCGTTGTGGGGACCATCCAGTACATGTCTCCGGAGCAGATTGAGGGCAAGGAAGCGGACGCGCGCTCCGACCTGTTTGCTTTCGGCGCTGTGCTCTACGAGATGGCAACCGGCAAGCGGGCATTCGAGGGCAAGAGCCAGATCAGCGTAGCTTCCGCAATTCTGGAAAAAGATCCAGTACCCATCAGCGCAACCAAGCCACTCTCGCCAGCGGCGCTTGACTACCTGGTGGCCACCTGCCTGGCGAAGGACCGGGAAGAGCGTTTGCAATCGGCCCACGACCTGCGGTTGCAGTTGAAAGGCATTGCTCAATCTTCGTCATCCCCAGCTGCGTCTCAACCCTTGCGTACGTGGCGTGTCGAATTGTTGTTGGCAGGCGTAGCGCTGCTGCTGGCTGGCGCCGGAATTACCTACTTTCTGCAGCCCCGAAACTCCGCCGCACCCGCAGTGCGGTCTTACATTCCACCGCCACCGGGAACGACGTTCACCTTGTCGGGCCTCGAGATTGGGCCGGTGGTGGTGTCTCCGGACGGCAAAACGCTGGCTTTCTCCGCGGTGGACGAACAAGGCGTGACCAAGTTATGGCTGCGGCCGCTGAATGCGCAGCACGCGACAGCGCTCGCCGGCACGGAAGATGCCAGCAAGCCATTCTGGTCTCCCGACGGCCAGTATCTTGCCTTTGTCGCCGACGGAAAGCTGAAGAAGGTCAGTGCCTCCGGAGGCGATTCGCAAATATTGGCGGATGGAGTGGCTAGCGAGAGCGGCGGCGGTACCTGGAATGCGGATGGCACGATTCTATTCTGTAAGGAAAGAGCGGGCGCCATCTATCGCGTGTCGGCATCTGGGGGAGAAGTTTCGCCGGCGACAAAGCTCAAGGAAACAGAGAATTCCCATAACGAACCGTTTTTTCTGCCCGATGGCAAACATTTTCTTTATGCCGTCACGCCGTGGAGTTCTCCGCGCGAAATCAGAGTTGGTGACCTAGGTAAGCCTGAGCAGGATGGGGTGAAGGTGGTGGGCGGCCAACTGCCGCAATTTGCCTCAGGCCGCCTGCTGTTTTCGCGTGACGGTCACCTCCTGGCGCAAGCGTTCGATCCTGACACGTGGAAGGTTTTGGGCGATCCGCAGACTCTGGGGGATGCCAGGTATTTTTCCGTCTCGACGAATGGCGTACTTGCTTATCACGAAAGTTCCGCCGAATCCGAACTGAAGATCTTTGATCGCAACGGCAACGTCGTAGCCACTCCGGGCCCGCTTGCGCTCTATGACGTTCCGCGGTTCTCCGCCGATGGAAAGTCGATTGCCATCACGGTTACGGACCCGAAATCGGGAACTGATGATATATGGGTTTACCCCGCAGCCGGAGGACAGCCTGCCCGGATTACCTACGGACCGAATGTTTGGTTCGCGGTTTGGTCGCCGGATGGGAAAGAACTTGCGTACATGGTTACTGAGAACGGAAAGTTTTCGATCCGTCGGCGACGGCTGGATGGCAGCCGTCCCGAAGAAACCATCTACACCAACGATGCTTATACGTTCGGCATCCCCATCGATTGGTCCGCGGATGGAAAATACCTCTCGGTTCATATGAGCACGAGGCAGGAGGCCTTCTCCAATTGGACTGTACCTCTGGCCGGCGGCAAAGCATTTCGGCCAGCGGCGACGGCTGGACTGAAAGCCAGTGAATACGAGGGCCGGTTCTCTTTCGACAGTCACTGGCTCACCTATTTCTCCTACGAAACCGGGCGGCCGGAAGTCTACGTGGTGCCGTTTCCGGGGGAGGGATCGAAATCCCAGGTTTCGACAGCCGGAGGCTGGCTGGCGCGGTTCAGCCGCCACGAGTTGTTCTATGTCACGATGGGAAATCGGTTGATGGTGGCACAGATCCATACCGCGCCGACTTTCGGCGTTGATTCCATTCGCCCACTGTTTCAACTGGATTTCCCGAATCCGCCGGATCGCACTTCACCGTTGTATGACGTGAGCCCCGACGGGCAGCGTTTCGCCGTACTCACTGCGGACCGCACGAAGTCCTCATCGATTAGCCTGTTGACGAATTGGCCGGCGGAACTGAAGAGATGAACTTGCACGCCCAGAACTGCCGCCTTTGCCGTGTCAAGTTTTAACATTTCCATTGGCGGGTGACGGGCAACTCGGACATTGATCCCCACGTTAGTCTTACTTCCCGTCGGTTGATATCAGGGTTTTCTATCCCACTGACAAAAATACTTATTCAGGGGCTTGACAGTGGGGTTATACTCTGCTGGTCCAGTTAGCAGACCACTTGGAGCTTTGGAAATAGTGCCCCCAACCATCAAGTCCGACTTCGAGGTTGTCCGCAGGAACAAAGTTTACGAAGAAGTCGCCAAGCAGCTCGAAGGTCTGATCCTGAAAAAACTGCAGCCCGGCGACAAACTGCCCTCGGAACGCGAACTCGCTGAAATGCTGGGCGTGAGCCGCAGTTCCATTCGGGACGCGATTCGAAGCCTGGAACTGGTGGGCTTGGTAGAACCGCGCCAGGGCGCTGGGACTATTGTTCGCGAACTATCGGCCGAGACCTTGGTCAATCCCTTTGCGAATGCCCTGAAGCACCGGGAGGCGCTGGTTACCGAGCTTCTGGACTTTCGCAAGATCATCGAACCCCCGCTGGCCGCGCGCGCGGCCGCGCACGCTTCCCCTGACGAAATCTCGGAGATGGAAGAGATTCTGCAGAGGCAAGCAGAAAAGCTGTCTGACGGGGACGGCACAATTGCTGAGGATTCCGAATTCCATTACGCCATCGCTTTGGCTTCCGGTAACACCGTGGTGCTGAAGGTGCTCGATATTCTCATGGACCTGCTGCGCGATACCCGGGAGCGATCATTGCAAGTGGCGGGACGAGCTGAGAAATCGCTCGCCGGACATCGTAGGATTCTGGCGGCCATCAAGCGCCACGACGCGGAAGCCGCAAAGGCGGCGATGCGGCGTCACATTGAAGACGTCGAAGAAATCGTACTCAATAAGTTTTGACCAACGGAGGATTTTCGTTATGGGCCGGTTATACGCGATCGAAATCATTTATCGGGGAATTTTTCAGAAAACCATGGCTGGCAGAATCAGTCGCGCCATCGTGCTGGCCGCTCATCACGAAGGCAAGCTGGGTATTTCCTTTGGCCGCTACGGCGACAGTCCTGAGCGCAACGGGATTCCCGCCAAGAACTTCGCCATTGTGGCCACCGATGAACAGACCCTGCAGGAAGGAATGGCCAAGTATGAGCCCAAAGACGTCGATATCACCATTTGCGTCGATGACACTCTGTGCAAGGGCGTGGAATCCTGGGCGTGGTATGGCCTCCAGCCCGTCAACCGGTTGCTGAAACCTGGAGGCACTTTGATCGTGACCTCCCGTGAAGGCCCCGAAGCCATCATCGCCATGGCTCACCGCAAGGAGAGCCCTTACCAGTTGTCGATTCTCAAGGGCACGGTCAGCTTTTCCGGCCTCTGGGTGTACAAAGACGACCACACTGACGTGCGCATTCTGGGCGCGATTGCCAAGATTCTGCCCGAGCTCTTCAGCCTGAAATCGGTGCAGAGAGCGATTGTGGACGAATGGAAAGACGAACTGAAGGCCACTTCTGCGGCCAAGTCCTACGACCGGACTACCAGCGTCACGGTGCAACCCAACCAAGGAAATCCGGAAGTGCCTTATAAGTTTGACCTGCCGAAGTGGCATGAAATGGGCGAAGGCATTGCCATTCCCAGCATTCCCGCCGGACACAAGATGGACGATCCAAAGTCTCATGCCAGCGGCGGATTTCAGCCTGATCGCAATCCGACCTTTAAGAAATTCAGCACCCGGACTATGAGGCCGGTGGTGAATTTCGATACCTGTATCAAATGCACACTGTGCTGGCTGCAGTGTCCGGACTCGTGCTTCGATGTGACTCCGGAAGGTTTGTATGACGCGAATATGGAAGCCTGCTGCGGGTGCGGCGTATGCGAGGCAGTGTGCCCAGTCAAGGAATGCGTCACCATGGTCAATGAGACGGAATTCAGTGACAACCGCAGCCAGTGGGAAGACTGGCGCAAGGACAAAGACAGCTACAAGACCTGGCTGGAAGAAACAATCAAGTCGCACCCGGAACGCTCTCACGGGTTCCGCTATCGCGGACAGTATGAAGAACAGATTCCAGAAATGCTCGAAATCGCGCAGCAGAAATAGCGTGTGTTTATGAGGAGACTCCGTTATGGCAGTGGCAACCGTAGTTGAGGACCAGCGTAAGACTGAGGAAACAGCGCTAATTACCGGCAGCGAAGCCATCGCAGTGGCCTGCAAGCTGGCGGACGTCGACGTAATCACGGCTTATCCTATCCGTCCCTACGACACCGTCATGCAATATGTTTGCAAGCTGGTGGCTAACGGCGAAATGGACTGCGAATATATCGTCGCCGAGGGCGAACACTCGCAGTTTGAAATCGTGAAGCATGCGTCCGCATGCGGTGCGCGTGTCTTCTGCGGTTCCAGCGGCGTGGGCTGGATGTATGCCATGGAAGCGCTGACCGTCACTCCCGCGCTGCGCATTCCCATGATCGCCATGGTCGGGAACCGCGCGTTGGATGACCCCGGCGCGTTTGGCGTGGAACACAACGACGCGCTGGCGGTCCGCGATCTGGGCTGGCAATTGGTCTGGGTCGACAATGCGCAGGAAGCGCTGGACACGGCGCTGATCGCTTATCGAGTGGCGGAGGACCGGCGTGTTTTTCTGCCCTGCGCCATCAGTTGCGACGGCGCGTTCCTGACCCACTCGCAGGCCCTGGTGCAGATTCCATCGCAAGAAAAAGTGAATGAGTTCCTGCCGCCGTACAACCGCGGCGACCTGCTGCTGCACCCCGACAATCCCATCACCGTGGCGCCGCAGGGCAACGAAGACTGGGTGATGGAAATTCGCCGCCAGAACTATGCCGCCATGGAGCGTTCTTACACCGTGATCAAGGAGGCATACACGGACTTCGAGCGCATCTTTGGGCGCTCCTACGGCAACCCGTTCTTCGAGGAGTACATGACGGACGATGCGGACGTGGTTCTCATGGGAATGGGAACACTGTCGATTTCGGTGAAAGTCGCAATTCGGCAGATGCGCAAAGAAGGCAAGCGCGTAGGTTTTGTGCGCATGCGCTGGTTCCGTCCGTTCGCCGCGGCAGAATTGGCAAAGTCGCTGCAACGCTTTGCCGCGATTGGCGTCATTGATCGCGACTATTCTTTCGGTTCACCGTACCTTGGGGGTGTGTTGGCCGGCGAGGTTCGCCACGCACTCTACCCGGGGCCCGGCAAGAAACCGCCGGTAGTGGATTTCATTTGCGGCCTCGGTGGGCGCGAAGTCACCGTGCCCGATGTGGAGAAGATGGCCGATGCCGTTTACCGCGCTGCGGATGGCAAAGCGCAGCCCTTAACCCAATGGATCGGATTGCGGGAGTAATCCGTTTCTTGCAGATGGGTTCTTAGACTCAGAGAGGATGAAGAATTATGGCAACATACATACAGATCGATCCGACGCAGAAACTAGATCCCTACAAAAGTGTAAAGAAGATCCCGCTGGAGGAGTTCTTTACCTCCGGTCATCGCACCTGCCAGGGCTGCGAGTCGGCGCTGGTGATGAAGATGATGGCCAAGGCTGCCGGGCCCAGGACCATCGTGCTGGGCAGCACGGGATGCATGTATGTGGCCAACACCACGTATTACAGCACTTCCTGGGTGCTTCCCTGGATGCACACCCAACTGGGCAGCAGCGGATCGGCAGCTCTGGGCGCGTCTGCGGCTTTGAAAGTGCTGATGCGCAAAGGAAAGATGAAGCAGGAACCCATCAATGTGATAGCCTTCTGCGGAGATGGCGGCGGGGCAGACATGGGGGTGGGCGCGATTTCGGCGACGCTGACTCATCCCGATTACAACTGCCTCATTCTGATGTATGACAACGAGTCTTATGCCAATACGGATATTCAGCTCTCGGGCAGCACCCCGTGGGGCGCGAACACCACGTTCAGTACGCCCGGCAGGGTGAAGCGAATTATGCATCGCCGCTGGAAGAAGAACATGGCGGGCATGATGGCGGCCGGCCATCCCAGTTGCCGCTACGTTGCCACCATCTGCATGTCATACGGCCTGGCGGGAATGAACTCCATGCGCAAAGCGCTGGCCATCGGCGGTCCCACTTTCATTCACTCTCTCGATCCCTGTCCCAAGGGCTGGGATTACGATCCTTACCTTTCGCACGAGATGGGTGAGCTGGCAGTGAACACCGGGGTCTGGCCGCTCTATGAAGTTGAGGATGGCGTGCTGAGGCTGACCGGCAGAACGCAGCAAATCGCCAATAAGAAAATTCCGCGGCAGCCGGTAAGAGATTATTTGCTCAAGCAGGGAAGATTCGCGCACTTTACCAACGATGATATCGATTACTTCCAGAGCAAGGTCGATGAGATGTGGGACAAGTGGCTGGTTCCCGGTGTGATCCCATTCCGGACAGAAGTGGAGGCCGACGCTCCGCCTTCGACCTAGATAGGTTGGCGGGAAAGTTAGTCGACACAGATAATTCTGCGGAAACAATCGCAGGGGGGCTGGCAGTTTTGGCACGTGCGGTTGAAGTCTAACGCGCTGTCACGGAGGTATTACCCATGGCTGCATCTACAGCCTCTCTGATTCACCCCTCGCGTATTCCCAATCGTTGGGTCCAGCTAATCGCTGGCATTGTTGCGATGATGGCGATCGCCAATCTTCAATACGCCTGGACCTTGTTTACCACACCCTTAACGAAAAGCATGAACGCAACCCTGGCCGCGGTCCAGGTGGCCTTCGCTGCATTCATTCTTTGCGAAACCTGGCTGGTGCCCTTCGAGGGCTACCTTGTCGATCGTCTTGGTCCTCGTCTGGTCATCGGTGCCGGCGGCATCTTGGTCGGCCTTGGCTGGATCGGTTCGGGGATCGCGGGCAACCTGCATGCGTTGTATTTCTGGTACGCCCTCGGTGGCATCGGCGCTGGCGCCGTATACGGCGGCTGCATGGGCAACTCGCTGAAGTGGTTCCCCGATCACCGTGGTATGTGCGCAGGCTTCACCGCGGGTGCGTATGGCTTGGGAACTGCACTGACCGTGGCGCCCATCGCGAAGATGATAAAAGCCTCCGGATACCAGCACACTTTCATCTTCTGGGGCGTTGTCCAGGGCATCATCTGCTTCGCTGCCGCCATGCTGATCGTCGCTCCGCCCAAAGGCTGGACGCTCAAGGGATGGACGCCGGCGAGCGCCAAAGTGAGAACATCCGCCTACGATATGACCCACTGGCAGATGCTGAAGCAGCCATCGTTCTACGTCATTTACATCATGATGACACTGGTCGCCTTTGGCGGTCTTGTGGTTACTGCCCAAATCAAGCCTATCGCTGTCTTCTACCATGTCGACAAGGTCATCGTTTTGTGGGGCATGTCGGCCCTGGTCGTGGCCATCGAACTGGACCGCATCCTCAACGGCCTTTGCCGGCCGTTCTGGGGCTGGGTGTCCGATCACATCGGACGGGAGAACACCATGTTCATCGCGTTCCTGTCCCAAGCCCTGGCTGTCCTGGGCCTGCTCCTGTTAATCACGCGTCCCGTGTGGTTCATCCTGATGACTGGCCTGTGCTTCTTCGGGTGGGGCGAGATCTTTTCTCTCTTCCCGTCCATTGTCGGTGATTTGTTTGGCAAGAAATGGGCCACGACCAACTACGGCATTGTCTACACCGCTAAAGGTCTAGCGTCTATCTTTGCCGGACCTGTGGCTGCCATGGCCAGTGTCAAGACGGGCTCCTGGATTGGGGTTTTCTGGGTCATGATTGCCTGCAACGTGGTCGCCGCGTTCCTGGCCCTGTTCTGGCTGAAGCCGGTTGCCATCCGCACCTACCAGAAGGCACAGGAAATGCTTCGCCTGGAGCAAGTAGAGGTGAGGGCCGCCTCCTAGAGTCGTTTGCTCGGCTCGGCCAGGGACATTGACGTAACAAAAAGGCTCTCTTCGAACGAAGGGGGCCTTTCACGTCTCCGGAGGGATCTGTTCTACTGAGTCGCGGCTGCGAGCGCCTGGCCGTGGGCCGGTGTCTGCGGCGTTCCTCGAAACTCGGCAGGACGGGCGCGGGGTCGGATCGGCAATATCGTCGATGACCCCGGCGATCCGCCCGATCTGGTCGGACTGCGCCCCAATTCCTCGATCTGCTTGGCGGCCCCGGTCACGGACCCGGCAATGGAACGCATCTGCGTCAAGGTTTGTTCTACAACCAGGCCACCCTGGCGGGCAATCTCGGCGGCTTGGCGCGAAGCCTCTGCCGCGCTAGAGCAATTCTCCGAGACCTGATGAACGGTGGAGGACATTTCCTGCATGGCGGTAGTTACCTGTGCGGTTTGATCCTTCTGAGTCTGGGCCGCTTGCGATTGCAACGAGGCTGAGGACGAAAGTTGTTCGCTCGCGCCGGCCACCTGCTCGGCGGTTCCCGCCACCTGGGAAATCACTTCGTGGATCTTCTCCAGGAAGGTGTTGAACCACTTGGCTAATTCGCCCAGTTCGTCACGGCTGATAACCTGCAGACGCTGGGTCAAGTCCCCCTCACCCTCGGCCAGATCCTTGACCATGGTGATCATTCGGTTGAGAGCCTTAGAAACGCTCCGTACCAAGGCCAGCCCCCACACCATCAGCAACAAGATACCGACGACAACTGCGACGAAGATGGTGGACTCAAGCCGTGCGGAACGAACTCTTACCGCGGTAGCATCATCTCCCAGTCCCTTGGCCATTTGGTTTTGATATTCAGTGATGGCCCCCAGTAGGGCTTCAAACGCCGGGTTCGATTTTTCGATGATGGCCTGATGGGACTCGGCATTGCGCGCTTGCAGCACCAGCTCGGTGACTTTCTGGTTGGCCTGCATCAGCGCAAGAAATGCTGGCTTCACAGCCCCGCCGCCACCCGCCAATTGCTCCGCCTTGGCCTGCGCATCTTTGACCAGCGTTTGGTTCTGATGGATCAGCGATTCCATGACATCGGGATCAGTCTCCTGAACCAACTTCTGCGTGGTCCCTTGCACCTCGACCGCCAAGTCCAGCAGCTCGAAGGAGTGTTGGGTCTGTTCGCGTGCTGCTGTGGCCATGTTTTGGGCGGAGTTGCTGGAGACCTGGAGCAGGTACGACAGCCCAAGCACGGCCGCCACCGTGATGGCCACCGATGCCGCTACCACCAAGCTCATACGGCGTGCGACGCCGTGATTTCTCATAGGTTGATGTCTGCTCCACATCCGCCCTAACGCAGCTTGTCAGCCCGCAACCCAACAACAATCGATCCGATGGGCTTTCCCCCATCGAGCACTGGTAGCCCTACCTGAATGAGCTGCTGGCCCGTGGAATCATCGACTTTGACGGGACCAATCCACGTCTCGCCGGTCATCGGGATTTCGTGTTTGGGCATGCCCTTGTGCGTCCAGTGTTCGGTTTTGGCATCAAATCCGACTTTGGAACCATCGGCACCTGAGACAAAAAGTTTCGCGATCGTCTCATCACTCTTCTTCTTGGTTTTCAAATACTCGGACAGGGGAGTTTTTGCCGTCATGCGGACAAACGGATCGAGCACGGAAAGACTGTGCCACTTTTCATTGGTCATGGCCAGGGCCTCGGCGCTGGCGGGTGTGGCGTTGTAAGTCTTTACTGCATTCACAATCTCAGGGTCGGTGCTGAGCGACGCCAATTCCTTGATTTTGACATCCAGTTTGGCTTTGATCTCCGGCGGAGCCTGTGCCCAACCTGCGGTCGCGCAGAGGAAGACAACGAGACCAACGGTAAGGGTGTGTTTGCATGAGGTAATCATGATTTCTCCTTGTCACGCCGGAGGCAACGAGAATGTTCCTGACAGGATGCTTATCGGCAAAACCTTACAGCTGCTTTAGAGGCGGTGGTTGGGCTGTGTCGAGCTATGCGGGCAGGTGCTGGCCGCGGGTTTCCACGGCCCATGGAATCAAAAGTAGTCCCAGGGCAAACGCGATGGAAGTCATTGCGACCGGGGTCCCAAGCGAGCCCGAGTGCCGTACTCCCGCTCCCACGAGAAAGGTGATTGCGGCACCACCAAAGCGGGCAAACGACGTGGAAAAAGCGAAAGCGCTGGCCCGGCATTCGGTGGGGTATTGCTCAGGCAGCCAGAGAGTATAGACGGAAAAGTTGGCTCCGCCCACACCTAGAAAGAAGAGACAAACGAAAAACCAGGGAAGCGCGGCCGGTCCGAGATAGAAGACCTTGCCGAAAGTGAGCCCGATGAACACCATCATCAGCGCAAAGAAAACCGCCAGCGCTCCCCGACGGCCCGCGCGTTCGGCAAGCCACGGCATCGCCAGGCACCCGAGAATGGTTGCAAGCGAGACCAGCATAATTCCCCAGGAGGCGAGTTGCGCAGCCTGCGGAGCGCTGCGGCCACCCGCTTCCGCGACCGCTGTGATCGCAGCGGGCACATACACAGTTCCGGCCCACAGACCGCAGATGGAAGCCAGCATAAGTAAGGAATTCAGAATCGTCCGGCGACGCCAAGTGGACGAAAACAGCGTCGCCAGAGGACGCCAAACCGCCCACGCCCGCACAACATTTTCTTTCCTGGTCCAGGCCGCAGGTTCCGTCACTCCGTGACGAACCCATGCCAGCAGCAGTGCCGGCAGGCCGCCGACGATGAACATGGCGCGCCAGCCGAAGCGGCTGCCGATGGCGTAGTTCGCAAGCGCGGCGAGAAATATGCCGACATAATACCCGGTATGCATCCAACCTGCGCCCGCGCGGCGGCGCTGCTCCGGCCACTCTTCGGCGACGAACGTCCCGCCCATGGCCCATTCTCCGCCTATGCCGATGCCGGCAAGCAGGCGAAGAATCGCCAATTGCCACACGCCGGTGACGAACGCGCTCAGAAAAGTGAAGCCCGAATACCACAGGATGGTCAGCATGAGCGTACGCACGCGGCCAAACTTGTCGCCAATCGGCCCCCACAGGAACGCCAGTCCCCAGCCAATCAGGAACAGGGCGAACAGCAAGCCCCCGTAGAGTCCGATGTTGCCCCTGGTGGCTGGAATGCCGGAGCGCGGGAGCAGTTCACGCAGCGAAGGTACCAGGACGAGCGCATAAACAAAGGAGTCCATGCCGTCGAGCGTCCAGCCGCCCCATGACGCCCAGAAACCGCGAATCTGATTTCGGGTAAGAGGTACAGAGAGGGCGGGATGATTCGCTCCGTTCGTGGTCGAACGCGGCATGGGGAACTATAGCAAGAAGCGTTCGCTGGCAACCAAACTACTTCTTCGCCGCCCGCAAACGCTCTTCCAGAGCCTTGACCTCAAGGTTCATCCCCTCGGGAAGATGGCTGCCAAACTGGGCGAAGTGGTCCTTAATTAGTGGCACTTCCGCCAGCCAGCCGTCGATATCGACGCTGAGCAGTTCGTCCACATGAGCGCCTTTGATGTCCAATCCTTTCGTGTCGAGATCGGCGACGTCGGGAATCCGTCCGATGGGTGTGTCTTTCGCATGCACCTTGCCGTCGCAGCGCTCGAAGATCCATTTCAACACGCGGCTGTTTTCACCATAGCCCGGCCACAGGAACTTGCCATCCTTGCCGCGGCGAAACCAGTTGACGTAGCAAATCTTCGGCAGCTTGGAAGCCTGAGTACTGGCTCCAATCTTGAGCCAGTGCGCAAAGTAGTCGCCCATGTGATAGCCGCAAAACGGCAGCATCGCCATGGGATCGCGCCGTAGCCTGCCAACATTGCCAGTGATCGCAGCGGTGGTCTCGCTGCTGGCGGTGGCGCCTAGAAAAGTGCCATGCTGCCAATTAAAGGCCTCGGTCACCAGTGGAACAATTCCGGCGCGGCGCCCACCGAAGAGAATTGCATCAATGGGCACGCCCTTCGGGTCCTCCCACTCGGGAGCAATCACCGGACACTGCTTCGCCGCAGCCGTAAACCGCGCATTCGGATGCGCTGCCGGTCGGCCAGACTCCGGTGTCCAGGGCCGTCGCAGCCAGTCCACCAACGCAGCAGGCTTCTGATCCGTCATCCCTTCCCACCACACATCGCCGTCGAGCGTCATCGCGCAATTAGTAAAGACGGCATTCTTCGCGACAGTGAGCATGGCGTTGGGATTCGATTTCACGCCCGTGCCCGGCGCCACGCCAAAGAAACCGTACTCCGGATTGATAGCGTAGAGCCGCCCATCCGCGCCGAATTTCATCCAGGCAATGTCATCGCCAATGGTCTCAACCTTCCAGCCGGGAATGCTTGGGATCAGCATGGCGAGGTTGGTCTTGCCGCAAGCCGACGGAAATGCGCCGGTCATGTACTTCGCTTGGCCGGAGGGGTTGATCAGCTTGAGGATGAGCATGTGCTCGGCCAGCCAACCTTCGTCCCGCGCCTGCACCGATGCGATGCGCAGCGCGTGGCACTTCTTGCCCAGCAAGGCATTGCCCCCGTAGCCGGAACCAAACGACCAGATCTCACGCGTTTCGGGGAAATGGCAGATGTACTTGTGCTCGGTGTTGCAGCGCCAGGTAGAATCTGGCTGGTTCGCCGCAAGCGGGGCGCCCACCGAATGCATTCCGCGAACAAAATCCGCGTCTTGTCCAAGGGCCTCAAGGACGCGGGTCCCCACGCGGGCCATCAGGTGCATGCTGGCCACAACGTAGGCTGAGTCAGTAATCTCCACGCCAATCTTGGCGATGGCCGATCCGATCGGGCCCATGCTGTAAGGCACCACATACATGGTGCGGCCGGCCATGCAGCCAGTGAAAAGGCCGGTCAGCATCTGCTTCATTTTGCCTGGATCTTCCCAGTTGTTGGTGGGGCCAGCCTCTTCTTTGGTTTTCGAGCAGATGAAAGTTCGATCTTCCACGCGGGCCACGTCAGCGGGATCAGAGCGGACCAGGAAACTGTTAGGGCGCTTCGCCGGATCGAGCGGGATGGCCGTGCCCGTGAGCACCATCAGCCGCGCCATGGTCTGATACTCCTGCGGCGAGCCATCGCACCAGTGCACCCGCTCGGGTTTGCACAGCTGGGCGACTTCTTCAACCCACCGCACCAGCTTGGGATGGCGATGACTGGTGACTGGTTCAACTTCGATGGTGGTAGTAGCCATAGAACATGTCTCCCTGGATGACGAACTGCGATTGCCCTCGGCGGGATCCTCTCAGGCGAGCCAAACCCTAATATTATCGCGTAGTTGCAGGGAATATGCCAGCTAATGGTTCTGCGGGCAGTGGGTCAGTTTGGTTTGCATGCTTCGCGTGCTTTGCGAATTCTTGGCGGCCTCTGCGGTTAACCGCTTTCTTACCGCAAAGATCGCAAAGAACTGCCGCTAAGGGCTGCAAAGTCTGAGTAGCCTTCAACCGTGAAACTGCCCCACCACCGTTCTGAGCGGGTTGCGACCGCAATTCTCTTCAGAGTGAGCCGTCCCGACGCATCCGGGGCCGATTCGGCCCCTAAATCGGCGAATGCTGCCCCTGCACAATCATCTGCTCGGCGATGCGGCGTGCTTCGGGCAGTGTGGCCGCCGCCTTGCGATCAATCTCCGCCGGCAAGTCTTTCTGGATCTTCCCCAATTCCTCATCAAACACCCGGCTCACCAACGCAGGAGTGTGTTCGACTGGCTTGCCATTGTCGCCAGGAACTTTGACCTTGTGGCGCACGCGCTGCGCGATCATCAAGCGGTAGATGCGGTCGGTCGCCAGATCCTCCATGTAGCCATCCAGCAGACTGGCGCCCTTGCCGTTGAGCACTCCGTTGCGATAACGAATCACGGTGCGCGCGGCCGCTCGGGTTCCTGCAAGCGTAGTTTTGCCGACCCCCTTCGGAACCGGCCGCAGATCAGGATGCGCGTTCGGCAGCTTGGGCCGCTGGGCAATCTGATTGGGAAACGGGAACTGCGCCACTGCGATCTCGTTCTGATCAGGATGCCCGGTCCAGGCTCCATCCATCAGGCAGTCAGCTTCGTTCTTCTTGTCTTGCTTCAGCACCTTCAGAGCGCGTTCGTTCAATTCCGCATCGGTGCGGCTGGGATAAAGCGCCGTCATTCCGCCGATGGCGTGAGCTCCGTGCTTGTGGCAAATTTCCGGCATCAAGGTGCGGAAGTTCTGGAAAAATGCCACATCGTGCGGGATGGTGTTGCGGTCGGGCAAAATCCAGTTCGGATCCTCGATCATGAAATCGATCAGCGAGGCCATGTAATCCCAACGGCCGAGGTTCAGTCCCAAGCAATGTTCGCGCAGATTGAAAAGAAATTCTTCCATCTGATAGGCCAGCGGGTGAGCCTCCACCAGCGCCATACATTTGATGTAGTCCTTGGGCAAGCCTTTGTGTTTGGCAAAAGCCTGGAAAAGATCGCGCCACCAGAAAGCTTCCTCCGCCGACTCGCTCTTGGGAATGTAAACCGAGAAGTTGTGCGGCAGCCACGCGGGATCGACCTGGTACCAGATCAGTGCCAGATCGAACAGGGAAGCTGACATGATTTCGTTCTTGATGACACCACCCTGGCTGAGGTGCAGCCCCCGGGGACGCACCCAGGTCACGGTCTTCGAGCGCTGAACCGTGACCTTCTTTTGCCGCTTCTGGTCATCGTAACTCAGCTCATATTTGTAAGCGGCGATGGTGTTGGCAATCGCCAGCATGATGTGCTCCCAGGTATTCGCCGTGGAATCTTCTACGTCCACCATGACCGCGGGCGATCCGGAATTCAATAGTTTCACCGTCAACTCCGCGTCGTCCGCCGGGCCGGTCATCTGGTTGCGCTGATCCGCGCACCAGTCGGGCACTTCGATCCGCCAGTCGGACGTGGTTGCCTCCGAAGGTGGCAAATAGTTAGGCGGTTGTCCGCGATGCGATCGCTGCAGCACCTCCGCGCGTTTTGCCACCAGCTTCTGTTGCCAAGGAGTGAATTGCTTGTGCAGCGGCAACAGGAAATCAACGAAACCCTGCGGGAGATCCTTTTGTGGATTCAAATCCGCGGGCGCGTAATTCATGTACTGCGACGTGGCGACTTCAGTATGGGTTGGCATGGCATGATCCTCCAAAGGAGGCAGGCGAGCGTACATTCGTGTATAGGTGCATTCGATGACCGCTTGTCTGACTGTCTATTTCGTTCTTCCGCCTTCGACCTTCAACTTATCGCTGGCCCCAGCCTGTGCCGCAGCCAGCCGCGCCGTCAGCACGCGAAATGGTGAGCAGGCCACATAATCCATCCCTACCTGATGGCAGAACTCCACCGACGACGGGTCACCGCCGTGCTCCCCGCAAATTCCCACCTCAAGACCGGGGCGAGTCTTGCGTCCGCGCTCGATTCCGATGCGAATCAATTCGCCCACGCCGTCACGATCCAGCACCGCGAAGGGGTCCTGCTTGAGGATGCCTTCCGCCAGATAGGTCGGCAGGATTTTGTTTACGTCGTCGCGCGAGAAGCCGAAGGTGGTCTGGGTCAGGTCATTAGTGCCGAACGAGAAGAATTCCGCTTCCTGGGCGATCTTGTCTGCGACTAGGCAGGCTCGCGGCAATTCGATCATCGTCCCGACCAGGTAATGCACTTTCTTACCTTTAGCGCGAAAGACTTCTTCCGCCACACACCGCACAATCGCTGCCTGGTTCTCCATTTCCTTCACCGTTGCGATCAGCGGAATCATCACTTCCGCATGTGTCTTTACTCCCTCCATCTCCACCGCGACCGCAGCTTCGAATATCGCGCGGGATTGCATCTCGGTGATCTCAGGATAGGTGATGCCCAGTCGGCAGCCGCGATGCCCGAGCATGGGATTAAACTCATGCAACTCCTCGACCCGGCGAAGCAACCGGTTCAGCTCTTTCAATTTTGGCGAGCGCGGCTTGGTTGCTTGCAACACTGCAATTTCGACCATCAATTCTTCGCGCTTGGGCAGAAACTCGTGCAGTGGCGGATCCAGCAGGCGAATGGTGACCGGCAGGCCATCCATGACGCGGAACAGACCGATAAAATCGGCGCGCTGCATGGGCAAAAGTTTTGTCAGAGCTGCGCGGCGGTCTTTCTCATTGTCGGCCAGAATCATGGCCCGCATGTGCGGGATGCGTTCTTCCGCGAAGAACATGTGCTCGGTGCGGCACAGTCCGATGCCCTCGGCCCCGAACTCGCGCGCCTTCTTGGCATCGCGCGGGATGTCGGCGTTGGCTCGCACGCCGATCTTGCGGAACGGTTCCGCCCAGCTCATAAATTGTCCGAGTTTTGCAAGATCATGCGGGTCTGGTGGAAGCAGTTTCTTACTCCCCCGTAGTACGCGGCCGGTTGTGCCATCCAGCGTAATCCAGTCGCCTTCCCGAAAGACTTGGCCTCGCACGCGCATCTCACCTGTTCTTTCCTCCACCGAGATCTCGCCCGCACCGGCCACGCAGCACTTACCCATTCCACGCGTAACCACAGCCGCATGGCTGGTCATGCCGCCGCGTGAGGTCAGAATGCCAACCGCCACCTCCATCCCGTGGATGTCTTCAGGCGTGGTTTCGGCACGCACGAGGATGAACCTTGTATTCGTCGCCGCGCGGCGTCCGCGTTTGATCGCTGCTTCGTTCTTTTGGTTCTCGTCGTCGGCTTCCCTCTTGCGCTTGACAACCTCATCCGCAGAAAAGACGATCTGGCCCACAGCCGCGCCCGGCGATGCTGGCAGGCCTTTCGTGGTTAGCACGTCCTCAGGCTTCACGTCTTTCTCGTCTATGCGGGGCACTAGGAAGTCGACCACTTGATTGGGTTCCACGCGGAAAATAGCTTCTTCTTTGGTGATCAAACCTTCCTCGACCATCTGCATGGCAATCCGCACCGCGGCCAGGCCGGTGCGTTTTCCATTCCGCGTCTGCAACATGTAGAGCTTGCCTTCCTGGATGGTGAACTCGAAATCCTGCATATCGCGATAACGTTTTTCCAGGCGAGTCGTGATTTCGCGCAGTTGCCGGTAAACATCCGGCATGATCTTCTGAAGTTCAAGAATCGGAACCGGGGTGCGCACTCCGGATACTACGTCCTCGCCCTGCGCGTTCAGCAGGAACTCGCCATAGAACTCCTTGTCGCCAATCGCAGGATTGCGCGTGAAACCCACTCCCGTGCCGCTGGTGTCGCCCAGATTGCCGAAGACCATCGCTTGCACGTTCACCGCAGTGCCCAGTTCGTCAGAGATGTTATTGATGCGGCGATAGTGTTTAGCGCGGTCATTCTGCCAGGAGCGGAAAACCGCGTCGCGCGCCATCACCAGCTGCTCGTGAGCATCCTGCGGGAAATCTCGTTCGGTGTGTTTCTTGACGACTTTCTTGTATTCCGCAATCACTTCGTTCAGCGCTTTGGCGTCGAGGTCGGTGTCGAGCTTCGCCTTCTTCTGCTTCTTCTTGGCTTCGAACACCTCGTCGAACGCCGACTTCGGAATCTCCAACACTACGTTGCCGAACATCTGGATCAAGCGGCGGTAGGAATCGTAGGCAAAGCGGGGATTGTGACTGCGTTTGGCCAGCGCTTCGACACTTTGATCGTTCAGGCCAAGGTTGAGGATCGTATCCATCATGCCCGGCATGGAAAACTTCGCGCCCGAGCGCACGCTGACCAGCAGCGGATTCTCGCCTTTGCCCAGCTTCTGGCCTTGCAGTTGCTCGAGACGGGCCAACGCCTCTTCCATCTCGCGGTCCACCTCTTTCGAAACACCTCCGTGCCGCATGGATTCACGGCAAGCCTCAGTCTGAATGGTGAAACCAGGAGGGACCGGCAGCCCGGCATTGGTCATCTCGGCAAGGCCGGCGCCTTTGCCGCCGAGTTCGTCTTTCATCTTGCCGTTGCCATCAGCTTTGCCGCCGCCAAAAAAATAAACGTACTGGATAGGCTTCACGGCGGCTTGCGGTTCTTGCGTTTCAGGGAGTATGGAAGTACCCATGGATTCGTCCTCTTTCGGAACCTAGGTTATGAATTCGAGCCTCATGACAGAATGCGGGAAGGCGTGAAGCCCCCTTTGGAAAGTCACGGAGGATTACCCTTTAGTCTACCCGATTCCTGGCACTCGGATCATTGCAGCCCCCTCGGGTGAGTTCGCTCCCTTCCCAAAGACGGCCTATTCCGGCGCTGCATTGATCCATGGTGACAGGAATCACATCCTTATGTGTCAACTGTCACAGCTTGCAGCTTCCGCAGGGTCTATTAAATGAAGAGAGAACGCCAAGCAAGACGTGGAGGAATTATGTCGATTTCCAAGCAGGAAGCTCTCCTATACCACTCCTACCCGAAGCCGGGAAAGATCGAAGTCACGCCCACCAAGCCCTGCCGGACGCAGCGCGACTTGAGCCTGGCTTATACACCCGGCGTGGCCGAACCGTGCCTGGAGATCAATAAGAATCCCCACGATGCGTTCAAGTACACCGGCCGGGGAAACCTGGTCGCCGTGGTCACGAACGGTACAGCCGTTCTGGGTCTTGGAGATATTGGCGCCTTAGCCGGCAAACCCGTGATGGAAGGCAAAGCTGTGCTGTTCAAGCGTTTCGCCGATGTCAACGTTTTCGATATTGAAATCAACAGTCATGATCCGGATGAGATCATCAAAGTCTGCCAGTTGTTAGAACCGACCTTCGGCGGCATCAACCTCGAAGACATCAAAGCGCCAGAATGCTTCTACATCGAAGAAACTCTAAAGAAGACGATGCACATTCCCGTATTCCACGATGACCAGCACGGGACCGCCATTATTTCCGGAGCCGCGCTGTTGAACGCCCTGGAAGTGGTAGGCAAAGACATCAGCAAAATCCGTCTCGTCATCAACGGCGCCGGGGCCTCCGCTATCGCCACTGCCGAGCACTACATTCGGCTGGGGATGAAGCGGGAGAACATCACGCTGTGCGACACCAAGGGGGTGGTTTACCAGGGCCGTACCGACGGTATGAATCCTTACAAGCAGCGCTTCGCCCAAGCCACCAAGCTGCGTACGCTGGCGGAGGCGATGGTGGGGAGCGATATGTTCCTCGGCCTCTCGGTCGGTGGCGTGGTTTCGCAGGACATGGTGCGCTCCATGGCCGCCCGTCCCATCGTCATCGCCATGGCCAATCCCAATCCGGAGATTACCTACGAAGACGCACGAGCGTGTCGCAGTGACATCGTCATGTGCACCGGCCGTTCGGATTATCCCAACATGGTGAACAACGTTTTAGGCTTCCCCTTCATCTTCCGCGGAGCTCTCGATGTGCACGCCACCGCAATCAACGATGAGATGAAGCTGGCCGCGACCCGGGCCTTGGCCAACCTGGCCAAGGAAGATGTGCCGGACTCGGTCTGCCGCGCCTATGGCGTCGAACACCTCGCCTTCGGGCCGGATTACATCATTCCCAAGCCCTTCGATCCTCGCGTTCTGGTATGGGAAGCGTCGGCTGTGGCTAAGGCTGCGATGGAGACCGGAGTAGCGCAAGAACCGGTGGACCTCGACGAATACCGCGAGCAACTGGAGAAGCGTCTCGGCAAAGCGCACGAGATCATGCGCTACGTCATTCACAAAGCGCAGACCAAGCCCAAACGCGTAGTGTTCCCCGAAGGGGAAAACGACAAAGTGCTGCGCGCGTCCCACATCCTGCTGGACGAAAAGATTGCCCACCCGATCCTGTTGGGCAACGACCAGGTCATTCGCTCGCGCGCTGCCGAACTGGGGGTTCCGCTCGAGGGCATGGAAATCGTGAATCCCAAGACGTCATCCTGGCGGGATGTTTACATCCAGGAGTTTTGCTGGCTTCGCCAACGCCGCGGCGTCACCCTGTCCGAAGCCCGGGAACTCATTGACAACCGCAACATCTTCGGTTCGATGATGGTCCATATGGGAAACGCGGATGCATTGGTTTCCGGTGTCACCCAGCACTATCCCGATACCATTCGGCCGGCGCTGCAGATCATCAAAGTGCGGGAAGGCGTCCACAAGGTTTCCAGTCTGTACGCCCTGATCACAAAAAAGGGAGACATGCTGTTCCTCGCTGACTGCTCGGTGAACATCGAGCCCAACGCTGAGGACCTTGCCGAAATCGCAATTTGTGCCGCCGATGCCGCCCGCCGCTTCGATGTCACACCCCGTGTGGCCATGTTGTCTTTCTCCAACTTCGGCAGCACCAATCACCCGCTCTGCGAAAAAGTGCGCCGCGCTACCGAACTGGTCAAGCTACGCGATCCCTCGCTTATCGTGGACGGCGAAGTCATGGCGGACACTGCCTTGGTGCCCGAAATCCTGGAACGCGACTATCCGTTCTCCGCGCTCAAAGGCGGCGCGAATGTGCTGATCTTCCCCGATCTGAACTCGGCGAACATTGCCTACAAACTGCTCATGCGCGTGGGCGGTGCGGAAGCGATCGGGCCCATCCTGATGGGTCTCAGCAAGCCGGCTTATGTATTGCCACGCGGAGCCGAAGTCGAAGACATCGTCAACAGCGCCGCCCTCGCAGTTGTGGATGCCAACCAGTCAGAACAGGAACCGTCGGCGCGGGAGCCCAGGAAGACGCTGGTAAGCGCGGATTGAGCCACCATCGCGGTAGTGGTGCAGTTTACACTGCACCACTACCAGACTCTTGTTACTCCACAAACTGGTTTCCCACGGTTACAATGACTTCTTCGTGAGATAACAGCCGTGACCATCCGTATGTTTCCCATCAATACTGCAGCCAGGATTTCATGCATTCTGCTGGTGCTTGCTTTGGACGCTTTGATCGGAGTCCGTCGACTGCGCGAGCGCAGAAGCAGGAAATTGTCTGGAGCGACCAGGAGAAGCCGATTGTCGAGCAGTTGCACGGATTGCGCAAACTGCCGGACGATGTTCGCGGCCAGACGAACCAAAGACTCGCACTTCAGATTCGCCAGTTGCCCGCAACTCCTAACAAGGTGAATCTCGCCTACGGCTTGGCGAGTCGCGCGACAGAAGGTGACTTCGGCCACGATTCGCTCCAGCAGGTCACTACCACGCTGGCCGATGCGCTTCGCGAGCAGCCCCAGCCCGACGACAAAGGCGAGCCTGCGGCGGCTTACATGGAACTGGCACAGCTCGAGAGATACGAGCACATGCAAGTTTCGTTGGATGCCCCCGCTTACAAGGCGGCCATGGCAAAGCTTGTGGCCGATGACCAGCGTCGCCAGCAGGCAGACTTCACTCTGACAGATTTGCAGGGCAAGAGTTGGGAGCTCAAGAGTCTTCATGGCAAAGTCGTATTGGTAAACTTTTGGGCCACGTGGTGTCCCCCGTGTCGCAAGGAAATGCCGGACTTGGAAGCGCTCCACCAGCGTTTCCAGGACCAGGGCTTCGTAATTTTGGCGATTTCGGATGAAGAACAGGCTAAGGTCAGGCCCTTCATCGCCGAATATAAGATCAATTATCCCGTGCTGCTTGACCCTGGCAGAAAGGTCAACGACCTCTTTCAGGTGGAGGGCATTCCGAAGAGCTTCGTATATGACCGCGACGGCAAACTGGTAGCACAGTCGATCGACATGCGCACACGCGAGCAGTTTCTGCAAATGTTGGGGCAGGCTGGGTTGCAGTGATACCTGGGATGGACCGGCTTGTTCGGCTCTAGGTGGAGTAGTCAGCGTTGATTCGGACGTACTCGGCACTTAGGTCAGAAGTGAGGAATGCCGCGCTGCTGCGCCCACGACCGAGACGCACTCGAATATCACAGTTTGGCTGGGCCAGATCGTGGTGAGCCCTGGCTTCGTCAAATCTGCAACCCGCCCCCGCTTTGCAGACCATTTGCTGCGCGACGTAAATGTTCACCCTTTTGGGATCGATCTGCACGCCGCTTCGCCCCACGGCCGCCAGGATGCGTCCCCAGTTGGGATCGGCCCCTGCCCATGCCGTCTTTACTAATAAGGAGTGGGCAATCGTTCTTGCCACTTGTAGCGCTTCCCGCCGACTCTTCGCCTGTTCGATGAAGAGATGAATCACATGCTGCACGCCTTCACCATCCGAAACGATCTGTTCCGCCAATGATTGGCAGACTTCCCACAGCGCGGCGGCAAACCCCTTTCGGACTCCAGTATCTTTTAGCCCAATACCACTCTGCCCTGATGCCAGCAGCAAAACCGTATCGTTGGTGGATGTGTCGCCATCCACCGAAATGCAGTTGAAACTCTCGTGGCACGTGGCGCGCAGCAGGCGTTTGAGTTCGGCAGGTGTGGCAGCGACATCGGTGAACAGGTACACCAGCATGGTCGCGAGCTGCGGGTGGATCATCCCTGATCCTTTAGCAACTCCCAGCAGACTGACCTCCGAGGCTCCCGACCTGAACCGCGCCGACGCCAGCTTCTGCCCCGTATCGGTCGTCATAATGGCCTGGGTGAACCGGTCGAGCGTGGCGGGCGTCGGCTCGCGACTCCCGATCAGCTCGGCAACCTTGGCCACAATCTTTTCAGCAGGGAAGTGGACACCAATGATTCCGGTGGAGGATGGAAAGACCTCCTCCGGGCGAATGCCCAGCGTCCTGGCAACCTTCTGACATACCTGCTCGCACGCCTTTAAACCCGCCTTCCCGGTGGCGCAATTCGCATTTCCAGAATTGACGATGACCGCTCGTATGCGGCCTTTGCCCTGCAGCAAATGTTTCCTGCCCACTTGCACTGGAGCAGCGACGACGAGATTCTTAGTGAACAGGGCCGCGGCACTTGTGCCGGAAGCGGCCTCGACGAGCCCTAGATCAAGCCGCCCGCTGGTTTTGATTCCTGCGGCCAGCGCAGAAAAGCTGAAGCCCTTCGGTAAACGAATTGTTGGTGATTGCGCAGGCACGCTCATACCTGCAGCTTCACCAGCCAACTCGCCGGCTCGGGCAGGATCGCGAACTTCGGCAATTCCCCGCGCACCATGGCGACTTCGTCACAATGGTGGAACCGCGGGCACACCCAGCAATCTTTGTAGATCTTGTCCGGCAGGTCCTCGCGCTGTGCCACTTGAAAACCAAGACCCGCAAAGAAATCCGGCGTTCGGGTGAACAGACAGATACAGTTGACCCCATGCTTTTTGGCTTCCACCAGCAGGGCTTTGACCAGGCTCCGGCCCCCGCCTTGGTCTTGCCGCGAAGGTGCAACTGTGATGGAGCGAATCTCCGCGAGGTGCAGGCCGTAGAGATGGAGAGCGCCACAGCCGATGATGTTGGCGTCGTCTTCCAGCACCACGAAATCCCGCACGTTCTCGCAAATCTCCGCCAGTGTTCGCGGTAGAAGAGTTCCATCGCCAGAATAGGCCGCGATCAGGTCGTGGATCTGTTGCGCATCCGGCAGGATGGCCTTACGGGTGCGCATGAACTTCCTCGGAAATGGTTTCAATCTTCCGCTTCGCTTCGGCGATTGCCTGGCGCACCCGCGCCGCTGCCGTGCCTCCCGGCACGTCATGGATTGCCAGCACAGACTCCAGAGTCAGGCACGGATGCAGGTCTTGGTCGAATAGCGGATTCACAGAACGCAATTCATCCAGCGGCAAATCCTGAAGCTCGCACCCTCTTTCCACGCACGTCTGCACCATCCTCCCGACTTGTTCGTGCGCCATGCGGGACGGCACTCCGCGCCGTACCAGGTAGGTGGCTGCCGCCCAGGCGTTCATAAAGCCCGATTGCGCCGACTGCTGCATACATTCGTAATCGAACTCCACCGCTTTCATCCACTCCGTCGTCAGCGGAACTAACGCCATCATCGTTTCGGCAGAATCGAACAGAGGTTGCTGCGTTTCCTGCAAGTCCTTGTTATAAGCAAGCGGCAGACCCTTGACCGCGATCATCAGCGCGGTTGCGTTTCCGATCACCCGCGCCGCCTTGCCGCGAGTCAACTCGAGCAAGTCTGGATTCTTTTTCTGCGGCATCGCACTGCTTCCCGTCGAGTAAGCTTCGGGCAAGTGCACAAAGCCAAACTCCTGCGTGGAAAACAGAATCATCTCTTCCGCCCAGCGGCTCAAATGTAGCGCCAGCAACGAAAGGGCATTCACGAACTCCAACACAAAGTCGCGATCACTGGTGGCGTCGATGCTGTTCGCAGTTGGAGCGTCAAATCCCAGGCTGGCCGCCATGGCCCGCCGATCCAGCGGCAGCGTAGCGCCTGCCACCGCTCCCGATCCCAGCGGACAAACATTCGCCCGCGTACGGCAATCGGCCAACCGATCTGCATCTCGCAAGAACATTTCGACATACGCCAGCAGCCAGTGCGAGACCAGTACCGGTTCCGCCCGCTGCAAGTGCGTGTACGCGGGCATGGCCGCATTCCCGGACTGTTCGGCCCTTTCCACCAACACGGACGCGAGTTCTGCTAAGTCCGCCCGGTGCTGATCAATTGCAGCTCGAACATACAAGCGGAGATCCGTTGCGATTTGCTCATTGCGGCTCCGTCCGCTGTGCAGCTTGTACCCGGAATCCCCAATCAGTGCGGCCAATTGTTTTTCTACGAAATGGTGAACGTCTTCGGCTTCGCTGTCGTCAAGAAACTTTGGCGCCGCTGCCAGTTCGCCGATCTGCTCCAGCCCTTGAAGAATCGCGATGAGTTCACCCGACGACAGTACTCCCGCATCTTTCAGCGCCCGCGCGTGGGCGCTGCTGGCCCCAAGTTCATGCTTCAAGAGACGCCGGTCGAACTCAAACGACCTTTGCCAGCGCTCGAACTCCGGATCCAGCGCCTGCCGAAAGCGCCCCGACCACATTTTCATTTCGCTACCTCCACGCGGGCACGAGCTCGCGATCGTGCTGGCAGCCCCAGGATACGAATGAATCCCGCCGCATCTTTCTGGTCGTAGCTGTCACCCATGGTGAAAGAAGACAGATCGGTGCGATACAGCGAAAACTCCGAATGCCGGCTCACCACCGAAACATTGCCCTTATATAAGGAGAGAGTCACGCTCCCCGTCATGTCGCGCTGGGTGGTCTCAACGAAAGCATCCAGTGCCTCCCGCAGGGGCGTAAACCACAAGCCGAAATAGGCGAGTTCCGCATACTTCAGTCCGATATGTTGCTTGAAGTGCGCCACGTCGCGCTCCAGGCAGAGCGCCTCCAACTCGCGGTGCGCCGAAATGAGCAGCGTCCCACCCGGGGTTTCATAGCATCCGCGCGACTTGATCCCGACGAAGCGATTCTCCACCAGATCCACGCGGCCGATCGCGTTACGGGCGCCGATTTCATTGAGCATCTCGACCAGCGACACTGGATCAAGCATCCCGTCGTTTACTGAAACCGGAACTCCCTGCGTAAAACCGATCTTCACTCGCTCTTCCTTGTCTGGAGCCTCCTGCGGCGAACGAGTCCACTGCCAGGTGCTGGGCAGCGGCGCATTGCCCGCGTCTTCCAGTTCACCGCCTTCGTGGCTGACATGCCACAGATTGCGGTCGCGGCTATGAATCTTTTCCCGGCTTGCTTCAACCGGGATTCCGTGCTGCTCGGCGTAGTCAAGGCAGTCTTCGCGCGACTTCAATGACCACTCGCGCCACGGCGCAATCACTTTCAACTCCGGAGCCAATGCCTGGTATGCCATTTCGAAGCGCACCTGGTCATTGCCCTTGCCAGTGCAGCCATGGGCAACCGCGGTTGCGCCTTCGCGCAGCGCAACCTCAACCTGATGCTTCGCAATCACCGGCCGGGCCAGGGAAGTGCCCAACAGATATTTATGCTCATACACAGCGCCCGCTTTCAAAGCAGGGAATACATAGCCGGTGAGGAACTCCTCCCGCAAGTCTTCCACCAACACGTTGCTTGCGCCCGTAGCATAAGCCTTCTTAACCACCGCTTCGATGTCATCTCCCTGGCCGACGTCGCCCACCATGGCAATCACGTCGTAGTCGTGGTTTTCCGTCAACCACGGAATGATGATCGAAGTATCCAGGCCTCCGGAATAAGCCAGCACAACTTTCTCACGCATGGGCGCTCCTTGCCGGCAGGCTGTGATCGCCGCTGCCGAGCAGCAAATATAGAATCGCTTTCTGAACGTGCAGACGGTTCTCCGCTTGATCGAAAACCACTGACCGCTCTGAATCCATCACTTCGTCGGTGATTTCCTCGCCCCGGTGGGCCGGCAGGCAGTGCATAAACACCGCATGGGGCGCGGCCGCGCTGGCCAGCGCCTGGTTCAACTGATAAGGCGGGAAAATCTGGGCGCGCTTTTCCGCTTCGTGCTCCTGCCCCATGCTCGCCCACGCATCGGTATACACCGCATCGGCGCCGGCGACCGCTTCGTGCGGATCGGAAAGAATTTCGATCGTCCCGCCAGTCTGCCTGGCAAACTTTCGAGCGTGGCTGACAATGTCCGCATCGGGTTCATAGCCCTTCGGCGTGGCCACGCGGATATTTGATCCCAGGCACGCAGCCGTGAGCAGCAGCGAATGAGCAACGTTGTTGCCGTCTCCGACGTAGGCGAGGCGCAGATTCTTAAGATCACCGAAATGACTTTGCAGCGTGAAGTAGTCAGCCAACGCCTGGCAGGGATGTTCCAGATCGCTCAGTGCGTTGATCACCGGCACCGACGCGTGCTCGGCCATGCCTACGATCGTTTCTTGGGCGAACGTGCGCAGTATAATGCCATCCACCCAGCGCTCCAGGTTGTGGGCGATGTCGCTCAACTTCTCGCGTGCATCGAGTCGGCTCTGCGTCTGGTCGACGAAATACGCGTTGCCGCCCATGCTCCCCATCCCGGTTTCAAAAGTAAGCCGCGTCCGCAGCGACGGCTTTTCAAAGAACATCACCACCTGCTTGCCCGCAAGTGCTTTGCGAAAATCCGCGGGGCGCGACTTCATGATTCCGGCAAGATGCAGTACGGCTTCGACCCCGTTCGGACCGAAATCGCGGGTTGACACCAGATCGGGGCACCAGAATGCCTTCGGTGCCCGGGACGGCGCGAGTGGCTTTGCGTTCAATACCTGACTATTCAACGTTGGCTCCTTGCTGTGGACTTTTGCACTTTACGGGCGCTCCGGATCGAGCTGCCGGAAGAAAGAACGGCATCCAGTTCCCGAATCACACGGTCGATATGTTTCTTCTCGATGACGTAAGGCGGTAGAAATCGCAGTACTGTCTCGTGAGTGCGGTTGATCAAAATTCCGCGCTCCATCAACTGATTCACCACCCGCTTGGCTGCGTCAGCGGAGTCCAGTTCCATGCCCAGCATGAGACCCATGCCGCGAACTTCGCGCACCGAATTGTGCTTGGCCCTGAGCCATTCCAGTTGTGCGCGGAAATATTCCCCGGTTTCGCGAACCTGCGGCATCAGCTCTTCCATCAAACGCAAAAACTGAATTGCCACCGCACAGGCCAACGGCCCGCCTCCAAAGGTGGTTCCGTGCATTCCGGGATGCATAGCCGTAGCTACGCGGTTTGCGGTGAGAATCGCTCCCAGCGGCAACCCAGCTGCAAGCGGTTTCGCCACGGTCACAATGTCCGGCTGAACCCCGTAGTGTTGATAAGCAAAGTAGCGCCCGGTGCGGCCGAGGCCGCATTGGATCTCATCCAGAATCAGCAGCGCCCCCGTGCTCTTGCTCAGCTTCCGCGCGAGTTGCAGAAACTCAGGACTAATGGGACGAATTCCTCCCTCACCCTGAATCGTTTCCAGGCAGATGGCGCACACGCTGCCATCAAAACGCCGTTGCAGATCTTCTACGTCGTTGAACCTAACAAAGCTGACTCCTGGCAGCAGGGGTGCAAACGGATCCCGATATTTCGCCTGGCCCGTGGTGGCCAGTGAACCGAAGGTCCGCCCATGAAATGAATTATCGAGCGCTAGAATGCGCCACTTTGGCTTGTGGCCATTGCTATTCTGTACTCGCGCATACGAGCGAGCCAGCTTGAGCGCTCCTTCCCACGCCTCAGTTCCGCTGTTGCAGAAGAAGGCGCGATCCAGGTCTGAGATCCTCGTCAACTGCACCGCCAGCTCGGCTTGATATTCGTGGAAAAACAAATTCGACGTATGAATCAGGCGGCCCGCTTGCCGCTTCAAGGTTGCCTGGATCGCCGGATGCCCATGACCGAGCGCGTTCACGCCGATTCCACTCAGAAAATCGAGATAACCACGCCCCCGCGAATCCCAAAGGTAAACCCCGCGCCCGCGTTCAAATAAAATCTTGTGGCGGTCGTAGGTCGGCAGCAGTACTTTCTGTTCGGAGCGAATGACGGATGCCAGACTCATGCGCACGTCACCTCCGTTCCGCAGGCGAGCTTCGTGAAGTAGAACTGAGACAATACTTCGGCCTGTGCCGCGGGCAGAATCCGCACTCGACCCACACCCTTGTGCAAGGCCTGGCTGCACGCTTCGAGCTTAGGAAGCATTCCGCCGCCGACCACGGCATCGGCCACCAGAATTCCGGCTTCCTTCGTGGTCAGCCAGGGAATCACCGCGCCCGCGGCATCTTTTACTCCCGGCACATCCGTCAGAAAAATCAGCGAGTCGGCATGACACGCTGCTGCACACGCCGCGGCCATTTGATCCGCATTGATGTTGTAGTACTCGCCATCCATGCCGAGCGCCAACGACGCCAAAACTGGAATGCCGCTTTCCTTCCAAACTGCCTCCAGCCAGCGCGGTTCAGCCGAACAAATCTCGCCCACAAAGCCCAGGTCACACCTCCCTGTGTGTTTCTTTCGAGCGCGAAAAGCGGCGCCGTCCCCGCCGCAAAGACCGATCGCTGGCAATCCCGCCGCCACAATTGCTGCCACCAGGCTCTTGTTTACAATCCCAGCCAGAACCATCAAGGCGATATCGCGAGTCTCGGCGTCTGTGACCCGCAGCCCGTTTACGAACTCGCTCTGTTTGCCGAGAAGTTTCAGGGTGCGAGTCAGCGCGCTGCCCCCTCCGTGCACCACGGCCACCCGGTGACCGTCTTTGGCCAGCTCTACGATCCCCTGCGCGCACTTCCGCAGCGTCGCTCTGTCCTCCAGCGCAGCGCCGCCAATCTTGACTACGATCTTCACTGCAACCCCTCTTCCTCTTTCCATCCGTACATCAGGTTCATGTTCTGCACCGCCTGCCCAGCCGCGCCTTTCAGCAGGTTGTCCACGCACGAAACCAGCACCAATCGCCGGCCATCATCCGCCAGACAAAAGCCAAGATCGCAGTAATTGGTGTGCAGAGAAAACTGGATCTGCGGCAGTTGTGGGTTGGCAAACACCCGCACCCAGGGCTTGCCCGCATAAAACTCGCGGAAACAGGTCTCGATTTCTGCTGCGATCATCCGCCCATTCAGGTAGACATAAACCGTCGACAGAATTCCCCTCGGGATCGGCAGCAGATGCGGGGTGAAGGTCAACTCCCCCGCGTTCAACTTCAACTGCTCCACCATCTCCCCCACGTGCCGATGTCCAAACACGGAGTAGGCAGACAAATTGTCGGCCACTGAGACGAAATGAGTCCGCGAATTCGGTTCCTTGCCCGCACCCGACACCCCCGACTTCGAGTCAGAAATGATTCCGCGCTGGCGGTCGACGATGCCAGCCCTCAACAACGGCGCCAGAGCCAGGATCACCGAAGTCGCGTAACATCCCGGATTCGCCACCAAAGTCGCGCCCAGGATTCGCTCTGCGTTCAATTCCGGCAGACCATAAACCGCCTTGTCGGTGAGTGCAGCAGCGGTCACCGCGTCGGCGTCGTGAAAGTCGTAAACCGCGCGATGTTGTTCCTGCTTCAGCCGCCATGCCCCGCTCAGATCAATGACGCGAAACCCTCGTGTGATGGCGTTCGGTACCAGCGATCGAGAAATCTCATGCGGCGTGGCCAGAAAAAGAAGTTCCACGCCCTGCCGTTTCAGGCCCTCCCACGAAAGCGGCTGCAACGGATAGCCTCCGTTGCCCGAAAGGGAAGGGAAGACGTCCGCGAGATTTGCCGCAGCCTGGTCACCATTTTCCCGGCCAACCAGCATCGGCTTATCCAGTCGAGGATGACGCAGCAGCAGCCGTGTCAACTCCAGGCCCGAATAGCCAGTTGCTCCCACCACCGCAGTCTTGAGCTTTGCTGGCATCACGCCAGCATCTCCTGAATGCGCGCGGCCAGCCGGTTGGCATCTTTGTTGTCGGGACAAACAATCAAAATGGTGTCATCCCCCGCGACCGTGCCGATGGCCTCCGGCCAGTTCTCTTCATCCAAAGCCGCAGCCACCGGCTGAGCGCTGCCGACGCTGGTCTTAATAATCAGCAGATTTTGCGCCGCCCGCACTTCCAGGGCAAACTCACGTACCAGGCGCGACACCGGAGGCAAGGCCGGCCCCGGCGACCCATCTCCGTGGAATAACGAATACCCGTTCGCCGTCTTACTCAGGTGCAGCTCGCGAATATCACGGGAAAGCGTGGCTTGCCCCACTTTGATCCCCCGCTTCCGCAGGGCCTTCTGCAAATCGTCCTGGCTGGCTACAGGCGCGTGCTTGAGCAGTTCCAGAATCGCCCGTTGCCGCAGGGTTTTATTCATAGTGAATAATTATGCATATGAGTGCATAAGTATTCGTTACATACTAAAGATTCTCCGCGAGGTGTCAAGAGGAAAACAACGGGAGCCGCTGCCGAACTGTATCCGACTTCCGGGAGTTGAAGCGCCGAACGAGCCAGCCGGAAAACTGGCGTGAGATAATCAGGCTCAGTGGCAGCGGCCCCGTAGCTCAGTTGGATAGAGCAGCAGTTTCCTAAAAAGCCTGCCAGAAATTCCCGCCCCATTTCTCCTCAGTATCCATGCGGCTTTCCCGCACTTACCTCCGTTATCTGTACACAGCCTGTACACAGGCTCATTCTGGGCTTGTTTGTGCTGATTCGGCCAGTTTCCAAATCCCGCTGTGGAGGACAAGGAAATGCAAAAAGGCAAAATCGAATTGCGAGGTAGCTGTTGGTTGCTGCGGTACCGCGAGCCTGTGCTTGTGGCTGGCAAAGTAGTCATGAAGCAAACCAGCCGCAAGCTGGCCACGTACTGTGACCAATACCGAACGGAGAAATCAGTACGGGCGCTGGCCGATGAAATCTTGGCCCCGATTAACGCAAAGCACGCACGCCCAGAGAGCGGACAGACGTTGGGCGAATTTCTGGAGCATGTGTATCTACCAAGCATCAAGGAGAGCAAAAAGCCTTCCACGTATCGCTCGTATCTTCAGTGCTGGCGGCATATCGAGCCGCATTTGAACGGAGAGGAGATGCGCGATTTCCGCACCAGTGATGTTGACCGGTTGTTGCGCGCCGTGGCCGGTAAAGGCGAAATGGCCCACACAACCCATCGGAATATTCGCAACTTCTTGAGCGGTGGATTTCGCTATGCACGCCGGTTGGATTTGGTGAACGATAACCCCGTCCGCGATGCCGTGGTACCGCGTGGCAAACCGGCTGGGGAAACACATGCGTACACGCTGGACGAACTTGCCGCAATGCTCAAGGTGCTTCCAGAGCCAGGGCGCACGGCTGTGCTTGTGGCTGGCCTTACCGGTCTCCGGGTTTCTGAAATCAAGGGACTTCGGTGGGAGGATTACACCGGCAATGCGTTGCAAGTGCGGCGTGCCGTATGGTCTGGTCACATCGCGGATACAAAGACGATACGTTCACGAGCCGCTGTGCCGGTAGTTGCGCCGGTACGCGAAGCATTGGAAGCACACAGAAGGCGGGTACCCGGCAACGGCTTCATTTTTGCCGGGGCTACCGGCCAGCCATTGCGCTTGGAGAACGAGTTTCGGCGGGTGATGAAACCGGCTCTTGTAAAAGCGGGAATCGTGTGGCATGGATGGCACGGCTTCCGACGGGGTGTCGGCACAATCCTCAATTCGCTTGGCGTGGACGATATAACCATCCAAGCGATTCTGCGCCACGGCAATGTAGCGACGACCCAAGCCTTTTACATGAAGGCGTTGCCGAAGTCATCAGTGAAGGCGATGAAGGCGCTGGCACGTGCTTTTGCGGCCAAGGCAACGTAGAAAATCCGGCACGCCGGATTAAACCCTACAAATTTGCTGGACATTTGGTGACGTTCTTGGTAATCTAGCTACGTTGGAAGCCGCTCCCAAGGCGGCTTTCAGCCGTAGCCACGGAATAAGCGGCGAAGGAACAGCGCCGTGGCCGCCGCGATAAGCGCCCGCGCCCAACGGGAGATTTGAAACGGGCTCCAACCTCAACTAGGAGCCTTTTCCATGCAGCAACAGCAAGCCACAACCTCGCCTGTGTTGTTACCGGCTGACATTATCACGTTGAAAGAGTTGGCGCAGCGCCTGAAAGTGAAGCCAACGTGGGTTTACGAAAAACTGCGCCAGCGCAATAACGACCCCTTGCCAGCTTTCAAGTGTGGCCGCTATCTGCGTTTCATTTGGCCGCAGGTATCAGCATGGTTGCTGCGGCAATCATATCAGCTTATCGCCAAGGAAAAGGGCGGCGTGGTTGCGTTTGGAAAGCGTAAGCCACTGCGGAAGGCCACGGCATGAATCCGGCAACAACCGCTGCAACCACACGTCAACAGGACACGTGTGTCAGTACGCAAAAGTTGGTTACCACAAAGCAGCGACGCTACCAAGCCAAGATGAAGGCCGCACGCAAGCTACGCCGTCAGGAATGGGAGCGGCGCAAGTTCGCATACCAGAGTCTCCAGTTCGATGGTCGCGTAAGCCTTGTCGCGGCAACCGGCGTACCGCGCCTTGGCGAGATGGAATTAAGGAGTTTTCTGTAAAGGAGAAACGAGATGTCATTCGATGAATTGTGCAAACAAGATGACGGGTTGCTTTCGCTGTATCAGGAAGCGCTCATTGTAAGCGGAAAGTTAGGCCGCATCGTAGGTTTTCCTCCAAAGCCTCCTAAGCCGGATTTTTGCGCTGACGTTTGGTGGTACGGCGCGGAAGGAGCCACTGGCGACATTGGTGGCTACACACAACTCCTGTACATTTCGCGGAGCAACCCGTTGGTAGCGGAACAGTTTGAATTGTGTTCACGCTCAATACGTGGCGCGTTAATCGCGTGCCAGCATCAGGGGCCATGCTACGGAAATTTCCCGCTTGAAATCCTGCCGTGCGCCACGTGCGGCAGCACAGAAGTTGGACGGGATGTGAAGGACTCCCCACAAATGAAAGCGTGGACGTGCTCTTGTGGCACGCGGCGAGAATCGCTCAAGCGCCCACGCCGCACAGGTTTTGGTGGTTTGTCCGACATGTTGCGCCACGCCGCTGGCACCGGCCCGGAACCGAAAATGATTGATGCAAGCACGTCGGTACCGAACGACACGGGCGAGCCTGCTTTCATCGTGCAAAGTACGGAGGCCGCATGTCGGCTGCGATTGGATTTGAAGTATCGTGAGCGCTTGGAGGCTGGTGAAATTACGAGGTGGTATGCCAGCAATTCCGTTTACGTTTGCGATGCGAAGGCCAGAAAACTTTTGCTTTCCACCAAGCTGACGAAGGAAGCTCTTGTTGGCGCACTTTCGTGGAAGCCGGTTGTGCTCACATTCAAAGACGAAGCATTGGAGCGAAAGCTGGCAACCGTTTGCGCCCAAGTGATGACGATTGAGCCGGACAAGAATGGTGGTTTTGACCTCGACAGAGTGCATCAGATAGTTAAGGAAATCGCCCCGGCAATGAATCTTGACGTGCCTGATATGCCAGCCGAGGTGTTCGACGGTTGGCTTGGCGAGCTTTGCCGCAAGCACATGGCTGGTTTTCCGATTGCATACGCTTGGCCAGCCCTGTTAACGGCGGCTAGCGTCTTGGTGCCGAATCTTCCCGGCAACGTGCGGACGAATTTGTACACCGGCCTTGTTGGTGGCGTTGGTACAGGAAAAACCAGTGCGTTTGAGCGTGCGTTTTGGTTGTTAAATTTGGTTAGCCCTGCGCTCCTGAATTTGAAATCAGGAAGCGGCGAAGGTATGGCCGAGTTTATCGGCGATGTGAACGGCGCGAAGCGACTCGTGTTTGTTAACGAGCTGGCGCACTTGCTGGCCAAGGTAAATTACCAAGGCTCCACCTTCGAGCAATTCCTCAATGACGCTTACTACCAAAACGTGCAAAATCTCACCGTGGCGCGTGGTAAGCGAATCGTGTTCAATGCCTGCATATCGCTGGCCGGCGGCTTGCCAGAGGACAAGTACGACGAGCTTTTCGGCGTTGGCACAATCGGCGGCTTTCACGACCGCGCCATGTTTGGTATTTGCCCTACAAAAGTCGAACCATACGAATGGAAGCCTTTTGAAGGCGATAGCCCGATAGCAAACGAATTGCCGCCGCAACAGGAAGCGGTCGAGGACAATCCTTTCAGCGAAACGCCGGTTGGAAAGCGGCCACAAGTCATTACCGTTGACGCGGCAGTGTGGTCAGAGAAAAAACGCTGGCAAAAAGAATACGGAATTGGTGGCCGTGCTGCTGAGGCAGGAATCCGCGCGGCCATAATCGCTGCTGCGTTTGATTGCCGTGGCACACTACGCGTCGAGGAACTTGGTCCCGCGCTGGCTTTTGCGCGCTATCAGGAATTCGTCCACAAACGATATGCTCCAAACCCCGGCAAAACTAACGAAGGAATTTGCGCGCACAAAATCCTTTCATACTTGAAACAAAATGCGCCAGCGCCGGAATGCAAATGGGTGAATCGACGCGGCGTCATACTTTCCACTAACTGCCATGATTTTGGTCCCGGCGTCGCAATTCGTGCGTGTTTGGGACTGGAATCCATCGGCGAAATTGAGCAAGTAAAAAGTGGAAAGCAAAACCTGATACGGCTGAATCCGGACAGGTATTGAGGCCAACTGTAGTTGCTGTAGTAAGAGTGTGCGTGCGCTCACGTGCGTACCTGTATCGTCGATGACATCAAAGGACTTAATGCACACACAGCTAAGTGTAGGTACGAACTACAGCACTACAGTTACTACAGTTGAAGCCGGAAACCGGCCAGCCCCGGCACAACGCGGCTGGCAAAGGTGGTGGAGAAAAGCAAATGAAGTGCGCGGAAAAAGTCTGGTACCCAACTGCGGCGCTTGCTGAAAAGGCGCTCAAAGAACTGGTCAAAAAGGCCAACGACAAACAAGCCGCAAAACGGTTGGTTGTGTACCCATGCCGCGATTGCGGGAAATTCCACGTTGGCCACATGCGCGCCGCATTCGTAAAACAGCCGCAGGAACATCAGCCTTCCGCGCGCCAGCGCCGCGCCGTAAAAGCGGTCGAAAAAAGCAACGCCAAACGCTCACGCAAAGCCCTGGCCGAGATTGGATTCTATTTTGACAACCTTGCCACAGCCGCGAATCGTGCGCGAATGGCTGTCGATGACCTGAACGATTCCATGCTGGCCGCAAAACGGCTTGCGGACGAAATATTCAACGGCCAGCGGCCCGCCTAACATGCGCCGGAAATTCTGCGAATCATGGCACAGCGCGGACAACCAACCGCGCTGGTTCCACAGTGTAGCCCCGGCTGGTTACCCTTTGGCCAGCCGGGCCCCCTTATTCATTTTCCGGCCATAGGGAAAACGGCTAAAGCCCCAGTTAATGAGTTCTATAAAAAGGGATGTCAAGAAAAAAGTTCTCCCTCGACCGGAGGGCGAGGTTTTGGTCTCGATCTCCAGCCCACGGTAGTTTCGCTTGCCTGAGAGGCTTGGTCTGTTGTCCATGCTCGTAAGTTTCCTCCGCGCCGAGGGTGGCGATGCCATCGAGTTCGAAAGAGCGGCAAGCCGGACTGGCGCTCAAAAGGCAACCATGGTTCTATCCGAGGCTCGTGGCCTATGGCTATTTCTGGTTATCCGAGGGGGCATAGCGTGTAATGGGTGACTCGGTGCCGAAGCACACGGGGCCCGATCTCATTGACTGATACTCCCCTCGAACCGAGCTCTCTGGAAACCCGAGCGACCCCACCCGGGAAAATCTACGAGATGGGAAGCCCCTCTCCAGAGAGGCTCAAGCTGCTTGCTGACCTAATTGTTTGGCGTCGAAGTCCACCCCTTTCTTCCAGATCGTTAACGTGATCGTGGCCATCTTTCGTGCCAGGGTGAGACGGGCCATGGTGGGCCGCATCCCTTTGGCAATCAGAGCTGCATAGAAGTCGCGCAGCGGACCGGGACGGGTGCTGGCCGAGATGGCAGCACCTTTGAAAAGATTCTTCAGATCCTTGTTGTAGTTGGCACTCAGCCCGCGCACCGTGATGCGCTCGCGGTTGCGTTGCAGTTTGCCTCGTACGTAGCGGTACTCGCCGCTGTCGTGAGTCTCGACGGCGAAACCACTGTAGGCCCACAGCTGTCGCTTGGTTCGGAACCGGTGTGGGGTCTGCAGCAAGGCCACGAGCAGAGCGGCGCGAATCGGACCAATCGAAGGAATCTGGCGCAACCGCTTCACGGCAGCATGTTTGCGACTCTCCACCATGAGTTCGTGTCGTGCTTCCAGACGCACCGGTTGCAACCCGTCCAGTTGCTGATAGAGCCGTTCCGCGCGAACTCGAACTCCTGGTTCAGTGATCTTAGCCAACCACTCGGCGCGATGACGGGGAGCGTAGACGGTTGTGCCGGCGCACGGAATCGCCCAGCTGCGGTACAGCGCTTTGATGCGATTCATGACGCGGGTGACATCTTGGGTGATGGTGAGATAGCTGCGCCCCAGTTCTTTCAACGTTCGCACCCCGTGCTCTCCATGGTAGACCGGCTTCAGTTGGTTGGTGCGCAACAACTCGGCCAGTTTTCGCGCATCCACACGATCACTCTTGTTGCCATCCTTTAATAGAGCGTTCTTGCGTGGATCGCAGACCACCAGCCTGCTGACGTGCGGCTTCAGAAGATCGTGTAACCAGGCTGCCGAGGTTCCTTCTTCGAAGGTTAGCGACAGAGTTCCCTGCAATCCTCGGATGAATTCGACCATCGTGGCCGCCTTGGTCTCCAGCAAGCATTCCATGACCAGTTTGCCCTGAGCATCCATCACGGCAACCGAGATTGTGGCTTGGTGCACGTCCATGCCGATATACTTTTCCTGACTCATAAAAGGCGCTCCTTTTCGCTAGGTTGACGATGCGAACAATCACAACCTACCGCAAAAGTGGGCGCCTTTTTATATTGCGTGTAATCGGGATTTTTCACCCACCATTCGAACTATAATCGGTTCGTCCGAGGGTGGTCGAAGAAGCACGCTAGATTGCGGCGAAGGATGAATGGAGAGTTTGAATATGGATTCGTATATAAGAACGCATGTGAATCGGACTGGCAGATGGATTCGAAAACACATGCGCGGCAGCAAAGAGGAATTCCCTGACAAGGTACGCTTGAGCGAAGAGATCATGCAATTTCTGGTTAAGCGCGAAACCAGTCTCGCCGACACGCTCGAATCGCTCATCACGCTGATGCTCAACGTCCTCGCACGCAACTACGGCAATAGGGACGAGTTCTCTCGCTTTTACGAACAGGTGAGTACCTTCCTCGAACCGACGGAGCGTGATCTGGCAGTAGTTCCCTTGATTCCCCTGCCCGGCGCGGCGAAGGCCCCGCCCAGAACTGTGACGATGGTTGAACGACCCGAAGGGATACTCCGTTTGGCCACTGAAGTAGGCGAGCTAGTAACCAAATTTGGCCCCAAAAGCTTCGGCGATGGTATCAATGCACTCACCGGGACGATGCTTACCGCAATCGAAGCCACGTGCGATCGGGAAAGGGCAGACGAGTTCGACTTGCTTATCGGAGGGTTCTTAAAATGGGTGCAGTTTGGAGAGCGAGTTCAGTAGAGGATGTCAACTTCTGCTAACAGGCGATTACACTCATTGACCCCCGGTCAGCCTATATCATACCGTCATCCGCAAACCGGCAACCGGCCAGCGCACCAGAAATAGGCAACCCCCATGCTAGAAACCACCAAACGCCAACACCCGACACACACATCCGCCCAGACGCCAACGACATTACCTGCATTGGCCGCGATAGCTCAACCGGCCCGACAATCGCACAGTAGCCAGCCACGCCTTGCAGCAATCGAATTATGGCCGTTATCAAACCGGCATAAGACCGCGTGAGTGACATAGCGCAGGCGCACGATTCGCGCGCACGTGCTACGTGCAGGCGCGCGTCATCTTTCTGTGGCTGAAAAGGACCGGTATGAGGTCTCGTTCTGATTTCAAAGGGCCTCTGGTAGGCGACCGTCGCTTTTTCAGACGCAGCCGCAATTCCGATTCCCGATAGGAAAGCCGATGTACTACGTTGCGCGCCGAATCTGGACCGAAATTACACGAATGTCGCACGCCGAGACTCGCACGCGATGTCGCGCCGGAAATTCCAGCCGCAGACCCGTCACATTTACCTGTCCTGATGAGCTGCTACTTAACGGCTACTGAATCCGCGCCAGTGGATTAGGAGGACAAAGGCGATGCATTTCCTAAACACATTTTTGGAGTGGTTCAACGCGCCAATTGAGCTTCCGCGCTTTTGGGGAATCGTTCTTGTCATTTACATCGTTAACGGCGCGGTTCAGCAGCTTTGGGAGGGAAACGTTTATGGACATTCGACTGACGAAAAACGGTAGGGTTTTTTATCGCGTGGACCCTACATTGGCCGCGATTCTTTGCGAAGCTTTGCCGTCTGTTTTTGAGCGCGTGGAGCCAGCGCCGAAACCGGCGCACATTGCCAACGCGGAAAGCGCCGCGATTCGGAACGTGGCAACGCCTGAGTGGAGCGTCGGCCTGTCCGCTTTCGACCATGCGGTAATCACACTGCGTGCTGGCCGCACGGAATTGTCATACGCCGGTAGTGCCGAAGGCGCGGCTGACAATTTCAAGCGTGCGGGCTACTCGCTTCCAAAGGATGTTCTTGAATCGTACATCCGGTTGCTGAAGCGGCCTGTGCCTAGCGTGACCATTTCCGATGAGGAACGTGCGCGAATTCAGGACGCGGAACTGGCGCAAAAGACCTCTCGGCAGTGGTAACACGCGGTTGGGAAATTGTGAGGTGAATTTATGGAAACACGAGTCTATAAGGGCACAAATGTGCGCGCGGCCAAAGGAGCCGACTTCGCAATCGAAGGCACCGCCGCCAGCTACAACGTTCTATCGAACGATTTGGGCGGATTCCGCGAAAAGATTGCTCCCGGCGCTTTCGATTTGAGTTTGTCATCGCCGGACTCCGACGTGCGTTGCCTTGTGAATCATGACCCGAGCCTGATTCTTGGCCGCACGCGCAGCGGCACACTGAAAGTTTGGGCCGATTCTACCGGCCTTCAGTTCCGTTGCCAATTGGATAAATCGAACAGCGCACACCAAAGTGCGTTTGCTTCCATCAAACGTGGCGACCTTTCCGAATGCAGCTTCGCATTCACAGTGCCGGACGACGGCGATTCGTGGGACAACGCCGCGCCGCCAACGCGAACGTTGCGCCGCGTCGATTTGATGGACGTCAGCGCGGTAACGTATCCCGCTTACGGCCAGCCGGGGAGCACCCAAGTATCAGCACGCGCGTTGGAACACGCGCGCAAAGCCAAACCGACATCTGTTCGCACCTCCGGCAAGCCGCGTTTGTCTTACATGCCAAGCGAAAAAATCAAGGATGATTTGCGTCGCGCACAGGCCGCTGTCATTGGAGACCTTGTTTCCGCCGACCGGCGCGAACTAACCGAAGCCGAAGTCTCCAGCTACAAAAAGTTCATGGCTGGCAAGCTTTCTGAGGCGCTCGGCAAAGACCGCCTTTATGTTACGCACGACGATGACTATGTCTACTGCGTACCGAGCGAGCCGCACGACGGCGACGTGTTCCGTGTGGCGCGCCTGAAATACAAATATGAGACGAACGGCCAAATCTCGTTGAGCGAGTACTCCGATACTTGGGGCGACGACGCGCAGTACAAGAACGTGGCGCGCATGGCTTACCGCATTATCGAAAAACTTGCCGACGATTTGAAACTGCGCCAGCGAATGCGTGGCGCGGCTGGCATATTCACGCGCTAAGGAGGCTTTTATGGCAACGCCTGATGCTGGGGTGGTTGTGTTTGGAAGCAAAGAGTGGGAAGAGAAAAATGCGGCTGAGGTTGCGGCCCGCCCACAGGTTTTGCCGATGAATCAGCGCCACATGTGGACGCCCGCCGAACTTGATTCTGTGCGTGCGTATATGGCTAACGGCATGAGCCGCCAGAAAGCAATCGAGCTGGCGCTTGGAGAAAAGAAGTAAGTGGCTTTCACTTCCACAAAATCGAACAGATTGCCAGCACGCGGCCAAAACGTTGGCGACGTTTTTCTTGCGACTGACACCGGCAACGCCTACCTCGTAATTGCCGACCTTTCGCTGTTGAACCTTTCCGCAATGCTTTCTAATCCGCCGAAGAACGTGACCGTTGGCCCCGCTGGGCCAGCCGGTAGAGATGGCGCTAACGGAGAATCAATCGTTGGCCCACCGGGACCGGCTGGCAAGGACGGCCGCGATTCCACAATCCCTGGGCCACGAGGCGAGCGTGGCTTTACTGGCGAATCGGTCACCGGCCCTAAGGGGCCGAAAGGCGACCGTGGAGAAAAAGGCGAGCGCGGTGATAAAGGGGAACCGGGACAATCCATCGTAGGGCCGCGTGGCGAACGTGGCGACGTGTTGTATGTTGGCGGGCCGGAAATTGCCGAGGCCACAAAACGTTTGCAAGCGGAACGTGCAACGCTCATTGCCAAGATTGCCCAGAGCATCGCGGATACCAGCAACTACGCGCCACACATGAAACGAATTCTGCAACAACACTTGCGGAACCTCCAGAAATCTTTATGACGCCAACGTACACAACCTTGCACATCGGCCAGACGAATGTTTTGGGCGAAGTCATCTGGTTTAGCGCGAAAGCGGATTGTGGCTTGTGCCGCGCATTCGGCCAGTTTCCCGCCACTGGAGATGAGGGTTATTCCGACGATTTCTTGGTTAAGGGCCAGTTTGCATTTCAACGTCAAGGGCCGTTTGTCAGCGGCCAAGAAATTTTGTTTGACATTTCGGAAATCGACGGTGTGCCGGTTGCCACGAATTTGCGACCGGCGTGAGCTTTGCACGTCTCGAGGAAGGGCTCGGCGTGTAACGCGCGGCAATGGAATGGTAGCCGTGCAAAAAGTCCTTGATGATGCGCGCCATTCAGCGGACTTTTCCCGTTTGACACGCGCCTCGTTGAGGCAAACTTCTTATGGCTACAGGAACAGCTTCAAAACTGGATAACCTGCTTCGCGAGGAATTTCAGCGCCAGCGCGCCGCACAACCACAACCGGAAATGCAACGTTGCGCTCATTCGGTGTACATCCCGGAATGGGCTCGTAAATCTGGTAAGTCCCCGTATTGTTCTGGCTGTAATCCAAGCGGCGAAATCAAAGGAGTGAGAAACGTCATTTTTCCACGCTCCAACGGAAATGGTGGCGGAAACTTTGAAACTGACAGGCCCTTGGCCAACGCGAAATCCGAGGGCCGTTGCACAGAATGTGCTTCCCCCATCTACGAGGAAATTGACGAGCGAACGAGGCGCTGTGCAGATTGTGGCGCGGTTTATAAAGCCCCGCGATTTCGCGCTAGGTGACGATGATGGAAACTTTCGATAGGTGGCAATTCTACAAACCACCGGCCCCTGCGGCCCAGGACACGTGTTTGTCTCATGAGGATTATGAGCGAATGCACTGTGATTTTAACCACTCGGCTTTCGCCGCGCGCCGGTTGGAAACTCCGGACTGGGCGATAAATCACAAACAATTGCAGGCGGTGTTGCTGCGTTTCGTAGAAGGCCGTGCGTACTTGGGCGCGTCGCACCATCGCGCAGGGACACCGACTGAAAGGCTTAACTTTGCAATTGCTCGTTGCAGCGAAAACGTCAAGCACCTAAGAAAGCAACTGGCTGGGTTGGAAAAACACCCCGTCAAAAGTGCTGGCCGGATAAAAAGCGTCTTAACCGAAATTCGGCTTGCCGACCGGCCACATTTGCTTGCGCTTGGATGCGTTTTTCATTATTACCATTTGGGGAAGGACTCAGTTGCAACTGCTGCCGAGCTAGGAATTAACCCGCCACATGTTCGACAAATCTTGTGGAGACTTCGCAAGGCCGCCGCACACGTGGCTGCTGAAAGCCGCTGGCGCGGGCCGCGCATGGTCATCAACATGCTGAAAGGCATGACATTGCCGCCTCCCCCTCCCCCTCCTGTAGTTGGAAAAAAACCGCGTGCGCCGAGAATTTGTGCCGTGTGCGGCGTGAGCTTTACTCCCGGCATTCGCCACAAGAAATTCTGCAGCGGCGTTTGTCGAAAGAAACGAGCAAATGAACTAAAGCGGAAAAAGCGCGCCGCAATTGCGGAGCGGAGATTCTTTTGTAGTGCCGCCTGCCGCGCGGTTGGCAAGCTTGCGCCGAAGAAGTTGCTGCCGCCGCAAAAGTCAGGCAAAGGCTCTTGGAAACCAGCGGAAGCCGGAACCGGCTACAAGAATTACAAAACATTCTGCGGCGTCGTGGGAACGGAACCACTTTCCGAAACACAATGGCGGTTAACACAGTGATATGGCGCTCAAATTTGAAACCGGCGACCGTCGCTTGGATGCTGAATCCGGCCTTGATTCATCAAGCCTTGGCCGTAGCACTTTCATTCGTCGCGGCGCTGGCCGTCCGGCACGATACATTCCGGAGTTCGTCCACCGCGAGACATGCGTGTGCGATGTAATCGTTTTGACCGCTCATACTCTTGTGTACCGCGATAACAAGCAGCCAATGCACGATGCCCGCACTGAAAACTTTAAGGCCAGCGGCACGGCGATTTCCAAGAAGAAGCTCAATGGATTCTGGAAACCAAGAAATCGCAAACCGTTCTTGGATGCCGCTAACAGCTCCGGAAGTTTTATGGGTTTCGTGGCCAGCGTGCTTTGGAAGGCTTGGAGACTGCGCTGGCTAACGCGCGACATTGCGGACCACTATGCAGTTGGATACTGGCAAATTCAACGAGTGTTGTTGTGCGCTGTGAACAGCGCGGCGCGCCTTGGCTATCCAACGTTCCCTTGGCGCAAGCCGTGGCCAGAAAGAAAGCATCCGCGCGATGTGTGGACGCCAGCACGTCGCCGCGCGAAAGCGCGAGCTATGCGCCGGTTTTTCCGCAATCCAGCTAACCGCAAAATGATTTCCGAAGCAACGCGACGAGGAATGGCAAGAAGGGCCGCACATGCGTAAGAATTTCATCAACATGCGCGGTCGTCGTTTTGGCAAGCTCGTCGTTGTGCGTGATTCCGGCTTCCGAACAAAGTACGGTAGCGCCGCGCTGTGGCTTTGCCGCTGTGATTGCGGCAATGGCCGCATCGTGTGGGGCAATCGTTTGCGAAGAGGTTACGTTCTCGCTTGCCACCGCTGTGCGTGTAAACAACAAGGACTCTCCACATCCCGTGAGTACCATTCTTGGGCTTCGATGCTGTCGCGTTGCTATAAAGAGAAGCAAGCGAGCTACAGCGGATACGGTGGGCGGGGCATTAAAGTGTGCGCGCGTTGGCGCGGCGAAGATGGCTTTGCGAATTTCCTGCTCGATATGGGACCAAGGCCGGAAAATACCAGCCTTGACCGCAAGCGCGTTGATGGAAACTACACGCCGAGCAACTGTCGTTGGGCATCGCCAGTTGAGCAAGCCAACAATCGGCGAAAGCGGAAACGCACGAGCGATGAGGCGACAGCGACGGCGGCTGGATTTGGCAGCTAACCGGCTGTCACTTGAGCGCCTATTCGATGTGCTGGCCGGTTGTATTCAGCCATTCCTCGACGGCTCGCGAGACGGTGCGCGCCACGGGTACGCCGGTGGCACAGCTAAATTGAAGTGTAGTTACCTGCTACAATCCGGCGCATTGCCAATGATTAGGAGGTACCTATGGAATGTGTTACCACCTTCACGACTTGGCTGAGCAAGTATGAAGCCGTCGCTATCTGGCTGGAGGGAATTGCCCTGGTCGCGATTCTTTTTCTGGATTGGTACACGAGAAGAGAAGAACATAAAGAAACAATTGCACACATTGACGTTGGACGAAAGCAGATTCACGCCGACCGGGTTGCCGAGATTTGGAAAGCACTCCGTAAGTTCGAGTACTTCATTGCGTGGGGCCAAATTGATGGACGGGTGTCTCCGGGCAGGGATTTTTCCGAGCATGGTAACTTGGGCATGAAGGGAGGGAAAATCTTCCAAGAATATTTGGATTTGCAAGAAGCCTATTACCTGTCCTATCTCGTTTCAGACCCATTGGCCGCTTACATGAAGCAGAGGATGGAAGAAGCCGATGGATTGCAGCGTGTAGCCGACACCGCCGAGTTTGGCAGACGGCTCCAGTTGTTCCTGAAAAACTGGAATGTGTATGAGATGGCCAAGCAAATCAGGGAACTGTCCTGAACATGTCGGGATGTAGAAAGTGGTTCACGCTGCAACAAGAAAAGGCCAGCCCATCGACTGGCCAAATCCGGCGCGCCGGAGGGTCATTTCTTCGCTTTGGTTGTTCGCTCCGGCTTGTGCGCTTCGGAAATCGCGTACAAACCTTCCGACATTAGGAAACGCCGCACACGGTTGTTGCCGTGGCCAGTGGGGTAGCCGATAGCCAGGGCAATCTCTGAGACGCGCTTTCCACCACGAAACATGCGCTTAATCCGCGCCGCGTTGAATTTCACTTTCGTATATTTCATGTTGCCTCCTAAGACGAGACTGGAGGACGAGGCTGGAGAATGTCCATCCTGCCTCTCGTACCCTCGCGGTAATCGTTGCTAAGAGCTTGCCTTCAGGAGAGTTTCAGGGAGGGGACTATAATTATTGCCATGCCACTTTGCCACTGTAGGCGCGCCGAAGGTGTTATCAAGGCTGTGGAAAATGGCCCATATCTGTGCATGGATTGCTGGGAAAGATTCAAGACAGTATCACTACAAGAGGAGCGACAGCGCTTCGCCTACATGAACTATTTGCAGCGTTTGATGGCATGGCAGATAGGTATGCCGCATTCTTCTGCACCGGACATTGAGATACCACAACCGACTATGACCTTGAACACGACAAACAACATCCACGTTGCCAGCGGCAGTCAGGTTGGCCAAATAAACGCGGGCGCAATCATTTTTCTGGACCAAGTTGTAAGTGGTTTAAACAGCAACGGGCACGCCGAACTTGCAACGCTGCTGCAATCCTTTACACAACAGATTGCGGACAGCAAAGAATTAACGCTGCAAACACAGCAGCAAGTGTTGGACATGTTACGCGCCGTGGTTGAGCAGCTTGGTGTAGAAAAAGACAAGCGCAACACATCTGTGCTGGGCTGGGGATTGCGAAACATCGGCCCGTTGCTTACCGCTGCGGTGACTGTTGCCCAGCATTGGGAAAAGCTAAAGGCAGCACTGGAAAAGTTCATGTAGCGGAAGCGAAGTTGGTACCCTTCGCGGTATGGTCTCTGAATTGACAACAGTTCAAGTGCGCGACTAGGCTGGCGGAATGACAAGCAAGCAAGAACTCTTGGAAAGTCTGAACATCATTTATCTAGCTGTGTTGTGTGGAAAAGTTGCCGAATCCACGCCGGATGAAAACGTTGCGGACGAGGCTTGGAATCTGAAGCGAGCGTGGGCGCTGCTTGTGGCACAAGAGCCGGGTGCCGATTTCAAAACTCATCAGAAGATACAGGACGGACACGCGGAGCTTAAGAAACGCATGGCCGAATTCTTAGCAAGAAATTTGTAACCAAGGCTTGAGGGGGAACGAGCCGCTGTGCGCCGCGCGCCAGCGGCTTTGTTGTATCAAGTGGTGACTAAGGATTACCCTGTGGAACCGACAATGGCATCCACTTGTTTCCTTTGAAATCGGGGTCTGGCTGATTAAACTTCGGCAGCGGTTGGTCATCAGCGAACACACGGCCATCTCGTTCGGTCAACGTCTTGATTAGTTCCTTGTCGCTCTTGTCGGGAAAGTAGGAAATACTCAGTGATTGTTGTAGGAGATTCTGCGGAGTGTCACCCCAGAAAAAGAGAACGAGATTGTGGATATTGAAGAAGGAGTTTGGCGGTTGTGTATAAATGTGAAACTGAATTTGAAGTGTTCCCTGTATAGGGGTTGCGTTCAAAAGCATGAACACTATCGTGTTCTTAACGTCTTTGGTTGACGGCGGAACAACAACGTAACGACCCTGGGGAGGATGTGAAGTGTCGAACGTTTCTACCATGTGAGAACTGAACACGCTTTTCACGAAGTCTTCTGAACTGGAAATCACTTTTTGCTGGGATTGAATTGCCGTCGTTGCCTGCGATAGTTGGTCTCGCATCTTCTCCATTTCAGGCCGGATTGCTTCGGCTACCTGCAACTGCCCGCGCGACTTGTCTATTTCGCTTCGAAGTGCTACGCCTTCCTGTGTTATTTCTGTCTTAGTGTGCGAAGCAGTCGTCCTCAATATTTGTGCTTGTTGAGAAGCCTCTTCGGATGCCGCTTTGATTGTTGATTTTCCTGCGTCAAGTGCGGCTGAAATATCGCGCTTTGATTGCGCGGCTGAGTTGGAGATTTCCTTCGAGCTGTTGCTTGCTGCATCGGTGACAGACTGTTTGGCCTTATCGACGCCAGACCAAAAATCGGATGCTTTCCAAATCACCCCACCACCTGCGAGAATTAGCAGGCCAGCCGCAATACCGATAATCAACTTTATCCAATTCCATGCTTGTTGGAACACCTTGATGGAGGAATCTCTTTCAAGGACATCGCGATTCTGGATTGTGGCTTCAACTTGGTCCTTGACCTTTCTTGAAATGTATTCGCTTAGAATGAGAGGGGCACCACAGGAACCGCAGAATGCTTGGCTTGGATTGCTTTGTCCGCACTGGTAACAAAGCATCGTGTCGGCCAAGGGTATGTACCTCCTTTTTGTTCATCTTAGCACCGGCAAGCAGCACCACGGTAATCTAGCCAGCCACGTGCTTTGCGCCGGATACTGACCGCATGGACGACACACTCAAAAAAGCGCACAAACTGACACGCGAGCTTGCCGCCGCAATTGGTATGGCAAAGGATTTTGCGGCTGTGAAAAAGGCCGTGCTTGATTACGTCGAGTACATGGATACATACACACACATTCTTGGGGATGGCGATTTGATGGCGATGACACAAGCCGCCATGAAGAGGCGCGGCAAAAATAGCCATGCTTTCGCGGAGGGGCGTTGGATTTACGACATCTGGTGCACGATTGGCAAACCGAAGGAAGGCATCAGAATTGATGGTGTGCTCTATACAGTTGAGCGTTGCGAAGCACTAGCCAATGCGACGGAGTTGCGCGGCCTCACGAATCGCGCCGCAAAAGCTGGCCAATAAGAACTGGTGGCCCCGGCGTGAGTCGAACACGCGACCCTTCGTTTAGGAAACGAATGCTCTATCCATCTGAGCTACGGGGCCTGAAATCAGGTTAGCACGTGGCCAGCCGTGCGGAAAAACCGCTTGCCTCGTGAGTTGCTCGCCCTGTACACACCTTGTACACTTTCTCGCGTGGAATCTGGCCTAAACACCACAAATGTGTACAAGGTACCCACCCCTAAACTATTGACCACACGTCTCACGAAACGGTGCGTGTTATTTCCTAAACTGTTGGTCGGCGGTTCGACTCCGCCCGGGGCCTCCATCCTGAGCCGTAACCCAGCTAGTTACCCGCGTAACCCTCCGCAGAACTCCAGGTCTGCTATACTGTTTTTGACGCTTTTGCTCGGTTTGCTCGTCAATGCGGTGGTCCTTCAGTTGGATCAGATTCATCTCCGCTTTTCCTGCCCGCCGTTCAGTTCAGCGCCAAATCTAAAAATGAATGTGAGTGGCGTGGAAACTTCCAGACGTGTGTCTGAGTGTGTGACAACAAGCCCCTCCAGAAAGAAAAAACTTTAAATGACTACTTTTTCAGAACTGCCCTTGTCTTCTGCTTTGCAGCAGAAGCTGGCGGCGGCTCAATTCGTTACTCCAACCCCTGTCCAGGCGCAGGCGCTTCCGCCGGCTCTGGAAGGGAAAGATGTACTGGCAACTGCCCAGACCGGCACCGGAAAGACGCTCGCGTTCCTGATTCCGATCATCGAAATGCTGCTGCGCGAGCCTGCCCGTCAAGTAAACGCGCTGGTGCTTCTGCCCACGCGTGAACTGGCGATGCAAGTTCATGAACAATACGAAGCATTGCGCAGTAAGACCACGCCCAAAGCGTCGCTGGTCATCGGCGGTGTCAATGAGAAGGCGCAGATCCACGGCATCCGCGTGGGTGCGGGACTCGTGATTGCCACTCCGGGAAGGTTGCAGGATTTTATTTCCCGCAACCTGGTTGACTTGAAGCAGATCAAAATCCTGGTACTCGACGAAGCCGACCGCATGTTGGATATGGGCTTTTTGCCTGCCATCCAGCGCATCGTTGCCATCTTGCCCCGGCGACGCCAAACCCTATGTTTTTCCGCCACGCTGGAGCAATCCGTCGCCCGGCTGGTGAATGATTACATGCGTCAACCGGTGCGCGTGGAGTTGGGTTCGGTTCTCAAGCCCGCGGAGAGTGTGGAGCTCAAAGCCTACGAAGTGCGTCCCGGCGAGAAACCGGACGTCCTCCGTCATCTGCTCTACGCCGAAAAAGGTCAGACTCTGGTCTTTACTCGCACCAAGCGCGGCGCGCAACGCCTCGCCCGGGAACTGGCGCGCGAGGGCTTCAATGCCGCCATGATTCACGGCGACCGCTCGCAATCGCAGCGTAACGACGCTTTAAGCGGATTTCAGGAAGGCCGCTTCCAGGTGCTGGTCGCGACCGACATCGCTTCGCGTGGCTTGCACGTCGATGACGTAGCTCACGTGATCAATTACGACTTGCCAAAAATGGCCGAGGACTTCATTCACCGCGTAGGACGCACCGGACGCGCCGGCTCTCAAGGCCGCGCTTCTTCCATTGTCACAGGCGTCGAAGTCATCGAACTGCGCAACATCGAGCGCACTCTCAAGTTGCGAATGCAACGTATGGAAATCGATGCGTCCGCTTCGGATCGCCCCCAGCGCGTGATCCAAAACACGCTCGCTTCCCGGACGCTGACCCGGTTGCCCGGTGAGGTGTTTGTCTAAGAGCGGTGTGGCGCGGACGCCCTCGTCCGCGCCCCTAAAACCCCACTGCCGCCTCCGTCACCGTCGGGTTCCAGGTGACGACTTTGTCCATATTGGTCAGCTTCAACACATGTTCCACATGGCTGTTGACTCCTGCCAATCGCAACTGTCCGCCCGCTTCCTTTACTTTGCCCGCCGACATTACGATGATCCCAATTCCAGTGCTGTCAATGTGGGTTACACCCGTGAGGTCAAAGATGATCTTTTTCTTTTTCTCTTTCACCAGGCTCTCGGTGGTCCATTCCAGGTGCTGGCAATCCCTGCCGATGGTGATTTTCCCCTTTATTTCCAGCACGACAATGTCGGGCGACAGCTGCTTGGTCTGAATCTCCAGCATAAAGCAGGCTCCTTTCAATCTTGGAACTGCTCTTAACGGAAACCACTGAACATGACCACGTCAGCATCGTTGTAGCGTGCGCGAGTAACGGCTAGTTTCTTGCCGTCCCGTGACCATGCATAGGCAGCGATCGACGACGGCTCGGAGTCGAAGTGGGTCAGCTGTACCGGCGCACCGCCGGCCAGCGGCTGCATGTACAAATTGATGACATTGCCCGCAGTATTGTGCACGTAAGTAAGCGCGTGCCCGTCCGGCGTCCATCCCAGTAGCGACGAGGTGTATGTCGACGGTAACTCGATCTCCCGCACCGGCGCGCCGCCCTCCAGCTTTTGCACCACAAACTTGGACTTGGTGCTGGCTCCTTGTCCCTCGTCCTTTCCATAAGCCACCAATGTGCCATCTGGTGACAACGTCGGCGAAAACGCGCTTCCTTTGGCCAATTCTACCGGTGCGCCACCGTCAGTCGAGACTTTGAAAATGTGCGGGACACTGTCGCTCGCCACGAATCCCCGGTACACCATCCACTTGCCGTCGGGCGTGCATGAGGGGATCTCGTCGTCCTTGCCGAAGGTAAGCTGCTTCAACTCCCCGGTTCCGATATTTAGCCGCCACAGGCTGGCGGTGTTGCTCTCCAAAACCCTGTCCACGATCACCAGATCCCCTGGGCCGCAGGCGGTCGGACCGAAATCCGAGTCATCATTCTCCAGCACGCGAGCCCGGCCGCTGCCATCGCCGGCAGTAACGTAGTCGTGAAATGCCGCATCCATTTGCAGGAGTTTTCCTGCCGCTGTCCAGGACAGTGAATACCCGGTCGCCTGTTCAGTCGAGATCGGAGTCAGTTTCCAATCGATCTTGTCATTCAGCACAGCTGGAGAATCGCCCACATAAATCGTGGCAGCTTGCCTCTCTTGTGTCGTAACGAACGATTTGCCATCCGCCGTAACACTCAGCGAGGCGTACTGACTCAAGTCGTTACTGATCTTGAAAGCATCGCCGGCAGGGTAAGGTTGAAACCAAATCTGCGCCCGGAAGCCAGTTGATCTTTCCTTGCCGACAAAGAACAATCCGGAGGAATCGGGCAGCCATGCCACGTCGATAACTATCATGGGCAGAGGCAGGTTCTTGACCAGCCGGCCATCCGGCGTGATCACCAGAATGGATGCCAACGTGTTCTTGCTACCCAGTTGCAACGTAGCCACGGCGATCAGGTCGCTGGTGGACCAGGAAGGATCAGCACTGAAGCCATTGACTCCGGACTCGTGCCGGAAAATGACTTGCTCGCCCGTGCCGTCAGCCTTCGCGATCAATAACTGCTCCTCACCTTTGTCTTGAATCGTGCGCCGGTACACCATGCGCTTGCCGTCGGGTGAGAAAGAGACGGTGCTGGTTGTGTCACTCACGATCTGACGCGGCGTCCCTCCCAAGGCAGGCACACTGTAGAGATTGTGGCTGTTGCCGTTTGCCGGGTCGCCGTGCGAGTAGTACAGATAATTGCCGTCAGGCGTGAAACTGGCTCCATTGCCAAAGAAACCGGTCTGCGGCGGCACCACGATCACTTCGCTGCCGGTAACGATTTGCTTCACCCGCAGGCTGCGTTCGCCTTCGCGCCGGCCATAGGCGAACATCTTGCCATCCGAGGATATCGTGGCAAAGCCGACCGCTTGGCCATGATCGGTAAGCTGGCGGATGTTGATGTTGCGAGTATCAATCGCGGGAGTGCTTTTGCTTAGAAGTTTGTAGGCGCCGAATCCCGCCGCAATCACCAGCGCCACAACCACTCCAGCCGTGACAATCAGCGGACGCTTGTGCCGCCGTGCCTCCGCCATCAGTACCGAACCGGACGATGCCTGCCCTGGGGACAAAGCCGCTGCGCTCGCAGGCCCCGACCCCGAAGATCCAGACGCCGAAGCGGCCGACTGAGGCGAAGCAGAAGTACTGGCCGACTCCGTAACCACCCTGCCCGATTCGGTCTCCCGCTTCAGCCGCTTCAAATCGGCCCGCATTTCGGACGCATGCTGATAACGCAAATCCCGGTCTTTCTCCAGCGCCTTGTTGATGATCCGTTCCAGCTCCGGATGAACCTCCGGATTCAGCCGCACCGCAGCCGTCGGTGCCTTGTGCAGGATCGCGTCGAAAATGTCCCCCGAGCCCTCACCCCGGAACGGCACCGTGCCTGTCACCATCTCATAGAGAACTGCTCCGAACGAAAACAGGTCAGTGCGCGCATCCAATTCTTTGCCCCGCACCTGCTCCGGTGACATGTAAGCCACCGTTCCTAGCGTCGCCCCCGGACTGGTCAGAAAAGCCTCGTTCACCAATGTTTCAACAGCGGTCTCTCCTACCGTCTCACCAGCCGGGCTGCCCCGCAGCGTCAGCTTAGCCAATCCGAAGTCCAGAATCTTGGCGTGACCACGCTTGGTCACAAATAGGTTCGCAGGTTTTATGTCGCGATGGACAATTCCTTCGGCGTGCGCGGCATCGAGCGCGTCGGCGATCTCGATGGCGAGTGCTAGTACCGTCTCGACGTCCATCGGCCGACCGCCGATCTTATGCCGCAGCGTCACGCCATCCAGAAATTCCATGGCGATGAAAGTCTGCCCGTGCTGGTCGTCAATCTCGTGGATGGTGCAGATATTGGGATGGTTTAGCGCAGACGCCGCTTTGGCTTCGCGTTGAAAGCGGCTGAGCGCTTGCTCATCTTTAGCGACTTGGTCCGGCAGAAACTTGAGGGCGACAAAGCGGCCGAGTTTCACATCCTCAGCTTTGTAAACGACACCCATCCCGCCACCACCGAGTTTCTCGATGATGCGGTAATGCGAGATGGTCTGGCCGATCACGTGGGGAAGGGTCTGTCCAGCGCGACCATCTTAGGGGCCTGCCAGCGCCAAGTCAATGCATTGCAGGGGATAGCTATGGCAAGGGGGGGACCCAGCCGCACGCTCAGCCAGGCTGACAAACCGCGCGGCCGTCTTGAGTCTCCCTGGCTACACCACCTAAGTTTGACATCTTCTTGACATTTTCATGACATGCTCGCATACCGTGGGATTATCGTTCCTCCCGTTGAGGGGCGCTAACCCGGGCGAGCCGTTCCCGGCTTATACACCAGGCCGATCGTCACGCCTACAACCATCCATCCGAAGAGCCTGCCCGCCGCCATCACCAGCGCAAGTTTGCCACCGATATTTAGCGTCACGTATTCGTCGCCGACCACAGCGCCGGCCACAAAGATTCCGACCAGCAGACCGAAGCGCAGGCCCTCCATCCAACCCGATCCGCCTTCGTAGCCCTTCGCGTACATCAGAGAAAGCGCCAGCATCGCGATCAACATGCCCGCGATCCCGATAGGGAAGAGGCCCATCACCGTGTCACGCGAGCGGTAAACCGCCGGGTAGGGACGATAGTAATCGGCAATCAGCATGCCGGAAACGAGCCCTCCTACCACAAAGTACACAATCCATGCGGCCAGGGCAGCCAATGCCATCCGTGAGTAGTTCATGCGCAATTCTCCTTATTGAAGTAGAAGCGATACTTCCGCAACCCACGAGTGAATCGACTCATGCCGCTTGCGCAACCAGCATTTGGTCCAACTTGTCCAACGCTTCCGCGGTGCCTTGCGAGACCATCTTGCACAGGTTCTGGTCCGGGAACCCTTCCTGCGTGAGCACCAGCTTGGTCTGGTTGCCTTGCGCGATAAACTGCACCGTGACGCGGGTCGTGGCCGGGCCCAGGTCAACGTGGTAGGCGATCCTTTCCGGTACGATGATTTCGTCGTAGATGCCGGTAATCGTATATTCTCCGACTCCCTGGATGTTCATTTTCTGAGTGAAAGAACCGCCCACACGAAAATCCATGGTGCACTCCAGCTTGGTCGTATCTTTGCACCCCGACCAGCGCTGCAGCGCATCTGACTGGCTCCACGCCGCGAACACTCGCTCCCGCGGAGCGTCAAAAACCCGTGTCATGGTCATGCGGTTCTCGCCAATAATCACTTCGGATTTCATGGTTTCTTTTCCTTTCGTTGTTCGTTTCTGAGCAACTCGTCGAGGGCGTCAAACCCGGACTCCCAGGCCGCTGCACACTGGGCGATCCATTTCCGTGCCTCGTTCAGCCCCGCTGTGTCCGTACGCATCAGGTGAACCCGGCCATGGCGCTGGCGCTTGATCAGGCGGGCCGCTTCCAGCACTCGCAAGTGCCTGGAAATGGCCGGCAGCGACATGCGGAACGGTTTGGCCAGGGCTGTGACCCGGCTTACCCCCTGTCCCGAGAGCTGTTCCAGGATGCGCCGCCGGGTTGGGTCCGCCAGCGCCGCAAACACCGCCGTTACCCTTGCCTGTTTGTTAACCACGACGTTAAATATACCAATACGGATTTACAGGTCAACAGAATAGTTAACGATGGTGTTAAATGATCGCGAACTAGGCGGGAATCGGCGTGTCGCGCCGGCGGGTGGTTCGGTCCCGCCGTCAGGCTTTCGCGGCCTCAGTTGCATCCAGCATTTGCCGGACACGGCTCGCCAGGGCGTTCAGGGGATAGGGTTTTTGCAGAATCAGCGCTGACGGATCGGCGACCTTCTCAGTCAACCCCGCGTGCTCCGGATATCCCGAAGTAAACAGGATCTTGATGCGTGGCCGCATCCCCTTGATCTGCCGCGCCAGTTCATGACCTCCGACCTGCGGCATCACCACATCGGTCAACAAGAGGTGAATCGAGCCTTTGTAACGTTGCGCCACTTGCAGCGCCTCGCTGCCGTTGTTGGCCGCGAGCACGGTATAGCCCTTGCGCTCCAGATACTCTCGGACCATGTCCCGGATTTCATCTTCGTCTTCCACCACCAGAATGGTCTCTGTGCCTTTCGTTTCCGCGGGCGGAGCAGGTTCAGCCATGATGGATGCCGGCTCCCCCCCAGTCTCGGGCAGATAGATGCTGAAACTGCTGCCGTGCCCCAGTTGACTGCGAAAAGAAACCCAGCCACCACTCTGCTGCACCACTCCATAGACGCTGGCCAAGCCCAGTCCCGTGCCTTTCCCTAGCTCCTTGGTGCTGAAGAAGGGTTCGAAAACATGGTTTTGAATTTCTGCATCCATGCCGACGCCGGTGTCGCTCACTGTCAGCACCACATATTTTCCTGCCCGGGTCGGCACAGAGTCCCCGTTTTGTTTCAATTTGCTTTGGCTCGCGTCGATCTCCCGGTTGCAGGTGGTAATCGTCAGCTTGCCTCCGTGCGGCATCGCGTCCCGCGCGTTGAGTGTCAGGTTCAGGATGGCTTGTTCCAGTTGTTGCTCATCCACCTTCACTCGCCACAAATCCGGGGCCAGTTCCAGGCTGAGCTCAATGTTCTCCCCGATCAAAGGCTCCAGCATTTTGCCCACTTCGCCGGCGACTGTATTCAGGTTGAGCACATTGGGCTGCAGCACCTGTTTGCGGCTGAAGGCCAGCAACCGGTGGGTCAGAGAGGCTGCACGGCTTACCGCTTCCTTGATTCCATGAGCGTCCGTAAACAACAAATCGTTGGGATTGAGATGACGCACCAACCGCTCATTGTGACCCTGGATGATCATCAGCAAGTTGTTAAAGTCGTGGGCCACCCCTCCCGCCAGCTTGCCGATCGCTTCCATCTTTTGCGACTGGCGAAGTTGATCCTCCAGATGCTTGTGTTCAGTGATGTCGTAGAGAACTCCCTGCATCACCGGGACCGGTCCAGCCGCGTCACCCAGTAGTACGGCTTCGTCACGAAACCACAAGACCTTGCCTTCGCGGCTCAGCATGCGATATTCGGTCCGCATTCTTCCCCCGTTGGCCACGAACTGAGCGTCGAATTCCAGAACTTGCTCGCGGTCTTCGGGATGAATGTGATTGATCCAGTTCGCGGAGTTCTGCTTCCACTCGGCGGCAGAAAAACCCAAAATCGTTTCAATCTGCGGGCTGACGTAGTGCCAGGGCCCCAGCACCCCGACTTCCGCAATGTAGGTGATCGCCGGCAGACGTTCCACCAGCGCCCGGTATTTGCTTTCAGCCGACCGCAGTTCGGCATCCGCCCGCTCCCGTTCAATGGCGATACCCGCCAGGTGCGTGGCGCATTCCACCATCTGCCAGTGCTGCGGATCAGGCTCGCGAACCTCGCGATAGTAGACCGCAAAAGTTCCCAGAACCTTGCCCGCACGGGAAAAGATCGGAGTTGACCAGCACGCCTTGAGCCCGTGTGGCAGCGCCAACTGGCAATAATCTTTCCACAGGATGTCGTTGCCGATGTCCTTAACTACGACCGGCTTCCCGCTGTGCACAGCCGTTCCACACGATCCCACACCGGGGCCGATGGAGCATCCGTCAATGGTCCGGCAGTAGTTGGGTGGCAGGCTGGGAGCAGCTCCATGCCGCAAGGTTGTGCCGTCGGAGTCAAGCAGCAGCACCGAACACAACATCTCGGGAAATTGCTGCTCCATGAATCTGCACAGGCACTCCAACACTCCCGGGAGTGATGCTTGCGAGGAGATCATCTCCAGGACAGTCTTGTAGAGCCGAGTCAGCGCCCCAGCCTGCCTGTCATCCTCACTTCTTGCCTGCTGAACCCCGGTCAACATAGGTAAGTTGCGATTTGCTGCCGATTCAACGTCTGTCGTCTGGGGAAAACGACGCGTGAGGCCTGCACGACCCTCACCAACTGCAACGCCATTATGGATGAGATGCTTCGTTACCGGCACGTTACCGGAGTAACTGAGAAGAGTTCGATTGCGGGACTATGACAAAGCTCCGCTGAGGAATATTTCGGTGAACTGCGCAGCGATTTGCTGGCTGTTCAACGTGCCTTCGGGTTTGTACCACTGGTAAATCCAGTTGATCATTCCCAGCAGAGCAAACGTAGCCGCGCGGGGACTCACGTTCCGTCTGGACTGCCGCGCCTGTTGCAGTTCAGACACCAGCTTCTCCACGAAGTGCACGTATTCCTTTTTTCTGGCATTGATGCGCTTGCGCAGCGACGGCGGCAGGGGATGGTTCTCATGCAGCAGCACCGTGATCTCGCGGTCCCGCACACTCAAAATGACCTCCACATGCCAGCGAATCAGCATGCGCAGCCGCTCTTCCGGATCAGCGACACTGCGCACCCGGTCCACCACCCGCTCCTGGGTGATGTTCAAAGCATGGTTCATCAGCTCAAACAGAATCTCGTCTTTACTTTGAAAATGATGATACAGGCCGGCCTTGCTGACCTTAAGAGCGGTGGCCACGTCGTTCATCGACGTCGCATCGTAGCCCTGCTGCTGGAACAGTCGGGCCGCCGTCCGCAGAATCTCCTGGCGGGAGTCAACCAGCGTCTCGCGTGTCATTGCAGGACAGCATATTACAGTTGGCAGCTGCAATGCCAAAGTCAACTCACTACGCCGCCACCGCCAATGTCCTCGACGCCGTGGTCTTGGTTTTCAAAATCACTGCGGCCACCACTCCCGCCACCAGGTACCCGACCAACTGAATGCCCACGTACGCAGTGGTGTAGCTGGTAGGAAACCCATACCAATTCCAATAGGGAAGGTTGGTGGTAATTGCTGCCATAAGTGCGGCAATCGTCACAAATCCCATCCGTGATGCGAACGTCGCCAAACTGGTTTGCGCAAGCAACCACGCCAGCAGCCAGGCCTCAGCCAGTTCCGTCAAGAATTCTGTTATCAGCTGACTCGGTTGCAGCGCCTTTGCCCCGGGCGGATGGTAGATCAATATCCCCGATGGATTCGTTGTCAGCTTCTGCTGGTATTGCTGCATGGCGGCATTTTCTTCTTCACGGGTTGGATTCGCTCCCAACCCCATTCCCGGGAACGCGTAAAACCCCGAAGTCCCACCCAATTGCGACTGCATCGGGCTTAGCACCGCCTGCTCGTTCGGGATCTCCTTAATTCCTGTTCTTCCCAGCGGCAATGCGATATGCGCAATCGACGACCACACAAACATCGCGATGCCGCCCAACACCCCAGCCAACAGAACTCGCTTCATAAGGAATCGCCTCCTGTCGGTTGGCTATTATGAGCCAGCACGGGCTAATCTCAAACCGAAAAAAACCTTTCCGGTTCTACGTCGTCACCCCCGGTTTCCGCCCCCGCGCTTGCTGCCGCCGCCGCTGCCACTCTTCCGAAGAGAAGATCTTCGGCCCAGCTTCAATCAGACGAGGCAACATCTTGAACACCGACACCGGATTCCACTTCGACCCCTCGCGGGTGGCATAACCGCGGCGGTTAAGTTCCTGGGCAATAGAGGAATAGGGCCCATCTTGGATCATCAGCTCCATCATTGTCACCAGAATCCTGGCTTCGTCCGGATCCTCCTCCAGCCTCAAACAGTCATCACCAACCCGCAAACCATAAGGCGGACCCTCGATTCCGGGTTCGGCTTGTTCGCCCCGCACTTCGCGCTGCCACTCGATCGCGGTTGCCGTCCAGCCTTGCTTTTGAAGTTTCTCGATGTCTTCCAGAGTGAGTGGTCCCGAAACCGTTTGACGGATGCGTTCGGTTGCCATACCAGTGAGCCCTCCCGCCGCCCAAAAAACGAAAACACTTGGGCAATCAAGTGCACTGCTGCATGCATCCGGCCAAGTCAGGCAGAGGCTAAATATCGTCTTTCGATGATGAACACTCTGCCCTGCTCGACCTCCCCTGTCCATTTGTGGGATTGAATGTCCGAAACCGGCCTGGAGCTGGCCGCTCCCATCGAAGGCATCAACCACCAAGTACACAAAAATCCACAGGGTCCTCGTGTCAGGATTTCCTTTCTGAACCTTGGTGTCCTTTGTGGTTCATGTTATCTCCGCGCTCACATTGACATTTGTTTACGGCAGTTCTATGTTGACCCACCGGACGTATGAATATCGTCAAATCAACCCGCGTGTTTGAAACCTGGCTGGGTCAACACACCACGATCGTAAAGCTCGATCTTCGCCTGAAACACCAGCGCATGGCAGACTCGCCTTTCCCTTTTTTCCGCGCAACTTTCTATCGCTGGATGCAACTCTGGCCCGAAGTTTGTCCCGCTCTCGCCAAGGCCCCGCGTGTCCTCGCCGTCGGCGATCTTCACGTGGAAAACTTCGGCACCTGGCGTGACATCGAGGGTCGTCTGGTTTGGGGCATCAACGATTTTGACGAAGCCGGAACCCTGCCCTACACCGTTGACCTGGTGCGGCTCGCAACCAGTGCACTGCTGGCCAGCGAGGAAGGTCACCTGCGCCTGCAAAGTAAAGACGCCTGCGCCGCTCTCCTGGACGGGTACCACGAATCCCTGGTGGAGAGCGGTCGTCCCTTCGTTCTCGAAGAGGAACACAAGTGGTTGCGTCTGATCGCCCTCAACGAACTGCGTGATCCCGTCCACTTCTGGGCGAAGATGGACGCGCTGCCGAAGATACCCGGAAAGCTCCCCCGCAAACTACGAGAATCGCTGGACCGCCTGATGCCCGAACCCGGTCTCGACTACCGCACCGTTCGTCGGATCGCTGGTTTGGGAAGTCTGGGGCACGTTCGCGTCGTGGCCATCGCGCAATGCCACGGCGGCAGAATCGCCCGCGAAGCCAAGGCCCTGGCGCCGTCCGCCATTTCCTGGGCGGCAGGAAAGAAAGGACCGGGCAAGATCGCCTACCAGGAAATCCTCGACCGCGCCGTCCGCGACCCGGATCCTTTTGTGAAGCTCCGCGGTTCCTGGATCGTCCGCCGCCTTTCGCCATCCTGCTCGCGCATCGAGTTGGCAGTTCTGCCCAGCAACCGCGACGAGATTCGGCTGCTCTTTGCCATGGGGTGGGAGACCGCCAACATTCACCTCGGCACGCGTGATGCGCGCAAGAATGTCAGTCGGCATCTTGATCGGCTGAAGCCGGTGCAGCTCTTGTCCGCAGCCATAGACATGGCCAAGGCAGTAACCAAGGACTGGCGCGCCTGGAAACAATCCCAGGAATCCTAACCCGGGTCTACGCCGGCCTCAGCACTCCCGAGGCCACGCTGTCCGGCGACTCCACACGGGCGTCACTGCTGCTTTCACGCCGCAACGCCCGGGTCAGTTCGTCCAGGATAAGCTGCAGTGAATCTGGACTCTCATTGAGCAGCCGCCCCATGCTCTCACGATGTACCGCCAGCTCTCCGATCTGGCGCGCCCCCCGAGTGTCCGGTTCCATCATTACCGGCAGGGAAGCCAGTGGTGACCGGCGTCCCATCGGCACTGGGTGGGTTGCGGTCGTCGCAAACGGGAAATCCAGGCTGCCGGTTGTCATCCAGTGGATCACCAGTTCCTCCACATGGGCTGGGCAACAAGCTTGATAAATTCCTTCCCGCTCGGCGACCTCGTCTTGCCATTGCAGAATCCTTAGCTTGTCTTCGCAGGGACTCTCGGTGACTAGGAACCACACATGTGTGGAGAATTTCTCTTCGCCGCAAATGGTACACGCCGGAATTCGTGGCTCGTACTGGCGAGCATCAGGCTTCATTGCCACTCCCACTCGCGCTCTGCATCGGGTCGCAAGTCCGGGGCAAAGGGGTGCCCCCAACTGCGCTCGAGCCTACCGAAACCGCCGGCTTCTTTCCCAGGGGCCGCGTCAGCGGTACCGCAACTACCCCCCGCCCTTGTTCAAACGACAAGGTCAAAACCGATGCACAGGGATCGCACAGCCAGTAGTGTTCCAGCTGACGGTAGTGTCTACCTGCTCCAGCCCCACGGGCGGAGGGCGAAGCTTCGGCCACACCAACTTCCACCAAAAATAGCTTCCCGTCTTCCAGCTTGCGGAAGCGTCTGCTGCATCCCGGATTGGCGCAGTGGTCCAGCATGGCCCGGTTTTCGGTGACCGACAATCTCTGCACCCACCTTGCATCTCCAGTGCCAGATCGACGGGCCTACAGGCCAGGCGCAAACTGTTGGGAATCCTTGGGTTGCCTCCCATGGGGAATTCAACTCCTCAGCCGGCCATGACGAAACCGTCCAAAACTGCCGAACCTCCGGCATCTTTACCGCCTCTACCACCAAAGATGGAAATACCCACTCGCCAACCGCTATCATCGTTCTGCATGCCCGGCTTTATGGCAAAGACCGTCCTAATGTGCCCCCCGACTTTTTTCGACGTGCGCGAGGCCAAGAACCCCTACGCGGGACAAATCATCGATCGCGCCAAAGCCCAGCAGCAATGGAATGTCCTGCGCCGCTCGCTGGAAGACTCCGGGCTCAAGGTAGAGTTGATTGATCCCGTCAAAGACCTTGAAGACATGGTCTTTGCCGCCAACCAGGTTTTTGTCGGCCAGACCCGGAACGGAGAAAAGTTCATCGTTCCCAGCCACATGAAATATCCCTCCCGTAACCACGAAGTGGCCTTCTACGTGGACTGGTTTCGCCGCCGCGGCTACAGAGTCATCGATCTGAACCTGGGGCAAGAGTACTTGGAAGGCCACGGCGATCTCCTCTGGCATCCTGACCCCTCCCGCATCTGGGCAGCCTACGGCTTTCGTTCCAGCCGCGGCGGCGTGGAGAAGTTCTCGGCCGCCATGGCGCCACTGGGTTTTCCCGTCACTCCCCTTAAACTGGTCGACCCCTACTGTTACCACCTGGACACCTGCCTGTGTCCCCTGAACCTTGATGCCGCGCTCGTCTATCCGGGAGCGTTCTCGCCGCCGTCTCTAGCCTCGATTCGTTCTGGCTTCCCCCGAATCCACGAACTCACCCGCGACGAAGCCGTGCAGTTCATGGGCAACGGCATCGTGGCCAACGGTCGCTACCTCACTCCACGCCTGACCGCACATTTGTCTAGCATCCTCGCCCAGGAGGGCTTGACCCCGATTGTGGTCGATACCTCCGAGTTTGAAAAATCCGGCGGCAGCGTCTTCTGCATGAAAGCGTTTCTCGATTAGACGAATTCTTTCCTCATCCCCTATCATGTATTCGAGATCAAGATTCGAGGCAACCCCATGGCAGAACCAACTTATGAAGAATTGAAAGCCCGCTTGGCGGAACTGGAAAAGAGTCCACGTCGCACCGGCAGTCTGGAATTCCGTGTCGGCGAAAAAGGCGGTGTGAGTGTGTATGGCCTGGGCCGCTTTCCCGTAACCCTCTACTACGAACAATGGCAGCGATTGCTAGAAGCGTCCGACAAACTTCGCGAGTTCCTGGAAGAGAATAAGTCCAAGCTCAAACTCAAGGGATAGCAATCTCAACTGAGAACTGAGAACCGGGAACTGACAACTGGTTGACAAAAATGCCCACCCGCCGCGAAGCCCTGCAGCTCTTATGCTTCGCGCTCAGTGTGCCCCTGTCCTCATTTGCCAGATCATTTCCTATGTCTTCCGACTCCATCCTCACCCAGCCGCCGCCCCCGGCCGATGCCCACGTCGCCTACGGCCCCGATCCCAATCAATTCGGCGATATCCGTCTGCCCAAGGCCAAAGGGCCGTTCCCCCTGCTGATGAACATTCACGGCGGCTTTTGGAGAGCAAAATACGATCGGGCTCACGTCGGCCACTTGTGCGCGGCGCTGACCGCGAAAGGGCTCGCCACCTGGAATATTGAGTATCGCCGCGTGGGCAACCCCGGCGGCGGCTGGCCCGGCACATTTGACGATGTTCGCAGCGCTTATCGCTTTCTTCCGCAACTCGCAAAACGCTACAGCATCGACGCCAGCAAAGTCGTGGTAATGGGCCATTCTGCCGGCGCGCAACTCGCGCTCTGCCTCGCAGCCCGCCAAGCGTCATTAAAAAAAGTAGTCTCGCTGGCCGGAGTCCTCGACCTGCAGCAAGCCTGGGACCTGCATCTCAGCGACAATGCCGTGGTCGACTTTCTCGGCGGCAAGCCCAGCGAAGTGACAGATCACTACCGCCAGGCCGATCCCATGCAGCTCTCTATCGGCCATTCCACCACGCAATGGCTCATCCACGGCGCTGCCGACGACGTGGTTCCTTCCCACTTCAGCCGCAACTATGCCCAACAAAAGAAAACGCACGGCGAGGATGTTCACTATCTGGAAATTTCCACCGCCGGCCATTTCGACTTGATCGATCCCCGTTCCCAAGCGTGGCCCAAGGTCCAGGATACGGTCCTCCACCTGTTGGGCTCGTAACCACCGCACTCCGCCTGCCCGTCGCGCTCATGACTTCGGTAATCTTCTCTCGCTCGCCTCCGGCCAACATAATGAGGTAGCCATGGCCGAGCAGCGCAAAAACAAACGGACCAAGATGGTTCTTCCGGTAAAGGTGTCGATTTCCGGCGCCACCCATCTTGCCCACACTTTCGACCTTACTTATGTCGGCGCCCGGATCGGCGGCCTGCACACCGAACTCAAGCCCGACCAGGTCATCTCCTTGCAGCGCGGCTCCAAGAAAGCCAACTTTCGCGTGGTCTGGGTACAGCAACTCAGCCCCAACGAAGTCCAGGCCGGGGTTCAGGCAGTCGAAAAGCAGAGCAACTTCTGGGGTGTCGATCTTTCCGAGCAGGAAAAAGAAGGCCGCAACGTCGACGCTTTGATGTCACTCATGTCTGCCAAGAAGGCCTGATCCAGCAATCTGGTCCAACGCCCGCAACCAAGAGATTTCCTCCGTGCCTCTCTGTGTTCCCTGTGGTTAAGCTTTGCTCTTCTTTGCGTGGAGGGCGACAGAGTATGGTTCCGCTCGACTGCATCTCTGCGGTGACTGCGGTGAAAGTTGTTTCCAAAAAACAGTCCGACTTCCTTTGTGTACCTTCGTGTCCTTTGTGGTTTCCGCCTTTTCCTGGGTGACCCTACGCCACCGCCCGCAGCACCAGCGCCGAATTCTTCGATCCGAACGCAATGCAATTGCAGATGGCATGTTCAATCGTCTTCTTCCGTCCCGCTTGCGGCACATAATCCAAATCACATTCTGGGTCAGGCGTCTCTAAATTGATGGTCGGCGGTAGCTGTCCATTCCGCATGGCCACAATCGTCGCCGCAACCCCTGCCGCGCCACATGCCCCCTGGGGATGCCCAATCTGCGACTTCAACGCCGACATGGGAACTTCCGCCGCCCGCTGACCCAGCACCAGCTTCAATGCCCGTGTCTCGATGCGGTCGTTTAATTGCGTAGAAGTCCCGTGCAGGTTCACATAGTGAACGTCGTTGGCCGCGATTCCCGCTTCTTTCATCGCCAACCCAATCGCCCGCGCCGGTTCTTCGCCGCATTCCTGCAAGCGCACTCGATGATACGCTTCGCAAGTCGAACCGTACCCACAAATTTCCGCCAGCATCGTAGCTCCACGCGCCCGCGCGTGTTCGTACTCTTCCAGCACAAACATCCACGCTCCCTCAGCCAGCACGAAGCCATCGCGATCCACCGAAAATGGCCGCGACCCCCGTTCCGGCGCTTGGTTCCACGAGTCAGTCAATATCTTCATGAGCAGAAAACCCTTTACGATTCCCAGCGCGATGGGAGCATCCGCCCCGCCGCTCAGCACCAGATCCAGCCGTCCCGACTGAATCTGCCGCATGGCATATCCAAACGCGTCGGTCGACGATGTACACCCCGTAGTGATGATGTGGCTCGCCCCGCGCAACCCGAAACGCACGTTGAGTTCGCTCGATACCGAGCCCATCACGCCCGTCGGCACGCAAAACAAACTCATCTGTTTGTATTGCTGATGGAAAAACAACCGATACTGCTCTTCGGTAAACTCCTGCGATCCCCCTCCCGAACCCATAATCACCCCGAACCGCCGTCGCTCTTCCAAGGCCAGGGAAGCGGCATCAATACCCGCATCGCTCAGCGCTTCCGTTCCCGCCGCAATCGCCAGCGGCAGCACCCGCGAAACATGTTTGCGGTCGCGTTTCTCCACCCACGCCAGTTCATCGAACTCGCGCACTTCTCCGGCAATCTGTACGGGAATTTCCGAGGGATCAAACCGCGAGATTCGGCGTACCCCGCTCCGCCCTTCGAGCACAGCGCCGGCAAACGCAGCATTGCCTACGCCATTAGGACTCACCACCCCCATCCCGGTAATCACCACCCGTCGTTTCATGGCTATCAGACGCAGTTTAGCAGGGCCGTGTGATTCGATGCGGGACTTGCGATGTCAAACGTTTGTCATCGCCAGCTTTCTCTGCGATCTCCGTGGCCTTTCTCTGCGCCCTCTGTGTTAATGCTTTTTTGTTGCATTTTCCGTGTTCATCCGTGCGAATCCGTGGCCAGTGATTTAGAATTCTCGGTCTCCGGAGGATTCTTGGCCTACGACGACCTACGCGACTGGATCCGCGCCCTAGACCGCGCTGGCGAACTAAAAAAGATACGCACCGAAGTAGATCCGGTACTCGAAGTCACCGAAATCACCGACCGCGTCAGCAAGTCCGGCGGCCCCGCTCTCTTATTTCAGAACGTGAAAGGCCATCCCGGGCAGCAGCTGCTCATCAACCAATTCGGCTCTGCCCGCCGCATGAATCTAGCGCTCGAAGTCGACAAGCTCGACGAAGTCGCAGACCGCATCCGCGCCTTCATGGACGTCAAATCCCCGCAAGGCTTCCTCGACAAAGTAAAAATGCTGCCCATGCTCGCCGAGATGGGCAAATTCTTTCCCAAGACCGTCCCCACCGGCCCCTGCAAAGAAATCATCCGTCGCGATAACTTTTCGCTCGACTGGTTTCCCATCCTAAAATGCTGGCCGCTAGACGCCGGCCGCTTCATCACACTACCGTGCGTGATCACTCGTGACCCCAAAACCGGCAAACGCAACGTCGGCTGTTACCGTATGCAAGTCTACGATGCCCACACCACCGGCATGCACTGGCAGCGCCAAAAAGTCGGCGCCGAGCATTACCGCGAAATGTTACGTCAAAGTGTAGGGACGGGCGACCCCGCCCGTCCAGCCGGGCGAAGCCCGGCAGCTGCCGCCGTCGATCTCATGGCCCGCTCCTCCGGCGGCTCCGTTCTTGCCGACCACACTCCCTCCGGCAAAATGGAAGTCGCCGTCGCCATCGGCACCGACCCGGCGCTCACGTTTTCCGCTATCGTTCCCGCGCCGCCCGACGTTGAGGAATATCTCATCGCCGGCTTCCTCCGCCAGAAGCCCGTCGAACTCGTCAAGTGTGAGACCGTCGATCTCGAAGTCCCCGCCTCCGCCGAAATCATCCTCGAAGGCCACGTTCACCTCGACGAACTCCGCACCGAGGGCCCCTTCGGCGACCACACCGGCTTCTACTCGCTCGAAGATCTTTATCCCGTCTTCCACATCAGCTGCATCACGCATCGCAAAGACCCGATCTATTCGACCACCATCGTCGGCAAGCCGCCGATGGAAGACGGCTGGATGGGCAAAGCTGTCGAGCGCATTTTTCTTCCGTTAATGCGTCTCACCATTCCTGAACTCATCGACATCAACCTGCCCATCGAAGGCATCTTTCACAACCTCATGATCGTCTCCATCAAGAAGTCCTATCCCGGCCAGGCGCGCAAAGTCATGAACGCGGTCTGGTCGCTAGGCCAGGCCATGTTTACCAAGTGCATCATCGTTGTCGATGAAGACGTCAACGTGCAGGATATCGGCGAAGTCACACTCAAAGCCCTCAACCACATCGACCCCGAGCGCGACATCCAATTCACCCTCGGCCCAGTCGATTCGCTCGACCACGCCTCCCGCCTGCCCAATTACGGATCGAAAATGGGCATCGACGCCACCCGCAAATGGCCCAGCGAAGGCTTCACCCGCCCCTGGCCCGACGAAATCCAAATGGACGAAAAGACCAAGGCCCTGGTGGATAAAAAGTGGAAAGAGCTAGGACTGGACTAGGTAATCTCGACACGCTACTGTTTCCGTCTGCCAGTTTCAGCCGGTTCGAACACGAAAACCGTGCTGTGTGGGCCACCCACAAAGTTCTCAGAAAACACGCGACGGGAAAAGGCTTCTGACCGAGACAAAGGCTTCGTTGGTCTCACCGGCGCGCCGCACTTTCAGAGCTATGACATCCGCAAGGTTCAGGTCATGAAAAAGAATGCAGTGCAGATCGAAGCCGTCTATGCAAATGATTCGCGTGGCCTTTCCTCGAGCAAATGCTTCGAGGCCATCCTCCGTAAAACCGCTGTAGCTGATAAACACCCCACGGGACCATTGCGCTTTACCCTCAACTTTGCCGGTAAAGCTGAGAAGGTTGCTTTGTCCGATTTTCTCATTTTGCCATTTGGCCTCGACAAGATAAACATCCTGGCCTAACTGAAAACTTCCATCAATCTGCTCACCTGTGAGACGGAATGAACCCCGCGGCGCAAGCTGAAACGAGTCGAATAATTCATTCAGGAATCGTTCAAATGCGAAACCTCGCTGTTGGGGTGTCATTGAGTGTAATTCCGCTACTCTGTCGCGCAACAACACCAGCGTTTCCTTATGTTGTGCTGGCCGATTGTTTTGTACAGTGGCGGCAGCTTGTCTTTCTGTGGGTGCACTCGCGAGACGAGTTGATATCGCCCCTGCGCGCCGAATCAGATCGGCCGAAAAGTCTTCCGACTTGAGTCTTCCGATCGCGATTTGCGTGTCTATGTGCTGCAACAGGTGGCAGATACTCTTGGCAACAAGTGCATCATTTGCTACACGCCAGAAGCCCCGTAATCTATTCGCCTTTGAACCACTCGCGTAGTTGTACTTCGGGTCAAAGATGTCGACGCTGATATCATCACGGAAGAACTCACCGAAGGTTCGGTCCGAAAAATTCAGAACGTAGCCACTTCGCATTTGAAACAGTTCCTCCAGGATCTGTTTGTCCGTCGTCGATAGATTTGCCACAACTATCTCCTCAGGCCGCGTTGCTCAGTCGAACAGAGCTGAATCGGCCGATGCAAGCACGCATTGCCTCCTAAAAGAGGCCGCCGGCGGCCCCATGTTTCCGCTACTACGCTCCAGCGTGTGCAGCGCCAACTCCCTGATCTGCGCCTCTGGGGCGGATGCGCCGGCCCACGCCGCTACTCTCAACAATTCGCAGGTCGTAGTCATTTTGCAGGTTGAGCCAGAATTGCGCTGGCAAGCCAAAATACTTTCCCAGCCGCACGGCAGTGTCCGCGCTGATGGCTCGATCACCCCGCACAATCTCATAAATGCCAGGGAAGAGCAGGGCCTTGGCCGGCGCGTAGCTGCTTAAGCCCATCGGTTCCATGAATTCTGTTTTCAGAATTTCGCCAGGGTGAACCGCAAACACCTTGTTTTTCTTCCTCGCCATTTTGCAACTCCCTCATCGGTGATAATCCACGGCCCTCCAGCAACTGCAGGATAGCACTGGCTAACCTGTCATTCCGAGCCGTCCGCAGCCGCGCTCGCGCGGCGAGGGCGCGTCGAGGAACCTGCTTTTAATTTCTGCCCTCTAACGTCAGACGGTGGCCTCATTTCTCGCGCGCCCTTTGCGCGAGAAGTGGGATTCCACGACTGCCATGATACTTTCTGAATCCACAACAGATGTATATACATCTATCACGCCATGACGCCAACTTCTATTTCCACCGTCCCCCTCCCCTGCATGTGCGCCAGCTTCCGCCGCGCCTCGCGGGCGCTCACCCAGGTCTACGACGACGCGCTTCGTCCGCTGGGTCTGCGCGTGACCCAATTCACCATTCTGCAAGCGCTGGCATTGACCTCAGAGATTTCGCAAGGTGAACTCGGCCATCTGCTGGCAATGGACAGCACCACGCTGACGCGCACGTTGCGACTGATGCACGCCCAGGGCTGGATCAAGGAGCGTCCAGGCCGAGACCGCCGCGAGCGCTGGCTGCGCCTGTCCCCAGCTGGAAAGAAGCAACTCGAACAGGCGACCGTGTCTTGGGAAGCTTTGCAGACCCGGCTGCGTAATCGTTTCGGCGCAACCCGGTGGAACGAATTGTTCGCAGCCACCACTGAAATGAGCCACAAACTTAATTAGGAGGTCAATATGTCGAACACTGACGCTACAAAATACGGACGCCTGACAGCGCTGCTGGTTGCCGCCTGGCTGGCATTTTCCTTCACCGCTTCGAAGCTCTTGATCTTTCATGCGGGATCACGGAACGCCATTGTCCCACAGCCTCTCCCGCTGGGTCTGGCGGTGGTAGTGCCGATCTTTTCTTTCTGCCTATGGTTCGCGGTGTCCCGCGGCTTTCGGCAATTTGCTCTGTCGCTGAACCCGGTCGCATTGACCATTGTCCAGACCTGGAGAATCGGTGGCATCACCTTCGTGGTGCTGGCGGGCTTCCATCTACTGCCGGCCGTGTTCGCGCTGCCTGCGGGTTTGGGAGACTTCGCCATCGGCGTGACCGCGCCGTTGGTCGCGTTCTACCTGGTGCAAGGCCGTCGCAAGAACAGTTTCATTCTCTGGAACACTTTGGGCGTGATCGACCTAGTGAACGCGGTGACGCTGGGTGTGCTTGCGTCTTCGACGGCGGGAATCCTGCGGCCGGCGGTTTCAACCGATGCGATGACCGTGCTGCCTTTGAGCCTGATTCCAACTTTTGCCGTTCCGCTGTTGCTGATCCTGCACGTCATCTCGATCGCGCAAGCGCTGCGCTGGCAAACTCGAACCGCGAATAGCTTGCACGAACCCGCTGCTCAGGCACCTGCTGCCTGAGGTGGTCTCTCGCCAGAGGTATCCCCGCTCAAGCTTCGACTTGGGCGGGGATGTTTATTCCGTGTGGGAACAACCCGTGTGGGGCGGACACTCTTGTCCGCCGCCTTTGGGTTTGATCTCCGACACCGTACCCAACCCACGGGGTAACGGATGACGGGTGCCCCATTTCTCGCGGGCGGTGGCCCGCCCCTTATCTCGAGGGCCTGCTTTTAACCGGGGTGCCCCGTTCCTTGCCGTTCTTTGGCAAGGGGCGGGCGCAGGGCACCCTCAGTTGGGGCGGTGAATACAGTCAGCGCCGTAATTTGACTCCACTCCCGAACCTTCCTAGACTGTGCTTATGGAAGTCCCGCTTCAACCCGACAAAGAAGCCCAGCTAGCGCAAATCGCCGCCCAGAAAGGCCTCAACGCCGACGAACTGGCGCAGCAAGTCATCAGCCGCTATTTGGAAGACGATACGCGCTTTGTCGAGGCCGTCAATCTCGGCCTGCGTGCCGCTCAGCGCGGAGACTTCGTCGAGCACGAGGATGTCGGCAAGAAACTGAAGCAAATCCTCGGAGGCTGATGCGCCTGCGTTGGACTACCCCCGCCGCCGAGGACCTCTATCGCATTGTCCAGCACATTCAAGAAGACCATCCCAGCGCAGCTGCCGATGTAGCCAAGACGATCTACGACGGCTGCGGTACGCTTAGGGTTTTTCCTCGTCGAGGCCGCGCGGGCCGAATCCCCGGGACTCGCGAGCTGATCTTTTCCGGTCTGCCGTACATCGTAGTGTATGAGATTAAGGAACAGAGCGTCGAGGTTCTGCGCATCTACCACGGCGCACAAGATTGGCCGTAGATGTCGGTGTCGGCAAATGTCGCCTTCTACTTCTTGATCTCCACCCGAATAAGGTGCATTCTCAGCCGCATGCGGCGCTTCCGGTTCTTTATACATGGTCACCGGATACTGAAGCGGCGTCTTCAGCTGGCGAGTGTCGAATATGACGTTGCCTTGGCCATCGCGGTCGACGAAATCTCCCGCAGACAGGATGTAGAGCACGCTCGGCCAGCGATGAGAATGGAGCGGCTCGGTTTCTCCGGGCGGAATCGTGACATCGAGCACTCTGACCTTGTCGTTCTCTAACAGGATCTTGTGATTCCTGGGGGCGGCAATCACGGCATCGCTGTCTTTGGGCCAGTCCGCGGGATTGCCGGTTTTGTAAACCATGTTCGAAGCGGTTTTTGTGTCTTTATTCTGACTGAAAGAGTGGGTGGCACTCAGGGACAGCAGGGTTTTTTGAAGACCGCAACGAATATTGCGTTTATTGGGAAAACGCGCCTGACCGACACGTACATCTCAGATTCCCGAGATATTCCAGTTCACCCAAAAGCGACCTTCAATATCGCCGGATTCGGTATTTCTGAGTATGCTGTTGACGCAAACACCAGGGCGCTCATTGTTCCGATCAAAGCTACTGAACTCGTAAAACTGAGTGGAATTTCCGATCAATCGCTTTTTGCCTACAACGTGCGTGGCCCCTTGGGAAAGACTGGCGTCAATAAAGATATCGTAAAGAGCATTCTAGATCCCGGGCGCCATCGTTTATTTCCGCTCTTTCACAACGGCATCACTCTTATCGCCAAGAAACTAGAGAACACGACGGACGAGATTATTGCTTATGATTATTTTGTTGTGAACGGCTGCCAGAGCGTAACTTCATTCTTCGACCACCAAGCGAAGCTGACCGACGACCTGCGAGTGCTCACGAAATTTGTACAAGTTGAGCCTAATTCAGCTTTAGCGAAACTCGTTACGGAAATCTCTAACAATCAGAACGGCGTGAAGCCGCGTGACTTCGTGGCAAACAGTCCGTTGCAAATCAAGCTCCAGAATGATTTTCGCCAGAACTACGCGGGGGAATACTTTTTCGAGATCAAGCAGGGGGAGATTAAGGGCACTGGGGAACTGATCTCCAACGAGGAAGCGGGACTGTTATTGATGGCATTCGACAAGGGCGAACCTTGGGCCACGCATCGCAAATACACGGTGTTCGAGGACAAATATTCTGAGTTGTTCGCACGACCAGAGGTAACGGCAGACCGCATTGTACTGCTACGGGTAATTGCCGATTCTATTGATGCTGCGCTTCCGAAACTTAGTAACGGGCTTGTGGCTAAGTATGTGCTTACCCGATACATGCTGGGTTATTTTGTAAGAAACATTCTGCGAAAAGATGAGTTATGGTCAGAGATCAACACCACACCCACAGAGATTTGTGAGAAAGAAAACTAGTCGTCAGCTTTTCCGTAAATGCATCGACAACATCGTCAGCGACCTTGTTACGGACGTAAATGCTGAAATTGAAGGAGCAGGGGAAGACTTTGATTATCGGGGAAAATTGCGGGACTCAGTGTGGGTTGAGGCTCTAAACAAGAGCGTTGTGGGCGATCATCTGAAACTTGTGGCTCGAAAGAAAATCCAATCATTCAAGGAAGACTGGGGTGCGGGTGCCTAGTGATATCATGTCCGCAGATGAAACATTCCGCCGAGTACCGCAAGTTCAACGCCTTGGTGGGCCGACTGCTGACCGTTTCGCACGAAGAAATTCAGCGGCGCGAAGCGGAGTACCGCAAACAGGTAGATGCCAATCCGAACAAGCGCGGCCCGAAACCCGGCTCAAAAAGAAAACGGAAGGCTATGACGCCTTCCGCCGTCCCCGAGGACGCAAAAACTTAGAAGCTAGTCGCTTCCGGTTTTTTGTCCCCCTTCGCGGTCAGTTCTGCATAGGTCAACCGCTTGCCCACGATCTGGGAACACAACAAACTGAAACGATCTGCATCATTCATCGGGTTATTGCGCGTCGCCCGATTGTTGAATCGGAATGCCTGCTCATCAACGTATCGGAACAAATGGAACGGCTCCACGCTGACATAGGTTCCGCCCAAACCGCGCTTGAGCAGCGACCAGAAATTCTCGATTCCTTGGGTATGCACGTTGCCCATCACGTAGCGGTCAAGATGGTTCACGACCAGATGGGTGTAGTTCTTTGCCAGCCCGTCATAGTTGCTGAACTCATCGGTCATAACCCAAGTACCCGGCATGACGCTGTTCTCGATAATTTGGTGCATGAGTTTCTTGTCACGCTTCCCACCGAGAACGGCGGTCTTGACCTTGCCGCCACGTTCCAGCATTCCCATGACAGCAGTCTTAGCGACGTACATTCCTACGTTGTGCATACGCTGGCGGCGTTCCTTGTGCATGTTACGCGCCTTGCCGCCGATAAAGGTTTCGTCAATCTCTACCTTGTCATGCTCTCCGCCGCCCAGCTTGCCGCCGTCCTTGCTCTGCATTCCGAGCCGGATGCGATGCAGCATGAACCATGCGGTCTTCTGCGAGACTCCCAGAGAGCGGTGAATCTCCCAAGAGCTAACGCCGTTCTTGCAGTTGGCAACCATCCACATCACCGGGAGCCACTTATCAAGACCGAGTGGAGAGTCTTCGAGAATCGTCCCGGTCTTGATGCTGAATTGCGCCTTCGGGTGTCGCGTCTTGCACTGCCAGAGACGGCGAGACGGCACAAAGGCCACGTCCTTGCGCCCACAGGTAGGGCAAACTACGCCATGCGGCCAGCGACGGAGCGCGAGGTAGTCAATGCAGTTATCGGGGGTAGCGAAGTATGAAACCGCGTCAACTAAAGTCTTTGGTTCCTGTTCCATACGAGAAATATAGCAAATGAGGTTTGATGTGTCAAGTATATTCTTCCCTTTATATTTCCATGCGAATGATGGGATTGAAGGGAAACACGTGCTTTTGACCCCTTGACAAGCTTTGCGGATTTTCATTCCCAAACTGGTTTCAGGCCCTAAAAATCCCGAATTGGCACAAACCCCAACTTTATTTGCATAAATCCACAGCAACGCTCCTCCCCAGTAAACTCCGTGCCCCCTCTGCTTAAGTCTTTCTCAGCGTTCTCTGCCGTTTGTTCTCTGCGCCCTCCGCGATTAGAAGCTCTTTCTCGAAAATCCGCGTAAATCCGCGGCGCAAAGCTTTTCCCTGTAACCTTTGCCCGTCCCCGCCCGTAAGCGTATATAGGAAGGCAAATGGAACAGCCCGCTGAGCTGTTACAGCAATTCGCTCACGGAGACCTCGAGGCCTTCGAGACACTGTTCCGCCAGTTTCAAGGCGAAGTGTTTCGCTGGACGGTGCGCATTGTTCGCGATCACGGCATTGCCGAGGATCTGACCATTGAGACCTTCTGGCGCATCCATCGGGCGCATGCGCGCTTCGATCCCAGCCGCAGCTTCGCAGCCTGGGCGCGGCGGATCGCAACCAACGCGGCGCTCGATTATTTGAAGACGGCGCGGCCCGAGGTGGTGCTTCCAAGGGATTTGCCGGCGGCGGCTTTGCCGAATCCTGGGATCGAGCAGGATGTGCGGGAACGGGTTAGTCGGGCTTTCACCCAGCTGCCGCCGAAGCTGCGGATTGCAGCCACCCTGGCTCTGATCGACGAAGAGCCTTACGCAGAGATCGCTGACGCGCTCGGGATCAGGGTAGGCGCCGTCAAGCTACGGGTTTTTCGCGCAGTGCGACTTTTGCGAAAGCACTTGAAGCAACTGGGAGTCAAACCATGAACCAACACAATGACGAGAAGATTCGAGAACTATTGAAACGAAGCATTGGCCAGAGTAGAGAAGAACTGGAACGTGATCTCTGGCCGCAGATGTTGCGTCGCCTCGAAGAACGCTCTGCCGCAGTTCCGTGGTTCGACTGGGCGCTGCTGGCGCTGATGGCGTTGTGTCTGGTTCTGGTCCCAAACACGATTCCGCTGCTGCTGTATCACTTGTAAAGTCAAGGAGGAATTCTATGAATACTCACCCCTACTTGCGGGCATATATGGCAGGCATCGTCGTCCCCACGCTGGTTTTGTTGCTGGTGCTCAGTGGCTTTGTCATGGCGCGGTTGGTCTGCCGTGTCCCTCTCCCGATCGAGCGGGTCATCGTATTTCCCATGGCGTTGGTTCCCAACATGTTTGGGCTATGGAACATGTTCTATCTCTGGTTGCGCCCGCGCCCTCATCTGCCCATTGGACTGCACGGAGCCTTGCTGCCTTTCATATTGGCTCCCTGCGGACTCGCGCTGGCCTCCGGGCTGAGTTTCGTGACCTTGGGAAGCCGCGGCCTCATGTGGCTCGACCAACTGGTGGTTCCTTATCCGTATGTTGCCGTCGCTTTCGCCGTTGGGCTGATCGTGTATTACCTGGTCTGGAAATATCTGGTCGGGTTCTTCAACCAGATGCTGGGCATCGCTTGAACCCGATGCGTGCGGTTGCCCCTCGCGCAGCTTGCGAAAGCGTGGGATCTCCGTAACCGTGGCTTGGGCCCGTTCCCTTGCCGCCTTCGGTATACTAGTAAGACATGCCGATCCTGAAAAATATCGCGGCCATCGCCAAAGGCATGAGCATCACCTTCATGGAGATGTTCCAGCCTACGCAGGTGGAGAATTATCCCGACGGGCCGGGGCCGCTGAAGGGCGCCCAGTTCCAGGACCGCTTTCGCGGGGTCCACGTGTTGCAGCGCGATGAAAACGGCCTGGAAAAATGCGTAGCCTGTTTTTTGTGCGCCGCTGCCTGTCCCTCGAATTGCATTTACATCGAAGCCGCCGAGAACACCGCCGAGCACCGCGTGAGCGGCGCCGAAAGATACGCCCGCGTCTACAACATAGATTATAATCGATGTATATTTTGCGGATACTGCGTCGAGGCTTGCCCGACCGACGCTATCACCCACGGGCATGGTTTTGAAATTGCCAGCTTTAATGCCAGCGGTCTGGTCTATCGCAAAGAACAGATGCTGGCCCCCAAGCCAGCACATATGGGAGCGAACGCGGTATTCAATCAAGCTGAGGTGGCGAGCGGGGAACTGAGAGCTCATTGAGAAGTATTGATCTGACAACGCGCCGGCCCCAGCGGGCCGGCGTTTGTGCATAGGCGCAAAGAATTTCGCCGCGGATTTGCGCGGATCAACGCGGATTAGAGAATGGCTGATTTCTTACAAACCGTGCGGGAGCGCGTCGTCATCTATGACGGCGCCATGGGCACGAGCATCCAGGCCCGCAATCCCAGTGTGGACGATTTTTGGGGCAAGGAGGGGTGCAACGAACTCCTGGTTTTGAGCCAGCCGGACATTATCAAAGACATTCACGCCAGCTTTTTCCGTGTGGGCTGCGATGTGGTGGAGACCGACACCTTCGGCGGGGCGCGGGTAGTGCTGGCCGAATACGACTTGCAGGACAAAGTCGCCGAGATCAATCTTGCCGCGGCCAAGATCGCCAAGGAAGTTGCTCAGCAGTTCTCAACGAAAGATAAGCCGCGTTTCGTGGCGGGATCGATTGGGCCGACGACCAAGCTGCCTTCCCTGGGCCACATCCGGTTCGACGACATGGTCGCGGGATATGTCGAACAGGTGAGCGCACTGATCGAAGGCGGCGTCGATGTTCTACTGGTGGAAACATCGCAGGACCTGCTGCAAGCCAAAGCCGCCCTGGCTGGGGTGTTCGAAGCCATGCAGAAAACTGGCAAGCGGCTGCCGGTCACGATTCAAGTCACGCTCGAAGCCACGGGGACGATGTTGCTGGGAACCGAAATCGGCGCCGCGCTCACCGCGCTCGAGCCTTACGACGTCGACATCATTGGCCTCAACTGCGCCACCGGCCCGGTGGAGATGAACGATGCCGTCCGCTTCCTGGGAGCGAATTCCACCAAGCATGTGTCGGTTCTGCCCAACGCCGGCCTTCCGCAGAATGTGGGCGGGCATGCGGTGTATAAGCTCAAGCCCGAAGAACTGGCCCAGTATCACAAGCATTTTGTCCAGGACTACGGCGTACGCATAGTGGGCGGCTGCTGCGGCACCACGCCGGAACATTTGAAAGCGGTCGTTGACGCCGTTTCTGGCGTAGAACCTGCGACGCGTGACATCCAGCCGACGGCTGCGGCCTCCAGCGCGTACACTTCGGTTCCGCTCGATCTCGAACCGAAGCCGCTCATCGTTGCCGAAGAGATGAACACTACCACGCGAGTGGAGCATTTCCGCAACCTGGTGCGAGGCAAGAAGTACGACGACATTCTGGCGCTGGCCAAGAAGCTGGTGAACGAAGGCTCGCACATGCTCGACTTGTGCTGCGCGATCGTCGGCGAAGATGAGAAAGGCTACATTACGGCAATTTTGGAAAAAGTCGCCACCCGCGTGCCCGCGCCAATTCTGGTGGACTCGACCGAGGCCGACGTGGTGGAAGAGGCGCTGAAGCGAATTCCCGGCAAGGCCATCATCAACTCGATCAATCTGGAAGATGGCGAGAAGCGTACTTCCAAAGTTCTGCCCATGGCCAAGCGTTTTGGGGCGGCGGTGATTGCGCTGACGATTGATGAAGACGGCATGGCGCTTACGGCGGAGAAGAAAACCGCCATCGCGAAGCGCATCTACGAACTGGCCACGAAGAAATATGGCATTCGTCCGGTGGACATAATCTTCGACGCGCTCACGCTGCCCATTTCGACTGGGCAGGACGAATACCGGACGGCAGGAATCGAGACCCTGAATGCGATCCGGCAGATCAAGAAAGAACTGCCGGATGTGAAAACGATTCTCGGAGTCAGCAACATTTCGTTTGGCTTGGATGCCTATCCGCGGCGGGTGCTGAACTCGGTTTTCATGCATGAAGCGGTGGACAACGGCCTCGACATGGCCATTGTCAATTACACCAAGATCTACCCGTTATACAAAATTCCTCATGAAGAGGTCGAACTTGCCCGCAAGCTGATTCACCGCGATTACAGCGACGGCGATCCGCTGCAAAAGTACATGCAGCACTTCGCCGGGAGCAAGGGCAAGGCCCAGGCTTCGACTACGGCGCACGTCGAAACTTTGTCTGTAGATGACAAGCTGAAGTTTGCCATCATTAACGGCGAAAAATCGGTGGGAGATGGCGCGCAAAAAAGATCACTGGAGCAATTGCTGGAAGATGCTTTGGTCGAATACACGCCGCTGGAACTGATCAACACCGTGCTGCTCGACGGAATGCGCACCGTGGGTGAACTTTTCGGTGCGCGCAAGATGCAGTTGCCGTCAGTGCTCGACTCTGCCGGTGTGATGAAGCAAGCGGTCGCCTATCTCGAGCCCAAAATGGAGAAGGTCGAAGGCTCGCAGAAGGGAACCATCGTCCTGGCGACGGTGAAGGGAGATGTCCACGACATTGGCAAGAATCTGGTGGACATTATTCTCACTAACAACGGTTTTCGCGTGGTGAACCTGGGCATCAAGCAACCGGGGGACATCATTATCAAGTCAGCGCTGGAGCACAAAGCCGATGCGATCGGTTTGAGCGGGCTGCTGGTGAAGTCAACGCTGGAGATGAAATATGTGATCCAGGACTTGCAGCGCCAGAGCCTGGGCATCCCGGTGATCTGCGGCGGGGCTGCGCTGACGCGCAAGTATGTGGAAGACGATCTGCGGCGGGAGTATTCGAATGCCGTGTTCTACGCCGACGACGCCTTTGCCGGATTGCACATTATGGAGGATTTGTCCGCGCCTAACGGCAACCGCGAAAGCCGGCTGCAAGAGGGCCGCACGGTGAAGGAATATGCCAAAGCCGTCGCGGTAGATGAAGAGAGCGGGCCGGTGTTCGCCGAGCGCAGCCCGGTGGTGAGTGATGCCGCGAATATTCCCGTGCCTCCGTTCTGGGGCGTGCGGGTGAAAAAAGATTGGGACCTGCGCGAAGTCTTCCAGTACATCAATGACACCGCGCTGTTCAAGAACCAGTGGCAGTTGAAGACGGCGTCGCAGGAAGATTATTTGCGGCTGGTGGAGCAGAAGTTCCGGCCGATCAAGAAGCAATTGCAAGAAGAAGTGGTCGCTGCCGGATGGTTCGATCCCAAGGTGGTGTACGGATATTTTCCGGCGCAGAGCGAAGGCAATGATGTGATTGTGTATGAACCTGCACGCGCGGGGACGCGCGCGCCTACACAAGAACTATTGCGGTTCACGTTTCCACGACAACGGGAAGGACGTCGGCTCAGCATCTCCGACTTCTTTGCTCCCAAGAGTGCGGGAAAGATGGATGTGATTGGGCTGTCGCTGGTTACCATTGGATCGAAGGCATCGGTGGAAACGCAGCGTCTGTTCGAAGGCGGCGAGTACACCAAGTATCTTTACTTGCACGGACTGAGTGTGGAGACAGCCGAGGCCCTGGCCGAGTATCTGCATAAGAAGATGCGCGAGGACCTGGGCATCGCCGGGGAGGACTCGGCGAACATTCGCGATCTGTTCCATCAGAAGTATCGCGGGTCGCGCTATTCGTTTGGCTATCCGGCGTGCCCGAATCTGGAAGATCAGACCAAGTTGTTTACTCTGCTGAAGCCGGAAGAGAATGTCGGCGTGCGGTTGACGACAGGATTTCTGTTGGAGCCGGAGCAGAGTACCTCGGCGATCGTGGTTCATCACCCTGCGGCGAAGTATTTTGTGGTGTAAGGGTGCGAGCCGGGCCTAAGCCTTCAACCGCAGCAGCATCATCTCCTCATCCACATAACTGTCGCCGAGCTTCAGAGCGTGAACATCCCGGCCGTAGGCTTCGAATCCCAGGGACGCATACAGCCGCCGGGCAGCAGCCCGGTCGGTGCCGACCGCTAAATGTATCTGCTCAATCCCAGGGATGGTCCGATCGAGACGCAATAGCTCAGCCAACAGCAATCGCCCGACGCCATGCCTGCGCCATTCGTTTTGCACGTAGACTCCCCAGATGAGGCCTCTGTGCTTGACCTTCGGACTTGGTCGTTGAAAGAATCCTGCCATTCCCACCAGTTGATTTCGGGCGAAGGCCCCTAGCACGAAGTTGCCGTCCTCAACTGTAGCGCTCAAACGTCTGGCGACCTCGTCGACCGTGATCTTGCGATGCTCCTCCACGGACTCCGTGAAAGCCTGCGGCTCCAGTTCAAGACCCTCCAGGCGAAGCTGCCAGAACGACTGCGCGTCTTTGCCGTTCAGCTTTCGGATTTCAACTTTCTCTGAGTGTGCCATGGAACACCCCGCACGGTAGTGGGCTACTTTGGCTTCCCGACGAGCCAGCGCCAAATCAGAAACGCGGCACCCAGATATTCGGTCACCAGCATCAGCCAATACGTGACAGGTTCCGTGGCGCGATCCGCACTTCCGCTCCTTCCCAACGCTTTCCCAGTGAACGTTCCAAACACTGCGAGGAGCAACAGAAGCAGCCCGCAGAAGAATAGGCCATCCGGCCATGGCCATGAATCGAAGCTCATTCTAGCTATGCTCGCAGACTACGCCGCTCTTTCCGCCCTCCGCTGTTCGTAGGCTTCCCAGAGAGCCACTAGGTCTTCCACGCTCCACAGCCGATCTGTGACGCCAGCAGCCATTGCCGGGTGGTGCATAGCGTCCGGTGAATCTTGATGAGATTGTACGCGAAGTAGTTCAGCGCAGTCGCAGCCGCGTGGCTTGCCAGCTTGCGGCTGAATCCGTTGGACGGGCGAGTATACCGACGCATGTTCGTGCGGACCGTCCAATCCTGCCGCTCTACGTCTGCTTGAGCCGTTCAAGGCGCCTAAAATCCAAAGTAGCCCACACGTCCCGCGCCCCGGCTGCGACTTGTATGCAACCTGATGGTATGTCACTTTAATTACGATATCCCATGAAGTCTCTGCCCGTGCGTCTGCTCGGAAGCGCGTTGCTGCTGGCCGCCATGCTCTACGGTGGCGATTGGGTCTGCCTTCGTTACCGGGGTTGGAAGCGCGGGGACGCATTCGGCAGCGTCACCGTCACACCGGTGTACGTGATCCACGAAAAGAACGGCAAGACCGAGTATCAGTACGATCCACCGCAGGACCAAGCCTGCGTGCGTTCGTTGTTTCCCCACTTTGGTTACAGCCCGTGCTGGTACGTCAGCCGGCATCAAGAGAAGCACATCGACATCTGAAGTCTTTGCGATTACAACCGTCACCCGCGGAACCTCGCAGTCTATTGTGGCGCGGGAACGGCCATGTTACTTTGCAATTTCCAAGCTATGTCGGCCGAAAACACTGCCCTGCGGAGCGCCTTGCACACGGTCTTGCGAGTTTTAGTCTGCGTTTTGCTGGCGGCGATTGCGGGGGAAGCCATCCTGCATCTCGATTTCAAGCAGCCCTTCATCGGCTACGGACTGGGCGGAGCATTTCTGCTTTTTCTCGCAGCACGGCCGGGGCTGGCGCGCGTTGCTTTGGTTACTGGAATCGGGGGGATCGGGGTAGTGACCACGGTGTGGGGTCACTACCAGGGAATCCCCACGCTGCTGGTGCAAGTGATGGGGCCGCTGGGCCTGGCAAGTCTGGTGGTGATGAGTTGCGCGGTACTGTGGCGAGGCCGTGAGCTGGAGCCGGCTGCCTACCGCGCTCTTCTGCCCGGAGCCGTGCTGACTTTCTTAACCCTGGGCGCGCAGTACTCACTCAACATGGCATCATTGATTCATGCCAAGACTCTTGATCTGTTCGCCTACGCTTTCGATGGGGCGCTCGGTTTTCAACCCAGCTTTGTATTAGGACGTTTCCTGAACACAAATCCCTGGCTATTTCCGGCGGTGAAAGTCAGTTACGAAGGAATCGTAGTGGCGATGGCGGCGCTCTATGCGGGATTCATGACGCGCCGCGAGAAGCCGCTATGGGAGCTGATCGAGTTGCTATTCGCTCCCGCCATGGTGGGATATTTGTTTTTCAGCGTGTTTCCGGTGTGCGGTCCTCACTATGCTTTTGCCGTCGATTTTCCCAACGCCTATTTGCCGTACCGCATGCTGCACCGGCTGGCGCTGGAAAGTATTCCCGTGCTGCCGGCGTTTCCGCGCAACGCCGTGCCGTCTCTGCACCTGACCTGGGCGCTGTTGATCTGGCTGAACACGCGCGGGCTGCCGCGCTGGGCACGGGTTGCGGCGGCGGTTTTGGTTGCCGCCACTGTCTTCGATACCCTGGCCACCGGGGAACATTATTTGTTCGATCTGATCGTGTCCTTGCCATTTACGTTGTGGATGCAGGCGTGCATGGTGCGAACGGTGAGATTCAGTTCACGCGAACGCTGGTTGCCGGCGTTGGCCGGCTGCGCCATGTTTCTGGGATGGCTGGCCATCGGACGCTTCGGCTTCCACTGGATGCTGATCAGCCGTTATTTGATCTGGACGCTGGCCGCGGCGTCATCAGCGGTCTCGCTGGTCTGGGCAATGAAGTTGCCGACGATGATTCCGGAAATGAATAACCAGCCGCTGCCGCCGAGCGGCTTGAAGGCGATGACGGCTGTGGTGGGGTAGCCTAATCCTGTAGCGACTTGCGAAGGTCTTTCAGCAGCAGCATCAGCTGTAAGTCGTGAATCGGCGAGGGCTCAATGCCAAAATGCAAATAGAACTGCTTCGCTGGTTCGTCAATGGCATGCACAAGGACCGCCCGTGCGCCAACGATATCCGCAGCCTGTGTGATTCGGAGAAGCGCGTCTTTCAGCAGTGCCTTGCCCAGCCCCGTGCCTTTTTCTCTTCGGTCGACGGCAAGCCTGGCCAGCAGGACGCCCGGGATCGGATGGCGAGCGAGACCCTTTGAGATGCGGACAGGCGCCTCTTCTACAGACACACTCCCGGTGGAAATTGAATAGTATCCGACCACCGACTGGTTGCGGTGGACTACGTAGGTGCGCGCAGATTCATTCTTCTGGTTGGTGAGCGCAAAGCGTTTTAGCCAGTCATTGAGAGACTCGTGCCCTCCGCAGTCGAAACCGCTTGAATCGTGGAAACCCGAGAGCGCTTCGACTTTTGATAGCGGGAATTGCTCAGGATGCATTATCCCTGTTCGAGTACGGTGGATTCGGAAAAGAGCTTCTCCAGCCGGGGCTTTCTGCGTGCAGGCCGGTCGAGGGCTTGACAAAATCTTTGCCAGTCGTTGGAACTCAGTTCGAAGCGGCGTGCGTCGGCAATTTCCTGCTCGGCGCGAACGCAGGCACTCTCCAATATGAAGTTGGTGATGTTCACACCGCGATGTTGGGCGCCGAGCCGAATCAGTCTGGCTTCCCGGTCACTGAGCCGAACATTGAGCCGCTCGGTGCGCTGTTTTCGGGTTGTTGCAGGCATCAAACCCTCTGTATGTACATCGGGAGTTAAGTGTACGTACAGTGTACGTCAGGCATGGGATCCCTGTCAAGCACTGGAATTCCCAAAAAATATGGCGGAGAGGGTGGGATTTGAACCCACGATACCCGTTAAGGTATGTCCGCTTTCGAGGCGGATCGTTTCAACCACTCACGCACCTCTCCGCGTGGTAAAAAATCGTCGATGGTCGTTCGTCTTTGGTCGTTGGCCTAACGCCGGCTCCTGAAAAACTCTTGCAGTAGTGCGGCGCAGCGGCCGGCCAGAATCCCTGACCGCACCTCCATCTTATGATTCAGGCTGGGATGGTTCAGCACTTGCATCACCGAGCGCACCGCACCGGCTTTTGGGTCGTCGGCCCCGTAGATCAGACGCTTGAGCCGGGCGTGTACCAGCGCTCCGGCACACATGGCGCACGGCTCAATTGTAACAAACAGTTCGCAGTCGCCCAGGCGATGGTCACCGAGGTTTTTGCCGGCGGCGCGCAGCGCAATGATCTCCGCGTGGGCAGTGGAGTCGGTGTCGGCGAGATTGCGATTCCAGCCACAGCCAACGATTTGGCCGTCGTGAACCACGACGGCTCCCACCGGAACATCGCCGGCTTCGAGCGCCCGTTGGGCGGCGCGGAGGGCTTCTTCCATCCAGAGCTCGTCGTTGGGCGAGGAATTGAACATGTTGTGTGCATTTTAGCTGGAAAGGAGAGCCTGCCGGGCTGGCGCTCGTCTGGACGGGCGCCCGTCCCACGCGAGTAGTAGTTGTCCCCCACAAGCAGCGCTAATGGTATTCTTACTGGGTCATGGCAATGACCGATCTGCTTCGCAAGATCTTTTTTATCGACCTGCTTAAGGGACTGAGCGTGACGTTTCGCTATCAGGATCCCCGGGAGATTTATACCGAGCAGTATCCGCTGCAGCGGCCGCAAGTGGCGGAACGCTATCGCGGGGCGCCGCGGTTGAATGTGAATCCGGATACCAATGAGACCATGTGCATCGCCTGCGATCTGTGCGCGCTGGCTTGTCCGGAGCACTTGATTATGGTGACCAGCGAGCGCAACGAGAAGACGCGGCGCAAGGAATTGACCAACTTTACTTACGATCTGAGCCGCTGCATGTTTTGTGGATTGTGCGAGGACGCTTGTCCCACCGACGCGCTGGAACTGACGCAAGATTTCGAGCTGGCCAGCTACACCCGCGAAGGCGCGATCTGGAACCGTGAGATGCTGGAAAAGGGTCCGCAGCCGACGCAGTACCGGCGGTAGGAGCGATAACCACAAAGGACACGAAGGCACACAAAGGGGATTCTGATTTCTGTTCCTTTGTGAGACTTTGTGTCCTTTGTGGTGATCGCGTTTATTACCAGTTTGAGCTGCTGCCAAGGAGCGCTATGGGAACATCTGGAGAACTGATTCGCCTAATCAATTATGTCGATGACATCGTGACGACGCTGCGGCGCATTCAGGCCTTTGTCGCCGGCATGGATGCCGACGAAAGCAAGCGCCTGGCAGACAGCCTGCGCGCCGCCGGGGCCAACCTGAACGCGATCGTCGCGCAGCTGGAAAAGGCAGCGAAGTAGTGGCGCAGGTCAACACCATTGCCGTCATCGGCGCCGGGACTATGGGCCGCGGCATTGCGCACGTGGCCGCGCTCGGCGGCTATCGCACGATTCTTGAAGACCTGCTTCCTAATGCGCTGCGGAAAGCGGAGAGCGAAATCCGCGGCAATCTCGATAAAGCGGTCGAGCTGGGGAAAGTTTCTGCCACAGATGCAAATTCGGCGTTTGCTCGGTTGGAATATGCCGGCGGCGTCGAAGAAGCAGCGCGCGAAGCGGATCTGGTGATTGAAGCTGTGCCGGAGGAGATGGAGTCGAAGATTGAAATCTTCACTTTGCTCGACAAGATTTGCCGCCCGGGCACGATTCTGGCTTCGAATACGTCGTCGCTGAGCGTGACTGAGATTGCCAGTGTGACTTATCGCGCCAAGAAGTGCGTAGGGATGCACTTCTTTAATCCCGTACACAAGATGAAGCTGCTGGAGGTCGTGCGGGCGCTGGAGACCGATGAGGACACCTTGGCTACGGTGGCGGAGGTCGGGCGGCGGATGGGGAAAGAAGTCGTCGTGATCAGAGAATCGCCGGGGTTCATCACCAGCCGCATCAACGCTATGATCGGGAACGAGGCATTTTACATGCTGCAAGAAGGGATTGCCTCGGCAGCAGATATCGACAAGGCCTTAAAGTTGGGGTTGAACCATCCCATGGGGCCGTTTGAGCTGGTGGATTTGGTGGGATTGGACACGCGCCTGTCGATTCTTGAATACCTGCACAAATCGCTGGGCGAGAAATATCGCCCTGCACCACTTTTGGTGCAATATGTGAAAGCGGGACGGCTGGGGCGAAAAGCCGGGCGTGGGGTCTATGAGTATCCGGAGCAGAAGGCTACTGAGAGGCCGGTTGCCAAGGCTGGGGATTAGCGGCGGGGAGAGCGTATGTCGAGTACAAAAGAGTTTCAGTGCGAGATTTGCGGGATCCGGAGTGAGAATCCGATCCATTGGTTTGTGATCGAGTGCGGAGATCAGAAGCTCGCAGTCGTCAAATGGGACTTGAGTGCCGCCAATAGCCCAACCGCCCGGCATTTCTGCGGCGAAGCCCACGCCCAGGTCTATATCAGCCGCTGGTTCGAATCCTTGTGCGCGCCGCCTAAATCCGTTTTCAAGGCCTCGTAGGCCGCTTCGGGCGGGCATTCTGCTGGTTGGACAACTGGCAAAATCAGGTGCTAGCACGCACGATTCGATCAACGAGTGTAATTGATTCCATGACAATGTCGGCTCCCACGCCCGAGTAAAGTTGGTGGTGCTAAAGCCAATCAACAGGCTCGGGAGAAAGGAGCCGAACGATGATCATTATAGGAGTAGATTTCCACCCCGAGTTTCAGCAAATAGCTTCGGTGGATACCGACACCGGAGAGTTCCAGGAAAAACGGCTAGCACATCGCGAGGATGCGGAACAGTTCTACCGTGCCCTGGCAGGCCAGAAGGTGCGGGTCGGAATGGAAGCCAGCGGGCATGCGCGCTGGTTCGAACGACTCGTGGCCGAGTTGCAGTTTGAGTTGTGGATTGGAGACGCAGCCGAGATCCGCACCAAGCGAGTACGCAAGCAGAAGACGGATCGCCAGGACGCGCAGTTAATCTTGCGCTTGTTGCTGGAGGACCGGTTCCCGCAGATCTGGGTGCCGAGCTGGGAGAACCGGGATCTGCGGCAACTGCTGTGGCACCGTCATCGCATGGTGCAGGCGCGCACTCGGATCATGAACCAACTGCAGGCGGTCGCGCTGAATGAAGGCTTGCGCTGCAAGAAGAGGCTGTGGCGAGAACGCGGACGGCAGCAACTGGAATCCTTCCAGTTGGCTCCGTGGGCGAGCCGGCGACGGCACGATCTGTTGGAGTTGATGGATCGACTGAACCCGACGATCACGGAACTGACCCAGGCGATCGAGCGGGAAGTCGAGAAGCGCCCGGAGGCGCAGCGACTGAGGACACATCCCGGAGTCGGTGCCTTGACCGCACTGGCCTTCGTGCTGATCCTCGGCAAAGCTGAGCGCTTTCGCTGTGGCAAGCAGGTGGCGAGCTATCTGGGGCTGGTGCCGTTGGAAGAGTCCAGTGGAAACCGGCGACGGTTGGGGCACATCACCAAACAGGGGAGTTCGATGCTGCGCTTCTTGCTGGTGGAAGCGGCGCAGGTGACAGTGCGCAGCGTACCAGAGTGGCGCAGCCAGTACTTCCACCTGGCGATGCGACGAGGACGGAAAATTGCCAAGGTCGCCATGGCTCGCCGACTGGCGGTTCGACTGTACTGGATGATGCGCCGGGGTTGGGATTACGAGCAGGTGAAAAAGTTCGGTTCGCACGCGGGACAGCCCGGAAATCGCGATGGTGTGCAGTAGAACACCGAGTAATGGATTGGGCGTCCCGCTCCTCTTCACGGAGGAGTTCGAAGTAGTAATCATGATCGCAGTTCGAGACCGAAGAGATGCATGGGTCGGACCGAGTTCCAGACCTAAAGATTGATTACGAGCGAGCCTTGGTTGGTAGAGCAAAAGCAACCGCTTCAACGAGAGCGAAATGGCGCCCTTCTATGAGTGCATGCTGAAGTGTGCCCGAAAGTACTTGACACCGCCGACATTGTCAGAGATGCGATTTTTCACCAATCGACTTCCACTCAGAGATCAACCCCTTCGCTTTCATTGACTTCCCTAGGATTCCACGCATACCATGACTGTCGCGCCATGATCGGCCAAACCATCTCGCACTATCGCATCGTAGAGAATCTCGGCGGCGGCGGAATGGGTGTGGTTTACAAAGCCGAAGACCTCAATCTCGAACGCTTCGTCGCCCTGAAGTCCTACCCGACGATGTCGCCAAAGACGCCCAGGCCCTAGCCAGGTTTCGCCGTGAGGCCAAGGCCGCCTCGGCTCTGAATCATCCCAACATCTGCACCATTCACGAAATCGCAGAGCAAGATGGGCAAACGTTCATCGTGATGGAGTTCCTCGATGGAGCGACCTTAAAGCATCACATCGCTGGTCGCCCGATGGACACTGCGACTCTTCTGTCGCTCGCGATCGAAGTGGCCGACGCCCTGGATGCCGCGCACACAGGAGGCGTCGTTCACCGCGACATTAAGCCGGCCAACATTTTTGTCACCAAGCGCGGCCACGCGAAAATTCTCGATTTCGGCTTGGCCAAGGTCGCGCCACAGACAAAAGACCTTGCCGCCGGACCAACCGCAGCCACCGCATTGGAGTATCTGACCAGCCCTGGCACCGCAATTGGAACCGTCGCCTACATGTCTCCTGAGCAGGCGAAGGGCAAGGAGCTCGATTCCAGTACGGATCTTTTTTCCTTCGGCACCGTGCTCTACGAAATGGCGACCGGTGTTCTGCCTTTTCCGGGCGACACATCCGCCATCATCTTCGACGGCATCCTGAATCGAACCCCGGTCACGCCCCTGCGCCTCAACACCTCACTCCCTTCGAAGCTCGACGACATCGTCAGCAAGTTGATGGAAAAGGATCGCGACCTGCGCTATCAATCTGCAGCCGAGCTGCGAAGCGATCTGAAGCGCCTCAAACGTGATACAGAATCCGGTCGCGAACGAGCGCAAGAGTCTGGCCCAACACCCGCTTCGAGCCCAAGCGTACCGGTGGCATCGCCCGAGCACGCCTCAAGCGGCTCGGTTCTGGCGACCGCGGCCCGCCAGCATAAGACCGGCGTCGGAGTCATCGTCACCGTGGTCGTGCTCCTGCTAGCCGCCGCGGCTTTCGGGGTGTACAGCCTCTTTTTTTCCACGCGGCATCAGCCCTTCGAGAGCATAAAGATCACCAAAGTCAGCGGCACGCACAACGCGCGGATCGGCGCCATGTCACCCGACGGCCAGTATCTCGCCTACGTGCTCATCACCGAAGGCAATGAATCGTTGTGGCTGCGGCATCTCGCCAGCGAAAGCAATGTGCAGATCAATCCGCCCCAGCACGTGCAATATCTCGCACTGAGATTCGAGCCGGACGGCAGCCACATCTACTACTCTCATACTCTGCCCATCAGCGGTCCTGCTTCTCAGGAGTTCGATCTCTATCGCATTCCGGTCCTCGGCGGAACGCCACAATTGCTGGTCAAAGACATTGACACTAATCCCGGTTTTTCTCCCGATGGGCAGCGTCTCGTTTTTGCGCGTGCCAACGACCCCGAACCGGGCAAATTCCACGTCCTGATCGCCAACGCGGATGGCGGCAACGAAAAAAGCATCGCCAGTGGGCCTATGAGTGCCCCGATCATGTCTACATCGTGGGCGCCAGATGGAAAATCCATCGCCGGAATTGCCGTTCAGTTGAGCAACGGCGGCAGAACAGTGGCAATTGTCTCCATCGATCCGAATACCGGAGAGCAGAAGAGCATTTCGACTCCTCCTTCCACAGCGATCGACAACGTGGCGTGGATGCCCGACGGAAAGTCGCTGGCAGTGACGTACGCGACCATGGAAACACGTTTCAGCCGCGATCAGATTGGGCTGATCAACTCGTCTGACGGTACGTTGCACCCTGTCACCGCTGACGCCAACGACTACGGCGCGGTGAGTGTCTCATCTGATGGCAAGACCATCGCCAGTGTCATGCGCCAGTCGATTCGCGACCTGTATGTGAGCGCTGGCGAAAAGCCCGACTACTCCGACCTGAAACAGATTAGTTCGGGCGATCCACTCACCTTTGTTTCCTGGACGAACGACGGCAAGCTCCTGACCGAGCAATCGGGCGCTGTACGCGTCATCGATACCAACGGCGGAGTCAAATCCGAACTGGCTCCCGGAGCCGATGCGGGCGCTCTTCAGCCACGTGGTTGCGGTGACGGAAGCGTGGTGTTTACGCGCGGGGTACCCAAGACGATGACCCTCAACATCTGGCGCAGCAACTCCGACGGCACCGGTCTGATCCAGGTCAGCGATGGCAAGAACGACGAGTTTCCAGCCTGCTCTCCCGATGGAAAAACAGTTTTCTATATCGACTTTGGCAATCGCGCCTTCATGAAGGTTCCTCCCGGCGGCAAGCCTGAGGCAGTTTTAAGAAATGTCAAGGAGCCGCTCGAAGTCCAGGCTGGTTTTGCAATCGCGCGCGATGGGAATACTGCCGTCCTCGGAACCTACGACTTCAAAGCACAGAAGCCGAACATTTCACTCATTTCGCTCACGTCGGATCAGATCACCCGCACATTCGAATATGATCCGCGGCATAATGGCAACATGCAGTTCAGCCCTGACGGCAAAGGAATCATCTATCCCATCCGCGACAAGGGCGTGGACAATCTCTGGCTGCAACCGCTGGATGGCGGAGCCGGACACCGGATCACGGATTACACGTCGCTGCGGATTTACTCCTACCAGTGGTCGCCCGATGGAAAGCGTCTGGCGCTCGTGCGCGGCGATACGCCATCAGACCTGGTTCTGATCCAGGACGTCAACAAGAAGTAGCGTTACCTCACGCACCCCAAGTCAGGCATGCAAACTGCCTTGAGTTCCACAGCTAGACACTGTACTTCAAAACGGCAGATCTTGATAGCAGATGGGATGAGAAGGCCGGTCTCCGACGGGATGCTGTACGCTCCCAAGTTATCGACGCGCTCGAAGCGCAAGAGATAAAGGAGACCGGCAATGAAGAAGATTAGCACCGCAGCGGCGAAGCAGATCAGGAATTTTTCCCAACAGAACCTAACGATCGGGTTGGATCTGGGGGATCGATCGAGCTGGTATTGCCTGCTAGACGAAGTGGGTGAAGTGCTGCAGGAGCAGAAACTGGGCACGATTCCAAAGGCGATGCGCGAGGTGTTCGGAGGCATGCCGCGCTGCCGGATCGCGTTGGAGACGGGAATGCATTCACCATGGGTGAGCCGGGTGTTGAGCGAACTGGGGCACGAAGTGATCGTGGCGCATGCCCGCAATGTGCGCCTGATCGGGGAGAGTCGAAAGAAAGACGATCGGCTGGATGCGCAGACGTTGGCTCGGCTAGCCAGGATCGACCCCCAGTTGTTATGTCCGGTGAAGCATCGCAGCGCGAAAGCGCAAGCGGATCTAACGGTGATCCGGGCACGAGCCGGACTGGTGCGAGCGCGGACAGCGCTGGTGAACACGGCACGCGGACTGGCCAAGAGCTATGGGGAGCGGCTGCGCGGATGCAATCCCCGCAACCTGAATCCAGAGAAAGCGGAGGGGTTGAGTCCCGAACTGCAAGCCCGACTGCAGCCGTTGCTGGCGGGGATCGAGTCGTTGAGTGAACGCATCCGCGAGTACAACGAAGGGATCGAAAAGCTAGCGCAGGAAAGCTATCCCCAAGTGGCGCTGCTGAAGCAGGTGAAGGGCGTGGGCACTCTGATCGCTGACTTTCCTGCTGACGCTGGAAGACGCACATCGCTTTGGCAAGAGCCGGGACGTGGGCTGCTATCTGGGGCTGCAGCCGGGACGAAGGAACTCCGGCCAGAGCGAGCCGCAGATGCATATCAGCAAGGAAGGCGATCCGTATCTGAAATCGTGCCCATCAACTTGATCCGCTGTCACCAGACATCAGCGTTGAAGTAGGAATCGTTTACATCGATGCACGACGGTTCGACGAGGCCATTGTTGTGTGCAAAAAAGTCGCAAATGAGAACCCGACATTCGCCACGGCGCACTCTTGTTTAGCCAGCGCGTACTGGGGGAAACACATGTACCCGCAGGTCATTGAAGAACAGAAGGCCTACGGCCAACTCTCCGGCGACCGAGACTCTTCTGAATATGCCCTTGCCATGGAAAAGGGATTCCGTTCGGGGGGCTGGCAGGGTGCTCTCCGTAAAGGTATCGAAGCCTCGCTTGCGCAACGCAAAACTGGGTACTCGCCTCCGTACTACATTGCTACTCTGTACGCCGAGTTGGGCGACAAAGAGCAGGCCTTTCGGTGGCTCAACACCACATATCAGGAGCACGGCGAACTTCTAATGTGCTTAAAGACTGACTTCATGCTCGATTCCATACGTTCCGACCCACGGTTTGCTGAACTGGTACGGAAGGTGGGGCTGCCGCAGTAGCGAACAACTCCGTCCAGCCGAGCCTACTTGATTACTGGTTTTCGGCAACTGTCGCAACCAGGCGATAGCACGCATTGAGAACGGCCACAGGCAGGGTCAATGAGTTCTATAAAAAGGGATGTCAAGAAAAAAGTTCTCCCTCGACCGGAGGGCGAGGTTTTGGTCTCGATCTCCAGCCCACGGTAGTTTCGCTTGCCTGAGAGGCTTGGTCTGTTGTCCATGCTCGTAAGTTTCCTCCGCGCCGAGGGTGGCGATGCCATCGAGTTCGAAAGAGCGGCAAGCCGGACTGGCGCTCAAAAGGCAACCATGGTTCTATCCGAGGCTCGTGGCCTATGGCTATTTCTGGTTATCCGAGGGGGCATAGCGTGTAATGGGTGACTCGGTGCCGAAGCACACGGGGCCCGATCTCATTGACTGATACTCCCCTCGAACCGAGCTCTCTGGAAACCCGAGCGACCCCACCCGGGAAAATCTACGAGATGGGAAGCCCCTCTCCAGAGAGGCTCAAGCTGCTTGCTGACCTAATTGTTTGGCGTCGAAGTCCACCCCTTTCTTCCAGATCGTTAACGTGATCGTGGCCATCTTTCGTGCCAGGGTGAGACGGGCCATGGTGGGCCGCATCCCTTTGGCAATCAGAGCTGCATAGAAGTCGCGCAGCGGACCGGGACGGGTGCTGGCCGAGATGGCAGCACCTTTGAAAAGATTCTTCAGATCCTTGTTGTAGTTGGCACTCAGCCCGCACACCGTGATGCGCTCGCGGTTGCGTTGCAGTTTGCCTCGTACGTAGCGGTACTCGCCGCTGTCGTGAGTCTCGACGGCGAAACCACTGTAGGCCCACAGCTGTCGCTTGGTTCGGAACCGGTGTGGGGTCTGCAGCAAGGCCACGAGCAGAGCGGCGCGAATCGGACCAATCGAAGGAATCTGGCGCAACCGCTTCACGGCAGCATGTTTGCGACTCTCCACCATGAGTTCGTGTCGTGCTTCCAGACGCACCGGTTGCAACCCGTCCAGTTGCTGATAGAGCCGTTCCGCGCGAACTCGAACTCCTGGTTCAGTGATCTTAGCCAACCACTCGGCGCGATGACGGGGAGCGTAGACGGTTGTGCCGGCGCACGGAATCGCCCAGCTGCGGTACAGCGCTTTGATGCGATTCATGACGCGGGTGACATCTTGGGTGATGGTGAGATAGCTGCGCCCCAGTTCTTTCAACGTTCGCACCCCGTGCTCTCCGTGGTAGACCGGCTTCAGTTGGTTGGTGCGCAACAACTCGGCCAGTTTTCGCGCATCCACACGATCACTCTTGTTGCCATCCTTTAATAGAGCGTTCTTGCGTGGATCGCAGACCACCAGCCTGCTGACGTGCGGCTTCAGAAGATCGTGTAACCAGGCTGCCGAGGTTCCTTCTTCGAAGGTTAGCGACAGAGTTCCCTGCAATCCTCGGATGAATTCGACCATCGTGGCCGCCTTGGTCTCCAGCAAGCATTCCATGACCAGTTTGCCCTGAGCATCCATCACGGCAACCGAGATTGTGGCTTGGTGCACGTCCATGCCGATATACTTTTCCTGACTCATAAAAGGCGCTCCTTTTCGCTAGGTTGACGATGCGAACAATCACAACCTACCGCAAAAGTGGGCGCCTTTTTATATTGCGTGTAATGGCGACGTATCAACAACCGCCGAAGGCGCGCTCTTGGGGATGCTTTTGCCTTGTCCCTGGCCGACAAGCGTCACGCCAGCCAGCCAGGAAAGCGGGCGAGGACTGCTTCCAAAGGCTGCGCGCTAAGCGGACGAAAATCCCCGCCCCGTCTCTCCAAGACGCCGGAGAGACAAGGACGGGGCACACTGCTGAGTAAGGTCAGATCAGTTGGCGGTTAATTCTTGTTGATGTCCTGCTTGGCTTCGAGCTTCTTGACCAGCGGCTCAAAGAATATCTTCTGATTATCCGGCGCGCCTGCCAAAGCGATCTTCATTTCCTTAACCGCATTGGTGAAGTCGCCTTGAGCGGAATAGATTCTGGCGGTGCCGTCGTGAACCGTCCAATCGCTGGGATCCTTCTTGGCAGCCTGCCGGAAGTAGTTGAAGGCCTCGTCCTGTTTCTTCTGCGATTGCAGCAGGCGGCCGTAAGCATACAGTTGACCAGCGGTGGCCCGCGCAAGCGCCTCTTTGGTCGCCGCTGCGGCGTCGTCTTTCCGGCCCATCGCCTCCAGAATTTGCGACTTGGTGAGGAAGTTGTCGAAACGCGGCTCGGTGCCGATGGAAGTTTCCTCGTATTTCAACGCCTCATCGAGGTCGTATTTCTCGCCGAGCAGATAAGTGGCGGCATCGTCCCAGCCTTCCCAGGTGTATTGTGCCAAGCCCTGAAGCTGGTTATGCAGGCTGGCCTTTACGGTTCCATGCACGTCGACCGCGACCGTGAACGGCACGGCCACCTTTTCCCAGCGCAGTGTGGCGACTGTGGCATCCGCTTTCAAATCGTCAAAATCATAAGTCAGAGCTTCGCGGAAATCCGCGGCCTGGGGTTTCACGGTGATTCGCAGAGCATCGTCGGCTTCTTTGTAGGTGAAGCTGCCCCATGCAGTGTGGATGTTGGAGAAAATGACCGTCCACTCGTTTTCCCCCGGGATCATGTGCAGACCGTAAACGCCCTTGGCCAAAGGTTTGCCGTCGATGGTTACGTTGTCGGTGAACTTGATGGTCGTATTCTCATTGGCTCCGGCGCGCCACACCTCACCGTAAGGCACCAGCTTTCCCCAGATCACGCGCTTGTTCACCAAGGGACGATGGTAGTTGATGGTGATGTCAGTGATGCCGACGCGCTGGGTGATGACCGCGTGCTGGCTTTGCCGGGGGATATCCAGCAGGGCCGACTGAGCATGGGACGAGGAAACTGCGAACGACAGCGCGACGACCACGACTAGGGCCACAACCGAGTGCTTAAACATGAGACAAACCCTCCGCTTCTGAATTGAAAAACCTGGAATCTCGGCGAAAGAACGACAGCTTAGACGGGAAGACAAATGTCTGGATAGCAAATTGTAAAAACCACACCAGGCCGGCGCCAGATGGGAACACCCTGGCTATCCTTGCTCCCAGGAAGTCGTCCAAGTGGTTGAAACGCATCCATGGCGGGAACTTTGTGGCAGCTGATTGCGTATTCATATTTAGGCAAGGGCGTTCTCGCCCATGCTGTATCAAACGACTCATGAGAACGCTGCTTGATATCGTTCGCCAGTCGCTGGCCACGCTGTGGGCGCACAAGCTGCGTTCCTTCCTCACTATGTTTGGGATCGCCTGGGGCGTGGGCTCGCTATTGCTTCTTGTGGGGCTGGGGGAAGGCTTCCGTAGCGGGCAAGCGAAACAGTTGGCCAATCTTGGCCAGGACATTATGTTTGTTTTCCCGGGACGGATTCCCGCCGTGGCGGGCAGCCTGCAATCGGGCCAAACCTATCATTTCACCTACGACGATTACCTCGCGATTCGCGATGAAGTCCACACTCTGCGCGTGGTTTCACCAGTGATCAATCGCGAGGACATTCGCGCGGTCAGCGACTACGGATCCACCAACGGCCAGGTGTTTGGCGTGGCGCCGGTCTATAACCAAATCCGAAATATCCCCATCGGAACGGGTCGCTGGTTCAACGATGACGATAACACGCAGCATCGCCGGGTTGCCGTGGTGGGATGGGAACTGCTCAAGAACGTCTTTCCCGGCCGCCCAGCGGTCGGGGCTACGCTGCTGCTGAATGAAGTTCGTTTTGACATTATCGGTGTGCCGGCAAAAGTTGGGCAGGACGGCAACAATGGCACCAACGCCCGCATCTTTGTTCCTCTGGAAACCATGCGCGACCTGTTTCCGCACAAGGGCGAGAACGTAGAGAACGCGGTCTCGTTCATTAACTACCGGCCGCTCCACAAGGCCCAACACCTGCAATCGAAGGAGGAAGTCCACCAGATCATCGCCCGCCGTCACCGCTTCGACCCCAAGCTGGAAGATGCGTTTGAAGATTGGGACACAATTGAAGGCTCGCAGCGTGTGGACAAGATTTTCGACGCCATGGATTACTTCCTGGGCGTAGTGGGCTTCGTGACCCTGGGTCTGGGCGCAATCGGCATTATTAATATCATGCTGGTGTCGGTGACGGAACGCACGCGGGAGATTGGCCTGCGCAAGGCACTGGGTGCGACGCATCGCAATATTCTGACGCAATTCTTTGTCGAGGGCCTGTTCCTGACCATATTCAGCGGCGGGATCGGGCTGCTGCTGGCCGGTGGATTCATGACTTTGCTCGGACAACTGCCGTCGCCGGAAGGATTTGACACTCCGCGCATTGTGCCGCTGTCGGCGGTGTCGGCAATTCTTTCCTTGGCCATTGCCGGAATCACGGCCGGTCTGTATCCCGCGCGCAAGGCGGCTCACATGGTCCCAGTGGAAGCTCTGAGGCAAGAGTAAATGAGGCAGGAGTAAGGCAATGATCCGCGACCTGGGTAGGCAAGCCTACAGCGCATTGCGCTTCAACAAGCGCCGGAGTCTGCTCACCATGCTGGGTATGGCCTGGGGCATTGCCACGGTGGTATTGCTGCTGGCCTATGGCGCGGGCTTTGAAAACGGCTTGTGGGCCGCGTTCCGCACCTTTGGAACCAATCTCATTTTTGTCTTTCCCGGACGAACCTCGCTTCAGGCCGGGGGCACCAAGGCGGGCAGTGAAGTCAAACTCACGATCAACGATCTGGAATACATCCGCGGGGAAGTTCCTTTGCTCAAGCGGATTTCTCCAGAAGCTTTCAAGCAATGCGCGGTTGCGTATGGAACGCGAGGCTCGAATTACGGCGTGAGCGGCGTCTATGCCATTTATCCGCGCATGCGCCGCATGGAATTCGCGGAAGGAACCGCCTTCAGCGAGGCTGACGACTTCACTCACACCCGTGTGGCCTTCATCGGCGCAGATGTAAAGAAGAAACTGTTCTCTGGTCAGAATGCCATCGGAGAAAGCATTCGCGTGGACGGCATCTCCTATCAGATTGTCGGCGTCCTCAAACACGTCATCAACAACAGCGACGAAAACCTGAATGGCCACGTGTACGTGCCCTACAGCGCCATGAACGACCTCATGAACACCTATTACCTCAACTCCATTGTGATGGAGTATGAGGGCGACCATGCCAAGGTGGTAAAGGCCATTCGCGATTCCATGGGCTTTCATCACGAGTTCGATCCCAAGGACACGCGCGCGGTTTTCGTTTTCGATGTCTTTGCCGATTTGGCGGATCTCGAAGTCATCACTACCGGCATCAAGGTTCTGCTGGGTTTCATAGGCTTGCTGACGCTGGGGATCGGCGGGGTTGGGCTGATGAACATCATGCTGGTCGCGGTGACGCAACGCACTCGTGAAATCGGCGTGGAAAAAGCGCTGGGCGCGAGGAAATGGCACATCCTGTTTCAGTTTCTGGCAGAGGCCCTGGTCATTACCGCTCTGGGCGGCTTGCTGGGAGTGGCATTTGCTTATCTGGTTTCGTGGTCGGTCGGATCGCTGACCCTATGGAGCGCGTTCGAAGAAAACGCCAGTGAGGGCGACATTCACTTGATCATCAACTCGGCGACGTTGATCTGGTCCACCGCAATTCTGAGCTTCGTGGGAATTGTCAGCGGCATGTTGCCGGCGGTGAAGGCGGCAAGGCTCGATCCGATCGAAGCGCTGAGGTACGAGTAAAATCGGACTCGCTTTTCAAGGTTGAACGACTCGGCTCGGACTGCGAGAATCAGGTCTGCTTTTGTTGACTTCACTTTTAAGGGACAACTATGACAAGACGTGGGATCCCCAGTATTGCAATCCTGCTGCTTATGATGATTCGCGCAGATTCAACGCTAGTGGCCCAGGCCGCGAGCGGCAGTTCGGAGAAGAAACCCGAGCTTCTAAGCGGCCTCGATCAACGTTTCATCGATGCTGGCGCCGATCCGTGCACTGACTTTTTCAAGTACGCTTGCGGAAACTTCACGAAATACTATCCGATTCCCAACGATCGTTCCGGTTACGGGACCGGCGCCCTGGTCGCCGACCGCAACGAATATATCTTGCACACCATGCTGGAGAAGGCAACCGCGGGCGGCGTTGACCGTCCGCCCAACGAACAGAAGATCGGCGACTATTACGCATCCTGCATGGACGTAGACGCGATCAACAAGAAGGGTCTCGGACCGTTGCAGCCGGAGCTGGATCGGATTGCAGCGCTCAAGAACAAGGCCGAATTGACCTCGCTGCTGGCCCACCTTCAGCTGATCAATGTCAATGCCTTTCTGGGATTCGGCGAGCAACAGGACTTTAAAGACGCCACCAAACAGATTGCCTTCGTGGACCAGGGTGGCATGGGACTGCCGGAGCGCGACTACTATTTCCGCACCGGCGACGCAGCGGAAAAAACCCGTAAAGAGTATGTGCAGCACATCGCGAATATGCTGAAGCTCATGGGCGAGCCCGAGAGCGCGGCCGCCGGCGATGCCCAGAGCATTATGCAATTGGAGACCGCGTTGGCCAAGGTCTCCATGGACATCACGACGCAGCGTGATCCCAACAAGGTTTACCACATGATGCGGGTTTCTGAACTCGAGAAGCTGGCACCCGGCATCGACTGGCCCAGGTTTCTCACGGAAGCCGGAGCGCCGGCCGTAACCCAGCTAAATGTGACGAATCCTGATTTCTTTAGGGGGCTGAGCACGCTGCTGGATTCGACGGACATGAGCACCATTAGGGCTTATTTGCGTTGGCAGGCGATTAATGGAGGCCCGGGTATGGTTCTGCCTCAAGCCTTCGACGAAGAGGATTTTGATTTCTTTGGCCGCAAGCTGAGAGGACAGCCGGAGCAACGGGCGCGCTGGAAGCGTTGCGTACAGGCTACGGACGTCGCATTGGGAGAAGCGCTAGGGCAGGTGTATGTGGCCCAGGAATTTTCCCCCGCCAGCAAAGAAGCTACGGTGCAGATGGTCAAAGACATTGAGTCGGCGATGGACCGGGACCTCGATAGCCTGGATTGGATGAGCGCGGAAACCAAAGTCCGGGCCAAGGCGAAGCTTCATGCCGTCGCCGACAAGATTGGATATCCCAACCACTGGCGCGACTATTCGAAATTGGTGGTCATTCGCGACGACGCTTTCGGCAATGTGCAACGCGGCGTGGTGTTTGAAAACCTCCGGCAAATGGCCAAGATCGGTAAGCCGGTCGACCGCGGCGAATGGGGCATGAGTCCACCCACGGTCGACGCCTATTACAACCCCAGCATGAACGACATCAACTTTCCCGCGGGCATTTTACAGCCGCCGCTCTTCGACCCGAAAGCTACTGACGCGGAAAATTATGGTCACATTGGAGGCGTCGTGGGTCACGAACTGACCCATGGTTTCGATGACCAGGGTCGCCAGTTCGACGGCAATGGCAATCTATCCGATTGGTGGACGGCCGAGGACGGAAAGAAATTCGAGGAAAAAGCCGATTGCACGGTGCAGGAGTACGGCAACTTTGCTGTGGAAGATGTCAAAGTGAATGGCAAGCTGACCTTGGGAGAAAATACGGCAGACAATGGCGGTTTACGCCTTGCCTTCATGGCATTCCTGGAGGATGCCAAAAGGAAGAATATCAACCTCAAGGAGAAACAGGACGGCTATACACCCATTCAGCAATTCTTCCTCGGCCACGGACAGACTTGGTGCGGCAGCACGCGGCCCGAGCAGTTGCGGTTGCAGGTGCAGACCGATCCGCATTCGCCGCGACAGTTCCGCGTGAATGGCGTGGTCGAGAACATGTCGGAGTTTGGCGAGGCCTTCGGCTGCAAGCCCGGCCAGCCCATGATGCCGCAGAAGGTTTGCCGGGTGTGGTGATTGAGCCGGCACCGGAGCATCATCGGAATCCTGTACGACGCTCTTGTGCCTGTCACTTCGCTGCTAAGACAGCAATTCTTTGACAATGGCCTGCACATGAATCTGGGTAGTATCGAGGAAAGCGATTCCCGCTCGGTGCACGCCGCGCAAGATTAAAGGGAGTTCAGTCCCTGCCAGGATGACCCCTCCGAGGTCGTCGCGCTCCTTCATGTGATCTATGATCGTGAGCAATTGCTGGCGGGTCTCCGGCAGAAATACGCCCTTCACTAACTCTTTAAAGTATTTTTCGTGGATATAGGCCTGCTCGTCGGGACCAGGTGCGACCAAGGTGGATGCCCTCGCGGGAAAAAACATCGGGATAAAACCGACCCTGCATGGTGAAGCGCGTGCCCAACAACCCGAGCTTAGCAAGGCCCGCAGCTTTGGCGTGTTCGCAAGTCGCTTCCACAATGCTGATCAAAGGAATGGGGGACTGTTTGCGGAGTTCGTCGAAGACGAGGTGAGGTGTATTGGCAGAGATCACAGCAAAGTCGGCTTTGGCGGCGGCGAGTCGTTGGAGTTCGGCGGTCAGGTACGCGACAATCGCGTGGTGTTGATTGCCTTCGAACATCTCCCGCAGTTTGTCCAGGTCGATGCTATTGATGATGATGGAAGGGTTGCCGCGGTCAGGCCGTTGTTCGCAATAGGCCGCAATGATCAAGCGGTAGTAGTCGATGGTGGATTCCGGCCCAATGCCTCCGATAATGCCGACGGTTTTCATGGGTGTTTTTCGTGAAATCTGTGGTTCCTCCCTAGTTTACCGAAAGCGCTCCGTGTCCTCTGTGTTCTCTGTGGTTAAGTCGTTCATGGCGGTCTCTATTAGAATCATTCCGTGCCAGAATCTTTTGATGGACGGCTCGACCGAGTACTTGGCCAACTCCGCCTCTACGAGCATCCCCTCCTCGACTTTTCGGCCCGCAGTAAGGGCGAAGGTGTCGAAGTCATTATCAAGTTCAAGAATCCTGACATCCCCGTGCATACTTATTATTTCGAGCTCCACCCCCGCGACCTTGACCATCCCCAGTTCGAATGGACTTTCCAACGCCAGCTCTTTGATTGCCTGCACGACTACCTGATCGAAATGTTCACGCGCACTCCGCAGAACCGCATCGAGCGCCAGCGGGAAGGCTCGTGAGCCTGCGCCAGAAAATCGTGCAAGAGATCCGCGAACGCGGCCCGATCCCGTTTTCACGGTACATGGAGATGTGCCTGTACGATCCCGAGTCTGGCTATTACTCCCGGAACGTCGAACAGTTCGGCAAGGCCGGTGACTTCTACACGTCGAGCGATGTGCACGCGGTTTTCGGGCGGCTGTTGGCGCGTCAGTTTGACGAAATGTGGCGAGCGCTGGGCTCGCCGGAGCAGCTTGAAATTCTGGAGCTTGGCCCCGGCCGCGGATTGTTCGCGCGCGATGTGCTCGATTGGTCGGAGAAGAAGTTTCCGGAGTTCTTTCGGGCGTTGCACTATTCGTTGAACGAAAAGTCGGCCGCGCTGCGAGAACGGTTGCTGGCGACGTTGGAGAGACATTTCGCAGCAGGGAAGGCGTCGACCGGGAAGGGAACGACTTCAGTCGTGCCGCCGGAGCAGCTGGTCGAGAGGGCTTTAGCCCCTGAGGTTCCCCTGATCATCTTCGCCAACGAATTCTTCGATGCCCTGCCAGTTGAAGTGCTCAGCCCTAAAGGCGAACTGCGAATCACAGAGAAAGACGACCGCTTCCTCGAAACCTGGGTCCCCGCGTCGGCCGAGACTCTCGCATACCTCAACCGCTACAGTGTTCAACCGGAGGATGGCGAGCGCGTCGAGACCGCCCGCACCGCCCAGAGCTACATGGCGCGCCTGGCCGCGAGCCTCGAACGCGGATTCATCGTCGCCATCGACTACGGTTACACCCGCGCCGAGCAACTCGCCGGCCGCTATCGGGGGACGGTCAGCGCATACCGTCAGCATTCGGTCAGCGACAATCCCTACCAGGCTCCGGGCGAACAAGACATCACCGCACACGTCAACTTCACGGCACTCGCGGAAGCTGCCGAGCAGCAAGGCATGCAAGTGCAACCACTGCTGACGCAATCGCAATTTCTCATGGGCATCGGCGAACCCAATCAATTTGCCGACGCGTTTGAGGATTGCCGTGTGCCCCAGGAGCAAGCCAAAGTCGCACTGCAACTGAAGCATCTGGTCACGCCAGCTGGCCTGGGCGAGACCTTCCACGTGCTGGTGGCGAGCAGAGGCGTTGCTGCTGAAACGTTCACCAGCCTCAGCGGACTTTCCTTTGGGCAGAATAAGAAGTAGTTTTCCTCGTCATAAAAATGTTTCATAGCCAAAGCTGGTGCCGCGACGGTTGCCGAGTCATCTAAAGTCCCAATCGCGAGCGCATTGCTCACGAGTCGAGGATCACATGGAATCCGCCGCTCGCCCCGCCTCGTGGAAGATCCTGCTGGCCTTCGCCATCATTTACTTCGTTTGGGGATCAACTTACCTGTCGATCCGCGTAGGCGTCCGCGAAGTGCCGCCATTTCTTTTGGCGGGAATGCGCTTTGTGCTGGCCGGTTTATTTCTGTATGGATGGATGCGGCTCAAGGGCGTCCCGCATCCCAGCCGGCGCGAGTGGGCGGGAATCTGCCTGCAAGGGACGCTCATCTTCCTCATCGATTATGGCTGCGTGTTCTGGGCGGAGCAGCGTGTGCCCTCGGGGATCGCAGCCGTCGTGCTGGCTACGATAGCGATCTTCATCACCCTGCTCGAAATTACTATCCTGCGCACGCTGCGGCTGACCGTGCGGCTGAGCCTGGCACTGCTCGGCGGCTTGTGCGGAGTCGCCGTGCTGATGAATCGTTCGTTCTCGCTCGGCGAAACCCCCATCGATCGCGCGGGCGCTCTGGCATTGCTGGTGGCGGCGTTCTGTTGGTCGGTGGCCACGATTCTGACGCGCCGGCTGGTGCTGCCCGCATCCAAGCCGATGAGCGCCGCATCGCAGATGTTGGCGGGTGGCGTGCAATTGCTGCTTCTGGCTCTGCTCACGGGCGAGTTCAACGGATTCCATGTCACGGCCGTTTCGTGGAAGGCGTGGTTTGCCCTGCTTTATCTGATCATCGCCGGTTCCATCGTGGGTTTCACTGCCTACATCTGGTTGCTGCATTATGAATCGCCGACGAAGGTGGGAACCTATGCGTATGTGAATCCCGTGGTCGCGGTTTTGGTGGGATACTTCGGCGGCGGCGAAAGCATAGGACTGCGTACGGTGTTTGGCAGTGTGTTGGTGCTGGTGAGCGTGATTACGATCTCTACCATGCCGGCGAAGGCAAAGGCAGTTGATACGGGCGCGGTTGCGCTGGCACCGGCGAAAAAATGAAGGAACGCGGGCCCAGCGTTTAGCCAGGCCTCGCGAAGAGAAATGTGTCAGGCCTTTTCGTAAAACTTGATAGCCATGGCGCCGTGCGTGGCCGCGCCACCGGCGCGCAACGCGGCGGCGATGAAAGAAGCCTCGGTGACTTCCTGCGCCGATGCTCCCGCGGTTTTTGCGGCTTTGGTGTGCACTTCGATGCAGTAAGGACATTGCGTGGTGCAAGCCACGCCCAATGCAATCAACTCGCGATATTTTCTGGGAATCGCGCCATCTTCACGGCCAACGATCTTGTCGAGATTAAGCCAGGCGTTGAATTCCGTGGGGGCAAGCTTGCTCATGTCTTTCAGAAACCGCAAGTCGGCGGGATCATGATAGTGTTCGCTCAAAGGTCCTCCTCAGGACAATCGATATGCTTACGAGTGCTTTACCGAGATTAGCTGCGAGTAGGGATTGCCGGCAAGCTGGCAGGTGCGCCGATGAGAATTTAGACATGTTAATTGCATCGTGACGCGAAGCCGAGCGTCGGCCTTTTTGCGGCCAAGGGCTGCGGCGTATGGGAATGTCGTCGGGCGGGTACCGGGGGAGTTTGGGTCTAGCTACCCTAGGCACGGATATTCAGAAGAGCGCCAAGGTAGATCCGGACTTTATTGAGTAGAGCCGGATCAGCTTTGGAATGGAACTCTGCATCTCGCGCCTTCCAATCCACACTCTTGAGATGATCGACGAGTACCGATCCCTCCGTTTTGTCTACAACCACTGGAAGCGCAAACGGATAGGATTTTCGTTTGCTGGTAAGCGGGCAGACCACCACCAGACCACTGGCACGATTATAGGCTTGATCGGTCAGCACCAGGGCGGGGCGGCGCTTGGCCTGCTCGCGGCCGACCTGTGGATCAAAATTCAACCAAGCGATGTCGCCAGCCTCGGGGACGTAGGGGGCTACCATTCAACAATTTCCTTCTCGACATCTGGTCCCCAATCAGTTTCACCGTGTCGATTCTCGGGCGTGATCTTCGCCACCAACTCTTTCAAGGTCGGAATCTTCTCGGTCCGGAGCAGTTCGATGCGGTTCTTCGCTGCTTTGATTACGACAGCGTCGCCCTCCCGCATGCGGGCTTCTTCGGCTACAGCTTTGGGTATCCGCACCGCCAGGCTGTTGCCCCACTTGACTACCTGCGCTTTTGCCATCGGTCCTCCTCGCGAAGATACATAGTATACACGAAAGGATATACCGAATATATACCAGAAGGACGTTGATCGGAACGACTGGCCGGGCGGTTTCTAAGGTCGCGTCTCTTGACCCGTTGCGCCAAATACCCTTACAGACTGGTGAATCGGATGGATGAGGTCTTGGCGCCGGGCTTCGACCCGAGGAGAGAGTCTTATGTCCGTGACATGCTTCACGATCGCTTCGAACGATTCAACCAGCAGCGTGAGATCGATCTTAGGGGGGTTATGTTCATAACCGATGACTACGACCGCCTTCCTTTCGGGACTGAGAAGTGTGGCTAGCTTGTGACAGTCGCCGATGCTACTCACATTGCCTGGGTACGGATGAAGTAAATTGACAGACCAGTTCTCTGCCTCCTTGCCGTTGTCTCCGTAGGGGCGGGTTATCTTGAATTCAATTGCCCATTCATTGGGGATCAAAAGATCCGGCGTTCTCTTCGTTCGTACAGCAGCGCCGTACTTAGGAAGCTCGTTGAGATAGCTCGCGATGCGCACTACCAATTGCGGCTCACGGTAAGGACCGACCCCCGGCTGGAAGGAACGGAACGGCTGTCTCGACCGATCAATGGAAACCAACCCATCGGCGATGTCCGAAACCACTTCCCCCAGGTTCATATGTCTGTGAATGGGCAAATAGCATCTGCCGCTACGGCCTGGTCATCCTCTCCGGCTTCATCAGCTGATCAAACTCCTCACCGGTTAGGTGCTTCAGCTTGAGCGCGGCTTCGCGCAAGCTGCTGTGGTCTACATGGGCGGTGTGGGCGATCTGTGCGGCTTTGTCATAGCCGACCTTGGGGGCCAGCGCGGTTACCAGCATCAACGAGTTCTTCACGTACCAGTCAACTTTTGCGCGATCCACCTCGATGCCCTTGATCATGTACTCGACGTAGCCGTGGCAGGCGTCGGCGATCAGCGTGACCGAATGCAGGAAGTTATAAATCATGACCGGCTTGAACACGTTGAGCTCGAAGTTGCCCTGGGAGCCGGCGAATCCCACGGCGGCGGTTGCGCCGTGCACCTGCACGCAGACCATGGTCATGGCCTCGCACTGCGTGGGATTGACCTTGCCCGGCATGATCGAGGATCCCGGCTCGTTTTCCGGGATCGAGATCTCTCCCAGGCCGCAGCGCGGGCCGGAGGCCAGCCAGCGAATGTCGTTGGAAATCTTCATGAACGATGCTGCCAGAGTTTCCATCGCGCCCTGCGCGAATACGATTTCATCATGCGCCGAGAGTGCGGCAAACTTGTTGCCGTGGGAGCGGAAGGGAAGTTCGGTGAGTCCAGCAATCTTCTTGGCGGCGCGCTCGGCAAATTCCGGGTGTGCGTTTAGGCCGGTACCGACGGCGGTCCCACCAATCGCAAGATCGTATAACCCGCCCAAGACCTGCTCCAGGCGCTGGATGTCGCGATCGAGCAGGCTGGCCCAGCCGCCAAACTCCTGGCCGAACGTCAGCGGAACAGCGTCCTGCAAATGCGTGCGGCCGATCTTGACGATGTCATGAAATTCTTTGGCCTTCGCGGCGATGGCGTCATGAACGCTCTTGACCGCGGGGATGAGCGCATTCTTCACCCGCTCGGCCGCGGCAATATGCATGGCGGCGGGAAAAGTATCGTTCGACGACTGCGACATATTGACGTCGTCGTTGGGATGGATCGGCTTCTTCGATCCCATCTCGCCGCCCGCAAGTTCAATGGCGCGGTTGGAGATGACCTCGTTGACGTTCATGTTCGTCTGAGTGCCGCTGCCGGTCTGCCAGATGCGAAGAGGGAACTGGTCGTTGAGTTTGCCGGAAATGACTTCGTCCGCGGCTTGCACGATGAGCTTGGCTTTCTCGGCGGGAAGCTTGCCGAGGTCCTGGTTCACCAGCGCGCAGGCTTTCTTAAGGATGCCGAAGGCGCGAATCAACTCTGGCGGCATGACGTCGCGGCCAATGTCGAAGTGCAACAGCGAGCGCTGCGTCTGGGCGCCCCAGTAAACATTGGCAGGGACTTCAATCTTCCCCATGCTGTCGGATTCGGTGCGGGTGCGAGTGGCGGATGATACAAGGATAGACATTGTGCTCCCATCAATTCTTAAAGGATGAGGCAACAAGAATTATAGCAAGCGCGGCTTTCACGAAAATGACAGGCCTACTTGCCCGGGTCTTGGAAGCGGACCTCGATCAACACTCTGACCTTTCGCATACGACCTCGAAGTCGCACACGACAAACTGTCTCGTACCATTGAGCGTGAAGTCCGCCAGGCATCGTCGGCGGCAGCGAGTTTCCCTTCCTGATCACAGAAACTGGCATTCTCCCCGTGCTAGAATCGTTAGCTTCAAAAGAGCGAGTGACTTCTGCGGAGAGGAGAGTGCTTTCCGGTTCAGAATTCACGCCTCGATGGCAAACCGATGACCAGGCAAATGTCCGACGCGCTTGAAATTCCCGATACCCTCCCGCGGGCCCAACTCGACGCGCGCCCCAACACTCGCGTGGATGTGCTGGTCATCGGCGCCGGCCCCACCGGTCTGGCTTGCGGCATCGAGGCCCAGAAGGCCGGGTTCAAGGTCGTGATCATCGACAAGGGATGTCTGGTCAACTCCCTTTTCAACTATCCCGCCAACATGACCTTCTTCACTACCCCGGAGTTGCTGGAGATCGGCGACATTCCGTTTCCCAGCGCCCACCAGAAGCCCACGCGGCAGGAGGCGCTGGAATACTACCGCAAGGTGGCCGAGCATTATCATCTGCCCATCGCGCAATATCAGTGGGTGAAAACTGTGAATGGACGCGACGGTGAGTTCCAGGTCGCCACCACCGATCGTCTGGGCAGAATTTACGACTATCACACCCGCAAGCTGATCGTGGCCACCGGATACTACGATCTCGCCAACCTGTTGCACGTTCCCGGCGAGGACCTTGCCAAAGTCCATCATTATTACAAGGAGCCGCATCCCTACTTCGATCTCGACATTCTGATCATCGGCGGGAAGAATTCAGCGGCCATCGCCGCGCTGGAGTTGTATCGGCACGGGGCGCGTGTGACCCTGGTGCATCGCGGGCCCAAGCTGCATAGTCATGTGAAGTATTGGATCCTGCCCGACATCGAAAATCGCATTCGCAACGGCGAAATCAAGGCCTACTTCAGCAGCACGGTGAAGGAAATCGGCGCGGATTATGTCTTGGTCCACACCCCCGAAGGCATGGTCAACTTGAAAAACGATTTCGTCTTCGCCCTCACCGGCTACCATCCTGATTACGACTTCCTGCGTTCCATGGGCATCGAGCTTTCGGTGGACGAGTGCCAGCCGGTGTGCGATCCCGAAACCCTCGAGAGCAATGTGCCGGGGATCTACGTCGCGGGAGTGATTGTCGCCGGCTCACGCACCAGCGAAATCTTCATTGAGAATGGACGCTTCCACGGCCAGCAGATCGCGCGCGACTTGAAGAAAAAGTTAGGCGGATCGAGCTAATTCGCGTAGTACCGCATGTTCACGTCAATGAACTTCTTCTCCTCTTCCCCCAGATCGTCCACCTCGTGAATTGAGTCCGACGTGCACACCGGCACGCAGGCGCCACAATCGATGCAGCCGGCCGGATCGACATAAAGCTGGGCGGCGGCTTCGAAGCCAGGCTCATCCTTCTTGGGATGGATGCAATCTGTGGGACAGACATCGACGCAGAGTTCATCTTTGATGCATTTATCAGTTATTACGTAGGCCATGAGATAGCTCCCCGGTAAGAATGTACGTTTTAATCTAGCTGCCTGGCCTAGGTTCTGCTGTGATCTACATCACCAGCCAAAGTGACTCTCTCGAATCATCTGCGGAATCGCTCTTCCTTTCGTGGCTTTATGGCGGCTCTAAATCAGCGGACAGTGGACAACGCCCCATCCCCTGAGTTCACCCGATTCTGCCTGACTTTGGGCAGTTCGCTTGTGTGCCCATCTGGGCGCGGAAACCCGTGCAGGAAAGGGACTTAGATCGTTTCTCAGTGACCCAGCGATTTCACTCTTGACCGCTCTTTTGGTCTGCCATATAGTTCCCACCCACTCGGGACGCTCGAACTCCCCATCACGATTACGAGGATAGTGAAATGAAAACCAGTGTCAGGCTTGGAATCTCGTTGCTGATCATGGCCTTGATGGCCAGCGCGTTCCTAACCCGCGCCACCGTTTCAGCCAAGACGTCGCATCCCGCTTCCGCTTTGGGCCTGGGGCGGGGCCCATCCGCGCCACCGACCCTGGTCTTTAACCGCAAGCTGCTGAGTACCAGTTTTAGCATGAGCGGTTCGCCATTTTCGGTGAGCAGCGGTGCACAGGCCATCGACTCCCCACTCAAATTCACCTGCCCGACCGGCGGTTGCACCGCGACCGCCGACCTGGAAGTGCTGGCAGGCGACTCAACCGTGAACCCCAATGAGTGGGGACTGTGCGCCCAGGTAGATGGCAGCTTCATGCCGCCCACAAAAGGTTGTTATTACCTTGGAACCTTGCCCGGAGATGGGACCTGGACGGCCGCCTCATTTACCTTTGTGCAAAGTGGCATCACCGCCGGAGCCCACACCATCGAGGGCTTCGTTTATACCCAACAAGGCGCCGCGGTCGCCAGTTACGCCATCACGTATCGCCTATATACGCCGTAGCGGTCGAAGGGAAATGGGCGGACCCACCGGCGATCCCTCAGTTGGCAGGCTCCCCCCTTCGGAGGATCAAGAACCGGGTATGGTATGCTGTGCCCCATCCCAGAGCCGAAATGGAAATTCCGGTCAAGAAAGAACCAGCCATGAAGCGCAATAGCAAGCTCACGATTGCCAGAGCCACAGCTGTGCTCGCCGTCCTCGTCGCCACCGCCGTTTACGCGCAGGACAAGTACTCGCTGAAATCGCCGAGCGGAATCGCCTTCTCCGATTTTCGGGGATACGAAGACTGGTCGGTGGTCTCTTCCGCCCACACCGACGAAGTGCTCAAGGTGATCGTCGCCAATCCGAAGATGATCAAGGCGTTCAAGGCCGGCATTCCCGGCAACGGCCAGCCTTTCCCCGATGGCTCCATGATCGTGAAGCTCCAGTGGAAGCCCAAGAAAAGCACCGAAGCCCCCTTCGTCGTGGATGTGCCCGACATTTTTAAGCAGGCTTTCGTCATGGAAAAAGACAGCAAGAGATTTGCGAAAAGCGGCGGCTGGGGATACGCCGTGTTCAACTACGATGCCGCATCCGACAAGTTCACCCCCGACGCCAAAAGCCTCTCCGACTGCGGCTACGCCTGCCATACGCCGGTGAAGGCGAAGGACTACATCTTCCACCCCTACCAGAAGCGCTGACTCTCAGATCCGCACCAATCCGTGAATATCCGTGGCCAAGCCGTGGGAGGCAAATCAGCCGACAGCGAGTGGGTTAACCCGTGTGGGGCGGACGCCCCCGTCCGCCGCCTTTGACTTTCTCCGTGACTCCGTGTCTCCGTGGTGAACGGTTTTTCAGATCCGCGTGAATCCGCGTAAATCTGCGGCCAAGATCCTCGAAGGGCCGCCCGCCCCCGGCCGCCCCTAGATCGATCTGAAGAATTGTATGGCCCCAATGAAAATGCAAACGATGGCGCACCATAACACGACGTATCTCATCCACAGCAGGAAGTTGTACCAGGGAAGGCTCTCATCGGCCACCACCTTCAGCGGGATAATCCCCAGCACCGTCGGAAAAATCGCTCCCGTCCACCACCGCAGGGCCGCGTCCACGGCGTTCCTTCGCGACGCGTCCAGCCCCGGCGTCAAGTAAGTCACTGCGGCCACAATCGCAAAGCTGAGAAAGATCAGCACTTGACTGGAACTGTTGGTCAACTCCGCTAGGTGTTGCGCGATGTGAGCTAGTCTTTCCCGATGGCCAGGGGAGGTTTCGTCAGTGTGCATGGCGGCGATTCTAACCCTCTCGCCTGCCCCATTCCAACTGCGGCCGCGCCATCTTGGCGCGATGTAGCCGCGCGCGTCCTCGCGCGTGCGTCCCGACCACAACTCCCACCACCTGTCATCCTGAGCGAAGTGATCGTCCGCAATGCGGACGATCACGCAGTCGAAGGATCCCTACCAAGCCGCCACTGCGGGGCAGCCTCAAGGCATTCTCCCCGAATGCCGCGGAGTGTCCCTACCCACCCCGTGTGGGGCGGACACTCTAAGAATTAGGGTCACTTTCGTCTGTCCCCGCATTTGTCTGGTCTGTTCCAATTTCGGAACAGGAATGCGTTTCCTAGTTGACAACTCCCGAGACGTGTTATACGGGCAGGTCGCAGGTCGACACAGCATGGAGGCATCTTCGCGTTTAGTGCTGAGAATGAGGTCGACTGCCACAGGAAGAGAGCGCCATGAAACTGTTTACAAAATGCGTGACCCTCGCTGCAATAGCTGTATGCCTAGGTATGGCTTCGTTAACTCCGCAATCTTCTGCTCAAGGCGTACAGCCTAGAACTCTCAGCCCAAAACTCGGACTCAAAGGCCGCGCGCAACGCACGGAAAGCGCACCGATCTCGCTGATTCAGGGTACCTCGTATTCGGTAGGCTCCTGCTCACAATCCATTGCGGTAGGGAAATGCACAGCGAAGACTGCGGGCTGCACTTGGGTAGCGCAGACCTGGCCGTTCGATGACATAGCGCTGGACCGAGAAACAGGCTGTATTTACGGACAGCCCTCAAAGGTTGGCAGTGCAGAAGTTCAAGTTAACGCTACGGACCCAACGAGTAGCTACCAGGGGCATTTCAAAATTCAGGTCAATCCAACGTCTGCTGCAACAGTGGTCATCGAAACCACTACGCTCCCACCACAGCCTACCAATCAGCCGTATTCAGAGCACCTCAGGGCATTTGGTGGGCAAAAACCCTATATCTGGAAGCTGACCCAGGGCTCCTTACCTACGGGGCTCTCCCTGGATCCTGGCGGCCACCTTTACGGTACACCAACAGCCGCCGGTGCCGCCGCGCTCGGAGTCGCGGCAACTGACACCGCGGGCACGGCATCATCGGGCAACGTTACTCTCTTGATTGACGCGGCCCCCGATTGCGGCAACGCCAAGTACGCCGACGGGAAATACTTTAACGGGTGGTTTTCCCTGAGCAAACGTCGAAACGTGGATCCGAACGGTGATAGGTTAATTTCTTTCCCAACCAACAACGATGTTGTCTGCTTTTATGGGACGTCTGGGGAGGTTTCCCCATTGGGCCAGGTGCAGTACTTATACGGTATTGGCCAAGGGACGAATACGATATCCGCAGATATGGTCTCTATCCAGTTCCCGGCACCAATCGGTACGCAGGTCTCGCTTGGTACGAGCGTCACTGGAGGCGGTTCAGCAAGCACCACTTCCGGCCAAGCTACCGCCGCCTCCGCCCTCGCGTCGCTCGAGGCGGGTGGAAACTTTTATCTACACGTGACTGTATCCGATTTATGTATTCAAGAACAACTCTATGACTTTCTTAGCCGCAGTAAATAGCAAGTTCGGATTCAGCTTTAACGGATTTGCCGGGCAGTCGACGCTATCACAGGGAACCGAAAACTATTTCTCGCTTCCGGCCGAGGCCTATTTTGCGTATAACGCTATTGGAAATGCAGGAGGGGTCTACGCTGACTATCGCGGTGGACTTCAGACAGTTCCGGGCAGTTTCAAGACGGCCACTGGTCTGCCGTCAAACGTTTTCGGGTTGCAGCAGGTATCATTTGGCCTGAGCTTTGCGGGTCTTATGCGCGTTGGGGCGCAGCGCTACTTCGGACCTGCTGCTGCGTTTGGGGCCCCGACCACGGCAGATTTCGGCAAATGGCATCTCGTTATTCAGCTCAGCCCAAACGGATCGTAGTCCTGGTCACAGAACGGGGAAGAGACAATGGACAAACCAGCACTCATCTCTCTCACTTTCGACGACGGGTTACGATGCCAATTTGAACGGGCCGTACCCATCCTCGACCAGCACGGTTTCTCAGCTACGTTCTTCTTGGTTGCCAACTCTGACTCCATCCATACCGACGGATGCTCGCATCCGGATTGGGCTAAGACTACCTGGAGTGAAGAAGACAAACAATTCCTCAAGCAGATGGTTAGACGGGGCCACGAAGTCGGCGCCCACAGCGTCCACCACAGACATCCATTTCTGGATAAAGACCCGAAATCTGAGGCTGAGGGATCGAGGCGGTGGATCGAGGATCGGCTGGAGGTGGAAGTGCCGTCGTACTGCTACCCTTTCTGCCACGTTACCCTGCCCATCAAGAGCGCCGTAATCGGCGCAGGGTATAAGCAGGCACGAGGAGGGGCAAGTTCGGCCTACTACGCGCCGCAGGACCCTGTGGACCTATTCAATGTGGACTGTCGCTTCGTCGCAGAGACCGATCACGTTGATGGCTGGTTGCGGCCTGACCGTTGGCACATCCTCACCTTTCACGGAATCGGAACCCTGGCTGATGGATGGGCGCCCGTCACCGTGGCCCAGTTTGCCGCCCAGATGGCCGAGTTGGCGCAGCGACGCGAGGCCGGCGCCGTAGAGGTGGTGACCTTCAAGGAAGGCGCAGGCCGCCTAAGGACGAATGCGAATCGGCAAGAAGGGTAAGCCGACGGCGCGCGGGCGCTTCCTTCTAGAAATACCGCAACTGGAAAACCGACGCGTCCACAAGGTTTGCCTGCTTTAGCCAGCTCCGACTGATCGTGCATTTCAGTTTCAACTCAGCATCAAAAACCACATCAAGGAATCGCTCGTAGAGATCCGGCTCGGCAGCAAGCTCTCGCTTCACTAGGAAAGCTGACAGTGTTAAGAAGCTCTGAACAGCAGCAACCACCCTTGCCGTTTTGTTTGAATCGCACCCGGGGTTCAAAGAAATCCACAAACGAGACTTCAGCATGGAACGCAGTCTTGTTACGAAATCGCCTGATAGTCTCGAGGCGCGGAGCAAGGCTGGAGCGAAAGAGCGCTATGCGCCGACTGTATTGGGGGAACATCTTGTTCCAAATGTTAAAGACGTCCAGGCCTTTCTTGTCTAAAACCGTAGCGACCCACGCAATCGCAGCCGTGCGAAGCGTCTCCATCACCAAATCACGAGGGACACGCGAGAACGAATCACCGCACTGCCCCTCCGCCAGTGAGAGCCAAAGTAAATGTAGGTGGATTAGCTCGTTCATTTTCACTCGGTAGACCAGATAGGCGCTAACTTCTTTGTCGGTTAGTCTTACGGGCATGTTTGGTTACGCTCTCTATTCCGCAGTTCCCAAAACGTCGCCGATTTTCGCGCGATCCGGCGCTGCCAGGCCTTCCCACGCTGGGATTTTAAGCACCAGCGCTCTGTGTAGTGCACCCTTCAAAACTAGACACATGGGGCCGTGTTTAAAGTGAGGGTTTGGGCAGAGAACTGAGCACGGGATTCGTGCGGGGTTCTGCCCCGGAGTCCGCGATGCGGACGGTCGTGATTGTACTCCTCGATCCAGCTTGCGATGCTCTACTCGGCTTGGCCGAAGTTCTGGTATTCGTTGAGCCAGACCTCCTCTTCTTTCAAGCTGCGATGGAACCGTTCGATGTAGCTGTTGCCCTCGGGATGGTTGTAGGCCGTGCGCCGGTGCGTGATGCCCAGCCGATTCAGCGTTTCGATATAACGGGCCGACGTAAACTGGGTGCCGTTGTCGGTCGTTAAAGTCAAACCCGTTCCACGAGAACCGAACGGCAAAACCTCCAGCACGGCGCGGTTGAGCGCCGCCAGAGCTTCTTCGGTACGGCAGCGCAGACTCAAGTCCCAGCCGATGATCTCCCGGGTGCAGCAATCGATCACTGAGACCAGATACGCCCAGCCCACACTCGGTCCCGCCCAGACCTTGGTCATGTCCGACTGCCAAACGTGATTGGGCTGCGGCGCTTCCACCTTGCCCCAGTCCTTGCGGCGCGAGACCCGGAAGCGGCGCTGGCGCACCAGCAACCCGCGTTCCCGCATCACCCGCAACACCCGCTTGCCGTTCACCACCAACCCTTGCTTGCGCCCCAGCCACCAGACCACGCGACGATAGCCGTACGCCGGCTTCTCGCCGCAGGCCAGGATGATCTCCTGGTCGCGTGAACGATCCGCACGACTGGTGCGTGCCTGCCGCTGATAGTAGAGGCTCGACCGGCTGATCGCCAGTGTCTCAGCCACCAACTTCACTTCGTTCCCCTGGGCCACTAACTCCCGTGCCGACGAATGCGCTGGCCCGCAGCTCACTCGCCCAGCACGTTTTTTAAGATCTCGATCTGCAAGTGCGATCGTCCCAGCGCCCGCTCCAGTTGCTTGATCCGCTTCTCCTGCTCGGCATCGGGCCGCGCGCCTGCGCTCCTCCCCCCGAGCGCAGCCTTGGCTCCCGCTTCCACTTCGTCTTTCCAGCGGTAATAAAGATTGGGAGCGATCTCGTATTTGCGGCAGGTCTCTGCCACGTTCCCGCTCTTCAGGACTTCCAACACAATCTGCCACTTCTCTTCCGGGGTTCTCTGGACTCTTGGCTTTCTCGACATTCTCGCCTCCTGGCGGAGGCCCCAAGCCTAACTAACTTCCGTGTCCAGTTCTACGGGGGTGCACTACATCTCACACGCAAAGCCCCGCCTTTACACCTTCCCTCCCAACCTGTTAACATTTACCACGTTACAAACAATCGAATAAAAACAGACAGGAGTGCACCAGGGTAGTGCTAGCCAGAGAGCAAAAGAAATCCCTCATTGACCAGTACGGCAGGACGGCCACCGATACCGGCAGTCCCGAAGTTCAAATCGCTTTGATAAGCGAGCGCATCGGTCAATTGACGGAACACTTCAAAGCGCACCAGAAGGACCACGGTTCGCGCCGCGGTCTTCTCATGCTGGTCAGCAAGCGGCGTCGCTTGCTCGACTATCTGAAGACCTACGATTCCAGCCGCTATAAGACGGTCGTCTCCAAACTCGGTCTCCGCAAGTAGTTTGGGGAGAAAGAGTTCCTGCGCTTTCGAGGTTTGAAAGCCAGGCGATCAGGCTAATAGGAATCGCTCTACCGTCATGTGACGGTATAAGGTCTCGGGCATTGGGTTTCCAATGAAACGTTGTGCGGAATGGTCCGCGCGGCTTCCCGTCATTACTGGCATCAGTTCTATCAACGTGCAAACTCCCAAAGACGGCACTGGAGTGCCCTCCTGCCCACAAGGAACTACACATGAAACCAGATGTATCTGAAGTATCTGTACCCCTCGCCGGCGGCAAACAACTCTCATTTGAAACTGGAAAATTGGCCAAACAGGCCCACGGAGCCGTCGTGGTGCGCATTGGCGAGACGGTTGTGCTCGCCACTGCCACCGCCAACCCCGACCCGCGTGAAGGCATCGACTTCTTCCCGCTCACCGTCGACTACCGCGAGTACACGTACGCCGGCGGACGCTTTCCCGGCGGCTTCATAAAGCGCGAAGGTCGTCCCAGTGAGCGCGAAATTCTCACCAGCCGCCAGATCGATCGGCCGATTCGCCCGCTGTTTCCCGATGGCTTCCGTTGCGAAACTCAGGTGATTGCGTTTGTCTTGTCGGCCGACACCGAGAACGACCCTGACGTAGCCGGCATCAACGGCGCATCGGCGGCGCTGACCATTTCTGACATTCCCTTCAACGGCCCGATCGGCGCAGTGCGCGTCGGCATGGTGAGCGGAGCGTTCGTCATCAACCCGACCTACAACGAGATGCGCGAAAGCCTGCTGAACATCATGGTAGTAGGCACGGCCGAAGGCATCGTGATGATCGAGTCCGGCGCAAAAGAAGTAAAAGAAGAGACGGTAGTGGACGCGATTGAGTTTGGCCACACCGAGATCAAGAAGATTTGCGCGGCCATCAACGACCTGAAGAAGAAAGCCGGCAAACAGAAGAGAGCAGTAACCCCGCCAGAGTTCGATCAAGCCTACTACGACGCCCTGAAAAAGAAAGTCGGCGCCGACCTAACCGACCGCCTCGACACCCAAAAACATCCGAAAGCCGAGAGCTACAACCTGGTCCGGGAACTGAAAAAAGATCTGCAAGCCGCGATTCCGGAAGACGACGAAGAAGCCCAGGCCAAATTCAAACAATATTTCGAAACCCTGCGCGAGCGCATCTTCCGCGAAGCCGTAATCAACCAAAAACGCCGCCCCGACGGCCGCGCCTTCGACCAAATCCGCGACATCTGGATCGAAGTAGGCGTATTACCGAGGACCCACGGAAGCGCCATCTTCACCCGCGGCGAAACCCAAGCCCTGGTGACGACAACCCTCGGAACCAGCGACGACAAACAGCGCCTAGAAACCTTCGAAGGCGAAGCCAAAAAACGCTTTCTCCTGCACTATAATTTTCCGCCGTTCTCGGTGGGGGAGGTTTCGTTCTTACGCGGAGCTGGACGGAGAGAGATTGGACATGGAGCGCTGGCAGAGCGCTCCTTGTCGTTCGTGCTGCCGACGGAGGAAAACTGGCCTTACACGATGCGCGTCGTCTCTGACATTTTGGAGTCTAACGGGTCTTCTTCGATGGCTTCGGTGTGCGGGGCGTCGTTGTCGTTGATGGATGCTGGGGTTCCCTTGAAGGCTCCCGTGGCCGGCGTCGCGATGGGGTTAGTCAAGGAAGGCAATGACTATGCCATTCTTACTGATATCGCTGGAGCTGAGGATCACTACGGCGATATGGATTTCAAGGTTGCTGGCACGAAAGATGGCATCACGGCGTTGCAGATGGACATCAAGGTGGGTGGGATTACAGCGCAGATCATGCGGGAAGCGCTGGCGCAGGCGCAGCGCGGGCGCTTGTACATCCTTGACAAGATGGTGGAGGCGATTACTGGGCCGCGCGAGAAAGTCTCGGCTTATGCGCCGCGGATTTACACCTTGCAGATTCCCGTCGATAAGATTCGCGATGTGATTGGGCCGGGCGGCAAGATGATCCGGTCGATCATTGAGCAGACCGGGGTGAAGATCGACGTGGAGGATTCGGGCAAGGTGAATGTTGCCTCGAACGACGAAGCGTCGGCGAACAAGGCGTTGCAGATTATTCGCGATCTGACGGCTTCGGCCGAGGTGGGCAAGACTTATCTCGGAAAGGTGACGCGGCTGGCAGATTTCGGAGCGTTCGTTGAGATCATTCCTGGAACCGATGGATTGCTGCACATTAGCGAAGTGGCGGAGCATCGGATTAAGGATGTTCGCGACGAGCTAAAGGAAGGCGACCAGGTGCTGGTGAAGGTGCTGGCAGTCGAAGGCAATCGCATACGCTTGTCGCGCAAGGCCATACTTAAGGAGCAGCGCGCCAAGATGGGCGGCGGCGATGGCGCAGTGGAGGGCGCGGCCGAAGCTGTGGTTGAGAGCCAGGGTGAAGTTCGTGCGCCGGCGCTGACCATCGAGGGTGGTGGCGATTTTCCGGATGATGAACCGAACTTCAACCGCGATGGGCCAATCAGCACCGGAGACCGAGGCCCGTCGGATCGTCCTCCATCAGATCGTGGTGGGGATCGCGGCGGCCGGGGTGGTCGTCCGGGTGGTGGTGGACGTCGGCGGCCCGGAGGCGGCGGCGGACGCGGTGGTCGCGGCGGCGGACACGGGGGCCATGGCGGTCACAGTGGTGGTCGACACTAGCCGCTGATTTTCGCAGAGTAACGCAGATTAGAGCCGCGATGAGAATCGCGGCTTTTTATCGTAGGGAACGAACTCCGGGCAGAGCCGCCCAGGTTAGCGCCCCGAAAACCAGGACGTCGATGCTGGAGACTCAGCGCTGAAGGCGCGACCTGGGCACCATCAGGAACGGCTACCGGGGCCACCTGCCTGTCTACGATGCTCAGTGAAGCGTCTTTGTTACACCATCCCAGATGAATCCGAAATTGCTGCCTTCTCCAAAATCCTGGGCGTAACCGACGAGGACGTTGTCATCGGTGATTTCCGTGATATAGGTGTTTCCGTAACCCATGTCAAACGGAATGGCATCCGGTCTCATCGCCGGCAGCGACGGGAACTTGTACGGAGTCACCAATGCCGGAGGATCAGCGAACGTCGGGGCCATCTACAATGTCGATCCTTCCACCGGCGCCTATGCTGTTCTCTACAGCTTTTGTTCGAGCGGCCCCTGCGTGTTCTACGGGCCCGGGCCCGTGCTCTTGCAGGACACCAATGGGACATTCTACGGAAACACTGAAGGCAGCTCGGACGGCGGCAGCTGGTTCTTCAGCTTCGACACCGGGCTGGGGCCGTTCGTTCGTACCCTCACGCAGTCGGGCGAGGTGGGAGCCACGGTGATTTTCCTCGGTCAGGATTTTACTGGCGCCACGGAAGTCGAGTTTGGCGGAGTTGAAGCGCAGTTCAAGGTTGTATCCGATACAGAGCTCGGAGCCGCTGTGCCGGCGGCCGGCGCCACGGGTCCGGTGTCCGTTGTCACGCCCGGAGGACGACTGACAGCGCTCAGCAACTTCAAGGTGCTGCCGAAGATCACAACGTTTAGCCCGCCCAGCGGAGCGGTGGGAACGCCGGTGACCATCACGGGAAGCGGGTTTACGCAGGTCAAGGGTGTCGGCTTCGGAGACTACGTGCCGGCGACCAACGTGAAAGTCGTTTCCGACACCGAGGTGACCGCGGACGTTCCCGCGGGCGCCAAGACAGGTCCGGTCGGCATAAAAACTAAAGGAGGGATCGGGATCAGCAAGCAGGTTTTCACGGTCACGCAGTGACGCTCTTGAGTTGTTAGGAACGAAAGAATGCGCGGGCAATGAGTGGTCACCGGCTTGGCCACGGATCCTCACGGATTGAAACCCTTAACCACTGGGGGCACAGGGGAACACAGAGAACTTCGACAGCGATAGATTAGGGCCGCGATGCGAGTAGCGGCTTTTTTGTGGGGCGGAAAAACTAAGGAAACGACGGACTTGTGCAGAAGACGTCAGTTATGGCAACGGGATGTGATAGAGGTTGCGGCGCGTATTGCGGCGAGTGTAGGCGTAGACGGAGGGGCTGATGGCTGAATTCACGAACTGGGGAATCACGGCGGCCGGTTTTGCGGTCGTCAAATCCTCTAAGTGTGCGATTCCGGATGGTGGTAGCTTCGGAAGTCCGGTGTCATGCAGAACGGGCAGTACGTAGCTGCCCTCGTCGTGCAGGGATGGAAAGTAGATATACAAGAGTGTCCCACTGGTGTTCCAGGTGAGCAAACAGTAGACCGAGCAGAGCGGAACCGCCTCACCTCCATCAAGCGGGAACGCTGTGACCGCAGCCTTGACTTCGTCACTTGGAACTGGAGAGCCGGCAACCACCCAACGGCCGTCCGGCGAAACAGCCATGATATCGTGAATTCGCCGGGAGGATAGCTTGCGGCGACCGGTTCCATCTGGTTTCATACGATAGAGAAAGTTCGATGTACCTTCGACTGCCCGAAAAACCAGGTCGCCGTCGGGCAGGAAATGCGGAGAATCTTCGATCTCGGTTGAGGAAATGCGCGTCGGGGAGGAGCGACGGCTGGTAGGCGCAACCCACAGGCTGGAATGGCCGCTGCTCGGATCGTTCATGGTGAACGCGACTACCTTTCCATCCCGCGAAACTGAGTAGTCTTCCATGGAATAGCCCGGCAGGACCCGCTCTTCTTTCCCGCCGGTCAGATCTTTGGCCCGTAGCTCGTAGCCTGGTGTTTGGCCGTTGGCCATCAAGTAATAGAGGCTGTTCCCATCCCAAGAGAAAGAAGGTTCGGCCGCATTCCCCTCCGAGGAAATCTGGTGGTCGCCGTCCTTATCGTGGAGCCAAACCGTGCTGTCTTGCGATCCCACGGACGTAATAAGTGATTTGCCGTCGGCGGCCATTGCAATGCCCTCTTGCGAGGTTGGGCCAGAAGTCACCAGCTGAGGTTCACCGTCCGGGAGACGCTGCCGCCAGATATGTGATTCTCGTCCTGCTCCCAATCCTGGTTCGAGTTGCAGCTGTAATTTGCCACCCTGCTTGACAGTAAGGTACAGCCATTTGCCGTCAGGCGACCAGGCACCTGACGTACAGGCACTGTCGGGGGGACCGACGACTCGCACGTCGCCACCGCGCTCGAAAGGGACAACCCGGCACGGCAGAAATACTTCCTGATTGCCCATTTCAACGATCAGCACCCATCGCTCGTCTGGGGAAAGATAGGAATGATGCGCCATGCTGCGGTCACCGGGAGGCACGTAAACCTCACGCCTCTGCCCTCGGCCTTCGTCGGTGGTCACAACCACCATGTGCAAGCCTTCTCTGAGCTCGGAAAAGAGCAGCCGCTTTCCGCCTTCGATCCAGGTCAAAGACGACGCATTGGGCAGAAGCATGTGGGGCTCGCCACCGAGCACTGGGACTTCCCACATGTTCCAAGGCGGGACCGTGCCGTATGCAATGCGTGAGCCATCGGGCGAGAAGACTGGACTTAGCTTCCACAGAGCGTCGTGCGTGAGCTGGACGGGCTCGCCGTTGGGCAGGATCTTGACATAAATTTGTCCCGGGCCGAAGAATGAATCGCCACCGCGGATGAAAGCGAGCATCCGCCCATCCGGAGAGAGCGCCGGGTAGACAGCAGAGTCGGTGAAGAAAGTGAGTTGCTGCCATTCCGTGCTGGGCGGAGGGCTGCTCCGGGACGAGCGATATAGAAATGCTCCGGTCACGGCTGCGAGAGCAAGCAGCGCAGCCGCAATATAGTAGTAGCCCTTTCGCCGCGGGAGGCTTGCTGTTACACCCGAGGTTGCAGCTCGTGATTCTGGACCTGCCGTTTCCGTTTGTCCTGAAGGCGGCGCAGGGACGCGGCCCGAGGTGCTGTCACGCTTCAGCCTTTGTAATTCTGCCCCCAGATCGGACGCGTGCTGATAGCGCAGATTGGGGTCTTTCTCCATGGCCCGATTGATAATTTCGTCCAATCTGGCCGGCAGATCAGGATTCAGCCGGATGGGTGGGGCCGGTTCTCGATTGAGGATGGCATCGAAAATGACGCCAGAAGTGTCTCCGCGAAATGGCAAAGTGCCGGTGGCCATCTCATACAACACGACGCCGAACGAAAACAGGTCCGTCCGGGCATCGAGTTCCTTGCCCCGTACTTGTTCCGGGGACATATAGACGACCGTGCCTAATGCAGTGCCGGGGCTTGTCAACAGTTCTTCCGCGGTTGCGGTTGGCATGGCAGAGGCACCGGCGTCTCCGGCGACGAAGGCGAACTTCGCCAAACCGAAATCGAGGATCTTGGCGTGCACACTCTTGGTGACAAAAATGTTCGCAGGCTTGATATCACGGTGCACCACGCCCTTGGCGTGGGCCGCACTCAGAGCATCGGCGATTTCGATGGCGAGCGATAGAATCAGTTCGGTTTCCAGGGGACGCCCGGCAATGCGATGCGTCAGCGTCAATCCCTCCAGGAATTCCATGGCGATGAACGCTGCCCCGTGCTGGTCGTCAATTTCGTAGATGGTGCAAATGTTGGGGTGGTTCAAAGCGGAGGCAGCCTGCGCCTCACGTTGGAAGCGGGCCAGAGCTTGCGCATCCTGCGCAATCTCATGAGGCAGGAACTTCAAGGCAACAAAGCGGTGCAGCTTTACATCCTCGGCTTTGTACACCACACCCATCCCGCCGCCGCCCAGCTTCTCGACGATGCGATAGTGCGAGATGGTCTGGCCGATCACTGGATTGAAATCTTAGGGCTCGATGTCTGGCAAGTCAATGAAAGCTGCGGAGTTGGCGGGCAGCCTTGGGGCACGGAAACTCGGGCGAGAGACGGAACGTTGCCCCAATGCTCTGTGCGTTGCTGGTAACCCCTTCGGGCAGTATCATGAAGCGCATGGGGTTTTCGGAGACTATCTTCCTGTTCTTTTTGGCCTTGTTGATCTTTGGGCCGAAGAAGCTGCCGGAGATTGCGCGCCAAGTCGGCAAGGTGGTCAACGACTTGAGGCGCGCTTCGAATGAGTTCAAGGCGCAGATCGAAACCGAAATCTCGCATCTGGAATTGGAGCAGCAGCGGAGTGCGCTGCCGGCCTCGGAGAAGCCTAAGAACACGATAGCAGCTCTCCCCTCGGCTTCCGGTTCATCTTCTTCTGGGCAAGCCGATCAATCTGCCATGGCAAAGGTTCCCGATGCCTGAGATGACGGCAGAGGCGCCTTCCCAAGAGCCTGTGCGTGACGTCATGCCGGCCATGAGCTTTCTTGAGCACCTGGAAGAGCTGCGGCGGCGGATTATCTATTCCATCATCGCAGTGACGGTGGGATTTTTCGCGTGCTGGGGTTATGCCGACAAGATTGTGGGCTGGATGCAGCAGCCGATCATGGAAGCGCTCAAACGCAACGGCATGCCGCAGACGTTGGTGTACCTGAATCCTACCGATCCTTTTAATCTGTACTTGAAAATCGGTGCGTTGGCGGGCGTGTTTGTGGCTTGTCCGTTTGTTCTGTATCAGGTGTGGATGTTTATTTCGCCGGGGCTCTATCGTAACGAAAAGCGCTATGTTGTGCCGTTCATGGTTTCGACCATTGCGCTGTTTTTATCGGGCGGATATTTCGGCTACAAACTGGTGTATCCGGCGGCGCTGGAATTCTTGATTGGTTATGGCAAGCAGTTCCAGCCCATGATCACGATTCATGAGTATACAGACCTGTTTCTGACCGTGATTCTTGGGCTGGGGTTGGTCTTCGAGTTGCCGATTCTGGTGTTCTTCCTGGCTTTGATGGGAGTGGTGAGCGCGGGCTGGATGTGGCGCAACGTACGCTATTCGATTCTGGTGATCTTCATTATTGCGGCGATTCTGACTCCCACGACCGACATTTTGAATATGTGCATTTTTGCCGCTCCCATGGTGGTGTTGTATTTGCTGAGCATTGGCATCGCGTATCTGGTCCATCCCAAACAGAGGAAGGCGCGGCAGGCGCGAAAGGGAGCATGAGAGTTCTCAAGATCATTGGCTTGATGTGTCTCGTGAGCTGGGTTGCTTGCTTCACGCAGAAGGCGGCTGACGCTGCCTCGCCCGCGGACGGCGCGACTTCGGCTCCAGCGGCCGCAGAGTTGCCTGACACCGGGCCTCCTCCGTCGTTCGATTCAGCTCGCGCCATGCAATATGTAAAGGAAATCGTGGCGTTCGGGCCTCGTCCGATCGGGAGCGCGAATCATAAGAAGGTTGAGGACTATATTCTGGCGCACTTGAAGGGCGACTTGGTCGAAGTTGACGACTTCATCGTCAATACGCCGGACGGGAAATTTCCGGTGAGAAACATCATCGCGAAGTATCCCGGGACGCGGGATGGCATCATCATGATTGCGAGCCACTATGACACGGTGTACTCGCTGCGAAATACGACGTTTGTGGGGGCCAATGATGGCGCGTCCTCGAGCGCGCTGCTGCTGGAGATTGCCAACCAGTTGCGCGGGAAACAACGCGATGGCTATAGCGTGTGGCTAATCTGGGACGACGCGGAAGAAGCGATGAGGGAGTGGAGCGATACGGACAGCTTGTATGGCGTGCGGCACCTGGTGGAGAAATGGGGGAAGGACGGGACGCTGAAGAAGACCAAGGCATTCCTGCTTGAGGACATGATCGGGGATGCCGATTTGAACATTGAGCGCGAGCAGAACTCGACTCCGTGGCTGGAGGATATGATTTATCGAGCTGCAAAACGGCTGGGCTACCAGTCTCACTTCTTTGGCCGAACCATCCCGATGGAGGACGACCACAAGCCGTTCTTGATGCGCGGCATTCCTAGCGCTGATCTGATTGATTTCGATTATGGCTACGGCAATGTCTTTTGGCATACGCCGCAGGACACAGTGGACAAGCTGAGTCCGAAGAGCCTGGAGATTGTGGGGATGGTGACGCTGGAGACGGTGAAGTCCCTGGACAAAAAGCCTTAACGCAAAGTTCGCAAAGGTAGAGCGCGAAGGGCGCGAAGAAAGGCGTTGCCACGGATTTGCACGGATTCACACGGATCGAGCCCCTAAACTTTTCGGCTTTTCTTTTTTTCAATTCTCATTTCTAATGCGGCTCTATGCGAACCGCTAAAATCTGCTCTGTAGTCTTAGTCGTAACTGCCGCTTTTGCCCAACAACCTGGCGACAAGATCATCGCTGAAGCGCTGAAACCCTCTCCCCTAGAGACCAACCTGCGCCGCCTGACCGACGAGATCGGAGGACGGGTGCCGGGAACCCCGGCGATGCAACGGGCTGTAGCTTGGGGCTCGGAAGCGTTCAAAGCTGCGGGGGCCGACAGCGTACATACCGAAAATTTCACGATTAAGGCGTCATGGGGGGAAGGCGCGACCAAAATGACTGTGGTGGCACCGGAGTCGTTCGTGGTGCGGGTGGTGTCTCTGGCGTGGGCGCCGGCGCTGGTTTTGCGGCAGCATGTACGAATCGTGTCCGTCGGCGAAGGGACGGGGGAAGATTTCGCCAAGGCCGGCGATGTGGCCGGAGCCATTGTGCTGGTCACGACCCACGAGATGCATACCTGGGAGGACCTGTTTGCCGAATACCTGAATGCCCCCGGCATCATCGATCAGGCGGTGAAGGGGAAAGCGCTGGCGATTGCGTTCCAGTCGACGCGGCCGCATGACCTGCTCTATCGTCACACGAATTCTTTGGCGGGAGAGATTGATCGCTTGCCCATGGTGCTGGTGGCGCGAGAGGACGCGGGACGAATGGTGCGGCTGCTGGCTTCGGGACAGAAGCTTTACGCTGATTTAGCGATTCCCAACCATGTTGGAGGGCCGATCACGGCTACGAATGTGGTTGCGGAGTTGCGCGGGAGCGAGAAGCCGGACGAGTTCGTGGTGCTGGGGGCGCATCTGGATTCGTGGGAACTGGGCACCGGCGCTCTCGACAATGGATGCAACGCGGCGCTGGTGATCGATGCGTTGCGGGCGATCAAAGCCTCAGGGTTGCAGCCGCGGCGCAGCATGCGGTTCATTTTGTTTTCCGGGGAAGAAGAAGGGCTGCTGGGATCGCATGCTTACGTAAGAGCGCATCGCAATGAGCTCGATAAAGCGGCGGGGATGGCGGTCTGGGATTCCGGCAGCGGAAAGACTACTGGCTTTTCGCTGGGTGGACGCAAGGATTTAGTGGAAACAGTGACGGCGCTGGTGGCGCCGCTGCAGCAATTCGGGGCTACGACATTGACCACCGACATGTCGTGGGGCACCGACCATTTCGATTTCATGCTCGAGGGTGTTCCGACATTCATGGCCAATCAGCAGGAAGCGAATTATTTGATCAATTACCACGCCATGTCGGACACGTTCGATAAAGTGGACATGGAGCAACTGAAAAAGCACGTGGCGGAGGCTGCTTACCTGAGTTTCACGCTGGCCAACGGCGCGGAGCGAGTGGGGCCGCGCTATACCCGCGCCCAGATCGAGCAGGCAATGCATGAGACGCATTCGGACGAACTGATGAAGACCTTCGGCATGTGGGACCAGTGGGAGAAGGGACAACTGGGCAGGACGAAATAGCTCGTTTCGCGATTGTGCCGGGAGGGAGTGAGTGAACGAGCTTCTGTTCTGGGTTCTATTCAACTTTTTCGTACTGGCAGTGCTGGCGGTTGATCTGTGGGTATTTCATCACCCAGCTCACGCCGTTAAATTCCGGGAAGCTGTGATATGGAGCATCGGCTGGATCCTTCTGGCGGCGGCCTTTGCGGCGCTGGTTTACTTCTGGCGCGGGCGGGAGACCGCGGTCGAGTTCACTACCGGCTACGTTATTGAGCTGTCGCTCAGCGTTGATAATCTCTTCATTTTCCTGCTCATTTTCCGTTATTTTCGGGTTCCGCCGGATTACCAGCACAAGGTTCTGTTTTGGGGGATTGTGGGCGCGCTGGTGATGCGCGGGATATTTATTTTGGTTGGCATCGAGCTAATCCAGAAGTTTCACTGGATCATTTTTGTATTTGGGGCGTTTCTGGTGTATAGCGGCGTCCGGCTTCTGGGAAAAAAGGAAGTGGGAGTTGATCCCGAGAAAAACCCTATGGTGCGCGCGTTTCGCCGAGTGATCCCGGTGATCGATGACTACCAGGGAGACAGGTTTCTGGTACGGCGCGCGGGGCTCTACGCCACGCCGTTGCTGGTGGTGCTGATTGTGGTCGAGACCACGGATCTGCTGTTTGCCACCGATTCAATTCCGGCGGTGCTGGCGATCACTTTGAAGCCGTTCGTGGTTTATACGTCGAATGTGTTTGCGATTCTGGGGTTGCGTTCGCTGTACTTTGTGCTGGCAGGAATGATGGATGTGTTTCACTACCTGCACTATGGGCTGGCGGTGGTGCTGATTTTTATTGGCGGGAAGATGCTGGCGTCGGACTACTACTCGATTCCGACGTTATGGGCGCTGGGCGGGGTGGCGGGAGTGTTGATGATTTCAATGGCGGCTTCGGTGGCGAGGCCGAAGAAAGAGCACTAACCACAAAGGACACGAAGGTACACAAAGGAAATCCAATCCACTAGGCGAAGCGGATGGAATCGCCTTTGATGATGGAATGCTTGAGGAATTTGGCGTCGTTGTGGGTGGGGAAATCGAGACGGTAGTGAGCGCCGCGACTTTCTTCGCGGGCCAGGGCGGCGCGGGCGACGAGGGTGCCGACCAGATGAATGTTGCGGGCCTCGAAGGCGCGGCGGGTTTGGGGATGGGCGACGCGGGCAGAAATCTGGGCGAGTTGGTCGAGCGCACGCTTGAGAGTCGCTCCGGTACGGACAATTCCGACATCGCGCCACATCAGGTCCTGAATTTCACCCATGACTTGTTCGATGGGCATGTCGACGGGGCCGTTTGAGGCGAGAGGGTGAGGGGGACGGATAGTTGCGGGCGACTTGCCCAACTCCTTGCGCATGGCTTGGCCGGCGCGGGCGCCGAAGACCAAGCCTTCAAGGAGGGAATTGCTGGCGAGACGGTTGGCGCCATGGACGCCGGTGGCCGCGGCTTCTCCGGCAACGTACAAACCGGGCAGGGTGCTGCGGCCGTCGAGGTCGGAGTGAATGCCACCCATCGAGTAATGCGCAGCGGGTCGGATAGGAATCAGTTCGGTGGTGATGTCGATGTTGTATTCCAGGCAAGTGGCGTAGATGCGTGGAAAGCGGGCTTTGACATGGTCGGGGTCCAGGTGAGTGAGGTCGAGATAGACGACTGGGTCCTTGGCGGGGCTGACCTCGAGTTCGTGAACAATAGCGCGAGCCACGACGTCGCGCGGGGCGAGTTCGGCCAGGGGGTGATACTTGGGCATGAAGCGGTGCATCTCGAGATTGCGCAAGTAGGCACCCTCACCACGCAAAGCTTCTGACAGCAAAAAGCGCGGAGCCTTCTTCAGATACAGCGCGGTGGGGTGGAACTGGATGAACTCCATATCGGTGACTTCGGCGCCGGCGCGGAATGCCATGGCGACGCCATCGCCGGTGGCAACGCTGGGATTGGTGGTGTTGCGATAGAGCTGCCCCAGGCCGCCGGTGGCGAGAAGAACGGCGGACGCGCTCATCTGCTGCTGTAGGCCCTTTTCGGTGATCAGGTTGATGCCGTAGACGCGACCGTGTTCGAAGATCAGGTTGGTGGAGAATTCGAACTCAAGGACGGAAATGTTTTTCAGGGTCTGGGCTTTGGCGTAGAGGGCGCGGAGGATTTCGCGTCCGGTGGAATCGCCGTGAGCGTGCAGGATGCGGTTGCGGCTGTGGGCGCCCTCGCGGCCGAAGGTCAGCTTGGTGCCTTGGCGGTCAAATTCCGTGCCCCATTGAATCAATTCTTCGATGCGGTCGGGAGCGTCTTCGACCAGGACCTTGGCGGCTTCGGGATTGCAGAGATAGTCGCCGGCCTGGAGCGTGTCCTGCAAGTGGAGGCTGATTTCGTCCTCGTCGCTTAGGGCGGCGGCGATGCCACCCTGTGCCCACTGGGTGTTGGAGTCGGCCACCTCGCGCTTGGCCAGAACGGTCACGGAGCCGGCGGCGGCGAGATCGATAGCAGCGCGCAGGCCGGCAACTCCGGCGCCAACCACCAGAAAATCAGTTTGGGAGGGCGCTGACGCCATACATAAAAATGGTATCACTTACTGCGTCGGCGAACGCGGGGAGAGGTAAGTTATGATGACGTTTCATGTCTCGCGTGACCATTTCGGTAGCGCCACGGCCTTATGAGGCGATCATTGAGGCCGGCCTGATGACGCGGGCTGGGGCGCGGGTGCGGGAGGTGTTGGGCGGGCGGGAGCAGTTGTTTGTGATCAGCGTGGCCCCGGTGCGGCGGAACTGGGGCAAGAAGTTGATGACGGGGTTGTCCGGCGCAGGGTTGAAGGCGCAGTGGGTGGAGATGCCGGACGGCGAGCGGAGCAAGAAACTGGCCACGGTCGAGCAGTTGGCGGAAAAGTTGGTGGGGCTGGGCGCGGATCGCGATGCGGTGGTGGTGGCATTCGGTGGCGGCGTGGTTGGAGATGTGGCGGGGCTGTTGGCGTCGTTGTACATGCGGGGTGTGGAGGTGGTGCAAATCCCCACCACGGTGCTTGCCCAGGTGGATGCGTCGATCGGGGGAAAGACGGGAGTTAATCTGCGGGCAGGGAAGAACCTGCTGGGAACGTTTCATCAACCGCGGGTGGTGCTGATTGATCCCGAGGTACTTTCGACGCTGCCGGAGCGCGAGTTTCGCGCGGGGTTGTACGAGGTGCTGAAGTGCGGAGTGATCGGCAGGCCAGAGTTGTTCAGCCGGCTGGAGAGAGTAGAAGTACGGCAAGTGCGCCGCGATCCGGCTGCGATGGAGTGGTTCATTGCAGAGGCGGTAAAGCTGAAGGCCGAGATCGTTGCGGCCGATGAACGCGAGGGTGGGTTGCGCAGGGTTTTGAACTTTGGCCACACCATCGGTCATGCGCTCGAGGCGGCATCGAACTACCGGAGATTTCTGCATGGAGAAGCGGTTGCCTGGGGGATGATTGCGGCAACGCACATTGCGCGAGCGATGAACAGGTGCAATGAACTGACCGCGCGCCGGATTAGCGAGGCGGTACTTGGTTTGGGCCGGTTGCCGCGAGTTGAGGTTCGGAGGCGGGAGATTTTGAGAGCGATTCAGGGAGACAAGAAAACACGCGGCGGAGTGATGCATTTTGTCCTGCCGCGGGAGATTGGGAAGGTGGAAATCGCGGGCGATGTGCCGGAGGACGTTGTGGTGGCGGCGGGGGATGAGATTCAGCGGCTGTCGGAAGACCAGTAACCAAAGGGCATTCGCCGCGGATTCACGGGGATGAACGCGGATCCGCAAAAGAGCTTTTGATGGCGGAGAAACTCTGAGAAAAACCGCAGAGAACGCGGAGAAGAGCTTAACCACAGAGAGCACAGAGGATCACAGAGTTGGGCTTGAATAGACCAGTTCATAGCGCGATCGTGGGAGCGGCGCCGGAGGGTGCGGGCGATCCGCAGGCGGCGGCGCGGGCGGTGCGGGAAATGTTCACGTCGATTGCGCCGCGTTATGATCTGCTGAATCATCTGCTTTCGTTCAATGTGGACCGGATGTGGTGGCGGAAGACGGCGCGGCGTTTTGCAGCGGTCTTGTCGCGGCCGGACGCTAATGTGCTTGACCTGTGTTGCGGTACTGGCGACATGACGTTTGCTTTGCTGCGGCAAGCGGGGAAGTCTGGGGGAAGAATTCTGGGAACGGATTTCTCGCACGCCATGTTGCAGCGGGCGAGTGCGAAGTCGGTGGGGAAGGCGCCGCGATGGGTGGAGGCAGACGCTTTGCGCCTGCCGTTTCCTGGCGAACAATTCAATCTGGTGACGACGGCATTTGGCTTCCGCAATCTGGCGGATTACGATGCCGGTCTGCGCGAGATGGTGCGGGTGCTGCGGCCGAAGGGAGAGTGCGGGATTCTCGATTTTGGAGAGCCGCGAGGGATCGCCGGGAAGTTCTATCGGGTTTATTTCAAGCGGGTGCTGCCGGTGATTGGGACGATGATTTCAGGAGTGCGCGGACCGTATGCCTATCTGCCTTCGTCGGTGGAACGCTTTCCTGAGCCGGCGGAGATGTTGCAGCGCATGCGGGCAGCGGGATTTTGCGAGGTTTCGTGGACGCCTTACACTCTGGGAATTGCAGGGTTGTATTGGGGGAGAAAGTGAACGTCTAACCGAGCTTTGCTCGGTTGGACAGCCGAGGGCGGATGTCGCCACGTGGATATTGATCAGCCGGCGTTTCTGAATAGGTCTGCGAGCCTCGATAGGTCGTTGCCAGACATATCGCCAATCACAAAATAGCGCCGCCCGGTTTGGCTCCAACTGAGGAAGTTGAAAGTCTCTTGTTGGCGTTGCGTCGTGGAATCTGATTTGGGCAAATGGCCCAGTGTGCGTTCCTGGAAAATGAAAACTGAGACCTGGTGTTTGCGAATCAGGTAGATCAACTCCGCCCCTGGCGCTTGGCCGAGGTACGCGACCCGGCCACCGACGAGAGTGATTTCGGAATTCTGCAATTCGGGCAGATTGAATGCGAATGGAATCTTTCCCTCGAACCAGGGCTTCACGGTGTGGCGATCGGAAGACACAACATCGACGGGGTTGGGGCTGGCGAGCGCGGTTACGTGGAGGTCGGCAAGTTCGCTGTAGGTATGTTGCAAAGTGAGGCGCTGGTCTTTGATGCGCAAGGTGACCGTGCCAGCGACCAGCAGAAGAAGAACGGCAGTTGCAGGAAGCCAGAACCACGCTGCTGAACGGCGTGGAGGGGGGGCGATGCTTTGGCGCACTTTCTGACGGAAGTCGGCAGTGGGAGTGTAGCGGCGGCCCGCGGACTGCACTGCGCGCTTGAACTGGATTTGCTGGAGCGCATCGGCGGTGCAGGCGGGACAGGTCCGCAGGTGGGCATCCATCTCTTTCATTGCGGTGGCGGAGAGCTCGCCATCGACGTAGGCTGCGATTTGCGCCGTCCATTTATCCATGTGAAGCCCTCACCAACTTCTGCTTGACGATATCGCGAAGCGCTTTGCGGGCACGGGAAAGACGTGACATCACGGTCCCGATGGGGATGGACAAGGTTTCAGAAATCTCCTGGTACGACATCTCCTCGATTTCCGAGAGCAGCAGGATCTCGCGGAAGTGAAGCGGTAGTGTTTCCAAAGCTTCCTGGAGCAACTGATGCTCGGAATGGGAAATGAGGACGGTCTCCGGCGTCTCCGGCCCGGCCGGGAGTTCGTCGGCGTCTTCGGCATCGAGCGGCACCATGGCAGTCGCCTTGAGTCCGATGCGTGAGGTTAAGAAGGTGTTGCGCAGGATGCGGTAGATCCAGGCGCGGAAATTCGTGCCGGACTGAAACGAGGAGAATCCGCGCAGCGCCTTGACGTAGGTTTCCTGCACCAGGTCCTCGGCCTCGGTGCGATCGTGGGTCAGCCAGCAAGCGAAGTTATAGAGCTGATCGAAAAGCGGCATCGCCAACTCTTCGAACGCCGCAGCCGTCAATTGCCCGTCCCGCACTTCCATAGGGTAAACGAGAAAGAGTGGAATTTATTCCCAGGCGCGGGAAATTAGTTTGCGGCGAGGCCCCCCGGCGCTACAGGACCGCGGTGGTGAACGAATCGGCGAAGGCGTCGGCGATGGTGAAGCGAATTACGTTCTCGTGGTCCTCGCCCAGGAAGCGGTGTAAGCGCTCGGTATTCATGGTGTATTCGCCGGTCATGTAGGGCTGGGCTTGGGGGGGAATGGCGGAAATGCCGAACTTCCACAGCAATTCCAAGACCTGACGGAAGGCCCATTTTCCGGGCACGCGAAGCAGTTTGGCGTGAGCCATTTCGATGCATTCGGCAAAGGTCAGCGGTTGACCCCGTCCGGCGACGTTAAGAATGGTCAGGCGCTGGGCTTCGGGTTGGGTTTTGTGGACGATGAAGGCGAGCAAGCGGGCCATGTCATCCACGTGGACGAACTGGATCTTGTTTTCGAGGTAGCGCTGACCGTAGGGAAGCATGCAGGACAGGCGTTTGCCCTCAGCCCGCATCCTGGCGGCCCGCTTTCCGCGACCGTTGGGGGTGCCGCGAAAGGCTCCGATCAGGTAGTTCTGCATGCTGGCTCCGGCAAAAATATGGGGACGGAGCAAGTACACGCTGCAACCGCGGAGCGCCGGCGCGCGCTGCTGCACCACGCGGTCGGATTCCATCTTGTGGATGGCGTAGGGAAGAGTATGAGCTGCGAGGGGCGAGTCTTCGGCGGCGGGTGCGGGCAAATCAGAACCGTAGGCGGAAACGCTACTGGGGAAAAGAAACTTCTTGACGATGGGGTCGGTGCGATTGGCCTCGGTGATGGCTTCCATCACTCGCGCCGTGCCTGCGACGTTGATCTGCCACATGCGATCGAGGTCAAGCACGCCGCTGCGTAAGGGGTCGATTACGAACGCCAAGTGGAGGACGGCAAACGGGCGAACCTTCTTCAACAGCAGAAATAACTCGCGACAGGATTCCTCAAGAGCGAGGTCGAGAGATTGGAAAGACAGAGACGGCGACGCCGCTGGCGGATTCAGGTCCACGCCGACGACCTGATAATCCGCCAACAGCGGCAACAAGCGCAATCCCAAATTGCCAGCAATCCCGGTGACCAGGACAGTTGGCTTGGAAGGATCCATTACTTGGGCCCGGGGGAGGCGGGCTGGGCGGGCGACGGGTGCGGAGTCATTCCGGGGTTCGGCATCATCCCGCGCGCCGGCATTTCGGGTCCAAAGTAGTCGTCGTCGAGGGTCAGGGTGGCCGACTGATTTACGGCCTGCATGGCATCCTGCATGCGCTGGGAGCGCAGAGTGGCCTTGATCTCTTCGCGTGCCTCATCCACCGACATGGTGGTCTTGGCTTTGAGCTTGTAAATGAAGAATCCGTTTGCATCGCTGAGGACCGGTGAAATGTCGCCCGGCTTCAATTCCATAATCTGGGCTTGATTCTGGGCGAGAACGTTGCGCCGCACCTTTCCCATCTCGGTATTGGGAGCGCCGGTCTTGATTCCCGCAACTTCGAAGGCCTGTTCCTGAAGCTTCACGAAATCGTCACCAGCAACGGCACGTGCCCGCAGCTTGTCGGCCTCAGCCTGCATGGTTTTCTCTGATTCCTGCTGGAACTTCTTTTCTTCTTCCGCGGTGGGTGTCTTTTCACCGTCGGGAGGCGTCTGGTTCTTGGGAACGTAGATGCGATCGACATCCACTTGCTCGAACCTGGCCAGATTGTCGTGATAGTAGTCCTGAATATCCTTGTCGGAAATCTGGGCGGCTTGTTCCTGAAGTGCCTTGCTCAGTTCCTGGGACAGAATCTGAACTCGGGCGAGCTTCATCTTTTGCTCAAAAGCCGCGCTTTTGTCGAGGCCCATATCCTGCGCCTTTTTTGCCATCACCAGGGAGTGGGCGTAACGGTCGGCGAAGGGGCGACGGGAGCGGCCGGGCATATTGGGCTGGATGGCATTGACGATGGTTTCGAAATCCGCACGGGTAATGGTGGTTACGCAAGCGGCGGCGGCTTTGTCGGAGGCGCTGCACAGACCCTTAATGGTGATCACCGAGGCGTCCGGCGGGACGTCTTTGGCGGGGGCTGGGGGCGCAACGCTCGCCGGCGGGGGGGCGGTGGGAGGCATAGGCTTCTGCCCCGCGGATGCAGGAGTTGGGCTGGCTGCCTGGCCCCAGGCAAAACCCACAAGCAGCAGACAGGCCAAGTAAGATTTAGACATTTTAGGGATTCCTCCAGAGAAGATCGAAGTACGAATAAAAATCCTAGCACAAAGTCGGTGCGGAAGTGAGCTTCCGGTTAATGGGTTGAGTACCGGCTTGGCGGCAAGGGTGGGAGCGGCGATAATGCCCTCATGGCAGGATCGCTGGCAGGCTACAGTCCGGACTCGATACGGGCGGAAAAACGGGCGGTGGCAGGAAATTCGGTAGTGGCGGCGATCGCCATGACCGTGCTGAAAATCGTGGTTGGAGTGACCACGGGCAGCCTGGGCATTCTGTCGGAAGCCGCCCACTCGGGTCTGGACCTGGTGGCGGCCATCGTCACTCTGCTTTCGGTGCGGGTGTCGGACAAGCCTGCCGATGCCGATCACCAATATGGTCATGGCAAGGTGGAAAACTTTTCTGCGTTCATCGAGACCGGGCTGCTGCTGCTGACCTGTGTCTGGATCGTCTACGAAGCCACGAAGCGGTTGTTTTTTCGTCAGGTGGAGATCGAGCCTAGCCTGATGGCTTTCCTGGTCTTGTTTGCCTCCATGGCGACTGATTACTGGCGGTCGCGGGCGTTGGGGAGAATCGCGGCCAAGTATGACAGCCAGGCGCTGGAGGCAGATGCGCTGCACTTCTCGACTGATATCTGGTCGAGTGGCGTGGTGGTCCTGGGACTGGTGTTGGTGCAAATGGGCCGGAGCTACGGGGTGGTATGGTTGCGCGCCGCAGATCCGGTGGCTGCGTTGTTTGTCGCGGGAGTGGTGGTGTACGTGAGTTCCAGGCTGGCGCGGAAGACGGTTGACGCGTTGCTGGATGCAGCCCCCGCAGGGGTGCGCAACCGGATTGTGGCAGCGGTTCGTGGAGTGGATGGTCTGCTGGAAGTGGACCGGGTGCGAATTCGCCGGGCGGGCAACCGCTATTTTGCGGACCTCTCGGTGAGTCTGGCGCGGAATGTTACCTTTCAGCGCTCGGAGCAGGTAGCGGACGCGGTTACGGCGGTGGTGCGCGAGGTGCTGCCGGACGCCGACGTGGTGGTGCACCCAATTCCGCGGGCTGATCGTAAAGAGAATATCTTCGACCGGGTGCGGGCGGTGGCCACGCGCCACAATCTGAATGTCCATGACGTGAGCGTGCAGGACCTGCATGGACGCCTGCATGTGGAACAGCATCTGGAGCTGCAAGAGGAGCTGAGTTTGAAAGACGCTCACGATCAGGTCACGCTGCTGGAATCGGAGATTCGAAGCGATGTGCCGGAAATTTCTTCGATTCTGACCCATATTGAAAGCGAGCCTGCCACCATCGAGACCGGCGATGAAATTGTGCGGGATGCCAGCTTGGAAAAGAAGCTCAAGAATATTGTGAAGGAATTTCCCGAGGTGCTGGATGTGCATGAGGTCGAAGCGAAGCGGGTGCGGGGGCGAATGTACGTGTCCTGCCACTGCACGTTTTCCGACCATCTGCCACTTTCACGAGTGCATGAAATCCAGACCGAATTGGAGATTCGTTTCAAGCAGGCGGCGCCGGAGTTGTTCCGAGTATTGATTCATCCGGAGCCTCAGACGGACAATCGCAGGTAAACCTCATGACTGAAGCGCATGCAAGTTGGAAGCGAAACCAGGAGTTTGATGGCGCGGCCAGCAGCGGCCATTCGATCGTTATTGACGGCGACCATAAGACCGGCAACAGCCCCATGGAGTTGGTGCTAATCGCGCTGTGTGGATGTACGGGCTACGACGTGGTGAGCATCCTCGGCAAGAAGCGCGAGCCGCTCACCAGCCTGGAAGTGCGGGCGGAGGCGGAGCGGGCGGCCAACCCGCCGATGGTATATACGGAGATCAAGCTGGTTTATCGAGTTGGCGGAAAAGTGTCGCACAAGGCGGTGGAGGATGCGGTGCGACTGTCGGAAGAGAAGTATTGCTCGGTGGCGGCGATGCTGAACAAGACCGCCAAGATCAGTTATCGGATTGAGTATGTCGACTAGCAAATAAAACCAGTTCTCAGATCTCAGTTCCCAGTTCTCAGTTGCGCCGATACGATAATCTACTGGCTTGGTGAATCGAGCCCATCCTCTGCGAGGTTATTTCTACATTGCTACCGCGACGTTTCTTTGGGGAATCGCAGCCACGCTGGGCCGGGCGGCATTCACCGGGCGGTTGCTGCCACACGGGGAAACACTGCGGGCGATTGATCCGGTGATTCTGTCGCAGAGCCGGGTCACGTTTTCTTTGTTTGTCTTGCTGCTTGTGCTGCTGGCGGTGCGTGGGTCCCGGCGGTTGCGACTGCCGATGGTCGACATCCGGCGGATGTTCCTGCTGGGAATCCTCGGCGTTGCCGCTTCGAACTACTTGTATTACCTCGCGATCCAGCGCACGAATGTCGCGACTGCCATTATCCTGCAATACACGGCACCGGTTTGGGTTCTGCTTTACACGGTGGCACGCGGGGTGCAGAAGCCGACGCTGCAGCGAATCGCTGCGGTAGGCTTGGCCGTGGCGGGAATTGCACTGGTGATAGGAGTGTTCGGCGCGGGCGGGTTCCGCCTGGATAGGGTTGGCGTGATCGCGGCGCTGCTGGCGGCCTTTTCTTTCGCGTTTTACAACGTTGGCGGACATAGTATTTTGGCGCGATACGACCGCTGGACGGTACTTCTTTATACTCTGATTTCCGGGTCGCTGTTCTGGATGGTGGTGAATCCGCCGTGGAAGATCGCGGCTGCGCACTATGCTGGAAGCCAATGGTTGTTTCTGCTGGGATTCTCGTTGATTTCGGTGCTGGGGCCGTTCTCCTTTTACTTTGCAGGTCTACAACATCTGGAGCCAACGCGGGCCATTGTGGTCAGTTGCCTGGAGCCGGTATTTTCCATTGTGATTGCGGCCTTTGCCCTGGGTGAAGTCCTGCGGCCCTTACAGACGCTGGGAATCGTGCTGGTGCTGGTGGCCATCGTGGTGGTGCAATGGCCTGACCGGATGGCGCGAGAGCCGATCACCATTGTCGAACCGATCGACTGATGGACAATATGATCACCAAGGTAACCATGATCGAAACTTTTTACAAACATTCTGGCCCATGCCAATGAGATTCTTTAGGGTAGCTACGAGGTCAAGTACCCATGAAGCACTCCCGCATGTTTGTGCTGTTTTTTCTGATGACGGCTGTTGTACCTTGCTTCGCGCACCACATGGCGGTTGTCGTCAACAAAGACAGCCATGTCGCCGACGTAAGCGCGGCTAATTTGGCCCGCATCTGCCGTCTGGAGGCCAGAAAATGGCCGGACGGAAAGGATGTCGTGCTGGTGCTACACAAGGATTCTGCCGGAGAACTGGAGACGCTTGAACATCTGACGCACATGTCGGAAAGCGAGATGAAGGCCTTCGTGGCTGCGCACAAAGATGCCTTGACGTTGGCCGATTCCGATGCCGACGTGTTGCGGATTGTTGAGACCGTGCCGGGAGCGGTGGGACTGGTGAATGTTCGCTCCATCAACGATCAGGTCAACGTTCTAAGAGTGGGGGGAAAATTGCCGATGGAAGATGGGTATCTGTCGCACTAGCTGAGTGTCTCTATCCAAACTCCGGGCCGAGAATCGCCCCTAAGCGGTCCGGCCGTCCCGGGGATGAGTTGGCTCCGCGAAACATGCGAGTGAGGGGACGCGAGAACTCAAAGCCCCTGGCTCTTACCAGCCTGATCGCCCAGGGATTGAGCTTCGAGCAATCGACAAAGATCGATTCCCGCTGCGAGCTTTCCAGGAACTTATCTAACAATTCCGACGCCGACTCTTCATCGCGCGCCGCCCAGGGGGCCGAGTTGATCGGCGCGCGAACCGCGCCGCCCAAAGGCATGGCCGGAGAGCACGCCGCCAGGTTGGCTGTGCAGAACGAATTGCGGATCTGATTTGGCAATTGAGCGCAATAGTTGACTGCGGTCAGCGCCGAAGACCTCACGGTCGAACTGCAATACGTCGTCAAAACTGTTGATCGAATGGCGGGGATCTCGGTTCGGTGTGGCGGGATTCGTTGCAACATCTAGCGCTCGATTTCATACTCCGGCACAAACCCGAGCTTCTGGTAGAGCGGCCGGCCCTGCGGGGTGGCGTCCAGCTTCATACAGGGAACTTTCTCGGAGTCGAGATACTCGATCGCTTTCTGCAAGAGGGCGGTCCCGATGCCTTGGCCACGATGTTCGGCGGCGACGATCACCATGCCAATCCAAGCCAATTGTCGGCCGTAGATGATAGTGGCAGAGGTTCCGATGACTTTGCCTCCGCTTTCGGCTACAAAGGATCCTTGTGGGCAGGCCGCGAGAAATCTTTCCCAGTCGAGAGCAGTTTGATTCCATCCAGCGGCGTCCTTGAGCGCGACGGCCGCCGTGATGTCCGCGGCGGTCATGACACGCAATTGCCAGGTCATTGGGTGAACCGCTCGAGCAGGTGAAAATAGCGCCGCGCGCGGTTCACGTCTTTGGCGATTTGGTCGCGCAAGGCGTCGATAGAAGGAAACTTGATTTGGTCGCGCAACCGGTGCAGAAAATGAATTTCGACCGCTGTCTCGGGAGTCAACTCCAGAGGATGAAAGTTCAACAAGTGGGTTTCGACGGCGAAAGAATCGGCGCCAAAAGTCGGCCGATTGCCCACGTTGGTAACGGAATCGAAACACTCCTCCGCCACCCGGGTGCGAGTAACGTACACGCCATCTTTGGGGAGCAACTCTTCGTAGCGGCTCAGATTGATGGTGGGAACGGTGTGCTTGGCGCCGTAGCCTCGTCCCCGGCCGGGTGTGGATAGCACGCTGAAGGGGCGAGCCAACAGATAGCGGGCGCGGCTGACCCGGCCCTGGCTGACCAGCTCGCGAATGTGGCTGCTGGAGACTGGTTCACCACGAAGACGCATTTCCGGATACACCTGGACGGCAAAGCCAAGACGTTTTCCGAGTTCCTTAAGCAGACTGATGTCGCCTGCGGCTTTGTGGCCGAAGCGAAAGTTGAATCCCTCATGGACTTCCTTAGCCTTCAAGTGTTGCTTTAAGACAGCATCGGCAAACTGTTGTGGCGTCATCAAAGATAAATCTCTGGTAAAGGGAAGCAGTAGAACGCCGTCGATCCCAGTTTGCTTCAGCAGACGAACCTTTTCCGGCGTGGGGGAGATGAGTTTGAACGCGAAGTCTGGCCGCAGGATGCGGGCGGGATGCGGTTCAAAAGTTACGGCGACAGCCTTGGCTCCCAGTTCTCGGGCGCGTTGCACGAGGTTCGAGAGCACCTGGCGGTGGGCGCGATGCACACCATCAAAGTTGCCAACGCTGACTACAGTGGGCCCGAAGTCAGCGGGAACGTCTTCGAGTTTGTGAAAAATCTGCATCGTTGATCTGTGTTCGTTCGCGTCGACCTTCGTCAAGAAATCGGGCGGAAACTCAAATCTCAAATTCCAGCTTCATTCCATCGTAGGAAAGCTGCACATTTGGCGGCAGCGAGGCATTGGTCGCCGCGTGGGGCAGATCATGGCAAATGTGGGTAAAAAAGGCGCGTTTCGGCTGGAGCCGTTCCACAACGCGCAGCGACTTATCCACGGTGGAATGGGTGGGATGCGGCTTGTGACGCAGCGCATCCAGGAACAGAATATCGAGGCCCTGAAGCTTAGCGAAAGAAGCCTCAGGAATTTCGCTGTGGTCGGTCAAATAGGCCGCACTGCCGGCGCGGAAGCCGTAGATCTCAGTTTCGCCGTGAATGACCGCGATGGGCTCGAAGGTGGCGCCGAAAAGCGCGAGGGGGCCGAGGATGGACTTCAGTTCCACTTGCGGGAGTCCGCCAAATTTGTAGTCCGCATCGAAAATATAGCGGAACATGGTGCGGATGTCCTGGGCCGCATCCGGACGGGCGTAAAGGGGAAGCTTGTTGGGATGGAAGCGGAAAGTGAGGGGGCGTAGATCGTCGATGCCCAGAATATGATCGGCGTGAGTGTGAGTGTAAAGCACAGCGTCCAGCTTATGAATGTGTTCGCGGATGGCCTGCTCGCGAAAATCAGGGGTGGTGTCGATCAGCACCACTTTGTCGTTGTACTCGATCAATACCGAGGGCCGGGTGCGGCGGTCGTGGGGATCGGAGGAGCGGCACACTGCGCAGTCGCACCCGATGGTAGGGACGCCCATCGAGGTCCCGCTGCCGAGCACCGTTAGTGTTGCCTTCATGGCTTGCCGGAAACGGTACCTGCGGCCTGCGGCGGATGCGCCAGTGCGTTGGTGACTTCTACATAGGCCATGCGCAGCTCGTAAAGACAGTTCTGCAAAAAGTTCTCTTCCGCGCTGGTGAGGTTGCCCTTGGTTTTTTCCGCCAGCAGGCTCAGGGTGTCGATGGTCTGGCGGGCGCCGATCAGATCAATGCGCGGCTGGCCGCCCTGCTCGTGCATCAGTCCGAGTTGCAGCATGGCATTCATGTACAAGGAAGCCATGAAGCGCTCGAAGGTCATCTCCAGCTCTTTGGCGGAGTGGCCACTCAACTCGACGCGAGTGTCCAAGTCTTTGGCGGACTTGCGATAGGCGTCGGCTTGCTCCTGCTGCTCGGCGGCGGTGGGGGTGGGAGGCATATCGCTGGCCGGCGGCGGAGGCGCCGGGGTGGGCGCGACCACGGGAGCTTCGGCTGGTTTCGCAGGGGTGCTGGTAACTTCCTCCTGCGTGACCTCGCTACGAGCCTCACCTTCCGAAGTGAACAGCCGCCGGTCGGTTACGGTAAAGCTTTCCTGTTTTTTCTCAGACATAAATGTTTTCCTTGAATCGCTAATCTCTGGACGAAAAAATTCCGGCAAACGGCAAATTGGTCACAGTCAGCTGTGTGTCACCTGCATGCACTTGCTTGCCTGCAGTAAATTCACGGCGGATGTAGCCGATTGCGACCCGCCGTTCGCCGCCTTTGACCGGCAGGGACGCGACGCTGGTGATCTCGCCAACATCCTTGCCCTCGGCTTGAAGCTTGGCGCCGGGTGCGGGCAGCGAGCCCTGGACTTCGAATCCGGCAGACTTGCGGTGTACGGCGCCGCGAGAGCGGATGCGCTCAACGATCTCCTGGCCGACGTAGCAGCCCTTGCTGAAGTGCAAAGCGCGGTCTTGGCTAGTCTCCTGCGGCAGGTCGCGTTCGCGGATGTCCTGGCCATAACGCGGGATTCCGGCGGCGATGCGAAGCAAGTCAAGCGCAGCAGGGCCCACGGGTTTTGCGCCCGCTTGCGCGAGCGCGTTTTGCAGTGACGATGCCTGCTCCGGGGCCAGCCATAGCTCGTAGCATTCGACGGCGGGGTGGTCTCCGCGGACGAGGGTTACGGCGGCATTTTGCCAGGTCACGTCGGTGAACTGCAAAGCCTCGAGTCGGGGAAAATCAAAACCCGCTTTGCGCAGGACGTTTCCGGCGTTTGGGCCTGCGAGGCCGACGGACTGTACCTGGTCACTGAGGTTCGTGACCTCGACGTCATCCATGATGATGTAGCGATCGAAGATGGCGAGAAGCTTTTCCAGCTGCGATTGATCGGTGTCCAGAGTCAATGATTCGCCGCGATTGCAGGCGTACATATCGCCGAGAATGTGGCCCTGCGGGTTGAGCAGGAAGGCGTAAACACCTCTTCCAACGGCCAAGTCGCGAATATTGTTGGTGACCATGCCGTTCAGCCAGCGCACCCGGTCGCTGCCGGTCAGAGCGATTTTGGCGCGGCTGCTCAGGTCAATAAGACCGCAGCCCGACACCAGTTCCGCGAACTCGGAGGGCAGGTTTTCGAGGTCGGAAGCTGGTGAAATGGCGTCGTTGTGCACGGCGGAGGAGCTCATATCTGTTGTTTGAATTATACAAGGCGTAGTGACGCAGCTAGCTACGTCTCTACATTCTCAGTCCCCGGTTGTGTTACCTTTTTCACCCGTGGGCCAGAAGAAACGAATTGCCATCATTCCGGGCGACGGCATCGGGAAAGAAGTGATTCCCCAGGCTGTCAATGTGATCGCCGCCAGCGGCGCCGAGGTCGAAACCGCTCAGTTCGATTGGGGCGCCGACCGCTATCTTGCCGATGGGGTGACGGTGCCTCCTGATGGCTTTGCCATGCTGGAACGCGACTTCGACGCGATCTTGCTGGGCGCGTTCGGCGATCCGCGAGTGCGCACGAATGTTCATGCCAAGGAAATCCTGCTGGGCATGCGCTTCAAGATGGATCTTTACGCGAACGTGCGTCCGGTGCGGCTGCTGGATGCTGGTTTGTGTCCGCTGAAGGGGGTCGAGCCGAAAGATCTCGATTTTGTGGTGATCCGTGAGAACACTGAAGGCGTGTACACCGATGCCGGCGGCGTGTTCAAGCAGGGAACGGTGGACGAAATCGCGGTACAGGAAGACATCAACACGCGAAAGGGAGTGGAGCGGATCATTCGTTATGCATTCGAATATTGCGAACGGCACACGAAAATTGACGGCAGCAAGCGCAGCCGCGTGCTCATGTGTGACAAGTCGAACGCCATGACGCACGCGGGAGGGCTGTGGCAGCGGGTGTTCAAGGAAGTGGCGGGGGAGAATCCGCAGATCAAAGCTGAGCACATGTATGTGGACGCGCTGTGCATGCAGATGGTGCGGGATCCGCGGCAGTTCGACGTGATCGTCACCAACAACATGTTCGGCGACATCATTACCGACCTGGCGGCCGGGCTGCAGGGCGGGCTAGGCATGGCGGCAAGCGGGAATGTTCATCCGGGGAAGACTTCGATGTTCGAGCCGGTGCATGGGTCGGCTCCGCCGATCGCGGGGAAGAACGTTGCGAATCCGTTGGGCGCGATTTTGACGGCGGCGATGATGCTGGCGTATTTAGGGATGGCTTCGGAGGCGGCGCGAATCGAGGCGGCGGTTCTGGAAGCGGTGCGGCAGAAGAAGACGACGCAGGACGTCGGAGGAAATTTGGGGACGAGGGAAGCGGGGGAGTGGGTGGCGGGGAGAATCAGCCACGGCGGCTAAAGCAAAAGGCCGTTAATTGAACGTTGCGCGTAGACGGCGTAGCCCTGCGAGAGCGGCCAGATATTGTTTGTCCAGCGAATACGCCATGGCGTAGCACTCTTTGGCTTTTGTCCAATTACGTTGATGTTCGTACACCCGGCCTAGATTGAAATAGGGGTACGGGCGGGCCTCGTAGCGGGGCGCGATCATGGCTTTCTGAAACCAGGGAATGGCCTCGTCCCATTTGTCTTGTTCAATCAGGTAAGCCCCGATATCGTTGTAAGGATTGCCGAACTCGGGATCGACTTTGATGGCTTCGAGGCACTCGGCGATGGCGCGGTCGTAATCGCCGAGGAAGGAGTATGCCCAGCCGCGGAAAGTGTAAGCCTCAGCCGTGGGGAAAGCCTCAATGGAACGGGTGTAAAAATCGATGGCCTGCTGGTAGTCACCCTGCACCTGAAGCTCGTAGGCTTTCTGGAAATACTCGGCTGCGGTTTGGCGGGACTCGTCAGCGGACATAACGAACTCATGAAGGAATCGCAGCGATTGTACCCAAAACAACTCGTTTGGTCTCTGGTTGTCTGCTGGGTAATGGCGCCGTTGGCCTGGGCACAAACGCCGGGCGAGGCCGCCCAACCTGCGCAATCGGTGGCTCCGCAAGAGAAGAAAATCTCGCCCAAGGAAGCCGAAGAACTCTTCCACGACGTGGACAGGATCCTGGGCTTTGCCAGTAAAGACTCCGGTTTGCCGATCAAACACGAAGTGAAGCGCCAACTCGTCAGTCGTGACCAGGTGGTGGCGTATCTCGAAAAGAGCATGGCTGAAGACAAAGACGCGAAGCGCTTGCGGCGCTCGGAACTGGTGCTGAAGAAGTTCGGCCTCTTGCCCCGGGACTTCGACCTGCAGACGTTTCTGCTGGCCCTGTTACGCGAACAGGTGGCGGGCTACTACGATTCCAAGACCAAGACGGTGAACCTGTTGGATTGGCTCGATGCCGAGCAGCAGCGTCCGGTATTGGCGCATGAACTCACGCATGCGCTACAGGACCAGTCTTTTGATCTGGAAAAATGGCTGAAAGCGGATACGGACATCAACGATCAGAAAGAGCCAACTGCCTCCGACATCGAAGAAGACGAAGTCAGCGAGGCGCGGCAGGCGGTGGTCGAGGGCCAGGCGATGGTTACCCTGATCGATTACATGCTGGAGCCTACCGGGCAGTCGCTGTTGGGCTCGCCCCAGATTGCGCAGGCCTTGAAAGAGGGCATGCTGGTGGGGACGGCGGATTCGGTCGAATTCAAGAACGCGCCGCTTTTTCTCAAGGAGGCTCTGACGTTTCCTTACCGCTATGGTTTGGATTTCGAAGCCGAGGTGCTGCGCAACGGCGGCAAGCAGAAAGCATTCGTCGAAACTCTCAACAGACCGCCGCAGAACACACGTCAAATCATGGAGCCGAAGACGTATCTGTCTGGCGAGCGGCTGGAGCCGATGCGCCTGCCAGATTTCGATCGCGATTTTAAGAATTACGAGCGCTTCGATATTGGCGCCATGGGGGAATTTGACGTTGCGCTTTTGGTAGATCAGTATGCGGGTGTGGCGGCTTCACACGCTCTCTATCCACACTGGCGAGGCGGCTATTACTATGCGGCGAGGCCGAAGGGCGACCCGACGGCGCCCTTAGACGTGCTGTACGTTTCTCGTTGGTCGGATGCGGAGAGTGCGGGAAAGTTTGCGGCCATTTACGCCGATGCGTTGGAGAAAAGATACAAACATGTTCACCAAGTGGAGGAGAACGCGACCGTGGACGTGACCCAGTTGCCCCCGCACGATGCCCTCACCGGCACTCATACCTGGCTTACCGAGGAGGGGCCGGTGGTGATCGTAGTGCAGGCGGGCAGCGTGCTGGTGACCGAGAGTTTCGATCAAGCGACCACGGAGCAGCTGGAGCAGGAGTTGCTGGGGATGGCGGCGGGGTCAAAACCTTAGCGCCGCAGATTCACGCGGATAAACGCAGATGGACCGCGCGGGTGCTGCTCGCACTGGGTTCCCTTGTATAATCTCAGATTCGCTTTCAAACGGAAAAACTCTCGAGGACATCCTTGTCACAAGCGGAAATCGGCATTATCGGCGGGAGCGGGCTTTATTCCATGCCCGGATTCACCGACGTCGAAGAGGTGCGCCAGGAGACTCCCTTCGGTGATCCTTCTGATCCGTACGTCCTCGGAACGCTGGCAGGACGCAAGGTCGCGTTCCTGGCGCGGCACGGCCGCGGACACCGTATTTCGCCGAGCGAACTCAACTTCCGCGCCAATATTTACGGATTCAAACAGCTGGGCGTCGAACGTATCGTCTCGATGTCGGCAGTTGGGTCACTGAAGGAAGAGCACAAGCCGTTGGATTTTGTGATCCCCGATCAATTCTTCGACCGCACTCGCCACCGTGTGGATACGTTTTTTGGCGACGGTGTGGTGGCCCACATCGCTTTTGCTGATCCGGTCTGCGCGGAGATGGCTGGTGTGGTGCACGCAGCCTGCAAGAAAGCCGGGGTGGCCGGCAAACGCGGCGGGACCTACCTATGCATGGAAGGACCACAGTTCTCGACCAAAGCGGAATCGAATGTTTACCGCAGTTGGGGAATGGACGTGATCGGCATGACCAACCTGCAGGAAGCCAAACTAGCACGCGAGGCGGAGATCTGTTACGTGACCGTGGCCATGGTTACCGATTATGACTGCTGGCATCCGCATCACGATTCGGTGACCGTGGACCAGATTGTTGCTGTGTTGTTGAAGAATGCAGAAAACGCCTGCACCGTAGTTCGCGAAACGGTGGGGGCGTTGCCCGCCGCGCGGACTTGCAAGTGCGGATCGGCGCTGGCCCACGCCATCCTTACCGAGCGCAGCAAGATTCCGGCTGCCACGCGAGAACGACTGCACCTAATCCTCGGAAAATATCTGGAAAGCAAAACTGCATGAGCATTGTCGCTGTTGGTTCCGTTGCGTTCGACTCCGTGGCTACGCCTTCGGGCCGGGTCCAGGACATCCTGGGCGGGTCCGCCACCTACTTCGCGCTGGCTGCGAGCTACTTCACGGAAGTGCGGGTTGTCGCCGTGGTCGGGGAAGACTTCAGCGTTGCGCACGAAAGCGTGTTCCAGAAACGCAAGATCGACACGCGCGGCATCGAACGCGCTACGGGCAAGACCTTCCGCTGGGGTGGTCAATACCTGGAGAACCTGAACGAAGCCAAGACCGACTTCACGGACCTGAATGTCTTTGAGCGCTTCCAGCCACGGATCCCGGCGGAATACATGGACTCGAAGTTTCTGTTTCTGGGCAACATTCAGCCCAGCCTGCAAGCCGAGGTGTGCCGGAAGATGAACAACGTCCAGTTGACCGGCGGAGACACCATGAACTTCTGGATCAATGGCGCGCGGGCTGAACTGCTGGAGACGTTGAAGCTGATCGACGTGTTGCTGATCAACGATGGCGAGGCCAAGATGCTGGCAGGGGAGCGTAACCTGCCGCGAGCCGCGCAGAAGGTGCTGGCCATGGGGCCGAAAGCGCTGGTCATCAAGCACGGAGAATACGGCGCGACTATTTTTTTTCGCGAAGGCGCATTCGGGATCGGGCGTCATCCCTTCCGCGCACCCACCTTGCCGATTGACGAAGTGAAGGACCCGACCGGCGCAGGCGATTCGTTTGCCGGAGGCTTCATGGGATACATTGCCTCTCAGGAAATCCTGAATCGAGAAGTGCTCAAGCGGGCGCTGTTCTATGGCGGGGTGATGGGATCATTCGCGGTGGAGCGTTTCGGCACGGAGCGCCTGCAAAACCTGAGCCGTGAAGAAATCGACGCCCGTTTTCAGGTGTTCCGCGAACTCACACATCTGGAATGAAGCTTCAGCCCACAGGCCGCTGGGACCGTGAGACCACACTCGTAGGCCAGCTTGCCGCTGCGGTGTCACTGGTGGCGTTTCTGTTTTACTTCCGGCACGGTGATCTGCTGCTCTACGGCGATGCAGTAGCCCATATCAACATCGCGCGTCGCGTGATTGATTCCATGACGCCGGGTCTTCTGCAACTGGGCACAGTTTGGCTGCCTCTGCCGCATCTGCTGATGATCCCGTTCCTGTTTTCCGATGCGGCCTGGCAGACCGGGATTGCAGGTTCGATACCGTCCATGGTGGCGTATGTGTTGGGCACTGTGGGCGTATTTCGGTTGGTGCTCGGGGCCTTGAGTCACGACGCCAAACCGAGTGCAACCGTACGAGCATCGGCCTGGCTGGCGGCGTTGATCTACGCTGGCAACCCCAGTCTGCTTTATTTGCAAACCACGGCAATGACGGAGCCGTTGTACCTGGCGTTGTTCATCTGGGCGCTGTTGCATTTCAGCGAGTTTGTACGGGCCGACGCAGGAACAGGCTTACGCCTGGCATCCTGGTCGCTGACAAAGTGCGGACTGTGCGTGGCAGGCGCGTGCCTCACCCGCTATGACGGATGGTGGCTGGCTGTCGTGCTGGAAATAGCGGCGGTGTTGGTGGCGCTGCGATGGGATCATAAGCATAGCCTGGGACGCGCGCTTACGCGATTCGTTTTACTGGCCGTGGCAGCGCCGGCACTGTGGCTGGGGTACAACGCGATTGTCTACCGGAATCCGCTGGAGTTCGCCAATGGACCCTACTCCGCCCGCGCCATCGAGCACAAGAGCATGCAGAGTCATCCCGGGGCGCATGATCTGCCGGTCGCCTTTAGTTACTTTCTCAAGTCGGCAGAGTTGAACATGACAGAAGCAGGATGGCAGAGGCTGTTGGTGGGAGTGCTGCTGGTGGGGAGCCTGATGATCTTCGTTTTCGATCTGAGGCTGTGGCCCTTGCTGCTGCTGTGGACGCCGCTCATCTTCTATGTGCTGTCGATCGCGTATGGAGGAGTACCGATCTATCTTCCGCCCTGGTGGCCGTTTTCCTTATACAACGTTCGTTACGGGTTGGAGTTGCTTCCGGCTTTCGCCGTATTTGCGGCAATGCTCTTGCATTTCCTGTTGGCGCTCGCACGGGGCCGCTGGATGAAAGCCGCAGTGGGTGTCGTCATCGTCGGACTGGTTGCGGCCAGCTATGCATCGGTTTGGCGCGCCCAGCCGATCTGCTATCGCGAAGCTCGGGTCAACTCGGCTACCCGCATCACTCTGGAAACGGAATTGGCATCGAACTTGAAGCTGCTGCCACACCATACAACTCTCCTCATGTATCTTGGCGATCATGTCGGCGCCGTGCAGAGGGCGGGGATTCCGCTGCGCCAAACGATCAACGAGGGCAACCATCGCCCTTGGGCCAGACCCTCTGACCCTGAGGGTTTGTGGGAGCGGGCTCTGGCCGATCCCCATCAGTATGCCGACTATGTGCTTGCCATGGACGGCGATCCAGTTGCGAAGCAGGTGCAGAGACAAGGCCTTACTTCTGTGGTCGTCGTTCACACTGTGGGCCAGCCCGCTGCCACCATCTACTGGACCGGCCGTGTCACCCGGTAATCACGCGGGTTAACTGGGCAGTCGAGGAAGGGATTCCAGCGCGGTTTCCCGGTGATAAAATCCAGCCAACTCTAGCTTTCATGCCAAGCGCTCATCAAATTTACGAAATGTTGCAGACCGAGATGAACTCAATGGTGGGGGTCTCGACCCTGCGGCTGGTGGTGGCGGCAATTTTGGGGGGCTTGATTGGGCTGGAGCGCGAGCTCAAGCACCGTCCTTCCGGGCTACGCACCAACCTTTTCATTTGCCTGGGAGCGGCCATGTACACGGTCCTCTCCGATGCGTTGGCGGTTGAACACATCGGAGATCACACGCGTATTGCGGCGCAGATCATTCCTGGGATTGGCTTCATTGGCGCCGGCACCATCATTCATGCCGGGCGCGATTTGGTCACGGGTATTACCTCGGCGGCGACGCTGTTTGTGGTGGCTTCGGTCGGCATGGCGGTGGGGGGCGGTTTCTATCTCACTGCCACTTTCGCCACTGGGCTCATCTTGATTTGTCTTTTTCTTCTCGGCCGCGTGGAGGAGCAATTCAGTCTCAAACTGGCGGTTCATACCTACGAAGTGGCGGGACCAAGCGCGGAGGAAATCAGCGTAGAGGTCAACCGTATCCTCGAAAGCATCCACTCCATCACGCAAAATGTCCAGATTGCTGCCACCCGGGAGCATGTGCGATTTCAGTTCGAGGTGGAAGGCACTCGCAAGGAGCAGCAGCAGGTTTTCCGTGGGCTTCAACAATCCCCGATTTTGGCGAGTGCGGTTTCGGTGGGACGAGTGCAGGGCTAAATGAATCCGCCTGGCACTGTCATTCCCTTTGTAAAAGCCAGCGCCTGCGGCAACGACTTCCTGATCATTGAGGGCTCACAGACGCCGGGCGACCTGGCTGCACTCAGCAAGCGCCTTTGCGACCGTCATCAAGGGGTCGGGGCCGACGGTGTGGAGTGGCTTTTTCCGGCATCCGATGCCGATGTATGCGCCCGGCTCTTCAATGCCGACGGCTCGGAGGCGGAGATTTCGGGCAATGGCACCCGCTGTGTTGCCGCCTATCTTTGTGCGGAGCAAGCCAAGGAAAGGGTTGTGGTGCGGACCGGCGCCGGTTTGAAGATTTGCACCCTGACTTCGCGCAGCGAAACTCAGTATGAGTTCGAAATTGCCATGGGTGAACCACAGGTCGGAACTGAATTGCCAGTCAGGCTGGCCGCGCGAGAGGTTCGGGGAATTCCAGTGTCCATGGGGAATCCTCACTACGTGGTTTTTGTGAAGGAGTTTGCTTCGGGATGGCAGGCGGAGGCGGCTGAGATCGGGCGGCATCGTAACTTCCAGCAGGGGATTAATGTTGAACTGGTAAGCATTGAGGATGGGGGCAACATTGCCGCCCGGTTCTATGAGCGGGGAGTGGGGGAAACGCAATCTTCCGGCACTGGTTCCTGCGCGGCCGCGGTCGCAGCCATTGCTACAGGCAAGGCTGAATCGCCGGTGCGTGTGCATGCTCCCGGAGGCACACAGACAGTGCGCTGGCATGGCGAAGTATTTCTGCGCGGACCAGCTCAGTTGATCTGCCGGGGAGAGTTTTTCCTTTAAGATTGGACTTTACATGCCACCCACGCCGAGCCCGCGCATCAAACCACCCGCGCTTCAGCCCGGCGACACGGTTGGAATCGTCGCTCCCGCCAGCAATATTAAACGTGAGCTGCTCGATGCCGGATGCCAGGCCCTGCGTGCGCTTGGGTACAAGCCTTTCTATTTCGACTCGATGCTCGATCAAGACTTGTACTTCGCTGGATCGGTTAAGCGGCGCGCACAGGAACTTGAAGGTATGTTTCTGCGGCCGGAAGTGCGCGCGATCGTTTGCGCCCGCGGGGGATACGGTGCGAACTATCTGCTCGAGGCTATCGATCTGCAAAAAATCAAGTCCCACCCGAAGATTTTTGTTGGGTACAGCGACATTACAACGCTGCTGACTTACTTTGCTGACGCGGCAGGTTTCGTCACCTTCCACGGACCAATGGTGGCCAAGGACTTTGCGCACGCGGACGGAGTGGACCTTACATCTTGGAAGGCGGCTCTTAGTGGTACAGCCGAATGGGCGGTTGACAGCGGTGGTGTCAAATCTCTGGTTGACGGATCGGGCGAAGGAGTTCTCTACGGCGGTTGTTTGTCTATGCTGGTGGCATCGCTGGGCACGCCCTATGAGATCCAAACCGCTGGGACGATCTTATTTATTGAGGATGTGGCGACGCGTCCCTACCAGATCGATCGCATGCTGATGCAGTTGAAGCTGGCCGGCAAGCTGACGGGAGTGCGTGGAATCGTTTTTGGTGAAATGCTGGACTGCGTGCAAAACCCGAAGCAAGGCTACACGCTAGAGGAAGTTGTGCTGCGTGTGGTCGGAGATCTGCGAGTGCCGATTGCATACGGCCTGCGTTCAGGGCATGTATCGCAGGGGAATGTGACTCTGCCCATCGGGGTTCGGGCGGGGTTGGACGTCAAGAGTGGGGAAGTAAGCGTCAGGATTTTGGAACCGGCAACTACTACGAGGTCGATGCATGCTCGAGAAACTTCTTAACCACAGAGGACACAGAGGTGCACAGAGGAAGACCGTTATTGGGTCCCCTCCGTGCGTCGCTGTGTCCTCTGTGGTTACCGGTTGACTCATGACCGCTGGTAAACATATTCACCTCATCGGGATCTGCGGGACGGCGATGGCTTCGCTCGCCGGCATGCTGTTGCAGCGCGGGTTCCGGCTTACAGGATCGGACGCGGCCGCTTATCCGCCGATGTCTGACTTTCTGGCGTCGCTGGGTATCCCTGTGCACCAGCCGTTCGCAGTTGCGAATCTTGAGCCGCGGCCAGACCTGGTGGTGGTGGGCAATGTGGTCTCCCGCGGCAACGTCGAACTGGAGCACATTCTCGATCAGCGCATCCCTTTTTGCTCGTTGCCGCAGATTCTGCACGATGAATTTCTGCGCGGCAAGGAAGTGCTGGTGGTAGCCGGTACCCACGGCAAGACCACCACCACCTCGATTCTGGCCTGGATTTTTCATACGGCCGGATTGCAACCGTCGTTTCTGATCGGTGGCATCGCGGAAAACTTCAGCAGCAGCTTTCAACTGGGACAAGGCAAACACTTCATTCTGGAAGGCGACGAGTACGATACCGCATTCTTCGACAAAGGGCCGAAATTTCTGCACTACTTTCCCGACGCTGTGATTCTTACTTCGGTCGAGTTCGATCATGCCGACATCTACCAAGATCTCGATGCGGTGGAAACTGCCTTCAAGCGCCTGGTGAATCTGGTTCCTAAGCGGGGGCGGATCGTGGGCTTCGATAGCGGGGAGAGCATCGATCGATGCCTGGCCCAGGCTTTCTGCCCCGTGGAGCGATACGGTTCAAACCCGCAGGCGGAGTGGCGAATCGCGGATCTGCGCCTGGAACCTGCGCGCACCACTTGGACAGTCCTACATGGCGGCAGGGCGTGGGCGAACTTTGAGTTTCTGCTGGCCGGCGAATACAACGTTTGGAATGCGACCGCGGCGGCGGCGCTGGCGGCAGGCTGTGGCATTGGCACAAAGGAAATTTCCGCCGCGCTCAAGACCTTCAAGAGTGTAAAGCGCCGGCTGGAGGTTCGGGCGACCATAAACGGAGTGACCATCATTGACGATTTTGCTCATCACCCGACTGCCATCGCGGGAACTTTGAAGGCCCTGCGCTCACGCTATCCGGGAGCCCGCTTATGGGTGATTCTTGAGCCGCGATCCAATACGCTTCGACGCAATGTGCTTCAAAATGATCTGGCTAGAAGTTTGGCGCTGGCCGATGAAGTCGTGGTGGCCGAAGTCTTCAAGTCTGAGGCAATTCCGGAAGGCGAACGTCTGGATCTGACTCGGGTTGCAGCTGAGGTACGAGAGAATGGCTGCCGGGCGCGGATCGTGCCCAGTGTCGATGGCATCGTGCATCTGGTGGCGCCGGAACTGCGCTCTGGGGATGTGGTCGCTATTCTTTCCAACGGCGGCTTCGGGGGAATTTACCAGAAGCTGCCGGAGCGTTTAAAGTCAGTGGCGGCGAGCTAGGCCAAAGCCGGGCAATAAAGTGGAGACCCAAACCGAACTGTGATCCGCACACTTGTGATGCTGACGTTCTGGGGATTGGCGCTGATTCCGGTGGCGCTGATTTTCATACCCTGGTCGTTTCTGGTGGGCAACGTCGATCTCATGTACCGGGTCTTCATGTGGGGCGCGGCGGCTGGGGTGCGCTTTACGGGCGTGCATACGCGCGTCGCCGGGCTGGAGAAGCTGGATCCCAGCGGCACCTACGTGTTCATGTCGAACCACGTTTCGAACCTCGATCCGGCCATCACGGTTCCGTTACTTCCGAGGCGCACTTCGGTTCTCATCAAGAGGGAACTGTTCAATATTCCAATCCTGGGCAAAGCCATGCGTATGGGATCGATGGTTCCAGTCGATCGCGGCGACCGCGAAGCAGGCATCGCGGCGGTGCAGTTTGCGAGCGAAGTGGTCCGCCAGGGAATCAACATGACGATTTATGTGGAAGGGCACCGCTCTTTCGATGGCAAGTTGATCCCCTTCAAGAAAGGCCCGTTTTATCTGGCGGAAGGCTGTAAGGTGCCAGTGGTGCCGATTACGATTGTGGGCACGCATTACGTGATGCCCAAGGGACGATTTGCCATCAAGCCGGGGCTGGTGGATGTGATCTTCCATGACCCCATTGAGCCGAAAGATTTCGGCACGCGCGACGAGTTGATGGAGAGAGTACGTCGCGTGATCGAGAGCGGGTTGCCCCCGGAGTTTCAAAATTCTGAAACCACAAAGGACACTAAGGTTCACAAAGGAAATCCAATGTGATCTGAGGATTGCTTTTTGATTCTGTTTGCTTAGCTTTTTCTTTCCCGTACTGCTTTTGCGATTTCCGGCAACCTACTCAGCAGGGCTGAATACTTCAACCACAACTTATGCTCGACGGCGGGCGCTCCGCTGACAATCGCGCCTGCTGCAATGTCTCCGGCAACGCCGCTCTGGGGTGTGACGATGGCGCCGTCTCCGACTTTGCAGTGGCCCACCACCCCCACTTGCCCGGTGAGAATCACGTTGTTCCCGATTACGGTTGATCCCGCGAGGCCGACCTGCGAGGCCAGCAGTGCGTCCTCGCCAATATGTGAGCCGTGGCCGACCTGCACTAAATTGTCGATCTTGGTGCCGCGGCCGATGTGAGTTTCGCCAACGCTGGCGCGGTCAATGCAAGTGTTCGCCTGGATCTCGACGTCGTCTTCAATCACCACTGGCTGGGGCTGGGGGATTTTGTGCCAGCGTCCAGCGTCGTCTTTGGCGAATCCGAATCCGTCGGCGCCGATCACCACGCCATTTTGCAGGAGCACATTATTGCCGAGGTGACAGCCTTCGCGGACGACGGCATGAGCATGGGCAAAGAAGTTGTCACCGATCCTGGCCCCGCGATAGATCACTACATGGGCCAGCAGCACGGCATTCTTGCCGATCGCGACTTCTTCGCTGATCACGACATAGGGCCCTACGTGCGCGCCCGCACCGATGCGCGCCGAAGCATGCACCACCGCCGTGGGGTGCACTCCCGGCGCATACTTCGCCGGCTGATGAAATAGCGCCAGCGCCTCGGCGAAGGTCAGGTACGGATTCTTGCTGCGCAGCATAGGCGACGGGATGGCAGGGAAGTCCTCGGCCACAATGACCGCGGCCGCCTTGGTGGTGCGGGCTGCGGCTGCGTATTTGGGATTGGCGACGAAGGTGATCTGGTGCGGTCCGGCTTCTTCAATGCCGGCTACGCCAGTAATTTCAGTTTCAGGCGAGCCATTTTCCAGCCGCGCGTCTAGAGTGGAGGCGATGTGAACAAGTTTCATAGTGGTTTTCCGTGGTGGAAATCGGAAGGGTGATTGTAATGCAGCGGGCGAGATGAGGGTTCCGAATCGGGAGTGGATTGCAGGTAATGTTCATGCATCACAGCCAGTTACCGCCTGGCCAAGATAAAGTGGGCAGAGTGGCAGGCGGCGCTTCGGAGAACACTTCCGGTGTGGGTACTGGGCACGCTTGCCAAGCGTTGGACGGCTGCTTGCAGCCTGAGAGGTTCGATTCCTCTGTTCTCCGCCTCGGTCGTCCAACCAAAATGGGACACGTTGGCTTTGAACGTGGGCGGTTTATCCTTGACACTCCCGTGGCTGGGGGCTAATCTGAAATTGCTTGGCAATCGTGCCCGATGGTTAAGGCACTTGAATTTTAGAAGCCCCGCAAATCGCGGGGCTTTTGCTTTCGCAGTGGTGGCCAGATATTTGAGAGGAGGTGCCAGCTACGACCCACACCTTGCAGTTGCTTAGCGTAGTTGCGGTGGGATTTGCGCTGGCGTGCTACGGGCTTGCGAAGGGCCGAAAAGAACGCGAGTTCGATCGGTCGCCGAGAAGAGCGTAGCGGCCTCAGGCGCGTCGCTTCATTGCTCGCCGAACATGGGTACTTGCAGTGTGTCGCTCGGCAGGCCCCGGCGACGCCGCCTGGTTGCCCCGATTACCGCTAGCACGGTAAGCGATTCCAGCGCGCTGCGGGGCACGAACATGCGCTGCGTATTGGAGCGCAGGTCCGGGGGATTGATCAGATAGCCTTCACTAGAGTTCTGCAACAGGTCGTTGGGCATCATTCCTTCGAGAACATCGCCGTCTTTAAAACGCAGGCGCACCCACAATCCCTCGGTGCGGGGGCGAGTGGTGAAGGTCTTACGGCTGGGCGAGTCGGATTCGCCGAACTCGCGTACGAAATATACAACCTTGACCTCGCGCAGCTCAATGGCGATCACGTTGCCGGTGGTGTTGAGCAGTTCCAGCTTGCCTTCGCGAACGAAATTTGCGGGCGCAACGTAGCCATTGACCGAATCACGGTCAAGTTTGCGGACTACGACTCTCTTGTGGGTCGAGGGCATGCTGGTCTAGCCAAAACCGCCCCGGTTGCGGCTTCCTGCGGTCCGGCGTAGTCCACATTCTCACACTTTTGTTGCGAACATAGTCAGTCATCTGGTTCGTAGTAGCCAAAACGTTAACCTTGTGATATTTTCTGTAGGTACTGAGGCCACGCCTGAAACCTCTAAAGCTAGTCTACAGAGCAGTTTACGTGGAAGTCGGCGGGTCTATCCCTAAGTCCCTGGTGTGTTCTGTGGAAAACTCCTGTCATACCGCGATCTGGGGCCGAACCCTGCAAATGAGAGCCAAACATGGCTGATTACATCTACACCATGGAGATTCGCCTGACGCCGGATCAGCAGCGGGGCGTCACGCTGGTGCAGGAGATCGCCCGCGCGGCGGAGATGAACATCTACCTCACGGGCGGAGCGGTGCGGGACATCATCAGCGGGTTTCCCATTCGCGATCTCGATTTTACCGTCCAGGGCAATCCACTCAAGCTGCAAAAAGAACTGGAACGGGCGGGTGCGGTCATCTCGTCGGCGGACGAAGATCTGAAAGCGATCTACCTGGTGCTGCCCGGAAAGGTGCGCGCCGAGATCAGCCCAGCCCGCACCGAACGCTACGAGAAGGTGGGGAAGCCACCGCTGGTTGCGCCCGCGACCATCATTGAAGACCTGCGGCGCCGCGATTTCACTGTCAATGCCATGGCGTTGTCGCTGAATCCGGGTTCGCGGGGTCTGCTGATGGATCCGTTTAACGGGGCAGCGGACATTGAAGCCAAACTGATACGCGTGCTGCATAACTACGCGTTCGTGGAGGATCCTTCGCGTCTGATTCGGGCCACGCGGTTTGCGGCGCGCTTTCACTGGCTGCTTGAGGAGCGTACGCAGGCGCGGTTCCAGTCGGCCAAGGAAAACAACTATATCGACCACGTCAGCCACCGGGCGATTGGGCTGGAGATCGAGCAGTTGGCCTACGAGGATGACCCGCTGCACATTGTGCGCGCGCTGGAAAAAGACGAGTGGCTCAAGGTATTGAATTCGCATTGGACCACGGCCAAAGTGGACACGGTCGGGTTGAGTTCGTTGGTGAAGGCGCGACAGCAAATGAATGAACTGGGCTATACGCCTGATCCCTCGCCGGCCGTGCTGCATTTCCTGACGTCGCGGCTCAGCGACAAGGATGTTGCGGACGTTCGCCGAATGATTCCACGCAAGGACCTGGTCGAGGCTTGGAAGGATCTGGAAGACAATGCCAAAGATTTGGCCAAGCGGCTGACAGGCAAGGAAGCAGCGACGCCGTCACGTACCTGGAAGCTGCTGTCGGAGGCGCGGCCGGAAATGACGTTGTTCCTGGCCGTAACCGCGAAGCAACAGGCGGTAGCGCAGAAGATCAAGAACTTTTTTACCAAGTGGCGGCAAGTGCAGCAAAGGATTCCTCTGCCGGAGATGACCGAGTTGCACATCACGCCGCAGTTGCCCGAGTATTCCAAGATTGCTCATGATGTATTCATGCTGCTGCTGGATGGCAGACTGCGGTCCCGGACGGAAACACTGAAGTTCTTGAAGCCGCTGGCGCCGCCACCTCCCCCGCCGCCGCCACCGCCGAAGCGCGGACGGGCAGCCAAAGCCACCGCTGCGGCGCAGGTAGCCGCAGCGCCAGCCGCAGACGCCGGAAAGACGGCAGGTGGGAAAAAGGCCAAAGCCGCACCGGCAGCGGCGCCGGTTCCGCCGCCGAAGCCGGCGACAATTGCGAAGCCAAAGAAGGCTGCCGTGAAGACGCCTGCGCCCAAAAAGAAGGCGGCCAAGCCTGCTAAGAAGGCCAAGGGGAAAAAGAAGAAGCGGTAGAACCGCTGGTTCGCCGTTGTGCGGCTGGTTTGCTTCCACGTTCACCCACAGCTTGTGCCGTGGGTTTATTCTTGCGCGCAATCTTCCAAGTGCGAAAGCCGATAGTAGCCGCACGCTAGGTTTCTTTGCCTGGTGAAGCGGTCCAGCCGGGAAGGTTCTGATCTCCGGTAATCAAGCGCGCGCCGCGCTCGTAGGTGAAATACGACCACGCCCACTGAATCATCACGAGGATGCGGTTGCGGAAGCCGATCAGGAAAAAGATGTGGACGAACAGCCAGGATAACCAGGCGAGGAAGCCGGAAATATGAACTTTGCCGAATTCGGCGACGGCGGCGGCGCGGCCGATAGTCGCGAGGTTGCCCTTGTTGAAGTAGTGGAAATTGCGGCGGGGCTCACTGCTCAGCTCGCGGCCGATGTTACGCGCGACCGCGCGACCCTCCTGCATCGCGACCGGCGCGACGCCGGGAATAATCCTGCCACTTTCATCTTTGAGTGAGGCTAGGTCGCCGATGACGAAGACTTCGGGATGTTCGGGGATGCTCAGGTCCGGATTCACTAAGACGCGGCCGGCGCGGTCGATTGGTGCTCCCAGTTTCTTGCCCAACGGAGACGCGGCGACTCCAGCGGCCCACAGAATTACCGCTGCGGAGAGATGAGTTTCGCCCATGTAGACGGCGCCGGCTTCGACGCAGGTAACCAGGGTTGAAGTGCGCACTTCGACACCCAGATGGCGAAGCTGTTCCTCTGCGCTTCGGGACAGGTCCTCGTGATAGGCGGGCAAGATGCGCGGGCCGCCTTCGAGCAGGATGATGCGAGTGCTCTTGGGATCGATGGATTGAAATTCATCGGCCAGCACGCGATGTGAAATCTCGGCCAGGGTTCCCGCCAGTTCGACTCCGGTTGGCCCGCCGCCCACGATTACGAAATTCAGAGGTTGCTGCGGCTCTCCGCTGGCAGCCTGGCGTTCGTCCAGTTCGAAGGCGAGCAGGACGCGGCGGCGGATTTCGAGCGCATCCTCGATGGTTTTCAAGCCGGGAGCAAACGGTTCCCATTCGTCATGGCCGAAATAGGCGTGGCTGGCTCCGGCGGCCACGATGAGGTAGTCGTAAGGTATTTCGTGATTGGGGAGCTTTACCCGCCGTTGTTCGAGATTGAAATCCTGCACCTCACCCAGCAGAACTTCAATATTGCGGCGGCCGCGAACGATCCAGCGGATGGGTGCGGCGATCTCGCCGGGAGAAAGGCCGGCAGTTGCGACTTGATAAAGCAGCGGCTGAAAGGTGTGAAAGTTGCGGCGGTCGATGAGGGTAATCTGGAGTGGCAACCGGGCCAGATGCAAGGCCGCCTGCAGGCCGCCGAAGCCGGCGCCGACGATCACGACTCGCGGATTGCGGTTAGTTTGCATGACACCCGGCAACAAAAGAGTAGCATCCTACTTTTTGATTAGATTCCCGCGGTGGGGCGGAGGTCGAAGAGTTTCGCTCGGCAGTTGTTCGCCGGGACACCTGCCAGTCACTCATGCGGCGCCTGCCGGATCGGTTAACATGAGCGGGTCAGACCTGAGCCAACGCTTTGGCCGCCAAAACCTCACAGACAGAACCGCCGTCCAATGCCGCTCGCCACTGGCTTCTCTTTCTGGTGCCCTCGGCGAGCGACGTGCTTTTTGCGGGGTTGCTGTTTGGGCTGAGTTGCGGAGCGTTGGGGCGACTGCTGCTGCGCGATGCTGGCATCGGCTGGCACATTCGCAACGGCCAGCAGATGCTGCTGACCCACGCCATCGCCCGCAGCGATTCGTTTTCGTCGACGATGATGGGTAAGCCGTGGTACGCGTGGGAGTGGCTCTACGACATTGTGTTTGCGGTGATTCACCATGCGCTGGGGCTCAACGGCGTGGTGTTTTACAGCGCAGCCATCATCGCAGCTACGTTTGTTCTGACCCTGCACCTAGGGCTGCGGCGGGGAGGAAGTGTTCCGGTCACGTTGTTGCTTGTGATTTTGGCACTGGCGGGTTCGGCGGTCCATTTTCTCGCCCGGCCGCATGTGTTGAGTTGGCTGCTGACGGTGGTGTGGTTCGAACTGCTGGATTCGGCGGGAGGCCCATCTCCTTCTGCGCAACGGCGGCTTTTTTGGCTTCCGGTGGTGATGCTGCTTTGGGTCAATGTACACGGCGGATTCGTGCTTGGATTGGTTCTGCTGGCGGTCTATTTCGCTGGCGGTGTGATTGATTATTGCAGACAGCGAGAGCGACGCGAGGAAATTGCCGCCTGGTTGAAGCGGCTCGGCAAGGCGACGTTGCTGGTGGGGGCGGCCAGCTTCGTCAATCCTTACACTTATCACCTTCACCTTCACGTTTATCGTTATTTAACCGACCGCTATCTGATGGATCGGATCAGCGAGTTTCTTTCGCCCGACTTCCACGGGGCGGCGCAGCAATGCTTTGCGGTGCTGGTGCTGATTGCGATCGTGGCGGTGGCCACGGCGAGGAAAAGGCCGAGTGCGACGCATCTTTTGATTCTGCTGATTGCGGTTTACAGCGGTTTTTATGCCACGCGGAGTTTGCCGACGTCGTCGCTGCTGATTACGTTGATTATTGCTCCTGTAATTTCGGAAAGCGTCGCCGGGTTGGGCGGGAACGCCGACGCTGCTGGCTGGTTGCGCGGGTTAGCTTCGTGGACGACATCTTTTGGCGAGCGCATGGGGACGCTGGAGAAAGGTTTTCACGGGCATCTCTGGTTGGTGCTGGTGTTCGTTCTCGGCCTGTGGGCGTGCGCTCATCAGGGGCGAATTGGCTCGACACAGTTCATTCATGCCTATTTCGACGACAAGAGATTTCCGGTGGAAGCGGCGGAAGCGATTGCGGAACGGGAGATCCACGGGCCGATTTTCAGTTTGGATTATTGGGGCGGGTACCTCATTTATCGTTTGTATCCGGAGACTAAAGTGGTGGTGGATGATCGCCATGACCTGTATGGCGACCAGTTCTTCAAGGACTATTTGCAGGTGGTGTTGGTTCAGCCGGGATGGGATGAAGGTTTGGACACACGGCATGTGGATTGGGTGCTGATGCCGGCAGAGTCGCCGCTGGCGAATATCCTGAGGTTAAAGGCGGGATGGGAATCCGTGTACGCGGACAAAACGGCAGCGCTGTTTCGGCGGGTGAAGTAAAAGAGGGTTGGCTCAGTTCACCGGGTGTCGATGTCGAAACCCAGAATGGCGTTGACTTCGACGGGTTGCTCTCCGCGAAATGCGGGGCGGAACTTCCAGGCAGGCAGGGCGGCCAGAACTTTGATGGTCAACTCGTGCGCGCCCGGTGCGAGGACGCGAGGGTTGCGAAGCAGGCCGGAGCGATCGAGAACGCAGGCGATGATCAGCCGCGAGCGTTTGAGGTTGGCGGGGAGATCGGTACGCATGGGGTGAGGAGCGGTCAGGTCCTCTCCGTAAGGGTGCGTGACTGACGTGGGATCGGCATATTCCAGCACGGCGGGACCCAAGGCAGTGTCGATGTAGATGGTATAAACCTTGTCACCCTTGAGGGCGCCGTAAAAGTTGAAGGCGCCTCCGGAACGCGAAGTGCCGACCACGGTGATGTCGGGGCCTTCCTGACCTTTCATGGCAGAGGTGCGGCCGGGAGCGGTGGCGGAGCCGCCGCCGTCTGCGCCAAAACTGGGCAGAGTAATGATGTTGTTTCCGCCATGCACGGAGACTCCCGGCAAAGGCGGCTTGCCGACGCCTCCAGTACCAGCGCCGCCGGAACCGGGGTAGGGCGAAATGCCGCCGTGCGCGGACGCGTCCGCACCCAGTCCTGCGCCAGACTTAGCCCCGCCGGAGCCTTCTCCAGAAAAGCCACTGCCTGGGCCTGCACCGCGGGCAATGCCTTCTCCGCCTTGACCTTCTCCGACGCCGAGTTTGTTTCCGCCTGCGGGGGAGAGCGCCAAAGAACCGGCCCCGGCCCCGCCGGGGACGCCGACTTGCGCTCCGGGCTGGCTAGAAAGCACGATTCCATTGCCGCTGGTGTTGCCACCAGTGTTGCTGGGCGGCGCTGTGACCGAACCGGCGTCGAGCGGGCCAGCGAGTCCCGTGCCACGGTTGCCGTGGCCCATTCCACCGGCCGAGCCAGCCCCGGACACGCTGGGTGGAGGTGGAACTACTGCCGAGCCTCCGCCTAGTCCCGCCACCGTCGTCTGCTTGCCCAGTGAGCCACCTCCGACCTGGACCGGAGGAGGAACCACGTTGGGACTTCCCAGACTCGCAGCGGTGCCCCGGCCGTTGGGGGCTCCCCCTACCTGGACCGGCGGCGGCACAATGCTGGCGTTGCCCAATCCGCCGAACGAGCGATGATCGGAGCTGGCGCTGCCTACTTGCGCCGGCGGTGGCACGACCTGCTTCTGCAACTCTCCTTGGCCGAATCCTGGGCCTGAGGTTCTAAGGTCACGCGCAATTTGTGTAGGAGGGGGTGCAACCACGCTGGGTGCTGGCAGCGTGAGCCGCGGATTGAGATTGGTGATCTGTTCGGGAGCGGACACCGGCGGTGGAACCACACTCACGGCTTGTGAGCCCGGAATGCGGGCCGAAGGGATATTGCGCTGGGGAGCGCTCGCGGGCGGCGGAACTACGGTTGCGCTCAATGCCGGGGCACGCCGCAGTTTTTCTGGTGCGACTTTTGGAGCGGGCGCGACGGCAGTTTCAGCGAGCCTCGGCGCCTGCAAGGATGGCCTCAATCCCTCGGCGGGAGCGGGGCCGGGGATGGGCTTGTAGGCGAGCAGGTTGGCGACTGCCGAGCTCGACATCGGCAAGTTCAGCTTGGGGGCATCCACTATTTTTTCGCGCAGCAAGTCACCACGGGCTACGCGGATCACTTGGGTGCGGTGATGGGCCTCGTGTCCGCCAGCGCGTCCGGAACGGCCGGCGCGAGCTCCTCCACGATCTTCGGTTTGCGGCAGTTCATCCCCAGAAAAATAAATGACATCGTACTTCGGCAGGGTGGGTGGTTGGTAAGGCCGCAGGCTGGCCAGGCGGGCGGGCAGCACGATGACCGCAATGATCGCAATGATTTCTACCAGCCAGGAAAGCAGCATTCCGCGATAAGGGAAAAGTTCAGTCTTGGCTTCGCCAGCCAAGTGCCTGGGAGACTTGCTCAAGGCGGGCCTGATGGCGGTGAGGAATTCCCGCCACGGCGACGACCATTGGATCAGGAGTTTGAGGTCATGGTCCGGGGCCTCACGGGCCGGGAGATCGTCGACCTGAAGATCGTCGACCGGGACATCGTCGATCTGGAAATCGCCGTTCTTGAGCGTGCGGTTTTTGTGCTTGCGGCTCACGCCGTGCTTGCCTCCCGAGGCTGGCCCATCGCGATATCGATTTCATCTCCGACTGCGGTTCGGCTGGAGCGCAGCGTATCTCCCGGCAACTCAAGCACCGAAGCCGCTTTTAGACTCACCCTGGCCACCCGCCAGGGCCGCAGGTTCTCCTCGATGTGGACCACGCAGTGGCGGCGATCGAGGTAGATCACATCAATGGGAAAATTCATGGCAAAGCTATGGACTCCGCGGCAGGGCACGATCCACAAGCCATCCCCGGTACGAAAGTTCGCTGCCGCCGTACACATCAAGCCGCGGAAGCGGGACCAATGGGTTGCGGCAAGCGTGACATGAGTGGCCAGATGCGCTTGTCGCGTCCGGTTAAATGCATAGCCTGTGGAACCCGGTAAAGACATCATAACTCCTGAATGCATTTCCTGGTTGGGGGACCTCTACCGTGCCGTCTCGGGCATGAGCGTGCGGATCAACTGAATCACCGCCGGCCCGAGAGTGACAAAGATAATCGAGGGGAGAACAAACAGTACGAGGGGGATCACCATTTTGATGGTGGTTTTAGCGGCTTGTTCTTCGGCCCGCTGGCGCCGCTCAGTGCGCAAGGAATCGGAGTGCACGCGCAGCGCCTGGGCCACGCTGGTGCCGAAACGGTCGGTCTGAATCAGGGTACCGACCAGGGAGCGAATGTCGTCGACCCCGGTGCGTTCGACCAGATTGCGCAAGGCTTCGGGCCGAGGCTTGCCGGCGCGCATCTCGAGGTTGACGAAATGGAACTCGTCACTCAATTCCCGGTGGGCATGCTGCAGATCCTGACCTACGCGCATCAGAGCCTGGTCGAGGGCGAGTCCGGCCTCCACGCAAATGACAGTGAGATCGAGCGCGTCCGGTAAGCCCAGCTTGATCCGCTGCTGGCGGTTGCGGATCAGCCGCTTGAGCACAAACCGGGGAAGAAAGAACCCCAGGGCGGTGACGCTGACCAACAGCATGGGCGAATTGAAACCGCTGCTGACTGCCACCAACCCGAAACCGAACAGCGCACACGCCAGGCGGCTGCCGACGTAAATGGTCAAGTGACGCGGGTCGCGGTAGCCGGCCTGGATCAGCCAAGCCCGCGCGCGGGAGACTTCACCGGGTGAGAGCGGGATGGCCTTGCTGAGGGGATCGAGCGCCTGCTCAATGCGTTCCCGCATGGCTGGCTTTTCCTGGGGTTTCTCGCGCTGCCAGCCCAGGGCGCGCAACCGGGCACCCAACACCGAAGAGGGCGCGTACGCCGCTGCCCCGAAGGAAAAAATCACCGCGACGACCGACAGAAACACGAGGATGGTGAGGGCCAGCGCCATAGGTCAGACCTGAATCTGAATGATCTTGCGGATCACGAAATAGCCGATGGTCTGCAACACGATCCCGGCGACGACCAGAGTATGCCCGATGGGATCCGCGAACAGGGGGCGGATAAATGCCGGGTTGGTGGTAAGCATGACCACCACAATGATGGGAGGCAGTCCCATCAGAAGCATCATGGTGAGGCGCCCCTGGGCGGTGTACACGCGCACCTGCCGCATGATCTTGAAGCGCTCCCGGATCACATAGGAAAGATTGTCGAGAATCTCGGCGAGGTTGCCGCCGGTCTCGCGCTGCAGCATGACCGCAGTCACAAAGAATTTTACGTCTACCAGCGGCACGCGTGAGGCGAGATTCATCAAAGCGTCACGGACCGGCAGGCCGAACTTCTGTTCTTCAAAAAGCTTACGAAACTCTGAGGCGATAGGTTCGGCGATTTCATTGGCAATCAACTCCAGGGCGGTGGTAAACGCGTGGCCGGCGCGCACCGCCCGGGCCAGGGTATCGATGGCATTGGGAAACAACTCTTCGAATTTCTGAAAGCGTTTGGTGCGACGGTAGGAGGCGTAGGAATAGGGGAAGGTCCCGCCCAGTACGACGCCCACCATGACAAATAGAAGGGCTTGATTTGGGGGGAGGGATCCGGCGACAAAGTATCCGATCACACCGAACGCCACGGCACTCACCACGCAGAGCAGGAGAATATTTCCGGCTCGAACTTTCAAATCGGCCTGCTCCAGAAAGATCTGGAAATTCGCCATGCGCTCGGAGCGGCGGAGCAAGCTGTCGAGCGCGGGAATCTTGCTCATCATTTCATCGCGCAGCAGAGCAAGCTCTTCCACGGTCTGTTGCTCGGCTTTTTGCACCGAGGCCAGGCGGTCGCGCAGCATGCGGGCCTGGGCGCTGCGCTGGTCGAGGAAGGAACCCACGGCGAACACCAGCAGCGCCACCAGCACGAACACCACGAAGGCGATGAGCGTCAACATTATTCGTAACTCCAGCAGCTCAAAAGGCGGTTCAAACCTCCATCTGCGCCTCAAACAAGTCGCGGCGCAGGCGGCAACCGGCGGTGGCGAGCCGGTCGGCGAATTTGGGTTGGATTCCGGTTCCCCGGAATCGTCCCTTCACCCTTCCATCTTTATCGATCCCGACGCGTTCAAACACAAAAACTTCCTGCATCGCGATGATGTCACCTTCCATGCCCGTGACTTCGGAGACGGAAATCACCTTGCGGGTGCCGTCCGCCATGCGCGCAATCTGCACCACGGCGTGGATGGCGGAAGCGATCTGGTGACGCATGGCGCGCTCAGGCAAATTGAGGTTCGCCATGGAGAACATGCTCTCCAGGCGGGCCAGGGCGTCGCGCGGCGAGTTGGCGTGTACGGTGGTCAGTGAGCCTTCGTGGCCGGTGTTCATGGCCTGCAACATATCGAAGGCCTCCTCGCCGCGAACCTCGCCCACCACGATGCGGTCCGGCCGCATACGCAGACTGTTGATGACCAGTTGCCGCTGACGGACCGCGCCTTTGCCTTCGATGTTAGGAGGACGGGTTTCCAAACGCACCACGTGTTCCTGCTTCATCTGGAGTTCAGCCGCGTCTTCAATGGTCACGATGCGCTCGGAATTTGGAATGAACCCGGAGAGCACATTGAGCAGGGTGGTCTTGCCGGCGCCGGTTCCGCCCGAGACCAGGATATTGAGCCGGCCCTTGACCATGGCGGAGAGCAACTCCAGCATGCCTTCGGTGAGGGTCTTGTTTTCGATCATGTTGCGGGCGGTGAGGGGATCGTGGCCAAAGCGCCGGATGGAAAGGCAAGGGCCATCGATGGCCAGCGGCGGAATGATAGCGTTCACGCGAGAGCCATCCGCCAGGCGAGCGTCCACCATGGGCGAGGATTCATCCACGCGCCGTCCTACCCGCGAAACGATGCGGTCAATGATCTGCATCAGGTGGGCATCATCCTTGAAGCTCATGCCGTGGATGAGTTCAATCTTGCCCGCCCTTTCAACGTAGATCTGATTGTAGCGGTTGACCAGGATGTCGGAGATGGTGGGATCTTTGAGCAGGGGTTCGAGCGGACCCAGGCCGAAAATCTCGTCCAGAATCTCTCGCGACAGACGTTCCCGCTCGGCAAAACTAAGCGGCACGGCCTCGCTATTGACGGTGTTGCGGATGAGCAACAACACTTCATCGCGGGCGGTGTCGTTGGGAGCGCGTCCCAGTTTTTCCAGGTCCAGGCGGTCGAGGATCTTGCGGTGAAGGTCGGCCTTGACCTGCTGGTACTCGGTCCTCTCGAAGGTCTGCAGATTTGCCATGGAATGTCCGAAAAGTTCTAACTAAACCGTTTCTGCGTTACACTGTCTTAAACAACGACCAAGCCTTGCGTTTCACATCCAGATCATCTTCTGTCAGTCGCGCGGCCAGTCCGGCAAAGGAGCGGGCAATTTCAGTATTGTGGTGCTGGGAAAGCGGAACGCCGCGATCGATGGCGGTGGACACTGCGAAGTACTGGTTGGGGATTTTCCATAGCAGTCGTACTCCGACAGCAGCTTCCGCATCGCTTTCACTGAAACCGGGAATCTTGCGAAAACGGTTCAGGACCAACTGCACCTTTTCGCGGCTGCCACTCTCACTCAAATACTGCTGCACCCGGGTTGCGCTCCACAGGGAAGCGACATCGGAGTGGGCCACCAGCAGAACCATTTGCGCCAGATTGGAAACCAGCCGCGTGGTGGCATCGATGCGCGACGAGACATCGACTACGACGTAGCGAAAATGGCCGACCAGCATGTCAAACAGTTTGGCGAACTCCGCGGTCGAGGGCTCTGCGGGCACGGGCATGGTCGGGCCCGCCAGCAGTTGCAAGCCTCCGCTGTGACGGGTCATGAAGCTTTCCAGCAGGGAACTGTCGAGACGGTGCAGATTGCGGATGGCGTCTCCCACCGTGAACACCGGTTTCAAATTCAGGTGCAAAACGCAATGCCCGAGCGGGGCAATGTCCACCAGAGCTGTACTACCGTGTGCGGCTTGCAGTGCGAGAGCAAGATTGACAGCCACCGTGGTGGCTCCACTGCCTCCTTTGGCATTGACCACCGAGAACATTCTGCCGCGCGATTCCTCCCGGCGACTTTTGCGCTGGGCGGTGCTCAGGCGCACGAAGGCTTCCAGCAGATCGGTGGTGCTGGTGGGTCTTTCCACAAATTCCCGCGCCCCGGCCCGCATCGCATTCACGATGACCTGCGGCTGCGACAGGCTCCCCACAGCGAACAGGGCCGACTCCGGCAGTTCGTTTTGAAGCAGTTCAATCGCATGCAGCGCGGAACTGGAATTATCAGAGGGAATGTCCACCAGAACCACATCAGGGTTGGCGGCGTGAATGCGGCGGCTCACCGGATCGGTGGAGGCAACCGGAAAGGTGGCGCAAGTGTGCACGGTACGGGCGACGCTGGTGCCGTCCACTAGAACTTGCAAGACGGCGCGCTGTTCGCTATCCGATGCGACGATCACGACTGAAAGCTCGGGCATGGTACTGCGGTTTCTCCTACGAACGCTTCCCCTGTCAAACTAAATCACGCGGCAAAACTCCCCAACCTGCTTCATTTGCCGCCGGCGGCGGCCGGCTTTTTGGGGTCGAACTTGTCCTTATTCAGTAGCGGCTCCGGAAAGCTCGGGCCAGCCGGACTCTGGGTGCTGGGTGAGATGCGGTGAACGGTGCACAGCACCATCAACTCACTCTTGCTCTTTTGGAGATTTCTGCTCTGGAAAAGTCTGCCCAGAATGGGGATGTCACCAAGCCCGGGGATCTTGTTGTAGAGGTCGGTGACGCGGTTGTCGAGGAGCCCGGCGATCACAAAACTCTGCCCATCCTGCAATTCAAATTCGGTCTCCGCACGGCGGGTGCTCAACGCCGGCACGGTAAAGCCCGAAATCTGCAAAGCGTTGGTGAAGTCCAGGGTGCTGACTTCCGGCGCGACCTTAAGGTGAATGTTTCCGTTGGGCATGATCACGGGCGTGAATAGCAGCTTCACGCCAAAATCCTTGAAAGCAATCGTAACTGCGGCGAACCCCTGGCCGGGCTGCACGATGGGGAACGGGAACTGACCCCCGGCGAGAAAACTTGCTTCTTTTCCGTTGACCGCGATCAGGTTCGGTTCCGCAAGAATCTGCAACAGGTTCTTCTGTTGAAGCGCCTCCACCACCACGCCGAAGTTAATGTCAGTGCGAAAGAGGAATAGGTTCAGAGGGTTGGTGAGGTTGAGGGTGGGAGGGGTGGCGGTGGTGGAAGTGGTGGTGGTGCCACCGGCCGTGGTGGTACTGGCGGAACTGGTGGAGACTGACATGCCGCCGAATTGACCGGTGGTTACGGTCCCGGTGGTGTGGCCGGTGCCCGGCGTCAGATACTCGGCGCCCAGTTGCAGGGCGGCAGCACGATCCACTTCCGCGAACTTCACTTCGAGAAGGATTTCCTGCGCCCCCACCGGACCGAAGGTCAGCACGTTGACCACATTCTTGGAGTAGGCCTCGGCAATCAGGCCGGCGCGCTTGGAGACGTCTTCCGTCGACACATGGCCGGACAGCACAATCGCGGAGCGTGAGGGAGTGACGTTGATCTGTTCGTCCGGAAATACGGCCTTTTCTTCTTCCGCGGCGGCGCTCACGTCCACATCCACGCGCAGATCGAAACTGCGGGAACGGTCAAGTTCATCCCAGATGAGCAGCGACACTTCGCCTGCGGAACGGCCGTGCACCAGAATTTGTGTAGGCGCAACCACGATGGGATCAGCAACGGTCGCGTCGGTCACAGAGACTCTCTTGATGCGCTCGGTGGTGTTGATCAGGATGGATTTCCCCACCATGACCCGCAAGGGGGCCGAGGCTTGGGATTCCTGTGTCGGCGCCTGCGCGCTGGCTTCCGGACCCTTGGCCGCGGGCTGGTCCTGGGCAACGGGGGCCGGGGCCAGACTCAAGAGGCTCAGAAGAACCACTGCAGTCATCAGCGTTTTCATCTTTCGGTTCTCCCACTCACGGGAGTGAATCACCATGTTGTCAACCCTCAAACCCGGACTTGTGCTCAGAACTTGGTCTCTTCCTTCTTGTCCCCTTTGTAAACCTCGACCGTAAAGACGGTCGGCGCCGGAGGAGCAGCCGGTGCAGCCACATGCTTTGTCCGGTGCTCGGCCGGTGCTGGCGCGGTTGCCGGGGCGGCCAGCGGCATCTTGTAGAGTGATGCCGACCTGGCTGCCGTCAATTCCTCTTGCCGCGTGTCCAGCGGATTGCGAAGCGCCAGCTGAATGTGGCCCTGATTGCTAGCCAGGGTCAGCTTTTGGGCGTCATCCGGTGACACCAACAAAGTAATGACGGGCGTGGTTTGCGGTTCCCCTGCGGAGTTGCGCTCCAGCCTCTGTCCCGTGGCAATGACAGCCACGTTCTCCAAAACGGTGGTGGTTTGCGGATCGCTCGATCCTTGAGGATTCCCGGTCAGCAGCACGTCGACATGCGTTCCCGGCAAGACGAAGCCAGAAACCGAGGTGGTGTCATTCACGCGCACCGACACGGCGCGCATTCCAGGCGGGATCAAAGAGGGCAGCCCCGAGCCGGCGTTTTCTCCTGCCAGCTTGTTGGTGAGAATGAATTCTCCCCGCGCGATGGGAACCACAACCCCGCGGCCGATAACCTTGTTCTTCAGATGAAAGACGCCGGCGGGCAAGTCGGCGGAAGCGAAGCGCACCGCCCGGATGTCCTTTTCCTCGATCTTCGAGCCCACTTGCAGATCGTCGGCCGCCACCAGTATCTCTTCGCCCGGCGCCTGATTGCCACCCCGGCTGGACTGCAGATTCCGGTAAACGGCAAAGCTCACGAAGGTGCCCAGTACCAGGGCGACGACCCCAATCATCAATAGCCGGTTACGATTCATTCCTGCTCCTCAGGAACCCAAATCCTGCCTGCCAAATAAGCAAAGCCCGGGCGAGAGTGCGCCATCCGTCGAGCTCTGGCGCTATTGCGCGATCGAGCTGGCGACGGACGAAAACACATTGTTGGCGTTGGCCCCGATGAGACGTATCGTGCCCACGACGATCACCAGGATCACGGCCAACATGACCGCGTATTCTGCGATATCCTGTGCCTCTTCATCGCGCCATAGCCTGCGGAAAATGTTCTTCATTTGCTGAACCTCCTTGACTTCGCTCCCCACTTCAACAGCGACACTGCTGCGCCGACCCTGCACTGCGGCCAGGCACGCAGCATTAGACCTTGTTGCGTGTTCCAAATCAACAGCTTGCGAAGGGGGAAGGACGCGCATTGCGTGTCCCCGCTCCATGATACCGCGAAGCGACGCGGGTTGGAGCGACAATTTATTGCACGCCTGGCCCAGAAGAGTAACTTGCGTAATGGCTGGAGGTTGGCGGGGATGGTCCGGGAGGCTTTAGTGGGTCGCGCTGGTCACTGGCTGTCGTCAGGCGCTATTCGGGCCAGCACTACCGCCTGCTTATCGGCGAAGACTTCTTCCCAGGCGGGCATCCCTCGCAGAGCCCCGATCAGAGGCGCATCCGGGGGAAGAACGACGGTCCGGATCCCCCATTCGTTCAGCGGATCTTGCCAGGATTTGCCCTTCAGATAATAGGTGGCGGCGAACTGGTCCATGAAAGTGTCGCCGTAAAGGTCGGCGCGGCCGTCAATGTAAACCTTGTAGGCCGGGAACAGCTTCCAGATGAAATATCCGCCCCAGTTGTAGTGGTTCAGCAGCGGCCCTGGGGGCCGGGAAGTCATGAGAAAAGAAGCCGCGGCGGCGGGGAATTCTTTGGCTTCGGTTGCGGGTTGGTGCACGACCACATAGTGCAAGCGCGCGATGGTGAAGAACAGAAGGCCCGCGAGTAACAGCGCATTGGCGATCAGTTTGGCAGGAGCGAGCGGGTTTCGAGAGCCATCGAGCAATGCGGTCTTGCCTCGTTCTCGCAAGCAGGCTGCGATCATCCCGCTCAGCAGCGGGACCACAACCAGCACATAAATCGGGATGTGGCGCACCGAGCGCAGTGCGGCATAGGTGGTCACAGTGAGCAGCAATAATTCCCGCGGACGCAGGCGTCGCGGCGAGAGCGCAGGAACTACGAGTGTTGCTAGCATAAGAAAAAGCGTGGGCAGATAGCGAGGCTCGTGGAAGTTGGGCGAAAGCCATTCTCCGATGTAGGCCAGCATGGCGCGCGAGTGCAGGGTCTCGAAGGGATAGCGATACATTTGCAGCCCGTAGGGATTGAGGGCGACGACTGCGGTGCAAATGGCCGTGACCAGGGCCAACTGGCGAAATCGGGCTGGCGAGAGCGAAGGGGCTTTATAACCGAATGCCAAGTCGAGTGCGTCACCGACCAGGAACATCAGCAGGAATGCGATGCCGAGGGCGAATCCGGCGTGCAAGTTTACCCAAAACAGCATGAGCGGCGGCAGCCACCACAGCAATTGCGGGCGCTCATAAGACCGCTCCAGAAGCAGCAGGAAAATGCTGGCCAGGAGCAGGGTAAGCATTTGCGGACGCACTCCCCAGCACGGGATGGACGCGACCGCGCCCCAAACCGTGATTGCTCCTGCGATGTAGGGTTGACCGGATGACCGGCGAAAGACCAGCAGAAATGCGGCGGCAATGATCACGGCGAAACCGGTGATGAGGCCGCCCCATCCGGCGACGCGATACAAGCCAAACATGAAGACCTGCGACAGCCATTCGTGGTCCACCCAGGGCTCGTCGAAGCGGGTGAAGGAATAGGGATCGTTGTGGAAGACGCGATGGTTCTGAATGGTTAATTGTCCGGTGCGCAGGTGCCACCACATATCGGGATCGGTGGCGCTGCGTGCGGCCATGATGAACAGACCCAGGCCGAGAATGAAAACGAATACTCGCCGGGTCTGGAAAAATTGTTTCAAGATTCGAGGATCATACCGCGGGCAGGGGAAAGTCCAGTCTCACTTGCCAGCAGGAACCCCAAAATAACCAGAATTCCAAACGGCAGAAGCGGACTGCTGTATAGGGGCAGCATCCAAAAACGCAGCAAAGTGCCAGCGGGAAGCCAGATTGCGGCTAACATCATGCCGAAGGCGGCGGTCCAGGCCCAGCCTAATAAGACCCATACCGCGGTAAGAAGGAGTCGTGCGATTTTGGCTGAGCGCCAGATGCGAGTGCCGAACCGCAGCAGAAACAAAACGCCAGGGAGCAGCAGAAGCTGGGAATGAGGTTCCAGGGTAGGGATAACTACCAGGGTCGCAGCCAACGTCAAACTGCACGCGAGAAAAAAACGTGAGGACTGTGCCGGGTACGAGCGGCAACGCCAGCAAACAGCCAACACTGCCAGGACCAGCGCAGCAGCGAAGGCCATGCCGATTTGCCGGGAGAACCACACGTCGAGCAGCGAGTGCCCGTAAGTGTATTGGCGGTATGCGCGAACGATAGTGAAGAAGCGGCTGATCCAACCGGGCGCAAGCAATTCGCTGCTCAGAATAAGAACTGATACGGCAGCCGAAAAACTCCAAGCCAGTCGCCGGCGCTTCCGCCAATCGCCTACGACCCAAAAGGCCAGCCAGGGAATCAGCAAGATCACAAATTGAGGCTTGATGGTGCTGGCGGCCAGCAACATACCGGCTAGAGTAAAGTGCTCTGCCGCCAGCGAGGCCACTGTCGCAGCCACCAGGAAGGCCGCCAGTAGACTCAGGTTTTGCAGTTTGAGGCCCTGGAGTACGGGGAAACTGGCGAAGGTGAAAATAGCAAGTGTGACCAGTTCGGTTACCGGAAGTCGCCACCGCAGCGCGTAAAGCCAGAGCAAGAGGCTGGCTAGAGTTAGGGTAACGAACAGGCAAAGAAATACGACTTGTGCGACGGGGAAACTCAGGTGCACCGTCGGCCACAATAAAAATACAACATAGAGAGGATATGCAAATCCTCCGGACAGTTCTGCCGGATCGCCGGGGTGCACAGGGCTGATTGGGTTCCCGTAGATGACGGTTTGAATTTCATGGGCAATCGCAGGGCTATAGGGGTTCCGGCGATGCAGGAACAGTTCATGGGCTGCCCACCACTGCGCATAGAGATCCGAAAACTGAGCTGACCGCCCAACGCCCCAGACGTTGGCGACGTAGTACCACATGCTGAATGCGGAGAGAATCGACAGAATCAATAAGAGCCCATGCCGGAAGGTGCGGCCAATGCCTATCATGACGACGAGCTCATATCCGGCGCCATCTTTGCGATGCCAATCGCCTGCAACAGTTCGCGGCCGTCGATCGCGACGATAGCAAGGCCTGCTACCAGCACGCCCCCGAAAATGTCGACGATGTAGTGCCACTCAAGGAGCACGATCGCGGCCAGCAGCAGCAAGTCATAGAAGGCCAGAGCAACCAGCATCCGTCTCCATGGTCGCAGGAACCACATGACGACCAGCGGTTGAGCGATGTGCATGCAGGGAAAGGCTATGTAGTAATCCGTGGAAATCTGACGGATTCGAGAATGGTTCCACAGGGCCCGTGAGTTTGCGATGGACGCCTTCTGCACGGCGTATGCTTTCAAACTAGCGGGGAAGGTCGAAAAATGTGTGGGGCACAAATAGTATGGCCCTTGGCTGGGCCACAAGAAAAATAGCATAAGTGCCAAATAATACGCCGCCAGAATAGTCCCGGCGAATTGCAGCGCACGTTTCTTTCCTGAGCAGGCACCGTTAAGAATCAAAGCGGCGCCGATCTGGGGGAACATTCCGAAGTAAATGAATTCAAGGAAATGAAAGAAAGAAACAGGGAATCTTCGTACTGCCCAGTGACACAGGTCGGAGACTGACGTCCCGCCCAGCAGCCACTTGTCCAGGGCATTGAACGCCACGTCGGTCGCGCCATAGAAGCGCACGGATAGGATGATGTCGTTGTAAGCGAAAACCAGCAGGAATCCGGCAAAAAGATAGATTGCAGGGATCAGAACGGACAGTGCGGCTTTCTGGAAAGCCGTATGTTTCAAGCGCTCGCGAAACTCCAGTATGGCAACGGCATCGACCGTCAAAATGAGGGCCTTGAGCCAGGAGAAGGCAAAAAGGAGGATGAGGAAAAACAGCAGCGCGAGTGCAATGCGTACCTTTTCGCGTCGAATCCGCTGCAGGAAGGGAGCGAGTGTTTCAGCCCGGGCGCCCCCGATCAAATAGAGGAGAGTGGCAACGAAGATCGACTGCGCTGCGAGAACCAGCCAATACGCGGAAAGGAGGCTCGCCCAATCGAAACTGACAGGAAGACCCCGCCCTCGCAGAAGCGGCACCAAGGCCAGAGCTAACAGGGAGCTAGCCCAGTAGTGAAGATCGGTTGGCCATCGTTTGCCGCGCGCGAGCATCGTCATTGCACGAGAGATATACCTGCATAAGTTGTAACATGAGACGATTTCAAGTCCGACAGACCGTTGCGAAGCAATTCCAAACTTGGGTTGGCGTTGGCCATGCTGCTGGCAGGGAGCATGTGGTTCTATGTGCAGCATGTGCTGATTCCGCACCAGCAGGCTGAGGCTGCACTTAATGGTATTCCGCGGGGGAATCTCTCGGATCTCTACCCGCGTTGGCTGGGAGCGCGGGAGTTGCTGTTGCACGGTCGCGACCCCTATAGCGCCGAGGTTACGCGGGAGATTCAGGCGGGATATTATGGGCGGCCACTGGACCCGGCGCGGCCGCATGATCCCAAGGATGAGCAGGGCTTTGCTTATCCCGCGTATGTAGTTTTTCTGCTGGCGCCCACCATCTGGCTGCCGTTTGCGCTGGTGCAGACGGGATTTCGTTGGTTTCTGGTGGGGTTGACGGTTGCCTCAGTGCTGCTGTGGTTGCGCACCTTCCGCTGGAAAGTCTCAGCGGAGACGACCGCGATCATATTGCTGCTCACGATTGGCAGTTTTCCGGTGCTGCAGGCGATCAAGCTACAGCAGTTGAGTCTGCTGGTTGCGGGATTGATTGCGCTGGGCGCGATGTTGTTGGCCGAAGGCCATCTCTTCTGGGCAGGGGTCTTGCTGGCGCTCGGGACCATGAAGCCACAACTGGCGCTACCGGTCTCGGTCTGGTTCTTGCTCTGGGCCTTGAGCGATTGGGCTGGCCGGCGCAGGTTCTGGTGGGGATTTGCCGCTACTGTGGCGGCGCTTGTGGGTGGGGCAGAATACGTTTTGCCGGGGTGGATTGGCCGTTTTCGGGAGGCGGTAGTCGCGTATCGCCGATACAACCAGGGTGCGGATTCGGTGCTGGATGTTTTGATCACGGCGCAATGGGGAAAATGGCTGGCGATCCTGATTGTGGTTGCACTGGGTTTTGTGGCGTGGCAGCGGCGGCGAGCAGTGGCGGGATCGCGGGCGCATAGCCAGATCACCGTTCTGATTCTGACCGCGACCGTCGTGATCATGCCGAAGGCTTCCCCCTACAACCAGGTGCTCCTGCTGCCGGGAATTCTTCTAATTTTGCGGGAAGGGCGCGAGCTGTGGAACCAGGGCCGGGACAGACGGGCTGCGGTTGCGATTTGCGGGATAACGCTGCTCTGGCCGTGGCTGGCGGCATTCGGGTTGTTGGCGGCGTCCATCTTTTCGCCTGCGGAATCCATCCAAAGAGCATGGGCCTTGCCGCTTTACACAAATATGGCAATTCCGGTCGCGGTGCTGGGGTTGTTAGGGTGGGGCTCTGGGGATCGCGCCGACTCCGCGTAGTCCCTGTCGAGGTGGGTGCCTGCCTTGCATTCCCCGGTCACCCGCGTTAGGCTTCTCGAACCAATCATTGTGTGCATTATTCGGAGGGTGTGATGAGCCTCAAAGTGGAAACGCGGCAAGTAGACGGAATCACTGTGGTTAGCTGCTATGGCCGCATTGTGCTGGGAGAAGAAGCCGCGGGGTTGCGAGATACGCTAAAAAAAGTGTTGACCACATCGCGGCAGATTGTGCTGAACCTTTCCGGGGTCGACTATATTGACAGCAGCGGGTTGGGCACGCTGGTGGGAGTGTACTCGTCGGCGCGCAAGGGAGGCGCGGACATTAAGCTGACCGGCCTGGGGCAGCGGCTGCGCGATGTGCTTCAGATTACCAAGCTGGTGACCGTGTTCGAAGTCTATGACACGGAGCAGGAAGCTCTGGCGTCTTTTGAGCGCAGTCCCAAGTGAGTGGCAAAGGGCTGCCTTGCAGGCCTTCCGGCGGCTGGGATTGAACAAAATAGCACTCTCCCCTTCCCACCGCGCTGCGATACTGGCATTATTCTCATAGCGCTCCTCGCGGGTCGAGGAGTGCCTGGGCGCACATGAGCTTTCAGACCATCGTGAATCCTCCGCCGGAGTCGAGTTCGGGAGTATTTCCCACGCTCGTATTCGTGCAGGGGAACGAGCAGCGCATCATCAATCTCGACCACAGCCCCTTCAGCGTGGGACGGAAGGTGGACAAAGATCTGGTGATCGCGGATCCGCGTGTGTCCCGCGACCATGCCCTCATCGTTTCCGAAAACGGCCAGTTCAGCGTCGTCGACCAGGGCAGCAAACACGGAACGTTTGTCAACGGCGAGCGCATCCAGCAGAAAAATCTGGAGCGTAACGACCGGCTGGAATTCGGAGTGCGCGAGGTCGCCTACGTCATTTTCAACCCGCTGCATGGGACCACCAACTCCGCTCGCGAATTCCTCAGCCAGATTTCCGGGATGCACATCTCGGATGAGACCACGGACCTGGAAAAGCTGATTTTGTTTCTGGAGGCGGCGCGCAAGCTGAATACGGTCGGGGTGCTGGACGAAATCCTGATGACGCTGCTCGACGTAACCCTCAAACTGACCCGTGCCGAGCGGGCTTACGTATTCATGAAAAACGAGCAGGGCGAGTTGCGGCTGGCGGCCGGGCGAAACTCGAAAAGCGAGCCCCTGCTGGAAGACACCACCATCTCGCACTCGATCCTGGAAGATGCGCTGAAGTCCAATTCGGAGTTTGTGCTTACTGACACCAGTCGCTCGCTTGACCTGACCGGGCGCAAGAGCATTGTGGCTTACGATCTGCGCACCGTAATTTGCGTTCCCCTGCGCAAGCCGCAGGTCCAGACCACGCGCGATACCGATTCTCCCGCGCCTGCGGTTTCGGCCGAGGCCATGGGTGCGTTGTACGTGGACTCGCGGTTTGCTTCCCGCGACATTTCCGGTGTCAGCAACGACATATTGCATGCCATCGCAACCGAGGCGGCTTCGCTCATCGAGAACGCGCGCCTGGTGCAGGCGGAAGAGGCGTCCCGGCGGTATCAACAGGAACTGGCGATAGCGGCGTCCATTCAGCAGCGCCTCATGGCGGTGACCATCCCTGAGGTCCGCTTCGCGCGGTTGAGCGGAAGAAATCTTTCCTGCAAAGAGATCGGAGGCGACTTTTTCGATGCCGTGAATACCGACGCCGGTTTGACCGTGGTGCTGGCCGACGTCAGCGGAAAGGGAGTCTCCGCGGCCATACTGGCGTCCACTCTGCAAGGGATGATCTATTCGCAGCTTGCGGCGGGCATGCCGTTGACCGACATCGTGACGGGGGTCAACCGCTTTTTTACCGATAAACACATCGGAGAGAAATACGCCACGGTGATCATTGCCCGAATTAGCGATGCCTGGCGCGCTCGAGTATGTAAACTGTGGCCACATCCCGCCGCTGGTAGTCTCCGGCGGGCAAGTCGAGCGCCCCTCCGAGGGCAACCTTCCCGTGGGCTTGCTGCCGGATGCCAAGTATGAAAGCGGGCACTACCAGTTGAAGCCGGGCGACCGCGTGGTGCTGGTGACCGATGGCGTAACCGAAGCCGAAAACGCCAGCGGAGACTTCTTTGAGGATTCACGGCTGGAAGTGGCCGCCAAGGGCGGCGGCCTCGAGGATATTTTTGCCGCCATCTCGAACTTCTGTTGCGGTACACCCCTGAACGATGACTGCACGGTGGTGGAACTGGTGTATACGGGATAGGCTGCGGTCGGTGCGCGCCCTTCAGTTATTTTCTACGACCACCGAGAAATTCGTTCCTTCCCAGCGTTGCTCTTGCAGCCAATAGAAGGTGAAGACGATCTCTCGTCCGACAGACAATTGATCGGAGGGCAAGTCTGCTACATCGGCGCCCAGACCGGTAGGATCAGTGTTGGTGTCCTGCGCGGTGCGCCAGCCATCAAAGCTCCAATGCACCAGTGCCGGCGCGGGCAGTACAAGACGCAGTTTCTTGCCGGGCCGCATGGTCCGGCATTTGTTGTTGAACCGCCATCCCCAATACGGCGATTTCCTCTTCTCCACTTGGTAGCGTTGCACCGGCTGCGGCGGTTGGTCGAAGATTTTGCCGTCGCGCAGGGAGCGTATCAACTTGATGTATTCCGAATGCGCCCAGACCAATGGACAGGCCGAGCCGGTGCCCTTGCCGGTGAATAATTCCGCCTTTGGCAGGTCGGGGGCATCCCAAACCTGCTCGGGCAACAGGTGTCCACCCGCGACCGAGCCTTCCATGACTGCCAGGAGTTGCTCCGCCATTTCCCGATTCCCTGCGGCTAGTTCGTAATGGGCACGCTCTCCGGCCAGAAGAGGCCACGGGCGCCCGATTCCGGTGCCGTCAAAGGGCGAACCATCCGCATGTTCGCCGTAGCCGTCGCCGTTGTAGCGATACCAGCATGGTCCTTGAGGCAGCTGCACGCGCAGTAGCGCGTCGATCACTTTGATGGTATTCAGGATGCGCGGATCGTCCGGAGCGCGCAGGCCGAAACGGACCAGCGCCAAGGCGTCGGGGCTGACAACTTGCGTAGCGGGAGCGTCGGTTTGTCCCGGAGGCCGATTCTTGATGGGCACAAAGCCTTGCAGCGGCGATGCTGCGCCGTCCGCGTCCGGGGGAGCAATGCGTACGTAGTAGCCTTCCACGCCGACCTGACGCGCCAGGTCGGTGTCAGTGGCATAGGTCCAGCGCTCGATGTTGTCGTTCCAGGCGTCGGCGGTATCGCGTAAATAGCTGCCAATCTTTTCTTCTCCCACTGCGTCTGCGAAGTCGGCAGCGGCGAGCAGACCTGAAACTTCCACGGCAAGCGTGAATGGAGAATAGCCGCCGTCCTCCTCCCATCGGTCCTGTTGGGTGACTGGGCCGTTTCGAAGGATGAAGGCGGCCGCACGGTAGACCATCATCCACCAGCGTTTCAACTCGCCCGGGGCCACGTGCATCTCACGCCGCAGGGTGTCCACCAAAAGGATGGGGAAGGCAGCCTCATCCATCTGCACGCCCATCCAATAGGGACGTCCGTCGAGCCACAAATTCTGCGCCCAGTGCCCGTCGGCTTCCTGAGTGGACTCCAGGTATTGCAAGACGCGAATGGCGTCGAACTTGGAGCCGGCGGCCAGAAACCCGAATGCAGTTTCCACCAGATCGCGGGGCCAGACCAGATGGTAGCCACCGAGATCTTCATCGCCCTTGTTGAACCCCCAGGGAATGGAAAGGCTGGCGATAACGCCGCCCAGAAAGTCCTTGGACTCGTGGCTACGGAGGACCGCGGTGCTGGAGCGGTAAAGACCGCGTTCCCGCAGGGGTTGATCCAAAGGCAATAGCGTATCCTGCCAATTTCTCCACTGCATCATATATTGGTCGTGCAGGGCCTTGATCGGCTCCAGCAAGCTTGATCGCACTTGTTGCCCTGCTTCTGTCGCCAATCCACCAAAGCCCAACGCCAGGACAAATTCACCGTTGCAGGCGGTCAGGTCAATTTCGCCGGTGAGTGCCAGGTTGCCATTCTCCGCGCGGGTGTAGTCCCAGGTCAGTTGATAGTTTTGGCAGAGGTCCTGCCATCCGTCGGAATAGCCGACAAATCCCACCGACATCTTTCGCCAGGGCGTTGAGCAGCCAAAAGCCAGCGCGGTACCGTCGCGTTCCGCGAACAACATGGGTACGCCTTTGTAATCTCCGACCCAGCCGGTGTTACCGGCTCCGTGGTTGGCAAGATGGGGAGAAAGCAGGGCGTAGAGTCGGTAGTCTTCGAGCCTGCCTTGTTGCGGGAGGAACCGAACCTTCTGTAAGACGACGTTGCGGAAGGGATCAGTAAAGACTTCTTTTTCGATCTGATAACGGCCCTGCAATTCAGTGTTGGTCAAGTGAAAGAGGGGAATACCGGGTATGATCGGAGCAATCTCGCACTGGCAATGACGTTTCTCTTCGGAGAAAAAAAGCCTGCCATCGGTGACAATCAGCCCCAGGTCGCGGGTGCAGGCCTGGTCCACACGCGGGTAATAGACTTCATTCAGAATGCCGTGGCTGGTGGTGAACCAGATGCGGCTGTGGAGGTTCAAAGCTGTGCCCATGCCGCTCTTTGCACTCGAGGTCCAGCGCGCGGGGATTCCCGGCCAGCCGGGAGCATATCGTTCGGGGTCACTCACTGAGGTTCATCCTCGATCTTCATAGGCTGCGTTCTCGCATAGTACTAGAAGAGCCGTGGAGCGGACGAGTAAGAACCCCGCGCGTGTAAATGCTGATGGTGATCGGCAGCGTAGAATGCACAATGTTCTGATGATTCAACCATGACGACGGATGCTCACGCCGAGGGGTTTGCGGCCCTGCGGCACAAGATGGTCGAGGCACAACTGCGCGCCCGCGGCATTCGGGACGGGCGGGTGCTGGCAGCCATGGAGCTGGTACCACGCGAGATGTTCATCTCCGAGGAGTATTGGGGGCAGGCTTACGAGGATCACCCCTTGCCGATTGGAGCAGGACAGACGGTTTCGCAGCCCTACATCGTGGCTTTCATGTTGGAGATTCTGGCGCTCGGCGGTTCGGAGAAGGTGCTTGAGATCGGGACCGGATCCGGTTATCAAACGGCGTTGCTGGCTGAACTGGCCGGGCAGGTTTATTCGGTGGAGCGGATCGGCACACTGGCGCATTCGGCAGAAGAGATACTCCAACGCCTGGGTTACAGAAATGTCAGTGTGATCGTGGGCGACGGCAGCCGAGGCCTAGCAGAGCGCTCACCTTTCGATGCCATCGTAGTTTCAGCGGCTGCGCCACAAATCCCTCAACCTTTACTTGAACAACTGGGCGAAGGGGGACGGATGGTCATCCCAGTCGGACCGGCGGATGCGCAGGAATTGATCTTGGTGCGCAAGCAGGGTGGCATCGCCGTGATTACGAACCTGGAAGGATGCCGCTTCGTGCCGCTCATCGGCGAACAGGGGTATGGCGAGGGGTGGTAGCAACTGGGAACGGTGGGTGTGCTTTACAATTTCAGCGTGCCTCTGCTTCGGAACCTGCGCGTGACGCTGGAGATGATCAAGTGGGAGCACTCTGTCTTCGTGCTGCCATTTGCGTTGTGCGGGGCAATGCTGGCGGCGAATGGCATTCCTAGGATCGGCGCATTGGCGTGGATTGTGGTAGCCATGGTTGCAGCACGCTCGGCGGCGATGGCCTTCAATCGCCTGGCCGATGCCTCGATTGACGCTGCCAACCCGCGTACCCAGACGCGGGCATTGCCAACCGGCGCGCTTACTCCGGCATTCGTCGCGACTTTTGTGTGCGCTTCTTGCGTGGTCTTTATCTTTGCAGCTTCGCAGCTCAACCGCTTGTCGCTGATTCTTTCACCGGTGGCGTTGGCTATTCTGTTGCTTTACTCCTATACAAAGCGATTCACACGCTGGTCGCATCTGGTGCTGGGGTTCGCCATGGGAATGGCGCCGTCGGCGGCGTGGATTGCGGTGCGCGGATCGCTCGATCCACGCATTTTGTTGCTGACCGCCGCCGTTACCTTCTGGGGCGCAGGCTTCGATGTGCTCTACGCCTGCCAGGACTACGATTTCGACCGGCAAAGCGGGCTGCACTCTATTCCACGCTACTTAGGCATCCGTGGATCGCTGTGGATGGCGCGGGGTTTTCATCTAGCCATGTTGTTACTACTGGTCTGCTTGATTACGGTGTTTGGATTGGGCAAGCTGGCGATTGCAGGCGTCGCCACGGTGGGTTTACTGCTGGCTTACGAACACTCGCTGGTTTCGGCAGACGATTTGTCGAAGCTGAACGCGGCTTTCTTTACGATGAATGGAGTGATCTCGGTGATGTTCTTTCTGTTTGTGGCGGGGGATTTGCTGTGGAGGCGGTGAATGTAACCCAATCTGTGACTTTCAAAAGACCAGTGCGGTATCATCGAGGGGATGTCCACGCTTCATGCGTTCCAGACTGACGACAGCCGTCTGCGGCCGATTCACGAGAAGGTCATCGCCCGCGAGCGCCTGAGTGCCGACGATGCCTTGGCTCTGTATCGCACCGCGGAGATTCTCGCCGTTGGCTGGATGGCCAACTCTGTGCGCGAGCGCATGCACGGCGATAAGACTTACTTCAACGTCAACCGCCATCTGAACCCGACGAACGTCTGCGTAGCGGCCTGCCGGCTTTGCGCCTTCGGGCGAAAGAAAGACACTCCGGGCGCTTACACCATGGCGCTGGAGGAGGCGTTCGAAACTGCCGCATCGGGATATAGCGAAGCAGTCACGGAATTTCACATCGTGGGCGGGCTGCATCCAGATCTGCCGTTCCAGTATTTTATGGATCTTATCTCCGGCCTGAAGCAACGCTTTCCACAGGTTCATTTGAAAGCTTTCACCATGGTGGAAGTGGCTTATTTGGCGAAGCGCGCCAAGCTCTCAATCGAGGAGACTCTAAGGCAACTGAAGAACGCCGGGGTGGACTCGCTCCCTGGCGGCGGCGCGGAGATTTTTGCGGACCGGGTGCGGCACATCATTTGCGATCACAAGATCGACGGCGACCAGTGGCTGGAGACGGCGAAGCTGGCGCATGAAATGGGGCTGAAGTCGAATGCGACCATGCTGTACGGACACGTCGAGAATGACGAAGATCGCGTGGATCATCTGCTGAAACTGCGCGCCCTGCAGGATCAGACTGGCGGCTTCCAGACTTTTATTCCGCTGGCATTCCATCCCGATAACACCCTGTTGCAGCATCTGCCGAAGACCACCGGCATGACCGACATCCGGCAGATCGCGGTCAGCCGGCTGGTGCTCGACAACTTTCCTCACATCAAAGCCTATTGGCAGATGATGACGTCGAAGATCGCACAGATTGCGTTGCGCTTTGGCGCGGATGACATTGACGGGACCGTTATCGAAGAAAAGATCTACCATGATGCGGGTGCGACCACTCCCCAGGGTATGCGCCGGGAAGAGCTGATGCGGCTGATTCGCGAGGCCGGGCGGGAGCCGGTGGAGCGGGACACGCTGTATCGGCCGGTGACCCGGACCGAGACATCGGTTACGGTGGCAGTGTAGGGGATGTATATCGGATCCAAGCTTTTTTTACGGCAGCCCACAATATGCTCTTTGTCATTGTGCAGGCGGGTCAGCCATATCTCACTAGCCACACTTCTGCAAGTGCAGCCATCACAATCGGGTGTGATCCTCGGCGGATCAATTTGGTATTCCGGTTATTTCCCTGCCTTGTTTCCTCGCGGGTGTAGAATCGGCTTGTAAGGAACCGGAAATCTGCGCGGGATCTGCTCCCGTGTTCCGAGGCCTGGCATGAACGTTCATTTCAGCTACAAAGACCACCGAACTCCGGACGTCGAAAAAGAAATCAACCACCTGATACAGAAACTAGGCAAGCGGCTGCAGGTCTTTCGACCCGAACTGGTGCACCTGAAAGGTTTGGTAGAACAGAGTTCACCGCGTGAGGGAACGACGGTTTCTTTGAACCTGCGTTTGCCGTCGGGCCAGCTGGCGGTGCAGAAATCGGCGCAGTCAGCCTCGGCCGCGCTCAAGGCGGCAGCGGAAGATTTGCTGCACCAGATCGGCAAGCACAAGGATCTGCTACGAAACTCGCACAAATGGCCGCGCCGCCGGGTTGCCGATTTCCGCACGCAGTCGGAAGCTCAGTTCGAAGACACAGTTGCCGCGGTTCACGCGCCTACCATTTCTGGGGACGACATCCGCTTCTTTGTAAATGCAAATCTAGTCCGGCTGGAGCGTTTCGTCGAGCGGGAATTGTATTTCCGTGAAACCAGTGACGAAACGCCTACGGACTCAGTCACCAAAGACGAGGTGATCGACGAGGCCATCGCGCGAGCGCTGGGAGATGGCGCCGACAAACCGGAGCGCCTGGCGCTGGAGCCGTGGTTATACCGTCTGGCGCTACGCGCCATAGACGACCTCTCGGCTGGCACGGCGGAGAACCGGGATTCCGTCCATTTGGAAGATTCGGCGCGCAAGCGCAACGTGCGTGCCAGTGATGAGGCTGAGTTGCAGTTCCATCAGCCCGACGAAACCCTAACCGGCGAAAACGTAATCGCCGACAAGCGTACAGCTACGCCGGAGGACATCGCGTCCTCCGATGAAATAATCGCCTTGGTGCAACTCTCCCTCGACGGCGCTCTGCCGCCGGACCGGGAATCATTCCTCTTGCATGCGGTAGAGGGGTTTTCGGTTGAGGAAATCGCCGCGATCACAGACCGTAAGCCCGATGAGGTGCGCAGTTCGATTGCGACCGCCCGTGAACATCTGCGGCACTCCGCGCCACTCGCGGGCCGATGGAATCGATCAAACGGCAGAATGCCGCGGGTCACAGGAACCTGAAAAACCGCATCCAAGCATGCAGGAGAATCCGTGATGATAACGCGCGAAGACATCCGTGAGCTGGCGCAATTCAACAGCAATGGACGCGAAAGCTGCGCCCTCAGCTTTTATTTTGAACCGGGCACGCCACACGACAAGTCTCACCGTGAAGAGGCTATTCTAGTCAAGGATTTGGTGCGAACCGCACTGCGCGAGGCGGAGAAACAGGGAAAGAACGGCAGCACGAAAGCCGACCTTGATCGTATCCTGGCACTGGCGGAAAAGCTGTATGGCAACCAAGCGCGGGCCAAGGCGGTCTTTGCCTGCGGCAGCCGTAACTTCTGGCGGGAATTCGACCTGCCCACGCAACTGTCGGGAACGCAATTGTTCGTGAACCGTCAATTCCACCTGAAACCGCTGGCCCAAGTGCTGGGGGCGCAGCCCGTGCTGTGGGTAGCGCTGGTGGACCGCCAGAAGGCCCGGTTCTTCGATCTGCGGCTGGACGAATTGCAAGAACTCAAAGGATTGTTCCGCACCCCGGGGCTTCGTCAGGAGCGGCGCAACGGTCACGCCAACTACGAGGGCGGACAAGCCCAGCGGCGTCTACAAGACGATGCCTTGCATCATTTCAAAGAGGTCGCCGAACACCTGCGCGAAGCCCTGGAAAAGGGAATCTGCGAAAAGCTGATCATCGGTTGTCAGGATGCCAATTGGCATCACCTCGAATCGCACCTTCATCCCTACGTAAAGGAGCGGCTGGTGGGCCGCTTCTCATGCGATGTCAGCAAGATGACCAGCGAGCAGATCAAGGATCAGGCAAGCCGGCTGTTGCGGGAGTCAATAAACCAGCGACGGCGTGTGCTGGTGGGCGAGGTTCTCAACCTGGCCAAGAGCCATAGCCGCGGAGTGACGGGATTGCGGCGAGTGCTGCGATCCTTGGAGCTAGGGGAAGTACAGACATTGCTGATTGGAGAGAGGTTCTCTCACGCGGCGGTAGAGTGCACCGGCTGCGGCCATCTCGACGCCCACATTGTGCGCTATTGTGCGGCTTGCGGACGCGAGACCCGGGAACTGGAAGATGCCTGTGACGCGGTTATTCCTATCGCTATTCGCCGCGATATTGAGCTGTTCTACGTAAAGGATGATCCCGAGTTCGACAGCGCCGGCAACATCGCGGCACTCCTGCGTTTCCGCGCCGATCAGGGCCGTGGGCGTGCCTTGTCGGCTGCTTCCTGACCTGGTGAGAAGTGGAAACTGATAATCAGCCTTTCCGGTGGTTTTTCTTAACCCATCCGTCCCTACCAGTCGTGTCAGATACTCCGGCGTGATATTCTGGCGCACGCTCCACAAGCTAGCATTTCGCCGGAGGTCCAATGACCGTCTCACGCCGCGATTTTTTGGGCGCCGCTGTTGTAGGTTCCCTGTCCCTGGGATTGCTCGATCCTAAAGGCCACGGGCAGGACGCGAAGACGAGCGAAGCCGGTTCCTCCGGTAAGCGCCCCATCATTATTTCCGCTCACAATGGCTTCAACTACCTCGACGATGGCTTCGCGTTCCTGGCGGCGGGAGGAGATACGCTAGACGCGGCGCTCAAGGTCGTACAAGGTCCGGAGAATGATCCCAACGACACCAGCGTTGGTCTCGGCGGACTGCCGAATGAAGAAGGCGTCGTCGAACTCGATGCCTGTTGCATGCACGGGCCGACCCGGCGCGCCGGCTCGGTTGGGGGTGTGCGGAATATCAAGAATGTGTCACTGGTGTCGAAAGCAGTGATGACCGACACCGGCCACGTGATGCTGGTGGGCGAGGGCGCAGAACGATTCGCCGTGGCCATGGGATTTCCCCGCGAGAATCTGTTAACCGATCATTCCCGCAAGATCTGGTTGCTATGGAAGGAATATCACTCCACGCAAGACTGGTGGGGCCCGGGGCTGGCCGACCCCCACTGGCAGGCGCCTGACGCCAAGCCGCACTCTGAATTGTGGCAAGAGCGTTTCCGGCGACTGGAAGAGCATGCTGCCGATCTTGGAATCGCACCTGAGTTGCGGCAGGAAGCCGTACATAAAGTATTGTTTCCTCCGACTGGGACGATTCACTGCTCAGCCCTGAACTCCAAAGGCGAAATATCCGGGTGCACCACCACCAGCGGCCTTGCCTACAAGCTACCGGGACGCGTGGGCGATTCGCCCATCATTGGCGCGGGCTGCTACACCGATCAGGATGTGGGCTCGGCGGGCGCGACCGGCAGCGGAGAAGAAAACATCAAGGTGGCGGGAGCGCACACCATTGTCGAAAACATGCGCCGGGGAATGTCGCCGCAAGAGGCAGGCACGGACGCGCTGAAGCGCATCGTTCGCAATTACGACGGCGACATGAACAAGCTGCGCTTCGTAGACATGACGTACTACATCCTCCGAAAAGACGGCGCCTATGCCGGAGTTTCGCTGTGGGAGGGCTACGAGCCCGGCAAGCCGCATACGATCGCGGTGCACGATGGCAGGAAGAGATCAGAAAAAACCGTAGCACTGCTGCAGGGCGCGTCGCAGGATTTCCCCGCGGCGCCAAGAGTGCCGGCCGAGGTGATGCAGGAATTTAAGTAGAGTACCCGCGATGTGCAGGCGGTTAGTCTCCGGTTCCCATCAGATTAATCACCTGCGGATTTCTCATGTCACTGTCAGTCACCGTCACCGTCCCCGTCAGAGCGCCCTGCTGTAGCGGACTGAACGTAATGCTGATGTTGCAGGAGTTCCCAGGGGCAACCACATTGCCACAAGTGTTCGTCTGAGCAAACTCCCCGCTGGCTATGATGCTGGCGATGGTGAGGTTCGTGGTGCCGAGATTGGTCAGCTTTACAATCTTGGGTTCGCTGGTAGTGCCCACCGCTTGTGAACCGAAGTTGACGCTCATAGCAGAGTAACCGGCTTGTTCAGCCGCCCCGCCGAGCAACACCTGGCTCGGGCTGCCGGGATCTGTGGAGTTGATGAAAATGGAACCGAAGACGTCGCCGGCATAGGTGGGAGTGAACGTCACGTTTATCGCACAACTGGCCCCGGCGGCGAGCGAGGTTCCGCAGTTATCGCTCTCAGCCCAATCTCCCACCATTTGAATGAGTGAAATCCCAAGGCTGGCGCTTCCGTGATTGGTAAGGGTTACGGTCTTCGGAGGCGAGGTTTTATTGAGGCCACCGTTAAATGAGAGCAGGGCAGCCGGAGATAGCGTGATGTTGCTGCCGGTCCCGGTCAGGTTCGTTACCTGCGGGCTGCTGGGGTCGCTGTCTGTGACGGTTAACTGGCCGCTGACAGGTCCCAGAGCAGTGGGTGTGAATGTGAGGCCGATAGAGCACCTTCCCCCCGCCTGGACTGTTGCGCCGCAGTTGGTGGTGTAGGCGAAATTCGGGGAGGTGGTGATGTTGGTAATGGTGACCGGCTTAGGCCGGTTGTTAAAGAATTGGAAGGAAGAAGTTGCGCTGGTGGTGTTCACCTGCTGGCTGCCCATGGACAAGTTCTTCATACCGAGCAACGGGCAATCGCTTCTTGGAGTCAAAATTAGCGGCGGCCGAGGCGGTTGAGTGAAGTCAAAGGCATCCAGCATATTTGCCGAACTTCCGTCCAGCTTGGTGAGCGGGGGCAGGTCAAACAGTGCCTCCACGAATGTGAGAAACGAGTAGTCCGAGTACAGGGTGTGAACTATGTGGCCCGGCACCGCGGTGGTGCCGCTTCTGGCGAACGGCGAAATAATGAGCAGCGGGAGGCGCAAGCCGAGCGTGTAGTAGCCAGTGACGGGCGGAGGTACGTGGTCGTAGAAGCCACCGCTGTCATCCCAGGTAAGGAAAATTGCCGTCGAATTCCAGAGCGGCCCTTGCATGATGGCATTGATCTGTTGCACCGTCCAGTTCTCGCCGTCACAGATGCTCGACCCCGCCGGCAATTTGCCTGGATGCTCGCTCGGCTGGGCGTCGGGAACCAGCCAACTCACCGTGGGCAAAGTTCCGTCCATCGCATCCTGGACAAATTGGGTTTCGTTGACCACGTTGGTATTCCACACTGGGGAGTTTCGGATGTGGTTGATGGCGTCCGGGGCATTCCATTCGTAACCACCATCCGAAGCTGTCGGCCCGTAAAACTTCCAGGTAAGGCCAGCGTTCGTCAGACTGTCCATCAGAGTTGGGAAGTCGAAGCAGGGAAACGGGGTCGAGACATTGCCAACCTCATCAAATACGTGCACGGTTTGCCCTGCGTAGGAATCGCAACCCCAATGTACGGGCTCATTCCTTTCCGGATTGGTGGGATTATCGAACGCGCCGCCATCATTCGCGGCAATGTACGTCAATTGGTTGGGGAATCCGGCCGATTGATTGGCAGCGAACATGTGGTCCGCCAGCACGAAGTTCTCGGCATACTTCCAATAATTGGGGATGTCTGACGGGAGTTCCTGGCTAAACGCTCCCAGGTTGCCATTCTGATTTCCCAACGCCATGGTGTCGAAGCGATCCATTTTGCCCCCGTCAATCGCAGCAGTGTTGCAGGCGGGTGCATTGCAATAGTTGGCCTGCTGGTCGTTGGCCTCGGGCATCTTGATCACCTGTCCATTGGACAGGGGAGCCGTCGTGGCGCCGTCGACGCCGGGAAAAGCGCCGAAGTAATGGTCAAAGCTCTTGTTCTGCTTGACGATGATGACGACGTGCTGAATCTGGCTTTGTCCCTGCGCGATTGATGCGCCGGCAAGGAAAAGGAACAGCACGGATACAAGAAGGAAACCAAACCACGAGGTTTTCATAGGCGAGTTTCTCCGATTGAAGAGGGGTCGACGGAATTCAAATAGCCGCCCCCTTTCGCGGACATATAAGATAGCCGAAACGGAGTCCGCAAACAACCATAAACAACCATTTTTAGGCATGGCGTACTAACGCTTCTGTGAGGCGGAAGACCCATGGCTGTGATTAACAGGCAGGGGACACAGTGGTTAGAGTTACACTGAAATAGTGTACACTATTATGGCATGAAAAACATCACGTTAAGCGCTGAGGAAACTCTGATCGAGCAGGCGCGGCTGGTCGCACGTTCGCGCCACATGACGTTGAACGCGGCGTTTCGGGAGTGGCTCGAACAGTATGCGGCGCAAGCTGGCGATGGCGCCGCCGTGGATGCGCTGATGCACCGTCTCAAACATGTACGTTCGGCCGGCCCTTACACACGGGATGAAATGAATGAGCGGTAGATTCTTTCTCGATACCAATATCTTCGCTAATACTTTCGACGCCATGGCGCCTGCCAAAGCCAAAAAGGCCGTACAACTCGTTCGGCAAGCGGTTGCCACCGGGCAGGGAATCGTGAGTTATCAGGCGGTGCAGGAGTTCTTCAATGTTGCCCTGCGTCGCTTTATCGAACCGATGAGTGTGGCCGAGGCAGAGCAATATCTGAGTACCGTGTTCCGCCCCCTGCTCGCCGTCCATTCTTCGCCGGCTCTCTACGTCGAGGCGTTGCGAATCACAGGAAAACACCGGATACGCTGGTACGACGCCCTTATTGTTGCAGCCGCTTTGGAGGGACAGTGCGAAACGCTTTATACCGAGGACCTGCAACATGGGTCGAGGATCGAAGGACTACGGATAGAGAATCCGTTTGCCTAGGCGCGCCTGGATGCAAAACTACGGTCAAGAGCCAACGACAAACGGCCAACGACCGCTCCTACGCGAACCTTACCTTCACATCCGGCCCTTTTTCCAGGTGAATGCTGTCGATGAATCGCACTTTCCCCGTGCGCAGAGTCATGATGACGGATGACGTCCGCGTGCCTTCCCCGAAGAAGCGCACACCTTTCAAGAGCGCACCCTCAGTTACGCCGGTGGCCGCAAAGATAAGCTGCTTGCCGGGGGCCAGGTCTTCGGCTTCGTAGATGCGGTTCTTATCTTTGATGCCCATCTTCGCGATGCGCTCTTCGAGTTCGGGCTTATTGATGATCAGTCGTCCCTGCATGTAGCCGTTGAGGCAGCGAATGGCGGCGGCGGTGATCACGCCTTCCGGCGCTCCACCGGAACCCATCACCGCGTGCACCCCGGTTCCGATGACAGCCGCGGCGATGCCCGCGGAAAGGTCGCCGTCACCGATCAGGCGTATGCGCGCTCCGGCGGCGCGAATGTCGGCAATCAGTTTTTCGTGGCGCGGACGCTCCAGCACGATCACCACCAGATCTTCGACGTCGCGGTCCAGCCGCTTGGCGATGTTCTTCAGGTTGTCGACCACAGGAGCGTCGAGCTCAACGGCGTCTTTGCAGGAAGGCCCGACCACGATCTTGTCCATGTAGCAGTCGGGCGCGTTGAGCAGTCCGCCGCGTTCCGACGCCGCCAGCACGGTGATGGCTCCCGGCGCACCGGTGGCGCACAGATTGGTGCCTTCAAGCGGGTCCACGGCGATGTCAACTTCCGGGACTTCGCTGCCGTCGGGAAACGAAGCGCCGACCTTTTCGCCGATGTAGAGCATGGGAGCTTCGTCGCGCTCACCTTCGCCGATCACGATGGTGCCGCGCATGGGAATCGAGTCCATAGTTTTGCGCATGGCCTCGGTGGCCACCTGGTCCGACAATTTGCGCTCGCCCTGGCCCATAGTGTGGGCGGAAGCGATGGCCGCGACTTCGACTACGCGCAGGAAACGCGAAGCCAGATCGCTCTCAATGTTCTCGCCGAAGCTGCGCACTTTGCCTTCCGTCTTAGGTTGGGTAACCATGAATGCCTCCGAATGAACCGGCATGAGAATATAGCGCGAAGTGGGGTGGGAGGGGAAGCGTGAAGCTAGCCGAACTGATGTCAGTATACGGAATGCACGTCGCTGATGTTGTAAAGAACAAAGCTGCAGCCCGTAACGGGATAGCAACTCAAGATGCCGCGGCGTACGAGGCGTGATGGGCCATCATCGGGGAAAGGAAACTTGAACACGATCGCACGCAGAGCCTTGTCCGCCGATTTCAGTTCGCCCGAGCCGCTCACAAATTTGACATCTTCCACCTTGGAGCCCGGACCGATCAGCAGGAAGAAATCCGCATTGGAGGTTTCCTTCGTAACTCTTTCCACGGCGAACGTGCGGGTGTCACTTAATTCTCCTCTTGCGCCCATAGCAGGGGTCGGCCGGGCGTCTTCCAGCCGATCCAAACGATCCTGTGTATCTTTCGTATCATCGGCTTGTTTCGCTGCTGCCAGGGCGAGGCGATACATTCTCACAGCCAGGTCATTCTTGTGCTGCTTTTCATAAAGCTGTCCCAGATGGTCGCCTTCAGCCGAATCTTGAGAGACACTCCAGCCGGCTTTGAGGTATTTCTCAGCTTTTTCGTAGTTCCCCATGCGGAAATGAACCCAACCGAGTGTGTCCCAATAGGCGGCGAGACTGAAGGTATGCGCCAAATCCTCTATTTTCAAATCTGAGAGTTTCACCTTTGCCGAGATCTCTTCCTCGTCGCGCACGGCCTTTTCTGCATACTCGACTGCCAGCGGCAGTTGCTTCTTAGTATCGGCAAGTTCGTAGCCAATGTCGTTGTACATTTCCGGATCAGATCTTAGTTCCAGAGTTCTCTTGTAGGCCGTCAGCGCCTGTGTCTCGTCCCCTGCGCGCAGAGCGTTTCCCAGTGCCAGCTCCAGCAGGGCATCGTCCGGAGTTAGCTTAACCGCTGACTCATATGCGGCCACAGCCTCTGGGTAGCGCTTCGATTGGGTGAGAACAGCACCGAGATTTGACGCCGCCTCAGTGTCGTCAGGGGCGATCTTGATGAGTTCCTTCCATGTGTCGGCGGCCTCGTCGTACTTCTTCAGATTAAACAAGGTGTATCCCATGGCGCGGAGGGGCAAAACCTGAGTCGGATCGGACTGAGCGGCTTTGCGGAAAGATCCCAGAGCCGCTTCCGGATTGTGATAGAAAATTTGCGAACTCCCTAGCATTAACCAATCCCTAGTGCATTTCGGATCAAGTTCGACGGCATGTTTGATCAAGGCGATCGCTCCCTGCATATCTCCCCGTTGACCGGTTTCTTGTGCTTCTTTTTCTGCTTTTTGGGCCTCCGGAATGGTGCATGGCGGGAGGCTCAGGATGCCAGATCTAAGCGTTGACCACCCAGTCGGAGGCGGCGTGGAAGCCGTCGACGTTTCCACGTACGCATTGTGATCGTCGTCGATCGCCTCCCGGAATTTCTTGTAGCGGTCGTATTCGCTAATAGGTATTTCGGGGAGCTTGGTAATCAGGCGGCGTTCGGTGATGAGTTTCCCATCTTTGACGCTGTAGGTTGCGTGAAACTGGGCGAAGTCTTCCTTCAGGTTCACCGCACTCGGAAGTACGGGCTTGTACCCTTTGGGCAACTCGACCTGCGAATGAAAGTCGATTTCACTGGCCGCTCCCAACCAGACCGGAACCGTCGGATTAGACTCGTCATTCTTGTAGGCGGGCCATGCAATCGGCGGCAGCGGAGGGCTGACGTGATGGTTGGTCCAATCCGGATAGTCGTTGCGCTTATAGCTGTAGCTGGCGTGCCAAGGCTCGTCGGTCTTTTCGGGTTGGCTGGCGCTAATATCACTTACCTCGCCGGAGAAACCCGATGCGTAGGAAAACTGTTGTATCAGATCCTTCCATTGCGGTTGCGGCGTTCTGCGAAAACCTCTTCGAAGTAGAATTTCAGCGTCCTGACCCTGGATGGATTGCTCAACCTTACCCTCCAGAGTGCCAGTATCGTCGAGTTTCGCTTCGATGGTAAAAGTCCGCAGCGGTTTGGGCAATTCCGTACTGGGAGTGGTTACCAACTGCGCAGGCTGACCGGTGGGCATCACCAATAAGCAAGACGCTGATGAGATACCCGAACGGCGCGACCTCCGCGGTGCTGTCGAGCCACAGCAGATCTTTCCCCTGTTGCACCGCGGTGATTACATGGTCGAATTGCGCGGGTGAGGGTACATCAGGTTCTAAATCGCGGGAGGTGTTAATGAGCGCAGGGTAGGCTCTTATGCTGGCGGCATCGAGCAGGGAAGCCAGCAGCGTGTGCTTGTCTTTGCAATCCCCGTATTGATTGGCCAGCACGTCCGCCGCGGAATGGGGCTGATAGCGGCCGATGCCAAAACCTACGCCGATGTAGCGGAACTGGGTGCTGACGTAGTTGTAAATCGCGTGGAGTTTGGCGTTGTCGTCGGCCGCGTTCTTGGTTAGTTCGGCGGCTTTGGCTCGAATCTCGGGGCCGGGCCTGACCCGCTCCTGTTGCAGGCCGTTGTACCAAGTGCCGATCTCTTCCCAGCTTTGAAAAGAGGAAAGTTGGATATCCGGCGGCGGCAGTTTGCCGCGCGCCGTTTGATACGCTTTCTCTTCTTGTTCGGTCTTGTCCTGGTCGGACGAACGGTGCTGGAGTTGGGAAGTCGTCCAGGTAAATAGGCGGCGACTTCCTGCTTCAGTAATCACAGGTTTGAAGGCTGGGCTTTTCCACTTCACGGAGCGGTCACGAGGGACGCTGACCTGGAATTCCTGGTGCAGAACGATGAAATCCTGCGAAATGTTGAAGGCCGTCCAAAATTGGCCGGGGGCAAGCGGTTTGGTCACGTGCCAGCGAGTTTGGGATTCCAGCACGTCACCGGCGGTCAAGCCTTTCACCGCCACGTGCTTTTCGTGCAGATCGCTGTAGAAGGGCGCCTGGCGCGTGATTTCCGAGGGCATGTCAAGAATGTTTTCCGCAGGTGTTACGATCACTGTGCCGTCGGGTTTTCGCACGCGGACGTAGATGATCTCGACGCTCTCAAACGCGTCCTGATAGGGAAACGTCAAGACGCTATAACGTTGCACGCCAGCGTCCGATTGGATGCGAAGGCGGAGGGAATTCTCGCGGGTGCCAGTACCGTCATTTTCAAATATGACCTTGGTGACGTCTTCTTCGTCGACAAAAGCTTCCTTGGAGTAGTCTGGCTTGGTGTCGGCAGGTTTGGGAGCAGCCTGTGCGGCTGCGGAAACTGCGGTCGTCAAGAACAGCACGAAGGGGCACAGATACTTCAACATGAACGGATGTTTGTACCTCGCGGGGAAGAAAAAGGCAAGCAGTTCCTGATGCGATTCGAGCGAGTGTCTGGCCTGCTTGGGCAGGGGCTGATAAAATTGAAGCCTGCCGCCGAACATTGCGGCACGTGGGGCTATAGCTCAGCTGGGAGAGCGCATCGTTCGCAACGATGAGGTCGTCGGTTCGAGCCCGACTAGCTCCACCAATGATTCAAGGCTGCGGAACCGTGTTCCAGCTCACGCGGTGAGGGCGGCAATACGAACTGAGTCGGGTCGCAGGACCATAGCCTTGGCTTGACAGTCGCTAGCCACAACTACGGCCTGATCCGAAAGACCGTTCCTCCTAGCCCGTACTTTGGTGTTCCACCATAGGCGGTCACGCCGAACAGAATTCCTTTGATCGAGAGCAATCGTCCGACTGGATTACCGCCGTCGTAGCCTCCGGCGAAGTCGTGCAAAGTGGATTCGGTCCATGCGCCGCCAGGAGCAGCCGGAGGAGTAAGCGCAAAGAGTGCGCCGCAACCGCTGCTGAGGCAATTGGCAATCTGGTTTCCGCCCCCGCCGTTCGCAACACCGTAAAGATTTCCCGACTTGTCCGCAATGACGCCTCCAACCGGATAAGCGCCGTCGGTACCTCCGGTAAAGTTGTAGAGTACTGACTCGGACCAGCCTTTGCCCCCCGACGGGGCAATCATCTGAAACACCGTGCCAAAACCGGATGTTCCCGTGAAGGCGGTCGTCCCAAAGAAACTTGCATATGGTCCCAAGATCAGTCCGCCGCTGGGATAACCGTCATCGATCGCGAAATCATAGAGGATCTGCTCGGTCCAGGGATCTCCCGGAGCCGCTGGCGGTAGCAGCTTGAACAGGGTGCCAACCTCGTTGGTGCCGCCTTCGCTGGTTGTGCCAAAAATTACGCCACCGTGCCCAAACAGGATGCCCGTGGGGCCAAAGCCGTCTTTAGTGCCCTTGGTGAAGAAGTTGTAGATCGCGGTACCAGTCCAGGTGCCTCCCGGCTCCGAAGGAGCCTGTAACTCATAAACGTTGCCACAAGGGGAGCTGCCACAATAAAGGACGTTGTCATATCCGCCGGCCGAAACACCATATAAATTGCCGGCTGTGTCGAAAATCAATTTTCCAGAAGGATTGATCGCAACCTGGCCACTATCGAAACTGGCGATGACGGCGTAGGTCCAAGCCCCACCGGGCGCGTCGGGCGGCGACAGCTCAAAGACGGTGCCATAGGAATTGCCGTTGACGCCGATGCCGCCATAGATTGTGGTGCCGTACAGATTGCCGGCGGTGTCAAAGGTCAACGGTCCATCGGGAGCTGCGCCGTCTGACCCATTAGTAAATTCATGGAGGATGGTCTCAGTCCACTTACCGCTCGGCGGCGTTGGCGGAGAGAGTTCATAGACCGTGCCCCAATTCGCGGTGCCTCCCTGATAGGTCGTGCCATAGAGATTCCCGGCACCATCCACAACCAGGCCAGCCTCCGGATTCAAACCGTCTGTGGTGGTGGGGTTAAAACGATAGAGTATGCTGCCACCACTCTGGGCCGCGGCTAACGAGGTTGCAAACAGCAGCGAAGATGCCGCCGCCACTGACAGCAGAATCCAGCTGGAAAAGAATCGTGTGCGCTTCATAGTTGTCCTCCATTATTTCGTCGCCTGCATGGGATGAGTCCGTGGCGGGGACACCCGAATGGCACCAAGTTTACTCCGAGGCCGGAGACCGAGGCCAGCAAATTTTATCCGCGGAAGTCGTTCTGCACAAAAGCCGGCCCTGGGCTGACTTCCGGCCTTGGGGGAATGGCGCTTCAGGCTCACTGCGGCGTTACGGTGTTCCCATAAACCCATGCACCGCGCCGGAAAAGTCGGTGTAGCGCCCCACCACAGTTCCGGCTTTGTTGAGGCCGCGCACGCGAGTGTCAGTCGCGCCAGGAAAATCGACGGTACTGAATCTGCTACTAGCCTCTGTGAAGCCGCTGAACGGGCCCAGCCCGTCAGCCCCGTAATAGCCCACTACTTTATCGCTGTCGTTGATTCGGGTGGCCACGGTGTCGGCGGCGTTAGGATAATTCACCGGAAAGAACTTGCCGTTGGCCAGGGCGAAGCCGTGCTGGTTGCCGTCGGAGTCATCGTAGTACCCAACGATTGCGCCGGAGGTGTTGATGCCGGTGATGGCGGTGAGAATTGCGTTCGGAGCGTTGTAAGTAGTGTAAGAGCCGTGCGAGTAGGTGAAGCCGTGATGCAGCCCGCTGCCGTCCACGAACGTGCCCACGATAACTCCCGAGTTGTTGATGCTCCAGGCGTTGGTCAGGGTCGAGCCGGGAGGATCGAGGGTGGTCACTTTGCCGGCAATATACAGGAAGCCGTGAGTGACGAAGCTGCCGTCGGTGTACCATCCCACGGCCTGATTCTGGTCGTTGATCCCGTAGAAAAATGTGGCCTGGGCGCCGGGCACGTCGAAGAACTGGAAAGATCCCTGGATCAGGCCAAAGCCGTGGTTGGTTCCGCTGGAGTCGACGTAATAGCCGACCACGACGCCACTCTTATTGATGGCATTGCAGTCGGTTTCCTGGGCGCCGGGAACGTCCACGGTAGTGAGTCCGTTTTGGGCGTGGATGCGCGGCGAGATCCAGATCAGCAGTAAGGCAGAAATCAAAATCCTGCTTTTAACACGGGGCATGGACACCTCGAAATTCGTAGCGTCCAATTGTGTCACCAGTGCAGCACAGCTTCAATCGCGGAGTCAGGATAGAGGTGCACAGTTTGGTGCCGGGACGATGGGCCTGCCGGAGTTTTAAGGCTTAAGGTCGTCAGCCCCTGGTTTTGTCTTTTCTCTGTGAAAAGCGTAGGCGGGTTGACGCGTTTGCTGGAAGGCCGGAAAGACAGAAAAGGGCTGCGACATTGGTTACGCTCTGACCGCTAACTCTTGCGAGGGAGTCGGCAGCGCGGATGCGTGCACCGTCACAGCCCCTGATGCGATTACCGCTTTTGCGGTTCCAAACCCCAGCTACTCCTCGCAGAGCAGTCGGTTTTTTCAGGTTTGGTGGCTCGCGAGTCACCTCGCTGAGCGAATCACCCAGCCTACTTCGGACTGGTCAACATTACTTGGACCAATCCTTTCAGCCGTCGACAGCTTCAAAGGTTAAGCCTTGCCTATCGGGAATGCAGTGACGTAGCTCACAATTTCAACGAAAGGTTGTGGATATTCAGTGCGGAAGTGGAGACGAACCATCAACCGGTGGCCCGAGGAGGAGGTTCCGAGATCCCTGACTCCGCCTCAGAAAGTGGCCTGAGCTTCTTCCTTGAACATCTGGTCAATGGTCACGATATCAGCCAACCCGGAGCAGCCGTAGAGTGCCGGTAGAATGCGATCCGCCGAGTGGATGCGCCGCAATTGCGCGACTCGCTCCGTTCCCGCGCGATACGCCGGAAGATACATTCGGCCCAGCAGCGGATGTTGACCCCAGGCGCCGGAAAGCTTGTCGGCGCGCTCTTCGGTGACCAGGAAATCCTGACGGAGAACAGGCGCGACTTTTTCGCGCGGCATTCTTTCTCCCCAGGTTAAGTAAGACGACTGATTCTTAGCGTCATCCTGCAGTAACGCCAGCAGCACCCCGATCTGCAAGTCTTCGTCCGGGAGTTGCTCGATTTCGGTTACACCATGGGCGATCAGAATGGCATTGTTCGCGATTCCCTCGAACAGGGTCGCGGAGCGGGTGTTCATGGTCAACACTGTCGCTTCGAAACCTGCCTTCCCGCGGACGTAAAGATCCTGCAGGTAGGCAAACGTGGTCACGTGCCCAGGCACCACTTCGTGGCTGATCAGTTGCTCGAACTCCGGCACCGAGATTTGTAGCGAGGCGTTGATTTCGTAGGTGGCTTCGTAGTGCGGACTGCCATCCGGCTTTCGCGCCCGGCCAATGTAGTTCATCGAGCCGGAAAACCAGGCGTCCTTAATCGGCAGAAATTCAATATTGGCTCGAGGCACGGGCCCGAGATCCTTGGGAAGATAGGGCAGCAAGTTGGCTGCGCTGAGGCGGTCAAAGTGGGCGATCACCGCCGTGCTGAGGGCGCGGACCGAAGCCATTGGTACCACGCGATCGCGACGCCAGGCATCGACTGCCCCGAGAAGGCCAGTGGATCCCGAGGGTGAGTAACCCGCCCGAGACAACAATTCAGCCACCCGCTCCCGCTTCGCCTTCGGATCCGAGGGTTCCGGTGGCCGGCCGGTCGAGGCCTCAACACACCGCGCATACGGAACCGGCTTGCCTTTGCCGAGCACTTCCATGGCAAGGTCCCACATCGTCTCCAGACTGGTTGCCATGCCTTGCAGATACTGACCGCGCATCCCGCCGATTTGACGGGCCTGATCGCGGATTCCGGCGACGGCCTGGGGGACGTCCACCTGACGCAGGTATTGCTCGACCGCCTGATGATTGACGTTCTTGCCGGAAACTCCACCGCTATCCCGTACCTGCGAGGCTGCAGGAACGGTGTAGGCCGGAGGCAGCGGCTCATCCGAGAACCACGAGTCAGCAATGAAACGCCCGGTGCCCGAGGGACACAGCACATCTCCGCCCCAAAGCGTGTCGATGCCAAGAACTGCATCGGCGACAAATCTGCCTAGTGTATCCATCTGATCGCTCCTCACTTTCATTCCGCGGATGCTTTCTTCAGCGAGCCGAACCATACATACAAACATAGACCAACAAACAGCAAGGCGGAAAGGCTTTGCGACACCGCCTCGTTGGCGTAGAAAGGCGTCTGGATCCATTCTTCCTTAAAGCTCGGCAGCACGCGTAGCGCCGCTCCAATGACTCCGCCGAGTGCGCCGCCCGCCATCAAGCCGCCGGCAATGATGATGCCGCGCTCGCGAATGGCATTGCCGTGCTGGCCGCCGACCTTTTCCCCGCGCTTGTTCACCAGGTGCGAGAGGAATCCGCCGGCCAGGATCGGCGTGGTCAGCTGCAGCGGCAAATAGATTCCCAGCGCGAAAACCATGGAAGAAAGACCGAGCATCTCCAACACCACGGTGACCATGGCGCCGATGCCGAACAACATGTAGGCGACGGGCTGGCCGCTCATGAATCCTGACACCACGGCCTTCATTGCGGAGGCCTGGGGCGCAACCAAGACCTGCCGCGGGTCTCCGGGCGCGGCTTCTCCGAATTGGAAGGCCTTGGCCAGCAGGATGATGGTCAACCCTGCGGTGATTGCCGCGGCGACCACCCCGATAAACTTTACCTTCTCCTGCGCGGAAGGCGTGGAACCGAGCCAGTAGCCGGCTTTCAGGTCGGTAATGAACTGCCCCGAGGCGCAGAGGGCCACGCAAACCATGCCGGCGAGTGCCATCACGAAAAACATGCCGGTGGTTCCGGAGAGCCCGAACTTCAGCAGCACTACGGCGGAGACGATGACAGTCAGTAACGTCATGCCACTGGCGGGATTGTTGGCCGTGGTGGCAATGGCGTTGGCAGCTACTGTGGTGAAGAAAAACGAGAAGAGAAGTGTCAGGGCCAAGCCCACAGCGACCACCGTCCACGAGACATGAAGGTACCCGAAGAAGACGGCCACTCCGAGGATTACCACCACCACGCCGAGGAGGATGGTGATGATGGGAATGTCACGGTCGGTGCGTTCCATCTGCGGCGCTTCGCCGTGGCGGAAGGCGTGCAGCGCGATGCCGAACGATCCGACGACGATACGCAGCGACTTGAGGATGCCCACCAGGCCGGCGGTGGCGATGGCGCCGACGCCGATGAAGCGCACGTAATAGCGGTAGATCTCCGCGGCCGTCATGTGCGAAATAGGGAAGGTCGCGGAATAGACGGTGAGGTCGCCCATGTGACTGCCGATGAACCAGATCATGGGGACGAGCACGAAATTTACCAGAACGCCACCGGCGCAAAAGATCAGGGCAATGCGCAGGCCCATCACGTAGCCCAGGCCGAGGATGAAGCCGACCGCGTCGAAATTGAAGACCATGCGCCCGCGCTCGGCCAGGTAGCGTACCGGGGCCAAGAACTGGAAGTTCAGATACTCTTTCCAGACGTGGAAGGTGGTGACCAGAAAATCGTAAAGGCCGGCGATGACGGTGGCTTGGAGCAGCAGTTTGGCTTGCGATCCACCTTTTTCGCCGGTGACCAGGACTTCGGTGATCGCCGTAGCTTCTGGGAAAGGGAACTTGCCGTGCATTTCGCGCACAAAGTAGCGTCGCAAGGGAATGATGAAAAGGACGCCAAGACATCCCCCGGCCAGACAGATGAATATGGTCTGCACCGGATGCGGATCGAGGTGGAGAATGTAAAGCGCCGGCAAGGTAAAGACAGCGCCGGACACCACAGCGGCGGAGGCGCCACCCATGCCGGTGATGATCATGTTTTCCAGGACGGTGGAGCGCCGCTGGTAGACGCGTGCCAAGCCGATGGCGAGGATGGAGATGGGAATCGCCGCCTCCATTCCCTGGCCGACCTTCAGGGTGGAGTAGGCCGACGCGACGCTGAAGAGGATGCACAGCAATGTGCCCCACAGCACCGCGCGCCAAGTCACCTCCGGCGGCGCCATGCTGGTAGGCACCAGCGGGATATAGATTTCGCCTTCCTTCAACGGCTGGTAGGCGTTCGCGGGGAGCGACTTGGTTTCGACGTCGGCCATGCCTTACGAGCCTCCTGACCGGGAAGCATACACCAGGCCGTCATTGTCGCCCCAGCGCGTTCCCCTTGAAAAAAAGACGCAGTTCTCCACTAGGGAGTCAAACATCGGGGCGGGGCCAAGAGCAATGACAGGGGTCACAGCGTGACGTGATGTGCGCGCGCGTGTGCGCCTGCACCTCACGCAAAATGCTCCGGCCATCGCTGCAAAATGCAGTGGTTAAACGGCATTTCCCATCTGATTCTTGATGCAAGTCCATGCCCTGCAACCAATCGCGGCACAAATCACACGTGCCCTCGGCGTGCACTGAGTAGAGACGAGAGTCGGCGCGAAAGAGGCGCCAGACAACCAAAGCGACGGGAGTGAAGCCGAGAGGAGGTTCTATGTCAATCCTGTTTGTCCTGCTGATGTTCCTGCTGATCATCAGCGTCAGACATTTCATTGAACCCAAAGTTCAACCTGGGCTGGAGCCCGAGATCATGGCCAGACCGCAACCCCCGCTGGTGAAGCGCGAGTACGGGTTCGAGATCCCGCAGGGTTACGGTTTTCATCTCGGACACACCTGGGTCATGCAACAGGGCGGCGAGGATGCGCGGGTCGGGGTAGATCAGTTCGTCGCTGGTCTGATGGGAAAGATCGACCACATTGACGTGCGCGGAGCCGATCGTTGGATTCGTCAGGGGCAGAAGCTCATCACGTTAAGCAGCGGGGACACCAAAATCGATCTGCTCTCCCCCGTGGAAGGTGTGGTCACGGCGGTCAACGACGACGCTTTGCGAGATCCGAGCCTGGTCATGAACCATCCCTATGAGCATGGTTGGATCGCGATGGTGAAATCTCCAGACCTCAAAGTCAATCAGAAAAATCTGATCCAGGGTTCGATGGTGGCGCCCTGGATGCAAAACAACCTGACCCGGCTGAATGCGATGGTATCGCCCTCACCGGCACTGGCGCAGGATGGCGGACGACCGATCAGTGGTTTGCTTCCGCGGCTTACGCCGGAGTTGCGGCAGAAAGTGGTGAAAGAGTTCTTCTTGTCGTAACCGGCCTTGGCCACGGAGAGGAGAAAAGTCATGGCAACGAGTCGAGCAATCCTGGTCGATATCACGAAGTGCATCGGGTGCCGCAGTTGCGAGCAGGCCTGCAAACAAATCCACGGGTTTCCCATGGCCTCAGAGATGAAGCTTTCACCGACCGCACTCACGGTAGTGGAGGAGCGGGGCGATCGCTTTGTGCGGCGCATGTGCATGCACTGCCAGGACCCGGCCTGCGCCTCGGCGTGCCTGGTGGGTGCGCTCAAGAAGACCGCGGGCGGTCCGGTCACTTATGACGCGGCGAAATGTATTGGATGCCGCTACTGCCTGGTGGCGTGCCCGTTCAGCGTGCCCCGTTACGAGTGGACGAAGCTCGTCCCCTACGTCAAGAAATGCGATCTGTGCGCGGCACGCCAGGCGCAAGGCCAACCGCCTGCCTGCGTAGAGGCTTGCCCGGTGCAGGCTTCGATCTCCGGCACCCGCCAAGAACTGCTGGAAGAAGCGCAGCGCCGCATCCTGAATGATTCGAAGTACGTGAAGCATATTTACGGCAGCGAGGAAGCGGGCGGAACGTCGGTATTCTTCATCTCCGATGTGGCTTTCGAGAAGCTGGGGTTTGCAGCTGCGCCCAAGCAGGCGCTGCCGATGCTGACGGCAAGCGCGTTGGGCGATGGACCTACCGTGATCCTGGTCGGCGGTTCTGTGCTGGCTGGCTTGTATTGGATCACGCAACGCCGGGCGGAAGTCGCGCTGGCCGAAGCCCGCGAGAAGTCTGCCAAGGAAAGGAGTTGAGTCATGACTACCCTAGAAACGACTGCCACTGGAAAGACTATCAGGGGATTTCCCAAGATCAGTTTCTGGCGCACCGTTGTAGCGTTGATTTTCGCCGCTGGTCTTTATGCCATGTATGCCCGGTTTGCGCTGGGCTTCCAAGCGGCCACCAACCTTACGGATGCCCAACCGTGGGGCTTGTGGGTCGGGTTGGGCACCCTATGCGGCGTAGGACTATCAGCCGGCGGGTTTGCCATCGCGGCCTCGGTATATCTCTTGGGTTTTGAGCGCTACCGGCCGATCCTGCGCACCTCCGTGCTCATCTCGTTTCTTGGCTATTGCACCGTCTGCATTGGAATGATGTACGAACTCGGCATTCCCTGGAGAATCTGGCACCCCATTGTGATGTGGAACCGGCACTCGGTGTTGTTCGAGGTGTCATGGTGCGTGATTCTCTACACCACGGTGCTGATGTTGGAGTTCTCACCGGCGCTGGTGGAAAAGATTCCCTGGATCCGCGCCCGCGAGCTTTACCTGCGCTGGCACCATAGCATTCTGATCGCGCTGGTACTGGCCGGCACACTGCTTTCATCGATGCATCAGTCATTTCTGGGTGGACTTTACCTGATCACCAAAGGACACCTGGATCCGCTCTGGTATTCGCCGTACCTCACCACCATGTTTTATCTTTCCGCGATTCCGGCAGGATTGTCCGTGACCATTATGGCTATTTACCTGTGCGTGCGCTCACTCAACGCTCGGGTTGATATGACCATCCTGAGCGACGTGAGCCGGGTGATTGCCCCGCTGCTGGCAATTTACGGCGTGTTCCGGGCAGTCGATCTGATCAGCCGCGACGCCACTTCATACCTATGGATGTGGCGCGAGGAAACACTCTTGTTCTGGCTTGAGATCGCGCTGCTGGTGATTGCACCGCTGGTGCTGCTCAATCTGGAGAAAGTGCGCAACACGCCGCTGTATTTGTATTGGACTTCCGCCGTGATCGTGATGGGCTTCATGACGAACCGGTTGAACGTCTCCATTACCGGACTGCAAGCCAGTTCCGGTATCTACTATGAACCGAAGTGGACAGAGTTCGCAGCCACGCTGGCGACCATCGCGGCTGCCGTAGTAGCCTTCCGCTACGCCGTAATCTATTTGGACATTTTGCCGAAGAACCCGCCGCCACGAGTGTTGGCGCTGAGCGCTCCCGCGAAAGCGTAGGCTGGAGAGTTGGCACTAGCCCCGGGCGCTCGCCCGGGGCTTTATTCATGGTGCAGACGCGTAACCGGCGGGCCGACGCTAGTCCAGCGCCTTGCCTTTTAGCCGGCGCAATAACGAAGTGGGATGAATGCCGAGAATTCGGGCTGCCTGGGCTTTATTTTTGCCAGTGGCCGCCAGCACCTGCTCGATGTAGTTGTCTTCGAGCGCCCGCAGAGTCAGGAACTGGTCTCCGGTCGGAGAAATGTCCTCGGTGGAAAACGTCCCATTGGGCTTCTTCGGCAGATGTTGGTCGCGAATTTCTTCGGGTAGGTGTCCCGCGTCAATTTCGTCTTCGGCGGTGATAATCATGGTGCGCTCAATGACATTTCTCAATTCCCGGATGTTGCCGGGCCAGCCATACTGCTCCAACAGGCTCGCGGCTGCGGGAGTGAATCCCGTGAAGTTCTTTTTCAGTTCACGGTTGAGCTGCTGCAGGATTTCGAGCGCCAGAGGCACGATGTCCTCCTTGCGCTCACGCAGCGGAGGAATGTAGAGCTGCACCACATTCATGCGGTAGTAAAGGTCTTCGCGAAATCGCCCTTGGCTGATGGCATTTTTCAGGTGCTCATTGGTGGCCGCGATCAGCCGGATGTTGACTTTGATCGTGCTCGTCCCTCCCAGCCGCATGAACGTTCCTTCCTCAAGCACCCGCAGCATCTTAGCTTGCACGCTAGCGGACATATTGGCGATTTCATCAAGAAACACGGTGCCGCCGCTGGCGCGTTCCAACAGCCCCTCCTTGCGACGGCGGGCGTCGGTGAAAGCCCCAGGTTCATAACCGAAGAGCTCGCTCTCCAACAAAGCGTCGGGAAGGGCGGCGCAGTTGAGTTCCAATAACGGCATGGCCGTGCGAGGGCTGGCGTAGTGAATGGCTCTGGCGAGCACGCCTTTGCCGGTGCCGCTCTCACCCAGGATCAGAATCGTCGTATGGTCGGTTTCAGCGGCTTTGCGGGCCACTTCCAACATCTTGATGGTGGCCGGATTGTGAGTGATTACCCGTCCGAAGTTGTAACGTCCCTTTTCCGATTCCACCGAGTCGCGCACGCGCACTCGCAGCGTGAGCACCTCGGCCGCGCGATGCAGGGTGGTCATCAGGTCTTCCAACTGAAACGGCTTGACCAGATAGTCAAAGGCACCCAGCTTCATGGCTTCGACGGCGCGCTCCACCAGATGATAGGCGCTCATCATGATCACGATCGCATTGGGGTTGGCTTGTTTAATTTGGCGCAGCACTTCGACCCCATCGATGCCCGGGAGGACGATGTCCAACAAAATCAGGTCCGGCTTCTCATCGTGAAAGAGCTTCACACCATCCTCGCCGGAGAGCGCGGTGAATACCTCAAATCCATCCTGGCGCAAGCTGCGCGAGATGGTATGGAGCGTGAGTTCTTCGTCATCGATGATGAGAGCGGAATAGGGCATGTCAAGCCACGGTTTCGGAAAGTTCGTTGACTTTGTGGGACTCCTCCTGCTGGATGGGCAGCGTAATAGTTACGGTCGTGCCATGATTCACCACGCTATCGATTCGAATCTCGCCTTTGTTTCTGCGAATGTAAGTGGCACAAATGCTAAGGCCAAGGCCCGTGCCTTTGCCGCCCTTGGTGGTGAAAAAAGGTTCAAAGACATGCGGCAGAATGTCACGCGGAATGCCGCAGCCGGTGTCGGTGACTCGGATTTCAATGCTATTCGCGAGGCTGAGCCGGTTGGCGGAAATGGTGATTCGCCCACCTTGGGGCGTGGCTTCGGCCGCGTTGATCAGCAGATTCATCAGGACCTGTGAAAGCTGATTGGAATCAACCAGGATGCGGGGCAAGTCTTCGGGAACATGGTTCTCCGTTCGTTTGCCGCGCAGCGCCGGTTGGCCCTCGAGGAATCCGAGCGTATCGCTGACCAGGCGGCGCAGGCTGAGGTTGTTCAACACCTGAGGTCCAGGGCGGGCGTAATTGACCAGTCCGCGCAAGGTGGCAGAAATACGCTTGGTGCCGGCAATGCATTGCTCGATCTCCCATCGCTGTTCAGGATCGCTGGCACTCTTCAACTCGAGTTCCAGGTGCGACAGGATCCCGAGCAGAGGATTGTTGATCCCGTGCGCCGCCCCCAGGGCCAATTGAGCGAGGGTCGAATATTTTTCGTATTCGGCCAGTTGAGCCTGAAACTGGAACTTCTCCTTATTCAATTCACGATCTTCGTAGAGGCGCCGAAAGAGTTCTTCCTGGGTCAGATTGCGCTCCCGCTCCAACTGCTCCTTGAGTTCTGTTGCCTGCTTCAGAGCTTCGCAAGCTCGTTGCCATTCATGGCGTTGAAGCCGCCACACTGCGAACATCACCACTAGAGCGGCGAATGTAAGCGGAAAGAGGTACTGTGCCTGCAATTCGAGGTAGCTATTTGCTCTTCCTGAGGCCAATATAAAAGTCGGTAAAAAGCCGCCTGACACATTCCAAGAAATTCCCGCCTCTGCCCAGTGCGTATGCATCCTTAATTAGCATGAAGTGGATCATGGCAAGACGCTGTGATGCCGGTCACAGTGGGGAGTGCGCGGGACGCAGTCGCTGCCGAAAACGTAATTGAGTCTTGACCCCGAAGAGCTTTCTTCTTCATCGTTTGCACCCCTCCTTGAGAGCGTCCAAGGTTGCTTCCGCAACTAACATGGGAATTCCGGGTTCAGGCTAATGCAACCGTTCTCGACCGTGGGCCGGCCTCGCTGGCAACCGACGGACCGACCTGGGGACAACGAAGCGAGTGGGTGCTGACCGCGAGCTGGAAGAACCGCTTGCGGCGGATTGGAACATAGGGTTCACCTCGGGGAAGCCTGGGTGGGCCAGTGGGAGGGAAGATGAGACCCCAAACGTACCTGCACGCATTGTGCCCCAAGTTTTTTCGCCAGTCGCATGACTCGTCCCACGATTCTTCTTCAGACAGCTGCATAGCGCAGTCATTCAAACGTGTGATCGCAGTGATGATGGCGCTGCTTCTTCTGCTGGGTCAGGAACAGCTATTGGCTCAGCAAGCGCCGCCACCTTCGCAGAACGATCCTTACAATGGGCAGTACACGCCCGACCAGCAATCAGGCGAGGGACAGCAGCAGCCTTACGCGCAACAACCTTACTCAGACTCCGGTCAGGTTTCTCCGCAACCAGGTGATGGACAGGCACAGCCTCCGGGAGAGCCGCTCAGGGCGCAGCAACTGGAGCAATTGGTAGCGCCGATCGCGCTCTATCCCGATACTCTGGTGGCGCAGATGCTGGCCGCGTCCACGTACCCCACGCAGGTGGTGGAAGCCGATCGTTGGCGTCAGGCGCAAGGCTATGCCTCTCCCGACCAGATTGCAGCCGGAGCCGACGTGCAGAACTGGGACCCGAGTGTTAAAGCGCTGACCGCGTTTCCACAGGTGCTGGCGCAAATGGATCGCAACCTGCATTGGACCACCGACCTGGGCAGCGCCTACTACAACCAGCCGCAGGACGTGCTACAGGCAGTACAAGTGATGCGCCGGCGCGCGCAGGCCGCCGGAACTCTGCAAAGCACGCCGCAGGAAGTGGTGAGCTACGACCAAGGCAACATCGAGCTGGCTCCGCCGAGTCCCCAGGTGGTTTATGTGCCAGCCTATGATCCGTGGAGTGTTTACGGACAGCCGGTTTCGCCCTATCCGGGATTTTTACTGCTGGGTACGCTGGGGTCATTTTTCAGTTCATCTTTCGGTTCGTCGTTCGGCACCTCGGCAGTAAGGTTTGGGCTGGGGATCGCGATGGCCGCCTTCAGCCACACGCCCTGGGGCTGGCTAGCCTGGGGTCTGAACTGGCTGAGCCAGTCGGTGCTGTTCAATCATTCGAACTACTATTCGTCCAGCACCACCGTGGCGAATTGGGGCTTTCCGCACGGCGGCCCACACGGCTTTCCCGGACGGGGAGCGATTGGCGGGTTGCCGAATATGCCGAACCGGCCGCTCGGCAGCTACGGACCGCCGCGTGGTGGGAGCAACACGACACTCGGGCAGGGATTCGTCCCACGTCCAACGCAAAGCTACAGTCGACTGGGCAGTGGACGCAACGCGACGCTCGGACAGGGATTTGTCCCTCGACCACCGTCTAGCTACAGTCGGACCGAGGGTGGTCGCAACACGACACTTGGGCGGGGCTTCGTCCCCCGGCCGCCGGAGAACTATGGCCGGTCAGGCGGCGGATACAATGCCGCTCGTGGTAGCGGATTCGTCCCCCGGCCGCCGGCCAGGTATGCGGCGAACCGGCCGAGTGAAGCCTCCCGCCAACTCGCCTACAGCCGAGGCAGGACCGCCTACGGCAACAGATCGAGTGCCGCTTATCGTAGTCCGCAGCGGGCTTATCGCGCCCCGGCAAGAGCTTTTCAACGCGCCAATTTCAAGCAGCAGTCTTATAAGGCCCCTAAAGGCAGGGGCTTTGCCAGGATGTCGGGCAAGCCGCCGAAGAGTTTCCGAGGTGGCGGGCATGCGCCGAAGTTCAGCGGCGGAAAGGGTTTCGGTGGCAAACATTCAGGCGGAGGCGGTCATTCGGGCGGCCACGGAGGCGGCGGACATCACCACTAGACGCCCGAACGGCAACTTTTGATCCGTTCTTGGGTTCATATAAGTGAGCAATTCAGATTGAAAAACTGATTGCTGAAGGGCCTCCGGGTTCGGATAGAATTCGGATAGTAGGGAGGAGACAGGGGGGTCTAAAATGCGCTATCTACGATATCTCGCTTTGCTCAGTATTTTCTTTCTACCGGTAGCTTCCGCCCACGCCGGGGTCGCGGTTGGCGTCGGGATTGGGGTTGGGCCGGGTTACGTCGGCCCCCCGGCTTGTGCATACGGCTACTACAGTTACTACCCCTACGCGTGCGCACCGTATGGCTATTACGGTCCTAACTGGTTCGCGGGTGGCGTCTTTATCGGCGCCGGTCCGTGGTACCGCGGGTATTGGGGTCGTGGATGGTACGGAGGCGGCTGGCGCGGAGGCTGGGGACCTGGCTGGCGCGGTGGGTACGGGCCAGGTGGCTATGGCCGAGGCCCTTACGGACACGCTGGCTACGGCTATAGGGGCGGATACGGCTATCGCGGTGGAGTTGCCCGCGCATCCGTCGGTGGCGGCGGCTTCCGTGGTGGCATGGGCGCTGGCGGTTTCCGCGGCGGCATGGGTGGAGGCGGTTTCCACGGTGGCGGCGGACGCCGGTAATTAGATCGACACGTTGAGGAGAAAAGGAACGGCTGGCAGGATGCCAGCCGTTTCTGTTTGGTTGATATGCAGAAGCTGCGTCCGGCCGAGAGGCAGTCAGTGCATTTTTTTGTGTTACATTGAAAATCAGTGGGCGCGTAGCTCAGTTGGTAGAGCAATGCCCTTTTAAGGCATGGGTCGCAGGTTCGAGTCCTGCCGCGCTCACCAGTATTTTCTAGAAGATAGGCTGTTCATCGGCCGGAGCGCATGGCTCGTGTCCGGAAGAATGTCCGGAAATCCCCTCCAAAAGCTCCTTTACGCTCCGCTGACGCAGGCGGTGCCCCGTTACCATTTTCCGGCGGACTGCCAAGCTCGGTTCATACCACCCAGGGTTTGGTGGTGGGCACAAAATTAGGCACAGTCGCTCAGCCATCTGCGCGCGCGCCGGGCCATCCACCACTCGCCAAGATAGCCCAGATCCCTTCTCGGTGTCTTCTCGTCGGCTTCCTTCCCACACGGAAGGGGGCCCCTCGATCAAGGGGTACCGGGGGGTCGAAACGTGGCCCTTCGCAGCGGCTGGGTGCTAGCAAAAATATTTTCAATCGGACGACTTATTGCGCTCCAAATTTGGCGAATTTCTGCGGAACGGCAAAGAGCCCGCAGGCCCGGACAGCAAGAGCACGAGCTGGGCAAGAATCCGTTTCAGCTCGGGGGCAGCTTCGCTTTCTGTCCTGGCAATGTCGAGTTGTACATGAGCGGTTCGCACCGCGGGAGAGAGTTCTTGTTAAGCCCGGCACACGGGATTCACAATCCCGAGCGCTTTTGCGATTGGGCAGAGTTTGGCCCAAGCCGACGAGAACACCTAGGCACTCTCAGGGATGTCGGGCACAGGCACAAGTCGAGGCACGATTTGAGCGCGCCCTGAGCGACCTTGCGTTAGAATGGTGTGTTCTTTTGGGAAGGGGAGACCATGGCGCATGTAAAGGGCCGGCTAGGAGCACCCAGGGCGGCGCGCATTGTATTCACTGTGCTGGCCGGGCTTGGATTTCTTGGCGCGTGGCCAGCTCATGCGCAGAATTACCAGGTCCTCCTCTATTTCACCGGCCAGCCCGTCGGAACCCCTTCAGGCATCAGTTATGGTAAGGATTCTGGGAGGAATGTCATTTTTGGGGTCGCGGGAGGGGGTAATACCAATTGCCCCTACGCTGTCACCTGCGGCATAGTGTTTGAGCTGGACAAGTCTGGGAAGCAAACGGTGCTGTACAGCTTCACCGGGCCACCCGACGACGGTGACATTCCCACCGGACCTCTGGTCCAGGATTCTAGAGGCAACATCTACGGGACAACTTGGCAGGGCGGAAGCGGACCGTGCGCACTCGGAAACCCCCGAACCGTAATCGGTTGTGGCACGGTCTTCAGGTTAACCGCGCCGCGGGTTAAGGGCGAAGCGTGGACCGAGACCGTTCTGCACAGTTTTTCTGGGGGGAGCGACGGAACGAATCCTGCCGCCATAGTGGCCGACCACTCGACGGGAATCCTCTACGGCACGACTGAGTATGGCGGTGCTAACGACGCGGGAACCGTATTCAAGCTGAACTCGGCTGGTGAGACTGTCCTGTACAGCTTCACGGGCCAAAGTGACGGCGGACAGCCGGAAGGAGGGGTGGTGCTGGATCCGGAAGGCAATCTCTATGGTACGACTTACTCCGGTGGCATCACGAAGTGCGGAGGTCAGGGGTGCGGGACTGTATTTGAGGTAAATTCTGCGACAGGCGCCGAAACTGTCTTACATGCTTTCACCGGCCTGCCCGGTGAACCGGAGGCGCCAGGCTACACGCCGCTGATCCGCGACGCCACGGGTAATCTCTATGGCGTAACACCGTACAATAGCACCAGTAACGGCGGCCTAGGTTATGGAGCCGTGTTCAAGCTAAGCCCGCAAGGGACGGAAACCGTTTTGTACCTCTTCCAAGGATTCTTGGACGGTGCGTATCCTCTAACAGGCTTGGTCCGAGACAGCGCGGGCAACCTTTACGGTACCAACTACAATTTTGGTGAGTACGAATATGGAACCATATTTGAGGTTACGACGGCGGGGAAGTTTGTCGTGCTAAATCAAAATGATGTATTGGGCGGCGTAGGCCCTTCGAGTACGCTTCTCATCGACGCAGGGCACTTGTACGGCACTATGGCGACGGGTGGCAACTACCAATACAGTTGCTCCGAGGGATTCGTCGGTTGCGGAACGCTATTCGAACTTACTCCCTAGTCCCCTACCAGAAATGGGGGCCGTTAGGACCTCTCCCCCTGTCGTGCGACGCCGGACTAAGACATCCAAACACCCATAGCGGTCTGCGCGACCTTTGTGTTCGTGGAATCAACCATAACTCAGCCATAACGCTTCTCAAATCCCTGACCCAACAGTACGTTGCATCGGCGCTCGGGATTAGGAATCCCATGATCTTCTGACTTCAGCGTTTTGACTAGACAGGCCGTTTCTGGGTCCACGCCTGAAATGTGTCGCTAATCAAAGGGGTGGGGCCGTCTCCGCGTCGCGGTGTCCCTTCGCAGCGGCTCCCGCCCGGCCTGCACTTCTTGACACGCGGGTGTCCCAGGCAGAGAATGCAGGGGTCCTGGTCTTCCCCCGGCCAGCCGCTTTCGGCTTGGCGACTCCTGCTTTTGGCGAATACTTGAAAGGCGTCCTATGAAATCACTTCGCCTCGCCTGTCTGTTGACGATTCTCTTGAACACGCTGGCGCTCTCCCAATCCACGCCCGATCTCGCAGCTCAAGGAAAAATCGTCGAGACTTACGGCAAACTGCCTCTAACCTTTGAAACCAACCAAGGCCAGACCGACGCGAAGGTCAAGTTCCTCTCACGCGGCAGCGGCTACACGCTTTCCCTGACCGGCGATGAAGCGGTGTTCTCGCTACGCGGGAGCGAGGCTAAACCCAACACATCCCTTGTTGGCGAGTTGCGCCCGAGGGCGGTCGTGCCAACCACCAAAGCCGTCTTGCGAATGAAGCTCCGCAACGCCAATCCAGCCGCGATGGTGACGGGAGCGGACGAACTCCCCGGCAAGAGCAACTACTTCATCGGCAACGATCCCAAGAAATGGCGCAGCAACGTCCCTACATATGGCAAGGTGAAATACGAGGGAGTTTATTCCGGCATCGACTTGATCTACTACGGCAATCAGCGGCAACTTGAATATGACTTTATCGTGGCACCGGGTGCCGATCCACATCGTATTCAGTTCGATGTACGCGGAGCCACGCGCATCAGTCGGGACGAACATGGAGACCTGGTTCTCCAGACCACAGCGGGCGATGTTCGTTGGCGCAAACCCGTTGCGTACCAAGAGAAAGATGGAGAGAGACAGGAGATAGAGGGGCGCTATGTAATCCGGCACGGCCAGCGAGTGGGCTTTGAGTTGGCAGGCTATGACGCAAAAAGGCCGCTGATCATTGATCCTGTCCTTGGATATTCGACCTATCTCGGCGGCATCGAGCAAGGCACCGCCGTGGACAGCTCAGGCAACGCTTACGTCACGGGATATACCGGGGGCCCCTTCCACGCCTTCGTGACCAAGCTCAACCCCACGGGCTCGGCTTTGATTTACTCCACTTATCTTGGCGGGAGCGGCAATGACTATGGCTACGGCATCGCCGTGGACAGCTCAGGCAACGCCTTCGTCACAGGCAGTACGAACTCAACCAACTTTCCCACCACGCCCGGAGCATTTCAAACATCATGCGCAGGGAGAGGTTGTGCCTTCGTGGCCGAGATCAACCTCTCAGGCTCGGCTTTGGTTTATTCCACGTATCTCGGCGGCAGCGGGTATGACTCCAGCCAAGGCATCGCCGTGGACAGCTCAGGCAACGCCTTCGTCACGGGATATACCTTCTCAACCGATTTTCCCGTCACCCCAGGAGCATTTCAGACGACGTGCGGAGAGGGCTGCGGGGCCTCTGAGGCCTTCGTGACCGCACTCAACTCCTCAGGATCGGCATTGGTTTACTCTACCTACCTTGGCGCTGGCGGTGGGCAAAACGGCGACACCGGTTCTGCCATTGCCTTGGGTGTTTCAGAAAACGCCTATGTTACCGGCAACACATACTCGCAGGGCTTTCCGACCACGCCGGGAGCTTTTCAGACTAAGTGCAACAGTTGCGGTTTGACTTCAGATGGTTTTGTGACTGAGTTCAATGCAGCCGGATCAGCATTAGTTTACTCCACGTATCTGGGAGGCAGCGGCTATGACTTCGGCTACGGCATCGCCGTGGATAGCTCAGGCAACGCGCACGTGACGGGCAGTACCAACTCAACCAACTTTCCCACCATGAATCCCTTGCAGCAAACGTTTGGTGGCGGCGACTACGATGCCTTCGTGGCACAGCTCAACCCCACGGGCTCGGCTTTGATTTACTCCACTTATCTTGGCGGGAGCGGCAATGACTATGGCTACGGCATCGCCGTGGACAGCTCAGGCAACGCCTTCGTCACAGGCAGTACGAACTCAACCAACTTTCCCACCATGAACCCCTTGCAGCCAGCCTACGGAGGGGGCCCCGACGACGCTTTCGTGGCGCAGCTCAATTCCACAGGGGCGGCTTTGGTTTACTCCACCTACCTTGGCGGCAGCGCCGGCTCGCCATTCAGTCCGTTTTTTTTGAGCTTATCTCGGGCCCCCGCGCCAGCCTCAAGAATCCAACTGCCAAGCGTCAACTACCTGCTCCCACTCGGTTGTGAGGAAATGGAGAGAAAACTTGTTTCCCTCGGCTGCCGTAGCGGCTTCTTTCAAGATGTCTTGGATTACTTCGCGCGAGGCAATCTGCGGACGGCCTACGTTCAACTCATAAAGCCGCCGACCCGCGTAGCCAGTGATAACAATCTCCATCGGTGTTCTTTTAAGGCATGGGTCGCAGGTTCGAGTCCTGCCGCGCTCACCAGCTGTTTACAACCATCCCTTGGTTCGCGCGATGCGTGCGGCTTCTACGCGGTTGCTGGCCCCCAGCTTGCTGATTGCTTCCGAGAGATAGTTGCGCACGGTTCCTTCGGAAAGGCCGAGATCGGTGGCGATGTCGCAGCTGGCTTTGCCGTCGCCGGCCAGACGCAGCACCTGCCGCTCGCGGTCGGTGAGGGGATCAGGTTCGGCCCAGGCCTCAGTAGCGAGTTCAGGATCGATGACGCGCAAGCCTTGCTGCACCCGCCGCACAGCTTCGGCGAGTTCTTCGGCGCGCATGTCTTTCAATAAATATCCGGACGCTCCCGCTTCCAGCGCGCGACGCAGATAGCCAGCGCGGGCGAAAGTGGTGAGGATGATGACCCGCGTGCCAGTGTGCCGCCGCTTCAGTTCTGCCGCGACGTCGAGACCGGTCATCTCCGGCATTTCAATGTCGGTGATGAAGACGTCGGGCTTGTGTTCCAGCACAGCGCGGAGGGCTTCTTTGCCATTGCGCGACCGGGCGACGACGCCGATGTCGCCTTCAATCTCAAGCAGCGCGGCGAGCGCGCCCAGAACCATCCCCTGATCTTCCGCGATGACGACGCGAATGGTCTTGCGTCCGGTTTTGGAGGTTGTGGTCAACAGGTCTCGTTTCGTGTCAAAGAAGTGATGGGAAACTCGATGGTGAGGCGTGTTCCGGAGTTGGTCTCCCGTTGCAAAGTACCGCCCAGGGCCTCGATGCGCTCGCGCATGCCGCGCAGGCCGTTGCCTTCGGCATCACCACCGCCGCAACCGTCGTCTTGAATTTCGAAGCGGCAGGTTCCGTTGACCGGCGTGAGCCGTAGCAGGCAGTTGCGGGCTCCGGCATGACGCACGACGTTGGTGACCGCCTCGCGCACTACTAGCGCAACCACGCTTTCCTGTACAGGCGTGAGCCCAACCTCTGCGGACTCGGATTTCACCTTCACGCCTGCAGTTTCGAGAGTTGCGCGGGCTTGTTTAAGCTCGGCTTCAAGACTGTAGCCGCGATAGCCCCGGATGGTGGTTCGCACTTCCGTCAGCGCTTCGCGGGAGGTCTTTTCTACGTCGGCCATCTCTGCCTTGGCCCGCTGGGGATCGCGATCAATCAGTTTTCCCGCCAACTCCGATTTCAAGATGATCACAGAAAGCGTGTGGCCGAGCACATCATGCAAATCACGGGCGATGCGTTCCCGCTCCGCGACCTTGGCTAGGTGCTCAATTTCTTCGTTGGCCTTTTTCAGCTTGTAGTACATGCGCGTGCGCTGCGCAAAATAAATGTTGGTGCCGCCGACAACCACCGATAGGCCCGCGCCGTAGAACGCAAACCAACCCGAGAGGTGCAGCAGCCAGGTTTCGAGGCCAACCACCGCCGCAATCACGCCGATCAAGGCGAGGACGCCGAGTTCGGTGTCGACTACGTAAGGCAATAGGGCGGCGGCAAAAATAAAGAAGCAGCATGCGCCGTTGTTAAACGGAGCGTACAGAGTTCCAACCATGACCAGCGCGGCCAAGCCGGCCAGTTGCCGGGGCTTGCGGTCAGTCCAAAGTATGCCGAGGTAAAGTGCAAGAAAAATGATGGTGCCAAGCACGGTAAGCAGCCACTGCTTCCGGCTTGTGTGTTCGAAAATGGGCTGCAAATAAAAAAAACCGAAGTAAGCCAACGGCATGTAAAAGGGCCAACCGTGCTCCGGTTTGGTGACGAGTTTCATTTTCAGCTCTTCACTTGCACTTCTAGGCTACCGCTTTTCCGCGTCGCGCGTCAGCTTGGTATGGTGATTAGCCGGCCATGCCATCGCCCACGCCAAGAGCAGCGAAATGGGTAGAACCACGGCCAACAGGAATATCCTGCCTTGGAACATCAGCAGCAAAGCGGCCAGCAGGACCAGAATCCAAATCGCTGAGTTGCAATTTCTCGTTTGCATGGAAGCCTCCCCTTTCTAATTCCTAACCGTAAGTCTTGCCTTCGTCGCTCTGGAAACCGATGCGGGCGACGCCCAAGCAGATCAGGGTGAATCCAATGAGGATTTCCCAATGCATCCAGGCTGATTCGTTCTGTCCCGCGCCCACCACTCCCAGTGCGAGTTGCGCCAGATGGTACGGCGGCAGAACATGAGCAAAGTCCCGCAACACCTTGGGAAGAAACATCAGCGGAACCCACAATCCGGAACAGACCGATAGAGGAAGATAGACCAGGTTGATGATAGGCGTGGCCGAAGTGGGACCACAAAAGTACCCGATGGCCAATCCCATGGCGCAGAAGGGAAGGGAACCAAGGATGAGGATGCCCAACAGTTTCAGGGCTTCCGAAGCCGAGAGGTGAACTCCGCCCAAGGTAATTCCCAGCGCGAAAAGCGACAGCACCACTGCGGCGCTGAAGATCATGCTCATCACCACCTTGGCGGCGAAGTAAGCGAATGGCGGCATGGGGCTGGCGCGCTTCACTTGCAGCCATCCCAAGCCGCGCTCCGAAGCCAATCCGGCAGCCGTGCCGAACAGCGACGCCCCCATGACTCCGAAGGTGCCGAAAGTGGCGATCAGGTAAGTGGCATAGTGTGTGCCATTGACAGCCGCTTCTTTCCCATTCAGCACCAAGCCGAACAACACGTAGAACATCACCGGGAAGCCGATGGTCGAAAGCGAGAAAGGCCGCAAACGCAGGCGGGTGAGGAATTCAAATTTCGCCTCTTTGGTATAAATGGCCAGAGTCTTGCCAAAAGGCCGAGCCAGAGCGGGCGCAAGCGTATTTACGGTAGTTGCAGCGGCTGCCATTTCATTGCCTCCCTGAAATCTGTGGTTGGGAATTGCCATTGCTGTTTTGGGTGAGTGCAAGGAACGCTTCTTCAAGTCCGGCGCCAACCACCTCAATACCGTGCACGCCGGAATCGCGCTGCAACAACTCGCGCAGTACCAGCTCCGCCTCGGCGACACGGATCTCGTAAACGTCGCGGTCTCTCCGTACCTCCACGACGCCGGGGAATGCTCGCACCGTTTCTATGTCGAGCCTGCTCACACAGCGGATGCGGCGTCCACAAGTCTTGGCTTTGATCTCGGACGGCGTCCCTTCCGCAATAATCTCGCCGCGGTTGATCACAGCCACGCGGTCTGCCAACGCGTCAGCCTCCTCCAGATAGTGTGTGGTGAGCAGGATGGTCTTGCCTCGCTTCACCAGTTTGCGAATTTGCTCCCAGAGAAGTCTGCGGGCTTCGACGTCCAAGCCGACGGTAGGTTCGTCGAGGAACAAGATATCGGGATCACCGCACAGCGCGAGGGCAAACAGCACGCGTTGCTTCTGCCCACCGGAGAGTTCGCCGAAAGGACGGTCTTTGATCTCCTGTAGACCCGCAATCGCCAAGGTTTCAGGGAGCGGCAATGGCCGCGGATAATAAGAGGAGAACAAATCAATATGTTCCCCCACCTTCAAGGTTTCCGGCACCTTGGCGACCTGCAGCATGGCGCCGATCCGGGAGCGGACTCCCGCGTGAATGGGGTTTCCGCCGAGGACGCGCACCGTCCCTGCCGTGGGCCGCGCCAGCCCCAGGAAGAGTTTGACCGCAGTGGTTTTCCCGGCGCCATTCGGTCCGAGTAACGCCAGCAATTCACCTGCGCGCACGGAGAAATCCAGGTTGCGAAGCGCCTGCACCTCGCCAAACTTCTTGCTGACTCCCAGCAGTTGCGCGACCACGGTTTGCGAAGAATGAGCGCGCACGTCGCGATGTTCTTGGATCTCTGGCATGGTGGCTAGCATTCTCAGCTACCTCATTCCTGCCGGCGGTTCCAGACCAGCCTGGCAAGCTCATCTTCGGAGATCGGGGGCGGACGCACCAGTGGAGATCATCATTAGTGGGCGGTGACAAATGTCACCTGGCGAAGACAACAACTCCCGCCCACAAGGTATAATCCGAAGTTTCATGCCGATTCGACCGGGTATTGAGATGGCCGGCCTGAGCGATCTGGGCTGCCAGCGCGAGAACAACGAGGATAGCTATGCCTATTGGGAGCCAGATAGTGACGTGGAATTCGCCCAAAAGGGAAGGCTCGCGGTGGTGGCCGATGGCATGGGCGGTCACGAAGGCGGGCAAGAAGCCAGCCGGATTGCGGTTGAAGCCATCCAGGAGACCTATGCCGACGTTCCTGCCGCCGATCCTCAAGCCCTGCTGATTGCGGGCTTTCACGAGGCCCACCAGCGCATTCAGAGATATGCGGCCGCCAATTCCAAACTGCGCGGCATGGGCACCACCGCCACGGCAGTTGTGCTGCTGGCCGACCGTCTGTATTACGCCCATGTCGGCGACAGCCGTTTGTACCGCGTGAGCAGGGAAGAGGTCACGCGCTTGACCCACGATCATTCCTATGTAGGCCGCCTGGTGGCAAGCGGAGTGATCACCCCGGAGGAAGCGGAAGCGCATCCGCAAAGAAACATTCTCACTGCCGCGTTGGGCGCGGGAGCGGAAATTGTCGTCGATGCCCCGCAGACGCCGATCCCGCTGAAAACAGGGGATGCTCTGGTGCTCTGCACGGATGGACTCTGGGGGCAACTCACCGATCTGGAGCTACAACGAACCGTGTTGCAGAACCCGCCGGTCACGGCCTGCCGCGCCCTGGTGAACCTTGCGCGGGAGCGCGGAGGGCCGGACAACATTACCGTGCAAGTGCTGCGCGTGGCCTAGTCCGCACTCTTCCATCTGTGGCTTTTCTTCCACAATATTTCACTGCAGTGTGCAGGGAAGTGCAATCCGGGTTCGGATGCTGGCTGCCCACTCGAGCCTACAAGATATTGATCAATCAGGAGTTCCGCGAGATTCCCGGCGGGGTTGGATTGGCAAGGCGTGTGCTAATCTACTGCAAGTCAATAAACTCTATTGCAATCATAGGGTTTTATGGCATACTGCCAGCATTATGAAGATTTCGCAAAAAGGACTGTACGCACTGCAGGCCATGATGATGCTGGCCCGCCACTACAACCAGGGAGCGATTCGCATCCGCGATATCGCCTACGAAGAGGCTCTGCCGGAAAAGTTTCTGGAATTGATTCTGCTGGAACTGAAGAACGCCCGCATGGTGGAGAGTGTCCGCGGCGCCAAGGGTGGGTACCAATTGCGGCGGCCACCAGCGGAGATCCACCTGAGTGAGATCATCCGGCTGATTGACGGCCCGCTCGCCCCGTTTGGTGACGCCGAGCAGTTGCGCAGCCTGATCGATCGCGACGCCGAGCACCGCGCCCTCTACCAGATATTCCTGGATGTTCGCGACGCCGCCGCCAAGATTCTGGAACACACCTCGTTGGCCGACATTGTGGGCCCGAAGTCGCCAGGATCAAAGAAAGGCCGCAAGAAGAAAGATGAAGCCAGTATCTTGCCGATGGTAGTTCACGGTAACAAGCCGGAGCCCAGATGAACAGGCCGGTCCTATTGGCGTGGGTCCTCGTCTTGAGCACAGTCCCCGGTTTCGCTCAGACCCAGGTTCGCGTAGGCGCATTTCCTAACATCACCCACGCTCAAGCCATGGTGGGCAAGGTAAACGGGGCTTTCGAAAAGGCGCTGGGGACGGACGCAAAGATCCAATGGACCAGTTTCAATGCCGGGCCGTCAGCGATTGAGGCCCTATTCGCGGGCGCCATCGACATGACTTATGTGGGGCCGAATCCCACCATCAGCGGTTACTTGCGCTCGAATGGAGAAGCAGTGCGAGTGATTGCGGGCGCAGCCAGCGGCGGTGCAGCTCTGGTGGTACGCAATGGCTCAGGAATCAATAAGGCGGAGGATTTTCGGGGCAAGAGAGTCGGCTCGCCGCAACTCGGGAACACGCAGGATGTGGCGTTACGAGCATGGTTGAAAGCGCGTGGAATGAAGCCGACGGACAAGGGCGGCGACGTGCAGGTGATCCCTCTTGCCAATCCCGACCAATTGACGATGTTCCTGCAAAAGCAACTGGACGCTTCGTGGGCGCCGGAGCCTTGGGCCACACGCTTGATTCATGAGGGCAATGCACATCTTTTTCTGGATGAGCGCGACTTATGGCCGCAACGACAGTTTGTGGTCACGAACCTCGTAGTGAGCCCGAAGTTTTTGCGGGAGCATCCCGATGTAGTAAAAAAGTGGCTCGCAGCTCATGTTGAGTTGACCGACTGGATCAACGGCCATTTGCCAGAGGCCAAGAAAATTCTCAACCAACAGATTCAGAAAGAAACCGGTAAGGCCCTTCCCCTTGCCGTACTGAATGAAGCTTTCGGACGATTGCTGGTCACCTACGACCCACTGCGCAGCTCACTGCTGGCTTCCGCCAAATCGGCGTTCGAAGCCGGCTTTTTGGGCAGGCAAATGCCGGATCTCTCCAACTTGTACGACCTCGGCCCGCTGAACCAGGTCTTAAGGGAAAAAGGGAAGCAGGTGATCCAATGACGCCCAACCTCGCCCAGCAATCCCCACTCGTGAGCGATCACCGCTGCCCGATTCGGCCGGCCGCAGGGCGTCGGAAACCGGGTGAGACGCCACTCGTCGTCTCACTTCGTCACCAGAACGGCAATGGAATTCCGAAAGTGTCGCTCGACGGGATTTCGCTAAGCTACAAGACCAACGACGGATCTCAGCTGCTGGCGCTCGACAACATCAATCTGCAAGTGAAGTCGGGCGAGTTCCTCTGTATTGTCGGCCCGTCCGGTTGCGGCAAGTCCACGCTGTTGCACCTGATCGCTGGTCTGCAGCCCGCCACGTCGGGCAAGGTGCTGATCGACGAGCGGCCGATCGAGGGCACTGGCACTGATCGCATTCTCATATTCCAGGAACTCGGTCTTTTCCCCTGGCTGACAGTGGGCCAAAACGTAGAGTTCGGTATGAGGATGAAAGGAATCTCTAAAGCCGAGCGCAATGAGAAGACCGATTACTACTTGCGCCTGGTCCATCTGGCGCAGTTTAAGGGCAGCTACACGCACCAGCTATCGGGAGGAATGCGGCAGCGAGTGGCGTTGGCACGCGCTCTGGCTTCGGAGCCTGACGTGCTCCTGATGGATGAACCCTTCGCGGCGCTCGACGCGCAAACCCGCGACCTGCTGCACGACGAACTGGAACGTATTTGGTCGGAGACTGGGCGCACCATTATTTTCGTTACTCACAATGTGCGCGAAGCAGTGCGGTTAGGGGACCGCGTGGCGCTGCTGACATTCCGTCCGGGACGGGTGAAGCGAGAATTCCTCATCGACTTGCCGCGTCCGCGTCAGCTCGAAGATGTCACAGTGGCCAAGAGTGCGCGCGAGATCCTGAACGATCTGCGCGAAGAGATCAACAAATCCCTGGAGGAGCAGTACGGTCATGAAGCGGTTCGCTAAACACGCGATCTTCTATTCGGTGCTGGTTGGGGTGTGGATCGCCCTGGCCAAACTGAGGATCTGGCCGCCGTATGTTTTTCCGACTCCACAGGGTGTGATGGACTCATTGTGGGCTGGTTTTGCCGACCACAGTTTCTGGATCGCAATCGCAGTCAGCATGAAACGTATGCTGCTCGGCTACAGCCTTTCGGTGGTCCTTGGCATGGTCCTGGGCCTGGGTGTGGCCAGCAACAAGTTTTTGGAAGAAACCATGGGCGGTCTGCTGGTCAGTTTGCAGAGTTTGCCCAGCATTTGCTGGTTGCCGCTGGCAGTGCTTTGGTTTGGGCTGACGGAGAAAGCAATTCTTTTCGTCGTAGTCATGGGCTCGCTGCTGTCGGTCACGATTGCAATGGAAACCGGACGCCAGCAGATGCCGAAAATCTACGGCATGGCGGGCCGCAATCTCGGCGCCCGTGGCTTCAACCTGTTCTGGTACGTGTTGCTGCCGGCGAGTTTGCCCTACATTCTCTCCGGCTTAAAGCAGGGATGGGCGTTCGCCTGGCGCTCGCTCATTTCAGGCGAGATGATTTTCGTCAGCCTCGGACTCGGTCAATTGCTCATGATGGGCCGCGATCTCAATGACATGAGTCAGGTGATTGCAGTGATGATTTTGATTATCGCGATCGGTTATCTGGTTGATGGTCTGGTGTTCAAGACCATCGAACGCCGGTTGCAACACAAGTGGGGGTTGGCTCCCGCAGCGTAAGCAGCACGAACCCTCCGCTTTTCAATTTTCCGGTTCGGAAATGAGAGGACAAAAGGTGGGTGGGGGGACTGCCAGTAATGCAAGTTAGTCGATAGACATAGTGTTACTGCCGAACGTGATGCCGACATCAAAAATCGCGGCGGGGCAAAAAACTGCTGTCCCGCGCGTTGGTGGCGTTCATGTAGTCCCCGAGATTGTGAATTTGTTAAAGACGTAACGGGCTTTTTGTTCCGGCGAATGCCGGCACTGAACAACATTTAAGTTCTACCCAGGAGAGAAAACGACAATGAAATCGCTAGCTTGCTTCGTCGTATTGGCCTTGGCGGTGACCGTCTCAGCGCAGACGGACTCCCAGCCCAAGGCAAGTGCGAAAACCACCACCAAGTCTGCAACCGTCAGCGCCAAGGAAGTGCAAGCGCTGCGCGACGCCCTGGCGGCCCAACAACGGCAAACCGAGCAACAAAACCGGCAACTCGAGCAGTTGAAGTCGCAAGTTCAACAATTGCTGGATGCGGCGCAACAGGCCAATGCCAGCGCGCAAAAGGCCCAGAGCAGCGTGGATCAGGCTCAGGGCGCGGCCGTCCAAGCCCAGCAATCGGCAGCCGAAGCCCAGAAAGTGGCCGACCAGGCTTCTTCCGAGGCTACCGCAGCGACCACCGCGCTGGCCGCAGTCAGTACCCAGACTCAGGAGGACGGCCGGCAGATCAGCGCCCTGCAAGCCGCGCTGAGCCGCTTCCGCTTCAGCGGCGATGTCCGGATTCGGGGCGAGGATTATTTCCAGAAGGGTGTACCCGACCTCAACCAGGCGCGCATTCGCGTCCGCTTCGGCGTTGAGGGCAAGTTGAACGAAGACTTCGTCGGCGGGCTGGCCCTCGCTACTGGAGCTCTGGGCAATCCCACCACTACCAACGAGACCCTTAGCGGTGCCTTCGATCGCAAGACCATCGCTCTGGATCGTGGATACATCACCTACAATCCGGTGGAGCACTCGTGGCTTTCTCTCACCGGCGGCAAGTTTGCCTATACCTGGCAACGGACTTCCGTCACCTTCGATCCGGACATCAATCCAGAGGGCTTCAACGAAAAAGCTTCGTTTAATTTCTCTGGCCCGGTACAGAATTTCACCGCACAGGCGGTTGAGCTCCTGTATAACGCAGCCAACGGGAAAACCAGCATCGCGTCGCAAGATTCCTATGCACTGGGGGGACAGGTCTCGGCGACCCTTCACTTCGGACCATGGACTGCCACGCCCTCGCTCCTGACCTTGAAGTGGAATCGTCCCGACGCGCTGCTCAGTGAAAGCGCATTTACTACCGGGGCCACCACCACCGGGTACTTGCCGGCGGGCGCCACCACCCCTGTAACCGGGATTCCGGTTCCGGGCGAGGGCCAGGGTTGCGCCAAAGGCAGCAGCTTTCCCAGTTTCGCGCCCTGCGTGTTCGCGCCTAACGGCATGACCAACGCCACCTTTGTGGATTCCAAAGGCGTCGTGCACTTCTACTCTGAATTCAACTACGTGGACTTCATCGTGAACAACCAGATTCAGGATGGAATCACGCGCTTCCCCATCAACCTGCTGGTCGAGCTTTTGGACAACCCGGACGCCGCGGCTCATCCGCTGAACGCCAAAGGCGCGGTGATTTCCAGCCTGGGCAGCCAGAACAAGGAGTACGGGTTCGATTTCAGTCTGGGCCAAACCAAGAACAAGAACGACATCCAAGTTGGTTACGCCTGGTATCGCGAAGAGCAGGACGCTGCCATCGCCTCGTTTGTGGAGAGCGACCAGCGCGCTCCCACCAACATTCTGCAGAACCGGATCTACGGGCTGTGGAAATTGCGCGCCAATACGCTCGCCAGCTTCACCTGGTGGCGAGGCCGTGCTCTGAACACGTACCTGGAGAACAACGTCGCCTTGTTCAACAACTACAACACCAGCGTTCCCACCATCAGCAAGGCAGGCCAGCAAGAGCCGTACTTGAACCGGCTGCAGTTTGACCTGATTTACAGCTTCTAGGCGAGATCCTGGGGTTGCATCAAAACGCTGTGGATGTGTGAACGACTACTTTCCGAGGAGGATTTATATGGACCGCACGAACACTCTGGCTGCCATCCTGGCCTTATCGCTGATCGGGGTGGCAGCCCCGGCTCAAGACTCATCGACTCCGCCAGCACCTAATATCGCAACCGTTCACGGGTGCCTGCGCGGTCAGCGAGGGAACTACATCCTGATCGAGGACAACACCGGCGCGGTGTATGTCTTGAAAGGTGTGGGAAACAAGCTCGACAAGCAACGGCGCCATCAGGTTGAGGTAAAGGGAACAATATTACCCGGCAGCATCAAGACGGGGGTTAGGCCCGAGAAGTCAGGCAGCAATCCCAGCGACACCGTACACGGAGTCGATGGCGTTCCACTGCAAGTAGCAAACGTCGATACCGACGTGCGTACACTCTCGAACCGTTGCAAAGCGGCGGATAAGGAGTAGCGCGTCCCGGGGGCTCCAGCTTCCAAAGCCGAAGCTCTGCTCCACGGCTACCGCCGCGGCCAGTACCGTAAGGTGCGGGCCGCGGTGGTTATTCGTCTCTCCGATGAGCTTGCTATAGGTCTCGGAAGATTGATTCGTATCCGTTCTCTTGTAATTGGTTAACATTCATTTCGGCAAAGGCAGAAAACGATGATCTCGCGGCGTGACTTTGTGAAAGCAATCTCCGGCGTGGTTGCGGCGGCGGGCGCCGTTCATCCCTTACTCACCTGGGCTGCTCAAGATTCTCCGGTCGTTATTCCGGGCGAAGGCGGAATGATCGTCCGCTCCGCACGGTTCTTCGATCTGGAAATGCCACCTGAGTTCTTCGATTCCTGGATCACTCCGGTGCCACATTTCTTCGTGCGGAATCACATGCACGAGCCCAGCACGCTCGACCCTGAAACCTGGCAACTGACGGTCTCCGGTGAGGTCGAGAAGCCGTTGACTTTGACGTTCGCCGAATTAGTGAGGATGGAGCCGCACACCGTGACCAACACGCTGGAGTGTGCCGGCAACGGGCGGGGCTTTCAACATCCGCGTGTGCCCGGCGTGCAATGGCAGAAGGGCGCAGTCGGTACGGCCCGCTTCAGCGGTCCGCGTTTGCGCGATGTCTTACAGCGGGCTGGCGTAAAGCCCACAGGGAAGCACGTCATGTTTCACGGTCTCGACGAAGTGCCGGGGAAAGTACCTCCGTTCATCCGCAGCATCCCCATCGAGAAAGCGACCGACGAAGACACGCTCATTGCCATGCGCATGAATGGCGAAGTGCTGACCAAGCATCACGGTTTTCCCGCCCGTGCTCTGGTTCCGGGCTGGATCGGTGCGGCTTCCTGCAAGTGGCTGAGTGAGATCAAAGTGCTTGACAAGGAATTCGACGGCAACTTCATGAAGCCGGGATACCGCTATCCCAACCATCCGCTGAAACCTGGTGATCCGCTCAACCTGGACGACAGTCACCCTCTGACCGCGCTTACGGTCAAGTCGGTCATTGCGGGCCCGGCGGACGATTGGACCTCAAAGTCGCGAACGGTGAACATTAGTGGAGCTGCCTGGGCCGGGGAAGCAGAGATTGTGAAAGTCGAAATCTCAACCGATGCGGGCGCGACATGGCAAGCTGCGCAATTAGGCCGCGACCACTCCAAGTACGCGTGGCGTTTGTGGAGTCACAGTTGGAAAGCTCCCCAGGCGGGCGACTACACCATCCTGTCACGCGCCACCGACAGTCAGGGCCGCACTCAACCGGAAACTGCCGATTGGAATCCCAGCGGCTATCTGTATAACGCCTACGATCAGGTGAAAATTCATGTGCAAAGCTAGTCTGCGATTAGCGGTCGCCGTTTCCCTACTAGCGCTGTACGGTTTGCCGTGGCTGCGCGCGCAGTCGCCCGAACTACCTGCTGGACCAGCGCAAGCCAAGGTTACGACTGCATGCACCGAGTGTCATGAGTCGCGCATCATCACCCAGCAGCGTCTCAGCAAGGGCGCGTGGACAAAAGAGGTGGACAAGATGACCAAATGGGGAGCGGTGGTGGATCCCGCCGACCGCGACAGCTTCATCGAATACCTCAGTACCAACTTTCCTCCCGACAAAGCCCCTGAACAGATGCCGCGCGTAGCTTCCGCCAAGAAGCGATAGGCTGAGCAGAGGCGATCCCTTTGCCGGGATTGATTGAATTCTAGTCGCCGTCTCCGGCGTAGTGTTCCACGATTTCCAGGCTGCTCAGCATGGAGCTATTTCTGGCGACGAATTCCACGTGGCCGCAGCTTGGACACTCCAGCATGGCGTGAGAAGATTCGGCCCCGTAAGGCAGGAACGTCATCGACGTGACCGAGTATTTTTCCAGCGAACCGTTACAGCGTAGACAGGTGACTTGCATGGCGAGCCTCCCCCCGGAGATTGAATAGGGGAGGGAAAACAGACAGGACGGGCGATGGCGCCCGTCCTTCTTCCGAAATTATTTCAGTGCCGACTTCTCAACGATGAAGTTCTCCAGCACCAGCGTATCCATTTCGCTCGTCTTGAACGTATGGAATGCGTTGGCAGGAGTCGTCACCACCGGTTCGCCTTTCAAGTTGAACGAGGTGTTCATCACTACGGGAACGCCGGTGGCTTGTCCAAACCGCTCAATCAGCTTGTAGTAGCGCGGACTCTGCTCCTTGAATACCGTCTGCAAACGCCCGGTGCCGTCCACGTGAGTGATGGAGGGCAGTATGCTGTGCGCGGCCGACTTCACCGGAACCACATACAGCATGTAACGCGCAGGATAATGCTGGCAGGCGTTGGGCAAATCGAAATACTTCTCGGCAGACTCGGCCAGCACCGACGGTGCGAAAGGACGATAGGGCTCGCGAAATTTGATCTTCGCGTTCACAATGTCCTTCATCTCGGGGTTGCGGGGATCGGCCAGAATACTGCGGCTGCCCAGAGCTCGCGGACCCCACTCGAAGCGACCCTGCGACCATCCGATCACCTTGGCGTGGGTGAGGCGTTCCACCACGGTATCGATCACTTCGTCTTCGTTGCTCAGTTGACGATATGGAATGTTATTGGAGCGCAGGAAATCGCTGATTTCGGCTTCGGAATTGGCGCGGCCCCAATAGGCATGCTTCATCACGAAGGTGCGGGGCTTACCCAGCAGAGTGTTGTAGGCCCAGAGAGCTGCGCCCAGCGCGCCGCCGCCGTCTCCGGCAGCCGGCTGAACGTACAACTCGTCAAAATCGGTCTCACGCAAGATGCGGGAGTTGGCAACGCTGTTTAGGCCCACGCCACCAGCGATGCACAGGCGTTTCATGCCGGTCTGCTTTTGGACGTTGCGGGCCATGCCCAGCAGCACTTCCTCGGTCACTTTCTGGATGCTGGAGGCGATGTCGGCGTAATGCTGGTTGAGCTTGCACAGTTCGTTGTAATTCGAAGGCTGCGCCCCGAAGTACTTGGGATAGCCGGTGCCCTCAGTGAAAAAATTCAGCTTGGTGGGGCGGGGATCGCCGAACAACTGCTCAAATTTCTTGTTGAAAGTGCGGTCGGTGGAGTGATGGAAGGAAAAATAATCCATGTTCAGGTGGAAGGAACCATCCGCATTTTGCTGGATCAACTTCCACACCTTGTCCACGTACTTGGGCTGGCCGTACGGCGCCATGCCCATGACCTTGTATTCGCCTTCGTTGACTTCGAATCCCAGAAACGCGGTGAAGGCGCTATAGAGCAAGCCGAGGGAGTGCGGGAACTCAATCTGCTTGAGCAGTTTGATGTTGTTGCCCTTGCCCACGCCGTAGGTTGCAGTCACCCACTCGCCGACGCCGTCCACCGTGAGAATGGCGGCCTCGTCGAAAGGAGAACAGAGAAAGGCGCTGGCTGCGTGCGACAGGTGATGCTCGGAGAACAGCACCTTGCTCTTGGGAATGCCCAACTCTTCCTGCAAGGTGGTGGCAACCCACATTTTGTCCAGCATCCAGGAAATCATCGACTCGCGGAACACCTTCCAGGATTGCGGATAGGTCTGCAGCGCGGTCATCAGGATGCGGTCGAGTTTGCGGAAGGGCTTCTCGAAGAAGACTACGTAGTCAAGATCTTCACCCTTGATCTTGGCCTGCTCCAGGCAGTACTGAATGGCCAGTTTGGGGAATCCGTAATCGTGCTTGATGCGCGAAAAGCGCTCTTCTTCGGCGGCGGCAACCAACTCACCGTCGTGCAACAACACGGCTGCCGCATCATGGTAGTAGCAAGAAATTCCTAGGATATACACAGTTATTGTTTCCTGGCCCAGTCTAAATCGCAGGCTTCGTTGGGATGGTCAAGCCACGCCGTTGGATACTTCTTGATTCGGAGGGGGTCCGAGAACAGGCGTGCCGCCAGCCCGAAGGGCAAAACCAGCACGCCATAGAAAATGGTCAACAACACCCGCGCCTGGAAGTTGCCGATCTTGTGAGCGATCTTCTTCCAGGCTGCCCACGCACGTTTTATCGCGTCTAACATCGCAGCTCCTAAAACAAAGTGTAGATGAACGGCGCAATCGCTGAGCTCTGCGCCAACACAATCAAGGCGCCCAGCAGAAACAGCACCACGATCATCGGTACCAGCCACCAGCGCTTGTTGTTCATGAAGAATGAAAACAGTTCCCCGGCGACCCCGAGATTTCGTGAGGCAGTGCGTATAAACTTCATGGCATTTTTCCTTTTATCGTTGGTTACAGCATTACCAGCTTCGCAACGCTTGATTCAAACCCAGACAGCAACACTGCTGCACTGGCTTGGGCCGCCTCGAACTGATTTAGCGGCGAGTTTCGGGGGGACAAGGTCTCAGCAGGGGGCACTGAGGAACAAATCCATTACTCCATGATCTCTGACGCCCCGTATCATGGGCAGCAAAATCCTAATGTAGCAGGTTCTAATCGCTTTAGCGAGGAGACGAACGACCATTTGACCATCGTCTCCAGTGTGACACCAGCCCTCAGCTCCCAAGCCGGTCATTCCGGTCAGCACGATCAAGTTACAAGTCTGTAACTAGTTGAATATTAATGTGGTTACTGCAATACCCAGGCTGTAGGCCGAGCCTCCTCTGCGAGTCCTGGGACTGTAGGATCAACGACGCTCGACCCCAGACACGATTACCCGCCCAGCGCTTCGACCAAGAGCGGCCGCGCTTTTCGGGGCTCGCTTGCTCAGGGACTTTCGGCCCCATGACAACTTGCGCCAGCATCGACTATGCTGACCCTGCGCCCGGAATTTTCAACCGTTAATTTTACGCTGTTTCTTGACTGGCATTGCTGCACTTGTCTTATCACGAGGTCTTCTCCCCCTGATTCACCAATTTTCTGCGGATTTGGGAAGCATGACCCTGAAGGCCATGAATACCGGGGCCGAGCAAGCTGGAGTAGAAAGACCTGTAGGCAGAAGGGGCTTAATTACCCCCGTTGATTCTGGTAGGGCGGGGAAGTAAACTCTCACCATCCCCTGTGCCTGGAAGCTGAGTGTTTTGGCGGGATTGAAAGGAAATACAAGTGATCCGATTGACAGGGCGAGTCTTGGTAGCAATGGGCGTGGCGCTGTTCTGCTTGCAGGCGGGGGCGCAGAACGGAAGTTTTCTCGAGTGGTCGGTCCCGACGGCTGATAGTGAGCCGTTACACGTGGTACCCGCCAGTAGTTCGGTGTTCTTTTTCACCGAAAGCAACAGGAACCGGGTGGCCGAGCTGGACACCTCCGCGAATGTTTTCACCGAGTGGGTTCTGCCGTCGGATTCCTTGCCCCACGGGATTGTCTTGCCCGCCTCAAACACCATCGCGTTCTGCGCCTACAGCGGTAACTATATCGGGATTCTCGATACCGACACGTCGCTGTTGACCGAATGGAGCGTGCCGACCGCGGACGCTGGAACCATACACCTCGACATTTCAGGCTCGACATTTTTCTTTACCGAGGCGCTGGCCAACAAGATTGGCTTGCTCGATCCGGTGGCGGGCCAATTCACCGAGTGGCTCGTCCCCACCTCCAACTCCACCCCGCGCGGGGTCGTGGTCGGAGAGAATGGAGAGATTTTCGTCGCCGAACTGGGCGCCAGCAAGATCGCCATGCTCAATACTGTGACCAACACGATTACGGAATGGGCGCTGCCTGCGGTAAGGGAGGTCGAGCACCTGAGGTTCTATAACGGGTTGGTCTACTTCGGAGACTTGGGAAGCAGCATCATTGGCGCTCTGTATCCGAAGACGAATACCGTCATCTATGGGCCGGTGCCGACTCAGAATGCGGCCATACCCGATGTATTCGTTCCCTCAGGCCTGATCAATTTCACCGAGCGCAACGGCAACAAGATCGGCCAGTTCAACCCCGCGCTGGAAAAAGGAATCTCAAAGGTTGTCACGCCGGTGGTGACCAGCGTCCCGCCCCAAGTTTTCCCGGCCACTTCCATGAGCATTATGCTGCAGTCGAACCAGACGATGGTTCCACCCACCGTGACCCCCAACGTCACCGGCGTAGTAACCCGCGGCTTCACGGAGTGGGCAGTTCCGACCGCGGCCAGTGGGCCGCTGGGCATCAACGGTACGGGCAACACCATTGTGTTTACGGAATACAACGCCGGCAAGGTCGCGACTCTCACGGTTGGAACGGCTCCTTTGCAGCACTAGGAATAACCATCCGTCAGCAATTGTTGTTTACTGTTCTTGCTCACAGAACCTAGGCTGATACTCGCTATGGAGGAGCGGAATTTGCCATCCTGCTCACATGCGGCGAGAATCTGCTCTGCCCTCCACGGGGAGTCTGGAGCGTCTTGTGGAGTATCAGAAGGAACAGCGCAAAAGCCGCCGCTTCGCCCTGAAGCAAGCTGCCCTGCTTAGACACAGCGATGGCCTCTCACGGGAGCTGACCGCCGAGACTGAAAACGTCTCTCTTCACGGAGTGCTGCTGCGGACGCCGTCGGCGATTCCAGGCGCCTCGGAGGTCGAAGTGGAACTTCGTTTGTGCAACGATGGCATGCAGAGTGTTTTGTTGCGGGGAGCCGGCAGGGTGGTTCGCAGCGAAATCAAGCTGGCGGGTGGATTCGGAATTGCGGTCGCATTTGACCAGCCGCTGACCGAGCGGTCCCAAGCGCCCGCAGTGACCGCCAAGCTTGCCGGGCAACCAGCTTCCACCCCCAAGACGGTGGCTAACCCAAAGGTACGATAGGGTTACCTGCACCTGCGAGACCCAAGACCACAACTTTCACCTAGGTTTGGGGTTTGAGGGATGGAACAATGTTGATGACGTGGGTTGAGTTGCGAATTATTTTTCCATCGACAGGAGTCTGCGCATGATGCGGCATGTGGCTATTGCGCTCTTAGTCTTATCGCTTTTCTCTTTCGTGGGCTGTGGGGGCGGAGGAAGCGGCTCATCCCAACCCCAGGCTTCTTCGCCCGGAGGTGGTACCCCTCCGCCCGTGCTTCCGCCCGGCGCCACTTTCTTTGCCTTGGATATCGGAGGCTTGAACGAGCCCTACCCGACCCAACTGGGAGTCCAGTTCGGGATCTGGCGTACTTTGGGGTCGAACCTGCGATGGAGTCAGATGGAACCGTGCCAACCCGCGGATGAGACCAACGCCAGCGATCCTTGCTACGACTGGTCCAATTTCGATAGGTTTATGTCGGTGGTCACCGCCAACGGGCAGCAGATTCTTTACACTGCTTTCTACACCCCGGTATGGGCATCTTCAAGTCCCAATACACCCTGCCAGCCGGTGAGTCCCGGCGGGTGTTTTGCACCAACGGATGTGGAGTCCGGCGACAACCATTGGAAGAATTTTCTAACTGCCGTATACAGCCATGCCACGGCCAATCAGTGGCACATCTCATACTGGGAGTGCTGGAACGAGCCCGACGTCACCAACGAGTGGTCGGGTACGCTTCAAGACTTGAACACCATGTGCCAGGACCTGCACAGTACCATCCATGCCTTGGATTCCAGCGCCAAGTTCACTACTCCGGCTGCGGCCGGGGGGCAGGCTTCCATAAACTGGCTGATGACATGGATCAACCTTGGTTTTGCCAGTGAGGCTGATATTCTCGCGTTTCACGGTTATGTTTGCACGGACCTCAACACTTGTCAGGCCGAAGAGGTGACCAATTTGCTGACCCCGCTTATTTCAGCGATTTCGGCTTCGCCCATGGCCTCCAAACCGTTGTGGGACACTGAGGGCAGCGATCTGGTCGGTCACGAGGCCATTCAAGACCCTGATCTCCACGCCGCTTTTTATGCCCGCTACACCGTGCTCCAGCAATCGGCGGGCATCGCCATGTTCTCTTATTGGGCCTACGACGACGGAAACAACGATAGTCTGATCAACAATCCGGACACCGCTACCGCAACCCTGAATCCGGCTGGCGTGGCCTGGGAGCAGATCTACAAATGGACGCTCAATGCCACATACACCACGCCCTGCGCCAACACCAGCGGTTCCGTATGGCAATGCACCATCAGCCAGAACGGCACCACGTCTCTGCTGGTGTGGGACGCCGGTCAGAGCTGCGCCAATGGTTCTTGCACTACCAGCGATTTTAGCGCTCCCAGCCAGTACACCGAATTCGACGACCTGAGCGGGAATACCAACCAGCCCATCAGCAACGGCACCGTAGCCATCGGTGCCAAAATCATCCGTCTGCACTGACCAAGGTCTGGCCCTACGAGGGTGAACTGACCAGGGCGACGGCAATGAGCGCCAAGAGGCGAGTGAAAAGGGCAGCCCGTCCACGGATTGCCGGGCGACCTTCGATCACGCAGTTGCCCCTGAGTTAGGCTAAGGGGGATGGTTTGCCGCGGTTGCGGCGCTCGACACGTCTGGGAAAAATGGACTGTCAATCGAGCCAGTTTTCCCGAGCCTTACCACCCTGCGGGATTAGCCAGCACCAAACCGTGACCCGAGGATGCAACTCAAGGTATTCTTGGGGGAACCTGATGCCCAGACTAATAGTGACCATCCGATACCCGCTTTGCCTCGCCCTGATTTGGTGCGCGACGCAGGCTTCCGCGCAGATTACCCGGGACTTCTTCGCCTTCGATATGAACAAAGCGTCGCACTACCGCGGCCAGCAGTCGCCCTGGCCGGATGACTGCTGCCGGGGAGAGGCCACACCGGTGTATTTCGGAGTCTGGCGCAGCCTGGGCGCACAGGTCAATTGGAACCAGATCGCCCTGCCGTGCGAGCCCCGCAACGGCGCCGATCCCAATGATCGTTGCTATCAGTGGGAAAAGATCGATGGTTACCTGCGCCAGGTCGCCGCCCACGGCGAAGAAACTATTTACGTGGTGTTTGATACGCCCGACTTCGCCAACCACGCCGCCGGTTCCAACCATCCCCCGTCGGATGTGGACGGTGACGACAAGTATCTGAAGGATTTTGTGACCGCGCTCTACCGTCACGTCAGCGCCAATAAATGGCACATCAAGTATTGGGAGTGCTGGAACGAGCCCGATGTGGCCAACGAGTACGCCGGCACGTTGCAACAGCTGATGCACATGTGCCGCGACATTCGCGACACCATCCGTCCGCTTGATCCCACGGCACAATTCATTTCGCCCGCATTTACCTCGACCGACATTCTGGGCTACCGGCAGCCGGTCGACCCCGATACTTGCAGCGGCCGGGGATGCAGTGGCATGTATGACTATCTGACCCTGGGCGGGGGCAAGTATGCCGACATCATCGCATATCACGGCTACGCGTTTCCTGATCCGGTGGACCCCCTGTTCGATACCAAGCTGCCGGGCGAGAGTGTCCGCGTCAACGTGCCGGCTCTGGCCAGCGCGGTGAAAACCATCGTGGCCAGAACCGGCAACCAGGGCAAGCCGCTATGGATGACCGAAGGCGGCGACGATTTGCCGCCCACTTCACAAGAGGCGCTGAAAAATGACGACCGCCATGCCGCTTTCCTGGCCCGATATTTTCTGCAATTCATGGGACGCGGCACGTCGCTCGTGAGTTGGTACGGCTGGGACTTCGGCGGTCCCATCGCCCTGCTCGCCGACCACAGCGGAATTCCCGATGACCGGCCGAATAAGGGTGGACAGGCTTATCGTCAAGTCTATAGTTGGACGGTGGAACGGGGCGCGACCATGACCATCCCCTGCACTCCCGAGGGTACGACTTACACTTGCACCCTAACTGACTCCCAGGGCCGAACCATGCTGGCCATGTACGACACTTCGCAGGATTGCACCGGCGAGCCGGTAGTGTGCAGCACCGTGGCCAAGTCCATTCCGGCGCAATACAAGCAATGGACGGATCTCGAGGGCAAGACTCACGAAATCACCGGCAAAGCGGTTCCGGTGGGACGTAAACCGATTCTGCTGGAGACGGCTGCGGAGCCAGCGAAGCGGAAGTGATTCCGTTGGGGGCGTTTTAGTTTGGATTGCCCTCACCGATATAGGCGATTACATCACCGCTGCTTCCTCCCCGGTGCCATGAAAGTGATAGCCGGAGTCCACGCCGGCAGCATTATCTTGACTGGGGGAGCCGCACGATCCCGCCCCGAGGAATCCCATACCTGCCCTGCCATCCGCCTCTAGCTCTTTGTCTTCCACGGCACTAACTTGGTAACCATCTCTGGTTACTGTCCTTCCGGCCACTGCGCAGACTTGTCCCTTTATCGATTTAAGGGTTGTCGATCGCTACCTTGTCGCTTCTCGGGCGGCAAGGAATACTCGCAGCAGTGGCGGGGGTGGTCTGCATAACCACGCAGGTCGCCAATCGCTGCAACATATCCCCTGCTCATGGGGAATCTACAACGCGCGCGGGCCGGGAAAAGCGGTTCACGCCGGAAAGATGGGAACCATGAAGCGCACGATTCTTGCACTGGTGGTATTCATTGCGACCGCAGCCGCGGCGCAGATTTCTCCGCAGTTTTTCGCCATGCATGCCTCTAGTTCATTACCCTGGCCGACGACCGCAGGGGTTCCATTTTCTTCCTGGCGATCGCTCGCCGGCAACGTCAAATGGTCCGAGATCAATACTGCTCCAGGAGTCTACGATTGGACGAAGTTGGATCGCTGGCTCACCGACACCCAAGAGTACGGACAGTCGATGCTCTATACGGTTTATTACACGCCGACCTGGGCCTCGCAGTGTCCGACCTGTACCTGCTCCGGCCACACCGCTGGGTGCTACCCCCCGGTGGATCTGAATTCTGATGGCAGCGGCACCGACCAGGATCTCAAGGACTTTATCACCGCTCTCATGCAGCACGTGGGGCCCGGCAAGATCCAGTATCTCGAAGTCTGGAACGAGCCCAACATCCACAACGAATGGGTCGGAACCATGCAGCAGATGGTACGCATGACTCAGGATGTCCGCACGGTTGCCAAATCGCTGGATCCGAATGTGCAGATTGTGTCGCCTGCAGAAACCGGCGACGGACAGCTAGCTCTCAAGATGACCTGGTTGCTTGGCTACCTGAACGCAGGTGGCGGCCAGTATGTGGACATCATCGGTTTGCACGGTTACGTTTACAACCCGGAAGATATCATCACGCGCTTGAATGCCACGACTGCGGCGATGGTGCAATTTGGCCAAAGTAATAAACCCATCTTTGTCACGGAGGGAAGCTGGTGCTGTGAACACACGCCGATTGCAACCCCCCAGCAGCCGGGGTTCACCTTCCGCCAATACCTGTCCTTGCTTTCCACCCCCGCGCAAAGGTTCTACCTGTTCAACTTTGAGAGTGTCAATGAGGGCAATCTCTGGGACCTCAGCGAGGCAAGCATGACCAGCAATGGGTTTGCTTACAAGCTTTTCTATAAGTGGTTGGTGGGGGCGACGATGACCGCGCCGTGCCAGGCCGAGGCCGGCGACAACTCGGTGTGGAGTTGCACTTTCACTAAGTCCCAAGGCTACCAGGCAGAAGCGATCTGGAGCACGACCACGCCCCTAGGTAGCTTCATAACGGTTTCCGTGCCGCCGCAGTATGTGCAGTACCGGGACCTGTACGGGCACGTCTATCCCATCGAGAACCGGCAAGTACAGGTCGGATATGCGCCGATCTGGCTGGAAAACGGGCTCTAAATCGCGCCCTTCTCTTGTTTTCTCCGAGCCACTCCAGACTGATTTCGACCCTGGAGTGGCTCGAAGACTTTCACTCAACGTTCCTGCCGAATGGGCGGGTACCATTCCGCAGTCGATCCGGATGGCCGCGGATGTACGCGCGAATCGCCACCTGGTTCGACCCCAATATCCTGCAATCCCATCTGGATGGAGAACTAAGTAGACTTCCCGACAGCGCCGGGAACGGCGCGAACCGGCGCCCGAACCCCTAACTCCTACGGACAAGTGGGAAGCTTGAAGTTGGCGATTCTGGTCTGCCAGTCGACGGCGCTTCCGGTCTGGTTGCTGTCAAAGTATTCATTCACGTACCAGAAGGTGCAATCGTCGGCCGGGTCTATGGTCATGCTGGTATAGACGCCCCAGGTAAAAGCATTTTCTTCGTCAGCGGTGCCGTTCCATATCGAAATCTCAGTGGGCTGAGTTCGTTTCTGCAGGTTCAGATACGAAGCGGCAATGCCGGGATGCATGGAAGTTCCGGAAATGCTGTAGCCGACCGCCATGTTGCCGACTTTGTCCTGCGCGATGCTGGGCATAAAGCGGTAGTTCCCGTCGTTGTAGGTGACAGTGCCGGCATTGCCCGCGCCAATGCTACGTAACTCGTAATATCGAATCCCGGTTTGCGAGCGCGGAGCGCTGCCGACTTGCATGGTGGTGGAAAATAGCCACGATTGATAAGACGGGGTACCGGTGAAGTTGCGATAGGCGAGACGCTGCATCAATCGGTCGCCCACCGAGTCGATGTAGTTGTGGGTCACGGCCGAACTGGGCTCGGGCACGCACACCGTATCGGTCACGTTATTGATGTTGAAACAGCCCTGCGTATAGGTGCCGACGTTGACCGCGGTGGGGCCGGTAAAGGTCGACTTGGTAGGAGTGGTCCAGTTCACTTTGAAAATCCACTCGTTCATGTAGTTGGCCGTGGATTGCCCTTGCGCGGGATTCTCCAGACTGGCGAAGTACTCAGGAACACCCGCGGGCGGCGCCACCAGGCCGTCAATATCGGCCGGCTCCAAACTATGAGCGCGGAAAAGGCCGTTGGGAGATTTGGGGTAGCGGAAGCATTGCGGCGTGCGCATGGTGCCGCCAGTCAACATGGTGGTGCGGTCAAACGCGCAGGCTACGATCCCCACTTCCGCAAAACCGTTGTCCGGATCCTCTAAGTCGATGGTGACGTAGTAACCGTCGATCCAGGTTCCGATCTTGGGATAGTCGGGAAAGAAAGTGTGCCCGTGGCTGTTCGTTCCAAGGATAGTATCCAGCGGTAATTCGTACGTGTACCAGGCGAAAGTGCCGGCGGTCAGGTCATCTGTATTCGACACTGCGATGCAGTAAAAGTAAGCTCCACCGTTGCTTTGGCGCCGTCCAATGACCCAGCGGGAGGCGATATGATCAAAATTAAGCTGTACATTGCCCGCCGCGCCGTAGCAATCCGGCATGTTGTTATTCTGCCACGGTGTGTCTCCCGGCACCGGCCCGGAGGCGTACACCCAGGCTCCCGTCGTTTTGTTGAAACCTTGATATGCAACGTCCGCCCACTCCATGTACTGCTTGGTGCCCACCGCTCCGTTGGGATCAATCCCCAGCCCTGCACTCTTGATTTGTGAAGCGTCAATCCCTTCGAAAGTATTCACCGTAACTTGGGCGGCGCAGAGCCCAACCAACAGAAACGACACGACCAGACCGACGATGAGTGAACGGCGCATAGCTGATCTTTCTCCAAATCGTTAGTTCTTTGCGGCGCTCCACTTTTGGCAACTCTGCAAAGTCACGGACTGCATCCGTTAGTGCCAGCATAGGGGACGTGCCCGGAACTTGTCACCGGTAGGAAAGTCTCTGTCATCGGTAGTGTCTTTCGTCTAGGGTGGATGCCCGGCAAAGGTCTGAAAACAAGAGGTGACAAATTGTGTCATGTGCGTTTGCGAAGCGCGGGCCCGTTTCCGGCCCAAATTCGCGAGGGTTTGTCCAGGCGGGACAGTGTGTAATTGCGAGGAACGACCTCGCCAAAACGCCGTGATGGCTTCACACTGACCCAGATCGGGACCTTGCGGGCGACCATTGCATCGCCCGACTTACTTGCCGATGCCCCACGTGCCAGAACCGATTTCGCTGACCCGCAGCCCAGTCCGGCCCAACGTTCTATAGTTCATGGTTTGCTGAACTCGCAGTCGGGATCACAGTTTGCGTAACGCCGCCTTCAGCACCTTCCCGGCGCTGTTTTTGGGAAGAGAATTCAGCACGACGATGATCTTGGGATTGAGCCTGGGTGGAAGGTGTTGTTTGCAAAATTGGCGCAGCCTATTGTCCAGGTCGGGGGTTCCGGATTCCCGTGGCACTACGAACAACTTAATGGCCTCACCCAACACTTCATCGGGTATGCCGATGACGGCCGCTTCCAGCAGAGCATCAAATTCCAACAACTGTTCTTCTACTGCCTGGCAGCTCACTCGCTCTCCGCCACACTTCACAAAATCCTTAGCGCGATCCACCAGATAGAGAAAGCCATCTTCGTCTACCGTTGCGAGATCGCCGGTGTGGAGTTTGCCATCCCGAAACGTGGTCTCAGTCTCAGCCGGGTCGCGCCAGTAGCCGAGAGAAATGTTGTCCCCTTCTGCAATAATCTCCCCGGTCTCATTCGGACGAGCGTCTGTTCCTTCAGAAGTCACAACCCGGAGGCGGACGCCGGGAATTGCCTTTCCGATGGAAGCTGATTTCAACCCCACCAACTCTGGAGGCAAATAGGAAAGCCTTGCCGTGGCTTCGGTTTGCCCGTACATCAAGAAAATCTGTGTGCCCGGAAGCGCCGCTTGCAACTCCCGCACGAATACCGGCGCCAGATGACCGCCGGCCTGTTGCACGTAACGCAACGAGGGGAACGACATCCGGCTCAAACTGGAGCGGCGTAGCAGGATTTGATAATGGCTGGGTACGCCGGCAAACCCGGTACACTCGGTCTCTACCATTCTCTTCAGCACCGTGTCGGGATACATGAAGCGCAAGTCGAGCACCACACTCCCGCCTACGCGCAGATGAGTGTGGAGCAGGGACGCACCAAAGCAATAATAAAGCGGCAAAACCGCCATAATCCGGTCAGTTTGGCTGAGCTTCAAGTATTGAATGATGGATTCGGTGTTCGCGATGATGTTGCCATGGGAGATTTTTACGCCACGCGGCTTTCCAGTCGACCCCGAAGTGAATATGATGGCGGCCAAATCGCCGCCACTCACCTGGGGCATTTCCCCGAGGGGATCGAGCGCGTGTCGCCTCACATCGTCGAAGCTGATGGCCAGGCCGGATGCGCCGCGAGGAGCGTCGGTAATTATTGCAGTCCGGCTAAACTGTTTCGCGTTTGCGACTGCAATCTTGGACTGCAGAAAGGTGAAGCGCGGCTCGGTAAGCCGTACCATATGGTCCAGGTCTTCGGGCGCAGTATTGGGCGCCACCGGCACGGAGACCATGCCGGCCAGCAACGTGCCCAGGTAGGCGCTGATCCAGAAAAAGGAATTCTCGCTGGCCAGAACGGCGCGGTCGCCTTTGCGCCCGCCTTGGCTGATCAAGTAGTGCGCCACCGCGGCCGCCGAAGACTGGAGCTCACCAAACGTATAAGAGCGGTCGAGCGACAACAAAGCCGTGTGGCTCGGCTCCTTGCCGTCCAGTAGATAGATTGCGACGTTGCCAGAATGGAAACCGCAGCGTTGGCTTTGAATCGCCATTTCGGATTGGCTCACGGAGTAAGGCACCCCATCCACGCCGAAAGATCAGGATAAGTCATCGTGGAAGGCCGCGCTTCACACCTCGGGAATCGGCTCCACCAACCCCGGAGCCATATGAAGATATCGTGTGGCATTCCGCTTGGCGTCAATCAGGCTGTACACGCGTTCCACCTGCCGCTCCGGCAGTCCCACCAACGGGGCCAGTTCAGAAGCCGCAATGCCTTTGTTTTTTCCGTAGAGGCAGAGATCCATCTTCTCCAGCGGCAGTGAGAAATAAAACTCCTCCTGTGACTGCTCAAGAGAATAGGTATCTGTGGTGGGAACTCGATTCTGAATCTCTTGGGGCACGCCTAAGTAGGCTGCCAGTTGATACACCTGCGATTTGTACAGGTGCGCGATCGGCTTCAGGTCGGCAGCGCCATCCCCATAGCGCACGAAGAATCCCTGATCGTATTCCAAGCGGTTGGGAGTACCTGCAACGACATAATGTTTTAAATCGGCGTAGTAGTACTCCACCAGCTTTCGGGTTCGCTGCTTCAGATTGGTCGCCGCGAGCACTCCCAGGTAGGCTTCGGCGGTCAATCGGACCTGCCTGGTTTCACCTGCCGGCGACTGCACCACCAGGAAGTAGATAGGATAGCGGTCACCGCTCAATAGATCGGGAAGAACCATCTTGCATTTGTGCCGCGGGCCGTAGTCAGGAACGACCTGACGGATAGCGGCATCGCGGCGTTCATAGCAACCCGCAGCCTGCAATATGGGAGTGATATCTTCCAGCAGGGAAGGTGCGCCGATGCTGCCTGCCACCATTTTTCCCAGGCGTAAGCTGTCCGGGGATGAATCTGCTTCCGGAGTGAACAAAACCAGAACCCGTTCCGGAGCCAACGCCCGCGCGCACAGAAACGCTACCACCGCGCTGTCGATGCCCCCGGAAACGCCGACCACCGCCCCTTTGCGGCGAAGCTTCTTGAACACCAGATCACGAATGCAGGCGGTAATCCGCTCCGTTTCGGCAGCGGCATCAATTCTTAAAATATCAGGGGAAACAGCCGGCGAGGCTTTCATGGATTCTCTCCCGACCTCCTCACCGCCCAGACCGGGCAGAGGGAGCGGGCACGCTCATCTCGGGGATTGCGTTCCGTGCATCCAGCTTGCGCTGCAGGAATCGGGCGAGACTGGCAATGGAATCCAAGTTCTCCGGGACTAACTCGTCCGGTTCCAATTCGAGGCTGTACTTATGCTCCACGAAGGACACCAATTCCAGGATGCCGGTGGAATCGAAGATCCCTTTCTCGAGAAAAGAGTCGTCGTTGCTCAGACTGTCTTCTCGTGCCAGGAGATAATTCTCCACGATGAAGCTGCGTATTTCCGGCTCAATTGAGAGCATAGGCTGTCGTTCTTGTGGACGAGATAAACTGTTGTACCAATAGCTGGGTAGAAAGTATACCTACCAGCGCCATATTATCTCTGGCGCCCACTACTCGGCCCTTTTTAAACTTCGCGACCAGACTGAGAACCGCAACGGGGGAGAAAATTCCGTCTCGTTGAATCCTTTCCTGGGAAAGGAGTTCTTCAACATATTGTGGGGAGGTTTGACTCAGGAAACTGGCTCCGTCTGGAGCCCGGTACGGCTGTTTGGGTCGTTCAATCACCCCTGACGGCAACATACCTCTGGAAGCCTTCTTCAGTAGGTATTTTTCCGCTAAAACCCGCATTTTCAAGGCGGGGTGAAGCTTCTGGCAGAATTCTACCACGCGATGATCCAAAAACGGATACCGGGCCTCGACCGAATGGGCCATGGCCATCCGATCTCCTTGAGCCGAAAGGATATAACCCGGCATGAGATACGCGGTTTCAAGGTATTGGGCCTGGCAGAATCCGGGCCAGCGAGGGTACTCCGAGGGCAGGGCGTGTTGCAGGTCGGAATAGGCATCGTAGTCCGCCAACTCGCCCTGCACCTGGGGCGAGAAATAGCCTTTCAGCTTGGCGGTTAACTGCCAGCGCGGCAGGTGGGAAAAGAAAGGGCTGGCGGTGTCTCGGGCATCCACGCGGAAGAAGTTTGCCAAATAGGCTTCCGGCTGCTTCTGCATGTCGGACAGATAAGGATAGAGCCGCTTCAGGAGCAGTGGCCGCAGACGCGACCCCGGCTGCTGCGCCCAAAAGCGCCGGATCTTGGCTTCCTTAAATATGTCATAGCCACCGAGCAACTCGTCAGCGCCTTCACCCGTGAGCACGACTTTGAAACCGCTACGATGGACCAGTTCCGAAAGCAGAAACAGCGGAGCGGGACCCGCGCGCAGCACCGGCTGTTCGGTGTGCCAGATGACATCCGGGAAAACCTCGCCGATCTGCCGCGAGGAGCAGCGAATCTCGCTGTGCTGAGTGTGAAGATACGCGCTCGCCTCCCGTTGGAACTTACTTTCGTCGAGCTCGGCGTCTTCGAACGCGACCGAGAAAGTCCGTAGCTTGCTGTCAGCGATGGGTCGGGCGAGTGCAGTGATGAAGCTGGAATCGATGCCTCCGCTCAAGTACGCGCCCACCGGGATGTCAGCCCGCAACCGGATGCGTGTGGCATCGGACACCAGGTCCAACAATTCTTCTGCTTTGCGCGTCGGCGACTCGTTCGTGGGCTCGACCGCCGAGTAATCCGATTGCCAATATTGTTGCAGGCGGACACGGCCGTCCTCCACCCTTAAAGAGTGGCCGGGAGGAAGCTGGGAAATGTTACGGAAAATCGTACGTGGCGGCAGGCTAACCCAGAAAGTGAAGAACTGGTCCAGAGCGCGCAGATCGAGCTCGCGGCTGACTTCCGGACAAGCGAAGATGGCTTTTACTTCAGATCCGAAGATAAAGTTCTGATTGACCGTGGTGTAAAACAACGGTTGGATTCCAACCCGGTCGCGGGAAAGGAACAATTTCCGCCGCCGCGCGTCCCAAATGGCGAACGCCCATTGCCCGTTCAATCGATGAACACAATCCTCGCCCAGGTCCCGGTATAGATGAAGGATAACTTCGGTGTCAGAGCGAGTCGCGAAACGGTCGCCTTTCTTTAGCAGTTCTTCGCGCAACTCGACGTGATTGAAAATCTCTCCGTTAAACGTAATCCACAGCGAGCCGTCCGCATTGGACATGGGCTGGCCGCCGCCCGCAAGGTCAACAATACTAAGCCGCGCGTTCGCCAGCCCTACTCCTGCGTTGGCGTACACATTGCGCGCATCCGGCCCACGATGCCGGATGGTACCGATCATTTGTTGCAGGCGTCCAGCATCGACTTCGCCGCCCGCCAGCTTCAGGATTCCTGCAATCCCACACATGCCAATCCCTATCTTGTTGTCCGCCAGATTTACCCGCGCGCGGGCGATTTCTAGAGAGCCCCGTCTCCATCAAACGGAGAAGGATCCCACACCCTCGCATCTCTCAATTTCTCCGCCAATGCCTTGTCTTTCGCTTTGTAGAAGTATAGCCAAGCCGGCAGATCGCGATGGTTGGGAGCAAAACCCGCGAGCACACGCTGCGTTTCCGGGGAAAGCCCGATCACTTCCAGCATTTCAACTTTCTGCTCGCGGCAACGCCGCAGGGCCACCGTTAGCATGGGCGCCAGCAGGCCTGAATTGTCATTTAAGGTACGGAAATCCACTAGGCGGACTCTTTTCAAACCGAGTTCATGGTTGTCCTGCCGCAGGAACACGGCATAGGCCAGCAGAGTACCGTCCTGGGAGACCGTCTCCACCCAGGCGCGCTTGTTTTCTAGAGAGAACTTGAAATGCCAGTTGAGGGTTGCGCGAGAGCGTGACGCGAGAAGGGAGTTAGAGTGCTGCTTTCTCAGTTCTTCCCAGAAGGCATCGAAGCGCTGGTCGAACGTGATCGCAACTGCGGCTTCTACGCCATGGCCCAATGCTTTGAGAGGTTTTCGGCGAAGCCTATCCTTAGCGGCTAGGGCGGCCGAGAGGGGATAGCCGAGCAGCTTCGGCAGGGGCAGGCTCTTCGTCGCTGCGAGCTTGGCCGCAAAGCCCCGGTAGTCGGTGATCCAGAATACCGCCCGGTCCCAGGCTCCAACCGGCACCCGCTCGCAGTGAAACAGTTCGTGCAGCTTGACTGCGTTGACGTTGACCGTGGTATTGACGATGAGATCTACATTGCCCTGATTGAAAAAGCGGCTGAAGAGAGGAAAAGAATAGCTGCGGTATTGCTCATCCACCACCAGCCCCCGTCCGCTGGCGGCAATGAGCTTCTGTCCTTGAAATGCGAACACCGAAGGCACATTGCCCACATAACCAACGATGTCTTTCCTGGCGTTTTCGACTGTCCATCCGATGGTCCATCCCGGAGGGCAGGCCGGATTCTCAGCCCAGAGGTGAATCCATTCGTCGTAAGGTTTAGGGCGCAGTCCGTAGCGGGCCTCGAGTGCAGCAATTTGGGGGTAGTCGGCAAACACCGCCTCGCGAATCTGCGCGGTGTTCTGGAGTTTGCTCATGGGCGGACCTTATCAACCTCCAACTGCCCCGAAGCCTTTAGCCAGGGAAGCGAGTTATAAGGAATTGATCATCATTCTAAGGAAGGAACCGCACTCTTGATAGGAAATAGGGAGCAGGCTGGTTACGAGAAGTGTAACCATGCGAAAGCGAGAGAGGGGCTAGGCGTTTACCGGAGTCTGTTGTGACGCCGGTCTGGCTTGCAATTGTGGCTGGGGCAGTCCGGCCTTGGCAAGAACAAAGTTACCCGCCATCAAAGCATCGATGCCGGAGCAGAAGTAGCTGCGCACCGCATCCCTGGGGTTCAGCACCAAAGGCTCACCGAAGAGATTGAAGGAAGTATTTACCAGAATTGGCGCCGGAGCCTGTTCGCCAAACCGTTTCAGCAGCCGCCAAAATAACGGGTTGCTCTGCCGGCTGACGACCTGCAGCCGTACCCGATTGCCGGAGAACAAGAGCCCCTCGGGCAAAACGCTCGCTTCCGGACGCGCCCACGCCAGCGAGTTCATGAACGCACACAGCGGCGAGGCGTCAAAGTAGCGTGCGCAATCTTCTTCCGGCACGGCCAGGGCAAAAGGACGGAACCACTCCCGGTGCTTGATGAAATCGTTCAAGTTCTCCTTGACGTAACTGCCCCACGGTGACGCCAGCACACTGCGATGGCCAAGCGCCCGCGGACCGAACTCAGCCGCACCCTGGTACCAGCCGACAATCTTGCCGGCAGAAAGCAACTGCACCACGGCGTCGATCTTGCGATCTTCGGTGTTGTGTAGGGCGTAGCGTGCCTTGCAGTTGTCGAGCACGTCTTTGATGTCCTGCTCGCGGAACTTTGGTCCCCAAAAAACATGCGAGGGAGCTTCCGTCCGCGGCTTACGAGAAGTCCGGTGCCACGCCAGCTGGGCAGCCCCCAGCGCGCAACCACTGTTGCCCGGTGCGGGAGGTACTGAAACCTGTCCTACTCCCAGCCGTTTTTCCAGGTCAGAGACCAGAAGGGTGTTCTGGAACAAGCCGCCACCCAGACAAATGTTCTGGATGCCCTCACGCTTGCGCAGATCTTCAAGCAAATCGCCGACCAGCTCTGTACATGCCTGCTGCAGACTCGCCGCCAGCACCTTTTTCTGATCTTTACTGATTTCGCCGGGGGTGGAGGGAAGTCCGAATTGGCGGAAGAACTTGGCTGAGAGCGGGAGGCCACCGGACAGACCCCGGGTGAAGAAACTGAAATCGATCCTGGGAAACTGCGTATTCGAACGACGCAGCATCCGCAGAAAAACGTCTTTGAGATCCGGACTGCCCTCCACGCTCAGCCACTGGGTTTTGTGTTCCTCTTCCCGCGGCACGAAACCGATCAAGTCGGTGATCAGAGTGTAGACCCAGGCCAAAGAATGGGGGAAGGGAATCGTCCGCAGCACGCGGATGTTGGTGCCCTCACCGATTGCCACCATCCCCGATCTTCCGTCACCCTCTTCGTCGAGGGTCAGAATCAAGGCTTTCTCGAAGGATGAGCAATAGAATGCGGTGGCCGCATGGCAGAGATGGTGGTCGAGGTTGAGCACCCGTTGTGCCCCGCCCACACGCTTGCGCAGGCGGCGCACGTGGTTGAGTTGCTGGGCGGCCAGCCCGATGTCATCGGCTTCATAGTAGGCGTTTGCCAGCGGCGAAAAAGCGGACTGCTTGGCCCGCGTCCAGGAGCGGCGCACCCATCCTTGCAGCGACTGGCTGGCGATGGCCACCAGGTCCAAATCCTTCCAGCTGATCCCGGCACTCTGCAGGCAGCACTCGATGGCGGTGATCGGCATGCCACGGGTGCGCGTGCGCAGCAACTTCCTGTCCTCAATGGCGATCTCGACCCTGCCATCGCACAACAGCACGGCCGCCGGATCCCGCTTGAACGACGAGAGCCCAAGGATGCGCATAGAAGATTTCCGTTTCCCTATCGAACGGCTACGAAACTGTCTCCGAGGTCTTGGATTCCCGCTCCGGCGCGCCCTTTTGCCGCAGCAACAACGCCGGCTTGTTGGCCACCACGCGATAGCTGTTCAGCAGCCACAGCGGAGCCAGACAATAGATCCATTTCTTCAGCCAGTCGGAAAAACGCCAGTAGCGGTAAATCGACCAATCCAGCAACTCGCGTCCAAACCATGGCTTGGTGGATTCGTGGTTGAGGACCTGATGCACCCTGGGCCAGCCATTGCACCTCTGCTGCCACAGCCGTATGTAGGACGCGATCTTGCGTTTCTGCGCTTCGCTGAGGATCTCCGCTTCACCGCTATCCTTGATGATCCGGTCACTCTTCACTTTGGCGTGCTGCGCCGCCGGGTCAATGTTCGAATGGTCGCCCTTCAACGACGTCATGCGCTCATCGAACGGGAGATTAAGGAATTGGCAAATCTCGGTCATCGTCTTCTTCGGATCGTTGACCAAGTCCTCGTACTGCACCTCATGGACGTGCGCTCCGCCGCGGCGCAGCCGGTCGGTCTGCGCCTTCAGTATCCTGCATCCAAACAGCGAACGATGGAACATGCCCGGGCGGTTGAACCAGGAATAGCTGATCGTCCCGGCACGCAACGTACTGCGGCAGACATCCGCAGGGTCTCGCCAAATGATGATGAAGCGAGCCTGGGGGAACATGCCAAATAGCACATCCATGCGATCGTAATAATTCGGAGATTTGCAGCCCCAGAGTTTGGGTCCGGCGTAACCCCGGTACACGGTCTCGATGGCGGTCTTGAGGTTGGGGAAATGGGATGGGACAGTCGCCCGGTCGATCGAGTGCCGGCGCAGAGCCCCACTCCAGAAATCCCAGTACTCCATCCAATTGCTTTTTCGATTGGGCCACGTAAACAGCGGCCCCAGCACCGCCAGATCGCCCTCGTACATCAGGCAAATCTCCGGATGCTGGTTGATCAGCCGGTAGAGCAGGGAAGTCCCCGAGCGCCACATGCCCACGACGAACAGCGGGCCGCGCTCGGCTTCGAAGGATCCGGGGCCTCCTGAGACAGCCGGCGCTTCCGGCATTGGTTCCTTAACTGGAGTCATCGTGAAGCTACGCCCTTTTCTGTGGCGCTGCCTGGACAAACCGCCATCTCGGAAGGCAGCGTGCGAACGGTTTGCGCCAGTGCGTCGGCGATCTGCTGGTGTCCCAGGGCGCTGGGATGCACATGGTCCATGAATAAAGGACGACGGTCTTGCGTGCGCCAGGCGTCGAACATATTGACCAGCGGCAAATGATTGGTTTGAGCGAAGTCAATCATGGCCTTCTGGTACGGATGAAGCTGCGAAGTTTGGTCTTCGGAAGACAACAGCAGCAGAACCAGTGGGACGTTGTGCGCCCGGCTTTCATCGGCAGCTGACTGCAAGTTCGCCGTAAATTCTTCTACCGGATCGTCAGCTTTTTGTTTGGCGGTATCCCATGTGCCTTGGATCATGAGCTCACGAAAACGATAGTAAGCCAAATTGCGGAGCAGATCTTCCACCAGAAAGTCGTAGATGGCGCTGCGTCGTGCCAGAGACTTGAAGGCAACCCCGCGAAGGATCTTCTGCCGCTGCGCACCCTGCAGGTGCGCCAGGTTTTCCATGCCGGTGTTGAAACTGTAGGCTAGAACCACCATGTCCGGTTGCAGGTTGCTTTCCAGCACCGTTTTCACGCGTTCGTCTACTAGAGAATTCGGATAAGCATTCACACCGGCCGAAACCACCTGGAAGTGAGTGCCAGGGCAGCCGCTGCCATTCAGGACCTTTTCCAGGTCCGCGCTGTAGTGATGGTCGTCATCTACACCCCAGCCCATGGTGACGGAATCCCCAAAAGTGAAAACCCGAAACTGGCCCGGTTGCTTCGGCCCCAGGTCGACGGGGTAGCGGAAGCCCTCGTTATTGATGTTAATGTGCTGGTGATTAACCACGGTCAGCTTGTTTCCGGGTTCCGGAACCCAAAGTAAACGGGGATCCGGGCGGAAAATGGTGTAGGAACCGTAGCCAAACAGGCGCAAGCCGAGTTCCAGCGCAATACAAACCGCTGCGAACCAGCCTAGCCCGCGCCAAAACCTTCCCTTCTTAGCCATCCGACGAACCTCACAACTCCGTGGTGATCCCGAAACTCGTCCTTGTGTACTCTACTCAGTCAAAAGCTTTCAGACCCAGCAGTTCAAGGGAAACATTCCACGCGAACTTCGAGCCGAAAATAACATAGCGGCGCCACAGACGCCGCGGCTCGGCGGCCAGGCGGAAAAGCCACTCCAAACCGTGTTCCCGCATCCATCTTGGGGCCTGCCGCAGCGTTCCCGCATTCAGATCAAAGGCGGCGCCTACTCCCAGCATCACCGGCACTGAAACCTTGCGCAAATGTTCCGACATCCAGCGCTCTTGTTTGGGAGTGCTGAGGCCGACCCAGAGGACATCGGCACGCGACTCTGCGATCGCTTGCATGGCTTGGCGGTCTTCTTCTTCCGTAAGCGGCCGGAATGGAGGGCAGTAGGTGCCCACCACCCGAATGCCATAGCGTTGCCGTGCCACCTGCGACAAACGGTCCGCCACCCCGGGAGCGCCACCATAGAAAAAATGGCGATAGCGGTCGCCGGTCTCCTGAAAGAACGTTGCCATCAATTCCGGACCATAGACCCGGCGCCGAATCCGGAAACCACGCCAGCGTCCGATCCATACCAGCGGCATGCCGTCCGGTACTACCAAATCCGCGGATTGCAGAATCGAGCGGAATTGCCGGTCATACTGCGCTTCGGTAATGCCATGCATTCCGGTCACTGCCACATAATGCGAATGGCTGCGTTCCAGGATCCAGCGTTCGAGAATCTCGATGACCTGCGGAATCTGAACCGCACTGACCCCCACTCCCAGCACCGGAAATCGGGCAGGGCCGGGAGCTGGCTCGGACCGGTTCTCTTGCGCCGAGCCCGCGCTTGCAGAGTCTAAGGCCTTCGCAATCTCTATCATGGTCAGTTTCCCAAATCGATGAAAGGGTACTTTCGTGGGGGGCGCAGCACTCTCAACTCTCGCTGAAAATGATTTCGCTGGTTCGGTGTATCGGACCTCTGAGGCTTTGCTGGATGACCAGTTGCCGCGCCTTTTGCCGCTTCCGACGCATGAACTCGGCCCAGCCCATGCAGACCAGGAAGAACATGGGAGCGTGCCACGTCAGTTCCACATTGAAGAACGAGTGTATGAAAAGCACCAGCATCACGCAGAAACACTCCATGCTGATTTGGCGTTCCTGCCGGGTCAAGCTCTGGTTACGCCAAAGCTTGAACAGGGCTACCAGCGTCCACACCACCGCAATGGAGAACAGAAGAGTGCCAAAAACCCCCGTGCCCACCAGCAGCTCAATATAGTCGCTGTGGGTCGAGCTGGCGTTGATCTTCAAGGCTTTCAACACCGCAAATTTACCGCCGGCATACGCCCCAACTCCACTCCACGGCTTTTCTTTGAAGAAGATCCAGGCGTAGTGCCACCAGACCAACCGGCCACTCATGCTGTTGAAAGCATCTTCACTCTGGCCGCGGTGAATGAACGTTTTCAATACCTCTCCCATCGTGGTATAGAGTATTCCGGCGACCGTCACGCCAATCAACATGATCCCGGTGGCACGCTTGGAGACGATCAAAATCACTACGACTGCACCCACCAGGCCCGCCATCGCGTTCCGCGTCTGCGACATCGCCGTGAGCACAACGCCGAACAGAAACAAACAGACGTACCACGAACGTTCGAAAACCTCAGGCGTGACCGCCAGCAGTCTGCACAGCGCGACGGTCGCGATCACCGCTCCGTACGCTCCCACAGCGTTGAAACCCGTAAGCGGAAGCACGCCTCGGAGCCGGCCATCGTCCAAGGCTTCGGTCGGCCAGATCCCCAGCTGCATGACGCACCAGACCAGTTCGATGGTGAAAATGGTCCACGTCCAGTCCAGCAGCACCTTGTAGTCGTCGGCATCGGTGATGACGCAGAGGAACGCCGCAACGACGGCGACGTCCATCATGTATTCCACCGACTTAAACAGCGTCCACGCTCCAAACACCGACCATACCGAGGTAAGGGCGCAGAAAGCGCAGTAAAGGGCCAACACCCCCGGGATACCCTTGACCAGCGAGGAGAACCACTTCACTCTTCCCGTGCCCGCGCAGTACAGCAGGTAAATGCCGATCAGCAACTCCGGGCCGAGACGCAAAATGGACCAGCTGTCCAAAATCGAGTCCCGGTAGCTGGCCATGGATCGAATTTCAAACACCAGGGCACTGACGTAAATTCCGTACCAGATCAGGTGCCATTTATTCAACCGCGGACGCAGATAGGCCCAGTTCGCCCGCAGTTGCGGAAACGCCATCGCCAGCAGGTACAGAATGATCAGTCCCGCGATCAGGCCCAGCAGGTTCAGCACGCCGTACTTCAGCTTGCCCAAGGCTGTGGCCACAATGGCGGTTAAAGCGGTTAGCGCCACGAATCCTGCCACAGCCCCGAACCGGGGAGCCGCCACTTCCGGCTGCTTGGCCACCATCGCGTCGCTGTAGGTTTCAAGTGTCTTCATTCATTGACTCCAAGACTTGACAGGCTGTGGGGAAGGTCAACGGCGGCACGCGCCGGCGACGCCATACTTGGCGTCTCCATCTCGCATACTTTTCGGGCCATCAACTCGCCGCCCAACTGATGCGCCGACTCGTTCCAGTGGCCCTGGCGTGAGCAATTCGCAGAACGACTTCCGCGCATAGCAGCGTCAGTGCGGCCCTGACACCCAACAGCAGTAGCTTCGAGGCGAACGTTCTCAGCATTCTCTTCCACGTACCTTTATCAGGGTCGCAACTGCTGGGGGGACTGCAAAAGCGGACGAATCGAGATCGGCCCTACCGGAGGGAACGCCGACTACTAGGAGAATAGTCCCTATTCGGCGGCCCTGTCCAGAGTCCAACGTCTCTAAGTCACTAGCTTTAGAATCAGCTGGTTACGGCCTGCACACGCCCTAGAACAGAGTGTAGATAAAGGGTGCGATGGCGGAACTTTGAGCTAACACAATCAAGGCGCCCAGCAGGAACAGGGTCAGAATCATGGGCACCAGCCACCAGCGCTTGTTTTGCATGAAAAACGAAAACAGTTCGCCGGCGATTCCGAACTTGCGGGCGGTCGTGCGGATGAATTTCATGGCTTCTCCTTCGAGTTGACAGAATGCTTAGGGTTCGCAGAAATGTGGGAAGCTCGGGGTTACGCGGCTCCGTCCTCTGGAAAAGCCTGCGGGTGCGCCGCCTGCTTTAGGCTGAGCTTCAGATTCTCGGCCAGAAGGTCCACGTTGTCTTCGTAGAACATGGACTCGTGCCCGCCGCGGATTCGGTAGACCTCCATGGCTCCCACCAGATGCTTCCAGCCGGCGTGGAACTCCCAGTAGTTTCCTTTGGGCCAATCGGTGGACTGAAAGAACGCGACCCGCCCACGGTAGGGTTGAGGCTGGTAGTCATAAGAGGCGGGATGAATAATGGTATCGAGATCCTGCAAATGACTATCGCCGACCGGTCGGCCCAGGGCATAATTGACGCGCCAGCGCATCACGCTCAAGCGGCGGCCGATTCCGGTCATGCGGTCACGAACAAAACCGGGCATCTGCCGGAACCGGGAGTGGTGCAGGTTCGTCAAGTGATAACAGGCCTTCTTCCACATCAGCGAACCACGGCCTTCCATCGAGAAGTCGCGATAGTAGGCGGGGTTTTGTGCGTCGAAAAGAGCGAGCAGTCCCACCTCTTGCCCGTCGTGGTGGAGTTGCCGCGCCATCTCGTAAGCAATCACCCCGTTGATGCACAACCCGGCAAGGTTATAAGGTCCGGTGGGTTGGGCTTCGCGCATCCGCTCCACCAGCACCGCCGCGATGTCTTCCAATTTATAGGGAAGCGAGAGCTCAGCCGCGTCCGAGGCCGGCAAATGCAATCCCAACAGTGGCTGGTCGGGTCCCAGACGCCGCGACAACGCAAGATAAAGTGGTCCGCCGCGCACCCAGAACAACGGCACTCGCGATCCCGAGGGTTGAATGGGAACGATGGCGCCATTGGATCGTGTTCCGTTCGCCAGCAGCGCCGCCAGCTCTTTTGCCGTCGGCGCCTGGAAGACCTCTCCTAAGGACAGTTTCTTGTGGAAGACTTGCTCGATAAGAAGAAGCAACCGCGCCACCAGCAAGGAATGCCCGCCCAGGTCAAAGAAGTTTTGCCGGACACCGATCGGCCGCTTGCCCAGTACTTTTTCAAAGATCTCGATCAGCCTGGTTTCCACGGGGCCGGTGGCGGTTTCATGCACCACGTCCGATTGGGGCTCAGGCGCCGGCAACGCGTGGCGATCCACCTTTCCATTCGGCGTGAGCGGCAGGTGCTCCAGCGTCACGATCTTCGACGGCACCATGACCTCCGGCAGCCGCTGTTTCAAGAACTGTCGCAACCCATTGCGATCAAAACTGTCGCTGCTGATGGGTACTACATAGGCCACCAGTTCCGGCCGGTCGGGTGTGTCCTCCCGCAGGGCAGCTACTGCCTGCCGCACATGGGGGTGTTCTGCCATCACCGAGGAAATCTCTTCCAACTCGATGCGGAATCCGCGAATCTTTACCTGCTCATCCAACCGCCCCAGCAATTCCAGATTCCCGTCCGGGAGGTAGCGGGCCAGGTCTCCGGTTCGGTACAGTCTTGACTGCTGGTCAGTGCTGAATGGGTTGACGACGAATTTCTCCGCCGTGAGCTCCGGGCGGTTCAAATATCCGCGCACCAAGCCCGGCCCGGCCACACAAATCTCGCCTGGAACTCCCACCGGAACCAGATTCAAGTTGCGGTCCACAACGTAAACTCGCGTATTGGCGATGGCCCGGCCAATCGGGACCAACAGCCGGGCCTGCTTGGGCCGGCATTTGTAAACCGTGCTCCAGATCGACGCTTCGGTCGGCCCATACTCGTTGTATAAAACCGTGTGAGGAAGAAGTTTGTAGTGCCGCTCAACCAGTTCCGGCGCGCAGGATTCTCCCGCCACGATCGCCGTTCGCAAGCTCGCTAACTGCGCTGGGCTCGCCTGCTCCAGCAAGAAGTTGTATACCGAGGGCACGCAAAGCAGCTCTGAAACCTTGTGTCGAGCGATCAGTTGCGCCAGTTCAGGGAGGGACTCTTGCACCGTGCCTGGGCAAAACATCAGGGTCCCGCCCTGGCAAAGTGTGCCAAAGATTCCCGCCAGAGAACTGTCGTAGGCAAAAGACGAGAGCAGCAGAAATCGGCTGTTGGGCGTCGCGTAGTAACTCAGTCGCGCCTGGGTGGAATGCACCAGGTTGCGATGAGTGATGAGTACGCCCTTGGGGGTTCCCGTGCTTCCCGAGGTGTAGATCACGTAGGCCAGATTGTCAGGGCCGGCCTTTACCCTCGACCGGACTGAGGTTGCGGCAGGGCTGGACGAACCCACGTCCCCATCTAAACAGATGATCTCGACGCCATCGTTGGGAAAAAGGTTTCTAAGATCATTGCTGGTTAAGAGCACCTTCGCCTTAGAGTCATCGAGGACGTACTTCCGACGATCCGGGGGATAGCTGGGATCCAACGGCAGGCAAGCGCCACCCGCTTTGAGCACAGCCAGGATAGAGACCATCATCTCGGGCGAGGGTTTCAGGCAAATGGCGACCACTTCCTCCACGCCCACGCCGCGCTGGCGAAGAGCGTTAGCCAGGCTGTCAGCGCGTGCGTTCAACTCACGGTAGGTGAGCTGTCGCTTGCCCTGCACCACCGCCGCCGCGTCCGGAAGCATCTCCACCTTGGTTTCAAACAGGCTGTGGATGCACACATCGGTGGCATACATCACGTCGGTAGAGTTCCACTCCACACTCACCTGGTGGCGCTCAGATTCGGTCAACAACGGCGCTTGCGAAATTCGCTGTTCCGGATTGGCGGCAAGGGCGCGCAGCAGAGTCTCCAGATGGCCGGCCATGCGGGCGATAGTTGGCGGCTCAAACAGGTCGGTGCTGTACTTGAATCGCCCCGCAATGCCACTTGGGGCATCATCTAATTCCAGACAGAGGTCGAATTTCACCAGCTTGGTGTCCACCTGCGATTGGGTTAAGGCCACGCTCCACCCGTTGGCATCCACTGGCATCGGCGGCTCCAGCGTGAATAACACCTGGAACAACGGGTTTGCACTGAGCGTGCGGGCGGGATGCAGTTCCTTCACGATCTGGGTAAAAGGAGCGTCATCATTGGACAACGCGTCCAGGCTGACGTCCCGCACTCGCCTCAGTACCTCGCTGAAAGTCGGGTCGCCGGAAAGATCGTTGCGCAGTACCACTGGATTCAAGAAGTAACCGAGAAGCCGCTCCAGCTCGGAACGCTTGCGGGCCGAACTCACCGTGGCGATGGCCACGTCATCCAGCCCGGAGTAGCGGTGCATCAGCACTTCCAGTCCTGCCATCAAAGTCATGAACAGCGTGGTTCCGCTGCGCCGGCCAAGCATTTTCAATGCCTGGCTCACTTGCTGCGAAAGCGCAAAAGGATGGATGGCGCCATTGAAGCTCTGCACCGCCGGCCGTGGCCGGTCGGTGGGCAGTTGCATCATGGAAACCCCGGCCAGTTGCTTTTTCCAGTAGCTAAGCTGCGATGCCAGCGCTCCACTTTGCACCAGCCATTCCCGCTGCCATTGGGAAAAATCCGCATACTGCACGGTCAGCTCCGGTAAAGGCGAGCGTTTTCCCTCTGCGAAGGCTTGATATAGCGCGGCCAGTTCGGGAAGGAACAGGCGATAGATGGAGAAACCGTCAAAAATTATGTGGTGCAGGGTGAGGTACAAGCGATGGTCGTTATCGCTCACCCGAATCAGCAACACTCGGAACAGCGGCCCGCTGGTCAGATTAAACGGACGCTGCGCGTCCTCCACCGCCAACCGCAAGGCCTCAGGTTCTCTTTGGGGAGCGGGAATGCCGCGCAGATCCACCACCGGAATCCGCACCTCAAACGGCGCCCCGATGACCTGAACCGGCTGTCCCTCCACAATCTTGAAATTGGTGCGCCAGGCTTGATGCCTTCGCACCAACTCAGTTAAGACCCGCTCCAGAAGTCCGTGGTCCAGAGTTCCTGTCTTGTAGATGGTGATGGGTTCGTTGTAGAGGGCAACATCAGTCACCAACTGGGTATGCAGCCAGATCTGCTCCTGGCCATGAGAAAGGGGTACAGTGTCGCCGGCCACACGACCAGCAACCGACGCGAGCGCCTGTGCTTTCTCTTGGTTCAACTCTGCGATGTGAAGACCCATGGAGATGAAGACCTATCTACTGTGACGAAAATGAAACCGGCAACGCAGTCAGGCCGCGCAACCCTAAATTCTCCCGCCACACCAGCGGCTCGGGATCGAGCTGCATGTCGCGGAAGCGCTCCAGCACGGTGGCGAATGCAATCTGGCCCTCGATCCGCGCCAGCGGTGCGCCGAAGCAGAAGTGCGGGCCCCAGCCGAAAGCAACGTGTCGATTGTCCTTGCGGGTGAGGTCCAGCCGGTCGGGATCGGGAAACCGTTCGGGGTCACGGTTGGCAGCTCCCATCACGGCGAGAACCGCCTGGCGTTTGGAAATTTTCTTGCCCCCCATTTCGATGTCTTCGGGAGCCAGACGCCCGGTGTATTGGCTCGGGCTTTCGTAGCGCAACAGCTCTTCCACGGCGGGTCCGATGATCGAGCGGTCCTGCCGCAAGCGGTTGGCCTCCTGCGGATTCCGCAGCAGGGTGACCATGCCATTTCCAATCAGATTGGTGGTGGTTTCTTGCCCGCCAACCATGGTCAGAATCGAGTTCGCAATCACTTCCTCTTCGCTCAGGCGGTCGCCTTGGACTTCGGCCGTCAACAGGGAATTGATCAGCCCCGGTCGCGGCTTCTTCCGGAGTTCGTTAATGGTGCTGCGGAAATATTCCAGCATTCCTTCAAGACTCCGCCGCACCTGCATGACCCGGTTCGGATTGTGCTGGAAATTACCCAGCATTTCGGCAAAGTCGGCTGACCAGCTCTTGAGTTGCTGATGATCGGATGTTGGCACCCCCAGCATCTCCGCGGTCACAATTGCCGGCAGCGGCGCCGCGAAGTCGGCGATCACTTCCATGCGCCCTGCGTCCTGCACTTGGTCGAGCAGCCGATTGGCAATTTCCTGGATGTGAGAACGCAGAGCCTCGACTCGATGAGGCGTGAACGCCTCTGCGCACAGGCCCCGCAAACGGGTATGGGCCGGCGCATCCATGAACAGCATCTGCTGCACCATCACCTGAGCGATCGGTGTCAGATCCCCCAGCCCCATGCTGTTCAATTGCTTCGGTGTGGGTGTGCGATCGGCGGAAAAGCTGGACAACACCTGCATCACGTCGCTGTAGCGCGTAACCACCCAGGCATGCAGGAAAGGATCCCAGTGCACCGGGTCTTCCTCGCGCAAGCGCCGGTACAACGGATAGGGATCCGCCAGCACCTCCGGCTCGAGTAGACGATAAAAACTCAGCGTGGACCCGGCTTGATGACCCGCAGAGGCGCTCGCGGCTGAACTTCGAGTCGTGCTGGCTGATGTCGGAACCGGCATGGGCTTCAGTCTGCGCTGGCGCGCGTTTCGCTCGCCAACAGCGTCTCAATCTCAGTGGCCAGTTCAGCGGCGGTGGGAGAATCGAACACCCGTCGCAACGAAAGCTCCACCCCGAAGGCGTCTCGCAGCCGCGCAATAAGCTGGGTGCCCAGCAAGGAATGTCCGCCCAGAAAAAAGAAGTTGTCGTTGGTGCCGATGCCCTCGATGCCGAGCAGATCTCCCAGGATCCGGACAATCCGTTTTTCTATGGCGGTCTGTGGCCGTCCCCGTCCTTGATCGCCAATGATGTTCGTCGGGTCGGGCGCCGGCAGACTAGCACGGTCCACTTTGCCGTTGCTGTTTACGGGCAGAGAATCAATCTGCACGAACAGGCCCGGTACCATGTAGCCGGGCAGGTACTCGCGCGCAAAAAGCACCAGGGAAGCGTAGGACAGTTGCGCCCCTCGGGTCGGGACCACGTATGCCACCAGTTGTTTGTTTCCTGCCGCATCGTCGCGGGCCACCACCACGCTAGCCTGTACTCCCGGGTGTTGACTCAGCACGCTGATGATTTCGTTGGGCTCAATGCGATACCCGCGAATCTTGATCTGGCTGTCAATCCGGCCCACAAACGCGATTTGGCCATCGGCCAGATACCGTCCCAGATCTCCAGTGCGATAGAGGCGTTCGTTGGACGCTAGGTTGAACGGATTGGGGATGAATTTCTCGCGATCCAGGTCGGGCCGATTGCGATAGCCACGCGCCAGCCCCGCCCCACCGATATAGACCTCGCCGATCTGTCCAGCCGGTACCGGGCGAAGTTCGTCATCGAGGATGTGGATCTGCACGTTGTCGATGGGCCGTCCGATGGTCGGCTTGCGATCCGGGTGGTGGTTGGGCAAGACTTCGCCGGAAGTCGCCACCACCGTGCATTCTGTGGGGCCATAGTTGTTAAACACAGAAAATGGGAGCCCCGTCGCGGGATAGCGATGTAAGGTATCAGCTCCGGTCAATAAAACTCGCAGCGCGCAACCGCTCGGCCACTCCATCGTCATGAGGCGTTCCGCGAGCGCGGTGGGCACAAAGCTGATGCTGATTCTTTCCGTCAGTAGCCACTCCTGGAGAGATTCGTGGTTGAGGCGTGTGGTCTCATCGCAGAAGTGGACACTGCTTCCCGCCGTCAAGTAGGGCCACAGTTCCCACACCGCCGCGTCGAAGCTGACGCTCGCCAATTGGCTGGCGCGATCGGCAGGCGCGATGTCAAACGCCCGCAGGTGCCACTGCACCAGGTTGAGTAGGGCCGCGTGAGTAATCTGCACCCCTTTGGGGTGGCCATCAGAACCGGAAGTGAAAATTACATAGGCGAGCTGCGCTCCTGAAATCACTCCCTCAGGTGTGGCCGCCGATTGCTTGGCAATCTCCGACGCTTGCTCCTCGATATCAACGACTTTCCATCCGTTTCGGGGCAATTGCTGATTGAGCGCTTCTCGCGTGATCAGGATTGGCACCCGCGAGTCTTCCAGCATGAAGGCAAGACGCTCGGGCGGGTAACCCGGATCAAGCGGCACGTATGCTCCCCCAGCCTTCAGGATCGCCAGGGCCACCATGGCCATGGAAGGAGACCGCTCCAGGCAAACCCCGACGGGTACGTCGGGACCCACTCCCAGCGACTGAAGGTAATTCGCCAGTTGGTTGGCGCGCTCTTCCAGGTTTCGGTAGGAAATCGACTCAGCCGCGGACGCCAGGGCGAGGGCCTCCGGCGTTCTGCGCGCATGGAGGCTCACTAGATCGGGCACGAATCGATAATGTAGCAAGTCCCGATGCATATCGTTAGCGCCGCGAAACGATGGGGCGCCGCTCATCGCGATCTTCGAAGCCTCGTCTTGTGGCGAATGTGAACTGGCCATTCTTTACAGCCCATCCTCTGGATCGGATGGGGGGAGGTTGGGTGACTGTATTGGAACGCTTTCTTCTGCTGTAGTTCTGAGGTTCAGACGAGGACCGCTTCCTTGTCGTCTCTAGTTCCCGCAGTTGGGCGCGTGGTGTCCTTATTCAGCACACCGTCATAAATGCTTCGCAACATGCGGTAGTTCCGTTCTGCGGTGTACTTGGTTTCGTACTCCTTGCGGGCCTGTCTGCCTAGTTTCTGCATGGGCTCGCGGTTGGCCCAGGCATAGCGTACTTTTGCAGCCAGATCGGCGGCGTCCCCGGGGCGAAACAGTAAGCCGGTGGACTCGTGTTTCACGATCTCCTTCATGGCTCCCAGTTCTGACGCAATCACCGGAACACCGCAGGCGTACGATTCGGCCAGTGTCAAAGGGAAGTTCTCGTAGAGTTCGCTGGGAAAAATCAGAAAGCGTGCGCCTCTCATCACTTGCATCAACTGGTCTAGAGGCATCTGGCCGAGGTATTGAATGTGGGGACCCAGTTCGGTCGCGGCCGCACTCAATTCCGCGGCCATCGGACCGGTTCCGGCCAGCCGCAGCGGGATCGACTCCGGCAATTGCCGCCACGCTGCCAGCAGCGTACGTAGGCCCTTTTCAGCGGAAATCCTGCCCACAAACAGCGCGTAGGATCCATCATTCGGGCGCTCACCCGGATCGGGATCCACGAAGTTCGGCTTCACCGTAATCTTCGCCGGATCAAATCCTCCGTCCACAAAAGTACTGCGTGAAAATTCCGTGAGCGCAATGTAACGGTCTACCAGCTTGGAATAGGTGCCAGCCGCCCGGTGCCAGGCGATCATCGCAGCTACAGTAGCCGTGTGCATCCTCGAACCGCGATAGCAGGCATGCAGAACGCTGTGTCCCAGATGGGAAGCGCAGTCATGGCAGGGCTTGCCATCACGAAAAAAACTGGCCTGCGGACAAAGCAAGCGATAGTTGTGCAGGCTCTGCACCACCGGGACCTGCTGTTCCCGGCAGGCACTGTAAATCGAGGGTGAAATCACCATGAAGGTGTTGTGCACATGCACAACATCGGGTTTGGTACGGCGCAGTAGTTGGCTGAATTCCTGCCGCGACTCCGAAGACCATATCACCCCAGGAGCCAGCTTCAAGTGCTGCACTAGCGAGTATTGGTCGATTTCCTTGTTGCTACGCAAATACTCGACGACCTCGTCGCCGTGAGCCACCAGCAAGTCGCGCTCCCGCTGGTACACGACGTCCTCGCCGCCCGGCAGTTGATACGAGTTGTGTACTAGAAGGATTTTCACTTCAGCGACTTTCGATTCCGTTTGCTCACTCCGCAGCCACCACGTCCTCGGGTGAAGCCTGTGTGGACTCGGTGGCGAACTTTCCCGTCACCAGAGGGTAGCCCAGGCGCATCAATGTTTCTCCCGCGTTGGCTTCAATACGGCGCAACTGCTCTTCCGACAGCTTATCTTTCCATCCTTGCACAAAGCCTCCCCGCACAAATCGGCCACGGACCGAGGCCTTGCGCGGGGAGTCGTTTTCCTTGGCGCGCATCCTTTCCAGCGAATTATTGGCGATGGCCTGGCGGACTGCTTCCGGATCCCTCTTCAGCCCGGCAAAGTCCAGCATCCTCTGAAACTGGCTTTCGGGATCCTTTCGCAGGTCCTCATACTTCAGTACCAGGAGGTTCGGAGTTCCGGCAATCGGACTGTCCAGCCAGGAGGTAACGTGCCGGGGCCAGGTGCCATAGCCATTGATCTTGCCGCGAAAGAAAGCGCTAATGAAATCATCGAGACTTCCGTGGAAACGGTTCAATGCAGTTATGAAGGCATACTCCGAAAGAATTACATCGCGCACATCGCGCACCAGGTACACGGCCCGTTTGTACTCTTTGCGATAGGACTCATGCGTTCCGATCAGCCTGCCCCCGCCGGGCAACACCGGCCGTGCCTGCTCGTGCATTCCAACTCCGAGCAGCACAGAATTTACCGACTCAAAAGTGGCATTCTCTCCCGTAAGCATTTCGAACACGGTGAAACGGGTCCAGGTCGTGCCGGATCGCGGGTAGGTTGAGAAAAATAAATCAGCGGGCCGGAAGCCGCGATGACGGAGCCACTGTATCGGGACACGCAGCTTGGTCTTGGACAGCCGGAAACGCAGCTTGCCGATCGCCGACTCCGGTTTCTTCTTTGCCGCGGCTGCTGTTGGCTTCTGAGTTGCGTTCGCGTCTGGTGTTTGGGTCATCTGGTTTGTCTCTCCGTGCTGTAGTACATCGAACCTGCCCGTCCTGCTCGAGGCGCGGTGCAGGATGAATCTTCTGCGATCTCTATGCCTGCTCGGCCCCGTTGATTTCGTCGGCGATCACCATGCTCTGGGCATCGACACGGTTCAATCTTCGCCGCACCATGGCAAATACCATGATCAGGGAAGTGACGTCCGCCAGATTGCTTCCCCAGATGGCTCCCTTGAGTCCCCACAACCAGGTTGCAGGAATCCCGACTACCAGCGAAGCCACGGTGGCCACGGCGAAAGCCTTGAAGACTGCATCAGGTGCTTCCATTCCGCGTAAAGCGATGGCCGGACCATAGGCCGCACTCCAGAAGATTTGTCCGAAGGCAACCAGCGGCAACAAGTTCATGACTTCCATGTACTTTCCCGAGTACATGAGATGGAAAATCGGGGCACGAAAGGGCAGCACCAGGCTCCAATAGGCGATGGCCCCGCCGAATGCCAGCAGGGTCATCTGTCCGGTCATCGCCGCCGCTCCCGACTTGCTCTTGCTGGCTGCCACGCGTGCGGCATAGGGCAGAAAAAGCATGGACAATGCGGCCTTGGTTTGCTCGAACGGAAGCGTGAGATTCATCAGGGCTTTCAACTGCCCGGACTGGGCCATGCCGGTAAAGCTGCTGAGGATCGGATAGTAGATGTAGGCTGGAATCCATCCGGCGACGCAAGTCGCCAGCGCCCAGCGTCCATAGCTCCAATGACGTTTCCAGGTCTCGCTGAGTCCAGGTCCGGACTGGCCCCGCTGCAACTGGTTTCGCAGGCGCCACCACAGGGCGATGCTGCTAACCGCTGCTCCCAGAGCAATCAAAAGAAAAGCGGAAAAGGCCGACAACCACCCGTGGTGATACGCGACGAACAGCGCCACCATGATCAGCCCGCTGTACAGCAGCGATCCCGCCGCGGCTTCTGCCGGCGACAACTCCAGGTAAAACGTCCGCCGCGCCAGCCAAAATACCAGCACACAGGGCGACGCGACCGTCACTCCGGCGAAAGCGCCTGCCAGACCGCTTCCCGGCCCCACCAGGTGGATCACGAACGAAGTGGCGCCGAATACTACCAGCAGCGACAGCGAAATTACAAAGTGAATCTGCAGCAGGGTGTTGAGATAGCTGCGCATGCAGTTGCGGTAGGTGGAACCGCCGTAGACCGCCATCGGCTCCAGTACCAGCGACTGGTACACCAACGACAACAGTACGAAAACGCCGAAGGAGATGGCATAGGCCCCATACTGTTCTGCGCCCAGCCAGCGCGCCAGCAAAATGTTTACCAGAAAATTCGAACCCGAAATCAATCCCTGGTCGACGATCGCCAGGCTGCCCTTGCTGGCCCACGGAATCAGCTTGTGGCGCAGCATCCCGGCATCAATGCCAAGAATGCGTCCCAGCCGGGGCTTCGTCGCGGTTTGCGCGGGATTGTCCCCTAGCGAAACCGGTGTTCCTTCGAGTCCAGACAAAGTAGCCATCTCCAGTCGTAGTTCTGATGACCGCGGTCGTTTACCTGCTATGGTGTGGACAAAGCGCGGCCGCGGGTCAGCACCGTGTCCATGCAGCTCTTGAGTCTTTGCGCCAGAACGCCAACTTCGGGTTCCACCAGAATCCCATTGTGACTGCCCGGAATGTCCTGGATTTCCAGTCCCGCGGGCAATAAGTCATGCCACGCTGCGTAGGGAGAATCGCCATTGCGCGGAGATTGTTCGCTGGCGCGGAACAGCGTGACCTGTCCCGAGTACGGCCTCAAGCGATACCGACCAGCGGCGCGGCTGTTGGCCTGGAACACTTCCCGCAGCGCCCGGGGAAAGGTCAGGCTTCTCCATAACACCCGCGACCTGCGGCGAATCGAGCGACTCAACTGCACCAGCAACTGTTTCGAAGGCGTCCGCAAAGACTTGAGCAGGGAACTCGTCAGCGGGTTGAGGTTGCCAGGATAGGTATCGAATAGCACCAGCAAGCCAACTTCTTCACCTTGCGTTTGCAGTTGCTGCGCCATCTCGTATGCCACCAGCCCGCCAAGCGAAAAGCCTCCAAAGAAATACGGCCCCCGCGGCTGAATGGAGGCAATCTCCCGCAGATAATGAGACGCCATCTCCTCGATCGTAGAAAAAGGCGGCTGCCGGCCGTCCAGGCCGCATGCTTGCAGTCCGTAAAAAGGGTGGGTGGGGCTCATGTGGCGGCCTAAATCGCGAAATCCCACGACGTTGCCACCCACCCCGTGAATGCAGAAGAAAGGCGGCTTCGAACCCTCGGGCTGGATGGCCACCAGGGAAGACCAATGTCGCGACCACCCTTCTTGGCGCAACACCCGCAGCAGACGCTCCACCGTTGGAGACTCCAGCAACATCGCCAGCGGAAGCGGCCTGCCCATGACCTGCCCAATGCGATGCATGAGCTTGGCGGCCAGCAGGGAATGCCCGCCCGACTCAAAGAAATTGTCCCGCAGGCCAACCCGGTGGCCTAGAACCTCCTGCCAGATCTTCAGCACGCGGCGTTGCAGCGGATCAGTTTCGTTCGCGGCTTCGCTCTCCGGTCCGGAATGCGCCGCTGGCTTTGGCAGATTCTGCCGATCGAGCTTGCCATTCGCCGTCACCGGCATGGCTTTCAAAAACACAACCACGGAGGGCACCATGTAATCCGGCAACTGCTCGCTCAGGTAAGTGCGCAACTCGGATTCTCCGGTCCTCCCACCGTCCGCCAGCACTACGTAGGCAGCCAAGCGCTTTTCTCCGCTCTCGTCTTCATTGGCGATGACTGCCGCTTCCCGCACACCGGCATGGCGGCCGAGCACTTCTTCGATCTCACCCGGCTCCACGCGAAATCCGCGGATTTTGACCTGATCGTCTTCGCGGCCCAAAAACTCGATTTCACCGTCAGGCCGGTAACGCGCCATGTCACCGGTGCGGTACAGCCGCGCACCTGGTTCCGTCGTGAACGGGTCAGAAACGAATTTCTCCTCGGTCAATGTGGGGCGATTGAGATATCCCTGCGCAATTCCCACGCCGCCAATATAAAGTTCTCCGCGCTCCCCGATCGGCACCGGATCCAATGAAGCATCCAGCAGGTACACTCGTACGTTGGCGATCGGCCGGCCGATGGGAACGTTGCTGAGCGTTCCGGATTCTGCCGACGCCGGTTCATACGCGGTGGCAATTACGCTGGCCTCGCTGGGGCCGTACGTGTTCACCCAGCGCACCTTACGGCCGGCAAGCGAATGCCAGCGATCAAGAGCCGGAGCGGAAACTTTTTCCCCGCCCACAATCACCAGACGAACCTTCTCCGGCGGATGCTGCCTGTGGTCGAATAGATAATTCGTCCACTCATGCCAATAGGCTGTGGGCAAATCGAGAGCGGTGATTTCCTGCTTGCAGACGAAGTCGCTAAACTCCTGGAACCCCAGCGAGAAACCTGCATCCTTCAAAACCACGGTCCCGCCCGCCAGCCAAGTGGGAAATATCTCTTCAATGGCAATGTCAAAGCTAAGCGAGGAGAACTGCAGCATGCGGTCGGCAGAGCCCAGTCCATAAAGCTCGACCGCCGCCGTAGCGTGATTCACCAGCCCCCGATGACCGAGCAGCACACCCTTCGGTGTCCCGGTTGACCCGGAAGTGTAGATGACGTACGCCAGGTTGTCCGGAGTGCAGGTGTCTCGCAGGTTCTGGTTGTTCTGCTCGCAAACAAACGGCCAGACCGCGTTCAGGGCAATGGCAGGTGTAGAAATCGGCCCGATCTCGGCGAGTATTTCCGGCAGAGTCAACAGAGTCCGTGCCTGAACATCCTCCAGCATGAACTTCCGCCGTTGCTTGGGGTAAGAGGGATCGAGTGGAACGCATGCCCCGCCAGCCTTTAAGACCGCCAGCAAGGAAATGAGGAATTCCGGACAGGAGCCGAGGCAAATGGCAACGCGATCATTGCTACGCACCCCTGACGACCGCAGGTAATGCGCTAATTGGTTCGCAGTCGCATTCAGTTCGGCGTAACTGATCCGCTTACCACCCTGCTCCACCGCGCAGGCTGCTGGAGTGCGCTGCGCCTGAGTCTCAAAGAGTTGGTGCAGGCATTCGGTTGAAGGAAAGGGCACACTGGTGCGGTTCCACTGCTCGACTACCAGCCTTCTTTCATCGTCCGAAAGGCTAGGCAGTTCAGAAATGGTTTGCCGGGAATTCCGCGTATCAGTTGCCTTGGTGAAGGTGTTGCTCATGCCGCCTTTCGCTCTTGGTGGCTCTGGGGTGAGAAGGACCGGTGGGCCCGGGTAGTGGTTCAGGCCGCGCCTGAACCCCTCAGCACTGCCGGAATTGTACGCAACAGAATTTCCAGGTCGAGGCGAAGTGACCACATGTCGATGTACTGCAAGTCCAACTGCATCCACTTTTCGAAAGAAATGGAACTGCGGCCCATGATTTGCCACAAGCAGGTGATTCCAGGACGCACGCTGAAGCGCCGCCGTTGCCAATCCTTGTCAAACCCCTCCCAGTCCCGCACCGGAAGCGGCCGTGGGCCGACCAGGCTCATATCTCCCCGCAGTACATTGAGAAGCTGCGGCAATTCGTCGATGCTCGTCTTGCGCAGGAATTTTCCGATCGGGGTGATGCGTGGGTCGTCTTTAATCTTGAAGACCGGCCCGGAAGCTTCGTTGAGATGTTCGATCTCGGTTATTTGCTGTTCGGCGTTCGTGATCATGGTGCGAAACTTGCAAATGCTGAAACGCCGCTTATTCAGCCCCAGTCGGTGCTGCATGAAAAACACCGGCCCCGGAGAAGCCAGCTTGATCAAAATCGCGACCAGCGCCAGCAGAGGCGCCAACACGATCAACAGCGCTAAGGACAGAAGTACGTCCAAAACGCGTTTGACGATCATCGGCCAGCCTTCTGCCATCCCGGCATAGTGGGTCATCAGAGTGGCGCCTTCCAGTTCCTCGGCCTGGGCCGGCGTCCCCTTCAAATCAAACAGGTTGTTCAGAACCCGGATGGTGATGCCCTGTTCGGCGCAAATCGAGGTAATTGCCGTACCATGCTCGTGTAGGGAACGCATGGGAAGCGTCATGACCACTTCGTCCACCACGTTTCTCCGCAGGTAGTAGGGGACGCTCTCGAAGTCGCTGACCAACGGCAAACCGGTTTCCTCAATCTGTTGCAGGCCGTGCCAGTCCTGGTCCACAAACCCAAGGATGCGATACCCCAATGACGGAGTGCGTGCGATACGATTGGCGAATTCGATGGCGCGCCGGTTGGTCCCCACGATCAACATGAAGCGCAGATTGCGCCCACGAAGCCGGAAGCGTTCCAGAATGGCGCGCAGCAGCAGCCGGCTGCTGATGGTCGTGATCATCGCCGTCACCCAAAACACCACCACAAAAAGATGGGTGACCAGACGGATGTGAAACACCGCCGCCGCCAGCAACATAAACACGGCGCTCACCGTGGATGCCTTGGCAAAGTCGATGACGTCCGCACGGCGACCGGCGAAACGCCTTGATCCGTAAAGCCCAAACAGAGTGAAAATCAAATGCCAGACAAACATCAAACCGGCGAACAGGAAGAAATTCACCAGCCGGATGCGCATGGAGAGCACTTCTTCAAAGGTCAGGCTGCTCTGCGTCTGCCGCAATGCCACCAAGGTGGCCGCCAGAAAGCAGCCTACCATCGACACCAAATCAAACAGCTTTAGTGCGTTCAGTAAAATTTGTCGTCGTGCAGGTCCCATAGCAGGTCTTTCCCGAGATACTTTTTGGACGCGGGGTGTAAAGGGCAGGCAATACTGCAAAAACCAGTCGCGCTGCTTGGCTCAGATCGCGGCTGGCCGGCCAGAGGGAAGGAGAGGCGAAGTCTAGTCAACAACGGCGCGCGCCAGCCAGTTCCGCAGTCTTGGCTCTACGCGGCGATGGTTAGAGTCGCTTGTAGATCGATTCCGGCACCGGGAACGTCCGTTGATTCAAGACTGCGCCCAGCACGCGCACATTGGCCGCTCGGGCTTCCCGCACCACTCGCTGTGCGGTCTCCCGGCGGGAAGTATTGGCTTTTAGTACCAGCGCGATTCCGTCGCCTACCGATGCCAGCCGGACCGCATCGTTGAACAAGTTCATCGGTGGACTGTCAATCAGCACGAAATCGAAATGACTGCGGAGTTGCTGAATGCAGGACAGCATATGGTCGGAGGCATTCAATGCCTGTTCGGTCTTCTCCGGAGAGCCGCAGGTCAACAGCCACAAGTTCGCCATCGGTGTCTTGCGGAGATATCCCTGCAACGAGGCGGAAGCGGCGATGGCATCCGTCAAGCCGTTATGATTGGCAATTCCGAAGACGTCGTGCATCGCAGGAAAGCGCAGATTGGCGTCCACCACGCAGACGGTGTTGCGGCCACGCTCGGCCAGAGACCGGGCCACTTGTGCGGTGAGCCAGGTGCACCCTGCGCCGCGTTCCACCCCCGAGAACACTACCATCCGGGACGAATCCGGCAGCAGGAACAAACGCTGCACCAGCTTCGTCATCTCTTCGCGGGAAACTCCTTCGAGTGAGTGCGGTACCGACCCCGTCGCTTCCCCTTCGGTCGTCGCCGGTTCCACCCATGAGGCAGACGGCTCCGGCACTGCAGAGGCAACCCCTCGGTGTTCTCGTTCGTCCGCTGCTTTTTGCAACAACTCAAAATTCCTGCTCATTTGTCTGTTCCTTTTCTAGGGAGCTTTCGGTTCTGTCTGTGCTGCAAAACTCTGGGCCTTGCTTATAAAGATTCCCGGACGACCTCGGCTGCTATTGTCTTGCGTCCGTTTCCATTGGAATGGTAGCCGTTCCCATTCTGGCTGGGCACCGCCGCCAGCACCGGCAAGCTGAGGATGGTTTCCACTTCTGCCGGGGTGCGGAACGAGACATCCATACGCTCTTTCATGAACATCACACCCGTACTCACAGTCAGGGCCAGTACCGATCCGATCAGGGCAAACAACCATCCCGACTGGGCGGGATACATGGGTACCGTCGGCCGTTCCTGGATGGCAACGTTAACGATCTGGGTGGTGTCCAGCGCATCGGTGATGCGCGCCTGTTCGCGTTTTTGCGCATACAGCAGATAGTTCGTCTCCGCCTCCGAGGCGGCCCGCGCCAGGTCCTTGAGTTCGACCCCATCCACGTCCAGTTGCCGCACCGCTTGCATGTTTTGGTTGATGACCGCTTCCAGTTCCGCGATCCGGGCTTCGTCGCCCTTCACCTGGGCCTTGGCCTTGACCAGTTCATCGTCGATCCAGGTGAAGGTCGGGTTGCGGTCGGTGGTGACGTCGTTCAACGGTTTTTGCCCGTTGATGGAGGCCTGAGTGTGGGCAATTTCCCGCTCGATTTCAACCAGCGGCGGATAGTCAGCTTGGTACTTGTAGGATAGATCGCTCTTCCGCAGTTCCAGATCCAGTAACTTGGACTTCATGTCCCTAAGGGAATTGCCGTCATCCGATTGGTGTTGCTGCGTCGTCAAACGTGCATCAGTATTTTTTTGGAGTCCTTCCAAAGCGGTAATTCGCTGTTGCACCTCTGCCAGATCGGCGCGGGTCCCACCCAGAGAGAAGTTAAAATCGTTGATCTTTTGCAGGGCGATGTCCCGCGCCAACCCTGGATTCGGAGTTCCGGCCGCCTGGGGAAAAGCTTTCAGCTTTTCTTCCGCGGTTGCCAGTTGTGCCTGCGACTTCTTGGCCTGTTCATCAAAGAAGGCGAACTGCCCGGCCGGATTGTGCAACTCCTTGTGCTTCTGCAGGTACACATCGTCCAGCGAACTGAGGATCCGCGCTGCCTGCTTGGGGTCGGTGGAAGGCAACGTCACCTTGATGACGTCGGTCTTGGGCAGAGCTTCCACGCGCAGGCTACCTTTCAAGTTCGCCACAGCCTTGAACACCGCTTCTTCCGGTTTACGGCGGAAGAAGAAGCTCTGGAGCTGCTCCTTGTCCAGACCCATGCTGAGCACGACCGGCCGCAGCACGTCGTCGCTCTTGAGCAACTCGGCTTCCGAGTTCATCTGCTCTTCTGTGACGAAGTCGTTCACCACCATCGGGCTGCCCGACTGGGCTGAGACCACAGGGTCGACGCGCTCGCGGTGCACCAGAATTTCGGTGTGCGCTTCATAGCGCGGCATGATCTCAGCGGTGATCGCCGTGCCCACAAGCACGGCGAAAAAGCTGATCAGCAACGCCTTGCGATGCCGAAACCCCATGGCCACCAGGTCGCGCGTGGTGAACGTGGAAATGGCGGCTGGCTGTCCGGTATGAACTACGATCTCTTGACCTTCCATAATCAAATCTCCTCGCGTATCTGCTCAGAAAGCTTTGGTTTGCGCACCCATCATGTCAACGCTGTAAACCGGTATCCATTGCTGGATTTTTGAAAGAGTATTCTTCGGCACGAACAGCATGTCCCCGGGCCGCAGGTGTACGTCTTCCGATAGATCCCGTTTCTTGTCCATGCTCTTCACGTTCAATACCTTGGTCTCGACCCAGTTGTCATCCACTCGGCGGAACAACACCACACTGGAATGTTTTGCCCACTGCGGATTAATCCCGCCCGCCATGGCAAGCGCCTGCGTGGCCGTGGTGTCGCCGCGTAGTTCGTACTTGCCGGGCCGATTCACCATGCCGTCCGCAATAAAGTATGGCTTCTCAAAATCTTTCAGCAACAGCGAGATCACCGGCTTGGTCAGAATCTTGCCGTAAGCCTCGGTCAGCTTGGCCGTCGCTTGTTCGACCGTCAGTCCGCTGACGTACACGTCGCCCACGCTGCGCAGGGTCACATAACCGTCCGGCTGGACTGCGGTGGTCTGGTTGAACTCAGGGGTGTACTCGAAGACCAGGTCGAAGCTGTCGCTGGCGTGCAGCCGATATCGCGGATAACGCTCCGAGAAAGTGGGTGCATTGCTAAAGTGACTCTGTCCCGACGGCGTGGTGGCGGAGGCACTGTTCACTGCGGGCGTGCTCTCCTGTCCCACCGCTGCGGCCACAGATACGAAAACCACGGCGACTAGAACCCAGTTCCATGTTCTCTTCATTGTGCTCATCTCCCTCGAACCTGTTCCCTTCAAGACTTGGCGGTGCCAAACACAGCTCCGCCCTCTCAGTTCCTTGAACACTTTGCGATAAGTGCTTCTTGCTCAACCGTTTTCGCGTTGGTGCGGGTTTGCGACTGCACCACACTAACGCTCAAATCGGGTGAATTCATTGACCGCCGCGAACCCCGTTCCCTGGCTGGCTTTGTCCACGCGCACCACTTCTCCCACGGCGCGAAGACGAAGCCCCCCCGCCGACTCTTCGAGAGGCGGAAACAGGAACTCCAGGCGCACACCCGTTCCGACCGCCGGCACATCCGGACAGAAAACAAATACACTGCGGGTGCTGATGTCGCGGGTCCAGCCACGGCGCAAACAACGTGATCCATTCTCGTCCTTCCACCTGCAGATCACCGGAACACTGAGCCGGTATCGCATGCAGCTGCGCTGCTGCACAGGGACACAAACAGTTTGTTGTAGAGGGCTGACCACTTTTGTGTGCACTTGGGGGAGCTTGGTGTCGCTACTTGAAACGGCCTGCCTACCTTACGAAATTGCGCTTGTCCTTGATAGAGGCGGAAAGTTTCGCTGGTACAGGACTGTTCGGCTCAAATCGGCGCAGGGGGCACGTACCCTCCATACCATAGGCGATATCCTCCCTGCCCCAGGGTAAGAAATACCCCTTCTATGCAATAGAGAATAAATACTCTAATAACAAGATGAAAGTCCCTAGACTGGGAGCCTCCATGCTGGTACTATCGCCAGAAGTTATTCCCTCACCGAGAAGAGAGGACTCAACTGCGAGACGCAATGACACCGGCAGACTTGTCTTCGCAACCAGCCGCGATCCGCATACTCGTGACAGACAGTACGCGGATGGGAAGTCAACTGTTGGCCGACGCCTTGCAGCGGGACGCCCACATTGAGGTCGTTGGCGTCTGTGCAAGCGCTGAGGAAACGCTGACTGCACTCGTCGGTACCCGCCCCCAGGTGGCCATTCTCAGTATGAACCTGGATGAGCAGCCCTTGAAGGGCTTGGACGTCTGTCGGCAGGCGCGCGCCCTGCTTCCGGAATGCAGGTCCGTGCTGCTGCTTGAAAGCTCCAAGAAGGAATCGGTGCTGGGTGCCTTTGGCGCAGGCGCCCGGGGCGTATTCTGTCGCGCCGAATCCATCGAGACCTTGCGCAAGTGCCTCGAAGTGGTTCATTCCGGGCAGGTGTGGGCCAACAGCCTGGAAATGCACCATGTGCTGGAGGCCTTTGCCGACGCGGCTCCCACTCGCCTGACCGATTCCCGCGGCACCGTGCTGCTTTCCAAAAGACAGCAGGATATCGTGCGCTGCATCACTGAAGGGCTCACCAATCGCGAGATCGCGGCTCGCCTGAAGTTGAGCGAACACACCGTCAAGAACTACATTTTCCGCATTTTTGACCGGCTCGGAGTCTCGACCCGGGTGGAGATGGTGCTCTACGCGTTTAGCCAGCGCGATTTGCAGAAGACGGAGGACAAGGGCTCAGCCATGGTTTCGCTGGATGAGATGCCCGAGCTCGAACGTTACATGCGTTTGGCAGATTCCGATGCCGTCATGGCTCCGCTCCGTCTCGCAGAGATGTTCCGGGACGGACGCAAAACCGAAAAGGATGCGCCCTCCGCCTACATGTGGTTTCTAGTTGCTGACCGGATCAGCCGTGAGATGAGCGCTCATGCCCATGCTGCTCTGGAAGAAATGACGAGGGAAATCGACCTCAGCGCCATCCACGACGCGCAACGCCTGGCCGCGGAGTGGCTGGCAGAACAGGGCTTTGGCCATACTGACAGTCCCCCGGTTGCAAACCAGCGTCGGCGCCCTCGCCGCACTGGCGAGAACAAGCTTTCTTCGGCTCGTAGCTCCACCTAGACGTGCCCGAGCACTTACCAATCAACGGTCTGCCGGTCACACCAGGGCTGCCTGCTTCCTCCTCGATCCCAGGGGTGTAGCCGTGGTGGTTGGCATGCAAACTCTTTCATCTTTACTTGCTTGCACGGAGTGATAGACTAGCCGTCGCCGTGGAGAGTTTTCGGCGGCTAGCGCCTTCCCCCAGAAGAATGCTTGGCCCGCACTACGCAGTTTGGGGCCGTAGTGTGTCCGGATTGCAGTGGTTGCGCCGTGAGTTTGGGCTTCCCTGAAGACCCAACTTCACTGGGCTACGAGGGGGTGGTGCCATGAAGTGTAAAAATGTCGGTCTCTGCTTGATCCTTCTGTTCTGGGCTGTGCTGGGGAACTCTCAGGTTACTGGTTCGGGAACCAAGAATTTCATCCCGCTCTGGACTGGCACTACGGTGCTCGGTAATTCCGTTCTGTACCAGAACGGCAGCAACATCGGAATCGGCACCAAGAATCCGGTCGCGCCCCTGCACGCCGTCACGACCAGTACCAGCGGTTACGCCATTCTGGGGCAGAACACTTCGACGTCAACAAACACCTCCCCCGTGGGGGTTGTGGGATTTGCCGCCGCGCAAATGGGAGTCGGAGTTTATGGCGACGCGACTTCCACCACCGGCGCCGCAGTGGGATCGGCCGGGGTGACCGTTAGCCCCGAGGGCATTGGGGTCGAGGGTATCAGTGATGCCAGCAGCGGCGACGGTGGAAGCGCCAGCGGTGTGGCGGGAGTATTCAATGGCACCAGCGGGACTGGAAGCGGTGTCATCGGAACCACTCTGGCACCGAAGGGCGCTGGCGTTTCCGGACAGGCCAACAGCAGCATCGGCGTCAGCGGCGTGACCAACGGATCTTCCGGCGAAGGCGGCTACTTCGACAACACCGCCGCCGGCAATATCCTCATCGGAGCGGTGAACGGTGTTCACAAGTTTCGCGTGGACGGGACAGGCAAAGGTTACTTTGACGGCGGTACCGTAACCGGCGGCGCGGACTTCGCCGAATCTGTGGCCATCGCGGGAGACCGCAGCCTGCGCGGCCCCGGCGATCTGCTGGTGGTCGATTCCGCCGCCACGCGTCAACTCGCGCTCTCCACGCAGCCTTATTCAACCTTGGTCGCGGGCATCTACTCCACCAAACCCGGCGTGCTGGCCACTCCACATTCGATCAACGAAATCGCGGCCAATGAAATTCCGCTGGCGATTGTCGGCATCGTGCCCTGCAAAGTGAGCGCTGAAAATGGTCCGATTCAGCCCGGCGATTTGCTAGTGAGTTCATCTACTCCAGGCCATGCGATGAAGGGAACCGATCGCAGCCGCATGTTGGGCGCGGTTGTCGGCAAGGCGCTAGAGCCGCTCAGCGAGGGCAAGGGCGTGATTCAGGTGCTGGTCACGCTGCAGTAGAGGACGGAACGCGAGGAGTACCGAACCTTGGTTCGGCTACCTCTTGGAATCCCCGCGGACGGAGCTCGCGGGTTGGGCCCGCTCTTCGAATAGCAGTCTTCGCAGAGTGCGAAGATCATTCAGCAGGCGATGGCTCACCTTGATGTGCTGCTCCAACTTTTCCAATTTGTACAATGCCAGGCGCATCGCTTCCAGGCGGCGCGGCGCTTTGGCGTGAACATCCGACGCTAGGTCGGCCTCGGTACTTTCCTTGGCTTCGGTCAGTGCCTGCGCCAAGAGCGCAAGATATTCCTGAGCACCCTCGATGCTGTCAAACGGAGTCTCGAAATCGCGGGCCAAAGACATTTCCTCCGCTGGTGTTGGCACGCCAGCACTATACTCCAAAACCTCTCCGATCAAACCACGGCATTTCTCATGCCAGAAATCGTGACCTTAAGTATCGGACAATCAAATGCTTACATCTTGTGCCCGGGTCTAGAGCTGGGCCAGCTGCATCTCTCTGCACTTGCATGGTATCCCCGCTTCCAGTCTCGCCGCGGGCGAAATTAGAGACTTTCTGCCACTCGTAATGCGGAGACGTTAGTTACGTTGCTTCTTGTAACCCGCGGTGTACACTCAGCCTGTATTGTGCCCGGGTGGATGGTTTAGGGTGGGGCGGCCCGGGAATGAAGATCTCTAAGAAAGGCTGTCCCGTCTTCGCAGTGCGGACGGTTCGGCAGGTCTGAAGTTCCCCCAAAACTTTTTCACGGTCAACCCGCAGCGGAACTCCGGTCTCCGACCGAGTTTCTAAGACGTTGATCTTTTCACCAAAGGCGGGACTTGCAACCTCGTTTTCTTGGCCGTAGCCGAATCAGGGAGAAAGCAGTGGCAAAGGGCGCTCACGTCATCGAACTCCGCAGGGTCGCGGTCACAGGCATGGGCCTGATCGGAAGCGTCGGCAACACCACCGAACAGGTGTGGCAAGGCGTGCTCGCGGGCAAGTCCGGTGTCCGCAGAATCACTCAGTTTGATACTGAAGGTTTCGCCACAAAAATTGCTTCCGAGGTCCAGGGTTTTGATCCCCGCTGTTTTCTCGATAGCAAAGATTTGAAGCGGATGGCCCGTTTTACTCAGTTCGCCATCGCCGCCGCAGACATGGCCATGCAGCAGTCTGGTTTCAAGATCGACCGCGGCAACGCCGAGCGCGTGGGAGTTTGCATCGGCAGCGGGATTGGCGGGTTGGAGATCTTAGAGCGTGAGTACCGGCACTTCCTGAAGCGTGGTCCTTCACGAGTCTCGGCATTTCTGGTTCCGGCCATGGTGGTGAATCTGGCGGCTGGTTTTATCTCGCTGCGCACTGGCGCCCGCGGCCCCAACCTCGCGAACTCCACCGCCTGCGCCACCGGAGCCCATTCCGTCGGCGACTCCTACCGTCTGATTCAGTTGGGGCAAGTGGACGCCATGATCTGCGGCGGCGCCGAAGCCGCCATCACGCCGCTGGCGATAGCCAGTTTTGGGGCCATGCGTGCCTTGTCCACCCGCAACGACTCTCCGGAGACTGCGTCCCGTCCCTGGGATAAGGATCGTGACGGCTTCGTCATGGGAGAAGGCGCAGGGGTCCTGGTGCTGGAAGAAATGGAAAGTGCCGAACGTCGCGGGGCGGAGATTCTCGCCGAGGTCGTTGGTTATTCTGCGACCTCCGATGCTTACCACTTTACCAGCCCGCCCAGCGACGGAGAGGGAGCCCTGCGGGCCATGCGCGCGGCCCTGCGCGACGCCAATATTTGCGCCTGTGATGTCCAGTACCTGAACGCGCATGCCAGTTCCAGCGAAATTGGTGATCGCTCCGAGAGCCAGGCCATCGAAGCTTTGTTTGGTGAACGCGCAACCCAGGTGGCGGTGAGTTCCACCAAATCCACGACGGGCCATCTGTTGGGTGCGGCGGGTGCATTTGAGGCTGGACTTACCGTGCTCGCCGTCCACCATCAAGTCGCGCCTCCCACCGCGAATCTTGCGGCCCCCGGGGAAGGTTGCAATCTGGACTACGTTTCCGCCGGCGCCCGCCCAGTGCCGATCCAATATGCCATTTCCAATTCTTTCGGATTCGGCGGGACCAACGCTTCACTGATATTCCGCCACTACGGCAACGGCACGCGTTGACCGTGGCTTGTTCTCCCAATCGGGAAGGTGCTAGAATCCTGCCCAAGTTGCTTGCTATTCCTGCGTTAATTTGATAAATGAGAGCTCGTGTCGGGCTTGACAGCAGCGTTTTGTCGGGACACCCCCCTTTGTTCCCCGGCCCGACGAGCGAACCTGCCCTATACCGGCACGGTAGTTTGCGGTGCGCGACCCCGTGCGCCTCGTAAAATGTGTGTTGCACTTAAGATTGGCTGTTGGGACGAAAAGGAAACACTCACCGCCACAACCTGAGTGTGCTTTACTGAAGGCCGGGAAAGGCTGCGTAAGAAAGACAAGAACTCTCAAGCGACGGGGGACGGTTTGCGGTTGTTCTTAAGTAGGCCGTGCCATCACGGAAGATTAATGCCGACTGAGGACACAGAAACCAGGCTATCAACGACCGCGGATGTCAAAATTCGGGAAGCTGTTCTGGCCGACTACGACCAGATCGCCGCCCTCGGCGCCCGCAATGGGTTGGATACCAGCGGCCGCCAGGAGTGGGAGCACCTGTGGGTTGACAATCCCGTCTTCAAAAAGTTTTCCCATTGGCCCATCGGATGGGTGGCGGAACGGGAAGGCCGGGTGGTGGGCTATTTCGGCAACATCCCCGTAGGCTATTTCTTTAAGGGCCGGGAAATGTTCGGCGCCAGCCTTTACTCTACCTCCATGGATCCGCCGTACCGCGGCCATGCCATCCTGTTGATCAAGCGCTTCCTGACCTGGAGTCACGGCATTGAGTTCATGGTGTGCACCACGGCCAATGCCAGCTCCTCCAGACTCATTGAACGCAGCCGCGCCCCCCATGTTCCCACCGGGGATTGGGGGAATTCCGTGTTCTGGATTACCAACTACCGCGGTTTTCTCGCCTGTGCTCTGGAGAGGCAAGGATGGCCCAAGTTCCTGGCCTATCCCGCGGCCGCCGCCCTGCGCGCTCGCGACCGCCTGACCAGATCACCTTCGTGGATGCGCCAGACCTGTGAACTGAAAACCTGCTCCGATTTCGATGAGCGCTTTGATGTTTTTTGGGAAGACCTGAAGCGGGCCTATCCCAACCGGCTTCTGGCGAACCGCTCGCGCCAGGTCCTGCAGTGGCACTTCAAGTATGCCTTGGAACAAAAACGTGTCTGGATTCTCACCGTCGGTGATGCGTCTCGCATTGAGGCGTACGCGATCTTTTTCCGTCACGACAATCGGGAAATCAACTTGAAGCGCGTCCGCCTGATCGATTTCCAGGTGTTGAGCGGCGACACTCAGCTGCTTCGCCCCATGCTGGCCTGGGCGCTGCGCAAGTGCCGCAACGAAGACATCCATATGATGGAGGCTTACGGTTTCCGCCCTGATAAGCAGAGCGTGATTGACAGTTTGGCGCCCTATCGGCGCCGCTTGCCCTCATGGTTTTACTTTTATAAGACCTGGGACAAGAACCTGGGGGAACAGCTGAAAGACCCACAGGTCTGGGATCCCTCGCACTTCGACGGCGATTCCAGTCTGTAGCCAGCAACGCGTTTCCTTGCAGTGTTCCCGCCGTTTTCGAATACTTCTAGTTGCAGTTCGGCAGCGCAAAGTGCGAAATTCTGGTCTGCCAGGTCACAGTACTGCCGATCTGGGCGGTGTCGAAATATTCATTGACGTACCAGAACGTGCAATCATCCACGGGATCGATGGTCATGCTCGTATACACTCCCCAGTGGTAGGAATTTTCTTCGTCGGCCGTGCCCCCCCAAAGCGGAATCTCGGTTGGCAGGGTGCGGTTTTGCAGGTTCAGATAGGACGCCGCAATCGAAGGATGCAGATTGGCCCCGGAGACGCTGTAGCCCACCGCCATGTTGCCCACCTTGTCCTCAGCGCCGCTCGGCATGAAGCGGTAATTGGGGTCGTTGTAACTGATGGTGCCGACATTGAAGGTTCCGTTGTCTCGGGCTTCATACCAGCGGATCCCCGTCTGCGATAGCGGCCCACTTCCCGTCTGTATCGCATGAGTTACCAGCCAGGACTGATATTTGTTGGTTCCAGTAAAGCGGCGATACGCCAGCCGCTGCATCAGACGGTCACCCACCGAATCGATGGGCTGGCCGGTGGTTGCGGTGCTGGGCTCGGGCACGCATACTGTGTCGGTGACGTTGTTAATGTTGAAGCACCCCTGCGTATACGGATTGACGCCCAACGAGATGGGCCCGGAGAATGTCGAATTCCCCGGCGTGCTCCAGTTAACGTGCAATATCCACTCATTCAGAGTATTTGACGTGGATTGCCCCACCGCCGGGTTTTCGATGCTCACAAAGTACTCGGCCTCTCCTGCCGGGGGCGCGACGGTTCCGTCAATGTCGGCGGGCTCCAGGCTATGGGCGCGGAAAACAGTGTTGGGATTGGTTGAGACCTTAAAGCACTGCGGAGTCCGCATGGTCCCGCCGGTCAGCATGGTGGTGCGGTCAAAGGCGCAAGCAATGATTCCCACTTCCGCAAAATTGTCAGGATCCTCTACGTCGATGGCCACATAATACCCGTCTGACCAGGTACCGATTTTCGGATAGTCAGGGTAGTAGGTCTTTGTCTTTCCACCGCCTTCCTGTTTCTGTCCCAGAATGGAGAGCAGCGGCAGCTCGTACGTGTACCAAGCGAAGGGCGACGTCATGTCGTCGGTGTTGGAAACCGCAATACAGTAAAAATACGTCGGACCAGTCTGCGCCGTTCGCCGCCCTATGATCCAGCGCTTCGCCAAGTGATCGAATAGCAGTTCAACATTGCCCGATGCCCCGTAGCAATCCGGCATGTTATTGTTCCGCCAGGGCGTGTCTCCTTCGACCGGAGCGGTAGTAAGCGGCTCGCCTGTGGCTTTGTTAAAAGCCCAGTACACCGAATTCGTCCATTCCGTGAATTGCACCGTACCCACCGCTCCGTTAGGGTCAATGCTCAGACCCGCGCTCTTGTATTGCGACGCGTCGATCCCCTCAAGGGTGGTCACCGTGACCTGGGCGCTGGCCAGGCCAGTGAGCAACAGAAATACCAGCACGAATCTTTCAAGCCTGTGCGGCATACCTTCTCCTCGCAAAAATCGGGGGGATGTTGGTTTCCAGTCAATCACGAACAGGAGGGACAGAATATCCTGAATTCGGCCCCGTGTCATCGGGGAAGAAAGTCTCCCATACCTTTGGGTGGGGGTTCTCCAGCTCGCGCTGGAGACTCGCGCCCAATCTCCGCCAGCACTTACACGCTCGAGAAATACCGCCACCAGCCTTCTGTAATGGTTCTGCTGGGCCTTTTCAGGGGCGTGTCTGTAGGAAGACTACGCGCTGCGTTCCCACTGCTGCCATCGTCCCATCCAACCCCACGCGCTTCGGACTATATCGTCCAGAGACCGCCTGGCTTTCCAGCGCAGCATTTTTTCCGCGCCACTGGGATCAGCCACCAGGGAAGGTGGGTCTCCCAGCCGCCGAGGAGCGATCCGCACCGGTACTGAGTGCCCGGTCACCTCTTCCACTTTCTTGAGCACCTCTGCCACCTAGTATCAATGGCCGGTCCCGAGATTCAGCGCCATGGAATCCTTTCCGTCGCACAAATGCCGCAAAGCCAGCCCGTGCGCTTCCGCCAGGTCATTCACATGAATGTAGTCCCGAATACAAGTGCCATCCGGCGTCGGATAATCCTTGCCGAACAACTCCATTGGCGCGCGTTCTCCGCGTACCGCCTGGAGTTCGGAAGGAATCAGATGCGTCTCCGGCCGATGCAACTCGCCAATCATTCCACTTTCATCGGCTCCGGCAGCATTAAAGTAACGCAGGGCAACATACTTCACGCCGTAGGCCCGGTCGTAAGCTTCCAGCGCGTGTTCGAAGAACAGTTTGGATGCTCCGTACGCGCTCACCGGCTGGCGGGGCGCATCTTCCGCGATCGGTATATTTGAAGGAATCCCGTACACCGTGCACGACGAAGAGAATATTATGCGCCGCACTCCGCTATCCACGCAGGTGTTGAGCAAAGCGAGGGCGGCTTCCACATTGTTGCGAAAATACTTTCGTGGGTTCTCCACCGATTCGCCTACATAGGCATGCCCAGCGAAATGCATCACGGCATCACACGCCGCAGCACGGATGAGAGTTTCGCCCGGTCGGCAATCTCGCCGACGATCAACTCGAATCCATCCACGAGAGACCGGTGCCCGGTGGACAAATTGTCGTAGATGACGACATCGTGCCCGCCACTCCGCAACGCGTGCGCCGCGTGGCTGCCAACATATCCCGCGCCACCCACGACTAGAACGACCAAGAGGTTTTTCTCCCGTTCGGGGAGAGTCTAGGTATTTCAACTTACGCTTGTCTGTTCAGTCGTCACATCGCGGGCGGTTGCCCAGCCAGATTATTGGGGGTTGGCGGCTAGGGGCGGAAGTAATCCATCCTTCTGCAGCAATTGCACGGCATCTGCCGCCACTACCTGGTGCCCCATGGCACTGTAATGCGGATCGCAACCCAGTGAATAGAAAGGAAACTGCAGGTGGTGTTCGTCGCGATAGGCGACCATGTAAGGTATCAGCGAATCGATTTGGACGTTGGCCTTCGCCGCAGCGTCCTGGAGGTGTTCCAGGAACTTCGGCGGATTGAATTCTGGCGGGATCGATTTGCCGGTCATTCGGCTCATGGTGGTACGCCAATTGGGATCGATACTGAACAGGCTGGCCTGCGTCAGAATTACAAATTTGGCGCCGTCAGCTTCCACCGTCTGCTCCATCATCCCCATCACCTTGGAAGTGATCTGCCATGCCTGTTGCCAATCCGCATCCATGGGGTCGTCGCCGTAGGTTCCGTAGTAAACCGGAAGCCCGTGCCAGGTATAAACCGTAGGGTCAAACTTGAACCACATGCGCTCCAGGTAATAGACCAGCACCGAATGCTGTTCCAGAAAAGAGCGCAGACCATTCAGCATCCTGGGTTCCACAGGACGAAAAACCAGTTGTCCATCGGGGCCCAGATCGTAGTACGGCGAATACCAGGTGTGAATTCCGTACGATTTCGGTTGCAGGGCGGAAGAATTGTTCATCACGTCGTTGTCGGAGAACATGATGACCACCAGGTCGGGATGGAACTGCCGCACCTGGTTCTTGTACATGATCAGTTCCTGAGTGGTTCCGATCCCTTCTACCGCAAAGTCCATGACCTCGATGTTCTTATACCCCAGTTGCTGGAGATCCTTCTCCATCTGTATGTTCATGACCTGATCGGGTTGAACGTGGACCGCTTCGACTGCGGAATCGCCCATCAGCGCGATGCGGAATACGCCAGCCGGCTTTTCCAGCGTGCGATCACGGTCGCGGAAGCCCCAGCGGTTGGTCTCGACTAATCCCGTGAAGCATCCACGACTGTGCACCACTTTCATGTTTGGGAGCAGCGCAACCCCCATCACCGGGTCGTAGCGGCGGAACGGCTTGCTGGTGTACCGCCCCATGGGAAGCACACGCAGGGCAACTTCTCCCACGCAAGCCAGGGCCAGGAACGCGATTACAATCGAAATCAACCCAAAGATCAGTCGCTTTGGCCAGGAAAGTGATGCGCTGGAGTCTCGTTGTGAACCAGAAGCTGGTCTTGAAGAACTCGTGTCTGCCATTGTCACTCAGTATATTCGGGGTGTGATGAACTGTCATCCCTGCCTGAGGAACTCCGAATCAACCGGATTACCCTCATGCCCCGGCCTCTGTAGGGCAACCGCTCTCCCGGGTAGTGGGTCAGTTTCACGGTTGAGGGCTACTCAGACTTTGCGTCCTTCGCGGCGGTTCTTTGCGATCTTTGCGGTAAGAAAGCGGTTAACCGCAATGGCCGCCAAGAATTCGCAAAGCCCGCGAAGCATTGCAAACCAAACCTGCCCACGACCCTTTCCCGCGACGGATTGCCCACACCTGTCCGCCTCATTTAGAGTGATTTGTCCATGCCCACCACCGGAGATCGCTTCGAGCGCGCTGTGTCGATCATGGCCCGGTTGCGCGCCCCCGGAGGATGTCCTTGGGATCGCGAACAGACCTTCGACTCCATCAAGCCTTACACTCTGGAAGAAACTTACGAAGTCCTTGAAGCCATCGACCAGCGCGACTGGCCGGAACTCGCCGGCGAACTCGGCGACTTGCTGCTGCAAGTATTGTTCTACTCCCAGATGGCGCGCGAGCAGGGAACCTTCTCCATTGACGAGGTCTTGGACCACCTGTCGAACAAGTTGATCGGCCGCCATCCTCACGTGTTCGGTGATGTCAAGGCCGAGACTCCTGCCGAAGTCCTGCGCAACTGGGAAGCGCTGAAAGCGGAAGAAAAGAAAAAGCGGGGTGCAGGCAAAGCTGGAGGCGCCGAACACCCCGAGTCGATCCTTTCCAGTGTTTCTTCCGCCATGCCGGCATTGCTGGAAGCCCACAAACTAAGTTCGCGGGCCGCCAACGTCGGTTTCGACTGGCCCAACGTCGAGGGTTTGTTCCAAAAGCTTCGCGAGGAAACTGCGGAACTTCAGGAACACCTTAAAGAGTTTCCGGCACCCGGCCCTCAACCTCAGGGCCGGGGAGTGGCTGGATTTGGCCAGCCTGAGATCAGCGATGATCTCCGCCGGCGCCTGGAAGGGGAAGTCGGAGACCTCTTCTTCGTCCTGGTGAACCTCGCCCGCTATCTTTCGCTCGATTCGGAATCCGCGCTGCGAAAAACCAATCGCAAGTTCCGGCGCCGCTTTCAACGGATGGAAGAGCAACTGCGCGCCTCGGGACGGACCCCGCAGGGAGTCCCCATGGAGGAACTAGAATCGCTATGGCAACAGGCAAAACGGCAGGAATCGAGCCAACCGTGAACCGCAGTTCGCTCCTGATCCGCAAATGCCAGGGCCTCGACGAAATGCGGGCCTGCGTGGCCCTGCAAAGAGAAGTCTGGGGATTCCGAGACATCGAACTGGTTCCGCTGCGCATGTTCGTGGTCGCCGAAAAAGTTGGCGGTCAGGTGATCGGAGCTTTTGAGGGCAACCAACTGGTCGCCTTTGCGTTTGCGGTGCCGGGAGTGCGCGACCAACATGCGTACCTCTACTCTCATATGCTGGCCGTACGCGAGCCCTATCGCAACGCGGGGTTGGGACGGCGCTTGAAACTGGCTCAACGTGACGATGCCCTGAGTCGCGGCCTGGACCTCATGGAGTGGACATTCGATCCACTGGAGATCAAGAATTCCTACTTTAATCTCGAAAGGCTGGGGGCAATTGCCCGTCGCTATAACGTGAACCAATACGGAATTACTTCATCCCCCTTGCAGGGTGGTCTGCCAACGGATCGCCTGGTAGCTGAGTGGTGGCTGAAGTCGAAACGGGTCGAGCAACTCCTGGCCACCGGCAAGAATCTACAATTCACCCCCGTGCACACGATTTACGTTCCTGCTCAGATATACGATTGGAAGGCCGACGTGGCGACTCGGAACCAGGCCCTGCAGATTCAGGAGCGTAACCGGGAAGCGTTTCAAAAGGCTTTCGCCGGCGGCCTGGCAGCTTTCGGCTACCGGCGCGATCCCCAGGGCAATGGGGAGTTTCTCTTGGGACCATGGGCCGAGGGATGGAGCTAGAGGTTTCTCTGTACCCTCTGTTTTCTCTGTGGTTGATTTAGATTTGGCCAGTCCACAACTATGAAAATCGACGCCCTCACCCTGCGCGAAGTCAAAATGCCGCTGGTTGATTTCTTTGAGACCAGCTTTGGCCGCATCTACGATCGTCGCATTCTGTTGGTGAGTGCCCGCTGCGACGGCATCACGGGTTGGGGAGAATGCGTCGCCGACGGCGCGCCCTTCTACAGTTCCGAGTGGATTGATTCCGCCTGGATCACCATTCAGCACTGGCTCGCCCCCGCTATTCTGGGCCAGGTCATCGAGCACCCGGAACAGAGTGCCCGCCTGATGGCCAAAGTGCGGGGTCACCGCATGGCCAAAGCCGCACTGGAAAACGCGCTTTGGGACGCTGCCGCCCGCCAGCAACAACTGCCCCTCTGGAAAATACTGGGCGGCACCCTGCGCAATATTCCTTGTGGAGTTTCCATCGGCATTCAGGATTCCATCGAACAGCTGTTGGAAAAGATTGAACGCGAACTTGCCGCCGGGTACCGCCGCATTAAGGTCAAGGTGAAACCCGGATGGGACCTCAACGTTCTGGAACGCATTCGCTCGCGCTGGCCTGACATCACTCTGAGTTGTGACGCCAACTCGGCCTACACGCTCGACCAGGTCGAGCACCTGCGCAAGTTTGACCCGTTCAATCTGCTGATGATCGAGCAACCGCTCTGGGACGACGACATCTATAACCATTCGCGCCTGCAAGCACAGCTGCGCACCGCGATCTGCCTGGACGAGTCGATCCATCACGCGCGCGATGCCGCGCAGGCCATGGAGATTGGTGCCTGCCGCATCGTCAACATTAAGGTCGGACGGGTGGGAGGCTTCAGCGAGGCACGCAAGGTCCACGACGTCTGCGCCGCGCACCAGATTCCCGTGTGGTGCGGGGGAATGCTCGAATCCGGGGTGGGACGCGCCCACAACGTCGCGCTCTCGACCTTGGAGAACTTCCGCCTGCCCGGAGATGTTTCCGCCAGCAGACGTTATTGGAAGGAAGACATCATCGAGCCGGAAGTCGAAGTCAGCGGGCAAGGCATGATTGCCATTCGAGACGTTCCCGGCACCGGGTACAGCGTGCGTGAAGGCTTAATTGAGAAGTTAACCGTCCGCCAAGAAACCATCACGGCCAAGTGATCGCCCTTCAACTTGTCACTTCGAGCCAGCGTTCTTTGCGTCGTCCACCTCGGCGGTTGAAAGGCGCGCCTTCTCAGATGCTCCAGACCACTGACCCGTCTATCTCTGGTTTTGATCTGCGGCGGCCTGCGGCCGATTCTCCGCCAATTCCTGCGCCTGTTTCTTCAGTAGCTCTACACCCTGGGCAAAGGTGAGATTTGGCGGCGCCTCATGGAAGTCGCTGAATGTCTGGGTAGACTTGATCACCAGCTTTTTGAAAAGCAAAATCCTGCCGGTCAAATCCAGGTTCATGCGAGTAACCTGCCACACCCCTGTTCCCATCGTGCCTTGCTGCACCACGAAGCGCCCGCCCTTATCGAGGCGGCCGAGAATGCCCCAACCGAAGCCCACGTCTTTTTCCAGCGTGCCATCGATCAGGGCAATTCGGTGCTGGAGCTTGTCGATCAGCATGTACCCGGCCATTCCCGTGAGCACCTGCTCGGTGTGAGAAGGCGGGTCGTAGTCTGGGTTGGGGTGAAACTTCAGGCGCACCAGGTCATCGCCCGGATTGCCCATTTCTTTTGTGCCGCTCTGCACACCGTCGAGCGAGTAGAGAAACGCCTCCGGCAACGCCTTCATGATTCGATTGGTGTGTTCCGTGTCTTCTTTGTCCGCCTTCAGTTTTTTCCTCAGTTCCTGTGGGTGATTCACTAGCTCATCCAAGCGGGCCTGTTCTTTCTGACGCTCTTCCACGGTGAGCGGCTTGTCGTTGATTGCCACCAGCATGCCCGCCGCCATCTCCCTGGTCTCCACGATCAGCTTGGTTTCGGAACCGCGCCCGGTTTCCTCGCGTTCCCGGAACATGAACTTGGCGTCGCTGGAGTTGATTTCGTTCCGAACCGTTTCCCGCACCAGTTCGATCGGAGCGGCTGAGAGGCTTTGCGCCGGCGCGGGTGCTCCCTGCAGGATCACCAGCAGAAGGCCTACCAGCAGTTCCGGTCTTAGGCCAAGCGATCTCATAATCTCTCCCACAATTTAGACGAAACTTCCATCCCCGCCGTTGTATCCGTGTGCCCGGTCGGGGCGGCGTCCAGTTCCGCCTATTCTAAGCCCCTTGGGAAGGCTTGCGTCCCTTCGTGTGCCCGCAAATTCGCCAAATGGTTTAGAATCCGGTAGTCTCGCTGGCATCACGTAGCGGTGTAGCTTAAGGAGGCTGGGCTTATGGACGCGCCAAAAACCAACGAGTTTGCTCATATCGGTAAATCCGTCATTATTAAGGGAGAACTCTCCGGTAGCGAAGATCTATTCGTCGACGGCGTGGTCGAAGGTACCATCGAGCTGCGCAACAACAATCTGGTGATCGGTCCGAATGGCCAGGTGAAGGCCAATATCCACGCCAAGGGTGTGGTGGTGCAGGGCAAACTGGACGGCGACATCCGCGCCAGCCAAAGAGCCGAGCTGCGCAAGTCCGCGATTGTAGTGGGCGACGTTTTCACGCAACGGATTGCCATCGAAGAAGGTGCCTACTTCAAAGGCAAGGTAGATATCCAGCAGGAGGCCGCCAAGCCGGTCTCGGCCCAGGCGGCGAAATCGGAACCGGAAGTCAAAGGCACGGCCCAGGCACCGGTCGCCTCCGCCTCCAGCGCATCGGCGACGGTGGGCGCTGGCAGCAATTCCATGTCGCAGCACACGTCGGTAACCAAGGTTTGAGAGTTTTTGCCCGGTTTAGCTTTGTGCCTCGCGATATAGTTGGTCTTGAGAGGCACTCTGAACCGGACGCCGAAAGAAGTCGCAATGGCATCCGTTACCCATAGCTTCATGAAGCTTTTTCGAGGTCCATCCACCGAGTCCGTCCAGGATCATAGCCAGACTGTGAGGCCGCCCCGTGCCACTCAGCGCCTTACTCGCCGCTCCAGCGGTCTAGCCGAGCTCTCGCGCCTGCTGCAGTCCGAGGAGCCGCTCTGCATCCTCGATATTGGCTCTACCTCGGCCGCCAATATCCGCTATTTGACGGAACGCGGCCACAAAATTTACAGCGAAGACCTGCTAGACGCCTCAACCGATCCGACATTGGTGATCCGTGACGAGCAAGGCCGTACCACCCTTGATCACAAACGCTTCCTGGCGGAGAATCTGGTCTTCTGCAATGCCCACTTCGATGTTGTTCTGTGCTGGAACCTGGCTGACTATCTGGATGAAGACCTGGTAAAACCCCTGGTGGCGCGGTTGTGGTCAATGATCCGCCCGGGCGGCATGCTGCTGGCGTTTTTTCACACCCAGGAAGCGGGACCGGATGCACCCTGCTACCGTTATCACATCATGGGCAATGACACGCTGGAAATGCAGCACATCGAGGCCCGAGGTGACGTGCGAAAGGGCCCCAGCGGACCGAATTCGCGCGGTGCTTTCCGCCTGCAACGCGTCTTCAATAACCGCCACATCGAAAACCTGTTTCGTGATTTCACGTCCATCAAGTTTTTCCTCACCCGCGACAACGTTCGCGAAGTCCTTGTGGTGCGGTAAGAGAAAACCGGCAGGTGAGCGGTGGTGTTTGAAAGAGCGCGCCTTCCGGCGGGCCGCCAAAGCTGCATCGAAACCTTGCCGAATCACCGGGCCTTCGCGAGCAGCCTACCGCGTCCTCCTCACCAGATACTCCGTGACCGCCGGCACCTTGGTTAGTAGCGCCACCATCGGACCCCGCACCGCCGCCGGCAGACGCAACAGTCGCCGGATTTTCGACGAGTTCTGGAATACAGTCCCAAAGCGCAAGGCGTATTCATCGCAATACTCTCGCGACGCGTCCGCCAGCTCTGTTTCTCCCCGAAAAAACGGAACCAGGCATTTAGCCGCCAGAGCGCCGCTGCGCAGGGCCAGCGAGATTCCGTCTCCCACGAATGGATCCACAAAACCAGCAGCATCGCCCACCCTCAGAATACCGTCGCGCTCTGGTTGTGGCTCGCGAAACAGTAGCGGCGAAGTGCCGACTGGATCGCCTAACTGGCTCCACTGCCGGCTCCTCGCAAGCAGCGCGGGATGCTGCTGGAACACTTCTTCGAGCGTGCTCGCGACATCCGCACGTACCATGGCACAAGCATTGACTCGACCATGCCTCGCGTCCCTCCTGAGATCGACCGGCTGCACTCCGCAATATCCGCCGTCAAAAAAGTACAGATCCACCGAAGCTGGTGGCGAGGCTTCTTCAAAGTGCTCTTTGATACCGATCCAGCGGGGCTGACCTGCGCTCAGCGGCGCAGGATTCAGGTTCGACCACCTTCCGGAAGCATCCACCACTGCCCGCGTTTCGAAATCTCCAGCGGAGGTGCTCACCACAAACGGCCCTGAACCCCGAACTCCCTGAACCGTGACTTGCTGGCGGGTTTCTGCACCCGCAGCCTCGGCGGAATTCCACAGCGCGTCGTCTAGATCAAGCCGCGCGATGCTGGCAGCGGCAGGATGAACCCGTGCTTGCAGCGCTCGATCATCCAAAAACACTCGCGTCTGCTGAATCCGAATGGCATCAGTAAGCAGAGCCCGATGTTTCCCGTCGAGCAGGTTACCCAACAGCCCGAGTGATTCCGCAGAGACGAATTCCCCGCACACTTTCTGGCGGGGAATTCGTCCGCGTTCGAGCAGCAGAGCCCGCGCTCCATTTCGCGCAGCAGTAATCGCCGCCGAAGATCCTGCCGGTCCGCCGCCGAGGACAACCAAATCGACCATAGCTCTCACTGCGTCGCAGCGTTCTTCCAAGCGATCACGCCCATACGAAACAAATAGTGCCGCGTAATTTCCACCCGTGCCGCTTTCGACCTCCGCACCATCTCCTCCATCTCGTTCACCGTGTATGCCTGCCGTACCGACGCCGGGGCGTCATGTCGAGTAAGCCGGCTGCGATACAACGGCATGCCGGCATACACCAGACCCAAATGTGCGGGATGTCGAATCAGGTCGTTGACGAGCACCGCCGCGCGGCACACCCGGAGACCTTCGTTGACAAATCGCACAACCACCTCAGGCGCTAGGTGGTGCACGAAGAGAGTAGAGCTCACGAGATCAAAGCTGCCATCGGAGAAGGGAAGCGCCAGAGCGTCGCCGGAGACCGCCCTCACATGCCCGTTATTCAGATGAGTGGAGGCCCGGTCTAGCAAGGTAACGTCAATTTGGGCGCCGTTCTGCGCCAAAGCCGCTGCGACCGCTGCCGGCACCGCACCGGTCCCTGCGGCCACCTCCAATAGCGAAAGCGACTTCGTCCCCAGCTTTCGCGCCACCTGCTCAACTAGGGATCGTGTGGTCGCAACTCCACCAAACCAGCGATTGATGCGGTTCAGGTCGGAAAGAGAAGTGCTGATCTCGGACGGAGTACCTGCGTCGGAATCCAGCAGCTCGGGGATGACCGTCCTCTTCATGGAAACCACGCTCCGGCAAGAGGCCTCCCAAAGATCTCCGCGCCCTCTCGGTGAACCGGGCCGTTACACTTCCGCCAGCTCTTCTTCCAGCAGTTGCTTGTTATACAACTCCGTGTAATAGCCGTTTCTATGGAGCAGTTCCGCATGCGTGCCCAGCTCCACCACGCGGCCACTGTGCAGCACCGCAATCATGTCCGCGTTGCGTACGGTCGATACCCGATGCGAAATGAAAATCGTGGTCCGGCACTGCATAACTTCGCGCAGGTGGTTCAAAATCTTGTCCTCGGTATGCGTGTCCACGCTGGAGAGCGCATCGTCCAAAATCAGTATGCGAGGGTTGCGAATGATGGCGCGAGCGATGGAGGTCCGCTGCTTCTGTCCGCCAGAGAGTGTAATGCCGCGTTCTCCCACCAGCGTCCGATATTTCTCAGGAAATCCCTCAATATCTTCAGCGATGCTCGCCGCTTCCGCCGCGGCTCGCACCTCAGCGTCGGTCGCGTCCGCCTTTCCGAAAGCAATGTTTTCCCGCACACTCTCGCTGAACAGAAAGGTCTCTTGCGGAATAAAACCGATGTTTGCCCGCAGAAACTCCAGGCTGTACTCCCGGATAGGCCTGCCGTCGATGAGTACACTTCCCGGGGCGGCGTCATAAATCCGCGGAATTAGATTCACCAGAGTGGTCTTTCCCGATCCCGTGGGCCCCACGATTGCCAAACTGGTCCCCGCAGGGATGCGCAAATTCACTTCGTGCAGCACCGGCTTCCCGCCATAGGCAAAGTTCAGGCTGCGAAACTCAATCTCTCCCGCGAACTCCCTAGCGTGGACATCCTTGCCCGTAACTTTCACCTCCGCGCCATCCGCGATCTCCGGCTTCTCCACCAGAATTTCGTTAATCCTTGCCATCGACGCAGTTCCACGCTGAAAAATGTTGATCACCCAACCCAAAGCGATCACCGGCCAAGTCAGTTGCACCATGTAAAGGTTGAACGCGACAAAGTCCTCGACCTTGATGCGACCGTGCAAGACCTCTCTTCCACCCACCCACAACACCAGCACAATGGCGAAACCTAACATGGTTTCGAGCGTTGGCCATAACATACCCATCAAACGAACCAGCTTCAAACTGCGAGCTATGTATTCCCGGTTGGAGGCTTCAAACGCCGCGATCTCAGGCTCCTCCTGTACATAGGCACGGATCACCCGGGCGCCGGAAAAATTCTCCTGCGCCCGCGCCGAAATCTCGGAAAACATCGCCTGGATTCTCTCGAACCGCTCGTGTATTCGCTTCCCGAAATACTGGATGGTAATGCTCACGATGGGCAACGGAAGAAAGGCGTAAACCGTCAGCCGGGGGCTGATGTGAAGCATGAAGGCCAAAGCGCCGGCGGTGAATACGAGGGTATTCGCGGAATACATGATCGCCGGCCCCAACAGCATTCGAACTGCATTCAGGTCATTGGTGGCGCGTGCCATTATGTCACCCGTACGGGTGCGCTGGTAATAAGAATAGGAAAGACTCTCCAAGTGTCGGAAGAGATCGTTGCGCAGGTCGAATTCAATTTCGCGGGAAATGCCGATGAGAATCCAGCGGGTCAAAAATTGAAAAATGCCCCTGCCGCAGGCCACCGCCAGCAGCAGTACGGCGTAGGTAAGCAGCCGGTAATGAAGGGGCCGATGCTGCTCCATTGACTGCGTCAGATCGCCAAGGGCCCGCCGCACCACCTCTGGGAAAAGGATCCAGATTCCGTTGTTCAGGAAAACGCACAGCGTCCCCACCACAAAGCTGCCGCGGTACTTCTTTAGATAGGGAAATAAGGGACGAAGGCTCTTGGGCAGCATGTGCTTCCAGTAGATGAGATTCTACCAGCACAAGCTTCAGTTTTCGCTGCCGGCCTAGCTCTTCCCGGGTCGGACGTCGCTGCCGAATGCTCGCGCAGACGCTGCCAGCAGGAACAGTACCCAACTGCCTAGAAAGAAGACGGCCGAGTTGATCAGATAGGAATACACAATTTCAAAACTCATGAGAGACCACACCTGCCTTACGCCCTGCGAGCTTCCAATTCCGCCTTGCCCGTCAAACTCTTATACTGCTCCACGACTTCCTTAACAGCGTACAACCGCCCCAGCGAAGTCAGGCGGGTGTCGTTGAGTGCCTGTTCGACCTGCGACATCCAGCACTCTACTGCCCGGTCCACTCCGCACGCCATTTCGTCCGCGATCACGTCCACGATTTCTCGTGGCACCACTGTCATTGTGGCCAAGACTCCACCGCCTTCCTGGAAGCTTTAGGGAGAGGACAATCTCCCGGTCCTCCCCCCATCCCCTCGTTTCGTGTTATTGGTTGGGAGCTTGTTCCGCCGTCCCTTGATGCTGGCTCATGCGTTCTTGCATTCGCTGCTGGTGCTTGGCCATGATTGCCGCGAGTTCGGTTTTCTGCTCTGCGGTCAGCACCTGGTACGCCTGTGACACGACTTTTGCGTGCTCCACTTCCAGTTGCGCATGGGTCTGTGCCGCCTGAGTCGCGATGGTTTGCGCTTTGGCTTCGTCGAAGCTGCCGCTGGTGATGAGCTGCATCATCGCCTCATGGCTCTGGTGTTCCTGCTGCCACAGGGGTTTGATTGTCGCTTTCGAACTCCGGAAGATCTGTTTGATCTGAGTGCGCTGTGCGTCGCTCAAATCGTGAAGGGCAAAGAAGGGCAGCTCGTGTCCCATTCCTCCCCGATGATGAAAGTCCACCCTCTGCACTGTCTGGGACACTGCGACTGTCCCTACCAAAGTGAGCGCCAGCCCTGCCGCCCATAGTTTCAGTTTGCTGCTTTTCATAGACTCTCCTCTTTCGCCCGACGTGGAGCGCTGAATCTTGTGTTCTCTGATAAGAACACTTTTCTGGCAGACAAGGTAGTAAAGAGTCAGTCAACCGGCGTAAAGTTTTGTAAATAGGGCCGCCCGCGTATTTGACAATTCTTTACCCCCACGGCTGGGGGGGTGTTATAGAACTGATATGAGGAAAATGGATCGCATCCTGGTCATCGACGACGACGCAGAGCTGTGCGGTTTGGTCGGAGAATACCTCGAACCGGAAGGTTTTCAGATCGAGGCGGTTCACGACGGAACCCGCGGACTGGAACGCGCCCTGAACGGCGACTACTTGCTCATCGTGCTGGATGTGATGCTGCCCGGCCTCAACGGTTTCGATTTGCTGCGCCGCCTGCGGGTGGCTTCCAAGACTCCAGTTCTGCTGCTGACCGCGCGTGGCGAGGACGTGGACCGCATCGTGGGCCTGGAAATCGGCGCGGACGATTATCTTCCGAAACCGTTTAATCCGCGCGAACTCGTCGCCCGCATCCGGGCCATTCTGCGCCGTACCCAGGGCCGCGGCAAAGCCGAGGCTGAGCCCATCCCCGAGGTCATCCGGGTGGGGGACATTGAACTTGATCCCGCAACCCGAACCGTGCTGCGTGACGGCAACCCCGTCGATCTGACCTCGGTGGAGTTCAATTTGCTGTACGCCCTGCTGCGGGACGCTGGACGTGTGGTGACCCGCGAACATCTGGTGGATACTGTTCTCAGCCGCAAGTTTTCTCCCTTCGACCGCAGCATTGATATGCATGTCAGCAAAGTGCGCAAGAAACTCGGCGATTCCGAGAGCGGTCCCGACCACATCAAAACCGTGCGCGGTGTGGGATATATCTTCGCCCATCCCCGGGAACATGCCAGGAGCGAGGACCAATGAAGAGCCTGTTCCTGCGCATTTTTCTTTCCTACTGGCTGGCCCAGGCGCTGTTTGTCGTGCTGGCCATCGTGATTGCGTCGGCTTTACGGCCCTCGGGTGAAATCGCGAATCTGCAATCCCAGGAAGCGACCTTTCTCAACGATACGGTGCAGGCGTATCAGAGTGGAGGCCAGACGGCAGTGTGGAAGTATCTGCACAACGTCCACGAAACCTATCACGTGCGACTCTTTGTTAGCGACGAGCAGGGGAAGGACCTGCAAGGGCGCACGCCGCCGCCGTGGGTACGCCGGGCTCAACTGGGTGAAATGCGTCCCGCAGAGAGTTTTTGGGGGCGTCTGCGAACCTCACCGCAGTTTCTGCGTTCCGATATGACGACCGCGGATGGACATCGCTACACCTTGGTGATCGAGCTTCCTCCACCTCCCGGTGGAATGTTTGGCCCGCATGGTCTGGCGATTTTCGTGGGAATTCTGTCGTCCGGCTTGGTCTGTTACCTGCTCGCCCGCTATTTGACTTCGCCCATCGTGCGCCTGCGCGCGGCTACCCAGAAATTGTCAGAAGGCAACTTGGCCGCCCGCACCGGCAATCTGCAATCCCGCCGCCATGACGAGATGGGCGAACTCATGCGCGATTTCGACCGCATGGCGGAACGGTTGGAAAGGTTGGTCAATGCTCAAAGACGCCTGCTGACTGACATTTCCCACGAACTTCGTTCGCCCTTAGCCCGCCTGAGCGTTGCTCTGGAATTGGCCCGCCGCAAGAGCGGCCCCGACGCCGGGAGCGCGCTCGATCGGATTGATCGCGAGGCCAACCGGCTCAACGAGCTCATTCAGAAATTGCTGACCATTGCCCGGCTGGATGGTGGCGATGAATTCATTCAGAAATCACCCCTCCATCTGGAGCATCTCATCAGCGAGATTGCCAAAGACGCTGCCTTCGAAGCCCAGGACCGGCGTTGTGAGGTAGAAGTCGACGTGGTGGACGACTGCGTGGTTACGGGCAATGCTCGGCTGCTGCAGAGCGCGATCGAGAATGTGGTGCGCAATGCCGTGCGCTATACCGAGCCCGGAACCAACGTGCAGGTCCGGCTGGAGCAGGGGCTGGGAGCAAAAGGGCCGGAAGCGGTCGTGCGGGTCACCGACTCTGGACCCGGTGTGCCCGAAGAAGCACTGGATAAGCTCTTTCGCCCCTTCTACCGCATCGACGATGCCCGCGGCCGCCAGACCGGCGGCGTCGGACTGGGCCTCGCCATCACGGAACGCGCGGTTGCACTCCATGGCGGCGCCATCCGCGCCGTCAATCGCCCGCAAGGCGGTCTCATGGTTGAGATTCGTCTCCCCTTGGCTCCCCAAGCCAGCCCCGAGAACAGCACCCGTGTCTCCGACGTTTTCTCCACCGTTGAACGCGGATAGCAAGCTTTCCAAAGCAACTTTTCCCCTCTTCCGCGGTTCCTACTGTTTTGGTTGGGGTTTGCTCTTCACCCCGCATTCCTGATACACCTTTGAGGGACTCTTCAGCGTCATGCAGCCACCAAGCGAAGGCCCCACCACGCCAGAACGGGAGAAACAATACGGATGAGGTTCCGCTTCTTTGCCTGTCTGCTTTCCATTTCGCTGTGCGGATTGCTCGCCTGCAGCAGCAACAGCGGCGTCGTCACCCCTTTGGGCACGGGCACACTCTACATCGCGGCCCAGGGTGACAGTTCGCTGACCGCCTATACCGTGGGGCTCGGCAACGGGGCGCTCACCCAACTGGGATCGGCGCAGAGCACTGGAACTTCTCCCTTCGCCATGGTGCTTTCGCCAGCCCGAAACGCTATTTTCGTGGATAACACCGTCTCCGAAACCGTCTCCAGCTACACCATTAACTCGGATGGTTCCCTGACTGCGGGTACCGGCACAGTAAAAACCGGGACTATGCCGATGGGAATGGCGATCGATCCGTTAGGGAGATTTTTGTTCGTGGCCAATCAAGGATCGAGCAACATTTCGATGTTCTCAATCAGCAACGCCAGCCTCACCGAGGTTGCAGGCTCACCTTTCACCACCATACCCGCGGGGACCACATTCCCCACTGGGCCTTCGGCGGTGGCGGTCAGCGCCACCGGGAATTTCTTGTATGTCGCCAACACTTTCACCAACACGGTTTCCGCCTATACCATTTCCGCCGCTGGCCTGACCGTGTTGGGTACCTCGCCTTTCGCCGTCGGACTGGCGCCTTCCGGTCTGGCTCTCCCGCCGAGTGGGGCATTCCTCTATGTCGCAAATACAGGAACCAACAACATCTCGGCTTTCAACATTTGTGACAAGGTCGTCATTAGCTGTGCCGACGTCAACAACCCGAATGGCAATTTGACGCCGGTCGCAGGTTCGCCCTTTTCCGATGGCGGCAGTCCGGTTGCCATTGCCGTTGATCCGGCGTTTGATTTTCTCTACGTACTCGACAAGATGTCCAATCAGGTCTCATGTTTCGCCTTCGGCACCGGTACTGGAGTGTTAACCCCGCTTTCGACCACTCCCACCGTTTCCACGGGCCAGGCTCCAGCTTCGTTCGTAATCGTTTCCGGGACCACCGGGGTTAACATCGGCAACACCCTCACCAACCCCACCGACTTCGTCTATGTGGTCAACAACGAGTCGTCCACACTTTCCGTGTTCACCCTCAATACCACCACCGGAGTCCTCACCACGTTGGGCCTGGCCGCCCAGACCGCGGTCAACCCTACCGCTGTAGCTGGAGTGAATTAAGCACTGCGAAGCCGATTCCTTGAGAGGATGATTCAACCCGGCATTCGGGGTGGCTCCCCAAAAACGAAACGGCTCACGGAAACCACGATTCACCTACGTCGGTACCTTCAAAATCATGTACCCGCCCAGCAGGGCGAAGATCAAATCCGGCGACCAAGCCGCCAGAAACGGCGGCAACTGACTGATGTTCCCCATGGCCTCGAACAATCCCGAGACCGTCCAATAGACCACGGCAATTCCCACCGCTACTGCCACGCCTGCAATCGTCCCGCGCCGCCCGGCCGAGAGTGAGAAGGGAATCGCCAGCACCGCCATCACTAACGCAATCATGGGGAAGGCAAACTTTTTTTCCAATTGCACCCGCAGCCGCACCACTTCAAATCCACTCTGCTGCAAGTCATGGATATAACGCCGCAACTCCTTGGTGTTCATCTCCGAGGATTGCTTGACTTCCTTTTTGAAGTACGTTGGTGGCTCGCTCACCCCGGGGAAAGTCGCCACCTCGAAGGTCCGAAAGTTTTCGATGGCGGATCCGCGCAGGTCGCGCTCCCACCCCTGGGTGCACACCCAGCGTTGCAGCGTGTCTTCCCAGTGTGCCCGCTCGGCGTAAATTCGCTGCGTCAAGCGAAAGGTGGCAGGATCGAACTGAAACACCGCCAGCCGCCCAAACTCATCGCGTTCCGAATCGAACAATTGGTAGTAATAAATGTTGGAGTGCTGCCCGAAGATCCATTTCCGGTCGGGATTCAGATAGGTTTGCGTGGGCTTGCCTTTGATCTGGTTCCGCAGCGCGTCCTGCCGCTTGTTGGCATGCGGCAAATAGAATTGGTCGAAGAAAAACAGCGCGCAAGCCAGCACCGCGCAGGCCACCAGCAATGGAGTCACGATCCGGTAAATACTAATTCCGGTAGCTTTGATCGCGGTGACTTCATTGCTGCGCTGCATCAACCCCAGGGTGATGAGCACTGCCAGCAAGATGCTCAAGGGCGTGATGTTGTACAGAAAATAGGGCGAAACACTCAGCAGGTACTCTCCCACCACCAAAAGCGAGACCTGATTGCGCAAGATGTCGCCCAGCAGCTCGAACAAGGTGAAGACCAGCAGCAGCATCAGAAAGGTCGCCAGCACCATCGCCAGATTCACCGCAAAATCACGCAGGATGTAGTCATCCAGAATCATCGGGAAGCGGGCACTGAAAACGCGGCGCCGCGTCGCGGCCCGATGGAAAACATCTTCCCCGCGATTGGCTCGTAGCGCCTCCGTGCCATTCGCCTTCCCTCGGCCTTTGAAGGGATTCAGCCGGTCACGCCACGCCGATACATCCAGCGGCCTGCGTTCAGCGCGCCACAGCAGGAATGCTCCGCCCAAAAAGAACACGATGTCGGCCAGCCACACCCCGAAACCCGGAGAAACCCTGCCTTGGCGCGCCAGCGATACTCCCACCAAGGACGCGAAATAGTAGGCAAACACCAGCAAGATGGCCAGCACAAAGCCGGTCGATTTCCCACCCTTCTTGGATGACAGACCCAGCGGAATTCCTACCAGTGCCAACACCAGGCAGGAGGTGGGCAGAGCGAAACGGCGGTGCAGTTCGATCCAGTCCCATCGCGACATGGGATTCGTCCGGTCATGGGCCTGCTGCCACAGCTCCGTAGTTTTCAGTTGTGAGACCGGCGCCGGTTCCTGCTCTTTGCCACTCTCCGCCTGGGGCATGGGAATCGGGAGGTCGGTATGCTCAAAAGTTGAGATCTGGTAGTTGCCCGGAGTTTTCGGGTCAATCTCGTGGGTCGAGCCGTTGGTCAGTCGAAGATGCAGCGTGTTCGCGCCTTCGCTGACCATAATCCCTTCTTCGGCCAGCGTGATGCGGGGTGACTGCGGCGTGCTGGTGTCGGCGATAAACACGCCCTTCCAGACGGCCGCTCCCTCAGTCGCCTGCACGTTCTGCACATAGAGCACGAGTTGCGGAAAGCCTTCGTAGAAGACTCGCGGCTGAACTTCAAATGAGATTTGCGACGACTTCAGTTGGTTTTGTAATCGCGCCATGGCCGCCTGCGAACGCGGTGCTACGTACACGCCATTGGCCAGCGCCAGAAGCCAAGCGGCCACTGCAAAAATGGAGATGACTCGCAAGAAGCTCCACACCCCAATGCCGCTGGCCCGCATGGCGGTGATCTCGCTGTCGGCGGCCAGACGGCTCAACCCGATCAGGATCCCAACCAGAACTCCCGCGGGGATACTGATGGTGAGTGTCGCCGGAACAATCAGAAAGAATACCTGCGCCACACTCGGCAGCGGAGCGCTGTTGCGCACCACCAGTTCGAGGATTTGCCCCAAATCGCGAATGAAGAAGAGAAAGGTGAAGACCCCCACGCCGATCAAGGCGTGAGTCGTCACTTCGCGCAGAATATAGCGGGTCAGGATCCGCATGAGGTGCCGGTTCCCTGAGTCTAGCACGCACGCCGAAAATGGCATTCAAGCTGCATGCCGACTTGGAAGAGTCCTCGCCTTACCCCTCGGGCGAGCAAGAGGAAAGGACAACCCTCCCCTGATGTCGAGTGGTGATGTGTGGACCGTTCCGAGGAGATTCGGTGGCTTCTATAGGGATCTCCTCGGCAATGCTGTCCTAATCCAGTGATGGCGGCTGAGGCTGCCGCCGAGAAATGGACCTGTTTACGTCTCCCGCTTCGGTCGACCGTTCTCGACAGTGCCAACATTTCGGCACTGATGCCGACTATTCGGCTTTCAGATACAGCGCGGACAGCGGCGGTAAGGTCAAATTCAGCGAATGCGACCGTCCGTGCGCGGGTTGTTCCTCCGCCTGAACTCCGCCCATATTACCCATGCCGCTGCCCCCGTATTCGGTGGCATCGCTGTTCAGCAGCTCGCGCCAGAAGCCGCCGCTAGGAACTCCCAAGCGGTAGCCCACCCGCGGAACCGGAGTAAAGTTGCACACCACGACTATGCTTCCCGTCGATTTCCCTTTGCGCAGCAGGGAAATCGTGCTCGACAGACTATCACTGCAGTCGATCCACTCGAAGCCGCCGGGCTCATTATCCATTTCGTGCAACTCGGGATACTTCCGGTAAAGCCGGTTCAATTGCTCCACCCAGTTCTGCAACCCGCGATGTACGGGATATTGCAGAACGTGCCATTCCAGGCTGCTGTCGTGCGCCCACTCGCACACCTGGCCGAATTCGTCTCCCATGAAAAGCAACTTCTTGCCCGGCTGCGCGTACATGTAACCGAAGAGTAGGCGCAGATTGGCAAACCTCTGCCACTCGTCACCCGGCATCTTCCCGATCAGTGAACCTTTTCCGTGTACGACCTCGTCGTGAGAAAGCGGCAACACAAAGTTCTCGGTGAAACCGTACAGCATGCGGAACGTCAGCTGGTTGTGATGAAACCTGCGATGAATGGGATCGTTGGCAAAGTATTTCAGCGTGTCATGCATCCAACCCATGTCCCACTTCAAACCGAAGCCGAGTCCGCCGACATAAATAGGCCGTGAGACCATGGGCCACGCCGTCGATTCTTCGGCAATGGTCTGAATCCCGGGATGCTCTCCGTAGGCCTCCTGATTAAATTGCCGCAAGAACTCGATGGCATCCAGATTCTCCCGTCCGCCATATTGGTTGGGCAGCCACTCGCCTTCCTTGCGCGAATAATCGAGATAGAGCATCGAAGCCACTGCATCCACTCTTAGCCCGTCGGCGTGATACTTCTCCAGCCAGAACATCGCGCTGGAGAGCAGGAAGCTCCGCACTTCATTGCGCCCGTAGTTGAAGATCAACGTCTTCCAGTCGGGATGAAAACCCTGGCGAGAATCGGAATGTTCAAACAAGTGCGTACCGTCGAAATACGCCAGCCCATGCCCGTCAGAAGGGAAATGCGAAGGCACCCAATCGAGAATCACCCCGATACCATGCTGATGCAGGTGATCCACCAGGTACATGAAATCCTGCGGCTCGCCGTAACGCGCGGTGGGAGCGAAATAACCGGTCGTCTGATATCCCCAGGAGCCGTAGAACGGATGCTCCATCACCGGCAACAGCTCGACATGGGTGAAACCCATGCGGGTGGCGTAATCCGCCAGGCGCGGTGCTAACTCGCGATACGTGAGGTGCCGGTTATGCTCCTCCGGAACTCGCATCCACGAGCCTAAATGGACTTCATAGATCGCCATCGGCGCGTGCAGCGAATTCTTTTCCTTGCGCTGCGCCATCCACCGATCGTCGGCCCAGTCATACTCCAGGTCCCATACCACCGACGCTGTGCGCGGCGGCTTCTCATGCAGCAACCCAAACGGATCGGCTTTGTCACCCACATATCCGTTGTGCTGCGAAACAATGTGAAACTTATACAGCGCCCCTTTCGTCACTCCGGGGACAAATCCCTCCCACACACCCGAGTTCCCACGCACTTGCAGCCGGTGGGCTTGCGCATCCCAGCGGTTGAAGCTGCCCATCACCGACACTTCACGCGCATTTGGCGCCCACACGCTGAAGCAAACGCCGGGCTCGTTCCCGGCGTCAGTCAGGTGCGCGCCTATTTTGTTGTAAGCGCGATAGTGCCGGCCTTCGTTGAAAAGGTGAAGGTCCTGCGGGCTCAGTAAGCTAACATCGCCGCGCACATCGGCTGGCGAGCTTTCGATCGTCTTGGCCATATTGCCATTTCTAGTTTACCGGAGACGGGCTCCGCTGGCTGAATTTCGGCGGCACCGTAGTTACTCTGCTTGCCCCTCTAGACCCGATTTCGCCGCTCCTGCTATCTTTTTACTTGCCATGGCGCCGTATCTGGAACTCGTCCCGCCGCCGCAGCTAGCCGAGAGCGTCGAGTGCTTCTGGACCATGGAGTCAGAAGAATCCTTTCCCCATCGCGTGCTGCCCGACGGCTGCGCCGACATCATCTTCACCCGCCACTCCGGCAAGGCCTCGCTCACGGTCGTGGGCACCATGACCCGGTTCGCGGACTTTCAAATACTGCCACGACAGTTGTTGGTAGGCGTGCGTTTCCGGCCGGGGATGTGGAGAGAACATTTTGGCGTTCCCAGCCTCGAGATCACGGATGGCCTGTTGTCGCTCGAGGAACTCTGGGGCGCACCCGGCCGAGCCCTATTGCGACAGATGGCGGATGCTGACTCTCCGCTGCGCTGTGCCGAACTGCTGGGCCGAGCTTTGCGGCCGTCAGCCAGGACGCCGGTGCAGCGCGCCTTAGCTTGGATGGAATCCAATCCTGGCTGTGTTTCTTTCGACCATATTGCCTTCCAGACGGGGCTGAGCCTTCGCCAATTCCGGAGGGTATGTCGGGAGCAGACCGGTGTATCGCCCAAGCTGCTGGCCCGCGTTCTGCGCTTCCGCAAGGCGCTTGGCCAGGTACGGGCGCAGGCAGGCGAACATGCTGGCCTCGCCGCCGATTGCGGATACTTCGACCAATCCCACTTCATTGCCGAGTTCCAGCACTTCGCAGGGCAGACTCCAGCAGCCTACCTTCGCGCCCTGCGGTGACCGTTTTTTCCTATTCCAGCGGGCTTTCCGTCCGTACCATGAAGTCCACGTCAGCAGGGAACTGTTTAATCTAGGCTGCGGGATGGAAAGCCATGCGAACACTGTGGGTCGCCGTCTTACTCGTAACCCAACTCGCCTTTGCGCAACAGGAGCAAAAGACTGTGGACAACCAAGCCAACAACGGAAGAATCGACTACCTCGAGTTTCCCGCCACCGACGTGGCCAAGACCAAAGCCTTCTACGAACGCGTCTTCGGATGGAAGTTCACCGATTACGGGCCGGACTACACCAGCTTTGAAGATGGTCGCATCGCCGGCGGCTTCACTAAAGAAGGCAAAGTGGTCCGCGGAGGGCCGCTGGTGGTGCTCTATGCCAGCGACCTCGCCGCCACCGAAAAGAAAGTCCGCGAAGCCGGCGGCGTCATCACCAAAGATGCGTTCCCGTTCCCCGGTGGACGACGCTTCCATTTCACTGATCCCAGCGGCAACGAATTGGCCGTCTGGTCTGAGAAATAAGGAGCCCGGAACAGGGACAGCATTTCATATGGGGAATCGGTCAGCACGAGGGAGCATTCGCTCCCTCGCCTGAAGCTGGCCCACGCGTGCTAGACTGGCGTTAAATATCCACAGACATGCCCGTCCTGCGCGTCATCGTTTTGTGGCACCAGCATCAGCCGTATTACAAAGACCTGGTCACCGGCGAGTACCGCCTGCCCTGGGTCCGTCTGCACGCCCTCAAAGACTATTACGGCATGGTCAAGCTGCTCGACGAGTTCCCCAACGTCCACCAGACGTTCAACCTGGTGCCGTCGCTGATGACCCAAATCCAGGACTACGTCGATGGTACCGCGCATGACCCATTCTTCGATGTAGCGGCCAAGCCGGCCCGCGATCTCACACCGCCAGAGCGCCACTTCGCCCTGCAATATCTTTTTCAGGCCAACCCGGTTCATATGATCGGGCGTTACCCGCGCTACCGCGAGCTCTGGGAACGCTTCCGCGCGGCAGGAGATTCGCCAGATCGTGCCGAGAAATATTTTCAGCCGCAGGATTTCACGGATTTACAGGTACTCTCGCAGATCGCTTGGTTCGATGAGTTCTTTCTCGATGAGCCCGAAATCGCGTCTCTCATCAAGAAGGAAAGAGGCTATTCGCTCGACGATCAGCGTCTGGTGATCGCCCGCGAACGTGAACTCGTGGGCCGGGTTCTGCCCGCCCACGCAACCGCTGCCCAGCAGGGAAGAATTGAGCTTTCTACTTCGCCTTTCTACCACCCCATTCTGCCGCTGGTCTGCGACACCAACATGGGCGCAGTCTCCACGCCCGGCCTGCCGCTTCCGCAAAACCGTTTTCGTCATCCCGAGGATGCGCGGGAACAACTGCTTCGCGGCTTGGATTTGCACCAGAAAGTCTTCGGTATTCGCCCCGTCGGCGTATGGCCCTCGGAGGGCAGCGTTTCCGAGGAAGTTCTAACCATCGCCCAGAGCCTGGGCGCGAAGTGGATGGCCACTGACGAAGGCGTGCTCGGCCGCACTCTGGGGATCAACCCGCGCGAGAATGCTGAGAAGCTTTACACCATTCATCGCTTCGAGAACTCGCAAACCCAGATGCACTTAGTCTTCCGCGACCACACCATCTCTGATCTGGTCGGCTTTGTGTACTCCGGAATGGCCCCATCGGACGCCGCAGCACACCTCATGAACAACATCAAGCAGGCGGCGCAACCGGTTCTTGCACAGGGAAGAGATGCCATCATCCCAATCATCCTCGATGGCGAAAATGCCTGGGAATATTACCCCCGCTCCGGCCGTGAGTTCCTGCGTCGCTTCTACGATAATTTGCAACGCGAGCCAGGTGTCGAGGCGGTCACAATTTCCGAAGCCATCGCCCGCCACCAGCGCTTCCACCCGTTGAACTCCCTGGTCCCAGGGTCTTGGATCAACGCCAACTTCAACGTCTGGATCGGCGCGCCCGAAGACAACAAATCCTGGGACTACCTCTACCACGCCCGAAGCTTCTATGAAGAGACTGCCGCTCGTGCCAGCGAGCCCCAACGCAAATTGGCCTACGAAGAGCTGCTGATTGCCGAAGGCAGCGACTGGAACTGGTGGTACGGGCCGGAGCATCACTCCGCCAACGACCGCGAGTTCGACGAACTGTATCGCAAGCATCTCTCGAACGTTTACCAGGCGCTGGGAGCCACTCCGCCGGACTATCTTGCTCAGCCCATCGCGACACTGGCGGCGCGTGCTGCATTCACGCCCCAGACCAACTACATCCATCCGCGGGTTGAAGGTGACATGGTGCGCTATTTTGAATGGATGGGTGCTGCCGTCTACACCGCCGATCGACGCGCCGGCGCCATGCACGGCAAACAGTTTTTCGTGGATTCCGTGCAGGCGGGCATCGACGAAACCAACGTGTACGGCCGTCTAGACTTCGTCGACAAGCCTCCAGAGATTGACTTCGATCTGGTGGTCAACCTTGAGTCTTGGGCAGCCGACGAACCGCGCCCTCGCCGCGTGCTGCGGTTAGATGTCAACATCGCGGGCGGTAACATGCAAGCGTGGCAGATCACCGCGCCCGGGGTAGAACCGCCGCTAGCCAGCCTCGGTCAATCGACCAACGACGCCGGTGTCGCCTTGGCTCGTAACTTTGAGTTCAAACTCCCGCTAGCTTGGCTGCTGGCGGTCCCAGTAGCCTCCGTCGGCTGCACCTCGCCGGCTACCACGAAACTCCGACTGCGCTTTAGTCTTTGGCAAGACCGCCTGCCAGTGGACGCCCTGCCGCTCGAAGGCTGGATTGAGCTGCAACTGCTGCGGGAACATGATTTGCTGTCCGCGGCCTTGTAGGTCGCAGACCACCCAGAGGATCGGTCACATCCACCGGGCGAAGGATTATCGATTCACGGAAGCGCTGCCGGAAGGATTGATCGAAACTCACAAGTTTTAGGCCGAGCACAGAAGCGAATGCCGCGAGATAAGAATCTGCCCAGTCTTTTGGGGCAGGGCGTGATTGTTGTGAAAATACACGGAAACTGGGCTCGATGGCGGCGGGCTCTTCCAATAAAATTGCGTCACCCTCCTCGATCCAGCGGTCGTATGCATTCCACGCTCGGGATTGGCTAAGCACGCCGTCTTCGCCCATCACCGCACTGGTATTCAGCAGCCGAAGAAAACTGATTTGTGTGAAGCGGCAGAAACAGAGCCGCGCCCCGGTGTCCACGCCCTCAAGCCATGCCTTGGCTGCGGAGTGGTGGACGTGGCGATCGTACGTCAGCGCCAGCCAGACATTCACATCAGGGAAAAGGAATGATTTCGAAGACCTTGGCATTATCGATGTCGAGGGTGCCGGGTTTTTTCGAGGTGATGAGGGGAAGGACGATACGCTTGCGCCGAGCCTTGCGCGGAAGCTGCAGCTCCCCCTCGACGCCGCGGAGAATGAGTTCTTTGACAGAACAACCTTCCCGAGCAGCCTGGCTCTTGAGCTGACGGTAGAGCGGATCCGGAATGTCTACAGTGGTTCTCATCGGGCATTATAGTGCCATATTTATGGCTAATCGTAAAGGCTCCCAAAAAGAGGCGGACGCTGGACGTCCGCCTCGAGTTTCTGACCACGGAAAGACTTACTACTGTCCTCCGACCGCCGCTGGCGCCATCTCCAGTGGACGGCTCAATTCCATCACCAGCTCCGTTCCCGCCAGTAGGGTCGCGGACTTCTTCTTGCCCAGCCAGTGCACTACCGTAGCCGTTGCCCCGATCGCACCGCCGATCACCACCCCTTTGCCGCCGCCTGCCAGCCCGCCAATCACCATGCCGCCGCCGGTGGCCATGCCAATCTCGGTGAGGTCTTGACCGTCATGTCCTCTGCCCTTGAACTCGCCTTCGTTGCTCACACTCGTTCCATGGCCCGCATCGGTCTGGACTAGTGATGCGCTCAGCACGAAGCGCTGTCCGTCTGGCATGACCAGCGCCTCGGGGAATATCCCAATCGTAGGCCGGCCTGAAATTCGCCGCGGTTCACTCACCTGGGCCACTTTACCTTGCACGGTCGCGCCCACCGGAACCACGGTTTTGCCCTCGAGCAGTACCGCCTCCGTCACCCGCGCAGAAAACGAATCGCCCGTCTTGCTGGAAGAGGTAGCAATGTTATTTTCCAGCTTGACCGTCAGCGACGTCCCCGTCGGCAATGAAATATTGTTTTGTGCCATCGCCACCAGCGACAACACCATCACACACAGCAGTAATTCGAAGTTCCTCATTGGGCCTCCTTGAGATAGACGCTAATCCTCAACCTGAAACGGTCGCTTTCTTGACTGCGTTCAGAACTCCCTCGACCGGCGCTCGGTCCGTCTGACTGTCGCCGCGATAGATGTAACGAACCATGCCTCCCTGATCCACTACCAGGCTCGCAGGATGAGCAATATTGATGGCATCGTGCCCAAACCGGTGGTACAGCCCGTAGGCTTTGGTTACCGACCGGTCCTCATCCAGCAGAAAAGGAAACGAAATCGGATGCGCCGCCAGATATTTGGCCGGCTTAAACATTCCCTCGCCCTTTTCCGCCGCGATATAAACCAGTTGCGCTCCTATCTGCTCTATCTCGTCCCGGTATGGCTCGAACTGGGCCATGCGCTTCACGCAGTTCGGTCACCAGGTGCCGCGCAGAAATTCCATGATCATCGGTCCGCGCCCCAACATGGTCGCGAGGGTGAAAACACTGCCCTCCCGGTTGGCCGACGGCAGCGAAAATTCCGGCGCTCGTGACCCAATTTCCAAAGTTTCCGTGCGATTTTGCATCTCCATTGACTTTAGGTGAGTGCCATGTGCAGAACAAGCAGGGAAGCGTCGCTGGAACCAGCGAAGCCACGGGCCATTATGGGAGGAAGGGAGTCTCCGCCCGTGTCCATTCGTCACTGCTCTTTCACTCGTCGTGATTTATAATCGCGGTCTTCTAAGCAACGAGGAGACTTTTATGAGCACGATTTCCAACATTCACGCTCGCGAAGTCCTGGACTCTCGCGGAAATCCCACCGTCGAAGCCGAAGTCACGCTGGCCGACGGAACCAAGGGCCGCGCCATCGTTCCCAGCGGTGCTTCCACCGGCGAACATGAAGCCGTCGAACTTCGCGACGGCGACAAGCAGCGCTACCTCGGCAAGGGCGTTCTCAAGGCGGTTGAACATGTAAACACAAAAATCGCCAAGGCTCTGACTGGAATGGAGGCCGCCGATCAGCGAGCTCTCGATCAGAAAATGATCGACCTCGACGGCACCGACAACAAGGGCCGGCTTGGCGCCAACGCGATTCTGGCCGTATCCATGGCTGCGGCTCGGGCAGCGGCCAACAGCTTCAGGCAGCCGCTCTATCAATATCTCGGCGGAGCCGGTGCGAATCTCCTGCCGGTCCCCATGATGAACATCCTCAACGGGGGCGCCCACGCTGACAATAACGTGGATTTCCAGGAGTTCATGGTGATGCCAGTCGGTGCCAAGTCATTTTCCGAAGCATTGCGCTGGGGCGTCGAGGTCTTCCACACCCTGAAAGGCGTACTCAAGAAGCGCGGCTACAACACTTCGGTCGGTGACGAAGGCGGATTTGCGCCCTCAGTCAAATCGAACGTCGAAGCGATTGAAGTCGTACTGGAAGCGATTCAGCAGGCGGGGTACAAGCCGGGAAAAGAGATCGCCATCGCGCTCGATCCCGCCGCCAGCGAGTTCTACCAGGACGGCAAGTACGTCTTCAAGAAGTCCGACAAGTCCGCCAAGAGTTCGGACGAGATGGTTCGCTTCTATGCCAAGTGGGTAAAGGATTACCCCATTGTTTCGCTGGAAGATGGATTGTCGGAAGAAGACTGGGACGGCTGGGCGGCCCTGACCAAAGAACTGGGAGGCAAGATACAGCTCGTGGGCGATGATATTTTCGTTACCAACATCGAGTTCTTGCAGAAGGGAATCGACCGGCACGTCGCCAATTCCATTCTGATCAAAGTCAACCAGATCGGCACCGTGAGCGAAACCCTGGATGCGATTGATTTAGCGCGGAGAAATGGATACACGTCGGTGATCTCGCACCGGTCAGGAGAGACCGAAGACACGTTCATCGCGGATTTAGCGGTGGCGACGGGAGTGGGACAGATCAAGACTGGCTCGGCCTCGCGCACCGACCGTATAGCAAAGTACAACCAGTTGCTGCGGATTGAAGAGGAGTTGGGCGGAGCGGCGAGATTTCTAGGGTTGAAGGCGCTAAATTATAAAGGCTAGCGCCCTCAATCCGCGTTCATCTGCGTAAATTTGCGGCGAAGAGATCAGAATCCCATGCGATCATCCGCGGACGGCCCGTACGTTGCCGGCAGCGGTTTTTCATTCAGCCGCAGATACACTCCCAACTGGGCGCGGTGGTGCACGAGATGGTTCAGAAACATCGTGCGATAAGCCAGGAATCGCGATCCGCTGAAGATAGGCTTGCCTTGAAAGCTCAGCTTCCAGGGTTGCGTCCAGGCGTCGTCTTTCATGCTTTGCAGTGCTGCCCGGGCCTTGGCCACATTTTCATCAAAAGCCTTCAGCAGGCCCGCCAACTCAAACGGAGGACGTGTGCGGGCAGGACCGCTGCCGAAATCCAACTCCGGAGTCGTCAACACGGTGGTGCCAAACCCAGCCAGTTCCGCCACGTGCGGCGCCAGGTTGCCCAGCGCCATCGACTTGGGATGAGGAGCAAAGTCCTTTTTGTCGAAAGGAACACGCTCGAGTGTAGTCCGAGTGGTCGCCATCTCGTGATCAAATTCCGGCAGTAAGAGTTCGCTGATGGGCATGAGTTCCTCCGTGGCCAGTATAAATAAATCTTGTTCGGGGTGCTTCCGCTCAGAAATGCTTTTTAAGCTGCTAGAATCCGTGTTGATCCGTGTAAATCCGTGGCCGCATTTGTTTTAGCTAGAAGCCAGGAGCCAGAAGCCAGGAGCTACCTTGCGTCCCAAACCACTCGTCCTCATCATCCTCGACGGCTGGGGATACCGCGCCGAAACCAAGGCCAACGCCATCGCGCTCGCCCGCAAGCCGACTTACGACCGCCTGCTGCGCGAGTACCCCAATACGCTCATTCACACCAGCGGCAAGTACGTCGGCTTGCCTGACGGCCAAATGGGCAACAGCGAAGTAGGCCATCTCAACATCGGCGCCGGGCGCATCGTGCACATGGACAGCACCCGCATCGAGTTGCTGATCCAGAATGGCGAGTTCTTTTCCCACCCCGTTCTGATCGCGGCCATGAAAGACGCCCGCAGCGGCGGCCGGCGCCTGCACCTGTTCGGCCTGGTTTCCGATGGGGGCGTGCATTCGTATCAGACGCACCTTTACGCCCTTCTTAGGATGGCCAAACAGCAAGGGGTGGACCGCGTCTTCGTCCACGCTTTCATGGACGGCCGCGATACACTGCCGACCAACGGCGCCGGCTATCTGCAGCAACTCCAGCAGAAGATGCGCGAGTACTCGACCGGCGAGATCGCCAGCGTCAACGGCCGCTACTATGCCATGGACCGTGACCGCCGCTGGGAGCGCATTGCCAAGGCGTACAACGCCATGGTTAACGGGAACGGCGAAGGCGGTAAGCACACGGACGCGATTCAGGGCGTAAAGGCGTCTTACAACAATAATGTCACCGACGAATTCGTTGTTCCGTTCGTGTGCGTCGACAACCACGGCGAACCGCTGGCCACCATTCGCGACGACGATTCCTGCATCTGTTTTAACTTCCGCGCCGACCGCGTGCGCCAGATCACCCGCGCCCTCGCCCGCGAAAGCGGCCTGAACGAAAAAGGCGGCCGTGATCTACCCGGCGCTGACGACCTCGACGCGGCGATTCCACGCGACCGCGTGCCCAAGAACCTGCACTACGTCTGCATGACGCGGTACGACAAGAATTTCAGCTTGCCGGTAGTGATCCCACCGGAATCGCTGAATAACATTCTCGCCAACGTCATGGCCCAAGCGAACATGCGCAACCTGCGGGTAGCGGAAACCGAGAAATATGCGCACGTGACTTATTTCTTCAATGGTGGCGTCGAGCAGCCGTTCCCTGGCGAAGACCGAGTTCTCGTGCCATCCCCGAAAGTCGCGACGTACGATCTGAAGCCGGAGATGTCTGCCGCCGGCATCGCTGATGCCGTCATTAAAGCCGTCAACGACGGCGCGTTCGATGTCATCATCGTGAACTTCGCCAACGCCGATATGGTCGGGCACTCGGGTAAACTCGAGCCCACCATCAAGGCGGTCGAAACCGTCGATGCCTGCCTGGGGCGCATTGAGCCAGCCGTCCGCGCCAAAGGCGGGGCCATGCTCATCACCGCCGACCACGGCAACGCTGAAATGATGATCGATCCCGCCACTGGCGGGCCGCATACGGCACACACCACCAATCCGGTGCCGTTCATCGTGATCGCAGAAGACAGCAAGAAATTCACGCTTAAGCCGAATGGATCGCTGCGAGACATTTCACCAACAATTCTTGGCATGCTAGGACTCGATGAACCGAAAGAAATGACAGGCCGTGATCTGCGCGTGCTGATAAAACCCTAACCGCAGAGGACACAGAGAACCACAGAGGAATTCGCTTCCTCCGTGCTCCCCTGTGCCCTCTGTGGTTATGATTGTCTTGCATGAAGCTCCTGATCATCCTTCATCACCGCTTCGAACTGTGGAACGCTCCGGATTGGTTTTCGGCGAAGCTACAGGCCGATTTCCCGCAAGTCGAGGTCGTCCACTTCGCAAGCTACGATGGCATCGAACCTCACTTGCGCGACGCGGAAATCATCGTCACCTGGTCTCTGCGGCCTGAACAATTCACTCTAGCCAAACGCCTGCGCTGGATTCACTCACCCGCGGCCGCCGTTCATCAGCTCATGTTTCCGGAACTCGTCCACAGCGATGTTGTCCTCACCAACGCGCGCGAAGTCCACGGGCCGGTAGTGGCCGAACACGTCATTGCTCTCATCTTCGCCCTCGCCAAACAAATCCCCCAGGCCGTTCGCCTGCAAGGAAAGCACGTCTGGGGTCAGGAGATCATGTGGCACGGCAGCCCTCGCCCGCGTGAAATCGCTGGCGCCACGCTTGGGCTGGTTGGAGTTGGCAGCATCGGCCGCGAAGTGGCCAAACGCGCTGCGGGGCTCGGTATGCGGATTATCGCTACCCGTGAGAATCCAGAGAAGGGAAGGCCAGACGGCGTCGAGCAGGTGTATGCGTCCGGCGAAATCAACACCCTGCTCGAGCATTCGGACTATGTGGTTCTCGCCGCTCCTACAACCCCCGCCACCACTCAACTGATCAACGCTGAACGTCTTGCCCACATGAAATCCGATGCGTTCCTCATCAATGTCGGTCGCGGCCCTCTGGTCGACGAAGCAGCTCTTGCGGTTGCTTTGCGCGGCAAAAAGATCGGCGGTGCCGCCCTCGACGTTTTCGACCAGGAACCGCTTCCCCCCGAGTCTCCGCTTTGGGACCTGGAAAATCTGCTGCTTACGCCGCACAGCGCTGGTCTGACTGACAGGCTCTGGGAGCGGCACTATGCTCTCATCTCTGAAAATCTGCGCCGTTACCTCGCTCACCAACCCTTGCTGGCCCTGGTAGACAAAACAAAGGGCTACTGATCCGCTTGGACGGCACCCCAATGAGGTTACTTCCGTTTCGCCGGACCCCTTGCTTCTTATCGCCAGCCGATTGCCAAAACACTAAAATCGGGGAGGTTATGAAACGGCAAGTCATGCTTTACATTTTTCAGGCCACGGCGCTCTTTTGGGCATTGGCCGTCTGCCTGCGCACCGTCGACCTGGGCTGGAACCCGTTTGCCGGCATCGGCCTCGGCATGTTCGGCGCTTTACCGATTTCCTTCCTTGGCATCCGCATCCATTCAAAACACGCCCAACCGCCCGACCAGATTCCGGCTTCCTGAATCAATCATCGCTCCCTGCATCCCGCAGCCGTTTGCAACATCTGATCTAAAGCACGCCTGTACAATGAAGCGTTGACTTTGTATGCCTTCTATCGTCCAAAGCTGTCAGGAGAGCTGCCGGTGAAATCGGAGTGTTTACCTTTCAGCCAGATCCCGCATACTACAGCGCTCTTTTCCGATTTTCTTTCCTCTCACGCCAGAGTTCAGCAGTTCTATCCGCGATCCGCATACTTCAACCAATGGATGAAAGACGAAGCTGCAGCTATTGACTATGATTCCGCTCGCCGGGAGCGGGTGGCGGCCATTCTGCAACGTCAAAACCAGGCTTGGGGCGCGTCTGCCAAGACCCTGGAGAACATTCGTCGTCTGCGCGACGGCGCCGCCGCCGCGGTCACCGGCCAGCAAGTCGGAGTGTTCGGCGGCCCTCTGTTTTCGATTTTCAAAGCCCTCACTGCCGTCAAACTGGCGGACGTAGCCACTAAGCAAGGTGTCGAATGCGTTCCGGTTTTCTGGCTCGCCACCGAGGACCATGACCGCGAAGAAGTCAGCCAGGTATCGTTGCCAGGGCCAGACGGAGCCTTACAGACGATCGCTACCGCGACCCACGGCCTGCCCAACGCCCCAGTCGGAACCGTCAGATTTGGTGATGAGATTCAGTCAGCGCTGGATGCGGCTACGGCCTTGCTCGGCGACTCGGAGGTTTTGTCCAGCCTGCGCGCCTGCTATCAGCCCGGCGACACTTTCGGTACGTCTTTCGCGCGTCTGTTTGCCCAATGGTTCGGCGAGTGGGGTGTGATTCTGCTCGATGCTTCGGATCCTGAACTCCATCGCGTCGCCGAGCCGATTTATCGCGTAGCTCTCGAACGCTCCGCAGAACTTGAAGCAGCCCTGCTTGCCCGCGGCCACGAATTGGAAACGGCTGGTTATCATCAGCAGGTCAAAATCACCCCTTCGTCTTCTCTGCTGTTCGGCTTGCATAAGGGCGCGCGGTTGTCCATCCATCGCCGCGGCGCTGATTTTGTGATCGATCAGGAAGCCGTTTCTCAGGAACAATTGCTGACCCACTTGGCCTCGGCTCCGCAGGATTTCAGTGGCAATGTGCTGCTGCGTCCCGTAGTGCAGGACTATTTGCTGCCGACACTGGCCTATACTGGCGGCTCCGCCGAAGTCGCCTACTTTGCCCAGGCTGCAGTCGTTTACCAGGCGCTGCTGGGGAGAATTACGCCTGTCGTCCCGCGCTTCTCCGCGACCCTGATCGAACCCAAGCCGAAGAACTTGCTGGAGCGCTATGGCCTTGCCTTCATTGATTTGCTTGGCCCCGAGCCGGTGCGCGAGAAACTGGCGTCCCACGCTCTGTCTAAAGACCTGCAGTCAGCCTTCGAGCGCGCGCAAGCTTCAACCCAACAGTCGCTCGCGGCTATTCGCCAGTCTCTGGAACGCCTCGATAAGACCTTAGTGGACGCGGCCAACAACGCGGAGTCGAAGATGCTGCATCAGCTTGAGAGTTTGCGCGCCCGCGCCGCGCGCGCTGAACTGCGCCACAGCGAAATCCTCGACCGTCACGCCGCATTGCTCAGCAACGCTCTCTACCCCAACAGAGTTCTTCAGGAGCGTGAGATCGCCGGGGTTTATTTCCTCGCACGCTACGGTTCCGATCTGCTCCGCAATCTCTACGATGCCATCCACCCCGACTGTGTCGATCATCAGTTGATCTCGCTCTAAAGCGTTACCCGGCCCCCAGCTTCTTCTCCAACTCCTCCAGCGACTCCACCCTCGCCACTTTCATCGCGCGATACGCTCCCGCCACGTCCAACAGCATCCCTTGCATTCCTGCCCGGGTAGCGCCCAGATAATCCACCGAATAGGCATCCCCGACGTACAGACTAGCCTCGGGTGTCACTGCCATCGCCCGCAGCGCAGCCTCGAAAATCACCGGATGCGGCTTTTCGTATCCCACCAATCCCGAGTCAGTGATAGAGGCAAAGCAGTCGGCGATTCCGCAGCGCTCCAGCACTTCGGCAATCTTGCCGTCGGCATTCGAGATCACTGCCAGCCGATAACGCTCGCCCAGCCGCTGCAACAACTCCCGTGTCCCGGGACGAATCACCCGCCAGTTTGCCGACTGTCGCGTCGACTCGACCAGCAAATCGCGCACATCGTCATCTTCCACTTCCAGTTGGTCGAGCAAGCGCTCGTAAAACATGAACCAGAAGCTATGGTCCGCAGGTCCGCCATGTGCAACGATGTCGTCGAACTCCTTCTTGGTCGCACGTTCGATGGCATGCCACTCAGCGAGAGTGGGGGAGTGTCCCCGCTTTGCGAGGGGAGCCAGAATGTGTTCGCGATCCGGGAAAAGCAGGGTATTGCCGACATCGAAGAAAATGGCTTTCAGTTGAGCGGGCATCTACTTCATGTTGACATGCGGGAGGTGAGATGGCTAGGGCAGGGCATAGCGATCCTAGCGTAGAATATGTTACCGACGTCTCAGCGGCGGGTGTTTATGAAATGTCAATTGAGCTGCGGAATTGCGGTCTGGTTGATTTGCGCTGCTTCTCTACTCGCGCAGAGCGCTCCCTCGTCAACCGAACAGAAGCCGTCCGACACAGCTACTAAGGCAAGCGGAGACGATGGCTTGCGTCAGGCCAAGAAAGGCAGTGCGTACGGCGCACTAGACGTCCTGAGCGATACCATGGGCGTTAACTTTGATCCCTATCTGGCGCGGGTCCTGCACGATGTAAAGTTGAATTGGTACAACGTGATTCCCCAATCGGCAAAAGCCCCAATCATGAGGAAGGGGACAGTCGTCATAGAATTTGCCATCCTCAAAGACGGTAGGGTTAGTGGGATGAGATTGATCAACAGCGCCGGCGATGTGGCCCTCGACCGCGGGGCTTGGAGTGGGATTGTCACCTCCAATCCGTTTCCGCCCTTGCCTGCTGAGTTCGCTGGTCAGTACCTGGGGCTGCGCATGAAGTTCCTCTACAACCCCAGCCACGACGATCTTCAGGCGCAAGGAAGTAGTTCTGACAAGCCGACATGGCTGGATGTGTCACCTGCGTTTCTTCAATTGAACAGCGGGGCCACGCAGCAATTTTCCGCTTCCGCTGCCGCGAACTCAGCCGTCATTTGGAACCTTTCGTGCGCGGTAGCATTTTGCGGCAGCATTTCCGTGCACGGCCTTTACACTGCGCCCCGGGACGTTTCCAATTCTATGACCGTAACGGTTATAGCGACCTTAGCGGCTGACCCAACCAGGACCGGTTCAGCTGTAGTGAGCCTGCAACCAGGTCCGTCGCGGTAATGTGTAGCTCGCCGGTTCAACTAAAACAGTCGACCTCAGACGTCACCCTTGGCCAGCCGCGCCCTTCCGCCGTATCCACCCGTACGCCACCAGCCCAGAAGCCAAACTCAATATCCCCCACAGCCGTGTCGGAGAATCGCTGTTAATCAGCGCCCAAGCGAACAGCGGCATGGGAAGGATCACAACGGCGAGCGCACCGAGCTTTCCGCCGCCGACCCGAAAGCTGCGCGGCAGGTCGGGGTATTTTCGGCGCATTTGCCAGAACGAGATCAGGGTCAGCGCGGACGTGGCAATGCGCGACCAGGCATATACGGCGATCAGTTGCGGGACACTGAACACTGCCAACCCCGCGCAAAACGCCGCCGTCAACAGGATGGAGCCCGCCGGCGTGCCAAAGCGGTGGTTGACCCGGGCTAATGACGGATGCAGGTAGCCATCCTCGGCCATCGTGAGGGGCACGCGAGTGACCGAGAGCAGCGTGCTCTCGAGCAATATGAAGTTGGCAATCGCCGCAGCGGCGAACATGGCCGTGCCTAACCATGCGCCTCCTACTAGACGCGCAGCCGTGACCATGTAGCCGGTTTCCCACACCTGCCAGTTGCCCAACGCCGCCAGACCAGCCGCCAGGGTCAAGCCATAGGTGGCGATGGCAAGTGGAATCACGATGGCCAGTCCCAACGGAAAATTACGCCGCGGATTCTTCACTTCTTCGATCACCGTCGAGAGTTGTTCGTATCCGGCGTAGGACCACAGCGCCAGCGAGAGCCCGACTCCATAAGCTTCCCGCCAAGGTTTGCCGGCAGGAAAAAACGGATGGAACGGGTTGAAGTGCGCGTGGTGGTAGCCGAGGACGATGAAGACGATGACCGGTATGAGCGATGCCACCAGCAAAAACAGCGTAAGCTCACCGACCAGGCGAATTCCGAGGACATTAATAAGCGCTACCAATCCCAGGAACAAGACTGCAACCACCCAGTGCTGCAATCGGGAATGCAGTGTGATCCAGGCGTCGAGGTAATCCGCCATGGCCACACCGTAAGAGGCGCTCAAAAGAAAAGTGCCAGTCCAGTTCCACCAGCCAGTTTGAAATCCCCAGAAGTCGCCGAGAGCGGCGCGGCTCCAGCGGTAGAATCCGCCTTCCACCGGCATGGCGGTGGCCATTTCTGCCGCCGCCAGAGAAATCGGCACCGCAAACAATAGCGGTACAACCAGCAGAAAAGTCAGCGCCAAACCCGGCCCGGAAGCCGAAATCATGGACTCAAACCCAAACGGTCCGCCGGTGCAATAGGCAAATAGCACAGCTACGAACGGCAGCAGACCAATACGGCGAAGGTTGTGGGTAGGTGCAGGAAGGGAAGTTGGGGTGTGTGACTTCGGAGGTGCGGAAGACACTTTTCGTTCACTCCGCTCAAGTTCAGCTGGCTTGGTTGGAACTCAATCTACCTGCTCAGCGTCGCGTTTCTTACCGTATGCATAAGCCAGGCCGACGCCTAGGGTCATGAAGCCAACCGGAGGCACAAGTAGCACCAGGATGCCGCGGCTGATCGCACGCTGCCCGTCTTTGGTAGTGCCAGTAGCATTGCTATAGCACATGGCGCAACCCTGGCCCACGGCCGGAGCCGCCCACAGCAAACCCATAAACGCCAGCGTCACAAGTCGTCGTTTCATTTCACTCCCAGGTGAACAATGCGGATTGCGTCCGCGAAAAAGACGCACATCAGACAGAGGCAGATCACCACCGCCGTCATCATCACCCATTTCATGGCAGCGATTTCGTATTTAAGATGCATAAACCAGCCGATGATGAGCGCCGACTTGATGACCGACAAAATCATCAACGCTTCCAGCATCTGCACGGGCTGGAAAACCTGGTTATAGGCCAGCGCTACTTCTGCCGCGGTCAGGACCAGCAACGCTCCCCAGACCCAGAAGTATTGCCCCTTACCTTCATCGTGATGCGTATCCACAGTGTGCATCGTTAAATCGTCTCCTCTTGGTTATGTAGCGCCGGCGTCCGTCGTCTAACCCGTGATGCGCGTCGACATCAAATACACTAGCGGGAAGATAAACATCCACACCAGATCCACGAAGTGCCAGTACAGCCCGGCGATTTCTACGTCGTGGGCGTCGTAATCCTTAGGCTTCAAAAACATAATCATCGCGGCCACGATTGCGCCGATGAGTATCACATGCGCTCCCACATGAAACACGCTGCCCGCCGGAGTTCCCAGCCACACTGCCAGCCAGCAAATCAGCAGGATGGGCAGGATCTTTTTGCGTAGCGCCACCACGCCCAAGTAAATCACGCCGATGGTCACGTGCATCATGTGCATGCCGGTCAAGGTGAAGAACGTTCCGCCGAATTGCTGAACCGTGGATGACCACGGATTCTTTGAAGGCGTCATTCCCTCAGCGATCAGCTTGGTCCACTCCATGCCGTGCAGCACGATGAAGGCGGTGCCGAAAAGCATGGTGAACAGAATCCAGTTCCGCGTCCAATTGCGGTCGCCGCGCCGCGCCGCCAGCACGCCCAGCACCATGGTCAGGGAACTGGACAGCAGGCAACCCGTCATGATGGTGGCGTTGATGATGCTCTCTTTGTGAAACGGCGTGGGCCAGTCCGGATTCGAAATGCGCCCGTAGCTGTAGGCAAACAGCAACGCCCCGAACGTTAACGTATCGGAGAGCAGGAACAGCCACATCCCGATCTTTTTCGAGTAGGCGCCAAATAAAGATGGCTCGTAAACCCCAGCCATCTCATGTGACACCGCAATATCGGACATTGGTCGATTTCCTCCGGTTTACCTTTGTGAAACTTTGTGCCCTTTGTGGTTAAGGCCTTTACCGTACGAACCACAACAATGCGAAAATTCCCAGCCACAGCACAAACATGAAATGCCAGTACCAGGCGGTCACGTCCACCACAATTCGCCGCCCCTCAACCGGCCGCCGCAGCAGCGAAACCACCGCCGCATACAGCAAAACCAGCACCCCGCCCAGCAGATGCACTCCATGGGTTGCGGTCAACAAATAAACAAACGAACTGCTGGCGCTGGTGGCCAGATAGAAGCCCCGATCTGCCAACTCGCGCCACGCCAGCCATTGCCCGGTCAGAAACCCCAGCCCCAACACCACGGTCACCGCCAGCCAAGGGAAACCACCTTCGCGCCCCAAAGACACACCGGGGATCGACTCTACCGGAGCCAACGCCGCCTGCCGCGTGATCTGCCGCCTCGCCAACTCAGCGGTCAAACTGCTGGCCGCCAGCAATGCGGTATTGATCAGCAACAGTGCCAGCGGAAGCTGTACCGGAATCCAGTCCCGGGTGTAGGTACCGGTGGAATTGTCAAAAGTTGGCAGTCCTCGGCGCACAATGTAGGCGCTGGTCAGCGAAACAAAAATCATCGTGACCGAGGTCAAGCCGATCGCCAGGCCCACCCGCAGCCGCCGCAGCCGCTGCCCGTAGTCGGGATAGCCGTCCCCGCGTCCGCCGCCACTACCACCACCGCGAACCGGCGGATGCGTTCCACCCCCGTCCTGACCCGCCTGCGGAACTCGAATTGTCGAACTGAACGTTGCCATGCTTGTGGGGGCGAACACTCTTGTCCGCCGAATTCCTAATGTGCAGCCACTCCCGCCGGATCCGTCTGCATCACATAATCTTTCGCCGCGCCCGGCACGCTGTACTCGTACGGCCCGTGATACACCACCGGCGTGTGTCCGCCAAAATTGTCGTGCGGAGGCGGAGTCGCCGTAGTCCATTCCAGCGTGGTCGCTTCCCACGGGTTGTCGCTCGCCTTCGGTCCTTTGAACATGCTCCAGAACAAATTGATCACAAAGATGAACTGTGCCCCGATGGTGACGATCGCCGCGTAGGTGATGAACCGGTTCAGCGGCATCAGATGTTGCAGGTAAGCCACCTCGGTAAATTGCGAGTAACGCCGCGGCTGTCCCGCCATGCCCAGATAGTGCATGGGCATGAAGATGGAATATGTTCCGATCAGCGTAATCACGAAATGAATTCTGCCCCAGGTCTCGTTCATCATTCGACCGAACATTTTCGGGAACCAGTAATACGTTCCCGCGAACATCCCGAAGATCGCGGCCACGCCCATGATCAAGTGGAAATGCCCGACCACGAACGCCGTATCGTGCAGTGGAATGTCGAGCACCGGCTGCGCCAGAAACGGTCCGCTCAATCCGCCCGAAACAAACAATGACACGAAGCCAATGGCGTACAGCATCGGCGTCTGAAAGCGAATCTTCGCCTTGTAGAGCGTTCCCAGCCAGTTGAACGTCTTGATGGCCGAGGGTACGCCGATGGCCATGGTCATAATTGAAAACGCAAACGCCGAATACGGGCTCATGCCGCTCATGAACATGTGGTGTCCCCAGACCACAAATCCGAGGATGCCAATGGCCATGATGGCGTACACCATCGCTTTATAACCAAAAATCGGCTTGCGAGCGAAAGTAGAAAGTAACTGCGACGCCACGCCCATGCCGGGCAAAATCGCGATATACACTTCCGGATGCCCGAAGAACCAGAACAGGTGCTGCCACAGCAACGGTGATCCGCCCTTGTGTCCCATGATCTGACCGTTCACCACCACCAGCGGCACGTAGAAGCTGGTACCGAGGTTGCGATCGAGCAGCAGCAGAATGCCTGCCGAAAGCAATACTCCGAACGCCAGCAATCCCAGAATCGCCGTGATCAGCCACGCCCAGCAGGTCAGCGGCATGCGCATCATGGTCATGCCCTTGGCGCGAAGATCCAGCACGGTGGTGATAAAGTTCAGCGCCCCCATCAACGATGCGACGCAAAAAATCGCAATACTCGTGATCCACAAGTCCGCGCCCAGTTGTTCACCGGGGCCGGAGTTGGTCAGCGCGCTGAGTGGAGCGTAGCCCGTCCAGCCATGCAGGGGCGCCCCGCCAACCGCGAAAAACGCCGACAGCATCACGATGAACGCCACAAATGTCGTCCAGAACGAGAGCATGTTCAGGACGGGAAACGCCATATCGGGCGCACCAATCTGGATGGGCAGAAAGTAATTGCCAAACCCGCTCTGCGGCGCCGTCGTCAGCACGAAGAACACCATGATCGTGCCGTGCATGGTGAGCAACTGCAGATAGGTCTCAGGCTTGATTTCGCCCACAATCGGCAGAATCGCAGTCGGCCAGACCATGTGAACACGCATCAGCAGCGACAAAAACATCCCTACAAACACCGCTACCAACGCCAGAAAGTAATACTGAATGCCGATGACTTTGTGATCCAGGCTGAAAACATACTTCCGGATAAAGCCTTGAGGGCCTGCGTGCGCGTGAGCATCCTGAGCAACCATTATTGTTTCTCCGCCTCCCGTGCGGCCAGCCATTTGTCAAAATCTTCCTGGCTCACCACGTGCACCATACCGTGCATCTTGTAATGACCCAACCCGCACAGTTCCGCGCAGGCAATCTCATATTCTCCGATCTCTGTCGGGGTGAAGTGCATGTGGATGGCCAGCCCCGGCACCGCATCCTGCTTGAAGCGGAACGACGGCACAAAGAAACTGTGAATCACGTCCACCGCCCGCAGGGTCAAATCTACCTGGCGATTCACCGGCAGATACATCGTCCCCGTGACCACGTCATCTTTCGAAGCCGGGTCGGTGGTATCTAATCCGAGCGCAGCTTCGTTGCCCGCGGAAGGGTCCATCAACTTAGGCTCGGTTCGTCCGAACTTTCCGTCCGCACCTGGATAGCGGAAATACCAGGCGAACTGCATGCCGGTCACTTCCACCGGAACTGACCCTGGCCCCGCCGGCTCGAAACGCTCGCTCGCCCATACATGGCTGCCCATGAGGTTCAGCCCAATGAAAAGAATGGCTGTGAGCGTGGTCCAGATCAGCTCCATCTTGGTGTTGCCGTGGGAGTATTCAACCGGGCCGTTGTTGGCGCTGGCCCGATATTTCCACACCAGATAACCTAGGGCGCCCTGCGCGGCCACAAATACAATCCCCATCAGGACGTAAGTCAGGGCGAACTGGTGATCGATGAACGCCGCAGCCGTGGCCGCGCCATGCGGAAGCCACCAGGTTTGTGCCACAAAGAAATAAGTACTAAAGAAGGTGATGAGCCAGATGATGCCAAGCAGTGCCAGCCCCATCTACAGAACCTCCCAAGATCGTGGATTGTACATTCCGCTGCGCCCCACAAAAACGAAAGTGTTGTTGGCCGGGAAGTTTATCACAGGTGCAAGCGACCTGAGCAAGTTGCGATTGCGATTTTGGTTCCCCTCTTGAAAACTGCAAACTGAAAACCGAGAACTAGGAACTGACAACTGTCTCTCGCACACATCTCAAGTACCCGGCGCTTTGGTTCCCGCCGCGATACAATCTTTACCTCTATGCCCAGGAAAGCCCACGGTCACGGCCACGGCACTCGCTACGTTCGCCTGCAGAAGAATTTCTGCTTTGCCTGCGGCAAGCACAATCCCGAAGGCATGCGCCTGAAGTTCACCTACGATGAAGATCGCGATTGCTTCGTCTGCCGCTTCCGCCTGCGCAAACGCTACACCGGCCCACCCGGCCACGCCCATGGCGGCATTATCGCCACCATCCTCGACGAAGCCATGGGCAAGGTGAACAAGCTGCGCCACGTCGTGGCCCTCACCAAGCAGATCACTGTGGACTACCTGAAGCCGGTGCCGCTCAATAAGCCCCTGCGCGTAGAATCACGCGAGGTCCGCGTGAAAGCACGGGAGCACATCAATATGGCGGAGATTCTGAATCAGAAGGGAGAAATCCTCGCCCGCGGCCAAGGTCTGTTCATCGCCATCGATCCCCACAAGATGTTCACCAAGTTTGTGGATCGCTAGCAGCCGGCGGCCACGCTTTGTAATTCCGAGCCACCCTCAGCCGCGCCCGGGTAGAGTCCCGCGCTTCGCTTACGCTACGAGTACGTGAACACTCCGAATTTCTGGAAGGGAATTGATTACTAGATGAATCGGGTGCCCCAGAGCCTGCCCTGAGCGCAGTCGAAGGGTTCCGCGCAGCGACCGCGAGCTAACCTGGGATTTTCTCCAGCACTCTCGCCAGCTCTTCGACACCACGCCGTAGTTCTCGGCCATCCACCGCGGCAAATCCCAGCACCAACCCATTCGGTCGAGAGCGTCCATAGGCATATCTTCCCAGCGGCACGACTTCTACATCGCGTTCCGCAGCCGCCTTCGCCACTCGGTCGGCCGAAATGCCGCGCCGCAACCAGCCCACCGTGCGCAGCCCCGCTTCCACGTCGGAAATCTCCAACACCCCACCTAACCTTTCTCGAGCCGCGTCTACCAGGATGCCCAGCCGCTCCGCGTACAGCTCGCGCATTCGACGCACGTGCCGCGCAAAATGTCCTTCGACAATAAAATCACACAGAATCGCCTGGTCAATCAGCGGCGGATGATGTGTGCTCACCGATCCTGCCGCCCCAAAAATGTCCACCATGTCGGGCGGCGCCACCAGATATCCCAGGCGCAGGGCCGGGAAGAGCGCGTCGGTGAAGCTGCCGGCATAAATCACGACGCCCGCCCGATCTAGACCCTGCAACGCCGGAACCGGCCGGCCGGAGTAGCGATATTCGCTGTCATAGTCGTCTTCGAAAATGATGGTGCCCGATTTTCGCGCCCATTCCAGCAGCGATAGTCTCCGCCGCAGGCTCATATTCACGCCGAGAGGGAACTGGTGCGCCGGAGTCAGATATACGAGGCGTGGCGGTGGCCAGCGCCGCTGTCCAGCCTCGAGGTCCAGGCCCTCGGCGTCCACTGGCACCGGGCAAATCTTCGCTCCAACCGCAGAGAAGCTGGAAGCCGCTCGAGGGTATCCGGGCTCTTCCATCCACACCGCATCGCCGGGATCAAGCAACAAGTGCGCCGTCCGGTCCAGCGCTTCCTGCACCCCGGAGATGATCAGTACCTGCTCCGGCGAACCGTTCACACCCCGCGAGGTGTTCAAATACTCGGCGACCGCATCGCGGAGTGGGCGATATCCCAGAGCCTCGCCGCCCGCCAGCAGATTCGTCGAAACCCTCCGCAAACGGCGGGCCGCCACCTGCGCCCACAGATCTGCCGGAAAAGCATCGAGCGCCGGTTGGCCCGCACGGAACGCACGCGGCGCCGAGTTGCCACGCGCCCGGCTGCGAAGCGTGTCTCTGGCGGCTTCTCTGGGCGATCGCCATAGCCTGCGCGCATAGGCGGACAACGCAATTCTTCGGCGACGTTTCATCCCTGCGGATCCCGCTCGCGGCGCTTGCAGCAACTCGTCGGGAAGGGTCTGGCTGACGTACGTACCTGAACCGACGCGGCCCTCGACATATCCTTCCGAGCGCAGCTGCTCAAATGCAGTGACAATCGTCGGTCGCGACAGTCCGTACTGCGCCGCCAGATCGCGGGTCGCTGGCAGTCGCATCCCCGGACGCAACTGCCCGGCCAGGATCCGCGTGCGCAGCTCTTCGTACAGCCAGCGATACAGTGGTGTGCCGAGCTTCGGTCCCCGCAAGCTCAACGGCAACGTGCTGAGTTTCTTAGCCAAAGTGATTTTCTCTGCGTTAAAAGCTTTTCTTATCGACCTTACGCGGATCCTTTGCGAACTCTGCGGTCGAGGTTTTTTTCAAGACTCAAGTGGTATGCACCAATTATACAAAATGGACCTATCCGGCTAGCCATTGCAAGTCTATTCTAAAACCAGATTCTGAACCGAAAAGAGGACCCATGTCGCACAACAACGGAAATTCCACCAGCCTTCGCCTCAAGACCGGCCTCGCCGAAATGCTCAAAGGCGGCGTCATCATGGATGTCACTAACGCCGAACAGGCCGTGATCGCCGAACGCGCCGGCGCAGTCGCCGTCATGGCGCTGGAGCGCGTCCCCGCCCAGATTCGCGCCGAAGGCGGCGTGGCGCGCATGGCTTCGCCGAAGAAGATTCGCGAAATCATGGCGGAGGTGTCGATTCCGGTGATGGCCAAATGCCGCATTGGGCATTTTGCGGAAGCCCAAATACTCCAGGAACTCGGCGTCGACTACATCGACGAGTCTGAAGTTCTCACTCCCGCCGACGAAGCCCATCACGTGGACAAACACGCGTTCAAGGTCCCCTTCGTCTGCGGTGCCCGCAACTTGGGCGAAGCCCTGCGCCGCATCGCCGAAGGCGCAGCCATGATTCGCACCAAGGGCGAAGCCGGAACCGGCGACGTGGTCCACGCCGTGAAACACATCCGCCAGATTGTGCAGGAGATGAAGATTCTCACCGTGCTCGGCGAGGAAGAACTTTACGCCAAAGCCAAAGAGCACGGCGCGCCCTATGAACTGATCAGGATGGTCGCAAAAGAAGGGAAGCTGCCAGTGCCGAATTTTTCTGCCGGCGGCATCGCCACTCCGGCCGATGCTTCGCTAGTCATGCAACTGGGCGCCGAAGCGGTGTTCGTCGGCTCCGGCATCTTCATGAAAGATTCCACCACTTTCGCCGATCCGCAAGAAGCCGAGAAGCGCGCGAAAGCCATCGTGCAGGCAGCGACTCATTATCAGGACCCTAAAGTGTTACTTGAAGTCAGCGAAGATCTGGTTGGGGCGATGAAGGGTCTGGCGATCGCGGGCATCGACGAAGCTCATATGCTCCAAACCAGAGGCTGGTAGAAGAGTTCTCAACCACGGAGGTCACAGAGTGGCACAGAGAATTTGTTTTTTCTGTGTTCCTCTGTGCCCCCTGTGGTTAAGGTTTCTCGGCGGACCAAGTCGTCGCATCAATCCGGTCCGACGCGTCGCTGGGCTCCGGTGCAGTGAATGCTGACGGCTGAGAGCTGAAAGCTTGGCGAACGACCAACGACGGACGACCAACGACCAACGACTCCCATGACCATCGGCGTACTAGCCCTTCAAGGCGACTTTGACGCGCACCGCAAACCGCTGGAAGAGCTGGGCGCGAAAGTTGTGCTCGTCCGCAAGCCTGATCAACTCGATGAAATTGACGGCTTAGTCATCCCCGGCGGTGAGTCTTCAACCATTTTGAAGCTCCTCGGAAAACAGGGATTCGAGAAGCTGAAGCGGTTCGTCCAGGTGAAGCCAACCTTCGGCACCTGCGCCGGCGCAATCCTTCTGGCCAACGAAGTCGAGAACCCGAAGCAAGCGGGTTTGGGAGTCCTCGATGTCCGCATCCGCCGCAACGCCTACGGCCGCCAACTCGAAAGCTCCATCCGCGAGGGCACGCTGAAGGGTGAGCCGATGGAGATGGTCTTTATCCGCGCGCCCAAGATCGAGCGCGTCGGCCCCGGCGTTGAAGTCATCGCCACGGAGGGGAATGATCCGGTCGCCGTCCGCCAGGGAAGAGTCTTGGCCGCAACGTTTCATCCGGAGCTGAGTGGAGACACTCGGGTCCATCGGGCATTTTTGGATCTGGTGAAGGAATGCCTGGTCGATGACACCTGCGGAATGCTCGCAGGAGGCCCGTCGCTATCGGGGGAACTCAAGCGCGAACGATTGCGACATCCGGATAAGCTTTGACACGGCCTCCGTCGCTGCGGTTATCCCCGAAACATTTTGCTTGACATCGCAATCATGTAACCCTATAGTTACATATCATGCGTCACCGTTCGGTTACATATTCGCCGGAGGCCATTTTCAGCGCTCTCGCCGACCCTACCCGCCGGGCCGTGCTCGATCTGCTGCGGCGGGGAAGTCAGCCCGCCGGCCGCATCGCGCAGGCCTTTCCGGTTTCCCGTCCCGCCATTTCGAAACACCTGGGCCTTCTGCGGCGGGCGCATCTGGTGCAAGAAAGAAGGGAAGGCCGGCATCGGCTCTACCAGCTCAACGCCGAGCCGCTCCGGGCCGTCGCTTCCTGGCTCGACCAGTACCGTAATTTCTGGCAGGTCAGCCTGACCAGCCTCAAGACTTTTGTGGAGAGCGACTATCAGCAACAGACGCTCGCCACCTACAGCAAGAAAAAATCATCTGCAACGGAGAACTTACAAAAATGAAATCCCTATGCCTCGCTGCGTCCCTATGGTTGCTAATCGCCCCCGCGTTCGGCCAGGCGGCCTCTCAGGCCGCGTTCGCTAAACTCAAGACACTCGAAGGGAACTGGTCAGGCAAGACCACTGACGGACGTCCGGTACAGACCACCTACCGCGTCACCTCCGGCGGGTCCGCTCTCATGGGTGAGATCTTGGGCAAAGAAGACATGATCAGCATGTTTCACATGGACGGCGACCGGTTGCTGATGACTCACTACTGCGGCACCGGCAATCAGCCGCGCATGGTCGCAACCGTTTCGCCCGACAGTAAGACGGTCACTTTCAACTATTTTGACGCCACCAACCTGCTCAGCTCGCAACCGGGACACATGGAGCGAATGGTGGTCACCATAATCGACGCCAATCACTACACCGAACAGTGGGATTTCGCCGCCAAAGACGGATCAAAGATGCACGAGCAATTTGATTTGCAGCGCGCCAAATAATCATCGAGGACAACATGGCAACAGCAATCGTAACTCCCGATCAAGACGCGATCGTCTCCGAAATCGAAATCGCCGCCCCGCCCGAGCGTGTGTTCCAGGCTCTGGTGGATCCTGCACAAATGATGCAGTGGTGGACCAGCGACCAGTGCAAGACCGAATACTTTGAAATGGACGGCCGGCGCGGGGGCAAGTGGCGCTTCGGCACCAGCAAGAGCGCCACGCTCACCGTCAATGGCGTCAACCAGTTCTTTTGCCACGGCGAGGTGCTTGAGTACGATCTGCCGCGGGTGCTGGCTTACACCTGGATCGGCAACTGGCATGACGACAAATCTCGCGCTACCGTCGTGCGCTGGGAACTGAGTCCAGTAGGCAAAGGTACCAAGGTCAAAGTTACGCACAGCGGCCTGGCGCAAGAAAATGTCGCTCGCAAGGATTACAGCAGCGGCTGGCCCGGCGTGCTGGGAGCGCTCAAGCAATTCGTGGAGAAATAGCACGACGAAAGTGGCCGTCAACGGAGAAAATCATGGCAACCATTGCAATGTCGTCAGATCAGGACGCCATCCTAGCTGAGATTCACATCGCCGCCCCGCCGGAGCGTGTCTTCCAGGCGATCTCTGACCCGAATCAGCTCAAAAACTGGTGGGGCCAAAAGGGCGGTTATCGCCATACCGACGCACAATTCGACCTCCGCCCGGGCGGTAAGTGGCGCACCGCCGGTGTCAACGACGATGGCAGGAAATATGAAGTCAGCGGAGAGTACCTGGAAGTCGATCCGCCACGCCTGCTCGTCTATACCTGGGCCGCAAGTTTCGACGGTGGAACGCCTACAACTGTTCGTTGGGAGCTTCAATCGCATGAGGGAGGCACGCTGGTGAAACTCCAGCACAGCGGCTTCGCCAAACAGCCCGAGGTCTCGAAGCACTACAGTGGCGGCTGGCCGACGGTGCTGATTTGGATGCGGTCCTATGTGGAAAAAGGCGAGACGGTCGAGACGCGGACGCCGGCGGCGTGAAGGGATCCATCATGCGCTTATCACGGGGTCCATGACGTTTCGCCTTTTGTCCCGTCTAACACCCGTGCGGATTTTCGGTTCAGTTGCGCGTGTTTCCGCTTGCCTCGTTTGCATCTTTCTATCGAGCGGCGTTGCTCAAACATTCCACACCACCACCCAGTGGGATCTGCAACCCTCGCTCAAGTTCGACGCCATTTGCGCATTGAACATGCTGAGCGGCGATCCTTATTATCTCGAGTACTACCAGGCCGATTATGACCGCCTGGCTAAGCAGTTTCGTCCTGAGGAACTCGCTGCCTTTACCAACCTCAAGCGGCGAATCAAAGACCAGAATGGCGGAATCATTTCGGCTTCGCTTGCGCTCTATTTCTCCGCCACCGATGCCGAATCGCTCGACGACCTGATTCACACGGTGCATGACAGCAGCACCATGCGCCGCAACCTGCAAGCAACGCCCTATTACGATGATGACGGATGGAAACTTTACGAAAGCAACCGTCCCGACCTGGAAGTCGCCTTCCGCGCCCTAAAACGCATCCATTTCGAGGAAGATTGGGAGAAGAACGTCAAACCGAAAATCGAGCAGTCCCGTGCCGCCATTGCCGCCAAGCTGCCCGACTACAACGTGATTCCCGCAGTCGAAGCCGTGCTGGGCAGCCCGCGCCCCACCAACAGAATTACGGTTTATCTGCTCTACTACTCCGAACCCCATGGCATCAAGATCACGGGCACACGTTTTCTGACGCACTACTCGTATCCTTTTCGCATAGTGCTGCGCAATGCCATCCACGAAATGATGCATCCGCCCTACGATCTGGCCCACGACCCCGAACTGCGCTCCGGTCTGGAGTCGCTGAAAACCGGCTCCTTCCTGATGAACAAAGTCGAGCACCACAACACCTCATACGGCTACAACACGCTGGCCGGACTAGAGGAAGAAGACTGCGTGCAGGCGCTGGAGCAAATCATCGCGGAAAAGTTTGGCATGGGTGGCAATCCGCAGGCTTACTGGCGCATGCAGGATGACGGTATTCATGTGCTCGCGGTGGCGCTCTACCAACTCATGAAACAGCAGAACTTTGAGGGATCGCAGCAGTCGTTCCCGGTATTCCTAAGGCGGCAACTGAAATCCGGGGCGCTGGCGAATGGGAGGATCGAGAAGCTGAATCAGGAGTTTTTCGGAAAGGGAAGCTAAAGCTGACAAATAGTAAGGTTTATCCCCACTGATCCGCGCAAATCCGCGGCGAATGGCTAGTGTTTCCGGAACATTGCGGTCGAGAACATCGACCCAAACATCAGCACCATCGTGCCAAACTCGACCAGCAGGGCATACCACGTTAGCCGCTTGGCGCGCGGGTAGCGGACCATCACCCGGCTCAGCACAATCCCCACCAGCACCACCGGCGCACCCAGCACTCGGTACATCAGTATGATTCCCGGCATCCATCCCTTGGCGATTGCCGGGATAAGTAGCAAGCCGAGGCTCAGCGGCAGGGTCAGGCTGAAGGCAAGCACGATCTTCGAATAGAGAATCGAGGCCGGCTCCGACTTGGCGATCACCAGCAATAAAACGAAAGTCGGAACCAGGAAGAGCCCAAGGATCATGAACTCGAGCATCCAGTCGCCGAAGCCCCACATGGCGCTCTGCTTGTCTGCTTCCGTGGCAAACGAATATTGCAGATAGCGCCAGTACACCAAGGCCACGCTCAAGAGCGCGACTGCGCCATAGCTGGCGCCGACCAGCCACAGTTGGGTTCGCGAGAGGGTAGCTTGCACAGCCAGATTGTACTGCCGCAGATTTCGCAAGGCCGCATTACGTGGGTAACTCCTTCGCTCGGCTGAGGATGACCACTAGGGAGGCCACAGAATCCGCGTTCATCCGCGTGAATCCGCGGCGAATCGCTATCCCCACTGCGCTATACTTTACCCAGCATGCCTTCCGGCCCCGACAAGACCTTTTACCTCGAAACCTTTGGCTGCCAGATGAACGCCCATGACTCGGAGAAGGTCATTGGCACGCTCATTTCTGAGGGTTACCAGCAGGTTCCGACGGTAGAAGAAGCCGGCCTGGTTCTCTACAACACCTGCTCCATTCGCGACAAAGCCGAGCAGAAAGTCTTCAACCGGCTGAACGACTACAAGAAGCTGCAAAAGCAAGGCAAGAAATTCGGAGTTCTGGGTTGCGTGGCGCAACAGGAGGGCGCGAAGATTTTCGAGCGCGCTCCCTACGTTTCATTGGTCTGCGGCTCCGCGTCCTACCGCAACCTGCCCGAAATGCTGATTCAAATCGAGGCAGGGAAGCGCACGACCGGGCTCGACGACCGCGAGACTGACGAATGCTTCGAAACCGAATTTACCGCCCGCACCAACCCGCACCGCGGCTACATCACGATCATTGAAGGCTGTGACAAGTTCTGCGCTTACTGCGTCGTCCCGTTCACGCGCGGCAAGGAACGCAGCCGGGCTTCAGACTCCGTCTTCGCCGAAGCCCGCCAGATGGCCGAGCTGGGTTATACGGAAATCCAGCTGCTCGGCCAGAATGTGAATTCCTACAAAGATCCGGCAGGGAAGAGGACCTTCGCTGAATTGCTGGCTGCCGTCGGCGAAACTCCGGGTATCCGGCGCGTCCGCTTTACCACTTCTCATCCCCGCGATTTCGGCCGTGACATCATCGACGCGATCGACGCCGTCCCCACGCTATGCGACCACGTCCACCTACCGGTACAGAGCGGCTCCAACCGCGTCTTGGATGCCATGCAGCGGCTTTACACCCGCGATCAGTATCTCGAGCGCATCGCCTGGATGAAGGCCGCGCGGCGTGAGATCAGCATCACCAGCGACATCATCGTCGGTTTTCCGGGAGAAACCGAGGCCGATTTCGAGGCCACGCTTTCGCTTCTGGATGCAGTCGAATATGACAGCGTCTTCGGCTTCAAGTACTCCCCGCGGCCGAATACGCCATCGCTCGGCCTGGAGGACGCTATTCCCGACGAGGAAAAGGTTCGGCGTCTTGCCATTGTGAACGAGCGGCAGCGGGAAATCCAGAAGCGTTGCAATCAGCGCTATCTCGGCAGGATTATTGAAGTTATGGTTGAAGGGAAGAACCAGGCCCGGGGACAGTGGATCGGCCGGACTTCTCAAAATAAGGTGCTTAATTTCACTGCTCCAGAGGAGGCAGTTCCCGGCGCTGGGAGCTATGCTTACGTGCTTGCCACCACGTGTTTTCCCAACAGCCTGGTGGGCGAAATGGTGGTATAAGAAGCTTTGGCAGGAGATCACGATGGAAGTCGAAATGAAAATCCGCGGGCTTTTAATGGATCCGGTCACGAACATGCCCATCGTGATTTTGAAGGACGCCGGCAGCGATACCGTGCTGCCGATTTGGGTAGGAATTTACGAAGCCAACGCCATCGCTCTGGAGATCGAGAAGGTCAGCACCCCGCGGCCTATGACGCATGATCTGATTAAGAATGTCTTGACCGGCCTCGAAACCCAGGTCCACAAGGTGGTAGTCACAGAACTGAAAGAAGACACATTCTTCGCCGTCATCTGGCTGGAGCGCAATGGACACATCATCAGTATTGATTCCCGCCCTTCTGATGCGCTGGCACTGGCCTTGCGAGTCGATTGTCCGATCTTTGTGGAAGACGAAGTCCTGAAGAATTCCAAGCAGGCCACCACTGCCTCCGACCGCGTTACCAGCGAAGAACTGCGCAAGTGGCTCGAAGGCCTGAACGATGAAGACCTGGGCCGATACAAGATGTAGGGAATTGAATCGTTGAGTGATTGAGTCAATGAATCAGTGAGTCAATGGTTCAATGCCTTCATGCCTGACCCCGCCCACCAACTCCAGCAAATCTACATGGCGGGGTTCGAACTCAAGACCTTTGATCGGTTCCCCAAATGCGTCGGCGTAGTGCGGGACGAGTGCATCGCTCTGCTTGTGCCTGGCCCAGACGGCTTGCAGATGCTGGGCACACCCGGCTGGCAGATCGGGGAAGTGATGGGTGTTTTGACCGAAGTTGCCGGCGGGCAAGTGTTTCAGGCCAAAACGGAGATCGTCGAGGCTACTCCCGAGCGCCTGGAGAAACTACGGCAATTCCGGGAAGATCTTCAAAATCTGATCCGAACCGCCAAGTAAGTCCCCTTCAGCGAGCTTTCCGGAACGTTTTCTCCTGAGTTCGCGTATCCTGATGCAGCGTTGCCGGTGATCCGGTTCGCGTCGCTGTTACCAATCCGAAATGAGGAGACCTCTGTATGAATATTCGAGCTTGTCAACGGTCGCTGCTCATCCTGCTCGGAGTCGTCGCATGTTCCGCCCTTGGTTGGACTGAGGACCAGGGACGGGTGTTTCACTGGAGCGGAAAACTGGCCGCCGACCAACTCGTGCAGGTCAAGAACGTAAACGGAAACATCGACGCGGAGGGCGCCAGCGGAGATCAAGTCGAGGTCACGGCTGAAAAGAGCGGACCGGACGCGGACCAGGTCAAAATTCAGGTGGTTACCGGCGGCGATGGAGTGGTCATCTGCGCCATTTACCCTGGCTCATCTGGGTCTTGCTCGCCTAGTTGGCACGCAAACCACGTACGGGGCAACGACACCAAGGTCCATTTCACCATTCGCATGCCGAAGAACCTGCGTTTTTCGGGGCAAAACGTGAACGGCAATGTGTCTGCCGAAGGCATGGGTCGGTTCGTGCGCGGGGAGAGCGTCAATGGATCCGTGCGGGTTTCCACTAGCGCCTGGGCCGAAGCCGAGACGGTCAATGGCTCTATTAAAGCCAAGATGGGCAACGCCGCCTGGAGCGGCACATTGACGCTCAAGAGCGTCAATGGATCGATCGAAGTGGAATTGCCGGATGATCTCAGTGCCGACGTCAGGTTCAAGTCAGTGAATGGCCGCATCAGTTCAGATTTCCCCATCACCATCAGCGGAGGCTTCGTGGGCCATAGCGCCCAAGGCCGGATCGGCAACGGCGGCCGCGAACTTTCGATCGAGACGGTGAATGGCAGCGCAGAGCTGAAGAAATCGGCCGGTGGAGTTTGACGAGAAGGGCTGCAGTGGCGGCGATCTAAACTCAATAGACATCAATCACCTATTATGATGCTCGTCTAAACTAGTGACATCAATATTCTTGCATGACATCATTAGGCATGAGGACGACTCTCAATCTTGACGATGAGGTATTCCAACTCGCACGCGGTTACGCGCGGAGCCGGTCTTTGGCCTTGGGCAAGGCAGTTTCCGAACTGGTCCGTAAAGGCCTTTCAGCGCCTGTTCGTACTCGGATCGTAAATGGAGTACACGTATTCGACTTGCCGGCTGGAGGTGATCGCATTAGCTCCGAACGGGTCAAGGAATTGGAGTCGGAGTTGGAATGAGCGGCGTGTTGCTCGACGTGAATGTGCTGGTGGCGCTGATGCGGCCGGATCGAACGCGCAAGCCCAATCAAGCGCGGTCATGTGGCAAGCCTTAAGGCGTTGGCTGACTATACATAATACCTGTTATCGGACATTGCTTAAATCACTGCGCCGCCCTCTGCGTCCCCGTCGTTCCAGTCAAAGCATTCCTCCTCACTCTCCTTTGTAGCAAAAAGACCTTTGCGAACTCGTGTACTATGAAGTCTCGACGACGGGATGCCTTCCGCGAACCAGCCTTTCCGGCTTTCTCGTCATCTACGCTTGAGGTAGAGGCCAGAACCATATGCAAGTTCGTCTGAGAATCCTTGCGATCTCCTTTCTGTCGCTGCTCTCGTCGCTTTGCCTTGCGCAGGCTGCCAACAGCCCTTCAGCCGCGACAGCTCCGAGCGAGACCACAACAACTCCTTCCCAAGACAAGCCCTCGCAGGACAAGATTCCTGAGCAGTTGCCTAATGCTCCATCCAGCAGCTCACAGGCGCCTTCCCTGACGGACTTGGGCTTTCCCCCGGAGGCGCGACGCAGAGCAACGCAAAGGAGCAGGCATTGCTCGACAAGCGGACCCACATGCTCAAGATTCATCAGCGGATGGGCCTGATAACGACCGTCCCCATGCTCGCCGCCATCTTCTCGTCTGCCGGAGCCGGCGGCAAGGGCAGCAGCGCCACCGGACGCGACCTGCACCTCGCTCTGGGCGCTGTGGCCGGCGACTTGTACTTCATCACCGCGTACTATGCCATTCGTGCGCCCAAGCCCGCTGGAATCGAGACCCGCGGCCCCATCCGCTTCCATAAGGCCATGGCCTGGATTCATGGCCCAGGAATGATTCTGACGCCGATTCTCGGGGCCCTAGCCTATGACCAGAAGAATAACGGCGAGAAGGTCCATGGCATCGCTTCGGCACACATGCCGGTGGCCATCGTAACCGCCGGCGCATTCGGGGCCGCTCTACTCTCGGTGTCGGTTAAGTTCTAGGAGACTGATGGATAAGAAGATCCCGGTGATTCTGTTGTTCGTGACCCTGTCTGCTTTCGCTTTGGCGGATAGCCAATGGGTGTTGGACCAGTCCACTCTCACCTACCGCGTGTCGCACCCGTTGCATCAAACCGAGGGAGTCAGCCACGCCGCGCGGGGCAAGGGCGTCTGTCATGCAGGACAGTGCGATTTTCTGATTGCAGTGCCGGTAAAGTCATTCGATTCGGGCGACAGCAACCGCGATCTTCACATGCTGCAAGTGACGCGTGGCGCTGAGTTCCCCATGGTGACCGTCCGCACCCGAATACCGGAATCGGAGCGCACTTCTACAACTATCCACGTTGACCTGGATATAGAATTCGCCGGCCAGACGGCTCACTACAAGCAGGTGCCACTGCAACTGGTGACCCAAGGCAATGAAACTCGAATTTCAGGAACGATCCCGGCGACACTCTCTGATTTCAAGATTGAGCCGCCGTCTCTCCTGACCATCCCGGTCAAGAACGACATCCCGGTGAGTATGGAGATGACCTGGCATCCGCTGTGATTTTTAGAAGTGTCTCGCCAGGGATACGATCAGTCGACCGTGTGCGCCGTTTCGCTCCCCACCAGCACGATCCGCGGATGAAATAGCGTGCCCGCAACCCGGGTAGCGATAGCAATCAGTTCCCTTTGCCCGCTGAACACCTTCACCTGCTGCGCCTTGGAGAACTCCGGCAGGTTCACGGTGCGCCCGCTGCGGATGTGGCCTGCCATGTCCTCATTCGCAGTGACCGATGGCAAGCGCGGCAGAAGCTTGCGGGGATGAACAAACACATCCTCCAAAGTTCCACCGTTGGCGGTCGTCTGCACCTCTTCCAAAGTGTGGGCATCGGCCAGTTCGAATTCGGCCACGGCGGTTCGCCGTAATGATTGCAAATGGGCGCCGCAGCCCATCTGCTGGCCCATATCGTGGGCTACGGACCGAAGATAGGTCCCTGAAGCCACTCGCGCCCGGAAACTGGCGAGGTCGCCATCGATACCCAGGATCTCGAACTCTTTGATCTCGACCCGCACCCGCTTGAGCGCCACTTCTTTGTGCTTCCGTGCCAGCTTGTACGCAGGTACACCTTGGATCTTCTTTGCTGAAAAAGGGGGTGGCATCTGCTCCACGAATCCGCGAAAGCCGGCTGCAATCTGGCGTACCTTGTCCAAAGTTGGCGCCACGATCTGTGGCGCGCCCACGACTTCACCATCGGCGTCATACGTATCCGTCGCAAAGCCAAAACGGATCACTCCCTCGTAGGCTTTCTCCGAGGTAGTGTAGAACTGGGCCAGGCGCGTGAGGCTGCCAATCACCAGCGGCAGCACGCCGGTGGCGGACGGGTCCAGCGTCCCGAGATGCCCCACCGAACGCTCGTGCAGAATCCGCCGCACCCGGTTAACCACGTCGTGCGAGGTCAGCCCCGAAGGCTTATCGATGATAAGAACGCCATTCATAAAAGATCGGGCAATTGGGTAATTTGCAATTGGGTAATTTAGAATCCAAACTGAGTCGTGGTTTTCAATTACTCAATCACCCGATTGTCGATTACCCAATCCTAGATGATTCCCATCCGCGACGATACGCCCCGCTTCAGCACACCCTATATCACCTATTTCATTATCGCCCTGAATACGGTCGTGTTCCTCTTGGAATTGTCGGTGGGGGCACAAAGTCATCGCGCGCTGAACGGCCTGATCTACCAGTTCGGGGTTGTGCCTGTCCACTTTGAAAGGGCACTCGCGGGAGCGTCGAGCTTTTCCCTGCCCGCGCTTTCGCTGACCATCCTGACTTCGATGTTCCTTCACGGCGGCTGGCTGCACATCATCGGCAATATGTGGTTCCTGTGGATCTTCGGCGACAATATCGAGGATTACATCGGCCATTTCCCCTACCTGCTTTTTTATCTGGTGAGCGGATTCGTCGCCGCTGTCTCTCAGATTTTGCTAAACGTGGGATCGCAAGTCCCCATAATTGGCGCCAGTGGCGCCATCGCCGGGGTCATGGGCGCATACTTTGTGCTCTACCCGCGGGCCCGGGTGCTGACGCTGGTTCCACTCATCATTTTCTTTACCTTTTGGTGGCTGCCTGCATGGATCTTTCTGGGCGTTTGGTTCGTGTTCCAGTTCCTGAGCGGTACGGCAACTTCGATTGCCGACACCAGCCACAGCGGCGGGGTTGCTTTCTGGGCCCACGTGGGCGGATTTGTCACCGGAATCGTACTGATTAAGCTCATGCCGGAGCGGCGCGGACGCACTCGTTATGCCGCCTGGTGAGGAGGTCCGGCAGAATTGGCGCCCTCCGCCCGTCTGCGTCAGCCCGCCGCTATAATGTCTTTGTGAGCACTTCTTCCGTCCAGCAAGTCGCCTCCGCCGACTTCCCTACCCGTTGGGGCAACTTCCGCATCTTCGGTTTCCAGGGCCAGTTTGCCGGACGCCAGGAAGACGCCGTCGCCCTGGTGATGGGCGACATTCATTCCTCGCCGCCGCTTGTGCGCATTCACTCCCAGTGCCTCACCGGCGATGTCTTCGGATCGCTGCGCTGCGACTGCCGTCAACAACTGGAAATGGCGCTGGCCATGATCGCGGAGCGCGGCGCCGGGGTGCTGATTTACGAACAGCAGGAGGGACGCGGCATTGGCCTGATGGCCAAGCTGAAAGCCTACGAACTGCAAGATGCCGGACTCGACACCGTCGAGGCCAACGAACGCCTGGGCTTCAAGGCTGACCAGCGTGAGTTTGCCCTGCCGGCACAGATTCTGAAGGCGCTCGGAGTCTCCCAGGTTCGTCTGCTTTCGAACAATCCCGATAAAGTCGCGGCGCTCGAACGTGGAGGAATCAAGGTGATTGAGCGAGTCCCCTGCGAAGTCTCCGCCAGCGCTCATTCCGAGGATTATTTGAAAACCAAGAAAGAGAAGATGGGCCACCTGTTCACCTCCAGATGAACCTGCGCGTTCGATCGATCTGCTGGCATTTGCGGTGCTCGTGCTCGCCGCTGCCTGCATAGTATGGTTTTATCGGCCCGATCGCGCCCTCAAGATCGGGACCGCCTCGATTAGCCAGACCCTTTGCGACGAGGTTTTCGTCTCCGGGCTCGACGCCGATCGCGTCTTTGCCGAAGAGATCCAACCCCAGCGCGGATTGCGCAGGTTGCGCCGGCGGCTGCGCTATACCGTGGACTCCGACAGGCGGCAAGTGATAGTGACTTGGGCCGGCCACTTTGCGAGCATGGCGACTTATCACCAGGGCTACGGCTGCTCCCAGGGAGATGTCGACGCTCTCGGCGCTGCGCCCGAATTCCCGAACCCGGCTTTAGCGGACGACCCGACGACCCCGATTACTCCCGTCGATGCCAAACTGAACGAGGCGCTGGACCGGGCATTCGCCGAGTCCCTCCAGCCACCGTACCGGCGGGTACGCGCCATCGTCGTAATGCGTGACGGCAAGATCGTTGCTGAGCGCTACGCGCAGGGCATCGGGCCCGGCACGCCTTTGCTGAGCTACTCGGTCAGCAAGTCTGTGATCAACGCACTCATCGGCATTCTGGTCCGTGAGGGCAAGCTCAATCTCTATGAGCCGGCGCCGGTGAGCGCATGGAGTTCGCCCGCCGATCCCCGCCATGCCATCACTCTCGACCAACTGCTGCGTATGACCAGCGGATTGAATCTGGAGGAAAGCGACAGCGGCTTCGATCCCGTTTCGCGCATGCTGTTCATCGAGCGCGACATGGCCGCCTATGCCGAGAAAGCCAAGCTGATTGCGAAACCCGGCCAGACCTGGGAGTACACCAGCGGAAATACCCTGATCGTTTCAGCCATTGTCCGCGACGCTGTCGGTGGACACGCTGCGGATGTCTTGCGCTTCGCTCATCGCGAATTATTCGATCCCATCGGCATGCGGCACGTCACCGTGGAGTTCGACAACGCCGGCACTCCCATCGGGTCCACGCGCATCCTGGCCTCGGCGCGAGATTGGGCTCGCTTTGGTGAACTCTATCTCAATGATGGAGTGGTCGAGGGCAAGCGCATTCTGCCGGAAGGATGGGTTCGCTACTCGACGAAGCCTACGTTAGACAGTCCCTATGGCTCAGGCTTCTGGGTCAACGCGGGTCAGCACGAGGACGCGCGGGGACGGGTACAGGCTGGCATGCCAGCCGATTCCTACTTTGCCTCCGGCCTTTTCGGACAGCGCGTGGTAATCGTTCCTTCACAACGGCTGGTGATCGTGCGCTTCGGAGCCACCATCGATCCCCCGGATTTCGACATTTACGGGCTGACTCGATTGGTGAAAGATGTCATCGCCGACAAGCCTTAGTTCTCTGCCGCTGCCAGCACCGCCCGTTTGGTAAACACGCGAATCATTTCCCGGCGATATTCCGGCGTCAACGCCGATGTCGTCAGTGGCTTCGCAGTCTTCGCCGCCAGAACACCGACGGCGTCAGCGACCGCGTCATCCACCGCTTTTCCATTCAGAGCTTCACTCGCGCCTTTCACCAACAACGGCGCGGGATTCACCGCGGTGATGGCCACGCGCGCATCCGCCACATGTCCATTCGACCGCTTGATCACCACGGCCACTCCCGCCAGCGGATAGTCAATCGATCCACGAATCCGCAGCTTGCGGTATACGCCGCGATAATCGGCTGCCGTCTCGGGCAAAAACACTCGCGTCAGTAACTCGTCCGGCTCCAGCTTGCGGCAGTCGTCCCCAAGGCCGGTGTAGAACTCACGCAAGGAAATTCGGCGGGCGCCCTTCGGGCTGACAATTTCAACTTCCGCATTCAGACAGAGCAGCGCCGCGGGAGTATCTCCCGAAAACGCCGCCCAGCATTTGGTCCCGCCGGGTGCGACATGACACAGATCGCCATCTTTCTTGATGCAAAAGCCGCACCCCTTACGCCAGGTGAGCGACTGGTTGTACCAGAGGCAGCGGGTATCCAGGCAAATATTCCCGCCGATCGTCCCCATGTTGCGCAGCACCGGCGATGCGACGGTAGCGGCGGCTTCGGTCAGCACCGAATAGCGGCGGCGCAACCATTGCGAATGTTCGATTGCCGTAAGCGATGTCAGCGCCCCAATTTCCACGCCACTCCCCTGCCGCTCATGGATGCCCTGCAGCTCAGCGATATGGCGAACGTCGAGCACGTATTCCGGCTCGAACAGCTTCTGTCGCATCGAGGGTATGAGATCGGTGCCACCGGCAACGATACGCAGTCGGGTAGACGAGTTGGCATGCTTCGCCAGAAATCCCACCGCTTCATCCAACGACCGCGGTCGCAAGAGCTTGAATTCAGGCAGGCTCAATCGTCACCTGCCGCTGCGGCTGGAGCTTCCCGGCGCGATGGGTCCAGCGGATGCCGCTCTGGGCCTTTGCCACGGAACCACAACGATCCACCATGCTCGCGGAAACGCGCAGGTGATGTGGGATCGACGCCCTCCGTCAGATTGATGTGCTTGGCGTTCTTCTTAGCCCGCAGCCCCGCCAGCACCCGCTCCGGCGTGAAGGGACACTCATGCAGACGCACGCCAACTGCATCGTAAATGGCATTCGAAATCGCGGGGATGGTCGCCGCCAGCGAACCTTCGCTGCATTCCTTGGCGCCGAATGGTCCCTCAGGATCAATGCTCTCCACAATAATCGCCTCCACTTCAGGCGATTCCACCGATGACGGGCTGCGATATTCAAGCAGCCCCGGATTCATCAGCATGCCATCCTTCCAGACCATTTCTTCGGTAAGCGCCTGGCCCATGCCCATCCAGACCGAACCAATGATCTGCCCCTCAACCGAGACCGGATTCAAAGCGCGGCCACAGTCGTGCGACGCCCAAACTTTGTGAACGGTCACCTCGCCGGTCTCTTCGTCAACGCTGACTTCAGCCACCTGGGCTGAGTAAGAATACGCAGGCGACGGCCCGACTCCAGCGCCCTTGTGCTTTCCACCGCGAGCATCCGCAGGCGGCGCGTACGAACCGGTTCCGCTAAGCGCGCCGTGGAAGTCGATGGCCGCGACCACCGCTTCTTCAAAGGACAACTGGTCCTTTGGGCCCTCGTCCTTGCGTTTCTGCTGCAGCGATCCGCGCAGGATCTGGCCTTCGACGTGGCCTGAAACAGAAGCCTCAGACTGTGTGGCGCGGGCGTCCTCGCCCGCGAAATCCTTCCTGCGAACCAGGTCGTTCCTAAAGACCAACTGTTCGGCGTCGCAACCCATCTTCCGCGCAGCCGCCGAAGCAATCTGTTTCTTCACATCCTGCGCGGCTCTCAAAGTAGCGTTGCCGTTCATGAAGGTAACGCGGCTTGAATACGAACCAATATCGATGGGCGTGAGGTCAGTATCAGCCGCGATCACCCTAACCCTCGCGATCGTGCAGCCCAGAGTCTCCGCAGTGATCTGCGCCACCATGGTGTCCGAGCCCTGGCCAATATCAGACGCGCCGGTATAAACCACGACGCCGCCGTCGCGATCAATCTTGATGTTTACGGTCGAGTGCGGCATGTCGGAGCGGATAATCGAATTCGCGGCGCCGCTAACGTAGTGGCTGCACGCTACGCCCAAGCCGCGGCCCTTCGGCAGCTTGCCTTTGCGCTGCTTCCAGCCGGAACGCTCTACCACCTTCTCAATGCACTCTGGCAGGCCATAGCTTTGCACTCGCAACCCATTTACCGTGATGCACTGCGGCTTCAGCAAATTGTGCTGCCGAATTTCAGCAGGATCCATCCCGATGGCGGCAGCGAGTTCGTCCAATTGCGTTTCAAAGGCAAAACGGACATTCACCGTGCCATGTCCGCGCATGGCGCCGCAAACCGGCTTGTTCGTAAGCACGCGGTAACCGTCGTACTGAATATTAGGGATATCGTAGAGCGCGCCCAGCAGTGCGCCCGAATAGAGAATTGTGACCACGCCGTAGGAGCAGTACCCGCCACCATCCTGCACCACGCGGGCTTTGACGGCGGTGATAGTGCCGTCTTTCTTGACTCCAGTCTTGAGGTCAACAATGGTCCGCGGACGTCCGCGATGCGCCCAGAAAACCTCTTCCCGCGTATAGGTGATCTTCACCGGAGCTTTCGCTTTGCGTGCCGCGATGGCAGCGATGATTTCGAGGGGAATCACTTCACTCTTTCCGCCAAAGCCACCGCCCACCAGCGGCTTGATCACGCGAATCTGCGACATCTGCATTTCGAGCACTAGAGATAGCTTGTGCTGCAGGTAGTAAGGCACCTGGGTGGACGATTGCACGATCAAGCGGCCAGGATTGCCGGTCTGCGGATCGATCTCAAACGCAGCCAGCGTGGCATGCGGTTCCATTGCAGCATGGGTGACCTCGTTAGCAATGAAGCGCGCTTCGGCAACATGGTCAGCCTCGGCAAAGCCTTTTTCGGGATCGCCGAAAACGTGGTGATAATCTTTTTCGATGTTATTCGGCTTGTTGTCGTGGATGAGGTTGGTCTCGGCCTTCATCGAGTCTTCAGGATCGAAGTAAGCCGGCAAAACTTCATATTCCACGTCAATCAGTTCGAGAGCCTTCTCGGCGGTGAACTCGTCCACCGCAGCCACGCAAGCCACGTTGTCACCGACGTAGCGAACTTTGTCGAGCGCCAACGCATACTCATCGTGGCCCACGGGAAGAATGCCATAGGGATTCGGAGCGTCGCTGCCGACGACAACCGTGACCACGCCATCGAGTTTCTCCGCCCGGCTGGCGTCAATGCGCTTGATGCGCGCATGCGGATACGGCGAATGCAGAATCTTGCCGACCAGCATGCCCGGCGCGCTGAGGTCATCGGCGTATTTGCCCGACCCAGTGGTCTTGCCCGCAGCATCGACCATGGCGATGGATTTGCCGATAATGGAGAAATCAGTCATAAATATAGCTAGTCGCCGACCAGAACCTCTCGAAATGCCTTGGTAGCAGAGTCCCAATAAACAATACTGTCGGAGCTCTCTGTGTAGAACATATCGATCGCTGGTGTTGAGAGCTTCAGGGATTCCGGTTCACCATGGGCGCACGCATAATCACCGTAACCCTTTCCACAGGCCGTTTCGTATTTCCCGGGCTTGACGTAGTCGATCCCCAAACGATCGAGCGACTTCACGTCATAAGGCTGTCCAACTAACTGCCATTTCCCGGCTGAGGATAACTTTACGAACAGAGCAAACTGATTGGAGGATGGATTGACAAGGATCTCTGCAATATCCGATTTTCCATCGTTGTCGAAATCGCCCTTGACCCTCAGGAATCTCGTCGGACTCTTCTGCCGCCACCCGTCCGACGTCTCTGTTGGGGAGGGGCGACGCCAACTGGGCGGGAGGTCCTGTGCAGCGACAAGCGCGGACAATGAGAGTGCGCAAATGCAGATTCCTCGCTGGGCTCGGAATGACAAGTTATTCGGCGTCATCTCCCCACCGCTGTTCCCTTCTGCTCTGCCTCAATCGCCGCCTTGATCGCCTGATACATCTGGCTGTACCCGGTGCAGCGGCACAAATTGCTGCTCAATCCATTGCGAATCTCGGCTTCCGTCGGATTAGGATTCTGCGCCAACAGATGCCTGACCGTCATCATGAAGCCCGGTGTGCAGTAGCCGCATTGCGACCCGCCCCAATCGCCATAAGCTTTCTGAATCGCCGCCAGGCTGCCGTGTTCGCTCACGCCCTCGACCGTGGTGATTTCCTGGCCTTCGCAGGTCGCCGCCAGCATGGTGCAAGAAAGCATAGGAATGCCATTCACCTGCACCGTGCACGCCCCACAGGAAGAATCATCGCAGCCGCGTTTGGAGCCGGTGAGATCAAGGTCCTGGCGCAGCGCATCAAGCAGCAGTTTGCTGGGCTCGATGGCGATCTCGTGTGAGCGGCCGTTGACGCGCAGTTCGATGAGTTCTTTTTTCATAGTGCAGCTTCTAGCTTCTGACTGCTAGCTTCTAGCAAAGCTCAAGCTAGCACCTAGCGGCTAGAAGCCCTTTAGTACCCAAAATCCGCCTGCGCCGCGTACGCATGCTGCTTCACTCCGAGCTCGTCCACGCGGCACCCGCCCAGTTGATTCATGTACGCCCGGCGGTCTGCCATGCCATACACCCAGCGCGCCAGCCAGGCTTCCGTGTCCTGTTTCGTCTTGGTCTGTTCGTGATACTGCCGGAAGAAAGCGTCATCGCGTTTGTAGTATCCCTGCACCGGTGAAGGATGCGCCCCATACGGGCACTCGACAACCGCATTCACCAGGAACCCAGGAATCACGGTTCGATTCGGATCGCTGGCAATGACCTCCGGCTCGACGATTTCTTCCGCCACAACAATCACGCGCTTGGCAGCGCGTACGCCTTCAATCATCACCCCAAAGTTGCCCCAGCAATGCGCGTTACCTTCGCGGTCGGCCCGCTGCACATGGACGATAGTGACGTCGGGAGTCAAGGCGCGCACCGCCCAAAGAGGTTCTTTCCCTTCGAATGGCGAAAATATCTGGTAGAAGAAGTGGTTGCCCTTGGTAGTGTCGCTGCCCAAGGCCGTGCGCGTGGGCAAAAACGGCACGCCCATCGCTCCCGCCTGCAGCGCCAGCGCCACCGTGAAGTTGGTCATGTTGAAGACCTTCATTCCGTCCTGCTCGACCGCGCGGCGGAAGTTGTACGCCGAACCCATCATCACATTGCCCACCCAGGCAGCGATAACTTTCTCGACGCATCCGGCGCCAATGATCTGATCAAACAAAGTGTCCGAGATCGGCCCAATTAGCGTCAGCCCGCGCTTTTCCTGGCGGATGATCTCATGTCCGGCCGCGAAGGGAATCATCTGCTCCATTTGCAGGCCAAGCGCGACCGAGGCGCCATCGGGCACCAGGTCGGCAATAGCTTCGCGCATAGTGAGAAGCTTAGACATCACTTCCCTTTCCACTTCGGCTGCCGCTTTTCAAGAAACGCGTTGATGCCCTCCTGCGCGTCCTCCGTCTTCATCAATTCGTCCAAGTAAATGCTCTCGGCGCGCGCCAGTCCTTTGTGAAAGTGCATGGCATCCCACACATAGATCGCTTTCTTGGTCAGCGACAAGGCTGCAGGACTAAGCTTCGCCAGGCGATCTAGAGACTCCTGAGCCGCCGCTTCCACTTCCGAATCCGGCACCGCTCGATTTGCTAAGCCAATGCTTGCCGCCTCGCTGCCGGTGATCGTGCGGCCAGTGAGAATCAGTTCTGCCGCGCGCTTCTGGCCGATGACCGCCGAAAGCACCGTAGCCGCGACCGGCGGATAGCATCCCAGTTTGATCTCGGGAAAACCCCAGGTGGAAGACTCGGAGGTATAGACCAGATCGCAAACTGCCGCCAGCTCCGCGCCTCCGCCCAGGCAGTTGCCGTGCACGACGGTGATAGTCACTTTTCCGCTATTGATCAGCGCATGAATCACGCCGTGAAACTTGGCTAGCATCTCGTGGACTTTGTCCGGCGTATGAGCGGCGACGTCTACGCCGGCAGAGAATCCCTTTGGTGAGCCGGACAATACGACAACACTGATGTCCGCCCGTGACTCGATTTCAGCCACCGCCGCCGCCAGCTCTTCCATCATCGCAATGTCGATAACGTTGACCGGCGGGTTATGCAGGCGCACCCGGGCAACCGGCGGCTGGAACTCCATGGCGATCCGCGATTTTGTGGTTGTCACCGTACTCATAATCCGACTCAACTCGTCCAAAACCCTTCGGTGTCGTATTCGCGAATTGCCTGTAGCTCGGCAACACTTGGCTCCGGCGTTGGCGGCACTTCCCTGCCGCTGCGCAACCCCCAGCCGGTATTCTCGAGCACATCTTCCACGTCGATTCCGGGATGCGCCGAAGCAAGAAATGCTTCCCCGTCCTCGCCAAACCGCAGCACAGCTTTGGTGGTGATGATCGCTGCCGGGCCTCCACGCGGCAGCCCCACGCGTCGCCGCCAATCCTGACCATCTCCGTTTCCCGGACTGGTAAGGAACGACACGCGCTCCGGCAGCCGCTGCCTGCTGTGCTCCAGCAGAGCCACAAAACGCTGCGCCAGCGAAGCGATATCGCAAGCTCCGCCGGATCCTGGCAAGCGAACCATCCTCTTTGGCCCCTGCACCTCAGTCGAGTTCAGATTGCCAAAGCGATCAACCTCCGCCGCTCCCAGGAATCCCAAATGCACGCGTCCGGATTGCAGCAAGCTCATCACCCCCAGCATGTCCAGACACTGCGTTGCTCCCAGAATGTTCGGAGGGTCCGCCATGGTGTAGATCAGCTCTGCCGCCGCAGTCGATCGGATGATGCCATTCTCGAACAGCCCAATCGCGTTGGGCGCATGCGTCTTCTTTGCGACTACAAAGGCAATCAGCGGCAGCCGCATTCCGACAAAAACTACTTCCCGGTCACGAATCTCGCGCGCCGACGCGGCCACCATCAGTTCGCCCAGGGTGTAAGCCCGCGAACTCGGAGTCGGGATAGAAGTCAAAGTGGTCATGAGCAAATTGTGGGGACGGGCGACCCCGCCCGTCCCCGAGCGAAGCTCCGCAGCTCTTTACAGATTGATCGCCGACTTTCTCACTTCCCCGATTGACGCCAACGGATCGCGCGCTCCCTCTTTCGGCGCAATCCATTTCTTCTCGTTGCCAATAATGTCGAGCAGCAACTTTTTGTCTTCCGCGGTCGGCATATACTCTTTCACGTGCTGCTCGTAAGCCTTGTCGTCCAGCGGCTCGCCGGTCTGCGCATGGAACTTCTGCCCGGCCCAGCGCCCGATGTTACGGTTAAACTTGATGTGTGGCGCGTAAAGCTTTGGCTGTCCCGGCTTTAATGCGCTGTTGAAACGCTCGATCAGGCCAGCCACCTCATCCCGATAAAGCTGCCGGTTGTAGTCGTTCAATTCGTCAACGTTCGCCGCCTCTGTATTTTTCGGTTCATCATAGCGGCCCTTGATTCCCCACACGTAGGCCCAATGAGCCGACCCGGAATGATCCGTGCCAAACAGATCGTACGAACTCGAAATCCATTTATTCAGATAGCGCTGAATCAGCCACGCTGGAACCACGCCGGCTTCCACGATTCGCCGCAGACCGTCGTTGCCCGTGCCCATGTGGAAAGCTTCCTCGCGCAGCATGTACGACATCGAACGGCCCAGCGGAGCGAACGCGGAATATTTCAGCATCTGCAACTGGAACTTGCCGTCACGGTCCACGAAGTCGGTGTAGGTGAAAAAGTCCATCCAGTTGTCGACGTCAACATTGAACGCGCCCAGCAGGCGCTTGTTCTCGAACGCACGCCGCTCCAGCATCTTCTGCGCCTCCACCTTGCCGGAGTAGCCGAAGTGTGCGATCAGCAAGGCGCACATCTGCCAGCCGTGGCGCATTTCTTCGATCATCACCCGGGTAATAGCGCGACGGTCCCAGTCAGACGGCGCACTCTCAAACAGATTGCGCTGCTGCTCGACGCTGGCAAACTCGGTGTCGCCCTGATACACGATCAAATTGATGAGCGCATCGCGCATCTGCTGCGTCGGCACCTGGCGCAGGTTTTCCCACTTCTTGTTGCCCTTGAACGCGCCAAACTGGATTTCGTCGGTTTCAATGGCGCCGTAGAGCGTGTCGAACTTGAAGTCGGCAATTTCTTTGTGGTTGACGCCGATGTCCTTGCGCCAATCGTCGAACAACCCAATCCAATCACTGAACGTTCCGATTTTTGCTACTTTCCCAGGCATAGTCAAAAGTCCTTTTTCACCACCGGGACCACAGGGCTTCTGTGGTTTCTCTGTGCTCCTCTGTGCCCCCTGTGGTTATGTTGTTCATCCCAAGTTCATCCAAACGGTTTTGTTCTCGGTGTAATGTTCCAAAGCTTTTTCGCCCAGTTCGCGGCCCAACCCCGAACTCTTATATCCGCCGAAGGGCATTGCCGCGTCCATCAGTCCGTAGGTATTGATCCACACGGTTCCAGCCTTTAGCTGCCGCGACACCAGGTGTGCTTTTTTCAGATCACGCGTCCAGACCGCTGAAGCCAGCCCGTACGGGTTCTGATTGGCTTGCGCGATGGCCAAATCGATGTCGTCAAAGCTGATCGCCGCCAGCACCGGCCCAAAGATTTCTTCCTGCGCGATCTTCATGTTGTTGTTGACGCCGCTGAAGATCGTAGGTTCGATGAAATAGCCCTTACTGCCATCGACCGAAACGCGATTGCCACCAGCAATCAGTTTTGCTCCTTCTTTCTTGCCTGCCTCGATGTATCCGAGAACCGTCTGCATCTGTTCCTGGCTGACAATGGCGCCCATACGGGTCTTGGGATCGAGCGGATCGGCCGGCTGCATCTTCTTGGCACGGGCAACTAACTTCTCCAGAAATTCGTCCTGCACTTTGCTCTCGACGAAACAGCCGCGACCCGGCATTGCAAACTTCGCCTTTGCCGTAGAAAATTCCGGTAATGGCTCCCTTCACGGCGCTATCGATGTCGGCATCCGCGAAAACGATGTTCGGAGACTTGCCGCCGAGTTCCAGCGTGATGCGCTTCATGGTGTCAGCCGCATCCCGCATGATTTCTTTGCCGACCTCGGTCGATCCGGTAAACGCAATCTTGTCGATGCCGGGATGGCGCACCATGGTGCGGCCCACTTCGGAGTTGCCGGTGATGACGTTGATCACGCCTGCCGGAACTCCCGCTTCCACCGCCAATTCACCGAAGCGCAGCGCAGTAAGCGGAGTCAGGCTGGCCGGCTTCCACACCACGGTATTGCCGCAGGCCAGCGCCGGACCGAGTTTCCACGATGACAGCAGCAGCGGAAAATTCCACGGCACAATCATGCCGACCACGCCTACCGGTTCGCGCAAAGTGTAGGTAAAGGCAGTCTCGAACGTATTGACGGTTTCTCCGTGAATCTTAGTCGCCCAGCCCGCGTAGTAGCGCAGGACGTCGATGACCATGGGCATATCCACGTAGCGCGATTCGAAGATCGGCTTGCCGTTGTCCAGGGTCTCAAGTTCGGCGAACTCGTCGATGTTCTTTTCGAGCAGATCGGCCAGCCTCCAGATCAGGCGTCCGCGCTCGCTGGCCGACATCTTGCGCCAGGCGCCGGACCGGTCGTCAAATGCCTTGCGGGCCGCGGCGACGCCACGATCAACGTCGTCGGAACTGGCGGAGGCAATCTGGGTCAACACTTCCCCGGTTGCCGGATTCGAAGTGTCGAACTTCTTTGCGGTTTCCACCCACTGCCCGTCAATCAACAACCGCCCGGGGGAAAGTTTAGTTTTCGTAGCTGTCAGCATTAGTTTCCAGATCCCCTCTGTGATCCCCCGTGCCCTCTGTGGTTAAGGTTTTAGCAAGCTTGCTGGAGGCCGGGCGCGACGCCCGTCCTCCACGGTCTGACTATTTCGCCTTGAATACCGCTGGCCGCTTCTCCACGTAAGCCGCTAGGCCTTCTTTAGCGTCTTCACTCTGGAACAGCAGCTGCTGGTTCTCACGTTCCACCGCCAGCGCCGACTCCATAGGAATCTCCCATCCCGTCTGCACTGCGCGTTTGATCCGCCCCACCGCTTTGGAAGCCTTGTTGGGCGGGCAGAACTGGCGAGCGTATTCCATGACGTTGTCCATGAACCCGTCGCGCTCGAAGATGTCGTTGACGATCCCCATCTCTTTCGCCTCTTCGAACGAAAAAGTGTTTCCCGTAACCATCAGCTCAATGGCTTTGCTCTTTCCCACCATGCGCGACAGACGTTGGGTTCCGCCGGTTCCGGGAAGCACGCCAAGATTGACTTCCGGCAAGCCAATCTTCCCCGCATCCTGCCGGGCGATGCGAATGTCGGCCGCCATCGCGATCTCCAACCCGCCGCCAACGCAGTGGCCGTTGATGGCCGCAATCACCAGCTTGGGCGTGTGTTCTAGGCGCAGCAGCATCTCGTTCGCATGCAGGCAGAAGTAGTACTTGAAGGTCGGATCGACGCTCGACAGCATCTTGATGTTGGCCCCCGCGGAGAAAAACTTGTCTCCCGATCCCGTGAGCACGAGCACATAAACATCGTTATCCATGCGGGCCTTCAGAATGGCCTCATCCAGCTGACGGTTCATTTCATAGGTGTAGGTGTTGGCGGGCGGGTCGAACATCTCAATCACCGCCACCCCGCGGTCGGTGCGGTAGTTGACCAGTGTCTTGGTGGTTTCGCCGGTGGCCGGCGACAGCGTAGTAGCCATGTCAAAACTCCTTTTTGCAATCCATAGAATTTAAGTTCAGTTTACCGATTTCTTTTTCCGATTCTTCCTGCGCGGGGCAACCGCACCCACGCCGCGAAGAAAAATGTCGCCCATCTTGCCGGCGATCTCTTCCGCGCCGGCGTCCACCCGCGGGTTGTACCAGGTGTAAATCCAGTTCATCATGCCAAACAGTGTCAGGACCGCGAGACGGCTGGACCCTTCCAGTTTACGCTTGCGCCTGTAGTCGTCGAGCAAGCCCACGCAGAGTCGATAATATTCCCGTTTGATGCCCGCGACTTCTGCGCCAAATCCGTTCCGGAGCACGTCATCCTCATGAGAAAGGACCTTCATGGCCCTGCGGTTGACGAGAAAATATTCCAGGTGATTCAGAATAAAGATGCGAATACGCTGCTCAGGATCGGAGACCGCCTCCAGCCGCTCCCGCAGCCGCTCGACGATGGTCGTGAAGGTCTCTTTCTGGATCAGATAGAGCAGCTTTTCCTTGGACTCGAAATAGTAGTAAAGCCCGGAAAGCGACACGCCGCTGGCGCGCGAAAGATCGCGCATGGATGCGCCCGCGTAACCCTTTTCATAGAAGACTTCGGTGGCATGAAGCAGAATCTTGTTGAGCCTGCGGTCAAAGCGGCTCTCCGGCTCAGGAGCTCGGCTCACGGGCGCGCGGCGGCGTGCGGGAGCCGAAGACGTAACCGGGGCCGAAGAGATCATAGCGTTCGAACGTTCGTTCAAATAGTATACCAAGCAAGCTGAGAACTGGGAACGGATATCTGAGAACGGATACCAGGATCCAATCGCCGATTACTGGAGGGTCTGTCGTCGAGCGGAGCAGGCCGTTGACTAGAGCGCCGCTTCGTAGGCGCGGCCCAGTCACTCCAGTGCGTCGTGGAGATCGGCATCACCATCTAGTTCGAACGTGAACCAGCGGGCTTTCTGCATTTCCGTAATCCGATGCGAGAGTCCTTGCGGATTCGGACTAGCAGCCGAGGACTCGCGGACGGCAGCTTGAAAGCCAAGGCGTTGGGTGAATCCATTCCTCGAGTGTTTGGCACCACCGCAAAAATACTATCCCGCCTGCACCACGCAGTGAGCCCAAACATGGGCCGCGTACGCACCTGCGGCCAGGATTCCAGATCGGCTGCGAGCGCCGCAGTCCACGCCTTCATTTGTTCGGAAATAGCGGCAGCCGGGGACGTGACCGGGCGGGCAATGTCGTTTTCCCCAACGCTCGAGAGGCTCGTTTCATCGGAGGCTATTGCGAAGGGGGCTCGCGCTCCACGAACAGAATTCGTTTTACTTGGTTTCGGTTGAAGGTTTGGAGGCTGCCGCCAATCTTTACCACCACTTCCGTGCCCGAAACTGACTCCAGATCCCCGTTGAGCACGCTGCCGTCGCGCAGCTCTATAGTGTCACGCGCAGATGCACCAAGTTCGTAGCTCACACTGCCCCCCGAGGCGTCGTTCGGGGCAATCTCCAGGGGAAAATGGCCGGTGTTGAATCCCTCCTTATTGAACTCCAGCAAATGTTTTCCAACCGTTAGCTGCAACACCTTGGGCGTCGTTCCGGCTTGCGCACCGTCCACATTGACTTCGGCGCCTTGGGGAACCGAATTAACCGTAATTGAAACTGTATGCGCTGGTGCTGCCGGACCCAGCTCCGGCAGGAGGGACCGAGGGGCCAAAGTCACAGATTCGGGCGTACCTGAGGCGCTAATGAAGGTTTGGAACTTCACCGACTCCCCTGACGCCACACTGCTTAGCGTGATCCACCCTTCGCCGATTCGGGCCTTGCCCTTATCGAAGAGATACAAATTGAAGGTTGCACTGGTGATCGCCTTGCTCCAGAGGTTCTCCGCGGTTGTCTCAATCACGTAGTTGTGCTGGTTGCCGACTCTGCTAATTTCTTTGAATTTCCCGAGACTGATGCGAACGACTGGCGACCCGTTCTCTGGCCAAACAATGACCTGCGCCGGTTGGTCCTTGCCAATGGCAGCCCCCACAAGGCAAATGCCAATGAGAGCCGCACGGAAACACTCCTTCCTCATCATGGCCAAAATCCTCAGTTCGGTTTCGCGGGTGCCGGTTGTGCCGCCATGGGCTGTTGTATCGTCGTCACTCGTTCCACCAACATGATTTTCTTCACTTGGTTACGATCATACGTTTTGTCGTTTCCGTCGACCCGCACGACGACCGAGGTTAGCGTCATCGATATGAGATCGCCGAGAATGACTGTCCCGTCTCGCAATTCGAGGGTGTCGCGCGAAAGACCGCCTAGGTCGATGGTAATACTGCCGCCGGGAAGCTCGTCCGGCGTGATTTCCACTGGGGCGTTGCCAGGTGCGTATCCCTCGTTGGTCAGAACCAACGCGTGCGTCCCCGCTGTGAGCCTAACCATCACCGGGGTGACTCCGGCATCCTGTCCATCCACTTTCAGGCTTGCCCCCGAAGGGTTGGAAAGTACCTTCAGTGGAACCATTTTCGGCCCGGGCTGAACCAGCATGTCTTTCCTAGCGGAAAGATCAAGGCTGACTGGGGTGCCAACGCAAGAAATCTGGAGTCTTGTCTTCACTAATTGAGACGGCGGAACGTCGTTGACCGTCAGCACTCCGTCCCCTATCCGAACGTTGCTCTTGTCTTTGACATATACGGTGAAGTAAATGCGGAGGACGGGTTTGTCTGTCAGATTCTCAATAAGCACGTCCGAGACGAACGTACTTTGACCTGCAATGACCGCAATTCCTTGGAACCTGCTAAACGTGAGTTTAAGGGCTGGCTTGTCAGACCCCGGCCAGAACATCACGATAGGATTGTCTTTCCCAGCAGCTATGGCCGAAAAGGCGAGTAACGTGATTACGACCAACGCTCTTCTCATTTGCGTGTGAGTTTTAGCACATCACAGGCTTCAGCGCAAAGGACGATTCATTCAGTTACGAATATCGGACAGCAACCGCTCCACTTCTTCCTTTACCTCAGCAGTGATGGGCAGCAGCGGCAGTCGTGCCGGGCCGCCGTAATAACCGTTGAAGTCCATGGCGTATTTGATCCCAGGAATGCCCAATTCCCCCACGACTCGCTGCGCCGCTTCAACGATGCGCTGTTGCTTCAGACGGGCCAATTCAAAGTCGCTTTCTTTCCAGGCGGCGTAAATTTCGTAGCAGGCCGTTGGGGCGAGATCAGCGAAGGCGAGAATAGCGCCCACAGCCCCGGCTTGCAGCGACGGCTCCAGCTTCTGCGCCGCGCCCACCAGCACTTGAAAGCCGACCTCTTTCTGGCGTGTCTTCAAGCCGCTGACCACGGCAACTGCGGAAGAAGATGGTTTCGACGGACCGGCACTCCCCGCGATGGTCACCAGTTCCCCGTTCCCCTGCGCCGCAGCGCTCAACATCCGCGGCGTAACCGCCTCGAAAGTCTCAGTCACGATCGCAGTTCGTCTTACCTGCCGCGTCCCCTCCACCATGCGACGAACCTTCTCCACGTCTCCGCTGGATTCTTTGATCCCGATCAGGTTGGGATGACCTGCCAGTTCGACGACCAGCTCGGACGGAATGTCATAGCCGGTAGCTTGGGGGAAGTTGTAAATGATCACCGGCAACGGCGAGCGATCGGCCACAAATCGATAGAAGGCCAAAATATTAGCCGGCTGCATTTGCTTTTTGTAGTAGTGCGGGGTGCGCACCATGGCGATGTCATAGCCAAGTTTCGCCGCATATTCGGTGAGCTGCAAGGTTTCATCAGCCGATTCCATCCCGGTGCCAGCAATCAAGACTTTGTCCGGAGCGCAAGCCTCCCTGGCAGTCTGAAGAACGTCGCGCCGTTCCATGTCAGAAAGCAGAATCGCTTCGCCGGTCGACCCGAGCACGACAATGCCCGCCACCGGCGTCTTGGAGTAGCGCTCGACATTGGCTTCGAGCTTCTTGAAATACACGTTGCCCTGCGGATAGAACGGCGTGGTGATGGGAGGAAAAATGCCGGAAAGTAGCATGGGAGTCGCTCCTTGCGCACTTCTAGCTTAGCAGTTCGGCGGACAGATAAGAGGAATGACTTCCCGTTTATTGCGGCGATAAACCTGGAAATCGGCTTTATCAACAGTAATAATCGGGTAGTGAGGATAGAGTTCACTCATACGAATGAGGCATAGATCGGCGAAATCGGGATGACGGTCGGCGTAGCGGTCTGCAAGCTCCTGCAGCGGCACCCAGTGGCTGGCGCAATCGAAAGCCACTTGTAGAAGTTCGTCCTCAACTAGTTCCAAAACCGCCTTGCTGGATTTTAGGTGATATGCGGTTTCCGCTAGCACGGCTTCGCACGTCATGAGCGGGGACATCACCCGGCGCGCGAGGTCGACCGCCCACTGATGGTGCTGATCATTTTGCCGGGCAAACGCAACCACAAATCCGGTGTCAGCGATGGCTTCCATTATTTGGGCGAAAACCCCTTGCGCGACGATACGTCACGCGGGCCGCCCTTAATTATGCCCGCAAAGCGCATGAAACGCTGATTTCCATTTAGCGACTTCGCAGTCTCCAATTGCTGGCGGACCAGTTGACCCACGGGTATCCCTGTACGCTTCGAAGTGTCCTTTAACCAGGCTAGAAGGTCTTCCGGCAAACGTACTGTCAGTGTGTTACTCATTTGTACTTATTGTAACACACCATGGAAGTCGCTTATCTGCGCACCTTAGCGCCGCGCTCCGCATGCAGCTTTTGTAATGCAAATACATTCACTTCTCCGCGCTGCAGGGCCGCGATGCCTTCCGCGGCGGCGCGGGCGGCAGCGAGAGTCGTAATGGTGGGAATCCGCGCATTCACAGCGGCGCGCCGGATGGCTTGCTCGTCAAACCAGGGCTCGAGCCCGTGGGGCGTATTGATGACCAACTGCATGCGCTCGCCCTTAATCAGGTCCACTACGTTCGGCCGCCCTTCCTTTACCTTGTAGACGCGCTCCACTGCCATTCCAGCGCGTTCGATAATGTCAGCCGTGCCCGCCGTGGCTACCAGGTGGAAGCCCATGTCGGCAAACTTGCGGGCAACGTCAGCCACCTGCGGCTTGTCGTGATCAGTCACGCTGATGAACACTGTACCTTTGGTCGGCAGTTTTTGTCCGGCAGCAATTTGCGCCTTGGCAAAGGCCTCGCCAAAGTTATCGGCCACGCCCATAACTTCGCCCGTAGACTTCATCTCCGGCCCCAGAACTGTATCGACGCCAGGAAACTTGTTCCAGGGGAACACCGGAGACTTCACGTAGTAACAGCTCCCAGTATCCAGGTCGGCGCGGCGCTCAATGAACTCGGGCAAGAATTCGCGCAGCTTGCGGCCAGTCATCAGACGGGCGGCAATCTTGGCCATAGGCACGCCTGTGGCTTTGGAAACATACGGCACCGTGCGCGAGGCCCGTGGGTTCACTTCCAGCACGTACACTTTGTCGCCGCCACCATTGCCATTCCCGCGCGGGATAGCAAACTGAATGTTCATCAGTCCCACCACCTTCAGCGCCCGCGCCAGCTTGAAAGTGTATTCCCGCATCTGGTCCAGCAACTTCTGGGAAATATCCACCGCAGGTAGCACGCACGAGGAATCGCCGGAGTGAATACCGGCTTCTTCGATGTGCTGCATGATGCCGCCGATCACCACATCCTCTCCGTCAGACAGTGCATCCACATCAACTTCGATTGCGTCTTCCAGGAAGTGATCGATGAGAATCGGCCGGTCGTGCGAATATTCCACCGCCTCCTTCATATAGCGGACAACGCTCTCCTCGTCATACGCGATCACCATGGCCCGCCCGCCCAGCACATAGGAAGGGCGCACCAGCACGGGATAGCCGACATGCGCGGCCCCAGCCACCGCTTCCTCGAGCGACGCCACCATCGCGCCGGGAGACTGCGGAATTTGCAATTCTTCGAGCAGCTTGTTAAAGCGCTTGCGATCTTCCGCCAGGTCAATCGACTCAGGCGAAGTCCCAATAATGTTGACCCCCGCGGCCTTCAATGGCAAAGCGAGATTCAAAGGCGTCTGTCCGCCGAATTGCACAATCACTCCCACCGGAGCGCCCGTGGAGCTTTCATGCTCACAGATTGCGAGAACATCTTCGAGGGTGAGCGGTTCGAAGTACAGGCGGTCGCTGGTGTCGTAATCGGTCGAGACCGTCTCCGGGTTGCAGTTGATCATGATGGTCTCAAAGCCGTCGTCGCGCAGCGCGAAAGAAGAGTGGCAGCAGCAGTAGTCGAACTCAATCCCCTGCCCGATGCGATTGGGCCCGCTGCCCAGAATCACGATTTTCTTTTTCTGGGTGGGCGCCGCTTCATCCTCATCCTCGTACGTCGAATACAGGTATGGTGTGAAGCTTTCAAATTCTGCCGCGCAGGTATCCACGCGTTTGTACACCGGCTTGATGCCGTGTTTTTTGCGCAGATGCCGGACTTTTTCCTGTCCATTCAGCCGCCACGCGCCCGCCAGTCGGCCGTCGGAAAAACCGTAGCGTTTGACCTCGCGCAGAACATCCACGGGAATCGACTCCATGGGATGCTTCTCCAGCTCCAGCTGCATGTCATTAATTTCTTTCAGCTGGTAGAGGAACCAGGGATCGATGGAAGTCATTTGGTAAAGCTGCTTGACGGTGTGGCCCTGCCGCAGCGCGTATTGCACGTAAGCCAGTCGCTCCGGATGCGGCGTCACCAGGCGCTGGGTCATGATCTTAGGTTCAATCTTCGATCCCCCGATGCGCTTGCCGGTATCGAGTGCGCGAATCCCCTTCATCAGCGCTTCTTTAAAGGTGCGTCCGATGGCCATGACTTCGCCCACCGATTTCATCTGCGGGCCCAGGTTTTCGTCGGCCCCGGGAAATTTCTCGAACTGCCACTTGGGAATCTTGACGACAACGTAATCGAGCGTGGGCTCAAAGCAGGCCGGGGTCTTGCGCGTGATGTCATTGCGAATTTCGTCGAGCGTGTAGCCGACCGCAAGTTTCGCGGCAATCTTGGCTATCGGGAACCCGGTAGCCTTCGACGCCAGCGCCGACGAACGCGACACGCGCGGATTCATCTCGATGACGACCATGCGTCCGGTTTGGGGATGAATGCCGAACTGAATATTCGATCCACCGGTGTCGACGCCAATCTCACGAATCACGGCGATGGCCGCGTCGCGCATCATCTGATATTCGCGATCGGTGAGAGTTTGCGCCGGGGCGACAGTAATCGAGTCGCCGGTGTGCACGCCCATGGGGTCGAAGTTCTCGATGGAGCACACGATGATCACGTTGTCGGCGGTGTCGCGCATTACTTCCAGCTCAAATTCCTTCCAACCCAGCACCGACTCTTCAATCAGCGCTTCGTGCACCGGAGAGAAGTCGAGCCCGCGTGCCAGAAGTTCCATCAGCTCTTCGCGGTTGTAGGCGATGCCGCCACCAGATCCGCCGAGCGTAAACGACGGCCGAATGATCACCGGGAAGCCGATCTTGCCGGCAAACTCCAGGCCGTCCTTAATGTTGTTCACCAAAGCCGACTTGGGAACGTCCAACCCAATCCGCTGCATGGCGTCTTTAAACACCAGCCGGTCTTCGGCCTTCTTAATGGCGGTCACATTGGCGCCGATGAGTTGCACGTTGTACTTGTCGAGAACGCCGCCGTCAGCAAGTTCAATCGCCAGATTCAACGCAGTCTGGCCGCCGACGGTGGGCAGGATGGCGAAGCCCGCTCCGGGCGACATCTGCCGCTCAATACGGATGATCTCTTCCACATACTCGCGCGTGAGCGGTTCAATGTAAGTGCGGTCAGCCGACTCGGGATCGGTCATAATGGTCGCCGGATTGGAGTTGGCGAGCACGACTTCAAAGCCCTCGGACTTAAGGGCCTTGCAAGCCTGGGTGCCGGAGTAGTCAAACTCCGCCGACTGGCCAATGATGATGGGGCCAGAGCCGAGAATCAGAATTTTCGAGATGTCAGTGCGTTTGGGCATTTATTTTCGAACTTCTCCAACTTTGTCATTCCGACCGAGTCAACTGGCGAGTGGAGGAACCTGTTCAAAACTCTGGTCTGATCGACGGCTCCCTTCCGCACTCACTTTTTCTTGCTCACCCCACCGTCGCATGCCGTAATACCAAGCGTCACATAAAGCGGGCGTTTGCAATTCTCGATCCGCTTGGAACTGGTCACTTCTATCAGGCGCCCGAGATGCCAGCCATTCGTGACCGTGGTCAAACGGTACACACCTTTTGGCGACTCAGAGAACATGAAATCACCCTTCGAATCCGAATAAGTTTTCGCCACGACCGCCTGCTGCGCGGTCACCAGTCGCAACTCGACTTCCCCGACAACCGCTCCTGACGGATCCAGCGCCTTCCCGCAGACCGCGGCCACTCGCAGAGGCTTGGGCTCGATACACGTATTGGCCGCCAACGCCACAGACCAGAAAACCATGACCCCGAAAATTAGCCAACGCCGCCTCACCCTTTCCACTCCTCCATCATCTTCGTAAATTCCTTGAACAGATAATGCGAGTCGTGCGGACCCGGCGAAGCTTCGGGGTGATACTGCACGCTGAACAGCGGCAGGTTCTTGTGCCGCATGCCTTCGAGTGTGTTGTCGTTCAAATCCATGTGCGTGAGTTCCACCTCGCTCATGGGCAGCGAATCAGGATCAACCGCGAAATTATGGTTGTGCGCGGTGATTTCAATCTTCCCGCTTTTCAACTGCTTCACCGGATGATTTCCGCCGTGGTGTCCAAACTTCAGCTTGTAGGTCTTTCCGCCGACCGCAATCCCCGTAAGCTGATGCCCCAGGCAAATTCCGAAGATCGGCAGCCGCCCCATCAGCCGGCGAATGTTGTCCACGGCGTAAGTGCAAGGCTCAGGATCGCCGGGACCATTGGACAGAAACACGCCGTTCGGCTTCATCGCCAGCACATCCTCCGCCGGAGTTTGTGCTGGGACAACGGTCACCTTGCAGCCTTCGCCGCGCAGCTTGCGCAGTATGTTCTGCTTGATCCCATAGTCGTAGGCCACCACATGAAATCTTGTCGGCTCGTCTTTTACGCCGACCACTGCCACCGGCTCATGCGAGCGCTCACCCACTTCCCACACATAAGGATGTTTGGTCGTCACGACCTTTGCCAAGTCCATTCCGTCCATCTTCGGAATCGACCGAGCTTTGGCGATCAGCTTCTGCGCGTCGGTCTCCAGCGTCGAGATCACGCCGCGCATCACGCCGTGGTCGCGCAGATGGCGCACCAGCGCGCGTGTGTCAATGTCGGCGAGCACCGGAATCTTGAAGCCTTCCAGAAATTCGTCGGTGACTTGCTGGGATCGCCAGTTGGAACTCACGCGCGAGAACTCGCGCACGATCAGGCCTTCGATGTACGGGCGGGTGGCTTCGTTGTCGTCAGGGTTGGTGCCGTAATTGCCGATTTCGGGATTGGTGAGAACGACAATCTGTCCGGTATAGGAGGGATCGGTGAAAATTTCCTGATAGCCGGTGATGGAAGTATTAAAAACTACTTCCCCGTAACATTCGCCCTTTGCTCCGTAGCCTTTGCCTCGGAAGACTCTGCCGTCTTCCAGCGCAAGGATTGCTTGCATTGCGTCTCCGGGGAGAGTGGATTTTATAGATTTTAGCAGGGATGAGAGGAATCAGCCAAGAAATTCGTGTAGGAAATCTCAGACCAAGTGCAAAACTCTACGCCCGCGCCGCTGTGTTTCCCAGAATGTTAAAACTCCAGCATCGTCCTATCGTACCCGCCCCATCTTATCCATCGGCCAATATCCAAACACCGCCTTACCGTAGATGTAACTCTCGCCAACTGGGCCAAAATCGCGGCTGTCGTTCGACAGGCTGCGGTGATCGCCCAGCACGAAGTAGCTTCCCGGCGGCACCACCGTCTCCGAATACGACCGCAAGTCTTCGTACGCGCGCGGTACGTAATCTTCATTCAAAAGTCCGCCATTTACCCACACCTGCCCTGCATTGATGCGGACGCGGTCCCCCGCCAAGCCGATCACCCGCTTGATGAAGCTCTTGGAGGGATCGCGGGGATAGCGGAACACCACGATATCGCCGCGTTCGATCGGCTCCAGCCGATACACAAACTTGTTTACGAAAATACGCTCCTGGTCCTCGAGCGACGGCATCATGCTCGTCCCCTCCACCTTCACCGGCTGGTAGACAAAGATGATAATGAAGCCGGAAATAGCCAGCGAGATGAGCAGGTCACGCAGCCACACTGAAACCGCCATGCCGCGCGAGCGCACTGGCACAATTCCTTTACTCACTGCCAGCGGAGTTGGATCGGAAGGATCAGTTTGCTGCGACATGGTCTCTTGATTTTATACGGATTGCCGCTTGGCTGTGCAGCCGGCTGTTGCCAGATCGAGTCCTCCGCCCTCACAATTCGGGTACAATACCAACCGAGGATCCTATGTGGCAGCGCGCATTCAGCGTAGCGTTTCTTTTTCTGGTCACCTTGGTTGTCTCGGCCCCCTGGGCGGCGTCGCAACAAGCCGGCGCGGTTCCGGCCTATAATGCCGGGCCGCCGCCGAAAGACACGAAGCTTCCCCCGATTCTGGGGCGCGACCAGCTATGGGGTGACGACAGTCAGCAGCCTTATCAGCTGCACGCCTACGAACTGGCTGCCAAGATTCCCGCCACCTTGCATCAGCAGCCCTGTTATTGCTATTGCGACCGCATGGGACACAACAGTCTGCACAGTTGTTTTGAGAACGCTCACGGGGCGCGTTGCGACATTTGCCTCAAAGAGTTGTACTATTCGTACGCGCAGCATAAAAAGGGCAAGACTGCCGTCCAAATCCGCAAAGGCATCATCGCCGGAGACTGGCGGCAAGTAAGCCTGGAAACGGCATCTTCCATCAACTAGCGGGGGAGTTGACGCCGCTGGCCGGGGCAGGTAACCTGCTCACGTCGCCTTGGCGGAGGGGTTTTCCACAGCCTGCGCCTCGGGCTCCCCTAGGGCCACGGTAGATTTTCCCAGCGGACGGCTTGCAGACCCGCAGTAAAGGTTAAGAAAGTATCTGCTAAGTGTAAGATAAAAGGAGTATTTACGAAGAGTACTGGAAGAGTATTGCACATGGCACAAAAGACCACACCCAAGAAGACGGTCGCCGAAGACCCGCGTTTTACACAGGCTGTGCAGAACTACGAGTCAGGCTTGCGCGCTATGCAGGAGCATAAATTCGACAAGGCTAAGGGCTTCCTGCAAAAGGTTCTCACCGGCCCCAACAAGGAACTTTCCGATCGCGCCAATATGCATCTCAACGCCTGCAACCAGCAATTGGAACGCGGCGACACTCAATTCAAGAGTGCAGAAGAGCATTACGACTACGCGGTTTCACTGATGAACGTTGGCGACTATGTGGGCGCGCGCGAACATCTCGACAAACTCTCCAAGCAAGCCCCGAAGGCCGATTTCGTCGCCTACGGGTTGGCCGCGCTCGACTGCCTTACTGGCCATGTGGAGGACTCATTGCGCCATCTCGATGACGCCATTCACCTCAATCCCGCGCTGCGTTTCCAGGCCCGCAACGATTCCGACTTCCAGAATCTGGCGGAAGATCCCCGCTTCACCGAAATGTTGTATCCCGATCCTGGCGCAGAAGCTTCTTCCCCAGAATCCCTCGAGGAGCGCTAGGCCGCCCCATGGGCTCTGCTCACCAGCCCCCCAACCGTGCCCCCGGTGAAAGGCGCGGCGGTCCCGGCCTGCGGGTAGTCGCCATCGGCGGTGGCACCGGCCTCTCGACTCTGTTGAAGGGTCTCCGACATTACGTCACCTCGCCCGGCGAACGGCGCCGCGAGAAGGCGGATGAACCCTGCATCCACGATCTTTGCGCCGTCGTGACTGTCAGTGACGACGGCGGCTCCAGCGGCCGCCTGCGCAAAGAACTCAACATGTTGCCTCCCGGCGACATTCGCAACTGCATCGTCGCTCTCTCCGAGGATGAACCTCTGCTGTCCAAACTCTTTCAGCACCGCTTCGACAAAGGATCGGGCCTTGAAGGCCACAGCTTCGGTAATCTTTTTCTCGCAGCCTTGACGGCGATCACCAAAGACTTCGGCGAGGCCGTGCGGCTTTCCTCAGAGATTCTCGCCACCCGCGGCCATATTCATCCCGCCACTACTTCCCACATCGAACTCGAAGCCTTAATGGACGATGGCACGCGCGTCCGCGGTGAAACCAAAATCACCGCCAGCAAAGGCCGCATCAACGAGTTGTTTTTAGTGCCGCCGGATGTCGAGCCTCAGCCTCAAACTTTGCAGGCTATCGCTTCGGCGGATCTAATCACCATCGGGCCCGGTTCCCTGTTTACCAGTCTCATCCCCAACTTGTTAGTGCGGGCCATACCGCAAGCCATTGCCGCGTCCTCCGCCATCAAGGTATACGTGTGCAATCTCATGACCCAGGCCAACGAAAGCCTGGGACGCACTGCCGCCGACCACATCCGTGCCCTCAACCGCCACGCCGGCGGACAGGTTTTCGACTACGCGATTATCAACCGGAAGCAAATGTCGGGCGAGCTGAAGGCGAAATATGCGCTCGAAGGCGCGACCCAGGTCGTGGTCGACCGCGAAGCCATTGAGGAACTCGGTGTCACGCCGGTGCTCGGCGACTACCTTGAAGAAGGCGAGGTCGCCCGCCACGCAACCGATCGCATCGCGCGGGATTTGCTGCAACTGGCGCGGCAGGCGACACCTGTGGGGACGGCTTAAGGACTGATTATAAAGAAGGCTCAGTGCTGAGGGATCGAACCTCGAGCACCGAGCGAGTGGAGGGGAGATGCTACGGTGTGATCTCATACACCGAGCCGAGACTCGGGCTGCCGTCTCCGAATGTGGTGCCGTAAAGATTGCCGGAAGAGTCGAAGGTCAAGCCACCCCATGGAACGGCTGATGGGCGGCCGTTGAACGAAATCCCCGCCTCCACCCAGCCACCGGTCGGTTTCGGTGCGAGTTTGAAGGCGCCGCCGTATCCGTGGGCACCGCCGTAAGCCGCTGTGCCATACAGGTTACCCACCGCATCCATGACTAAGCTGCCGAAGGGACCGCCTCCGTCTTTGCCACCGGTGAAGGTGTGCAGTACGTGAATTGTCCAGCTTCCATCGGCGTTCGGTGTCAGCTCGAAGACGCTGCCGCAGCTGTTGTTTTCACAACCCTGGTAATAGTCGCCCCAGAGCGTCGCCCCGTAAAGATTGCCTGCTGCGTCGAAGGATAGATTATGCTGGGCGTTGGCTCCGTCCTTGTGGCCAGTAAACATGTAAAGGACGCTCTCGGTCCACGTCCCGTCAGCGTTTGGAGCTATCTTGAAGACGGTGCCGCAGCGATTTACGCATCCACCGGATCCGCCCCAGTAAGTGGTGCCGTAAAGATTGCCGGCGGCATCAAAGATCATGCCTCCAACGGAATGGCCACCATCGCTGCCGCCTGTGAAGTTGTAAAGCACACTCTGCGTCCAAGTGCCATCCAGATTTGGGCTCAGTTCAAATACGACGCCCCAACCAAATGCTCCGCCGTACACGGTCGTCGCGTAGAGGTTACCTTTCGTGTCGAAGACAAGGTTTGTGGCGGAAGACCCGTCCGCACCACCGGTGAAGACGTAGAGTACTTTCCCTGCCCAAGTTCCGTCGGAATTGGGCGATAGCTCGAAGATGTCGCCAGGTCCGAGCAGATCTTCATAGGCGGAACCATAGAGATTGCCAGCGGAATCGAAGATCAGACCACCGATCGGGCAACTGTCGTTACCGCCGGCGAATTCGTGCAGGACAGTACCCCCAAGTTCTATCCGTATTGGGCACCAGCTCGAAGACGAGGCCGGCGTCATAAGTGCCGCCGTAGCACGTCGCCCCGTACAGATTACCGGCTGCATCGAAGGTTAGGGGCAGGTATGGTTCGCTGCCGTTCTTGCCCGTGAACGTAACCAGCGTTTTGTAGCTGGCTGCCTCAGCGCTGCTGCCCAGGATTAACGTGATTGCCAGGATCGCCAGAGTTCTGCTGATGATTTGCAAGAATCTTTCTCGTCGCATTTGCGTGGCCTCCTCTATCGGCGACATCGCTGAAGTGAAGCGTTCGAACAATTCTCTCGGCGGGTAAATGCTGACTCGTGGCACCGTGCGCAGGAGACAGCCAGCGCTGGAAATCGGATGCCTGCCCAGAGGAGAAAAATCAGGGGCCCGGTTTTGCAACTCTTTTTTACTGCTCGCAAGCCAACTTGTCAGTAACGCGCGTCACCATGGACTGTGAGGAGATGGCATGATGCGGCGATGGAGGAAATCGCGACTGAACTGCCACAGTCGCGGTATATTGACAGCGATGCCAAAATCTGCAAAGTCGAACATCCATGCGCCGAGAAAGATCGCCATTGCCATCATGGCCGCCGGCAAGGGCACGCGGCTGAAATCCAAACATCCCAAGGTGCTCCATGAAGTCGGCGGCAAACCGCTGCTGGCGCATGTGATTGCCGCCGCCACCAAAGTCGTTCCTGCCCAGGATGTTTACGCCATCGTAGGTCACGAAGCTGAACGAGTTCGCCAAGCCGTAGCACACACCGGCGTGAGGTTTGTAGAACAGAAGCCGCAGAAAGGCACCGGCCACGCCCTCATGGTTGCCCGCGATGCGCTTTCTGCCTATGACCAGGTGATTGTGCTTTACGGCGACGCTCCACTGATCACTCCTGCCACCATCACTCACCTCCGCGATTTCCACGCCGCGAAGAAAGCCGCCATGACCATCCTCACTGGGCGACTCGATGATCCCACAGGCTATGGACGCGTGCTACGCAAAAACTCCAAGAGCGACGACGTCCAGGCCATCGTCGAAGAAAAAGCCGCTATCCCGGCCCAGAAAAAGATCCACGAGATCAACTCCGGCACCTATGCCTTCGCGGTCGCACCCCTCTTCCGCCACATCGACAAACTCAGCGCCGACAACCCTCACGCCGAGTTCTACCTCACCGATATGGCCGCCATCCTGCGCAAGCAGAAAGAGCGTGTGGTAGCCGTGGCTGCTGCTGATCCGAATGAAGTTCTGGGTGGAAACACTCGCGCCGAACTGGTCGAAATCGATCAACACCTCCGCCTGGCCAAATGCCAGCAGCTCATGCGCGACGGCGCAACTATTTTCAATCCCCAGACCTGCGTGATCGATTCCGACGTCGAAATCGGCGCGGACAGCGTTATCGAGCCCTTTGTCCAGATTCTCGGCAGTTCGCGAATCGGCAGCGATTGCCGCATTCGCTCCTACAGCGTGATCCGCAACACCGTAATTGATGATGGCGTGGTGGTTCTCCCCGCCTGTGTGATGGACGACTCTCACGTGGAGAAGAACGCAGTCGTCGGCCCCTATTCGCGTCTGCGTCCTGGCAGCGAGATCGGCGAAGGAGCCCACGTCGGCAATTTTGTCGAAACCAAGAAAACCAGGCTAGGCAAGGGTTCCAAGGCCAATCATCTCAGTTATCTCGGCGACGCTGAAATCGGCGAAGGTGTGAACGTAGGCGCGGGCACCATCACCTGCAACTACGATGGCGTCCACAAACACACCACCGTAATCGAAGATGGCGTCTTCGTGGGCAGTGACACTACCCTGGTCGCGCCGCTGCGCGTGGCCAAAGGCGCATACATCGGCGCCGGCTCCTGCATCACGGACGATGTCCCGGAAGATTCACTGGCCATCGGCAGGGCACGGCAGATCGTCAAAGAAGGCTGGATGAAACAAAAGCGAGAGGCGAAGGCCAAAGCCGGAAAGACCTGAGACTGGGTTACGCCTCTGCCGCCCCACTCAACGCGGCCACGGCATCATCGAGCGTTTCAAACATCAGGAACAGCGATTCAGTCTTGGTGATTTCTAACAGTCGGAACACGCGCTCATTCACCCCGCTTAACGCCACCCGGTGCCCGGCTTTCTGGCGCGTGATGTAGGCGCTCACCAGCGACCCCAAGCCTGACGAATCGATATAGGGAACCTCACTCAGATCGACGATCACGCTCTCTTCTTTTTCCTCCCGCCGAATGGCGTTCTGAAAAGGCAACACATTCTCCATGGTCAGCGGCCCACGCAGGCAGAGCACTCCCTGTCCGCCGATTGCGCCCAGTCGTTCGACCGTCAATGGAACCGCGACCATCGGGCAGATTCTATGGTAGATGCCTCCCTGGAGCAATAGCCCGATGTACTCATTCGTGCACCCGGCCTTTCTCATCGCAAGGCCTCGTAAGCGGCGCAGGCCGTGTCCGTAGTCACGGGAGGCCCGTTCAGGGCCGAAGTGTAGCGCAGAACCCCGTCCTCATTCGAGCAGAATCCCCGCACTCCGGTGCGGTTGAAGCTCGCCGGAGCTCCCCCGGCGGTGTAGCCGAAATTCACTCCGTTGGCCGTGATGACTCCCATTGCAAAGTAATAGCCGCTCTTGGCGTTGGCCGCGGTCGTGGCGTTCGAGACCACCCAATCGAGCAGACAGGCGTTGGCCAAGCTCGGGGTGGTACAGCCGCTGGCGGCGGCAGGCCCCAGCGCCGCAATCGTGGAGGCAAAACCAACCGCCGGATAGGCCGACGCATAAGCAACCTGAGCGGCATTGATCGTGCGAAGCGAGCCCACCGCGGAGCCGTCATCGGCGGCAATCTTTGCGCTGATCAGGTTGGGAATGGCGATCCCCGCAATGATCAGTATGATCGCAACCACAATCAGTAGTTCAATCAGCGAAAAGCCTCTGCTCTTCCGCATTCCGATTCCCCCGGCAACTGAGAACTGGGAACTGAGATCTGACAACTGGTTCATGGAAGGAACGCGGAAGTTCCCCTGGCTTGCAAGCCGAAATTAGATATTTGAGGAGATACTCAGACCAGCGGAAAGCCCTACTTCCGGCGCCGCCGCAGTCGAACTTCGAAGCTCACCACTCCGTTGTAATCGCGAATACCGACAATCGAAAGACTCTTGCTGATGTTGTATTCGCCCTGAATAATTTGCTGGGAAGTTTCATTCACGTTCGTAGTGTAGGCGACGGTGAGGTTGTCCCTCACCTGCTGCTCGATGGTCACCGCGGGATACGGGTTGTTCTGCGTGGGTGTAGTCTCGGTGGCAATCCCTTGGGGGTTGATCTTGATGTGACTGATGCCAAACAGGTGCTGGGCACGGTTGCTGACGGCGGAGTTCAAGGCCTCACCCAGCACCAGATTCGATGCCTGCCCGGAGAAGGCGGATTGACTGCTCTGCTGCATCTGTGCCGACTGTTCCTGGGTTTGCCCCAGCGCCAGCAAGCTGATAATGTCGCCCGCGGGCAAGGGCGGCTCGGAGTGATAACTCAGATTGAGCTTGTCCGTCCCGCCATTTAAGTTCACCGTGATGTCGTAATCCTGGACGCGGGTGGATGCCTGCAAATCCAGCACCGCGGTCGTGGTCACCGGGTTCGAAAAACTTACGTCCCCTCGCTCCAGGTGATATTTCGTGCCGCTGAAGTACAACTCGCCCTCGATCACATCGGCCCGCCCCAGCAGCACCGGCTTCGCTGCCGTTCCTCGCAAGTGCAGGTCCGCATCGCCGGACAGCCGCACTATGGCGGTTTGCATCTCCAGTTCCGGGGTGGTCACAATGTGCACATCCATTCGTATTCGGTTCAGCACCGGGTCGGTCTGCGGCAGTACCGAGCCCTGCGCGCTACGCTGCAGGTAGGAAGCGAAGTCGAATCCCGGCGTCACTCCTAACTTGGTGATGGTCATGTCCCCGGAGAAGGTGGAAGCCACCGAAGTTCCCGACCAACGCAGCTGCTCGTTGGTCACCGAGCTTATGCCGGGAGGGTACCGCAGCCGCACATCTTGTCCCTTTAGCGTGAGATCAAAACTCACTTGCCGGTTGTAGGCGGTCGCGTAGCCGCCAACCGAGACCAGGCCGCCGCCCACATGGGCAGTCAGCGTCTCAATCTGCAGGCGATTGGTGCTAAACACCAGGGACCCGTTGATGTCATTCAGTGCGCTCGGCAGATCGCCGTACTGGATCGAGCCACCGCTCACCTGCAACCGCCCCTGGATCGTCGGCCGGGCAATCGTTCCCGCCAAGGCCAGGTCCACGGCCACGGTGCCCTTGGAAGTAAATTCCGGGTCGAAGCTTTGAATCAACTGCAGGTCCGCATTGCCCGAAGCCCGCAAATCAAGTTGGCGATCCCCGCTCAGTTCGACCTTCCCCCCCCCGGTCAGGTCGGTGCCCTGGCCCGCCAGGCGCAACTGCTGAATATCGAGCACTTGCCCGGAGATCGCGAAGCGGAGGGGCCCGTTATTGTGGACCTGGATGTGTTCCACGTCGGCGAAGAAGTCTCTGATGTCTCCACTGACTTGCAATTCCCGCGGGTTCCTCCAGGGTCCAACTAACCGCAAATCGCCTCCAGCGGTGGAGTGCCCGGTAACTCTCCCGCGCCCGTAGTTCCGCAGGACTGGATCCACATCGAGGTGATTGAAATGAAGATTCACATCGGAGGGCCAGTCGCCGCGGAGATTGACGGTTCCATCGAGGTCGAGTTGAGCGTCTTTGAATTCGGAGTGCCCGCTCAGGCGCAGCTCGGACCCATGGGTGACGGCGTCGAACCTGTACTCTCCCATGCGCTCATGGTCCAGCGTGAGATCGTGCAGCCGGATTTTCGCGTTGATGATCGGCTCGTCCACGGTCCCGGAACTTTGGGCTTCAAAGTCCATGTTCCCTTCCACCGCCACCCGTGTGGACTGTAGGGACGAAAAGCGTGCCAGGTCAAAGTTACTCCCGTTCAGGTGGAAGCTGAAGGCTCGCGTCAGGAAATCGTAGATTCCGTCGCCGCCTACCTTGGCTTCGTAATGCGCCAACTGCATCTCTTCCAGAGAAAGGTGTTCCGGGTTGATCGAGAACTTGGAATCGAACTGCTGAATGGGCTCTCCCCGCACCACCGCGTCCGCCAAGTGGAGGGTACCCTCGGCATGGGGCTGTGCTCTGGTTCCGGACGCGTGCATGAATAGGTCCATCTTGCCGCTGGCGGGATAGTCATAGCCTGCAATCGCCAGAACCTCGGCGATATCGGCATCGCGCATCTGCACACTGGCGGTGAAGGCGCTCGAATCGGTAAAAAGCCGTCCCTCAAGCCCCGCCTCCAGATCGAATCCCACGTCGGTTCCCCGGTGCCGCAGGATGCCATTGTGAGCCACAAAAGTATGCGGAGACAGCTCGACCTCCGCCGCCAGATAGTCCCACCGAATTTCTTTTCTCGATGTGGTTGGGGTGGCTGGGATCAGAACCTCGAAATCCTCGGATTGCAGTTTGCCTTCAAATTCAACTTCCGCTAGCCGTCCGGTCGCCGATCCGGAAAACGACGCTTGGCCCCGCATTTCAAGGGGTGTGTGCTCCTGGTAACCCGACGCCACCAGGACGCGCCCCCACTCCCGCAGGTCGCTGGTGTTGATGGACAATTTCATCGCGGCATGGGTCGAGAGCGTGCCAGAAGCGCGGACCTGGCTGGAGCGAGTATTGGCGTTAAATTCGGACACCTCCAGTTCCGCGGGAGCGCTGCGATAAATGGCGTGGCCGCGTGCGCTGATCGGCAACTGCTCGGCTGCGACCCGGGCTAGGGGCGCGACTTCCAGCGTGATCTCGCTTTCCGCATTGCGCAGGGAGCCTCGCCACCGCGTTGCGATCGTGCCACTTCCCTCCCCGGCCAGGTTCATGCCTTGAAACGGTCGCGCCGCTGAGGACAGGGCCGCGACAATCTCCTGCGCGGAAAGTCCTTTCATCCGCAAACGCACGCTTCCCTTCTCCTCCGCGGCTGCTCTTTGCGCGCGATTCTTGCTCATGGTTGCTGGCCGCATCCAGTTGCTCACTTCCGCGTCTCCACTCACCTCTCCGCCCATTACCTTCGCCGTGATCCCGCTCAGGCCGAGCCGCTGCGGATCCAGGCTGTACTGCGTGCTCACGCTGTCGGCGCGAAAGTTCAGAGATGTAGAGCGCCAGTCAAGGTCTTTCACCAACAGCTTTCCCGCGTATGCAAACTGTGCCGACGACCATGAGCCCTTCCCGCTCGCTTGCAGCATTCCGGAATGCATTTCGGGATAACGTGCAACCGCACCCGCTTCCCCTAGATCCACCGTCAGGTCGTATTCCCCGGCGATCTCCGGATTACGGAAATTCGACAACCGTGCGCTCGCCTGCAGATGCGAGCGCCCTGAAGTTGCTTTCAACGATTGCACTTCCAGGCTGGCATGACCCAGCGTGAAATGTGCTTCCGCCATCCACGCCACCGGCCGGTACCCGTCAAATGTGGTATTGATCTTGCCGGCCAGCAGGCTGCCGTTGTATCGAAGATGCAGAAGTGAGTAATTCAGTTCCGCCGACACATCGTCAGCGGCGACATCAAGCGGCAGTTCTTGGTCGTTCCACAGAATTGCACCATGACGTACTTCGAGGTGACCAATGGACAAGGAAACAAGTTTTGCCACGCTGCCGGAGCTCGTCTTTACCTGGGGTTCTGGCTGGTTGCTGGTTCCGTCGGGATACAGGATGACATGAACCAGCGGGCGCTCCAGCACCAGCGACTCAAAGCCCAGTCCGATCCCCAATGCGGAGCGCAGTTTGATTCTTGCCACCAGCCTGTCAACGTGGACATAGGGGACTTCGCCGGCCGCTTCGCGGCCATGAATGGTCAGGTCACGGACATCGATCACGAAGCGGAAGGGGATGGTATGGATCGTGCCAACATCGACGTGGCCACCGGTGATTCGCTGCAACTCCGCCACTAGGCGGCGGTGCACCATGGCCTGAAAAGAATCGGTGGTTGCGTACCACGCCAGCCCACCTAACCCGAGGACAATCACAAGCGCCACTACCAGCAGACGCTTTCCCCACTTGCGCCGATCCGGCTTGGCGCCGGCATCGGTCATTGCAATTCGCCCTTGGAATCACCCGCCTCCCGGCGAATCTCGCTCCCCGAGCGCAGGTTTTGCAGCCACGCCACCAGCAATTGGTTCATCTGCTGTTGCGTCAGCAGTTCTTTGATCTTGGGAGTCACTTCGGCCAGCGGGACTTCCTTCGCCCCCGACTGCCGCAGTTGCGGCAAGAGTTGTTGGTTGTAGTAGCTCTCAATACTCTTGGAGTCGATGCTGACGTTGGGGCGTAAGCGGGCGTCTACCAGCCGCATCAAGTCCAGTTGCTGGGAGACGTGTTGTTTCAGCTCATCTTCGGTCAACCCGCCATGACTGACCACGGCCTGCCAGCCCTCCGGCGTTGCTGCCTCTGGATACTGCCGGCGAATCTCCTCGATCCGCTGCGCGACTTCCTGCTCGCTCGCATGCTGAAAGCTCGAGGCGTGCATCTGCTCCCGCAACAGTTCCTGATCGATCAGGCGGTCGAGCGCCGCCTTGTGCTCGGCGGGCGGCAACTGCTCGAGCGTCCGGCCATCCTCGAACGCCTGGCAACGCAGCGCGTCATCCCAGTCGCTCTGCAAGATGATATGACCGTTCACCGTCGCTACAATGCGATCCAGTACGTCTCCGGCCCACAAAGCCGGCGGCGTGGCCAGCAATGCCAGCGTACAAACCAATGTGTAAACTCGCTTCATCAAAAAGTCTGCCCAATACTGAAGTAAACGTTAAAGTGCGACTCGTGCTGCGGCACAAAGTAGGGGAGCGCCTTATTACTGTTTGGCACACAGTAATCCGTGGAGGGCGCCTGCCCAACCGTGCTGGGTGTTGCCTGACAACTTGGAAACGCCGGTGGATTTAGATTGTACCCGAAATCGAAGCGCACCGGTCCAATCGGCGTCCGGTACCGCACTCCGATTCCCAGCGCATGGCTCACATAGCTGAAATCACACTGGTTGGGGGAGGTGGCGGACTGCGCCGTAGGATTTTGCAGGCAGATCTGCGGGTCCTTCTGCCGCCAGCGCAGCAGGTTGTCCAGCATGCTGCGGCCGTCGACAAAAACATTCCCCGCATCCCAAAAAATCGCAAAACTGATGTTGTCCTGGACATAGGGCAGCGTGGTCGGAGGAAACCGCAATTCCAGGTTGTTCAAAAATAACGCGCTCCCTCCCAGGGGAAAGCCGGTGACCGGATCGCGCGGACCCGCCTGGTTAAGCCCGAATCCGCGGTGTGAGTTTCCTCCTCCCGCCAAAAAACGCTCGGCCAGCGGAATCACGGTGGCGTCCGGGCAATTCGTCTGTGTAGGATCGGGACAATTGTGCCCCGGCGGCAGGATCGATGTGTTGCCAAAAGCGTTCTCCAGCCCAATGCGTGTCGAGCGCGCAATCACGAACTTCTTTTCCCGAGGACGGTTCTTGCCAAATGCGTGGTACGTGGAGTTCTGTATCAAAAGCCGGCTGAAATCGGCCTGCGAACCGAAATAGCTGGAGGCCACACCCCCAATCACGGCGTTGTAGCTGCCCTTGGTGGTTTCCAGATCGCTGTCGCGCGTATTGCGAATATAGCCCAGCGCCGGCTCCCCCACTCGCACCGGTAGCGAGAGCAGCGGAATTTCTGCCGGGCTGATCTCAATGTTGTTGGCCTTCACCCGGCGATAGGTGAAGCTGTAGTCCAGAGTGCTCGTCTTGTTGATGATCTCTCGCGCCTGCACCGAGCCTTCCAGCCGTTGCGAGGTAAACGTCGTGACGTCCAGGGTATTGTCGTAAAAACCCGTGAATGAGAGGTTCCAGTTCGGACTCCCCAGCAAACGGGGTGCCGTATAGCTGATCAGCCCACGTTGCTGCAAGCTGCCTACGTCCGCTTTGAACGTGATGGTGTGGTTCTTGCCCCAAAGGTTGAGCCGGGTCACGGCCAGCGAGGCGCGGGGACTGACGCCGGTTTGGCCCTTGGCTTGATCCGTGCCGATGGCCGTCGGTTGCCCGGTTTGAAATTCCAGACCCAACCCGTAGGTGAATGTATAGCGCTTGGCTTCCTGCACATCCAGCAGCACATTCTTCGTCGGTTCATTTCCGTTTGGATTCTGCACCGCGACGTCCACCTGGTTAAAGATTCCCAGGTCGTACAGCTTCTGCTGCGTCTTCAGCATATCGATCTGGCTTAAGGCATCGCCCGGGGCCACCTGCAGTTCGCGATGTACGATGTAAGGCTTCGTATGTCCTAGCCCCGATACCAAGACCTGGTCCACAGAAACCTGCTTGCCTTCGTGAATGGTGAAAGTAACATCCATGCGGTTGGTCTCGCCCGGCGTCGCCTTCGCCACTGCCTCGAACGTGGCCTCCGGAAATCCGCGATTGAAGTAATAGTTCAGCAGGTTGTCACGATCTTCGGCGACGTAATACTCCGAGAAGGGCTGCCCTTCGGCGGTATTGACCTCCCGCTTCAACTGGGCTTCCGTGAAGGTGGTATTGCCTACGATGCGAAAGGCCCCAACCCGCGTCTGCGGACCTTCGTCAATCGCAAACTTGACCGCAACGTCATTCTCGTGGCCCTCAAAGTCGTCCAGCACCGTAGGCGTAATTGAAACTTTCGCGAAGCCATTAGCGCGATAAACATTTTCCAGACTGCGGACGTCGTTGGCCAGCAGCCGTTGGTTGTAGCGCCCATTCGCAAACAAGCGTCCCGCCGGCTGCACTTGCAACAGTGGCCGTAATTTCTCGGTTAGAAAGTACTGATTTCCCGTGATCTCCAGCTTGACCAGCTTGTGTCTGGCCCCAGCCTGAATCGTATAGACGATGTGTAGTTGCCCGGCGGCTTCATCGCTGCGTTTCTGCAAGTCCACCTTGGCGTCAAAATACCCCCGGCCTTGCAGATAATTCACCAGATTGCGGCGGCCCTCGTTTAACAGGTCTTCGTCGACTGCATTTTCCTCAAACACCGGAATGTTCTGCTTCAAAACGCCGCGGCGAATCTTGAACCCTTCCGCCGAAACATCCACCCGCGGGCCGGGTACGATGGCGAGTGTGAAGTCCACGACATTGGCGTCCGGGCGGTACAACTTGCTGACAACTAAGACCTGCGCTAGCAGCCGATTCTGTTTCTGATATCGTTTGCGCATCCGCTGCAATGCGCTCCTTGTGCGTTGCGCCGACACCCGGTCGCCCGGCCGCAGTTTGGCGATCTTAGCCACGTCCGCGGGCGCGCATCCCGCATCGCAATTCACCGTCACCTTCCCCACGCGGGCCTGCTCACCGGCCGTTACCGTGAACAGGATGGTCATCTGCTGCGTATTCGCGTCCTCAGACTGATGTGGAGCGATCGTCGCACGGTAATAGCCGTTCTCCTCCAAAAGCTCCTTGATGTTCGTCAGCGCGGTATCCATGCGCTCGCTCGAAAACAGGCTGCCCAGCGCTAGTTTCGATGCATTCACAATCTGCCCCGCCGAGGGACGAGGGGGTGCGCCTTCCGCTCGTACCTCGCCGATAAAGTAGTTCGGTATGGTCGCAAACCAGAGCACCACCTGGTTGTCCTTGGTCTCTTCGGACTCGACCCGTATGTCGCTAAAGCGCCCGGTATCGTACAGCACATGGATGCTTTGGCGAACCCCATCGCGCTCTAGCAGATCGCCTTGCTTCTGGGGGAGCAGGTCGCGCAGTTGCTGCTGTCCTGCCGCCGATGGGATAGCCGGGAAACGGATTTCTGCGATCGTGCGTCCCTGGTACTTCGTCAGGTTGTCCTGCGTGGGCGGCGCCTGCTGCGTTTCTTCACTTTGCTGGGGAAATGGCTCGGCCGCCGCATGCACGACCCATGCTGGCGCCGACGCTACCACTAACAAAGTTGTGAGCAAAGCTCTCCCTACGTGCAAACCGGCCCCTCTGTTCGGCTGGAACTGAATAGTTTCGATGAAGCCCTATGAATCAATGTTGTCTTTTCTTTGCGCTCTTTGCGAGGACTTTGCGTCCTTTGCGGTTAAAGCTCTTGACCGCGAAGTCCGCGAAGGTCTCGCGCCCCGCTCTCGACGACGTGGGCTCCCCAAAATCCAGCGGCCCCTATAATAAAGGTTTGTGGGGTTGTGAACGGTGATCTCTTTGAAATTGGAACTGGACGACCGCTACTCCCGTCAGGTACTGTTCCGCGGAGTCGGCGCGGAAGGCCAGCGCCGCCTTTCGGCCTCCCGCGTCGCCATCGTCGGATGCGGCGCTACCGGCTCGGTGCTCGCTTCCCTGCTGGCGCGCGCCGGGGTCGGCACCCTTCACATCATCGATCGCGATTACGTCGAACCCAGCAATCTACAGCGGCAGTCGTTGTTCGACGAAGCCGATGCCGCTGAATCCCTCCCCAAGGCCGTCGCCGCCGCGCGCAAAATCTCGTCCTTCAACTCCCAGATCGTTGTCCAACCCCGCGTCGCCGATCTGACCCCTGCCAACATCGCTTCCCTGCTTGAAAATACCCAGCTCATTCTCGATGGTACAGACAATTTTGAGACACGCTACTTGATCAATGATTTCGCCGTCAAGAATTCCCTGCCCTGGATTTATACCGCAGCCGTCGGCAGCTACGGCGTGACCCTCAATATTCTGCCCGGCCAAACCGCCTGCCTGGCTTGTATATTTCCCTGCCCTCCCCAAGGTGCGCTGGAGACCTGCGAGACGGCCGGAATCCTGAATTCCGCCGTCAACCTCGCGGCCTCCATCGCCGCCACCGAAGCCCTCAAGTTCCTGGTCGGAGCTCATCAGCACCTGCGCCGTACTCTGCTGTCCTTCGATGTCTGGCAAAACGACCGCGCCGAAATCACCGCCGACAAGCCTCGCCCCGGCTGCCCCACCTGCAGCCGCCACGAATTCCCCCATCTCGCGGGCCAAGGCCGGCCCCACATTACGCTCTGCGGCCGTAACTCCGTCCAGATCCATGAGGGCAGCCGCCCGCTGGATCTGGCGGAAATGAGTGAACGCCTGCGCCCTCATGGGACCGTCCGCCATACTGACTTTGTTCTCAAGTTCTGGCGCGAACCCTATGAGTTGACGCTGTTTCCCGACGGCCGGGCCATCATTAAGGGAACCACCGATCCCGCGGTGGCCAGAAGTCTCTATGCCCGTTTTATCGGGACCTAACAAAAGCCGCGCCCAGAGCGGCATTTCGGGTGTATCATCTTTCAGCTTTAAATTTCGCGGGCCGTTCCGAAAGGCATCTCGGGACCTCGCGCCGCGAATCTGATTACCCAGGAAGTGGAGGATTTCTATGCGTCAACTTTCAGTTCTGTGCCTGCTTTTCTTGCTCTCCGGATTGGCCGCGGCTCAGGCCACCATTATTGGCGGGACCGCCAGCAATTGGGTTCCAGCCTACGGTGTGTATGCGGCGCCCTATGTTCCGATGGTGACCACTCCGTCCTTAACCCTGTCCACAGTATCGCCGTCTGCGGTTGGGGCCAGTAACGCCACTTGGGGGAATGTAGCCGGTGCGACCAACGCCACTTTGTCGGATGAGTTTGTCGCTGATCCCCCGGTTGGCGTTTTTACCCAGCCCACCTGGTATGGCCCCTCGGCAGCGGTTGAATTTGGCGAGCCGATGCACGGTCACATGCGTGGCCAGAAGAAGGAGCGAGGCGAAGCCACATTCATCGCTGGGCCCAGCGAAGGCAACTGGAGCGTAGCCCAGCTCATGGTCGGGTCAGCCCCAGCCGCAAAGGCTTCCCGCACCTACACCAACCAGGACGTCGACCGTATGAACCAGAGCACCGGAACTGTCAAGTACGGCGGCAAGACCGAGCATATCTGACGAGTTCACCGGTCGTTAGCCGCAGAGCGGCCCCGGAATAAAGCCCACGGCGCAAGCCGTGGGCTTTACTTGCAGGTGTCCGAGCCCCGGACCGTTCGTCAACTGAGAACTGGGAACTAAGATCTGACAACTGGTTTTCACCCGCTAACCCTGCGCCACGCTCTCCAGTACCTCAAAGAACTTCGGAAAAGAAATCACCGCCGCGTCCGCGCCCTTGATCGCGGTCTCTCCCTCCGCCCGCAACGCCGCCACTGCAAATGCCATCGCAATTCTGTGATCGCCGAAGGCATCGATTTCGGTTCCGTGCAGACGCTGCTTTCCCGGAATTCTTAGTCCGTCCTCGCGCTCTTCCACTTCCGCGCCCATTCCACGCAGATTGGTCGCAACCGCCGCGATCCGGTCCGACTCCTTCACTCGCAGCTCGCGTGCATCCCGGATTTCAATCCCGATTTCTGTGTAAGGCGCAATCGCCGCCAGCACCGGGATTTCGTCAATCAACTGTTCGGTATAAGGACTCTGGATCACGCCGCCCTTCAACGCCGCGCCCTGCGCCTGCGCCGTTCCCATCAATTCCCCGTGGCGCCCCTCCAGTTGCGTGATGGAAATCCGCACGCCCATGCCGCCCAGCAAATCCAACAGGCTGCATCGGGTCGGATTCAACCCCAACCCGCTGATCGTCAATTGCGACCCGGGAAACAGCGCAGCCGCGCATAAGAAGAAAGCCGCGCTCGAAAGATCGCCCGGGATCGCGGCTTCCAGCCCGTGCAACCGCTGACCACCCACCATGCTCGCGCTGTTTCCCTGAAGTCGCACCCGCGCCCCGAAGGCTCGCAGCGCCAGTTCGCCATGATCGCGCGTGCGCACCGGCTCTTCCACGCCAGTTTCGCCCCTCGCAAATAACCCGGCAAACAATACCGCCGATTTCACCTGCGCGCTGGCCACGGGGATTTTGTAATCAATCGCTTTAAGATTGCCGCCCATAATCCGCAGCGGCGCATGGGACCCGTCAGCACTGATCTTCGCTCCCATCGCTTGCAGCGGCGTAATCACCCGCGCCATGGGCCGTCGCGATAAAGACGCATCGCCGGCCAGTTCGCTGCGGAAGTCCTGCCCGGCCAGAATCCCGCTCAGCATGCGCATGGTCGAGCCAGAATTACCGCAATCGAGTGGTGCTGTGGGGGCTAGCAGCTTCGGTCCGCGTCCCTGAATCGTGACCACGTTTTCTGAACGCTCCCATTCCACGCCCAGCGCCCGCAAACAATCCAGCGTGCTGGCGCAATCAGCTCCAGTGGAAAAGTTCTCGAGACGCGACGCCCCTTCGGCAATGGCTGCCAGCATGGCGTAACGGTGGGAAATCGATTTGTCTCCCGGCAACCGGATGCTGCCAGAGACATTTCGCGCCGGACCAATGACTTTTTGCTCCGCCATGAGATCAATTCAATATAGCGGAAGCCAGGAGCTTGGATTTAGAGAATGGAGGCCGGGCGTCCCCGCCTGCCCAAGGATCACTTCGACTTTTTCTTGGCGATGTTTAGCTCCACCATCTGCCCATTCTTGTTTTTCACCAGCAAGACCTTGCCGTCCTCTTTCGCCGGAAATTCTTTCCCCGACGTCCAGTCCATAAAAGTTGCCGCCGGGGCACTGACCTTGCATAGGTAGAGCGCACCCCCCATGCTCATGGATATCTTGAATTGATCCCCTTTTTCCATATGCTGAGCGTCAGCCGCGAGTTTTTCGATGGAGACAACGGTCGCCGTCTGATAGCCTTCGTCCCCAGCTTGCGCATAGGCGAGCGTCCCCGCTATTGTTATGCAACACAACACAGCCACCACGCATGTCTTCATTGCTGTTCCTCTCTGATGATTCGAAACGCATAGACCCAGCGCCACAGGAGCTCTACGCCAGCGCCTGGGCCTCGGCTGTAGCCTCTTTCAGAATATCCGCCGGCACTTCGCGAATGCTCACGCCAAACTTGAACATCGGGTTCTCCGTGCCTCGGCCCCAGCGCGCCACTTCCCAGTGTGCGCGCAAAAACCTCACTTCAGGGTGCCCGGTCAAATCCAGTAGCATCGGATGCTCGGCGCGATAGAACTTTTGCGGAAAACTGCTCAGCGGTTTCGCGCCCCAGGCAGCGCCGTCCGCCGATCCGAAAATGCTCACGTCAATCGACTCCTGCTCGATGATCTCCGCGATATTCAGACTCAACAGAAACGCGCGATTGGCAGCGCCGCTGACCTCCACCGGCGCACCGTCGCCCTTGGCAGTGACCACAGTATTTTCTGGGACCAGGAAGCTATCAATCATGACGAGAGAATTGTAACTCAGAGGTCGAAGGTTTACCCGCATTGATCCGCGTAAATCCGGGGCAGGGTTTTCCTCCGTGTACCGGAGCCTGCCCTGAGCGAAGTCGAAGGGTGTCCTTTGTGGTTAAAGGTGTTGGTTTTCCTCTGCGGTGAAGTTGGCTCGGTCCAAGCAAATCCGCGGCGGAAGGCTCTTACGGGTTCGTCACCCGCTGCGCCATCGGCGCCGACACTGGCAACGGTTCTTCCGGTATCACGATCCATGCAATCGGATACGCCAACAAACCAACCCCAGTCAGAAAAGCGGCAAAGAACCAAACCAGCCGCACCAGCGTTACATCCAGATCAAAGTATTCGGCGAAGCCGGCGCATACCCCGGCAATCCGGCGGTCAGCCCGTGGCCGGAGCAGCCGTTTTCGGGCCAGCACTCCGCCCACCCGCGTCCCACAGTAAGCGCACACGTTGGCGTCATCCTGGATGACCTTTCCACAGTAGTTGCAGTACATAGGCCAGCCTCCTGAAACATGATACGGAATCCAGGATACACCGGTTCCCAACAAACCCAGGTCTCCTGTCCAATTCGCCCAGCGCCGCCCTCTGAACCAAGAAGGTCACTCACCGGTAACCCCTCCGGCGGTGCAGACTCTCCAGAAGGAGGCGTAATCCCGATAATCTTTGCCCGGAACAGGTAAATCCTGCCTGGATCGGTCGGCAGGGCCGAAACCCTAACCTCTGAAGGTGCGGGGTTTTGCAACAACTTACGAAAGCCCGGCTTTGGCCCGTGGTTTGCGGTCGAAGCGGCAAAGGATCGCTATGTCTCAGGCCGCCCACAACCCGACGCAAGAATTTTGGCAGCCCCCAGTAGCCCACCCCCAATCGTTGCCTGCGCTGGAGACCGCCTGCGCAGGCTGCGGCTCCGAATTCATGGTAGGGGCACGGTTTTGCCATGTCTGTGGTGCCTCGCGCTCAACTAAATCGGCAATCGTTCCAGCCTGGATGCAGCCGCTCGAGTTCCTGAAGGCGTTGGAGTTCCAAAGCGTCAAAGAATGGCTTGGCCTCTCCATCGCATCACTGATCTCCTTCTTTGCCGGTCTCGGGTGCATTCTGGCCGCAATCTCCGTCGGCCTCATCTACTCGGTGCAGAGCCTCGCCGATTTCCAGGCCATCCAACTCTGGCGCCTGGAGTGGTTGTTGGCTGCGCTGGTGGCTTTTGTCGCAGGCATTCTCCTGAAGCACGCTGGCTCCCGCTAACCACCGGTTCTCCTGGAACACGCGAGCGCCTGGAGAGTATTATTTGCCGCATGTCCCCCATCAACTGGAACACTGCAATTCAATATGCGCTACTGGTGAAAATCGCCGAATCCGTCAGCCCCTCGGGCAGCTATGGCGCCCCTGAAATAAATCAAATCAATGCTGCCGGCTACACCTTCCTGCAGACGCTCTATGGGGACGACCTTGCCACCGATATGGATTCTCATCTGGGCGACATCGTGACCTTCGGCTTCCTGGCGGTTTCCGGCGCCAAGGAGCTGGTGGCCATCATTCGCGGCACCGACTCGATTCTGGAATGGCTGCACGACGCATCTTTTCTGATGGTGCCGACCCCCATCACCGGCGCCCATGGCGTCACTGAAGACGGCTTCACGGCGATATACAAGTCGTTGAGAATCGGGTCAGCCAACGGCACCCAGTCGGCAAAGGAGTCGATCAAAGGATATCTCGACAATGGCGCGGCCACTAGCGTAACCGTGTGCGGGCACAGCCTGGGCGGCGCGTTGGCAACTTACTTGACACTCGATGTGGGATTGAACACTTCCTGTCACGCGCCCACGTCATATACCTATGCCAGCCCACGCAGTGGCGACCACACCTTCGCGGGCTCATACAACGCCGCCATTGCTTCTACTTATCGCATTGAGAATCGTCAGGACCTGGTTCCGAAGTTGCCGCCGATTTTGCCCTTGCCCTACGAGCACGTCAACACCAAATACGAGTTGAATCCGCCGCCCAACCAGATCAATCCCACCATCCCTTGCATGCACCACTTGACCACGTATCTGTGGCTGATGAGCCAGCTCACCGGAGCCAGCACGTTCCAGCTCGACTCCGATTGCACCGCAGCGGCAGCAGGAGGTCTTCACGTCTAGAGATTTCCCCGAGCTTCCGTCGCGGATGCTCTCAGTTCACCGGTTCCGGATCGCCGCCCGCGCTCGCTCGCCGCTGCTGATGCATCCGATAAAGATGATGTACCGGCCCGACCCCACGCCCTAACGGATGAGCATTGACGATCGCAGCCGCGACGTAGGCTTTGGTCAGCAGCACCGCTTCCGGCAACCCTCGTCCCAGCGCCAGATGGCATGCCACCGAGGTGGCAAAAGCGCAGCCCGTCCCGTGGGTGGAGTTCGATCGCAAGCGCGCCGACTTGAAGGTTTCCTGCTCAATGCCAGCCTTGCCCGTGAAACTCAGCAGATCGATCGCCTTGTCAAGGTGTCCCCCCGTGATCACCACTGCGGCTGCTCCCATCTCGTGAAGCTTGTGGGCCGCCGTCCGCATTTGCTCCAGGTTGGTCACCGCCAGTCCGGTCAGGGCTGAGGCCTCATCTATGTTCGGCGTTACCACCGTCGCCAGCGGGATCAGCTTCTCTGCCAGCAGGCTTGCCCCCGCAGGCTCCAGCAAGTCCGCTCCCGAGGAACTCTTCAGAATGGGATCCAGCACCACGTTCGGCAGCTTGTGCTTGCCCAGGAACTCCGCCACCGCCCATACCACCTTGGCGGAACCCAGCATTCCGATCCGAACCGCCGAAATCTCCAGGTCGCAAGCCAGTTCTTCCAGGGTCTCAGTCAGCAGATCCGCTGCAACCGGCTCCACCCGGCGCACTCCAGCGGTCGATTGCACCGTCAGCGCCGAAACACAACCCACCCCATAGCACCCATGGGCGGCTATAGTCTTGATATCAGCCGTCACACCGGCCCCTGAGGAGGGGTCAAAGCCAGCGATACTCAGAACCACAGGTGGCGTGGCAGCCATAGACGAAATGTACCGAAATGCCGCTTACCTCAAAAGTATTTCTTCCAGACGGTACGAGTGTACGCCTCCCCCGCGGTCGTAACTCATTGAATTAAAACCATCAATAGCGCCATCTCCCCTAACTCAATGAAAACAAAAGATAGGCAAATATTTCCCACTGCACCATCTTCGGGTTATTTACTATTATATAAACACGTAAGTGAATGCTATCACAAGGACATTGCACAATTACCTAAGCTATACAGTAAGTTACGTGAGATATCCATAACTGCCTGGTTACATTCTTTCCCGTATTTTGCCGTTGACAGGCCAACCCGACGCCCGATAGCATTCTCAAACACCCATTAAAACTTGTTTCGGCGAGGAATGTTTGAGGATAGGACTTTTTCAAAACGAGGTGAATTGAATGCGTAGACTCTTCGCTCACGGACTAGTGAGCATTTTGGCGATCGTCAACATCGGAGCCTCACCAGGGTCGAAGGGCTCCGAGCCCAAAGTCACTGAAGTAACGTTACCCAAGCCGGCGGCGCAGACTGTCAAGGCCGTTTCTCCGGCGAAGCCCAAGCCCCATCCGCCCTATCAAGTAGGGACGGCGTCCTGGTACGGGGAGTATTTTGAAGGCCGGGCCACTGCCAGCGGTGAACCCTTCCACATGTACGAACTCACCGCCGCCCACCCCACGTTGCCTTTAGGCACCTGGGTTCTGGTTACGAATCTAAGCAACGGTCGCAGGATTTTTGTCCGCATCAACGACCGCGGACCGATTGTTCCCGGCCGCATCATCGACCTTTCCTACAGCGCCGCCCAAGCGCTCGCCTTCCAGGGAAAGGGCCTGCAACAGGTGCGTCTCGACCTGGCTTCCGCCCGCGACGCCCAGCCCAAACAAATCGCCATGCTTCAGCCGGTGGCGTACTAACCCACAGACGTTTACACTGCAATAGATGCACGATCCGCGTCAGCGTTTGATCGTTGCTTTGGATGTATCGTCCGCGGCCGCCGCCCACAAGATCGTGGCGGCCGTGGGCGATTCCGCCTTCTGCTACAAAGTCGGGATGCAGCTCTATACCGCCGAAGGCCCGCAGGTCGTCCGCGATCTCGTCAGCTCCGGTCGCAAGGTGTTTCTCGACCTCAAATATCACGACATCCCCAACACCGTCGCCGCAGCCGTGCGTGAGGCCTCCCAGCTCCATGTCACCATGCTTACCGTCCACGCTTCCGGGGGTGGCAAGATGCTGGCTGCTGCCACCGCAGCCGCTGCTTCCGCCAGTCCCTCCCTCCTGGTTCTGGCGGTCACGGTTCTCACCAGTCTGGACGATCGCGATCTCGACAAACTTGGGATTCACGGCCGCGTACGCGATCAAGTTCTGCGATTGGCAGCCCTGGCTCTGACCAACGGTTGTCATGGAATCGTGGCATCCGCGCGCGAAGCTGCCGACTTGCGCAGTGAATTAGGCGCCGGCTTTGTCATCGTGACTCCAGGCGTGCGTCCGGCTGGCGCCGACGCTGCCGATCAAGCCCGAGTCGTCACTCCCGCCGCCGCCATCGCCGCCGGTGCCAATCATATCGTGGTCGGCAGGCCCATCACCGAAGCCGCCGACCCCGGCAGCGAAGCCCGCGCCATCCTCGCCCAGGTCAGCTTCTAGCAACTCGCTGAGAACTGAGAACCGGCATCTGAGAACTGAATTTCAGACCCACAATCTAGAAGCCGGACTTACAGCTTCTCGTAAAACTCGCACCCCGAGCACGAAATAAAGATCCCGCCGGAAACTCCCCGTTCGCGGTCCTTCACCCGCTTCACGATGCGGGTCGGCTTGCCACACTTGGGGCAATCCGTGCTCTTGGTTGTGTCCATCACCTTCTTGCGATCTGCTGTCTTTGCGATCTTCATTGCTTCTCCTGACCATGCCGCCGCCGGCTCCGGCCCGGGCTTCAAATTAAGAAGATTTCGGGAGTGCTTCTGAAGGCTAGTCCGCGCGGCGACCGAAAATAACGTCCGTCCCTGATTTTACACGACACCCGCACCCGCCGGGGATAGGGTCCTCTTCGCGATCTATGCGAGACCTTTGCGCCCTTCGCGGTAAGGCCGTTGACCGTCCGTCCTACTTCGATACTGCGGCAAACAAATCCGAATGCAGCAGCGACTGGAATTGCTTGTCGTCCGCCTTGAAGTGCATCTGCAAGTTGGAGCCATCGGAGTTCACCACCACATTCTGCAGTGCCACTTTCTCGATCGCCGACGCCGTCATTTTGCGGTAGATTACGCCCGCCTTCACCAGCGACGCCAACGTCCCCGCCGTCACCGAGTCCGAACTCACCACATCCAGATCAAAGGTCACGCCGTTGGTGAAGTTCATGGTGTACCGCGAACCCTGCACGCGCTTCTTCACCATGTCGAAATCCGCCAACTTGCCGGCATCCCCGAGCGCCGAAATCAGCATGTTTTGCGTCCCCTGCTGGTCCAGCACGCTCCACACTGTCCCCGATTCCACCCCCCCAATCAGATCGGCTACCGCACTGTTAGAGTCCAGACCAGGGTTGTACCCGTCTCGAGTGTCGAGAGCGCCTTTGAGCGCCGCTCCGTCTCCGAACAACAACGTATTGTCGTCCAGAAATGTCATGTCCATCCCGTTCGACATGGGATAAACATCGCTGTCGTGATACCTCCGCGGCTTAATCTTGTTCAGCCGCATTTTCTTCAAAACCACCTTGCTCGAGAACGACCCTTGCGCCGCGCCCACCACCCGTACTTCGTTCTTTTCGCCTCGGTAAGACGCAAACGTCAACTGGTCGGCATCTTTGTCAGGGTTAATGCCCACGGTCTTTAGCTGGTCCTCGAACTCTTTCAGGCTGGGTGGCAGCACCTGCGCCTTCAGCGCCATGGCGGTATCGGAGTTCTTGAGCGTGCGGTAGTCCACGCTGATGATTTGTTGCACCGTTGAGGGAATGGCGTTGCGTGCCGAACTCGGCATCGCCGCACCCCACGCCGCGGGGAGCGTGAACAGGAACACCCAGAGAGCAACTCTTGCTGCTTTCATAAACACTCTGCCTCTTGAAGTTATAGGTTCTTAGATGCAGAACGGGCCGGAACCGTAACCTTGCATCCTGACCTTATTGTATTCCACGTGCAAGCATGGAATCCCAAACCAAAGGACATCGCTTGCAACGTCGCAGGTACCAGGGGCGCACCGGTCGGCGCGGATGGCCTGTTCTCAGAGGTTTCCTTCGTGTACCTTCGTGTCCTTCGTGGTTGCTGCTCTTCTCTGCGTCCTCCGCGTTTCCCTCTGCGAACTCTGCGATAGAAGCCTCTCGCTTTCCGCTCAGCGAAAATGGCCTGTTCTCAGAGGTTTCCTTCGTGTACCTTCGTGTCATTAGTGGTTGCCGCTTTTCTCTGCGTCCTCCGCATTTCCCTCTGCGAACTCTGCGATAGAAGCCTCTCGCTTTCCGCTCAGCGAAAATGGCCTGTTCTCAGAGATTTCCTTTGTGTACCTTCGTGTCCTTCGTGGTTGCCGCTTTTCTCTGCGCCCTCTGCCATAGAAGCTTCTCGCTTTCTGATCTGCGAGAATCAGCGAAAATCTGCGGCTTGGTTTAGGTTCTCCCCGCCCGCTTCCTCACCTCCGCCACAAACGACACATCCTTGATCGACTCCAGATTGATCTCCACATTCGCCAACGCCCCCTGAATCGCCGCCTGCGCCAACGCTTTGGCCGTCGTCAAGTCCGATTTCATATTGGGATTCGTAATCGGCCCGAGTTTCTCCGCAATCGCCGCCACTTCCTTCGCCTTCTCCGCCACGCCCAACGGCACACTAGTCGCCAGCTTCAACGCCGACTCAATCGCCTTGTCCCCATCCGCCGACTCTTTCGCCTGCTTGTAGGCTTTCATCACCACGTTGAACGACTCGGCGTCGGCATCAATCGCTATTTTTAATTCCTCACGCAACTGAGAAAGCCGTGCAATCGCCTCGCTCAACTCCCGCTCATATTGCGCATACGCCTTCTTTCCCCGCGACATCGCCGCCACCATGGTCGCCAATCCCGCCGCCATAGCCCCGCCAGCCGCCGCTGCGCTCCCGCCCCCAGGGGTCGCCGTCGGCGCCGCCAATTGCTCCACAAAAGGCTCAACCCCCGCCCGCAAGCCACCGATCGCCATCTTTCCGCCCATCACCGCGGTCAGCCGATTTTCCAGAATCAGTGACGAATCAAAATTCTCCACCTGCAGAAACCACTCCGCCGCAGCTTCCAAAGCCTTCTTCGGAATCAATCCCACAATCTCGCTGCTGACGGGCGTCACTCCATACCGCTCCGCTTCCCGCTTCACCATCTCGAAAACACGATGCACCGGTGTCTGCTCAAAGTCCGTAAGATTCATCGAAACCTGCGCCAGTCCGCGCACTAGAAATCCGGCGCCTTTGACGAACTTAAACCCACCACTCGAAGCCCGCACCGCCTTAGCCACTTTCTTCGCGATATCCACATCCGGCGTGTTCAAAAAAACGTTGTAGGCGATGAGAAACTTCCGCGCTCCCACCACCGTCGCCCCCGCCGTCGGATGCACCCTCGGCTCCCCGAAATCCGGCTTGCGCGCCGGATTGGTGGCAATCTCCGCCCGGATTCCCTCAAATTGCCCACGCCGGATGTTTTCCAGATTCGTACGCTCGGGCGTGGTAGCCGCGGCTTCGTACAAGTAAACCGGAATCTTGTGCCGCTTCCAGATCTCTGCGCCTACATGCCGTGCCATGGCCACACAATCCTGGATGCTCACCCCTTCAATCGGAATAAACGGCACCACGTCCGCCGCGCCCATCCGCGGATGCGCCCCCTGATGAACCGTCAGATCGATCAACTCCGCCGCCTTGCCCACCCCTCGAATCGCCGCTTCCTGAATCGGCTCGCGCTCCCCTACCAGCGTGATCACGCAACGGTTATGATCGGCATCCATCTCCCGATCCAGCAGGTACACGCCGTCCATTTTCATGGCCTCAACAATGGCATCCACTTTGCCCTTGTCCCGGCCCTCAGAAAAGTTGGGAACACATTCCACGAGTGTTGACATAAGCGAGAAGAATAGCTGGGTGGGTCGTTACGCCGCAACTCAACCTGTAGACCTGATCGTCGTCTGAGGCGGCTTTTCTCTGCGAACTCTGCGATTAAGGCCGTTGCCTTGCCGCGACGGATTTCCTCTGTGAACCTCTGTGCCCTCTGTGGTTAAGCTTTTGCCCTACCGGTGCCAAAACTTCCCAATCCCCACCCGCACCTGCACCGTATTAATCCCCGGATTCGGCGTCGCCAACCCAGCATTCGAAATATGCAGATAGCGCGCCTCCAAACTCCACGCATATTTCCCAAATACGTGTACTCCGAATGCCGCGGCTGAGGTGAAGTTCACATCGTTGGTGAACGCGGGGACATCCTTATTGGTAAATAACGTCCCGCCATTCAACTCAAAGTACGGCGCGACCGATCCCCGCGTGGCAAAATCCCACTTCAATCCCAGCGGACTGAACCCCCCGCCGTAGGCCGTGTCCGACTTCTGAAACACCATGAACACCGGCGTCGCATCCAGCACATACTCGAATCGTCCTTTCAAGAACCCCGGCCCGTGGGGTTTGGTCAGAATCCATCCATATCGAACGCCCGCATTCCAGACTCCGGTGTCTTTCGTGCCCCCCGGCACCGAGTACCCGCCCCCCGTCCACACCTGAAACTCATGCCCGCCTTCTTCCGGACGCGCCTGCGCCCACGCCAACGAACTCAGCAAGAGCACCCCAAGAACCAGAACATTTTTCATGAAGCTGGCAAGATAACAGGAAACTTTGTGAACTGCCAAATTAGCGCTCCGGCTGGCTTGCTTCGATTTTCAAAATAGGGCACACTCTCCGCATGCCTAAATACGTGATCGAACGCGAACTCCCCGGAGCCGGTAAACTCTCCAAGCAGGAACTTCAAGCCGTCTCCCAGAAATCCTGCGGAGTTCTGCGCAACCTCGGCCCGGCTATCCAGTGGGTCCACAGCTACGTCACCGACGACAAGATCTACTGCATCTACAACGCTCCCAACGAAAAAATGGTTCGCGAACACGCCAGCCAGGGAGGCTTTCCCGCGAATCGCATTTCCGAAGTCAAGTCCATCATCGATCCCACGACCGCGGAATGAATTCCCCTACAACCCCAACCCTCCATCCACGGCCATAATCTGCCCGGTGATGAAATGCGGCGCGGTGGCAAAGAACAGCACCGCCGCTGCAATTTCTTCGCCTGTGCCATTTCGCCGCATAGGAGTTTCCTTCGCCATCCGCTTCATGAAAGCCGCTGCCGCTTTTTCTCCCAGATCAATCATCCCCGGCGCTACGCAATTCACCGCAATCTCCGGTGCCAGTGCCTTGGCCATCACTTTGGTCAGCATGTGCACCGCCGCCTTCGATGAACAATAATGCGCATGCGTGGCCCACGGTCGCAGTCCGCCTAACGATCCCATGTTAATGATCTTCCCCCGCCGCTCCCGCAACAGCTTCACTGCCTCCCGCGAAACCAGGAACGGCCCCCGCGTGTTCGACGCGAAAATCCCATCCCATTGCTTCAACGTCAGCTTCTCAAACTCCACCGTTTCGTAATTCCCAGCATTGTTCACCAGAATGTCGATTCCTCCCAGTTCTCTTCTCGTCTCCTTGATCGCCGCCTTCACGCTCTTTTCGTCAGTGACGTCGCAATGCACCGCCACCGCGCGCACCTTGAAGCTGCTGACATCAATCACCGTATGCTGGGCGTCACGCAGCGACTCCCGAAACGTGATGGCCACATCGGCCCCTGCCTGCGCCAGGGCCAACGCCGAAGCCCGTCCCAGCCGCCGTGCCCCGCCTGTGATCAGCGCGACTTTGCCCGCCAGAGGTTTTTGTTTCTGCATGAGGGGATTGTACCGCGATCCTTACTCTGTGTTCCTCTGTGCCCCCTGTGGTTGAGGTTTTTGTCTGCCTTCTCTGCTAAACTCGCCGCGTGCCCGAGCCCCGCCAGGTCGTGCTCTACACTCGTAAAGGCTGCCACCTTTGCCAGATCGTCAAAGAAACCCTCACCAAACTCCATCGCCGGGGAGGCTTCACCTGGCAGGAAATCGACGTCGACTCCGACGACCAACTCCGCCGCCAATTCACCGACGAAGTTCCCGTGGTCTTCATCGACGGCCGCAAAGCCTTCAAATACCGCATGGACGAGCACGAATTCCTCCGCAAACTCGACGGCTAGTTCTGAGAACCGGGAGCCGAGAACTGAGAACTGGTTTTCTTCGCCGCGTCTGGGTTGATCTGTGATAGCCAAGGCTTGACCTTGCACGCCATGCTGTCGGATGTGGTCGCCAGTGTCAGGCAGAGTGGGCGAGCAGACAGCGCAAGCTTGTGCTATCGCCTGTGTCTGTTGAAAAATCTCGGTTCACGACACGCTTTTTGTCCCTGCTGGTCTCCTGGTTATTCGCTTCTTTTAGTTTCTTCAGGCCAGGCTCATGCAGTTGCAATCTGCGGGGTTGGCTTACAGCTGAGGAATCGCACCAGCCGTTTCAAGTTCTGCGCCGTGGCCGCCAGGTAGAACTGCTCGCGCACGAAGCGCATCCTGCGCAGCCTCAGTCGGCGTAGTCCGATGTAATTCTTCAGCTCTGCGAAGAGTGCTTCCACTTTCCGACGAGCCCGTTGCGAGATCGCGAACGCGGGTGTCTTGGCCAGGGCGTGGGCACGCTGCCGCGCTGACTCGCAGGTGTGGATGGCAAGGGTCCGATACTTGCCTCGCGTGCAGCGGCTCTTCTGTGAGCACTCGCGACAGCGCTTCACCGTCGAATAATAAAGGTGAGTGCGGTTGCGCGGGTTGATGCCGACGTATTTCAGCGGCTTGCCTTCAGGGCAGATATAGCAGTTCTCCTCGGGCACGTAGGTGAACTGGTCGATGCCATAGAGATCCGTCGGCCCATTGGGATTTTCTTTCACCCGGATGTAAGCCGCGATGCCGCGCTCCTCGAGCCATCGCAGCAGTTCGCCGTTGCCGTAGGTGGTATCCGCGGCCAGAGTTTGCGGCAGATAGCCGTAACGTTCACGATAGCGTTCGATCATGTCTCGGGCCGCTGCACTCTCCTGACTCAACCGTGCCGGCGTCGCTTGCACCCCCACGATGACGCAACTGGCGTTATCCACCAGATAATTGTCGTAATAGCCGAGCCGCGCTGGACCGCCTTTGGTCGCGTAGGTTGAATCCGGGTCGGTGGTCGAAACCTTCTCTTGCTGCGGAACCGGAGGTTCGACCGGGTTCTCTCGCTCCAGTTCGACTAAATACTCGCGCACCGTGTGGTTCACCTTAGCCACTTCTGCCAGTTGCTCGCGGGGAACGCGGCTGTGATGATCCGCATTGGCCTGAATGAAACTGCCGTCCACCGACATGTGTTCGCCCTTCACCAACCCGGCTGCGACGCAACGGGCGACGATCTCCTCAAACAGCTCTCGAAACAGATTCGATTCCTGGAATCGTCCATGCCGGTTCTTGGAAAACGTAGAGTGGTGCGGAATGTCCTGATCGAACCCGAGTCCTGTGAACCAACGCCATGCCAGATGCATGCGCAGTTCTTCCACCAGTTTCCTCTCGCTCGTGACGCCGTATAGATAGCCGACCAGCAGCATGCGTAGCAACAGTTCGGGGTCGATGGATGGCCTTCCCGCATCGCTGTAGGAGTCCTTCAACTTGGCTCGAATAAATTCGAAGTTGACGTGGCGATCGATCAGGCGTAGCAGATGATTTTCAGGAACCTGATCTTCTAGGCGGAAGTAATAAAACAGCGACTCCGCGCGGGAATGGTGTCCCATCATGAGCAGCAGGCCTCCAAATGTAATGGTGAACAGCAGCATCGGGAACTCTGGCCTGCTTATAACCCGAACGTTGCACCGCCACAAGCATCAAGTGAGGGACTTTTTCAACAGTCACGCCTGGTTTCGACAGTCACAAAGAAGCGTGATCTTCGGCCTAACAAAGAATAAGGTAGGAGTTCCTGAGAACTTGCAATTCACTTAGCCGGTATTTTCGTCTACTGCCTGGCTTCCCGAAATAGAACGGCATTGCGAGTATTTGGGCCCCGCACCATGACCACCCACTTTCCGTCTGGAGAATACTGCACGAAGCCACCATCGGCGGCCATATAATGTGTGATCTGTTTCTCTGGACCGCCTCCCAGCACCGGCAAGGACCATAAATTCGTCACTCCATTCCGGATATCCTGCACTGCAATCGAACGATTGTCGGGCATCCAACTGACTCCGTACCATACCGTTGAAGGAACGGGATATTCCGATTCTGCCTTGCCCGTAGCGGTTGAAATCGTGACGTAGACTCGAGCGCCATCCTTTCGTGGGGTCATAAAAAGCAGGTGTTCGCCATTAGGAGACACGCAGGGAGCACCGACCGCAGGCTGTTCGGAGAATTGGATAGGGGCGCCTCCCGAAACTGATATTTTGAAGATCGCCGACTGCCCGCTGGAAATTCTTCCAACGTAATAAACCGTGTCGCCCGCCGCGGTGCACACAGGGGCCGATTCCCCGTCTCCGTTGGTGAGCTGCACCGAGGAGCCGGTCTTCAGATCGAGCTTCCAGAGATGCGGGACGCCCAGCGAATCAGTGTCGTAGACGATACTCCGCCCGTTCTCACACGCGGTTGGCGAATCGTGATACCGTCCGTCAAACGTCAACTGACGCATGTTTTGCCCGTCGATGTCGGAAATGAAGAGATCCCAATTTTCCGCGTGATCGCCGGTGTAGACGATGCGATTATCCGGCAGAATCGAAAGACGGTGCCCTCCATCCTCCCATCCGGTGGTTATTTGCCGAGCTGCATCGGGCGAGTCGGCGGGAGCAGCCCACAGGGCCATAGATGTGTCCCATTGTGTACCGACAATCGATTTGCCATCTGCCGACACCGATACCGACTCATACGTCATTAAATCGTTCGAGAGGCGGCGCCGCTCGCCTCCGGGGTAAGTGACCAGCCAAAGCTGATCCGGAGATCCGCTTTTATTCAACGCTGCCAGCAGCAGGCCGCTCCCGTCAGGAAGCCAGGTAAGACCGCGAATGGACCGCCAGCGTCTACCCGCCATCTGGTTCACTTTGCCAGTGGCGAGGTCGACTTCCGAAAGTGATGCCCCCAATCCGCCGGGATCGTCCACATCGGTCCGCACGACGGCCAGCCGTTTGCCATCGGGCGACCAGCGCACTCCCGTGAACTCTACATCTAGTCCGACCGCCTTTCCCGACGCGATCAAGCGTCCGCCGCTGCCATCGCGGTTCGCCACCATGATCTTCAGCTCGCCGGTGCTTCTTTCGACGAGCGTGTACGCCAACTGGCTTCCGTCGGGAGAAAAGCTGACGGAGCTGTCAGCGGGGTCGATCAACAGCCGCGGCGTACCACCCAGCGTTGGAATGGTGTAGATGGCTTCCGTGTATCCTGTCTCGCTGGAAGACTTCATAATTCAAGTAGATGCCATCCGGGCTGAAGGTTGGATCCTCTAGAACGTCGACGGTAGAAGGAAGAACCTGGACGGCGCTGGCGGTATCGATCTGGCGCACCCAAAGGCTGGGTTTGCCACGGGATGATGAAACATACGCCAGGTACTTCCCATCAGGCGAAATCTGCGACGAGACCACGTCTCCGGAAGAACTGAGACTGGTAATCTTGAGTTCGTGAAACCCTTTCTCCGCGAGGCCACCGCGTCGAAACTCCTTCCGGTAGATGAGTCCTGACGCGAGCAGCAGAACGACTACTCCTACGAGCACCCATTTACTTCGCGATGTTTTCGCCGACACGGCAACTGGGAGTCCTGAACTCTCGCTTGCCACTCCCCTTGCGCGGACTACGCCGGCTGTTCCGCTATCGGGTTGCGTGATTTTGCCCGAGCTGGTGTCCCTGCGCAGCCGTTTCAGGTCGGTCCGCAAGTCCTGCGCCGTGCGGTAGCGGAGGTCGCGGTCCTTCTCCATTGCCTTGCCTATGATCCGCTCCAGCTCGCTAGGCACGCCTGCGTTGAAGCGGACCACGTCCGTTGGCTGCTTATGCAGAATGGCATCGAAAACCCCTCCTGCGCTTTCTCCGACGAATGGCAGTCGTCCCGCCGCCATTTCATAGAGGACTACTCCAAAGGAGAACAGATCGCTACGTTCGTCGAGGGTCTTGCCCAGAACCTGTTCCGGAGACATGTAGGCGATCGTCCCCAGCGCCGTTCCCGGACTCGTAAGATGCTCGTGAGATTCGACGGTGGCCGCGCTCATGCCGGCACCCTCCGGAGCCAGCGAAACCTTTGCCAATCCGAAGTCGAGGATCTTGACGTGACCGCGCGAGGTTACAAAGATGTTGGCGGGCTTGATGTCGCGATGAACAATCCCCTTGGCATGCGCGGCTTCAAGTCCATCAGCAATCTGGATGCTCAACTCGAGGACGGTTTCGACCTCCAGCGGCACGCCAGCAATGCGGTGCTTCAGCGTTACCCCTTCGAGATATTCCATGGCGATAAATGCCTGGCCATGCTGATCGTCAATTTCGTAGATGGTGCAGATGTTGGGATGGTTCAGCGCGGATGCGGCCTTGGCCTCGCGCTGGAAGCGGGCCAGTGCCTGCGGGTCTTTCGCCACGTCATCGGGCAGGAATTTGAGCGCGACAAAACGGCCGAGCTTCGTGTCTTCTGCTTTGTAGACAACACCCATCCCGCCACCGCTCAACTTTTCGACAATGCGGTAGTGCGAGATCGTCTGGCCGATCATGGGCTGAAATGTTAGGACTTGATGTTCGGCAAGTCAATGAAAGCTGAAGAGTTGGCCGTACTCCGAGAGGTCAACTGTTGCAAAATCGCCATCTCTAACAATGTCGGCGGTGTCAAGCACTTTTCGAGCACACTTCTGCATGCACTCGGAGAAGAGCGCCATTTCGCTCTCGTGGGTGGTTTGCGCTTCCCAACCTGGGCTCGCTTCTAATCGTTGGGGTCAGGAACTCAGTCCGACCCAACCATCTCTTCGATCCCAACCGCGATCATGATTACTTCTTCGAACTCCCCTGCGAAGGGGAGCGGGATGCCCAATCATTACGTCGGTGACTTACTGCACACCACGGCGATTTCCGGGCGCTCCCGCGTGCGAACCGAGCTTTTCGAACTGGCCGTAATCCCAGCCCCGGCGCCACATCCAGTACAGATGCACCGCCAGCTTCCGAGCCATCGCGACCTTCGCGATCTTCCGTCCTCGGCGCAGGGCTAGGTGGAAGAACTTGCTCCGCCACTGCGGTTGGCTTCGCACCGTGACCTGGGCCGCTTCTACCAGCAAGAAGCGCAGCAGCGAGTTGCCCTGTTTGCTGATGTGTCCAAGTCGTCGCCGATCGCCGCTGGATTCTTCCGATGGCACCAGACCCACATAGCTGGCAATCTGTTTGCCGCAGTGAAAGCGTTCGGGAGTTCCAATCACTAGCTCGAAGGCTAAGGCCGTCAGCGGACCCACGCCGGGATGCGTCATCAGTCGCCGCGTTACCGGTCGCTTCTCCACCTCTTCTTCCAAGGCACGGGTCAGTTCCTGGATCTTCGGAGTGAGTTGGTCGAGTACGTCGAGCAAATCCTGGCGTCGTCGGCTTGCCCACGGAGCAAGCACTAAGGACTCCAGTTCGCTGCGACCTGCCGGCCGCCACAGCGCCTTCTTGCGCCGCAGACCTTCGTTGAGCGCCACCACGTGCAGTTGATTCATCACCCGGGTGCGCATCTGCACCAATCGGTGGCGATGCCACAGCAGTTGCCGCAGATCCCGATTCTCTGCGTCCGCTACCCAGATCCGCGGAAAGCGATCTTCTATCAGGAGCTTCAGTACCAACTGCGCATCCTGGCGATCGGTCTTCTGCTTGCGCACTCGTTTCGTCCGAATCTCCGCTGCATCCCCGATCCACAACTCAAACTGCAACTCACTGAGCAATCGTTCAAACCAGCGCGAGTGCCCGCTGGCTTCCATCCCCACACGCACCGTCCGTCCTTTGAGCGAGCCGTAAAATCGCTCGGCTTCCTCGCGGTGAGTGAGCCGCCGTTCGCCCAACTCACCTGTTTCTGTATCCACAAATGCAATTTGCTGAAAGCCCGGATGATAGTCACAACCTATAATCAGCATGTTCGGCTCCTTTCCTCCGAGCCCTTTGGTTGGTTTGCGCCTCCAAAGTTTACTCGGGCCTAGGAGCCGACATTGTTATGGAATCATTTCACTCATCATCCGCTCAATGAGCGTTATGGACCTGATTTCGTCAACCTATCGCAGTTCTGATCGCGTACGAACGATCGCCCGCCCTTTGATTGCGTACCAACAGAACAGGAGGAATAGCAATCCTAAGATGACGAAATGTAGCCGGAAACTCCACTTCTCGTAGTGGCCCAGCCACGAAGGAAGAAATGCGACGACTGACGGCCCTACTCTGACGGGGAAAGAACTTGCGACGGAAGGCGTACGCGGAGCGTAGTGCTCTACCCAGAAGTCCAGACCAAAAGAACCGAGAAGGTTCGAAAATAGCAACCCCATTAGGAACACTGCTTGCCACGGCGTGCGGCCCGAAAACTCGACCCTCAGCAAATTGCCAGAACCGGGCGTCGCAGCGTGTTCTCCCCAAAGGACAAGTATCAGGAGACAATTTTACTGGCGGAAATACAAGGTTACGTCCGTGAGTGCCGAATTGGCGTTAATCGTCAGGTGCCAGTCCCGGCCACATCATCGGTGTTCCCTTTTTCTTAATGGCCTTGGGTATCAACGAACATTTTTACTTCGGCGGCATCGAAGAAGAAGTGCTCGGGCGGTCGCTGCACGGACCGCGCGCGTTGCTCCTCTTTCTTCGTTGCAGGTGGCTCCGCAAAGTGCCTCAGGGTGCCAGTAACCTTTACGGTCTGGCCCCTGCGAAAGTGAGCATAGAGATCGTTTTCTTTTGCAATGCCTGATTTGTCAGCCGCATAGATATAGGCACCCCAATTGTTGAACGCGAGCCAAAAGCCTTGTTTCCCATCGTTCAGGGTTCCCACGACCGTGATCTTCTGGCCGACCTTGGGCATCATCTCATTTTTGAACTTTGCGAAGGCTGGGGTATCGTTTTGTGCACCGGCCGCTATCATTAGCGTCAGTCCGACCAGAGCGGCTGCGTATCCGGCTATTCGCCACATCGTGGGCATTGTAGCGCCGATCACTGTTGTAACATCGCGATAGCACTCATTGACCCTGGGGCAGAGTCGGCCGGTTCTCAAAACGTGTAAACGCCTTCCATGAGAAGGCCGGTCGGAGTCAAGTCGATTCTTCGCTAGCTTCATTGAGCAAGGTTTTCTTCTCCCGCCGAGTGGCCACTGTCGCCATGCTTCCATCCGCACTCTCGATGAGCGATTGGTTTCGCTCGGTGCATGTTGGGCGTTCTCGGTTCAGCCGGTGCTGCCATCTGTTTGGCGCCCTGTGGTTCTGCTCTCGGAGAGTTGAACCTGGGCCAGGCGATTAACGCAGTCACCGGAACTCGGCTTTGGGCTTTTGTCGTTTCTCTTCCTGGAACGGTTTTGTTTTTACGCGGCTGCGGCCACGGTCGTTGGGCTGCTGTTGTGCAACGGTTCGTACACTTCTCCGCTCACCCACAGGTGATGCAGCAACACCGCCAGCTTTCTCGCGGTCGCCACGATGGCTCGCTTCTTGCCGTTTCTCCCACCACGTTCTGCTAGTTTCAGGCCCCAGCGCCTGAGATCACAGTCAGGACCGAACGGACCCAGAATGTGTTGCGCTCCTTGCACCAACAACGTCCGCAGATACGGATCGCCTTCTTTGCTGATATGCAGCTGCGGCTCGCTCTGCCCCGAGTTTCTGCGTCCCGGCTGCAGCCCCAGATAGCAGCCCACGTCGCGGCTCTTGCCGAAGCGATGCGGATCTTCCAGCGTCAGCAGGAACGTCAGCGCGATCAGCGTGCCTACGCCCTTGATCTGCTTCAGCAGCGCCACCTGCGGATAACTCTCTTGCGCCAGGTTCCCCATGCGCTCGTTGTATTCCGCGATGCGCTCGCTCAGCGCTTCGATTGCGTTCAACAACGGTTCCAAAGCCACTTGCAGTTCCGGACTCAATCCTTCGGCTTTCTCCGGATTCATGTTGCGCACGTTGCAGCCGCGCAATCGCTCCCCGTAACTCTTGGCCAGCCCGCGCGCCGTGTTGACCAGCCCGGTTCGCGCCCGCACCAATCCAGCTCGCGCCCGAATCAGAGTCAGATCGGCTTGCGCCTGCACGCTGCGATGCTTCACCGGATACAGCAACTCCGGATCGATCCGGGCCAGCCGCGCCAGCGTCTGCGCATCCCGCCGATCGTCTTTCTTGCGGCTCTCCCCGATCAGCCGCACCTTGCGCGCATTCGCCACGATCACTTCGTGTCCCAGTTCGCTCAGCAGCCGGCTCACCCAGGGCGAATGCGTCCCGATTTCCACCGCCATCCGACTGCGCGGCATGCCTCCGAACACCTCCCGCATCGCCTTTGGAGTCGTGCCCAGTTTCTGCTCCTGCAGCACTTCACCCACTTCGTCTAGCAGGCAATACCAGCTCGATCGATCGCCCAGATCCAACCCGATCGTTAGTTTCTGTTGGGAAAAATTCCTGATCTGCTTCGCCGCTGCGGTGCTAATCTTCTTCATTGCCGGTCTCCTTTATCTCTTGCGCTTCGAGCGCGTCGATAGCTTGGGAGCGTACAGCATCCCGTCGGAGACCGGCCTTCTCATCCCATCTGTTAACGACAGTTGAGCATGAGGCTTATTTAACACCCAAATCCGGGTTCCACATCCCATGCGCTTACCGTACCGCGATGATTTCCCCAATATGGTAGGCGTTGTGCGCGGAGATGTGAGCAATCAGGGGAGCGATTTTCGCCAGGGTCGCGTCGTCGGCTTTTTCGACGATGTGCTCCCACTCCTCCATCACACTGTCGAACCGCTTAACCGTCGCATCCCACTGCTGGGCGTCATACTTGAACGTATTGTCGTTGTCGCCGGGGCTCGGCGGATGCTGCCCTTTGAAGTAGGCGAGATTGAAGGAATTCCAGAAGTTCATGTGTTGCACCAGTTGGCCGACTGAATGATTCTTCCCGTCAGACCAAACGGCTTGTTCCGGCGTCAGCCCGGCGACCGCCTCTTTCTCCGAGACAAACCAGTTCTTCTGGTTATGCGTTTCGCGCAACTCCATCAGCAAGATGCTCCTGAGTGTCGCTGGCTGCTTTGGGGGCGCAGTTTCTTGTGCGGAGGAACTGATCGCAAGAAGCAAGACCGACCACAATATGCAGTTCTTCATCGCAATTTCCTTTACTAGCAGATTGGAAGCGGTATCGGACATCGCCATTCGAGCGGCGATCCCGAAGGTCGAAAATATATTACACAATGCACAATTGGTGAAAAATCGCGATTACACACAAAATCCCCCAGGTGAATAGCAGCCAGTGTCCGATACGTGGAACCTCGTCATGGTCGTCCGCAAGGGCGAGTTCAAGCTATTACAATTGATCCGTGTAAATCCGTGGCTGGTGTGTTGAGGTAATCCGCGCAGGTCCGCGTGAATCTGCGGCGTGTTTTGCCTCATTTCCGCTACAATCTGCTCGGCATGCTCCGTACCCAGTTCTACACCGATCCCCATGGCCGGTTCGTCCACGACCTAGTTCTCGAGAGCTGCCGCCGCTTCCCCACTAAAACCGCCATTTTCGATACTTCCTGCGACCGCCGTATCTCTTACGCCGAATATGGAGAGATCGTCGAAACCCTGGCCCGCGGGTTCATCGCCGCTGGCCTCAAGCCCGGAGAAGTCGTCGCCATCTTTCTCGCGAATTGCTGGGAATTCTGCGCCGCCTATCATGCCGCTACGCTCGCCGGCGCCATCCCCACGCTGCTCAATCCAACTTACCGCGAGCGCGAGGCCCGTTATCAACTGGAAAACTCCGCTGCTGTTTTTCTCATCACCGATGGGCCGAGTCTGGAAGCAATCAACCTCGGCGGCTTGCCCAATCTTCGCCGCCTCTACACCACTCGCCAGCCCGCCCCTGGAGCCGAGCCTTTCGCCAATTTCTTGCGGCCCGCCACGGCCAGTGTCCCCGCGCCGGACAAGCCTTCCGAGCAGACTCTCGCCGCACTTCCTTACTCCAGCGGCACCACCGGACTCCCCAAGGGCGTCATGCTGTCCCATCACAATCTGGTCGCCAACGTCTTTCAGTTCATCGCACCCAACGCCACCGACTTGTGTCCGAATGACGTGGTTCTCTGTTTCCTGCCGCTCTACCACATCTACGGCCTCAATGTGATGTTGAACCCTGTGCTCACCCTGGGTGCAACCCTGGTGCTGGTTCCGCGTTTCCACCCACACCAGGTTTTGCCCCTTCTGGTGGAGGAAAACATCACCATGATGCCCACCGTGCCGCCCGCGCTGCTCGCCATGTGCCAGGCCGCCGAAGCTGGACATTTTCCCAAGAACCATCGCGTGCGCTGGGTCAAGTCTGGCGCCGCCCCCTTAGCTCCAGACCTCGCGCGACGCTTCACCTCCCTCACCGGCATTCTCGTCTGTCAGGGATACGGAATGACTGAGGCTTCTCCGGTCACGCACATCGGATACCTCGACCCCAAACTCTATCGCCCCGACTCCATCGGCCAGCCGCTGGTCGCAACCGAATGCCGTATCCTGGACGATCTCGGCCATGAGCTTCCCATCGGCCAGCCCGGCGAGTTGGTCATGCGCGGCCCGCAGTTCATGTTGGGATACTGGAAAGAGCCCCAGGCAACCGCTGCCGCTCTGCGCGACGGCTGGTTCTGGTCAGGCGACGTCGTAACCCGCGACCACGACAACTTCTTTTTCGTCGTCGATCGTCGCAAAGAAATGATCAAATACAAAGGCTTCCCGGTCGCTCCCGCCGAAGTCGAAAGTGTGCTGCTCGAACATCCCGCCGTACGCGATTGTGGTGTGGTCGGCAGTCAGGACACTGCTGCCGGCGAGATTCCCGTGGCCTTTGTGGTTCTGCGCGACGGCTCCGTCGCTTCCGAGAAGATGAAAGAAGAACTCTGCGGATTCGTTGCCGACCGCCTCACTCACTACAAGCAGCCCCGCGCCATACAATTCGTGGAAGCGATTCCCAAAACCGCGTCAGGAAAGATTCTTCGCCGAGAATTGAAGCACCTGCTTTGATCCTGGGTTACTGGGTTTGATCCGTGAGAATCCGTGGCCGCTCTTAGGTGTTTGCCGAAGCCGCGCGTGCCGGCACCGAAGCCTGTAGATCTTCAATCAGCGCCTCCAGCCGCTTCCAGTCTTCGACGGTGGCGCCGTTGGTGAACCGTATGCCCAGGCCCTGCGCGTCCCGCCGCTTCACCACTCCCCAGACATCGGCATTCATGTTGGCAGTCTGCAACACCACCCGCACCCGCGCGTCTTCTTCAATCTCCCGCGGAGTTTCCAGGTAGCACCCGCTCAAACTGATATTCTTCAGTTGCGCCAGAATGGCCGCGCCGGTCGTCTCCCGCAGCATCACCGTGATCGCTACAGCGAATCGCGGATGCACAATGGGCTCGGTGGTCATAACTTATCTATGACCCTACCCACTCGCTGCCGCCCGATCAAATTACCTTAGTGTGGTCCTGACATTCCCGTTCGCGAGTGGGCAAACCGTTCATTCCCCCGTCAAAAACCCGTACTGCGCCGCGCTGAGCGGCACCACACTCAATCTTCCCTGTCTGACCAATGGCGAGTCCGCGAACAGCTTGTTGGCTTTCACTGCGGCCAGCGTGACCGGCTGGGCCAGCACCTTGCCACTCTTAATCTTTACCCTCGGGTTCTTCCCATCCGATGCGTCCACCGCAACCACACTCGCTGTTCCCACTGCGCTCTTGTGATCCCCCGTCTCGTAGATCACCAACCGCTCACCCGGCTTCATCCCCCGCAGATTCTTCAACGCTACCGGATTCGACACTCCGTCCCACACCGTAGTCTGGTCGTGCTGCAAGTCAGCAAACGAATATTCCGAAGGTTCGGTCTTTAGCAAATAGTCCATAAGAACCTGTCTTGGTCGTTTACATCTTATGACTGCGGCGCTTTTGCCAACGACCAACGACGAACGGCCAACGACGGTTTACTTCTTCTCTTCCCCATTCGGCCCGTAAGTCGAGTACTGCCCCTCCGGCCGTTTTATCCGGATCGTGATCTCCATCGTCGCCTGGTTGATGTCGTAATCCGCCCCGTAAGTCTGGAAGCCCGTCATCAGCACCTGCACCCGCAGCTTGCCGTAAGGGATGGTCTCGTAGTTGGCCTTGCCATCGGGATCGGTTTTCAGCTCGACCCCGCCTCGCTCCTGTTTCCCTTTGTCATTCACCAAGTGCAACACCACGGCCGCATTGCGCACCGGCTTGCCGTTGTCGTCCTTGAGGATCACAAAGCTCAGACTGCAGGTCGGCCCGACGTCATCGTGCTTTCCCGCAAATCCCGGAACGCTCACCAGCCCCAGCAACAATATGAGCCCTAGTTTCCTCATCGCGCCCAATTCTACCAGCGCACCGCCTCGGGCAGAACACTCTCCTTTCCCCACCCGTCCACCGCCGCAACTCATGCAGGCCGGTCCTGGAAGCTTGGATGAAGCTTTTGTGCTTTACGGCTCTTCCTGTCTTGATCCCTTAAAATCCGTGGAAATCCGTGGCGCTTTTGAACCCGTCCCATTTGCTACGCCGTTCAACCAATGTGACAATACCAATATGCGAAAATCCTTCACTTTCACAATCTCTACCCTGGCCGCGACCGTGATGCTGCTGGGAAGTTCCCTGGCGCAGCAAACCCCGGCTGCCGCTCCACCCGCGTCTTCCACCCCGGCCCAACCTTCTCCGGCGGCCCAGAGCCAAAGTAAGACCCAAGGTAAGACTCAAAGTAAGACCCCGAGTAAGAGCAAGAGCGCTCCCACCCTCACCACCCAAAAAGACAAATTCAGCTATGCCTTGGGAATGAATCTGGGTGCGAACTTCAAGAAACAGTCCGTACCGGTCGACCCCGACCTTCTGGCGCGCGGCTTAAAAGATAGCCTGGCGGGCGGCAAGACCCTCTTGACCGAAGACCAAGCCCGGGCGGTGATGACCGAAGTGCAGACCCAGTTCCGCAAACAGCAACAAGAGAAGGTGCAGCAATTGGCAGAAGCCAACAAGAAAGAAGGTGCTGAATTCCTCGCCGCCAACAAAACCAAAGACGGCGTCGTCACCCTGCCCAGCGGCCTGCAATACAAAATCCTGAAGGCCGGCACCGGCCCCAAGCCGTCTGCAACCGACACCGTCACCGTCAACTACCGCGGCACCCTGATCAACGGCACCGAATTTGACAGCTCCTACAAGCGCGGCCAGCCCGCCACCTTTACCGTCGGTGGGGTCATCAAAGGTTGGACCGAAGCCTTGCAACTCATGCCCTCCGGATCCAAGTGGCAACTGTTCATCCCCGCCGATCTGGCCTACGGAGAGCGCGGCGCCGGCGCCGACATCGCCCCCAACGCCACGCTTATTTTTGAAGTCGAACTAATGTCGATCACTCCACCGGAGAAAGCCCCAACCAAGCCGGAAGAGAAAAAATAGAGCCTTCATCACCACCACTCTCGAGCGTGCCCCGTCCTCACCACGACCGGTGTGGCGCGGGCGCCCTCGCCCGCGAATGTTTGAGAGGGGTACGGCTTCAGCCGATGCTGACCAGCATTGGCGCAGAAAAGCCCGTGGAAGGGCACGGCTTCAGCCGTGCCCTTCGAACATCAAACTCGATGCAGGCGCCAAGCCCGCCCTGAGCGAACGCCTCCTGAAACCAGGAGGAGTCGAATTGAAGGCGCAGCTGGCCCGTGCCCTCGTTCCACCGAGCGTCAACCGACAGGCGTTTCTTCTCTTCTTTGGTCAGGAAAGCCGGGAGAAAATCCAATGTCCCGTGGAGCCGATACTATGGTCCTAGGGATGGTCGCTTAGCTCGAAGAAGTTGTACCGCACATTCAAGACGTAGGTGTGCTCCGGAGCGCTTACCTCGATGGTCTCCCCCGTGTAGCGCACGCGATACATCGGGCGGCCCTCGGCATCCAGTTCCACCACTCGCCCCTCAGCATCGTATTGGATCTCGAGAACATGGCCGTCATCGACCACCCGATTCATACGATGAGCTTCGTCATAGTCGTAGTGAAGCACATGATGATCGCTCTGCACATCCCGTAGAAATCCCGCATTGTCGTACAGGTACCGGATGTCCGCATTGTTGCTGTCCTCGACCCTCTGCACCGTGTCGCCGTTGTAGATAAACTTCCACACCCGGTCGTAGAAGCTGGGCATGTCGCGTCCGGCCGACTGTATTGCGTTCACAATGTGGCCGCGGCCATCCCGCTGCACTGCGATGCGGTCGCCGTAAGCATTCGTCTTGTCGAGAAAGTAACAAGGGATCGCCGAACCTGCGTCACAACCCAGATAGTGCCACACCGTCCCAATGCGGTTCTGAATCTTCCATTCGTCGTTGTCCCAGGTAAGCAGCGCATTGCCAAACTCGCTGGCGCTAGGGGGCGCCACATACTTTGCGTCAGCCGCAAACCCCGTCCCCGGCGTGATTCGATGAAACTCTACGCCGTAAATGCTGATCGTCTGAATGGCCTGCGGATCGGTGGACCACACCGTGTCATCCAAATTGAACCATGTACTCTTGCCGAAGGACCTCACTTTGCCATCATAAGAGTGGCTCGCGTACATTCTGCGCAGAATGAAGGCTTCCGGTCCCGCCCCATAAGCGTCGTTCCGTTCGGTTCTAAATTCACCATGTGGCAAATCCACGTAGTAGTAACTTCCCAGGCTGATGTCGTTGGCCTCATGACAAGCCTGGATCGGCTCCAGCCGGGGCACGCCGGCCAGATTCACCGTCGTGAAACCAAGGCAGGGCTGTCCGGAGTAGTTCTTTCTGCCGCGCTGGGTTGCCACGTCGGACCGCAGATATTTAGCGTTAGCCAGGTCAATGTTGTACAGGGAGCGCTCCACACTCATCACGCTCTCGGGCCGGGGATTGTCATCGAAGCCAAAATAGAGCATTCCCAGACACTTCATCGCGATCTTTCGTAGGCGCTCGGTTTGAATCGCTCGGCTTGAGCGACGTTTGGGATTGAACCCAGGATCGAGTAAAGCCGTCTGCACCACCGCATATTTATTCGCATAGCGGAAACTAAAGGTCCAGGCCCAGCCCATGTTGCGAGGATAGATGTTCCCGTCAATGACGCCGATGATTCTGGCGTCCCTGTCCGCGGCGATGTCTGGAAACTTCTCCGTCATCGCATCCAGCAGCATGTCTGCAACCCACTGTTTGCGTTCTGTGTGGTATGCGGCTTCAGGCAGATCCATCGCTGGCAGGATCTCGAGATGAACTCCGCTCTCCCGCTCCAGGAACGCGGCCAGATCCTTAACTTCCCCGCTGGCGGAACTGCCCAGCGCCACCAGATAGACGCGTCCCGTTCCATGCAGTTGTTCCACGCCCGCAACATCGCTAACCGGCGTGAAAGTAATCAGGTGATCTTCCGTCACGTCGTAAAGTTCGCTTTCTAATACCTTCCAACCTTCATTCGATGGGTATAACTCAAACGACCCCAACCCCTGCGCCTGCGGGCTTCGTACGTAGGCATAAACTGTGGTGATATCGCCCAGACTCCAGCCCACCGCCGCTTGCAACCTGGCATCAGGGCCGAACTCCGCCTGCACTCGCGGATCATGTAGCAACTGATTGCGCATTGCTGACACCGACGCCCACCGCATCAGCCACAACTCGTAACCGATCGCGACGACCGCAATGGCAAACAGCAACAACGCCGCAATCAGCAGCGGCGAAGTTCGTTCCACCTTGGGAGCACTCGTGGCAGAAGTTTGTAGCACAGCCATCGAGCAATTATAAGAACCCGACTAAGATGCTCTTAATTACGAAAGTGTGATCGAGAAAAGCAGTGTCCCACGTCTCGCTGCTATTGCCAGACGTGGGAGAGAAAGCCAGGTCCAGAGAGGCCCGTTACAGATAATTAGTGAATGTCCCGTCTGCCCCCGTGTTTCCTCGCCAAGGAAAAGGAAGACGAGCGCCCAGAGGACCTATCATCCGTGGTGCGTGAGCAGAACTGGTCTCAGTCCGCCAACCACCACCCAGGAAAAGCCCCGGTACTGCGCTTGAGAATGGGCTGGGCCGCTGACGCCTGCGCATCTCTCGACATATGACGGTACCGCCGCGCCACATCACCCAGAGGTTCTTCGTGCACTTCGGGCAATTGCACATCGGCGAGCGGCATCTCGCCCTCTGCCGCGATCACGCTGTCTGAAATCAAAGGGCGTTCGCTCTGCAGCGACTGATGCCTCGCAGTTTGCGCGTGATCAGGGGGCTGGAAGCTTGAAGATAAAGAGGGGGATGACTGGGCTGCCACAAAGGGCGCTGCCAGCACAGCCAGCAAGAGGAAAAGTGGCTTGTTCATGATACCTCCATTCACAGGAAGAAATGGGAGGGGGAAGGGTGTCCTACACTCAACTTCTCACCTGTCGGAACCCTTGTCAACGACACAATGTGTCATTCTAAGTCGCCTGGAGTCGAAAGTCCCCAAAGCCTTCAGACTCACCCACCGGGGTGCCCCACGTCTCGCCGGCTTTGCGAGACATGGGAGTGATCATCACTGAATTTCCCTCATGGGCGAAGTCAGGGGCCCCGCTTCTTGCGCGCTTTTGCGCAAGAGGCGGGCACCTGAGTGTGGCGCGGGCGCCCCCGCCCGCGATTGTTTGAGAGGGGCGCGGTTTCAGCCGATGCTGACAAGTACTGGCGCGGAAAGGTCCGTGGAAGGGCACGGCTTCAGCCGTGCCGACTAAACATCGAACCCGATGTACGCGCCGTTGAGGCGCAACTGTCACACCCAGGTTAGCTCGCTGTCGCTACGCGGAACCTGGGGCACCAGGCCTGCCCCCGCCGGCCCCGGACTAGAAGTGGACTTCATATCTCGTCGAGCTGGTGGTAACGGGTGGTAAAGTTGAGAGGATACTCCCATGTCCGAGCGAACGCCTCCAAGGAGTACGCGAACTATGTTGACCGAAGAGATTACTAAAGCGCAAAGGCTCGTCAGAACCGACGCCTACCAAATGTAAATTGGCGAAATCGTCAGCATGTATGAGAACCACGAGATCACAATCGATCCCGAGTTCCAACGGCTCTTTCGCTGGGACGCCGGGCAGAAATCGAAACTGATTGAGTCGCTGCTTCTCGGGATTCCGCTGCCTCCTATCTTTGTATTCGAGAGCGAAAGCAGCAAGTGGGAACTGATCGACGGGCTGCAGCGGGTCTCTACGATCCTCGAGTTTATGGGGAAACTCCGTGGCCCCGGCGGCGGGGTAGAACCCCCATCAATTCTCGAAGCGACCAAGTATCTGCCGTCCTTGCATAACGCCGTGTGGGAGCGGTCCGATCTCGTTCCCGGCGTTCCCTTCGAGGACCAGCATGAGATCGACAAGAGCCACCAGTTGTCGATCCGAAGGGCAAGAATGGGCGTGGAGATATTGAAGAGGCCGAGCGATGACCAGACGAAATTCGACCTATTTCAGCGGCTCAACGCGGGCGGGACTCTGGCGAATGCACAAGAGCTCCGCAATTGCATCATGCTGATGGTCGACAAGGAGTACTACCGCTCGATCAAGAGAGCCGCCGAGCAGCCACCTTTCCAGACGGTTGTTGCCGTTACGGAGGAACAAATTGAGAAGCAACGCCACATGGAACTCGCGGTCCGATTCTTGGTTCACACGTATGTGCCCTACGACGGAATTCTTGACGTCGAGGAGTACATCGACGAGGGCATCGTCAAATTGGCCGCTGAGGGCAACGCTGCTGCAGCGGAAAATGCGATCGACAACACATTCACACTGCTTAACAATGTTGACGGCAAGGACACGCTGCGGCGCTTTGAGAACGGGCATCACGCCGGCAAGGTTGGCCTCGTAGGCATCGAGGGAATCGCGGTCGGCGTCGCGAAAAACCTGGAATCGATTCTCGCATTGACGAATCCCGCGGCCTTTGTTGGTGAGAAGATAAGGACATTCTGGAGCCAGCCCGACGCCGCAAATTTCACTTCTCCCGGCCTTCGCGGCACGACGCGTATTCAGCGGACGATTCCGTTCGGAGAGGCTTGGTTCCGCCCATGAGCAAGCCCTACACCGACGCAGACTTCTCTGCACAGATCACTGAAGACAGGTCCTGGCGTCTCAAGGAAATCTCGGACCTGAAGGACGCCGTCATCAGGGCCGACGCCAGCCTGCGTCGCGTCCTGCTGCGTGCCTTGGTCACGATCTGCTATGCCCACTGGGAAGGGTATGTTCGCTTCGCCGCGCGCAAGTACCTCGAGCATGTGGCACTCCGGAAGCACCAATACAAAGATCTTGACCGCCAGTTTCTCCGCAATTATTTCCTGCCACGACTAGCGGCACTGTCGACCAACAAGGCAAGCATTGCTGAGCGCTGCTCACTAATCGACGAGGTCCTTAACGCCTCGGACCGTCGGTTTTCACGGGTGAACGAGGATCTCGTACACACCAAGGCCAACCTGAATTTCGGTATTTTTGCCGACATCTGCATGGTCTGCGGTATCCCAGCCGTAGCCCTAGCGGGCAAGGCTACGTTCATAGACGTGTTTCTCCTAAAGCGACGGAACGAGATCGCCCATGGAGAGGAAACATTTGTGGAGATCGGGGACCTCGACGAACTCACCGGCGAAACTGTGACGCTGATGCGAGCCTTCGGGGACGCATTGGAAAACCACGTCTGTTTGAAGGCTTACAAAGCGGCCTAGAGATGCCGACTCGATCGAACAGTCCGGTACAAGCTATTTCCCCGCCCAAATAACCTTCCCCGCCCGCACCGTCCAAGCCACCTTCGCAAAGTTCCTAAACATCCGCCGCCGGATCACCCTCCAGCACCACCAAGTCCGCATCCATATCTTTCTCCACCCGGCCTTTGCTCGGAGCCTTGAAGAACGTCGCAGGGTTAATCGTCAACGACGCCAATATCTCACTCCAAGTCATCGCCCGTCCCATATACTCGTACTCTTCGCCGGTATCGTACTTAGTCGTAAATCCCACATCGGTGCCGAAGAGCACCACCCCTCCCGCGGCCGCGAATGCCTTCAGCTCATCAACTCCGGCTTGGACCAAATACTTCTGGGCGTCTTCGTTCGGCGTCACCGTTGTAAACAGCGTCAGCGTCGGAGTCATCGCGGCATGCTGCTGCTTAATCTTTGCCAACTCATCCGCGGTAAAGCTGCCCTCTGTCGGAATGGTGTGCGCCAGCACATCCACGCCCGCGGCCAGCGCCACATCCACTCCTGTATGGTTCTGCGGATGCGCAAACACCGGCCGATGCATCTCGTGCGTAATCGAGACCGCCGCCTTGACGATATCCACGTCCATATTGACCACCGGCTTGTCGCGTCCCATGTAAGAGCCGGTAAAAAGTTTGGTGCCGTCGAGTCCCAGGTACATATAGCCGCGCACCATGCGCAGCGCGTCGTCCGGTGTGGCCGCTTCGGGCAATTGCAACTCTGCCGGCAGATACACCGGATGCCCGCCCTTAGGAAAGATGTCTCCTGCCATCAGGATCTTCGGCCCCGGCACCTCGCCCGATTCCACTCGCTTACGCAGCGCCAGCGTATTCTGCGGATCAGAGCCCAGGTCCCACACGGTAGTGAAACCCCAGCGCGTGAGCATCTCCTGCATGTGGCTCTCGATCTCACCTGCCGACATCTTGTCGATCCCATGCCATCCCGTCTCGAAGTGCACGTGGCTGTTCCAGAAACCGGCCACAATGAACTTGCCGGAGCAGTCCAAAACCGTCGCCGAATGCGGGGCCTGCACCTTGTGCCGCTTCCCAATCGAAACGATCTTGCCCTCGCGAATGACTACGATCGCTTCCGTGATAGGCTTCGCCCCCGGTGCCGGATAGACCGTCCCGCCGGAGAGCACAAGCTCCGCGGGCGGAGCCACCTGGGCCGCCGCAGCCATTCCGGCAGCCAGAAAAAAGCCAAGCGTTTATGCTTTATATTCATATAGTTGCATACCACCCCTTCACTCGTTATACGACCTTATAAGACCTTCCTTCGCGCTCTCAGAGATCCTTTAGCGTACTTTGCGGTCAGAGCTTTTGACCGCAAAGAGCGCAAAGAATTTCGCCAAGGTCGTCATAGGGACGCTCGCTTGACAACCCAACCCTCACATCTGCTATGATTAGCACTCGCCAGCACTGAGTGCTAACAAGAATCTTTCAGGCAGTTAGCGAAGCCGTATGACCGCAATTTAACCCAAACTTCAAACTGATAAAGAACGAAAGGAGCAAAACCATGGCCAAGTTTACCCCACTCCACGACCGCATTCTGGTTCGTCGTGTGGAAGAAGCCGAAACCACCCGCGGAGGCATAATTATTCCAGATTCCGCGAAAGACAAGCCGCAGGAGGGCGAAGTCATCTCTGCCGGCAAAGGCAAAGTCAACGAAGACGGCAAGGTTCGTCCGCTCGATGTGAAAGAGGGCGACCGCATTCTGTTCGGTAAGTACTCGGGCACCGAGATCAAGCTGGACGGCGAAGATTTCATCATCATGCGGGAAGAGGAAGTGCTCGGCACCCTCAGCGGCGCAGCCAAGAAAGAGACCGCGGGATCGCGGCGCTAGTCGCTTCGAGTACCTGGCTGTCCTCAAGGCGAATAACCACAAAGGACACAAAGGTACACGAAGGAAGGCGAAACACTTCAAGCGGCACGGGATTTCCTTTGTGATCCTTGGTGCCCTTTGTGGTTAAAGATTTTCAAATCTTAAGGAGAAAAGAATTATGGCAAAGCAAATCGTACATGGCGAGGAGTCGCGGCAGGCGATTCTGCGCGGCGTGAATCTTCTGGCGGATGCCGTGAAGGTCACCCTCGGCCCGAAGGGCCGCAACGTTGTCATTGAAAAGAAATTCGGTTCGCCGACCATCACCAAGGACGGCGTCACCGTGGCCAAGGAAATTGAATTGAAGGATGCACTCGAGAACATGGGCGCGCAGATGGTGCGCGAAGTGGCCTCGAAGACTTCCGACGTTGCCGGCGACGGCACCACCACTGCCACCGTTCTGGCCCAGGCGATCTATCGCGAAGGCGTAAAAACCGTCGCGGCCGGCGCCAACCCGATGGCCATGAAACGCGGCATCGAAAAAGCCATCGACACGATCTGTGGCCCGATCGACAAGAAAACCGGCGAACGCGGCAAAGGCGAACTCGATAAGTTCTCCAAGCCCGTAACCGGCGAAATGATCAGCGCCGTTGGCACCATTTCGGCCAACAACGATGAGACCATCGGACACATTATTGCCGAAGCCATGAAGAAAGTCGGCAAGGATGGCGTCATCACGGTGGAAGAGTCGAAGACGCTCGAGACTCAGCTGGAAGTGGTCGAAGGCATGCAGTTCGACCGCGGCTATCTGTCACCTTACTTCGTCACCGATCCCGAGCGCATGGAAGTTGCCCTCGAGAACGCCTACATCCTGATCAACGAGAAGAAAATCTCCAGCATGAAGGACCTGCTCCCGCTGCTCGAGCAGATCGCCAAGGGCGGCAAGCCTTTGGTCATCATCGCTGAGGATGTGGAAGGCGAAGCGCTCGCAACTCTGGTGGTCAACAAACTGCGTGGCACGCTGCAAGTCGCGGCCGTCAAGGCTCCCGGCTTCGGCGATCGTCGCAAGGCCATGTTGCAGGACATTGCCACCATCACCGGCGGCAAGGCCATCACGGAAGACCTGGGCATTAAGCTCGAGAACGTGCAGATCAGCGATCTCGGCCAGGCCAAGAAGATCACCATCGACAAGGACAACACCACCATTGTCGAAGGCAAAGGCAAGGCCGCCGACATTCAAGGCCGGGTGAAGGAGATTCGTGGCCAGATCGACAAGACCACCAGCGACTACGACCGCGAGAAGTTGCAGGAGCGGCTGGCGAAGCTGGTCGGCGGTGTGGCTGTGATCAAAGTCGGCGCCGCGACCGAGACCGAAATGAAAGAGAAGAAGGCTCGCGTCGAGGATGCCATGCACGCCACTCGCGCTGCCGTCGAAGAAGGCATTGTTCCGGGCGGAGGCGTGGCGCTGGCGCGCTGCGTCAAGGCTCTGGAAGGCCTGAAGACGGAAGGCGACGAGCATATCGGAGTGAACATTGTGAAGCGGGCCATCACTGAGCCGCTGCGCATGATCGCCGAGAATGCCGGTGAAGAAGGCGCCATCGTCCTGGGCAAAGTGAACGACGCCAAGGACCCGAACTACGGCTACAACGCCCTGACCGGCGAGTACGAAGACCTGGTCAAGGCGGGCGTGCTCGATCCGACCAAAGTAGTGCGCACTGCGCTACAGAACGCCGGCTCGATCGCGTCGCTCATGCTGACCACCGAAGCTCTGGTAGCGGAGATCCCGGAAGAGAAGAAGGGCGCTCCGATGGGTGGTGGACACGGCGGCGGCGGCATGGAAGGGATGTACTAAGAAGCAGCTTCTAGCTTCTAGCTGCTGGCTGCTAGCTAAAAACAAAACCGTAGGGTGCCCCGCTCAAGCTTGCTTGGGCGGGGTTTTTATTTGGAGTCGCGCCTTGCCCGGTTTGGGAATCTCGCGGTTACTCGACGTAATCGAGATGTTCTTGACAAGGATTCGTGCCGCGCTATCCTAGAGATGACGGACAGTGTCCAGTAGGATTTTGAAAGGCTTCGCCGAAAGGCGAGGCCTTTTACTTTCACGCTAGAATGGACCCATGCTCCCTCGCCCCGACGCCACCGAAGCCGCGCCTTACTACTTCACTTACATCGACCAGGTCATCGGAGACGATCCCTTTGGCGACCTTGAGAAGCAACTCAACGAGCCTCTACTGGCTTCTATCTCCGAGGAGAAATCGCTATACCGGTACGCTCCGGACAAATGGAGCATTCGGCAACTGCTCAATCACGTCACCGACACCGAGCGCGCCTTCGCCTTTCGCGCGCTCTGGTTCGCCCGCGGATTCGATACTCCTCTGCCCAGCTACGACCAGAATGTGTCCGCCGCCGGCGCTCGCGCCGACCAGGTTTCCTGGGCAGCACACGTCGAGGAGTTCCGCCGGGTGCGCCTCGCGACCATTTCGCTGTTTGGCAATCTGCCTGCGGAGGCATGGACGCGCAGTGGCATCGCCAGCGACAATCGGTTTACCGTGCGGGCTCTGGCCTATATCATCCCGGGACACTTTGCGCATCATGTGGGGGTGTTGCGGGAGAGGTATGTGTAGGGATCCACTTCTCTGTCGGCTCCCAGCGCGGCCGTGCCACCCAGAATTGTAGGGAACCTGCCTACGTCGAGGACATAAACTCATTAAGGGCATTCAGCCATAGCCGGATCCAGGTGCCGTTGTTAAAGCGCTCCTCCAGAAGAATCTTTGCCTCATCTAGCTTTGACCAATTTGCATCTGCGGTGCGTAAGATCGCTTCAGTGCTCGAGTTACCACGCTCCAACCTTTCTTCAACGTCCGCGAACCAATATAAAAACTGACGCCAACTGATTCCCAACCATGCCTTCGGCGCTGTGCGGGTACTGGTCGCTTCGTCTAGGATCTCCAATATCTGCTGACAAAATGGATTGCGGCTACTTGCATCGCCGAGCAAACCAGCCCTGCGGACGCGGATCAAATCGCTCTGTCGAAGAAAGGCCATCAACGCCTCTTCGAACCAGTAGGGTAATTGGCCGCCGCCGCTTGCCGTGGGCTCCTCAAAGCGTTGTCGTGTAAATCGCCTTAAATTGAAAAACTTACCTGACGCACACGAGCTTGCGCCTGCTGCCTTCCAAAGCAGAACGTCTGATGAACAAAAACCGACTAGTACAGGCACACCGTTAGATTCCAGGGCGTCGATCAGTCTCATCGCACCGACGAGCTCATCCGCTTGGTTCAACTCTCTCCGTGGCTCCGTTGCGCCGACAAATATTAGGTAGATACGGTCAGCTTTTGTTCCAGAAATTATTGATGCCAGCTCCAAAGGGCGGCTGGAAGTCGTGAGTTCGGGAAGATTCACCAACACGGTCTGCAACACTCTTGTCTTAGCATTGCGGTAGTGGGCTACAAGCTCAGAGCCAACTTGGATTGCTTGTGCATAATACTTGTCATCGAAGACTCTGGGGATCACCGTCGGGGTGACCCAAAACCCAAAAACTGGCACAGAGGAGATTAGAGGTAAGCTGGGGCAGAAGTCCGGGAGAGGAGACGAGGACGATGCCCAAGAGTGGTCACACGGAAGAGCAGATCGTGGCAGTGTTGCGGCAGGTGGAAGCGGGAGCGCGGGTAGACGACATTTGCCGCAAGGTGGGGATCAGCCAAGCCACTTACTATCTCTGGAAACGGAAATATTCCGGGGTAGGGGTGAGCGAGTTGCGTGAGTTGCGGCAGTTGCGGGATGAGGTCGGACGACTGAAACGGCTGGTGGCGGACTTGAGCCTGGACCGGCAGATCCTGCAGGAGATCGTATCAAAAAAGCTGTAAGGCCTCGTGCGCGTCGGAAGTTGGCGCGCTGGGCGCAGGAGGCCTATCGGATCAGCGAGCGGCACGCAGCGAGAGTGGTGAAACTGGCGATCGGGACGCTGCGCTACCAGAGCCGGAAGGTGTTCGATGAAGTGCTGGGGCATCGTTTGCGGGATTTGGCAGGAACCCACGTGCGCTACGGGTATCGTCGGTTGACGGTGCTGCTGCGACGCGAAGGCTGGCAGGTGAATGCCAAACGGATCTACCGGCTGTATCGGGAGGAAGAGTTGATTGTGCGCACGAAGCAACGACGGAAGATGGCGCGACGACGGCCCGTCCCGAGTGGCGTCGCCACGCGGCCCAATCAGTGTTGGAGCATGGACTTTGTGAGCGACAAGTTGGCGGATGGACGTTCATTCCGCATTCTGACCGTGGTGGACCAGTTCACGCGAGAGTGTGTTGGGTTGGAAGCCGATCGTTCGATGACAGGGTTCAAAGTGGCACAGGCGCTAGAACACGCACGGCACGAGCGGGGCCACTTGCCCGAGAGCATCACCGTGGACAACGGCAGCGAGTTCTGCAGTCGCGCGCTGGAATCCTGGGCCATGGCCAACGAGGTGAGGTTGTGCTTCATTCGCCCAGGGCGTCCGGTGGAGAACGGATTCATCGAGAGTTTCAATGGCCGGCTGCGGGACGAGTGTTTGAACGTAGAGTGGTTCTCGACGCTGGAAGATGCGCGGCAGAAGCTGGCGAAGTTTCGCGAGCATTACAATCAGCAGCGACCGCACAGTTCGTTGGCAGATCGGACGCCCGCGGCGTTCGCAGCGTTGCACAGGGAAAAAGCTAGTACATCGCTGGGGCGCGCACTCCAGAGCGTCTTGATAGAGTCTCTGGAGTGCGCGAAACCCGCGTCAACAGCGGAAGAAAGGACTTACACTGCCCGAAACCTCTAGCTTCGTTTGTGACAGAGAATGGGAGCGGTTCACTTTCGCACAAATCATACTCAGCTTTGTGCGGAAACAGGGGAGCAGGTCAGGTTGCGGGAGGAGCCGGGAAAAATCGGGAATGGGGGAAGAAATTCCCGTTGTGGGCGGATTTGGAAAATAAAGGGCAGATTGCTCGGCGCTGAGGCGCATTCGGAAGGGCAAATGCGGGATTTAGAGAAAAGGCAACTTCCCCAGGGTTCACTTCAGGCGCCGAATCGTTCGAGAGCGCGAGCTCTGGCTTTTGCGGCTTCTTCTTCGCGGCTCTTCGGAGGGGCGGTGGTTTCGAGTGATCGCAGAAGGCGAGTTGAAGCGGCAGCCACTTCGTCGATGGCGGCGAGGAATGCTTCCTCGTTAGCTTTGGACGGTTTGTTGAAGCCGGTGATTTTGCGCACGAACTGGAGTGAGGCGGCGCGGATCTCGTCGTCGGTGACGGGCGGAGCGAAGTTGAACAGGGTTTTGATGTTGCGGCACATGGGAGTGACCTCGGTCGACCTAATCTTAACAATTTGTCCGTAACGTTGCCGAGCTGCGCTCGGCTGGACAGGCGAGGGCGCCCGTCCCCACACGGCGCGCGTCCCCACACGGCTTGTGGTAGGACCCACTTGACCGCAGCCTTTTACAGGCGTAGGTTCACAGGCGAATTCGGAAAGGCCATCTTCGTAGTAGCAGGAGGCTGTGCATGGTCCCTCTCACCGCTCTGTGGCTGCCGATCGTGCTGGCGGCGGTCATCGTGTTTGTCGCCAGTTCACTCATTCACATGCTGCTGGGTTACCACAACAGCGACTATCGCAAACTTCCCGACGAGGACAAGGTTCTGGCGGCGCTGGGTTCGGCCAATCCGCAGCCCGGTCTCTATATCCTGCCGCACTGCACGCACAAAGATATGAAGTCACCGGCGATGATGGAAAAATTCAAGCACGGGCCGGTGGGGTTCCTGACGCTTCGTCCGAACGGCCCGCCGGCGGTGCCGAAGTTCATGCTGCAGTGGTTTGTGTATTGTTTGGTGATCGGGTTCTTTGTCGCCTATCTCACGGGACGTGTACTTGGGCCAGGGACGCCGTATCCGGCGGTGTTTCGCGTGGCCGGTTGTTCTGGCTTTATGGCCTATGGCCTGGGAGGTCTGAGCAACGGGATCTGGAAAGGCCAGCCGTGGTCGAGCGTGATCAAAGAAGCTTTCGACGGCTTGATTTACGGTTTGCTGACGGCTGGGACGTTCGGCTGGCTTTGGCCGAGGTAGCAACCTCTCCACCCTAACGTCGAAAGCACGAGGTTACGGTTGGGTCGGCGAGTTATGGAGTGATGGCAAACACCGTGCCCTTGTCGGACGGACCGCCGGCGTTGGTGGTGCCGTAGAGAGCGGCATTGCCGAGAATCAGATTGTCCTCGGGATAGGTTCCGTCGGTGCCGTTATTGGTAAAGCTGTGGAGCACGGTTTGCTTCCAGCCGCCCGCGGTTGCGGTGAGCATGAAAACCGTGCCGCAGGGAGCGCCAAAGAAGCATCCCGAGCCAGTGCCGCCGCCGTGGGTGGTTCCGAACAAGGATTTCCCTTTGCCTACCAGGCTGGCCTCAGGTGCAGCGCCGTCAGGGCCGCTGAAGGTATACAAAAGGCTGAAAGTCCAAGCGCCTTTGGCGTACGCGAGCTGAAAGACGGTCCCAGAGTAACCCGCGCCTCCGTCGGATGCGGTTCCGTACAGAGTGTCATTCGGGCCAGCGAAAAGTCCGCCGATGGGAGCCGAGCCATCGGTGTCGTACATAAACAGGTAGAGCGGATTCAGCGTCCAACCCGAAGCTTTATGCTTGAGCTGGAAAATATTGCCACAGCCGTAGGGGGCGCAGTTGCCGGAGAGATATCCGCCTTGTGTGGTTGTGCCATAGAGATTGCCCGCGGGATCGATCAGCAGGCTGGCGTATGGAAATGCTCCGTCGGTGCCATTGGTGAAGCGATAGAGCACGTTTTCCGTCCAACCGTTACTTCCCTTCTCTAGCTGATAAACCGTGCCGCAGCCCTGCGAAGCGCCCAGGCAGGAGTTCCCTCCCCCGGCGTAGGTGGTGCCGTAAATGCTGCCGTTGTGCAGAGTGAGGGCAGATTGCGGATAGGCGCCGTCACTGCCTCCGTGAAAACTATAGAGCACGGAGTCGATCCAACTGCCGGAGACGAATGAGAGCATGAATACGGTGCCGTTGCCGAACGATCCGCCGATCGCGGTGGTGCCGTAAAGATTGCCCTGGCTATCCAGGACGAGACCAGCGAGTGGCTCGCCCCCGTCGAGGTCACCGGTGAAGGTGTAAAGAACGGTTTCTGTCCAGCCAGTACCGTTGGGACTAAGTTCAAAAACCACGCCGCAAGTCTGGCCGAAAGGACTGCAATCGGTGTAGCTGCCGCCGGCGCCGGTGGTGCCATAAAGATTGCCGGCCGCATCGACGACCACGCCGCCAACCGGCGCTGAGCCGTCATTGCTCCCGCCGTTGAAACTGTATAGTGAGTTTTCTTTGGGAGCAGCCCAGGACAGACTCAGCAAGATGAAAATCATAAGAAGAGCATTAACCATTCGACGGAATGACACGAATAGATTGCAAGGCACAGCGTGGCCTCCTAAGGAAATGCCGCAGAGGAATGGGGGAGTTCCGCGGCGCGGGGCGGAGTATACCGCGAGATGGCAGGCGGAGCAAGGGTTTCGGGAAGGAATGTCGTTAGGGGCCAGCCCCACCCGGCTAAATGCGCAAGAATTTTCGGCGATTGCTAAGGCCGAGCTGCGCTCGGCGGGACAGCCGAGGGCGGCTGTCCCCACGTGAACTGATTAGCGGCCCAGGAATTTTTCCAGGGCTTCGACATCGGCGTTGGCCAGATCGGAGTAACGTTTGGCGCGCACACCGTCGCCGTGAGTGATGGCGTCCTGCGCCTTCTGCAGGTTGAGCTTCATGCTTTCCTGGCGCTGGGCGATGTCGCCGCGCAAGCCATAACCGTCGCGGGCCTGTTGCGCGCGCAGGCCATCGAGGCCGCTGTTCACTGAGCCGGCGCGGGCGGTGAGTTGGTCGATGTCATGTTCGAGCGCGTCGAGATCGATGGTCGGAGGTGCATTCGGATCGGGCACGACCGCGGCGGGCGTGGTTTTTGCTCGGGGGTGAGCCGGCGGCGGGTTGGGCGCCGGTTCGGCTGTGGGTTGAGCGGGAGCATCGGGCGCAGGCGCGGCGGCTTGTGGCGCTGCTGGCGCTGGCGGAGTGGCGTCTTGCGCCGCAGGGGTAGCGGCGTGGGAAGCGGCGTCGCGGCGGGCATCGGCGCTGCGGCTGTACATTCCGGCGGAAATCAGGGCTACCAACACGATCAGTCCGCCCACGGCCATGTAGAGGCCGCGATGACTGGCGGGAGGTATGGGCGCGGCGTTCGAAGCCATGTTTGATTGCGACGCGGGCGGCGTGGGCTGGGGTTGCCTGGCGGAAATCGTGGATGCGGTGACGGTCTGCGCGGGCAGCATGGTGGCAGTGGGCGGCAAAGAGTTGATGCTGGTGACGGTGCGGGCTGAGTCAGCACGTGCCGCTGCCGGCAGTGGGCCGACGCGACTGAGAGCGGTCCTGAAAGCGTCGGCGGATTGGTAGCGTCCGGAGGGTTCCTTGGCGATGGACAACAGAATGATTTCGTTGAGTGCGGCCGGCAGGCCGGGCTTGAGGTCGACGGGAGGCGTGGGCGGCTGGTTCACTTGCGCAGCCATGATGGAGTAGTCGCTGGATTCGCGGAAGGGGCGGCGTCCGGTGACCATCTCGTAGAGTGAGATGCCGACGGAGTAAAGATCGGAACGAGCGTCGGTGGCCTCGCCTTTTACTTGTTCGGGCGACATGTAGCCGAGTGAACCGAGAGTGGTTCCGGTCATGGTGAGAGTGGAATCGTCGCCGGAGCGGGCGATGCCGAAGTCCATCAGCTTCACAACCCCGTGGGGCGTGAGCATCATGTTGGCGGGTTTGACGTCGCGATGGATGACCTGTTGCTGGTGGGCATAGCTAAGCGCGTCAAGCACCTGGCCGATGTAGTTGACAGCGTCGGCGACCGTGATGGGGCCCTGCTGGAGCCGCTGGGTGAGGGTTGTGCCCTCCACATATTCCATAATCATGACCAACTGGTTGTCGAGGGTGAGGGCGGTGCGCAGGGCGGCGATGTTGGGATGGTCGAGGGCCGCGAGAACTTTGATCTCGCGCAGAAAGCGAGTGGCAAGTTCCTGACGGCCGGCGAGGTCGGGGAGGAGGATCTTCATGGCCTCGATGCGGTCGGAGATGACGTTGCGGACCTTGTAGACCTTGCCCATGCCCCCGGCGCCGAGTTCGTTGAGAATTTCGTAGTCGCCTATGCGTTTGTTGATGGGTTCGGACATCGGGAAACCTCCCTATGTACCACAAAGTAAACCGCTGGGCCGGCCTAGAGCGTTTTGACGAGTGGCGGAATTATGACTTTCCCAGCAGGCGGGGTCAAGGAGATTCCAGGCACGGGTTGACACAGTAGAGCCCAGCGGGAGGCAGAAGTTCGGCTCTATACTCGAGAGTAGGGTTCTTGATACGATGTGCTCCCGTTTATGCGGCATACGGGCATTTCGACGGGCGTTCTAATCTGCCTCCTCGGGGCGACTCTAGCCCTGGCAGCGGCGGACTCGCCAGCCCCCGGCACTGGGGCGGCGATGTTTCCGGCGCGACCAGCGACGGTGATTGGATTCGTGGGCGGTTTCGTAAAGCCCGACGACCGGGTTCATAGTGCTGTCCAGCTGGCTGAGCGACTTCGCAATCTATATCCCGCGAGCGTCTATGTAAGGGTCTTCGAGAATCATCACGGCGATCAGGCTTACCAAGAAATCCTGCGACACCTGGATGCGGACAACGACGGGAGCTTATCGCCGGAAGAGAAGCAGCAGGCGCGGATCATCATCTATGGCCATAGCTGGGGAGCGTCAGAGACTGTGACCCTGGCGCGCAAGCTGGGGAAAGCCGGGATTCCGGTGCTGCTCACCATTCAAGTGGACAGCGTCTCGAAGGGCGGCCAGAACGATGCCCTCATTCCTGCCAACGTGGCGGAGGCGGTGAACTTTTATCAGCCGCACGGGTTGGTGCACGGGCAGGCGCAGATTCGCGCGGCGGACCCGGAACACACCGAAATCGTCGGGAATTTCCGCCTCGACTACAGCCAGAATCCGATCAATTGCGAGGGCTATCCCTGGTTCAACCACCTGTTTATGAGGCCGCATACGGAGATTGAATGTGATCCGAAGGTGTGGGACAAGGTGGAAGCGCTCATCCAATCGAAGTTGTCGCCGGAAGTTCGGGACGGTGGCGCTGCATTGCGGGTTAGCGCCGCAGCAACCGAGGGGACATCCCTGAAACCGTAAGGTACAATTCGGTGTCTTGCGGAACAAGGGGGCGGTTCCACCCGACCGAGGAAATGCATGTTCCAGCACAAAGCTCGTCCCCTGCGGCTCTCCCTTCTTCTGTCCTTCTTGATTTTTTCGTTTCCACTGTCCGCTGAAGCTCCCCAAGAAGCGGAGCCGATCCCAACCCTCACCATCCGCGTCAGCACCCGCTTGGTATTGGTGGACGTAGTGGTGACCGACAAACATGGCAAGCCGGTGCTCGGATTGCAGCCTGCCGACTTCGCCGTTTCAGAAAAAGGCAAACCGCAGAAGATATCCGTCTTCAGTCCGCCCAGCCAGACCGCTTCGAAGCCGCGACCGCCCGCGTTGCCGCCGGGAGAGTATTCGAACCGCCCTGAATACCGCCCGGTGGCGCTCCCACCATCATTCTGCTCGACGCCGCCAATACTCCCGAAACCCCAGATCAAAAGTACGCACGCGCTCAGATGATGAAGTGGGTTCTTGATCAATACCGCCCCGGCGATCGCGTGGCCGTCTTTGCCCTCACCAGCAGGCTGGTGGCGTTGTCTGATTTCACCGACGACCCGAAAGTCCTGCTCAGTGTTCTGCGCCAATATGTCGCGCAAACTCCGTTGGGTACCGGGACGCCAGCGGCTCCCGATGTACCGGCTCCTATTTCTGGCGCCGCCGGCGCATCGCTTGTGGCGTTGACCCAACAACTCGCAGATTTCCACTGGGGAGAGGTTCAGTTCGTGAACAATCGTCGTGCCGATGCTACAGTTGAGGCCATGCGGAGCCTGATCCGCATTCTGGGTGGCATTCCCGGGCGCAAAAACATTATTTGGCTCACAGCCGGTTTTCCTTTTAGCCTTGTTCCTCAAGTTCAGGGCTTCGAGTCCTCCGGCTCCCGCTGGACGGATGCCGAACTCCGTGGGTCCGGAGCCAGCGGGTTTTCCACTGGCATGAACGGGGGAATGGAGCGCCTCTATGCCGACAAAGTCCGGGACATCGCGGCGCGGTTTGCCAGTTCCCAGATCGCCATTTATCCCATCGACGTCACTGGCCTTCAGACTACGGCCGCAGGGACGGAGTTCGACCGTCAGGAAACCATGAAGGAGATCGCCCGCGAAACCGGTGGTCAGGCTTTTGTCAACCAAAATGACCTCAACCGCGGAGCCGAACTCGCTTTTGCCGACCAAGCCGCGTCCTACACGATCGGCTACTATCCCGAAGACAGGAAGTGGGACGGTAATTATCGCAAGGTCTCCGTCAAGGTAGATCATGAAGGCATCGAATTGCGTCACCGGCGCGGCTACTATGCCTTCGATCCAGCCGGAGAGAAGGAAAAGAAGTTTGAGCAGGACCTCTCGGACGCCGTGCAGGACAGAATTTCTTCCACTCAGATCGCCTTCGATGCCAGAGTCTCAGCCGTCGACAAGGCCAAGACTCGAGTCGAGTTCGTGGTCGATGGTAGCTCTCTGTCCGTCGAAGACTCCGGCCAAGGCAAGCACTTGAACGTGAACTTCTGAGTGGTCGTATTCACTCCCGAGGGCAAGATCGTCAGCAATCATGTGATGAAGCTCGACAAGGTGCTCCCTCTTGAGACCTATCGAACAATGATCAAGGAAGGGTTGAGCGTGCATTTTGACGTAGACACTCCCCCCGGGAAAAACCTTGCTTGCCTCGCCATTCGGGACAACCACAACGGATATGTGGGCACTCTGCAAGCTCCGCTCGGTCAGTAGGGCCGGGGGTGGTTACTGCCGGCCCAGTTCGTGGACGTTGACAGTGGAAGAAGCGAGAGACACGGACTGATGCACAACCCGAGCCAGATCCTCTGACCGCAGCACATCGCGGACTGCCACGACGACCACACCTTCCGCGAATTTCTCCGGATTCCAGGACTTCAGGTGGACTTCAGTAACGCCACCCTCATTCACAAACACATCGCTCTCAGAGCCCAAGACCAGGCGGAATTTGGGGCGCAGATGCGGAGGTTTTTCGGGGCGAATGGTGCGGGCCAGAAGATCGCAGGCGGAATCGTAGATGCGAGCGGCTTCCGCCGGAGGCCATTTCTTGTTGCTGGGATTGGAAACCTCGAAGGGCACGGCACTTTGCTGGGCGCAGCCGAAAGCGGCGCTAATAAGCAGTAGAAGTGCACAGGGCAGCATGCGCCGCCCAAGCCGTGCGATGACTTGCAGAGGATGCGCGAACAGTTTCCGAGGGCTCATTGAGTTGAGGATTACGCGACTAGCGCGGGCGCACAAGGTCTCTTAGGTAATGGGCTTTGGGCACGGATTCACAGGGGTCAACAAAAGAGCTCTTAGTCGCAGAGAACGCGGAGAACGGCCGCGGAGATTGCAGAGAAGAGCCTGATTTCAGATCAGTTATCAGATCTCAGTTCTCAGATTGCCTGACCCCCGGTGTAAAATTGGCGGCAACTCCTAGAGGTGGCCTATGCGACGACGCGTTCTAGTCAGCCTTCTGGCACTATTCGTTCTACCCCTGTGGTGCGATGAGGGACATGAGCACTCGCTGACCAAACAAGAGATTGGCTCGGTGGATTTCGCGACTTCCTGCTCTCCGGCAGTGAGGCTTAGCTTCAATCGCGCGATGGCGCTGCTGCACTCCTTCCAATACGAGCAGGCACGGGCGGGCTTTACGGAGGTTGCGGAGCGAGATCCCAAGTGCGCGATGGCACAATGGGGCATCGCCATGAGCCACTATCACGGGCTGTGGGACAACGGCGACCTGGCGGCTGGAGGCGAAGCTCTACATCGAGCCGCGACACTTGCTGTCACCAACTCCAGTACTACCACCCGGGAGCTGGCCTACATCAACGCGTTGGCGGAAATCTTCCGCCAGGACGGCAAGGACAAAACGGCGCATGCTCTGGTTTTTGAACAAAAGATGGGTGCACTGCAGGCGGCCTATCCGGAGGACACGGAGGCTGCGATCCTGCACGCGCTTTCCCTAGCCATCACTGCGCCCAAGACGGACCGGACATTTGCCAATCAGAAGAAGTGCGGAGAGATTCTAGAGCCGATCTTTGCCAAATTGCCGCACCACCCGGGAGTAGCGCACTACATCATTCACTGCTATGACAACCCGGTCCTGGCGGAACAAGGGTTGAACGCGGCGCGCATGTACGCCAAGATTGCGCCGGCGTCGGCGCATGCCAACCATATGCCATCACACATCTTTACGCGGGTGGGATCGTGGGACGAATCGATCGCGTCGAACACCAAGTCGGCACAGCTGGCAGAGGAGGCGGAGAAGGCGTCCACCAACGGCGAGGCCCGCGACCAGCGGCTGCACGCCCTGGATTATCTGGAGTACGCCGACCTACAAAGTGGGCGAGTGAAGGAGGCCAGAGCCGTGCTGGATGAAATGACTTCCCTACCGCCGCTGGTTGGCTTGACGTTGACCGGCAACTACGCGGTGGCCGCTATTCCGGCTCGTTACTGTATGGAGCTGGGCAAATGGCAGGAAGCCAGCCAGCTCAAGGCCAGTCAGGATTCGGTGCCCTGGGCACAAGCGATTACCTGGATGGCGGTGGGCGTAGGCAGCGCGCGCACGGGAAATCTAGAGAAGGCGGCGCAGGCTGAGCAGACGCTGGCCGGGTTGCGGGATGCAACCACCAAGCTTGGAAATACTTACTGGGCCAACCAGATTGAAGTACAGAGACGCGAGGTGGCGGCATGGATCCAGGCAAAGAGCGGGACACTGGAGGACGCGGTCGCCGCCATGCAATCTGCGGCGGACTTCGAGGAGAGCATGGACAAGAATGCAGTAACTCCGGGAGCGGTGACCCCGGCGCGGGAAATGCTGGCGGAGTTACTCATGGAGGAGAAGCATCCCAAGGAAGCGCTGGTGGAGTATGAAGCGGTTTTGAAAATCGCACCCAACCGGTTCAATGCTGTTTACGGAGCAGCTAGCGCGGCGGAGGTAAGCGGCAATGCGACGGTGGCGAGTCAATACTTTCGCAAACTGACAGAAACCGCGGTGGGAGAGGAACGGCCGGAACTGGTGGAGGCGCGCAAGAAAGTAGTCATGACGTCACAGAAGTGACGGCTCACACCATGAAGACCCTGTACGTCAATGACCGCAAACAGTGGCGTTCGTGGCTGGAGAAGAACAGCACGCGAGTCAAAGAAGTCTGGCTGATTTATCCCAAGAGATATTCCGGGAAAGAGCGTATTCCCTACGATGATGCGGTCGAAGAGGCGCTGTGCTTCGGCTGGATCGACGGCGTGACCGGAAAACTGGATGGCGAGCGCTATGTGCAGAGATTTACGCCGCGAAGACCCAGCAGCCGCTGGTCGCAGATCAATATAAGGAGAGCGCGAAAGCTGATCGCGGCGGGAAGGATGACGGCGGCTGGCTTGGAGGCGTTCCGGCCCGAAAGGAAAAGCGAAGCGCATCCCACGGAGTTGCCTAGGAGGCTGCAGGAGATATTCGAGAAGCAAAAAGCTGCGTGGGAGAATTTTCAGAATTTCCCGCCGTATTACCGGCGGATGACCATCGCGTGGGTGGCGAGTGCGAAGAAGGAAGAGACGCAGATGAGGCGGCTGGGGAACCTGATGGAGTACTCGAAGGCGAATCGGCGGATCAAGTTTATGTAGTGGCTTCAGTCCCCCGGCGGTTAAAGCCGGTTTGTTTTTCATGCTTGGTTGAAGCGCCTGAAGGCGCGCCCTTTCAAAGCCCAGCCGGCTTAATCCACGGGGGCGATCTGGTATTGCTCGAGCTTGCCATCGGGCATTTCGAAAGTCCACGCGCGCAGGGTCCGCTGCGCGAACTTCACGCTATATCTACGCAAGGTCATTCCGCCGCGGAGTTCCTGATTAATCTGGCTGAATTCCAGGGGTGGTCCCAAGGGAGCCAGTCCGGCGGCAAAGTCTTTAAGCGCTAACTCGCTGAAATAGAAGTTGGCGTTGGCGGTGAAGAGCGAACGATCGATGGCGCCGTGCTGGAGGCCATCGAAAATCTTGCGGGCCTGAGCGAGCTTCTGCGGAGTCTCGGAATCGGCGGTGACGAAGAGCAGGGATGCAATGCCGTCTGCGACCTGACCGGAAGCGCCGACCGCGTCCTGATTGGTGAGCACGATGATGGCGGCGTGGTCGTCGGGATAAACCGTGTTCTGGGCAGTGAAGCCGGAGACTTCGCCGGAATGGCCGAGGAGTCGATGGCCATTCTCCGTCCCTATGTCTAATCCCAAGCCGTATTTTGTGCCCGCGCCATCGTTCAGCAGGACCTCGGTTTCAAGCAGACGGTAAGAAGACGGCTGCAACAGTTCTTGGTCGATGATGGAAATGTCCCAACGGGCGAGATCATCGGCGGGCATGGCCAGTTCTCCGGCGGCGAAGAGCCATCCCTTCCCTTCCTGGGGCGCGGGACGCAGCGGGCCGAGGGCGTAACGCATGTAGCCGATGGGATCGGTAACCGGCAAGGCGTCCTGATCGATGTTGGCGACGCTCTTCATGTTCAGCGGGGCAAAAATCTTTTCGCGCAGGAACTGGAGCAGAGACATGCCGCTGGCCTTTTCGACGATGGCGCCTGCGATCACGTAGTTGGTGTTGCTGTACTGCCATTTGGAGCCGGGGTCGAAGTCGAGCCGCTTGCGGGCCCAGCCATCCATGATCTTGTCCGCGGTGGTTGGCTGGAGCATCATGGGCATGACGTAGTCCTGCGGCCAATAGTCCTGGTAGCCAGAAGTGTGAGAAAGCAACTGACGAATGCTGACTTCATTGGCACGGGTAAGGCCGGGAATGAATTTGGCGACTTTGTTGTCGAGGGAAAGCTTGCCTTGCTCCTGTAGAAGAAGAATGGCAGTGGCAGTGAACTGCTTGCTGATGGAACCGATGCTGTAGCGCATGTCAGGCCGAGCGGGAGTGCGGGGATCGAGGCGGGCGTCACCGTAGGCTTGCAGGTAGGCGATCTTGCCGTCCTGAACGATGGCGATTGAAGCGCTGGGGACGCCGGTTTTGATGAGGACGGCGGTGGCGACGGCGTCGATTTGATGGCGGAGATCGGGGGATAGGGTTTGGGCGGGAGAACAGAAGGCTACGATCAGGACGAACAGAATGAGTTTGCGCACGTGAGTGTTCCTCGGAAAAGGGGTCAGTGTAACACGGGGCGACGGATGGGCCTGTCCGCGAAAAGCATAACCACAGGGGGCACAGAGGATCACGGAGGTCTGTGTTCTTCCCGATTATTTTGGCGGGTGCCGGATGAAGAATTGAGCCTTGTCCATGCCGGCGGGGACGGCGACGTCGAAGAATCCTACCATCATCTCGTTGTAGGTCTGATCGCCCCAAGTGACGGCCGCGTCGGGATCAGGATTGTGGCGGTTGTGGCGGGAATTGTCGTACCAGGCGATGGCCTGGAGTTCGGTTCCCGCCTTCAGAAAGCGGGGCTCGGCCAAGCGATAGCTGAGTTGCCAGTAAAAGTCGTAATTCACGCGCAAGAGGGTTTCGATGGTTCCGTTGAGACCAGTTTTGTCCCCGCGAACGAGGTTGTATTCGAAGCGCTTGCCGCGCAGGTGCATGTGGGGAAAGAAGCTGAGCAGGACGTAATCGTTAGGTAATGTTCCGTGAACCTCGACGCGATAGTCGTCAGCGTTGGGTGGAATGGGGAGGGTATCGTGGTCGTTGGCGAGTTGTAAGGTGATGACGCGCTGCTTTGGCGGGATTTTCGCGAAGACCAGGCCGATGCGGGTGCGATCGGTCGAGGCGCGGCCGTTGGTGGTGTAGTGCATTTGGAAGACGAGATCGGAGTGCGCGGGAATAAATTTGGCCATGCCATCTGGCCAGCGATCGGGTGAACTGCCGGGAGCGTAGACGAGCAGCAGGTCGCTGGTAGTTTCGTGGGCCTGGTGGCGCAGATGCTCGTCATGCAGGCTGGATGCGGTGAAAGGCTGATCCAGGGGCGCGGCGCGGAGCCAGTCGGAATCGGGCGGCCGGATGTAAACGACGGCGTGATGAACGTGGGCGCGGCTGGAGGGACGAATTTCGGACATCTGCACCCATCTGCCTTCAGCGAAATTGGTGGGAACGATTTCGTAGGTGTATTCGACGTCGCCGTGAGCGGGAATGGTTACGGCTTTCGGCATGGCCACGACGGCGTCGGGCTGAGGAATGTTCCAGCTTTGGGTCCAGTGCGGCGGTGGCGGAGCGTCGTGCGCATTGCCGGCAGGGGCGTGAGCGTCGGCCCAGGCGGCGAGGATGGCGATCTCTTCGGCGGTGAGGGAGGGATCGTTGGCGAAGTGGCCGCAGCAGGAATCGGCAAACCACGGCGGCATGGATTTGGAGTGGACGGTGTCGCGGATTTGCGTGGCCCAGGAGCGGGATTGCTGGTAGGTCACAAGCGGCATGGGGGCGATTTCGCCGGGGCGATGACAGCTCTGGCAATGTTGCTGGAGGATGGGTAGAACGTCGCGGTAGAAGGTAGGGTTGGGTGCCTCAGCAGCGCCGGCAGGCGGGATCACGGCAGCGAAGACCAAAGCCAGCCAAGCCAAAACTTGCACACCCACATTATGCTTTACCCTGTGACCCTGTGTGCTCCCTGTGGTGAGAAAACAGGAACCACAGAGGTCACAGAGGGGCACAGGGCGCACTGTATGGACATCGAGCCGGTGACACTTGGAGGAAGTTTCGTTCGCCTGGAGCCATTTCGGCGGGAGCATTGGAAGCTGCTGTGGGAAGTGGCGAAGGACGCGGTGGAAGATATTTTTCGCTGGATTCCCTACCCGATGCGGAGTCCGGAAGACTTTGAGCAGTGGGCCGACAAGGCTTTGGCGGAGCAGGCGCGGGGCGAGTCGCCGGTGTTTGTCACGGTGGAATGCGGTTCGGGGCGGCCGATTGGCAGCACCGGGTTCATGAATATTGATCGGGCGAACCGGCGGGTGGAAATTGGGTCGACTTGGATTGCTCCAGCGTGGCAGCGGACGGCGATCAACACCGAGGCTAAGTACTTGATGCTGCGTCACGCATTTGAGGAGTGGAAATGCATTCGCGTGGAACTGAAGACGGATACGCTGAATCAGAAATCGCGCAACGCCATTTTGCGGATTGGGGCGAAAGAAGAAGGCACGCTGCGCCGGCATCTGGTGACGTGGACTGGGCGGGTGCGGGATACGGTGTACTTCAGCATTTTGGACAGCGAATGGCCGGAGGTGAAGGCGGGGCTGGAGGAACGGCTCTCAAAGAATGTTTGAATCGAGGCCGGCGATGAATTGGATTCCGGGAATCACTTTGCCGATGAGGGCGTCGTCGTTGGTCAGAAAAAGGTCGGTACCGGCTTGAGCGGCTGAGGCGAGGTGGATCGCATCGGCCGACGAAACTCGATGCTTTGCGCGAATATCGGCGTAATAATCGGCGGTCTCCAGCGTGTAGGGTATGAGTTGCACACGGGGAGGCTGAAAGATCCCCCGAACCGCGTTGATGACTTCGTTAGAGCCCGACTTATACGGACCTACCAGAGTTTCCCCCACGGCAAAGGTGCTGGTGCAAAGTTGGTCATGCCGGGACTGCATTTTTTCTAGTAGCCGACGCACAGTCCGGGCATAGCGAGGGTGATCCTCGATCCAATAGACAAACAACATCGTGTCCCAATAGATACGGCTCATTCTTAGCGCTCTTTGTTAGGGTCGTTCCCAGGACCGTAGAAATTTGCACGCTCCGCGCGAAGGTAGGCTTCTCCGCCGCCGAGAGCCGCGAAAATGTCTTTCGCAATCCCGCGAGCTTTGAGCCAGGGGTCGAGTGAGGCGGGGTCGTCCTTTTCGAGACCTACGAATTCGTAGGTGTAGGTCACGGTGGTGCTTTGACCCGAAGGTGGACCGGTCTTCGAAATCAGCCGGAGCGAATTCTGGTTGAGAAATTTCTTCGATGTGAGTGCGGCGCACACTAGAGGGACGCGGTTGTTCAGTCCCATCGCCCTGTGCACCGTGCCGACATTTACGGAGAAGGTTCGATCCCCATGGCGGCGGGCGGCGCGGAGATACAGCTCGGCCGCGTGTTGGCGAACGCGGTCTGATTCGGAATGGGCGGTAGCGGTCGGCATATAGCTTGCTATGCATGCTATTCTTGCATAGATGCGTTTGAGAGTCAAGCCGAGGCACTTGCGGGCCGATTTCTGACTCGCTGTACGTTCGCACCCGCGGCGGTCCCCTGTTCATCAAATACGGTGTCCGACTTCTCTTCTTGTAGAATGGGAACAGTTCTTTACAGGGCCAAATCCCACCAGTGGGGGCGTCACGGCTTCGACGGAGATGCTTACGGCCAAGAGGCATGCCGGGGTGCACACACCCGTAATCGTGGGCAAAATGATAATTGCCAATCAACAGATGGCATACGCAGCTTAATTAATTAAGTTGCCGTCTTCCGCAGCTTCGCCCGTGGGCTGCGAGCGGACGTCACACAGCGGGCTGGTCTTCCCTGCCACGTCTGAGTAGGGGGGATGAGATCATCAGGCTAGCGGCAACCGTTTCTTGTCCGTTCTGAGCGGGGGCCGCGAACGTCCCAGGGTAATGCCTGGGGCATGAACTGGAATAAGCATGTAGGCTCTTGACCAGTAACTTTTTCGGACGCGGGTTCGACTCCCGCCGCCTCCACCATGAAACCGCTCCTGGCTTCTGGCGGGTAGCGTTTGGCCGGGGGAAATCGCATCCTCCCCGGTTATCTGCTGCTATAGTTGCGCCCTCGCACTGCTCCGTCGAGAAGCAGTGCGATCTCTCAATGGCCTGTCTTTTGCGCGATCTCGGTCGGTGTCTCGCCTTCCGGCAAGCGTAACGTCCCAACCGCGCCGCGCTCCTCATCGCGAGGTATGTTTTCCCGGCTGTGGCAGTTTCTTCTGTCACTGTTTCAAGTAACGAAGCGCAACGCATCCTGATTTAAAAACCTTTGACTCGACAAGCTTCAATTGCAATTTCTCCGGCAGACTAACACGGTCCAACAGGCGTCTTCCTTCTCCCGCAATGATTGGCCCAACGACAATACGAAATTCATCGACCAGGCCAAGCTCTATCAGTTGTGAAGGAATATCCACACCACCGATTAAAATATCTTTGCCTGGTTGTTGTTTCAATTTCAGTACCTCTTGGCGAAGGTCGCCACGAACAATTCGCGTATTTCGGTCTTCCGCGCTGTCCAATGATCGCGACACAACAATCTTGTTGTGGGAATCAAACGCCCGGGCAAATTCGTTCTCCGCCTTTGTCCCCGACTGGCTCTTTGCGATATCCGGCCAATATGGGACCATCAATTCATAGGTTTTGCGCCCAAAGACGAGCAGATCAACCTCTCGCAGGAGGTGGGTGAAATATTCATGGGTCTCTTCATCGGCCAGCTGTTTGGTGTGGTCGCAGCAGCCATCGAGCGTGATGTTGATTGCGAAGATTAGCTTTCTCATCGGATTGTCCTGCCCCCTCTTACGATGTACGAGCGCTTACGAGAGTTTGAGGCTTGCGCGCGACATCGTTCACCTATAGTCGTTGCCCACTGGCAGAAATCGACAGCCGAGGCGAACTATTTTTGTTTCAATTCCTCGAGTCGCCTCCCCAGAAAACGGCGCTGCGGTTCCGGCCGCGCCCATTGGGGTGTTTCTATGGCACAATATCACCCCGTGCCCAGCGCAAAGACCCAGGCCAATGGCGAATATGCCCAAAGAATTGACCGGGTGATTGACTATCTTCGAGGGAACCTGCATCGCCCGGTGAAGCTGGCTGAGCTTGCTGATGTTGCTTGCTTTTCAGAATTTCACTTTCATCGGATTTTCACCGCGGTTTCTGGCGAAACCCTGAATAGCTTCACGAATCGGCTTCGTCTGGAAAAGGCCGCTCGTCTGCTTCGTTATTCTGAGCAAAGCCTGACCGATATCGCCTTAGATTGCGGTTTTTCGTCGTCGGCCACGTTTTCACGTGCCTTCCGGTCCGGCTACGATACTTCGCCAAGCCAGTTTCGAAAAAGCGGCGAGATCAAAAAGAGCAAGATTTGCAAAGAACTGTTCCCCAAAGATGAATATGGTCTCCCCATGAGCGCGGAGGAAAAAAGGGCCGCGTTTCCGGTGAGATTGATCGACTTTCCCGAAAGGCAAGTTGCCTATATTCGGGTCACAAATGCCTTCGAGATGGACAAAGTGCTAGCTGCCCTCAAGACCGTGATCGAATGGGCCAAGTCCCAGGATGTGTTTTCGCAAGGAATTCTTTTCGGAATGACCGTCGACGATCCCCACGTGACGCCAAAGCATCTTTATCGCTATGAGGTGTGTCTGGCGTCGTCTCTTCCCTTCCGGTGCATGGAAGGAATGTCGAAATTGAAAATGCCCGCCAGGCGATACGCCGTCATAACGGTTTCCGGCGATATCCATACGGTCGCTACGGCTTGGGACTACCTTTACCGAGATTGGCTTATCCACAGCGCCTACGAGCCCGAGCATGCGCCGGCACTGGAGGTTTTCCTGGACAAAGAAAGCGCGATGGATTGGTCGCACTTTGAATTGGAATTATGCCTGCCGGTGCGGAAACCGGCAGAGATGAGGAGGAACTGATGATTAACGGAATTGGCGGCGTCTTTCTGTTTTCCAACGATACCAAGCGATTGGCGGCCTGGTATCGCGATTGCCTGGGAATCGAAGCTGCGGGCCAGGATGCCGAGTGCAATTCAGTTTATGCAACGTTTGACTCTCGGGATGTTGAAAATCCGGAGATCAAGCGAACCATGGCGTGGGCGATTATGCCGACGGATCAAGACATCAAAGATAAGCCGCGAACCGGTCAGATTAATTATCGCGTGAAGAACATGAAAGAAGTCCTCAGCCAGCTGAAGAGTAAAGGAGTGGCCATCGACAAGACCGCGGAATATCCCGACTACGGGAAGTTTGCCTGGGTCAAGGATCCAGATGGCAATAAGATAGAGCTTTGGGAGCCATCCGAGGACGCGTAGAAATCCTCAAGATCCCGGGGCACGGTCATGGCCGACAGTGCCGCCGCTTTCAAGGCACGTTTTAAGCTGAGCTTGGCCGATGTTTTCGCCGCCGCGCTGGCCAAAGAAAAGAAGGCTGAACTGGTCACCGGCGACCCAGAATTTAAGTCACTTGACCGGGAAATCAAAATCTACCGGCTGAAATAATTGCGGTCTGAGAAAAACTGGGGAACGTTCCGTCTTGTCCCCGGTTGTTTGTCCGTCGCGCGACCCCTCAGGGCTGCGGCGGTTGAGCCTGTGAGGACGGCGGCTTCTGTGGCCGAGGGCGGTTCTGAGCAGGTTTCTGCTGAGGGGCCGGCTGACCTCCGCTGGGCCGGCTGTTGGGCGTCGCCGGTCTGGCTGGGCCGGGCGCAGCCGGTTGGCTGGGGCGTGGACGGTTCCCACCGCCGCCGGGATTAGTGGGTTGCGCCGTTGGCGGCCTTGACGGTGTGGGCTTGGGCTGATCGGGTGCAGCAGGTCTGCTTGGCCGCGGCTGGTTCGGAGGATTGGGTTTGGTCGGCCGAGCGGTGGGCGGCGTTGGTCTGGTTTGTCCAGGTGTTGTCGGACGACCCGAGCCCGGCCGGTTTGGGGTGCCCGGATTAGCTGGTTGTGTAGTCGGCGGCCTTGACGGCGTGGGTCGGGGCTGATCGGGTGCAGCAGGTCTGCTTGGCTGCGGCTGGTTCGGAGGATTGGGTTTGGTCGGCTGAGCGGTGGGCGGCGTTGGTCTGGTTTGTCCAGGTGTTGTCGGACGACCCGAGCCCGGCCGGTTTGGGGTGCCCGGATTAGCTGGTTGTGTAGTCGGCGGCCGCGACGGTGTGGGTTGGGGCTTAGCTGGCGTCGTGGGTTGATTTGGACGCGGTTGATTTGGACGCGGTCGGTTCGGGGCGACCGGCTTCGGTGACCCCGCTGGCGGGCGATTCCCCCCGGGCTGGTTTCGCGGACGGTTGTTCGGTCCGTAGGGCGGATGTCTGTATCCCGGTCGAGCCCCGTAAGCGGGAGGCCGGTAGCCGTGCGGACGGTAACCCCAATTGCCGCGGTATCCTGGCCGGTTGGCATAGACTACCGGCCGCGGGCGATACCAGATGTTTGGCGGACGATAGGGATTCGACCACCCGCCCCAATACACATGATTGTAATAGGCGCGGCGCGCGCCCCAGTTCCATCCCCATCCGCCCCATCCCCAGGGGCGGTTATCAACAATCAGCGCCCCGATGCCGATCCCCACTCCGAAAGTGATTACCGGAGCCGCGACCACTACGGTGGGAGCAGGCCGAATGTAGACGACCGTGGGATCATAGACCGGCACATAAACGATTTGGGGTTGCGCCGGCTGGATCACATAAACTGTCTGCCCGGGCGCCGGCTGTTGCACTTCCACTTTCTGTTGTTCAGTGGTGCGCAAGGTGCCAGCTTCGTATGCCTGGGCGCGCAGCCGCTGAATGGAGGCAGCAACCGCCTCCTGATCCGAAGAAAATGCATGTCCGAGGGCGGCGTAGTCATCGATGTGCTGCGCCATCATCTCCAGCACTTGCGGGAAATTTACCAGGGCGATGAATGCCGGATCGAATCCCTGCTTCTCGGCCGCATCGGTTAGTTCAGCGCCGTGCAGATCGGGGTTTTGCTGCAACCAGTTGTCAACGTCAAGAATTTCCTGCGGATTGGTCGACGCAGTGGTGATCTGTGAAAGCAGAGAATCGGGATAAAGCGCGACCGGGGACAGCAACTGATCCAGTTCTTCCGGTGTCGGAGCCGCGGTTTGCGCTTGGAGTAGGGGGCCGAAATCTTGCAGAACGAGCGCAAGCAATAACACGACTGCCGTAAAGCCGGGCCTTGATCGCATGAAATCCTCCGCTATAGCGGTTTAATGGCGACGGGTGAGCGGATTATAGCAGCAGATGACCGCAGAACTTGACACGGTTCCTCTGACCACCATAAAACGTGGTGCAGCTCTCTGACATCTCCTAGCATTGGCCCCGCCAAGTCGGGGCCATTTCTTTTCAGCTCACAGATTTCTCCGACGAATTATTTCAATTCCTCGCTCCGGTTCCTGCCGCGTGTACCTAATTCACCCGCAGCAGCATTCCGCTGCCGGCTCTCACATTTATGTCGCCGTGATCTGACGCCAGACTAATCTCTCCTACTGGATTACTTCGGCCTGCATGGACAATCGCTAGGTCCGCGAAACCATAAGTTCCGCAGGCATCAGAGGAAAAGACCCAGAGAGCTTGCAGGCGATCTTTGCCCTCGATCTCGCCCCGGCACACTGTGCCGGGTTTGCCTGAGACACGAACCAGCACGCCGCCGTAGGTTGGTTCTCCGACCGAGCGCAGTCCATTCGCAACCGGTCCACCGCCACGGTAGACGACCTCGCCTCCAATCTGATTCGTGGTCCATGCCGCCGGCGGGGTTCCCCGGTCGGGGCCGCTCTCTGGAATTTGTGCATCCTCTACCGCCATCGTTGACGCCAATGCCCTCACATTGGTGGTAATCGGCGTCCGGCGCTTGGCAACCACGAGGGTGTCGAACCGGAAAGACACTTGCCCACCGCTTGCTCCGGTCGCGGGTTTGACATTGATCACGTGACCGATAACTTTAGCGCCCGCGTGAATCTTCGATCCTGGCGACAACGGAACATCCTGCATCACTCGTGCCTTTATGGCTTGCCCAGGTTTGAGCTTTCGTGAATTCAGGGAAGAGTTGAAGGCCACAGGAAGGATGGTACCGGCGGGAATTGCGTTTTGAGCGAACAACGGCGCCGAAAACATGATTAAACTGATACATAGGATGGGTTTCATGGGAATTACCTCTCTAGAGTTACGTCATCGCTGGTTGCCTCATTAAACTATGCTCCGCACGGGCCGCTTTTGGCTGGTTTGTCGACCACTTTTATCCAGCGGTTCAGCCTGAGTTGTCCAAATCGTCGAAGACGTCCCCCGGCCGTTCGGGGTTCCGCAGGTAGGAGTCGAAAAAACGAAGCAAGAACGGTGTCTGGCTGCCTACGCCGTTAAACAACAAAACTGGAACCTCGGGCTTGATTCGCTTCATCTCTGCCCGCACCGCGCTGCCGGTAGCATCCGGCAAATCATATTCCACTAAGACGCCCAGTACAGAATTGGCCCTGACTAGATCGAGAGCCTGCCCACCGGTGGTCGCCGTCATGACTTCATAACCGGCCGATTCCAGCATGTACTTCAATGCGCCCATGTACTCAGGATGGTTTTCAACACACAGAACCTTTATGTCCGTCATCTTGCTCCTCCGCCCGCCAGCCTGAAGCGAGCCGCTAGTCGCAGTCCGGCATATTTGAAATCGCGTCCGACGAACTGCACTCATGTCTGCGCAAAGCTTGCTGATGTGACAAAACCCAGATGCCTTCTCGGTTCGCCACATAAATCAAGCCGCGAGCATCGTCTGGCAAAACACTGGTGACACCGCTGAAGTGTTGAACCGTCAACGGGTGGTCAGGATCGCTTATGGTGAGCACGTGAACTGGCTCGGGACCAGTATTGTCTGTGCGAGTGCCTTCCGCAGGGGAAGTACCCACATTTCGCGATTGGTCAGGCGTTTCTGTGACCATAAGCCCGGAGCCCATTACGGTTAAGGTTTCCAGCGGCACGCGCTTGACCAGTTTGGGGTGTCCCGGCTTGGTGACGTTAATAACCGTAAACCCCTGCCGGGAGGGTCTTTGCACGTACAAGTACAGCGTTCTGCCGGCTCGGCGCAAGAACATTTGTCTCGCTCCGCCGCCGGACAGTGGCAGGTGAGCGATCAGCTTTGCCTGCGAATAAGATTGGTAAGAATCTCTGGCAGATGCGTCAGCGCGGGTTGTCAAGAAAAGTGTGCCGAGCGCGAGGAAGGCACAAATGAGCCTTGAAGTGCTGCAGATCGGCTTCAACCGCGATCTTCCTGCTGCGAAGTTTGTTTTGGCCGCAAGTCCTGCTGCCGCGGAAGAACTCATGTTTGCCTCCAATTACTTGTAACCCTTCAGAACTCGGAAAGCTTCTCTTGATTGGCTGTTTAAGCTGGGACAGATTAGCCAAGCGGAGGCGGGCGATTGAAGTGAAGGCCTTTGGCCTGAAGCGTGGAGAACAGCTGTAGGGGCGGTGCTAAATGTGCAGATTCGGCAACGGGGGGAACTGGCAGAAAGCTGTCAGCCGGCGTGCTCCATTGCGAGTTGCTGTTGTCAAAACGAGGTCTCTGGTCGTGGTGCGAGACGGTGCCAATTGCGGAGTGAACACCTGGCGTAGCGGGAAAATGTGGCGGGACATTTCGCGCCGCCAGGACAGAAAAGATCGCAGCGGATGCGAGCAGGGTTCGAATCCAGATCGTTCCGCGACCGCTGGTACGAAAATGCCGCGCAGGCGACATGTGCTCCACCTTACAAGTAGGGATGATTTTACAACGATTTTGGTTACCTGATCCCGATATTTTGATAGGTTTCGTCATCCTCGGTAACTGGAGGGCCGTTAAAGGGGCGGACTGCCGAGAAGGTGGGATGGTTTTGTCCGCGCGCGTTCAGGCTGAGGCGGCTGCGGCCTTGGGCTGGTTCGACACCAGCCATTCCAGGCTGGCAAAAGTCAGGTAGACACTGGGGGCGTCCATGGCAGCCATGGCGGTGCCGGTGGTCTCACGCAAGGCCGCGATCATGGCCTCGCTGACGAAGCAGAAGCCGGTTTCATCCACGGCGAGGATGGTCCCAGAGAAGGCACGGCTAAAAAGAGAAATTTTTACGATCACTGACTTCCCTGCCAGCGACGTCTTGAAAGCAGATGGATTGGACGGCAACAGAATCTCCCCCTGCCTGTAGATTGCGACTCGTCGCACGATTGAACAACACCCTTCTGGGATCCGCCATTACGGGAGTAATCCGGTCTCCTCATGGCTACCTTGTAAATAACTTTTTACATGGGCGCGACTTACCTCTGACACTTGCTCCAGTGCGGGCGGCTACGCTCGGGACTGTAGCGAATTGCAGTGCGGACGCAGGCCAGTAACCACAGAAACCATCCGGGTCTGGGTGCCGGAAAGCGATACCGAGTAATTCGCGAAAGGAGAAAGTACGTGAAAAACCTTGCGCTCTTATTTCTGGGTCTGTGGGTGACGGTGGGCGGCGCGTCCCGCCTATGGGGTCAAACAACGGGCTACGCTCAAACTAACCTGGTGGCCAATGTTGCGGGCGTGGCCAGCCACACGGACTCGCAGCTCTCTAATCCCTGGGGCGTCGCGTTCGCCGCGGGACAGCCTTTCTGGATCTCGAATAACAACGGCGGCACGTCCACGCTCTACGACGCCGAAGGCAACAAGAATTCGTTAGTGGTGACCATACCGAGTGCGGCGGTCAGTCCTTGCAGCCCGGCGTGCCCGACGGGAATTGTGGTCAACACGAGCGCGGATTTTGGCGGCAGCAATTTCATTTTTGATACCGAAGATGGCATCGTGGCCAGTTGGACCGACGGGACCAACGCCACGGTGGCATTTGATAATTCGGCGGCGCTGGCGGTGTACAAGGGGTTGGCGTTGCTGAACAACGGGACGGGCAATTTCCTGCTGGCGGCAAACTTCCGAACGGGAAAGATCGATGTGCTGGACCGGAACTTTCTGGTCACGGCGCTGGCAGGATCTTTCACTGATCCGAATCTTCCGGCGGGAATGGCGCCTCATGGAGTGCATGTGATTGGCAACCAGGTGTATGTCGCTTACGCCATGCAGGATGCAGCCAAGCACGATCCCACGCCCGGAGCCGGCAGCGGAGTGGTAGACATCTTTGACCAGAACGGAAACTTCGTGAAGACGTTTGCCAGCGGCGGGACCTTGAATGCTCCCTGGGGGGTGGTCACGGCGCCAGCGGCGTTCGGAACGTTCTCGAATTCGATTCTGGTGGGAAACTTTGGAGACGGCACGATCAACGCATTCGATGCCACCAGCGGCAAGTTTCAGGGCCAAATCATGAACACGAATAACACCCCGATCGTGAATCCGGGCCTGTGGGACCTGGTTTTCGGCGCGGGCGGCACGGGTGATCCCAACACGCTATATTTCACCGCGGGAGGCAGCAACCAGACGAGTGGGCTGTTTGCCACGCTGGCGCCGGCGGCGACGGTGGGACAGCCGAGTTTCTCCCTGACACTTTCCGCGCAGAGCGCGAGCATAACGCCGGGAGGGACCGCCATGCTGACGGTTGGGGCCAGTCCGGTGGCGGGCTTCAATAGCGCAATTACATTGTCGTGCCCGAACGCACCTTCGGGCCTGACCTGTACTTTCTCTGCCAACAGCATTACGCCGGGGGTGACTTCGACCTTGACCATCTCAGCAGTTGCGACCATGCCCGCGTCAGGGTATGAGGCGACCGGGATGACCATGGCTTGGATTCCGCTCTCAGGGTTGGGTCTGGTGGGAGTACTCTTCGCCGGGCGCCGAGAAAACGACAAGCGCTCGGCGAAGCGCTGGAAGTGGAGCGCGGCGGTGGGAGGATTGGGCTTGGTCATTCTCCTGACCATGGCGGCACTGGGTTGTGGAGGCGGTTCAACCTCAACCGCAATGACGGCTAAGCAAACTGTGACCGTCATGGTGACCGGCACGGCGGGAGCGGTCACTCAAAGCACACCCGTGACGCTTACCATCCAGTGACGAGAATTGGGGCAAGGGCGCGAAAGTGCTCTTGCCCCGTTTACGTTCCGAGTTCCGCACCTTGTTCGTTTCCGGACAAACGGTTCCATTGCCGCACAGCGGCGATCGGGTCGCGTTTATCGTAGGGAGCGTTAACCCCTTGTGAAATCAGCAGCTTCAGCCGCTTTGGTCATTGGCCCGCAGGATGCAATTCTGTCGAGTATGGAAGCTCTGGCGACGACGCAAACCTATGGAACGGCAAGCCCGGCGACTGGGCGGGTGTTGATTGCCGACGACCAAACGCATGTTCTGGACGCATTGCAGTTGTTGCTGAAGGGACACGGATATCGGACGGAGGCGGTCACGCATCCAGCGCGGGTGTTGCAGGCATTGGAGGCGAATGAGTTCGACGCGGTGCTGCTCGACCTGAACTACACACGCGACACCACGGCTGGCGGCGAAGGATTGGAACTGGTTTCGCAGATTCGCGCCCTGGACGAGAGCCTGCCATTGGTGGTGATGACGGCGTGGAGCAGCGTTGATCTGGCAGTCGACGCGATGCGGCGAGGCGCGTCGGATTTTGTGCAGAAGCCGTGGCAGAACAGCGAACTTCTCGACAAACTTCAAGTACAAGTTGAACGCGTGCGCGAGTTGCGGCGGGCGCGGCAGCGACGGCAGGATGAACTTCAGGAAGCGCGCGAGATCCAGAGCAATCTGCTGCCGAAGAAGCTGCCGCAAGTTTCGGATTACGAGGTCGCAGGCATAACGCAGCCGGTGCGCTTTGTGGGCGGAGATTATTACAACGTGGTGCGCATCAGCGAGCGGGAAACGGTTCTGTGCATCGCGGATGTCGCGGGCAAAGGGATGCCGGCGGCGCTGCTGATGTCGAGCTTGCAAGCGGCGTTGAAGCCGCTAATGTGGCAAAAGCTGGCGCCGCGCGAGCTGTGCCGGCGGCTGAATCGCATCCTGTGCGACTTGACGCCGGTCAACAAGTTCATCTCGTTCTTCTATGCAGTGCTGGATGACAAAGCGAATTGCCTGACGTATTGCAATGCCGGGCACAATCCTCCGCTGCTGGTACATGGCAATGGAACCGCGACCGAGCTGAATGCGGCGGGAGCGGTGCTGGGACAATTTCCTGACTGGGTTTACGAACAGAGCGAAGTGCAATTAGGCCGCGGCGAACAATTATTGATGTTTACCGATGGCTTGGTCGAAGCTTGCGATGGAAACGACAAAGCGTTTGGCGAAGCGAATCTGGTCAAGGTTGCTACGCAGGATTCCAGCGCGAGCGCGACCGACGTGATGAATGCGTTGATGCAGGCGGCGTCCGAGCACTGCGGCGGACGCTTTCAGGATGATGCCAGTTTGGTCGTGTTAAGGGCGGTGTAGAAGGGTCGACAGGGCAGGCCCTCCGCAGGAGCTTGCAATGGGCGCCCTTGAGGATAGAAATGAAGCCGCCCTTCCGCGCCTTAGAGTCAACGAGGTCAGGCCCGGCGTATGGCACATTAGTGGCGTTGACACTGCCCGAACGGGCCATTACCCTCGATCCGATGAAAGGCTGGAGCATATCCCGATGGCAGGTGTTGGTGCTTGCCAGCCTGCTGGTTGCGATCCTTCTGATCGTGATCATCCCGGATGAGTGGGACCTTCCCGATACTGCCTTTCAGGGTGGTACGGCTCCGCTGGTCATTCACTCACGAACAACATCTGTGCCTGTATTGTTAGCGATCGGAGTTGCGGTCAGGACTTCGACCACCCCGGAAAGCCATCAACCGTTTGGGGATTCCTCACTGCTTTCCGCTCAATCCGCGTCTCTCTCGGTATTAATTTCTCTGCGTTGCTGAACTTTCGCCGCACGGTGCCACAGGCTTGCTCCCGATTTCCGGGGCAGGAAGGGGCAGCTGCGGTGACAAGCCAGGAAGTTTGAGGGGAACGCCCTGGCGTTTTGCCGCGCTGCCCATCTTTCAAACCGTTCGCGAAAAGGAGATGAAAATGATCGGCGCTCAACAGGCATCGGTTGGTCGCACTACTGAATTTGAGGAGGGAACGTCGGCCTTGGGTCTAACGCTGGAAGATGTGGTGGAGTTGCTGATCGCCGGCGTGAAGGTCACCGAGCTGATGGGCTACGCAGAGGCGGTGGCTTCGAATCGGCTGAATTGAACAGCCGAAGGGCGGTTCCCGGTGCGCTCGGGTTCCCGGGAACCGGTCCTTTCTCGATGCCCTCGCGGGTACAATAGGGCGAGGGTACTTGCCCATGTCCTCTTCCCGTACCGCGAGCCGAGTTTCGATTGAAATCCCGCCAGTTCCGCTGACCATTGAAGGCTACAGCGTGCTGCATCAGATGATGCGGTTTCGTTGGTCGGCGTGGCGTCCGCTGCGTCGGTCGTTGAAAACCGAAGTGATTCACGAAGCCAGCGGGGTGCTGGCGAAGATGGAGCAGAATGCCTCCGGTCAGTCGGCGCTCTATTCCCTGCTGGGCCACAAGGGAGATTTGATGTGGGTTCACTTCCGGCAATCGTTTGCGGAGTTGAACCAGGCGGAGCTGCAGATCGCGCAACTGAAGCTGAGCGATTACCTGGAACCGACGACCTCGTATTTGTCAATGATTGAGCTGGGGCTGTATGAATCCACGGTCAAGACGTACAACGAATTGGCCGAGCGGGGATTGGAGCCGCATTCGGAGGAATGGACGCGGGCCATCAACGACACCCTGGCGCGGCAGCGGGAGGCGATGCGGTCACGGCTGTTTCCGCAGCTGCCGCAGAACCGCTATCTGTGTTTTTACCCCATGGACCGGCGGCGGGGAGAAGATCAGAACTGGTACCGGCTGCCGATCGAAGAGCGCGCGCGGCAGATGAATGAGCACGGGATGGTGGGCCGGCGTTACGCGGGCGAGGTGAAGCAGATTATTACCGGATCGATTGGCTTCGATGACTGGGAGTGGGGGGTCGATTTATTTGCCGACGATCCGTTGGTGTTCAAGAAGCTGATTTATGAGATGCGCTTTGACCAAGTGAGCGCGGTGTATGCGCTGTTTGGCACGTTCTACGTTGGGCTGCGCTGCTCGTGGTGTGAGCTGGGGAAATTGTTGAGCGGGAAAACGCCCAAGGGTGATTTGGCGAAACCTTAACCACAGAGGGCGAACGGATCGCGGAGGTCACAGAGGACAGCTTTAACCACAAAGGGCACAAAGGTACACAAAGGACAGCTTTAACCACAAAGGACACAAAGGTACACAAAGGACAGCTTTAACCACAAAGGACACAAAGGTACACAAAGGAAGACCCGACGACTCACCACAGAGGGGACGGGTGATCGCAGAGAAAGCTGGCTTAGCCGCTTTCTTGCTAGTTCTGTGAGAACAGGTTGTTGCGGTTGTACTGGGCGGGTTTGACGGTGGCCTCGATCAGGGTGCGGCCATCTTTGTCGTAGACGCGGATCAGGCAAGAATGAGAGTCGGTGCGATAGATCAATTCTCTGGCATCCGGCGACAGCGTTTCTGCCCAATCCGGCAACTCACGCCGGTAGTGCTCCCAAACCGTCTCGATGGAATCCGGGGTCCAATAGGTGACGGAAAGTTCGCTGGGGTGACGGCCCGGGCCTTCGGCCAGGGTTTTTTTCACCGGAACTGCGCCGGGGTAGATGAGGACCGAAGCCAACTGGGGGTCGAGTTCGGGATGGAGAGTAGCTTCGGGTAAAACCACGAGAGTTTCGAGATCGACCGCAGGAATGGGTTTTGAGATCTTGGTTGCAGCTGGGGTTTTCTTCGCGAAGTGACAGAACACGAAGAAGGCGATGAGAAAGGCTCCGCCGAACACCAGGAATGGAACCAGATCTACGAGCAACCAGTTTCGCTCCAGTCGGACCGGTGAATTATAGGCTGTTGGCGCACTTAGCGAAAGTGAGGAGGCGGAAGTCTTATTGCCTTGTCCATCGGCTACTATTGAGGCTCGTGGGTTGGGCTTGGGCAGAGACTTTCCCGGAGAATGCAAATGGCGACACTTGGACTCATTGAATACCAGGATGCAAGCCCCGAGGTGCGGGCGATTTACGACGACATCATGGCCACGCGCAAGACGGACTGGGTCAACAATTTCTGGAAGGCGCTGGCCAACGACCCTGTAACTCTCAGGCGGACCTGGGCGGATATCAAGCAGATTATGGCGCCGGGAGCGCTTGATCCGCTGACCAAAGAGATGATTTACGTGGCGGTGAGCGTGAGCAATCAGTGCAACTACTGCATCGCCTCGCACACCGTGTCGGCGCAGAAGAAGGGCATGACGGATGACATGTTCCGCGAACTGATAGCGGTGGTGGGCATGGCGAATGAGACTAATCGTCTGGTGGCCGGGTATCAGGTGGAGATTGACGAGCCGTTTAAAACCGGTCGTTAGTCGTTCGTCGTTGGCCGGTTCGCGACTTTTTGGCCTTGGGCGGTTTGAATTCGTGGCGCTTCATATCTACGCGGCGGCCACGGAAAATTACCCCTTCGGCTTCCAAGCGTAGGCGTTGTTCGATGGCGGAATCGCCACGCAGTTTGATTTCTCCCCCCGCGCCAAGCACGCGTTGCCAGGGCAGGCCATAGGCAGTGCGCAATATGGCCACAACTTGCCGGGCCGCTCCGGGATAGCCAGCGGCACGGGCAACAGCGCCGTAAGTGGAGACCTTGCCGCGAGGAATTTTGCGGATGGCAGCGATGATGCGGGCATGCATGTTCGGGGAGGTCACAACGCGATCCATCCGGCTCGGATCAGCCACAGCGAGGCAACCGAAACCAAGAACCAGAGTACGACTCCTTGCAAGAGCGGACGGTGACCGACTTCTTTCAGAGTCGTAACGGAGATGCCGCTACCGATCAGGTAAAGGGTCGCAGTGAGGCCAATTTTTGCGAGTTTGACGAGCGGTGGGTACACAGGAGCGCCGACTGGCAGGTAGGTATTGCAAACCGCCGCCAGGCAGAAAAAACCGATAAACCACGGCCATTGAATCTTGGCCTTCGCACCCTTCAGCACTGCCGTTGCCAGCGCGAGGGGGACGATCCACAGGGCGCGCGCCAATTTCACGGTGGTACCGACTGCCAGGGCAAGAGTGCCATACTTGGCGGCAGCGCCAACGACGGAGCTAGTGTCGTGAATAGCCAGCGCGGCCCACAAGCCGAATTGGGTCTGGGTCAAATGAAGACCTGCGCCGAGAAACGGGAATGTCAGGAGCGCAACTGAATTGAGCACGAAAATGGTGCCCAGGGAGATGGCCATTTCCTCATCGCTGGCGTGAGTGATGGGGCCCACGGCAGCGATGGCGCTGCCTCCGCAGATAGCGGTGCCGGTCGAAATCAGAAATGCCGGCTTTCGCTCAACCTTGAACAGCGCTGCCAGCGCCATCCCGGCGAGCATGGTGAAGCTGATGCTAAGCAGAGTGTAGAGAAATCCGCTGCGGCCTACGCGGATGACCTCATGAAGGTTCATGCCGAAACCCAGGCCGACTACCGAGGCTTGCAGCAGAAATCGGGAAAGCTTTCGGGCGCCGGTGCTGTAGGGATGGGCAAGTCCGAAGCTGGAAAACCCCAGACCGAAAATCAGACCCAGGGCAAGAGCAATAGGGGGAGAGGCGAATCCACTAGCAGCTGCGGCCAAGCCGAGGAAGAAGACGCTTTTCTGTATCATTCGGGATGGATGGGCGTCGGCCCGGGTGACAGCGCGGGCGCCGCACCTGCATTACGCTGCGGTGCCCTTATAGGAATCCACGGCCAGCTGCTCACTGTCGAAAATCTCAAAGATGGTCACCAGTTTCGTAAGGTGCAGCAAGTCGCCCACCCGTTGGGTGAGGTTGGCCAATTTGATGCGGCCGCCGCTGTTCTGCGCAGTGGTGTAAAGGGCGACCAAGGTGCCGAGGCCGCCGCTATCAACGAAAGTGACGCCGGACAGGTTGAGGACCAGGCGTTTCTTTTCAACGATCAGTTTCTTGACGGTGTCGCGAAGATAGGCAGATTCTTCCCCGAAAACGAGGCGTCCGGCACAATCCACGATCATGACGCCATCGACGATTCGAGTACTTATCTTGAGTTGCACGCGGGGCCTCCTAGAAGCCAGAAAACCAACTGAGAAGCCTACCTTGGGACAGCTATTTACGCAAGGACTTCGTGGGCGGAGCCGGGGGGAGGAAGTCACTGATGGAGTGAGGCTTTGGACTTTGTTTCCGGCTTGGCAGCGGTCTGGAGCGAGTTTAACGTGTCCGCGGTTGTGGAGCTTTTGACCGCAAAGGACGCGAAGGGTTCGCCAAGATGGCAAAGAAAATCCAGACGTGAGGCCGGAATTTGCTCGGTTGCACACAACACACTGCGGCGGCGCACATCACGTATAATCAAGGCTCCCGCATCATGAGCTATCAAGTCCTGGCGCGCAAATACCGTCCGCAAAAGTTTCCCGAAGTCATCGGGCAGGATCACGTTACGCGTACGCTGAAGAATGCTCTGGAACAAGGTCGAACGGCGCATGGGTATATTTTCAGCGGTCATCGCGGCATCGGAAAGACCACGGTGGCGCGCATTCTGGCGATGGCGCTCAACTGCCGATCGTCCGACAAGCCGGTGACGGAGCCTTGCGGGGTCTGTGAGTCATGCACCGAGATTCGCGCGGGGAATTCGGTGGATGTGATTGAGATTGACGCTGCCACCAACCGCGGCATCGATGAAATTCGCGAACTGCGCGAGGCCGCCCGCTACCGCCCGGCAAGGGACCGATTCAAGATTTACATTCTGGATGAAGCCCACCAGATCACTGACGCGGCTTTTAACGCGTTGTTGAAGACGCTGGAAGAGCCTCCCGGACACGTGGTCTTCATGCTGGCCACGACGCAACCGGAAGACATTCCCCAGACGATTCGGTCGCGCTGCCAGCACTTCAGCTTTCGGGCAGTCCGGTTCGAAGAAATACTGGGACAGTTAAAAGACCTGGCCGGGCGGGAAAAGATTGAGGCTGACGAAGACGCACTGGCACTGTTGGCCGAGGCTGGGGATGGTTCGATGCGGGACGCGCTGTCGATTCTGGATCAGGCGATCGCTTCGTCGGGTGGGCGGCTGACGGGGGAAACCGTTCGGCAATTGGTGGGGACGGCGCCCGCGGGAGTGCTGGAAGAAGTGATGCAGGCAGTGGCGCGGAGCGCCAGTGACGAAGTGCTGAAACTGGTGGACCGGCTGATCAGTGAGGGCCACAGTGCAACGCACTTTGCGCGGCAGATGGTACGGTTTCTGCGTAACACGGTGGTGGCGAAGATTGCCGGTGGTGAATCTTCCCTGCTGCAGATTTCGAGTGACGAGCGGCAACGAGTGGCGCGAGTCGCGGAATTGTTCAGCGAAGAGGATCTGGCGCGGCATTTGCAGATCATGCTGCGCACCCACGCGGAGTTGGGATACCGGCAGGAGCAGCGCTTTCATCTGGAGCTTGGCCTCTTGAAAATGGCGCATGCTCAGCGGTTGCTGCCGATCGAACAGTTGTTGAGCGAAGCGGCAGTATCGAGTGCGGCGCGGCCAGCCGGAAAGCCGTCTGTGGTACCGGACTTGAAGAAACCGGAGATTGCCGCGGCGAATCGGACGAACCAGGTTTCGCCCTTTGCGGCGGACTCAGCGAGAAAGAGCGGTTCGAAGCCGCAACTCTCCGCCGAAGAGGGTCCAACGGCAGCGCGGGTGGTGATGGGAGCGGCAGCGCCAGCGGTCGTGGCTCAGCCGGAGTCCGAGGAGGCGCCAACGTTAGGCATCGCGGTAGCGCCCGCGTCCCAGCCTGATGAATTGTGCAATGCGGTTCTGAATGCGCTGGCCGGGCAACCCATGCTAGTAACGTTGCTGGAGAGTGGAGAATGGAGTGTTGAAGGGAATGAACTGGTGATCAAAGTAGCTTCGTCCTCGACCGTGATTGACATGTCGCTGGCAGCGGACGCGCGACGGCTGGTGATGGCGACGGCGAGCGGAGTTCTGGGGCGTCCGGTGAAGTTGCGGGTGGTGCCCAGCGGAAAGCCGCCTGCGGTGGCGGGACCAGTGCGATCGAATGGCGGCGGGCGCAGCCGCGTGGAGCAGGATCCGATTGTGCGACGGATGAAGGAAAAGTTTGGAGCGGAGATCAGGACGGTGATCGATTACAAGGAGAAGCGGTAGTTTAACCGTCGAGGTTGCCGAGAACGCCGAGAAATGCAACATCAGGGAAAACTCAAGAGCATTTACCACAGAGGGCACAGGGGACACAGAGGGCAACACAGAGGGATCCAGCATGGGTGGACTTAATCTGCAGGAGTTGATGTCGCAGGCCAAGAAGCAGTACGAAGTGTTGCAGAAGAAGATGGAGCAGATCGTGGTGGAGGGCTCCTCCGGCGGCGGGAGCGTGGTGGTCAAGATGGACGGCCGCAAACAAGTTTTGAGCGTCAAGATTGATCCCGAAGCGGTGAAGAGTGGCGACGTGGAAATGTTGCAGGACCTGGTGACGGCGGCGATCAACGGTGCAGGCCGTAAGGTGGATGAGGCCATGCAATCGAGCGTGGGCGGCATGTTGGGCGGGATGGGACTGCCGGGAATGTAACGACAGCTGCTGGTTTCTGGTTTCCAGTTTCTAGTTTCTAGAAATTCGGATTACTCACTGCTTTTCGCTCTTGATGACTAGAAAGAGCACAAACACATGAGTCGATTTGCTGAACCGATGGTGCGGTTGATCGATGAATTGAAAAAACTGCCGGGCATTGGCAGCAAGACTGCGCAGCGGTTGGCGTTTCACATCCTGCGGACGAACGACGAGGACGCGGAAGCGCTGGCGGCGGCGGTGCGCGATGTAAAGGCTAATCTGCGACTCTGTAGCATCTGCAACAATATTACGGACGTCGATCCTTGTGTGTATTGCACTAGCGCGACCCGCAACCAGCGGCTGGTTTGCGTGGTGGAAGAGCCGACCAACATCGCTGCCATCGAAAAGACCAACCACTTCAACGGGGTGTATCACGTGCTGCATGGTTCGATTTCCCCGTTGCACGGGATCGGTCCGGAGCAGTTGCGCATTGCTAACCTGATGCGGCGTGTGGACGACGGCCAAGTGGACGAAGTGATTCTGGCCACCAATCCGACGGTGGAGGGTGAGGCAACGGCGACTTACCTTTCTGGGCAATTGCGGCGGGCAGGACTGAGAGTTACACGCATCGCGATGGGAATCCCGGTGGGCAGCGACATCGAATACGCTGACGAAATCACCATGCTGAAGTCGATTGAGGGGCGCCGGGAGTTGTAGGAGGTCAGTCCGCCTTGATTCCAAGGGTCCTCTGAGAACTGCCACTTCTGTTGTGCAATATGTGCAATGAGTTTGCCTTCCGGGTTATTCCCAGAGTTGTGTACTGGGAAGCGCCACCGCGCAACCGACTCGATATCAGTCGATTGCATGGAAAACATCGAGTTGATTAGGGGGTGGCAGCAGAGTTGCAGTAAGAGGCGAGTGCTCGCGGGTTTATGACTTTTGAGTTGGCGCGAGGATCGCATCCGAACAGATCTGGCCGCAAAACAGGCCGGAGGCGACTTCGGCGCCAGCATGCGCCGCGCTGCGATGTAACCGCATCCCAACCGACGCGACAAGGAGCCGGGCTAACCAGCCCGGTTTTCTTTTTGTATCTCAAGAGCGTGGCCCATCGCCGGTACGGAGAGGTCTTACCAGAACTGGGCGGCGATAAACTGTCTCCAGTAAATGGCGAGAGCCGGCAATGGTTTCGGCGAGGCGGTCGCGTGAGTTATAGGCTTGGGCACGAATGAGCAGGAAGCCATTTTGAGGTTCACAGGCGAGACGTGCAATTCGTCCATCGCGATCGGCGTCAAAAGCGTTGGCCAGGCGGAGAATGGCTGCCAGTTTGATCGCGGTTTGGCGTTGGCGCAGGCCGAAGCCCGCCAGTACTTTCTGTCCTGCCCGGGGGAGAGCGCCGCGGTGATAGCGAGCCACGGCGGCGACCATCTTCATTTGTTGCTGGTTCCATCCCAAAGGCGGAGCGAGGCGAGTGATGAGCTTCTGGCTGGTTTTGTGATGAGCTTTGTCTTTTCTTGACAAACCTACGTCGTGGAGCAGGGCAGCGAGCAGCAGGGTGGTGCGCTCTTCCCTGCTCTCAGTTCCGGGTGTGGTGGGTAATCCGTCGTAAAGTTGCAGCGCCAGCCGGGCCACGTGTTGCGAATGCTTGAAATCGGGATCGAGTAGCGAAGCCCACAAACGAAGACGGCTCAGGGCGATCGATTGCACCCGCTCACCCCGCGGAAGGTGGCTGCGCCACGTAGTCCAGAGTGAGTTCTTCCCCAGCATCTTGCCGCGGTAGATGGCGATGCGGCGGCTGCGCTCTTCGAGAATCCGGGCGTGCCAACGGGCGCGGGAGTCAGCATCGGGAAAGGCGTTGATTTGGAGAGCGGTGGCCCAAAGCACATCGAGATCGTGCACCTCGCCCAGGAGGTCCTGCAGTTTCTTGAGGTCGCCGATCCAAGCGGCGTGTTGCGCGGGCAGGAAGTTCTCCACGATGTAGCGGAAGCGTTTCAAACCGATTCTTAGCTGGTGAAAGGCGACCTGGGAGCGATTGCGCAAGGCGCGGCGATGCAGGTCATAGGCCGCGGTCCAGCGCTCCAGCGCGAGATGCTGAAAGATCGGACTACCGGGGCGTATGCGGGCAGCGCGGCGGGGGAGGGTAACGGTCCAGGTCCGCCAGTGCTTCTGATCAAATTGCACCAGTGCTTGCGCGGCTTCCTGCTTGAGCTGGCTTTCACGACCGGCAAGAAACTGCAGCAGAGTCACGGTCACGGGATCATCGAGAGCGCCCAGCCTAGCGACCCACTCCTCCATCACCTGCACGTCACGGAGTTCGCCCAGGCGGTCGAAAAGGCGTTTGGCAGCCTTCTTCATCTGCTTCCAGGAGGAATCGGGGTCAAGCGCCCTGAAACCGTCGGCGATGGAGCGACAGCGGCGCAGGGCGACGCGCAGATCGTGCACCGGGTCGGGGGCGAAATCCAGGCCCGCGCGCACGCATTCCTCCAAGACCCGATGCATCCAGAAGGCGATGCCGGTGGTTGCTGGAGGTTTTCTGGCTGAGGCCGCAACGGCGCTGGCAGACATAGGAACCTTGAGCTTACATCAGGAAAGAACTTTCTGCTGGCTGGGCAACGGGTGCAAGCGATTGATAATGGGCGCCATCGGGCGGTCGCTAAGGTTGGATAAGCGCCCGAATTCAATTACCTCCGTAACATGCATCCTCTTACTTTCTGCACTACCCTGAAGTGGTAACTGCAGGAGCTGCGTATTATCACTGGCGCCACAACCAAGCGTGATGACCGGACCGCGTCCGCTCGGGCTTTCATTCACAGCCTGAATATCCTGGTGAAGTATGTGCGCCTGTATGGGTTTAATCACAAACGCACCGAAGGGCAATTCGAAATCAGCTGGAAGGAATTACAACTGGGTCTGCCTGGCGGAAAAGATGGCAACTTTCTACTGGGAGTCTCAGAGAACCGTCTGCTTCTCGATGGGGTTGCACTTGAGACGGGACAGGCGGAGCGCAGCTTTGCGCAGTTTCTGAACACTGCCGGCCTGGCCAGCATTCAATTTTCTAACCAAGTCACGCTGGATGATTTTGCCAAGCTGATCCGCGCCTTCGCTGTGGGTGGCTCCAAGGCGCAGGATGTGGTCAAGGAAATCAAAACGACGTTTGGGGACAACAAGCAGGCCACCATCCGCATTAACGAAGTGAAGTTCGTGGCGGCGGACCCGTCGACGGGAGAAATCAGTGTGGCGGCGCAGATTGCGGCGCAGACGCTGGGCCCGGAGTTTAAGGAATGGCTCAACGATCCGCAGAAACTGCTGCAATTGATCGCGGCAGCGGAAGGCTCACGCTCCGGCGGCGGTGTGCCGGGGGGAGCACCGCTGGGCAGCGTTCCGAACGTCCCCGTAGGCGGCGGTGGTGCGCCGGGCGCGGTGAACACCGGGGGCGCCTGGACCGGGGGCGTGGTACCACTGCAAGAGGAAGAAGTGATCCAGGCGATCCGCTTGCTCACCAAGTTTGGAGAGGCAGGGACCGACCCCTCGATCCCGCCCGAGCTGCTGCAACAGGAATTCAGCCAGGCCGACCCGAACACCAAGGTCAATCTGCAACAACTGTTGTCGAGCCTGGCCAGCAAGGCCTCGAGCACTGAGAAGAACGATACGCCGCTGTTGATGAAGGCGGCGGAACACATGGCGATCCGCTTCGCCATGGAGCGTTTCCAGAAGGGCGACGTCAAGGTAAACGCCGTCCATCAAATGCTGGAGCACATGAGCCGGCAGATGGACACTCTGCGCCGCATCCTACGGTTGCAAGAAGACAAGATGAGCAAGGCGGGAATCCTGGTGGAATCCCACGCCGACATTTTGGATCGAATGTTCTGGGCGGAAGTGCCGGAGGCGGGCAAGAAAAGTGTGCTGCTCTCGAATGAGGCTCCTTGTGTTCCGGCCCGCAACATTCGGCAGTTCATTGATGTGCTGCTGGAGCGCAACGAAAAGGACGCATGCGTCGAGATTCTTCAAAACTACGCCAACTGCCTTACTGCCAAGGACGCGGAACCGCGCCGCAAGACGGCCATCGGGCTGAGCCAGCTGGCAGACCTGTTTGCCGCGCCTGGAGTGGACTTGATTGGGCCCACGATTCACCAGGTCGCCAAAGCGCTGCTCAGGGAGTCGGACGCAGAGGCGCAAAGCTTGCTCAGCGCGGCTTTTGTGCGGCTGAGCTCTGAAGCCAACAATCGCAAACACTTCAAAGCCCTCAATGAAGTTTGCATGGCGTTGGACGATCTGGCCAAAGAAAGGCCGGCGACCGCCAACGATTTGCGCCCCCGAATTGGAGTGGAGAACCGGCTTCCAGAGTTCATTGAAGAGGCGTTGCGCTTGCCGGAGGTTCCGCACGACCTGATGGCGGTGCTGCGGCGCACATCACAAGCCGCCATCGAACATATGGCTGACCGCTTCTTCCGCTGCATGCGGCGCGAGGAATGCGATCGCATGGTCGAGCTGGTGAAGGAATTGGGCCCCGAGGGGACCGCGCAGATGAGAGAGATGCTGCGGACGGGGCAACCGCGAGCTGCTTCGTCGGTCATCGGCCTGCTGAGCCGCCTGGATGTACCCACCCTGTTGGAACTGTTACCTGCGCGTCTGCCGGAGTGGAACCGCTTCTATCACGACGTGGCGGTACGGCAAATTGCCTACGGCGCTGCTCATGATCGCGGGCGGACGCTGTTGGAGATTCTGGAACTGATCGACCCCCTGGTGTTGCCTCAGGCCATCGACGAAATTGGCATGAGTGGGGACCGATCTACGGTTCCGCCGTTGATGGTGATGGCAGAGGCGGGCGAAGCCCAGGGCCGTTCTCCCCTGGTGCAAGTGAAGGCCGTGGAATCGCTGGGCAGGTTGCGCGAGCCGGAGTCCGTACCGGTGTTACGGAACTTGCTCGAAGGCAAGAAGATGTGGAAGTGGATTCACCATCGCGAACTGCGCATTGCAGCAGCTCAAGCTCTGGCCAAGATAGATCCAAGGTACGCCAGCCAGGTGCTTTCAGAAAGCGGGTTGTCGCCGGGTGAGATGGCGATTGCTCCGCTGGACGCGGCTCCGGCCTGTCCGTGGGTGCGGCAACGGCGTTACGAGCGCATTGTGCTGCGCAAGGCGCTGTCGGCGAACATCAGCAGTTCGTGGGGAAAATCCGGCATTCTGATTCGCGAGATGAGCCTGGGCGGGGGGATGGGAACCAAGGAAGACAATCTGCGCGTGGGTTCGGAAGCAAATATTGATGTTTCAGTTGGAGTGCGGCATATCCGCGGGCAAGTATTGCTGCGGCGCGCGCGCGTCAATGAAGTTGGGTTTGAACTGGTCAACGCCGACTTGGAGAGCCGTTACCGCCTGCGCACCCTGCTGCTGGAGACGGTGGAACGCGCTCCTGAGATGAAGTATGCGGAGTGGAACGGCCAGCGCAAGATGTATTAGTCCTGCGTGGCGTCCACGTTTTCGTCGAGACAGAAAAGGCCCCTGCAAACGCAGGGGCCTTTTCAAATTCTGGAGACGCTCGCTACTTCACCTTAACGATGATGATGGCCAGCGTGTAAAGGGCCAGCGACTCGATCAGCGCCAGGCCGAGAATCAGCGCCAACTGAATGCCGGGACGAGCTGCGGGGTTTCGCGCCAAGCTCTCCGCCGCCGCCGCTGTAGCTTTGCCTTGCGCCAGGGCGCAGATCCCTGAAGCGAAGGCCATCGAAAATCCGGCGGCGATGGCGACCCAGTTGACTGTGCTTGCCGCCTCCGGCGTTTGTGCGAATACCGGCGTGGCGAAGCATAGTATGGCCATCGCCATGAAGATGTAGCTGAGTGTACGACGCATTGTGTCTTTCTCCTCTTATGAATTATCGTCAGTGGGTGGTTGACGTCATACCGTGCAGACGCCCTCACGCTGATGGTGAACCAGCAGCTAGAAGCTGGTAGCTAGAGACTGGGCAAGAACCCAACCTCTGGCTACAAACTACCAGGTGCGCCCTAATGTTCTTCCGCCACCGCGCCCGCGAGATACACCGTCGTCAGTAGCACAAAAATGTACGTTTGCAAAAACGACACTCCTATATGGAGACCCAAGAACACGACCGGCACGCCAACCGACACCATAGAAAAGAATGCCATTGTGACCAAGTCTCCTGCAAACATGTTTGCCCAAAGACGGATGGTCAGCGACAGCATGCGGGCCAAATGGCTGACCAGTTCAATGGGGAGCATAAGAATCGCCAAGGGAATCCGGATAAAGAGCGACATCGTCGGATCCGACGGTCCCAGGAAATGTGCTGCATAGTGTGCCAGTCCCTTGCGACGTATTCCTTGGTAGTTGTAATAGACAAACGCGCACACTGCGCAACCCAGCGGAACGAAGGGGGTAGCCGTGGGCGACTCGAAACCGGGGATGAGGCCAAGCAGATTACAGCACAAAATGAAGAAACCTAAAGCCACCAGAAAAGGGGTAAAGCGCTCGCTGTGGTGGCCGATGATTTCCTGGCTCTGGCCTTCGACAAAACCATGGACACCCTCGAAGATGTGCTGCAAGGCTCCTGGCCGATCGACCGACAACCGCGATCTCACCAACACAAACAGGACCAGCAGAAAGAGAAATACCAGCACCTCCATGGAGGCGTGATTGGTTATCGGCGCCTGGGGGTATTTAGGCCCAAGGTGGAGGGCTCGCAACAGTCCGGTGACTGAACCCGCGAAATAATGATTTAGAAGTGCGGTAAACCAAAGTTGTTCGGGCATAAGATCAGACTGCTAGCTCTTAGCTTAACCAATGTGCTATAGGCCGCGGCTCAATGCGGCGTACAGTTCGTAAGCCGCCTCACAGGCAATTCCGGCTACGGGCAAAAACAAGCCCGCAAAGAGCCCATACAGACTCGCGGGAGAAACACTGAATATAGCATAGGCGGCCAGAGCCATCAAAAAGTAGCGCAGTAGGAAGCGGAACACTACGCCCGCGCTCGACTGAGGATGCCCGGACCTAGTGGCTCGATCGGCCACCGCGCTTACGACTTTTTCCAGCCAATAAAAATTGAGGTAGGCGACGGCGCAGCCGCAGGCGAATCCCAACCCGATGCGCCAGCCGAATCGAATCCATGCCGCCAGACCGAAAAGTACCGCCAGCACGACCATGAAGCGTGGAATACGCGCCATGGCGGCCGCATAAAATGATTCAGCGCCGGTTTCTGCATCATCGGTCATGTGGCGAACCCCGGACTCGATCTACTGCCAGCGATGTAGGGAGTGGATTCTAGTCTACTTGGGGTCCGATGAGGTTGCGATCCGAATCAACTCCACAAATCCGGCAACGATACCCACGATCAGGCCCACAAGATATAGCCAGGTGGTGTGCAGCCAATGATCCAGCGCGAGGCCCAAAAGCCAGCCTCCTATGGTCGCGGCGGGAAAGATGAAGGCCAGCTGGCTGTAAAGCGCCATCTGGACCCAGAGGCTTTTCTTGTTCGAGGAATCGTTGTCGCTAGAAACCATGACGGTCTCGGATGAGACTCTCTACAGTCCAGTTGACCAGGTCACCAGTTTGATGAAGCGGTCGGGAAATATCCCGATGAACACGGTGGCGAATGCGCTCACTCCGAGCGCCACACGCATGGCGGCGCTGATGGGCAGACGGGTCTGGTCGGCGGCTTCCCGCATGAACATGGCGTTGGCAATGCGCATGTAGTAGTAAAGGCCGAACACGGCATAGAGCACGGCCAGACTCGCCAACACGTAGTGGCCGCTTTCCATCAGGCTCAGGAAGATAAAATACTTCCCGTAAAAGCCTGCCAGCGGCGGAATGCCGGCGAGCGATAACAGAAAGATCAGCATAAGGACGGCTTCGGTGGGAGCGCGGGAGAACAGGCCGGCGATATCGTCGATCTCATCGCCAATCACGTCACGCTGGCGCAACGATGTGACCACGGCGAACGCGCCCAGGTTCATGAAGGTGTAAACCAGCAGGTAGAGCAGTATGCCTTTGAGGCCGTCGGCCATCGCCGGTGAAGGATAGTCCACCGAGGCGAAGGCCACCAATCCCAACAGCATGTAGCCCACGTGCGCAATGGAAGAATAGGCGAGCAGGCGCTTGAGATTGTTTTGCGTAAGAGCCGCCAGATTGGCGGCAGTCATAGTGGCAATGGAAACGAAGATCAGCAACGGCAGGTAAGCCTGGCGCAGGGGATAAAGACCCCAGATCAGAATGCGCAGCAGCATGGCCCAACCCGCGGCTTTGACCGCGACGGACATGAATCCGGTCACGCTGGTGGGTGCGCCTTCATAGGCATCCGGCAACCATTGATGAAATGGAACCGCGGCAATTTTGAAAAAGAGTCCGACGCAGGTGGTGAGCAGGGCGACCATCATAATCGGAGTGGCGTGATTGTGGTGCGCCATCAATTCGCGCTCCACGCCAATGCCGATGTTCGCCAGATTGGTGCTTCCAGTCAGGCCGTAGAAAAGCGAAAGGCCGTAGGCGAAAATGCCCGATGAAAACGCACCCAGCAACAGATACTTCAGCGCGGCTTCGTTGGAGCGTTTGTCCCTGCGCAGGAATCCGACGAGCACGTAGGTGGAGATGGCCATCAGCTCCAGACCGATGAAGATGAGCACGATGTCGTAGCCCGAAGCCATGACCATCATGCCCACTACCGAGAACAGGATCAGGGAGTAAAACTCGCCGTGGTGTTCGTGCTCGATTTCGAGATAGCGCACCGACATCAGGATGGCGATGGCGGCTCCGGCGAGGAACAGATAAAAGAAATAAATGGCGAAGTGGTCCATCACCATGGAATGCATGAAGGCCCACTCCACACGCTGGCCGTGGCGCAGCAACTCAGCTTGGGCGAGTTGGATTCGGAGTACACCCGCGGCGGCGAAGAGCACGCCCACGAATGCGGTAGCCGCATTGGTCCACTTCCACTCGGGCGGGATCATCAGATCAATGAGCAGAATGCCCAAAGCAAACAGCGTAAGTAGAATGATGGGCAGCGACAAGAGATAGTCGACGCCGGTGAAGTATTGTGCGCCGCCCATCACGGTTTGACCCTCTTTGCGATCTCCGCTGTGACCGGTTGCAACGCGACCCCCTGGGTCGGGGAAACTGGAACCGATGCGTTCACGGGTGCGCTGATGCCGGGATAATCCGGACGAACAGTTAAGACCAGCTGGTCCACCGGTTGTTGCAGAATCTGGAAGAACGGTTTGGGATAGAGACCGATCCAGAAGGCCATGATCAGCAGTGGCACGAAAGTGAGAACTTCGCGCGGGGTTAGATCATGAAGCTTTTCGTTCTTGGGATTGGTGACGGTTCCGAAGAAAACTCGCTGGTAGAGCCAGAGCAAGTAAGCGGCGGCCAGGATCACGCCGGGGACGGCCCAGGCGGCCCAGCGCCAGTTTTCCATGAAGGTGCCCTGCAGGATAGTGAATTCGCCGACGAAGCCGTTGAGCAGGGGCAGGCCCATGGAGGACAGGAACATGATCATGGTGATGGTGGCGTAGAGCGGCATAACATTCGAGACTCCGCCGTATTCGGAAATTTCGCGAGTGTGGCGGCGCTCGTACAATATGCCGACGATCAAGAAGAGCGCGCCGGTGGAGATGCCGTGATTGATCTGTTGCAGCACTGATCCGCTGAGGCCTGCTGGATTCAAGGCGAAGATGCCGAGCGTGCAGAAACCCAGGTGGCTGACGGAAGAGTAGGCCACCAGCTTTTTCATGTCTTTCTGCATCAGGGAGACGAGCGCGCCGTAAATAATGCCGATGATGGAAAGCGTAATCAGCCAGAAGCGGACTTTGGGGTGCATGACCACGTCGGGAAAGAACGGCAGCGCGAAACGGATGAAACCGTAAGTTCCCATCTTCAGCAGAACTCCGGCCAGGATGACGGAGCCAGCGGTCGGCGCTTCCACGTGGGCATCCGGCAGCCAGGTATGGAACGGGAACATTGGCACTTTGATGGCAAAAGCCACGAAGAACGCACAGAACAGCACGATGGCAAAGCCGGAACCGTAGGCTGAGTCGTGGAAGATATGCGGCGCAGTGCGATACAGAGCCTGGATGCTGAAGGTGTATGAACCGGTCTGGCGGAAATTGTAGAAATAGAGGAACAGAACTGACAGCAGCATCAGCACCGAGCCGAACAACGTATACAGAAAGAACTTGATCGCGGCATAGAGTTTGCGCGGGCCGCCCCAGATGCCGATCAGAAGATACATGGGGACGAGCATGGCTTCCCAGAAAACAAAGAACAGGAAAAAGTCGAGCGCCATAAACACGCCCAACATGCCGGTCTGCAAGATCAGAAACCAGATGTAGTATTCCTTGACGCGGTTCTCGATGGCGGACCACGAGGAGAGGATCGAGATCCAGCCGAGGAGTGTGGTGAGCATGATCAGCAGGAAAGAAATGCCGTCGATGCCCAAGACGTAGCCGGCGCCGATGGAAGGAATCCAGTTGTTGGGAGTGCCCTCCATGAACTTGAAGCCGGGCGCGAAACGCTGCGCCCAGAACCAGGGAACGAGCGGCAGCGAGACGAGGAATCCGGCCAGCGCGAAGAGGTTGCCGATCCAGCGGATGATGTCTTTGTTGTCCTTGGGGACAAAAAGCAGCAGGATCGCGCCCACCAGCGGCGTGAATAAGATGATCGAGAGAATATGGCTTTGCATATTTATTCCGTTACGCGGGCGCCCGCGCCACAGCAAACGTCATCGCCAGGCGTAATAGGCGACGAATCCTACCAGACCGCCGACCATTACCAGCGCGTACCACTGCACCAAGCCCCATTGCAAAATGCGGACCGGATACGAAATTATGCGTGAAAGGACTGCCGGACCGTTGACCATAAGGCCGTCAATGATCCACTTGTCCCACCAGTTGGAAAGATTGCCGGCGAGCCGCGTCAGCCACCCGACGTCGTTGACTATGCCATCAATCACGTGCGAGTCGAACCAGGACGAAGCCTCGCCCGCTCCCATCACACCCAAACGAACGTCGCCGACTTTGCGGCGTCCGGTGAAGGCGTAATCGTAGGCTTCGTCGACGTAATACTTGTTGTAGAGCAGGTTGTAAACCGGCGGCGCAGCGGTTGCAATGGGTTCTGTGTAGCCCTTATCCGCGCGATTATAAGCCTTCCATGCCATGCCAAGCCCGGCGAAAGCCGCGGCGACAGAAAGTGCCATCAAAGCATATTCCATTGGGCTGGTGTGCTCTTGTTCCTTCTCGGCGGCTACGAGCTTTGCGGGTTCTTCGGCCTGCAACACCGGCTCCTCGCGGGCAAAGACAGGTTCCAGGAACTTGGCGAATCGATCGGAACCTCCCAGACTGTGCGGAAGGCCAAGCCATCCGGCGAAGATCGAAAAGAACGCCAGAATGACGAGCGGAATGGTCATCGACTTCGGCGATTCATGGACGTGGTGCTCAACCTCATGGCTCATGCGCGGTTTGCTGAAGAAAGTGAGCACGATCAGGCGTCCCATGTAGAACGCGGTCATGAGAGCGGTAATGAAACCGATCAACCAGAGCAAGCGATAGGCGCCGCCTTCCGACGACCAGGCTTGCCACAGAATTTCCTCCTTGGAAAAGAAACCTGCGAATCCCGGGATGCCCGCTATCGCCAGTGTTGCAATGGCCATGGTGCGAAACGTAATTGGAATCTTGTGGGACAGGTCGCCCATGTTGCGCATGTCCTGCTCGCCGCTCATGGCATGGATCACCGAGCCCGAGCCGAGGAATAGTAATGCCTTGAAGAAGGCGTGGGTGAAAACATGGAAGACGCCGGCGGCGAAGGCGCCGACACCCAGCGCCAGGAACATGTAGCCGAGTTGCGAAATTGTGGAGTAGGCCAGGACGCGCTTGATGTCGTTCTGCACCAGTCCGATGGAAGCGGCGAAGATAGCGGTCAGAGCACCGACGATAGCCACCGTCTTCATCGAAGTAGGAGCTAATACAAACAGCGCATTCGATCGCGCCACCATATAAACGCCGGCTGTGACCATGGTCGCGGCATGGATGAGAGCAGAAACTGGGGTGGGGCCTTCCATGGCATCGGGCAGCCAGACATAAAGGGGAAGCTGCGCGGACTTGCCGCATGCGCCCAGGAACAAGAGCAGCGTGGCTGCGGTGATGATGGGATCGCCGATGGTGAAGTGTCCGCTGCGGGCGAGCTGATTAACATCAGTAAACCGCAACGAACCAAAGTACCAGGCGATGGTGAACATGCCCAACAGAACGCCGGCATCGCCGATGCGGTTCACAATAAATGCCTTGTTGGCGGCGTCGCTGGCGGATTTGCGGTGGAAGTAGAATCCGATGAGCAGGTACGAACACAAGCCGACGCCTTCCCAGCCAACAAACATCAGCGCGTAGTTGTTCCCCAGAATCAGCATCAGCATGGAGAACATAAATAGGTTCAGGTAGCCGAAAAAGCGGTAGTACCCGCCCTCGTGTGCCATGTAGCCGACCGAGTAAATGTGGATCAACATGCCGACGCCGGTGACAAACAGCAGCCAGATGCTGGAGAGAGGATCGAGCAGGAAGCCGGCGTCCACGTGGAATGGGGCGGGATTGCCATCGCGAGTGACGTAGTTCAGAGGCTGCACGGATGGGACGCTCGCGCCTACATTGTCGCTGCCCAGCCAGGTGTAGAGAATCGTCTGGTAGGGTTTACCAGGGTTGTCGTGGGCGTAATCCGTGTACTGCCAGACCGCGCCGCAGGCAAAAAGGAAGGCAATGACCACTGCGCCGACACAGACCGCGCTGACGGTCTGCTTCTGCAGCTTGCGGCCAAAGAAGAACATGACCGTCGCGCCGAAGGCCGGGAACAGCGGTATGAGCCAGATGTGGGATAAGAAAAACATTTAGTTTTAGCTGTCGGCAGCTAGCAATTGGCACTTAGCACTTAGCATCTAGTCGTTAACAGAGTTGCGGATTTCTGCAAAAACCCAAATGGCTAAATGCCAAGTGCTAAATGCCAAGTGCTGGTTTTCTACCATTTCAATAAATCCACCTCGTCCACATTCACCGTTTCTTTGTTGCGGAAGAATGCGATCAGAATTCCCAGGCCGACGGCGGCTTCGGCAGCTGCGTCGGTGATGACGAAAATCGCGAATATTTGGCCATGCAATCCCCACATTCGCGAGAACGCCACCAGGTTCAGGTTCACGGCGTTCAGGATTAGTTCGATCGACATCAGCACGATCACCACATTGCGCCGGGTAAGCACGCCAATCACACCCAGAATGAAGAGCGCGGCAGCAACGACGAGATAGTGAAGTGTGGTGATTGGAACCATTTCAGCTTTCAACGTTTCAGCATTTAGCACTTACAATTGGCACTTGGTCGTTCAGGCCTTTGCCGAACCCTTACAAAACACCTTCTTGGCCAAATGCCAAGTGCTAATTGCCAAATGCTAGATTCTCTTCTTCGCCATGACTACCGCGCCGATGATGGCCACTAACAGCAACAAGGACGCGATCTCGAAGGCAAACATGTACTGCCCGTATAGCATGACTCCGATCTCCTGGGTGTTGCTGCTCTCGATGGGTTGTGTGATGTGTTGCGGGAACAGTTGCCCGCCCTTCAAGTAGACGGCAACCAGCAACCCGCCGAGCGCCAGCGCGGCCAGAAGACCGACCAGCCACTGCTTGTTGAATTGATCTTCTTTCTGCGAACGCTCCAGATTGACCAGCATGATGACGAACAGAAACAGCACCATGATTCCGCCGGCGTACAGGATGATTTGAACGCCAGCCACGAAGGGAGCGTACAGCATCAGGTAGAGTCCGGCCTGGGCGAGCAATCCGAAAATCAGCGCCAGGGCGGAATGCACTGCATTCTTCTGGGTAATGACCAGAACGCCACTCAATACCGTGAGCGCCGATAAGAAGTAAAAGAAGAAGGTTGTGGCTACGGGTTGCATGCTAGAGCAACACCCCCATGATCGCCGTTAGAATCAGCACGCCGATGGCGACGGGCAAAAGCACCTTCCATCCCACTTTCATTAACTGGTCAAAGCGGTAGCGCGGAAAAGTAGCGCGGTACCAAATATACAGGTACATGAAGACGGCGACTTTGGCGCTGAACCAGAAAATATCCTGAATGCGGTCGCGGACGGGCGGGACAAAGAGCACCAGGCCGATGAGACCGAGCACAGCGCCGAAACCGGCGAGGCCGATGGTCTGAATGCGAAAATAAGGATGCTTGGGCATGCGGACCACGCCGATGAAGGCGATCAAGGCCAGAGCGAGAAATATGAAGCCGGGAATCAACGAGAAGACCAAGTCCCAACTCTCCCCGGTGAGGGTGTTGGGGAACGGGCGCAGCCAGCCGCCGAGCCACAGGGTGACGGCGATTGAGGATACGGCAATCATGGCCGCGTACTCTCCCAGCATGAATAACGACCAGCGCAGGCCGCTGTATTCAGTGTGGAACCCGGCGGTGAGCTCAGACTCGGCCTCGGGGAGATCAAAAGGCGCACGGTTCGTCTCCGCGACCATCGCGATGGCGAAGATACCGAAGGCAATAAATCCCAGCGGGAAAAACTTGAAGATGAACCACATCTGTTGTGATTGCTGGGCCTGAACAATTCCGATCATGCTGAGGGTCCCGGTGCCGGTCTGGTTCAGGCTGGTCATTAGAATCGCAGAAACAACCGCCATGCCCATGGCAACTTCGTAGGAAACCATCTGTGCGCTGGAACGCAAGGCGCCGATCAGCGGGTAGTGCGAGTTCGACGCCCAGCCCGCCATGACCACCCCGAGAACGCTCAACGATGAAACGCCCAGCATGAAGAGGATGCCGATATTCAAGTCGGTGATGGCGTGCGTGGGCCCGAACGGGATAACGATGTAAACCGTGAACGAGGCGCAGAGGATGATGAGCGGAGCGATCCAGAAGACGAATTTGTCGGCTTCGGCGGGGACGATATCTTCTTTGGTGAGCAGTTTGATGGCGTCTGCAATGGGTTGCAGCAGGCCGTGCGGGCCGACGCGCATAGGGCCGAGGCGAATCTGGAAATGCGCCAGGGCTTTGCGCTCCAGCCAGTTCATGGCCATCACCGCAACGGAGACCGCGCCGAACACAATCAAAATGTAGACCAGCGCCCAGAACATATTGCCGGCCTGGCCGGGGGTGGTGTTGCTGCTGAGATAGGAAGTGATGTAATCGAGCATCAGCGGTCCACCTCGCCCAGCACGATGTCGAGCGTACCGATAACGGCGATGACGTCAGCCACCAGTTGTCCTCGCACCATGAGATCGAGTGCCTGCAAGTTTACAAAAGATGGCGGGCGGACGCGCACGCGGTAAGGTTGGGTGGATCCGTCGCTGACGATGAAATATCCCAGCTCGCCTTTGGGGGCTTCGATGGAATGGTAAATCTCGCCGACCGGAGGCTTCATGACCTTGGGGACTTTGGCCATGATGGGCCCTTCGGGGATGCGCTCGACCGCCTGGCGAATGATGCGCAGCGACTGCCGCATTTCTTCCATGCGCACCAGATACCGGTCGTAGGTGTCGCCCTGCTGACCAGTGGGAATCTCGAAGTCGAACTCGGAATAGGCGGCGTAAGGCTGGGCTTTGCGCAGGTCCCACTTCACGCCACTGGCGCGGAGCACCGGGCCGGTGACGCCGAGGGCGATGCAATCGGAGGCGGAGATCGTGCCTACGCCCTTGGTGCGCTCCAGCCAGATGCGGTTGGTGGTGAGCAATTCTTCGTACTCATCAATTTTTGGCGGGGCGAAATCGATCAACTTCTTTACGTCCTGCTCAAAGCCGTCGTAGGTCTCGTAGAGGCAGCCCCCGATGCGGAAGGCGTGGGTGGTCAGGCGGGCGCCGCAATATTTCTCGAAAATCTTGAGGATTTCTTCCCGGTCGCGGAAAGTGTAGAAAAGCGGCGTCATGGCGCCGATGTCGAGCGCGTGCGTGCCCAGCCAGAGCTGATGGCTGGCGAGCCGGTTCAGTTCGGTCAGAATCACACGAATGTAATTGGCGCGGGGCGGAGCCTGGATGTTGAGAAGTTTTTCGACAGCTTCGCAGTATCCCAAGCCGTTGGAAACGGCGGCCACGTAGTCCATGCGATCCACGTAGGGATTGAACATGGTGTAGGTGCGGTGCTCAGCAATTTTTTCCACGCCGCGGTGCAAATAACCGATGACGCACTCGGTGCCCAGGACCTTTTCGCCATCGAGCTTGAGGATGACGCGCAGCACGCCGTGGGTGGCGGGATGCTGCGGGCCCATGTTAATGATGAGTTCGTTGGAGTCGAGGAAGGTCTTGTCGGGCTGATCAAGCTCGAGGTGCGAGATGTAGCTGGCCGGGTCTTTGGTGATCTGGTCGGTCATGCTATTGGCCGCTCTCGATTCCCAGGTTGATCTGCACCCATTCCTGATCTTGTTGAATGATGCCGTAATCTTTGCGCAAGGGATGGCCCTTCCAGCCGTCGGGCAGCAGGATGCGCTTCATGTCGGGATGACCGTCGAACTTGATGCCGAACATGTCGAACACTTCCCTCTCCAGCCAGTTTGCCGTCGGCCAGATGGAAACTGAGCTGGGGAAGCTGGCGCCGTCGGCGATTGAGGTCTTTACGCGGATGCGCTCGTTGCGTGGGAAGGAATAGAGAATCCAGATGAGTTCGAATTGCTTCTCGCGAGTGGGATAGTGTAGGGCTGTGAGGTCGACGCAGTAGTCGAACTGCTCTTCGTCGCGGAGAATCTGGAGTGCTTCCAGGGTGATGGAGGCGTCGAGAACGAAGTAATTCTGGCCCAGGTAGGTGACGGCCTCCTGCACGCCGGAGCCGTATTGGCTCTTGAGCCGGGCGACGGTCGGCGAATCCCAGGGAATTGGAGTGGGGCCGGTGGGCTTGGCAGGCGCAGCCGCGTGCGGCTGACCGCTGGGTGGCGTAGGCGACTTGGTTTCTTCGGCCATACCTTAACGTGCAAACCTCTGGCGGAGCAGACGGTTTGGAGGAACGTTAAGTGATAACAGCTTGGCGAAACGGTGTCAACGAGGAGGGTGGAAGCGAGTGCCTTGATTTCAATAAAAGCAAAGTCTTGAATCGCAGAGGCCGCAGAGAACGGCCGCAGAGAGCGCAGAGGAATCAGGCTGCGAGCAAACTCATGGGGCATTCCCTGGCAGTCGCGAGTTGTCGATATGGCAGGCCTCACAAAGCGCGGATGGTGTGCGATGGCTGAGACTCACGCTTTGACAAATGTCGTCAAACCGCGCCTGGTTCGTTCGCGAAGCTGGCATTCGCGCAGCGTATCCGCGAGCGCTTCCAGGTTGGGAACGCCGTATAGATAAAATTTCTCAAGCTCCGCGTCCGAGGAAAACAGGCGCAGCGCCGACTGGCCCAGCAGGCGCATCCCCAGCGGTTTGTGCAACTCGAAATGGTCGATGCGGAACAATTCCAGACTTTCCTGAACTTTGGACAGAATGCCTCGTTCCAGTTTGATCCGTTGCGTGGTGATTCCGTAGTGGGTGCGCCGGCTCTTTAGGTAGAAGGCGAGGCAAATGACGCCGCAAGCGACCAAGAAACCGAGGAATGAGTAGAAGATGCCGGTGTCGGTGCCAACGCTATACCCGACCACTCCGGCCAGGGCTGCCGCCACCAGAAACGGCGCCAGTTGGCCTACGGTGTAAATCGCAGCCGGATAACCGGAGAATAAATCTCTTTCGGTTGCGAGGTCTTTTGATGCCGCAAACGCTGTGAGGTCGGTATTGCAGAAACGGCACTTGAGAGCTACGGCCTTGATGGTTTCTCCACAGACTGGGCAGGGTTTGGTGTCTCCGTCCATCGTCGATCCTAGGCTCCGATGGCGGACGAGGGCGTCCGCCCTATGCAAACCTACACCCAGTCCAGCGCGCCTTTTTGCCAGATCCAGATGTAGCCGACGATCAGGATAGCCAGGAAGATGAGCATCTCAGCGAGCCCGAAATACTTGCCGTTGCCCATCATGCCCAGCGCTTTGAACTTCACCGCCCAGGGAAACAGGAAAATTGTTTCCACATCGAAGACCACGAACAGAATGGCGATGATGTAGTAGCGCACGGTGTAGCGGCCGCGCGAGGCGCCAATGGGATCAACGCCGCATTCATAAGGGCTCAGCTTGGTGCGGTTGGGATTGTCGGGACGCACCAGCTTGGCGGCGATCAGGGTAATGGGGATCAGAATCGCGACCACGGCGACGAAGATGAAAATCGGGATGTAGTTTTGCGGCATGGGCGCTTCCCTGCTGCTGGCAATACTAACGCCGTGGGAAGAAGAGTTCAACGGCGAAAACCTTTATTACAGAGGACACAGAGGATCGCAGAGGAAAACAGGGCGACTTTCACGGAGAACGTAACGCTTGTTTATAATCGCTTCTCACGATTACCAACAAAGGAATCCATTGGCACTCGACGAAAACATCTACAAGCTGCGGCTGGAGAAGCTGAAGCAGATTGAAGCGCTCGGGCAGAGGGTCTATCCGACCAAGTACGAGTTCACGCATACCATTCCAGCGATTCTGGCGGAGTACTCGGGCAAATCTGCGGAGGAACTGGAGGCGCCTCGGGTCGACGTGCGGGTCGCGGGGCGGATCATGGCCATTCGCCTGATGGGCAAAGCCGGGTTTGCCCATTTGCAGCAGGGTGGGCAGAAGCTGCAGATTTACGTAAAGAAAGATGCTGTCGGCGAAAAAGCATTCGAACTGTACAAGCTGCTTGATCTCGGAGACCACATCGGCGCCAGCGGGTATTTGTTTCGCACTCGCACCGGCGAGTTGAGCGTGCACGTCGAGGAGATTACTTTTCTCTCGAAGGATCTCTTGCCTCTTCCCGAGAAATGGCATGGGCTGACGGACGTCGAGTTGCGCTATCGCCAGCGCTATGTCGATCTGGTGATGAATCCGGAAGTCCGCGAGGTTTTTCTTAAGCGCAGCCGGCTGATCCAGTCGATGCGGCGTTTTCTCGACGCGCAGGGCTTTGTCGAAGTTGAAACCCCGATGATGCAGCCGGTAGCAGGCGGCGCGGTGGCCAAGCCCTTCGTGACTCACCACAACACGCTCGACATGGATTTGTATTTGCGAATTGCACCAGAGCTTTATTTGAAGCGGCTGACGGTGGGCGGGTTCGATCGCGTGTATGAGATCAACCGCAGCTTTCGCAATGAAGGATTGGGATGGCGATGGAATCCTGAGTTCACCATGCTGGAGTTCTATCAAGCCTATACCGACTATCGCGGGGTGATGGACCTGACGCAGAAGTTGATTGAGCAGGCAGCGATTGATGTGACTGGGGGAACGAAAACAAAATGGGGAGAAGACGAGATCGATTGGCACGGCGACAACTGGCGGCGGATGACTATGCGCGAGGCCATCATGCAATATTGGCCGGAAGCCGCGGGCGCCAAGCCGTTGATGGCGGAGTTCGGGAGTCACGAGTCGGTGAAGGCGTTGGTCGAGCGATTCAACCGTGGACATGCGCATGTGGCCTACGATCCCAATGAGCCGCCGGGGAAGACGATTGCCGGGTTGTTCGAGGCGACGGCCGAAGAGCACCTGATCCAGCCGACGATCATCTATGAGTTCCCTACCGCGGTTTCGCCGCTGTCTAAACAGAAAGCGGATGAGCCGGACTGGACCGAGCGTTGGGAAATCTTTGCCGGGAAGATGGAGATTTCTAATGGCTTCAGCGAACTGAATGATCCCGAAGATCAGCGGCGGCGCTTTGAGGGACAACTGAAAGAACGGGAGCGCGGCGACGAAGAAGCTCATCGGATGGATGAAGACTACATCCGAGCGCTTTCTTACGGGATGCCACCGGCGGGAGGAGTCGGAGTCGGAGTGGATCGTCTGGTGATGCTGTTGACGGACTCACATACCATCCGGGATGTGATCCTGTTCCCCTTGCTGAGACCGGAGAAATCTTTGGCAGAAAACCCTTCAACCGCCGAGGGCGCAGAGGACGCTGAGAAGAAGTAATCCTGCATCGATCGCGGCGTTGTAGAGAAAAACCTCAACCACAGGGGGCACGGAGTCACACAGAGGAACCCTGCCCAGTATCCAACTATGCACTGGTATCGGTGCGTGCTGTTGACTAGATTCTAAATCGGTTTGGTCTATGCACGCGGCGGCGCTACCGTAGCCTCCCCCGGATGGGCTTGGAAGCTGGGTCGGTAGCGCTTTGCTTTTTCTGCCTTCTTTGTTCCCCTAAATCGAGGCCCCTGAGTCGGTTTCTTTGTTCCATTTTGGCATTCCGGTTCGAAAGGCGGCGGCTCAATCCAAAGGGCTAGGCCTCCGGGGGCCGTGGCTGGGAAACTGCGGTAACGATTCCTGAGATTTTTCGTCAGAAGGTGATAGACTCCATCAAACATGTTCACGCCGCACCCCAATTTGAGCGACGAAGTGAACGCCAACATCGTCCAGTCTGAAGTTGAAGGCGGCGTACTTTTGGCTGCTTTAGAGCCCGCGACAGTGCTTGAGATCCGAACTCAGAACCACCGCTATACGGCGGTTCTGTTGGGGGGGAGCGAGGCGTTGATTTCGGGACATCCGAAGTATTGCCCGAAGCCGGTGCAGGTAGCGATTGCGGGCTCGACCTGGGGAGGATCCATGTTGAAGCAGCGCTACATTGGCCGGGGCATGCACCTGGAATTTTGTCACCCCGAATATAAGACTCCGATTGTGACTTCTCGTATTGAAGAGATCAGCGAGTGCCCCCGCAAACAGGAAATGCAGACCGCATTGGGCGCATTTCAGATTACCGCGCCAGCCTAACCGCACCGTAGATGATTGCGGCCCACAGCATACAGGTGACCGGGAAACACATGAGCAGGCTGATGAAGGCTTGCCGGCTGAGTCCGGGCTTGGGGTAGCGGGCATAGCAGTGGCGGCCGGAGAGTTTACTCAGCAGGATTCTAGGTTCGAAATCCACGGCGATCCCGGTTCTGGTCGCGGCCATCGGTTCCCCCCTCGATCTTTTCTAACCCAACTTCATTGTCGAGGTTGCGTGGGGCGTTGGGTATTGATTAACGATTTACTTGTGGGCCGCGGTTCCGATTTTGGGACTCGCGTCTGATTTGGGCCGCAGGGAGTATTCTTTAGCGAGACCAGAAACACGTCCGGAAGGGCAAACGCTGCGTAGATTATGGCAAACGACACTTCGATCAGTTCGGAATCCCACCCACTTACCAGGGAGCAATTGCTTACCCGCATCCGAGAAGTAGGGCGGGAGCGCTATCACCACCAGCATCCCTTCCACCTGATGATGCATGAGGGCCGGTTGAATCGCGGTCAACTCCAAGCTTGGGCGCTCAACCGGTATTACTACCAGAGCCGGATTCCGATGAAGGATGCGATTATCCTGTCGCGCAGCGAGGACCGCCAATTCCGGGCGGCATGGCGCAAGCGGATCGTAGACCACGATGGAGATCGGGGCCACGAGGGCGGTATCGAGCGCTGGATTCGGTTGGCGGAAGCCACGGGATTGCAGCGCGAGCGGGTGCAGAGTGGCAAAGAGGTGCTTCCGACAGTTCGCTACGCCGTGGATGCTTATCTGGATTTGGTGAAGAACCGGTCGTTTCTGGAAGCGGTGGCCTCTTCCCTGACCGAACTTTTTTCCCGTGACCTGATTGCCCTGCGCATGGATGCGCTGCGCAAACACTATCCGTGGCTCTCCGGCGGGCTGGACTACTTTACCGCGCGCCTGGATCAAGCGCCGGAAGATGCGCGCTTTGCTTTCGATTGGGTGGCTGAAAATGCGCACACGCGAGCCGAACAAGAAGCAGCGATCGCGGCGTTAACCCGCAAGTGCGACATCTTGTGGGCACAACTCGATGGTCTGCATTTCGCCTATGTACAGCCGGGGTGGCCACCTCCCGGTGCGTTTCTCCCCGAGGAGGGCTAGCCGCTGTGCCCAGGCCTGACGACAACAGCAAGCCGCGCCTGGCCCCCGGTTGCCGCTGGGCGGAAGCCAATGGCGCGGAACGGATGCTGATGTTTCCCGAAGGCGCGCTGCGTTTGCAAGGCACCGGACGCGAGATTCTGGAGCGCTGTGATGGCCAGCGCAGTGTGCAGCAGATTGTGGAAGAGCTGCTGGTGCAGTATGAGACGGGGGACCGCGGACGCATCCAGCAGGAAGTAAGCAGTTTTCTAGAGAGGTTGCAGCAGAAACGCGTAGTCGATTATTAGAGCAACCGCAAGTGCCGACACCCAACCCTTTAGCGCTGATCGCAGAAATCACCCATCGTTGTCCGCTGCATTGCGTCTACTGCTCGAATCCGCTGGAGATGCAGAAAGCCGCCGGGGAGCTTTGCACCGAGGAATGGGTGCGCGTGTTTCGCGAAGCCGGTCAGCTTGGGGTCTTGCACCTACACCTGACGGGTGGTGAGCCACTGGCGCGTCCGGACCTGACGGAACTGATCACGGGCGCAAGGGCGGGCGGACTCTATGTGAACCTGATTACTTCCGGCATCGGCCTTTCCGAAACGCGGCTGGCGGCGTTGGTGGACGCGGGGCTGGAGCACTTTCAGCTTAGTTTCCAGGACTCACGGGAAGCTGGAGCGAACGAGATCGCGGGCACGCGGAGCCACGCTCGCAAGCTGCAATTGGCTGGACTTATCCGGCAATGCAAGATTGCGTTCACCGTCAATGTGGTGGTGCACCGGCAGAATCTTGACCATCTCGGCGAAATCATCGCGATGGCAGAAGAGCTAGGCCCCGATCGCTTGGAAATCGCCAACGTGCAGTATTACGGCTGGGCGCTGCGCAATCGGGATTTGCTGCTGCCGACCCGGGAGCAGGTGGAACAATCGCAGCGCACGGTTGCCGCCGCGGGGGAACGGTTGCGCGGGCGCATGCGGATCGACTACGTAGCTCCCGACTACTACGCGCGCTATCCCAAAGCCTGTATGGGCGGTTGGGGACGCCGTTTGTTGCTGCTCGATCCCGCGGGGCAGGCGCTTCCCTGCCACGCGGCCGGGGTGATTCCCGGCATGCAGTTTGACAACGTTCGCCAACACTCTCTCGACTGGATATGGCGCGAGTCGGCAGCCTTCCAGCGCTTTCGGGGTGAAGATTGGATGCCCGAGCCCTGCCGTAGCTGCGAACAGCGTACTGAGGACTTCGGAGGCTGCCGCTGCCAGGCGTTTCTGCTGACCGGCAACGCGGCAGCAACTGATCCAGTGTGCACACTCGCACCGACCCATGCGGTGGTCGAGCAGGCGCTGAGCCAGGTGGGTTCTGATGGCCCTTCCATTACGGTACCAGCCTCGGCGGTAAGCTGGGTTTACCGTCCGAATCCAGGCTAGTTCCTTCCCGAAGGCGCGCGCCCCAGGAAAAGATGTGCAAACCTGTCACCACTCGAAAGTGGTGGTAGGGCTGTAACTTGTTGACAGACAAGGGTCGGATTTTCCCTTCCTTTGGCCCGTAACCTGCACTCATGACCTCCGTACTCCCTCATAATTCTCCCCAAGAAACGACTTTGCTTTTTACACTTCCCCACTAGTTGATACTCCCCACATTTCGCCTAGGAGCGACTTTTCAGATGCGCCTGAAGATTCAGTTGTGGTCTCTTGCCACTCTATTGACATTGACTTTAGTGGGCTGCGGCGGAGGTAGCCTGAGCAGTATTTCGAGTGACTTGCCCCCTGCGGTCACACTGAAAGCCATCACGGTGACGCCGGGTGCGCGAACGATGGCCGCTGGACAACAGGAACAGTTCAAGGCCACGGGCAGCTACAGCGACGACAGCGCGAAAGATCTTACCTCGAGTGTCACCTGGAAATCGTCGGCGACGGATGTGGCCAGCATCAGCAACTCAGGATTAGTCAAGGTCTTGGGTGCGGGCCAGACCACCATCAGCGCCACGCTGAAGTCGATCAACGGATCTACCAGCTTGACGGCCACGGACTATCTGGTATCAATTGCCGTCCAGGCCAGCGGCTCGAACGTCAATGTGGGAAGCTCACTGCAACTGACCGCGATGGGAACATTCCAGGATGGCAAGCCGGCCACGCCCCTCGCCAATGTGACCTGGACGTCGTCCGACCTGAGCAAGGCGACTATCACCAACACTGGACTGGTCAGCGGACTGCATGGCGGACAGATCACGGTTACGGCGAAATCTGGATCCATATCAGGCGATGCGCAGTTCAGCGTAACCGCGCTGCTGCAAACCATCACTCTTAGCCCTGTCGGGCCTGCGGTTCTAGTGGGCGGACATCAGCAATTCTCCGCTATCGGTGCATTCAACGACGGCACTACGCAGGACCTGACGACATCCGCCAGCTGGAAATCTTCCGACCAGACCAAAGTCGCGATCGTAAAGGGTCTGGCCAGCGGCGTCGCCGTGGGTGCAGCCAATCTGACGGTGAGCCAGAACGGTGTGAACAGCGTAACCGCTTTGAACGTTGTCAGCAGTGTTTACGCCAATCTCTCGGGCCCCTACGCTTTCACGCTCGGCTCTTTGGATACCCGCGGGCCCTCGATGTACGCGGGCTCGATCAACCTCAACGGTAACGGGAGTCTGAGCGGTATCGAAGACTCCAACACCATGAATGGCGTGCAGCAACAGGTCGCGGTGAGCGGCCACTACGTACTGTATCCAGACGGACGCGGCAACCTGGTCTTTAATGCCAACGCCTGCCACCCTGCCGGAATCACACTAAGGTTCGCACTGAACACGGGGGCGACCTCCGGCAGCTTGATTGAATTTGACGGTCTAGCGACCGCCAAAGGTATGCTGACGCAGCAGAACGCGGCGGCATTTAACGCTGCTGCCATCAACGGCACCTATGTGTTCCGCGCAGCCGGACTGGACACTCGTGGAAATCCGGCCAACGGACCCGAAGGCCTGGCGCTAGTAGGCATGTTCGCAGCCGACGGAGCGGGCAACATCAGCGGCGGCGTGGATGACGTCAATGACTACGGCACGGTCAATGGACAGAATGCTCTAAGCGCATCGACCTATTCGGTGGATAGCAATGGCAGAGGCGGGTTGCAGCTGACGGACGCTTCCGGCACGTACAACTACGCGATGTACGTGGTGGACGCCAGCAAGAGCTACTTCATCGAAACGGATAGCGCTCCTGCCACCGCAGTGCTCGGCGTGGCCGAGCTACAGACGTCGCAATCCTACAGCAACATCGCCGGGAGCTTTGCTTACCTGATTGACCAGCCGGTGGTGGTGAAACCCGACATCCCGCAGACGGTGGTGAAAGAGGGACAGCTTGGAGATCTGTCGTTGACTGCCCCGTCTTCGCTGACCGGAGTGCTGAACGACGATTCCGTGACCGGAAGCTACGTCAACAATTACGGCGGGATCAACGGCCGCGGAGAAATGACGACCTGCGGATCCGGCCAGACCTGCACGGAAGCGACTGACGAGCACACCTACTTCTACTACATGGTGTCCGCATCCAAAATGCTGATCCTGCAAGCCTTCGCGTATGACAATTATCCGCAATTCGATCCTGCGGTAGGCGAAGCTGACCTGACTACGCAAACGCCCTACAGCGTAGCGTCGGTCAGCGGCAACTACGTACTGCAGGCGCACAACGGCAATGGTCTTGCTGATGCGCTGATGCTGCTCACCTTTGACGGCGCCGGCGACATCAGCGGGGTGGTTGACTTGTCCCAGGTGGGAAGCGTCTCCAGCACCGTGGCCGGCGCGCCGCAGTTTGTGCTAACGCCTACTGCGCAGGGGAACATGGTGATTTCGCTCTCAACCCCGGCGGCCACTCAGAACTACTACTTCTACCTCTACTCCAACTCGAATGCCTTTCTGGGCAGCGCGGTCACGCCTCTGGACGGCACACTCACACAACAATAATTCCTTCAGATCGGTAATTCGGCCAGCCTCGTAAAGAGGCTGGCCTTTTTTCTTGAGTTCCAGAGTGCAGTTACTGCGAGATCAAACGGACAGGGATGGCAGAAGCACCATTGCCGCCGATGACGGGCGTGTTGCCGTTGGGGGTTGAGCTGCAACCGACGACATTCATCACGGTGATGTGCATGTCGCCAGCGTTCCCCGGCGGAGCTACATAGTCGATAAACGCCTGGAAGAATCCCACGATCGTGACGGGGCCGGTAGTGGTTGGCATGAGCGCGTTGTTGATGATGGGAATAGTCACGATCGAACTGCTGGTGGTTACGGTTTGGCCATTCATAGGACCACTGCCAGCGGTAATGTCGGGTGGAGCGTCGGGAAAACCCATCACCAGTGCGTCCTGGCCCACCCCCGTGCCCGTGGCGGTCGCGTGGATCAACTGCTCGACGGCGGCGGTGTTCCTGCCAAGATACTTAGGGTTAACGGTCGAGTCCCAAGAGGTCGCATTGCCGCAGGCGTAGGCATTCACATCGCAGCATTCGATACTTTGTTCGTTGGGGGTCAAACCCAAAGCGGCGGCCGGGCAGATATTGGCAGTGTTTGGCGTGACCAACGCCGGTACATACCCAGCCCTGCCGCCGATTGAGCTGGGAGGATTGTGAAGCGGGGTACAGTTGGATATACCCGAGCCGCCGGTGCAGTCATCCGCCAGATAAAATTGCTCTCCAATCACCGCCGATCCGGGGTTGATTGCGCCCGTCACGGGATTGATGAAAGCATCGTGGGGGGGGTTGGGATCCTGATTGACCACCAGCCAGGGCTTTACGCAACTGGGAGTGATCGGCGTGAAGGTGGCCAGGTTAGAGGAGTTGTAGGCTTCAGCGGTGGCGGAGGCGCTGGTGGTGGACGCACTCTGGCCCCAGATGCGCGCGAAGAACGTGGGCAAGTTCGTCTGCTGAAGCACAACCGTCACGGTCGGATTGTTGCTGGTGCTCGTCGTAAGGTTGTTGAAGGTGGGACTGCCCACCTCAGTGGGTGGCGAGCCGGCCACCTGATTGATGGGCGGAGTCGCGGTGACCACGGCGTTGATGGCGGACGTGGCCATGGATTCTGCCAGGGTGATGGCAGCAGGCAGATTAGTGTCACCGGGGGGAAGGGTGGTCACGCCGGAATCAGCAATGGCCTTGGCGCCGGCCAGTGCGGCAGCATCGGCGGCCCGCTGGACTTCGGTGCGGGCGACGTACAAGGTGACCACGTCTATGGCCAGCGCCGCCATGGCCAGCAAAGACACCATGGAAATGGCGATCAACAGAATGGTTTGGCCGCGCTGGGAGCGGCGTCGGCGTAGATAGTCTGCTGAAGGCATGGTTAATTTTCAGCCACGCGGCAGTATATCTCCAAATCAGCAGGACAATTCAAGCCCATTGCATTCGGCCTGTCTCCATCTGTCAAGCCCAGTCGGGCCGTGCCGAGTGTGCCTTGTAGTCCCCACGCGGCTGTGGGATTCTATTTGAGCATGGCAAACGATCTTCTAACGGCTCACGAGCCTTCGCTGGAAGGCGGCGTTTCTGCCTCCCACGGAACGCACTGGTATGCAATTCGTACCCGCTCCCGGCATGAGAAGGTGGTGGCAAAGCAACTGGACGGCCTAGGAGTGGAGAATTTTTTGCCTCTGGTCACCAGTGTGCATCGCTGGGCCAACGGGCCGCGGGAGGTGGAATTGCCGCTGTTTCCCGGCTACGCGTTTGTGCGGCTAGTCTATTCCCCGGACCAGCGGGTGCGGGTGTTGCGCACGCATGGGGTGGTGGATTTCGTAGGGACGCAGGGCCGGGGCACGCCGATTCCGGACAAGCAAATCGACGACGTGAAGATTCTGCTCAGGCACAAAGTCCCGTTCAAGAATTCCGCCTCGCTGCGGGTGGGACAAAAAGTGCGAGTGCGAGGCGGGTCGATTGAAGGCGTGGAGGGGATTCTGGTGGCCCGCAGGGGAAAACGCCGCCTGGTGATTTTCATTGAACCCATTCAACGATCGCTCTCCATCGACCTGGAAGGGTACGACGTAGAGCCGCTGTAGGTCTTGCGGGGCCTAAGGCAGCCTACCCAGACCCAGGCTTTTTCTGCTCCACCACGCTCCCTTCACAAAACTTATGTCACTTTTCGCCTGGGGCAGCGGTAGGTGACACTGGTATGGACGTTCCGGCTGTCCTGAATGGCTACACACCCGAACCCGGCGACGAACCCGCGGCCTCCGCTCCACGACGCGCATTTTGATGTGGCCGTAATCGGCGGCGGGATCAATGGTGTCGCCATCGCGCGGGAATGCGCCCGCGCAGGGCGGAGCACGTTGCTGGTGGAGCAAGATGATTTTGCCGCTGGCACCACCAGCCGATCGACGCGAATCATTCACGGTGGCCTGCGTTATCTCGAACATGGCGATCTGGCGCAGGTCAGGGAGTCGCTGCGGGCACGGAGACAGTTGCTGGAGCAATATCCTTATTTGGTGCGTCGGCTGGAGTTTCTGTTGGCGCTATCCGAACAGAGCCGCCGCAGTGCGCTGGCGGTGCGCGCGGGATTGTGGCTGTACCGCCGGATGGGCGCACAAGACGTGAGCGGCGCGAGCGAGTTGCATCACCTGGAAGAATTGCTGGACGGCGGCAGGCGTTTTTCTATCTTCAGTTTTGACGATGCGCAGTGTGAATTCCCCGAACGCCTGGTGGCAGAGTGGTTGATGGAGGCCGTTCGGGCTGGCTGCGTGGTGCGCAACCACGCGCAAGTCCTCAGCGTAGAGGTGGGGAGGGGTAAGGTCAGTGGCTTGCGGCTGCGGGACCAAGTGCGTGGAACCGAGGAGTCGGTCAGAGCCACATGGATCATCAATGCTACAGGGCCATGGGCCGACCAACTCTGTGAGCGATCCAGCATCCGGACCGAACATCCGATGGTTGGCGGAGTGCGCGGGTCCCATATCGTGTTGCGGAAGTTTGCCGGTGCGCCAGAGGCGGCTGTGTATACCGAGGCTGTGGATGGCCGGCCGTTCTTTGTCGTCCCCTGGAACGAACAACTTCTGGTGGGGACGACCGAGGTCGGGGACACGGGCGATCCGGGCAAAGTGCAGCCGTCGGCGCAGGAGATCGAATACCTGCTGCGTTCGGTGCAGGGTCTGTATCCGCGGCCGCGGGTGTCTGCGGGCGATATAGGTTGCGCGTTTGCCGGAGTACGCCCACTTCCCTACTCTCCGGGCGCGGATCTCTCGGGATTGAGCCGACGGCACTCTCTTCACGATCATTCTGCGGAGGGCGCTGCGGGCATGGTTTCCGTCATCGGCGGCAAGCTGACGACGGCGGCCAGCCTGGCACGCGAGTGTGTGGCCATGATCGGCGTGGCGAAGACCGGCGTAGCGAACGCCGGCGTGGCCGCTCCACCGCTGCAAATTGCTCTAGCAGATGGAAGTCATGTGGACGACTTACTGGAGCGGAAGATCGCTGAAGTTGCAGAGTCAGGGAACATCAGCCGCGATTCGGCGCGCGGCCTGGTGGAGTGGTATGGACAACAGTCGCTGGCTATCGCGAGTGCGGCGCGAAATCGGCCGGAGTTGCCAGCACCCCTGTGTCCGCATACGAACCACATGGTTGCCGAGGCGGTGCACGCTTTGACCCAGGAATTTGCCGTCACTTTGGGGGATGTGCTGTTGCGGCGGGTGCCTGTGGCCCTGGGTGCGTGCTGGTCGCTGGAATGCAGCCGCGAAGCGAGTTGGCGCGTGGGCGCCGCGATGGGATGGGGTGAGCGCCGGACGGCATCAGCGTGGGAAGAATTCGAATCAGAACGCGAAAGCTTCCTGCGGAAGCCGGCTGCCGCGGCCAGGAGATCGTCTTCGGCGTAACGGCTGACCTCGCTTCTCGCAGAGTGCGAGGGAAATAGGGCACCCAGCGCCTTAGGCTGGGAAAGTCTTGATCAGGAGTTCAGGATCGTCCGAGACGATTCCATCCACTCCCCACTCCGCCAGCCGCTGTAATGTCTTCTTGTCGTTCACCGTCCAGGTAAGCATGGTTCTGCCGGCGCCGTGGACGGCCTGCACGAGTCGCGAAGTGATCAAGGGGTATTTGGGGATGACATATTCGACTGGTAGTTCCCGCCAGCGATCCAAGCTCTTCTTTCGATCACAAATGAAGCCGAGGGTGACCTCCGCGCTGCGCAGTCTCAGTTCCAGCAGGACTTCCGGCAGGAACGAAGACACCACATAGCCGCGTTCCGGGGGATGTTCACGCAATGCCACCAGTACATCCGACTCCAGGCCCGGCACTTTCAGTTCGATATCCAGGAAGGCACGGTCCGCATAGAGTGCCAGAACATCCGCGAGGCGAGGTAGAGACTGCAGTTGGCCGCAAGCGGCCTCGGCGACGGTAATGCCTTGTACCTGTTCGTCGTGGCAGATGACAGCGTGTCCGCATGCGCTGCGGCGCACGTCAAACTCAAAGCCATCACAACCGAGGCGCAGGGCGAAATCGAAAGCGGCGAGCGTATTCTCCGCCGCCGTCTTGGAGACACGGGTGCCGCGATGACCGAGGAGAAGGGGGTGGTCGGACATCGCGGAGATTGTAACTGCGGAATCCAGGCTCTGGACGGCGAAGAAATCCACAGCCGTTGGAAAACTTGGCCGACTACGAGTCAAGATAGTTAGTCGAGGTCAAAGTCGCGGATAGGCTTACCGGTGTCGGGTGACTCTTTGGCCTTCTTGACTGCTTCTTGAAATTTCTTTTCCAGCAGATCCGAAGCGTGTTTTTGATTTTCAACCGATTGGCGGAAGATGGAATCACGGCGGCTGTCCTGCACCTTCATGGCCCGGGCGGCTTCTTCGATGTCATTGAACATCTTGGGTTTGACGGCCGCGGTATGAGCGATAACTGCCTCGCTCTCGGAATCGACTTTCAATACTGCGCTGCAACATGGGCAAGTTACTTCGAAAGCTGGGGAACGCCGCGCCATGCAAGGATCATACCGCAAAACTCGGGTTCAGCGAGGCCCCAGCTTCAGCGGGAAGATGTGGAACAAGTTCAGCATCTCCAACGCCAAGAGGAAAAGGGAGAAAAAAACCACGGTGATCGCCAGTATCTCGCCAAAGTTGAGGCCGCTGCGCCGTGGCTCAAAGCGGCGCAACACCAAGCCCAGAATATTGAGCGTGGCGAAGCCAAATACCAGCACCCAGAGGACGTTGTAGACGCTGGTCTTTTTCTGCGCATACACATCGGACAGTTCTGAGAATTGCAAGAGGAGCAGCAAGGCAAGCGTGTTGTATCCGGAACCAAGACGGGAGGCAGCTCTAAAGAGTGCGTTGGTCAGGGATAGGTACATGGGCCCGGTTAGGAGATACGATATTACCTTTTTTCGGAGACGACTGTCAGCGCGGAGGGGCACGATTTCCATGCGAGCGTTTAAGGCCGCGGTGCGTTGCCCGTGATTTATAATATGAGATTGCCTACCCCTTTCCGGGCAGTCTGTGTACCTGGCCACGTTGAAACCACTGGAGATTGAGACAGGAGAGTGGCAAGGAACCCTTATCCGATGTCCACGGAAACCATTATTGTTCGCGGGGCGCGAGTCCACAACCTCAAGAATATTGACGTTGACATTCCGCACAATTCGTTGACAGTGGTCACCGGTGTTTCGGGGTCGGGGAAATCGTCGCTGGCGTTCGATACCATCTACGCCGAAGGCCAGCGGCGGTACGTGGAATCGCTGTCGGCGTACGCCCGGCAGTTCCTGGAGCGGATCGAGAAACCGGATGCCGACTCGATTGACGGCATTGCTCCCGCGGTTGCGATCCGGCAAAAGAGCAGCACTCGTAATCCGCGCTCGACCGTGGGCACCGCAACTGAGATCTATGACTACCTGCGGCTGCTGTTTGCCCGGGTGGGACGCACCTATTGCCAGCAGTGCGGCCAGGAAGTCAAAAAAGATACGGTAGATGAAGTTGCGGACGCAGTCATGGCGCTACCAGAAGGAACACGGCTGCACGCGCTTTTTCCGCTGCAAACGCCTGTGGCGGCGCCCGCCACCGGGAAACAGCCAAAGATCCGAGCCAAGCGGGGCAAGGTCAAGGCCGCCGAGACGGTGATTTCCGATCAGTTGAAGGCGCGTTTGCTTGACTTGCGAACCCGAGGCTTCAACCGGCTCTATCAGAAGGGACAGATCTTCGAGTTCTCGACGCCTGAGTCGTTGTTGGACGTCGACTTTACGGAACCGGTCTTCCTGCTGGTTGATCGTCTGGTGGTCTCAACCGAGGCGCGGGCGCGCATTGTGGATGCGGTCGAAATTAGCTATCGCGAATCGGGCGAGGTCATCTTTGAGACTTCGCCGCGCGCTGAGCAAAGCGTACAACGTCTGCGCTTTTCGCAGCGTTTTGAGTGCAAGGTTTGCAATATTCGTTACGAGGAACCGGAGCCTCGGCTGTTTTCGTTTAATAATCCGTACGGCGCCTGTCCGCGCTGCCAGGGTTTCGGGAACACGATTGATTTCGACCTCGACCTGGTGATTCCGGACAAGTCGAAGACGTTGAACGAAGGCGCGATTGAGCCCTGGACAAAGCCGAAGTACCGCCCTCTGGGCACCGACCTGAAGCGCTTCGCGCGACAGATGGAGATTCCGCTGGATGTTCCATGGGTTGAGTTAGACCCTGAGCAGCAGCGCCTGGTGATTGAAGGTGAAGGGCGATTTCCGGGGGTGCGCGGCTTCTTCAATCACCTGGAACGCAAGAAATATAAGCTGCATGTGCGCGTGTTTCTGAGCCGGTATCGTGGGTATTCGTTGTGCTCCGCTTGTCACGGCGCGCGGCTGCGGATGGAAGCGCAGCAGGTCAAGATCCACAACAAGAATATTTGCGACGTATGCCGCATGACGGTGGAAGAGGCGGTCGAATTCTTTGCCACAGTGCAGTTGACGGAGCAGGAGGCGGGAATTGCCGACCGGCTGCTGCAAGAGATCCGGGAGCGGCTCACCTTTCTCAACGAGGTCGGGCTGGAATATCTGACGCTGGATCGGCTTTCCTCGACTTTGTCGGGCGGCGAAGCGCAGCGCATTCAGCTGGCGACTTCGTTGGGCTCGCGGCTGGTGGGCACACTGTATGTGCTGGATGAACCCTCGATCGGGCTGCACAGCCGCGATACCCAGAGGCTGATCAAAATCCTGCACGGGCTGCGCGATCTGGGAAATACGATTCTGGTGGTAGAACACGATCCCGACGTGATGCGGGTTTCCGATACCATCCTCGATCTAGGGCCGGGAGCTGGGGAAAATGGCGGCAAGGTGATTGCCGCCGGAAATTACCAACAGATCAAGAGTTCGCCGGCGTCGCTGACCGGCCGCTATCTGGCAAACGATCTGCGGATCCAGATTCCGGGCACCCGCCGCAAGCCTGGGAGCCAGCAGATCAAGATTTTCGGCGCGCGGGCGCATAATCTCAAGAACATTGATCTGATCGTGCCGTTGAGAATGCTGGTGGCGATTACCGGCGTCTCCGGCTCCGGGAAGTCGACCCTGCTGCACGATGTGTTGTCGCGTGCTCTCTCGCAGGCCAAGCAAGCGAACCACGGCTCGGGCCCGGTGGCCACGGCCTGGAATCGGGTGGAAGGCGCGGAGTACATCGATGAAGTGGTGTTGGTGGATCAGTCTCCGATCGGACGCACGCCGCGCTCGAATCCGGTGACCTACATCAAGGCGTTCGACGGCATCCGTGATCTATTTGCGTCCCTCCCGGAGTCGCGCAAGCGGGGATTTTCGTCGGGACATTTTTCTTTCAACATTCCCGGCGGGCGTTGCGAAACCTGCCAGGGCGATGGCACGGTGACCATCGAGATGCAATTTTTGGCGGACGTGGAACTGATTTGCGAAGAGTGCAAGGGAATGCGCTACAAACCACAGGTGCTCGAGGTACGGTATCGGGGCAAGAACATCCACGAAGTCTTGAAGCTGACGGTGCAGGAGGCACTGCACTTCTTCGCCAATGCTCCCAAGATCGTGCAAAAACTGCGGGTTCTGGAAGAAGTTGGGCTGGGGTACCTGAGGCTGGGGCAGTCGGCAACCACTTTGTCCGGGGGCGAAGCACAGCGCATGAAATTGGCGGCGCACTTACAGCCCGCGACGCGGGCGGACGGCAAACGGCGGTTGCTATACATCTTTGACGAACCGACCACCGGGCTGCATTTCGATGACATCAGCAAACTACTGGCGGCATTCCGCCGTCTAATTGAGGCAGGGGGGTCGATTCTGGTCATCGAGCACAACCTTGAGGTCATCAAGACAGCGGACTGGGTGATTGATTTGGGCCCGGAGGGGGGCGAGCGCGGCGGATATCTGGTGGGTTCGGGAACGCCCGAGACCATCGCTCAATTGGCGCAGTCGCATACTGGACAATTTCTTGCCAAAGTGTTGAATGGAAACGGGTCGACGGGAAATGGGAACCCATAGGCAAATACGTGTCACCCTGCTGTTCGCGGTGCTCGGCGCAGGCAGTATGAGCGCTGCCGGACAGACCGTGCGCCATCACAAGATTGCGGAGGGGGATCCGTCATTTCCTCCCGAACTCATCCAGGCTGAGAGTGATATCGAAAAGAAGGATTACGCCGCGGCAGAGCCATTACTGAAGAAAGTGGTGGCGGATGATCCCAAGAACTATCAGGCGTGGTTCGATCTGGGATTTGTTTACAACGCACAAGGGAACTCAACGGACTCGACTGCCGCGTATCGCAAGTCGGTGGCGGCCAAGCCGGATGTCTTCGAATCGAATCTGAATTTGGGCATCAGCTTGGCAAAGGCTGGCCAACCTGACGCCGAACGATTTCTGCGGGCGGCAACCACCCTCAAGCCTACCGCGAATGTGGACGAAGGATGCGCGCGGGCGTGGCTGTCTCTTGCCCATGTGCTGGAGACAAGTAAACCGGAAGAGGCGATTGCTGCCTATCAGCGCGCGGCCGCACTCACGCCAAAGGATCCGGAACCACACCTCGCGGCCGGGACACTGCTGGTAAATGCAGACCACTTTGCCGATGCCGAACAAGAGTACAAGCAAGCGCTTACCATCGACCCAGCATCCAGTGAAACGCTGATTGGCCTGGCGAATATCTACACTCGCGGCAATCGCTTTTTGGACGCGCAGCAGGTCTTGGAAAAGATCGTCACTCTGCACCCGGACGACACCCAGGCGCGGCTGCTGCTGAGCCAAGTGCTGGTTCAGATGGGAAAGAACGACGAGGCGGTCGCCAGTGCGCAGGCCGCAAGCAAACTGGACCCTATGAATCCCAAGATTCAGCGCGAGCTGGCAGATCTCTACATGAGCGCGAAGAAATACGATCAGGCGGAAGCGGTCTATCGTTCCCTGCTCAAGGGGAAGACAGACAACCCGGCAGATTTGCATCACGTTTTGGGAGTAGCGCTGCTCAAGCAAAGAAAGTTTCCTGAGGCAGAGCAGGAATGCCTGGCCGCGGTCAAGCTGAAGCCAGATTTGGGCGAGGCTTATGGAGATTTGGCGGTGGCAGCGGTTGAAAATAAGGATTATCAATTGGCGATAAAAGCCGCCGATGCACGGGCCAAGTTTCTTCCCGAAATTCCCATCGGTTATTTTCTGCGGGCAAGCGCTTACGACCACTTGCGCGCCTACAAGCCAGCGGCCGAGAATTATCACAAGTTTCTGGAAGTGGCCAATGGGCAGTATCCCGACCAGGAGTGGCAGGCCCGTCACCGCCTGATTGCGATTGAGCCGAAAAAATGAGCTATGCGACATTCGCTGAGCATTGCGGTCGTGGTGCTGGCTGCGGTTCTTAACTGCGCAGCCGCGAAGGAGACCGTACCACAGCTTGCGGCCAGGGCGGACGCGGCGAGGCCGGAAGACCGTCCGGGGTTATACATTGAGATTGCGGAACGCCAACTGAAAGCTGTGACCGAACTCTTTGTGGCCGGCAAGGACGAGGAGGCCGTAGCCGCGGTCAAAGATGTGGTCACGTATTCGGAAAAAGCACACGATGCCGCGATCCTGGCTCCCAACAAGCTCAAGAACACGGAGATCTCGCTGCGAAAGATGGCCGCCAAGCTGCGCGACATCAAGCGAACGCTGGGCTTCGATGAGCAAGCGCCGGTGCAGGCAGCCTCGGACCGTCTGGAGGCCCTCCGTACCGACCTGCTATCCAAGATGTTCGGCAAGGGAAAATGAGAACCGGGCGTGTCACAATCACATTGGTGGTGCTGTGCTGCTGGCTGGGAACGGCGGGAGCGCAGTTGCGCCGTCGCGAACCGCTCACTTCCGAAGAAATCGATCAATTGCGTGATGCTGCCATGGATCCTTACGCGCGGCTGAAGCTGTACATGCACTTTGCCCGAACGCGACTAGTGTCACTGGGACAAATGCGGAACGACCCTAAAGCGACCGACCGGGGCCAGCAAACCCATGACCGCTTGCAGGAGTTTGTGGACATCTATGACGAATTGAATGAAAACATCGACAACTTTATCGATCGAAAGGAGGATATGCGTAGACCGCTCAAGGCGGTGATTGAGGCAGACAATGAGTTTCAGGCCAAGCTGCTGGGATTGAAGGGTGCCCGGGATCTCGGATCCAAAGAGACGGAGCAGTATCGGTTCCTGCTGGATAACGCGATAGAAGCGGTCGGAACTGGCGTTCAGGACCATCGGGAGTTGCTGGATAAACAGGAGGAAGCAGCGAAGCACCGGAGAAAGTGAGAGTCGTAACCGCAAAGAACGCTTGCTTAGAATGACAATCCCTATCGTTTTGAAAGCCTGCTAATCTGTCTTGAACGTGAATCCTAAGCTTCTGGTGATCTTTGAAGAAAGCTACCGGGCGCTGCGGCCGCGGGCGCCGATGCCGCATCTGGCGGTGGAATTCTACCCTTTCGCCAACGTCAACAACAATATCCGCATGCGTGAGGGGAAATTGTTCGTGCGTCTCTCCGATGTGCTGGAGGGAGCGCCGGACAATGTGCTCCAAGCGATTGCTCATATCTTGCTCGCCAAGATCTACCGTAAGCCGATCGAACGGGAGCATGCCACCCGCTTCCGCCGTTATGTCTCCACTCGCAGTATTCGGGACAAGGCAGCTCTGCTGCGCCAGATCAGAGGCCGCAAGCGCATTGATAGCGCTCAAGGCTGCGCCTACGACCTAGAGGCGATTTTTGACGAGCTGAATACTCGCTTCTTCCATAGTCTGCTGGCGAGGCCGCGCATGACTTGGAGCCGCGTTCACGCCCGCAATCGCCTGGGCCACTACGACCCCGCGCATAACGCCATTGTGGTGAGTCGAGTGTTTGATGATTTTCGAGTGCCTCGTTACGCAGTGGAATACATCGTGTACCACGAGATGCTGCACTTGAAGCATCCGGTGAAGTTGCGGGGGAGCCGGCGGTGCGTTCACTCCGGCGAGTTTCAGGCAGAGGAAAGACTGTTCCCGCGCCTCGAAGAAGCAAAGGCGATGTTGAAACGGCTCTAACCGGTCGCTGCCGCTCCTGACGCAAGCACTGGCAGTGGTGCTTATTTGTCTCCGTGTGATTTACATCACCAATCTGTGTGACCTTCAGCGTTGACGCTCTTATTGGCGAAAGGCTATCCTATAAAAAGTGAAATTGAAATTCATTTTCAATATTGATTGAGGTACCGTCTCGATGTTGCAGGCGTTTATAGTCACTTTGCGTGAGGGCGTGGAAGCCGCTCTGATTGTAGGGATTACGCTGGCTTACCTGGCCAAGATCGGCCGCCCGGAGCTGAAAAAGCCGGTGTTTGCCGCCCTGGTTTCGGCTTTTCTGGGCAGCATTGGCGTGGCCGTTCTGCTCTCCCGCATGCAGTGGAACCAGGATGTTTTTGAAGGCTGGATCATGCTGGCGGCGGCGTTCTTCGTGGTCACCATGATTGTTTTCATGATGAAGACTGGCCGCAAGCTTAAGGGCCAAATCGAAGGCAAGGTGAGTCTGCTGGCCGGAAAGAACGCTTGGTTTGGGCTTTTTATTTTTGTGTTCCTGATGGTATTGCGGGAGGGCGTTGAAACCGTACTGATTCTGTCGGCAGTGTCGTTGAACTCGACCGAACTGATGAGTTTTCTGGGAACCCTGCTGGGAGTGATGGCGGCGGTATTGTTTGGCGTGATGTTTGTAAAAGGCAGTGTCCGCATCAATCTGCAGAAGTTTTTCAAGATCACCACCGTGATTTTGTTCTTTGTGGCGGCGCAACTGACAATTGCCGGACTGCACGAACTTTCCGAGAACGGAGTGCTTCCCTCTTCGCGGCAAGAGATGGCGATTATCGGTCCGATCGTGCGCAACGATTTCTTCTTTTTCGTGACCATACTCGCCTTGGCGGCTTTGATGGTGCTGTTCGAGGTAAAGCGGCGCGAACCGGCGCCGGTGGCTGATTCGGCTGCGGCACGGCGCAAAGCGACCTGGAGCGCCCGGCGGGAACGGTTGTGGATGGTCTCGGTGTACGCCAGTTCATTTGTGTTCATTGTGCTGGTTACGGCTGAATTCATTTATGCCAAGAGTGTCAGCGCGCTGTCACCCTCGACCGAGGTCACGTTCGTGAACGGGGAGGTTGCGATCCCGCTGCAACCGCTTTATGACGGCGACCTGCACCGTTATCAGGCCAAAGAAAACGGAGTGGAAGTCCGCTTCTGGCTGTACCAGAAACCGGACGGAAAAATTGCCACGGTTCTCGACGCCTGCGAAATCTGCGGCGCCCTGGGATTCTACAAGCGGCAGAACAGCGTGATCTGCAAGAACTGCGCCGGGCCCATCCTGCCGCAATCGGTGGGCATGCCCGGCGGATGCAATCCCATTCCCTTGCAGGCTCAGGTCACAGCGGACTCGGTCATCGTCCGGGAGGCGGACATCGCGGCACGCAGCCGGATGTTCCAGTAGCCACTCATGTTTTTGCGCCTGGTCTACGAATCGTTTCGGCGGCAGAAACGGCGCAAGCTACTGGCAGGTATCGCAATTACTCTGGGCGTGGGTGTAGCCACTGCGATGATCGCCGTAGCCACCGACATTGGCGATAAGGTCAGCCGGGAGCTCCGTGCCCTGGGGGCGAACCTGGTGGTCACGCCGCAGGAAGATACCCTCGATCTTCAAATTGCGGGCGTGGATCTGAAGCCTCCGAGTGATGGAGCGTATCTCAACGAAGCCGACCTGCCCAAGATTCGCGGCATGTTCTGGCACAACAACATCGTAGGATTTGCCCCAGTGCTGCCGGTGGCGGTGAACCTCGGCGGGGCGAAGAACGTCACTCTAGTGGGCACGTACTTCTCCAAGCAACTAACTTTCGGAAAGGAAGATTTCGAGACCGGCGTGCGCACCATCTACCCCTGGTGGAAGGTAACTGGAGCATGGCCAGAGGACGACTCACACGATGTGCTGTTAGGAGAAAGGCTGGCAACCACGCTGGGGCGCAAAGCGGGACAAGACATAGAAGTCGGAGGTCAGGCGCATCGTGTAGCGGGTGTGCTCTCGACCGGTGGAGTGGAAGACGATCAAATCATCGCTCCGTTGGCAGTGGCGCAGAACATCCTGGGGAGGCCCGGAGCAGTGCGGCGTTTCTACGTGAGCGCGCTGACCAAGCCGGAGGATGCATTCGGGCGCCGCGATCCGAAAACGCTGGCGGGAGCGGAGTTTGATCGCTGGTACTGTTCCCCCTACGTGCAGTCGATTGCCTACCAGTTACAAGAAGTGATTCCGCATTCCCACGCCGAGCAGATTCGGCAGGTGGCGCAGAACGAGGGCACGGTGCTCTCGCGGATCAAAGGGCTCATGCTGCTGATCACGCTGGCAGCACTGATGGCTGCCGCTTTGGCGGTTTCAGCCGCCATGGCCACCGCTATCTTCGAGCGGAGAGGAGAAGTTGGATTGATGAAAGCATTGGGCGCGAGCAACGTTGCGGTAGCGGCCGTGTTCTTTGCCGAAGCCCTACTGCTGGCGGTGCTGGGAGGCAGCGTGGGCTTTGCCGGCGGAGCCATGCTGGCACGTGTGATCGGGAGATCGATTTTTGATTCCCAAATCACCATCGACCTGGTTCTGTTTCCCATCATTCTTGCGATTGCCGTATTGGTGACCTTTGCGGGTAGCGCGTTAGCCATTCGGCGAGCGATGAAGTTCGACCCGGTGCTCGCGCTGCGAGGTGAAGCGTGAGGTCGAGGGTCACGTCGGAAAGACTCACTCGTCGCGCCCATTCGCCGCGCCATTCCATGTTCCTGCGCATGCTGCTGCGTGCGGCTGTGTTGCGCCGCGGGAGGGCGGCTGCGGCGTTGTCGGCCATGGTGGTTGCAGCCGCTGTAACCACAGCTATGCTGAATCTTTACGTGGATGTGCAGGCAAAATTGCACACTGAGTTTCGCAACTACGGCGCGAACGTGGTGGTGGTGGCGAAGGAGGGCCAAGTACTTCCCGCCGATGCGTTGCGGAAGATCGAGTCTGTGCTGGGCGACCGCGGTATGGCCGTGCCCTTCGCGTACGTGGTGGCGCGAACTGCGGATGGACAGCCGGTAGTGGTTTCCGGGACTGATCTGGAGCGCGTCCGCAAGCTGAACCGCTGGTGGTCGGTTACCGCATGGCCTGGGGGCCCGCAGAATGCTTTGGTTGGAGTGCGAGCGGCCGCGTTCGTGGCTCCTCAAGGCCAAGCCTTCGACCTGAGCTTTCAAGGGCGGATCGTCCACTTGAATCCGGCCGGTACAGTCCGCACCGGTTCCTCTGAGGACAGCCGCATTTATCTTTCGCTGAAACCATTCGAAGACTGGACCGGAGTGCAGCCTTCCACCGTCGAGGTCGCGGCGTCCGGAACACCAGAAGAGATCGGTACAACCGTCAAGAAACTGGCGCTCTCGCTGCCTGGAGCCGATGTCCGCCCGGTTCGCCAGATCATGGAGGGTGAAGCACGGGTGCTCGGAAAAACGCGGGCCACGCTGCTGGTTTGTGCAGTGTTGATTATTTTGACGGCAGCCATGTGCGTGCTCTCGACGCTGATCGGCTGGGTGTTCGATCGCCGTCGCGACTTCGCCATCATGAAGGCGCTGGGCGCGTCCGAGAAGCTGATTGGTGGGTTCTTTGTAACCGAGGCTGCGGCTTTGGGAGCAGTCGGGGCAGTTCTTGGCTTTGGTATCGGAGTCGGAATCGCGGCCTGGATTGGCCGGGTAAACTTCCACGCTCCGGTGGCGCCGCGCTTCGCTGTGTTACCGGAGGTTCTGGTTGGCAGTATCGCGGTCGCGCTGATTTCAGCCCTTTTGCCGATGTCTCTGCTACGGCGGGTGCAACCTGCTACGATCTTGAGGGGAGAATGAAGTGATTCGATTGAATCATGTCAGCCGCTTTTATCCCGCCAATGCCGGCGGGGACGGCGGTGCCATCCGGGCGTTGGACGATTTTTGCTTGGAGGTTGAACCGGGGGAATGGATTGCCATCATGGGACCGTCAGGTTCAGGCAAGTCCACCCTGGTGAATCTGATTGGCTGCCTGGATCGCCCCAGTTCGGGCGAAATCTGGCTTGACGGCGAAAATGTAGCCAGTCTTTCCACTGCGGAATTGAATCGGGTGCGGGCGGAGAAAATCGGCTTTGTATTTCAGCAATTTCATCTGATTCCCTATCTGACGGCGCTGGAGAACGTAATGCTGGCGCAATACTTCCACAGTATGACGGATGAACCGGAAGCGCTGGAGGCCCTGCAACGCGTGGGGCTGAGGGAGCGCGCCCTGCACCTGCCTTCCCAGCTTTCCGGCGGCGAGCAGCAAAGAGTATGCATCGCGCGGGCCTTGATCAACGACCCGAAAATCGTGCTGGCCGACGAGCCTACGGGAAACCTCGACGCGGTGAACGAGGAGATCGTGCTGCGTTTGTTGCGCGAACTGCACCAGCAGGGGCGAACCATTGTCATGGTGACGCACGATCCCGTGGTGGCGCGGTTGGCTGACCGGAGGATCGAATTGCATCACGGCAAGATCGCCGCTCAGGAAGTTTTTTCCATGGCCGACGAGGAGCAGTTCGACGAAGTGTTGGAGGAACTATGGGTAGTGGGAGAGCACGGCGAGATCGCGGAAGTCGGCCGCATGGAAGTGCACGGAGCACTGCCGGTCAGCATCGCCGTGGAGAAGATGATTGAGCTGGGGTTGGTTTCCGCCAGGCCGCATCCGCCGCTGGCGCACGATCACAAGCCTTTTGTGAATCCTTGCCACGATGCCCTGAAACCGGCAGGTTTCTCAGTGGGCGATGGCAGCATGATTGTCGAGTTGACCCCCAGAGGCCAGCAGCGCGCAGCCGACATTATTCGCCGCCACCGCCTGGCCGAGCGGCTGTTCACCGACAGCCTAGCCATGGACAGCGAGACCGAAATCGAGCAGCAAGCCTGCAAGTTTGAGCACATCCTATCGCCGGAGGCAACCGACAAAATTTGTGCTTTCCTGGGACATCCGCGGACCTGCCCGCATGGTGCGCCGATTCCGGAAGGGGCGTGCTGCGGGAAAGTGGCGAGCGCGATTCCTGCGACCGAGAAAATGAGAAGTATAGTTTAGCTTCAGTCTGACTCTCTCTTAAACCTGCTAACAATTCTTGAATCTTAACATTACAGATCTAGCGCAGTTCACGGCACTGGTATGCGGTAGAGGTTCCAATGGGAGTTGTGTTTACCGAAGCTGTAGATGGATGAATCGGGGCCGGGATAGATGTATTCCTCCACAAACTGGAGCGCGTTGAGATTCGGCAGGTCTTTGTCGGACCGTACTCCCTTGGCGGGAAAAGCCGGAAGGTTGCCATGATTCAGAGGGATGACGTAGGTGCGCCGCTGCGAACTGCCCTTCATGGTAGGCCGTGAGAAATACAGGTTCCTACCATCCCGGGTCCAGTCAACGCCACACCAGCCAGCGCAAATACGAACGGCAGATCCGCCGGCGAGAGGGAGAATCTCGACCGCCGTGGGACTGTCTTCTTCGTTAGTGGCGTGGCGAACTGCGACGAAGCGCTCGTCAGGAGAGACGGCTCGGAGGTAGATGATGGGGTCGGGTGAAATCTTCTCCCGTTGGGTACCATCGTCGTGCATGCGGTACAGATAATCGACATCGCCCTCGGAGGCCTGGAAGTAAAGCCTTCCGGAAGGGGCATACAGCGGCGAGCTCTCCCCGGGTCCGGAGCCGATCTGGCGGGGAGCAAAGCGATGGTCGAGCGAAGCCAACCAGAGTCTGCGCTTCCCGTTCTCGTCACGCGAATCGTAGACTACGCGCTTGCCATCCGGCGACAGGCTAAAACTGAGAATTGCGATCCCGGGTAGAACTTTCGAAACCTGGCCCGAGTGAAGATCGGAAGCGAAGAGTTCGCCTCCACGCTCGGTATCGGACGAACTCCTGGCCGACAGGTAAAACAGATTGTTGCCGTCCGGCGACACATCAAAATAATAGGCATAGCCTTCCGAGGAAATCTGCCGGTCACCCTGCTGGTCGTGGACCCAGGCAGTACGTTCGTCGCTGCCCACGGACGAAATGAACGAGCGGCCGTCGGGAGCCATCGCGATCCCATCTTCTTCGGTGGGACCGGTCGTAATCTGCTGGGGTACACCGTCGGGAAAGGCCTGTCGCCAGATGTGGGAGCCGTGGCCTCCGGCGTCGGAGGTGAAGTACATCCACTTGCCATCGGGTGACCACGCGGCTGCGACACAGCCTCCGTTCTGCGGGCCAATCGACTTCCCGGCGCCCCCAGAAAAGGGCACCAGGCGGCAAGGCAGCCAGTGGTCGTTGTCCATCTCGATGACCAGGACCCAGTTGCCATCGGGGGAGAGGTGAGAATAGTGAGCCATGCCGGTTTCGCGCGGCGGGAGGTACACATCGCGTTCTCCGGACCGGCTCTCAGTGGCCGTGACGACCGCAAAGTGCCAGCCACTCTTGATCTCGCTGAACATTATGTGCTGGGCATCAATCCAGGTGAGTCCGCTGGCGTTGGTGAGCAGAAGCTGAGGTTGGCCGCCAAGAACGGGCACAACCCAGGTCTGCCAATCATTGCCGCTTGTCCCATAGGCGATACGCGAACCGTCGGGTGAAAACGCAGTGCCCCACTTGGTAGTTTCATCGTGGGTAAGTTGCACGGGATCGCCGTTGGGGAGGAGCTTCACATAAAGTTGCCCGGGGCCGAACCTCTCCGACCCGCGTAGAAACGCCAACATGCGGCCGTCCGATGACAGAGCTGGCATAAAAACCGCATCGGTGAAGTTGGTCAACTGGACCCACTGCGACGAGTTCTGGGCCGGGGGCGGGCCTGAGCGCCGCAGCATAAAGGCGACACTGGCCGCGAGCGCGATCACGACGACACCGAGAGCAACCCATAAGAGCGAACCATGCTTTCGTGGCTCTGGCTCCGCCGCAAACGTCGCTTTGCTACCGGATTCGGTGTCGCGCCTGAGCCGCTTGAGGTCGGCACGCAGTTCCGAAGCGTGCTGGTAGCGGATGTCGCGGTCCTTCTCCAGAGCCTTGTTGATGATGCGTTCCAGGCCGTCGGAAATATCGGGATTCAAACGAACTGCGGGAGTTGGCGCCCGGTTCAGGATGGCGTCAAAGGTAGTTCCTGAAGTGTCTCCACGGAACGGCAGCCTTCCAGTGGCCATCTCGTAGAGCACGACGCCAAAGGAGAACAGATCAGTGCGCGCGTCCACATCTTTGCCCCGAATCTGCTCGGGAGACATGTACGCGACGGTGCCGACTGCAGCGCCTGGGCTGGTCAGGTGTTCGGGCTGGTCCCGTGTCATCGTGGCTTCGGATTCGCTGGCAGGAGCTGGACCGTGCGTCACCTTTGCCAGGCCGAAATCGAGGACCTTGGCGTGGCCGCGTTCGGTGATAAATATGTTGGCGGGCTTTACGTCGCGGTGGACGATGTTCTTGGTATGGGCAGCGTCCAGCGCGTCGGCAACCTCGGTGCCGATTTCCAGGATCTGCTCGAAGTTCACTGGCCGACCCGCGATCAGGTGTTTCAGCGTGTTGCCTTCGAGATACTCCATTGCAATGAACAGCCGCCCCTCGTGCTGGGAGATTTCATAGATGGTGCAAATGTTGGGGTGGTTCAGGGCGGAAGCCGCGCGCGCCTCTCGGCGGAAACGCTCGAGCGATTGAGCATCCTGAGCAACGTCATCGGGCAGGAACTTGAGGGCTACGAAACGGCCGAGTTCGGTGTCTTCGGCCTTATAAACCACACCCATGCCGCCGCCACCCAGCTTCTGAACAACGCGGTAGTGCGAGATGGTTTGGCCGATCATCAGTGGGTCGCGCTAGGACTGCCATGGTATGTTGCAGACCGTGCTTAGTCAACGGGGTTCGTTTCACATGAGAGCAGGACGCACCAGTTCGCGAAAATGGACAAAAAGCAATCCCGTTCCGCGTTGGTAGACTCGAATTCGCACCAAGGTATAGGTCGGAGGACGCGGTCGCCTGATCTTGGCTATGATGAAGCATCGGCTTTCATGATCGCGCGCAGACTCTGCATCGGCGTTTTCGACTCCGGCTTTGGCGGCTTGACCGTCCTTAAAGCTCTGCTCAAACTCAGTCCTCATGCTGACTACGTGTATTTCGGGGACACGGCGCGTTTGCCCTACGGGTCCAAGTCGGTCGAGACGGTTGCCAAATATGCCGTAGGCGCGGCGCATTTTTTGGAACAAAAGCAGGCACAGCTGCTGGTGATTGCCTGTAACACGGCCACGGCCCTGGCACTGGACCAGATCAGCGCAGCGGCCAAGGTTCCGGTCGTGGGTGTGGTGGAACCGGGAGCCGAACGCGCCGCCGCCGGCAGTACGAAAAAGAAAGTTGTGGTCATCGGCACCGAAGCCACGGTCAGCAGCCATGCATACCAGAAGGCATTGCAAGCGCGCGGTGTGCGGGCGCATGAGAAGGCCTGCCCGCTGTTCGTACCCTTAGTGGAGGAAGGCTGGAGCGAACACCGAGTCACCGAGGAAGTGGCAAGAATTTATTTGAAGGAAGCCTTCGCCGAGGGATTTCAGGACGCCGACGTGCTTCTGCTGGGCTGCACGCATTATCCGCTGATCAAGCCGGTGCTGCACCGAGTCGCGCCGGCGCATGTCAAGATTGTCGACTCGGCGGACGCTACTGCCGACGCGGTCGGGAGCCTGGTGCGCCGCACGCCGCTGCCCGATCCCTCGGAGGCGGAGCGCCGCAAGCTGCCACGAGTGACGTTTTTCGCCACCGATTCGATAGAGAAGTTCCGCCGCCTGGGACCGAAGTTCCTCGGCCATCCGGTTGAGGATGTGCAGCACGTCGATCTAAAGGAATAGCCCACCCCTGCCAAGTTCGCCCGCAAGACCCGGATAGACGAAGGCTCGCTCTCCAAACTATTCTGAGGATCAGCCCCCATGCATCCTCTCGACAATGTCATCTGGAACGCGTTGAACACCTCGCAGGCACATCTGGGTGCGAGTCGTGGTTCGGCGCGAAAGTTTTTCAAGGAGGTTAGTCTGCTCGGAGGTTTTTCCGAACCTAGCGACGAAGCTTACGATTCCCTTTCAACCCTGCTCGAAATGGGCGAACGCGTCGGACTGTTTCTGGAAGCCGATCCGCAGCCACCCTTGAACTGGAAGATCGTTGCTTCCGTTCCGTTGTTGCAGATGCTGCACGACAACGGGAATTCCCAGGCGCCGTCAGGGACTGAGCTGCACGTGTTCCATCAGCTTGGTGAGCCCGACGTTCCGGAAATGCTGGCGTTGACCAAACTGACCAAGCCGGGTCCGTTCGCAATCCGTACTCGGGAGATGGGAGACTATTTCGGCATTCGCAAGGACGGAGTGCTGGTGGCGATGGCGGGTGAGCGACTGCGTCTACCCGGCTTCACCGAGATCAGCGCGGTCTGCACACATCCGGAGCATCTGGGACGAGGCTACGCGCGGAGACTGCTCGCGCTCTTGTTGTCGCGAATTCAGGGGCGAGGGGAGCGGGCGTTTCTGCACGTCCGGGAAGAGAATGCGCGGGCGGTGGAATTGTACGAACGGATGGGATTCAGGAAGCGTGTGTTGCTGCGCTATGGGTTGCTGAGCAAGGAACCAAGAACGCCGCTGATTTCCACGGATTCGCACGGATAGATCTCGGGTGTTCTTGGCCGGTGGAAATCCGTGGAGACCGGTGGCGGCTCTTTTAGTTATAGTTAGTGCCTCGCAGATCGATATCGCCGGTGAGCACGTGGGCGTGCAGACGATACTTGCCCGGGCCCTGCTGCTCGAAGGAGCGAAACATGCCTCCCTTGGACACGTCGAAGGCAGTGGATTCAAGACTGCCCATGATGACCGAGGCGTCGCGATGCCCGTACTCCTCGGGGTGAGGAATTTCCACCTGAAGTTCGCCAGCCCTGAGTTCCAGGTTTTTGTCGCCTTCCACGGCTTCCACATCCAACTCGCCGGCTGTGAGTCGTACCCAAAGATTGGAATGACGAGGGACTTCGATGGTGGCTTCGAACTTGTTGTTGGGAGTGTTGGAGACGTAGACCTCAGCGCTCGAAGTGTTTGGCTCAATGTCCACTTTGACCTGCCGGAGTCGGGACTCCGAGTTGGCGTGGCAGGTGACCGAAATGTTTTCGGAATCGGAGGGGCTGATGGTGTAGCCGCCCGCTTCCAGATGCAGCCGAATGGTACCGCCGGAGACGAATTTCTTTTGCACCGTGGCTTCGGGACGCCGGTCCTCGCCGTGGAGCATACCTGGCACGATCAGCAAGAGCAGAAGAAGAGCCGCAGGTCGCATAGACACCTCACCTGAGAGGTCGTACGGGGTGAGCAGGGGTTTAGTTCCGGAGAAAAGCTTTATCGCAGAGTTCGCAGAGAAAAACCTCAGAGGCCGCGGAGAAGACCTAGCGCACGCCTTCAGTACAGGTGGAAATCTACTTGCACGCTAATTTCAACGGATACTGGCTTTCCGTCCTTCATGGCGGGCTCGAATTTCCAGGTTTTGACGGCTTCGATCGCCTTTTCATCCAGCCCCAAACCTAGTGTGCGGGTAACTTTGATGTCGCGGGGACGCCCATCGGGACCGACCACCAGCCACAGCACGCACACACCCTGGTATTTGGCTTTACGGGCTTCTTCCGAGTATTCCGGATCTGGCGAATAGACCGGTTTTGGGGCTGAAACTCCACCACCTACGTGGAACACACCGCCGCCAATACCGCCCCCCTCGCCGGGCCCTACTCCCGGGCCTCTGCCCGAGCCGACGCCGCCGCCGCTTCCTGAACCAATGCCACCGCCAGACCCGGTACCGTTGGACGGCGGGCCAGGCAGCGCCATGGGATCACCGAGGTTGGGCAGGGTGTTCATCGCCAGGTGAATCTGGGGGGGAACCACGACCGTGGGTTCAGCGGTTAATTTTGGATTCTCATTGCGCACCACCACCATGGGGGGCACGATTTGTTGCATGGAAAACTTGGGGAGTTTGCCCTTGGAAGCTTGCAGAATGTCGCGATCGCCGCCACCACCGCCGCCACCGGCAGCCGTTTTTGAAGGCGGCAAGGGCGGAATGTCATCCGGCGCGAGCAGCGTTACCGTAGCCTGCGGCTTGGCGATCTGCTGTACGACGCGGCGACCCAGCAGCGTGCCTCCGATAATCAACGCGATGGCAACCACGTGCACCGCGGTAGAAAACGCCGCGCCGTTCTTCTTGTAGTCGTAAAAGCCCCAAATATCCTTGACCGGAATGGGTTTGGAAGTCAGGACCAGCGGCGCCTGTTTCTTGGGAAAGAAGTAATCGTCAAGATTTTGAAACAGGGATTTCCACAGCGGCTGCTCCAGCGAGGACTTGGACAACAGCAGATTCAATTCTGGTTCCGGTTGCGTCTGGTCGAGCGTTGCCATAGTTGACCCGAGGTTCGGGTCTGGATGAGCCCCACCCCTCCTAAACTTGATGACCGTAATGCGTGCTAAGTTGCACGCCAACTCCCATTTAGATGCCTGGATTCGGGAAACGTCACTCTTACCTAAAATTGTACACGGATTCCTGGCCTTTCCCCATCAGATTCCAACTTCATCGCGGTTACTCTTGGGAGTCAATGGACGTTCGTCTCCATGCTCCCTATAATGAAAAAAATCAATCATTTGGGAGAATCACACCGAGTGCCGCTCGAGCTGAAGTCCACGATCAATCTGCCCAAAACTGACTTTCCCATGAAAGCCAATTTGCCCCAGAACGAGCCCAAAATGCTCGCTCGCTGGGAGGAAATGGGCATCTACCAACGGATTCGCGAGGCTCGAGCTGGGGCGCCAATCTACGTGATGCACGATGGGCCGCCCTATACCAGCGGGCCGATACACTTGGGGACCGCGCTGAACAAATGCTTGAAGGATTTCATCGTCAAATCGAAAAGCATGGCGGGGTTTGATTCTCCGTATGTACCCGGCTTTGATTGCCACGGCCTGCCGATTGAAATCAAAGTGGACCAGGCTCTGGGCGGCAAGAAGTTGCAGATGAAAGCGACCGAGGTGCGGTTGGAATGCCGCAAGTACGCGCAGAAATTTCTCGATCTGCAAACCTCACAGTTCAAGCGAATCGGCGTGTTCGGACGCTGGGAGCGGCCCTATTCCACCATGACTCCGCAGTACGAGTCGGTGGTACTGGCTACGTTCTATGCGTTTCTCGAAAAAGGATTCATCTACAAGGGCCTGCGTTCGGTGTACTGGTGCATTCACGATGAGACGGCGCTGGCCGAGGCGGAAGTCGAATATGAGAACCACACCAGCCCCGCGATCTGGGTGAAGTATGCACTGAAGGATGATCCGGCCACGGTCGATGCCGCGCTCAAGGGCAAGAAAGTTTTCACGGTAATCTGGACTACGACTCCGTGGACATTGCCGGCGTCGATGGCGGTGGCGTTTCATCCGCATGAGGAGTATGTGGCGCTCGAAGCCGGGGGCGAAGTGTACATTGTCGCCGCGAAGCTAGCCGGAGAATTTTTGAAGCACGCGGGGCTGGAGGCACCTTGCGAAGTAGCTCGTTTCCCAGGAGAACGACTCGAGCGCAAGAACTTTGCACACCCGTTCCTGGACCGGAACATTCTGGGCGTGCTGGCGCATTACGTGACCATGGACACTGGGACAGGCGTGGTCCACACCGCACCCTCACACGGTGCCGACGACTTCAACACTGGAGTGACGTACAAGCTTGAGCTTACGAGCAACGTGGACGAGGCGGGAATCATCCACAACGGTCTGCCGGCATACGACGGCCTGAAGGTTTTCGCGGCGAATGCACCGATTATCGACCTACTGAAGGAGCGCGGCGCGCTCATGCACGAGGACAGAATCGAGCACTCGTATCCCCATTGCTGGCGCTGCCACAATCCCATTATCTTTCGCGCGACGGAGCAGTGGTTTATCTCCATGGAAACTCCCATGGAGGGTGGGACCCTGCGGAGCCGCGCGTTAGAAGAGATCAAGAAAGTGAAGTGGGATCCAGCGTGGGGCGAGGAACGCATCTCAAATATGATCGCGACCCGGCCGGACTGGTGCATTTCGCGGCAACGAATTTGGGGCGTGCCGATTGCCGTGTTTCTATGTGCCGGTTGCGGCAAGCCACTCACCGATGCTGCCACCAGCCGGAAAATTGTCGACCTTTTTGCGCGGGCTGGCGCTGACGCTTGGTACACCTCGGAGGCCGACGGACTCGCGCCGGCAGGTACGAAGTGCCAGAAATGCGGCGGAGTTGCATTCAAGAAGGAGATGGACATTCTCGACGTGTGGTTCGAGTCGGGATGCAGCTATCTGGCGTTGCGCTCGGCCGAGCCGCAGTATCCGCCGGCAGCAGATTTGTATCTCGAAGGCGGAGATCAACATCGCGGCTGGTTTCACTCATCCCTGCTGTGCGTAGTGGGGACGCAGAATCATGCTCCCTACAAGAACGTGGCGACGGTCGGCTGGACCCTGGACGAAAATGGGCAGGCGATGTCGAAGTCGCGGGGAAACGACGTCGATCCGGTAGACATCGCGGGACGCTTAGGCGGAGAGATTGTGCGGTTGTGGGTGGCGTCGGTGGATTTCCGCGAGGATGTGGTGGGATCGGAACAGTTGATGCAGCGTATCGCGGAGAACTATCGCACCATCCGCAACAATCTGTTCCGATATGTTCTGGGCAACCTGTACGACTTCGATCCGGCGAAGGATGCGTTGCCGTTCGCAAAGCTGGAGGGGCTCGACCAATACATGCTGCGGCAGACGGCGGCGTTGACCGCCGATGTACGGCGCGCTTACGGCGAGTTTGTGTTTCACAAGGTCTACCAGCGAGTGCTGAATTTCTGCACTGTGGACCTGAGTGCGTTTTACTTCGATGTGATCAAGGACCGGTTGTACACCTATGCCCCCAATTCGCCGGGGCGGCGGGCGGCACAGACCGCGATCTGGCGAATGGGAGAGGCGTTGGTCCGACTGCTGGCGCCGGTCATGAGCTTCACCTGTGAGGAAGTATGGGGATATTTGCCGGGAAAGCGGACGCAGACAGTGCATGCCGCGCAATTCCCTGACCGCGGGGATGTGCTTGGAAGCGCTGAGGTAGGCGATGATGCGAAGCAACTCGAGGACTGGAGCACGCTTCTACTGGTTCGGGACCAGGTGCTGAAAGCGCTGGAAACCGCGCGGAACAGCAAGCTGATCGGCAAGAGTCTGGAGGCGCAGGTCAGCATTGCAGCCGCCGAACCGGTGTATTCGGTGCTGGAACGGCACCGGGGACAACTGCGTTACTTGTTCATTGTATCGGCGGTCACGCTGGAGAACGCAGCATCCGAAAACGGGGCGGGCAATGTCGCGGTGCAGGTGGAAAAAGCAGCGGGCCGGAAGTGCGACCGCTGTTGGAATTATTCGACGCGGGTCGGCGAGGATCCGGTGTATCCCACGGTGTGTGAGCGTTGCAGTGCGGTGTTGAAAGAGATCGAAGCCGCCGCGACAGTGGGGTAATCTAAGAGAGAAGAGCTTTCACGCAGAGTTTGCGGGGAACATCGCAGAGATAGCAAGGAGTTTCAAGATTTGCCCATGAGCGCACCTCATGTCATGCGCCGGTTTCACTTCGTGATTGCGCTGCTGGTAGTGTGTCTGGATCGACTGACGAAGTTGATGGTGGCGAAAGACATTTCTCTGCACGAGAGCATCCAGGTCGTCCCCGGCTTTTTTCGCCTGACCCATGTGGAGAACCGCGGGGCGGCGTTCGGCTTGTTCGCCGATTCTCCGGCGCAGTGGAAGATTGCTATGCTGGTGTTGTTCTCGATTGTTGCACTCATCGTGGTCTTGGCTCTGCTATGGCGAAACAGTCACGCCATGACGAGCACCGGCATCGGCCTGGCGCTGATTCTTGGCGGGGCGGTCGGAAACTTGTGGGACCGGTTGCTCAACGGCCGGGTGGTGGATTTTCTGCTTTTTTATGTCGGGCAGTATCAGTGGCCAGCTTTCAACGTCGCCGACAGTGCGATCGTTTGTGGCGCGGGATTGCTGGTGATTGAGATCCTGTTCGCCAAGACTCCAGCGCACGAAAAATCCGCTTAACCCTTTACCACAGGGGGCACAGAGACTCACAGGGGACTGCGTAGCCTTACGGCGTCCCATACAGTTGCCGATAAACATTCGCATTCCGCATGATGTTTTGCACGTACTCGCGGGTCTCGGTGAATGGAATCGACTCCACGAACTCCTGCGGGTCGCGATACTTGCCTTGCCCCATCCAGTCCTGCACCCGGTCTGATCCGGCGTTGTAAGCGGCCAAGGCATATTCAAAGCTGTCGAATTTGTCGACCATGATGCGGAAGTAGCGCGTCCCCAATTGCATATTGATGGCCGGAGTGAAGAGCTGCTGGGGATTGAATTTTCGCAACTTCTCCTGTTTCGCCACACTCTTGCCAACCTTGGGCAGGAGTTGCATAAGCCCCACGGCGTTGGCGTGCGAGACCGCATTGGGATTGAAGGCGGACTCCTGGCGAATCAGCGAAGCCACCAGATAGGGATCAAGGGCATTGCTGGAGCAGTATCTTTTCAGATCGCTCCAATACGGCCTGGGAAAAAGCCCTTCCCAGTAAGGCCGCGGCAGGCTGGGCAGGTCGAGAGCGAAGTAGTTGGGCGCCGCATGCTTCAGGGTTTCGATGGCGGCGTCGTAGCGTCCGGCATCTTGGTAGAGACGAGCGATCTCGACGGCCAGCCAGTTCCCTTTTCCCTGGTCCGCGGCGGCGCGCAGCTCGCGAACCGCTAAGTCGAGCAACCCGCCGTTGGCCAGCAATTCCGCTTTCTGTACCCGCAGATTGTCGCTCGGCACTTCGTCGCTGGTGAGCTTCTCTGAGAGATTGATGGACGGCACGCGGTCGAGCAAAGCGTAGTGCGCCGGAGGGTCTGTAGTGGTCAGCTTGGCCAGCCTCTGGCGCGCCAAGTCGCCGTAGTAGTAATTGCGATAGCGCTGCGAGAGTTTCAAGTAAAAGGCGCGGGCCAGCGACCCATCGTTATCCTCCTCCGCGAGGCGAGCGCGCCAATAGAGTGCAGCGGGGACCTCGGGTGACGAGGGATAAAGGGCAATCTGGTTATCGAAGCCAGTCTTCGCGTCCGCCACGCGTCCTTGCCGCAGGTTCAGCCAGGCTGCTTTCCAGTGAGCATAGGAAGCGCGGCTGCCGTTGGGAAAACGCTGCTGCAATTCACGGAAGGAATCGATGGCGCGATCGTAGTCACGGCGCAGCAAATAGATGTTGCCTGCTGAGAACAGCGCCTGCTCCAACCACGAACTGGTGGGAGCAATTTGGCGCAACTGGTCCACGATGCGCAGGAAGCTGTCGTCGTCGTTGGTGCCGCGGGCAATCTCTCCCAGATTGAAGATGCGCTGGGCGTTGAGCTCCGGCGGTGAGGTGGGCAACTGTTCCAGAATCTTGCGGGCTTCGCGGCTTTGCCCGGCGCGGCGTAGTGCTTCTGCCAGCGTGATTTCTATGGCAGGGCGGTCAGGGGGCAGGGCTGCGGCCGCCAGAGCGCGATATTCGTTCGCCGCCTCGCTGAATTGTTTTCCTTTCATCAGAAGATCGGCGCGAGTGCGGGTGGCCTCTGCTCCCACCTGCGGAATCTGAGCGAGGGCAGCCAGTTTCGTCAGATCCCCTTGAACCTGGCTCGCCTCCCAACTGGTAGGCATGGTGTAGAAAATATTGCGAAAAATAGTCAAAGCTTTGGCCGGCTGGCCGGCGGCCTCATAGGCGCGGCCAAGGGCGAGTTCGAGGTCGGCCCGGATAGGTTGACGGTCCCCCTCGAGCAGCGCAACGGCCTCCGAGGCCCGGCCATCGGCCACCAGCACATTGGCGTAGACCACGTGAGCATCGCGAATCAGCAGCGACTCGGGATAGGTCTTATCGAAAACGCTGAAAGTCACAATCGCTTCGGCGAAACGACCCGTCTGCTGGTAGGCGCCGCCCAGGTAGAAGTTCACGTAGTCTCCCAGATCGCCTGCCTGCGGCTTCGCGCGATTCAAGGGGTCGATGGCTTTGGCGTAGTCATGATCGAGGATGTGGGCATATCCAATAACCAGCGAGGCCAGCGCCCCGGCGTCCTGCTTCGCGTGGTGCGCTGCAAAAGCTTGGACGCCGGCATATGCGGCAGGAGTGCGATCCTGCAGAAGTTGCCGCGCCATGGGCCGGAGAGTCGCGGAGGCTACGAATGCCTGCCGCATGCGGCGCAGGCGTGGCGAGGCGCGTTTGGGCTTCTTGCGGGCTGCAGTGGGCGTGGTGTTTTTCTTCTTCGGAGAGGTCTGTGAAGTCTGAGTGGTGGATTGAGAAACGGCAAGAGGAGTGAACCCCGCCGGGCCACACCACAGCGACCAAGCGAGAATGGCAACTACTTGTCCCCGATGACCAACCACTTTTCTAATTATCTTCTATTTTCGATCAGCGGTGGAAGTTTGGACCCAAGAGCGTAACGTCATCTTCAGCCAGGCTGCGGATCAGTTCCTGATTAAAGTAATCGGCGCTGGCGGCCGCGCTGCTGCCGTAGCGCTTGGTGTAAGTGTTGCGGCTCTTGTCGATGTCTTCTTTTAAGCGGTCGTACAAATCCTTGTGCTTGCGGCCCTCCGCGACTTTGGCCTGGTTGTAGAGTTTGACCTCGTCCATGAGCAAGCGTGCGAAGCGTTGGGCTTTGCGATGAACGTCGGCGTCTGCCACCGACATTTGGGCAAAGGCGTCCGGTGCTGGAGCCGCGGCGGCCGCAGCTGCCATGGCTGCGGGTGCGGCGGCAACTGCTACCGCGGCGACTGCCTCCTCGACTTCTTCGTGAGCAGCTTCAGCATGTTTTGGGGCGTGAGCGGCAAAGGGATCGGAAAAACTTGCCGCAGCGGCAGGGGCAGGGCTTTCGACCTTTTGGCTGCCCGCGGCTTCGCTGGTGGCCTCTTTCGCGGCTTGCTTACGTAGCGACGCCACCTCCAGCCAGGCGCTGGCAGCGGCTACCAGCAGTTCGAGCGCGGAGGCATCCAGTTTGCCGCCGGAGTCGGTGCCGGCGTCGGCATAGACCACGGCAGCAACTTTATCTTTCAAATGCAACGGCAAAAGCAAAACCTGGTCTTCGACCGGCGCCCCGAATTGTGAGATGAATTTGGGATCCATCTCGGAAACGGCGGCTTTCACCGTGGTGCGGTCGCCCAGAACCTTGGCGGGCGCGGAGCTGCTTACATCCAGCGCGAAATCTTTGATGCCTTCTGTGGCAAACGCGTGGCCTTGCCAGCCGGTCGCCGAACCCTGTTTGACCACGAAAAGTGCGGCACGTCCGCAATAGTCTGAGGTGGCTTCCAGCAGGGCCCGCAGAATTTCTTTCTGCGTGGAACCGGCGTGGATGGCGGACATGGCCCTCAACAGCTCGCCAGCGCCGCTGCCAGCCTCGCCTTCGAGGTGGGGACGCAAGTCTTCCAGCACTTGCTGGACCAGTTTCTGGCGAAGCTGCGGAAGTTGGCTTTCCAGCGCCTGGGCAATAGCTCGCTCGACGATTTCGACTGGGGTGTTCTCTGCCATTTTTGCCTGACCGCTTGGGGGAGTGCGCACGGCTTTCTCAACTATTGTGCCGCAAAGTCCTGATTATAGGGCGAGTTGACTGAGGTTTCGGGTGACGGAAGTAATGTTCTAAGCAATGGTTGGAAAGAAAACCGGACTCGGTGTAAACCCAAGGCCGCCAAGAAACGTCAAAACAGTTACGCGCAGGAGCCGATTCCCAAGTAAAATAGCAGTTTCCCGATTAGGCCCAAGCGCGAAAATAGTTGCATCGGACGAAGAATGAGTACCATCCAACCCAAAGTGAGTGAACCCGTCAGTGACGAAATGTCACTGGTGCAGGCGGCCAAGGGCGGCGACGTCGGGGCCTTTGAGGAACTGGTCAAGCGTTACGACCGGAACGTGTTCCGCATCGCCCAACACATCACGCAGAACCGCGAAGATGCGGAAGACGTGGTGCAGGACGCGTTCCTGAAGGCCTACGGAAACCTGAAACAGTTCCAGGGGCAGTCGAAGTTTTATACCTGGCTGGTGCGGATCGCGGTCAACGAAGCGCTGATGAAGTTGCGGCGCCGGCGGCCGGAACGCATGGTTTCGCTGGATGAAGAAGTTAAGACGGAAGAAGACTCGCTGCCCCGCGAGGTCGCGGACTGGAGCCCTAATCCTGAGCAGCAGTACAATCAGGCGGAACTGCGGGATATTTTGACCCGCACCATTCAGGGCTTGCCGGCGAGTTTTCGCACGGTTTTTGTTTTGCGCGATGTGGAAGGTCTTTCGACCGAGGAGACTGCCGAGGCGCTGGAACTCAGCATTCCCGCGGTGAAGTCAAGATTGCTGCGCGCGCGGTTGCAGTTGCGGGAACGGCTCAGCCGCTTCTTTCAGAGGCGCGAGGGCGGCAATGGGAAGCAGAAAAACGCGGGCGGAGATGGGAACCAGTGAAGTGCGCTGAATTTTTGCAGGAACTGACTGACTACCTGGATGGAGTCATTGACGCCCGTACAAAGGCTGAACTGGAAGACCATCTGGCTTGGTGCCACAACTGCTACGTAGTCTGCGATACCACTAAGAAGACCATCGAAATCTACCGCGATTCCCAGCTTTACCAATTGCCAGAGGATCTGCGCACTCGACTCCGCTCCGCCATCGTTTCCAAATGCCACGCCAAGAAGAAAGCTGGGCCGGAAAGAGTCTGAGCCCGCACTTCCCCTCCTGAAGTGAAAATGCTTGCCGGTGCGCAAACTTCTGCATAACCACTAACGCAGGTGCAATCCCTTGCTGCGTAACCCCTTTCACGGGCGGTAGAAACTTCACCTTTACTTTTGGGTTTCTTGTGATTGGGGGTCGGAACCCTTTGTGGAAAAACTGAATCTAACTAAGCAGGCAAAAGGCTGAAGCTTCAGGGCCGGTGGGAGGTAGGGAATGGTCGACAAATTGTTGGACGTTTTGTTTGGCTGCACGCACGGAAATTATAGTTTTCCGCATAGCACTCGTTCCGGATCGCGCCGCAACTCGGCCGCTTCCCTCACCGGGACCTACGTCGTGTGCCTCGATTGTGGCAAGGAGTTGCCCTACGACTGGCAGGACATGAAGGTCATTGGCACTCCGGCAGATCAACGTCAGTACGTCCAATCGCTGGCCACGAAGCACGCTGCGTAATTGATTTTGACAGCACTGATCTTGAAGGCAACGAAAAACCGCAACGCAAATCGCGGCTTTTTCTTTTGCACCCTAAAGAAACAGGTTTAGTTGCTGCTGTCGTCGCGCCGTTTGAGTGTGGGCCGGTCGTCGTCGCTGGTCTTGTCGTCGGTGCCGTTCTTGTCGCTACTGGAGGCACGGCGCAGGCTGGGCTTGCTGGCGTCCTTGTGGTCCACCATCTTGCGGCGATTCTCTATGGCTGCTAAGCGAGCCTTGACCTCATCAAATTCTGACGTGGTGACGGTGTACTCCGGCCGGGCTGGAAGAATGGTCGCAATCTCTTTCTGGGAAGCCTCGATGCGGTCCGGCGTCTGGGGATGGGTGGCAAAGGCCTTGTCCAACGACCCTGGCTTCTTCTTCTCCAGCGCCTCGATTTTCTCAAAAAACGCTACGAAAGCCTGCGGATCGTATCCCGTCTTGTACATGTACTGTAGACCGAGATAATCGGCCTCCGCCTCAAAGCCGCGCTGGAAACTCACGAAGGTCAGGGGTAACCCGATGCCCGCCGCCGAGCGCACAGCGTATCCAATGCCGCCGCCGACGAAGATCAGGGGAATGGTGCTGATATTGGCGATATTCGCCCGGGTCATCTGGCGCATGGCATGGCGGGCGCACACGTGTGCGATCTCGTGGGCCATGACGCCGGCGAGTTCGGCTTCTTCATCCGCTGCCAGGATCAACCCACTGTTCACGTAGAAGAACCCACCGGGGAGGGCAAAAGCATTCACGACGTCGGAGTCGATGACCTTAATGGTAAAGGGCACCTGAGCATCGGAATTGCGCACCAGGTTCTGCCCGATGCGGTTCACGTACTCAGTGACCACCGGATCGGTGACCATCTTGGAACTGGTTTCAATCATCATGGAGTACTGCTTCCCCATGCGAATTTCGCTTTCGAGCGAATACCAGTCTCCCAAACCGCGGCCGCCAATCTTGCGGTTGCCGATGGCATCCACGTCGTCCTTGCCACCGTCATGTTTCACTTTGCTGGGATCGGGCTCGACCGCGGGTGGAGGAGTCTTCTGGGCCGGAGTCTGAGCTGGGTTACTGGCAGCGCCGGTTTGAGCGTCCGGCGTACTCTGGCCGGGCGTACTCTGAGTGCTCTGGGGCGCGCCGGTGGACACGGTCTGATCGGTCGTGGTCTGGGTCTGGGCGAGAGACGCGCTGGCGCCGAAAACCAGAAGGGCTGCGCTGATAACGACGAATCGAAGCTTCATACCGAACTCCCTTGTTACCATCGGGCGGGCTGTTGCCCTGATTATACGCTGCGGAAGACAACGCCCCTATGGAGTAGGACGCAAGCCGAGCCAGGAAGGTTATCCGGGCCTGCCGCCTCACCGTGGTTCCAGTGCCAGCAAGGTCCCCGGCTTGAGCCACATAGCTTGCTATCCCGTGGCATCCGGTCGTAACATGGCGCGTCCCGCTTACAAGGAGATTCCCATGCTTGACCGTCGCCGTTTCCTGACTGCCGCCACGACCACCGGCCTCGCTGCCCTTGCCGTTCGTCCCAGCCTGCTGGCGCAGTTGGAAAAGCTGCCTGCTTCCCCGCCCGACCCGGCGTCGTTTGGCCCCAACGAAGACGGCTATTGGGCGGCATTGCGCAAGCAGTTTCTCATCCCTGAGGACGAGGTCTACTTGAATAACGGCACTGTCGGCTCCAGCCCGGCACCCGTGCTGCGGGCGATCTTCGATGGCTATAACACTACAGAAAGATTGGATCAGCAGGATCCCGAGGACTATCCGATCTGGGGCTACGCGGCCTGGAACGAGTTTCGCGATCCCCTGGCGGCATTCGTGGGATGCACGCGCGACGAAATTGCGCTGCTGCGGAACGCGACCGAAGCCAACAGTTATATCGCCAATGGCGTTGACATGAGGGCCGGGGACGAAGTGCTGATGACCGACCAGGAGCACCCTGGCGGTGAGCACCCGTGGAACCTGCGTGCGAAACGGTACGGAATTGTGGTCAAGAAAGTTGCTCTGTCCAAGCCGGTGAAAGATCCAAGCCAGGTATTGAATCTTTTCCGCGATGCTATCACGCCGCGAACTCGCGTGATGTTCTTCAGCCATATTTCGACCAATACCGGCGTTGTCCTGCCGGTGAAGGAACTGAGTGCATTAGCGCGATCCAAGGGCATCCTGTCCGCAGTGGATGGGGCGCACGTGCCCGGCATGATGCGCTTCAATCTGCATGAACTGGGTTGTGACTTGTATTCATCGAGTCCACATAAATGGCTGCAAGCGCCCAAGGGCTCGGGTTTTCTGTTCGTTCGCGACGAAGTCATCGACCGGGTGTGGAACACGATTGCAACCGAAGGCTGGGACGAAGTCAAGATTCGCGCCGAACGATTCCAGCGCATCGGATCGTCCAATGTCCCCGCATTGTGGGGGCTGCGCGCGTCCATCAAGCTGGCCGACGACATCGGTATCGATAAAATTGAGCGGCGTCACCGGCAGCTCTGCGACTACATTCTGGCCGAGATGGTGAAACGCGGCGCGGAGTCGTGGACCTCGCCTGATCCCACTATGCGCTGCGCAATCGCGACGGTGAATGTGCCGGGGTTGCAGAGGATGGACTTAGAGAAATCGCTTTGGACAAACCACAAGATTCGCATCCGCGGTGGAGACCCGTCGAAGCTGCGACTGTCGACGCCGTACTACTTGCAGAAGAAAGATATTGACCGATTTCTCGAGAAGTACGACGAGTATAGGCGGGAGAAAAGGCTGGCGTAGATGTCATCTTCCTCGGTGCGCTCTGTGTCCTCCGTGGTTAAGAAAATCTCCACCACAGGGGACACAGAGGGACACAGGGTAAATCTTCAGTCGTAATACTCCAGCCCCAAGTGCGTGATCAGCTCTTCGCCGCGCAGGTGGCGCAGCGTGTTCTTCAACTTCATCAACTGGATGAACAGATCGTGCTCGGGATAAAGTCCGGGCGCAGTCATCGGCGATTTGAAATAGAAGCTGATCCACTCTTGGATTCCGATGCCTCGGAGCTCGGAGCTGCGCTTGGCTAAATCCATGAACAACACCAGGTCGAGCACGATGGGCGCGGCGAGAATGGAATCGCGGCAAAGAAAATCGATTTTGATTTGCATGGGATAGCCGAGCCACCCGAAGATATCGATGTTGTCCCAACCCTCTTTGTTATCACCACGTGGCGGGTAATAGTTAATCCGCACCTTGTGCGTGAAATTGCCGTAGAGATCGGGGTAGAGTTCGGGCTGAAGAATGTGCTCCAGCACCGAAAGTTTGGACTCTTCCTTGGTTTTGAACGACCCCGGATCTTCCAGCACTTCCCCGTCGCGGTTGCCCAAAATGTTGGTGGAGAACCAGCCGTTGAGCCCGATCATGCGGGCCTTGAATCCGGGGGCGAGGATGGTCTTAATCAGCGTCTGGCCGGTCTTGAAATCCTTGCCGCAAATCGGAGCTTCGTTCTGGCGCGAGAGTTCGTGCATCGCGGGAATGTCGACCGTCAAATTGGGAGCGCCGTTGGCGAAGGGCACGCCCTCCATAAGAGACGCGTAGGCGTAGATCATAGAAGGAGCAATGTTCTCGTCGTTCTGTGAGAGCGCCTTTTCAAACGCTTTCACCGATTGGTGTGCCGCGCTCTGCTCGATGTAGCTCTCCGTGGAGGCGCACCAAATGGTGACCAGGCGCGCAACGCCGGAACTTTTCTTGAAGGCGCGAATGTCGGCACGGACCTGCTCGGCCAGGTCCATCTTGTTCTTGCCCTTCTTGACGTTGGGCCCGTCGATCTTTTTGACGTAGTTGCGATCGAAGACGGCCTTGCGCGGCTTGATGGAAGTAAGCAGTGGCTTGACTTTGTCGAGCAGATCGCGCTCCAGCACGCCGGCCGTGGTGGCGGCGGTGTACATGTCGTCTTCGAAAATGTCCCAGCCGGTGAAGACCAGGTCGTCGAGTCCAGCCAGCGGAACAAATTCCTTGATCTTGGGCGAACGGGCATCAGTGCGCTTGCCAAGGCGAATGGTGCCCATCTGAGTGAGCGAACCGATGGGCTTGGCAATTCCCTTACGCACGGCTTCGACGCCGGCCACAAAGGTTGTGGCCACGGCGCCCATGCCGGGGATCATGACGCCGAGCTTGCCCTTGGCCGGTTGAATCTCGCTGCCGCTTTGCTTTTCATCTGCGATTTGTGCGTGCTTCCGCTGAGTCGCCATGGGGTGGCCACGTCCTTATAGGAATTTTGGGATTAAGGCAAACAGGTATGTTCTCGTATTTGCGAGGAGAATTGCAACCAAGAGGAGCGGAAGGTGGAAGGTGAGAGTTCAAATGGGTGAGAGAGGGATTGAGTGGGAAGCTGGCTGAACCGTCAAAAGCGTAACCGCAAAGATCGCAGAGAAGTTTCGCCGAGGACGCGAAGAAAGACTAGTTGTTCATTTCCCTTCCAGATCGACGGTCTTCACCGGCAGGTCCCAATGGGCATCGAGGATCTCGAAGCGTCGCTGCTCTTCGCGAGCATAGGTTTCCTAGTCGGGAAAAACCTGTTTCTTGAGTGCGTCTTCGTCGAAGGGTTCGTTGGCCAGGGTAGCATTCTTGAAGACGATGGTGACGCGATAGTCCCAACGACCGTCTTCGGTGGTGTGGTAGCGGGGCTGGTCCATCCAGACTTTGAGCAGGCGCCCCATCTCGACTTCTTTCTGGAGCAGGGGGTAGTGGTTCTTCTTGAACAGGCGCAGGAATTCGTCGGCGTGTCCCCACTTGGCTTTGTAGTAGTACTCGACGACGAAGGGCTGACCGGTGGCGACGGGAGCACTTTGGGCTGGGACTAACGTCGTGCTCATTGCCAACAGAATCAGCACCGGAATCAGACGCTTCATGGCGTGCCTCCTTGAACGGCTTCAGGAAGATAATATCGACGACCAGTTCTCGGCTCTCAGTCGTCAGTTCTCAGACTTACTTCGCCGCACTAATTCTATTCTGCCAATGCGACCAGGCAAACCAGATGATGCCCGCAGCCAGAACCACTCCGATGACGGCATCGAACTGGTGAAAGTACTTGCTCAGTTCGCGCCAGTTCTCTCCCAGCTTCATGCCCAGCCAGGCCAGGCCGAAGCACCAGGGCCACGATCCGAGAAAAGTATAGATGTGGAAACGCTTGCGTGGCATACGGGCAATGCCAGCAGGCAAAGCGATAAATGTGCGGATGACCGGGAGCAGCCGGGCAATGAATACGGCCAGATATCCCCAGCGCGCGAAGAAGCGGTCGGCCCAGTCCAGTTCGCGGCGGGTAAGCAAAATCCAGCGGCCGTATTTTTCCACCAGCGGGCGGCCGCCGTAGCAGCCGATCTCATAAGCAACCAGTGACCCGAGATTGCAGCCGATTGCGCCTGCCGTGGCCACCCACAGCAGCTTCAAAGTGCCCTCGTAGACCAGGTAGCCGGCGAAGGGCATGATCAATTCTGAAGGCAGCGGGATGCAGGCGGACTCGATGGCCATCAACAGGGCAACGCCGCCATAGCTGGTGGCGGCAATCACGGACTTGATGAACACAAACAGGATGCCGAGGATTTTTTCAGTCATGCGGAATCAGAATGGGTTATCGATGGGCGGGGCGGCCGTCCCGCACTTGGTCACTAGAACGAGCCTTCCTGGGTAAAGGTGAATCCTGGCAACGATGCGCCCTCGGCACTCTTGGCAACTTTCACCCGCGTGGTGGCGGCGTCGGGCGCGGTAACCTCGGCGGGGCGCAACACCGCGTATTGCGCGAATACTTCGCTGTAAACCTTGGTGACGAGATAGTCTTTCCCGTCGTCGTCTTTGCGCCAAACCTGGCCGAGTTTAATGGACTTCACCGCCACGGGTGCCTTCCTTGATTTGCCTGGATCACTATTTTTAGGTCAAATTCAGACTACCTAGGCAGCGCGCCCGCGTCAAATTACCGAAGAGGTGAAGCGCGATTCGTTCTGCTAACATTTAGGCTGGTTTCAGGAGAAGTAATTCGATGCCACGTGGGATGCTTACGCGACAGCCAGCGAAGACTGGGCGACACGAAGGAGTGAGAGTTGCGCGGCCGGTCAAGCCTTCACGGAAAACGGCTGTGCCTTCGTCGCGGGCTGGACGGGCGCGGTCGCCCGTCCCCACAGGATCGAAGTACAATCCGCTGGCGCCTGAGCGCATCGCGGAAATTCTCAAGCGTTTGGACCAGCTTTATCCGGATGTCACCTGCGCGCTGACTCACAAGAGCGCTTGGGAACTGCTGGTGGCGACCATTCTTTCGGCGCAGTCGACCGATGCGACCGTCAACCGAGTCACGCCCGAGCTGTTTCGTAAATATCCCACGGTGCAGGATTTTGCTGCGCTTACGCCTGAGCAACTCGAACCGGATGTCCATGCCACTGGTTTTTTCCGAAATAAGTCGAAATCGGTAGTAGGGGCGGCCAAGAAGATCGTTGCCGACTTCGGGGGTGAGGTACCGTCGGAAATGGAGCAACTGCTAACCTTGCCAGGCGTGGCACGCAAGACGGCAAATGTTGTATTGGGAACCTGGTTCCATAAAGCCGAGGGCGTCGTGGTGGACACACACGTGACCAGAATCTCCCGGCGGCTGGAACTGACCAAGAATTCCGACGCGCCCAAGATCGAGCAGGATTTGATGAAAGTGATTCCGCGGGAGAAGTGGATATTGTTTTCCCATCAGATCATCTGGCATGGACGAAGGCTGTGTATGGCACGTGGTCCGAAGTGCGTGGAGTGTCCGCTAGAGAACCTCTGTCACGCTGCGGACAAGACCTGGAGCACGGTGGCGACACACAAGAACGCGAAGTGACCTGCTAGACTTTCGTCTTCGCCGAGAAATTCCAATGTTCATGCGTATTCTCATCCGGCTTGCTGTCGTCGTATTCATGACCTCTGTTGCTCCAGCTCAGGCCCTGCCTGTGCCTCAGGCCATCACCGATCCCAAGCAGATCACCAGCAAGCCCAACGCTAACGTAGAGCAGTTTCAGCAGAGCCTGGCCATCGAGAAGCTTTACATGACGCGGCAGATCGGGCCGGCTTCGTGGTCGCCCGATGGCAAGCAGGTGGTGTTCGTGGCCAACATCAGCGGCCGCAATAATCTTTGGCTAGTGAATTCGGACGGCGGCTGGCCAACCCAGCTCACGGTGAGCGATCAGCGGCAGACCAGCCCCACCTGGTCGCCGGATGGAAAATGGATTGCCTACATCTCGGACTACGACGGCGACGAGCAGTGGGACGTGTTCATGGTTTCGCCGACGACTGGGCAAGTCGTCAACCTCACGAATACTCGCGAAATTTCCGAGGAGAATCCGCGCTGGTCGCCGGATGGCAGATACTTGGCTTACACCGTGAAGCCAAAGACTTCTTCGGTTTATGAAATTGACGTGTTCGATAAGCTGATGCGGTCGACAAAGCACGTCACTACTGGAACCGCCGCCGACAAGACCAACGACAACCCCATGTGGTCGCACGATGGCAAATCGATTGTCTACACCCAGTCGCAGGCTAAGGGCACGGATTCCAAAGTCTACGTCGCTGACGTGGCGACGACCCAAAGCACGCTGCTAACGCCGCACCAAGGCGAGCAGCTTTATGAAGCCGATGACATCTCTCCCGATGGCAGGAAGCTGCTGATTACCTCGAATGCCGCCAATGGCTACGACAATGTCGGACTGCTCGATATCGCCAGCAAGAAAATCACTTGGTTGACCAAAGACAAATGGGAGATCAGCGGCGGCACTTTCTCGCCTGATGGCAAGTCGATGACTTGGACCGCGAACGTAGACGGCAACACCGATATGTATCTACATAATCTGACCACTGGTGCCACGAAGGCGCTGCCGCTGCCAAAGGGCGTGAACTACCCGGTGGGAGCGCGGTCGGCTTTCAATCCTGATGGGTCGCGGTTGCTCTACAACCACAACGGCCCAAGCGCGCCGGGCGATCTGTGGACCTACAGTGTGCTGTCCGGCAAGTCGCAACAAATTACTCATTCGCTGGTGGCGGGCGTGCGCTCGGAGGACATGGTTGAGCCATTCCTAGTGCATTTTCCCAGCCGCGACGGCAAGTGGACGATTTCGGCGTTCCTCTACGTCCCTTACAACATGGTGCGCAACGGCCAGAACGCGGCCCTGGTTTATGTGCACGGCGGACCGACGTCGCAAACGGTGAATTCGTTCAATCGCTTCATTCAGCACATGGTCAATCAGGGATACATGGTGATCGCGCCGAACTATCGCGGGTCAACTGGCTATGGCAAAGAGTTCCAGCAGGCCAACTTGTTCGATATGGGCGGCGGCGATTTGCAGGACGTGCTGGCGGCGGCAGATTTCATCAAGCAGACCGGCTATCTTGACCCCAAGAAGATTGCGCTCGCGGGCGGCAGCTACGGCGGGTACTTGACCATGATGGGAGTCACGAAGGCTCCTGATGTGTGGGCCGCGGGTGTACCGATCGTGCCTTTCGTGAACTGGTTCACCGAAATTCAAAACGAAGACCCGGTGCTGCAACAGTCGGATTTGGCGACCATGGGCGACCCGGAAAAGAATAAGGATTTATTTCACGAGCGTTCCCCGATTTTCTTCGTAGACCAGATCAAAGCTCCGTTGCTCTTGCTGGCGGGAGGAAACGATCCGCGGTGCCCCAAAGAGGAGTCGCAGCAGGTTGTCGACGCGGTGAAGAAACGTGGCGGAACCGCGGAGTTGAAAGTCTACGAAAACGAAGGCCACGGATTCGCGCGGGTGGAGAATCAGATTGCTGCCTACAAGCGGGTTTCTGATTTCTTGAAGGCGCACGTGCCTCCGGCGGATTGCGGTTGCAAACTGCCGGAGTAGGGCGACCGACGAGTTCGATCACAATAGTAATGACAGCCGCGGGCTCGGGGTAGTGAATGCGTTGGACGGTAAATTAGACATCTCGCAGTATCCTGCAGCCTGGGCCGAGTACCGAAGACGCTGGCTGGCCACTTGGGCGATCCCGCTCACAATCGTTGTGTCGTACATCCTAAGCGGTGGACGATGGACAGCGCTCCTGATAGCGGCATTCATCGCCTACGTCCCGCTCTACATCAGATTCTTGCACTGGCCCTGCCCCCGATGCGGCCAGCAATTCACAATGCCGGACAGAGTACTTCGTCGCGCGAAGAAGTGCATGTATTGCGGCCTTCCGGTCGGTTGGACTGCTGACACGATCGCATCGAGCGGGCAGTTGACCTGAAGCTAACCTGTCTTCATCTTCCATTTAACGATCGCTCGAATCAGCCCCGGGATGGTGTACTTCCGGGCTTCGATGTTGACCGCCAAGCCAAGTTCGCGGAGAGTTGCGGAGGTCACTGGACCTATTGAGGCAAAACGCGGACGAGGGCGTCCGCGCCAGACATTCTTTCCTAGAAGCTGCACGAAGTTTCTCGCCGTTGACGAACTGGTGAAGGTGATCACGTGTGGGCAGCGCGTGGGATTTCTTAGAACTGCACGCAGCCGGACACGGGAAGAGCGCGGAATCACAGTTTCGTAAGCTTCAACTACGTCGACTTCCGCGCCCAGTTTGCGGAGTTCCCGGGGAATCACGTCGCGGGCAACTTTAGCACGGGCCAGGAGCACGCGCTTCCCGGCTACTTTCCGGCGCAAGCTTTTGACAACCGACTCGGCCACATATTCCGTGGGAACGACGTTGACCTTCAGCCCTTGGCTCTCAATTGCTTTCTTGGTCGCCGGACCGATGGCAGCGATTTTCAAATGCCGCAGATGCTTCTTGCCCAGGCCGTTCTTCTTGATCCGGTCCCAGAGAGCTTCGACCCCGTTCACGCTGGTCAGAATCAACCAGTCATACGTGCTCAAATTCTTCAAAGCGGAATCCAGCGGCTTGTAGGACCGCGGCCGGCGAATTTCGATGAACGGAATCTCGATGACCTGCGCGCCCAGTTTCCGCAGTCCGGAGGAAAGTGCGCCGGCTTGACGGCGGGCGCGGCCGACTAGAATGCGTACACCGTGTAATGGATGTGTCGGCAGTTGATATCTCCAAACAACAAAACGTTAAAACGCAAAGCTCGCAGAGGACAGCCGCAGAGGCCGCTAAGAAAAATCAGGGTTGCTCGGGCACGGCAAGTCCCTGCCCGTAAACGTCGTCCAGAATTGCCTTACCTCCGCGACGGAGCAACGTGTCACCCACCGACTCGCCGAGCCGGACCGGATCATCGCCATCGGCTGATTCGCGTAGGACCAGGGAACCGTCGGGGCGGGCCACGACCGCCTGGAGGTGCAATCGGCCACTCCGCATTTCCGCCGATGCGCCGATGGGAACCTGGCAGCCGCCGCCAAGCCTTCCCAACAAAGCCCGTTCGCAAGCCGTGGTAGCGCGGGCAGCAAAGTCGTCGAGAAACGCCAGCACTTGCAGGACGGCTGTGTCTCCAGCTCGCGCTTCGATCCCCAACGCGCCCTGGCCGGCCGCCGGACACACCACTTCTGCGGGGATGACCTGCTTGATCAGCTCAGTTTTGCCCAGGCGATTGAGGCCCGCAAAGGCCAGAATCACGGCGTCGTATTCTCCAGCCTCCAGCTTTGCCAGGCGTGTATCCACGTTCCCACGCAGCGGATGAATGTCCAGGTCAGGGCGCAGGGCCTTCAATTGTGCTTGCCGGCGCAGGCTACTGGTTCCAACACGCGCAGCTTTCGGCAAGACGTCAATGCTCGCGTATTTGCGCGAACAAAATACGTCGCGGGGATCAACTCGTTCAGTTATGGCCGCGATTGCGAACCCGGGCGCAATCTCGGTGGGAAGGTCTTTCAGGCTGTGTACGGCTAAATCCACGCGATCCGCCGCCAGCGCCTCTTCAATCTCTTTGGTGAACATGCCCTTGGTTCCAACCTTGGCCAGGGCCACGTCGGTAATCTTGTCGCCAGTGGTTTTGATAATTTCTATGTCGACTTCGTGGCTGCGCGCGCGCAACAGAGCAGCGATATGGTTCGCCTGCCAGCGCGCCAACTGGGACCCGCGAGAGCCGATGCGAAGACGCGCCATCAGGCGCTGCCTCCACTGCCATCGCCAGGCTTGGCCGACTTTTTCCCTTCCAGATTGAACAGGCGGCGGACGATTTCGACGATGGTGGTGGCTTCCGACTCGCGCGCCGCCGTCTTCAGAGTGCTGATGGGGGTGTGCATGATCTTGTTGATGATGCCGTGGGTGAGCGCATCGACCGCTAGTTCCTGTTCGGGCGAAAGGTGGCCCAGGCGGCCGCGCACTCGGTCGATCTCGGCCTGGCGGATGGTTTCGAGATGATCCTGCAACGAAACGATGGTGGGCACGACCTCGAGCGTTTGCAGACGGGCGTGGAAGCGCTCGACCTCGGTATTGATGATGTCATCGGCACGCCTGGCTTCCTTCTGGCGGTCGGCGACATGCGAGGTCACGGCTTGCTGCAAGTCGTCGATGTCGTAGACGAAAATGCCATCCACCTTGTTCATTTCCGGATCAACGTCGCGCGGCACGGCGATGTCGATAAAGAACATGGGGCGGTTCTTGCGGCGGCTAAGAAAGAGTTCGCCATGCTCGCGGCGGAAAATGGTAACCGGAGAGCCGGTGGAGGTGATCACGATGTCGCCGCGATCACAGGTGTCATACAGACGGCTGAACTCGATGGCCTGGCCGTTGAACTTCTGGGCCAGGCGGATGGCGCGGTCGTAGGTGCGGTTGGCGACGAAGATGGACTCCGCCCCGTGAGCCAACAGGTGCTTCGCTGCCAACTCACTCATTTTGCCCGCGCCCACCAGGTAAACATGCTTGCCGTGGAGAGATCCGAAAATCTTCTTGGCCAGCTCCACCGCTACCGAAGCCACCGACACCGCCGACGAACCCACCTCGGTCTCGGTGCGCACCCGCTTGGCGACGGCGAAGGTGCGGGTCAGTAGCAAATCCAATTGCGACTGGATGGCGCCCACCGCCCGTGCGGTGGCATAGGCCTCCTTCACTTGCCCCAGGATTTGCGCTTCGCCGACCACCATGGAATCCAGGCTAGAGGCCACGCGAAACAAGTGGCGGACGGCATCTTGTTCGCGGAATTCGTACAAGTGGGGATCGAGACTGGACTCATCAAGCTGAAAATAGCTATGCAGAAATGCCCGCAGGTCGGCTCCGCCATTCTGAGTTTGAGCCAGCAATTCGACGCGATTGCAGGTGCTCAAAATCATGCCTTCCTCCACGCCTGGGTGAGAAGTGAAGCTTTTCAGGGCGTCGGGCAAGCGCGAATCGGGAATCGCGAGGCGCTCGCGGACCTCAACCGGCGCGCTCTTGTGATTGACCCCGATGAGATGGAGGCTCATGACTTGGCAAACCTGTGAATGGTACTGAAATAATTTGCCGCCCAAGCCACCACCGCGGCCACGAAAGCGCCGGTAGCCAGGTAGGCGGCGCGGCGTCCGCGCCATCCCGCATTCCAGCGGATGAAGAGCAGGACGAGATACACCGCCCACATCAGAATCGAGAGCAGAATCTTGGGATCCAGCAGATCGATGCGTCCGTAGGTGGACTGCGCGACGACGGTGCCGGCAATCAGTCCGAGGGTCATGAAAGGAAATCCCAGAAGCAGGGAACGAAAACCGATTTCGTCGATGACCTCAAGCGCGGGGAGCCGCGACAGAATTCCGGGCCGCTTCAATTTCAGCGAGCGCTCCTGGATCAGATAGAGCAGACTGGCTCCGAAGCTGAGGACGAGCGCAGCATAGCCGGTGAAGATCAGGGTAATGTGCGCCAGTAACCAGCCCGTACGCAGACCGGGAGAGGTAATCAAAAAGGGAGCCTGGCCAGTCGCGGAAATGAAGGTCAACAAAAATACCAGCGGGAAAACGATGATACCGGGAGAAGTGGTGTTATAGACCAGGTACACTAGCAAGAAGACGACCATGATCAAAAAGCCCAATACGGACTCGGCGTTCTGCGCGGATGTGAGGGTCAGCTGGCCAGAGATCCGGAAGGCTTCTGTCAGCGAGACGAAGTGAAACACCATCCCCAGGTACGCCGCGTGCAGAGCTACACGGTTCAGCAGATCGCTGCTGCGGGTCAGGGCCACCAAGGCATAGAGCAGGCCGACTGCGTAGCAGCCCAAGGCAACTCGCAGCCAAAGAGCAGGCATATAGGGATGAAATCCTCTAGGGGATTATAGCTTCCCCTGCAGCCACGTGGCTCTCAAGAGGAGTCAATCGACGCCCAAGGTGGCCAGGGCCCGCTCTAGACCTGCCGAGTCCACCGAGAGCTGGCGGCCGTGGGACATCAAGTCCTCGACCTCATCAAAGGCCTGAAAGAGGCGCATTTTGACCGCACCATACTGCTCGGTATCGGTCAGCGGGCGACCGTGATGGACGGCCCAGGTTCGTAGAACTCCTTCGGGAAGGAAAACACTGACAGAGAACGTCGTCTTGCGGTCGGAGGTTACATCGAAAATGTATTCCGTGGCAGCCTCCAGTCCCGCCTTCGCGGCAATCTGGCGATTGCCGACGTAATAGTACTGATAAACGTAGCCTTGGCCGCCGGTATAGGTCTTCATGCGACGGATGGTCATGACACCTATTCGATGCGCGCCTCGCGCAGCCGTTTGATTGCCGTCTCCGAGGTCAGGGGCGAATAGTACACCTCTTTGAACGTGTACGATTTCGACTTGGCGGCCAGGACGGGCATGATTTCGATGTGCCAGTGGTAGTCCTCGTCAATGGTCTTCCAATATCCAAGACTTCCCGACCGGTGCAAACTGTTCGGCGAGGTGTGCAGCACCAAGTGGAACGATTCCGTGAGGGTGCGTATGCGCTGCAAGGTCCGGCGGAGCAGCGCGCCCAAGTCCGGCAGCATGTTGGGGCGATTGAGTCCCATGCGTTCGAAGGCAGCCTCGTGGGTGCGGGGTAAAATCCAGGTTTCGTAGGGCACCCGCGGCGCGTACGGGCACAGCGCAATGAAATCACCCCGCGATTCCAGTACACGCACTTCCTGTTTGGTCTCCTGCGAAACGATGTCGCAAAAGACGCAACGCTCTTTTTGTTGAAAGTATTCGCGGCTGGCGCGCAGCTCGTAGAGAATCCGGCGGGGCACAAACGTAGTAGCCGTCAGCTGGGAAGAGGGGTGTTCAAACTCCTGACCAGCAGTGCTGCCGTGGTCCTTGTAAATGCCAACGTACTTGAAGCGCCCATCGCGCTTCAGATCCTGAATGCGCTGCGAGACCAGCAGCAGAAACTGGCCGATTTCGAAGTCGCTGGCGTTCCACAGATGCCCATCGTGGCGCGAATTCTCGATCAGCACCTCGTGGGCGCCTACGGGACTCATGCGATCATAAATGCCGTCAGCCCGGCGCAAAGCCTCGCCCTCCACATGGTACAGAGCGGTGGGATGCACTACGGCACGCGAGGACCACGGCACCCCCTGCTCGCCGGAGATGCTGGCGATAAGCTGCGGCGGCTGGGCCGAGTCGGGGCAAAAACGGCACGCGGATTCAGGCCGAGGGGCAACATCGGGAACGTCATCGCCGGTGATAACCCAAGAGCGGGTGATGGGATCTTTGCGAAGCTCCATGCCCGATAAGGAAAACACCCGCGGGGGAGTCGCGTCAACTGTGATCTTCGGCGCCGGAGCGTCGCGCGCAGAATGTTATAATCCGCGCAAAACTGGAAGACTGAAAAAAATCCACGCTCTGCTGGCAATGACTGAGCCATCCACTCCGCTGATGCGGCAATATGCCGCCATCAAGAAGCAACATCCCACCGCTCTGCTGTTTTTTCGTCTGGGCGACTTTTACGAGCTTTTCTTTGACGATGCGGTCATGGCGTCGCGGGAGCTGCAAATCACGCTGACTTCCCGCAATAAAGAAAAAGGCATAGCCGTGCCCATGTGTGGAGTTCCGTATCACGCTGCCGAAGGCTACATTTCAAAGCTCATCCGCAAGGGATTCAAAGTTGCGATCTGCGAGCAGGTGGAAGATCCGCGCCTGGCCAAGAAATTGGTGCGGCGCGAGGTGACGCGGGTAGTCACGCCCGGCACAGCTGCCGATTCGTCGTTGAGTTCCGAGGAAAATAACTTTCTGGCGGCGCTCGCGCAATCCGGCGATCGAGTGGGGTTTGCAGCACTGGACCTTTCCACCGGCGAGTTTCGGGCAACCGAATTTAGGGGCGAAGATGCCGCCCAGAGAATTCAGGACGAGTTGCAACAGCTTCGACCGAAAGAGGTGCTGTACGGATCGGCAGCGCCGTTGTTTGAGGCTCGGGAAAGAGCTGCGGCTGCGGGATCGATCCCGCAGCCGCGGACGTCAGGAGCGATGTGGTCAGAGACGCCCTTGGACGATTGGATTTTCGCGCCTGACCATGCGATTCCCCTGCTGGAGAATCATTTTGGAGTGTTGTCGTTGGAGGGTTTCGGGCTGGCCGGCAAGCCAGCGGCAGCTTCGGCAGCGGGCGCAATTCTGTACTACGTTCGTTCCACGCAACGCGGAACTTTGGACCACGTGGACCGCATCGGCTTCTACGAGCGGCAGAATCGTTTGGTGCTGGACGCAGTCACGGTGAGAAATCTTGAGTTGATTGAGCCGCTCTTCGCGGGAACCGATGAAGGTGTCACCCTCATCCGCTCCATTGACGCCACCGTCACCCCGATGGGAAAACGCCTGCTGCGCTCGTGGATGCTGCGGCCGTCGATCGAAGTGGCCGAAATCAATGCACGGCTGGACGCGGTGGAAAGCCAGGTTAAAGACCTGATGGCGCGAGAGGAACTGCGGCGAGCGCTGGACGGAATCCTGGATCTGGAGCGGCTCTTGAGCCGGGTAACACTGGAAACGGCCAATCCGCGCGATGTGTTGGCGTTGGCCGTATCACTCGGCAAGATTCCCGCGGCGCGAAGCGCCCTGGCACGGTTCAGCGCGGAGCGGATGAGGACGCTGCACGCGACTATCGACGAACTCGCCGATTTGCGCGCCCGGATCGAAACCACGGTAGTACCCGAGCCACCGCTTTCGCTGAGCGACGGAGGCGTGATTCAGCCAGGGGTGGAGAAAGAACTGGATGAACTTCGCGATCTGAGCCGCAATAGCAAACAATACGTGGCGCAGATTGAGTCGCGGGAACGGCAGCGCACCGGGATTGCGTCGCTGAAGGTGAAATTCAATTCCATTTTTGGCTATTACATTGAGATATCAAAAGCCAACCTTCACCTGGCGCCGCCGGAGTACGAGCGCAAGCAGACCCTGGTCAATGCAGAACGGTTTACCACGCCGGAGCTGAAAGAGTATGAGTCGAAGATTCTGGATGCGCAGGAGAAAATCGTCGAGATCGAACGGCGGCTGTTCGCCGAACTGCGTTCGGCGATTGCCGGGGAGGCCAAAAGAATCCGGCAAACCGCGTTAGCACTTGCCGAAGTGGATGTGCTGGCGGGCCTCGCCCATATCGCGGCACTACGCAATTATTGCCGGCCAAGGTTCGATGAGTCGGCAGACATTGAAATCGTCGGCGGACGGCATCCGGTGATTGAGCAGCAGGACCTGGCCGGCGAGCGCTTCGTCCCAAACGATTTATATCTCAATTCAACCACGCACACGGTTCTGGTGCTGACCGGGCCGAACATGGGCGGGAAGTCGACCTACCTACGGCAGACGGCGCTGGCGGTTGTCTTGGCGCAGATGGGGTCATTTGTACCGGCAGCTTCGGCGCGGCTGGGAATCGTGGATCGTGTGTTCACCCGCATCGGGGCCAGTGACAATCTGGCACGCGGCCGGTCCACATTCATGGTCGAGATGACGGAGACGGCGGCGATCCTGCACACGGCGACGGCGCGGTCGCTGATTCTGTTGGATGAGGTGGGACGCGGCACAGCCACTTACGACGGGCTGGCCATCGCCTGGGCGGCCGTCGAGTACATCCATGCTCGCATCCGGGCGAAGACGTTATTTGCAACGCATTATTTTGAACTGACGGAACTGGCGGAGCGACTCTCGGGGGTGAAGAACTATCACGTGTCGGTGAAAGAGACGGGCAGTGGCGTTGTGTTTCTGCGCAAGGTCGAGCCTGGCGCCGCCGATCGCAGTTACGGAATTGAAGTGGCCAAGCTGGCGGGATTGCCGAACGAGGTGGTGGAACGCGCGCGCGAAGTGTTGGCCGAGCACGAAAGTGCCGAGCAGCGGGTGACGGCACAACTAGCAAGCGATGAACTACAGCCGCGTCCACCAGCCCAGTTGACCATCTTTACACCGCTGTCGCAGCCTGTCCTGGAGCGATTGCGCGAAGTGGATTTGAATCGCTTGACGCCGCTCGAAGCGCTGAATCTTCTGGCGGAATTGAAGAAAGAAATCTAACCGCGAAGGGCACACAGGACACCGAGGTGCACACGAAAACAACATCCCCGGCGCTGATCGGCCAGTTGGTCATTCTCGGTTTTGAGGGGACTGAAATGTCGCCGCATCTGAGTTCCCACCTCACCAGAATTCAGCCAGCCGGCGTAATTCTGTTTGCGCGCAATATCGTTAGCGCAGAACAAACCCACACGCTGCTGCGAGACTGCCAGGCTTGTGTTTCCACTCCATTATTCACCTGCGTAGACATGGAAGGCGGCAAGGTTGACCGCTTTCGAAATGTCACCGGGCCGGCGCCCTCTGCCGCGGCGGTATACGCAACCGGTGATCGGCGGCTCTTCCGCAAGCATGGCCGGGTCATCGGCGATTCCTGCCGCGCGTTGGGGTTCAACACCGACTTTGCCCCCGTAGTGGACTTGGCATTTGAGGCATCGCGTACAGTCATGAGCTCAAGAGCGGTGTCGGCTGATCCGAAGGAAACTGCCGCGTACGCCCGCGGATTTCTTGCCGGGCTGCGCGCTGCGGGTGTGTTGGGAGCGATCAAACACTTTCCCGGCCTGGGAGAAGCCAATCTCGACACCCATCATGAGCTGCCGACGGTGGAGAAATCCCGGAAGAAACTTTGGGAACAGGACATGGCCCCCTATCGCGCTTTGCGCCGGGATGCTCCCATGGTGCTAGTGGGGCACGCGGCGTACGCGGCGGTGACACGCGATCACACCCCGGCGTCGTTGTCGAAGCAATGGATTACGGATGCGCTGCGCAAGAAGATCGGGTATCGCGGGTTGGTGGTGTCTGACGATCTGGAGATGGGGGGAGTGTTAAGAGCCGCGTCGATCGGGCAGGCTGCGGTCAGGTACATTCGCGCCGGAGGCGATTTGTGCCTGGTGTGTCACCTTGAGGAACATGTGGTGCAGGCGTATGAGGCCCTGATCCACGAAGCGGAGTGTGACCGCAGATTTGCCCGGCGCTGCCAGGAGTCGCTGGCACGAGTGCAAAAGTTCAAGAACAAATCGAAGGAGTTGAAGCGAAAAACACCCGCACCTTCAAGCGAAAAGGTCCGGAACCTGTCGCGTCAGTTGTGGGAGTTTGGCGAGCAGGTGCGCCTCGAAGCCATCAAGCGTCAGGAAGAAGCATGATCGTTGCCGGAATCATGAGCGGGACTTCCGCCGACGGAATCAACGTGGCCTTGGTGCGGCTGAGCGCGACTTCGACGGGGCAGACCAGGCTAAAGCTCTTAGGCCATGCAGAATATCCTTATCCAAAGCGCGTACGTGAGTTTGTTCTGGCCACGATGAATTCGCAACGGGCCAGCGTTGCCGATCTGGCGCGGTTGAATTTCCTGCTTGGAAGCCTTTACGCGGACGCGGTACTCAACACTCAGCGACGTTTTCACGTCAAGGCCGAACTGGTGGGCTGTCACGGGCAAACGATTTATCATCAGGGCGAAGCAGCTGCGTTTCTGGGCAGAAAGCTGGCAGCAACCTGGCAAACCGGGGAAGGCGCGGTGATCGCGGCCCGAGTGGGCGTTCCGGTGGTGAGTGATTTTCGTCCGGCGGACATGGCCGCTGGCGGCAAGGGCGCGCCGCTGGTTCCCTTCCTGGATTTCCAGCTCTATCGTGATTCGCGCATCGGACGCATCGTTCAGAACATCGGTGGTATCGCCAACCTGACCGCGATTGCCGGAGGCGCCACGAGCGCGAAGGTAGTTGCTTTCGACACCGGACCGGGAAATATGGTGATCGACGCAGTGATGGAGCGTTTCTATCACAAGCCTTATGATCGCGATGGACGCGTTGCCGCGGCGGGCAAGGTCAGGGATGCTGTGGTCGCGGACATCTTGCAGGGGTCTTTCTTTCGGCGGCGACCACCCAGGACGGCAGGCCGGGAAGAGTTTGGGCGTGACTTCGCGGCGAAACTTGTACAGCGCTGCGGGCACGCAGCCCCCCGCGACGTTGTAGCCACGGCCACGGCGCTCACCGCCAGATCCATTGCCGATGCGCTTCAGCGTTTCATTTTAGGCAAGCGGGGCGCTTACCGGGACTTCATTGTCTCCGGCGGCGGGGCGAACAACCCAACCTTGATGGCAATGCTGGCGAAGGAACTGAGACCTCTTGCACTGACGATCCGTTCGTCCGATGAGTTCGGACTTCCGTCGGCAGCCAAAGAAGCGGTGGCGTTCGCCGTGCTGGCGTTCGAGACCTGGAACCGGCGGCCGTCGAATGTGCTTTCGGCCACCGGAGCTAAAAGGCCGGCGACCCTCGGGAAGATTTCCTATGCGTAGTCATTTCCGCCGCGGGGCGGCGAACGCACCGCCGAGGGCGGCCGTGCCCACGTGGCCTGTGGTGATTCTCGCCGCCTGCGTTGCACTACTGACGGCCTGTTCGGCGAAGCCTGATCCGAATACGCTGGTCATGATCATCGAAAGCAGCCCCACCAATCTTGATCCACGAGTGGGGCTGGATGCGTATTCAGAACGCATTGACAACCTGCTGTTCGATGATCTGCTGACTCGGGATGAGCACCTGAACGTGCAGCCGCAGTTGGCGGAACGGTGGGAGATTCCCGATCCCAAGACTTACATTTTTCATCTTCACCATGGGGTGAAGTTTCACGACGGCCGAGCGCTCACCTCGCGGGATGTGAAGTGGACATTCGATTCTCTGCTTCAGGGCAAAATTCGCAGCACCAAAGCGGCGGTTTACCGGCTGGTGGATCGCATCGAAGCGCCCGACGACTTCACGGTTGTGTTTCGTCTGAAAGAACCGTTTACTCCGCTTTTGTGGAACCTATCGGACGGCGCCATGGGCATCGTGCCTTATGGAACACTCAGTGGCCCGCCGATAGGTTCGGGACCGTTTCGTTTTGTCAGCGCGGAGCAAGACAAAGAAGTCCTTATCGAACGCAATGACGACTATTGGGGCCGGAAACCGAAGTTGCAGCGGGTGCGTTTTACGGTTGTCCCCGATACCACGACGCGGGCGCTGGAACTGCGCAAAGGGAGCGCGGACATCGCCATCAATGCGCTGACCGGGGACCTGGTGTTGGCGCTCGAAAAAGAGCCCACTCTGCAAGTGCTGCACGCGCCCGGAACGGTGCTTTGGTATCTCGCATTCAATACCCGCGACCCCACCCTTCGGGACGCCCGGGTGCGGCAGGCGCTGGCTTACGCCCTTGACCGCCGCCCGCTGATCCACTACCTGCTGCGCGATTTCGCTCGACCCGCAGACAGCCTGCTCCCGCCCGAAAGCTGGGCTTACGATCCCCACGTTGCGCGCTACGACCACAGCCCGGAGCGGGCGCGAGAGCTGCTGGAGGCTGCCGGATATCCCGCGGTGAACGGCGTACGCTTTCACCTCACCATGAAGACTGGAACCGAGGAAAGCACGCGGTTGCTGGCCGCCGTGCTGCAGCAGCAACTGCGGGAAGTCGGTATTGTGCTCGATATCCGCACCTTCGAGTTCGCTACTTTCTTTGCCGACGTCACTCGCGGAGCCTACCAGATGCATTCTCTGCGCTGGGTGGGCGGCAACGAAGATCCGGATATTTTTGAGTATGTGTTTCATTCCAACAAGTTCACCCCCAAGGGTGCCAATCGTACCTACTACTCCAATGCGCGGGTGGATGCGCTGATTGATCAGGCGCGCAGCCGGCTCGACCAGGAAACGCGCAAGCGGCTGTACGGGGAGGTCCAGGAGATTCTGGCCGAGGACCTGCCCTATATCGAGCTGTGGTATCAGGACAACGTGATGGTGTGTTCCAAACGAGTGCGTCACGTGACTTTGGATCCGCCGGGAAGTTACGACTTCCTGAAGACGGCGGAGTTGGCGAAGTGAGCTTTACTTTCCGGCAACGATAAGACCAGCTCTCCGTCGCGCCTGAGGGTGCGTGGTACCATCGCTTTCATGCGCATTCTGTTTATCGGCGACATTTTTGGCAAGCCCGGACGCACGATTGTTAAAGAACGCCTAGCCGGTCTGGTCAAAGATCATGCCATCGATCTGGTGATTGCCAATGGAGAGAATGCCGCCGCTGGGTTCGGAATTACGCCCCCTCTAGCGGAAGATCTGTTCGAGTTGGGGATTGATGTCATCACCACCGGCAATCACGTCTGGGACAAACGCGAGATCATCGACTATTTTGAGTCAGCGGATGGGAATCCGCACAGTCCCGCCCGGCGCTTGCTGCGGCCGGCAAACTACACGCCAGGCATGCCCGGAACTGGCATGTACCAGGGCAGTAAGGCCGACCACCCCTATGCGGTGCTCAATCTTCAGGGCCGCGTATTCATGGCGTTCAACGACGATCCCTTTCGTGTGGCCGACCAATTGTTGCAAGAAATTACCGCGAAAGTGATCCTGGTCGACATTCACGCCGAAGCAACTTCAGAGAAGATGGCAATGGGTTGGTATCTCGATGGCAGGGTCACACTGGTGGTGGGGACCCACACTCATGTTCCGACCGCAGACGAACGCCTATTGCCCAAGGGAACGGCCTACATCACGGACGTGGGCATGACCGGCCCCTACGACAGCGTGATCGGCGTGAAAAAAGAGTTGATCGTGGAAAAGTTTCTTAAGAATATGCCAACCCGATTCGAAGCTGCTACCGGCGATGTCCGCCTCTGCGCCGTGGTGGTGGATTGTGACGAGACCAGCGGCCGGGCGAGGAGTATTCAGCGTCTCATGGTCAGTTGAAGCGCCGCCTTAACCTTTCAGGACCCTTTCGAGTTGCCGTCGATTCTCCACTGGCAGATGTCGTAGGGCAGAGCGTGCAAGTGCGAGGTACACAGCTCTAGCTTCTGGAATTTTCTTCAGCGCCCGAAGGTGCTTGCGCACAATTTCTGTGTCGCCACGAACTAGCGGACCGCTAAAAGAACCCGCCGGGCCAAGGGCGGCGTAATTCACGAACGTCTGGCAGACAATGGGCAGCATCATGCGGCGCGCCTCGGCAGTCGTTAATCCCGCCAAGCGGGCCACTTGTTCGGCCGTAACCAAGGTTGCTACCAGCAGGGGCGACACGAACGACCCCCACGCGTGATAGGCGGACTTGTTCGGTTTGCGGATGAGGAAGGTGCGCGCTCCGAAATCACGCACGATGCGCTGCGCCAGGCGCACCGCCGCCGGGTCGCCCTCCACAGCAAACGTGATGCCTTTCATAGTTGGAACCGCTCCCCTCACAAAGGTCATCATGGGATGAACGGAAGCAACCCTGGCGCCGCGTTTACGGAGTGGCGCGAGAGCATCGCTGTCGAGCGCGCCGCTGGAATGGAAGACGGTTTTCCCTTTCCAGATCTTCAACGGGGCAAGGTCTGCGGCGACCACCGCAATTTCTCGATCGGGGACGCAGAGCCAGATCAGGCCGGCGTCCAAACTTACCTTCTGGTAATCGGACGAGCTTGCCTTCAAGGTCTGGGTAAGGGCACGGGCCTGGCGTGCCGCTCTAAGTGTGCGAGAAACGATCTCCGAGATGCGGTATCCGGCTCTGGTTAACTGCAATGCCAGTGCGGTGCCTAGCCTTCCCGGCCCGACAATCGCGATGGTGGGCTTCGCGGGCATTGACGGCAGCATAGCAGGCCGTTTGGTGGGCGCAAAAGCAAATGTGCGCAAATCCGGGATATGCAGGCGCTGCTCCAAATTCGGGACCCAAAAACGCCTGCGCCGGAAACAGGGATTGGGCTTTATATTATTGCAATGGCAAAGAACACCAAGGCGCGTGTGCTCTCCTCACGAGTGGCTTACCGCGGACCGGCTTTTTGGGTCACTACCGACCGAGTGCTGGAACCGAGCGGAGTGCGGGTTCGGCGTGACATCGTGCACCACACCGGCTCGGTCGTGGTGCTGGCAGTCGACGATACCGGCCGCGAGCCCCAGATTCTGCTGCTTCGGCAATATCGCCATGCCGCGCAGCAATACCTGTGGGAGCTCTGTGCAGGCCGCATCGATGCCGGGGAGAAACCGTTGCCCGCTGCCAAACGCGAACTGCTGGAAGAAACTGGCTTCACCGCCACGCGTTGGAAACGGATTTTTCAGTTTTACGCCAGCCCCGGTTTCGTGGCAGAGACGATGGCGGTGTACCTGGCTCGCGGGTTGCGCGCAGGGGAGGCACAACCCGAGGAAGACGAGGTCATCGAAACCAGATTCTTCCCGCTTCGGGTGGCGGTCAAGATGGTCATGCGAAACACCATCCGCGATGCCAAAACGATCTCTGCCATACTGTGGCTGAGCCAGAAACGGGATCAGCGGAATCCGCCCTCGAAGTAGTCCCCTTCCGGACATGTCTTCTCTTGACAGCGTCAGCCTCTAGCCGGAAAATGACAACAAATCGGAAAGCGTGACCTCACACCGTTAGGGGTCCCGCCAGGGGGCGTACGTGGAACGTTTGAAAGGTACCGTTAAGTGGTTCAACAATGCCAAAGGCTATGGTTTCCTCGGACGTGAAGATGGACCGGACGTTTTTGTCCACTACAGTGCCATCACAACCGAGGGTTACAAGAGCCTGCAAGAAGGGGACCAGGTTGAGTTCGAGATAACCCAGGGCCCTAAGGGTCCGCAAGCGGCCAATGTTACCAAGGCCTCTTGAAGTAAAGCATTAAGTTACGGGAAGTCCACCAACCTCCCCTCCCACCACACGCGCGTTTTCCCCTCCAGCGTGTGGCGGAAGTTTCGCACTCTGCCCGGCCGGGGGAGCGGTGTGTCTCGGCGAAGCTTAGGCTTCTCTTTCTCTCCAGCGCGATCTTGTTTACTCTGGATAGCGCATGGACAACAAGGCCATCGCCGGCATCCTGTACGAGACCGCCGATCTGCTCGAGATCGACGCCGCAGATTCGTTCCGCATTCGCTCCTACCGCAATGCCGCTCAGGCGATTGAGGCGCTGCCGCAGCAGATTGCCGACCTCATCACCGAACCCAAGAAGGTGCTGGAGATTCAAGGCATCGGCAAAGGCATGCTGCTAAACCTGCAAGAAATATTTAAAGATGGGCGGCTCTCGGTTCACGCCGATCTGCTGAAGAAATATCGGCCCTCGATGCTCGATTTGCTGAAGATCCAGGGATTGGGCCCAAAGACCATTGCCCTCATCTGGAGCGCCTACCAGGTCAGCGATCTGGAAGGTGTGGAGAAACTGGCGCAGGAAGGCAAGATTCGCGAACTCCCACGAATGGGTGAGAAGCAGGAAGCTAAACTGCTCAAGGCCATTCAAGACTATCGGCGCATCGCCGGACGTTTTCTGCTGGACGCAGCGGAAACCCAGGCGGAGAAGATCACCGAGCATCTGCGCGGATTTTCCGGAGTCGAGAAGGTCACGCCTGCTGGCTCTCTGCGGCGCGGACGTGAGACCGTGGGCGACCTCGACATTCTGGTCACGGGTAAAGCGTGTTGCAACGATGCGGCACGGGAAAAACTGATTGATCACGTCATCAAGCTGCCGGGACTCATGGACATCATTGCGCGGGGCGAGAACAAAGTGAGCTTCCGGATGCGTGGAGGCATGCAAGTGGACGTTCGCTTTCTGGCGCCCGAGTCTTTCGGCTCGGCCATGCAGTACTTCACCGGCAGCAAAGCGCATAACGTTGCCCTGCGTCAGCGGGCGCTCAAGCTGGGCTACACGCTCAGCGAATACAGCCTGGCGCGGCTGGACAACGAAAAAGTAGTCGCCGGCAAGAGCGAAGAGGACATTTACGCCAAACTGAAGCTGGACTATATTCCACCGGAACTGCGGGAAAATCTGGGCGAAATTGACGCTGCCGAGAAGCATGCGCTGCCAGTGCTAATTACCCAGGCTGATTTGCAGGGCGACGTGCACATGCACACCATCGAGACCGATGGCCGGAGCACAATTGAAGAAATGGCAGAGGCAGCCCGTGAGCGTGGCTATAAGTACATGGCCATCACCGACCACTCCAAGAACCTGGCGTTCGCCAATGGCCTCGACGACAAGCGCGCCGTAGAACATGTGAAGCGTATCCGCGCCGCCAACTCTGTAATCGAGGGCATTCGGATCTTTGCGGGGATCGAAGTGGACATACTGGCCGACGGCACGCTTGATCTGTCCGACTCTGTGTTGGAAGAAATGGACCTGGTGATCGCAAGCGTACACTCGCACTTCAATCAGAGTCCGGCAGAAATGACGGATCGCCTGCTGAAGGCGGTAGAGAATCCGAATACTTCGCTCATCGGCCATCCCACAGGTCGGCTATTGCTCCGGCGTGAAGCGTATTCGTTCGATGTGGATGCAGTCTTGAAAACCGCCGCCAAACACAAGGTCGCGATGGAACTGAACGCTTACCCTGATCGGCTGGATTTATGTGATCGGCACTTGCGGCTGGCGAAACAGTACGGAGTGAAGATCGTCATCAATACCGACTCGCATCATACTTCGCATATGGACAAGATCCGCTTCGGGATCCTGCAAGCGCGGCGTGCCTGGCTCACGAAGGAAGATGTGTTGAATACGCTTCCGGTAGAGAAGTTCGCTAAGGCGATGAAGCATGGGTGGTGATGCGAGCATTCAGCATTCAGCACCAGTAGGCGATTAGGAACTTCGTCATGCGTCTCGTCATCCGCCTGCAGGTATTCTTTTATGCCCATTGATTTCCGAAGGAACTCGGATGTGCTCACGGCTCTTCAAGGCTTGGCCACGCCCAAGCAGAAAACACCCACCCATCCCTACGTAGTCGATGAGTATGAACTACATGCGCACCCTGACCTTGTGGACCGTCTCAGAGACCTGATGGCTTACACTCCAGACGCGCAATTGAAATTCGCCTATGGAATACCGGTGCTTTGCACTCCTGGGGGGCGGATTTTCGCGACCGCTGGCGGAACCAACTCACTCAAGCTGTACTTGCCCGAGCGGGAGACCTGGGGCAGAGAGTATGCGGAGTATGGAAATCCATGGCGGGAGGGCCGTGCATGGGCCAGCGGCAGAGTTCACACACCAGAGGATGAGGGGCACCTAGCCGCTCTATTGCGTCTTGCATATTCAACAGCGGCTAAAGTAGATCCCGCCTCTTCTTCCTAACCCTTGTCCGGGGGGACAGTCGTTGGTCAACTAACTGGTAGAATCCTGACGAGACCAATGACCGACGAGAAGCATTCGACCCCGCCCGCAGCGGTTCCGGTTCAGCCTCGCACCCCCTTCCGCATCGGCGAGGAGTTCGGCACCGCGAAGAAAAACCTTCCGCCGCTTAAAATTATCGCGATCGGTATCGGAATCATCGTGCTGGTCTGGGCGATTGCGGCGTTCGTGCAGCGGCCGCGGCCGACCGCGACAGGGGCGATCGACGAAGTGGTGTCCGTCGAGATTCCCAATCAACACGCTGTGATCGTGGCGATCAACGTGGCTTTTCAGAATAACGGGGCCAAGCCATTCTGGATTCAGACCATCAAAGCGGAATTGCAGACCTCCGACAACACTTTCGACTGCGACGCGGTGTCCGCCGTCGATTTGGACCGGTACTATCAGGCGTTCCCCGCGCTGAAGCAATATGCTCAGACTCCTCTGCAGCGGGAAGCCAAAGTCGATGTCGGGAGTCAGGCGAAGGGAACGATTGTCGTGAGCTTTCCAGTTACTCCGGAAGCTTTCGCCAGTCGCAAATTGCTGCGGGTCACCATCCAGCCCTACGATCAGCCAGTACCACTGGTGCTCACCAAGTAGGAACCAGGGCGGAGTTTTCCCCTCTCAAGTTTCTTCGCGATCTGTTGCGATAACTTTGCGTCCTTTGCGGTGGAAAGCTTTAACCGCAAAGTGCGCGAAGGATCTCGCTAAGAGCGCAAAGAAAGTGGTTACGAACTGGACAGCCGGATTGAGGAAGTAGTTCGTTCCCCTAGTGCTTCTGTACGTATCCTTTTCTGCGCGCCAGATGGGTGTTGGCGTCGGGCTTGATTTCGTCGTATTTCAGAAAGCTGATGGAACCATCCACCTCCAGCACCGCCAGCGCCACATCCTTGAGCGTGGCGATGCCATGTTCACGCCTGGCTCTCTGAAGCTCATCCAGGCTGACATGTTCTTTCGCCATGTGGGAGGGAATTGCCTCGCCGTCATGCACCATGAGACTGGGCTGGCCTTCAACGAACTTTCGGAAGCGGCGATTGACGCCGGAAAGCTCCGCCACTAGATAATTCACCACCAATAAAGTAGTGGCAGCCACCACTCCGCCTGCGAGCGATGTGTCCGGGCCGGTCATCGCGTTCTGCACTGCGTTGCTGATCAGCAGCAAAAGAGTGAGGTCGAAGGGGGTCATCTGGCCCACTTCTCTCTTTCCGCTCAGGCGCACGCCCACCGGGACAACCAGGTAAATCACCCCGGTCCGCAACGCGATTTCGCCAAGCACATGGACCCCGGGAAACATGCGGGCTATTCGCCGGTGGTCACAGGAGTCGGTGCGCTCTTGGGCGTGCTGAGATAGCCGGTGGCCTGCTTTTTGTCCACCGTCCACACCACCAGTTCATACAACATGTGGTCGCGTCCGGTATAAAACTGGATGGGCTCACTGATGTTGCGATCTTTCTTTTCGATGGTGCGATCGTCGGCACTGACGTTGATGGTGAATTTGCCCTTCTTGGGGTCGGTTTTCTTGAGCTGTAAGCTGATGGTAGAGACCGGCTGCGGGCTGGCGCCTTTGACCAGCGTGAATTCGTAGTAATTGCGGTCGCCCTTGTGCTTGAGGACTTCGAGATCTTGGCGAGTGTTCGCGATCAGACCACTTTGCACCCCCAGATCGCCAATGGTGCTTTGCAACCTAGCGATAGTGGCCGCCAGGTCAGCCTTGGTGGAGGCAACGTCAGTCTTCACGCCCCCGACATCGGTCTTCACATTGCTTACGTCGCCGCTGACCTGACTGATGCGGCTGGCCTCCTTTTTCTGCTCTTCGGCAAGGCGTTGTTCGGCCGCGTGCTGCTGCTGGGTTAATTGCGCGGAGCGCTCCGCCAGTTCTTTCTTGGTCATGCCCAACTGGGTGGCCAGGGCTTCGGAGTCGGATTCCGCCGACTGCATGCGCTTGGTGAGCTCGGCAATCTGCGCGTTACTCGTTCCCTGCCCCTTGGACAGTTCGTCGATGCGCCCGCGCAGCGTGTAAAAGAAATAAGCCGAGCCAGCGACGTAGATCACCGCCAGCAACAGCAGGATCCACTTTCCGGCATTGCCCTCGTGCTCCGTGTGGACTTCAGCTACTGGTTGCTCTTCGTCCGGCATAAGGTTCTTCTCCTGGGTGCGGTGTGGGTTTGGTTCTGACCATTGTTGAGCAGCCGGGCGCGAGTGTCAAATGTATGAGGGACTTAGAGAGATTGACGACGGGCAGGGCGTGGCAACTACAATGGCATTGTTAATGGCACTATAGATGGTATTGCAAATGGCACGACAAATGGTAAAATGCCATTTATGGTGACCACACTCACAGTCGATAAGGCAGGACGGGTTGTACTTCCCAAGCCAGTTCGGGAAGAGTTGCAACTGGCACCGGGGGATTCTCTGGAGCTGGAGAGCTCCGAAGATCGCATCGTTTTGCGTCCCGCTCGCGGCGGCGGCCGCATGTACAAGAAACAGGGCCACTGGGTTTTCGACTCCGGCGAACCACTCAGCACGAAAGTGGTCAATGAGACCCTCCGTAAAGTTCGCGAGGAGCGAGACCGGCGCAATATCGGCAAGTTCAAATGAGGATTTTCTTTGACACTTCAGTGCTCGTAGCGGCAGCGTCGATACACCACGAGCATCACCAACCAAGCTTTTCTGTCTATCAGCAGGCACCCCAGAACGATGCATATTGGGCCGCGCATAGCATGGCCGAAGTCTACGCTGCCTTAACCCGCCTTCCGGGCAAACAACGAATGAGCGGCGAGCAGGCGCTGCTCGTGCTCGATGAACTCCGCGAGCACTTGTCGACCGTTGTTCTCGACGAGAACGAGTACCACTCAGCGATTACCGAGGCCGCCGCGCAGGGGGTCCTGGGCGGAACTACCTGCGATGCCCTAATCGCGTATTGCGCCCTCAAAGTCAAAGCGACAATTATTTACACTTGGAACGTCGAACATTTCAGACGTTGTGGGCCGGAAATCGCCAAGCGAGTTCGTACTCCATAGCAAATCTACAAGTCCACTTTCCTCAGCCGCAGCGAATTCGCAATCACGGACACTGAGCTGAAGCTCATGGCCGCCGCGGCCAGAATCGGGCTCAGCAGCCATCCAAAGAATGGATACAGCACGCCTGCCGCGATGGGTACGCCAATCGAGTTGTAGACAAAAGCAAAAAAAAGATTCTGCCGGATGTTATGCATAGTTGCCTGACTCAGCTTGCGTGCGCGCGCAATGCCCGCTAAATCGCCCTTCACCAGGGTGACGTTGCCGCTCTCCATGGCGACATCGGTTCCTGTGCCCATGGCAATGCCAACATCGGCTTGAGCCAGTGCCGGTGCGTCGTTGATGCCATCGCCGGCCATAGCCACAACGCGGCCTTCCTTTTGCAGACGCTGCACGACCTCGGCCTTCTGTTCCGGCCGTATTCCGGCTTGAAATTCGTCGATACCGAGCGCGTGAGCCGTGGCTTCGGCGGTACTTTGGCTGTCGCCCGTCAACATGACGATACGCAAACCCGCGGTTCGCAGATCGCGAAGCGCCTGCGGAGTGGAGGGCTTGACGGGATCGGCAATGCCAATCACTCCCGCCGCGCGCCCGTCCACCGCTACAAAGACCACTGTCTGTCCTTGACGGCGGAGTTCTTCCGCGTGCGAAGCCAGAGGAGAAACGCCAACGCCCCACTCGCTTAGAAACTTTTCATTGCCGACCGCCACCGCCTTGCCCGCCACTCTGCCGCTCACTCCTCCGCCAGTTTTCGACCGAAACTCCGACGAACCTCCAAGAACGATGTTGTTCGCCGTTGCCGCGGTCACCAGAGCAGCTGCCAGTGGGTGCTCGCTTCCCTGCTCCAAACTCGCCGCCAGGCGCACCACTTCCGACTCATCAAAGCCCGCGCTCGCCACCACTGCTTCTACCGTCGGCTTGCCCGTGGTCAAGGTTCCAGTCTTGTCGACCACCAGGGTGTCAACTTTCTCCAGCGTTTCCAAAGCTTCGGCGTTACGGATCAGCACTCCCGCCTGTGCTCCGCGGCCCGTGCCGACCATGATGGCCATCGGAGTCGCCAATCCCAAGGCGCACGGACACGCGATGATCAACACCGCCACAGCATTCACCAGCGCGTGTGCCAGCCGCGGCTGTGGACCGACAAGGCTCCAGACCACAAACGTCAGCACCGCAATGCCAATAACCGCCGGCACAAACCACCCGGCCACGCGATCAGCCAGGCGCTGAATAGGAGCACGGCTGCGCTGCGCCTGGCTGACCATTTGCACGATCCGCGCCAGCAAGGTTTCACTACCAACACGATCAGCCCGCATCACGAACGATCCAGTTCCATTGACAGTTGCGCCCACCACGCGGCTACCCGGCGGTTTCTCCACCGGAATCGGCTCGCCGGTAATCATGGATTCATCCACTGAACTGCTGCCTTCGAGCACCACACCATCTACCGGAATTTTCTCGCCGGGACGAACCCGCAGGCGGTCGCCCACTTTCACTTGATCGAGCGGGATGTCCTCATCCTTCCCCTCGCGCACGATTCGCGCAGTCTTTGGGCTTAGTCCAAGCAACGCTCGGAGCGCCGCGCCAGTATGGCTACGGGCGCGCAGCTCGAGCACTTGCCCCAGCAGCACCAAGGTGACAATCGCCGCCGCCGCTTCGAAATACACCGGCGGTGTTCCCTCCATGTCACGAAACGCCTCGGGAAATATCCCCGGGGCCAAGGTCGCCACGAAGCTGTACAGATAAGCCACGCCGGTGCCCATGGCAATGAGCGTGAACATGTTGGCCGAGCGATTCACCACCGACGCCCACCCTCGCTCGAAGAATGGCCATCCGCCCCACAGAACGACGGGACTGGCTAGCAGCAACTCGATCCACGGCAGCCAACCGCCGGGAAGCGCATGTTGCACCGGCATGCTCGCCAGCATGTCAGCCATGGCGATCACTAGCAAAGGAATGGTCAGAACCACGCTCGTCCAGAATCGCCGGCTCATCTCACGCAGCTCGGGATTATCCTCTTCCTGTGCGCTGACCGTGCGCGGCTCGAGCGCCATGCCACAGATCGGACATGTCCCCGACCCCGGCCGCACAACCTCGGGGTGCATGGGACAGGTGTATTCCCCGGCCAGTGCCTGCGGCTTGGCGGGAGCGATTTGGATCATGGCAGGAACCGTCCGCTGGACCAGATACTTCTGCGGATCAGCCTGGAACTTCTCCGCACAGCCTTGGCAGCAGAAGGAATAGGTCTGGCCGCCGTGCTGGCGCTGGTGTTTGGCGGTAGCCGGGTCAACCGTCATCCCACAGACCGGGTCTTTATCCTTTGCTCCCACTGCGGACGTTTGCGCCATAGGTTGCTATAGATTACTCCGCCTGCGACATCGATTGTTGTATGGTTAAGGGAGAGGGGAACGCCTTTTATGACTCAGTTGGAAGTGGCTTACCACTACGACAGTCGTCCCGGAGAGAAAAGCATGCGCGCGCTGGCTGGCATGTGCGAGGTCTACGGCATCCGCCGCATTACTTTCAATGAGAAGGAGCGGATCGTACGGGTGGAATTCGACGCCTCTCGGATGAAAGAGCCGGTGATTGCAGGATTGCTGCGCGAGGCGGGAATCGACATCGGGGCCAGGTTGGCGCTGGCCTAGAGCGTCCCGGGGGAGGGCTTACCTTCGGCCACCAAACTTGAAATAATTCCACTGAAATGCAAAGGGGCGTCCAAGAAAACCTCTGGCCGAAGTTATTCTCAAGAACGCCCCGTTGCGCGCCACTTCGTCTGCCTTGTCTGGTTGCATCCAAGTTGCCAATCATAAGCTGCTGAAAATAGGAGATCGGCCCCCAGCGGTTACCCGGTAGGAATTTCTAAGGTGAGAAAGAATTACGTGCGGGTGTCGCGCGGGCTACGCTGTTTTGGGCGAAGCCTACCCGAGATCCCTGTCCAGCTTGCCATCCCGCAGCAAGCGCCCCACCGGTTTTCATCCTCATGCCGCCTTCCGTTATAATCGGGTTCGCCGCGCAAGTCCCACGCATGCGCCCGTAGCTCAATTGGATAGAGCATCAGCCTACGAAGCTGAGGGTTGGCGGTTCGAGTCCGTCCGGGCGCACCATACACTGCCGGTCCCTCGGCTTCGCTCGGGATTTCGCCAGCAGTCTCCCGCTTCGCTCACGCCTGCTAACCGGCTCAAGTTCGAGTCCGTCCGGGCGCACCATACACTGCCTCTACACTCTCCCTCTACGACAGCTTCTTCTTCGCGAACGGAACCGCGTAGCCGCCGGATTATGCGAAGTGGCGGCGGCGGCTTTGCGGTAGTACTCCATCGCCATGGCCTTGTCCCCTAACTTTTCAGCGGTCTGGCCGATCATGCACTGGATGAACGGATCGTTCGGATTGGCCTGCTTCAGCTCCTCCAGAGCGGTGTTGTAATCTCCGGCATAGAACGCGACGTAGCCTTTCAGTTGAGGGAAGAAGGGCGCCTGCTCGGCAATCGCGCCCTTGTCGAGAATGGCTTTGGCCGCAGCCACATGCTCTTGCGCCCCGGCCGTGTCGCCACGGCGAGCCGCAATGCGAGCCTGCGCGTGCTCCCAGCGAAAGTTCCACAGGTCCTGGCGAGCCGGCTTGATGTCGGGTTCCTTGAGTCCGGTGTCGTGGCCGATCTGGTACCACTTGAAGGCCGCATCCAGATCCCCGGAATCGAGGCAGACGCGGGCCATCTCATCCGCCGTCTCTCCCTGCTGAAAGAAGTTCTTGGCGCTGCCATGGAAATCGAAAACCGGTTGCTCGTACTCAATGGTCTTCTTGCAGTTCCCCTCGAACGCGTAAGACATCGCCATCGCTCGCTTGGCGGACGCCTTGCCCTCGGGTGTATCCGCGACTTCGACGGCCTGGGTGAAATACTTGCGAGCTTCTTCGCCCTTGCCCATCAGGTCGAGTACGCTTCCGGCTGCGAGGTTCGCGGGCAGCGAACCGGGCGACGTCTGAAGCGTCTGGCGATAGAGCGCCAACGCTTCTTCCAGCTTGCCGTCTTTCATCAACTGCTGGCCTTGTTTGACGAACTCCGGTGGTTGCGGCTGAGCGGGCATTTGCGCAAACAGCGAAGCCGCAGAGCCGAGAATCGCGAGCACTGCGGACGAAATTATGCCGATGGTTTTCATAGGCCGATTATAGATCGTGAGTTGTGGTGGTTCATGGGCCTTTCTGCATCTGCTCCAGCTTGACCAGGGTGGCGAGGAGGGTGGCCAGGGATGGTTCGGACGCGGATTCGCGGTTACCGAATTTGGGCGGCAGAGTGAGGAGGTGTTCTTTTCCGGCGAGTTGGGCTCGGATGGCATCGTCGTCGAGCCTGGCTTCTCCGGTCGTCGTTGAATCAGTCTTGTCTTTGTTGGTTCCGGCTTCGCTGACGGCGGCCGGTTCTGGCTGCTCGTCTTCTTCTTCGATTTCGTCTGGTTCGTACTCGCGGGGATCCCAGGCGTTCGCTCCTAGAAGCGTGTCGCCGACGTTGCGCGGTTCGATGACGACCTTGGGCTGATACGGCTCGAAGTTCGCGCGCTTCAAGTTGAGAGACGCAGTTTGGAGGCCGTAGAGCAGGAGCCCGGCGATCTTGGGTTCGAGTTGTTTGGCGAGGATGAGACGGAGGACTTGCATGATCGCGACCTGGATGGAGTTGGCGTCCTCGAGAACGGGCAGGTCGATTGAAGTGATGGCTTCGGCTGGAGCACCCGACTGACAGAATTCGATGCGGGCTTCACGCCAGCGATTGTGGAAGAAACAGAGACGGCGGCTTTTGAGCGCGGGGGAACCGCACTGCGTGCCATTGACCTTGATGTGCTGACAACGAGCGATGGAACTGGGATAAATCGACATGAAAAACGCTACACCCCCCACCCCTGCGATCTTGTGGAATCATCAGTGTAGGGAGAAATTCCCGGCAAATCTTTGCCGAGAAAAGGGTTGTAGGGATAATCTTTGAAACAAACGAGTTAGAGACGTGAAGAGACATATTCTTATGAGATATATCTATGGTTGTCTCGTATAGCTCGAATTGATGTCAAGGAAATAGGGCGGGTATTGTACGAAGGTGTATGCCGGAAGGGGAAAGTGCGGGGACTTCTACCTTTGTTTCGCCGAGCGGCGGCTCCCCTGTGCCACATACTGTTGATCGAGTGCTTGGCGTATCAACGTCTTGATCACTGCCTGGCGGCTGATGTTCAATTCTTTGGCGGCGCGGTCCAGTTCTTCCAGCATGCCCGACGCTAAATCCACATTCACCCTCTGAATCGGACCCATCATTCGGCCACGATTGGTGAAGAACCGCGACACGTCTTTCCCTTGGTCGGCAAGGCGAGCGATGACTTCCGCCGGCAATGGCTTTCGTGGCTTAGGAATGCTCTTCATAAAGTTGCTGCTCCTGCCTGGTGGCCTTCCAGAGGGTCACGAGGTGGTAATATTCGCCTTCGTCGTCCTCCCGCACCTCGAAAATGAGGGAGTACAGGTGCTGTCCTACCCAACCGATCGCCCGGTATTGCTCAGGCCAATCCGAGCGCTGGTCGAGGTAGTACGGATGGGAAAAGACTTCCTGCGCCTCTTCGAACCCGATGCCTCTTTTAGGGTTTGCTCTTAACTGCCCACTCTTGCGCTCATCGAAGCGAAATCGCATGAGTATAACAGTTATACCACATTCGGGGCGTCGCCCAGGTTGGCGCCCAAAAAACGGGGCGCGAACCGTGGCACCGGGCGATCTACGGGACTACGACTCCCTGACCAAAACGGGGATATTCACAGGCATCTGAAAGCGCTGGATGAATGCTTGGATAGAATCGTCGCCCAGATACTTCGGAGGCGGCCACGAAATCAGCGACGGTCCATCGTGAGGCCAGAATTGGGTAACGGCGGGCTCCCACGCGATGTTGGGGCTAAGCGTCACCAACGGCCTGCTCCTGTGGTGTATGTTCTGCCATCGTACGGCAAGAAGCTGAAGGGCCAATTTCCCGACAACATACGTAAAGCTACAGAATTCCATCCCATAAAGGGGGCCGGGGCTGCTGCTGCTAATGATGCTGAGGTTGTTCTTGGTGGACATGACGGACTCACCACGGTAGGCCGCAAACCACATCTTAACGAGGGGCGGAATGACAAGAGAGGTTCTGAACCTCTCTCTGGCGGCCCTCGTAAAAAACGGTTCGTCGTCGTGACAGTGATTTGTGACAACGGCCTTCATAAAGGTAAACGCAGCAAGAAGGGCCGCATCTCTGGCTCCAAGAGAAAAGGGGTCGCCCTCTAGAATGGCCTGCGAAAAAACAGTTTTTACTTTCAGGGTGAGTGCGCTCATCCAGCCGCTATTACACTTCTCGCATACTGCAGGTATCTTTTCGCTGAGGCTGGCTGTGTCGTACTCGATGAGCGGAGAGCCTAGGGTGTATCGCTTGCGGGCGCGATACAGGGTCTTCTTTGGGAGAGCCTTATTTATCCAGTCATCCCAGATGTGCTCCCCGCCTTTTTCTACTGCATCTGCGTCGCAGAATGCGCACCGCTTCTTCACGCGACCATTGTATCCAAGTTTGGTTAGTCATGGTAATTCTGGCCTTTATAGTTACTCTGTTTTCTTGTACTTGCGACGTTATTAGGCAACTCCTGCTAGGCGAATGCAATACGAATTTGTATCGTGCTCCGGAATGGACGAAGGGCGAAAACGAGTGCTGGGGATTGTGGCGGGAATTCTGGTGGCTCGTCACCTGAAAACTGCGGACGATTTGTACGACACGAAGCCCAGCCCGAGGGCGGAGTCGCTGGTGGCGTCGGCGGTGCAGTGGGCGGAGCGGATCATGCGGAAGATTGATAACGTGTTTCCGGCGAGATGAAAATCCCCGCCCTGTCTCTCCAAAAAAGCGGAGGGACGAGGAAGGGCAGCCGCAACATCAACGTCAACGGCGGCGGACGAGGGCGTCCGCCCCACACGGAGTTATTAAGGCTGTTGTTCCCGGCGCGGAAGGCCGTTATAGTGTCAGACCTTGGTGCGATCGGCCCCCTGCAAGCAGGCAAACCGGGGCCCAGGAGGAGCAATGGCACTTCGTCTGGACGGCCGTCCGGTCGGTGACGTGATGGTGGTGCAATGCATTGGGCGCATCGTTGCCGGGGCGGACGTGCACTCGCTACAGTTTCTCATTGAAAAAGTCCTGCCCAGACACCATGAGATCGTCCTCCAGTTGGAAAAGATTGAGTTCATCGACAGCAGCGGGCTGGGAGCGCTGGTGCGGCTGTCTTCGACCGCGCGAGCCAGCGGCGGCGATCTTAAGCTGTGTGCCCTTCCCCAAGCGGTGCGAAAGACTTTGGAGATGATGAACCTGATCACGTTGTTCGAGGTCTATGATTCGGAAGCGGAAGCCATTGTGGCGGCGTATTTGGGCCCGCGTTACTCCAAAGACAAAGATGGCGAGAAGCAGCTGCGCATTTTGTGCGTTTACGATTCGGCGGACGTGCGCGCCCTGCTGGGAGAAGTGTTGTGCCGCGCCGGCTACAGGGCGGTGACTACCGGCAACGTACACGACGCTGGGATTCTGCTGAAGGCGACCAAGGCAAAACTTGTGGTGCTGGGAGCGAACATGCAGTCGGTGCATGGCGCGTCAACCAAGAAGGCGATGGAGGGGATTGATCCGGCGGTGTCGCTGGTGGTGCTGGACGAAGGGTTTGGAGCACAGGATCCGGGAGAGGCCGCGATGAAACTGCTGGAAACCATCCGCAGCCGGACCACGGGGACGGCGGCATGAGTGCATGATTGGTCGCAAGCCCTTTGGTTGCCTGCTGCTACTGTCGGCCATTGCGCTGACGCTGTCATTTTCACTGCCGGCGAACGGCGCCGACGAAACCATCCGCTATAAGCCGGTTGCCCGGGAAGTCGTGGAGTCCCGCCTGAAGAAGTACGCTGGCACTGATCCGCAACGGGAAGCTACGCTCAAGCAAATATTTGCCGACGCTGGATGTGACGAGCAGCATCTTTCCGAGCAGGCGGTCAAGGGAGCGCGGCAGCCGAACGTCATCTGCGTGCTGCCGGGCAGCTCGGATAAGGTCATCATCGTGGGGGCGCACTTCGATCACGTGCCGGCGGGAGATGGAGTGGTGGACAAATGGAGCGGAGCGTCGCTGCTGCCGTCGTTGTATCAGGCGGTGAAGATTGAGCCGCGCAGGCATAGTTATATCTTCATCGGGTTCACGGGTGAGGAAAAGGGCGAAGTCGGATCGCATTTCTATGCCGGCCACATGAGCAACGAGCAGGTGGCGGCAACCGATGCCATGGTGAACATGGACACGTTGGGGTTGGCGACTACAGAGATCTGGGCGAGTCACTCGGACCAGAAGCTGAGCCGTGCGCTGGTTTACATTGCCAAGCAATTGGGGTTGCCAGTCAAAGCGGTCAATGTGGAGCAGATCGGCAGCACCGATTCGGAGCAGTTTGCCGATCGCGATATTCCGAGCATCACCATTCACTCGCTGACGCAGGCAACCTGGAATGCGCGGATCCTGCACACCTCGAAGGACCGGATTGCAGCCATGAATTTGGGCGATTACTACCAGACTTACACGCTGGTGGCGGCCTATCTGGCATTTTTGGATGAGGTTGCGGGCGGGGCGAGTAAGAATTAGCAGGCGGCTACGAGTGCAGGCGAGAAATGAATTCCAGGCCGAACCAGTAGCCGGTGCGATTGCGGACGACGGCGGTAATGCGGGTGTTGTAAGGCTGGGTAAACGCGATCTCGGTCAGGTCGCCGGGTTGGAGCGGGATTCCAGCGTACAGTGACATACCGCCTTCGCTAATCTCGATTCCGAGTCCGTTGACGTGCTTTTCCTTAGACCCATCGCACAGCAAAACGCTGACCGGAAGATTGACCGGATAACGCGGCCAGCGGCGCGTGTTGGCGGGAGACTGCATGGTCACTGCGGTGCCAAGTGGCAGATAAACCGATCATAGACATGGAACTACACAGCTTCAAATTACCAAGGTACGAGTGGTAACTGGTTACGGTGTGGGAGCGGCAAGCAGAATGCTTTTACCACAGAGGACACGGGGTTCCACAGGGGAAACCCGGTTCCTGCCCTAACCGGGCGGCAGAGTGCGGCAGAAAGCGCGGATTTGAGCCCGCTGTTCGGGAAGAATGCCGACGAACTCGAAGCCGTGGAGAAATCCCATGCGATGGCGGACTACGGCGCGCAGGGTTTGCATTTCAGCTACTTTGGGGATGGAGAGCTCCAGCGAGACCATTTCTCCGGGACGAAACTCGCTGGTGACGACCGCTCCCAGGCCGTTTTCGGCGATTTCGAAACAGCGGCCATGAATGCGAAGATATCCCTCCTGCCCCAAGACCTTGACGATCAGGGGCAACTCGGTGCGGTAGCGGGCGTAACGTCTTGTGGAGGACTTGTGCACGCGTCGAGTTCGTTTAGCCTGGTTTGCCTGCTTGTCTTGGTAACACACCCGGGGGCTGATGCAAAGAGGACAAGACTATCGTCACAAAAACCGGCGGGCTTGGCAAGGGGCGGACTCTGAAAAGTAAGGTACGAAGGACGGTATACTTTGAGACAGCGGACCCGTAGCTCAACTGGATAGAGCAATGCGCTTCGAACGCAGAGGTTGGGAGTTCAAGTCTCTCCGGGTCCACCAGATTCTTCCGATCCCTCGGCTACGCTCGGGATTTCGGCTGCGGGCGACGCCGGAGCTCCTCTCTTCTACAATGCAGAAGTGAAAACCTGGGACGTCATCATCGTCGGTGGTGGCATTATTGGCCTTTCGTTATCGATTGCGTTGCGCAAGCGCGGTGCGAAGGTGCTGGTGGTGGAAAGGGGAGAGCCGGGGCGCGAAGCCTCGCACGCGGCGGCGGGAATGCTGTGCGATTGCGCGATCGAGACGCCGGCAGCGCTGCAACCCCTGGCGCGGGCGAGTGCGCGGATGTATCCCGAGTTCGTGCATGAATTGCAGGATGAATCAGGTGTGAAGGTTGACCTGCGCGATCAGGGGACGTTGTTGTTTCTTTCTCATGCCGCTCACGGATTGGACGCGGAGGAGATTTCTGCGGCAAGGCTAGCAGAGTTGGAGCCGGCACTGGCCGGGGCGAAGTGCGCGGCGTTCTATTTGAAGGAGCGCAGTGTGGATCCGCGGGCGCTGACGGTGGCAGCACTCCAGGCTGCCAAGCACCGTGAGGTGGACATTTCTTCGGGAACTGCGGTGCAAAGCTTGCTGCTTGGCGATGGCCGGGTCGCGGGCGTGATTACGGACAAGACCCGCTATCAGGCGCCGGTGGTGGTGAATTGCGCGGGAGCGTGGGCGGGGCAGATTTTGCCGCACCAGTTCCCTACCCGGCCGGTAAAAGGACAAATGCTGTGTGTGGTGGGCGGACCGGGGTTGTCTCATGTGTTGCGTGGCTCCGAGGTGTATTTGGTACCTAGAAGTGACGGGCGGGTGCTGATCGGGTCGACCGTCGAAGAGGCGGGCTACGACAAGCGCACCGATGCGGACACCATTCAGCGCATGCACCATGCGGCGGTGGCGCTGGTTCCGGGGCTGGAGCGGGCACGGGTGATCGAGTCATGGGCGGGTCTGCGGCCTGGGACGCCGGATGATTTGCCAATCCTGGGAGTAACCGGCGCGCCAGGATATTTTGTAGCGGCTGGGCACTTCCGCGATGGCATTCTGCTGGCACCGGTGACGGCGCACGTGATGGCGCAGGTGGTCACGGGGATGAAACCGGAGTTGGATCTGACGCCGTTTTCTCCGGCGCGGTTTGAACGGCCCGGCTAATAAATGCCGGCAAAGATATCAGGTCTTTAACGCGCTTGCGGTTGCGCAGCGAAATAAAGTACGATTCCCTGCCATGCCGGCCGCCGCGAGTTCAAAAACTGCATCGCTCGAAGCCATCTACGAAGAACTCCACCAGCTTCTTTCTCGCTACTCGCCGCCATTAAAGACCAGCGGGGGAGCCGTTCGCGGCAAAAAAGACCTGCATCTCAACATCCCCAAAGCGGTCGCGATTCCGGGCGTCTACGGCGGCAAGCCGACCGCGATCTCGCTGGCCAGCCTCATTCTTCAGAAGAGTTATGTCGGCTTCTATTTCATGCCGATCTACATTGAACCCGCGCTCAAGAAAAAGCTGGCAGCGCCTCTGAACAAACTTCTACAAGGCAAAACCTGCTTCCACGTCAAGAAACTCGATGCGGACCTTCTTCAGCACATTGAGGCCGCGCTCAACGAAGGTATGAAGTGCTACAAGGCTCGGGGCTGGTTGTAGTGAGAAGCAATGTTTTGGCGCGGCGAATGCAGCTCTAGCTTTTCGGCGTGAATCCAGAACAGGCGAGAACCGGCAGGCGCGGGTATTTGGGAAAGCCCGAATCGCTTTCCGCCAGAGCGCAGCGATAAAAGATGGATCCGCGGTCCGATTCCATCCGCCGCGCATGCAAGCAAAGAAAGCATAGGCCGACGCGATCTTGTTCACGAACCGGCTGGCTGGATTCCTTCACCTCCGCAGCATAACGCAGGTCCAATATCCCGATTCATGGAACTTCTGTTAGCCCCCACTCGTTTCATCCGCTAACCTGTCTAAGGCTGGAGGAATGATTGAAGCTGGAAATCGACAAAGTCAGCAAGCGCTATCGCGGAGGAAATTGGGCGCTGAAGGCATTCAGTCTTGAACTTGGGCCCGGGGTATTGGGATTGCTGGGGCCGAACGGCGCGGGGAAAACTACGCTGATGAGCATTCTGGCCACGATCACGCGTGCCACCGAGGGTAAGGTAACGTGGAACGGGTATGACGTGGCGTCGAATCCCGATGGGTTACGCGCGGTGCTCGGTTATCTGCCGCAGGATTTTGGCGTTTACCCTAATCTGAATGCGGTCGAGTTTCTGGAATACCTGGCAGCGGTAAAGGGTTTGGACGCTGCCACTTCACGCCGCCGCATCGACGACCTGCTTAACCTGGTGAACCTCGCCGATGTGCGTAAACGGCCTCTGGGCGGCTACTCGGGCGGCATGAAACAACGAGTGGGGATCGCGCAGGCGTTGCTCAACGATCCCCAACTGCTTATTGTGGATGAACCGACGGCTGGGCTAGATCCCGAGGAACGCGTCCGCTTCCGCAATCTGTTGTCTGACCTTTCGGGCGAGCGGATCGTGATTCTTTCGACTCATATTGTCTCTGACGTCGAAGCCACTGCCACCGACATCGCGCTGATCGCGCAAGGGACGCTGGTGGCACATGCTTCGCCGGAGGAATTGCTTCGCCAAGTGGAGGGTAAAGTCTGGGAGTGGGTGCTGCCCAGCGCGGAGTTGAACGCGGCAAAACAGAAGTACCTGATCAGCAACACTTCGCGGCGCAGCGACGGCGTGCATGCCAGGGTGCTGGCGGATTCTCCGCCGAGCGGCGCTCAGCCGGTCACACCGAATTTGGAGGATGCCTACCTGTTCTGCCTTTCTCACCATCGCGCCGGAGCGGCGGCATGAATCACGCGCGCGTTCTGTATCACATGGTGCGGGCGGACTTCCTGGAGCGAGTTCGGCGTTACAGCTTTCTGCTGACTCTGGCCTTCGCTGCTTATCTGGCCTGGGGTGCGGCTACCGGACTCATCGTGTTGCGCCTGGGCGAATACCGGGGAGTTTTCAATTCGGCGTGGCTCGGCAGCATGATGACCCTGGTGAGCACGCTGTTCATTTCACTGGTGGGCTTCTACATCGTCAAGAACGCCATTTTGCGCGACGAGCAGACACGGGTGGGCAGGATTCTGGCTAGCACTCCGATGAGCCGAGTTTTCTACACGCTGGCCAAAGCGCTGAGCAATTTTGCGGTTCTGGGGCTGATGATCGCGGTGCTGGCAGTGACAGCGCTCTTCATGCAGTTCGCCAGCGCCGAGGACACGCACTACCACCTGGGAACGCTGCTGGCACCGTTTCTTTGGGTTGGGATTCCTGCCATGGCGATCACCGCCGCAGTGGCCGTCTTATTTGAGACGTTGCCCATATTGCGGGGTGGTGTGGGGAATGTTGCTTATTTTTTTCTGTGGGGAACCGCCTTCGCCGTCAGCGACTAAAAGGGCATCGATGATTTTGCGGGCTTCTTTGTGATCGCGCACAGTATGCAGTCGGCGCTGAGGAAGGTGTATCCAGCCTGCAAGAATGATTTCTCGCTCAGCATCTGCGACAGGGGCCTCGTCACCAAGCGATTCCTGTGGACTGGAGTGGATTGGACTCCGCAGATCGTTTTACATCATCTGCTGTGGATGCTCGCAGCCATGGCCATTGCAGTAGTCGCAGCGTTGTTCTTCCATCGTTTTGATCCGGCGCGCGGGTGGTCTCTTAAAAAGGCAAAGCAATCACTGGCCGCGGCGGGAGCAAATGGAGACGCTGTGGCCACTGCGACGTCCCCAGAAAGCCGGGCTGCGGCTGGTCATCTTACCCCGCTCGGCGCACGAGGCAGCGAGGCCCGGTTTTGGCAACTGGTCGTGTCCGAGCTACGCCTGATGCTGAAAGGACAGCGGTGGTGGTGGTACGTAGTGGCGCTCGGGTTATTGATTGCTGGCGCAGCGTCTCCTACTGCTGAAGCGCGGCAGGGCGTGCTGACCGCGGCGTGGCTATGGCCGGTGCTGGTGTGGTCGCAGATGGGCGCGCGGGAGTCGCGTTACGCCACGGAGTCGCTCATTTTTTCTTCCGCGCGAACGCTGCACCGGCAATTGCCCGCGGTGTGGGTAGCGGGAGTCATAGTGGCCATGCTTACCAGTGGTGGTTATGCGCTGCGCTTGCTGACTGGAGGAGACTGGCACGGGTTGTTGGCGTGGTTTGCAGGCGCGCTTTTCATTCCCAGTTTGGCGTTTGCCCTGGGCGTGTGCAGCGGAACCTCGAAGCCGTTCGAGCAATTTACACGGTGTGGTGGTACCTGGGGCCGTTGAACCACGCCCCAGGATTCGACTTCATAGGGAGCACGCCAGCGGCGAGCCGGCCGGTCTTTTATTTCGTCCTAACTGTTGTCCTGGTCACCGCAGCCTACGGCGGACGGCGGATGCGAATGGCGCATGCGTAAAGAGGCTGCACATCCCGCAATCGGCCCGCGTCTCCGGCCATCTCCCTCAGGTATACTTAGTAGTTTCATACATTCAGATTCCGTCTTAATCGCGTTCCCGCGCGAGAAATGAGGACAGGCTATGGCTTCCCCAGCAGTGGATTATGCGCGTCAGAATCAGCAACGCTTTTTAAACGAACTCAAAGATCTGCTTCGTATCCCCAGCGTCAGCACCGCGCCCGAACATAAATCCGATGTGCAAAAAGCAGCCGACTACGTGGCCAGCGAGCTGCGGCGAATTGGCATGGAAAACGTGGAAGTCATCGCTACCCAGGGCCATCCGCTGATCTATGCCGACTGGCTGCATGCCCAGGGCAAGCCGACGGTGCTCATGTATGCGCATTACGATGTGCAGCCTCCTGACCCGCTGGACGAGTGGCACACTCCGCCGTTCGAGCCCACCGAGCGCAACAACAATATTTATGCGCGTGGAGCCGTGGACGATAAAGGCCAGTTGTGGATGGAAGTGAAGGCGCTGGAATCGTTGATGAGCGGCCATGGCGGCAAGCTACCGCTCAACGTGAAGATCATCTTCGAGGGCGAGGAGGAAGTGGGCGGCGAGTCGATTGCGGAATACGTGCGCAAGCAGAAAGCCAAACTGAAAGCCGACTTCGCGTTGGTGTGTGACACGGAATTGTTTGCGCCTGATCTTCCGACGTTATGCGTGGGACTGCGTGGGTTGGTCTATACCGAGATTGAAGCGGTCGGCGCGAAGACTGATTTGCACTCCGGCGTGTATGGCGGGGCGGCGCCCAACCCGTTTTTCGCACTGATTGAAATCATCAGCAAGCTGAAAGACGCCAAGGGCAAGATTTTGATTCCGGGCTTCTATAAGAATGTGAAGGCGCCGAGCAAAGATGAACTGAAGACCTGGAAGAAGCTGCCCTTCAACGAAGAGCATTACCGCAAGACCGAGGTGGGATCCAAGGTGCTGACGGGCGAGCCGGGGTTTTCGGTGCTGTATCGCACCTGGGCGCGTCCGACGCTGGAAGTGCATGGCATGCCCGGCGGATTCACCGCTCCGGGCGCCAAGACGGTGATTCCGGCAAAAGCTGCGGCGAAGGTTTCCATGCGGATGGTTCCCAATCAGGATCCCGATGACATCCTCAAGCGATATACGGCGTATGTGAAGAAGCTGACGCCCAAAGGGATCGAAACCAAAATCAAGGTGTGGAGCAAAGGCCCTGCCTGCGTCGTGGGAACCGACAACAAGTACGTGAAAGCTTCGACGGAAGCGATGCACGAAGTGTTCAAAAAAGACACGGTCTTTATTCGCTCCGGCGGCTCGATTCCGATTGTGACCGACTTCCAGGACGTGCTGAAGATTCCCAGCGTGATGATGGGCTTCGGCTTGCCGGATGACAACCTGCACGCTCCCAACGAGAAGTTTCACATTCCGAACTTCTACCGCGGGATCGAGTCGATCTGTTTGTTCTTTGAGAAGTTGGGGGAATAGAAATCGCTCGCGAGCGGTGGGATTGTCTGTCCCTTCTTGGTTGATTTTTGGGGGGTCTCGGCGGGAGTGCCGGGACCTTTTCCCCACATGCTAGAATCGGCCTATGAAACGGTCACGCACGTTCACAGTCGTGATTGAGCGCGATGAAGATGGCTACTACGTTGCTACTGTACCAGCCCTCCGCGGTTGCCACACGCAAGCCAAGAACCTCGACACTCTCATGAAGCGCGTTCGAGAAGTCATTGAAGTCTGTTCAGAGGATGTTCGTGGCGGCCCGGCGCTCGAGCTCGTAGGTATCCAGCAGATTTCCGTATGACACGCCTTCCCTGGAAGACACGCTGACGGATGGGCAGTTTTTCCACCATTGCGGCGGTGATATCATAAGTTTATGGCGCAGAAGAACGTCAGATTTGTTGCTACTAAGACAGAGAGAAGGCCAGCGACAGTCAAGTTCAAGACAAAGTCTGGCAAGACGGTCTCTTTCAGGGCCGTCAAGACGTTCGAACGGAAAGAGGTTGTTCATTTTCGTGCCAAGAAATGAAGCGAATATATCTTGATAGCAATGTTCTAATTGCCTATCACTCCCTCGAAAGCGGAAGAAACGAAGAAGCGGATGGTTGAGGAGGCGATGGCCGCCATCGCCCAACTCAAGGATGTCCAACTCTGCACTTCCATGTGGGCGGTAACTGAGATGGTGAACATCTTGGTTTCTAGCAAGAAGATGGATCGCGGTACGGTTGCCGAAATTGAAAGTCAGATGGTCAGCGAGAAACGGCTGAAAGATCTAAAGATACAGATCATCGAAGTGAGCCCCCAGAAGGACTACGACTTTGCGGAATTTTTCTATCACGTAAAGCAGGGCATTCTCAAGTATCACTCCGGAGGAGGAGACGTAATTCACAGCGTAATTATGAAGAACAACGGTATCGCCGACATTCTAACGTTTGATGAAAAGGATGACTTCAAGCAAATCCCCGATCTGACGGTTCTCCATCCTAAAGACATCAAAATCCCAGGATAGGCGGGCGACGCCGCGCGCGTCTTGCCTTTGATTCCAAATCGCGCTAGGCTTATCCTGCTCTCGCGGTTCTCCCAGCCTCCTTCGTTTCCCTGCCGTCTGACCGCCCTTTTGCTGCATTGTGTGTGCAAAATGAGGTGGTTATACAAAGGGTCATACAAGATATAGTGTTTTCTTGCTTGACCCCGGCGCAATTTGACCGTTACATTAGCTCTGATTTGTGTCATGCCGCGTTGTGCCTCCGGGGGTTTGTGGCCGACGGTTAACGCGGGCATCTGAGTGGTAAACAGGCAGGTCCGGTAATGACCGCCGCGACCGTGTAGGCGCGCCCAAGGAGTACACGTTGCTCAAACTGAAGAAGCTGCAAATTCTCGGGTTCAAATCCTTTTGCGACCGCACCGAACTCAAGTTTCATGGGGACGGGGTCGCGGCGATCATTGGGCCGAACGGGTGCGGCAAGTCCAATATTGCCGACGCCATTTCCTGGGTGCTGGGCGAGCAGTCGGCGAAAACCTTGCGCGGCTCCCGTATGGAAGACGTGATCTTTGCCGGGACGCGCGACCGCAAGCCGACGGGTATGGCCGAGGTGGCGCTTACGCTGATCGATCCCGAGGTGTATGGCGGCGCAGACGTGGCCAATCCAATAGAAGTTGAAATCCAGGATGAGATGCCGGCGACGGATTGGGATGAGGCCGAACTCCGGGCGAAAGCAGCCGAGGAAGTGGAGCAACACACGGAAGAGGCACAACCGGGGAGAGGCGAAACCCTACTCGATGGCGATGCGGAAGATGAGCCGCTGTTCGCAGTTTTCGTAAACCCGAATCCGCCGGTCAAATCTGCTACGCCGGGTGCGGGTGTGAACCTGGGGCCGCAAGTGGTGTTAAAGATCCGGCGGCGGAAGTTTCAGCAGCAATTCCGCGCGGGAGAGATCGTGGTTACGCGGCGGTTGTTCCGATCCGGGGACAGCGAGTATCTGCTGAACGGCAAGCTGTGCCGTCTTCGCGATATTCAGGAATTGTTCATGGGGACGGGACTGGGACCCGAGTCGTATGCGCTGATCGAACAAGGACGCATTGGGCAGATTTTGAGCAGCCGGCCTACGGACCGCCGGGCGATCATTGAAGAAGCGGCCGGAATCACCAAGTTCAAAACCAAGAAACGCCTGGCGGAAGCTCGCCTGGAAGACGCCAAGCTCAACCTGGCGCGGGTGAATGACATTTTCGAGGAAGTTACGCGGCAGATGAATTCGCTGAAGCGGCAGGCGTCAAAGGCGGAGCGTTACGCCAAGCTACGGGAGGAGCTGCGGGCGAGGCTTCGGGTGGTGCTGGCCAGCAAGTTTGCGCAGTGCGATCAACAAAGCGCAGCTCTGGATGGAGAGGTCAACGCGATTTCCGAGGAGATCCGACTACAGGGCGATGGGGTACAGCAACTGGAAGGGGAGCAGGGCGAGCGCACGCAGCGCGGATACGCGATTGAGAGCGAGATTCGCGAAAACCGCGAGCGCTTGAATCAGATCAAGATTGAGGGCAATCACGCGGTTGCGCAGCGGCGTCACAATGAGGAGCGGTGTGCGGAATTGGTGGCGAGGGCTGCGGCGTCGGAATCCGAGATGGCGCAAGCGCAGAGCCGGCTGGCAGCGCTGGAGGCAGAGCGCGACTCGAACCGGCAAGTCTTGAGTTCGGCAGCGGCCGATTTATCTGCCGCGCAAGATGAAATGGCTGAGCGCCAGCGAGCCGCTACCGCGGCGGCTGAGGCGCTTGGGGCGTTCGAGCAGCGGCAAGAGGCGTCACGTGGCGCAATTCTAGAGGCGGTGGGTGCGGCGTCCAACTTACGGAATCAGCTTACTCAAACGGAAGAACGGGTCGCGGCGGTGGATCGCGAGGCCCAGCGCCTGCACGCGGAGATGGCAGTTGCCAGCTCGCAGGTGGAAGCCTTTGGGGGACAGCGCGGCCAACTGGCGTTGGAATTTGAGACCGTCTCGCAGCGGGTGACCGGCTTGGCGGAGGAAATCGTTCAGGCGCGCCGGACGCTCGAGTCGAAGCGGCGCGAAGAGTCGGATGGGAAGAATCGGCTGGACAGTCTGCGAGCTGAGGTCGCGTCGGCGATTGGGAAGAAGGCATCGCTGGAGGCGATGGTCGCGGAACATGGCTATTCGACGGAATCGGTACGGCGGCTTTTCCAGTCGGGAGCGATGAACGGAGGGCTGGCGCCGGCTGGCGTTTTGGCAGACTTTTTAGAGGTCGAGCCACAGTACGAGGGTGTGGTTGAGGATTTTCTGCGCGATGAACTGAACTACATCGTGGTGAAGTCATGGGATGCGGCGGACGAGGGCCTGCGCCTGCTGCGATCCGATGTTGACGGGCGGGCGACGTTTTTGGTGCATCCTGAGGATTCGCAAGCGAAGTTTTCCTTTGCTGTGGACGAGGCGGCGCGCGCGCTGTCGCCCAGCCGTTCGGTGGTGCCGTTGAAGCATGCCATCCGCGTGCTCAATGGCTTTGGCAGGTCGCTCGAAGTGATTCTTCCCAAGCTGCGCGACGGCTACATCGCTCCCGATCCTGCATTTGCCCGGGAACTGGCTTTGTCGAATCCCGACGCGTTTTTCCTAGCACAGTCCGGGGAGTGTTTCCACAACGTGACGGTGACGGGGGGGAAACAACGGGCGGAGGGACCGCTTTCCATGAAGCGGGAGCTACGCGAGGTCATGCGAATGCTCGGCGAATTGGAGTCGGCCCTGCGCGACGAAGAAACCCGAGTACTGAGGTTAGGGCGGGAAATCAAAGACCTCACTTCCCTGCTTGATCGGCTGGAGGGCGAGAAACGCGAAGCGGAAAAACACGCCATGACTTCTGACCACAGGTTGCAGCAGCTGGAGTCGGAAATGACTCGAGTGGCGGAACGGCTGGAGACCTGCGGCGGCGAACTGCAGCGTCTGCGCGCCGACCGGGAAGAACAAGTTAGCCTCATGACCCTGCGGCAAGCGGAATTGGAGGAGTTGCAGCAGCGCCGGGAAGAGTTGGAGCGCCTGGCTTCGGCTGCGAACGAAGAGCTGGCGGCCTTGCGGGAAGACCGCGATCGGGCCACACAGAATGCTTCCCAGTACATGGCGCGAGCGGCAACGTTGGAAGAACGGCATCGGGCGGCGGCGGCGGTGCTGGAACGAATTGGAACGCTGGTCGCCGACATGAGCGAGCGGGTGGGTAGCCTGCAACGCGAGATTGAGGCCGCGGTTGTGGAACGCGTGCAGCGTGAGACCGAGAACCGGCAACTGGCTGGGCTGCTGGACGATCTGACAGCGGAGCGCAACGCCAGCGAAGCCCGCGAAGGGCTGTTGCAGTTTGAGTCGGACCAAGTACGCGCCCGCCTCACGGAGATCGATGAAGCCCTGCGCGGAGCGCGTCAGTTGCTCGACCAGGCGCGGGACCGTCGCGGCGAATTGGCCGCTGCGGTAGCGAAACTGCAATCGGATGCGGAGTACATGGCCGAAACCTGCCTGAACGAACTCGGGGTGCAACGTCCTGAACTCATGGCGGATGCCACGATTGCGATTGTGGCCGGAGAGCAATTGGCGGCGGAAGATCAGGCCCAGCGCGAGATGCGATCCCGACTCGATGCCATGGGCCCGGTCAATATGATGGCCCTGGAAGAGTACCGGGAGACCGCCGATCGTCACGCCTTTCTCGATACTCAGCGGAGGGATCTGCTCGACTCGATTGCCAATACGCAGGCCACGATCGCGGAGATTGATACTTTCTCAAGACAGAAGTTCGCAGAAGCTTTCGGCCGGATCAACGAGAACTTTCAAGCGACGTTCAAAAAGCTTTTCGGGGGCGGCCATGCCTTCATGCGGCTGACGGACGAGGAAAACAACATGGAGAGCGGCATCGACGTGGTGGCTTCGCCTCCGGGAAAGAAGTTGCAGAACGTGTTGTTGCTCTCGGGCGGCGAAAAGGCGCTCACCGCGCTGGCGCTGCTGGTGGGCATCTTCCAGTATCAACCCAGCCCATTCTGCATTCTGGACGAAGTGGACGCGCCGCTGGATGAAGCCAACATTGGGCGTTTCACGGATCTGGTGAAAGAGATGAGTGCGCAAACCCAGTTCGTGCTCATCACCCACAGCAAGAAAACCATGAGCATCGCGCCGGTGTTGTACGGAGTCACCATGCAGGAGCCCGGGGTTTCGAAGTTGGTTTCGGTACACATGGGTGCAACCGCAGAGCGAGGAAAAGACCAAGTGGCGTAGTCCGCCGGGTTGCGCAGGTTTGGAGCCGGGAGAATTTCTGGCACCCCGGTTATCCTCTGCCGTCCTCAGTTTTTCCACAAGCGTTCCCTCCGAAAGCCTTACTGGACAGTCGGTTTCGAGCCGCGCCTCTTTGTCAACTCTTTTTCTGCGAGCAGCCCGCGGGCGGGGCTGTAAGCTCCAACTAAAGCGGTTGACAAAAATTTCCTGAGGGTTCAGAATACGCGACGTTTTCTACCTGTAAAATTATTCCATGAGCCCCCAACTTCTTGATCCCGTCCTGCTACGTACCGACTTTCCAGAACTGGAACTTCATGCCAGCGGCAAGGTGCGCGATGTGTACCGTGTGGGTAGTGAGCAGTTGCTATTTGTGGCGACCGATCGCATCTCGGCTTTCGATTACGTTTTGGCGACTGGCATTCCACACAAGGGTCGCGTGCTTACGCAGATTTCATTGTTTTGGTTTGAATTTCTGCGCGAGGTTGTCCCCAACCATCTGGTGACTGCGGATGTGGAGAGCTACCCGGCAAACTTGCGTGCCCATGGCGATCAGTTGCGCGGGCGTTCCATGCTGGTGATGCGGGCTGAAATGGCGCCGGTAGAATGCGTGGTGCGAGGGTATATTTCGGGCTCGGCGTGGAAGGAGTACAAAGCCACCGGCAAGGTCTGCGGGATCGAGTTGCCCAAAGGTTTAAAGGAGTCCGACCAACTGCCGGAGCCAATATTTACTCCTTCGACCAAGGCAACCACTGGGCACGACGAAAATATTTCTTTTGAAGAAATGGTCCGCGTCGTGGGCCAGGAACGCAGCGAGAAGCTGCGTGAGGTCACGTTAAAGATTTACACTAAGGCCGCGGATTACGCCCGCACGCGCGGCATTATCATCGCGGATACGAAGTTCGAGTTTGGGATCACGTCCAAGGGAATTACGTTGGCGGACGAGGTCCTGACGCCGGATTCCTCGCGCTTCTGGCCGGCAGACAAATACCAGCCGGGCCGCGCTCAGGATTCATACGACAAGCAATATGTTCGTGACTATCTGGAAGAAATTCGCTGGAATAAACAACCGCCTGCGCCAGCCCTCCCCCCAGAAGTGGCCCGCAAGACCAGCGAAAAATACCTGGAGGCATATCACCAGCTCACCGGACGCAAGCTGGAGGTTTAGCAGAGAACCGACTGGAGAAGACATTGACCGCCGCTGACTGGATCATCGCGTTGGTGATCTTGCTGTCGGTGGTGCAGGCGGCCAGTGCTGGGTTTTTCCAGGAAGCCTTTGGGATTGGCGGGTCAGTGTTTGGGTACTTGCTGGCCGCATGGAATTATCACCGGCTGGCGGTTTGGTTCTCCCCGAACATTTCGTCGGTGTGGCTGGCGGAGATCGCTGCATTCCTGATTATTTTTGCGGGTGTGATGCTGTTGGCAGGAATTGCCGGGCGGATCGCAAGCTGGGCCATGAAAGAGGCGGGGCTGAGGGTGGTGGATCGAGTTCTGGGCGCTGCGCTGGGACTGTTGCGCGGATGCCTGGTGGTCGCCATTGTGCTTACCAGCATGGCGGCGTTTACGCCCACCTCGAAGTGGCTGCGGGGATCGCAGTGGGCGCCGTATTTTCTGGTGGTGGGGCGAGCAGCAGTATGGGTAGCGCCTTCGGAACTGCGGATGCGCTTCTATCAGGGACTGGATTCCCTGCACCACACCCCGCACGGGTCGTAAACTGCAAGGTCGAGCAAGCAGGACAAGGCAAACCGAAGGAAGAGCCGCGTAGACTCCTCCAAGAAAGAGAGATGCCGTGAGAGACCAGCTCGAAGCACTCATCATGCAGATGTACCGAAGCAATATTCTGTATTCTGAGGCGGTGCGTGAGTTCAAGAAGCGGTTCATCCTGACGGTGTTGCAGGAGAACAAGGGCAATCAGTGCCGCGCCGCCCGCCAACTGGGAATGCACCGCAATACCTTGAGCCGAACCATTTCGGAATTGAAGATTGACGTGCGGCAACTGCGCGCCGGAATCAAGCGCCCTCCGCGCAGCGCGCGGCCTATGCCCTACGAGAGAAAAGTGGTTCGTTAAGCTTTTGGTGGTCAAAAATCAAGGGCAGCGCTGGTGCGCTGCCCTTGTCGTAATCCAATCCTCTACATCCTTTACTGACTTGGTTTCCGGTGGACGGGTGGCTTTTTGGGCGGAGCTTTGGTCAGCAGAGCGCCCTTTTCCATGGTCATCACAAACGGGCTGGCGGTGTAGGAGACCGGCGTTCCTTCGAAGTCAAGGGTTGATCCTGCGGCCGGCATCAGCTTGGCGGGAATGGTTCCCGTCATGGTGAGTACGATATCGGCGCGCTTGGCGTCGATGTCGTCCTGGCTGGCAGCAATCTGCAACTCGGTGTCGCCTGGCTTCAGGACGGTAGCTTCCATCTGCAAGGGCACGCCTTTAATCACGCTCCACACCTTGTCGGCATCCTCAGGAGTGCCAGCTGAGAGCACCAACTCCCATTCCGCAAAGCTCAACTTCTTGACGTCGGCCGGGGTCTTGTCTTTCACCAGGTCATGCGCCTGCTCGGCGGGGGTGGGGGGGACATACTGCTTAACCGTGAAGCCCGCGGGTGGCAGGGGGGTGGTGGCAGTCAGCGTCAACAGATCGTTCCAGCCTTCATCCGACCCGTGGTATTTCACGTACTTACTGTGGCCAAACTTGGTGATTTGGGCTTTTCCGCCTGGGTCCTTAACCAGGTTGGCGGCACGGGCGATGAAGAACAGACCATTGACGCTGTCCTCCGGCGTGGCCGTGAGACATGCCAAGGCGTACGGGTACACGTTCTCCACGTTGTTGGGGTCAGCTTCTACGGCGGCTCGCAGGTCCTTCTCAGCCGTGGCGTTGTCCTTCAACTGCAGGGCAGAAAATCCAGCCACGCTCTCCAACAAGGCCGCTAACTGATCCTTCTGCTTCGCGAAATCAGCATCCGAGGTGCCATCCGGCTTGGGCATGGAAGGCAAAGCTTGGAGACCGCGCTCGGCATGAGTCTTGGCATCGGCCCATTTCTGGGCAGCCCGTTCGTTGTAGGCCAGGAGAACCAAGGCGCGAACGTTGTTGGCATTGGCAGCCAGGAGCCGGTTGGCGGTGTCGATTACCTTGGCCTGGTTTCCCGCCTGCTGATAGGCCACCATCAAGGCCTCCAGCCCGTCCTCTTTCATCACACTGTTGGGATATTGCGCCAGGAAGGCTTCGAGACCGCTGACTTTGGCGCCCGGGTCCTGCTGCTGCACCGCTCCCATGTAGGCGTTGTATTCGGCGGGGTCCTTGATTTCTTTCTTTTGGGGCTGAGCTTGAGCCGCAGGCTGGGGTGAAGCGGCAGGTTGGGCTGGCGGTTGCGCGGTGGGCTGCTGACCCGAGGCTAATCCAGCAAACGTCAGCACAATCGCCACTAGACTCGTCTTCATGTGAAATGGCTCCTTAGAATTTGGCGAAATGCAACTTTCAGAATGCGACGGCATCTTGCCCAGGCTATCCAAGCACGGCTCACCCGGTTTGTACAGATCGCTAGCTGCTGACCCAGTCGACGCCCGGAAGACCTAAGGCCTCATCGCAGCACCCGCGGGCCAGGAAAATATTCCGGTGAGCCGGATTATAAGTATCCAATACGACTATGGCAAGCGGATGCACCCCCAAAGCACAATCCTGCCTTGCTATGATGCGAGGGAACCATATCAGGTGGTTCGATGGCTACAAAACAAAATGAGGGTGGCTGGGTGATGAACAATGGTGGACTGGGGCTGAAAAGCCAAGTTGCAGTGATTACCGGTGGAGGACGAGGGATCGGCGCCGCCATCGCGCGGAAACTGGCCGGTTTGGGTGCCGTGGCCATTCTTTGCGGGCGCAATCGTGTCCCGCTGGACTGGACCGGCGAGGCCATCACCAGCGCCGGCGGACAGGCGGAGGTGATGGAGTGTGACGTCACTGACCTGCGGTCGGTTGAGGCGTTGGCGGCACAGGTCAGCGGCAAATTTGGGAAGATCGATATTTTGGTCAACAACGCCGGGATCGCAGGGTTCGGCGGCCCGCTGCACCAGATGCCGCCGGAGGCGTGGGACCAGGTGCTGAATACGAACTTGCGCGGAGTTTTCTATTGCATCCGTGCATTTGCGCCGGTGATGATCAAAGCCCGGGCCGGGCACATTGTGAACATTTCATCGCTGGCGGGAAAGAATCCGCTGCCCAACGGCGCGGCATATGCCGCATCGAAATGGGGGCTTAACGGCTTGAGCTATTCGGTAGCAGAGGAACTGCGCGCCTACAACATTCGGGTTTCGGTTGTTTGTCCTGGGTCGGTGAATACTGAATTGAGCCCGCACGCAGGCAAGGACCCGGAAAAGATGCTGCAGCCGGACGATGTGGCGCACGCGGTAGCGATGCTGGTGACCCAGGCGCCGCAGTCGTTTATCAGCGAGGTGCTGTTGCGGCCTACGCAGAAGCCGTGAGCGCAATGAGCTATTTCTTGAACAGATTCTCGAAGGCTTGGCGGGCATCCTGGGGACGCGCCGCTTTGGGGGTGGAAGTTTCCTTCTCCACTCTCACTCGCAGGGAATAGAACGTACAGTCGTTGCGTTCGTCCTTGCGGGGAATTCGCTCCGCAATGGGCTGGCTGCATTCGAAACGGCTGGAGGTGTCGAAGGACGTGCACTGGCGGCAGGAGTGGAGCGCCACGCCGCACTTGGGACACTGGCCCGTGGACTCAACTCCGGCAGGCAAAAGCGCGCCACACTGGGCGCAGCGGGAAACCGCGTGTGTGCCCGGCATCTGCACCGGACGCGGGCCGAAGGTATCTTTCTTGGACGGCCGCTCCCCGCGCTCGGAGGAAGACTGCTTCTCCCGCTTCTGGTCTGAATCCTGGTACCCGTGCTGGCGGTACTTCGCCACGAGGACCTCCTAATGGCCTGACATTGTCTCTCGTGGCAGGAATTGTCGCAAGTCGTATGCCGTGAGGTGCATGCTCCGGGCAAGGCTTTAGTTATGTAAAGCCTGACCGGCGATGAATTGTAATTCCCTATGCTGGGTGCTACCATCCGAACAGGTCGAGAGATCCCGGAGGTAGATTCATGGCAGACAATGACAGCAATAGTTTTCTTTGGTTCCTGGCCGGGTTGGGATTCGGCGCGATAGCGGGAATTTTATATGCCCCGCGCGCCGGGAATGAGACCCGTGAAGCCTTGCGCTCCAAAGCCGAAGAGGGCCGCGATTTTGTGCGGGAGCGGAGCCGTGCGGCGCGCGAACAGGCTGCGGGTTGGGCCGACCGAGGGCGCGAAGTGTTGAATCAACAGAAGGAGCAATTCCGGTCGGCCTATGAGGCCGGCAGGCAGGCCTATCAGGAAACGGCGCATCCTGAAGGCGGAGGCACTCCGAACCAGTAGTTGGGGCGGTTCTCCGCAGTGTGAGTACGAGCGCCTGGCCAGCGGAGGAACTTATGGACAACTTAACGATCTTCATTGCCGTGACTGCGGCGGCAGTGGTAATCCAGGCGGGCATTCTCGTCGCCATGTACCTGGCGGTGCGCAAAACCAGCGCTCGCACTGAAGCCCTGGCCAACGAAGTGCGCAGCAAGGTTCTGCCCACGGTGGATCTGGCTCACTCGATGCTGGCGGATCTGCGACCCAAAGTCGATACCATCGTTAACAATTTCAGTGACTCGAGCGCTATGGCGAAGCATCAGATGGAGCGCCTCGACGCAACTATGAGCGATCTGCTTGACCGCGCCCGCTTGCAGGTGATTCGCGCCGACGAACTGGTGGGCAGGGCGCTCGATCGAGTAGAAGAGACCGGTGACTTGGTTCAAAAAACCGTGGTCTCTCCGGTACGCCAGGTCTCGGGCGTGCTGCAAGGGCTTACCGCTGGGTTGGAGTTTTTCTTTTCAGGAAGGCGCCGATCGCGAGATGGCGCGGTGCAGGACGAAATGTTTATTTAGGTTGGTGAAGATTCAAAACAACGGCAGCGCTGAGGCGCTGCCGTTTGTGTTTGTGGATGGTTATGCGATCCAGCCGCCGCCCACCACTGTGTCGCCGTCATAGAACACCGCGGCTTGGCCGGGAGTGATGGCGCGCTGGGCTTCGTCGAAGGTCACCAACACCTCGTTAGCTCCTGACTTCTCGAGGGTCGCGGGTGCGGCTTCGTGGCGATGGCGAATCTTGACCCTCACTCGCATAGGCTCGTGCAGTTCGTCGACAGCGATTAGATTTATTCTGTGGGCGCGCAGGGTGCGCGAGTAGAGTTCCTCCTGGGCGCCGACCACGACCTGACGCTTGTCCCCGTTGATCTGAATTACGTAAAGCGGTGAACCGGTGGCCACGCCCAGGCCCTTGCGCTGGCCGACGGTGAAATTATGGATGCCGCTGTGCTCGCCCACCACTTCCCCGCCCGCGGTCACTAGCTCGCCGGAAGTATCCGGCAGGGCCTCACCCTGGTCGGCCAAATAGGCATCGAGAAACTTCTTGTAGTCGCCGCCAGGGACAAAGCAAATCTCCTGCGAATCCGGCTTCTCCGCCAAGGCCAGGCCGTAATCACGAGCCAAGTCGCGCACCGCGGGCTTGGTCATTTCTCCGAGTGGAAAAATGGTCCGGCTGAGCTGGTCTTGCGTCAGGCCGAACAGGAAATACGTTTGATCCTTGGAAGTGTCGGCGGCGCGCTTCAGCAACCAGCGGTTACTACGTTCGTCGTGCTCCACACGCGCGTAGTGGCCGGTAGCCAGAGCATCGGCGCCAATCTGCTGCGCCACGATCAATAGTTGGTCAAACTTCAAGTGATTGTTGCACAGGCTGCAAGGGATGGGCGTGCGGCCCGAGAGATATTCCTCAACGAACGGCCGCACTACATCGCGCTCGAAGCGCTCCTCGTGATTGACGACGTAATACGGGATGCCGAGAGTTTCCGCGACCCGGCGGGCGTCGTAAACATCATCAAGCGAGCAGCACCGACCCTGGACCGCCTCCGGCATTCCGGGATGACCGGACAACCGCCGCTGGTTCCACAGTTGCATGGTCAGGCCGATAACCTGGTGGCCCTCGGCGCGCAGCATGGCCGCGACGGTGGAGGAATCAACCCCACCTGACATAGCGACGGCGAGGGTTTGGGAATCAGGCATAGTGAGGAGTTTCGGCGTGTTCCACCTGGATGCCTCTGGGACCGACCCGCAACACTTCTTTGGTAGGCATGAAGAGCAGCCAATAGTAGTCCCGTTCGTCTGCATCGTCGAGATAGTCGGCGCGCGAAACTTCCAGTCGAAAATTTCCGAAAACAAACGTAGTCTTCAGTTGTTCCCGATCGAACCGAAGATCCGTCAGGGACGCTTCCTCAAGCCGTCTGACGGCCACGGCGATGACGTGACGGTCAGAGTCTGAATCCGCCAGACGACGATCCCCGTGAAACAGCGCCCAGTTCGAAAGATAGATCCACAGATGCCACTCTCCATGCATATGGCCGCGATCCTTCACGCGCCGCCCGAAATCAAGCGTTAAGAAGCTACCAACCCCCAGTTTTGCCTTCCAGGGGCGAGTGCCAAGCACGGGCTCGAAATATTCGCGGATGTTAGGAGCAGCAGCTTTCATTCGTCGTTTACCCAAACATACCAAGGCCTATCTCAACTATTGTACCGAAGCTAAACCCCTTTCCGGTGATCTCTCGATGTAATCGGTCCCACTCGATGTCGCTAAGTTTCCGGCTAAGGAGGCGCTCAATTTCACGCACGGCGGCACGAAACTCGCGATTCTGATCTCTGTTGCTCAAGTCGCAATGTCCTCACTTTGATACTGCGGTGTTGTACACGGGGCTTAACTCTCTAAGCCGTGCCACGGTCGGGGGGATGAGGCTGAGGGCGAATTCGACGTCGTCCGGGGTATTCTGCTTGCCCAGACTGAAACGGAGGCTGGCGCGGGCCTGGTCGGGGGGCAATCCCATGGCGGTGAGCACGTGTGACGGCTCAATGGCGCCGGAGGAGCAGGCTGCGCCGGTGGAAACTGCAAGACCCTTGAGGTCGAGCGCGATGACCAAGGCTTCGCCTTCGATGTAGTCGAAATGAATGTTGGTAGTGTTGGGCACGCGAGGTGCGCCGTCCCCGTTGACCCCGGTGGCCTCAACCTCGGATAGAATTTTCTCCTGTAAGCGATCCCGCATGGCTGCCATGCGTGTCAGGTCGCCCTGATCCAAAGCCTCTTTCGCTATGTCAGCGGCTTTGCCGAAAGCAATGATTCCTGGGACATTTTCCGTGCCGGCGCGGCGTGAGCGCTCGTGGCTTCCGCCATAGAGCATGGGCTGAAGAATCGTTCCTTTGCGAACGTAGAGTGCGCCGACGCCCTGCGGCGCGTGCATTTTGTGGCCGGAAATCGAAAGCAGATCGCACTGGGTGCGCTGTACGTCGATCGGAACCTTCCCCGCCGCCTGCACTGCGTCGGTATGGAAATAAATGTCGGCTTCGGCTGCGACTTTGCCGATCTCTTCGACCGGTTGCAGCACACCGGTCTCGTTGTTGGCCATCATGATCGAGATCAGCTTGGAGTTGGAACGTACGGCGCGGCGAACATCGTCGGGATCGACCAACCCGCGCCCATCGACCGGGACATAGGTGACCTCGCACCCGGCTTCTTCAAGATGCTTGCAGGAATTCAGGACGGCGTGATGTTCGATGGTCGAACTGATCACGTGATCGCCCGCGCGGACCAGTCCAAAAACGGCGAGGTTGTCGCCTTCGGTGCCTCCGCTGGTGAAGACGACCTCGGAGGCCCAGCACCCGAGTAACGTCGCCATCGACTCGCGCGCACGCTCCACCGCCGCACGAGTTTCCTGCCCATGATGATGGATGGAAGAGGCATTGCCGAAATGCTCGGCAAAGTAAGGCCGCATGGCCTCAAACACTTCTGGGAGAATCGGCGTGGTGGCGTTGTTGTCGAGGTAAACGCGGCGCATTAGGGCTATTTTACGCCTTGGGGCAGGAAAGACCGTTATCCCAGGGCGCTTCGTAGCGCTCTTCGCAAAGGGCGGAGGTTGGCCCTACTTCTTCGGCGCTTTGGCCGCCTCGGCTTCGTCCTTCAAGTAATTCGCGCTCAGCGTGCCCTTCGCCTTTGCCAGATCAATCAACGTGGGATAGAACTGCACGAAGGTGTTGTCCACAGCGCCGTGCTGCGCGTGGCAAGAATAGCAAGCAGCCGTGGTCGGGACCATTTTGGCGGTGTCGGAATCGTCGAAACCGAAGAAGGCCCATTTGCCTGGAAAGCGGGCCTCGTCCTTTACGTGGACTTCATGGCCCATGGTTTCGGTGGTTTGGAAGTGTCCACTTTTGTTGATGGACGCGTTGGTTCCAGCCGTGCGGACCTCCAGCACCAGCATGGTCTTGTCTGGCCAGGTGCCAGTTTCCTGAAATGCCCGGTAGGCGTCGGGGTTCACAAAAACGTTGTCGAACATGGAGTGGTTCATCGCCATTCGGTTCGGGGAATAGCTCATATCCACGCCCGAAGACAGGTAAATCCACTCGCGGTACTTCGTCGGGAACATCAGCCGGCCATCTGCCGTATAGGTGGGTGTTTGCGAGGCAGAACCCTTGTCGGCCGCCGGGGCGGTGGCCGGGGCGGTACTGTACTGTTGCAAGAAAAACAAGCAAACCAGCGTCAAAATACGCATACCATGCACCTCGTCGTGGGACTAACGAATTGTCAGATCTGAAGTCTAAGCATCGCATAGAAAGTTGTCTTGAAGAAATGCAACGTCTTTGGGAGGGGAGCTTATGGCGGAAGCCAATGCGCCGGTGATGCAGGGCGGGAGTTTCTATGGCGCGGTCCAACGACGACGTGAACAGTGTGACGCCATCTTCACCGACCTGCAACATTCCTCTGCCCGGAAGCTGCCGGAGCATGCCCATGAGCTGCCGTTTTTCGCGGTGCTGCTACAGGGTGACTACGGGGAGCGCTATGGCCGCCAGCAGAAACAGTTTGGCCCATTCTCGATTACTTTCCGTCCCGCTGGAGTGCCCCATCAGGATGAAATCGGGCCACGCGGCGTTCGCTTTTTCGAAATCGAAATTCGGCCGAGTTGGGGAAGGCGAATACAAGACTGCTCGGGAGACCTGGATACAGCCCGGGATGAACATCGCGGTGGAGAGATGTTATGGCTGGCGATGAAGCTGTTTCGCGAGACCCGTGACGGAGATTCTGACCTGCATCTTGAAGGCACGCTGGCGGAACTGGTGGGCTGTGTCGCACGCTTGCGGCGCGAAACCGCCAAGGACGCCCCGCCATGGCGGGGCCGCGTCATAGACAGATTGAGGAGCGAATACTGCGACCGGCTCACGCTGGAAGAGCTGGCGCGGGAAGCGGGAGTTCATCCGGTACATCTCTCACGCATATTCCGCCGATGCCAAGGTGAGGGCATCGGAGAGTACGTTCATCGCCTGCGAATCCGGGCAGCCTGTGAGCAGATGTTGGCGCCGCAAAAGTCGATGACGGAAATCAGCCTTGAAATTGGGTTCGCGGATCAAAGCCACTTCACCCGGGCGTTTCGCCGGATTACGGGCATGAGTCCCGGAGCGTTCCGGAGGTTGATTACACCAAAGTTCGACTATTCGTTTTAGGCGGACTAGCGGTAACGGAGAGCTGGCTATCGTCGTTCGATGGAAATATAGCGTTGGGGATAGGCGGGCCCGATGTAATCGGCACGGGGACGAATAAGCCGGTTATCGTCGAGCTGCTCGATTACGTGGGCGGTCCAGCCACTGATGCGAGACACAGCAAAGACGGGAGTAAACAAATCCACGCTGATGCCGAGATTGTGATAGGTCGAAGCGGAATAAAAATCCACGTTGGCGTTGAGCTTTTTTTCGGCTTTGACGAACTTCTCAATCTTTTCCGACATGTCGAACCACTTGGTTTGCCCGCTGGACTTGCCCAGGTCCTGTGACATCTTGCGGAGATGCGTGGCGCGGGGATCTTCGGTGTGATATACACGATGCCCGAAACCTGGAATCTTCTTCTTCTGTGCCAACATTCCCTTGATGTGCTCGACCGGATCGGCGCCGGCACGGTCAATCGCTTCCAGGATGAGAAAGACGGCTTCGTTGGCGCCTCCGTGCAGCGGCCCCTTGAGGCATCCGACGGCGGAGGTGATGGCAGAATGCATGTCGGAAAGAGTGGCCGCAGTCACGCGGGCGGCGAAGGTGGAAGCATTGAACTCATGATCGGCGTGCAGAATCAGCGCGATATCCAACGCGCGCTCGGCGGTCGGCGACGGCTTGACGCCGTTTAGCTGAAGCAGAAAATTGCCGGCGTGGGAGAGCGAGGGGTCGGGTTCGACTAACGGCTGGCCTTTGCGGATGCGGTCATAGGCGGCCACGATCATGGCAATCTGCGAGGTCAGACGAATGGCCTTGTTCACATTCGCGTCGTGATCGTTTTTCTTGTTCTCGGGGTCATAAAAACTGAGGGCGGAAACCGCGGTACGGAGCACGTCCATGAGCAGCGCGGTGTTGGGCGCGCTGCGCAGCAGGCTGACAATACCAGCATCGAGCTTGCGTTCCTGCGCCAGGCGGCCACGCAGGTTTTTCAATTCGTCGGGCGTGGGCAGCTTGCCAAACCACAACAGGTAACAAGTCTCTTCAAAAGTGGAATTGTCGGCAAGTTCACGAACATTAATGCCCCGGTAGGCAAGAACACCTTGGTCGCCGTCGATGAAACAGATGCTGGACGTTGTAGCAACCACTCCCTCAAGACCCTTAGGAGCGTGCACAGTGGATAGGCTGGACATGGCGTCTGGCTCAAACCTTCTTAATTTTTTGATTGTCGCAGCGTGGGAGGGAAACGCGCAACTAACTTTTATACGCCAAAATTGGCGAAGTTTCCAACCGCGCGGGGGCTCGATAGCAGCGGTCCAGCCGCAACTCAGGCTCTGGCCGTGCGCTAGTTGGGAAGTTGTTTATCTTGGCAAGAAGCGGCTTCCGAAGCGTTCCTGAACAGTTACCGAAGGTACACGTCCCTGCCGGGAATGGCTGCTCCCCCACCCTTCCCGGTTACAATCGGAGAATGCGCATGCGCTGGCAATGGCCGCTGGTTATCGGGGTGATGATATGTCGAATGGCCGTGGGCGACGACACACCGCAGAGCACGCCCCAGACTCTGGTCACGGGGCCTTGCGCAGCGGCCGCTGCCGTCTGCAACCCCTCCAAGTCAGATCGCAAAAAGGCCAAGGCGGCTTTTTCCAAGGCATTGAAACTGGAGAAGGGGAAGCACCTTGATGAGGCTTACAAGGAGTTCGATACCGCTGCCCGCCTGGTTCCGAACAATGTCAGCTACGTAACCGCCCTTGCCATGACGCGCGAGGAGTTGATCTTCAATCATGTGCAGCACGGAGACGCCGACCTGAACAATGGACACGAGGTCGAGGCCCAAGCCGAGTTTCGGGGCGCGCTGAGCCTTGATCCGGCGAATCAATTCGCCCGGGAACGGATGCAGGAAGCTCTGGGCAGTTGGGCGCCGCCAAAGACCCCGATGCTGCGGGCCACCGCGGATGGCGGCGAATTGCATGCTGCACCCGACCCGGACCTTCATGCTTTCCATTTTCGGGGCGACTCGAAAGCGCTGTTGACCCAGGTGGCGCAGGCTTACGGCGTCGCCGCGGAACTGGACGACTCGGTCGTGTCGCGACGCGTGCATTTCGATCTCGACGAGGCTGACTTCCCTACCGCCATGCGCGCCGCATGTGACGTGACTGGAACTTTTTGGACGTCGCTTTCCGACAAGCAGATTCTCCTGGCCAAGGATTCGCAGGACAATCACCGGCTTTACGATCGCATGGGTCTGCGCACGTTTTACCTGAGCTCCGCCACCACGTCACAGGACATCAACGAAGTGGTGGCTATGATGCGCACGGTGTTTGAGATCCGTTTTCTGCAACAACGACCGCAAAACGCCTCTCTGACGGTTCGCGCTCCCATGCCGGTACTTGATGCCCTCGCCGAGTTGCTGGAGAATTTCGGCAAGGCACGTCCGCAAGTAATACTGGACGTCCAGGTCTACGAGATTGATCACCAGTTGACTCGGAATATCGGCTTACACATTCCTGACACCTTCAATCTGTTCAACATCCCGGCGGCGGCTTTGCTGGCGGCGAGCGGGCAGAACATCGGGAGCCTGATCAACCAGTTGATCTCGGGCGGCGGCATCAATCAGGCCAATTCGTCGGCGATTTCCGGATTGCTGGCGCAACTGCAAGGGCAGGGACAGAGCGGCATTTTCAGCCAGCCCCTGGCCACCTTCGGCGGCGGTCTGACGTTGATGGGATTGAGCCTCGATACTCTGGCAGCGCAGTTGTCGCTCAACGAGAGTTGGGTGAAGAATCTGGACCATGCCACGCTGCGAGCGGCGCAGGGCAACGATATGACTTTCCGCCTGGGCCAGCGCTATCCCGTGATCAACGCCAGCTTCGCGCCGATCTTCAACACTGCCGCCATTTCGCAGGTGCTGCAGAATGGCAGCTTTCAAGCCCCGATTCCATCGTTCAGTTACGAAGACCTGGGGCTGGAGGTAAAGGCCAAGCCCACGGTCTCGGGCGGCGTTCATGTGGGACTCGATCTGGAGATCAAGTTGCGCACGCTGGCGGGGACCAGCGTGAACGGTGTACCGGTGATCGCCAATCGCGAGTACAAGGGCAGCATCAATCTGGAGGATGGGGAACCGGCGGTGGTGGCCTCATCGGTGACCCAGAGCGAGCAATACAGCATGATGGGAATCCCCGGAATTAATTCGATTCCGGTGCTGAACAAGATTGCGACCACCAACAACAAGACCAAAGAAGATGATGAGATATTGGTCGTAATCACTCCGCACGTGATCAATTCGGGCGCCAACCAGAACGCGGAGTTGTGGCTGGCGAGATAGTCTTATTTCCCTTCCTTGGCGGCGAAGTCGACCAGCTTTTGCAGCACCTCGTAAGGCAGCCCTCCGGCGTTGAGTTTTCTGCCATTGATGAAGATGGTGGGAGTGCTGTTGACATCGAGCGCCTTGCCCAACTCGATGGAGTGCTGCACGCGGGTGGTGGTTTCGGGTTTGGCGGCGCAGGCGGCCATGTCAGTGCCCTTGACTCCGGCAGCATCGGCAAAAGCGCTGAGCTTTTCGTCAGCGTTGGCGGCAGTGATTTCTGACTGCCCGCGGTAAATGCTCTGAATAAATTTCCAGAAGCCATCCGGTGAAGACCGACCCACGCAGTCGGCATAGCTGGCAGCTTTCATCGCCCAATCGTGCATGGGCAAGGGATAGTTCTGGAACACGATGCGAGCATTCTTGTCCTCGGCGGCCAGACGGTCGAGCGTGGGCTGCTCCTCCTTACAATGGGGACACTCTAAGTCGCTGAACTCAACCACGGTGACCGGGGCTCCATCCAGGCCGCGGGAAGGCCCATTGATTCCCTTCTGAAGTTGGTCGCGTGCGGCATCGAAAGGATGGGCGCCGAAGGGAAGGATTTCTCCGATGATGGCGTGGGTAGCGTCCGGGGTGACGTAAAACTTCTGGCCTTGGGAGCCCTGGGCGCCGCTGACGGTGACGTCGACCTCGGCGAGGCCCTCAGCTGCTGCCGGCTTGATGGCGGTAATCTTCCAGCTTAGCGCCGGGTCGTAGCCAAGACTCTGTTGCATGAAGGCGTTGACTAACTCTTCTGACGGCAGGGTGGCGGCACTGGCTGTCTTGGCAGGAGACGCCACCTTAGGGGCGGATTTTTGCTGGGCTACGGCGAAAACTGCGAACCATACCACAGTGCCAATGAATAAATGACGATGCATGAGTCCTCTCTAGATATCTGATTTTGCGGCGATCGGGAAACGGCGTCCGTAGCCAAAAGCTTTGGCGGAAATTTTCAGTCCAGGAGCAGCCTGCTGCCGCTTGTATTCGGTGCGCTCCACCATGCGAATCACGCGCCGGACTAGACTAACATCGAAACCCCGGGCGGCGGCAATCTGCTCGTCGGTGCGGGAGTCTTCGACGTAATCCTCCAGAATGGCGTCCAGCACGTCATAGGGAGGCAGGGTGTCGCTGTCTTTCTGATTGGGCCGCAATTCCGCCGAGGGCGGTTTGTCGAGGCTGGCTTGCGGAATCACCGGGCGGCGTGAGTTCACGTAATGGCTCAAGCGGTAAACCATGGTCTTGGGAACGTCAGAGATCACGGCCAGTCCGCCCACCATGTCGCCATAAAGTGTGCAGTAGCCCACGCCCAGCTCGCTCTTGTTGCCGGTGCTGAGCACGATGGCGCCGAACTTGTTGGAGAGCGCCATCAGCAGCGTGCCGCGGGCACGGGACTGGATGTTCTCTTCGGTAGCGTCCGGGTTTAGACCGCGAAAAACGGGCTGGAGCGTCTTGCTGTAGCTGGCATAGATCTCGTTGATCGATAACAGCTCAAAGCGGATGCCAAGATTCCTGGCCAACTCGCGGGCATCGTCGATCGAGCCTGGGGATGAATACGGCCCGGGCATGCCCACTCCGATTACGTTTTCTGGGCCAACCGCCTCGGTGGCAATGACCGCGGTGAGGGCCGAGTCGATGCCGCCGCTGAGGCCGACGATTACTTTCTGAAAGCCACACTTGTGCACATAGTCGCGCGTGCCCAGCACCAGGGCAGCGTAAGCGCCGGCTTCTTCACCTTCGATCTGGGGATGCACTTCGCCGGTGAGGCGGTCGGAGTCAAAATAAATCAAGTCTTCTTCGAACGACTTGCCTTGTGCGATGACTTCGCCGGCGGGATTCAACACCAGGCTGGAACCATCGAAAACCAGGCTGTCATTGCCGCCGACCTGGTTGACCATGGCCACTGGAACCTTTTGGGTGCGGGCGATCGAAGCCAGCATCTCGCGACGAAACTCGCGTTTCCCCAGCCAGAAGGGTGAGGCGGAGATGTTCAGCAGAAAATTCCCGCCCGACTTGACTAGGGCTTCGACGGGATCGAAGGTATAGAGACGCTTGTTCCAGAATTGGTTGTCGTTCCAGGCATCTTCGCAAATGGTCAGGGCAATTTGCTTGCCGCAAAACGGAAATAGATGCTGACGTGCCGCTGGAGCGAAGTTCCGCATCTCGTCGAAAACGTCGTAAGTGGGCAGCAGCATCTTAGACTGGAGAAACGCCATCTTGCCGTCCTGGAGCACCGCGGCGGAGTTCATCACCGACTTGCCAGTTTCCGCCAGAGCGGGGGTCACTACCCCGCAGATGACAGTGATGCCACGGGTTTCGGCGGCAATGTGTTCGAGAGTTTCGCGGTTGTGAGTGACAAACGACGGGCGTTCGACAAGGTCGCGTGGCGGGTAGCCGCACACGGAGAGTTCAGGAAAGAGGACCAGTCCGGCGCCGGCTGACTGGGCGCGGCGGGAAAAGTCAATGATCTTCCCGCCATTTCCGTTGAAATCTCCCACCGTGGGATTGATCTGCCCCAGCGCAATCTTCACACTTCCAGTGTAAAGGCGCGGGCGTGCGCCGCCAAGTCAGCGGGGCAAGTCAGCCTGCGCGATCTCTGAAGGCGCAAAGTCGGGCGATTTGGAACCGCCGGGGTCGCTCGGAGGCGGTGGTGGCGGCGAGTTAGGGAGAGGCTGGGTTGCCGTCGTGGTCGGAGGCGCGGTGGGGAGGCTTTCTCCTGGGCGGCGCAGGGTAGGAGCATGGGCGGGCTCCGAAGTTGGCGAAACCGCAGCCACGCTGGGCTTAGGAGTCAGGTCGACTTCTCTCTCCACACGGACAATTTTCTCTCCCGTCACCTTCATGGTTTCAACCCGCGTGACTTCATCGCCCACGAAGCGCACAAAATCCACGTCTTGCGGTGGTTCGCCGTAGATCCAATCTTCGAACTCCGTCTCTCCGTCTTTCTCGCGAATTTTCTTGGGAGCGCGGCCCTTGGAGTAAATGACCATTTCACGATTCATCCCCACCAACACCTGATGATTCTTGATGGCCTCCTTGACTTTGGGAGGGACGGTTTCCAGATAGGCTTCCACGGCCGACTTGGCGTCGAAGTCGAAAACCGGGCGGAGCAGATGCTTGAGCTGCGCCGCATCCATCTCGGGAATGTAATGATCGAAGACCAGGTCAACACAGGAGCCGCGGGGGTTGGCGTTGGAGGAACTTGGAGTGATTGGGTCGGTCCCAGAAGCGCCGTCGATTTGGATGTGCTCGTACCATTTCTGCTTCTTGATGGGACCGCCATTGATTTCGAAATGAATGCGGTCTTCTTTGATGGAAATGCTGGTGATGCGGGCCTGGTCGCCGGGCTTCACCGCGGGTCCCCAGGTGACCATGAGCCGCTGAAGGTCTACACCACTGGGCGAGAGCGCGCCGTTCTTGAGGGTCAAACCTTTCTTGCCCATGGGAAACTGGGTGCGGATATAAACCAGTTCCGACTCGAAGGCGCGGATCATTTCCATGCGGGTATGCGAGCTCATGCGAGGCGGAGGAGAAGATTTCTGGGTTGCAGGTTGCTGGTCAGAAGCGCTTGCGCTGGCCACGCTCAGCACGAGAGGCAGAAGAACCGCAAGATGGCGTGGCTTCATGGAACACCCCAACAGACTCTTAGGGGGATTATAGCCCAGACGGCGGTGCCTGGACCTGCGCGAAACGCGCCGGTTGGTTGGGTTTACCGGGCAGCCTCAGACACGGTGAGCCCATTTCTTGCCACCTGTAGCGGCAGAACCTGGCCGCCGTTTTCAGCGATGGCGCTGGCTACCCGGCTAGTGGCTCCTGCTTCGACGAGAAAGATCACACAGCCGCCGCCGCCGGCGCCACACACTTTCGCGGCTCGGCCCCCGTGTTTGGAGGCGGCGGCGATCAGCTTGTCGATGAGAGGCGTGGTGATGCCGGGAGCGTTGGTGCGGCGCAGTTTCCATTCTTCGCGCAACAGGCGGGCAACTTCGTCCCAGCTCCGGCTGAGCAGGGCTTGGTGCATGGAGCGGGCGATGTGCGAGATTTTCTCAAAGTTTCGGAACACGCGCCGGTCGCCGTTAATGTGAGCCTTAAACACTTCCCAATTGTTGATGCCGGACTTGCGCGGCACTCCGGTATAGGCGAGCACAAAACGCGATTCCATCTCTTCCGGAGCAACGGAGACGGCTTCGCGGTGAATGCCGTCAGCATCGAGATGGATGGCGCTGACGCCGCCATAGAGCGCGGGATAATAGTCCTGGCAGCCGGTGGGGACCTCGATGATCTGGGCTTCGACGTTCTGGGCGATGACGCGCATCTGTTCGAGCGTCAGGTTGCGACCCGTGAAACGGGCCAGAGCCGCGGTGGTTGCGATCATCAGAGCCGAAGAGCCGGAGATTCCGGCTCCGGCGGGAGATTCGGAATTGGTCTCGATCAACAGTCCTTCTTGAGGAGCAAAGAATTGCAGCAGGCGTGCAGCCAGAGGCAGGCGAAAGCGGCGTGCTGCATGCAGGGCGTCAAAGCTGGGAAAGGCTTCTTCCTTGCGAGTGTCGAGCGAGCGCAAGAGAATGCGCATCCCTTTTAGCGGAGTGATTCGGCAGGTGGTTTGAATATTGAGGGCGAAGTTGAGCGTGAGCGCGCCGGGATGGAACAAGTACAGCGGCCACAGATCGATGGTGCCACCAGCCAGATCGGCGCGGCAGGGGGCATGGGCAACAATCGTGGCCGCACCGGCGACGACGGCGGTTCTTGCCATGCAGTGTTTGTACCACGAAAGGCCGCGGAGGCCTTAGCTGAGGTTCAGCGCGCGCTTGATGGTGCCGCGTTCTTTTTGAATTTTCTCTTGCAGCAGAGTGATGGCGTAGATCAGTTGCTCAGGACGTGGCGGGCATCCGGGCACGTAGACATCGACCGGAATGACCTGATTCACGCTTTGCACCAGGGCATAGTTATTGAAGACGCCGCCGGAGGTTGCGCAGGCGCCCATGGAGATCACCCATTTGGGTTCGGGCATCTGCTCCCAGAGCTGGCGGATCACGGGAGCCATTTTGTTAGAGACGCGGCCAGCAATGATGATCAAGTCCGATTGACGCGGAGAGGGACGGAAAACTTCTGCGCCGAAGCGGGCAATGTCGAAACGCGAAGCGCCCATGGACATCATTTCAATCGCGCAGCAAGCCAGCCCGAACGTCATCGGCCAGATGGAGTTTTTGCGCATCCAGTTAACCGCGTTGTCCATGGTGGTGAGGACGACGCCCTCGGGCGTGTGGTTGCCGTAGGTGAGCTCTTTGACCACGCGCTTGCCGTGTTCGACGGTGACGTAAGGGCCGAAGTCGAGGTTGTCGGACATTGTTCCTATTTTAAACCACGGAGGACACGCAGAGCACAGAGGGGCAATCCTCCGTGTTCCCTGTGTCCTCTGTGGTTACGTTCTTCACGGGTCTATGACAATCTTGCCGAACATCTGGCCGGATTCCATGTATTCATGGGCGGCGCGTGTGTCTTTGAGTGGAAATGCCCGGTCGACCACTGCTTTCAACCGTCCTGCGAAGACATGGCCAAGTATATCGTACAGATCGCCCATGGTTCCCATGTACGACCCCAAGAATGAAAGCTGGCGCGCGAACAGAAATCGCAAGTCGAACTTGGCGTCGAAACCGGTCGTTGCGCCGCAGGTCACTATCGTTCCTCCAGCCTTGAGTGATTTCATACTCTCTTCCCAGGTGGCCGTGCCAACGTGTTCCACTACGATGTCTACGCCTTCTTTACTGGTAATCTTCCGCACTTCTTCGGAGATCTTTTGCTTATAGTGATCGATGCCGTAATCGGCGCCGAGGGCGCGGGCCTTTTCCAGCTTAGTTTCGTCTCCGGCCGTCGTAATGACGCGGGCGTGGAACAGCTTGGCAATCTGGATGGCGGCGATGCCCACGCCGGAGCCCCCGCCGAGCACCAGCACGGTCTGTCCTTGACGAATTCCCGCTCGCCCCACCAGCATGTGCCACGCAGTGAGAAACACTAAAGGCACGCTGGCGGCCTGATTGAAATCAAGACTATCCGGAATCGGGACGACATTCACCGCGGGCACGGCGATGAGCTCGCAATTGCCGCCGTCCACACTGTTGCCTAACACTGCAAACTCACGGCATTGGTTCTGCAATCCTGCCGTACACTTTGCACAGTGATTGCAGAAGAGCATGGGAGCCAGCAGCACGCGTTGTCCCGCCTTGAAGCCGGTTACATACTCGCCGAGTTCGACAATCTCCCCGGCCATGTCGCTGCCGAGAATGTGCGGCAGCTTCACGCCGGGAAGTCCCTTGCGCACCCAGATGTCGAGATGATTCAGAGAGCAGGCGCGGACGCGGACCAGAACCTGATCTTTGCGCAGCTTAGGGTCGGGAGCGTCTTCGTAGCGAAGAACTTCCGGCCCGCCGAATTCGTGGATGCGGACAGCTTTCATGCAGGACAATCTCCTAAACCAAAACTACCACAGGGGGTGGAGGACGAACCCGGCCTTCCCTTTTGATAGATTGACTTCTCCTGTTTACCGAAGAATAATCAGTCTGTGGACATTTACGAGGAGATCGTCAAGCTGCGGCAGGAGGGGCGGCGGGGCGCGGTGGCGACCATCGTCAACGTGCGCGGCTCCATCCCCTCGTTTGAGACGGCCAAGATGCTGGTGCGCGACGACGGCTCGATCGCAGGTACGATCGGCGGAGGCTGCGTGGAGGCCGAGGTCTGGCAGGCTGCCCGCGACGTCATGGAATCGGAGAAGCCGCGGAGCCTCACTTTCAATTTGAATGAAAATCCAAAGTACGATACTGGCCTGGTTTGTGGCGGCACTCTGGACATCTTTATTGAACCGGTATTACCTCCAGCGTTACTTTATATTTTCGGCGCAGGTCATGTTTCGGTAAACCTTTACAAGGTTGCGCGTGGCGCTGGATTCGACGTGACCGTAATTGACGACCGCGCCGCCTACGCCAGCCGCGAACGTTTTCCCGACGCCAAAGAAGTAATTGCGGAAGATTTCGAACAGGCGATGGCGAAAATCACAGCGCAGGAATCGTCGTACATCGTTATCGTGACGCGCGGCCATCGTGACGACATGCGGGTGCTGCGCTGGGCGGTGCAGACGCGGGCGCGTTACATTGGAATGATTGGGTCGAAGCGCAAGACGATTTCTATTTTTCGCGAACTGACCAAAGAAGGGACTCCGGCGCATCTGTTCGAGCGTGTGCACGCGCCGGTGGGTCTGGATATTGGGGCCATCACTCCGGAGGAGATTGCTGTGGCGATCACGGCGGAGTTGATCGCGGTGCGCCGGCGCTCGGAACGCGCCCTGCCCCACATGAGCTGGTTCCAGACGCATGTCCAGGGACCTGCCGATGCGGCGGTACTTGAAGGCCCTGAAGAAAAAATCTAGCCGCAGAGCACCCTGGGAGCGCAGAGCTATCGCCGCAGATCGAGGCGGACGAACGCTGATCTAAACCCCGGTTTCTGCTATCTTCAGTTTATGGCTTACGCGCCCAGTTTTTGCGGAGTGATTCTCGCCGCCGGCGAGTCCACGCGTATGGGCACCGACAAAGCTCTCCTGCCCTGGCCGCCGGCTGGGCCGGGACATCCGCCAGGCGGCCAGACATTTCTTTCCGCAGGCATCTTGTCTCTGCTCTCTTTCAATGAGCTGGTGATTGTGGTTGCGGGAAGGAATGAACCCAACCTAGCCGCGGTAGTGTACTCGAACGGGGCTTCTCTGGTGCAAAATCCAGCGCCCGAACGCGGGCAGTTCAGTTCGCTTCAGGTGGGATTACAAGAGGTTCTGAACCAAGGCCGAGATGCCGCGATGGTCACCTTGGTGGACCGGCCGCCCGTGGGTGCCGGCACATTACAGGCTCTGTGCGCGGCTTTTGCGTCCCGCGCCGCCGGGACTTGGTCGGTGGTCCCGGAATTTGGCGGCAAGCATGGACATCCTTTTCTGATTGCACGGGAGATGATGGAAGTCTTTCTGAAAGCTGCCCCAACATCCACCGCCCGCGAGGTTGAGCACCAGAATCAGCAACACATTTCCTATGTGCGAGTCGATGATCCTGCTGTTACGCTGAATGTGGACACACCGCAGGACTACTCAGCGTTGTGCTCGACGCCACGCTAGTGAGATAACTTCTTGTCACCCTCTATATCGTCCAAAGCTGCCGCCTTCGTGGATTCCGTACTTCGCCTTCAGCCCCGGCTTGCGGTGTTTGACTGCGACGGAACCTTGTGGGCGGGCGACGCCGGCGAAGGGTTTTTCGATTGGGAACTGAAGCGGGGCGTGGTCTCCGGCGAGGTCATACGCTGGGCGCGGCCACGCTACGCCGATTATCGGGCGGGAAAAGTGATGGAAGACGATATGTGCGGCGAAATGGTGGCCATGCATCGGGGACTCACCCAGGATGAGGTGCAGCAGGCCGCGGATCAATACTTCAAAGAGAATTTTGTTTCCCAGATCTTTCCCGAGATGCGCGAACTGGTGCGCCGGCTGCGAGAGTCGGGCTGCGACGTCTGGGCGGTGTCCTCCACCAACGAATGGGTGATTCGCGCCGGCATGAAGTATTGCGGGATATCGAACGACCGAATTCTGGCCGCAGCGGTGGAGATCGAGATGGCGAATGGGATTGTCACCGATCGCCTGGTGCGGGTGCCTACGGGCGCAGGCAAAACGGCGGCCATTCGTGATGTCATCCGCAAAGATCCCGATGCCGCTTTTGGCAATTCGCGTTGGGACACGGAGATGCTGGCGATGGCAAAGCACCCGTTCGCGGTGAATCCCAACCCTGATCTGGAGACGACTGCTCGGGAACGCGGCTGGACGGTGTACCGGCCAGACAAAAGCTAACAACGCCACGGATTCTCACGGATCTTCACGGATCAAAGAAAAGTGGGTGTGGATCCGTGGAAATCCGTGGCTAGCTCTTGATTTCGGCCAATGCCTTCGCCAGAGTGTCCATCGCCAGATGGCTGGCGTGGATAGACGCATCGGGCAAGCCGCCGACGGCGCGCACTAATTCTTCTCGCTTCAACGCGCGCGCTTCCTCAATGGTTCTTCCCTTCACCAATTCGGTCACTGCCGAGCCGCAGGCCATCGCGGGAACGCAGCCTCTGGCGAGGAAACAAATTTCTGCGATGCGGCCGTCGGTAATTTTCAGGGTCAGCTTCAGAATGTCGCCACACGCGGGGTTTTCAAGCTGCGCCGCCGCGTCAGGCCGGGCCACGGTTCCGGGGTTGCGGGGGTTCTGAAAATGATCGAGGACTCGAGCGGAATACATTGCAAGAATTGTAGCGTGTCATGGGTGGCAGCGTTTGCCGGCGAGGCGTGGCTTGCGAGCGGTAGCGAGCCAGGTCTTTACGCGATAAGATGACGATCATGGCGCCGCGCGATCATACGCCGCGACGGATTGTCTCCCTCCAGCCCAGCGCGACTGTGATTCTCGCGGCCATTGGCGAACTGGATCGCCTGGTGGCCTGTACGAAGTACTGCGCGGATGTGTGTCCCGAGGTCCGCGATCGAAAGCTCGGCATCGTACACGATTCGTGGACCGCCAACAGCGGCGAGATTACCGCGGCCCGGCCTGAATTAGTGATCGGCGCTGTTCCGTACCAGGAAAAAGCGGTTACGGAAATTCTGAAAACGGGCGCACGCTTTCTCGGTCTTGCTCCCAAGACACTAGCTGATGTCTACACCGACATTGCTACTATTTCTGGAGCCGTAGGGGCGGAGGATCGGGGCGAAGAAGTCATTGCTGAGATGCAGTGCGAGATCGATGCAATAAGCAGGAAGACCGCTGCCAGACCCCGTCAGCGCGTCTTTTGCGAAGAATGGGGCAAGCCGCTGATCGCGTCGCAGCCGTGGGTTGCAGAATTGGTATACGCAGCCGGCGGCACGTTCGTGGGAACGCCTGGCGCACAAACATCGGCGGAGGTTGTGCTGCGCGAAGATCCGGACGTGCTGGTTGCGGCGTGGTGCGGAGCAGGTGACCGGGTGCCGCTCGGAAGAGTTCTTCGCGACCGCGGCTGGACGGAGATGCGGGCGGCGCAGCAAGGCCGCGTTTACTGCATTCCTGACGAATTTCTGAACACCCCCGCACCCACGCTGGTGCACGGACTGCACGCCCTGGCTGCGATCATTCATCCTGAGGATTTTCCACACGTTTCAGGTCTAAGATGTATTACCGACGGACCTGTGCAGGGCCGGTAGCGGCTGAGATAATATTTTCCCTATGTCCACAGCGACCAAAGCTAAGGATGTGCAAGCAGAACTGGGGCAGCTGGCGATCGAAGTGAAGTCCGCAAAAGAGCTGATGGAGCGGATCGTCAACCTGTTGCAGCAACGCATGTTGAAATATAACTGGGTCGGGTTTTACCTGCTGGAGGCAGGCCCACCACCGGTGCTTGTGCTGGGGTCGTTTCAAGGGGCCATGACTCCGCACACTCGAATTCCGCTGCATCAAGGGATTTGTGGCGCCGCAGCCTCTACCGGCACGACCGTCGTGGTGGATGACGTCAGCCTGGATCCTCGTTACCTGGCGTGTTCGCTGGAAACCAAGTCGGAGATCGTGGTTCCGGTTTTTGTTCATGGCAAGGTGGTGGGAGAACTCGACATCGACAGTCATTTTCCTGCGGCCTTCAAAGACGAGGACCGCGCTCTGGTGGAATACTGTGCCGGCCTGGTGGGCAAAAGCCTGGAAAAGTCTTCCAAATAAACAATCTGACATTACTTGAGCAATGGCTGTCCCGGGTCCTGGCCTTTTCATGAAACAAGTGGTGGCAGCGTTGATCGTCAAGGATGACAAGGTGCTGGTGTGCCAACGCACACGCCACCAGACCATGCCGCTGAAGTGGGAGTTTCCCGGCGGCAAGATCGAAACTGGCGAGCAGCCTCGCGACGCGCTGCGCCGAGAACTGGATGAGGAATTGGGGATCGATGCGACCATTGGCGAAGAAATCGAGCGCATTCGCCACACCTACAAGACGGGAAACTCGGTGGAACTGCGCTTCTATGTGGTAAGGGATTACGCGGGGAACATTGAGAACCGCATTTTTCGTGAGATTCGCTGGGCTACGCGGGCCGAATTGCCGAACTTCGATTTTCTGGAAGCCGACGTGAAGCTGGTAAAGGACGTGGCCGAAGGCAAGGTTCTTTAACCGAGGGTCTGCTGCAAATTGCTTCTTGCTAGTCCGAGGGCGGAGGGTTGTCGTGCCGCTTCAGAGTCGGATGATCATCGCCGGGGTTGCTGCTGGCCGAGCCGTCATCGCCGCTGGCGGGAGTGTGGGTGGCACGGCGCAGCGTGGGACGATTGCTCGGCTTGCCATCGTTGGGTGTATGCCGGTTCTGAAGTTCAAACAGCCGCGCCCGCACATCGACGAACTCTGAGGTGTCCACTTTGTACTCGGGTTCTGGAGGCAGCAGGGTATTGATTTCCTGTTGCGTCTTTTGAATGCGGTCCGGGGTTTGGGGATGGGTGTCAAAAGCTTTGGCGATGGTGCCGGGCTTGTGCTTCTCCAGAGCCTTGACCTTTTCAAAGAATGAAGTCAGCGCCTGGGGGTCATAGCCTGCTTTGTACATATATTCAATCCCCAGAAAGTCGGCTTCGGCTTCGAAGTTGCGGCTGAACTGGAGAAAGCCCATGGGCACGGCCAGTCCCATCAGATTTCGGGCCGCGAAGCCGATACCGCCGCCTACAAAAATCAGGGGAATCGATGCCAGGTTGAACAGTTGACTGCGCGTGTTCTCGCGCGCCACGTGACAGGCGGCCACGTGGGCAATCTCGTGCGACATGACCCCGGCAAGTTCAGCTTCGCTATCCGCAGCCAGAATTAAGCCGGAGTCCACGTAGAAAAATCCTCCGGGCAGCGCGAAGGCGTTGATGTCATCGGTATCGATCACCTTGATGGTGAACGGAACCTGCGCGTCAGAATTTCTGACAAGATTTTGCCCAATCCGGTTGACGTACTCGGTGACGACCGGATCGGTGATCAATTTGGCCGCACCCTCCATCTGTTGGGCATAGGACCTTCCCATCTCGATCTGTTTTTCCAAGCTGTACCAATTCCCCACGCCGCGTTCACAACCGATCTTGCGGTTGCCGATGGCATCAATGTCGCGAATACTGCCATCGTGATAGGTCTTGACCGGTGAGGTTGCAGCACTTGGAAATGGAGACAGCGTGCCGTTCTGTGCGAAAAGCGAGGTAGTAAGCAACAAGGAAGACGCCAGGAGGATTGGGAGACTGCGCATGCGCTACCCCAGACTTGGCTACATTATAGACAGAAGGGGCGCGAGGTGAAAGAGTTATCCGGCGATGAGACCAAAGTCCCTACTTCTAGAACGCCTAGCCCGCGCCCGACCGCAGCGTCCAGCAATAGGCGAAAGTCAAGATGGTCATCACCACTGTGGTCGTCCAGGCAACGATGTTGTAAACGCGGGAGTTGACGTACTCGCCCATCAGGTCTCTCTTGTTGACCAGCAGCAGCATGAAAATCAGCACGGGGGGGATGGCGATTCCGTTGATCACCTGGGAAAGAATGGATATTTTCACCAGCGGCAGGTCGGGAAACAGAATAAAGCCGGCTCCAGCCACAATCAGAACGGTGTACAGCCAGTAGAACACCGGCGCTTCGCTGAACTTCTTTCCCACTCCGGACTCGAACCCGAGCCCTTCACAGACGGTATAGGCTGTCGAAAGGGGCAGGATGGAGGCGGCAAACAGTGAGGCGTTAAACAATCCCACGGCAAACAGGATGTAGGCGTAATCTCCCGCCAGGGGACGCAGGGCCTGGGCGGCATCTTTGGCGTCCGAAATGTTGTGGTAACCGTGGACGTACAGCGTGGCGGCGCAGGCTACGATGATGAACCAGGCCACAATGTCCGTGAAGATGCAGCCCGCGATCACGTCAATCTGGGAAGCTTTGTATTGCCGTTTGGTGACGCCCTTCTCGACGATCGAAGATTGCAAGTAGAACTGCATCCAGGGCGCGATGGTCGTTCCCACCACGCCGATCGCCATGTAGAGATAGCCGGGCAGCATGAAGGCTGCGCGGGGCGGCGGTTTTATGGTCAGAACCAGCGCGTCAACCCAGGCCGGCTTGGCAAAGAAGCCGGCGATAATGTAGGTCACATAAAAGAACGAGGCCACCAGAAAAACTTTCTCCACGCTTTTGTAGTGGCCCTTGACCGGGATCAACCACACGATGACGGCGCAAATCGGCACCGTGATGTACTTGGAGAGGCCGAAAAGCTCCAGGCTGCCGGCAATGCCGGCAAATTCGCCGACCACGTTGCCAAAGTTGATGATCAGAATTCCGATCATCATGAAGAAAGTGATGCGCAGTCCAAATTCCTCGCGGATCAGATCGCTGAGGCCCTTGCCGGTAACGGCGCCCATGCGGGCGCAGATTTCCTGCACCACGATCAAAGCCAGGGTTATGGGGATCAGGGTCCACAACAGCAAGTGGCCAAACTGGGCGCCGGCAGCCGAGTAGGTATAGATGCCGTTGGCATCATTGTCGACGTTGGCGGTAATGAAGCCGGGTCCGACGACCGCGAAGAACAGTATGAACCGGGCTTTCCAGCTCTTCAGAAATTTCATGGGCACAGTTCGCCGACATAGACCGTGATGGCCGCAAGACGAGGCAACAGAATAAACGGAGCGCGGGGATCTGAACAGGAAAAGTTGAAGAAATTATCGTGTGGTTAGAGAAACCTGGGGGCCCTACAGCTTTGCCCTTAGCAAGCTGATGATGTCGTCGGAAGTGATGACGCCGGTCAGTTTGTCGTGATCATCCACCACCGGGAGCGTCAGCAGATTGTACTTGTCGAAGAGTTCGGCGACTGCTTTTTCCCCCGCGCCGGCATGGCAGGAGATCAGAGGTTCCTTGGTCAGGGATAGCAACGGGGTGTTGGGCGTGGCCAGCACCAGCTTGGCCAGAGGCACGGCCCCGGCCAGGGTACCGCGCGAATCCACCAGGTAGATGGTGCTTACTGTCTCGACCCCACCCTCGAAATTGCGCAGCGTCTCGACGGCATCGTGGGCGCTGGCGTTCACGTTTAACGCCAGGTACTGCGTGTTCATCCGGCCCGCAGCGGTGTCTTCCTTGAACTCGAGGAGGTCGGATACTTCTTTACGTTCCTGCGGCGCCATCTCCAGCAGGATTTCCTCGGTCCGATCTTCCGAGAGGTCGGCCAGCAAGTCGGCGGCGGCGTCGGGATCCATCTCCTCGACGATGTCGGCCGCGCGGTCTGAATCGAGCGACTCGACGATGGACTTTTGCACCTTGGGATCGACTTCTTCCAACGCCTCGGCTGCGACTTCCTCATCCAGGGTTTCAAATACGGCTTCACGTTCGTCAGGAGCCAGGTCTTCGACGATGTCGGCAATGTCAGCGGGATGCAGCCGGGCCAGACGCTCGTAGGAGATTTTCAGTTTCACGCGCCGCGCCGGATCAGTTTCAACTACGTCCACAAACTCCCAAGGGATGATGCGTTCAGGAATCTGGCGCAGCAGAGCGCGCAGCGGCCCCATCGGTACCACGCCCTTGAGCAGCCGCCGAACCGCGCCGCGTGCGCCAACATCCACAGCTGCGACTTTCAGTGTGGGATGACTGTTGCTCGAATCCTGATGCAAGTCCACGTCGTTGACGCGGACCACTTTGCGCCCGTGGACATCAATGATTTGCTGATCGAGCAGGTCGCGAGACAGCAGCAGCAGGCCTTCGGGTTCGTCGGCAGTGGTCCAGGTGGAAGCCGAGGTCGCGGTGCAAAGTCCTCCGTTGATGGAGATCACCGCACTAAACGGCAAGGCGCGGTCGCCGGACTTGGTGCGGACTACGAGAATCGCAATGCGCGCCGGGTCTTCCTGCGGGGAGACGGCCAGCTCACGCACACGCCCGCAGCGCCCGCCGGGATCAAACACGGGCGAGCCCAGCAACTCACTGAGAGCGAGCGTCGGCATGGTCAGAGCATACTCAAGTCGGGGAGTGGAATCCAGCAAGATAGGGCACGCGCATAGAACCGGATGCCCTCGTCCTGAGGATAAGTTCTATTGACGGCCAGTTCGGAGTAAGAGGATAATCCCTGTGCTCGGCCGCTCGCAATGTCGTCTCCCCCTTTGCGCGTCGCGGCTGGGCACGGGCCCCGTTTCAAGCGCGTGAGTAGGCCGCGATTCCAGAATTTTGCAACTGCGGAGGTCTCTAATGACGAAAGTAAACGGATGGAAGATGGCATGTGGGGTGGTTGTGTTGTGCGCGGGGCGTTTATCGTTCTGCCTTAGCGCTGGCGACCTGCCGCTGGCTTTGGGGACATCTCGGGACGGCGGCGCTACCCATCTTCCCCGCCCCGGTGTCTAATCCTCCTGGGCTTGCTGCATGTCCGCGTTGACATTTGCACGGCGGACAGGCGAAACTAGCGACTTCGTCCGACGGGGTGTTCCCTGCCGGCAAACCGTGTGGGTCACCGCGGCGCCAGCCAGGGGATAATCCGGTTCTGCTTTCATTTTTCGTAAACTTAGCCATGACCGACCAGCGGGTCTCTTACACACTGGATTCGACGCTCGAAACCGTCGACAATGCCGAAACCACTGCGACCCGGATCGCGGTCGAAGCGGGCTTTGGCGAAGATGAGGTCATGCAGATTTCCATGGCGGTGCGAGAGGCCGCGGTCAATGCCGTGCTGCACGGCAATGCCTACGATCCGGGAAAGAAAGTGAAACTGGAATTCGAAACCACAAGCCGGGACCTGGTCATCACCATTCGCGATCAGGGAAAAGGCATGGATCCGGCGAAGATTCCCGATCCTTTGGCTCCGGAGAACCTGATGAAGACCTCGGGCCGGGGAATTTTTCTTATACGTTCGTTCATGGATGAAGTACAAATTCATCCTTCACAAACGGGCACCGAAATCAAACTCGTTAAACACGTCCCTGGGCCGTCCGGGGGCGCCAAGGAGGCTTCCCAGTGAGCATGAAGACCAGTACTCGTCAGGTGGATGGAGTAACCATTGTGGATTGCAGTGGCCGCATCACCCTCGGTGAGGGCAGCGTGATTCTGCGCGACGCAGTTCGCGACCTGCTTGCCAAGAACCAGAAAAAGATTTTGCTGAATCTCGGCGAGGTCACCTACATTGACAGCTCGGGTATCGGCGAATTGGTCAGCGCCTTCACCACCGTGCGCAACCAGAGCGGCGATCTCAAACTGCTCAACCTGACCAAGAAGGTCCACGACCTGTTGCAGATCACCAAGCTGTATACCGTTTTTGATGTAAAGGACGATGAGGCGTCGGCCGTAAAATCATTCAAATAGATTTCCTCGGTCGGCGAGAAGGGCCCTCGACATCACGAGCGGCCCTTGTACGCCTTTTTCCTTTTTGGGATAAACCCTGGCAATTTTGTTACCCCCCTTCTCACGAGGGCGTCACGCGCCTCCTACAATGAGGGAATGCTTGCGAGGTTGCGACGGCTGGCTTTCGGATTGATGTTCTCCGCACTGGCGGCAGCACAGTGCATTCCCTTCACCCAGGCTCGTGACCACGTGGGCGAGACGAAGTGCGTCGCCGGCAGGGTTTTGGGGCTCAAGCACGGGAGCCACGGAGTGACTTTTTTCGACTTTTGCGAAGACTTCCGAGTGTGTCCGTTCACGGTCGTGGTTTTCCCCGGACATCTGAAAGATATTGGTGATGTGCGGGAACTGAAAGGCAAAGTCGTGGAAATTCACGGCCCGGTGAAAAACTACGACGGGCGGGCAGAGATTGTGCTGGACCAACTTCGCCAGTTGGGTGGAGACGCGGCGAAGATTCCTCGTCTGCCCAAGAACTACGATGTCGAGAAGCAAGGCCATGCCAGCGCGGGAACCATGAGTCACCCCAAGGCCGCTCGAACTACTACGAAGAAGAAGCAGACTCCGACCGTGCCGGCTGAGATTGAAGACGACGACCAGTAGCCTGGTCCTACACCATCCCTTTTCGCAATTCTTTAAGGGGATAAAACGTGCCACGCCAGACCACGCCGCCTCGGCCCAAAGTCAGGACCATGGAACGCAGCAGAATGTAAACGAACAACACCGAGCTCACCGGATGCAGCACGATGTAGTAGGCCGGAATGTCTGACATCCGCGACATGCCCACGTAGATTCCGAACAAGGAGGCCAATGCGACCGCGTAGGGCGCGCGCGCCCAGCCGTGCGCCAGCACCACGCCGGCAAACGGCAAAATATTCAGGAAAATGAGTCCAAACGTCGAGGCCAGCGCGCGCCACCATTGGTATGACAGGACAGCAAACATGTTCTTGGTGAGATTCTCCACGACCCCCATCGCACTCTTGGCCCAGCGAATGGAGAGCAATCCGCGGCCGAAGACGTTGCGTTGCCGGTAGCCGCCATTCTTCACGACTTTCCCCAGCTTCATGTCGTCGAGCACTTCGAATCGCAGCGCTTCGTAGGTGCCAACGGCTTGGTAAACCTGGCGGCGAATCAGATTGAAGGCGCCGACGCCCATGAAGTCTTTGGTCTTGGGATCGGCAACTTTCCAAGGCCGGTGTCCGAAAAGGAACAGTGTCTGGAAGAACGCGATCATCATTCTTTCGCCTGGCCCGTACATGACGAAATCGGGAAACAGGACAACATGATCGGCCCGTTCAGCTGCGGCGTAGGCTAGAGTTCGAGTCAGCGTGTCGGGCCGGAATAGCACGTCGGCGTCGGTGAATAGGAGCCATTCTCCGTTGGCTTGGTTGGCGCCGATCCACATGGCATGGGCTTTACCCAGCCAGTTCGGCGGCAATTGGGAGACGTGGATCACACGAAGCAACTGATGTCCCTTGGGAGTGGACGCCACTCGATCCATCACTTCGCCGGTGCGGTCGGTGGAGCGATCGTTGACTGCAATCACGTCGTAGTCTGGATAGTCCAGTTGCAGCAACCGAGTGAGCGTTTGCTCAATATGCTCTTCTTCATTGCGGGCAGGGACGATGATGCTGACGCGGGGATTGCCGGTTGCAGGCTTGCGATTCCACTCGGGCAGAGAGACATCTGTAATCTTGGGGACGCCCAAAGCTGCTTCCAGCAGACGCGAAAACCAGACCAGGGCCAAAATGCAGCCTGCGATCCAGTGGAAATAATTCATCCGGCGTGGCCCTTCAGCCCCGTCCCATCGCCTGCGCCAGCCACGGCAGGAGCAAATCGCATGCCGTAGAAAAGCACGACGGAGGAAATCCCCATGGCGATGACCGGCAGAATAAAGGCAGCTTCGAGCGAACGCCGGTCGGCTACGTACCCCATAAGCGTGGGAGATGGAACATCGCCGAGCAGATGGAACAGGAAAATATTTAACGCAATCGCGGTAGCACGAATATGTGCCCCGACTGCATTGACCAGCGCGGTATTGAGTGGCGAAGTATTGATGAGAAGCAGAAACGCAGCCACGGCGATGGCCGGCACCATGATCGGCCCCTTAAAGAACAGGGCCACAATCATGACCGGCACGCCCAATCCCATGCTGATGGCGGAGACGAAGTAGTAGGAACCCTTCATGCGCGGCAGCAGCCGGTCGCCGAGCCAGCCTCCGATCAAAGAGGCAAGAATGCCGTCCACCACGACGATTGCGCCGAAGATCAGATTGGCAGATTCGAGCGAGTAACCGCGAGCGCGGGAAAGAAAAGTGGGCATCCAGACCTGGATTCCGCCGAGCGAAAACGTGGATGCAGCCATCCCCAGGGTGACCGTCCAGAAGGCTTTGTTGTGCGCGAGGCCGAGGATCGTTCCCCGTTCCGGCGTCTCTTTCAGCGAATCGAATTGTCCCCGGGGAGGCTCTGGAACGAACAGCATGGCCAGGGCGAGCAAGAAACCCGGCGCCGCAGCCAGATAAAACGGATATCGCCACCCCAGGCTCGGACCCAATTTGCCGCCCAGCAGATAGCCCGCTGCCGTCCCCACCGGAATCGCCAGGTAAAAAATACCGAAGATGCGGCCCCGCATACGTTCGGGAAAAAGATCGGCAACGAAAGTGGGAGCGATGGTCACGAACGTGGCTTCGCCCACTCCGACCAGGGTATGCCGGACCAGCAACTCCCAATAGGTGTGAGTGACCGCGGTGAGCAGGGTAAGAGCGCTCCAGAAAATCGCTCCGAACACGATGATCATCTTGCGCGAATAGCGATCGGCCAGCGGCCCGGTAAACGGCGCGGCCACCATATAGAAACCGAGAAAGGCGCTAGTGAGGTAACCGACCTGGGTGTTGCTGAGATGAAATTCGGTTTGTACCAGCGGCTGCACCGCGAACAGCACCGAGCGGTCAATGTAGTTCAGCAGATTCAGCGTGGTGAGCACGCCCAACGCTGTCCAGGGATAGAGTTTGGTCGAGGTCACTCGGCGGTGAATATAGCACGGACGCGAGTTCAGAAGCTGTTTACAGCTTAGCTTCTACAGCTTGGTTAAGAAGTCCGTGATTTCCGGACTGTTCCAATCGACTGGTCCGATGAATTTCCGGCGGAGAATGCCGTTGCGGTCGATGATGTAGGTCTCAGGCCAGCCATGGGTGCCGTACAGCGCCGGACTCTTTTCGTCCGGGTCGCGAACGGTAAGCAGATTGACGTGGTAGTCGGTGAGGAAGCGGTGATAAGCCTTGTCGTCGACATCGATGCTCACGGCTACAACGACCACGCCTTTGTCCTTGAATCGCTGCTGCATTTGGACTAGCGAAGGCGTCTCCTCGACGCACGGCGGACACCAGGTCGCCCAGAAATTTAGCACCACGACCTGCCCGTGAAACTGGCTCAGCGTGACTTTACGGTCAGCGTCCTGCACCGTGAAGTCGGGGGCATTCGAGCCGATATGGGGCGGCCGGGTCCCGCTGTAACAAGCCGTCAGGGTTGCGAATAGCCCAATGGCGACAGCAGTTCGTGTCACTCCGCCATGATAGCGAAAATCACGATTAAGAGTTGCGCCGAACTTTGCGGTAAGCTCTTGGACTAAGTAGAGTTCAAGACGGTCAAATTGCGAGCGAGACACAAGGAACATCTCACCATGAAAAAGATCGTTTTCCTCCTGGTTGTTCTACTCTCAGTTTCACTGGTCGCGCAGGATGCGGCCAGCGTCAAGCCCCAACCCTTCGAACGCCACGAGTTCGTTATCGCGAACTTCAAGACCGAGGGTGGCGTTACGCTGCCGCAAGCGCGGATCGTTTATGGAACCTACGGCCATCTTAACGCCGCGAAGGACAATGTCGTGCTGCTGCCTTCACACTACATGGCGGACTTGCACGGCTATGAATGGCTGAGTGGGCCGGGACATGCTCTCGATACTTCGCTGCTTTTCCTGGTGACGAGCGAACTCTTTGGCAATGGACATTCGTCTTCTCCCAGCAACACTCCGGAGCCGTTCCACGGTCCTCGCTTTCCGGTGATGACGTTTCGCGACAATGTTGAAGCGGTACATCGCCTGCTTACGGAAGAACTCAAGATCACCCACGTGCGCGCCATCATTGGCTTCTCCATGGGTGCGCAGCAAGCCTTCCAGTGGGCGGTCAGCTATCCCGACTTCGCCGACCGCATCGTCGCAACCTGTGGGACGGCAAAAACCTACCCCCACGGCGTCGTGCGTCTGGAAGGGCAGATTGCGGCGCTGACTGCCGACGCCGCCTTCCAGAATGGTGACTACAAGACGCCACCCACCAAGGGTCTGGAAGCGTTTGCGGTGGTGTGGACAGCATGGCTTTTCTCACAGGAATGGTGGCGTCGCGAGCTGTGGCGCGAAACCGAGAAACCCGGTACAACCTTCGACCAGGTGTTGAACAACTTCCGCACGAATTTTATTCCGGGCGCCGATGCCAATGACCTGATCCTACAAATGCGCACCTGGGAGCGCCACGACGTCGGAACTACCCCTGGCTTGGGTGGAGATGTGGAGCGCGCACTCCGTTCGATCAAGGTTCCGTTTCTGTATATGCCCTCGGAAACGGATTTGTACTTCCCGCTGGGCGACGCGCGTTATGAGGCTGCGTTCATGCCCAAGGTGTCGTTGGTGCCGATTCCTTCGCTTTGGGGACACACTGCCGGCGCTGGTGGAAGCCCCGCGGATGAGAAGTTCCTGAATGAGACGATCGGACGATTCCTTGCGGAAGGAAAGTAGCCGCTATACTTCGCGGTCGAGAAACCCTCAACGAGGTCAGGCTACAACACGATACTCGCTTTTAACCAAGCCACTCGGATAGGGCTGCGTGGCTACGTGATGCAGCCGCACATCGCGCGGCAGGGCGCCGAAGAGAGGGATACCTTCTCCAATGAGCACAGGCACACGAGTGATAATGAGGCGTTGAACCAGGCGGGCGCGCAGGAAGCCTTGAATGGTGACTCCTCCGTCGACGTAAACGTGGCGGACGCCAGTGGCGGCGAGTTTCGAAACAATCTCCGCCGGAGGCCCGGCCATTTGTTCCACCACACCTCCGCGCACCTTGGAGAAGTCAAGGGGATGGCTGCTCAGTACCACGACGCGCTTGTCGCCATAGGGCCAGGCCGGAAAGGCCAGAACCGTCTCGAAGGTCTTGCGGCCTATGACCAGCGCATCGACGCTGGCCATAAACTCGTTGTAGCCGTGAGGTTCGCCTCCGCCCTCCGGCAAGAAGTCGAGATCGCCATTCGGCCGCGCGATGAAGCCATCCAGGCTCGTCCCGATAAAGACAGATACCGTCATCGTAGACTCCTCACCTGTGCCGCCCGACCATCCAAGCTCACATTTCCAACTCGTTTCAGCTTAAGCCTTGCGCCGTCCCCTGGCCCGCGGCCACTTCGCCACCACCACCGTCGATATTCCCCCGCGAGGCCGAAAGTCACCCTTGACCTCGGCCCATACCGGCTTCGCCCAGCGCACCACATCGTCGAGCACGCGATTGACGACGTTCTCCTGGAAAATTCCCAGGTTGCGATACGACTGCAGATATTCCTTCAGCGATTTCAGCTCCAAGCAGCGTTTGTCGGGCATGTAACGGATGGTCAACGTGCCAAAGTCGGGCAAGCCAGTCTTCGGACACACCGAGGTAAACTCAGGGTCATCCACTACGATTTCATATCCCGGAAACTGATTCGGCCAGGTCTCGATTTCCGGAAAGCGCGCGTCGAGACCAGCTTCCGCATGCACCCGAGTGTAGCGCGGGGTCTTGGGCATATCTCATTGTAACCAACCCATGGAAACGGCAAAATCTCTGGGTATTTGCGGTCCTTCAGAAGCACTTTCGCATCTAACGGATGAGGTTCCTGCGTACAATCTATTGAGTACCCGGTGGTACAGTAGTTTCAGTCAGCCCTTCACATGTCATGGACCGGTAACAGTAGCGGCTTTTGGAACCGCAATCGCTGGCTCCTCTGGACAGCGGGCATTGTGGCGGGAGTAGTGTTGCTCGCGTCCTTCATGTCCCGCGGTGAGGTAGTACCAGTACGGGCCGCGATGGCACAGCGCACCACTATCCGCAGCGTGGTTTCCACCAATGGCAAGGTCGAGCCGATCGAAAGTTTCGAGGCTCATGCTCCCGTAGGAACAACGGTGACAAAGTTGCTTGTCAGGGAGGGCGACCACGTCAAGCAAGGGCAACTCTTATTGCAGATGAATGACGTGGAGGCGCGCAGCGCGGCGGCTCGAGCGCTGGCGCAGATACGCTCGGCACAGGCCGATCTCAGCGCGGTCCAGAGCGGAGGCAACAACGAAGAAGTGCTGACTTTAGAATCCCACCTCAGCAAGGCCCGCACTGAGCGGGATAGCGCTCAGCGCAACCTGAATGCCTTGCAGCGGCTTCTAAAAGACGGTGCGGCCTCCCCCGGCGAAGTAAAGGCAGCCGAGGATCAACTCCAGCGCGCACAAGCCGATGTGACCCTTTTGGAGCAGAAGCAGAAAGCACGCTATTCCTCCCCGGAGATCGCGCGGGTAGAATCGCGGAAAGCGGAGGCCGAGGCAGCATATGCCGCCGCGGAAGACGCCTTACGCCAGTTGAACGTTCGCGCTCCCTTTAGCGGCATCGTCTATTCGCTCCCGGTTCTACAAGGGGCTTACGTCAATCCCGGTGATCTGGTGTTGCAGGAGGCGGACTTAGCCAAAGTTCGCGTGCGGGCGTTCGTAGATGAGCCGGACGTAGGACGTTTGGTTGGGGGAGATGCGATTGAAGTCACGTGGGATGCGTTGCCGGGCCGGATTTGGCGCAGCTCAGTGACCATGACACCGGCGGTCATTAAACTGCATGGCACGCGCAATGTCGGCGAAACCACCTGTGTGGTAGCCAATCCTGATCTCAAGCTCCTTCCCAACGTCAATGTCGGGGTCACAATCATCACCGCCGAACATCGCGGTGTTTTGACGGTACCGCGCGAAGCCGTGCATCAGGAAGACAGCCGGACCTACGTATATCAAATCCAGAACGATGATTTGCTGCGGCGGGATGTGCAAACTTCGATCTCAAACTTGACCCAAGTCGAAGTCACCGGCGGGCTCCCGGACAACGCTCTGGTGGCAGTGGCGCCGACGAATTCCAAACCTCTGCGCAACGGCCTGGCGGTGAGGGTGGTCCATTAGGCCGATGTCTGGTTCCCCGATAATCCGGAAAATAGTGGTCTGTCTTCTGGCGCTGGTAGCGGTGCCTGGGCTGCTGGCGGCCGAACTTTCCCCGGCCAAGTTGTTGGCTGCGGGCCGCGTGGATGACGCCATCATGACGCTCGAGGCCCGAATCAATGCCGTGCCCAGCGATGCCGAGTCCCAGAACCTGTTGTGCCGCGCTTATCTGGCGCTGACCAACTGGGACGCAAGTATTGCCGCCTGCCAAAAAGCCGTGGCGCTGGAGCCTGGAAGCAGTCAATACCATTTGTGGCTGGGACGAGCTTACGGCGAAAAGGCGGAACACTCGAGCTTCGTTTCCGCGACCGTCCTGGCCAGGAAGGTGCTCAGTGAATTCGAGACGGCGGTCAGGCTTGACCCAAGTAATGTGGAAGCCCGCGCCGATCTTGCTGACTACTATGTGCAAGCTCCCTGGTTCCTTGGCGGCGGGACCAACAAAGCTGCTATTCAGGCGCAGCAACTGGCCTCTCTGGATCCGGCACAGGCCCATTTAGTGCGGGGCCAAATCGCCGAAAAAGGCGAAGATCCGGCGGGCGCCGAACGCGAATTTCGCGCCGCCATTCAAGCCGGCGGCGGCAAGCCCGGCACATGGATGAATCTTGCCCAGTTTTACCGGCGAACCAACCGGTTCGACGAGATGCAAGTGGCCATTCAACACGCCACCTCGGCGCAAAAGAACCAGCAGGTGTTGCTGGCAGCGGCAGAGGTTTTGATCCGGACCCAACGCGATCTGCCGGCAGCCGGCGAGTTGCTTCGCCGTTACCTCGCCAGTGAGACGGTCGAGGATGCTCCCGCTTTCCAAGCACACTACTGGTTGGGCAATCTGTTGGAACAGCAAGGCGACCCCCGAGCCGCTGCCCAGGAGTACCGGAATGCACTTTCCCTGGCCAGGGATTTCTCTCTCGCCCAAGATGCGCTCAAACGGATTGATCGCCTGGTAGAGGTGGCTAGCCCGCGCTGATCTCCGCCGGACTGCGGGCCGCAAAGGGTCCGCAGATTTAGAGTTTCGAGTTCTGAATTCATCTTTTGAGGTGCGCCCATGAAGCTTGCGTCGCGTCTGCATGTTGCCATTCTCCTTCTGAGCAGCTTTGGCTGCGCGCTGGTCTGCACTCCGATGGCCGCCGCCGAAGCAGTGCCGCTCCAGCGCGTGGTAGAACTGGCCCTCAGCCACAGCCCCAGCGCCGCCATGTCGGCAGCCCAGGAACAGCGGGCGTTCGCCGCCTACAACGAGTTGGGCGACCGATATTTGCCTGCGCTGACGCTCGGCTCCGGACTGGGCGCGACCTGGGGCTATCCCCTCAGCCTCGAAGGTTCCGCGCCTTCGATCGTCAACACCACGGCACAATCGGCCTTGATCAATCCGGCCTTGCGCGATTTTGTGCGGGAAGCGCGAACCGAATGGCAGGCCAGCACGATTCATGGCAAAGACCAACGCGATCAGATCATCCTGGAGACGGTCCTGAATTATGCCGAGCTGAGCAAATGGGAGGCGCTTGCCGCTCATTTGACCGAAGACTACGCTGCCGCTCTGCAGATGGAGCAAGTCGTCAACCAGCGAATTCAGGAGGGAGTGGATACTGCGCTGGCGCGTAACCAGGTCCGCCTCAGTGCGGCGCGCGTTTACTTGCGTATTTCCCAGGCACAAGGCGCGATCGACGTTCTGCGTAATCGCCTTTCTCATGTAACCGGGCTGGGCGCAGCCTCCATCGAAACCGTGCCCGGCTCCATTCCCGCTCTACCCGAAGTTCAACAGGACGACAATCTGGCTACCCATGCCGTGGAAGTGAGTCCGGCCGTCCAGGTGGCTGCGCTGCACTCTGATGCGCTGGCTTTCCACGCTCGCGGCGAACATCGCTCCCTGTGGCCGACCGCCGATTTTGCGGCACAGTACGCGCTGCTCGCCACTTTCAATCACTATCAGGACTTCTTCGTGCCGGGAAGTTTCCAGAAGCACAACGCCACGGTGGGCGTTGTGATCCGCTTTCCCTTCTTCAATCCGTCGCAGCGGGCCCGGGCGCGGGCTGCGGACGCCGATGCGTTGCTCGCCCAAAAGCAGGTCGAAGACGCGAAGGATCAGGTATCGGAGCGGACCTTGAAACTGCAGCGCTCGGTGCAGCAACTGGCCGCGGCGCAGGAGGTAGTTGGTCTGGAGTATCAGATCGCGAAGTCCAATCTGGAGGCCACGCGCGTCCGAGTCGACGCCGGATCAGCAACTCTCCACGACGAGGACGATGCCCGTTCCCAGGCCAGCGAACATTACGCCATCCTGCAGGATGCGAAGTTCCAACTCCAACAGGCGCGGATTGCGCTGCTGCGGGAAACTGGCGATTTAGCGGCCTGGGTAGGAGTCGGCAAGTGAGGGGTGGCCGGGAATGTACTCCAAAAGCACCTCCTGGACTGAGGAATCGCGTCAAAAATGTTAATATAAGTTACTCACAAATATGCCTTTAAAAACTTTGTTCCTGAATCCGCCCTCGTTTGAGAACTTCGACGGGGGAGCGAGTTCGCGGTGGCCTGCCACACGCGAGATTGAATCGTATTGGTACCCGGTTTGGCTGGCGTATCCCGCCGGAATGCTGGAGGGTGCGCGCCTGCTGGATGCTCCGCCCCATCACGTATCCGCCGAGGAGACCATCGATATCGCCCGCGACTACGAATTTCTGGTGCTGTTTACCAGCACACCAGGCTTCCCGGGGGATATCCGCCTGGTGCAGAAAATCAAAGAGGCCAACCCCAACATTAAGATTGCCTTTGTGGGCCCGCATGTGACGGTGTTGCCGGAGAAATCTTTGAAAGACTGCCCGGCGATTGATTTTGTATGCCGCAAGGAATTTGACCACACCGTGGTCGAGTTCGCGCAGGGCAAACCGCTGGAGGAGATTGCCGGAATTTCGTACCGTAAGAACGGTTCGGTCGTACACACTCCCGATCGCCCGGAGATTCAAGACCTCGATTCCCTGCCTCATGTCACCGACGTCTACAAACGTGACCTCGATGTAACCCGCTACAACGTTCCCTTCCTGCTTTATCCTTTCGTCTCGCTGTACAGCACCCGCGGATGCCCGGCGCAGTGTACGTTTTGCCTGTGGCCGCAGACGCTGAGCGGACATCCGTGGCGCAAGCGTTCTACCGATGACGTGGCCCGGGAGATGGCGAAGGCCAAGCAACTCTGGCCGGATGTAAGAGAATTCTTTTTCGACGATGACACTTTCAACATCCAGAAGGCGCGGACGGTCGAGCTTTGCGCGAAGCTGAAGCCGCTGGGTCTGACCTGGTCGTGCACCTCGCGCGTGACCACCGATTACGAAACTCTCAAGGCGATGAAGGAAGCCGGATGCCGGTTGTTGATCGTAGGATACGAGTCCGGTGACCAGCAGATTTTGAAGAACATCAAGAAGGGCGCAACGGTCGAGCGGGCGCGGCAGTTTACCAAGGATTGCCACAAGCTGGGCTTGGTGGTGCACGGCGATTTCATCCTGGGTCTGCCGGGTGAGACCCACGAAACCATCGAGAATACCATCCAGTTCGCGAAAGAATTGGACGTGGAAACCATCCAGGTCTCGGTGGCCCACGCTTACCCTGGCACCGAACTCTACGACTACGCCATGAAGAACGGTTTCATCGTGGCGGATACCAAAATGGTCGACGACGGCGGGCACCAGATGGCCCAAATCCAGTATCCTGGCCTGCCGGCAGACGACATCATGGAAGCTGTGCACCGCTTTTACGATGAATATTACTTCCGCCCCAAAGCCGTGTTCCGTATTTTGAGGAAGGTGGTTTTCAACAACGTGGAGCGGAAACGGCTGTACAAGGAAGCCAAGTCGTTCATGAAGCTGCGTGCCGCGCGCCATAAGTGGGTGCAAGAGAAGCGCCAGAAGGACGATTCCACCGCCGCCATCCAACCGGCCAAAGCATAGGGAAGATCCAGTGACATTTCGCAAGTATCTGGTGCTGGCGGGAGTGGCCTTTTTTGCCGCGACCGGCGACGGCTTCATCGCCCGCGGCATGAAGCAAGTGGGCCACGTTTCTCTGCATCGCCTGCCCGACATTGTGCTGGTCGTTCTGAATCCCGTCATCGCGGTGGGTGTGCTGTTCCTGCTGGTGTTCTTCGGCTGTTACATGGCGGCGCTCTCCTGGGCTGATCTCACTTACGTGCTGCCCGCGACTTCGGTGAGCTACGTCGTCCTGACGCTGATCGCCAAGTTCGCTCTGCATGAAAACGTCAGCCTCACGCGCTGGCTGGGAATTTTATTGATCTCGGCTGGGGTGGGGTTTGTAACCCAGGGGCCGGCGTTCACTCCTCCGCGAGAGAAGTCCGAGAACCTGGTGGGTGCGTCGCTCTCAGCAAGGACGGAGCCATGAAGTCGCTCTACGCCTGGGGTGCGATCGCTGTAATTGTGCTCACCTCGACTGCCGGCGATGTGTTGCTCTCCCGCGGAATGAAGCAAGTTGGTGATGTGGGAGCGTTGCGCCGCCGTATTGGCATGTGGGCGGTTCTGGGGCGGGTTCTCAAGAATCCAAATTTTCTGTTGGGTGTCATGGCGATGGCGACGGCGTTCTACAGTCTGCTGTTCGGCTTGTCGTGGGGAGATCTCAGTTTGGTGGTCCCGGCGTCGACTTCTCTCACCTTCATAACTAATGCCGTTGCGGCCAAGGTTTTCCTGCATGAGCGCGTGGACCAGCGGCGCTGGCTGGCGGCATTGCTGGTGGCAGGCGGAGTAGTGCTGCTGGCAGTGTAGGCGCGATTAAACGAACAGACGCATGAATCCCGTAGCGGGCAAGTCCGGCTGGAGAAACGCGGCATCCTTCGAGCCTGACAGCTGGGCAACGCACTCCGCCGCCCGGTAGCCGCTGCGCACTGCGCCTTCCATGGTGGCGGGCCAGCCGGTAGCGGTCCAGTCTCCCGCAAGAAAAACCCTCGGCCAGACCGTTTCGTTCGCTGGACGATACGCGTCCACGCCGGGCCGCGGTGAATAGGTTGCGTGAACTTCCTTGATCACGGTGGACTTCAGCAGGTTGGCATCGCGGGCGCCGGGGAAGAATTCGCGCAGTTCTTTGAGTGCCAGGTCGATGATCTCCTGCCGCGATTTCTCAACCAGGCTCTTGGACGAACTGACCACCAGCTCTACGTAGCTTCCGGGCGACTCTGCGGATTTCTTTCCTCCGCCCAACAGCCTAGATTTATGAAACATCCACTGAATGGTTCGATCCAGAAGGACGGCATGGTCAAGCTCGCTGATCTGGCGGTCGAACCAGAGATGAATACCGGTGATGGGCGAGGACTCGAAGTGGGACAGACTCTCGCGTAAAGGATCAGCGGCGGAAGTCTGTGGCAACAAGCGAGGCAGAACATCGAACGACGCCGCCAGGATCACGAAATCGAAGGTCGCGTCGTCTTTCGCAATCGACAAAGTCACGCCACCCGGCTCTGCGCGAAAACCTTCCACCCCGCTGCGGAGGCAAACCTTGCCGCCACGTGCACTGATGTACGCTTCGGCCGTATCGTAGAGTTCCGTCAGAGGCACGGTCGGCACTCCCATGCGCCCCGCGGACGGAGACTTCAGAAACGACTCCCGCACCACCTGAGCAGCGTACGGCACGGAGGTTCGATCCAAGTCTTCGTTCAAGGCACTGACAAGTATGGTTTTCCAGAAACGCTCGATGGCCATGGGGGTCTGGCCATGGTGTTGAAGCCAGGCCAAGAACGTTTCGCCATTGTCCACAGGCAAGCTCTGGGCCAGAGAGGCCATAGCCGTCCCGATGGCAACTTTGTCCTTCAGACCTAAGCACGCCGCTCGCAGAAAGGCTGGAGTGGTGTGAAGCGGCGCGGGCAATCGGGACGTGCCGATGACCGAGGCCCGCCCGCCAGGTTCCAGGAAAATCAGCTGATCGTACCAGCGAATCCTGTGCTCAACTCCAAGACGTCGATAGAACTCGACGAGGTTAGTGCAGCACCCAAGCAAGACATGTTGGCAGTTGTCCACCACTTCGCCGGTACCGGGATGCTGGTAGGAAGAAGCACGTCCCCCAAGGAAGGGACGACGCTCAAACAGAGTCACTTGAAAACCGCTGTCGGCGAGAGCACATCCAGCGGCCAGTCCGGCCAACCCGCCGCCTACGACGGCGACTTTGGCTTTCCGGGGTGCGGGTGGAGTCATCACGCCATACGCTTCATAAAGCCCCGAGCCAGAACGGTGAGTTTCTCTCTGACGGTAAGGGTGATTTTGCCGCTGAAGACGTCATAGTTGGCCTGCGCGATCTTTTCCAGCAAACGCTGATAGATAGTGATCAAGACCCAGAGCGCCGGCTGGCTGTCTTCGTCGATCAAGGGGATCAGGTCGTCTCCAGCACGATAGTATTGCCGCGCCCGGTCGGCCTCCATGGTGAGCAGTGGCCGGAATCTCGCCGGGTCGACCGCTGCGCCCAGTTCCGACGGCAGGATGCCGAACTTGAGCAAATCCTCTTCCGGCAGGTAGACCCGGCCCATGGCCGCGTCTTCCTTCACATCGCGAATAATGTTGGTAAGTTGGAAGGCCAGACCACAGCGTTCTGCCAGCGGTTCCGCAGCGGGGTCGCGATATCCGAAAATGCGAATGCAGACCAGCCCGACCACCGAAGCCACGCGGTGGCAGTAAACCCGCAAATCTTCGAAGGTGCGGTAACGGACGACAGAAGGCTCCGGGGGCTCACACAGCAGCAAGTCTTCGCCTCCAACGTCCATTTCTGTGCCGAACGCCAACTGGTCGAGCAGTTCGACCGGAATGTTGTAACGCCGCTGCGCATCGGTCAATGCCAGCAGCACAGGTTCGTCCGTTGCGTGGCCAGCCAACGCCCGGTGAGCGGCGTCCAGCCAGGATGCCAGCCTCTGCCGCCGCTCATGGGCAGGCAGTGCCGGATCATCGGCAATGTCGTCACAGCGCCGCATGAAAGCGTACACCGCGCACAATGCCTGGCGCTTGGGCCGGGGCAGCACCAGAAAAGCATAGTAAAAATTCTTGGCTGCCGAACGGGTAATACTGCGGCAAACCGAGTACGCCATCGCGAGTTGGGATTCCGTGGCCACGAAAGATGCCGGGGCGGGTTGCACGGCAGCGCTCATTTCAGTCCGCCCCACCTAGCTTGCTCCACGCCGCGCGAGCTACGAGCGCAAGTTTGCGGGACTTGGAAATCGCCGGCCGCCGGCCTAATACGCCGTAGCCCTGACGCTCGATGGCCCGGAGGATTTCCTGGCCACCACGGCTGAACAGTTCCATGTCAAGGGCCAGTTCCCGGTCCACTTTTGCAGCCAGTGGCCAGCCGCGTTGAAACCACTCATGCGCGCGTTCGGCTTCGAAGCGCATCAGGTCGCAAAACGCCGCCGTGTTCTTCTGCGCTGCAAGATCATCCTCATTGACGCCAAAATGCTGCATGTCTTCCAGCGGCAGATAAATGCGGCCTTTGGCGTAGTCCACGCTCACGTCCTGCCAGAAATTCGCCAGCTGCAATGCCGTGCAAGTGAAATCAGAAAGCTGCTGGCGTTCCCCGTCGCGATAGCCGCAGAGGTAGAGCACGAGGCGGCCCACGGGATTCGCCGAATAGTGACAGTACCCGAGCAGGTCATCGAAGGTCGCATACCGGGTCACCGTTTGGTCCTGACGAAACGCAGTGAGCAGGTCGGCAAAAGTCTGCTTGGGAATGTCGAATCTGCGGACCGTGTCGGCCAGGGCCACAAAAACCGGGTGCCGGGGACTGGCGGAATAACAAGCATCCAGCTCGGCTTGCCATTGATCGAGCAATTGCAGGGACGCAGCCGGATCGCCGACTTCATCGCCCAAGTCGTCCGCTATGCGGCAGTAGGCGTACACATTGAAAAAGTGCTGACGCAAGCGCCGGGGGAGAAACCAACTCGCCACCGAGAAATTCTCGTAGTGGCTGCGCGCCAGACGCTGGCAATAATCCTGTGCTTCTTCGGGCGTGGGAGCATTTTCCGGGATCGCATACTCCGCCGGAAGCCGGCTCCAGGCCGCCGGGCTAGCGGGAATAACGCTCCGGTTTTCGTTGCTTGCGATGGATGCCATGGTCAGTGTCGTTTCCGGGCTGAACCAGAAGCCAATCGGAAATCCGCCTTAGTGACCGGGGATAATGGCGGTCTTGATGTCGCCGTTGCGGTTCAGCATGTGGCGAAGCACCTGCTGCAACCGGGAAAGTGGCGCTTCGCCGGTGATGTAGTCGGTGGAACGAATCTTTCTTTCGGCAATCAAGGCGAATGCCTTGCGCACGGTTTCCGGCGTGTGATGGAACGTGGCCTTCAGGGTCACCTCGGAGTAGTGCAGCCGGTTGGTATCGAGCTGGACTTTGGTGCCGCTGGCGCATCCTCCAAAAAAGTTTACCGTGCCGCCCTTACGGACCATGTCAATCGCCCACTCCCAGGCTTCGGGACGGCCAACCGCTTCAATCACCACGTCTCCGCCGCGCTTTTCCGGAGACAACGCGCGCACCGCGTCTACCGGGTCCTTGACCTTGGTGATCTGCACTACTTCCTGCGCGCCCATTTGCTTGGCCGCGGCCACCTGGGAATCACGCTTTACCACCGAAATCACCTTGCAGCCCACGGCGTGGGCAACCTGCACGAACATCAAACCAATCGGCCCGCCACCGATGATGGCCACGGTATCGCCAATCTCCACTCCGGTCTCGTGCAAACCGCGCAACACGCAGGCCAACGGCTCCACCATCGCGGCATCTTCAAAGGTCACGCCCGCGGGCATCGCCAGCATATTGGTTTCGACGATCCGCCGCGGAATGCGAATGTACTCGGCATAGGCCCCATTATTGAAGAGCAGATCCTCGCAGAGATTTTCCTGGTGGCGGGAGCAGTAGAAACACATCTGGCAGGGCGCGGAGTTCAGCGCCACCACTCGCATACCCTTGCGGAAGCTGCGCACTCCAGGTCCGACTTCTTCAATCACTCCCGCGAGTTCGTGGCCGAACAAGGCCGGCGGGACAATCATGCGGGCGTGGTAGCCGCGCTGATACACCTTCAAATCAGTGCCGCAAGTCAGAGCGACTTCGACCTTGACCAGTACTTCCCCCTCCCCCAGATGCGGGATGGGAACTTTCTCGATCTTGACGTCCTCTTTACCGTAGAGGACAGCTGCCGTCATCTTGCCGTTCACTCTGGACTCCCTCCCCAACCGCTCCCCGTTTGGATCACGATCTTCATCGAATCCGATTGGGGATGAGCAGCCAAGTTCAAGGCTTCCACACTGCGAGACAATGGAAAACGGTGGCTGATCAGTCGTTTCAGGTCCATTTCACGATTCATGACGAACTGCACCGACTCTTTCTGGAGATCGACGGAAGCGCTATACGACCCCAGTAACGTCTTCTCATCCACGCAGATGGCAGCTGGATCAATGGTGGCCTCGCCGCGCGTGGTTTGTGCAAACAACATCACCCGGCCGCCCGGCCGCACCGCATCGAGCGCAGTCCGGATCAAGGCATTTCCCCCGACCGCGAGGATCGCCACGTCAGCGCCCCGGCCTGCGGTAAGTTCTCGCACCGCCTGCACAGTATCGGCACGCGAAGCATCAATCATGTGCTGTAAACCGAATGATGTAGCCATTGTAAGCCTCTGGGGATACAAATCGGAAGTGATAACCCTAGTTCCCGCCCGTTTGGCCAATACGCTCAATATGATGCCGATAGGTCCCTGCCCAATCACGAGAACACTCTCGCCTGGCGAAAGTTGCAAAGTATCAATGCCTTTCAGGCAAGTGTTCACCGGTTCCACGAAGCATGCCTGCTCAAAAGAGACGCCCTCGGGGATGGTGACGGTTCCTTCGCGAACAATCCAGTCCATGACGCGAACATATTCCGCGAATCCCCCACCCGCAGGCTCGAATCCGGCAGTGCAACCGACTTTCTTGTAAGTTTCGCACTGGGCGAAGGTTTTGTGCTGGCAGTAGAAACATTCCCTGCAGGGGATGTGGTGGAAGACCACTACCCGGTCTCCGGGCTTGAACGCAGCCACGCCGGCACCGACAGCGGCCACCACTCCCGAAGTTTCATGACCGAAAATGCGCGGCGCGGAATGCGAGCCGGTGGCGATCTTCTTGAGATCAGTCCCGCAGATGCCGCAGGTATGCACTCGCAGCAGAAGATCTCCCGCGCCGATCTGGGGCACGGGGACAGTCTCCACGCGGACGTCGCCGACGCCGCGATACACCGCCGCCTGCATGGTGGTGGGAATCGCTTTGGTTTCGTTCGGGGTTAAGAGTCCGCTTGCCATAATCAGGTGTTCCTACTCATTGTGTGCTTGCCGCGAGCCGCTTGCAAAGCGACTGCGCGGCGATGGCACTGTTCCTCGCCAATTGCCCCACACCGATCCACAGCCAGGGACGCAGTGCCACATGCGCCAGGAAGCGGAACGATTGAAACTGCCCGTCCGCAGCCATAAAGCGCCCGACCGGGGGCAGTCGCTGATCGCGCGAATCGGAAACGACTTTGCAGGCCGTGAACTGAATTCCGTGTGCCTGAGCGCAACGGGAGACCGCCGCTGCTTCCATATCCACCACGTCGGCACCGTAAGCCTTGGCCAAACTGGCTTTCTGTTCGGAATCAGCCACTTCACCAAAACTCACCAGCACGCCTTCGCCGTTGCCTGAATCGCTGCGGCTGCCATCGGCTGCATCAATCACAAGTCGCGGCGTCAAGGCATGGCCGGCTCTGAGAGCCGGATCCAGGCCTCCGGCGAATCCCGCCGAAATCACCAGCGCGGGCGTGTAAAGCGTGATGATGGCTTCGGCGGCCCGACGCGCGGCTTCCGCTCCGATTCCTCCGCAAACCAGTACCGCGCCTTGGTGTTTAAAGAACTTGAATCTGCAACCCTCGTGCAGCCGGTAGATCGTCCCCCAATCCTTCACCAGCGGCCACACTTCCCGCTCCAGAGCGGCTACGATCGCGACTTTGCACGAATCTGACAAACCTGATTCCCTAGGCGTATTGATGACTCCGAAACCATTCAACGGCCCGACGGAGCGCGCCATCTACCGGCGACGGACTCCATCCCAATTCACGCTCGGCCTTGGCGGAGGAAACAAACATTTTCTTGCGTCCCATGCGCACCGCGTCGATGGTGGCGCGGGGTTCGCGACCAAGAATGCGTCCGGTGACTACTTCATCGACCACGCCGGTGGCCAAAGCCAGCACGTAAGGAACTTTCACCTTAGGTGATGGCAGTCCGGTGATCGCCGCCAGCTTGTCCAGAATCTGCTTCAGGGTCAGATTCTCACCCCCCAGAATATAGCGTTCCCCGCTTCTTCCCTTCTCAAGCGCGGTTAGGTGCCCGCGCGCGCACTCCCGGACGTCCACAAGGTTCAATCCGGTGTCCACATAAGCGGGAAACTTCTTCTTCAGAAAATCCACCACGATGCGGCCCGTGGGCGTCGGCCTGATATCCTGCTCCCCCACCGGCGTGGTCGGATTCACCACGACTACATCCATCCCGCTAGCGCCTGCCTGGAGGGCTAACTGCTCGGCCATAAATTTCGATCGCTTGTAGGGGCCGATCATGCTCTCCAGTCTGACCGGAGAATTTTCGTCTGCCAGCTGACCGTTGGAAGTAAACCCCATGGTCGCGACGCTCGAGGTGTGCACCAACCGCCGCACGCGGTTCTTGCGGGCTGCATCCAAAATCGTCCGTGTGCCTTCGACGTTTGCACGGTACATTTGCTCGGGATCGCGCACCCACAGCCGATAGTCGGCGGCTACATGGAATACGCTGTCGCAGCCGGCCATGGCCTTCTCAATCGAGACAGGATCACGGAGGTCACCGAGAACCCTCTCCGCGTTCAGGCTTTCGATGTTGCTGGTATCGCTGCTGACTCGAACCAGCAGCCGCAGATCGGCGCCTTGCTCAGCCAGAACCCGTGCCACGTGGCTGCCAACAAATCCGGTCGCGCCAGTAACGAAAGCCAGCATTTAGCAATTGGCACTTAGCATTTAGCCATTACACTCTTCGGAGACCAAATGCCAAGTGCTAATTGCCAAGTGCTACTCCAGCATTTTCCGGCTGCAACGAAATATCGCTCTCGCCGGCCGCTTTCTTCGACCAATACTGGCGGACCCAGGACTCCCAACTGTTGCCGGCCGCCATATCGCGTCCGGTGAACGCCAGAGCAGCGATGTCGGCGTAGCGCACAGAGACCTTTCCGCCTCCGTCTTTCGGTAACAGGCGCACCACAGAATCTTCCAGCGTGGTGCCGCCGCGGCGGTCGAAGACATAGCCCTCGACGCTCACGCCGTCCTTCCGCGTGATCAGCACATCTCCGCGGTAGTCGAAGGCTTGCTCCAGCGCGGCCCGCAGATCCTCGGGAGTGGCGAGTTGGGGAACCGAACCCTGGAGCTTCTCCCGTGCCGCGCCCGGCGCGACTTCCAGGACATCGGGGTCAGCCATTACTTTATGTGGCGCCGCCGGGGTTCGTCCGGATTCTCGCCCGCTCATACTCGTGTCTCCTCAGCCGCCGGCGCTTCGATTTGCACCAGTGGATTGAAGGCGTGCACCGGCCGGACCGGTTCGTCGAGCAAGCGCAGGGCCGAGGGATCTTCGTACCGGCCGAACAGCGTGGCTTTTGCGGTATGCCACAAACCCTGCAGCGAGCCGAAGGTGTCATTCGCCGCCGAAGCTTCATAGCCGCTGTGCACCATGCAATTCGCGCACTTGGGATTTCCCGACTCGGTGCCGTACTTTTCCCACTCCGTGGTGGCCAGCAACTCAGCGAACGTATCGGCATAGCCGTCTTGTAGCAGGTAGCAAGGCTTCTGCCAGCCGAAGACATTGAACGTAGGCATGCCCCAGGGGGTGCAGGGGTAGTCGCGCTTGCCCATGAGGAATTCGAGGAACAGCGGCGACATATTGAAGTGCCAGCTCGATTTGCGATTCGACAAGATGCTGCGGAACAGCCGCCGGGTACGAGCGCGTCCCAAAAAGTGACTCTGGTCAGGCGCTTTCTCATAGGAGTAGCCTGGCGAGAGCATCATACCTTCTACGCCGAGGTCCATCATCTCGTCGAAAAACGCGCGAACGCTCTTGGGATCAGCGCCGTCAAACAGCGTGGTGTTGGTGGTGACCCGGAAACCCCGATCCAGCGCCTCTTTCATGCCTTCCCTTGCCTTCTCATAGCCACCCTCGAGGCATACCGAAAAATCATGGTGCTCGCGCTGGCCGTCCATGTGGACGGAAAAGGTCAGGTACTTGCTGGGCTTGAACAGATCGATTTTCTGCTTGAGGAGCAGCGCATTGGTGCAGAGGTAGATGTATTTCTTGCGCGCCACCAGGCCTTCGACAATTTCGCCAATCTGCGGATGCAACAGTGGCTCTCCCCCGGGAATCGAAACCGCCGGCGCGCCGCATTCGTCCACTGCGCGGAAGCACTCCTCGGGAGTGAGCTGCATCTTGAGCACATGCGCGGGATATTGAATCTTGCCGCACCCGGCGCACGCCAGATTGCAGCGGAACAGCGGCTCCAGCATCAGCACCAACGGATACTGTTTGCGGCCCTTAAGCTTCTGCCGGAGGACGTAAGTTGCCACCGTCCACATCTGTGAAATGGGCACTGCCATAGTTGTTTATACGCTCCAGACTTCCGATCCGTTGCCAGCCCTCAGCATTCAGCCGTCAGCATTCAGCTACCGAAGTTCGTGTTCTCTGCATGGTCCAGCTTGGCTGACGGCTGAGTGCTGAATGCTAGGCCTCCGCCTTCTGTCCCGCCATCACCTTGCCATACGTGGTCAGAGCGATTAGCGGAAAATACTGCCGATACATGTGATACAGCAGATAGAAAACGCGTGGGAAACCAGTCCCGGTAAACTGCGGCTCATCCCAAGATCCGTCTTTTTTCTGCGTCCGTAGCAGGTAAGCGATGCCGCGGGCCACGGAATCGCTGCGCGTGTCGCTGGCGGCAAGCAATCCCATGACCGCCCATGCGGTCTGCGACGGCGTACTCGGGCCAACTCCCTTAGTGGTGGGGTCATCGTACGAACCACAGGTCTCTCCCCAACCGCCGTCAGAATTCTGAAACATGCGCAACCACTCTGCCCCTTGCTGAACGTAAGGCTCGTGGTGATCCACGCCTATGGCTTCGAGGCCGCGCAACACTTGCATGGTGCCGTAGATATAGTTCACGCCCCAGCGTCCGAACCAGGAACCGTCGGGCTCCTGTTCCTCACGAATGAATTTAAGCGCCCTCTTCACCCGCGGATCATTTCTGTCGTATCCGTAAGTCGCCAGCATTTCCAGAATGCGGCCCGTGATGTCGACCGTCGGCGGATCCAGCATGGCATTATGGTCGGCGAACGGAATGTACTGGAACACCATACGGGTGTTGTCCTTGTCAAACGACCCCCAGCCGCCGTTCTTGCATTGCATCGACAAAATCCAATCGATCGCGCGCTGCACGGATTCGCGCTGGTAACGCCCGTTGGGATGTTCCACCCGGCTCAATCCCAAACAGACCATGGCGCTGTCGTCCACATCGGGATAAAACTCGTTGTTAAATTCGAAATACCAGCCGCCCGGCTGTCCCTTCGGATTTTTCACCTTCCAGTCGCCGACGTTCCGGACCTGCTTCTGCAAGACCCAGTCGGCGCACTTGACCATGCGCGGATCGTTAGCCGGAACTCCGGCTTCGCCCAAGGCAAACAGGGCATACGCCGTGTCCCATATCGGCGGCTTGCAGGGCTGCATGCGAAAAGTGTCGCCCTCCTCGATGCCCAGCTTTTCCAGCTCATCAATGGCGCGAATGACCTGGGGATCATCCAGCGAATAGCCCAGACATCTCATCGCAATGATGGCATTCAGTATCGACGGGAAAATCGCTCCCAAGCCATCGCTCATTTCGAAGCGTGCGAGCATCCACTGCTCCGCCCGCTTGAGCGCCAGCCAGCGCAGGGGGCGAATATGCACCGCCTCGAACCAATGGATCACCTGGTCCAAAACCAGAAAGAAGTTGCGCCAGGAGACCAGTTTCTGGCTCCAGTGCAAGTGCATGCGGGACTTGTCGCGCCCTCCGACGAATAATTCGTCGACGCCCATTTCCGCTGGAATCTTTTTCAACGGCTTCTTGGCGTAGCAGATTGAAAGCGGCACCAGGATGGCCCGCGACCAGGACGAAATCTCGTAGATGTTGAACCAGAACCAGTTGGGAAACAGCACGATCTCCGGCGGGATGGCAGGCACCGCGTCATAATCGTACTGTCCAAGAAAACACAGATAGATCTTGGTAAAAGTATTGACCTCGGTGACCCCGCCCATCTCCAAGATTTTCTTGCGGGCGCGCACCAGCGCGGGATCATCAGCCTTGTAGCCCGAGAGTTTCAGTCCAAAGTAAGCTTTCACGGAAGCGCTGATGTTTGATGGCGCGCCCGCGTAAATTCCCCAGCCGCCGTCTTCATTCTGATGGCGCAGAATCCAGTTGCAACACTTCCGGAAACGCTCGGGATTCCCCGTTCCCAGCAAGGTGTGAAGCAGGATGTAATCGGATTCCAGGGTGGTGTCGGCTTCCAATTCGCCGCACCAGTAACCCTCTTCGTGTTGCTGGGAAAAGAGGGATTTGCGGGCGCCATCCACGGCAGCCGCGACTCGGCTGGCCAGATCATCGATCTTTCCGAAACGTAGCTGAGGCGCGGCCGAGGCCGGCAATAGCGGTGAGGAGGAGGAGGTTTCGTCCATGAAAATTAATTACTCCGCAGCCGCTCCCGCAGGGGCGCTGGCAATGGCCTCCACGATCTCCGGAGGCAAGCCAAAGCGCACGTGTTCCGGCATTACTTCTACTTCGTTCACGTTGTCGAATCCCTTGGTCGCGAGAAACTTCACTACTTCTTCCACCAGACACTCCGGTGCCGAGGCCCCAGCAGTCAGGGCAATGGTCTTCACCCCTTCCAGCCACTCCGGCCGGATATTTCGGCAGCTGTCAATGAGATGCGAACTGGTGCCGAGGTTGCGGGCTACTTCCACCAACCGGTTGGAATTGGAACTGTTGTCGGAACCAACCACCAACAACAGATCAGCGTCGGACGCCACTTGCTTGACCGCGACCTGGCGGTTCTCCGTGGCGTAGCAGATGTCCTGCGCGGCAGGGCCTTGAATATTGGGGAATTTGCGGCGCAGGGCGGCAATAATGTCTTTGGTCTCATCCAGACTCAGCGTGGTTTGGGTGAGATAGGCCACACGGTTGGGATCCGGCAGAGTCAAGGATTCGACCTGCTCCGGCGAACCCACGACCTGGGTCACCAGAGGAGCCTCACCCAACGTTCCAATCACCTCGTCGTGGTCGCGGTGGCCGATCAGAATAAGGGAATATCCTTCTTTGGCAAACTTCACGGCTTCCACGTGGACCTTGGTCACCAGCGGGCAGGTGGCGTCGATCACCCGCAGACCGCGGGTCTGGCTGGCGTCACGCACTTCGGGCGAAACCCCATGGGCGCTGTAAATGACGCGTTCGCCATTGGGAACTTCGTCCACGCTATCCACAAAAATAGCGCCCTTGGCCTGGAGTTCCTCCACCACGAAGCGGTTGTGAACGATCTCCTTGCGCACGTAAATGGGGGGGCCGAAGGCCTCCAGGGCAATACGGACGATATCAATGGCTCGAACCACCCCGGCGCAGAACCCACGGGGCTTCAATAAAAGCAGCGTTTTGCCGTCTTGATTAGGCACAATAAAGTTCCTGTAAGGGTACACTTCCCCACTCTGTTTGTATTGCTAAAGCTTACCCGAAAGAACCATGTTGGTCAACGTAAGCCGTAGAAAGGCTTAGGATTAGCAGCTGTTGGGGAGATTTGGCGGGCGAATGGGGGAGTGACCGTCCCCGATGTAGGCGCGGGCGTCAGCACCCGTGCGGGCGGAACGACACCAAGGCGCGTATTAGAGTCATCTATGCACATGCACAATCCACCGCTGCCAGGCCTGGTGCTTCGTGAATACCTCGGTGTAAGCGCGAAGGTCCCACTTGCGCAACTGAGCCTCACCCATTCGCCTTCAGCATCTGCTCCGCATGCTTCCGTGATGTCTCCGTCAGCTTGGCGCCACTCAGCATGCGAGCAACTTCTTCCGTGCGCTCGTCCCCGGTGATGAGTCGAACGGTGGTTTTGGTCCGGTCGCCTGACACCCGCTTCTCAATCAAATAATGATGATCGGCAAAGGTCGCAATCTGCGGCAGATGAGTTACGCACAATACCTGGTTCGCCCTCGACAAAGCCTTCAGCTTCTTGCCGACGGCTTCCGCCGCCCGACCACCGATGCCGGTATCAATTTCGTCGAAGACCATCGTCCGCTGCGCGGACGTCGCGGGCGAGGGCGCCCGCGCAACACTTTTCATTTTCCCTGCTCCTGTCTCGACGCTCGCCTTCAACGCCAGCATCACCCGCGACAGTTCACCTCCCGAGGCAATCTGCTCCAGCGGCCGCAGCGGCTCACCCGGATTCGTCATGATCAGATACACGACCTGGTCGAATCCTGATGCCGTCCAGTTCCCTTCCTCGTCGCTTCCGCTGATCTCAATCTGAAAGCTGGATTTCATCGCCAGATCGTTGATTTCAGCTTCCACCAGCTTCTCCAATTTGCGAGCGGCGTCATGGCGTTTCTTCGAAATGGCATGTGCTGCGGTCAAATATTCCTGCGCCGCCTGTGCCAACTCGCGGCGAAGCTGGCCCAGTATCTCGTCTTTATTCTCCATCTCAGAAAGCTTGCGGCTGACTTCTTCGCCGTTCCGAATCACGTCATCAAGCCCCGGCCCGTACTTGCGCTTCAGCCGATCGAGCAGCGCCAGCCGGTCCTCGATCTCCGCCAGCCGTTCCGGCGATGCCTGGATGCCTCCGGCGTAGTCGCGCAGGGTTGCGCCCACGTCTTCTACGCTGATGCGGGCCGTCTCAATCGCCGCCAGCGCCTCGCGGAACTTGGGCTCGTAGCGTGATAGTTCTTCGATATGCTTCTGCGCCGTACGCAGAGAAGAAGACGTCGACGCCGGGCCTTCGTACAGCAGGTCAAACGCATTCATGGCTGCGCTGTAAATCTTTTCTGCGTTGGCCAGCACACGCTTTTCACCTTCCAGGCGCTCGTCTTCGCCGGCTAGCAATTTGGCTGCTTCGATCTCGCGCTTTTGAAATATCCAGAGATCAAGCAGCCGCAGCCGATCCTGTTCGCCGTGTTCCAGTTCGGCAATGCGATTGACGATTCCTTTCCAGCGGGAAAACTGTTCACTGGTTCGTTCCAGTTGGGTTCCAGCGTATGAGTCCAGCAGTTCAAGCCGCGCCGCGGCGTCAAAAGAATGGATCGATTCATTCTGCGCATGGATAGTCGCGAGAAACGGCGCAAGTTGCCGAAGCACTCCTACCGTAGCGGGCTGGTTGTTAACGAACACCCGGCCCTTACCGCCGGTCGCAATTTCTCGCCGCAAAATCACCGAACCATCTCCGCCATCGATTCCGTTGGTTTCCAGGATGCGCGCTACGGTCTTCTCCGTCCCACCTTCAATTTCAAACACCGCCGAAATCACGGCCCGCTCCGCTCCCGTGCGGATTACGTCCGTAGAAGCCTTATCACCCAGAAGCAACGCCAGTGCGTCAATGAGGATGGACTTGCCAGCTCCGGTTTCGCCCGTGAGCAGGTTGAGGCTGGCGGCAAATTCCACCGCCACATTGTCGATCACGGCGTAATTTTCAAGCCGAAGTTCGGCGAGCACTGTTGGTCCTGGGATGCAGAAGTTGAGCGCAGCATAGCATGAAAAGCAGTTGCCCAGCCCTTTTTGGAAGTTTGCTTCAGCAATGCATTCAATGAATCCCCGTTAATGCTTGGGATACGTTTCTTAGACTATGCAACGACGACGGCACAACCATCATCTATAATCCAGGGCAGTCATTCTCATAGAGAAAAATGCACTTCTTCCCACTTCTGACATTGGTGGTCGGCGGCGAGATCGTTGATTTGGTCGGTGAAACCGGCCCGGTCGCCAAAGTCGTTCTCCTTCTTCTCTTACTGTTCAGCGTGATTTCCTGGGCCATCATTCTTTCCAAGTGGAGTTTGCTGCGGCGGGCGCGCGTACAAAGCGGACGCTTCGTACGCGCATTTCGCAAGGCTCAGCGCCTGCAAGACGTGGCCACCGTTGCGGAGCAGTTTAAGCCCAGTCCGCTAGTGGCTGTTTTCACTGGAGGATTTGAGGAATACCGTCGGCAGACAGGCAACTCCAGCGGCGTGCTGAAGAATCCCATTGCTGTGCAGCGCGCCATGCAAATCGCTGCCTCGGAAGAACTCACTCGCTTTGAACGCAACCTGCCCTGGCTGGCCATCACCGGTGCCGTGACACCTTTTGTGGGTCTCTTCGGAACGGTCTGGGGCATCATCGACGCATTTCACGGTTTAGGAACTGCGGGAGCGGCGACGCTTCGCGCGGTCGCGCCCGGCATCTCCGAGGCCCTGATCACCACCGCCGCCGGTCTGGCTGCCGCGATTCCCGCGGTGATCGCCTATAATTTGATTGGCAGTTCGATCCGCGAATTTGCGGCACGTGGCGACGACTTCACACTCGAGATGCTGAACGCAGTCGAACGCCAACCCCAACCCGTGGAGGTGCGCCGGTAATGGCTTTCACCGCCGCCAACGGACGCACCCAGACTTCCCTCTCCGACATCAACATCACACCTCTGGTGGACGTGGTTTTGGTTCTGCTAATCATCTTCATGGTCACCGCGCCAATCTTGCAGTCGGGAATTGAGGTCAACGTCCCCAAGACTCGCACCGTGAAAGAAATCACCGAGGAGCGGCTGGTCCTCAGCATTGACAAGCAGCAGCGCGTTTTCCTGGGCAACAGCCCCATCAACATCAATGAAATCGCAACCCAGCTGCGGGCGAAAATTCGCGATCCGCAACATCAGCCAATTTTTATCCGCGCCGATGAAGACGTGCCTTTCGGCGCATTCGCAACTGTGATGGACGCAGTAAAACAGTCTGGCATTACCAATGTCAGTATCGTGACCCAACCGCTGTCGAGCCATGGCAAGCAACGCTGAGATTTTCTTCGAGCATGACCGCTGGGGCCACAACCTGGCCTGGTCAGTGTCTCTGCACGTCCTGGTGGCGGGCTCGATTGTGCTGTATGCCGCCGTGGCCAGCGGCGGCCGGCGTGAAACCTGGGGAATCGGCGGAACCGGAGAAGCCATGGGAGTGACGCTGGTCAGTACGGTGCCGCTTCCCGCCAATCCCACGCAGACGCAAAATGTCCTGGCCAACGAGTCCAAGGGCGTCAGCCAGTCTTTGCCCAAGGTGGAGGAAAAGGAACCAGAAGCGATCCCTATTCCGGACAAAAACACCAAAGTGAAGGCGCGAACCAGCGCCACCCGTCGCAAACCAACGCCGGAACCGGTAGAGGAAGCCAGCAACGTCGTGCCCTTCGGCGAAGGCGGACCGGTCAGCGGGCCCTATGGCATTTTCAGCGCGGGCGGGGCCAAGGGTGGATTCGGGTTTACCGGCGGGGGCGGAGATTTCGGCACCCGCTTCGCCTGGTACGTACGGGTGGTGCAGCAAAAGGTTTCGGAGAACTGGCTGAAGTACGAGGTGGATCCAGGAATCACCGAAGCGCGTCGCGTCTATCTTGTTTTTGACATCACGCGCGACGGCCGGCCCAGCAACGTAACCGTGGAACAGTCCAGCGGGGTTCCTTCGCTCGACCAATCGGCGGTGCGGGCTTTGCAGCGCATTGATACGTTCGGCCCGTTACCCTCGGATTATTCCGGCAACAAGGTGTCGGTAGAGTTCTGGTTCGATTACAAGCGGTAGTTCTGGCCAGAAATGAGAATCATGCAAGCACGCAACTCACATCCAGCGCGTTGGTCGCGCCTGTTATTTGCCGTCTTGTTGGCGCTGGCGATTTCAGCCGGCGCTCAAGACTGGATCCGCACCGGCACTGGTCTGGGCATGGAAAAAGTGCGTCTGGCCACGCCCGACTTCGCCGCATCAACGCAAGATCCTCAAAATCCCGCTCTCCTCAAGGTCTTCAACGACACCTTGTGGAACGACCTCGACAGCGCGGGAATCTTTGACATGGTGTCGAAGAGCTTTTATCCGCTGGCCGCACCGGGCAATCCGGCGGACGTGCGCTTTGATGCCTGGAACGCGCCGCCACCGAACGCTTCCATGCTGGCGTTCGGAAATCTGGGAGCCTCCGGAAATAGCCTGACGGTGCGGGGCTGGCTCTATGATGTAAAGAACATTGCTTCGCCGCAGGTTCTGGGCAAGCAGTACACCGACGCAGCGACATCCGACGCGGCCCGCCGCACGGCTCACAAATTTGCCGACGAAATCATCTTCCGCCTGGGTGGCGGCATCGCCGGCATTGCCGAGAGCCAGATTTTCTTCGTCAGCAGCCGCAGTGGGCACAAAGAGATTTGGGCCATGGACTACGATGGCGAGAGTCAGCATCAGATCACCCATCTCGGCACCATTTCCCTGTCTCCACGGATTTCTCCCGATGGTTCACGCTTGGCTTTCAGTTCGCTGACCAAATCCGGTTGGGAGATTCTGATGTATTCCATGGACCTCAACCGCCTGCTCTCATTCCCCCGATTTGGCGGCACTAATCTTTCACCGGCCTGGTCTCCCGACGGAACCAGGTTGTGTTTCTCTTCTTCGCGTAGCGGCGACCCGGAGATATACATCGTGGATCAATCGGGCGCGAATCTGAGGCGTCTGACCATTTCCAAGATGCCCGACGTGTCGCCGGTGTGGAACCGCAAGACCGGGGCGCAGATCGCCTGGGTCAGCGGCCGGACCGATCTGCCACAGATCTACACCATGGAAAGCGATGGAACCAACGTCCAGAGAATGACCGACCAGGGATATGCGGTCTCGCCGGCGTGGTCGCCCAACGGGCAGTTTCTGGTATTCTCCTGGATTCGCCACTATGGGCCGGGCGCGCCGGGAGCGGAGGATATCTACATCATGGATATCGCCAGCAAGCAATGGGTGCAGTTAACCCATGACGGTGGCCGAAATGACTTTCCCTCGTGGTCGCCGGACGGACGGCACATCGTTTTTCAGTCCAGCCGTTCCGGCGGAGAGCAAATCTGGACGATGCTGGCGGATGGCAGCCAGCAAAAACAGTTAACCACCACAGGTAGCAATACGCAACCGAATTGGAGTTGGAAGTAGTAGATTAGAAGTATAGGATTCGTTGTTCTAGCGCTGTTTTATGTAAGGACCAAGGGGAGGCGGCTTCGTTCCGCCAGCTCGGATTCAATGCGCGCCACTATGCGCGACATCGCAGGGAGGAAAAGTGAAGCAGCAACGACTGAAGTGGATCACACTTATTGTCACGTTGGGCGCTGTGCTGTTCCTGGGCGCCTGCCACAAGAAAACCCCACCGCCGCCGCCACCGCCGCCACCACCACCGGCCGCGCCAACGGCTTCGTTGTCTGCTAATCCCAACACGGTTGAGAAGGGTCAATCCACGACTCTCTCCTGGCAGACCAGCAACGCCACAGACGTAAGCATCGACGGCATCGGAGCGGTGCAACCCAGCGGCTCTCAGCAAGTGACGCCGGCGGATTCCACCACCTACACGCTGACGGCGAAGGGCGCAGGTGGAACTCAAACCGCCACTGCCCGGGTCACCGTAACCACACCGCCTCCGCCACCGGCAATGGCCGCTGGGCCCACAGAAGAGGAGCTGTTCGCACAGAATGTGCAGGACATCTACTTCGACTATGACAAGGCCGATGTTCGCGCCGATCAGCAGACTGCGCTGCAGGGCGACATCGCCTTCCTGAAGCAGCATCCCGACATCCACTTTACGGTTGAGGGACACTGCGATGAGCGCGGATCGACGGAGTACAACCTCGGCTTGGGCGACAATCGCGCCAATGCCGTAAAGAACGGCTTGATCCAGGGCGGCGTCAGCGCCGGCAACATCAAGACGATCAGCTACGGCAAGGAAAAGCCGTTCTGCACTGAATCCAACGAGTCCTGTTGGCAGCAGAATCGGCGCGGTCATTTCGTCTACCAGAAGTAATTCTCTGCCAAGTGCGGGGCAGGAAACTGCCCCGCGCTTACCTTACTCTGGCCACGCGGCGACGGCTGTGGACCCCCGTAAGACAACTGTGTCCGGAACGCGCTATCCTGCACAATAGGGTTCTGGGGCCGGGTTTTCACCCTGGATCCACGGTCGACTCTGCGGGGAAATGGAACCAACCATGAGAAAACAGCAATCTTCAGTCTTTCTTGTTCTCCTGATAGTTCTTTCAGTAAGCATCCAGCCGGCTTGGGCCGTTAGCAAGGAAATGATCCAGTTGCAAACCCAGGTGCAGGCGCTCCAGGACCAGATGACGCAAATGCAGCAATCCTTCAACGAGCGCATGGGCGTGATGAAGAGCCTGATGGACCAAAACACCGACAGCATGAACAAGGTGACTGCTGCCATCACTGCGTTGCAGGGTAGCCTGGAGAAGTTGCAGACCGATAACAGCGGCAAGACCGAACAACTTAGCGGCCAAATCCAATCGCTCAATGACTCGGTGGACGAACTCAAGGCCCGGCTGGCAAAGCTCAGCAAGCAACTCGATGACATCCAGGCAGCCCAGCAAAACCAGTCGGCGGCGCAAGCTGCCCAGCAGGCCCAGCAGCAGGCCCTGGCGCAGGCGCCACCCCCTGACGTTCTCTACAACAACGCCCTGCGTGATTACAACGCTGCGAAGAACGACCTGTCGGCCCAGGAATTTTCTGACTACATCAAGTTCTATCCATCGACGGACTTGGCCGGCAACGCGTATTTCTATCTGGCGGAGATCAACTACAAGCAGGGCAACTTTCAGGGCGCGGTCAAGAATTATGACCAGGTGCTGCAGAACTTTCCCACCGGCAACAAAGCGGCTTCCGCCGCTCTGAAAAAGGGACTTTCATTGATCGAGCTGGGACAGAACGAGGACGGCATCGCCATACTGAAGCACGTGGTACAGCGCTACCCGCACTCGAACGAGGCACTCCAGGCACGGGAGAAGCTGCGCAAGCTGGCGTTTCCGGCCAAAGATGGAGCGCGTCAGTAGCACCCAGCCCGCAGTTAAGTCAGTGGCTACGGGCGGCTCTCTGTTCAGTTGGACACGTCCTTCAGTGTCTCTTGTGGGATCAACAGGCCGGGAGCATAATCGTTCAGCTTCCCCCAAATCATAGGAGACAATTAAAAATGAAATACCGCGTACTGGGCTTAGGCCTGCTCACGCTCCTGCTTCTCAACCTTCCCGCGGTAAGCCAACAAAAAGCATCCGATGACGCGGCCGTTCGGGCCACGGTCACAGACTATATCGAAGGCTACTTCACCGGCGACGCAGCCCGCATGCAGAAATCACTGCATCCTCACTATTTGAAGCATGTGATTCATGGCGATATTCCCATGAGGAAAAAAAACGCCTCGCAGATGATGCGCGATGTGCGATCCGAAGGCGTTCCGGACCTTCCTCAAGCGGCTCGAACGGAACAGATCAGTGTGCTGGATGTTTCCGGAGACATGGCTTCCGTCAAACTCGTGACTCCACGCTGGACGGATTACGTTACGCTTTCGAGACTGGATGGAGAATGGAAGATTCTCTCGGTAGTGCAGCGAATCGATGATTAGACGGTCCTTTCGCCGGCCTTCAGGTTTCTAAGGCAGTACTTGATCTCCGTGGTCAGTTCTTTCACGCGCATACCCTCTTGCACCATCAGCTTGCAGGAAAGTGCGGCGCGCTCGGGAGTACCTTCCCCTAAGTCAAACGTGACCCGGCAGTACTGGCAATCCTCATTGCAGCAGAAGCGTCCGTAGGAAACCTCGTCCGGCGCCAGATATTGCAGGCATCGCAGGAGCGGGTTGTTCTCCGGAACCTCTAACTGTTTGCTTTGAACGGTGATTCTGATCGGGCGGGTAAACGGCCGGAAGAGTCTGGAGGGAGCGGTCATGCTGGAAACATTCTAGGGCGGGTCTAGGCGATCCCCAAGAACGAAGGTGGCTGTACGGCCGGAAACTAAACTCAAGTCCGATGAGCGTGATGGCGTTTCACATGACGTACCTTATGGTGCTGCACGTGGTGTTTGACCTTGGCCGGCCGGGCCCACGCGGGTTGAGGTAACCACACCGACGCCAACGCTAAGATCACCAACGCTTGCTGAAACAGGCGCTTCATAATGCGCTCCTTCCGAGGGCCAATGCCTCTGCAATATTAGGATTGTTCCTTACCCCATACAACACAAATCGGTTGCATGGGGCGGATTTGGAGTTACCCTAGGGCAGGAGCTTTCATTTATGACTCATACTCAGGACCAGGATCGTCTCAAGGGCGCTTTGGAGCAGGACGAGAAAGACCAAAATGGCAACACTTCGATGCAAGGACAACTCGGTCACCGCGACCAGGACCCCATGCTCAAGGCTGCTGACACGGATTTCCCAGAGCCGGGCGAGAATCCGGAACACAGTGGCGAACCGCAAGACCCGAAGTCGTCGACTTTGGACAACGCGGCCTAAAGAGTTCTGAAAAAGCTACTGCAACCCTGCCATGACTTCGTCCAGCACGGCCTTGCCCGGGCGAACCACCGACTCTGGCAAGGTAGCCAGCGGTTCGTCGACCACATTGAGCATATCCATGAAGCTGGGGGCCTTGGGGTTCACATAGAACACGCCCGTCAACACTTCGTTGTTCTCGTGGGCCTCATGCAGCCGGCTGATGGAGCGGATGCGGTCGGTGGGATCGTAGTCCTCTTCGAGCTTCGACAGGCGAAGCCGCGAGCCGTCATGCATGGTGACTTCAACCGTTGTGCCAGGGTCGTACTCCACGCTGATTTCCTCGAATGACGGGACAAAGTTGATGTCCTGTAATGGCTCCTCATGGTCCTTCATGTATTTGTAGGATTTCGTCGAGCCTTCGTGGTCATTGAAGGTCACGCACGGCGAAACCACGTCGAGCATGACCGTACCTCGGTGCGCGATGGCGGCCTTCAACATGGAGTGTAATTGTTTCTTGTCCCCGGAGAACGAGCGTCCTACAAAAGTCGCGCCCAAAGTGATGGCCATGGCGCAAGTGTCAATAGGAGGAAGATCGTTGATCACCCCGGACTTCAGCTTCGAGCCGAGATCGGCGGTGGCTGAGAACTGGCCCTTGGTGAGCCCATACACGCCGTTATCCTCGATGATGTAGATGATGGGCAGATTGCGGCGCATGAGGTGCACGAACTGGCCGATGCCGATGGAAGCGGTGTCGCCGTCGCCGCTGACGCCGAGCGCGATCAGCTTATGATTGGCCAGGATCGCGCCGGTGGCAATCGAAGGCATACGGCCGTGCACGGCGTTGAAGCTATGGGCACGGCTCATGAAGTAAGCCGGGGTCTTGGAGGAACAGCCGATGCCGCTGGGTTTGATCACGCGCTCCGGCTGAACGCCCATTTCGTACATGGCGTCGAGGATGCGCTCCGAAATCGCATTGTGGCCGCAGCCGGCGCACAGCGTGGTTTTGCCGCCGCGGTAATCAAGTACGCTCAGGCCAATGCGGTTGGTTTTGGGCGCGGGAGTGCTGGTCGGTGTGGTTGCCATGTTACTTCCCCTCCATGCTGGTGAGTTCGTCGGTAACGGAGCGCGCATCGAGCGGCAGCCCGTGAATGTGGGCGATGCTGCGCAGCCGGGTTACCAGTTCCGGCTTGATATCGAGCTTCAACAGGCTGAGCATTTGCGCATCGCGGTTTTGTTCGATCACGTAAACCCGGTCATGATTTTCAATAAACTCGTGGACTTCGCGAGTGAACGGATAAGCCCGCAGACGAAGGTAGTCGGTTTCAAGTTTGTATTCGTCGCGGAGTTGGTCGCGAGCTTCGCTGATTCCCCAGTGCGATGTGCCGTAGGCGATGATGCCGATTTTCGATTTGCCGGTGTGAACTTCCGGACGCGGCACGAAGGAACGGGCGGTCTCGAACTTACGATTTAACCGCTCCATGTTGCGTTCGAAATCATCGGGACGCTCGCTGTACTGGGCTTTTTCATTGTGCCCGCTGCCGCGGGCGAAATAGGCGGCCGCGGGATGTTCGGTTCCGGGCAGCGTCCGGTAGCCGATTGCATCGCCGTCCACGTCTTTGTAGCGATTGAAACTGCCGAGGCGGTCGAGGTCTTCCTTGGAGAGAATCTTGCCACGTTTGAGCGGGGCGGTTGGATAAGGGAAAGGATCGGACATCCAGTTGTTCATGCCGAGGTCAAGATCCGACATCACGAACACCAGAGTCTGGAATTGTTCCGCCAGATTGAAGGCGTCCCCTGCCATCTCAAAACACTCGGCGACCGAACACGGAATCAGCAGGATGTGCTTGGTGTCGCCGTGAGACAGAAACGCGGTCGAGAGAATGTCGCCCTGCGAAGTGCGCGTGGGTAGCCCAGTGGAGGGACCGACACGCTGGATGTCCCAGACCACTCCCGGAACTTCCACGTAATAAGACAGTCCGGCGAACTCTGCCATCAGCGAAATACCCGGTCCCGAGGTGGACGTCATCGATCGCGCTCCCGCCCAACCTGCGCCCAGTACCATGCCGATCGCAGCCAACTCATCTTCCGCTTGCACGATGGCAAAGGTCGCTTTGCCGTCTGGGCCGATGCGGTATTGCTTCATGTATTCGATCAGGGTTTCGACCAGCGAGGACGACGGTGTAATCGGATACCAGGTCACCACCGTGACTCCGGCAAACATGCAGCCCAGGGCGGCGGCGGAATTGCCGTCGATAATGATTTTGCCCTTGGTCTTGTCCATACGCTCGATCACGTACGGGCCCAGCTTGGTCAATGAGGAAGAGGCGTAATCGAACCCCGCCTTGGCGGCGGCGAAATTCAGACCAGCGGCTTTAGGCTTGCTGGAAAACTGCGTGGCGATTGCCTTTTCGACTTCGGCGAGGTCGACCGACAGCAGCTTCGCCACTACGCCCACGTAAATCATGTTCTTGACCAGCTTGCGCAGTTTGGCTTCGGGGCAAACCGGCGCCACCAGTTTGTCGAAAGGCACTGCGTAATAAAGCAGATCATTGCGAACTTGATTGAGGTTCAGGGGCTCGTCATAGAGCACGACTGCGCCGGGGGCGAGGGATTTTACGTCGTCCTGGGCGGTCTCGGCATTCATGGCCACCAGAAAATCGATTTCCTTCTTGCGCGCGATGTATCCGTCTTTATTGGCCCGGATGGTGAACCAGGTGGGCAATCCCGCAATGTTCGAGGGGAACATATTCTTGCCGGAAACCGGAACTCCCATCTGAAAAATACTGCGCAAGAGCACCGAGTTCGAGCTTTGTGAACCCGATCCATTCACCGTCGCAACTTGAATGGTCATGTCGTTGACGACGCGCTTCTGCCCCGCGTGCCCAGAGGCGCGAGGAGTTACATCTGTTGTGGCCATTGCCTGTTCCTTCCTTTGGCTGGAGCGGGTTTCGCCCCGCTCGATGTAATGAAGAGTGATGGGAGCAACCCTTTATTATACGGCAGGAGGGTGGGGAGGAACAGGCGGGAGGGTAACACCGATGGGCCGTGCCTTCTAGGTTGTTGGAAGCGCTAAAACCACTCGAATGGCGTCCTCGATTTTCTTGAGATCAGATCCTGAAAGCTTTCCCATGTAGCGGACAAGTCGATCAACAGAGACAGCTCTGATTTGCTCGCAGAGCGCCACTGAATCCTTGGTGAGGCCACCGGAGCCTTTTTTCAACTCGACGTGACTGGGATAGAGTTGGTAGAGGTTCTGCCGGTCGGTGAGGGGAACGGCTACAACTACAACGCTGCGATTTGTCCCAACCGCGCTGTGGTTGATTGAGTCCCTGCTGACGATCACAACTGGCCGGGTGCCCGCTTGTTCCGATCCTTTCGTAGGATCAAGACTGAACATCAGGACTTCGCCGCGACTTGGTTGCAGGATGGGATTAATGAGCTATCTCCGCTTTGGAGCTTCGAGCGTCGCTATGTCATTCTCGACGAAGTCGCGGGAGATGTCAGCCGTCGTGCGAAGATATTTCTCGTCCCTTCCCATTTGTGAAAAAGCGGCATCGATTCTGGCTTCCTCGATGCGCCGCAGTTCTTCCTTGATAGCTTTCACTGCGAAATCGTTGAAGCTGGCGACGTCTTCGATCTCGGTCAACGCTTGCCGGGCTCTGGAATAGAGCGTTGCCGGCATGCGGAGTTGAATTGTCTTTCTGGCTGAGGCTGGCATGGATGAATGTCACTCCTCGATGTCAGTTGTTGACATCTCTACAGATGTTAATAATTATATCAGATCAGCTTGCATAGCTTTGTTGTCAGCGAGTTGCAGGTAGTTGGTAGACTAGCCATCTCTTTGCCCAGATCGAGGGCCGGACGCAGGGGGCCACCGGAGTCGTGACCGTCGCTTGGCTCTGGCGCCCGGGTCGAAGGAGGGCCGTGCAAATCCAACGAGATGAGCTTAGGCAGATGACCAGTCTGCGGATCGAAGGCTTCGAAGACTGGCGGCACTATGCGTCCGAAGACGAATACACAAATTAATGAAGATAGGAAACCATAGTAGGATAGCGACTATCAAAAATCACTCGCTCGACACTCCGACGAAGTAACAGATGGCAATGGTAAGGCAGAAACCCACCAGGGCTGACAGTCGCCCCCGACCAATCGGGGGCTGCAGCTTTGCCCCACAAGACGGGCACACCACAGGCCGTCCGGGATAAACATCAGTGTTTCGTAGGATACCCGGACAGAATGGACACTTCAGCGTTGGCCACTTCATTTTTCACTGTCCCGATTTCGCTATCCTGATTCTCTCACTATTGATCCCCACGTTTGCACAAAGTGGGCAAACCTTTCTCGGGGAGAATGCCTTGACTTCGTTCGGCGATCCTAGCTTGATAGGGGTCCTTCGACTTCGGGACGTTGGGATTAGACTTCCACCCTAAAAAACTGCGCCATCTTGCGGAACTTGTTGTAGCGGGCGTCGACCAGTTCGGAGATTGGCATTCTGACCAATTGTGCCAGATTGGCTTTCAGAGATTCGGCGAGCAGGTCGGCGGCGGCGGCGTGATCGGCGTGGGCTCCGCCTTCGGGTTCGGGGACAATTGAGTCCACGCAGCCGAGCTCGCTCAAATCTTTGGCGGTGATGTGCAGGGCTTGGGCGGCGAGTTCTTTCTTGGTAGCATCGCGCCACATGATGGAGGCGCAGCCCTCGGGAGAGATGACTGAGTAAATCGAATTCTCCATCATCAGGACACGGTCGGCTATGGCGATAGCCAGTGCGCCGCCGCTGCCGCCTTCTCCGGTGATGGTCGTAATGATTGGAACTTGCAGCCGAGCCATCTCACGGAGATTGCGGGCAATGGCTTCGGCCTGGCCGCGTTCTTCCGCGCCCAAGCCGGGATAGGCTCCGGGGGTATCCACAAATGTGAACAATGGCCGGCGGAATTTTTCCGCAATCTTCATCACTCGCAGCGCTTTGCGATAGCCCTCTGGATTCGGCATCCCGAAATTGCGGTAAACTTTCTGCTTGGTATCGCGCGCCTTCTGGTGGCCGATGACCATGACTTCCTGACCCTGAAAGCGTGCCATGCCCGCCACGATGGCGGGGTCGTCGCCAAAGCCCCGGTCGCCGTGAATTTCACTGAAGTCGGTGAAGATCCGCTCGATGTAATCCAAGGAATAGGGGCGTTGGGGATGTCGGGCCAATTCTGTCCTCTGCCAGGCGTCGTGATTCGCCGAGACCTCGATACGCAGGGAGTCGATGCGATCATTCAGCTGCTTGATCTGGTTGCGGAGATCGTCGTTCTGTCCCGGCGCCGCTTGCAGCCGGGACAGTTGTTGCTCGATTTTCTCCAGTTCCTGTCTCGCCTTGAGTTGTAAGTCCATTTTGCGGGCGTCACCGTTCCTGCCGGCCCAGCGCGACTCGACCATCGACAGCAGAAAATCGGTTCCCGTCACCACCAGCCCGACGTTGACAACTCTGGAACCGCTCGTCACTTGCAGGCCGAATGCGCCGGTGGGGGAAGCTCTCATCCGCTGTTGATTTCAGTTAATGACTCGGACCGCGCCGCGACCGCACAACTCCTCAACACGCGCCATAAAATTGCGGTCTGGTAGCACATTATAGCCTTCTGCTTCCATCACCACCATGAAATCGCCCTGGCGTTCCACGTCAAACAACACCTTGGCTTCGCCTTTGGACTGAGAACAAAGCAGATGCAGGTCGTCGACCGTGGACTCATTCGCGGTCTCGACGGGAATGCGGATGCGCAGCGAACGCGGCAGCGGCACCTTCGCATCCTCCAGCGGCATGATTTCGTTCGCAGTGAGCTTGGGATTGGCACCCTCTTCAATTCTCAAACCGCCACGCACCAGGACCGGAACTTCGAGCTTCACTTTGTCGCCGAGCTTGCGATAAGCCTCGGGGAAAACGATCATCTCAACCGAACCTTCCATGTCTTCGAGAGTTCCCTGGGCGTAGAAATCGCCTTTCTTCGACTTCAGCACCTTGATGCCAGTAATGATTCCGGCAGTGGTGATGTTTTCATCTTTTCCGGTGGAAGATTTCACTGCGCCAATGTCCGTCGTGCTCAGGGCGCGCAAGTCGTGCAGCCTGTCGCGGTACTTCTCCAGGGGATGCCCAGTGATAAAGAATCCGAGGATTTCTTTTTCGGCGGAGAGGCGGGTGTGCTCGTCCCAGTCGGGAGTGTCGGGGAGTTTATCGTTCTGGTGGGCGTCTTCCTGCTGAAATACTCCGAACAGCCCGTGCTGGCCGGACTCGGCATCGCGCTGGGTCTTGGCGGCGCGGTCGATGGCTTTATCGAGCACGGCCATGAGTTGGGCGCGGCGGCCCAGCGAATCCATGGCGCCGCTCTTTACCAGGGACTCAAGCACACGTTTGTTGAGCAGCCGCAGATCGACTTTTTCGCAAAATTCGTAGATCGAGCTGTAGCGTCCAGTTTCTTTGCGTCCGGCGACAATGGATTCGATGGCGTTGTGGCCAACATTCTTTACCGCCGCCAGGCCAAAGCGGATCGCCGGGCCATGCGGGGTGAAGTTGGCAGTGCTGACGTTGATGTCCGGAGGCTCGACCCCAATCCCCATTTCGCGGCACTCGTTGATGTACTTGACCACATCGTCGGTGCTGCCGGTCACCGAGGTCAGCATGGCTGCCATGAATTCGACCGGATAGTGCGTTTTGAGATACGCCGTCTGATACGCCAGCAGCGCGTACGCAGCCGAGTGCGCCTTGGGGAAGCCGTATTCGGCGAACTTGGCCAGAAGATCGAAAATCTTTTCGATCTTCTTGGGAGGGTAACCCCGTTGCACCGCTCCTTCGACGAAGCGCTCGCGCTGCTGGGCCATTTCTTCCGGCTTCTTTTTGCCCATGGCACGCCGCAGCACATCGGCTTCACCCAGTGAATAGCCTGCCAGTCGATTGGCGATCTGCATCACCTGTTCCTGGTAGACGATAACGCCCCAGGTCTCCTCCAACATCTCCTTTAGTTCAGGTAGTTCGTATTCGATCTTCTTGCGACCATGTTTGCGGTCGATGAAGTAGTCGATCATGCCGCCCTGAATCGGGCCGGGACGGTACAGCGCGTTGAGAGCGGTGAGGTCGCCGATGGTCGAGGGCTGATAGCGGCGGAGCACGTCGCGCATGCCGTGCGATTCAAACTGGAACACGCCGGTGGTCAGGCCCTTATGGAAAACCTTCTCGTAAGTCTCCTGATCGGTGAGGGGGATGTTCTCCAAAACAAGCTGTTCCCCGCGGGTTTGCGCAATCAGCTTTACGGTGTCGTCAAGGATGGTCAGAGTGGTGAGGCCGAGGAAGTCCATCTTCAACAGGCCCATCTTTTCGATGGCGACCATGTCGAAGGCGGTTACGATTTCGTCGTTTTTGGTTTTGTGCAGCGGGACCAGCTCAATCAGCGGGCGCGGCGAAATCACCACCCCGGCGGCGTGGACGCCCGCGTTGCGCACCAGGCCTTCGAGTTTGCGGGCGGTGTCCAGCAGTTGCCGCACCTGAGAGTCACTCTCGTAGGCCTGCTGTAGCGCCGGTGAATCCTTGATTGCCTGCTCGAGCTTGATGTTCAGCGTGGTTGGCACCATCTTGGCGATACGGTCCACGTCGGCATAAGGAATATCCATCGCCCGGCCCACGTCTTTTATGGCAGCTTTGGCAGCCATGGTGCCGAAGGTGATGATCTGAGCGACGTTGTCGCGGCCGTACTTGCGGGTCACATAGTCAATGACTTCGCCACGACGGTTCATGCAGAAGTCCATGTCAATATCGGGCATGGAAATGCGTTCAGGATTCAAAAAGCGCTCAAACAACAGTTCGTGCTGTAGAGGATCAAGGTCGGTGATACCGAGCGAGTACGACACCAGCGAACCCGCCGCCGAACCGCGGCCCGGGCCGACAGGAATATTGTATTCCCTCGCGTAGCGGACGAAATCCCACACGATCAGGAAATATCCCGAGAATTGCATCTGCTGAATGATGGCAAGTTCCCGTGCCAGCCGCTGTTCGTAGTCCGCCAGGCTGTGCTTGACGCGTCCTTGCTCCTGCAAACTTCTGAGCAGTTCCAGACGACGCGCGAAACCCTCGCGGGTTACATGCTCGAAATAGCTGTCGAGGGTGTAGCCGGCGGGCACGTCAAAATGCGGGAAGGGATTGCTCACCTTCTCGAGGCGCAGGTTACAGCGTTCCGCGATGGCCAGGGTCCGGGAAAGCACGTCGGGCGCGTCTTTGAACACCTGCAACATCTCGTCGTGGCTCTTGACGTAGAACCCATTTCCCTGGAACTTCATGCGGTTGGTGTCTTGAATCGACTTGCCGGTTTGAATGCAGACCATTACGTCCTGAGCGTGGGCGTCTTCTTCGCACAGGTAGTGGCTGTCGTTGGTGGCGACCATCGGCAGGCCGAGTTCCTTTTCCAGCCGGAACAGGTCGGAATGGATGCGGTGCTCCATCTCCAAACCTTGGTCCTGGATTTCGAGAAAGAAATTGTCTTTGCCGAAAATGTCGCGATAGAACGCAGCACCGGCGCGGGCCGCTTCGTACTTCCCTTCCATCAGAAATTCGGCGACTTCACCCTTCAGGCAACCGGAGAGTCCGATCAAGCCCTTCGAGTGCTCCGCCAGAAACTTCTTGCTCACGCGAGGCTTGTAGTAAAAACCGTGGAGTGAGGCTTCAGAAGTGATCTTTACCAGGTTGCGATAGCCCTCTTCGTTTTCGGCCAGCACCAGCAAGTGGTTGTAAGTATCGTTGTCGGGAGGCGTGCGCTCAATGTTGTGATCGTCTTTCTTGCAGATGTAGAGCTCGCAGCCGACGATCGGCTTGATGCCCTCATGTTTCGCCGCATTCACAAAGTGCACCGCGCCGAAGATATTGCCGTGGTCGGTCATGGCCACGGCCGGCATGTCCAGCTGCTTGGCCCGCTGGCAGAGCTTCTCCACGTCGCAAGCGCCGTCGAGCATGGAATAGTCGGTGTGGAGATGGAGATGAACGAATTGGGGCATGGGCTCTGTCTCGATTTTACTTCGGCGTCATTGTAAGCGGAAGCTGCGGAACGCCTGAACTGGAGTTATCCACAGGCAGAGGATTTCTGGGGTCATTTGTGCTGCAGCAGCGTGGTGTGGCTGGCCACACACTGCCACTGGCCGTTCAGAAAAATCCAGGTATCGGTGAAGCAGCTATGGCGGTCAAACGGTTTGTCCTTGTAGATGCCTTTGGTGAACAGGGATAGTCACGTCCGCCTGACCCGGTCACTTCCTCGTCCCTTTCGCGTTCTCACCGTTGAAGTGCTCGGTTACAAATACAAACTCGCCCTTATCGTTTTTCGAGAATTCGTCCTGCACGTCCCATGCCTTGGAAAAGAATTTCGTTTCTGACTCGGCGAAGAGCGGACAATTTGCTCCTCTCATCAAATGGCTGCCGTCGAGCGTAAACGTGACGCGGCCATCTGAGAATTCGTACGTCCCCGCATATCGTGCCAGCACTTCCTTGGGTACGGCGATTTCCTTTGGCGGCGAGGTGGAGGCCACAGCTTCTCCATGCACGGCCGCCGCCAGCGCCGTGTTGATCTTGCCGGTCACGATGCCGTTTAGATTCGCCAGAACGATCACGGCCAGCTTTTCTTCGGGATAATAAGCCATTTGCGCGTTGAACCCGATGCCATTCCCGTCATAATCGATCACTAGGCGACCGTTTTCCCGATAGACGTATAACCCGCAGGCATAGTCGTGGTTGAATATGGCGTGTTTGAACGGGGTGGTCATCTTGCGCAGGGACACAGGCGTCAACACTTTGCCGCCGAACAGCCCCTCTTCCCAGCGCAGCAGGTCTTCGGTTGTGGAATAGAGTCCACCCGCGGCGAACCCGAAGTTCTGATTGGGACGCTCCGCATTCTCGATGCCATCAGCGCCGGGCCAGTAGCCGGACGCGTGGTGGAGAATGACGGTGACATTGGAATCATAGCCCGAGTCGTTCATGCCCAGCGGTTTGAAGATGTTTTCCTGAACGAAGTCGGGGTAGGTTTGGCCGCTGACCCTTTCCAACAGATACCCGAGCACATCGTACCCCAGGTTGCTGTAATCCCATTTTTCACCCGGCTGAAAGGCCAGCGGCTTGTCGGCGAAGATCAGCTTGTCGGGCGTTCCCGGCTCATATTTTGCCGCGTCGCCGGCGATGCCGGATGTCATGGTGAGGAGGTTGTAAATGGTGACCTTATCCCAGGATGCTGGCGCGTCAGGGAGGTATTTCTTCACCAGGTCGTCGGTTTTCAGCTTCCCGCGTTCTTCCAAAAGCAAAATCGAGGCTGCGGTGAATTGTTTGGTTACCGAGGCGATCTGGAATTTCGTCGTGGACGAATTCGGTATGTTCCATTCCATATTCGCCCAGCCGTAGCTTTTGCTGAATAGCACCTTACCGTTTTGCGCCACCAGCACGCTGCCCATGAAGAGCTGAGCGTCAGCGTAAGGCTGCACAACCTTCTGCATGCGCTGAACAGGCGCTTGCGCGCTGCACACGCCAGCCAAGGATGCAAGGGCCACAGCCAAAGCTTCCAGCCGAAAATTGCGTTCTGTCTTCATCGCTGGAACCTCTCAGTCTTCAGCGGACATTGGCCGCCCTGTTCCAGGGCCACGGGCGCAACCCTCCAAGTCAATTCCCGCCCGGCAGATTGGCGTCTAAGCCGGAATCTCCATTTTGGCTCCAAGAATGGCACAAACTGCACACTCTTCTCCCCCTGGCAACACGGTGAGCTTGCTCTCGTGGCCGTCGCCTGCGGCGTCTGCGCCCGGCTCAATCCGGTTGGCACCAGCAGTACCGGTGCAAGGTGGCAAAGCTTCAAAGGAAGTTTGCGGCAGCAAGTCGGCTATTGGCAAGGAAAAAGCTCCTGTGGATAAACGGCGGAAGTGTCCTTGGCATCGATCTTCGAGCTCTTAATCAGCTCGATCTTCAGCTTCTCCGCTTTCGTCATTGCATTTGTGAGTTGCAGGTCGAGAGTGAAATAGTTACGAACCAGTGACCCCGCCCGCTTTCCGCCGGCGGTGGCGCTCCGCAAGGATGCGGTCGCGTCCTGCCGAGTCCTATCGAACCACATCCACGCTCCGCCCGAGGCTTTCGCGGCAGCTCCGAGTGGGCTGTAGTCTTCCACCTTCATATACAAATCGAAGGGAAGCGGGGCAGGATGGGCAGATTGATCGAACGAGATTCCAAAGAGACGAGTACCGGCCTCTCTCTGCTGTCTCAGCGCTTGCTCGGTCTCCTTGTTCATCTGATCCGCTGTGGTAGTCAGAAACTCGGCATCGCCCTGGCGGTACACACCAAACATAACGCTCGCTTTTTTGACGGCCTCGGCCAAGCCGGCCTCGGACTCCCGTTTCCCGGAGGGAAACATCTCTCCCCAGGCGCCTTGCAAAGAGGCACGGTTCGTTTGATGGATCACTTGCTGAACCCTGTCGTCGAACGTCACCAGAGTGAAATCACCGACCTCGGTAAAACCCGCCAGGAACCCGTCAACCATCGCCTGCGTAGCGGCCCAGCTTGATTGATCGTGATTCGCGCTCACATCAACCAGAATGATGACCCGTGGCGGCCGGTCCGCTGGCGTGGCGGATTGTACCGAGGCGGGTTTTCCGCCTACCGTCACTTTGAAATCTGCGGCGGTCAAACCCCTAACCGGTTCCCCATTCGTGCCAGACACTCCGATCATTGCTGCTCGTGACAAACACGCATTACTCTGGGAGAAGAGGGCAGCGCTAAGGAAACATACGACTATCAACACCCGGATGGAACGGCCCCCGGCGCTCAGGTGGTTGATTCTCATCGCCTGGAAATATTAGTCCACGGCAAGCGACCCAACAAGTGGGGCCCGGAACGGTGGGCCAGCGCTAACACCCGCTATAATCTACTTGTCTTGCGATTCGTCCGGCTCATCACGGTGCTGCTATCTTTCGCAGCCATCGCTGTGGGCGCGGAAGCGTCTACTGCCGGCCAAACCGTCCTGGTCGTCCCTTTCGAGAACCAGTCCAAAGCGCCGGGAATCGAATGGATAGGCGATTCTTTTCCCGAGTTGCTGCAAGAACGCCTGAGCTCTCCGGCGCTTTACGTCCTGCCTCGCGAAGACCGCCTCCGTGCCTACGACCGCCTGGGCATCCCGATTCATCTTCGCCCGTCTCGCGCCACTCTCTACCGTATCGCCGAGCAGATGGACGTCGATTACGTGGTGCTGGGCGAATACACCTTCGATGGCCAGACGTTTTCTGTCAAAGCCCAACTGCTGGATATGCGTCGCCCACGGCTTCTGCCGGAGATCACTGAATCCGGCCCCTTGGTCCAGCTCATCGACATTCAGACCGGGTTGTCTTGGGACATTCTGCGCAACCTCGATCCTGGTTTCACCACTACTCGCCCGGCTTTTCTGGCGCAAGCTGCTCCCGTGGGCCTGGATGCTTTCGAAAGTTACGTCAAAGGTGTGACGGCTGTCACCAGCGAACAACAGATTCAGCTGTTCCGCGAAGCCTTGCACATCAGCCCCGAATACCCTCAGGCGGTTCTGCAGTTGGGCAAGGCGTATTATCGTTCGGCTAAATACGAACAAGCTGCCGCGTGCCTGTCCAGGGTTCCGCCGGCGAACCCGCATTCCGGAGAAGCGAACTTCTATCTCGGACTCGCTGCCTACTACCGCGAAGACTATGCACGCGCAGAATCGGCATTCGACGCGGTCGCCCAGCGCTTGCCCCTGGCAGAAATCTACAACAATCTGGGCGTGGTGCTCGATCACCGGGACCGGAAACTGGCCGTGGAATACTTTCAAAAGGCAGTCACCGACGATCCCAACGATCCCGACTATCGCTTCAATCTGGGCGTCGAACTCTACCGCAACGGCGACCGCGCCGGAGCCTCCCGGCAACTTCGCGAGAGCTTGGCCCTGCGGGAGAGTGATCCCGAAGCCAAATCTCTTCAGGGCATGATCGACGACGGTTCGGATCAACACGCGGTCCTGCCGGCAAGCGGGAAGATTCCCGTGGAACGGCTGCGGACGGATTACGACGAAAGTTCCTTCCGCCAGCTTGCTTTGAACATCGCGGCCGTCGCCGAGCAGCGCCTTTCCCGCACCGATGCCACGACCCATGCCCAGTTTCACGTGGATCGCGGTCATCAACTGCTGACTCAGGGCTTCCTTACTGAAGCCGAACGTGAATTCCGCGAAGCCATCGCGTTAAATCCTGCGAATGCCGGGGCCCATGCCGGATTAGCGGGTGCTCTCGAAGCCAGCGATCCGGTCGCCGCGCGTTCCGAGGCGGAAACAGCCCTGCGCTTGCACCCGTTTGCGGAACCCTTTCTTGTGTTGGCGCGCCTCGATTTGAGAGACAATAAGGCAGATGCAGCCGGGCAGAATGTAGAACAAGCCCTTCGTCTGGATCCGGGCAACCCGGCCGCGCTGGCGTTGAAAAACGCAGTTGCAGCCAAGCTGGCGCAGGAAGCGCCGCCACTGCCCAAACAATGAAAAGATCGCGATTTGTGTCCGCGCTTCTGACTGGCGTCTTGCTCTTCACCTTGGCTGCGTTCTCGTCTGCCCAGGTCCTGAAGATCACCATCGATGATGCCATCCATCCCATCACCGATGAATACATCGGCCGCGCCATCGCCGAGGCCCAACTCAAGAAAGATCAGGCGCTGCTGATTGAGATCAACACTCCCGGCGGCCTGCTCGAATCCACCCGCGAGATCATCGAGAAAATCGTAGCCTCGCCCGTCCCTGTCATCATCTATGTCACGCCTAGTGGCAGCCGCGCGGCGTCGGCTGGATTCTTCATCCTGGAAAGCGCCGATGTGGCGGCCATGGCGCCCGGAACCAATACTGGCGCAGCTCATCCCGTCAGCCTCGGCGGCGCCAAGATGGATGACGTCATGAAAGAGAAGTTGGAGAACGACTCTTCCGCCCTGATGCGGTCCGTCGTTTCCAAGCGCGGCCGCAACGTCGAAGTTTCCGAGAGCGCCGTACGCCAGTCGAAGTCGTTCACCGATCAGGAAGCGCTTTCCCAGAAGCTGATCGACTACGTCGCCCCCACCGAAGCTGACCTCTTCAAACAGATGCAGGGCAAGCCCGTGAAGCGCTTCGACGGCACGACGGTCACGCTGAATCTGGTGGGCGAATCCGTTCTCAACTACGACTTGACGTTGCGGGAGCGCATTCTGGCCTACCTCATGGATCCGAACATCGCGTTCATCCTCCTCGCCGTGGGCGCGCTGGCGCTCTATGCCGAATTCAACCACCCCGGCGCGGTTGTACCTGGGACCGTGGGAGTGATCTTCATTCTGCTGGCGGTCTTCGCGCTCAATCTGCTGCCTACGCGCTTCGCCGCCGTGGTTCTGATCCTCGCGTCTTTCGCTCTGTTCGCGCTGGAAGCCAAGTTTGCGACCCATGGCGTGCTGGCGCTGGGCGGGATTGTGACCTTAACCCTCGGCGGCCTGCTTTTGGTAGACGCGCCCATTCCCGAGATGCGGGTCCATCTGCTGACGGCGCTGGCGGTCAGCATTCCGGTGGGAGTCATTACCGTGTTTCTGATGAGCATCGCCCTAAAAGCCCGCGCCAACAAGATCACCACCGGAGCACAAGGCCTGGTCGGCGAGGTCGGCACCGCCGAGACGGCGTTGTCGCCGCAAGGCAAAGTATTCGTACACGGCGAACTTTGGGACGCGACCGCTTCCTCCAACGTCGCACCGGGACAAAGCGTGGTGGTACGGCAAGTCAACGGGCTGCAACTGCGCGTGGATTTGGCCCGGTAACCTGCCCAGTCACCGCTTTCACCCGGCAAACTGCGATACAATCCGCCTTAGGAACATTCCTTACAGCAAGGCTTTGGAGGCCCCTATGGATCTGGGGATCGGCTTCACTACCGTGGTTATTATCATCGTTGGGCTCTACATACTGAGCTCAATCAAGATTCTGGCCGAATACGAACGCGGCGTCATTTTTCGCCTCGGGCGTCTCTTGACCACCGCCAAGGGCCCCGGCATCGTTCTAGTGTTCGCTCCCATCGACCGAATCGTGCGGGTGTCGCTTCGCCAGGAAGCTCTCGAAGTACCGCCGCAGGACATCATCACTCGCGACAACGTCACGCTGAAAGTAAACGCCGTCATCTTCCTGCGCGTCATTGATCCCAATAAGGCGGTGGTGGAAGTCTCAAACTACGTCTATCAGACGTCGCAGTTTGCTCAGACCACCTTGCGGTCGGTGCTTGGCGAACAGGAACTCGACGAGCTGCTCGCGCATCGTGAAAAGATTAATCTGCGTTTGCAGAGCATTCTGGACACTCACACCTCGCCTTGGGGCGTCAAAGTGACCAACGTCGAAGTCAAGCAGGTGGATATGCCCGAGTCCATGCTGCGTGCCATGGCGAAACAGGCGGAGGCGGAACGCGAGAAGCGTTCAAAAATCATTCACGCAGAAGGCGAATTCTCCGCCGCCCAGCGCCTGGTGGACGCCGCGCATTTACTGGCGGCCGAGCCGGTGAGCGTGCAATTGCGGTATTTGCAGACTTTGACCGAAATCGGCGTGGAGAAAAACACCACCGTGATCTTCCCCGTCCCGGTGGATTTCTTCTCCGGCCTGCAAAACCTGTTGGCGCCGAAACCCGACGGCGGAGCGACAAAGAGCTAGTGGCTATGAGGCGGCAATGACCAAGGCGACCTCCGAGGACACAGAAATCACGCTAGGCACAGGCAAGATGCTGGCCTTGTTTTTCGGGCTGGTGGCGCTGTGTGCGGTGTTCTTTGCGATGGGATTCTCGCTCGGCAGAAGTTCTGGTTTGAAGCCTTCCGCGGCCGAGGCTTCGCCGCCGGCAGCTACCAACGCCGCTAACGTCCGGCCCTCGGCGGTCAAACCCACTGCCCCTGCCGCCGACATGACTTTCTACAAAGCGGTTTCGGACAAGAATGCCGACAGCCAACTGACTGCAAAGAATGAAGACAGTCCCGCTCCGGCAGCGGACGCCGGGGCGACTCCGCCCGCAGCCACTACTCCACCGGCCGATCCCACGGTCGCGCCACCCCTCAACGGCTACTACGTGCAAGTCGCCGCCGTCAGCAAGCAGGAAGACGCCGACGCACTGGTCGACGCCCTCAAGAAGAAACAATATCCGGCATTTTCCGCCAACACCCAGCCCGACAAACTCTTCCACGTGCAGGTCGGCCCTTATGCCGACATCAAGGATGCCGAGGCCATGCGCTCCAAGCTGGTCAGTGACGGTTACAACCCGATTTTGAAACGGTGATGCGCCCGGTCAGTCGGCGGGCACTTTTTGCCGCGAGCTCATCCCCTTATCAGTGAGACGCGTGTGATCACGTGCCGCGTCATGGACGCGATGAATCGCATCGATGACGATATCGGGTTCATCCAGGTGAATCATGTGGCTGCTCTTGTGAGCCGGAATCAGCACGCTGTTGGTAGACAGCGCGGCCAGACGCTTCTGGCCCTCACTCCAACTAGGTTCGGAACCGAAAACGGGCCCGGAAACGGCTGGCCGTGCGTGATCACCGCGAGGGGCAGATCACCCAGGCTGCCCGGGTTTCCTGAGCGCCTCGTCGCCTGGTCTGCACGTTGCAATGAGGCCAGATCGTCAGTCGCGGCCGCATACTCTTCAGCGCGTGAAAATGGAAGACCGGCACGCATTGCCGGAAAGCATGCCACCAGCACTCGCAGCCAACCAAAACGCGCGGCAAACTCCACCACTTTGGACGCAACTCCTATCCGCGAATAGAAGTCGAGAACTTTCTGCTGAAAGATTGTGGCTTCGTCGGGCGTATCCACCAGGACCAGCCCCGCCATCTGCTCGGGATGGTCGCGAGCCAACGATCGCACAATCAAGCCTCCGTAGGAGTGCTCGACCAGAACATAGGGTCCCGGAATACCTGAGTTGACCAGCAACGTGTGTAGTTCTTCGCCCCGCTCAGCAATAGTTCTTCCCGGGGGAACGGGATCACTCCACAGGTAGCCGGCACGGTCATAGCTGCAAACGCTGGCAAACTCGGCAACCTTGTCCTGGACTGGCCACCAAAGCCGTGAGGGCGAGCCGGCCCCTTGTTCAATGACCACAGTCGGAGCGTTGCTCCCTTTGCAAAACAAGTGAAGCCGGTGATCTCCGACGGAACCATCCGTCCGGGCGCAGGATTGCGCCGCCTGTCTCTCCGTTCGCCGATCCTCTGGTAGATGTAGCCGGCGATCAGCAGGAACCCCCCGAACAGAAAGACGATCTCCAGGTTCCTTTGCCAGGTCGACATGATGACTGTACAATAATACATCTGTGTATAATATGCAACGTTGTATATTATGAAAGAGGGTGCCGATGAACATGGCTGCTGCCAATCGCGTGAAGGGGGACAAACGGGTCCGGACGAAAGCCAAACTGATCGAGGCCGCGGCCACAGTGATCGGGGAAAAGGGTTACGACCGGGCATCACTCGAAGAAATTGCTGCGTGCGCCGGCATGACCCGAGGCGCAGTCTACGGCAACTTCAAGAATAAAGAGGAGTTGTTTCTGGCTCTGATTGGGACTCGCTGGCAACCGATCGTCCCCCCTCTTAAGCCCGGTGCCAGCCTTAAGGAACAAATGCGCATTCTAGGTAAGACTGTGGCGAAAGAGGCGCATGCTCGCCGAAGGCAAGCCGCTGCCGCAACCGCGTTTCAACTCTACATTCTGACCCATGGGCCGATGCGTTCCCGTCTGACGCGACAGAATACCGCCATTTACCAGCGCCTAACGAAGGAACTGCTCAAGTTCGTACCTGCGAAAGAGCTGCCCATGCCGGCGGACAAGTTTGTCCGGGTATTGGATGCCATGAGCACTGGCTTGCTCTTTACCCATTTTCAGACTCCGAAACTGATCACTGCAGACGTCATGGTTGCCGCGTTCGAAGTGCTGGCCTGTGCTGAGCACAAACGGAAGCGATGAACCGACCGCTCCCATGACTTGCTTAAGGCGCACCGGTCCCGGGGTAAACCCCCATGAAGCTCAGAGTGTCCCCGCGCTGGATGAACGACGTCAACTGTTTCTGCGTGTAGGTCGTACGGTTATCGCTCAGGTAGTTTCGTTGCGAGGGCTGATATAACAACCCGTGAACTTGGCCCTGGATCGTGCCCCTGCCAATCAGGTCGGCGTTGCCCGCCGCAGCCTGCGACTGCAGCGTCGCCCAATCATCTTGCTCCTGTTGATTGTTCACATTGGCGGATGTCAGCGTGATGGTATATCCCACGGCCGGAGCCGTTCCGGTATCGAAGCAAAGCAGGTAACCTGCCATGTCGGTTTTCTGCTTGTCGGTATACCCAGTGAAGATGGACTGGCCCAGAAAGTCGCTTAGCGTGGAAAACGTACCGTCATGCTCCAAGCCGAAGCCGTCAATGCTGGTCGAGTTATGTCGGGTGTACAACAGCTTTTGGTAGATGTTCCTGAGTTCGGGAACCTTCATGGGCTGCGGAAAGATCGACGGTTGGAACACCAACCGGTCGGAGCCGGGACCGGGATTGGAAGTGTGACACGCGTTGCAAGTGGAGCCCATCGTGCCTGCAACGTTAAGGAAGTCCTTTTGTCCGGAGACGGGATTTGCACCGTTCAGCGATGTTGGAAGGCTGCGGTCCAGATTCTCATTAGGGTTCGGCAGAAACAGAATGCTGTCGATGAAGGTGGTGTAGGTATTCATGTCATCGCCGGAAAGTTCCGAGCCGCCCATCAGAGTGTTGAACGTAGTGTTGAACGCAGCAAAATTAGGCTGCTCACCCCGCCAATGGTAGGGAGAAAGATTGAGCAAACCTCGCAGCGTTTGCGTGGTCATGGGGCCCTTCATAGGATGAAAGTGGAAGGTCTGGTGCCCCTGTTGCAAGGTGATCATGTTCCCGTCAGGATCGCCGAGGTTCCATGCCAGGTGATCGGGGTCTGCGTCCACATGGCACGACGCGCACGCGCCCGTGCCGTTGCCGGACAGCTTGGCATCGTATAGAAAACCGCGCCCCTGTTTGATGGTCGTTGGCGTAGGATCGGTCCCCACAGGGATTTCGCTGGAGAGCGTCATACTCGAGGTATCGATAATCGAAATGGTGTTGGCTATCTCGTCCAGGGCATACAGAGTCTTGGCGGTGGCATTGAGGGCCAGTCCCCGTGGGCCGCGTTTGTTCTTGGGATCCGCGTGCGAACCCGATCCGCTTGCCAGGGAAACCTCCACAAAAGACAGCACGTTCCCGTTGGTGTCAACGCTGGCAACCCGATCTGTCCCAAAAGCTGCCACATACATGAAATTGCCGCCGGGGTCGAAGACCACGCCGGTGGGCTGCGACAAGGCCGTGCTTAGCGCCTGCGGGTTGGGCAGGATGTTGTAATTGATATTGGGATTCAGATCGAAGGGCGTGACTTGGCCGTTGGCTACCTGAATGCGTGTAATGCGGTTATTTATCCAGTGCCCGCGCAGGCCTTCAAGATAGAAGGTCAGGTTCAGCGCATCGGTGTTTGCCACGAACAGATCGCCGGTTACCGGGTTCACCGCCAGACCCAGGTTGATGGTGCCGACGCCGGAATAGTAGCCAGTCACCGACGGAGATGAACCGGTCTGAATCGCGACCACATCATTGTCTGGCATCTTGAAGGTGATGTAGTGCGTCCAGTTCGGGTCGGTGGCGGAGACGATCAGAGCCACCTGGGGCGGAGGCGGCAACTGCGGGTTCTGTGGCGGAGGCTGGGGCGGTGCAACGGAAGGCGGGATGATGGTAGTGGCGTTGCCGGAAATGGCAAAAGCTGCATACACGGTGTTGCCGTCGTTGCTGACCGCCAGCGCCCGCGGACTGCCCCCGAACAGCGGCAGCGTACTGATTAAAGCGTGGGTGCCGGTGTCGAATACCTCGATGGAATTGCTGCGCGAGCAACTGACATAAGCCTGGTTGGTGCCGGCAAATACTACATCCAGGGGTTCGGTGCCGGCTCCGGTATAGAGCGTGTCGGTCACGATTCCCTGCGACACGGAAAGCACGCTGACGCTATTGGAAACCTGGTTGACGACCCACACTTCATCGGCGCTGCGAGAGTTCGCGGAGACCGGCCCGACGCCGACCGGAATTTCCGAAATCAAGGACGGGTTGGTTGGCCTCGACACATCGAAGACTGACAGAGAGTTATTCGCGCTGTTCACCGCGAACAGGCGACGGGCATCCCCTGAAAGCCGGATGGGGTTGGTCTGGGCGGGCTCCAGGTTGGCAAAGCCCTGGGGAGGACCAGCGATGGTAGTGGGCACAAGGACCAGCAGAATTGCGGTCAATGCCAAAAACGTTACAGTGGATCTGGCGGATGTGACGGGCCGCATGGTTTCCTCCAATGCGAACTTTTCGGGCCAGAGGACTCTGTAGCGGCGAGACAGCACATTGTAAGCGAGCCACACTAAGTCATCAAGAATATTCGGAACAACTCACCTACATCCACCCCACGACTGCGGAGGCCTCCGGGAGAGAATTGATTACATCCCACTCCAGACTGGGGCCGAACTATACACCCAAATGCCTTGCTGCACAAGCAACTTAGCGCATTGATAGCGTCTCAATTTGACGTCCGCATCATGCCTGCGCACCCTCCATCCCACCATAAAGGCTGCTTCTTAACCAGGCTAAGCCACCGGTTCCTATCGCGTTCGCAATAAATTTCACACCCGCACGTGAAGATTTCTGAATCGTACCCACGACTTTGTAAGTAACCCAAACCCGGCTTGCCCCGTATTAGCTAGTGAGAGACAGATTCTTAGGGATAAATTCTTAACGATGGGGGCGCGTATGTCGAATGGAAAGGCTGGGAGTGCGCGGCAGACAGAGAGCGGCGTGGAGTGGATGACCACGATGGCTTCGCTGCTGGTCGGCAGTGCGTTCTTTGCGCTGTGGTTCTGGCTGTTGCCTTCCTGGCTTGGCTTTCGCGTGGACGCAGCGCGTGTGGCGTCTTGGCGATGGATTGCTGCTCTGCCCTCCGTGCTCGGCTTCGCAGCCGCCCTACGGTGCGTGTGGGACTTCGGAAGCACCGGTCACGGAACGCCCGCGCCCTTTGCTCCGCCGCAAAGGCTGGTTGTGGTGGGGTTCTATCGCTACGTGCGCAACCCCATGTACGTCGGCTTCATCAGCGGATGGATCGGCCTGTGGGTAGTGTTCGGGCGGGCAAACTGGTCCGTGATCGCCGGGGCAGCGGCTGTGGTGCTCGGAGTCGCTATGTTTGTGCGCCTGTATGAAGAGCCAACTCTCCGAAGGATGTTCCGCACGCAGTACGAGGAGTATTGCCGCAACGTGCGCCGGTGGCTGCCACGCTTCCACCCATGGGAGCAGCCGGCGACGGACTTCACTGCGATTCAGTGAAATACTCATGTCGTGCTTGCGGACATGCCAAATGTTCCCTCTACTACCTCCACGAAGTTCCTCTCTTCCCGGAAAATCAGCCGCTTAGTCTGTGCCATGACAAAATTCTCACGCGCTTCCGGATCTGACCTCAAGCGTGCCCGGTAGGCCTCGTAAGAGGCAAGACTATCGAATGCGATCAACCCCCAAGCCACATCATTGGTGCCTTCGTGAGGGAGAAAATATCCGAGAAGATGCCCGCCGCACCGAGGAATAATACGACCCCAATTCTCGGCATACTTCCTGAACTCTTCCCGCTGAAACGGATCGATTTGGTAGCGGATAAAGCACGTGATAGTCATTGAGGTCCTCCTAGTTACACCTCTTGCCGGCATCCCGCCAAGGCCGAGGGTGAAAGCCGCCGCCGGTGGTCACCATGACGCCGAGGGCGCATGCTCATTCAGAAGTATGCTGGTTGCCGAACATTGACACTTCGTCTACTATAAAAGTATGGATGCAGAACGCGAGGCTGATGCCGCAGTCTCTAGCATCGCGGGCGCCATTGGCGAGCCAGCGCGCGCTCGCATGCTCTACTGCCTGGCGGACGGCCGCGCACGAACCAGCACCGAGCTTGCCGTGATCGCTGAGGTAGCGCCGTCAACCGCCAGCGTGCATTTGCAGCGGCTGAAAACCCATCGATTGGTGAAGGTCGTCGCCCAGGGGAAACACCGCTATTACAGCCTGGGAGATGCCCATGTGGCCGCCGCGCTAGAAGCCTTGAGCGTACTCGCCGGCGGATCGCGCGACCCATTCGTGCCCAATACACCAAGCCGACTGCGCGCCGCCCGAACTTGCTACGATCACATCGCCGGCACCCTGGGCGTCTCGCTCCAGGATCGCTTCACGTCACTAGGCTGGCTGTCGGCAAGCTCCAATGGCACTGAGAATGCCTTCGACCTCACCTTGAAGGGAATGAAGGCGTTCGAGGCTCTTGGCATTGACCTTGAGGCAGTGCGGAGGGTGCGCCGTCGTTTTGCCTACGCCTGTGTGGACTGGAGCGAGCGCCGGCCACATCTGGGCGGGGCGTTGGGAGCGGCACTTTTGAAATTCGCGCTCACAAGGAAATGGGTGCTTCCGGATCTCAACAGCAGGGCCCTCAGCGTCACAAGCATTGGGCGACGAGAAATAATGGCTCGATTTGGCCTTCAGGTTTAACTCTGCCGTCCCGGCTTGGCAGCTTGAGACGACCGAATAACACCAGGTTTGCTTCCTTGGGGATCTTTGCGAAACCTTGGCGCACTTTGCGGTCCAAGGCTCTTCAACCTCACTCATATTGACATCGGTCGATGCTGGGTCTATTCCTATCTTGCCATGACCGATTCGCAGAAGGCTTTCGATCTCGTCTTACACGCCATCGCCGATCCCACTCGTCGTAAGATCCTGCAAGTCCTAAAGAAGGGTTCCTCCGGCGAGCATCCGGGGCTCTGCGCCACCGAGATCGAAATGAAGATTCGCCTGTCCCAGCCGACTATCTCTCATCACATGGCGGTTCTACAAAAGGCAGGATTGGTAGATGCAAGAAAGGAAGGCTTGTGGAGATGGTATCGGAGGAACGAACCGGCGTTGAGCGCATTCACCCGCAAACTGCGGCGGAATCTGTGACCTAGCCTGCTGCCACCGCATGCGCCTTTGGCAGCAGGCGCCGGGCGTGGGCGATCAAATCGCCGACTTCAAACGGCTTCACCAGATACGGCACCTGGTTGTTCTGTAGGAATTCGCGCACTTCCGGCTCCGCGACGCTGGCGAAAGTCACCAACAAGTGCTTCTCCAGACCCGGTAGGTTCTCCGCCATCCAGCGATGAACCTCAAGCACGCTGCCGTTTCCCGGCATCTTTCCATCCATGATGACGGCATCGAAGGGCCGCTTGTTCAACAGCGATCGCAATTCTTCTCCGCTGCCCATGCAGGTGACAACCTCGGCGCCGGCGCCCGCCAGCACGTCGCGCTCGAACTCGAGCACTGCCTCTTCATTCTCCACCAGCAGAATGCGGCCTTCAACCGCCGACTCCCGGCGCGGCGTAGGCGATGCATTCTCCACCGCAGCGACCGCCGCAGCTGCTGGCAAGCGAACCTGAATGGTCGCCCCGCCTTCTTCCCGGTTGTGGGCCGAGATGCTTCCGCCGTGCTCCTGAATGATTCCGTAGCAAATGCTGAGGCCGAGACCCGTTCCCTTGCCGACACCCTTGGTGGTGTAAAAAGGCTCAAAAATGCGGTTGGGTTCCTTAATGCCAGGTCCGGAATCTTGAAATTCGGCGTGCAGATGCCCGTCTTTCGCATACACGGACACGCGCAGATCGCCTCCCTGACCACTCTCCAGCATGGCATCGACGGCATTGTTGATGATGTTCAGAAATACCTGCTCCAGTTGATGGGGATCAGCCGTAACCCCCGGGACTGAGGAGTCAATCTCACGCGCCACCCTGATGTTGTTGACCTTCAAATCGTAATCGCGCAGCGACAGAGTTTCGTCGAGCACTTTGCAGAGATCCACCGGCTGTTTTTGGGGCTTGCGTTGCCGGGCAAAAGACAGAAGATTCTGCACCACACGGTGGGTACGTTGCGCCTGCTTAAACAGCTTGCCTACAAACTCCGAGGCGCGCTCACTCAGTCCTTCACTTTCGAGCAATTGGGCGTAACCCAGAATCGCAGTCAGCGGATTGTTCAACTCGTGCGCCACCCCCGCGATCAACTGACCCACGGCCGACATTTTTTCGCTCTGTAGCAGTTGTTCCTGGGTCTTGCGCAGATCCTCATAGGCCCGGCTGGTTTCCTCGTACAAGCGGACCTTCTCGATGGTGGTTGCCAGTTGCCGGCCGATCGCCACGAGGAGATTCTCATCGTTGCTCGAGTATTCCCGGTTCCTCCGGCTGCTGATGCCCATGATTCCGATGGGTTTGTCCTTGCTCCACAGCAGCACCCATATCCACGAACAGGCGCCATCGCCTCGAATGAAATCCACCGCCAAGGCGGGAAGATGAGGGAGATACTCCTCGGTGATCACCTCCGCGCGCGAGCGCGTCACCAGATCGCCAAAACCATCCGCCAAATGCACCTCGGAACAGCGCATGCGTTCCGTACTGTTCTGCCCCCAGGACGCGCGCCGGCGGAATATGACGCCATCCAGATCGGCAAGGTAGATGGACCCGGTCTCGGCTCCAAGCAGCGAAATCACTTGCCGCAAAGTCAGGTTCAGAATTTCATCCAGATCGAACGACTGGGTGGCGATGACCGCCATCGCGTTCAGCGCGTTCAATTCGCGGTTTCGTCTGCGAACTTCGTCTTCGGCGCGTTTCTTTTCCGTGATATCGAGCAGGAACCCCTGATAGCGGTCCACATTGCCCTTTGAATCCCGGGTGGCGAAGCTGCTCTCGAGAGCGGTGATAATGGCGCCATCTTTTCGCCGCAGCGTAACTTCAAAATTCCGCACAAAATTATGGATATCGATCTCCCGGCGGAATGCATCTCTTTGCTCGGCCGAGGCGTAGAGTTCGGTGTCCAGGTCGACTTCCATCAACTCGTCGCGCGTGGGATACGCCAACATGCGCACAAAGGCGTCGTTGCAGTCGAGCAGCTTGCCCCCAGGAGTAGCCACGAACACTCCCTCCTGGGCCTGCTCGAAAAGCAGCCGGTATTTTTCCTCCGCAGCGCGCCGGTCGGAGGTATCGCGCACCACGTGAATCGTGCCTTTCTGGCTGCTGCTCTGGTCGCTGTAGGTCGAGGTCGAGATCATGGAAAACCCGCCGAAACAGGGGTCGGGAATTTCATGAAAACCGTCCCCGCTGCGATTGCAATATGGACATCCGCTCCAGGGAGACACATGCGGCAGCACGGCTTCGCAAGGCTGCCCGGCCACATCCGCTGGCGCTTGATCCAGGTGTTGCAGCAGGGCCCGATTGGCCTTCATGATGCGGAATTCGGAGTCGTGTACCAGCACCAGGTCTTGAATCGAATCGAAGGTGTTCGCCCATTGGCGGTGCGAGCGCAGAATCTGTTCCACCAGCCGTAGGTTTTCCACCGCCAGGCCCAACTGGTGCGCACTGGTCGCCAAGAACTCCAGATCGTCCGGCGTGTAGGAAAGCCGGTGTGCGCTGCCCAGAGTCAGCACCCCGATCGTGGATTTCTTGCCTAACACCGGAACCAACACGCAATGTTCGAAGCCCTCTTTTTTCAGCGAAGGACGCACATAGTCATCCGACGCGGAGGTGCGGACCACCAGCGCCGCACCGCCGCTGAGGGTGCGCTCGAACTTGTCATCGGTCGGCACCACACCGCGATCGCGAAGAAAATCCTGCGAGAGACCGATTTGCTGCACAATCACCATCTGGTCGCCTTCGAACAGCCGGAACCATGCCGCTTTGGCGTGCATCAGGCGCTTTAGTTCTTCGAGAGCGGTAACCATCATCGGTCCGTACTGTTGGGCGCGGCTGATGCTGTTGGTCAGGGCATTCACCACGCCCAGGCGGCGTGTACGCAATCTGGAATCATCCAGCACCACCATCAGCAGGCTCGCCCCGAACAGCAGGTCCGTCACCAGCCCGAAGCCCGGCGGTAGATAAACGCTTAACGGGTCCCAGTCCAGATGCACCATCAACAAGCTGACGGTCAGCAGCCACGGGCCGATTTCCCATCTTGCCCAGCGAAAACGCACGAGCTGAATCGCCGCCGCAAAGGTGATGATGCGGTAACCCACTTCCAGACCCATTCGCAGTTCAAACGAATCCGGCCAAAAAAAGGCGCGGGCCGCAGCATAGGCAATTAGAAGAATGGAAAATGCCAGCAAGGGAAACAACAGCTTGCGAGCGTGGGAATAGACAAAGACCGCGCAGGCGAACAGCGAAACCGCCAGAATGAACTGCGATTGGGAAATCGCCACCAGCAACTCGGGGCTTCCACCGCTGAGCGTGCTGTGCAGGGTCCACCCAGAGACAAAGTAGGCTAGCCATCCCAGGATCCAGATCAGCAAATAGCGCTCGCGAAAGGTGCGAAACACCAACAGGCTGGCCGCCAGGACGACCAGGGTGGCGGATTCCACCGTCATCATCTTGGGGACTGCCAGCTCCATGGCGGACCAGCCGCCGTACACATAGCTATAGGTTGCAATCAAGGCTTTTTGGGTGCTCCATTTTTGATACCATGCCCTCCCCGGTTCCCAATCGGGTTTCCGACACCCCTTAGTTACTTTAGGAACCCGTAAATGGGACGGAATTCACGGTAGACTAGGGGGGTTATGCCCTCTGAGCGCATTCTGGTCGTCGACGACGAGGAAGCCATCCGCGAGATTGTCTGCTCCATGTTGACCGCCGCAAACTACCGCTGCGGACAAGCTTCTTCCGGGATGACCGCGTTGGCGTTGCTCGAGTCCGGGGAAACCTTTGATCTCATGCTCTCCGACTTGATGATGGCCGATCTCGATGGCATCGGCCTGTTGGAGCGCACCAAGGAGAAATTCCCCGACATGCCCGTGGTCATGGTGACCGCGGTGCACGACATCTCAGTGGCATTGGCGGCCATTCGCAACGGCGCCTATGATTACCTGCTCAAGCCCTTCGAGCGCGAGCAACTGCTGGCCACGGTGCGCCGTGCGCTGGAGAACCGGCGCTTGAAGCTGGAAAATCACGCTTACCAGACGGGATTGGAAGCCCAGGTTGCCGCCCGTACGCAGCAACTGCAGCAGACCATGTACGATCTGGAGCGCTCCTATGACATCACGCTCGAAGCCCTGGGCGATGCTCTCGATCTTAAAGACGCCGAGACCGAAGGCCATTCCAAGCGCGTCACCGCGTTCACCATTGCCATTGCCCGCGCCATGGAAGTGCCCAAGGAAGAAATCACCGTGATTGCTCGCGGAGCCTTCCTCCACGATATTGGGAAAATGGCCATTCCCGACGCCATCCTGCGCAAACCGGGTGCCCTGACTCCGGACGAAATTACCATCATGCGTGAGCACTGCTACCGCGGCTACCAGTTGTTGAAGAGAATCACCTTTTTAGCGGAAGCCTCCGAAATTGTGTACTCCCATCAGGAACGCTACGACGGCACGGGGTATCCTCGCGGACTCAAGGGCGAAGAGATTCCGTTAGGCTCGCGGATCTTTTCCGTGGCGGACACGCTCGATGCCATCACCTCTGACCGCCCGTACCGTGCGGCACAGTCGGTAACCGCCGCGCGTGAGGAGATCGAACGCTGGTCCGGACGTCAGTTCGATCCTAATGTGGTCAAAGTCTTCCTCTCCATGAAGGAGCACATCTGGAGCGATCTGCGCAAGGAAATCGACGCCCAGATCTACCGCTTCGCCTACTCCACCGCCAAAAGCGGCGTCTAACAGCTTCCCTGCAATTTCTCCGGGTTACAACGTTCCTATTCTGTCAGCCACAGTGGCGTATACACTTTTCTTGTCGCTTTCAGGAGGCATTTATGAAACTTCGTTCAGTATTACCGCGCAGCCCAACACGGTTTACGTCTCAGCCGACGGAAAGTTCGAAGCGAATCCGGATACAGCGGTCGTGCAATTCAGCATTTCTGCTCAGAAGGATAGGTCCAGCGAGGCCTATGAGCGCGCTTCGCAGGCGGCGGAGCAAGTAAGGCAGATTCTACGTTCTAATGGAGTTGATCCCAAGGAAGCGCAAATCGGATCCTTTTCCATCCAACCCGTCTACGACTACTCCAAGGCGAAGCAAAAACTAGTTGCCTATCGGGTGACCGCTGATGTAACGCTGAAGCTGAAGGATTTCTCCAAGGTCGCGCCCATTGCGCAGCAGTTTTCCGACATGGACGTGACCGGCAACCAGTCCGTCAATTACACACTCGAAGAAATGGATGTCGCCAAGACCAAAGCCGTGGAAGATGCCTACCGTCGCGCTCGCTTGTCCGCTGCTGCAATCGCGAAAGCTGGTGGCCGCACTTTGGGGGATCTCTCTTACGCTTCCGTGGATACGATCGAGAACGTGCGGTTTCAGCCGATGGTCGGCCTCGCCAAGATCGCCCCGGGCGCAGCCGCCCCCGCCCCAACCGAGGAATTCACTCCGCAAGCGGTGACCGTCACCGCCCACGTGAACGCGGTGTTCAACTTGAAGTGAGGATCGAAATCACTGCTCCGACCCTGGCGCCCTGGTGACGTTCGGCACTCGCGAGGCATCCAGCGGAATATCACGCTGCACCACTAATTCCAGGGTGGTGCCTGCATCCAGCTTCACATCATCGCCGCGGCTTAGCATCGCAATGGCTGTGCCGACAGCGCCGCCGACTCCAGCTCCAATCAGCGCGCCCTCGCCTCCCCGGCTCAGCCCTCCCACCACTGCTCCGGTCCCAGCGGTGGTGGCAACGGTTCCAACCTTCGAGCCGGTCTGGCCGTCTTTTTGCAAATTTCCTTCCTGATCCTTCACTCCGGTCTTATCCGCTCCCGGCGCATTTTCCACCGCACCAGGGAGAATCACCGTGTAGCCACTGGGATAGATCAACGTGGTGAAGTGCATCAACACCTGCGCTCGTCCTTTGATTCTTCCGCCGCGCTGGATCTGGCTGATTCTTCCCTGCACATAGGTTCCCGCTGGGATCAGCACGCGATTGTTGGCAACCACCGGAAACGTGGTCTCAGCATAGACCGCATCGCCGGTGCGCGTGCCGTGGGTTGAGATTGCGTGCTTCAGCGCCACCGGCACCTTGGTTCCTGCGGGAATCACCAGTTCCTGAACCCCGGCAGCGGCCGCAGGAGGACTTGGGCTGGGCGTCGGACTGCTCTGCGCCATAGCCGACACCGCCAGCAAACATGGGACGACCACGAAACGCATATCACCCCCAAGAACCCTAAAGACCCAGCCGTATAGAAGCTGCCCCAACCCTAATCAAAAGTAGGATGCGGGCCTGGGATGGGAAGGTTTGCCCCCAAGCGGAAACGGGGCAAACCCAAATTCAGCTCGCAACCCGTCGCGTCATGTCATTCGACCGCACATTGCCCATGAAGTGCGATTGCAGCCTCTGGGCGCACAACTCACCGCATACGAAGAGAGTCCCTTCTCGCTTGGCGATGTCTTCATCCCAGGGCGCCAAATACAGGACGGGACGATTGAACTCGCCGAAAGAAGTCCACATTAGCCACCAGCGATCGGTGGCTTGCTTCAGTTGTCCGCAGTTGGGGCCAGCACAGCGATGGATGGGTTCCATGACAACTCCACGGTCCGGCCGAGGGTTTGCCGGTTCGGTCAACCATTCTACCCGAAGCGGTCACTTGTAGATTAAATACTTCTGTCTCACCGGTTGAAATTTTTCCAGGCGTTCCTGCCAGTCGGCAGCGATGCGCCGCGGATCCTGCCCGGTCACAATGGCATCGTACACCGGCTGGTTGACCACCAGTTCGATCATGCGTTCCATATGGAACTGTTCCGGGTAGAGTTTGTGCAGCGCCGAAGCCAACTCCACCCCCAATTCCGGAGCATCGAAAGCATTGCGGTCGGTCAGAAGGATATTCACTCCATCGCACTTCTGCCCCAAGTAGTTGCTGGCGCTGGGAGTAAAACTGACCGGCACAAAACGCACGCCGGAGATCTCACGAGCATTCAGATATTGCGCCAGTTCACGAGCTTTGATCCACGGTGCGCCCACCAATTCAAACGGTGTGTCGGTACCCCTGCCGACCGAAACATTCGTTCCCTCGACCAGCGCCACCCCGGGATACAACGCGGCTTCCGTTAGGCTGCGCAGGTTTGGCGAGGGATTGACCCACGCCAAACCGGTTGAATCGTACCAGTCGCCACGCATCCAGCCTTCCAGGGGAATGACCGTGAGGCGGGCATTGATGTTGCGTTCGCCGTTGAACAGCTTGGCCAGTTCCCCCATGGTCATGCCGTGACGCACGGGAAGGGCAAAATAGTTGGTGAAACTCTCCTTGCCAGGATCAGCCACCGGCCCCTGGACGAACGAGCCAGTAATCGGGTTGGGCCGGTCGAGCACCACGATCTCGATTCCCGCTTTAGCCGCGCCCTCCAGAAAATACCCGAGCGTGGTTTCGTAGGTATAGAAACGCGTGCCGGCATCTTGAATATCCACCATGATTGCATCGAGGTTCCTCAGGATTTCAAGGGATGGCCGCCGAGCCGCGTCCGTCGCACCGTACACGCTATAGACCGGAACCCCGGTCACTGCGTCTTTTGAATTTGAGATGTCGGTGGTGTCGAGCGTTCCCGTCACTCCATGTTCAGGACTGAAAATCGCTTGCAGGGAGATTCCCGGTGTCTGAGCGAGCACGTCGATGGTGCGGCGTCCCTGGGAATCCACTCCTGTCTGGTTGGTCAGCAGCCCGATCCGCTTCTTTCCTTGCGCCGCTCGTAGCGGCTCGAAGTCGTGCGCCTCGAGTATGTCAATTCCTGACCTGACCGATCCGTTGCGTACGGCAACCCGCCGCGCGGCGTTTTGTGGTTCGTTGTATCCAGTAATGCTTTTCCAGTGCAGCTCATCTTTCTCTGTGACACTGAGCGACAACTCTGCCGCCACTGCGGTTGCAATTTTCGACCGCAGCGCCACCGCACTTCCCTTCCCGCGCGGGTGCACCGCATTCGTCAGCACAATGATGTAAGTACGGGTGGTGGGATCGATCCACATTGACGTTCCGGTGAATCCCGTATGGCCGAAACTCCCCACCGGAAGCAGGTCGCCACGGTTGCTCGAAAAAGGAGAATCAATGTCCCAACCAAATCCGCGCAATACCGGCGCCGTTGGCGGCTGCTGAGGAGTCGTCATTTTCTCAATCATCAGTGGCGAGAGGACCGGGCCGCCCGTGAGCAGAAATTGGGCAAACTTGGAAAGATCGTCGGCGGTCGAGAACAGTCCCGCGTGGCCGGCTACGCCTCCCATTCGTCGAGCAGTGGGATCGTGAACCATTCCGCGCAGCATGTGGTCGTGTTCGTCAAATTGAGTAGGGGCAATCTTCATCAACCAGGAAGGAGGCGGCAGAAACCGTGTCTGGGCCATCGCCAGTGGTGTGAAGATGTGCTGCCGGCAGTACTGGTCCAGCGGCATTTCGGTAATCCGCTCCACCAGCGCACCCAGCACGATGAAGTCGATGTCGCTATACAGGAATCGCGCGCCCGGTGGATTAACCAGCTTCTCCGCATACGCCATTTGCAGCGCCGTATCACGCCCCTGCCACGGTTGTATTAAGTCCAGATCTTCGGGCAATCCGGAGAAATGCGTGAGCAGCTGCCGAATGGTGATGTCTTCTTTGCCGTTTTGGCCAAACTCGGGAATATATTTCGTGACCGGTTCGTTGACGCTAATTTCGCCCTTCTGTACCAGTTGCGTCACCGCAACCGCAGTGGCGACCACTTTGGTCAGCGATGCGATATCAAACACCGTGTCCACAGTCATGGCTTCGCGGTGCGGCTCAATCGACCGGTTGCCGAAAGCCTTGCGATACACCACCTGCCCGTCGTGCCAGACCAGCACCACCGCGCCCGGAATCCGGCCATCCTGAATGGCGTCTTCGACAATGCGATCGAGTGAGGCAAGCCGGGGAGTTGAGCTTACTGGCCTTCTCGTGCGCCCTGCCGCGGCGGAGTTCGGGATCAGCACCAGCGCCAACGCCAGTATTGTGAGAACCTGCCCGCGCAGCCGCGAATTGTTTCTGACTGGGTGAATACTTTGACTTTACACAAGCGCGATGGGCTGCTCAAGAAACTCAAGTAAGCGGTACCGTTTGTGCCGATAGGGGGGTCACTAGACCAAGGCTTTGCCGTCCTGGAGCACCCTGCCCGTAACTTTACTGCCCTCCCAATCTTTGCTATAAACCGAACATCGAGCACACCAAGACTTTGGCGAATCCCTTTCCAGTGCGTGCTTCCGGCGGGGCTTCGGCCCGATTACTGATTTCCGCGTACGAACAGCAGGATACGGTCTTCGCGCCAGCCTTCGCCGTGCTGCAAGATGGCCTTGCCGAACGAGTTTTCCCCGCCACCTCGGTCGCCATCACTCACAAAGGCAAGCAGGTCGCCCGCAAGGCCTTCGGCCGGTTTACCTACGAGCCAGACGCTCCGGAAATCACTCCCGACAGCATCTTCGATCTGGGATCTCTGACCAAGATTGTCGCCACCACCAGCATGGCCATGATCCTCTACGAGCTTGGCCTGCTCGACCTGGACATGCCTGCGGTTGCCCTGGTGCCTGAGTTTGCCGCCGACAACCCGCGCAACCCGGAAGTCACCATGCGCATGTTGCTGGCGCATTCTTCGGGGCTGCCCGGGTATGAGAAGCTGTTCCTGGAGGCGAAGAATCGCGAGGAACTGCTGGCCGCGGCTTTCGCCACGCAGCTCACTGCCGATCCCGGCTCCAGAGCCGAATACAGCGACATCGGTTTCATCATTCTGGGGATTGCCCTCGAACGTCTCGCCGAGGAGCCTCTCGACAGTTTCTGCCGCCGCGAAGTCTTCGGCCCCCTGGGGATGTTGCACACCGCGTTTTGCCCGCCGGCAGCCTGGCGGGATTCGATTCCGCCCACTGTCGACGACCGTGCATTCCGCCAACGAGTCATCCGCGCTGAAGTCTATGACGAAAATGCCAGCGTCATGGGCGGAGTCGCCAGCCACGCCGGATTGTTTGCCACTGCCGGAGACCTGGCAATTTTTGCCAATGCCATGATCGAGGGCGGGCGGCCCATCCTTCGCCCTGAAACGCTAGCCGTGTTCACGCGGCGGGAGTCCTCTCCACCCGGCACAACCCATGCCCTGGGCTGGGACACACCGTCTTCGCCTTCGCAAGCGGGAAAACATTTCTCGCCACATTCCTTCGGGCATCTGGGCTACACTGGCACTTCTCTGTGGATCGACCCTGAACGCCAACTGTCGGTGACCCTGCTCACCAACCGCACCTGGCCGGATGCTACAAATCAGGCCATCAAGCAGCTTCGTCCGAAGTTCCACGACGCCGTGGTCGAGTCGCTGGAGCAGTGGCGTTGAAGCGCAAGACATCGCGCGCCCACCTGAGTCGGCTCTCGACTGAGCAGATCAATCCCGCCTCGAAGCGTCTTGATCTGAAGAATTCGCTTGAGATTGCCCGCGTCATCAACGCTGAGGACGCCATAGTCGCCGGCGGCGTGAAGCGCGCTCTGCCGCAGATTGCCCGCGCGATTGATCTGATCGCAGCTGGCCTTGAGCGCGGCGGACGCCTCATTTATGTAGGCGCTGGCACCAGCGGTCGCATCGCCGCCCTTGATGCCGCCGAGTGCCCGCCAACGTTTGGCACCGATCCCAAGACGGTGCAGTTCGTCATCGCCGGAGGAATCCAAGCGCTGGGGTCAGCGGTTGAAGGCAACGAAGACTCGCGCCAGCTCGGCGAGCGCGAAATCGCCCGCAAGAAGCCAGGAAAGAACGATGTAGTGGTGGGCATCGCCGCCAGCGGAAGGACTCCATTCACCGTTGCCGCGATTCAATACGCCCGCCGTCACGGCGCCAAAACCGTCGCCGTCACTTGCAATCGAGGGTCGCAGCTCGCGAAAGCGGCTCACCTCGCCATCGTGACTGAGGTCGGCCCTGAAGTCATCGCCGGGTCGAGTCGCATGAAGGCTGGCACGGCACAAAAAATGGTGCTGAACATGCTTTCCACCGGCGCCATGACCCGGCTCGGCTATGTTTACGGCAACCTGATGGTGAACGTCCATCTCAAGAACGAAAAACTGGTGGAACGCGGGGTCACAATTGTGCAGAAAGGTACGGGCGCGAGCCGCGCCGCCGCAGAGAAGATGCTGCGGGCCGCAGGCAGCGTACCGGCAGCTTTAGTCATGTTCCACGCCGAGGTCAGCCGTGCCGACGCTGCCCGCGCGCTACGCGCCGCCAACGGCAATGTACGCGCCGCCATCGCCGCCGCACGCAGCTTGTGAACAACCGACAGACGGTGCCCTTCCGATTAACCCCTTCCGTCTCGCTCACAACCCTTACTCCCGCTAGAATGATGGGACGCCACAGATTGGAATTGCCATGGGTCTGGCGCCGGTACAAGTCAGAGCAGAAAGCCATCTTGCTATGGACAAGTTTGTAATTCGCGGCGGCAATCCGCTGCTCGGAACCATTCAGGTCAGCGGAGCCAAGAATGCCGCGCTGCCCGCGATGGCCGCTGCCCTGCTCACCGAGGAACCGGTGATTCTGGAAGGCATCCCGCAGGTGCGCGACATTGAAACCACGCGCAAGCTACTCGCCGCCATGGGCGCGGAAGTCGAGTTGGGTTACGGGCGCGCCCAGCACCGCACCACGATTTGCTGCAAGAATCTGGCTTCCCCCGAAGCTTCGTACGAATTAGTCAAGACCATGCGGGCGTCCACGCTGGTGCTCGGGCCGCTGGTCGCGCGTTGCGGACGCGCCCGGGTTTCCCTTCCCGGCGGCTGCGCCATCGGCGCTCGTCCCATTGATCTGCACATCAAAGGGCTCGAGCGTCTCGGCGCAAGTATCCGCCAGGAGCACGGCTATGTGGAAGCCAGCGCCAAGCGGCTCAAGGGTGCCGAAATTGTGTTCGACAAAATCACCGTCACGGGCACCGAAGACCTGCTCATGGCCGCGGCTCTAGCCGACGGCGAAACCGTGATGCACAATTGCGCCCGCGAGCCGGAGGTCGCTGATCTCGCCGACTTGCTGAACAAAATGGGTGCGCGCATTGAAGGGGCAGGCACTTCAACCATCCGCATCAAAGGCGTTGCCAAGCTCAACGGCGCCAAGCACCGCATCATTTCTGACCGCATCGAGGCTGCTACTTTCATCATCGCGGGCGCACTCACTGGCGGTGACCTCAACATCTCCGGCTGCGAACCCGCTCACCTCGAAGCGCTGTTGCAAAAGCTCGAAGCCACCGGCGTCAAGACTAAGCTCGGAAAGCAATCCGTGCGCGTCATGGGCGACAATCCGCTCCAAGCGTGCGACATGGTAACCGAAGAATATCCCGGCTTCCCTACCGACGTGCAGGCGCAATATATGGCGCTGGCCACGCAGGCCGAAGGCACGTCCATCATCACCGAAAACATTTTCGAGAACCGCTTCATGCACGCTCAGGAACTGCTGCGCATGGGAGCCAACATCAAGATCGAAGGCAGCCGCGCCATCGTCCGCGGCAAGACTCCGTTGAGCGGCGCGGCCGTGCAGGCTTCTGATTTGCGCGCTTCTGCGTCCCTGGTGCTGGCCGCGCTGGTCGCCGAAGGCGAGACCATCATCGACCGCGTCTATCACATCGACCGCGGCTACGAAAATATAGAAGAGAAGCTGCGCGGCGTGGGGGCACAGATCCGGCGCATCGGGGAAATCCTCCCTAAGCGGTAGCCTCGGCACCCATTTTCGGTTATCCTTCGGCGCATGGGCGCCCCACAAAAATCTTCCTCCCCATTTGTCGCTTCTCGAATGATTCGAGTGATCGCTGTAACCTTTGTTGCTCTATGGCTATTTCACGTACTCTACGATGATCCCACTCGCGGCACCATCAACCTGGCCGTGAGTAGAATCTACCTGATTGTGGGAGGTTTATTCATTGTGCTCGCAATCGCGTTCAACGCAGTTGCAAGCTGTGTGAAAACCCTCGAAGAAAGGGTCAAGCGTCTTGAGCAGACTCATACCCAGTGTCACAATCAGGGCTAGGCTGGTTAACACGACCTCGCCGCCGGTAAAACCGCCACTACTTCCGCTGTTATTGTTGATTCCCTGCTGGTTACCACCGTCCCGAAGACCCCTATTATCCATAAATCCTGCATGTTATACTGCGCATCAGATGAGGTAGTCGGGGCTGTTTTCGCCCGAACCGAAGGAAACCAACGATGGTTCGTAGTTCTCGTCGCACACTCTTCCTGGTAGCAATCATTCTTGTGAGTTGTGGCTTTTTCGGCCTGGTGTATGGCCAGAAAATTAACCCGTCGGCAGCCCCCGGCGGCGACGCTGACGTTCGCGACAGCCTGCACACGTTCACCGACGTGTACAGCCTGGTCGAGCAGAACTACGCCGAACCCGTGAACCCAGACAAAGCCATCTACAATGGCGCCATTCCCGGCATGCTGCACGTGCTCGATCCGCATTCGAACTTCTTCGACCCCAAGGCTTACTCGCTGCTGCGCGAAGATCAGCGCGGCAAGTACTACGGCGTGGGCATGACGGTCGGCCCGCGCAACAATAAAGTCATTGTGATTGCGCCCTTCGTGGGCACGCCCGCCTATCGCGCCGGCATTCGTCCCGGAGACATTATCGTCGCCGTCGACGGCAAGCCCACCGACAACATGAGCACCGGCGACGTCGCCGACCTACTGAAGGGCCCGAAAGGGACCACCGTTCACATCACCATCGTGCGCGAAGGCGCAGACAAGCCGATAGAGTTCGCCGTAGTCCGTGATGAGATTCCACGCTACAGCGTTGATCTGCATTTCCTGATTCGTCCCGGCATCGGCTATATGCACGTGAGCGGCTTCAATGAGACAACCGAGAAAGAAGTCGGCGATGCCCTGGATCAAATGGGCGATCTGAAAGGCTTGATCCTCGACCTGCGCCAGAATCCTGGCGGCTTGTTGAGTGAAGGCGTAGGCGTGGCAGACAAGTTCCTGCGCAAGGGCCAGCTGATTGTTTCCCATCACGGACGCTCCTCACCCGAGAAACGCTACGTCGCTACCCATGGCGACGGCGGGAAAGAATATCCGCTTGTAGTGCTGGTGAATCGCGGAACGGCCTCGGCTGCGGAAATTGTTGCCGGCGCCATTCAGGACCACGACCGCGGCCTGATCGTGGGCGAAACCACTTTCGGCAAGGGCCTGGTGCAGACCGTTTATCCGCTTTCCGAAAACACCGGCCTGGCTTTGACCACCGCCAAGTACTACACCCCGAGTGGCCGCCTGATTCAGCGCGACTATTCCAACGTTTCGCTTTACGACTACTATTTTGATCGCGACACTGACAACAAGACTGCCAGCCGCGAGGTAAAACTCACCGACAGCGGCCGCACCGTGTACGGCGGCGGCGGCATTACTCCGGACGTAAAATTGGACCCGGTCAAGAGCAATCATTTCCAGGACACGCTCTTGCAGCACTATGCGTTCTTCAACTTCGCCAAGCACTACATGCTGAACCATCATCCCGCGAAGAATTTTGAAGTCGATGACGCTGTGCTGCAGGACTTCCGCAAGTTTCTCGACAGCGAGAAGGTTCCCTACTCCGAAGCCGACATGCTGGAGAACAACGACTGGGTGCGTTCCAGCCTCAAGAGCGAGATCTTTGTGGATGCTTTCGGTCAGGAAGAAGGCTTGAAGGTACGAGCGGAATCTGATCCTGAAGTTGTCAAGGCTCTGGATTTGCTGCCTCAGGCCAAGGCTTTAGCTGAAAACGCAAAGCGGATCGTCGCCGAACGCACCAGTTCGCAGCCCTTGAGCCGGTAGTCCGGAACCGGCAAGGGCCGGGGCCGCGCAAGAGTGGTATATTCGCCCAATCTTTCATGGGCCTTTCTAAACAAGTGGTATGGCTGTTACCCGCGTTGTTTGCCGCCATCGCCGGGTTCACCGATTGGCGTTCCCGCCGTATCCCCAACTGGCTGACCGTCGGCGGACTCGGGTTGGGCTTTCTGGTAAATTCGGTGACCCGCGGCTGGCTCGGCGCCAAGGATTCCCTTCTGGGTGCGGGCCTGGGTCTGCTGTTGCTTCTGCCCTTCGTTCTGGTGCGGAGTCTGGGCGCCGGAGACTGGAAACTGATTGGCGCTTTGGGGGCATTTTTGGGCCCGTCTCGTTTGATAACGGTCCTGTTTGCCACGGTGTTGGTGGCAGGTGTGATGGCGTTGGTTCTGGTGATCTGGAACGGGCGTATGCGCCAAACCTTGCGCAACATCGCGCACATGATGGCCGCGGTTTTTAGTTTTCATCTGCCCGGGCCAGAGGTTTCTCTCGACAACCCTGAAGCTCTCAAGGTACCGTTCGGAGTAGCGGCCGCCATCGCGGTTGTTCTGCACACGGCAGGGCGTTTTTGGGGGATAGCTTAATGGATGACCACAAGCAGCCTGCAGCCTCGACCAAGCGATTGGGCCAGTTCGCCACAAATGCCGGCTCCGAGGTGGCCGAGGCCGCCCTGGTCTTGCCTCTCGTTTTCATGATGCTGCTGGGGATTTATTGGTTTGGCCGCGCTTTTAATATTTACGCCACCATCAACCACGCCGCACAGCAAGGAGCCCGGGCGGGGGTGGCGCAAACCTGCGCCACTTGCGGTAACAGTAACAGCCCTTTGTTGGTCCAGACGCCAGTCATCATTACGAACCTGATGAACGCCTCCCACGTAGATCCCAGCCAAATCCAGTCTTACAAACCCACCCTGACCTTCTGCAGTGGCGGAACCGTGGCCGGTAACTGCACCAACGCCGGCACAAGTGGCAACATCACCATGTGCAACAATGTGCAGATCACCCCGGTGGCAAGTCCCGGCCCTCCGGTTTGCGGCGTGGCGATTTCCTTCCAGTATCCCTACCAGTTCTGGCTGCCATTCACCTCCCTGAACATGCAGCAGATCGCCCTCAAAGTAAATGTGCAGATGAAGGGAGAGTATTGATGATCCACCCTCGACCACGAGGCCGGAACCCCCTCAGTCTGCGCGCGTGGGTGGACCGGTTCGCTTCCATCGAAGCTTCCTCGCTGGCGGAGTTTGCTGTGGCTCTTCCGTTGTTGGTGGTGTTGGTGGTCGGTATTTTCGACTTTGGTGGGGCATTCAATCAAAAGCAGGAGCTGAATGCCGCCGTACGCGAGGGGGCGCGCCTCGGGGCCAGCCAGCCCACCAACGATCTCGCGTATGGCATTGCACCGCCTTCCATCGACGCTGTGCGCTACCTGGTGGATGCGTATCTGCTGAACAGTAAGATCAATGATTGCGGGCTGGGCGCCGCTCCAATTCCCACCGCGGGTCCGCCCTGGGTTTACGCGCCAACCGGCTGCCCCGCCCCCGGCCTGACCTTGACCATCTCCAAAGATCCTGAGACTGGCACAAGCAGCACGGGCACTCCAGCTTGCAGCCTGCTAGCGCCGCTGAACACCTACGGGTCCCCTAATCCACTCCCCAAGGTCTATGTCGCCTGCACCCTGGTCACGATCTCGTATCCCTATCAATGGCATTTCAACAGCGTCATCCAGGTGCTGGTGCCCGGTTCTACGATTGCCCTCACTCAGATCGTCACCAGTGCCACCGTCCCCAACATGAACTAAAGCCGGGTTGCGAGGCGCTCGATTCCCCGCGCCGCGAACTCCGATACCGCAGAAAAACTCCGGCCATCCCTGAAGCTACCAGCAATATTGTGCCCGGCTCAGGCACCGGAGAAACAGGTACCGGCTTCGTGCACGGAATGGTTTTGGCCAATTCCACGCCGCCTTCCTGCTTCTTCTTGGTTGGCGAGCAGACTGCAACGGGAACGCCTGGGGGGATGAGCGGCGGAAACCACCCGCCGGGGAACGGGTTCAGCGGTGAAGGTTGCGGGCCTAGAGGTAACGCCGCTTCGGGAAACGGAATTTGGATTGCGCTTCCAGCCATCAGGATCGGTTCCTCGAATTTTTCCAGCGGTGGTTCCTGGGGCGAGATCGCTTCCACCGCAACTTCGGAAATCTGGTTCGCGCAACGGGTGCGGGCGGTAATATTTCCGTCGGTGATGACCTTTTCGCCTTTGCGCAAGCTGACCTTGTGCCTGGTCCAGAAAATCCGGTCGCCGATGCGATACGACAAGTACACCAGCCTCGCTTCCTGTAGCTCAATCACGTGGGCATTGCGAAAATCGAATCCCGCATAATGGCGACCGACCACCCGATCGTGCTCGCTAACCTCACGCAGTTCTTCCGCCGCCTGGATTCCTCCCGGAACCACAGAATAGGGATATACGATCCGAGGTGGAACTGAAGCTGGGGCGGAAACTGACGTGGCAGCCAGCGCTGCCAGGTTTTGGCTTAAGTCTCCCTGCTCCCATTCGCTCTGCAACTGGTTCGAGGATGAGTGCCAGCTGGAAGGGAGATGGAAAGACAGCCACAAAACACCGAACCCGAGAACGCTCAGAACCGCCAGAGCAGCCGCCGCTCGTCGCAGCCGCCGGCGAAAAATCGATCTATTGGACCTGCGCTTGCGCACCCGGCGACTAGGATCGTTCAACGTGGCTCCTACACCATACCCGTACCCGGCCAGTCGGTAGGATAGGAACTACTTATCGCTGCATTTTTGTTTCCAGACAGCTCCCTGCCAAGTCCGAGATATTAGGGGCAAGCAGAGGGTCTGCGTGGTCACAATCCTAGCAGAGTAGCAACTTGTTTGCATGAAGCTACGCGCGGCGAAGTTGACCGAGGCGCGCAGTACTACACTATGTGCACACACCGGTGCCCAAAACTTGCCAAATTGCCGGAGGATCGTTCTTGGCGCTGCTTCTGCTATCAAGTGGCTGGGCAAATCCACCGCACGAGAAGCCCGCACCCCCCACCCTGCGCTGGACGGAAGGTGAGCCGGGCTGCACCTTTAGCGCCGACGACGACGGCCGTTACCGCTACGGCCTCTGGACCAACGATTTTGGCATCGTGCTGGCCATTGACTCCCAGGAACTGCAAAAGGCCGGCCGCCGTACTGAACCCGTCTTCACCGTACACCTGACTCTGCGTTATCGCGGCAAGGATTTCCTTTCACTCGATCCGCGCGCCATTAGCTGCAATTTGTGAAGCACTCAGGTGATCTCCACCCGGCGCTCGATCCGGGCGAGCTCGCGGCCAGGTTTCGCACCGATTCCGATCAATTCGCTAAAGCCACCGAACATGACATTCGCAAGCATCCCGAAAAAAAAGAAGAACTGGAATCCGCACTGGAGGAGCATCAAAAGAATATTTCAGAGATGCTGGCGTTTCTGGACACGCGCAGCCTCCACGCTCTTAGGCTTGATCCCGCCCATGCGGACGCGTCGGGCTGGGTGTACTTCCGCGCCAGCAGCAAATGGATCGGCGACTGGAAAAAGCAGGAAGAATTTGTTGTGCGGATACCGCTGACCGATCAGGGGATCGAATTCCCCTTCGCCCTACCGCCCAATGAAGGAGATCTGCTCTTACGGCGTCGCTAGATTCAGGGTTCGGTGTCGCATTCTGAGAGCTCCCTATCGCCTAGCTCGCTTTCCTGCCCTCCGCTTCCTTCTGCGCCACCACCCGCAGCAGCAGATCGCGCAGGGAAACCAAGCCTTTCAACTGCTTGCCATCGACGATGGGCAGGTGGCGGAAACCAAATTCGCGCATCAGGAACAGCCCGTTTTCTACTGTCTCATTCACACTGATCGACTTGGGGTTGGCCGTCATGACCTCGGAAACGTTGGTGGTCCCCGGCATGCGTCCCACGGCCACCACGCGGTTCATGATGTCGCGCTCGGAGACAATTCCCGCCAGTTCACCGTTACGCATCACCGGCAGCGCTCCGATGTTGTGCTCCATCATGAAACGGGCCGCTTCCAGCACCGACTTGTCAGCCTCGATCGAATAAACGCGGCGGTCTTTCACCAGATCGTAAATCGATGCCATAACTCACTCCTTGCGAATTAGGACGGGCCTCAAGCCGGGCTGCCAGCCCGCGAGCACATTACTTTATCACACGGGGTGGACGGAGTGTCCTGCCCACAGGCTCCAGATTTTCGTTGCGATCTTCGCGAATCCTTAGCGCCCTTTGCGGTCAAAAGCTCTTAATCGCAAAGTATGCGAAGCCCGCTAAGGGCGCGAAGCAGACCCAGAAATGGCAAGCTCCGCCCTCATCTGCTATCTTCTTGCTTCGCCCCTGCTCAAGCTGGAAACGCCGCATAAGGAGCCTTGATGTCAGACACTGTGCGCCCGGAACCGTCGAGAGTCTATCGCTGGATGGTGCTCCTCATCGTGAGCATCGCGATGTTCGGCAACTACTACGTCTATGACGCGCTCAGCCCTCTGGCCGACGTGCTTAAGCAGCAACTGGGTTTCTCGGATTCCAACATCGGCCTCTTGCAGGCCATCTACAGCTTTCCCAATATCTTCACGGTGGTGATCGGCGGGTTCATCATTGACCGCATTGGGTTGCGAAAGTCGCTGATGATCTTCGGCGTACTCTGCCTCATCGGCCCGGCCATTACCGCCGCCGCCGGCCACCTTTGGCTGATGGCCACGGGACGCCTGATCTTCGGCATGGGCGCGGAATCTCTGATCGTTGCCGTCACCGCCGCGCTGGCCCGCTGGTTCAAAGGCAAAGAACTGAGCTTCGCTTTCGGCATCAATCTAACCATCGCGCGGCTGGGTTCGTTCGCCGCCCTGAACTCTCCCACTTGGGCGCGGGCGGCGTATGCCAACTGGCGGTGGCCATTCCTGATTTCGCTGGCCTTCTCCACCCTGTGCGTGTTGGGCGCGGTCATTTACTGGATCATGGAAGTCTACGCCGAGAAAAATTACCATCTGGGCGAGGCCTCAACTGACAAAGTCGTCTTCGCCGACCTTTTCAAGTTCGGCGTGAGCTACTGGTATATCGTCGCCCTCTGCATCACTTTCTATTCTGCCATCTTTCCGTTCCAGACCTTCGCCGTGAAGTTCTTCATCGAGGCCCACGGGACGTCACGAGAAACCGGAGGGTTTCTCTCCAGCATGTTGACTTTGTTCGCCATGTTCGCGACTCCACTATTCGGTCTGCTTGTGGATCGCATTGGGAAACGCGCCGTGCTCATGATGTTCGGCTCCATGCTGCTGATCCCCGTCTACTTGATGATGGCCTATACCAAAGTGAATTTGTATGTGCCCATGGCGATGATGGGCGTGGCGTTCTCTCTGATCCCGGCGGTCATGTGGCCTTCAGTGGCCTACATCGTGGAGCAGGCCAAGCTGGGAACGGCCTACGGGCTAATGACCATGATCCAGAACATCGGTTTATTTGGCTTCAACCTGTTGATCGGCTGGGCCAACGACTACGGCGGTGCCAGCGCGGCTAACCCGGCCGGCTACCATCTGGGGATGTGGATTTTTTCCGTCCTGGGCTTCCTGGGCGTGTTTTTTTCCTTCCTGCTGCGTCAAAGAGAGAACGGCCCCCACGGTCATGGGCTAGAAACCATTACTACTGCTTCAAGCAAAACTTAAGCGCCGGACGGTTAACGGCTGGTAGCGGGCAAACTGACTGGGGTCTGCCGGTAGACGGAAACGACCCACTGCCCGAGAGCATTCGTATTGAGGTCAATCACCCCCAGGTTTCCGTCCTTGGGAAGGCCGACAACGATCGGATTGGTTCCAGCCGTTCCCGACGACCAGGTTTGCTGGGCCTGAAAGGTGCCATCGCCATTGCCCAGGAAGACGGAGAAGCTGCCCGGGAGCTCAGGCGAGAACATATCCAACTTTTGATCGTTATTGAAGTCCACCAACTGCGAAGCATCGACGTTAGGTCCGTCCCCTTGTTCAGTGAAGCCGCCGGTTCCATTGCCCAAAAGGAGATTGGAGTATGCGGCCACGATGTCCAAGTTGCCGTCGCGATTCACATCGCCGACCGCGACTCCTTGGCCCCGGTTCGGCATTGGATAGATCGCAGGCGGCTGGAAGCCGGCGGACGTTCCCCAGAAAACGTCGACTTCCCCTCGTGTGTTACCAGAGCAGTAGGAACATGGAGTCGTGGCGACATCGAGAATTCCATCGCCGTTAAAGTCGCCTGCGGCTGGAAGAGAATAAAATTCCTGTTCCTCGAAAAAAACTGGATCGGCAAAAGTGCCGTCACCGTTGCCATAGGCGACATAGAGGAAAGCATCATTCTCAGAATCATAATGTGCGACGATCAAATCCAGCTTGCCGTCGCCATTGAAGTCCGCAGCCAAAACTGGCTGGTAGCCCATGCTCCCACCTTCGGGTGCCTGTGTGAAGTGGCCATCGCCGGTTCCGAGAAAAACGTATAAAGTTGAGATGTTGAAGTGACCGATCTTGCTGAGGGCTATGTCCTCAATCCCGTCGCCGTTGAAATCACCCGTCACAAGACCATAGATTGCGAAAGGAATATCCGTGTCGATGGACCGATGAAACGTTCCATCCCCATTGCCGGGAAAAACCTGAATGATGCTGCGCCCGCCGTCCGTCCATCCGATGGCCAAATCCAGTTTGCCGTCGTGATTGAAATCGGCAACCACTGGGTCTATGGGTAAACCTGCGGATCATGAATAGGCGGCTCTATCACTGTATCCCGCCGCGCGAACGCCAGCCCGACAAAGGCCGGGCCGACCGGGAAATATTCCAGATTCGACACTCCTCCACCCGGTGCTGGGTTCGACACCGTGATCGCGGCAACGTTTTGATGAGCCACATCCGCCGCCGAGATCGCCGCATCGACTTCGTCCTGAGAGACCAACGTCGTCGTCCGCGGCGAGCCGTTCCAGTTCACCACCGCACCCGCACGAAACCCTGCCCCGGCGACCTTCAGTGTAAAGGCACCATGACCGGGCACCACGCTGGTCGGCGTCAGCGGCTGAGTTAAGAATGGAACAGGGTTATTCTGAGCAACAGCAGAAATGGCAATCAACCACGACAAGCAAATCAGGGCGAACTGCTTCATGGACTTGCTCGCTTCGGCAGGATGCCGTCCCGGGGACCCGATCCTCGAATGACCTGAAGTCGGCAATGCAGTTTTATACAGTCAATTCGAGTTGTCAAGCGGCGTGACAGCAAATTTACAGAGCCGTCGAAGTCTTTTCAGGTAGAGTTGGGTTCAGGCTTTCTGCGTCCTGGCCGCTAACCGTTGAATCTATTAGGAAAATGCCTTGAGGTCGGGGACGCTGGGGTCATTTTGTCGTTGGCGGAGTCTAAAGCGAGTGACCGGGGGGTTGTCCGAGGTTACTTTGGGGCCAGTTCCCCGGCTTGCAAGCAGTACAACGAAAAGCTACTTACGCCGCATCACATTGAGTGCGGCCGGAACAGGCGACTTGACGGACGCGAAAAAACTACAGGGCGGCAAGCTTTCTGAAGCCGCGGCGATTGAGCGGGCGAAGCGGGGCGATGCGGAGGCGTTCGAGACTCTATATCACCTGCACAAGCGGCGGGTGTATTCCCTTTGCCTGCGCATGACCGCCAACACCGCGGCTGCCGAAGACCTCACTCAGGAAGCCTTCCTGCAGTTGTTCCGCAAGATTGGGACTTTTCGCGGCGAGTCGGCCTTTTCCACCTGGCTGCATCGGATGGCGGTAAATGTGGTGCTGATGCAGCTTCGCAAGAAGGGCTTGGCGGTGGTTCCGCTGGAAGATACCCTCGAAACCGATGAGGAATCTCCCCGCAAAGAACCGGGCGCCGACGATGTAAGATTGTCGGGGAGCGTTGACCGCCTGCAATTGCAGCGTGCAGTCGCGGACTTGCCCCCAGGTTACCGGCAAGTTTTTCTGCTGCATGACGTCGAGGGCTATGAGCATAACGAGATTGCGAGCCTGGTGGGATGCTCCATCGGCAATAGCAAGTCGCAATTACACAAAGCACGAATGAAGTTACGGGATCTCCTCAAAATGAGCAGAGCTGAAAAAGCCACTAAGCCGTGAGGAGTTCAAGAAATGCGGTATCGGGGAGAGAGGTAGTATGACCTGTCAAGAATTTCAACTGGTCTTGCCGGAGCTTGAGGGCGGCCGTAATTTTGAAGCGGATGAGCACCTGCGAATGTGCTCGCATTGCTGGGACTTGGTTTCCGATCTGGATGCCATCGCTCAGCAGGCACGGCTTCTGCAGGCCAGTGACGAGCCCAGTCCACGGGTTTGGAACTCGATTGAGATCACGCTACGGCAAGAGGGCCTGATTCGTCAGTCTCAACTGGACCGTCCCGCGCGGCAGTCGGCGGGATGGCGGTTGCGATGGCTGGCGCCGTTGGCAGCTGCACTCTTGCTGGTCTCCGGTTTCTTGCTGCGTGAACACCGCGGCGGCGCGGCGCAACTGGTGGCCAGGAGCGTACCGTCGGCGGCAACTGTGTCGCAACCAGAGACGATCAGCCAAGGCGGTGTGGATCAGGCCGGCCAAGATGAGGATCAATTGCTCAGCATGGTAGCCGCGCGCGCCCCCGACCTCCGGGATGGTTACGCGAGCAACCTGCGGGCAGTGGATGCTTACATCCGCGATGCGGAATCGTCGGCGCGCAGCAATCCCAACGATACGATTGCTCAGCAGTATCTAACCAACGCTTACGAGCAGAGAGCCATGGTTTACGAGATCGCCATGGCGCGTTCTCTGCCATAATTGGCTGCAGGAGTGACGTGCAAGGCGGGGCCGGCACAGAAGCACGTGACCGGGAATCGGGGAGACGTCAGGTATGCGTAGGAGTATTGGTTCCAGAGAAGCGCTTGTCATAGTGTTCATGGTCACGGCGGCTTTGGCCAGCGAGGTCCACCAACAGTACCACTTTAAGGTGCGCCGCCACTCCAGTATTTCCATCGTCAACCCCTACGGCCTAATCTCGGTCAAGCCTGCCACCGGGAACCACGTGCAAGTGAATGCCACTCTGTACTCCGACAAAGTAGAAGTTGACCAGAACCAGGGCGGCAACCATGTTTCCGTGGTTTCTCATTTGCTGCCCGGTGCGGACAGCGCCAGCGGACGAGTGGACTACGAAGTGCTGGTTCCAGCCGATGCCAGTGTGACCCTGCGTTCCACCAGCGGCCCGCTGCGAGCGGAACGACTTCACGGCGATATAGTCATGGAGGGCAACACCGCCACCGTCGACGTTCGCGACGTCAGCGAGGGTCATGTTCATGTGAAGACTCTCAACGGGCCCGTGACCCTGACCAACGTCAATGACGGCCACGTGGAAATCACCTCCGTGAGCGGCGATGTGGCTTTGAACGCCGTGAACGGCCCGCTGGTTTCGGTCAATTCAACCAGCGGCTGGATTCATTACGATGGCGACTTCGGTGGCGGTGGAGAATACTCGCTGATGACTCATACCGGCGACATCGAGGCTACCGCCCCGTCGTATGCCTCCATTGATGTCGTCGCCAGCTCCGCCCAGGGTAAAGTCGAGAACGATTTCCAGTTGCATCCTCCGCATTCCTCCTTCGTCTCCCGCGCAGGGAGTGCCTTCGCAGGTACCATGGGAAAGGCTGCATCTACCGTCAAGTTGCTTTCCTTCAGTGGTAAAATCCACCTCAAGAAACGTTAAGAACTGGTCCCGATAGGTCGCGTGCCATCGCAGGTTCAGGCCTGATCCTGGGGATAGTGCATTCATGCTACAAGCCGGCAGCCACAAGGCAGTGTTTCTGGTGGGCTTTATGGGCGCCGGCAAGACCAGCGTGGGCCGCAGCCTGAGCCGGCGTCTGGCATGGGAATTCGAAGACTTGGACGATCGCATCCAGGCCCGGGCAGCACGGTCAATCCCGGAGATTTTTCGTGATTTGGGCGAAAGAGAATTCCGCCGCCTGGAGAATGCCGCGCTGCGCGAGCTTTTGAGTGAGCTCAGTGCCGGGCCCCGCATCGTGGCCTTGGGTGGTGGAGCTTTCGCGCAGCCCGAAAACGCGGCGTTGCTCGAGAGTGCAGAGGCGCCTGTGATTTTTCTGGATGGCCCGGTGGAAGAACTCTTTCGACGTTGCCAGCAGGAACAGCGGGATCGTCCACTGTTAGGGGATGCGAAACAGTTTTACGAGCTCTACGAGCAGCGCAGGTCTTTCTATTTGAAGGCTGCGTGCCGCATTGACACTGCCGGCAAGAACGTCGATGCGGTCGCGGCGGAGGTAGCATGCAGGATCGGTTTGGAATGAGAAGGATGTCAAAGCACGGTCGATTACTCGCCCGCACTCTCCTGTGCACCCTGCTGGCCGCGAACGCGTGGGCCGCGACGCCCGAAAAGGAGACTCCGGGCCAGACCGTGGACTCCGGCTCTTTCGGAGTCTTCATGAACGGGAAACGAGTGGCCACGGAGACCTTTTCCATCCACCAGAGCAGCACCGGAAGCTCCGTCACCTCGCGGTTCAAGACCGAAGCTGGCCCCGATCCGGCGGAACAGTCTTCCGAATTGCAACTGACCGCCAACGGGGAACTGAAAAGTTATGAGTGGAAGGAGATTAGCCCCGGCCAGTCGCAGGCCACCATCCTCCCCATCAAGGACTTTCTCAGCGAGCGCTACAGCAGCGGTCCGACGGACAAGCCCAAGGAGCAACCCTTCCTGCTGCCGGTCTCGACCAACATTCTGGATGACTATTTTTTTATTCAGCGCGAGGTCCTCGCCTGGAAATATCTCGCTACCAGTTGCAAGCAGGAGAAAGGCGCGATCAACTGCCCCATGAAAGAAAAGGCGCAACTGGGGACCCTTAATGCGCACGCCCGCGCATCGGCGCTGGTTAACCTCCAGTTCTCTGGCAGGGAGAAAGTTCTACTTCATGGGGCGGAACACGAACTCATCAGGCTGGATCTGAAAAGTGAATCCGGCGATTGGGTGCTCTGGCTGGACGATTCGTTGAAGTTGCAACGGATTGTGGACTCGGCGAACACTACCGAAGTGGTGCGAGACTAAGTGGCCCTCACGGACGCACGCGCGGCGCGGGTTTTGACCACAGGGTTGTTGTTCGCTCTGGCGCTTGGCTTTCTTTACATCACCCGCCGCACTCTGATTGCTTTCCTCTTTGCCGTCTTCTTTGCCTACCTGGTCGACCCCGCCGTGTCGCGGGTGGAAAAGTGGACTCACAGCCGCGGAGTCGCGGTGGGCGTCATCTACTTCCTGCTTCTGGTTCTGGTGATCACCTTCTTCTTTTTCGTGGGTCCCAATATCGGTCATCAGGCGCAACGCCTGGGCGACGCCATGCCCCAACTGCTCGATCAGGTGAGCTCTGGCAATATTGCCGTCACCATCGGCCAGGAGCGCGGTTGGAGCGCGACCACCATTCATCAGACCCAGGCTTTCCTGACCCGGTATCGGGACGATCTCATCGCCATCGCGCAGAACACCGGGGTCCGCGTCGCCGAGGCAGCCAAAGAATCCTGGCTGCTCATCGTGGTCCCCATCCTGGCAATCTTTTTGCTCAAGGATGGTCGCGCCTTCGGCGAAGTCGCGCTTACCTTTGTGCAGACGCGGCCGCAGCGCGAGTTCTGGGAAGGCGTGCGCGGGGATCTGAATCGCATGCTCGCCCATTTCATCCGTGCGCAACTGACGCTGGCGGCATTTTCGCTCATCGCCTATACCGCTTTCATGGGGCTGACGCGGGTTCCCTACGCGCTGGTGTTGGGAACCGCCGGCGGCATCATGGAATTCATTCCCGTGGTCGGACCGCTGGTAGCCGCCCTGCTCATCCTCAGCGTGGCGCTCTTGATGAGCTATCACCACTGGGTGATGTTGCTGGTGTTCCTGGCGGTCTGGCGTTTGATTCAGGATTACGTGGTGTCTCCGCGCATCATGGGGAAGAGTATGGAATTGCACCCACTGGCGGCAATTTTCGGAGTCCTGGCCGGTGGCGAGATCGCCGGAGTGCTGGGAGTTTATCTTTCCATCCCGGTCATGGCCAGCCTGCGCATCGTCTTCCGGCGCTGGCGGCTGTACGCCGAAAAGAGGCGCTTCGGCCCCTTGAACGAGTATTCCTTCGGCGCAGAAATCTCTCCTCGCGAGTGACCGCTCTTTACCCGCCCGCGCCGACACCTAGCTCGACTTTGACGTTGCGCAGAAACTCGGCTGCCGCCTCCGGCAACACCGTGTTGATGAACATTCCCGTGCCCAATTCAAAGCCAGCCACCCGGGTCAGACGTGGAATGATGCTCAAATACCAGTGGAAATACTTTACCCCGACCCACTCCGCGGGCGCGCTGCGGATGGTGTAATTGAAGTCCGGATTTTCCAGTCCCCGGTACAGCTTGAGCAAAACCGTATGCAAAATATGGGCCATGTCGCCGATCTCAGCGGAACTGATGTCGCCAAAGCTGGCCATGTGACGCCGCGGATAAATATGCGTACAAAACGGCGTGGGCGACGCAAAAGGCTGCAGGGCCACGAAATGCTCCGTCGCCATCGCGATGCGCTGCGGATCGTCAAGCTCTTGTTTCATCACCTCGCAGCACATGCACTCCCCGAATTCATCGTAGTGGCGCAGCGCTTCCTCCAGCCTTTCCCGCACCTGGCTGGGGATCACGGGAGTGGCCACCAACTGGGAATGCGGATGCTCCAGGCTGGCGCCTCCATCCAGACCATGATTCTTGAACATGGTGATGTGGGCGATGCGCGGATCGTGGCTGAGGGCATCGTAGCGCGACTTGTAGGCGCGCAACACGTTGGCCACGTGGGCAGGCGCCATCAGGGCCATGACCTGCGAGTGGTCCAGCGTATCGATAACGACATCGTGCACCCCGAAACCATCCATGGTGCGGTGGGACCGGCGGATGACCCGGGCAGTCTTGGCCTCGCGATCCAGCGCCCCGAACTTGTTGGGGACAATACGAACCTGCCATTTCTCCGCGGTGTCGGTCGGGACCCGCATCACTTCCGGCGGAGTCTTGTCCTCGTGCCCCGGGCAAAAGACGCAGGTTTCGACAAAAGCAGGCACCTCTTTCACCGGACGATGTTTGACCATCTCTTCCGGACGCTTGGCTCGCTCGGTGGCCATGATGACCCATTCCTTGGTAAAGAAGTTTTGGCGTAGTTCGGGCATGGTTACTCCTCGGATTCTCTATCGGCACTTTGCTCAAAAATCATGAATTTCTTTGTAAACCCTCCACCCGTGGGCGTCTCGCACTGTTATAAAATTCAAAATCATGCCGACAAGAATTCCTGTTGGAATCCTGGGCGCAACCGGTGTCGTCGGACAGCGCTTCGTCCAGATACTGGAACATCACCCGTGGTTCGAGGTGGCCTGGCTGGCGGCTTCCGACCGCTCCGAAGGACGTCCCTACAAAGAAGCCGCCCGCTGGAGGATGAAGACTCCCCTGCCCGCGGCGGTCGCGGAAATGACTGTCTCCCCGGCTAAACCCGAAGGCGCTCCGCGAGTGATCTTTGCCGCCCTGGATGCCGGCATCGCCGCCGAACTGGAACCTCGTTTCGCCGACGCCGGACACGCCGTGGTAACCAACTCCAGCGCGCTGCGCATGAAGAGTGACGTGCCCCTGGTAGTTCCAGAGGTCAATCCCTGCCACATCAAAATGCTGGAATGTCAGGCGTGGCGCCGCAAGTCGAAGGGCTTTGTGGTCACCAACCCCAACTGCTCCGCCATTGGCCTGGTCATGGCGCTGGCTCCCTTGCAGCAATTCGGCATCGAGACCGTCATCGCCGTCACTATGCAAGCCGTCAGCGGCGCGGGATATCCTGGTGTGGCCTCGCTCGACATTCTGGGCAACGTGATTCCCTACATCCCAAAAGAAGAAGAAAAAATGGAGGAGGAAACGCTCAAGCTCCTGGGACAACTCGAGGGCTCGAAGTTCGTTCCCGCGCCCTTCGCCATGAGCGCGCATTGCAATCGTGTAGCTGTGGAAGACGGCCACACCGAATCGGTTTCGATCAAGCTAAAGAAGAAGCCCGCGGCGGCGGAGATCATCGCGGCGTGGAACCAATTTCGCAGCGATCCGCAGGAACTGCAATTACCCAGCGCCCCCGCGCAGCCGGTGCGCTATCTGGAGACCGTAGACCGTCCGCAGCCCCGGCTCGACGTGGACGCGGGCCACGGCATGACCGCCTGCGTCGGCCGGCTGCGCCCGTGCAGCGTACTCGACTGGAAATTTACCGTGGTCTCCCACAACACCATTCGCGGCGCCGCCGGCGCCGCCATCCTGAACGCCGAACTGCTCAAGGCCAGAGGGTACCTCGATTGAAGGGTCCGGCGTGCAATCACCGTTCCTCCGCGTTCCTCCGCGTTCCTCCGCGGCGAGGGTGTTCTTCATGATTGTCATGAAATTTGGCGGCACCTCGGTGCAAGATGCCAACGCCATCGCCCGCGCCGCCACTATCGTCAAGGAACGACTGGCACAAAAACCTGTCGTCGTGGTCAGCGCCATGGCCAAGGTCACCGACCAACTGCTGACCATGGCCCGCGCCGCCGGCGCCGGCGATCGCAAGACTGCACTCGAGCTCTCCCGCGGCCTTCGCGAACGTCACTACATGACCGCCGGCGAACTGCTGGGAACCGGCATGTTTACCCACTTCCACAGCGAATTAGAGGCTAACTTTGAAGCCTTGGATGAACTCCTGCGCGGCATCGCCGCAGTCGGCGAACTGACCCCACGCACCACCGATCACGTGGCCGCCTACGGCGAAATTCTCTCCAGCAAGATCATCGCCGCTGCTTTTTCTGCCAAGGGTCTGGACGCGGCGCTGGTTGATTCCTGCGACTGCATCATCACTGACAACACTCACACCCGGGCTGTGCCCCAGATCGAGGAAACGAATGAGCGTCTGCGAGCCAAAGTGCGGCCTTTGGTGGTAACGGGAAAAGTACCAGTGATGGGCGGATTCATCGGCGCCACCAAAGCGGGCGTCACCACCACCATCGGCCGCGGCGGCTCTGACTATTCGGCTGCCCTTATTGGCGCCGGCCTCGACGCTGCGCGGATCGAAATCTGGACTGACGTGGACGGTATGCTCACCACCGATCCCAACATCTGTCCCGACGCCCGCCGCATCAAGCTCATCAGTTTCGACGAAGCCGCCGAGTTGGCGTATTTCGGAGCCAAGGTGCTGCATCCGGCAACCGTGTTGCCCGCGATCCAGAAAAACATCCCCGTCCACATTCTGAATTCGCGCAACCCGGACTGCGAAGGCACGCGGATCGCGGCGCGTGTGCCCCATTGTCGCAACTTTTTCAAGGCTATCGCCGCCAAGAAACGCATCACCATCATCGATGTCGCTGCGCCCCGCATGCTGTTGGCGCACGGCTTTCTGCGCTCCATCTTCGAAGCCTTCGACCGTCATCGCGTCGCCGTTGATGTTGTCTCCACCTCCGAAGTCAGCGTCTCGCTCACCGTTGATTCCAACGAGTCAATTCCGGCCCTGGCTGCCGATCTCGCCAGGCTGGCCGACGTAAAATATGAAGGCCGCAAGGCCATCGTTTGTCTGGTCGGCGAGAATTTGCGCGAAACGCCGGGCATCGCAGCCCGAGTATTCGGCGAGCTCTCCGACATCAAGATTCGGATGATTTCCCAGGGCGCGTCGGAGATCAACCTGACCTTCGTGATCGAAGAAGACGACGTGCCCAAAGTGATTCAGCGCCTGCACAAGGCATTTTTTGCGGATCTGGATCCGGAGGTCTTTGCATAAGGACTTTGAACTTCTCTGCGAACTCGGCGTACTCTGCGGTTAGTGCTTTTCTTGAACCATGAATCTCCTCATTCTAGGCCGCGGCAACACCGGTTCTCTGGTGGCGGAAGTTGCCCGCGGGCGCGGTCACGAAGTCACGGTGCTTTGCGCTGCCGACAATCCAAACGCCTCGGCCTTGACCGCGTCGCGCCTGACCTCATCTGACGTCGTTATCGACTTCACAACTCCCCATGCAGTTCTCGGTCATATCGACGCCTGTGTGAAACACAAAAAGAATATGGTCGTCGGCACTACTGGCTGGTACAACGAACTCCCGCGAATTAAGCAATTAGTGGAGAAGAACAAAACCGGCTTCCTCTATGCGGCAAATTTCTCCGTCGGCGTGAACCTGTTCTTTGACGTCGCCCGCACCGCCGCCGCCGCGCTCCAACATCAGTACTCCGGCCAAATCTTCGAGCGTCACCACGCCCAGAAGAAAGACGTTCCCTCCGGCACTGCTGCCGCAATGCAGAAGATCATCCAGGCAGCTTCTGGAACCGACCTTGAAATCACCTCATTCCGGGAAGGCGACGTCGTCGGCATGCACGAACTGATCCTCGATTCCCCGGCTGACAGGATCTATCTCTGCCACGATGCCAAGTCCCGCCGCGGATTCGCCGAAGGCGCCGTCCGTGCCGCTGAATGGCTCGCTGGCAAGCAGGGATTCTTCGACTTCAAGGACATCTGGCGAGGCCTGTAAAGTGAATGGAGGACGGGGCGCTCGCCGGTCATGCAGGCCTTGCCTTTTGCCGTCTTCCTTCATTCGCGCTATCTTTGTCCTATGCAACTCCGTGGATGCGGAACCGCGCTCGTAACTCCATTTCGTCAGGACGGCTCCATCGACGAGCCTGCCCTGCGCAACCTGATAGCCTGGCAAGTCGAATCAGGAATTGATTTCCTCGTTCCCTGCGGCAGCACCGGCGAGACTCCGACTCTCTCCCACGACGAGTGGCTGCAGGTTATCGATGTCACCATCGAAGTCGTTGCCGGCCGTGTGCCCATCCTCGCCGGCGCTACCTCGAACTCGACCCAAGACGCCGTCGCCAAAGCTAAAGAAATCTCCGCCCGATCCGGCGTGAACGCCATCCTGACCGCGTCGCCCTATTACAACAAGCCGACGCAGGAGGGCCAGTATCGCCACTTTCACGCTATCGCGGACGCCGTCGATAGACCAATCATTCTTTACAACGTCCCCGGCCGCACTGGAGCCAATATTGAACCCGCAACCCTGGCCCGCCTGGCGGAAGTGCCCAACATTCTCGGAGTGAAAGAAGCCAGCGGCAACATCAGCCAGATCGCAGAAGTCTGCAACGCAGTGCCCGAACGCTTTCTGGTTTTCTCCGGCGACGATGCCCTTACGCTGCCGGTGATTGCCCTGGGCGGAGTTGGAATCATCTCTGTGGCCTCCAACGAGATCCCTCGCGAGATGGCCGAGATGACTCGCGCTGCGCTGAACAACGACTGGACCACCGCACGCGGTCTGCACCGCAAATACCTGACCTTGATGCAGACCAACTTCATCGAGTCGAATCCCATGCCCGTAAAGGCCGTTCTCGCCATGATGGGCAAGCTCGAAGAAGTCTATCGCCTGCCGCTGCTCCCCATGCGCCGCGACACTCGATCTAAGCTACAAAAAGTCGCTGCCGATGTCGGCCTTATCAGCAAGCCCGCGGGCGCGCAGTCAGAAGCCGTGAATTTCTTCATCTACGAAAACTGGCTCGCTGGCCCCCACAAAATCGTCCTGCACCGCTCCACCTGCGGCCAGTGCAATCACGGCAAGGGCCGCCCAGCCGGCCACGATGCCAACCACTCCCGCTGGCACGGGCCCTACGCGTCGCTTTCAGAAGCCCGCAATGCTTCCCACAGCATGGCTAACATCCTGATCCGCAGCGAGTGCAAGTGCGTTTGAAGTTAACCGGTCTTCTGTGATCCCCTGTGACCTCCGTGGTTAAGGGATTGCTACGGCGCTCTTGTATACTTCTGCCTTCATGTCCTCCCTTAAGTCCGCCATCGAGCGTCTCGCCTCTCTCGGCGAGGTCGAGAGCAATCCGGAAGCCCGCAAGACGTTTCTCGAATTCCGTGAGCAACTTACTCAAGGCAAGATTCGCGCCGCTGAGAAAGTCGCCGACAAGTGGACCGTCAACGTCTGGGTAAAGCAAGGCATTCTGCTCGGCTTCCGCCTCGGTGAACTCAGCCAGATGGACGACGGCTCCACTCTCTCCTTTGTCGACAAAGACACCTTCCCTGCCCGCCGCTTTTCGGTCGCTGACCGGGTGCGCGTTGTGCCCGGTGGCTCTTCCATCCGCGTCGGCTCCTACGTGGCCCCTGGCGTGATCTGTATGCCGCCCATGTTCATCAACGTCGGAGCGTATATCGACGAAGGCACGCTCGTCGACTCCCACGCGCTCGTGGGTTCCTGCGCGCAGATTGGCAAGCGGGTCCATCTCAGCGCCGCTGCCCAGATCGGCGGGGTCCTCGAGCCGGTTAACGCCGCCCCTGTGATCATCGAAGACGATGTGTTGGTCGGCGGCAACTGCGGCGTCTATGAAGGCACGGTCGTGCGGGCGCGCGCGGTTCTCGGGGCTGGAACGATTCTCACCCGCTCCACTCCGCTTTACGATCTGGTCCGCGGAGAAGTGTACAAAGCGGCCGATGACTCGCCTCTGGAAGTCCCGGAGAATGCCGTGGTCGTACCGGGATCACGGGCGGTGAAGAAAGGCGCTCCCGCCGGATGGAATCTTTCGCTCTATACTCCGGTCATCGTGAAATACCGCGACGAAAAAACCGATCAACGCATCGAACTGGAGGACTGGTTGCGTTAGCCGTCACGACGGCAGCGATTCCTGCTCGGCGATCATTCTTTCGCGCATCGCCAAATGCCTCTCCCGGAAATGCTTCCGCGCCCGCTCGCCCCAAGCCCGCACAAAGTAATAATTTAACCCCGCGCCAATCACCGAACTGGCCAGCGGGATCAGCCGTCCTGACCACTTCTCTACCGCCTCCGTGCTGGCCCGTGCGGCAACGCGCTCAATCACCCTGGGGACAAAGCGATTTACCACTTCCTTTTCCAGCAGTTCCTTGCTGATGTCCACTCCCGCGGCGCTGGCCGCGGCAATCCACAACTCCGCCATCTCCTCGTCGGTGTTGAATTCAAATCCGTAAATCAGGCTGAGCTTCTGGATCATCCGCAGCGTAATCCCCGCCAGAATGCTGAGATCGGGCACAATGGTCACGATCCCGCCCAGGCCCAGCCCGGCGCCCTCAATCGCAGCCACCTTCATCCCGCCTTCAATGATGCGCCCAGCTACCTCATCCAGCAGACCCAGGTCCACCGAGTAGAGCCCCTGGAAACTGCCGATCGGCAAATCGTAAGCCGCACGAAGCTGTAGAAGAAATTTTCCGGGATCAACTTTGACTGTGTGGTACGCCCGCTCGAAACCGCGGCGCACGCCACCCTCCACCCGCCTCCGCAACCACGATTGCTCGGTTGGTTCTGCCATCTACCTTAATTATCGCAGAGAATGCGTCCGCGTTCGATCACGGCGCCCGGGTCTCATCGGTTTTCTTTGCGATCCTTGCGGACTTCTTTGCGTGCTTTGCGGTCAAAGCTTTTATCTTTCAAGACTGCAGAGGCGTAGCTTGAACCTCGCCGGACCTACTCGCCACTAAAACCTGTGCTAGCATCAATTGATCCCTAATGCCAACTGGAAAACTGCATATTGTGCCGCTGGGCGGCCTCGGCGAGTTCGGAATGAACTGCATGGCGGTGCGCTGGGGTGACGACATTATCGTTGTTGACGCCGGCCTCATGTTCCCCGAAGCCGAGTTGCTGGGCGTCGACATTGTCGTCCCCGACATTTCCTATCTCACCGAGAACCGCCAGAAGGTGCGCGCCATCGTCCTTACTCACGGCCACGAGGACCACATCGGCGCCCTCCCGTGGATTCTTTCTGAACTTAACGTGCCCGTCTGGGGCACCGAGTTCACTCTAGCCTATGTCGAAGACAAACTCGACGAGCATGGGCTTCTTGATGACGCCGACCTGAACGAGATTCGGCCTGGGCAGCGCTTCAAAATCGGCCCGTTCACGATTCACCCTATCCCCGTCACTCACAGCCTGGTGGACTGCGTTGCGCTGGCCATTCATACGCCGCTCGGAGTGATTATTCACACCGGCGATTTCAAGGTCGACGCCACCCCTACCGACAATCGCTTGTTCGACCTTCACGCCTTCGCCGAATATGGCAAAGAAGGCGTGCTGGCTCTGTTTCAGGACTCGACCAATGTCGAACGCAAAGGCTACACCCCCAGCGAGCGCGCCGTCCGCCGCAAATTTGACGAAGTTTTTGCCCGTACCGAGCGCCGGCTTTTCATCTCTTGTTTTTCTTCTTCCATCCATCGCATCAAACTTGCGGTAGAACTGGCCTGGCAACACGGACGTAAAGTGGTTTTCGTAGGACGCTCTATGAACAGCTCGGCGGAAATTGCCGAAGACTTGGGCTACATCGAAATTCCCGAGGGCCTGCTCGTCCATCCCGGTGAGATGAAGAATTTTCCGCCGGAGAAGATCTGTATCTTGATCAGCGGCACGCAAGGCGAACCCATGTCTGCCCTTTCGCGCGCCGCCGTCGACAATCACAAGCACGCGAAGATCGAAAAAGGCGACACCGTCGTGCTTTCGTCCCGCATCATTCCGGGGAATGAAAAAGCAATTTACCGCATGATCGATCATCTTTTCCGCCGCCAAGCCCACGTAATCTACGACGACGGATCATCCCCGCCAATTCACGTCAGCGGTCACGCCAGCCAGGAGGAACTCAAGCTGATCATCAGCCTGGTCAAGCCCAAGTATTTCATTCCGATTCACGGCGAGTACCGTCAATTGAAGCTGCACGCAGAGATGGCCGCGGCCATGCACGGCTCCGTGGGCAACGTCATGCTGATCGAAAGCGGTGACATTCTCGAATTCGACGAACTGGGCGCGCGCAAGGCGGGCCGCGTGAACGTCGGCCGTGTCTGCATCGACTCTGGCTCCCGTACCGACGTGGTCGAAGACCTCATCATCAAAGACCGCCGTCACCTGAGCGAAGACGGCATCGTGCTGCCCATCATCGCCATCAATAAACTGACGGGCCGGGTTGAAACCTCACCGGAAATCGTGACCCGCGGCTTCGAACCGGGCGAAGACGGCTTCGTCGAAGGCGCACGCCAGTTGGTGATGCAGACGCTCGAAGTCTCGAGTGACGAGGAAAAGGCTGACTACGGCGTGATCAAAGAAAAGATTCGCGCCGACTTGAAGCGCTACATCTCCAAACAGACGCAGAAACGTCCGCTGATTATGCCGGTGATATTGGAGATATAGTAGTTCCGAGTTCTCTGCGACCTCGGCGTGCTCGGCGGTTAGACTCTGAATTGAAATGGTCACCCTCCACGACATTCGCGAAGCTCAGGCCCGCCTACGGGGAGTTGCGGTCCGCACCCAGCTTATCGAAGCCGTATTCCCTCTGCCCACGTCCGTTCCCGATGACCGCAGGCTTTTCCTCAAGCCGGAAAACCTGCAACCCATCGGAGCCTTCAAACTTCGTGGGGCCTACAACAAGATTGCCTCGCTCAGCAAAGAGGAACGGTCCCGCGGCGTCATCACTTACTCCAGCGGAAATCATGGCCAGGGCGTTGCCTATGCGGCGCGGGCGTTGGGCGCGACTGCCGTGGTCGTCATGCCCAGCGATGCGCCTGCGCTCAAACGCGAAGCCACAAAAGCACTGGGTGCGGAAATCGTTCTCGTAGGCCCGGGAAGCCTGGAACGTCAGCAGCGAGCCGAAGAACTGGCCGAGCGGCAAGGCTACGCCATCGTTCCGCCCTTTAACGATGAGAAAATCATCGCCGGGCAGGGCACCATCGGCCTGGAGATTCTGGAAGACCTACCGATCGTCGAAACCGTTCTGGTCCCCGTGGGTGGCGGAGGCATGATCAGCGGCGTTGCCGCCGCCATCAAACTCAGTAAGCCCTCCGTCAACATCATTGGAGTCGAGCCCGAGCTTGCCGCCGATGCGCAAGCCAGCTTCCGCGCGGGAAGGATCACCGAGTCCTCCGCCGAACAGGCAACCCGCACCATCGCCGATGGCCTGCGCAGCCAAAGTATCGGCCCCATCAATTTTGAACACATCCGCGCGTACGTGGATGACATCATAACTGTCAGCGAACTTGAAATCCGGCAAGCTATACGGCTCCTGGCCACCGATCCCAGGACTGTAGCGGAGCCCAGTGGCGCGGTGGCCGTGGCTGGATTCCTGTTTCATCGCGGACAATTGCCCAAGGCCCGGCTGCACGCGGCGGTCATCAGCGGCGGAAACATCGATCCGCTCATGCTGGAAGAAATCAAACAAACCGCCGCCGTAGAAACGTAGATATATGACCCTGAAGTCCGCACTTGCCTTACTGACCGTGCTCTTCGCCAGCGTGCTGCCATCGGCCGCAATCATTCGCGGAGCCATGATGCGCGTGGCCACCATCTATGTTGCGCCGGACGCTACTTCTGCCAAGCTGGCCGAGGTCGAACGTGGCCGCGAGGTGGTCGTCATTCAAACCAGCCGCGACTGGATCAACGTCGAAGCTCAACTCACCGAAGAACGCGTCGTTACCGGCTGGATACTCGAAAAGGGCGTGGTGCAGTCCTCCACTCCCAACGGCGACAGGATTTTGTTCGGGGAGGCAGTCGATTCCGAAGACCAAGCCAGCCAGCGCCACGGTCGCCGCGGCGCCGCCCAGGACGCCCTCCGCCTCTACTACGAAGTTTCCCAACTCTTCCCCACCTCGCCGATTGCCGGCGAGGCCATGTACCGTTCTGCCGACATCCGCTGGCAAATCGAGAAGGCGGACGTCATGACGCGTCCCTCCGCCAGAGAAAAAGAAGCTTTCCTGCGACCCGGCATGAACGAAGACTACTTCGACGAAGTGATGAAGAAATTTAAGGGAACCAAATGGGCCGACCTCGCTTCCTTCCATTTGATCGACAACAAGCTGTGCGGCGATTGGCAGGGTACTTCGAAATGTCCGGCAAAGGAAGCTGAGATGTACGAAAAGTACGCCAAAGAGCGCCCCAACTCCCCCGCCGTGGCCGAGGCCCTCTACGACGCCGCCTGGCGGCACTCCGCGCTGATCGAGATCTACAAAACTGAAGACCAAGCCAAGAAGTCCGAAGAATCCCGCGCCAAGGCGATCGCGCTGGCAGAGAGAGCCTCAGAGGCATCCCAGGGGGATTGGGCCGCCCGTGCCCAGCGGCTGCTCTATCTCATCCAGCAGGGCGTGCCCACCTATGGCAACGCTGAGCAGTGAGGTGTTTCGCACTCCGCCCAGGTCAGGACATGGTCGCAGCCAGTACCAAAGCTAGCAGCCATTCTGCCACCAATTTTCTGAGATACTCTTAGCATCTTTTCCGCAAAATGAGGATAAGCCTTGCCAATCTATCAAGCTGTGGTCCTAGCCATCATTCAGGGTCTCGCAGAATTCATCCCCGTTTCCAGTTCTGGCCACCTGATCATCGTGCGCCGGCTGCTGGGCTGGAATGAGCTTTCGCCCGCCCATGAGCTCACCTTCGACGTCGCCTTGCACTTTGGCACGTTGCTCTCGGTCCTGTTTTACTTTCGGCGCACCTGGTTTCAGATCATTCGCGCCGCCCTGGGCGGCAAAGTAGTGCGATTCTCAGAGGCAGGCAACGCCGCGCAGGACCTGACGCCTGCCGAACAACGCGAGGAACGGATGCTGCTCTGGTTTCTGGCCATCGCCACCATCCCTGGCGCCATCGCAGGCAAATTGCTGGAACACTCGGCCGAAGACTACTTCCGGGAGCATATCTATTTGATCGCCGGCGCTCTGATCGCTGTAGCCCTGGTAATGTGGTGGGGAGAAAAAATCGGCCAGCTCAAGAAGCCGCTCGCCGGCGTCAGCTTTGCCGATTCCCTCATTATCGGCTGCGCTCAAGCCGCCGCCCTGGTTCCCGGCGTGTCCCGCTCGGGTGCGACCATCACTGCGGGCTTGTTCCGTAATATGACCCGGGAAGCCGCCGTACGATTCAGTTTCCTGCTTTCCACCCCCATCATCGCCGGCGCAGCTTTGCTCAAGGCGCACGAACTGAGGAAAGAAGGCCTACCGCCGGGCATGCACGCGCCGTTTCTCGTGGGCGTGATCGTTTCCGCCATTGTCGGCTACGGCGCCATCGCCTGGCTCATCCGCTATCTGCAATCGAACAGCCTCAAGGTATTCATCGTTTACCGCATTGTCGCGGGCATCATCGTCATCGGGCTGGCAATTGCCTGGCATCTGCAATAGTCCGGCAGGCCCGCTTCGGGTAGGTGTCCTCCCTGCCACCACCGCAGGTTGTGTTTGTCATTCTGGGTACCGGAGGAAAATCCACGGTTGTACGCCGCCCCGCTTCTTGTCATAATCAAAGAGCTCTGGCGTAGTCGCATCGCAGGTTTCGTTGTGTCTCTGCGTGACGAAATACGCCCATGAAGTATTTCAACCAGCTGTTCACGCCCACCAACAACCGACGGCTCAATGAGCTGATCGGCTTCCTGTTGTGCGTCTCCGCGCTGCTCCTGTTTCTTGCCCTGGCGTCTTATTCGCCGCTCGACCCATCTCTGAACAGCGCTTCCGTGTTGACCGGCTCCCGCGCCGCTCGCAACTGGGTCGGAATGGTCGGGGCTCTGTTTTCCGACTTGATTCTGCAAGCTTTCGGTATCGGGGCATTTCTGCTCCCGGTCTTTCTCGGCGTGTTGGGTCAGCGCTGGTTCCGCTCCCGCAAGATTGCTTCTCCCCTGGCCAAGTTCCTGGGAGCAACCTGGATGTTGATTTTCCTTCCCGCCATGCTCTCGCTGCTCCCCGGCCACCTGCGCTGGATGGGCGCGATTCCTTTGGAAGGCTTATTGGGCCGCATTGTCGGCGATTTTCTCATCCACTATTTCAACCCCGCCGGCGCTTACATTGTTTGCGCCACGGTTTTGGCCGTTGCCCTGTATCTTTCGACCGCCTTCTCGTTCTCTGCGCTGCAGGTGTGGGCGCCCACCCGCTTTGCTTTCGTAGTTGCCCTGTTGAATCGCTGGAGGGACTGGCAGGAAGAACGCGCCAAGCGGCGCATGCAGAAAGATCTGGAAAAACGCCGCGCCTCTCCCAAGCCCGTGATCACCACTCAGATGTTCCCGGCGCGGCCGCCCGCTACACCACCAGCTCCCGCTAGGGGCACAGAGCCGGTGCGCACCGGTATCGACCGCACCTTTGCCGAGGAACTCGAGCTGCCAACGCAGCCGGTCGAGCCCGTGATCGCCGCTCCTGAGGTCACCGAGCGAGCCGACAGCACCCAGAAGCCAAAGACGACTCTGCCCCGCATCGCTGGCGGTTATAAGCTTCCGCCCAGTTCCCTGCTGCACCGGCCCGATGAGCAGCAAGCCATCGATGCCGATGAGCTCAAGATTCTGGCCCAGGTGATGACCGAGAAATACGCTGAATTCGATGTCACCGGCCAGGTTACGCAGATCAATCCCGGCCCGGTCGTCACCACCTTCGAGTTCAAGCCCGAGGCTGGCATCAAGTACAGCCGCATCACCAATCTCACCGACGACCTGTGCCTGGCGATGAAGGCCGAGAGCATCCTGATTGAACGCATGGCTGGCAAATCCACCGTCGGAATTCAAGTCCCCAACCGCGACCGCGAAATCATCTGGCTGCGGGAGAACATCGAGTCGCAGGAGTTTATCGGCTCCAAATCGAAGCTCACCTTGGCTTTGGGCAAGGACATCAACGGCCGGATCGTCACCGCCGATCTCAACGCCATGCCGCATTTGCTGATTGCGGGGTCTACCGGTACCGGCAAGAGCGTGGCCATCAACGCCATGATCATGTCCATCCTGTACAAGTCCACGCCCGAGCAAGTGCGCCTGATCCTGGTCGATCCCAAGCGCCTCGAACTCGGTAACTATGAGGGCGTTCCTCACCTCTACACGCCCATCATCACGGAGCCTAAGCTGGCTGCAAACGCCCTCCGCAATGCCGTGCGCGAAATGGAGCGCCGGTTGAAGATCCTGGCCGAAAAAGGCGTCCGCAACATTGACCAGTACAACAAGCTGTTTGATGAAAATGGCACTCCGAGCCTGTTTGGCGATAATGACGACGAACGTCCACTTCCTTACATTGTCATCATCATTGACGAGTTAGCCGATCTGATGATGCTCGATTCCGGTAACGTGGAGGAGTCGATCACCCGACTGGCGCAAATGGCCCGCGCCGTCGGCATTCATCTGGTGCTGGCCACACAGCGGCCTTCGGTTGACGTCATTACGGGATTGATCAAGGCAAACTTTCCCGCGCGTATCTCTTTCCGCGTGGCCACCAAGGTTGACTCCCGCACCATTCTCGACGCCAACGGCGCCGAGGCTCTCCTCGGACGCGGCGACATGCTTTACTTGGCCGCAGGCACCGCACGCCTGCACCGCCTCCACGCTCCGTTCGTTACCGAAAAGGAAATCGCCGCCGTGGTGGAATTCTGGCGCTCCCAGGGCACGGCTGAATACCAGGAGCAATTCCTGCAAGCCCCGCAGGAAGAGCGTGGGATGGGCCCGGGTGACGAAAGCGGCGGCGAAGACGGCGAGATCGAGCACGATCCGCTTTATGAAGATGCGGTCAAGCTGGTGGTCGAGTTCGGCAAAGCTTCAACTTCCCTACTGCAAAGGCGTCTGCGCATCGGCTACGGCCGCGCCGCTCACCTGATCGACCTGATGGAGCGCGACGGCATCGTCGGTGCTGCCGACGGCCCCAAGCCGCGCGAAGTCCTGAAGCGCCCCACCTGGCTGTCGGAAGTAGAAGAGTCGCTAAGATAGGCTCATCCGGAAGCATCCTCCACCTTGCGAAGAGTTCACGTCTCTGACGTTACGCTCTCGTATGGTTGGGACGACTGCGATATACGGTTTCGCCGCCAGGCGCGCAGGTTCCATCCGTACAAGACCATGCCGAATAAGTTCGCCGGGATGAAGCCCAACTGCTCAGTTCGAAGACCAATCACACAGATGATAGCGCTGTTCACTCCGGCCAGAATCCACCCTTTCCAGCAACCCCTTCCTACCAGGACGGTTGAGACGACAGTTAACACGCACGACACATAGTCGAGCCTAAGCACAGCAAAACACCTCCAGGATTATTCTGCCCGGAAGCCCAGCTTCGTTCGGTGATCTCACTCACTTCGCGACGTAACGATGGTCACTGCCCTTTAGTGCTTTAGAATCGAACGTGAATCAGGAGCCTCCATGAAAGTCCTCACCGAATACCTCAAGTTCAACACCAAGACTCATCGCGCCTACGTCCACATCACCCCGCAGGTCGAGAACGCGGTAAAGAAGAGCGGAGTGCAGGAAGGCATGGCTCTGGTCTCGGCTATGCACATCACCGCCGGGGTATACGTAAACGACAACGAGCCGGGGCTAATCGAAGACATTGACCACTGGCTGGAAAAACTCGCACCCTTTGACAAGAACTACCAGCACCACCAAACCGGCGAGGACAACGGTGATTCCCATCTAAAGGCGCTTCTCATCCATCACGAAGTCATCGTGCCCATCACAGCGGGTAAGCTCGACCTCGGCACCTGGCAGCGAATCTTCTATGCCGAATTCGACGGCCAGCGCGATAAGCGCGTCATCGTGAAGGTGATGGGCGAGTAGCCGGCAAATAAAAAGACGGCCTTCTTCGAGGCCGCCCCTTAGTACGTTTCGCCACAACCTGTAACCACTCATCCCGTCCTATTGCTGAAAATTCTCAATCGTGGCGTCCGCATTGGTGAACAGAGAAATAAACTCCGTCGGCGATACCATGTAGAAAATCTCTGTCTGAATACCGCCTACCGTGACCGTGCCCCGGCTGGTGCCGGTAGGCAGAGAATAGGTTCCGCCGCTATCGAGGTTCTGCCCCAACCCGCCGCTGGTGCTGCTGTCGGTGGTGAAGTTCACCGCGCTGACTCCATCCGCCACTTCGATGTCCACCTGTGTGCCTGCACCGGGCAGCACCGTCGCAATCGAACCTCCGGCATAGGTTCCTGACAAAGAGGCAGTCGTGAACGGTCCCGATTGATTCTCCATGAACCCGAAGGTGACGTTGGCATCGGTGCCCATTACAAACGCCTGATTCGTACTCACCATATACAGCACGCTCTCCGCGCACGCCGTTCCGGAATAGGTAAGAGTCGTGCGTCCGGTTGACGTGCCAATGCTGCTGAAGGTTCCAGTGCAAGACGGCGTCGACATGATGCTCCCGGTATTCTCGTCGGTGTTCACCGTGAAGTTCGCGACTCCATCACCGGTGAACAGGCCCACTTGGCTCTGGGTTACCGCGCCGCCTCCTGAGCCGCTAATGGCACTGGTCTGCAGCACGCTGGTGGCACTCAACGCAGACGCACCAAAAGATTCCGGCTGCTGCAGCATCGATCCGCTGACTTGGCCGGCCACCTGGTCAATCTCCATCATCAGTAATTGCGTGGCTGACACTATATAAAAGCTATAACTTGTGGTCCCCTGTCCCGTAATGCTGATCGTCGCCGTCCCCCGTCCGGTGGTTGAATCGATGCCCGTATAGGTGCCAGTAAAAGCAACATTCTGCGTCACACCGGCGTCGTTCGAGTCCAGCAAACCGTTGGTGAAATGGCTGACGCCATCCGCTTGCATCGCACCTGCCTCGGCATACCGGGCGCCGGCCGCATCCGCCCCGGAAAATCCAAAAGCATAGTTGCCAAGGATCTGCGAGGCCGAAAAGGTGCTCGTAGTCTGCTTCAGCAGCACGCCGGAGTTACGTGTGCCCGTCCCCGTTTTATCGTCGAATTCGATGATCTTGCCGTTGCCGTTCGGAGGCGTCACCGCCATAGCGAAGGTGCGAACTCCGCTGAGCGGGACCGTAAGCGCCATGGTTCCCAAATTGTTAGCGCCGATGGAATAGGTTCCGGTAAATGTCAGGGCGACTTGCGGACCACTGGGGTCATTCGTATCCATGATCCCGCTGACAATGTTGCCGGCCCCGTCGGCCACAAAACTCCCTGCCGCCAGAAACTGCCCGTTGGGACTAAAGCCGCTTACCAGGAAGGCATAGTTGCCATCCAGTTCGGCGTTGTTGGCGGTGCTGGGATTGACGGTGATACTTAAGCCCGCGCTCGCGGTTTGCGGTGTCGGGGTGGTCGAGTCGGTCACCTGCACGGTGAAATTCGAAGTCCCCGCAGTCGTGGGAATGCCGGAGATCACAGCGCCACTCAAGGAGAGTCCGGCCGGCAAGCTGCCTGCCGTGATTGCCCAAGTGTATGGCGACTTGCCGCTGGCGGGCTGCAATGTTTGAGGGGGGTAGGTCACGCCCACCGTACCGGCGGACAATGACCGCGTAGCCACTGACAGCGGCGGTGCTGGATTGATGGTGATGCTGAGCGACTGACTCGCCACTGTTCCGCTGGAGTCGGTAATTTGCAGGGTGAATGTGGAAGTGCCCAGCGCCGTGGGCGTGCCCGAGATGACGATCGAATCACTGGTGCTGGAGGACAGGCTTAGCCCCGCAGGCAGGGTTCCGGACGTTTGTGCCCAGGTAAAGGTCCCGGTCGCGCCGCCGGCGTTGACCACGCCGAAGTAAGGAACTCCCAGCGCTCCCACGGGAAGCGAGGTGGTGGTGATGGTCAGCACGGAGTCGACCGTAATCGACAGCCCGGCTGTAATACTGGTATTCGCGACCGATGTTGCCGTGACCGACGCCGTGGTGTCAGCGGTCAGGCTGGCCGGAGCCTGGTACGTCACCGAAGTCTTGGTCGGATTGATCAGTGTGCCGCCGCCCGAAAGACTCCAGGTAACCCCTTCGTTGCTCGGATCGTTGGCCACCGCCGCGGCGATGGCCTGGAGTTGTCCCTGATTGATCGTAATCGTAGATGTGGCGGCGGGCGTAAGAGTAATGCTAAGCGCGGAGTTCGATGAACACCCGGACCACGCCAGCGCGCAGGCCAAGCCTGCCAGCGCCAAGAGCACTCGAAGTCTGAATTTTCCCACGGCCTTCCTTCTCACTTGGCAGAAAGTCTGATGGTATAGATGCGCATCCCGCAAACGACGGCAGCCAACCCAGGTCGCGGAAGATGGCAGAGAAGCCGACCCCACCTGGAAGCATGCACCCGCAGGCGCACCCTGACTCCTGCTGCAATCCGCTAGAACGAGAATAACACTTGCAGGTCAATCCGGCGATTGGCTCCAGCCGAAGAATATGGCCCACCCGCCAGCGCATTGGACTGATCGAACAGAGGGGAGCTAAGGCTTCCCACCGGCGGAGCCGGATTCACGCGGTTCAACACGTTCCTCCCCGATACCGTGAACGTCAGGTTGTAGCGCCGGTCCGTGGTCGCCCCGCCGCCAAACATTCCTCCACCGCCGCCTCCGGTAAGCCCCCTGCCACCCAAGCCGCCTCCTGGCCCACCGCCGCGGCCACCACGGCCCCCGCCTCCCCCAGAATCCGGCGCTCCGCCACCCTTGGTTTCTTTGCCAAAACCAAAAGTCTTGCTCAACCGCAAATTCAAAGTGACCAGCGTCGGCCCTGTGCCCGAGTTCACCGGAACGATGGCTTCGCCGGCTGTCGGCAGAGTGTTGAAAGTACCCAGCGGCGTGCATAGGATCGACGACGTCTGCATCGTAGTGTGAGCGCAGGTAGCCGTCGAAACAATCCCTGGCCGGTCGTTGAAAATCGAGTCTCCGTTCAGGTCCTGACCCGCGGTGATGTCGAACGGCGAACCCGAAGTGATCAGCAGGAACGGACTCAGCCGAATTGCGTATGGAAACGAAAAGGAACCAGCGATCAAACCGCGGTGCCGCACATCGAACGCCGACCGTCCATAATCTGCCATCGGGTCATACTGGTTCGTCAGAAAGTTGGCGCCATTCCCGCCGCCTCCCGACCCCAAATCGCCGTTCGAGTAGTTCAAACTGTAAAAGCCGAAAAGCGAAACCTTCGTCCCCAGGCTGAGGCGGGAATTCACAATCAGCTGGTTCTGCCGGAAAATTCCCTCCGAGTCATATTGATAGATATTCTCCGCGCCACCCAACGGTCGCACAATTGGATTATCGGGAGGAAAAGTTCCCGGCAGTGGCGCATTGATGTTGCGCAGAAACAACTGGTGTTCACCCTGGGAATGAAGATAGGTGACGGCAGTAGTTCCCCGCTTGCCCAATTGACGTTCGAGGCTGACCGCGGATTGCCAGGTCTGCGGCGCACGTAGCGTCGGCGAAATCTGGTAAATCGTCGGGGAGACCTGGGCATTGCCACCCGCCAGAGTAGGAATATTAGGATAGGAATTTGGACTTACCACCAATATCTGCTGCTGCGTCACTCCGTTCAGACGCTCCGCCTGCAGCACCGAGGATGAAGCAAATCGGTCATAGAACAACCCCGATCCCACCCTCAGCACCGTCTTGGGCGTGGGATTTTTTCCTCTTCCTAATCCCCAGGCAAACGCCAATCGCGGGGCCCAGTCTCCGTGGTCATGAATATCTGTCTGCGTCTCAAAACGCAGACCGTAGCTCAACGTCATGTTGGGCCGAATGCGCCAGTCGTCCAATACGTACAAACCTGCATCTACCAGCGTTACCTCGCTCAGCGCCTGCCCCGTCGTGATCGCAAACTGGCTGGCGCCGCAGTCCAAAGTCGGATTCGCCGAAGTTGCCTCGCACCCCGCCCGGCTCTGAGCGGGCGTTAGGCCATTTTGCAGTCCCATCGCAGTGGTTTGAAACGCGACAATCGAGGGAAACGTATACGTCCCATTGAAATTTGAATTTGAGCTGTTCGAGTCGGTCGCGGCCCTGAGCCGTCCACCAAACTTGATCAGATGCGTGCCATGCACGATCGAGGTATAGTTCTGCAACTCATAGCGGTTCTGGTTGTCGGCAAACTTCCCCGACGAATTGCCGCCATCAGTAAATGCGCCCACCACCGAAATGGTCGGAGCGGTGCTCAGGGCCGTCTGATTGGTCTCATCGCGCACGAATTGAAATCTTGTCTCATTCACGATCTTCGTACTCACGACCTGAGTGTCGCTAATCTGGAACGTATGTTCGATCTGGGTCGAGTCATACCCCTGCGATGATAATGAGAACTCTCCGATCCCGTCGTCGGTGTCGGTATTGCGAAAGAACTGGTAACGCGCCGTCAGGGTATTGTTTTTGCTGATCTGGTAATCGATCCGCGGTCCCAGGTTCAGGCGGCTGCGCGGGTTCGGAACGGCATCGGTAAACTGCACCGGATTGAAATTTGGATCCAATATGGTCGCATTCACAATATTGGAATCGTCGATGTTCCGTCCTTCGATGGTGAAAAAGAACGACGCCTTCTTGCTCAGCGGCCCGCCAATGCTCGCGTTGTAGAGTGTGGAATGGTAGGCCGGCACCTGCGTCACGAAAGGATTCAGCGAGTTGAACGCCGAGTCATTGCCATCCACCATGACTTGTCCGTGAAACTTATCGGTCCCCGGCTTGGTAAAGATCTCGATCCGCCCGTAGCCCAGTTTGTCGTACTCCGAGGAAAACGGATTCTGGTTGATGCGGATCTCGCGTATCGAAGCCTTGGGCGGAAGTTGCCCGGCAGTGAAACCGTCAATGTAGATTTGCCCGCCATTAGGACCGGCGGACGGCCCAGCCAGCGTCTGCAAGTCCTGTAGCAACTCATCCGGATCGTCCGGCAGCGCCTCCAGGTCCTTACCCTTGATCACAATCGCGCTGGCATTATTCGAGGATTCGGTGCTGACGGTTGCGCCCTCCTCCTGCACTTCCACTTTTTCTGGTCTCACCGCGATTTCCAGCGCCACGTCGACCTGCTTCGCCTGCCCGGCGGCCACGGTTACTGCCTGCCCCGTTGATTTCGAAAAACCCTTGGCTTCCGCATTCACCGTATAACTGCCAGCTGCCAGGCCTTTGATTTCATAATTCCCCTGGTTATCTGTGACCGCATGGCCCGCTGGTCCGCTGGCGGGCGCTGCCGTTACCGTGGCCCCCGGAATCACCGCCCCCGAGGGATCGGTCACGTGCCCATGCACACTGCCACCTTGTGCCCACAAATGACACGGCGCCATTACCAGCCACAAAAATACCGCCCAACTCACTCCCCGTACACTGCCCACTCTCATTGAGACTCCGAATCATCGCCGATTTCGCCAGGCCCGGCCCGCATCATGGATTCCCACCGCCCGCCGCCTCACCCCCGGCCCCGCTCAGGTTCCACGGGGATAACAACATCGCAGCCTGCCCACCCTTGGGCGACGCCGTCAGAATTGGTTCTACCCCGGTAAGCAGAGTGATCGCCGTCGGCGAATTGGTTGCCGTGCCTTCGGTCGCCACAATCATCACCGCAGCGCCCTTCTGCAAGTCAGCCACTGTCACTGCTGGCAACCGGCCCAGCATTTGCTGAAAGTCTCCACGCCCGCCACCTGACCGCGACCCGCCATTGCCCCCACCCGCAGACCCCTCGCCCGGTTTGGCTGTTGGTGCACCCCCCGCTCCTGGCGCGTCTTCCGCCGATCCCCCTTTCAGCCGCATCGCAATCCGCTGCGCCATCATCGCGGGCAGTTCGCGTAGTTGTGAATCCGTACCGATCTTTAACATCATTGGTTTCTTCGTGGCCAGGTCCATCACGTTGATTTCTTGTTTGGATGCATCCGTCGAGATCACCGTCCCCGCAACGTTGCGAAATGTTCCCGACACAATCTCTTCTGCCGCCAGTTCACTGCCGTCAGCGTTCTTCGTGCCCCGCGCGCGCAGTTGGTCGCCGGCCTTGATCTGATCCAATGTGCCCGGTTTGGCATCGTCGAATTTCACTGAGTCGGGAGCATAACGCCGCACCACCGTTTCCTTGGCAACATGCACCGTCGCCGCCTTGCTACCGCCCAAGGTCGAAATCGAGATTGTGATGTTCCCATTGGCAGCATCTATCGCCGTGACCAGCCCACCCATCCCACGCTTCTGCCAGTCATCGCGTTCCCTCTGCTGCTTGGACGCAATGTCAGCCGCCTTCATCACAATGATGGCAGTCGCCAGCACCGAGCCGCCATCGCTCGACGCCGTTCCCCGCGCCAGTATCCGGTCGCCGACCTGCACGTCCTGCAACTGCGCCTGGGTTGCGCCCTTCAAGTCTTTTTGTCCGGGAGCCGTGCGCAGGATCCTGGTGGACTCTCCGACCACCACATTCACTGCTGCTCCGGCGTCGGTGGTCAGCGTGATGGCATTTCCTGCAATGGCTTTCACCGTCCCCACCGGCTTTACGATCGCGGCTGCTGGCTCCTGGGCGAAGCCGTTCCCGGCCCACGCCAACACTGCCAAGCAAACCACCAACGCATTTTTCCGCATCGTCGCCGGCCCTTTATGTGAACGCACAGCTCTTCCCGCTCACGCTTCACTCTGGAACCTTATTAGGATATTCGACCACGAGCCACGCCGGGTAGTAGTAAAGAAACGTCAACCGACTGTAAAGTTTATTGGAAGGGGCCCAAATTACTGATACTGCGGTAGGATTGCAGGATCCATAGACCGTACCATTGAGTCTCACAACCAGGAAGGAGATCGGAACATGATAAAGACGCCGATTGTGGCTCGGTGCCTGAGTGCTGCCTTGGGCAGGTTCCTGATGGCAGCAACGGTGTTTCTTTTCGCGACCGGTGCTAGTGGACAGGTCAACCAGTGCGTCAAGGGCACGATCAATTCCAAAGAGTGCTGGGTGGGTCTACAGGTTTCCGGCAACAGCGCGGTAGTGACGCCCTCCGATGTCGCTTTGTATTCGGACACCAAGCTCTCGTGGAAGCGCACCGACACACCCAATCCTCCCGACAAACCCGATTTTGCCGTGGATTTTGACCACGACGATTGCACCCCATTCGGCGGCGTCTTTCATTTCGATCAATCGAGCCCCGCGCCCACAGCCGATCCGCTTCCGCCTTCTCAATTCGAACGCTGTAAGTACAAAGTGACGATTGGCAACTTGACGGTTGATCCCCACATAATCGTCATCGGCGGAAAGATACACCACCCCAGCTCATGGAAAAAACGTCTAGGCGAGTGGTAGATTGCCCGGACAATAATGGAGCGGGAGACGGGGATCGAACCCGTGACATCCAGCTTGGGAAGCTGGCGTTCTACCGCTGAACTACTCCCGCTCATTCACGAACAGACCTAATATTACCTCACGAGCACACGTCATTGCCAAGTTACGGTTCCAAACACCTCTGGCCTGTTTCGACCTTCGAGAATAGACTGGTTTTCAGCTAGGATAGGGTTAGAAGGTTTCAATGGCTGCTGCTAGCGACATAATTGTCAGGGATCGCGACGTGCTTGGCGGCACGCCCGTCTTCCGAGGCACACGTGTACCGTTTCAGGCTCTATTGGACTACCTCGAAGGTGGCCAAACCCTGGACGATTTTCTGAATGACTTCCCAACCGTGACCAGGGAAGCGGCGGTTTGCGCCCTCGAACAAGCTAAGTCGCTGCTGGTTAGCCAACTGCGATGAAGGTTCTGATAGACGAATGTATCCCCCGACAATTCAAGCAGACCTTGTCCAGTCATGAATGTCGTACCGTGCCTGAGGTGGGTCTAGCTGGCAAGAAAAATGGGGAACTGCTCACCCTCGCAGAAGCCGCTGGGTTCGATGTGTTCCTCACGATTGATAGGGGAATTGAGCACGAACAGAATCTGCGAAGACGGGCCATCGCGGTCATCCTGATTCGTGCAAAGTCCAGTCGACTCTCGGATCTGCAGCCCACCACACCAGACATTCTGAAAGTTCTGGATTCCATTCACCATGGCGAACTGGTCCGCGTGGGCGGCTGAATCGACAAATTCCGCCCCACCCTCCCTACGTCCACCGGAACCACTTCACCGCCAGCACAAACGAAATCCCTCCCCACAATGCCAGAATCAGCAACCGTCCCGACTGCGCTCCGAGCGTAGCTCCTTCCAAAATCGTCGCCCGCAAAGCATCGTTCAGCGCCGTCAGCGGCAGCGCCTTAATGAACGGATGAATCGCTGCCGGAAAGCGCTCGTAGGAAAAGAACACACCAGAAAATATCCACATCGGCATCATGACTAAATTGATCAGCCCGCTGACGCTCTCGATCTTCTGCGCCCGGCTGGCCGTCAGCAATCCCAACCCCGCGAAACCTAGCGCGCCAATCCCCCCAATCAGCAGAATCGTCGCAATCGATCCCAGCACCCGCAAATGGAACACCAGTGCGCCAAACCCCAGCAACAACCCCACTTCAAAGCACATCAGTATCAGGCGGCTACTGGCCAGCGCCAGCAGAAAATCGCTCCGCCTCATGGGTGTTGCCACAAACCGCTTCAGCAGCTTGCGCTGGCGCATATCGACCAGGGCGAATCCAATGCCCCACATGGCCGCGTTCATCACGTTCATGCCGATCAGCCCGGGAATCAGAAAATCAATGTACCTCGACCCCGGCTCGCTCGACGTGACACTGACCGTCGTCAAAGCATCCTGCCGTCCTGCCGCCGCTTGCAACCCATGATCCACTTCTGCCCGCGCCAGCACGCTCTCCGGGCGCGCCGGATCGTAAACATACTTCAATCCTTCCTTGCCGTCGCTTTCAATCACCAGATCGTATTTCCCGATCCGAAAGCCCTTGAGCGCCGCAGCCTCATCCAATACATTCGCTCTGATAGACCCCTTCTGCGGAGAGCGCTCAATCAAACTCAACACCTGCTGTGCCCCCGGGCCAGCCACCGCAATCGAGCTCACATCCGCCGGTTTGTTGCGGAAAGCAATCCCCAACCCGAGCGCCAGCAGCAGCGGAAATCCGAACACCCAAAACACTACCTCTGGCTCGCGCTTCATCTCCTTCATGCGCGACGCCAACAAGTGCCAGTAACCCGCCCAGCGCCCGTTGCGCACGCGCTTGTAATCCTTCCGTACTTCCGCCGGAGTTTCTTGTGCCACGCTCATCTCACTGTTCCCGCAAGTGCCTTCCCGTCAAGCGCACAAACACATCTTCCAGGCTCGCCTGGCGTGTGGTCAGGTGTTGCAGTTGAGACCCTCGCTTTTCCACTGCGTCCAGCAGCGCCGGAATGGTCAAATGCGGCTCTCGAACATTCAAGCACACCAGCCCATTATCGTGCCGCACCGCCTCCACGCCAGGCAGTCGCTGCCAATGCTCCAGCGCCGCCCCAGCGTCCGATTCCCCACTCGCCTCAAACTCCACCACGTTGTGTCCGCCCAGCCGCTCAATCAAATCCGCCGGCGTTCCTTCCGCAATCACCTGCCCGTGGTCAATGATCGCCAGCCGGTCACACAGTCGCTCCGCCTCATCCATGTAATGCGTGGTCAGCAGGACGGTGCCTCCATTCCGCTGAAACCCGCGCACAATGTCCCAAAGCTGCCGCCGGCTCTGGGGATCAAGCCCGGTAGTCGGCTCATCCAGGAACAGCACTTTGGGATTTCCCACCAACGCCGTTGCCACCGCCAACCGCTGCCGCTGTCCACCAGAAAGCTTGCCCACCCACGCGTCCGCCTTTTCTTCCAGCTGCAAATCCTCCAGCACTTCATCCGAAGATCGCGGCTCGGCGTAAAAGCTGGCAAACAACTCGATCGTCTCCCGCACCGACAATTTTTCCGAAAGACGAGTCTCCTGCAATGAAATGCCCAGCCACTCGCGCAGTTCGCGTGAATTCTTCTGCCAGGTGCGGCCCAGAATCGTGACCTCGCCCGAGGTCGGTGCCAGCAATCCTTCGAGGATTTCGATGGTCGTCGTCTTCCCCGCGCCATTCGGCCCCAGCAGGCCGAAACACTCTCCCGCCTGGATTTCCAGGCTCAGCCCGCGCACAGCTTCAACCCTGCCGTCGTAGGTCTTGCGCAGATCGCGGCACTGGATGGCAGCAGCCATGGTGGGATTCTAGCGTACCCCGATTAATGTTTTGTGAATCGCCGACCGCGGCACTGCCAAACGCTCACAACTGGGCTAGAATAGTCGGCAATCCTGACCATGACGGTCTCCATGCGATTCCGGATTCGCGGCTTCACTTGACGGCGCCACTCCTAAACGCCCGTGTGTCGTTCTCACGCTTTCGCAAATCACAAAGAGGACATAGATCATGCGTCGCTATTCGCTGGTTGCACTGTTGCTGTTTGCCGTGTCATCACTGTCAGCCCAGGAAACTCGCCACTTCACTTTCCACTACGCGTTCACCGTGAAGAACGTCCCTGCCGGAGAGAAGTTACGCGTCTGGATTCCCGCCGCCCACTCCGATATTTCCCAGGAAGTAAAAGTCATCTCCGCGACTGGCGACCTGCCGCTCAAGAAAAGTCACGAGTCGCGCTACGGCAATGAGATGTACTACGCCGACGCTGCCAAGGCCAAGCAGCCCGAATATCACTTTGAAGTTGCCTACGATGTCGTCCGCCACGAGCGCCTGACCCTCGGCGCATACAGCCCTCACCTCGCAGACGTCTCTCTGCCAGAAAAAGAGCGCAAGCTCGACCTCGCCCCGGATGCCCTTGTCCCCATCACCGGTCTCCCCGCAGATCTGGCCGTGAAAGTCACAGATGGAAAGACCGAAACCCTCGACAAGGCCCGCGCCATCTACGACTATGTCTTCACCACCATGCGCTACGACAAAACCGGCACCGGCTGGGGACGCGGCGACGTGCTCTACGCCTGCGACGCCAAAAAGGGCAACTGCACCGACTTTCATTCGCTGTTCATCGCCATGGCCCGCTCGCAAGGCATCCCAGCGCGCTTTGAAATCGGCTTCCCGCTGCCGCCCGATAAACACGCTGCTGATATCGCCGGCTACCACTGCTGGGCCGACTTCTTCGACCCCGCCCACGGATGGATTCCAGTCGACATTTCCGAAGCTTGGAAACATCAGGAGAAGCGCGACTACTTCTTCGGCGCTCACGACGCCAACCGCATGCAGTTCACCATGGGACGCGACCTGGAGTTGAACCCCAAGCAGGCGGGCAAGCCACTGAATTATTTTGTGTATCCCTACGTGGAAGTTGGAGGCAAAGAGTTCTCGAACGTCTCGACCGCGTTTTCGTTCGCGGACGTAGTAGGAGCCACCACCGCCATGCGCTAATCTTTGTCGGGATTGCCTCGCCTCAGCTCCTGCCGGATGACCGTATGCTTCGCCACTGGCACCGGCGCATTCCCCTTGCGATCGCGCCATAAGATCGCATTCAGCACCGCCGGATTGACCGCATCCGGCCGCGTAAAATCCATCTTGGCTGATTCTTTCGCTCCCTGCCCTCTCGGCGCGTTCGTCTGATAGATCAACCCGTTGTCGCGATTACTCCAATCCGCGACAAACGGCGGCTGATCGCCCTTGCCCGTAAAAAGCGGCGCCATCACAGGAGCATAGCCATCATTCTGATTCATCGGCGGCAACCCCAGCAGCGACTCCAGCGTATGGATCATATTCACCGTGGTGTAAAACTGATGCGCAATATAAGGCTGCTCCGCCGAACCCGGCGAATATTTGCTGATCACAAACGCAATCGAGCGATGCGCATCCACATGATCAGCCCCATCCTGCGCATCGTCCTCCAGCATCAAAATCGCCGTGTCATCCCAATAAGGACTATGCGAAACCGCTTCCACCACACGCCCCACCGCCAGGTCATTATCCGCCACCGACGCCGCCGGACGCGGCTTCCCCGCCGTCGTCCCATGCGTGTGATCATCCGGTAGATAGAGCAGTACGAACGCCGGCAGCTCCGCATGCGTTCCCCGCGCCCGCACGAAACCCTCAAGTTCGTTCAGAAACTCATCCGCCCGCAACTGGTCCGGATATTCCGTATTGAAATCCGGAAAGTTGGGATCAAAATGCCCCCTTAAAACCGCTTTAGTCGCCTTGTCCAGCTTCAACATCGGCACCTCCCACGACCACGGACTCTTTGCTCCGTGCGGCTCTCCCACATTCGCCGGCAGGGGCTCACCTTTGCTCACTGCTGCACGCGGGCAAGCAGCCGAAAACGGCGACGGCGCCCCTTGCTTGGGCGACTCCACTTTCTCCGGCTTGCACCAGATCGTAGTCACGAACTCTCCATAGTCGCGATAGCTCAATCCGTGGCTGGCCACGTTGTCCCAGATGTAACCTGTCCCCGGAGCATCCACATCCGCCTCGTCGTGCTCCAGCGGAAACTCATCGGCGACCGTCCCGCTAAAATCGTACGTGCGTTCCTTGCTGCGGTACCCGATCTGCCAGGTGTTCTCGTTGTAATCGCTCGCAATTGCGGCCGTCGACCAGTCATGTCCGTCGCCTGAAACTTCGCCGCTGTCATAAAAGTTATCCAGCACCCCAAACTGCAAGGCCAGCTTGTGCTCGTTCGGCGTAACGTCCGCTCCATACATGGTTAACGACGAATCCCCATTGCCCACTTTCAGATCGCCCAGCACCTGATCGTACGTGCGGTTCTCCTTCAGGATGTAAATCACATGTCGAATCGGATTCGATCCCTGCGCGAACCGAATCTGGCCCGGATCCGATTGCAGCAGATTATTCTGCTGCACTCGTTCTGTAAGCTCCGGCAACTGCTCTTCCACATCACGTATCTTCAGCCGTGCGACCGACCCGTACAGCAGCGTCGGAATATAAGGATGCTCACGATGACGCCGCTCCCATGAAGTCCCTCCCGGCCCGGCATTCGGCGATGTCCCCTGCCCTTTGGAAGTCGCGATCAGCAAGTCGTCGCCCACCGAAGCTAGCGCCGTGGGATACCAATCCGTGGGGACGAAACCGAGCGCCGCATCCAGCGGCAGAACGGTCAGCGGCCGGTGGCCAATTTGCGACACATCAAACACTGCGACCGCGTCGAGCGATGCATCCGCCACAAGCAAGCGCCGGCCATCGGCCGACTGCGCCAACGCGCTCGGATAAGCCCCGCCGAATTTCTGTCCCGGCACTCGCGCGTCCAGAACTCCAACCCGGCTCCCGTCCGCCGTCGCCAAAGCAATCACGCGGTCCGCATTGGCCAGCGCCACGTACAGCACAGACTCATCCGGACTCAGCAACAGCGCCGTGGGATGCGAACCCGGCGCCAGTGGATCCGCCGGCGGCATCACCGAAATTGCGTCTTTCACCTTGCCCGCGGCCAAGTCCAGTTCCACGACTTGCGACGCATTCCACAAACTCACCCACGCGCGGGAACCATCACGTGTCGCCACCACCGTGTAAGGAAACTCCGACGGAATCAGGTTATGCGCACTCAGATCGAACGTGGCCAGAGTCTTCCCATCCGCTGAATCCAGCAGCACCACGTTGTCGGCATAATTGTTGGCCACCAGCAGTTTGTCGGAACCGTCCTTCTCCGCAATCACCGCCAGCCCCGCCGGATAAGGCAACACCGTCCCCGCAGCTGTTTTACGAATTCCGTACGCTACTTTCTTGCCGCCAGCGACCCGCTGTGGCGGAATCTTGAAAAACTTCTCCCATGCAACTTTCCCTTGCTGAAAGCTGTAAACCGCGATGCCATTTCCGGTATTGCCAGTCTTCGCGCCCGTCGGGTCTGTGATCGACCCCATCGAAGCATAAAGCCGACTCCCATCCGAGCTAAAGGCCAGCCCGATGAAGTAACTCTGGTGGGTCTCCTCCGACAGCCGCTCTTCAGGAAACTCTGTGACCTGGTTTGTGCTCAGATCAAGAATCGCGATCGACTGGTGAGCCTGATTGCGCTGCGTGCCGTACCCATCATTCAACAGCGCCGCATAGTGTTTATCGGGGCTTAATGCGATGGTGGGAGTAAAGCCATTGAGCGTTCCAACCACTCCGGGCGACGACCCAATCAAACGCTTGCTGGTCGGCAACGGAATCTGTCGCAGTCGGATTTGATCCTGCTGCGCCGGCAGCAGCGTCACCGCAGCTAGAACAAGAAAAAGAAAGCTGATTTTATGCAAGGAAATCCCTCATCACGGATGATGAAAGGCTATCAGATGGAATGACAAAATGGGCAAGGGCACGACTTCAGTCGTGCCGATCAGACCTGAAAAAAGACCGGCTTGAGCCGCTGAGGGAAAACATCGCCTCAGCCCCTCACACCTAATGCCTGTCCGTAATCCCCGACTGCATCGGCGCCTCGGGACTCATGTTGTGGCGCACGTCGGCTCCCCGCACCCAGAAGATCACATCTTCGGCGATGTTGGTAGCGTGGTCGGCCACGCGCTCCAGGTTGCGCGCGATCAGCAAAGCGTCCAGCGCCTGCCGGGTCGTCTCTGGACGCTCATTCATCGACTTGACCAGCGTAATGAAGGCTTCATCCTTCATGCGGTCTACCACGTTGTCCATTTCCAGCACCGCCTGCGCCAATTCCGCTTTGCCCTCGATAAACGATTCCAACGACCGTCGCACCATGGCCGAAGCGGCAGCCGCCATGCGCGCGATGTCTACCGGAAGCTCGACCTTCGGCAACTCCACCATGTCCATCACCCGCTCGGCAATATTCACCGATTGGTCGCCTACCCGCTCCAGGTCGGAGTTGATCTTGGTTACGGCCAGGATGAACCGCAGGTCTACCGCCATCGGCTGCTGCATAGCCAGCAGGTCGAACGCCAGCTCGTCGATCTCGCGCTCAATCAGGTTGATCTGCGATTCGCCCTCGAGTACCAGGTGGCAGCGCGTCAAGTCCCGGTCAATGTAGGCCTGGCAGGCGCGGTCTACTGCCTGCTCCGCCAGTCCGCCCATGCGAAGCAATCGTGTTCTCAGATCGTCCAGTCCCTGCTGAAAGCGGGTACGCATTATCCAAACCTGCCTGTGATGTAGTCTTCCGTTCGCTTGTCGGACGGGGTGGTAAAAATCTTTTCGGTCTTGTCGAACTCGATCAGCTTACCCAACAAGAAGAAACCGGTAAACTCCGCGACCCGCGACGCCTGCTGCATATTATGGGTCACAATCACAATAGTAAAGTTCTCTTTCAATTGGAAGATCAACTCCTCGATCTTCCCCGTGGAAATGGGATCCAAGGCCGAGCACGGCTCATCCATCAACAGCACCTCGGGCGAGACCGCCAGTGCGCGCGCAATGCATAGCCGTTGCTGCTGCCCTCCCGAAAGGCTCGCGCCACTCTTCTTGCGCAGCGTGTCTTTCACTTCATCCCACAGCGCCGAGAGCTTCAGCGATCGTTCCACAATTTCATCCAGACGGCGCCGGTCATGGAATCCATTCAGTTTCAGTCCCGCCGCCACGTTGTCAAAAATCGACATCGTAGGAAATGGATTCGCTTTCTGAAACACCATCCCGATCCGCCGCCGGATCTGCACCGCCGCGGTCCCGTTATAAACATCCAGATCCCCCATGCGCACTCTGCCGGTGGCGCGCGCATCCGGAATGGTCTCGTGCATGCGATTCAGACAACGCACAAATGTCGACTTGCCGCATCCCGAGGGCCCAATCACCGCCGTGGCATGGTTGGCGGGAACATCAATGCTGATGTCATGGAGCGCCTGGGTCTTGCCAAACCAGGCGTTCAGATGCTCGACCTTGATGCCCACTCCCATAAAATCAGTTTGCTCCCTTGAGCATACCCCGGCTGGCGGCAATTCGCACTGCGCTTACCGACGCCACAATCAGCACGATCAGGATCAGCGCTCCCGCCCAAGCCTGGCGATGCCATTCGTCAAAGGGTGAAATCGCATAGGTATACACCTGCAACGACAATGCCGCCGTCGGCTGGTTCATCTTCCAATTCCAATACTGATTTCCGAACGCAGTAAACAGCAGCGGCGCCGTTTCTCCCGCCACGCGCGCGAAGGCCAGCATCACGCCGGTGATCACTCCAGAGGTGGCCGTGCGCAGCGTAATCGAAAGCGTCGTCCGCCAGCGCGAGACTCCCAAACCGTACGCCGCTTCCCGCACCGCATGGGGGACCAGCAGCAGCATCTCTTCCGTCGTTCGCGTGATGGTCGGAATCATCATGATGGCCAGGGCCACCCCGCCGGCCAGGGCCGAGAAATGCCCTTGCCCGAGCACCACAATCCCATACGCCACAATGCCCACCACAATCGATGGCACGCCGTTCAACACGTCCGCCGTGAAGCGTATCAGATCGCCCAAACGGTTGCGACCGTACTCGGCGAGAAAAATTCCGGCGCCGATTCCGATGGGCACGCCCATGACGCTGGCAATCATCAAAATATAGACCGACCCGGCAATCGCATTGGCCATTCCCCCGCCAGCCTCGCCCACGGGTTTGGGGGTCTGCGTCAGAAACGCCCAGTTGATGGCGCCCACACCTTTGTAAATCAAGTACGCAAAAATCGCGCCCAATGGCAGCAACACCAGCACCACCGCCCCCCCGGCCGCCAGGGTCACAAAGCCATTCATGCCGCGCCGCCACAAACTAATCGGCGCAATCGCAAACTGCCCGGTCGTTGCCGGTGGGTTAGGCATGGCTCCTCGTCGGCATTCCGCGCGTCACCGACCAAACCAGCAACTGCGCCAGAATGTTCACGATGATCGTCACCAGAAACAGGGCTAACCCCACTTCCACCAGCGCGCTAAGATACGTATCGCTGGTGGCTTCGCTGAATTCGTTGGCGATCACACTGGCCATGGTGTATCCCGGCGCAAACAGCGAGCGCGCGATCTCCGGACGATTGCCAATCACCATGGTGACCGCCATGGTTTCGCCCAGCGCCCGCCCCAGTCCCAATATCACTCCGCCCAGAATTCCCGCCCGCGCATTTCGCAGGACTCCCGTGCGAATCATCTCCCACCGTGTCGCTCCCAGCGCCAGCACCGCTTCCCGCTGCTGCTGCGGCACTGCGGTCATCACTTCCCGGGTAATCGAAGAAACAATGGGCACCACCATGATCGCCAGAATGATTCCTGCCGCCAGCATCCCGATTCCATACGGCGTTCCTTCAAACAGCCCGGTCCACCCCAAGTACCGCGCCAGCAGCGGCTCCACGTACTCGCGCAGCAGCGGCACCATCACGAAAATCGCCCACAATCCGTAGATCACACTGGGAATTGCCGCCAGCAACTCGGTAGTAAACGCCAACGCACTTTTGAGCCGGCGAGGACACATCTCGGTGATAAAGACCGCCACCCCGACCGCGAGAGGGACCGCTAGAACCAGCGCCAGCAACGAAGAAACCAGCGTGCCGTAGACGAACGGCCACGCCCCGAACTGTTCATTCACCGGGTCCCATTCGCTGCGGAAAAAGAATTTCCAACCGAAAGCGTGCCAGGAGAGAGAAGACTTGGTAATCAGTTCGTAAACAATCACTCCCACCAGCGCCAGCACACAAACTCCGCAGCTCAGCACGGCCAGGTGAAAAAATCCGTCGGAAATATGGCTGTCTCCAGCCTTGATCAAAGGCGCAGTCTCGCCCCTGGAACCGGAAACAACCTCCAATTTTTCAACGGGTTGCGGTCCAGTCAAACGCGGCGCTCCCAATGCCTGATTCGCCATCGTGCCGAGCTTAGCAGAATGTTGTTACAGGAGTGTTAAAATACCCGTTCGCTCTCGGCTGGGAGTCGGTTTCCGAACGGATTCCCTCAACCAAAACATCTGGGTTGCATTTTCCCGGTTTCCCTTGTAATTTTTCGTTCTCTCGGCTTTGTACTATGCCCATTGACCCAAAGCGCAGCCGCCTCACCTTTCAGAAGTTGTCGCGCGAACTGACCAAGCTGGTCAGAAAGCCGGCACCTGAAAGCGTCCACAAGTTTCGCACCAACAGCCGTCGCGTCGAGGCCCTGCTTAGCGAAGTCGTGGTTGAATCTCACCGCAACGATGAAAAATTACTGCGGCTGCTGGCACGCTTGCGCAAGAAGGCCGGGCGAGTGCGCGATCTCGATGTGCAAATCGCTTCCCTGCGTAGCCTGAAAATCCCTGGGGGCAACGGCCACAAGCTGCAATTCATAAATGCTCTGGTCGAGGAACGCGCCCAGCGCGAAAAGAAACTGGCCCGCGCCTTTGACCGCGAAACCGCGGACGAAATACGCCGCCGCCTGAAACGCGCCGCCACCCGCATGGCCATTCCTGCGGACACCGAACCCCTGACCTTGACCCTGGCCAAACTCGCTCAACTCGGACGGGACTATGTTCCCCTGACCGAAAAGACGCTGCATCAATACCGCATCATCGGCAAGCGCGCCCGCTACATCGCCGAACTCAGTGACAACGAACCCGAAGCCCGGCGCGTGGTCGAACGGCTCAAACACATGCAGGACGTGATCGGCGACTGGCACGACTGGCTCAAACTCACCCAAAAGGCCGAAAAGCTCCTGGGCGAGGTTCGCGGCTCTGTGCTGGTGACCATGTTGCGCAACGTGACCCAAGCGAAGTTCCGCCAGAGCCTCGACGCCGTCGCCGAGATTCGCAAGGAACTCGCCGGCAAAGTCCTGCGACCCACCTCTGCCCAACCCGCTCCGATTCGCAAACCCTCTCGCGACGAAGCCGCTCGCGACGCCGCGGTGGCCTAAACTCTCACCTGTCACCTTCTCCGCGACAGGACGGGTGCCAGCTCATCTACTTTTTCCCTCCCCCTCGCGGTAAACTATTCCTCTCCCCATGCCGACCCTCGCCGCGGTTGATATCGGATCGAATTCCGTCCGCCTCAAGATCTCGCGCCTCGCCCGCCATCGCCTCACTGAGATTCATGAAGACCGCGAAGTCACCCGCCTCGGTGAGTCCGTCTTCCGCAGCGGCTTTCTTTCTCCCGACGCCATTGCCAGCACGGTAAAAGTGCTGCGCCGTTTCCACCGCACGGTACAAAACGTCGGCGCCGATTCCGTCCGCGTCGTCGCCACCAGCGCTCTGCGCGACGCCCGTAATTCCCAGGCTTTCCTCGAGTGGGTGCGCTCGGCCACCGGCTGGAACGTGGAAATCATTTCCGGCCTCGAAGAAGCCCGTCTGATTCACCTCGGCCTGGTCTCCAGCCTCCGCATGAACGTTTCCTCCATGCTCATGGTCGACCTCGGCGGCGGAAGCTGCGAGCTCACCCTCTCCGGCAGCGGCCATATCCGCAGCACCATCAGCCTGCCGCTGGGCGCGGTGCGCCTGACCAACGAATTCCTTCAGCATGACCCGCCGCGCAAGCCCGAGCTCCGCCAAATGCGCGGCTTCATCGCCCGTGAGATTGAGCGCACCGCCGACCGCATCCGCCGCGCCCGCCCCAAAGCGGTGATCGCTACTTCCGGCACGGCCGAATCTCTCGCTGCCGTCTGTCACGGCCTTTACAAGACGCGAGGCTCACGCGCCACCGCCGTATCCCGCGCACAGATGCGGCGCATCGCCAAGCTGCTGACCCGCTTGCCTTTGGAATCTCGCCAACGACTGTCCGGAGTGGGTCCGCGCCGCGCCGAAATCATCGCGGCCGGCGCGCTCGTGTACAGCGAGCTGCTCGATCGTTGCCAACTCAGCGGGTTTCGCGCTTCTCCGCTCGGCTTGCGCGATGGGTTGCTGGCGCAGATGGCGGCGGAATCCGACCGCAGCACTCGCTCCGGCAAGCAGATCGAATCGGAACGCTGGGATTCACTTCGCGCCGCGGTCGCTCACTATCGGGTGGATATGGACCACGCCCTGCGAGTGCGGGGCGCCGCCATGCTCTTGTTCGCCTCCTTGAAATCCGTCCACGGACTGCCGCCCGAATACGCGGAATGGCTTTCCGCCGCCGCCATGCTCTACGAAGTCGGCGACTACGTAAACCGCAACGGCCGCCACCGCCATACCCACTACATCATTTCGCACTCGGAAATCCTGGGCTACACCCCGGAGCAGCGTAGAATCATTGCCGCCATCGCCCGGTACCTGGGCAAGTCACGGCCGGCGCCCGGCGATGGACCTGTCAAGGTCCTTCCCAACGTGGACCGCGAATCCATACCCAAAGCTTCAGTGCTGCTGCGCCTGGCTCGGGCGCTCAACCTCAGCCGCAGCCACGCGCTAAGCAATGTACGGGTTCGCGTGCAGGACGGTAAAGTCCAACTCGTGCTGATCACCCGGCCCCGCAGCACCGTGGACCTGGAATTGTGGGCTGTAGAAAAAGAGAGGAACTACTTCCGGGAAGTCTTCGGCCGCGAACTCTCAGTAGCTGCGGCGTAGATTCCGCGCAACACCCTGGGAGTAAGACACCACTGCAGCAGCGCTGCGTTGCGCCCCATTTCCACCTTGGCCACGGCGCCTTTTTTCAGTTCCACGCCGGCCTCGCATCCCGCTTCGCAGATGGCGCGTCCCACAAATTCACTCAGGTTGGGATTGTGACCCACCACCATGATGGATTCCTGCTTTCCGTATTTCTCCAACAACCGTCGGAAGTCCGCATACGTCGCCCCCGGCCGGAGCGCGTCCTCCAGTTGCAGTTTGCCTTCGTAACTCAGCTCATTTCCCACCAACGACGCGGTTTGCGTCGATCGCTTCAGCGGGCTGGAAATAATCGTGTCCACTTGCACATCTAACGCCGCCAGTGCCCGGCCCACCATTCCGCACTGCTCAATCCCCTCTTTGTCCAGCGCCCGCTTTTCGTCGCGCTTCAGGTTGCTCATACTCACACCCGCATTCGCGTGACGCAAGAAGTAGATGATCATTTCTGCTTAGCGTTCCTTTCCGGCTGGGGTTCTTCTTCCCTTGGGGACGGGGGCGGCGGGAATGGCATCGAGGTTCTGCTTCCCCTCCGCCAACCGCAGCAAGAATTCCTGGGCATTGAAAGCCGCCGAAACCGCGGGCGGTTTTCGCTTCCCTTGCGCCTGCCACGTCCGGATATAGGAGCCGTCCTTCTGCAGAATCCGCGACTTCACATTGTCCGCCAGATAGGCCTCCAGGATCTCCTGCCGCACCCGCTCGCGCAGCAACTCGTCCTTCAGCGGGAAGATGACTTCCACCCGCTCGTAAAGATTGCGCGGCATCCAGTCCGCGCTGCCCACATAGACCTCTTCCTGACCTCCATTGGCGAAGTAGTAAATCCGGCTGTGTTCCAGAAAGCGTCCTACAATGCTGCGCACTCGAATATGGTCGCTCACTCCGCGCACTTCCGGACGCAGCGCACAAATCCCGCGCACCACCAGGTCAATCCTCACCCCTGCCTGCGACGCCTCGTACAGTGCCGTGATGATGTTCTTGTCCAGCAGCGCGTTCATTTTTGCGATGATGCGCGCCGGCCTCCCATGACGCGCATGTTCCGCCTCGCGCGCAAGCAGCGCCAAAAAGTGCTCAGCAAGGTTCAACGGCGCCACCAGCAGCGGATCATAGTTGGGATGTTCGGCGTAAGCAGTTAGAAAACTGAACACGTCGTGCACCGCCGCGGTGATCTGCGGATCAGCCGTCAACAGGCTCAAATCGGTGTAGATCCGCGCCGTCGTGGTGTTGTAATTCCCCGATCCCAGATGCGCGTAACGCCGCGTCACGCCATCCGGATCATGACGCACCAGCAGCGACAATTTGCAGTGGGTCTTCAACCCTACCAGCCCATGAAACACCTGCACTCCCGCATCTTCCAGGTCCCTGGCCCAGCGGATGTTCGAGGCCTCGTCGAAGCGCGCCTTCAATTCCACCACCGCCGTCACTTCCTTCTTGGCAGCAGCTGACATCAAGGCCGGCACAATCAGCGAGTGCTCGCTGGTGCGGTAAAGCGTCTGTTTGATCGAAACCACGCGCGGGTCCTCGGCCGCCGCTTCAATAAACGACACCACCGCGTCGTAGGAGTCAAAAGGATGGTGCAGCAGCACATCGTGCCGCCGTAGTTCCTCGAAAAGGTCCGCCGACTTGGCCGTGAGTCGCAGTTCGCGCGGATTGAACGGCTTGAACTTCAGTTCCGGATGTTCGGTCTGCTCATAGATGTTGAACAGCCGCGACAAATTCACCGGCCCGTTCACCGGGAACACCTGCCAGGACTCCAGCTCGAAATTGGTGCGCAAACGCTCGATGATCTCCGGATCAGCATCGGACTCAATCTCCAGCCGCACCGCATCTCCCTTGCGCCGGTTATGCAGCTCCGTCCGTACCGACTCCAGCAGATTGCGCGATTCCTCCTCCGCCAGATAAAGATTGCTGTTGCGCGTGACCCGAAACGCTGCCGCCGACACGATGTCATACCCGTGATACATACGCGAGGCGTGGTGCGCCACCAGATCTGCCAGGAAGATGAAATCCGCCGTGTGTTCCGAAGGCAGGCGAACCAACCGCGGCAGGGCCCGCGGCACCGTCACCACCCCGGTGTAGGTCATCGAAGCCCGCCGTCGGCGCCGCAGCAGAAACGCCACGCACAGCGCCTTGTTGATCACCCGGGGAAAAGGATGCGCCGGATCAACCGTCACCGGCGTCAGCAGAAGATCCAGTTCGCGCTCACAGTATTGGTCGACGAACTCCCGCGCCCGGGCGTCCAGTTCATGCAGGCTCAGTACGCGAATTCCGTTCTCCGCCAGTAACGGGCGTAGTTGCTCATTCCAACAGCGGTACTGATCGTCCACCAGCGCGTGGCACACCCCCGAGACTACTTCGCGTTCCTCCAGCAGGGTCAATCCGTCCGGTCCGGCCTCGGTGTGCCCGTCCTCGATTTGCTGCACCAGTCCCGCCACTCGCACTTCGAAGAATTCATCAAGATTGCTGGCAGTGATGGCAAGAAATTTCATGCGCTCCAGCACGGGATTGCCGCCATCCTCCGCCTCTTCCAGCACCCGCCGGTTGAATGCCAGCCAGGAAGCTTCCCGGTTTATGTAGTTGGCCGAGTTGTCGAGCGAGGCACGTGCCATATTCCAAGTGAATCAACGAGGAGGTATCTGCGATTTGTGCCCTTACTTACTGGCCGGCGCGGGTGCTGAAACGCTCGGCTCCGGTTTCACCACCGGGCGCTTGGTGAACGCAAAGCTCATCTCCGTCCCGCCCGGCCGCTTCAGCACTAAATGGTGCCCGTCGATCCTGGCTTGGACCGTCGAACCTACAGTCCAATCCTCCGGCAACGTGTCGCTGGAGTGCATCGGGGTGTAGCGCCCAAAATACACCGTATTTTTGATCTGCACTGAGATTTCGTAATACGGATCATTCTGTGTGATCGGCGTGTCCACCTGATAGTACAAGACCCGGGTTGTCGTTTTCTCTTGCACATCTACGATGGTACCGTCGGCATACTGCTTCTTCGCCGCCGCCCCCAGAAACAGGACCGTCGCCAGCATCACGCATGTGGCCTTCACTAGTCTCATCCGGTACCCATTCTACCGCCTAACAAAAATGAGCGCCAACCACCCGGCTGGCGCTCATGTCGTACTCTTTTCCGGGCCGCGAACGACCCTTAAGGCAGGTAGTATCGGAACGATGTGAAGATCATATTCTCCGTCGCGTTCGGACTCCCGCCCACGCCTGCCCAAATGTTGCGGTCAATATAGGAATACTGCGGACCCCATTGCAGCGTCCCCTTCGGCCCCTTGTAGAAGCGATACCAAAACCCAATGGTGCCTTCCATAATGACCCGGGTATCGCCGTTGCAGTTTTTCAGCCCGCCGGGGTTATACCCGCCGGTAAGCGGAGTTCCGAGTGAGCCCGGTGTCGGAATGCTACTGGTTCCAGTCGCCCCTCCCGGAGTTGCAGGTGGAGTGACCACGCTGGTGGAAGTCCCCGCGGGCACGGTTTCTGAATCGCAACCCGAGTTGTTGAACCCGGTTAACCCGTAGCCAACTTTTGTGCTACCGGGGAACGTGACTCTGTCCTCATACTCGGCGCCATAGTTGGCGTACACGTCCAATTTCTTGACGTGATATTCCAGCGTCCCCAAGGCCTGAAAATTCGTAACCGGCGTCAGCAATCCGCCGGGGCTTGCGACCAGGTCGGGAAGCTGCGACGAACCGTAGCGCCCCACCCCTGAACCACCCAGGAAGTGGATCCCCACGTCGTACTTCTTGGCGATGGTCCACCGGGCATTGGCTCCCGCGCCGCCACCCACCGCGTTATTGTTGAAGGCTCCCGCTGCGGAAGGCTTGGCGAGCGTCGCTCCAGGATAAATCCGGTCACGGAAGTCGCGGAGTATTCCGAACACTTCGTAGTGTCCGAATCCCGGCTCAAACGCAATTTTGCCGATGAAATCCGGAGTCGCGTTGTAAGAGTAGTTGGTCGTGCCGTTGTAAAGTTCCCCGCCGGCGCCCTGCTGACCAATTATGAAGTTATTGCTCGCGCCGTGGCCGCCCAGTATGATCTGGCCGTTTTCAACCGACCCGCCCACCCACACCTTGTCGCCCAGCTTCTTAGTCACGCGGAACCCGTACTGCCGGGTCCAGCTGAAACCGATGTTGTAATCCGGATCAATCGTCATGGGCAGTGCTTCGGTGCGGTTGTCTAAGCCTTTCCTGGTTTCCGTTACCAGACTCCACATCTGGCCGCCGGTGAACGTCCACCCGCTGTTCAGGGAGGCCTGACCCCACGCCTGGCGTTGACGCAGCACATAGCTGTTACTCTGGTTGTTATTCGAGGTAACGCCGGTGCCCAGAAAGTCCGCTTCTACATAGCCTCGCATGGTGAAATTACTCAGAGCTCCTTCCGCCAGGAACCCGATGCGCGACTGCCGTCCGGACCCGAAGAATTCGCTGATATGGCTCTGCGCCGCTCCGTCGAACGGAATCGCATTGAACTGGGTATTGATGTCCCCACCCAGGCCATGCTCGCGCCACACCGTTTCTGCCGCCAGAAAACCCACGGGCGTAATGGTGATCCCTTTGTAGTGCAGCGCCACCGGGCTCTCCAGGCTGGATTGAATGTTCTTCTGCGTTTCTTGCAAACTCAGCGCCGCATTGGTGGCGTTTTGCTTGATGTCCGAGACGTCGGTTTTCAGGTCCGACACCGCCTGCTGCTGTTGGCTGGCTTGCTGCGCCGCTTGGTCCGCCTTGGCCTGGGCCGCAGCCGCTGCCGCCTGCGCATCCTGCATTTGCTGCTGCGCCTGCGACAGCGCCGCATCCCGCCTCTGCATCTCAGCCTTCAGTTCGCGGATCTGTTGTTGTTGTGCAGCCAGGGCATTTTTCAATTCCTGTACGTCTTGCGCCGTGACCTGCCCTGTCTTGGTTGTTGTTTTTTTCTTCGCCGGGGCGGTCTGCGCCAGCGAGCTAGCTGCCAAAAGCAGAACTACGCACCACCTGAGAACGAACCTCATCTTCTCTCCTTTGCCTCGAGACGGAGGCGACCACTGCCTTACATGGATTTAACTCTGACTACCGCACCTGCTTGATCTCGGCCTTCACCTTCGTCGCCACCGATTCCGGCAGTGGCGCATAAGCTAATTCTGCGGTCATCTTCTGCCCATCCGCCACCATCCAAGCTAAAAAATCCGCCAGGATCTTCCCTTTCTGGGAATCTTTGGATTGCGCGGGAATCAGCAACCAGGTAAAGCTGGAAATCGGATAGGCGTCCTTGCCCGGGGCGTTGGTGATCGAGACTCGGAAATCCGCCGGCATACTCTTGACCGAAGCCGCGGCGGCCGTCACACTCGCCAGGCTGGCCTTCACATAACTTCCCGCCGCGTTCTTGACGATCCCATAGGAAATCTTGTTTTCGATGGCATAAATCAATTCGATGTAGCCAATGGAGCCTTGCATCTGCCGGATCATCCCGGCAACCCCTTCATTCCCCTTACCCCCAAGACCGACCGGCCATTTCACGGACGTGCCTTTGCCCACCTGACTTTGCCACTCTGGACTCACCTTCGACAGGTAGTCGGTCCAGATGTAGGTAGTGCCACTGCCATCGGAGCGATGGATCACAATAATCGCCTGGTTGGGCAGGTTCACACCGGGGTTTGCCGTCGCGATCGCGGGATCGTTCCAGGAATTGATCCTGCCCAGAAAAATGCCGGCGAGGGCTTCCGGCGTAAATTTCAACTCTGCGGTAACTCCTGGAATGTTATAGGCCGGAACATTCGCTCCCAGAACCGTGGGAACGTGCAGGATTTTGGTCTTCGCCTGCGACAGTTGCTCGTCCGTCATGGGCCCGTCGCTGGCGCCGAAATCCACCGTCCCCGCCAGCACTTGGCGGATGCCTCCGCCGCTGCCGATCGATTGATAGTTGATCTGAATATCGGGATGGGCCTTGTGATACTCGCTGAACCACTTCGAGTACATCGGATAGGGGAAAGTTGCACCCGCCCCATTCAATGTGGTCTGCGCACCAGCGGGTACCGCCAGAGCCAGACACAACAATGCAATTCGACGTAGCACGCGGCGATTCCTCCAGGATGATTTGTTAGTACGTTCGTTTTTACGGCGGGAATGTTACAGGATGGTTACAACTCGGTGAATTTCTAGTAAATCGCCCGTGCTCTGATTGAGGGTGAAATATTTTGATTCAGTCCGTGCGAATCCCTGGCCCAGCTTTCGGTTCTCTCAGTGACTCTGTGTCTCTGTGGTGAAGGTCTTCAAGGTCTGCGCCTGTTTTCAGCGCTGACCATCCAGCCGGCCGATTTCGCGGGCGAACAGCGGATTCTGCGGAAAATCATTCTGCAAAGCCACCAGAAGTTCTCGCGCCCGCGGCTTGTCTCTCTCGCGCACGTACGCAATCGCCAGCAGAATTCGCGCGAACGGCGCCAGATATTGGCCGCGGTCGGCGGTCACTTGCAACTCTCGAATGCCAGCCTGCTTGTCTCCTGACACTCCTCCCAAGCGCACCAGCCACCGCACCGGCGCCGCCATGCTGCCCACAATGTATTGGCTCACGCCCGTCGCCAGATGCGCGTCATAGCAGTTCGGATCCACCGCCAGCAACTGCTGCGCCCAGCCCGTCGCCTGCCGGGTGAAACGCAACGATGCCAGGTTGCGCTTCTCGATCAACGCCGCATAGTCCGCCCGCAGCCCGGCAGCCATCGTCATGGCAAACAAAGCATCGCGATCCTTCCCGTCTTTGCCCAACCGCGCCCCAGCCCATTTCTCAGCCTGATCGAGTGCCGCACTGAAGCGGTCACGCAGCGCCGGATCAGGAGTGAATTGCCGGCGCCCATCGAATGCTTTGTCATCCTGGTAGAACTGCGACTCCAACACTCCCAGCCGATTGAACTCCGAAAACAACAACGCCGCCGCCTCACAAGCCGGTCCCATCGGATTATCCGGGTATTGCTGTAGCCACGCGGCAAATGCCTGGTGCGCATGCTCGAAGTCCAGGTCATAAAGGAAACGAAATCCGCTGTCGAGTGTGACCAGAATTGCCGGCGGCTCCGCCGCCATCGCGGTCCCGAGCCAGCAAACCAGCAATCCCGCCAACAGTATCGCTTTCAGCACTCGCACCTTCATAAACAGTTTAGATGCCCCACCTTACCCCCACCGCCCAGCAATTTGCAAAAAGATTGTAAAAACCAACCCCGGAGCACCTCTGTGATCCTCTGTGTCCTCTGTGGTAAAACCCTTAAGATTTGCCAGCCTCCTCGTTTGACCTCCCCACGCCCCTTTGTTAGCGTGGTAAGTTCCTTTCTTCCTAATCGTTCCGAGCGCATTCGCAAGCAGAAAAGAGAATCCCATGTCCCTCAAATTCCGCGGCGTTGACTTCATCGGCTTTGACGCTCTCCTCACCGACGACGAACTCCTGGTCCGTGATACTTCGCGCAAATTCATCGAAGACAACCTCATCCCCATCATCGAAGAGTGCAACCGCGCCGGCCGTTTCCCCCGCGAACTGGTCAAGCCCATGGCCGACCTCGGCTTCTTCGGCGCGAGCCTCAAGGGCTACGGCTGCGCCGGGATGTCCAACGTGGAATACGGCCTGGTCATGCAGGAAATGGAACGCGGCGACTCCGGCGTGCGTTCCTTCGTCAGCGTCCAATCCGCCCTGGTCATGTACCCGATTTACGCTTTCGGCAGCGACGAGCAGAAACAAACCTGGCTCCCCGCCCTGCAAAGCGGTGAAAAGCTCGGCTGCTTCGGCCTCACCGAGCCAGACTTCGGCTCCAATCCCGGTGGCATGCGCACCCGCGCCCGCAAGGTCGGCAAAGAGTACGTGCTCAACGGCGAAAAAATGTGGATCACTTCCGGCACCATCGCCAACGTCGCCGTCATCTGGGCCAAAGTCGAAGACGAAGACAACAAGATTCGCGGCTTCCTGGTCGAAACCGATCGCCCCGGCTTCAAAGCCGAAGACATCCACGGCAAATGGTCCCTGCGCGCCTCGGTGACGTCGGGCTTGTCGATGCAAGACGTTCACATCCCCGAGTCCAATCTCCTGCCAAAAAGCGGCGGCCTCAAGTCTCCGCTCATGTGTCTCAATCAAGCCCGTTACGGCATCGCCTGGGGAGCCTTAGGCGCGGCCATGTCCTGCTACGATTGCGCTTTGCAGTATTCCATCCTGCGCAAACAGTTCCACGATAAACCCATTGCTTCTCATCAACTTGTACAAGAAAAGCTAACCTGGATGATTAACGAAATCACCAAGGGCCAGTTGCTGGTCCTCCAGGTCGGCCGCCTCAAAGATAAAGACAAAGCCGGCGCTCAGCACATCTCCATGGCCAAGCGCAACAACGTCTGGATGGCCCTCGAATGCGCTCGCAAATCCCGCGATATCCTCGGCGCCAACGGCGTCGCCGACGAATACCCGCTCATGCGCCACATGATGAACTTGGAATCCGTGAAGACCTACGAAGGCACTCACGACATCCACACCTTAATCATCGGGCAGAGTGTAACCGGAGTGGATGCGTTTTAAAGATGATGGCGGCGGAGGCGATCCGGGCTTTAGCCGCTGAGGCTTCCTACACCCCGTTCGCCCGGTTATGAATCAACGACAAAAATTCCGTCCGCGTTTCCTGCTCATCCCGGAAGCAACCCAGCATTGACGAAGTCACCGCCGCCGAATGCTGCTTCTCCACTCCGCGCATCATCATGCACAGATGTCGGGCTTCGATCACCACGCCCACTCCCTGCGGCTCAATTGCCTTCTGGATGGTCTCCGCAATCTGCGTGGTCAGCCGCTCCTGGATCTGCAACCGCCGCGAAAATATATCCACCAACCGCGGAATCTTGCTCAGCCCGATCACTTTCCCATTCGGAATATAGGCCACATGCACCTTCCCAAAAAACGGTAGCATGTGATGCTCGCATAGGCTGAACATCTCTACATCTTTCACGATCACCATCTGGTCATAGGTAACCGTAAACAGCGCCTTCTTCAGCATCGCCTCAGGATCTTCTTTGTACCCCTTCATCAGATGTTCATACGCCCGATGCACCCGCTCCGGCGTGCGCGTCAAACCTTCGCGCGTAGGGTCTTCTCCCAACCGCACCAGCATCTCCCGCACCAACTCTTCAAAACTCGCGCTAGTCAAAGTTGGTATTTCAATTGGCGTCTTCACTCATGACCTCGCTCAACTGAGAACTGAGAACCGCGAACTGACAACTGGTTTTCCATTCCCCTGTGAACCTCTGTGCCCTCTGTGGTTAGAGCTTTTGCTCTTCTCCCGCGTATTCAAACGAATTCATCAAAGTCTCTTCAAATCGCACTCTTTCCAGATGAGCCATCCGGAACCCACGCTGCAAAATATCGTAAACTGCAATCGACAGATTCTCGGTAGTGGGAACCGTCTCCGCGAATTCCGGCAAAGTGTTCAAATTCTGCAAGTCAAACCGCTCCAGGATCTCCCGCTCCACAAACCCGTCCAGATCCACCAGATTGCAAACCATCCCGTTCTCATCCACCTGCCCGCTGACCGTAACCTCCAGAGCATAATTGTGCCCGTGTCCATGCGGATTATTGCACTTGCCATAGGTAGCGGCATTTTCCGCCTCCGACATGGCATCGCTATGTAATCGGTGCGACGCCGAAAACTTGTACCGCCTGGTCAGATGCGCTTTCATGCTTCCCCATAGAAATCCACAAACAAATCCGCCGTCTCATGCACCCGCACTCGGTGCAACTGGGCTTGTTTCAACTTCGGCGCCAGCCGCTGCCAGATGGCAATCGCCAGATTTTCTGTAGTCGGAATGCGCGTCGCAAACTCTGGCACTTCTTTATTAAGGAAACGATGATCCATCGCCTCCAACACTTCGCGATTCATCGTGTCTTTCAATTCCTTCAAATCAATCACAAACCCCGACCGCGGATCGACCGCACCCTTCACCGTAACTTCCAAAGTGTAGTTGTGCCCGTGCCCGTTGGGATTATTGCATTTGCCGAACAGACGCCGGTTCTCCTCCGCGCTCAACGCAGGATTGTGATAATAATGCGACGCCGCGAACTCAGCTTTGCGTGTTAGGTAGACCACAGTTTCCCCTTAAAATTGATCCCCGCACGAACTGTGAACCGGTATTCGTTCCCCTGTGATCCTCTGTGCCCTCTGTGGTTAAAGCTTCCGCTTCTCTCGACCGCCCGACTAAACACGAACATGTCCCACCGCCTTCGTCCTGTCGCTCGGGATTGCCTCGCCCTGCGCTCCATACTCTCTTCCCTTCCAACTAACCATACCCTCGCGATGAGCAACTTTCGACCTCACCAGCAAATACGAAAACAGCGGCAACCCAACCACCGCCAAAACATCCGAAATCCACGAAAAATGCGCCTTCAGAATTCGCTTCAAGAACAATCCATACAGAATCGCGCACACCAGACCCACCGCAATTGCCGCAGCTGTCCGATCCTTCGCACCCAACCTGCCGGCCAACACCCCACTCCCCACAATCAACCCAAATTCCATCAACCGCACCATCGCCAATCTCAAAGGCGAAGGAAACAGCAGCGCCAAATTCTTAGTCCAACCTTCTCGCAACTGCGAAAAGCTGCGATACATGCGCGTCCGCACCGCTTCTCCGCCATAGCGAAAGAAAATCTTCCGCCCCGACCGTTTCACCGCCCGTGCCAGCGCCACATCTTCCAGCAAATCCCCCGCAATCGCCGCGTGACCACCCACTGCGTCATACGCCTCGCGTGAAATCAGCAAATACTGCCCATTCGCCACCGCCGACCGCGGATCGCTCACCTCTGCCGGCCGATACCTCCCCGCCAGCTCGGCAAAAATCACCGGCATCACCGCCCGCTCCCAGAACCCATGCACTTCCTGTTCCGGAGAGTACGACAGCAACGCCGCTCCCTGCGCCCGTGCCTCGGCCATCGCCCTCGCCAGCGATCCCGGACGATGCACCGTGTCCGCATCCGTAAACAGCAGCCACTCACCCTTCGCGTGCCGCACTCCCGCCGTTAGCGCGTTATTTTTTCCGCTCCACCCCGCTGGCAGCGGCCCCGCATCCACCACCTGCACTCCCGCGAAACTCTCCGCAATCTCCCGCGTCCGGTCCGTCGATCCGTCATCCACAACCACAACCTCAAAACCGACCCCGGCTTGCCCCACCAACGAACCTAAACACGCCCTCAGACACTCTTCTTCATTCCGCGCCGGCACAATTACCGACACTGCTGGCCGCTCCGCCACTGAATCAGACGTCGTCATTCACCGAATTCGTTATTATAACTGTGTGCGACGCGCCTCCGTTCTTCTCGTCTTCGCCCTTTTCTTCACCGGCTGCTACGGCGGCTCACGTCCGCCTCACATCGGGTCCGCCGCCCCCGAATTCATCGTGCAGGATTCCGACCGCAAAGTTGACCTTCGCGACTTTCAGGGCAAGATTCTGGTCTTGAATTTCTGGGCGACCTGGTGTGCCCCCTGCGTCGAGGAAATGCCTTCCCTCGTCCAACTCCAGCAACGGCTCAAGGAGAAAGGCGTCACCGTCGTGGGCGTCAGTATCGACGTCGACAGCGACGCCTATCACCGTTTCCTCACCAACTATAAGATCGACTTCCTCACCGTCCGCGATCCCTCCCACAAGAGCAGCGATCTCTACGGCACATTCAAGTACCCCGAAACCTACATCATCGATCGCAAGGGAATCGTGCGCCGCAAGTTCATCGGCGCCGTCGACTGGAGCCAGCCCGAGATCGTTGACTTCCTGACCAAACTATGAATACCGTGCGTTTTTTCGTGCCATTGCCGAAGTTCACGGCATCTCAGTATTGGCGGGCCTGTGAGAGGCTACGAAGGTTGACTCTGATACAACAGTTGAAAACTGGAAAAGGAGAATGAATCATGACCCCCAACGACCAGAAGAAGTGTGCGCACCTGCCATGCCGTTGCATGGTGAAACCTGACGAAAAATACTGCGGCCAGGTCTGCAAAGAAGCCGGATCCGAGGACGTGGAGATTGCCTGCCAGTGCGGCCATAAACCTTGCCCGCTGACCACATGAAAATGGTGCAGGCGCACCGCTCTATTGTTCGGCCCATTGTTCGGCTTTTGCCTTCGCCGTGCCGGACGCATCGTCTGTTTTGATGACGATGTTCGGTGTTGCGGCGGCTGCACTATTGTTAACTCACCGGATCTTTCTGGCGCGTCGCCTTTACCCCGGTCAGAATCCCGACTCCTAGAAGGACGATGGCGCCCACCGCAATCCAGTGCGCTGGCATGTGCATCAGGTGCGCCCCGTACATCAACCCGCCGATCATAATTGCGAACCCAATCGCATAAAGTCCAAACGACATAACATCTCCCTCTCGGCTTATCCTTGGCTGTCTTTCACCAGAAACCTCACCACCTCGCGGAAGAACGAGCCAGAATACGGCTCACTCCCCGCGCGGTCGCTCCGCAACCCTATTGCGATGAAGTGGCCTTCTGATCCTTGACCTGCAGATCATTCACCACTTGCTTCACGTTGGGGACATTCGCGGCCACGGTCGCGGCATTGTCGCGCTTAAGCTGCGAGTTCACTTCTCCGCTCAGGGTGACTACCCCGCTTTTCACTTCGTACTGCACGCTGTCGTGCATCTTGTTCTGGATCAGCGCGGCGTCCAGGTTCTCCGTGATCCCCTTGTCCAGATCGGAGTTCACGGCTTTGGCATCGGTTTCTACCCCCACCGGAACTACTGCTATCTCATTCGCTACCACCTGGGCTCCCGCCAGGGACTTGGCAAGCGATTCTGCCTGCGACTTGTCGTTCTCACCCGTCACGTTGCCGCCAAGGGTCACTATGCCCTTGTCCCGATCCTCATGGACAGAAACGTTTTTGAAGCCTGCTTGATCGAGCGAGTTACGGATGTTGTCAGAAACATCCGGCGATTTTGCCGAGGCCCCGGAGCATCCCAATGTGGCCCCAATGGCCAGCAGCGTGAGCAAGGCAAAGAACAACTTAAGCGTTTTCATGTTTTTCCTTTGATGATCTCTAGATTGAATCCGGGAGAAGACCAACTTCTGCGGAGACAGCCGCAAGGTTCGCTCATTTGCTTCCGCATGGCTGTGCAGAACCGCTCACTTCCCGAGGGAGTTTGCAAGACGATCAATTCTGACCAGTTTTTCCAACCCGAGCGCTTGATACTGGCCACTCACCAGGTTCTGACCGCCCAGGGAACTTCGTGAACAACTTGGTTTGTGGATAGGGAGGTTTCCAAATGAATCTGAATCTGATGGATCCCAGGCTGATCTGGCTCGCCGCTGCGGTGGTTCTCGTCATCGCCGTGCTGGTTTCCCTGTACGTGAGAAAACGCAGGCGCACGACCGCAGACCTGCGCCAAAAATTCGGCCCCGAGTACGAGCGCGCCTTGCGGACGCATGGCTCAGAACGAAAAGCAGAAGCCAAGTTAACCGATCGCGAGAAACGGGTTGAAAAGCTCAATCTTCGTGATCTTGATCCGGCGGAACATGAACGCTTCTCAAAACGCTGGGAGTCTGTCCAGTCTCGTTTTGTGGACTCGCCAAAAGGCGCAGTCACGGAGGCCGATGACCTGGTGTCTTCTGTGATGAAGACCCGTGGCTATCCCGTCTCCGATTTCGATCAGCGTGCCGCCGACATTTCTGTCGACCATCCCCGCGTGGTTGAAAACTACCGCTCCGCCCATGAGATTGCTTTGCGGGTTGGCAAAGACGCACCTACCACCGAGGATCTCAGGAGAGCCATGATTCACTACCGCTCCCTCTTTGAGGAATTGGTGCAGATCCCCGTGACTTTGGAAAGCAAAGAAGTGGCGTAGAACCCGAACCCGGGACTGCGCCCCTCACGGTGAAAGCAGCGCTTCGCCGTAATACTCAACAAACAACATTCGAAAGGAAGAACAACGATGACACCCAACGAACAGAATAAATGTGCGCACCTGCCATGCCGTTGCATGGCGCAACCCGGCGACCAATACTGCGGTCAACCCTGCAAGGAAGCTGGATCCAACGAAGTCGAGATCGCCTGCCAGTGCGACCACGAACCTTGCCCGCTGACCGTCTGAAGAACAGTAAAATCATCCGCAAGAAAAGAGAAAAATATGATGAAGCCAAGCACCAATGACAAGATTGAAGGCACACTCCACCAGGTAAAAGGAGCAATCAAGGAAGCGGTCGGAGAGGCCGTCACCGACCCCAACCTGGAAATTTCAGGCAGCGCGGAAAAGCACGCCGGCAAAGTTCAAAAAATCGTCGCCCGGGTCGAAAAGGCCATCGGGCAATAACGCACGCATCGACACTGCTTCATCCAACACCCAGGGAGCACCATGCCACAAACCGCACTGGAAGTAATCGCGGGGACCGGGAGCCCGGTTCCCGCCCGTTCCCCCTCCGAGAACTGTGCCCGGATCAAGGACCTCGGCTTCACCGCCTCCAAACATATCGAAATGTACGGCGAGCATCTCGAAATCGTTTCCGAGCCTTTCACCGAGGGCGATTGCATTGCCGTTCACGTCATCAGCAGAAACGATCCCGGCCCCCATCCCCCGAGTCCAATCCCTAAGATACGCACCCTGCGGCTCCCCACCGCCATTCTCCTCACAAAAGTGTTCAAAATTGACCAGTCTCTCCAGCCCTCGCCCGGTATTCTCGCGAAATAGAAACCCCAACGCGAAGGCGGGCTGTCATGGGTTAGTGTGAACTTTACATTCGACCCTCACGACAGCCCTTTCCTTTTTACCGTCGCTCGCGGGGTTTCCCAAATGAGATTTCTGCCAAGTTTTGCCCAACTTAGCGTATGATGACTGGCGATTTGAAAAGCGGAACGCGATAGGGGAGAAACTGAACATGAAGATGCGCGGACTTATGCTGTTGCTGACACTTGCGGTTCTGACCGTCCTGCCATTGGCCACGGCGCAATCCTCAGCAGGTTCTGGCAACTCCTCCAGCGCGGCCGTCCCACCCGCCACGCCGCAGCCGGCTTCCACCTACACCAAGCCCACGGCGGCCATCAAGTTCCACAACTACCTTTTCGACGCTTTCGGCCCCTATCCCATCGTCGGCGCTGCCATCGCTGCCGGCATTAATCAGGCGGACAACGCCCCGCCCGAATGGCAACAAGGCGGCGAGGGTTTCGGCAAGCGTTTCGGCTCCAACTTCGGCATCTTGGCCATCAGCACCTCCACCCGTTATGCCCTCGCGGCCGCCTTCCGCGAAGATACCTTGTACTACCGCTGTGAGTGCACGGGATTCTTCCCGCGCCTGGGTCACGCTCTCATTTCCACTTTTGCCGCGCGCCGCGGCGATGATGGCCATTATGTCTTTTCTTTCCCCGACCTGGTCGCTCCCTATGCCGGCACCATGGCGGGTGTCTACGCCTGGTATCCCGACCGCTACGATGCCCGCGATGCTTTCCGCCTCGGCAACTACAGCTTGATCGGTTATGCCGCCGAAAACGTCGGCCTGGAATTCATCTATCAGGGCCCGCACTCCTGGCTTTCCAAAATGCACTTGAACAACCCCCATTCCGCGCCCGATTCGGCTCAGCCCCACTGATCGCAGCCTTCCGCGGCTTTCGAAACCTGGGATCGCGGGCCCACTCCCACACCGTCGGGAGTACCGGGGAAGGGCACGGCTTTAGCCGTGCCGTGAGCCGCACATCCATTCCGGCTTTAGCCGCTGCGCGAACCGCGCACAATTTCGCTGCGTCCAACCCCGCCATTGACCTCCCGCCACGCAGCGAGGATAATCCTTCTGCTTGGCCGTTCGCACCTCCCCCATCACAGCCGGGCAGGCCCCGATTTTCTCGCGCGTGTAAGCCGCGAGTCGCGGATCTCGTACCACGGAGTTCTCTCGATGACAAACCTTAGCGCATTAAAAACAGCCTGTGCCATCTTTCTGCTCTGCGCGGCGATCACGATTGTCGCACGGGCGCAGACGTTTACCAGTCTGGCGACGTTTGATTTTACGAACGGCGCTAATCCGTCGTCTCTGTCCCTCGTTCAGGGCATCGACGGGAACTTGTACGGCACAACGGTCAGCGGTGGTAGTCTAGCGTGCATAGGTGGGTGTGGCACAATTTTCAGGATTACCACTAGCGGTGCTCTCACGAGCCTATACAGTTTTTGCGCTCAAGCAGGTTGTGCGGACGGAATCAACCCTTACGCCGGACTGATCCAAGGTACAGACGGCAACCTCTACGGGACTACCAGCGGCGGCGGACAATTTAGGGGCGGAACCGTCTTCAAAATGACCCTCGACGGCACGTTCACATCGCTTTATAGCTTTTGCACCCAGGCCAATTGCGCGGATGGGGGTTACCCGGAAGCCGCGCTAATTCAGGGAACCGACGGAAACTTCTACGGGACAACGTGGGCCGGCGGGACAGATGGAGCAGGCACGGTCTTCCAGATTACTTCCATGGGAAAGCTAACCACTATCGGCAACTTTAATATGCAAAATGGCTCGGACCCGGTCGCTGGACTGCTGCAAGCCACGAACGGTAAATTTTACGGGACGGCTTTCGAGGGTGGCTTTGAATCTGGCACTATATTCGAGGTCTCCCGAGGGCGTGGACTACTCCCGCTTTACGTCTTTTGCAGTCAGCCTAATTGCACTGATGGCGCCAACCCTTCTGCAGGACTGGTGGAAGGGGTGGACGGGAATTTGTATGGAACCACATACCGGGGCGGAGCGAACTGCATCGAGACCGGGACCGGGTGTGGCACGGTTTTCCAATTGGCAGCGAGGGGCATGCTGACAACGCTTTACAGCTTCTGTTCTCATCCGAATTGCACGGACGGGATGCAGTCTAGCGCGGGGCTCGTTCAAGCCACCGACGAAAATCTTTATGGGACTACGGTACGTGGTGGTAGCAATGACAGCTGCAACATGGGATGCGGCACGGTCTTCGAAATCACTCCAGAGGGCGTGCTAACGACACTGCATAGCTTCGCAAGCACCGACGGGGCCACTCCTCAGGGAGGGCTGCTCCAAGCCACCGATGGGAACTTCTACGGGACAACAACCTATGGCGGCAGCAACGATATTTGCCCGACCTATGGCTGCGGTACCGTCTTCAGTCTAGCTACTGGGCTCGGCCCGTTCGTGACATTTCTCCCCGCTGGTGGCAGGGTGGGAGCGGAGGTCGGAATTCTCGGGACTAATCTGACTGGGGCTAGGAAGGTAACGTTTGGCGGTACTTCGACTAAGTTCAGGGTAACTTCCCCTACACTCATTTTGACTCATGTGCCAGCCGGTGCAACCACCGGCTACGTCACCGTGACCACGCCCAGCGGCACGCTTTCCAGCAACGTGCCGTTCCAGGTGATCCCGTAACAACTCTTGACGCCCCAACCTGGCACGCATTTTGCGCGAAGCTGGGACCCGGCCCCACAGCCTTTCACACCCACTGTCTCGACCACTCCGGCTCCGGCCTGCGTCCCAGCACCGCCTCATCCTCCATATCCGCACGAAACGCCTTCACCAGGCGCGCTACCAGACACCCGGCGCAAGGCATGGGAAATCCAAACTTGTCCTGCCCTTGGGTTTCCTCACTGCGGCAGTCGGGACACAAATGGCGCTCCATAGGGGAGGCTGCATGATTCATAGTCTTGCTCCTTGCATAGTCTATCAAACCGATAGACATAGGAACATTAGACCGGAGCCGCCTCCGCGCGCAAGGAGACAAAGGTCTCCAACCCGCTACTCCTCGCCCGCTACTCCTCGCTGTCTTGGTTGTCGTCCTCGGTCGAGGACTCGTCGGAATCTTCGTCTTCCCCTATGCGGAACAGCGCCGCTTGGGCTTCGGCGTGCTCCCGCAACTCGCGCATTTCGTCGTCGCTGTCCACTGCGACGCCGCCCTCCGGCTTCTCCTGCTTTCGCTGGACCCGGCGCTCCGCCTTGTCGCGCTGCTTTTGTTGCCGCGCTTGTTCCTTCTTCCGCTTGGTAAACGTCGATCGGCCTCGAGGCATATTTCAATCCTAACTCTTTTTTGAGATTGTTGCCTCCACGCCAGGAGGCGGAGGAGTGGTTTTGGCTGCCCCCCAGGGATTCGAACCCCGATAACCTGCTCCAGAGGCAGGTGTCCTAGCCGTTGAACGAGGGGGCAACTCACACGCGGCAAATTTCACCCGCTGTTTCGATTTTATGGGGCTGCGTCCCCCTGGGTCAACCACCGCCCGCCTCTCTTAGCGTCCTTTGCGGCTGTTCTTAGCGCCCTTTGCGGTTTAAGATTTACTGAAGGGAGATCCCATGGTCATCACTCTCGGCAGTGTTTCCACCCTCAGCAGCGACTACACCGAAATCGCCCGCCGCTCGCTCGAAGCCGACCGCTGCGCTCTGATCGTGGTCGACATCCAGGAAAAACTCCTTCCCCCGATCTTCCAGAAAGACCACCTGCTGAAGAACTCCAAGCTCCTTATCCGCCTGGCCGGCATCCTAAAGATTCCTGCACTCCTGACCACGCAATACGCCAAGGGCCTCGGCAACACCACCCCCGAGATCGCTTCCCTGCTTCCCGAAACTCAGCCCATCGATAAACACATGTTCTCCTGCTTCGGCAGCGACGCCTTCTGCTCCACACTCAAACGCCTGCCTGGGAATCGCAACACTGTCTTGCTCTGCGGGATGGAAAGTCACATCTGCGTGATGCAGACCGCGCTGGGCGCGCTGTGCGAGGGCTATATCGTTCACGTCGCTTCCGACGCCGTCAGCTCCCGCACTGAATGGAATTGGAAAATTGGTCTGGAGCGCATGCGCTCCGCCGGAGCCGTCATCTCCTCCACCGAAATGATCCTCTACGAACTGCTCCGTTCCTCCGGCTCGCCGGCTTTCAAAGAACTACTGCCCTATCTGAAAGGATGAAAACTCTACCCCTACCGAAGAATCTCTTCGCGTCCTTTGCGTAACCTTTGCGTCCTTTGCGGTTAAAGACTTTCCAACGTCTCGAAAAATGACGTTACTACTCCTTCTGCTTCACCCTGACCACGGTAATCTTCGAAAACCCTTCCTCAAACGATGGCGGCTTCAACTTCCCGGCCATGCGCTGCATGGCTTCTTCGGGAACCACCCGGTCCCGCCGCCGGTTACGCTCCATGCACACCTCCAGCGGCACATCAAACAATACCGCCTGCACCTCGTACCCGTAATCCTTGGCCAGCTTGATCCAGCCCTGCCGTTCGTGCGGCGTAAGGTTGGTGGCATCCACATAATTCATCGGGCGCCGCGCAATCAGCCGCGCTTTCAGCATTGACCGCAGATTGGAAAAGATCAGGTCCTGAAAGCGCTGCTCCGTGGGATCGTCAAACAACAACGCCCGTAGCAGATCGCTCGAAAGCGGCGTGATCTTATTTCGCTTAAACCAGGAGCTTTTCCCCGATCCTGGCAGACCAATCGCCAGAACTACCGTGCCTTTGGGCGCTCGCGGAGCCGCTACCGGCGCCACACCTGCCCCCGCAGCACTGGCCACCGGAGCCGCCTCGGCCGGAACCGCCGCACCTTCTGCCGCCCTGCCCGCCTGACCTGCCCTGCCGCTACGTCCCCGCCCGCCTCGGCCGCGGCGTCGGCGACGTCGCAACGGGTCGTTGGCATCTCCGGGGCGCGATCGAACCGGTTGGTTATCCGCCACATTGCCAGGTTCTCTAGGCGGCGGCTCTGAAGCCTCCGGCTCACCCTGGTCTTCAGCAGGCTCTTCGACCATCCTGGCAGGTTTACTGACCACCTCGTTGTCGTAAAACGCCGGCTGCAACGGCGCTGGGGCTGGCTCCCCCGCACCTTTCTCCGTCCCTTTTTTGCGGCGCGTCAAGCGCTCGCGCATCCATTTACGCATCTCTGGTGTGTAACACACCTTGAGGCTCATGGGCAACGTTAGTGGTCACCAAGGAACCAACCCCGCCATCTGTTTCCGCGCTGATCCGTGTAAATCCTTGGCGCATCGTCTCCCTCTGTGTTCTCTGTGACCTCTGTGGTTAAGGGTTTGTTTTACAATGCCCTCATGCCCGTCCCTCCCGAAATCCAGGGGCATCAATATCTCCTGCTCGCCACCTTTCGCAAGGCAGGCACTGCGGTTCCCACCCCCGTCTGGTTCGGCGAAGACAACGTCAATCTCTACGTCATGACTCGCAGTGACTCCGGCAAGTTCAAGCGCATCCGCAACCGCCCTCAGGTGCGTGTCGCCCCCTGTACCCTCCGTGGCAAACCAACCGGACCCGAATTCTCCGCTTCCGCCCGTATCCTCCCTCCCGAAGACTGGCTCCGCGCCCGCAACCTCATCCACCGAAAATACTGGCTAGCCCGCCTTCCCATTTGGAGCAAGAAAAATATCTACCTGGAAATCTCCGGTTTTTCCTCCTAAGGGGCTGTTGAAAAACTCCCGTCTAAATTAAGGGATGCCTAGAAAACTGAGAAGTCATTTGTCGCATCCGACAGCTACTTCGGATGCGATTGTTCCATGTTGGAAACGCTGTACCAGACCATTCTCCACCCTCCATCGCTTTGGCGTTTGAACTCCGCCATGAAGATCGTCTTATGGGTCATCAGCACGCCGGCATGACCGTGGTCTTCGTTATATGTGCCACGGTAGACTGCCAGGTCTCCACCGCTCGCAACATCGACAGTCTCGTCGATGAGACTGACTTTCCAAAGCGGGTCGTGGGCAAAGCCCGCCTTGAAGGCTTCTCGGTCGGTTTCGGCCCCAACGGTTGGGGGACTGCCGCATTGCATGGAGACGATATTCGGGGCGTCGTACGCGGTTGCCTTAACCGCATCGTGGGCATTGATCCCAGCAACGAGTTGAGCGACGTCCGCCTTGATTGTTTCGGCGACCGTCGCCGTATCAACCGGCACGGCTGCTGTCGATGACGCAGTCCCAGCAACAGCGAAGGCAAGCAGAAGTAAAATTGGTTTCCAGTATGCAGAAAGGTTCATTAAACGTCTCCGGTTTCGCCTGTCCGCAGTTCGGATGGCAGCGCTTAGGCTAATCCAGACTTTCTCTTGAAGTCCACTGGGCTCTGTAGCCCTGTCGAAGCTTTGTCCGGAAGGTTGTTAAAGAACCACTGCAATTGCACAGTGGAGTCGTGATAAGAAGCAGGGATGCGAGGAGACGATCAGCAACTGCAACCGGGGATGTTCAGTTATGTGGCGTTGGAAGATCGGATACCAGCCGATCATCCGCTGCGCTGGGTGAGCATTGTGCTGTGGCGCGCGCCGAAAGAAGGAGTGCGCAGCCGTGTCCGCCGGTATTCGATCGCCGTCACTCTGGCACTGTTAATCGCTACTACGTATCGGGGGCAGATCGGAAGCCCCAACCACAAAACTCTGTCTGAGCGTGCGCTTCTTAGAATGATCCACACGCTGCGTGAAGGGTATTTTCAACAAGCTCCTAAGCCCGTTTTGGGACGGTGGCGCTTTCTTCGCGCCCTTCGCGACTTCCCTTTGCGAACTTTGCGGTTAAAAGCTTTTCGATCCCTGTCCATCCGCGGAAATCCGTGGCCGCCTTTCTCTCTGAATCAGCGAAATCCGCGCAAATCTGCGGCCCCTGATTTGCCGCCCCTCCCATTCCCTGCTACCATTTTCATGTCCCCGGCCCGAGACTCTTTTCTGTCGTAACTTCATCATCATTTTGGAGGCGAAATGGCAATCAAAGTTGGCATCAATGGTTTTGGACGCATCGGCCGCAACGTTATGCGCGCCTCGCTCACCGATCCCAATATCGAGTTCGTTGCGGTCAACGATCTCACCGACCCCAAAACCCTGGCCCACTTGCTGAAGTACGATTCCGTCCTCGGCAATCTCCACAACAATGTTTCCGCCGGCGCTGACAGCATCACCGTCGACAACAAGACCTTCAAAGTCTTCAAAGAGAAAGATCCGGCGCAATTGCCGTGGGAATCCGTCGGCGCTCAAGTCATCCTCGAATCCACCGGCCGCTTCACCGACGCCAACGACGCCAAAAAGCACCTGCGCGGCCCCGTGAAAAAAGTCATCATCTCCGCGCCGGCCAAGAATGAAGATGTCACTCTTGTCCTGGGCGTGAACGAAAAGGTTTACGATCCCGCCAAGCACCACATCATTTCCAACGCCTCCTGCACCACCAACTGCCTCGCTCCGATCGCAAAAGTCGTGAACGACAATTTCAAGATTAACTGCGGCACCATGACCACCATCCATTCCTACACCAACGATCAGGTCATCCTCGATTTCCCTCACAAAGACCTGCGCCGCGCCCGCGCCGCCGCCATCAATATGATCCCGACTTCCACCGGAGCCGCCAAGGCCCTCAAGCTCGTCATCCCTGAAATGGCCGGCAAACTCGATGGCTTCGCCATGCGTGTGCCGACGCCCAACGTTTCCGTCGTCGACCTGGTCGTATTTGTCGAAAAGAAAACTACGAAAGAAGAAGTCAACGCCGCGCTGAAGAAAGCCAGCGAAGAAGGCCCGCTAAAAGGCTACCTGGGATACGAAGAGAACGAACTGGTCTCCGCCGACTTCCGCGGCGACTCGCGCTCCTCCATCGTCGATGCCCCCATGACCCTGGTCGTAGCCGGCAATTGTGTCAAAGTAATTTCCTGGTATGACAACGAATGGGGATACTCTTGCCGCGTCCGCGACCTGATCAACTACCTCGGCAAGAAAGGCCTATGAATCCCCTCGTGCATTGTCATCCTGAGAGAGGCGCACTTTGCCGAACGAAGGACCTGGGGGAGCCACCGCGCGCAAGCGCGCGCAGGCGCGATTGCAATAAGCGCGAGGCGACCTTCCTTATTCCTGTGGGACACTACTAATGCCTAAACTTTCCATCCGCGACCTCCCCTTAAGCGACCATCGCATCTTCATGCGTGTCGACTTCAACGTGCCCCTCGAAGACGGCCGCGTCATGGACGACACCCGCATCCGTGAAACTCTCCCCACCATCGAGTACGCTCTGCGTCACGGCGCGCGCCTCATTCTCGCCTCCCATCTCGGCCGCCCCAAAGGCAAACCCAATCCCCTGCTCAGTCTCAAGCCCGTCGCCGAACGCCTTCGCATGTTGCTCGATAAAGAACTGGCCCGCGGCGAGAACGTAGGCTTCTGCCCCGAATGTGTCGGCCTGGAGGCCGAAGAGATCGCCGGCAAACTGGAAAAAGGCCAAACTCTGCTGCTCGAAAACCTTCGCTTCCACCCCGAAGAGGAAGCCAACGACGAGAAATTTTCCAAGCAGTTAAGCTCGCTGGCTGAGTTTTATGTCAATGACGCTTTCGGCACCGCCCATCGCGCCCACGCTTCCACCGTCGGCATCACCAAATTTCTGCACAAAGCCGCCGCCGGCCTGCTCATGGAAAAAGAGCTGGAATACCTGGGCAAGACCATGCACCACCCCGAAAAGCCCTTCGTCGCCATTCTGGGAGGCGCAAAAGTCAGCGACAAGATCGCCGTCATCGACAACCTGCTCACCAAAGTCGACGTCCTTATTATTGGCGGCGCCATGGCTTACACCTTTCTCAAAGCTTGCGGCGCAGACGTGGGAAAGTCCCGCGTAGAAGACGACAAACTCGACCTTGCCCGCCGCATCATCCAAGACACCAAGAAGCGCAATGTGAAACTCCTGCTCCCGCTCGACCACGTCGTTGCCGACCGCATCGAACTAAACGCCGTAACCCGCATCATCGACGCCACTCACCCCATTCCCCCCAATATGATGGGCCTCGACATAGGCCCCAAGTCCGTAGAAGAATTTTCCGAAGCCATCTCCACCGCCCGCACTATCGTCTGGAACGGCCCCATGGGCGTTTTCGAAGTCTCGCCCTTCGCCAAAGGCACCTTCAAGATCGCCCACGCCGTAGCCGACAACGGCGGCGCAATTTCCATCGTTGGTGGAGGCGACTCTGTCGCCGCCGTCCACGCCGCCGGCGTCGCCGACAAAATCACTCATATTTCCACCGGCGGCGGCGCGTCGCTCGAATTCCTCGAAGGCAAAAAACTCCCCGGAGTCGAAGCCCTCACCGACAAAAAATAGTCTGTCCAACAAATGTTGAGTTTCTGCGAACAAAAGAAACTAACCGCTCGTATATCTTGCGCAACAGAGTAAAATGCGCGTGAGCGAACTCCCCGCTACGATCCACTTACACGCGCAAGGAACAATTATGCTCACTAGCCCCCTCATCACCGTCCTCGTCGCTTTTTCTTTGAGTGCATTCGCTTCCCCTACCCCTGACTCCCCGCTGCCCACCGCTAAACAAATCGTCGAACGCTACGACCAGGCGTTAGGCGGACGCGACGCCATCATGCGCCACACTTCCAGCACCATGAAGGGCTCGACTGAGATCCAGCAGCCCGCCGGCAGCATGACTCTCGCTTTTGTTTACTACGCCGCCGCGCCTTACCGTCGCCTCGAAAAAACCACCTTGCCCAACGCTGCCGGAGATGTCTTCAACGGCTTCGATGGCGACCACGCCTGGAGCCTCGACCCGCGCGGCGGCCCAGCCGTTTACGATGGCAACGAGCGCGAGTCCATGAAACGCGACGCCGATTTCTACTACGCCCTCAACGAACTTTCCTGGTTCAAATCCATGCAGACCATCGGCGTGGAGGACTTCGAAGGGCGGCCCTGCTACCGCCTGCACGGTATCAATAACTGGGACAAATCCAACGACCACTTCTACGATCGCAAAACCGGCCTGCTCGCGGGTTACGAATTTAACTCCGAATTCGGTCCCACGCACGAGATCTTCACCGACTACAAGAAAATCGACGGTGTCCTTGCGCCAACCAGGCAGATCGTGAAGGTCAAGACCAAAGACGGCAACTGGACCGTCGCCCAAACCCTGACCTTCGAGTCCATCACTTTCAACGATGTCGATCCCGCCGTCTTCACTCCGCCCGAATCCGTCCGTAAGCTCATCGACCACCCCGCGCCAGCCAAAAAGTGACCGCCCCTCCGAATCCACCGAGGGTGGGCATTTCTCTGCAGCCCGGCAGCCGTCTCACCTCCCTACGGCACCAACACTTCCACTTCATTCGACACCGTACTCTCCATTCCCTGGCTGTCGATCGCCGTCACCACGCAATACCACGTCCCACTCGGCGCTACTCGCATGGTCGCAGTCGTTGCCGGCTGTTTGGTCCTGTACTGGTGTGTGTAGGGTCCGCCCGACACCGGACCCCAATAAACTTTATTGCAGACAATGTCCGGACTATTCGACTGCGTCCAATTGAGCGTCACCGAAGTTGCAAGCGCATAGGCAGAGAACACCAGGCACACGACCGCCACCGACAGCTTTTTCACGAGATTCTCCCTTTTTGAACCGGCGGCGCGAAAAACATCCTATCGGGAAATCAACTTCCTGCCAGACACAAAGGGGCAAGCTCCGGACTCAGAAGTTCATGCCATGCTTCCGAGAATGCCACGCTCTTTATCAGCAGTGCAAGGTCGTCCATCAGCGGCAACCCAGCCCGGGCTATTATTCTGAACTGTGACTGCAATCCCGAACCCACCCACCAAAACCCCGCTTCGGACGAGCCTCCTCCGCTCCTTCATTCGATGGCTAGCCATCGGCGTGCTGCTTCTCTGGTCGCTGGCTGCGCTGATCCTTGTGGCCGCCCGTTGGATCGACCCGCCGACAACCGCGGTTCACGTCCAGCGCCACTTCCAGGCGTGGATTCACCACGCCCCGTATCGCGAGCGCTACCAATTCATTCCACTCAATCAAATCTCGCCCGATCTCCAGCACGCCGTAGTCGCCGCAGAGGACGCAAACTTCTACCACCACTACGGATTCGATTGGCACCAGATCGAAATCGCAGCTCAAGACGATTTGGAAGGCGAGCGCACCCGCGGAGCTTCTACCATTACCCAGCAACTGGTAAAAAACCTGTTCTTCGGAACCGGCCGGTCCATCCTCCGCAAGGGCGCCGAGGCCACATTGGTGCCGGTAGCCGAACTCGCGCTCGGCAAACGGCGCATTCTGGAGATCTACCTCAACGTAGTCGAGTGGGGCCCTGGTATTTATGGCGCAGAAGAGGCCTGTCGTTACTACCACGAAACCGCCCGGAATATCGGCCCGGAACAGGCAGCCCGGCTAGCCGCAATTCTGCCCGCCCCCCTGAAGCGACGCCCCGAGCGCATGAACAATTACAGCGCAATCATCCTAAACCGCATGCGCCAAATGGGCTGGTAAATCATGGCAGCAAATCCACCGGCGAAGTCAGGGAGCACCGTGGAAGGGCACGGCTTCAGCCGTGCCGATAAAAGCACTAACTCGACTCAGGAAATGCGGTGACAGACGGACCCGTCCCCGCATTTCAAAATCCGTGTGATCCGTGGAAATCCGTGGCCGCCTTTGGAGTTGATCTTGTTTGACCAGCGCAAATCTGCGTTAATCTGCGGCCCAGTTTTGCCTTGGGGCGTCCATCTTGCGTAAACTGCCTCTTCGTCTGCAAACAGATCACCCCCTATGCGCCTCATCCTCGAATACGGCAAGACCATCGAGTTCCTCGGCCCCGCTGACATCACCAAGGAGTCTAGCGACGCCATCGTCAACGCCGCCAACTCCTGGCTGCTCGGTGGCGGCGGCGTCGACGGCGCCATTCACCGCGTCGGCGGCCCCTCCATCCTCGCCGAATGCAAAACCATCGTCACGAAAATCGGTCGGCTCGCTGCCGGCAAAGCCGTCATCACCGGCGCCGGACGCCTTCCCGCCAAATTCGTCGTCCACACCGTCGGCCCAATCTATAAGAACGGCAAAAGCGGCGAGCCCGAAACCCTGGCTAGCGCGCATCGCGAATCCATCCGTCTCGCCGACGAGCACGCCGCCCGCTCGATTTCTTTTCCCGCCATTTCCACCGGCGCCTACGGCTATCCAGTCTCGGAAGCCGCAGAAATTGCCGTAGCCGCAGTCGCCGACGCTCTCGCCTCGACTACGCATACAATAAAGGTTCGATTCGTTCTTTTTGACGCTTCCACAATGAGAGCCTACACCCAGGCCGCCGAAGAACTCTGCAACCGCAAGCACGGTTCGCCCTATAGAATCGAAAGAAGCACAATGTGACAAAGTCCGTGGATACGAAACGAAAGGGCTTACTCTGTGTCTCCGTGTCTCTGTGGTGAAAGAATCTACTGAATATGCCTCGCACAAAACTAATCGCCGGCAACTGGAAGATGTACAAGACTCCCAACCAAACCCGCGACTTCTTCCACGCCTTTCTCCCCCTGGTCGCCAAACACGACCGCGACGAAATCCTCATCTGTCCGCCGTTCGTCGATCTGCAAGCCGCCCTCGAATCCGCCAAAGGCTCCAACGTTCTTGTCGGAGCGCAGAATGTCCACTGGGCGAACGAAGGCGCTTTCACCGGAGAAACTTCGCCGGTCGTGTTGCTCGACATCGGCGTCACTCACTGCATCATCGGACACTCCGAGCGCCGCCAATACTTCAACGAAACCGACGACACCGTCAACCTTCGCCTGAAGAACGCCCTCGAAACCGGCCTCACTCCCATAGTTTGCGTCGGCGAAGTGCTCGAAGAACGCGAAGCCGGTCTCACCGAAGATGTCCTCCGCCGCCAGTGCACTCGCGCCTTTCACAAAGTCTCGACCAAGAAGGCCGGCAAGTTGGTCGTAGCCTACGAACCTGTCTGGGCCATCGGAACCGGAAAAACCGCCACCCCGCAACTCGCATCCCAAGCTCACGCCGTGATCCGCGGCGAAGCTGCCGAAACTTTCGGCCAAGAGTTCGCCGACCAACTCCGCATTCTCTACGGCGGCTCCGTCAAACCCGAAAATGCCAAAGCCCTAATGTCCGAAGAGGAAATCGACGGCGCTCTCGTCGGCGGAGCCAGCCTCGACCCCAAATCCTTCGCCGCCATCGTCAAGTACTGAGCGACCCCTGCCGACGGGCCGGTGCCGACCGCAACGTTTGTTATAATCATGGAGTTTTCGCTCGCCCACGAAACCCATTGTGACTCGGGAGCGTAACCAGTTTTTGTGCGGAAGTGGTGGAATTGGCAGACACACCATCTTGAGGGGGTGGCGCCGTGAGGCATGGGGGTTCAAATCCCCCCTTCCGCACCATAAGTCATCTGCAAATACTTCTTGGGGGTCCACGGGGAGGATCAGGTGTGGACCTATGTCCAGAAGACTGGCGAATTGTTGCGTGACGGGCTGCAAATCGCGGTGGGATATTCCGGGTTCGATGATCCTGACAGCGGGCAAAAGGGTAAAGAACAATCCGGAGTTGGCAAGAGTTGAGGAAGTTGGGCCGATTCCGGTGGGAAAATATTCTATTGGGACTCCGCATGACACGCTGACTCATGGGCCGTTTGTTTTGCCGTTAAGGCCTGATCCGGGAAATGAAATGTTTGGGCGGTCGGCGTTTCTGATGCATGGAGATTCGGTGGTCGAGCCAGGGACGGCGTCGCGAGGGTGCATCATCATGAGCCGGGCGGTGAGAACGCAAGTGGCGCAGTCGGGAGACAAGGTGTTGCAGGTGATTTCGGGCGCGGCGGAGGATGTGCGAGTGGCCTGAAAACCTTAACGACAGAGAGCACAGAGGTTCACAGAGGAAAATCGGGCCACGGATTTACACGATCTGAAAAACCGTTGACCGCAACGTATGCAAAGGATCTCGCTAAGGGCGCGAAGCAAGGCCCCTTGACGCCTGTTCGCCCTGCCCATAGCATGGTAACTGACAGATTTTTGAAACCTAGCCATGATTATCTTAATTACCATCATTCACGTTATTGTTTGCTTTTTCCTCATCATCGTGGTGCTCTTGCAGAGCGGCCAGAGCGGGGACATCACGGCCGCGTTCGGCGGCATGGGCAGCCAAACGGCCTTCGGTCCGAGGGGAGCGGCCACGGTCTTGTCCAAGGCAACCACCTGGTCCACCATTATCTTTATGGTGACCTCGGTCACGCTTTCGGTGTACGCATCGCGCCATGCAAATGCTTCGAAATCGGTGCTGCAGGGGATTCCGGCGCAGACGCAGCCGGCGGCGCCTCCCGCGAAGAAGTAGGAAAAGCTTTTAACCGCCGAGGACGCCGAGTTCGCCGAGGAACAGCGGGTAAGAGCCTTTAACCGCAAAGGACGCGAAGGTCGCGCGAAGTTCGCGAAGATAAGGAACTGCTTTCCGCCCACTCCAGGCTAAAGGCCAATGGCCAAGAGCTAAGAGCTGCACGCATGATCCACGAAATCCTTCCTGTCGGGCCGCTGCAGTGCAACTGCTCGGTCATTGGGGACGAGACCACGCATGAGGCCATGGTCATCGATCCTGGGGACGACATCGACGACGTCCTTGCCATCATTCGCAAGCATCATCTCCAGGTAAAACAGATCGTCATCACGCATGCCCACATTGATCACGTCGGCGGGGCCATGAAACTGCGCGCGGCCACCGGGGCTCCCATTCTGCTGAACCAAAATGACCAGGCCTTGCTCAAGATGCTCGACATGCAGGCGGCATGGTGCGGCATGCAGTCTCCCGGCAAAGTGGAGATTGACCAGAGCATCGGGGCGGCGGACACGGTGAAGGCCGGGTCGCTGGTAGCCGACGTTATTCACACCCCCGGCCACACCGAGGGCAGCGTCTGTCTTTATTTTGCAGGGGAGAAAAAGTTGATTGCCGGCGACACCCTGTTTGCCGGCAGCATTGGCCGCACGGACCTGCCTGGCGGATCGATGGAGAAAATCATCTCGTCGTTACAGGAGAAGGTGCTGGCGCTGCCGGATGAGACCGTCGTGGTGCCCGGACACGGGCCGCTGACGACTATTGGTGAGGAGCGGGAGAGTAATCCGTTCTTACAGAAGTAGGTCTAGCCGCAGATTTGCGCTGATCACGCTGATCGGAAAGTCAACCCCAAGAGCGGACACGGATTTTCACGGATCAATACGGGCAAATGCGGGGACAGACGGGACTGACCCTAGTTCCAATCGCGGGTGCGAGGGGTGGAACGATTGGTGGTTTGACCTCCTGCACGAGGCGCGGCCCGGAATCGTCCGCGGTGGGGCGGGCTTGTGCGGGGGGCTTGATCATAGTTCGGAGGGTTGCGGCACGGCTGAAGCCGTGCCCTTCCACGGTCTCCCCCGGCGTTGTTCTTCACTTCTCGCAAAGGCGGCGAGAAATGGGGCACCCCGTCGATTGCGATGATGGCGACGGCGGAAAATCTTTTGCGGATCAAAGCTTCGCCGGGGATGCCCACCCGGCGTTATGCTAGTTCGCGAAGGAGTGCATATGCCGACCCAGAAGGACTCTCTCAGCGCCCGTCTTGCCCGATCCCAGGAAATTACGATCAGCGTGATCGGCAGAAAGTCGGGACGCACGATCTCAACCCCGATCTGGTTTGTCTTGGATGAAGACAAGGTTTACCTGCTGCCGGTCAAGGGGTCGGACACGCAGTGGTACAAGAACGTGCTCAAGAGCCCGGCGATGAAGATCAAGGCCGGAGGCGCAGAGGCTGACTTTAAGGCCATCCCTGTCACGGAGGGCAAACAGGTGGCGTCCGTGGTGGAGAAATTTCGCGAGAAGTACGGGGCCGGCGACGTGAAGAAGTACTATTCGAAATTGGACGTTGCCGTTCTTGCCGAGAAGCGGTGAGGGCGTCTGTTGTGCTTCACGGCTGAAGCCGTGCCCTCCCGCGGTGCTCCCTAGCGTCAGGTTTCTAGTTTCTGGTTTCTAGTTTCCGGCAAACCCCTCGGTGCCGGCAGTGTGGTATCCAACTTCTCGCGCAAAGAACGCGCGTTACTTCGGTAAGTGGAATGTGTGATCTGGATCACAGGGTACGGGGACTGGGAGTGTCACCATACCCCTGGCCCTCCCCCCTTGCGGTTAGGAGTGCACTTTATGTCGATCGGCAATGTGCTTTTAGTTTCCGCTGATCCAGTCACCATTCAGCAGTTCAGCCAGGCCTTACAAGAGTTGTCTATTCCGCCCGATGTCTGCCGGGAAGTGCCGGCGGCGGTGGGTCTGTTGAACCGCCGAAAGTTCGACGCGGTTATCGTTGATCTGCAGCTAGGCGAGCACTCGGGCGAGATTCTGGACGAGGTTCGTCTGTCTCCGTCCAACCGAACGGCGGTGACGTTTGCCATCAGCGGCAATGATGCGGAAGAGCGGGCGATCCAGAAGAGGTCGGAGTTTGTGTTCGAGAGGCCGCTTTCGGCGCAGTCGATCCGCGACACGCTCAAGCCGGCGTACGGGCTGATCCTGAGGGAGCGGCGGCGCTATTTCCGCTGTCCCATTTCTATCCCGGTTGTGATTCTAAGGCGCGCCAACGCAGAAGTGCGCTGCCACTGCGTAAACCTCAGCGAAGGGGGCATGGCGCTGAGTACCTTCGTGCCGCTCAATCCCGGAGAAAAGGTACGGGTTCGGTTCACCTTGCCGGATCTCGAGGTTGCATTCCTGGCAGAGGCGACGATCTGCTGGTGGAAAACGGGGCATCTCGGAATTCGCTTCGGGACGCTGCCGCCTGAGCACAAATCGGAGCTACAGGGCTGGCTATCACGAAAGCTGGAAGGGTTGCTTCCGGAATTTGTGGCTTGGAAGTTCGGGAAAGCAGAGGGCTGTTCCCTGCCGAGCGCGGGAAATAGCAGCAGCATTAAGGCGTGTCAGAGCAGGGCCGCGGATTTGTGCGGATCATCGCGGATCTGAAAGCCTTTTTTTCACCTCGGAGACACCGAGTCATGGAGAAGAGCACGGCGACGGACAAGGGTTTCCGCTCCACAGACACAGCCACCTAGTTCTCCAACCAGATGGGGTTGTAGCCAATGGTGACCTGGTGGTTCTTGATGGCGTGGACGTTGCCAGCCAGGTCGCGATACTGCACATAGGTGGTGGATACGGGCACGGTCACGGTGGCGGTGGTATCCCAAATGGCCGCAGCCTGGTAGCCTGACGAACGGCTGAAGGTGCAGGTCCAGATTGAGCTGCCGGTTTTGTACGGCTGGCAGGGCTGGGTCATGGTGGCGCCGACAAGCCAGTTGTAGTAGAGCTGATAGGCGACCCCGTTGGCCGTCAGATTTGCGGAGCCCGAGTCCCACAGATTGCCTTCGTTGGAAGAATCAAAGGAAAACAGGTAGAACTGGCTCACGGGTGTGGACAACGTCGAGAGATATTGGCGGAAGCTGAAGCCGGGCTGCTGGGATGGCGGAATGGGGGAGCGAAAGCAGCACCAGCTTCCCTCGGTAACAAAAATAGGCTTGCCGGTTTGGTTGTATTGGGCCATGGCCGCGGTGGTGTTGTTGACGCGGATGATGATGTCTTCGGGGTGGTAGACGTACCCGTGCAAGCCGATGACGTCCACATACTGGCCGCCCCCAGCTTCAAAGAAGCCGGGCAACCACTTCATCTTGAGAGCATCCTGTCCGTCGCCGGTTTCTGGAGGGCAAGTGATTAGAACATTGGGGTCGAACGATTTGGCGACCGAGCGCGCGTCCTGGGTCATGCGTACGATCTGCTGCATGGTGCCTACCCACTCGTCAGTGATATTGGGTTCGTTCCAAATCTCAAGGTACTTGATCTTGCCGGGGCCTTCATGCTGCATGAGCGCAGTGATGAAATCGATCAAATGCTGGTCGGTTCCGGTGCCGTCGGAATTCAGGTCGTTGGGGGGATAGCATCCGCCGGGAGCCTGGTTTCCGTGACTGCAGGTGCAGGTTGGACACGCCGACGCCCAGGTGGGGGTGTAATAAAAGGTGTACAAGACCGATTGCCCATTTTGCTGTGCTAGCGCCATCCAATCATCCAAATGCGACCAGTCATAGACGCCTGGTGAGGTATTGATGTCGGCCCAGGTGACTCTGCCAGCAAGTGATCGCCAGGAGGAGAATTGCACACCCACGGTCGACGGCCAGGGGTCCTCGACGGTGTCCGTGTGCATAGCAAAAAATTCGGGCGAGATCTGCGCCGCGGACAGCTGGACCAGGGCAAGGAGGACGGCTAGCGCGATATAGCTTTTCACTACTAATAACTCCGAGTTGGGGGATACAGACAGGGAGACAAAGCGGCAGAAGCTCGCCCAACCTCTATAGCGCGAACGTGCCTGCCAGTGAAACGCCGGCAACAACTCGACAAAAGGCAAGAATGGTACTGCTTGTCTCGTGTCAGGCTGGCCCCCACGCGAACCAAATTGCCGTGAGTGTACCACAGTATAGGAAGGGCCAGGACGGCGGTCAAACACAGTAGTACATCGAAAAGCCTTGTCCAGCAGGCGGTTGGGCGTAGTTCGACGGAACCGGACGGCGACTGACCTTTTTCCAGGCGAAAACACGCTTGGCGGACAAACACGGAGTTATAGAGAAAGAAAAAGCTCGGCCACGCATTTACGCGGATGGTTACTTCTTCTTCAGCCGGTCCACCAGCGCGCGCAGCGTAGCTTGGGTAGCGGGGTGCCACCAACTGGCGACGACTTTCTTGACTTCCGGTTCGAGGTCGCGGCGGAAGATTGCAATCAGATCAGCGCGGGCTTCACGGCGGGTGGCGGTCATGGCTTCTTCGGGAAGTGCGATGAGGGTTTGGCACCATGCGAGGGCGCGCTCGACGACGTGTTCGGTGGGGACTAACTCATCGACCAGACCGATTTCAAGAGCCTGGGTGGGAGACATCAACAGGCCAGAAGAGGCCAGACGTTCGGCCTGGCGCGGTCCGACCTGGCGGCGAAGGGCGGCCAGAATCACGGCGGGCAAAGGAATGCCGACTTGCACTTCGCTGAGGCCGATCTTGAACTCGCCGTCGGCCATGACTCGCCAATCGCAAAATAATGGAAGCACGGTGCCGCCGGCGGGGGCGTGTCCGATGATGGCGGCGGCAATGGGGATGGGCGAGCAGGCGAGCGCCTTCATGAGGGCATAGAGTTCGCGCCAAAGGGTGGTGATGGCGCGGCGATCGAGTCCCATGAGTTGCGGAACATCGAGCCCGGCACAGAACCTGCCGGGAGTACCGGAGAGGACCAGGGCACGGACATCTTCTTTGGCGGCGGATTCGACCGCCTGGCGGAGGGCAACGATGAGGTCTCCGGTGAGGGCGTTGACGGGTGGACGATTGAGACGAAGCTCACGGATAGGACCGTGGTTAATGGTATGAATCATGGGTAAAGTCGAGTATAGCGCGAGAGAACGGGGCTGGAAGAACTTCAACCACAGAGGACACGGAGGTTCACAGAGAAAAGCCTGGCTACGGATATGGACGGATTGCAGAAAAGAGCTCTTGGTCGCGGAGGACGCGGAGAACGGCCCGCGGATATCATGGAGGAAAACGGGATCCGGGGAGACCGAGGATAGGGAGACCTTAGTCTCTGCGAGGGTGCGCAGAACGGGCGGCTTGATAGCGGCAGCCGTGTATGGTACTTTGTTTGGCCGGTATTTTATTGACCCGGCTTTTGTGGGCGAGTCTATGGGGGTAGCTTTGAATCTCGATATTGATCGGTATATGGATTCGGTCCGGAAATTCAACGATTTGGTGGGCGAACTGGCGGGCAAGCTGGAGCAGATCAGCGACGCGCGCGACGAGGCCTTAAAAGCAAGCGCCGACCTGAAACGGCAGTTGGAGACCACCGACCAGAGACTGCTGGATATTTCCAGCGCGATTCGGCAGCAGATTACGCTGGAGTTCGCCAAAAAAGCGGTGCGAGCCGAGGAAGCTGCCGATCGCGGAAGCGCACGGCTGGTCAGCTAGGCGCGTTTTCGGCTCTGGATTTGTCTGCGGCGGGCGTGTGCCCGGTAGGTTCGTCCTCCCTTCTTCGCCGGCTTGGTCCTCGCACTTTACTCACGGCTTACGCCAGGGCTTTATTCTCGCCCTGGGTTGCGGCCAAAACCCGCCTCCTACTTTCGCGGCATAGGCTGGAAAATCGAGAACACCGCACCCTGGGGATCGGCCAGGATTCCGAAGCGGCCGACGTTTTCCAGGGTCAAAGGTTCCACGTAGAATTTCGCTCCCAGCTGCCTGGCTTTGGCCGCAGTCGCGTCGCAATTTGAAGTCGCAAAGTACGGCAGCCAATGCGCGGGCGTGCCGGGATGGCGATGCTGAAGTGACTGGATGCCTCCGATGAACTCCTCGCCATTCTGAATGTGAACGTAGCCTGAGGGCGGATCGTCGTCGGTGTCGTCGCTTAGTTTCCAGCCGAACATATCGGTGTAGAACTTGCGGGCGCGATCGGGATCGGGCGTGCTCAGGTCGGCCCAGCAGAGTGTGCCGTCAACTCCGGCGATGCCGATGCCAGTGTTGCGCCCGGCTTGCCAGACGCAGAAAGTTGCGCCGGTGGGATCGGTCAGCACGGCCATGCGGCCAGCGTCCATCACGTCGAATGCGGGAGCGCAGACTTTGCCGCCGGCTTTCGACGCGCGGGCCGCCGCGGCGTCGGCGTTATCGACGGCGATGTAGAGCATCCAGTGGGGCGGGATGCCTTTCTGCTCAGGGCGCAGGGTACATCCGGCGGCGGCGTCGCGGCCCTGGAGGCGAAAGATGGTGTAGACATCCGTTGGCCCCATGGGCATGTCATTTACTTCCCAGCCGAAGAGCGAACTGTAGAACTTTTTGGCGGCGTTTTGGTCGGTGGTGGCGAGTTCGATCCAACAAAACGAGCCGGGCTGATGTTTGTCGATGGTGCGCATGGGGGAAGTATAGGACATCCGGTGCCAAGTGAAAAGTCGGCAGAGGAGGCTGGATCACGGTGAGGGGAGAACTGGCAGTTTGGTTTATGCTTAGCTCGTCAACAGGTTTAGACAGGAGTATGACACCATGACCGACGAACTAACCGAATTGCACGAGCACGCCGAACATGCCAAGGAGCATCCCGAAATTGCCCCGATCACGGTCACCATGGCGGTGCTGGCGGTGCTGGTGGCAATTGTGTCCCTGTTCGGTCATCGCACTCACACGGAAGAAATCATTTTGCAAAACAAGGTCACCGACCAGTGGGCCTACTACCAGGCCAAGAATATCCGCCGCCACAGCGACGAATTGTTCGCCGATCTGACCACCGTGGTTGCCAGCAAAGACGGGGACGCGGTGGCCAAGCTGCAGGAAAAATACCGGGCCGAAGCAGACCGCTATAAAGACGAGCAGAAGGAACTTGATAAAGCGGCCCGCGAAACGGAAAACGAAACCGAACTTGCCCGCCGCAAAGGCGACCGTTTCGATCTGGGCGAAGTCTTTCTGGAGATCGCGCTGGTGATCAGCTCGATTGCTCTGCTGTCCGGCCGCAGAATCTTCTGGCACATCGGCTTGTTGGTAGCGATGGCCGGAGTAGTCGCCGCCGCTTCGGCATGGGCGGTGCACGTGTGAGTTCCAATTAAGCGAATGATGGGCGGAGGGTCGATCATGCCACTCTTACAGTCCACTTTGCTTCGCTCTTTACTTGTTTGAGAATGGCTTGGCGGATCAGGCCCGAAAAGGCTGGAGCCGCACTTGTTGCTTGTAATGAAAAATTGATAAACAACGCTGGGCACGGATGCCCCAGCAGCCATCGAATCGTTGAACATATCCTGGAACCGGTCTAGACTGCTCGGAGTCCGGAAGGCATCCTATGCCGGCCCGCAAGATTCCGTTCACGCCCGTGACGGCCGCAATCGGCGCCGTGCTGCTGGTCTGCCTGGGGGGTTTACTCTGGCTCGGGTTAGGCAGACCAGGTGCGCGTTCGCATATCAACCAGGACGACATCATCCTCAAATTAAGCGGGTCGAACACCATTGGAGCGGCCTTGGCTCCGGCGCTGGCGGAAGCGTTTCTCAAGCAGCAAGGCGCTACGGAAGTCAAAACTTTCGCTGGGGATCGGGATGACGAAGTGCGTGTCGAGGGAGTCCTGCCCGGTGGCGCTCGCAAGGCGATTGAAATTCATGCTCACGGTTCGGCCACGGCCTTTGAAGACCTGGCGAGCGGACGGGCTGACATCGGGATGGCTTCTGGAAGGATCAAGACGGAAGAAGCGGCGCAATTGGCCAGTCTCGGAGACATGACGTCTGCGGCGTGCGAACACATCCTTGGGTTGGACGGGATTGCTATCATCGTCAACCGAAACAATCCGGTGCGGGCGTTGGCGAAAGATCAGATCGCGCAAATCTTTAGCGGCGGGATCGGCAATTGGCTGCAAGTGGGCGGGTCGGCCGGCGCCATAAACCTGTATGCTCGCGATGATAGGTCGGGAACCTACGACACCTTCAGGACGCTGGTGCTCGGCAACGCTCCGTTGGCGCCCTCTGCGAAGCGCATCGAGGACAGCCGCAAACTTTCCGATTCTGTCGCGCGAGACGCCAACGGAATCGGGTTCATCGGGCTGGCTTACGTCCAGGAGGCGCGAGCGGTTGCGGTTTACGAGAATGGCACTGCCCCGCTCCTGCCTAGTCCCTTTACCGTGGCGACCGAGGACTACGCTCTATCGCGGCGATTGTTCCTTTATACGCCCGCGCATCCTCGACAGGAACTAACTTCCAAGTTTGTGGACTTTGCGCTCTCCCAGGCGGGGCAAAACATCGTAGCGGAGATCGGCTTCGTGGGCCAGAACATCCTGGCCGCTGCGATCTCCGCAAGCTCGACCACCGCTGCGGGGCCGGCAGACTATTTCCGCCTCACCAGCGGCGCGGACCGGTTGTCGCTCGATTTTCGTTTCCGCGAGGGCAGGTCGCAGCTGGACAACAAGGCAGTGGCCGATCTCACCCGTGTCGTGACCTTCATCACTGACCTGCACTATAGCGGCAACAACCTAGTGCTCCTCGGTTTCGACGATAGTAAGGAAGCCACGGCTAATCTCTCGAAAGATCGCGCCGATGCCGTGGCGCAGCAATTTGAGGAGCGAGGGGTGAAGGCCGCCAAAGCGGTGGGATTCGGGTCGCAGATTGCGGTGGCCTCGAACGACACTCCGGAGGGAAGGCAGAAAAATCGGAGGGTGGAGATTTGGGTGAGAAGGTAAGAACACCGCGGTTCAATTCTGCGAAGTAGTTGACCGAAGGAACCGCAGGACTTGACTGACCAGTATCCACGCTACCGCAGGAAGAACCAGCCACGCGGTGGAAACGCCCAGCAGCATTTTCCAGAACATTGATCCCCTCTTGACGAAGCGGCGAGAGGAATAGTGCCGGAAAGTCGGGCCAGGGGACTTGGTTCACGAACCGGCAAACCCTCGAAAGGGCTGCCCAGCACCGGGGTTATGGTACGACTGAGGGCGGGGATAGGGCAAGGGGGAAAATGAGCCGGATCTTATGGCCGCAGATCCCGCAGGTGATCGCAGATTAAACGTCGCTCGTCTCACATGGGAAGGAGTTTCAGCACTCTCGCGATGCCTTCGCGAAATTGTGCGGGCTGGGTGATAAGGCTTAGAACTAGATAGCCGTCACGAGGGAAGTCGTAGAAGTGGCCGGGATGGACTAGCACGCTGGCTCGGCGCAGGAGGTCGATGACCAGGTCTTCGTCGGATTGGGTGACGGGGACGCGGAGGATGGCGTACCATCCGCCTTCGACGGCTAGGCGCTGACAGGCTTTTTGCTTAGCGAGCTGGCGGTCGAGTTCGGCTAGGTTCAGGCGGATGCGATCGAGGAGTTGGGGCTGGATTTGCTTTCGTAGATTTAGGAATGCGGGCGCGGCGAGTTGGATGGGAGCGTTCAGCGAGAGATAGGTATCGGCGATGACTTCGAGGCGCGACAGGGAGGGTTGCAGTTGGTCGGCGGGGCCGCTGGCGGCGATCCAGGCGAGTTTCATTTGCGGCAGGGCGGAGATTTTCGAGATGCCGGTCAAGGTGAAGGTCAGGACGTCTTTGTTGCTGGCAAAGGACGGGCGTGGGTTGCCGTCGTGGGCGTAGTCGAGGAAGACTTCATCGACGATGATGGCCAGTTTGTGGTCGCGGCAGAAATGGTTGAGGGCGACGCGTTCCGCTTCCCTCACGTAGGAGCCGGTGGGATTGTTGGGATGCACCAGGACTACGGCGCGGGTGCGCGGGGTCACGGCTTTGTGAAGAGACGGGAAGTCGATTTGCCAGCCGTGGTCGTAGAGCAGCGGGTAGGGGATGAGTTTGACGTCCTGCAAGTCGGCGAGAAACTCGAATAGCGGGTAGCTGGGTTTGGGGACCAGGACTTCGTCTTCGGGATTCGAGAGCAGGCGGAAGACGAAGGAGTAGCCTTCGCTGGTGCTGGTGGTGAGCACGAGGGATTCGGGATCAACCTGTTGCTTGTAATACGCAGCGACGGCTTGACGGGCGCTGAGCAGACCTTTGGGCTGAGGATCGTAGTGGAGCGCAGCGGAATCGGTGAGTGACTTGGTGATAGCTTCATTGTCATAGTGGAGCCCGACGCGAGTAGGATTGGAGATGGTGAGGTCGAGGACTTCCCTGCCGGCGGCGTGTGACTCCTGCTGCGCCTGAGTGAAGCGGTTGGGCGTGAGCTTCCAGTCGGTGCGGCGGGAAAACATGTGGGACAATGATACGCGAGAGCGGCTTTTTCGCGGGCGAGCATCAGTTTCAGTATCCGCGACAAAGCTTGGACCACAGAGGACACAGGGGTTCACAGAGGAAGTCCTTTCGCGGGCGAGGGCGCCCGCGCCACGCGGGCCGTGCGAGGATATAATTATGTCGCCTACGACTATGGAAACCTCTACACAATACGAATTGAAGCTGGCCCAGCGCATGTCGCGGCTGGGCACGGAAACGGCTTTTGAAGTTTTGAACAAGGCGCGCGCGCTGGAGCGCCAGGGTAAGGACATTGTCCACCTGGAAATTGGCGAACCGGATTTCGACACGCCGAAGAATGTGGTCGACGCGGGCATCGATGCCTTGCGCAAAGGTTGGACGCACTATGGGCCGTCGGCCGGGTTGCCGGAGTTGCGGCAAGCGATCGCAGAGGATGTTTCGCGGTCGCGTGGGGTGAAAGTCACGAGCGATGAGGTCGTGGTTGTCCCTGGCGGAAAGCCTATTATTTTCTTTTCGATACTGGCGTTGGCTGATGCGGGAGATGAGGTTATCTATCCCAACCCTGGATTTCCGATTTATGAATCGATGATCAACTATGCGGGAGCGAAGGCGGTGCCAATCCGACTGCATGAGGAGCGGGATTTCGGGCTGGATGTGAAGGAACTGAAGGCGCTGATCACCGACCGCACCAAGCTCGTCATTATTAATTCGCCCCAAAATCCAACGGGCGGGGTGCTGAGCGAGCAGGACATTCAGGGGATCGCAGAGGCGATTGGCGATCGCAACATTATGGTGCTTTCGGATGAGATTTACAGCCGGCTGATCTTCGAGGGCGAGCACCATTCAATCATGGCGGTGCCGGGATTCAAGGAACGGACGATTCTGCTGGATGGATTCTCGAAGACCTGGGCGATGACGGGATGGCGGATGGGATACGGAGTGATGCGAGCCGACCTGGCGGCGCAGATCGCGCGGCTGAACACGAATTCCAATTCCTGCACGGCGAGCTTTACGCAGATTGCGGGAGTAGAGGCGATTCGTGGGGACCAGTCGTCGGTGGAGACGATGCGTAAGGAATTTCAGCGGCGGCGGGATGCCTTTGTGGCCGGATTGAATAAGATCAAGGGATTCTCGTGCCGGCTGCCGAAAGGCGCGTTTTATGTGTTCCCGAATATTACGAAGACGGGATGGAAGTCGAAAAAACTGGCGGATGCGCTGCTGGAGCAGGCGGGCGTGGCTTGTCTTTCGGGAACGGCGTTTGGGGATTATGGAGAAGGCTATTTGCGGTTCAGCGTGGCCAATTCGCTGGAGAATCTGAATAAGGCTTTGGCGCGAGTGGATGAGTGGACGAAAAAGAACTTGTAGCCGCAGATTCTCGCTGATTAGCGCTGATTAGAATCCTTCACCACAGAGGGCACAGAGAACACAGAGGAAAAACCTGGGCCACGGATTTACACAGATTCACACCGATCAGGAAATCGAAAAACCTAGCGCTGCCGTAGGTTTACATGGATTAAGAACTGGGTTACCTACGTCACACTTCACTGTGACCGGCCGCACTGAGCGGACGGACATTCCCTCCTAGACTCGCCTTATGCGGACCAGCGCCGGCAGGGTTCTGCCCAAGGCCGGCGCGGAAGGATAAGGCCATGGCGATCAAGGATTCCACCACCGGCAAGACCATTCGCGATTATTCCGTTGAACAATTGAAAGACGCGGCCAGGCTGATGCGGGGCTACGACTTGGTGGCGCTGTGCGCGGCGGGGTCGGGGCACGCGGGCGGAACGCTGTCAATTATGGACATCACAGCGGCGTTGTATTTGCGGGTGGCGGACCATGATCCGTGGGATCCATCGTGGGCGGAGCGTGATCGCATTATCTGGTCCACGGGACACAAAGCGCCCAGCTTGTATCTTGGTTTAGCGTTTGCCGGTTTCTGCAAGGTGGATGACGTGATGTTGCTGCGCAAGCTGTGGTCGCCGTTCCAGGGGCATCCGCATTGGCTGAAGTTGCCGGGAGTGGAAGTTTCGACGGGATCGCTGGGACAAGGTCTGAGCATGGCGGTGGGGATTGCGCTGGCCGGGAAACTGGACGGGAAAAAGTACAAGACATTTTGCATCATGGGCGATGGCGAGCAGCAGGAAGGTCAGATCTGGGAAGCGGCCATGGAAGCCGGCCACCACAAGCTCGACAATCTGGTGGGCATTGTGGATTGCAACCGGTTACAGATTGATGGCCGGGTTGCGGATGTGATGAATGTCGATCCGCTGGATGAAAAGTACCGCAGCTTTGGGTGGGACGTCATACAGATCGACGGGCATGACATGACGCAGGTGGTCGAGGCATTGGAAAAGGCGAAGGCGGCCACCACCGGCAAGCCGACGGTCATTCTGGCGGCAACGGTGAAGGGCAAGGGCGTGAGTTTCATGGAAGACCTGGCGGGGTGGCATGGGAGATCGCCGAATAACGAGGAGTTGGTGAAAGGCCTGACGGAACTCGAGCTGGAGGAAACAATTCCGTATGCGAGGCTGCTCGACAAGGCCAAGCGCTATCAGGCGGAGGTGGACGGGAAGCTGGAAGCGAAAATGCCCAAGTTCGACCGCAATTACTGGTGGAATGCGCCAGAGCATTCGAATATGAGGGTAAAGATGGAGCCGACGCGCAAAGGCTTTGGCCAGTCGCTGGCGGAAAACGGCGAGGACGAGCGCGTGGTTTGCCTGGGGCTGGATATTTCGGGGTCGATCACGATCAGCGATTTCTACGCCGCGAAGCCGGAGCGGAAGCGGCGGTGGATCAGCATGGGAATCGCGGAGCAGTCGGCGACGTCGGCCGCGGCGGGGTTGGCGAAGGAAGGCAAACTGCCGGTGCTGGGAACTTATGCGACGTTTGCCGCGGCGCGGAATTTGGACCAGATCCGGACCTCGGTTTGCTATGGCAACTTCAATGTGCTGATTGCAGGCGCGCATGGCGGAGTGTCGGTGGGGCCGGACGGGGCGACGCATCAGGCGCTGGAAGACTTGTTTGCCATGTGCGGGCTGCCCAACATGTCAGTCGTGGTGCCCTGCGATGTGAACGAGACCAAGAAAGCCACTGATTATTTGCTGATGCAGCATCGCGGACCGAAATACATTCGTTTTGCGCGGGAGGCGACGCCGATTGTGACCGACAAAAACACGCCGTTTGAGTTTGGTCAGGCGAATGTGATTCGCTTGCGCGGGGAGGACGCCAATTTTGCGGACGCTTTTGAAACTGTTCTGGCCGCAGAATGCGAGAACGAAGATGAGGATTTGACCATCATCGCTTGCGGACCGATGGTGCCGGAAGCGATGCGAGCAGCGTGGATTCTGAAGAGCGATTTCGGCTACGAGACTCGAGTGGTCAACCTGCACACCCTCAAACCGGTGGACGAAGCCGCGATTCTGCGGGCGGCGCGGGAGACGGGCGTGATTGTGACCGCGGAGGAGCACCAGATTGGCGCGCTGGCGTGGCGAGTGAGCGGTGTGATTACGGAGGCACCGCAGCTGTACGGGGTGCCGGTGATTACGGGCGCGGTGGGAGTGAAGGACCGCTTCGGCGATTCGGGCGCTCCCTGGGAGCTGATCAAGGAGTTCGAGGTCAGCGCGGAACACATCGCGCAGAAGGCAGTGGAGTTGATGCAGGTGAAGAAGGCCGGCTCGGGGAAAGAAAAGGAAGAATTCGCCGAGCAGATCAGCGGCGCATAGATGCTTTCGTTTCTGCAGAAGGCTGCTGTCCTCCCTATCGCAAGGAATGGAGTTGGAGACTCCGATGATGACAACCCCAGGCAGTACTATCAAAGATGAAGTCCACGTGCTGATTGACGCTCAAATCGAGACCTTCGGGCGACGAGCGCCCTTAACCCCTTCTCAACTCCAGGAATTTCACTGCCGCTTTGAGAAGATCGGTACGCTGTGCCAAGAATTGGATCGGATTGGCGCAAGGAGCGTTATAGAGCGGCAGTTGAAGAGGGCGGCATAGCTCCGCCTAGTAGAAAAGTTACGTACATAGGTTCAGGCAGGGTAAGGAGGGACCATGTTCTGCGATAAGTGTGGAGCACCGGTGCAAGGGGAGCAGCGTTTTTGTGGCCGCTGCGGAAAAGAATTCGCGGCAGGAGCGGTCGTACCCTTTCCACGACAGACCAGGGTGGGGGACCACATTCGCATGGTAGGGATTCTGTGGCTGGCATTCTCGGCGCTGAATGCCCTGGTCGGCGTGGTTCTGCTTATTCTTGCGAATGTCATATTCGCACATCTGCACGAGATGGGAGCGCCACCGGATGTGCCGGTTGGTTTCCTGCACTCGCTGTTTGGCACGATCGGCACGCTGATTCTGCTAAAGGCGGTGGCTGGGTTCGTCGCAGGGTGGGGTCTGCTGCAACGTGAGTCCTGGGCGCGAATGCTGACCATTATTCTTGCATTCATTGCGTTGTTGCACATTCCATTCGGCACGGCGCTGGGAATCTACACGCTGTGGGTCCTGCTTCCGGCGAAGGCCGATGCGGAATACTCGGAGCAGGTGCGTAGCGCGGCGGCCTGAAGACGTTGCAAGCGGTTTCTACAGGAACTCCTTACCAGACAGAGAAGCACGAGCACTTCAATGCTGGATGCGGGATCGGATAGGTTCGCGGCCGCGCGGTTGGCGTCGCCGGAACGGCTCGACCCAGACACAGTGCGAAGGTACCTTTGCGTTTTGGGGGTTGAGTCGCGAGAACCGGATCTGGCGACTCTGAGTGAGTTAGTCAAAGCGCACCTGGTGCGCGTGCCCTTCGAGAATATCTCCAAGCTGTATTACCGGAAGCACTTCGGGCTGAGCAGCCCGCCCTCTATCGGGCGGTATCTTGATGGTATTGAGCAATACCATTTTGGAGGAACGTGCTACTCCAACAATTTCCATTTCTATTCCCTGCTGGCAAGCCTGGGATATGCGGTGAAGTTGTGCGCGGCGGATATGGCGACGCCGGATGTCCACCTGGTGAGCATGGTCACCGTGGAAGGACGGGAATATCTGGTGGATACCGGCTATGCCGCGCCATTGCTCGCGCCGCTGCCTCGTGATCTGACGAGCGACTATGTAGTCGCGCTGGGTCGAGACCGTTACGTCTTGAAGCCGCAAGACTCGGCTGGCCGTTCCCGTCTGGAGCTGTATAGAAACGGAGCGCTCAAGCACGGTTATCTGGCGAAGCCGGAACCGAGAGACCTGGGGGACTTCGGCAGGGTCATCGCGGATTCGTTCTCAGCCGGTGCCACTTTTCTGAATTCGCTACTGCTCGCCCGCTTCTGGCCGGGGCGGTCAACGGTCATTCATAATCTGACCCGGATCGAGTCACAAGGAGCCAGATCGCAAGTTCATGCGCTGGCGGATCGAGAGGGACTGATAGGCGCAATTGAACAGTACTTCGCGATCCCGCGGCCGATTGTGGCCGAGGCGGTGAACGAGGTGGGAACGATGCAGGATGCGTGGGGCGATCCGTTTCTGGGCGGAAGAGGGTAAATTCACACGGCCACCCGGTCGCCAATCCCGGAGGCGGTGGAGTAAGATGATGTGCGCCTGAATCGCTTCCGTGGTATGCGAGTTCCGCATCCACGGAAATCCAACCAGAGAGAACCCAGGGAGAGCAATGACGAAGAAATTTCGCGTGTTTGCGACCTGCGACATTGGCGAGTCAATCGAACTGCTGCGCAAGCGCGGCTATGACGTTGAGGTCTATGCCAGCCCGGAAGCGCCGCCGAAGAGCGTGATCGTCGAAAAAGTGAAATCGGGAATTGATGGGCTGATTACGACTTTGCGCGACCCGATTGATGCGGAGATTTTCGAGGCGGGCAAGGGCACATTGAAAGTGGTGGCGCAGATTGCGGTGGGTTTTGACAATATCAACCGCGCCGACGCCAATCGCTACAAGGTTCCGTTCACTCATACCGCCGACGTGCTGACCGAGGCCACGGCGGAGTTTGCTTTCTTTCTGCTGGGCGCGCTGGCACGGCGAATGTGGTCGGCGGAGCATCTCACTCGCGAAAACCAGTGGGGCTACTGGCATCCGTATCTTCCCTTCCTGGGGGATGAAGTCACGGGCAAGACGATTGCGGTGATTGGCACGGGGCGCATTGGGCTGGCGGTGATCAAGAAAAGCACGGGGTTCGATATGAATATTCTGTGCTACGACCCGGCGTACCAGAATCACGAATACGTGAAGGCCATTCAGGAGATGAAGGATTTACGGCAGGCGCGGGGAATTCAGAAAGAAAAAACCTGGATCAAGTATGTTCCCTTCGAGGAGGCGTTGCGGACGGCGGATTTTATCAGCGTGCATGTGCCGCTACTACGTGAAGGCGAGAGCACGACGCCTACGTATCATCTGTTCAACGAAAAGACGCTACGCATGATGAAGCCGACGGCTTATCTGGTGAACACGTCGCGAGGGCCGGTGGTGGAGGAGGCGGCGCTGGCCAAGGCGTTGCGGGAGAACTGGATTGCGGGGGCAGCGCTGGATGTGTACGAAACCGAACCGCTGCCGGCGGACTCGCCGTTGCGCGATCCGGCGATTGAAGACCGTTGCCGGCTGTTGCCGCATTTTGCCAGCGCGGCGCGGATTACACGGTTGTCGACTGATCCGAATAAAGGGATGGCGGGACGCGCGGCGCAGGGGTTGATTGATGTGCTGGAGGGCAATTATGGCGGAGATATTACAAAGATGCCTTATGTGGTGAATAAGGAAGCGTTCAAGTAGTGGACGGCGCGGTTGAAACCGCGCCCCTTCAAAACCGGACGGGCGAGGCGCCCGTCCCCACACAAGCCTATCTATTCGGAGACGGTGTGTTCTTCGCTGCTTTGGGCGCGGAGGACGCGGTCCACAAAATAGGGAGCGCGGCGGGTGGGTTCGTGGTAGTGGCGGACCTGCATCTCGCCCAGCAGGCCGACGGCCAGCATGTTCAGTCCGGCCAGCAAGAGAACCGCGGCAAAGATCATGAGCGGGCCGTGCTGGGCCATGATATCGACGTGATTGAAGAGCTTGTCGAGCATCAGCCAGAGGGCGACGACGCCTCCGGAAAAGATGCTGAGCATGCCCACGGTGCCGAAGAAATGCAGCGGCCGCGAGAGATAGCGCAGTAAAAATCGGATGGTGATGAGATCGAAAAATACCCGGAAAGTACGAGAGATGCCGTAGTGCGAATTGCCGCGCTCGCGGACGACGTTGCGGATGGGGACCTCGCAAATGGAAGCACCGTACGAAGAAGCCAACGCAGGAATGAAGCGATGTAACTCTCCGTAAAGCGGGACCTGTTCGAGAATACTGCGACGATACGCCTTGAAGGTGGTGCCGAAGTCGTGGATGGCGACGCCGCTCAGTTTCGCCATGAGCCAGTTGGCGCAGCGCGAAGGAATACGGCGCAGCCAGAGATTGTCAATGCGGACTTTGCGCCAGCCGCTGACGATGTCGTAGCCCTCGGCGATTTTTTCGAGAAACAAGGGGATGTCGGCGGGATCGTGCTGCAAGTCGCCGTCCATGGCGATGATGTACTCTCCGCGAGTGTGGTCGAAACCGGCGGCCAGGGCTGAGGTTTGGCCAAAGTTGCGGCGCAGGCGGACCACGGTCACGCGACTGTCGATGGCGGCGATTTCGCCCAGCAGGTTGAAAGTGCGGTCGCGGGAACCGTCGTCGACGAAGACCAGCTCGAAGGTCTCGCCGCTGACCTCCATGACGGCCTTCAGGCGGTCGTAGAGGTCGGTTACGTTCTCCTGCTCATCGTGCAGGGGAACCACGATGGAATACTTGGGCATGAATGCTTAATTATACCCGCCAGATGGGTAATTTGAAGCATAACCGGCGTGGTTCGTTGCCGGCCGCGGATTTCGCTGATTTTCGCTGATCAAAACAACCACAGAGGGCACAGAGAACACAGAGAACGGCTGGCAATCGAAATGGTTTCCGTAACTAGAATGCTAATAGCGAAGGAGCGGCTTTGGGGTATATTTCTGGAAGTGCGCCTTAAGCGAATGAGTAGTGCCAGCAGCTACGCGGGGAAAGGAGCCCGCTTCAATGGATAGTATTGTGATGATCATGTTCGGCAGCGTGCTTTGCACGATGACCGCCCTGAGTTTCATGGAACTGCGGAAGATTCGAAAGAAACTGGAAACCAAGCAGCCCTGACGTCGACAGATTGGATCGAGCAGCGTTTCAACGCCACTGGCCGGGTGATGTTGGTGATCGCGCCCTGGTGGCTTCCCTTCTTTCTATCGATGAACCACGAAGTCTTCGGAAGCCCCGGTCTCAGAGGCATCACCACAGGGGACACAGAGACGCACCGAGGACGACCCACCGCACGTAACATCCGATTTGCGTGAATCGCCTATAATGCCGTTTCTTGCGTGAGTGGTCATTCCCCATCAGGAGAAATCTTTTGAGCAATCCTGTCTCGCCGCAACGCCGACGTTTTCTGCAAACAAGTCTACTGAGTGGTGTGACCGCCGCAGCGCTGCCGGCGCTCGGAGCAGCGCGGGAGATGGTGGCTTCTCCAGCGCCGTCGCCCCGCCCCAAGGCATTTGAGCTGGACGAAGCTACGATTGCCAACCTGGAAGCAGGGATGGCTTCGGGAAAATACACGGCGCACTCGATTGCCCAGAAATATCTAGGACGGCTTGAGGAGATCGACAAACACGGGCCGGCGCTGGCGAGTGTGATTGAGGTAAATCCCGATGCCTTGGCGATTGCGGACGGGCTGGACAAGGAGCGGGCGCAAAAGCATGTGCGCGGGCCCATGCACGGGATTCCGGTGCTGATCAAAGACAATATCGATACAGCAGACAGGATGCAGACGACGGCAGGGTCACTGGCGCTCGTGGGGTCGAAACCGGTGAGAGATTCTTTTGTCGCGCAAAGATTGCGCGAGGCGGGTGCGGTAATTCTGGGGAAGACGAACTTGAGCGAGTGGGCGAATATCCGCTCGTCGCATTCCAGCAGCGGATGGAGCGGGCGCGGGGGGCAGACGAAGAATCCGTATGCGCTCGACCGCAATCCTTGCGGATCGAGTTCGGGGTCGGGAGCGGGGACGGCAGCGAACCTGTGCGCCGTGGCGGTGGGCACGGAGACGGATGGTTCGGTGGTGTGTCCGGCGTCGGCGAATGGATTGGTGGGAATCAAGCCGACACTGGGGTTGGTGAGCCGCTCAGGGATTATTCCCATTGCACACAGCCAGGATACAGCGGGGCCGATGGCGCGGACGGTGCGGGATGCGGCGATCCTGCTGGGAGCGATGGCGGGCGTGGATGCCAGGGACGGTGCCACGGCGGCGAGCGCGGGCAAAGCGTCGACCGATTACACCAGCTTTCTTGATCCCAATGGATTGAAGGGCGCACGGATTGGAGTGGCGCGGAAGTATTTTGGATTTAGTGATGCAGTGGATGCGTTGATGAACCAATTGATTGCGGAGATCAAGCGGGCGGGGGCGGAGGTGGTGGATCCGGCCGACCTGCCATCGCATGGGAAGTTTGGCGATTCGGAGTTCCTAGTGTTGTTGTACGAGCTGAAGGCTGATTTGAATACGTATTTGGCGGCGCGGCCGGGAGCGCCGGGATCGTTGAAAGAGCTCATTGATTTCAACATCCAGAACAAGAGCAAAGAGATGCCGTATTTTGATCAGGACATTTTCATCAAAGCGGAGGCCAAGGGGCCGCTCAGCACAAAGGAATACACCGACGCGCTGGAGAAAGATCAGCGGCTTTCGCGGGCGGAAGGCATTGACGCCGTGATGGACGAGCACAAACTGGATGCGATTATGGCTCCGACGGCGGGGCCGGCGTGGTTTACGGATTGGGTGAATGGGGATTGCTCGAATGGCGGCAGCTCGAATGCGGCGGCGGTGGCGGGGTATCCGGATATCACGGTGCCAGCGGGATTCATATTTGGGTTGCCGGTGGGAGTTTCGTTTTTTGGACGGGCGTGGAGTGAAGGAACTTTGCTGAAGATTGCTTATGGATTTGAGCAGTTGACTAAGGTTAGGAAGGGACCGGAGTTTTTGGAAAGTGTGAAGTTGTAAAGGGTTGGGGAGAAACCTCCGCACGGGTCGGCCCAAAGCCCCATCAAGCTGCCCTATCGAGCCTGGAAGCTAGATGCGGGAGGTTTTGCCTCCTGGATTCCGAGAAACGGCTCAGTCTGCGCTGGCGAGCCTTGAGGGCAGAACCAATCTTCTGGACGATTTGGGACAGCTTGTCAGGATTCTGCTCCAACGCGGCAGCTCGGCAGAGCTTCCTCCAATTCAGTGAGTCATCCGTAAAGCGAGAGTTCATCGTGACCTCCTACGCACCATACCCCCATCCCACGGGGCGATCAACTCACGTGCAGCGAGAGTTCGTCCATCACTGGGGTGATCTCAAACCCAGAGGTCGGGTTGGCACGTTCCAAGCTCTTCCTCACGGGATTGGAAGGACCAAACAATATGAGTTCAATGCCGTTGTCGCGGGTCCATCGCTGCAAGAACACGAGCATGCCCAGCCCACCACCTTCGAGGGATTCCACTTCTGAGAGATCGAGCAGGACGACACGTGCGTCTCTCTGCTGGGTGACGGCATCGCGCAACGCAAAAGCAGCAGCGCTGCGCACAATTCTGCCTTTACACTGAATCACCACCACGTCAACGCTCTTCGTGATGTGCACCTCAAGCATTGAATTCCTCCGACTCTTGAAATCTAGAGGAAGCACGAATTTTGCCAATCGGGTAGATACCGTATTTTGTTTTGGATAGCGTTTCGGGTGGAGGAAATCAGTGGAACTTTTGGGAGGCAGTCGCGAAAATCTGCGCTAGCGGTTCTTGCGCGGCTGGCCAGGGCTCCTCGAGTAAAGCAGGGGCGATCTTCCTACTCGTATCTAAGGGCTTCGATGGGGTCCAGGTTGGCGGCGCGCATGGCGGGGAACATGCCGCTGGCGATGCCGACGACGGCAAGAATTATGGTTGCGGTGATCAGGGTTTTGGGCGCCACCGGCAGCGTGATGTCTCCGGCGGAGGCGTGCGATGCTAACGCGCTGTATAGGGTCAGAGTTCCTACCGACAGGGAAATCGCGTAGGAGAGCAGGATGCCGAAGACTCCGCCTACCGCAGTGATTACCAGGGCTTCCGCGAGGAATTGAAAAAGAATGTCGCGCTTGCGGGCGCCCAGGGCCTTTTCCACTCCGATTTCACGGGTGCGCTGGGTCACCGATACCAGCATGATGTTCATCAGGCCGATGCCGCCGATGGCCAAAGTGATGGTGCCAATGAATCCCATCAGAATCTTCAGTCCCGTACTGATGATGTTGAACTGGTCGAGTTGCTTGGCGGCGTCGAAGAGAAAAACGGCGCGTTCGTCGGTGGGTTTGTAGTTATGAGCGAGAGCGAGTGATTCACGGATGGTCTTGGTGAGCTTGTCGTGATCGACGCCTTCGGAGGAAAGCCAGATTCCGCCGAGGAAGTGATTGTCCTGCAACACGTCCATGGAGCTGTAGGGAATGTAGATGTAGCGGTTGTCATCGTCGTCACCCTCCTGCATGCGGGGCTGCAAGACGCCGACAACCTGGAAACTGACGCCGTCCACGCGGATGGATTCTCCCACCGCGGGCAATCCGGAAAATAATTTATCTTTGGCCTCGGAGCCGATGACGGCGTAGAGGCCGTGGGTCATATTGTCCTGATCGTTGAGGAAGCGGCCGTCTTCGACATGCAGGTTCCAAATGTCGAAAATGTCAGGATCGGTGCCCATGACGGGAAAGCTAAAGGTGCGAGAGCCGTACTGGACCTTGCCTTGCTTATCGGATTCGCGGGAAATGTGGCGAACCAACGGCACCACGTTGCGCAGGAGTTCGACGTCAGTGTTGGTGAAACGAATTTCTACGCCGGCCTTGTTGCCTCCGGCCTGTTCGGAAGTGCGGTTGGGAAACACACCGACTGCGGTCGCGCCGAAGCTATGGAAGATGTTTTCGATGGCGCGGCCGAAGCCTTCGCCATAGGCGAGCAACAGGACGACGGTGGCAATCCCCCAGGCCATGCCCAGCATGGTGAGCAAGGTCTTGCGGAGGTCATGGCGCATAGCACCGTAGGCTTGTTCCAGCAGATCGCGCTTCACTTTATTCTCTCCTCAGGGCTTCTACGGGTTGCAGAAGGGCGGCCTTGCGCGCGGGATAGAGGCCGGCCACGACACCGGCAAAGGCGAGTGAGCCAATGGCTAGAGCGGCTGTCACCGGAACGATCTTGGGCGTATCCCATCCGGGAGGCGAGGGCAAAGTGGAGAGCGCAGCCATCAGGGCAGCGGCTCCGCCCATGCCGATGCCGCCGCTGAGCAGGGTGAGAAAAGCGCCTTCGACGAAAAATTGAAACATGATGCTGCGGTTGGTAGCGCCCAGGGCTTTGCGCAGACCAATTTCGCGAGTGCGGTCGGCGACGGCGACCAGCATGATGTTGATGATGCCGATGGCGCCCAGGGCCAGGGTGACGAGTCCGACGCTGCCCAGAAACATGTTCATGGCGTCGAAGATCTTGCCGACTTGATCGGAAGTGCGGACGGTGTCCCATTCGTCGAAGGAATCGAGGTTGCGGTAATCGAAGCCGTGGTTGCGGGCGATGATCTTGTGGACTTCGAGTTTAGCGACCTCGTTCAGTTCCCTCACCTTGGGCTGGTAATTAAGAAAAGAGATGGCATTGTCGATTTCGCCGACGTTGAGCGGGCGAAAGTTGTTCTGCATGGTCTGGAAAGGAACAAAGATGCGCAGATTCATGGTGTTGTTGTCGCCATGGCCGATGCGTTTTGCGGTTCCTATCACCTGAAAACGGAAACCTCCCAGAAGAATAGTATTGCCCACCGCGGAGCGACCAGCAAACAGGTTCTTGCGGGCTTCGTCGCCTAGAACCACAACCTGGCGGCTCTGGGAATCATCGAGATCGTTGATCCAGCGGCCCTCGTTCATGGGCATGTAGCGGACTTTACTGAACTCGGCGGGCACGCCCATGAGGCGTCCGCTGCTTTGGTAGAAATCGCTTACAGCGCGAATGTCGTCGCGGGCGATGATGGGGACGACCAAACCCACGTCGGGACATTCATCGCGGACGTTCTGGTAGTCCTTGTAGGTGAGGTAATACTGGCGCAAGCTGGTGAAGCTGCCGTTCATGGCGGGAGCGCGGCCGCCGAAGATGAACAGGACGTTTTCGCCGATCTGATCGAATTGCTTGCGGTTGCCGGAGCGGAAGCCTTCGCCTAGTCCCACCAGCAGAAGCAGTGAGCCCACGCCCCAGGCGATTCCGAACATCGTAAGGAAGGAGCGGAGCTTGTGCGCCCACAGGGTACGCAGGGTCTGGGCGAAGATTTCGAAAAGCACCCGCATGGTTCTGAGTCCATGATACGTGAGGGGAACGAGCCTGGTTCCGGCCCTTGCAAGCGGGATGGCGTTCCGGACCGCCTCTCGAACCGAAGCGCGAGAGCTTTTAACCGCAAAGGACGCCAAGGCTACGCAAAGCTCGCAAACACGGTTGCCCGCTTGGATCCCTGATCCGTATAGACGCTGTCACTTCCAAAAAGGACAGGTCGGCCGGTGCCTGCAATTGCATTTAATGGGAAAAACTTTGCATGGTTCCCAGGGGCGTGGATTTGCCCTATAATCAAGCGCCGGACGGCGTTTCAAAGACCCTGGGGGATTCATGCATTGGCTTAAATTATTAATGGAAGCTTGGGTGGTGTTTGGAGCTGTAACCGTGGTCGCAGGACTGATTTGGACCACGAGGTTGAGCCGAGAGATGAACCCAGAAATCAGTAAGGTTGCGTCCGTGCCCGAACGACAGTTCAGAACCGCGTCCCTGTCCAAAGCTCGTTCCGCATAGAGCCTGACGCTTGCAGAAACTCCTCACTGCTCTGGCTGGAGCGGAGAGGCAGAGCCGGTCCCTGGGTACATTCCCAATCGGGACGGGCGGAGATGACCTCGGTAACATTCCCAGCGCCCAGGGCGGGCCTAAAATCACAATCGTGGATGTTCGTGCCATGCCGCGGGAGAAGTGTTGGTGGCTGATCTGCGCCCTGGTCTTCTTGGATGCGGTCCTGGGTTTCATCATCCCACGTGGTTATCTGCTCACCACCATCGGCAATGTCACGCAGTGTCTGCTACTGGCCGTAGTGCTGGTCTGCTTGCTCGCCAACACCCGCGGAGCGGAGCCTCGCACCCGCCTTTTCTGGCGGCTGCTGTCACTGGGGTGTGCCCTGTGGTTGGTGGCGCAGGGGCTATGGACCTACTTTGAAGTGGTGCTGCGCCAGGAGGTCCCAAACCCTTTTATCGGGGATGTGATTCTTATTTTGCATCTGGTGCCTTTCATGGGCGCACTGGCGGTGCGACCGCACGTGGAACGCGACGGACAAACCATCCAGCTGGGGGCACTGGATTTTGCGTTGTTGGTGACGTGGTGGCTGTATCTCTATCTTTTCGTGGTGATCCCCTGGCAGTATGTAAGGCCCAACGAAGCGCTCTATGGCTACAGCTTCGATTTGGTGTTTTTTCTGGAGCATTCCGTCTTTGTAGTCTGTTCGGGGGCGATCTGGCTGCGTAGCAGCGGGGGCTGGAGAGTGGTTTACAGAATGCTGTTCGTGGCCGGATTAGTGTATGCGTTGGCTTCGGTCGCCTCCAGCCTGGCGATCGATTTCGGGAAGTATTACACCGGGAGCGTGTATGACCCGCCGCTGCTGGTGGCGATGGCCTGTTTCGCGCGGGTGGGGCTGGTGGCGCGGGGACAGACGCTGCGCACCGAGCCCGCAAAGGCCGACCAGAGCGAGCGTGATCAATGGATGTCAGGCCTGGCGGTGGTGACGATTCTCTCGTTGCCGGCGATGGCGGGGTGGGCGCTGTACTACAGCCCAGCGCCGGCGCCGGTGCGCAGTTTCCGGCTTTTACTGACCTTGATCACGATGATGATTCTGGGCACGCTGACCTGGATCAAGCAGCATCGCATGGACAAGGAACTGGCGCGAGCCAACCGGGAACTGCGGGAAGATTCGCTCACCGATGTGCTCACCGGGGCCAGAAACCGCCGTTTTCTGCACGCCACCATCGATGCCGACGTGCGCCAGGTGGTGCGTTCCTATTCTCCGGCAGCTTCATCGCAGGGGAAACGAAATCGCGACCTGGTTTTCTACATTGTGGACACCGATTACTTTAAAGAGGTCAACGACCGTTACGGACACGACGTTGGCGACAAATTGCTGGTGGAGATGGCGCGGCGGATCAGTTCTGCAATCCGGCACTCGGACGCTCTGATTCGCTGGGGTGGGGATGAATTTCTGGTAGCGTCTCGCTACACGAACCGCGAGGATTCTGTCGCGCTGGCGACCCGAGTATTGAATTTTGTGGGCCGGGAACCGTTCGAAATCGAAGGGTGCGTCAGCATCCCTTGCACGTGCTCGATCGGGTGGGCAGTGTTTCCCTGGTTCGAGCTTGATACCGAGGCCATCCCTTATACCGAGGTGTTGCGGCTGGCGGACTCCGCGCTCTACCAGGCCAAGAAGGCGGGAAGAAACCGGGCGGTGGGCCTATTGCCCACGCGCAAAGAGCCGGCATCCGGCACTAACCCCAGCGGGGGAAAGAACGACCGTCTGGCGGAGCAACTCTCGGCCCGCACGGTGATGACGCCTGGTCCAGCGCGGCAAGGAGCGCCGGCAAAAGAGCAGACTCCGCTCAAAGTGATATCCGCGACCCAGGGAGTGTAACGGAGTCGCTATGGTTAGGATCCGTCCCGGCAGAAAAGCGTTCATCGCGGAGTGCGCAGAGGGGACCCACGGAGGTCGCGGAGAAAAGCGCAAACCACAAAGGACACTAAGGTTCACAAAGGAAGGCATGACAGAACCTTTCTTAAACGGCGGCAAATGATGCTGTCCGGTATAATGCGCCCTGAATGGCGCTGACATCTGGCACGAAACTGGGACCCTACGAAATCGTTTCTCCGCTCGGCGCGGGTGGTATGGGCGAGGTGTATCGCGCGCACGACTCGCGCCTCGGCCGCGACGTTGCCATCAAAGTACTGCCGCCACAGCTCCAAGCCGATCCTGACCTGAAAGCTCGTTTCGAGCGCGAGGCCCGCGCCATCTCGTCACTGCAACATGCGCATATTTGCACGCTGTTCGATGTCGGTCATCAGGATGGCATTGACTACCTGGTGATGGAGTACCTGGAGGGCGAGACGCTCGCCGCCCGGTTGCTGAAAGGCCCGCTCCCGCTGGACCAGGTGCTGACGATCGCGATGGAGACGGCGGACGCTCTGGAACGAGCGCACCGGCATGGAATTATTCATCGCGATCTGAAACCGGGGAACATCATGCTGACCAAGTCGGGAGCGAAGCTCATGGACTTTGGTCTGGCCAAGGGGAAAGCAACTGGAGCCGTGTCGGGGAGAACGGGGGTGGGTGTTCTGACACCGTCCACGCCGACGATGAACCTGGCCGAGATGACAGCGCCCCAGACGCCGCTTACGCAAAAGGGTTTGATCGTAGGCACGTTCCAGTACATGGCGCCGGAAGTGTTGCAGGGCGCCGAAGCCGACGCGCGGTCCGACATTTTCAGTTTCGGTTGCGCGCTTTATGAAATGGCCGCCGGCAAACGACCGTTTGACGGCAAGTCGCAGGTGGGAGTGCTGGCTGCCATTCTGGAGAAGGAACCGGAACCGATCAGCGTAGCGCAGCCGATGACCCCACCGGCGCTGGATAAGCTGATTCGTACCTGCCTGGCGAAAGATCCGGACCAGCGCTGGCAATCGGCGCATGACCTGAAGCTGCAACTCGAAGCTATTTCTGAGATGGGAAGTAAAGCCGGCGTGCCGGCGGTCGTGGCCGGGGCGCGGCGTGAGCGCAAACTTCTTGGGGCGATATTCCTGGTGGCGGGGTGGGTGCTGGCACTGGCAGGCTTGGTGGCTGCGCTGCTCTATTCGCGGCGGCTCTCCGAAGAGCAGCAACCGGTGCGGGCTGACATTGAGTTACCCGCTGGAGTGGACATGAGTATGAACGCCTTTGGCGGTGCGGTCATCTCGCCGGATGGTAAGAAGCTGGCAATCCCAGCCGCGACCCCAAACGGCAGCGAGCTGTGGGTGCGCGACCTGACCAGCGGCAAAGCAGCGTTGATTCCCGGAACCCAGGGAACCGAGTTTCCCTTCTGGTCGCCGGACAGCAACATGATCGGTTTCTTTTCCAACGGAAAAATGCGCACCGTGGCTGCTGCAGGAGGGCCGGTACAGATTATCTGCGACGCGCCGGCCGGCCGCGGAGGCGCATGGAGCCCGGCGGGAGTGATCGTGTTTACGCCCAACATTGAAGAGCCTCTATATAGAGTCGGAGAGAGTGGCGGCACGCCGGTGGCCGTGACCAAGTTGGGAGGCAATGGACATACTCATCGCAATCCGATATTCCTGCCCGATGGCAAACACTTTCTCTTTACGCAGCGTCTGGTCGCGGCAGCCGTGGGAGATCTCTACGCCGGATCGCTGGACGGGAGCGAGCCGAAGCTGGTGGTGCAACAGGCCTCGAATGGGGTTTACGCGCAAGGTTATTTGCTTTATCTCCACGACCGGAACCTCATGGCCCAGCGCTTTGATCCCAGGTCGATGACGGTCAGTGGCAATCCGGTTCCGGTGGCGGAGAACGTGGAATATTGGGGTCCAAAAGACCTGGGCAATTTTTCGGTTTCGGCCACGGGAACGCTGGTATACCGAACGGAACAGTCCACCGAGTCGCGATTTGCATGGATGAAGCTGCCGGGAAAAGAGAGCGAAGAATTCGGGGACACGATTAGGGGAGTTATCAATCCCATCAGTGTCTCGGCAGACGCCAGCAAAATTGCTTTTGCCAAGCGGGATGGTAACTCACCTGACACTGACCTCTGGCTCTACGATGTGGATCGCAAGATCATGGCCCGGCAAACCTTCAATGTCCGCGGGTTTATCTATTCGGCATTCTCACCCGACGGAGCAAAACTCGCAATTACCAGCAGCATCGGTACCCGGGGCAGCATGAGAATCAAGACCCTGGCCACCGGGGAAGAACGTCCGATGACTTCGCAGATTCAAGACATTGCCTATATCCACTCGTGGACTCCGGATGGCAAGTACCTGATCATAAGTGTCCAAGATCCCAAGACTTTATTCGATATTTACGCCCAGCCGGTGGACGGCGGCAAACCCATTCCCCTTCTGACGCAGAGTTACGACGAGAGGGATGGAGAGGTTTCAGCCAATGGGAAATGGATGGCGTACATCTCGAACGAGTCGGGGCGCATTGAAGTCTACGTCACCGACTTTCCTGGGGCCCATTCCAAGCTGCAGGTTTCTTCCGAGGGAGCCTTTTGGCATGCCTGGAGTCACGATGGGAAGCGGCTGTATTTCGCCAATGGCAAAAAATTGATGGCAACAGAGATCCGTAATCCTGAGACCATGGAACTGGGCGGCACCGCCATGGTGACCATGCTCGATGCCCAACCGTTGGCTTTTGGCAACGATGGGAGATTGCTGGTGCTGAAGTCCGCCAACGGACAACAGACGGAGCCGTTACGGATGGTGCTCCATTTTCCGGAGTCGCTGGGGAAGTAAGGGCGGGGTTTGACCCTGGATGCAACGGCGTTAAGGTCGTGAAAGGGCGCCACCTTCGAGATGTGCCCTAAGTCTTTCGACGAAGTACGGCGCGGTTGAAACCGCGCCCTTTCAAAGCGCCGGGCTGTCGATTCTGTATCTATCCTCTTAAGCGCAGCAGCAATGCCGTGGCACGGCGGAACCAGGGGCGCTCACGGCGGCGCTGGTAGGCGGGCATGGTGGGCTTTTTGTTAAGGATGCGCTGGGCCCACTCGCGGGCCTCGGTATTGCGCTGTTGCGACGCTAAAAAGCTGGCGTAGTTGTAATAGGTCTCCGACGAAGTAGAGATCTTCGTGACTTCACGAAAAAGCGCTTCGGCTTTTTCGGGCTGGCCGGTATTGGCGTAGGCGTGGGCGAGCAGGGCGGCAGCGCGGTGGAAATCGTAAGTTGAGTCCTGCGAAACTGCGCGTTCCAGGTCGACGACGGCGGCAGCGAAGTCTCCCAAGCCTATTTCAGCGATTCCGCGGCGGTAAAACGGGTCGGGCGAGTCGGTGCGGGCGGAGATGGCCTTGTCATAATACTGGCGGGCGCGGGAGAAGTTCCCTTCTTCGAGGTACAAATCCGCCAGTTCTTCGTAGTTGCCGGCCGAGGGATTGTCGAGGATGGCGGCCTCGAGTTCGTGAATGCGCCTGCGGCGGGGAAAAACCTTGAAGGACTGGCCCAGCAGGCCGGCGTCGGGAATGACCTCGGCGGCGATGTAGATGAGTGCGCCGAGGCCGCCGAAGAAGATGATGATCCACAGCCAATAGCCGTCGGGGCGGCGACGGATGAAGTGGACGATTGCGATGGCCTGGAGAATCAGTCCCCAGGGATAAAACAGAAAGATCAACGATCCCATGGTTTGAGGGGACTATAGCATGGGCGGGGGCGGTGATAGGGCCTTGCATTGGATCAGCTTGCGGCACAAATCGTTAACCACAAAGGACACAAAGGTTCACAAAGGAAATCATATAACCAAGCCTTTGCGTACTTTGTGGTCAAGGGTGTCAGACTACCCGAGGGCCCAGCTTGCCGGTGTTAGAATCGACTGTGGTGAGACCTTCCATTCGTTTGCTGGCCGCCGATATTGACGGCACCTTGCTCAATCCCCAGTTTCAGATTTCCGAGGCTGACTTGGCGGCGCTACGGCGCGCGCAAGCTGAGGGGGTTGAGATCGTTCTGGTAACGGGACGGCGGCATAAGTTTGCCCTGCCGATTGCTGAGCAGTTGGGATTTGATCTGTGGGTGATCAGTTCGAATGGCGCGGTCACACGATCGCTGGCCGGAGAAACCTTTCACCGCGATTTGCTGCCGGTGGAAGCTTGCCGCAAGATGTGTATGGAGATGCGCGAATTTCGTGGGAATCTGGTGCTGACATTTGACACCGAGGGCAAGGGCGCGATTGTGCTGGAGCACATGCAGGACCTGAACGCCAGTATTCAGCGCTGGCTGGAGAAGAACCTGGAGTACATCGACTTTGTGATTCCGATTGAGGACTCTTTGACCACGGATCCGGTGCAGGCGATGTTCTGCGGGCCGATCGCGCGTATGCATCAGGTGCTGGAGGGGCTGGCGGCAAGCTCGATCGACGAGCAAATCACGGTGTCGAGGACGGAGTATCCGGTGCGCGATCTGTCGATTGTGGACGTGCTGAATCGAGGGTGCACCAAGGGGCAGGCGCTGGAACGCTGGGCCAATTTCCGCGGCATCCTGCGCGAACAGGTCATGGCCATTGGTGATAACTACAACGATGTTGAGATGCTTGCCTATGCAGGGTCGCCGTTTATCATGGGGAATGCATCTGAAGAGTTGCGGGCCAAGGGGTGGGCGGTGACCTTGTCGAATGCGGAGAGCGGAGTGGCGGCGGCGATTGAGCAGGTTCTGGGGCGGGCGCGGGTGCAGGTTTAGTTTTGGCGGATACAAAGAAAAGCATGAACCACAGAGGACACAGAGGTGCACAGGGGCTTCGCGGGGTAATCGCCTGCGCCGTGGTCGTTCTGGTCGCCTCGGTTGCTGCCTTCGCCGCGGATCTGGCCATCTTGCGCAACGGATTTTCTATTCGTCATGAACGGCGAGAGGTCATGGGCGAGGTTACGCGGCTTTATCTGAACAACGACGGTAGCGGATACGTGGACGTTCGCAACGAAGAGGTTGACCATTTCGAGCGAGACTTAACGCCTGCGCAGGGAACGACGGCCTTGAAGTTACCGGATGTGGTCGGGTCGGCCAGCCATCGCTATCACCTTGATCCCGATCTGGTGAACAGCGTGATCCGCGCGGAAAGCGGGTTTAATCCGAAGGCGGTGTCGCGCAAGGGAGCTGTTGGCCTGATGCAACTGGAGCCGCAAACGGCGGCGCAGTTGGGTGTGACCGATATTTTCGATCCTAGTGCCAACGTGGACGGGGGCACACGCTATCTGCGGGAATTGCTGGTGCGTTACAACTTCGATTTGATCAAGGCGCTGGCGGCGTACAACGCCGGGCCGCAGCGGGTGGAGCAGTATCACGGTGTACCTCCTTATTACGAGACCCAGGCGTATGTGGCGCAGGTGGTGCGTGACTTCAATCGCAAGAAGCTGGCGGAGCGGAAAGCGGCAGAGGTAAAGAAAACGAGCGCGCACAAGACGACGCCTGTAAAGCCGGCAACCGAATCGCAATAGTTGTGCCCGCACTTGCAGGTCAGCGTTGACCCTTCCTTCGTAGTCAGTTACCTTCAACAGGTGCCCAGGGTAATGCAGCAGCAGTTGGCGTCCCATCCATGAACAGACATCGCGCGTTGATCTACGGATTAGTATTGGCCGTATTGGCCGGACTGGTGTATTTGCAGTTCCGCGAGTGGCGAACGTTTGATTGGGGGAAGTTCGCCGAGCATACGCGCGAGGTGAGTTGGGTGCATGTCATCCATGGAATCCTTTACATCTACCTGGGGTATGTGCTCCGCGCCTATCGTTGGAAGGTTTTCCTGCGGCCGGTGCGCAAGAACGTCTCGACGCTGGAACTGATTTCCCCTACGGTGGTGGGTTTTACCGGACTGGCGCTGCTGGGACGTCCGGGAGAACTGATTCGCCCTTATTTGATCGCCCGCCGGACCAACCTGACTTTCGCCTCGCAGTTAGGGGTGTGGGCAGTGGAACGAATCTTCGATCTGGCGGCGTTCACGGTGCTGATCGTCTCGGCAATATTCCTTCCCACCAAGTTGCGCGCGTTCGCAGCGGCGCGTCCGGTCTATGATCACTGGCTGCATGTGTCGGGATACTCGCTGTCGGCGCTGGTGCTGGGCTTGTTTCTGGGCACGCTGCTGGTCAGGTATCGCGGGCCGAGTATCGCCGATTGGGTGGAAAAGCGGTTTGCGCATCTGGCCAAGGGGCTGGGACATCGGATTGCCCAGCGAGTGCGCGAATTTGCCGAAGGGTTGCATACCATTCACGGTTTTTGGGCGCTGGTGCAGGTCTCGGCGTCGTCGTTGTTGATGTGGTGGCTGATCGCAGTCAGTTATAAGGAGGTTACGCACGCCTACGGTGCACCCATGCAGGCGATGAGCGTGACCAAGGTGTTGCTGCTGATGGGTTCGAGCATGGCGGGATCGATGCTGCAACTACCGGGCGTGGGTGGCGGAGCGCAACTGGCGACGATTGAGGCGCTGAACAAAGTTTTCGATATTCCGCGGGAACTGGCGGTGAGTTGCGGGATACTGATTTGGTTGGTGAGCTTTATGGCCATTGTTCCAGTGGGGCTGGTGCTGGCCCATCATGAACGACTATCGTTGCGGAAGGTGGCCGAGGAGAGCGAGAAGGCGGAAGCGGAAGAGGTGATTCCGGCTTTGCCGGAGTGAGGCTTTCAGTTCCCGGTTCCCAGTTCTCGGTTCCCAGTACACTGGCAGTCCTGCTACATGCGTCCCCTGTTACAATCACTGTTTCAGCGATTAGCCCATGAAGTGTCCTTTCTGCGGATTTGCGAATGACAAAGTGGTGGATTCGCGCGAGAGCAAGGAAGCGGATTCCATCCGCCGGCGGCGCGAGTGCCTGAAGTGCGAGAAGCGCTTCACCACCTACGAACGCATCGATGAAATTCCCTACATGGTGGTCAAGAAGGACGGGCGGCGGGAGAAATTCGACCGCCAGAAGGTCCTCAACGGGCTGTTGCGGGCATGCGAAAAGCGGCCGGTGCCGATCAGCAAGCTGGAACAGATTGTGAACGAAGCTGAAAGTTTTGTGATTGAGTCGGCGGAACGCGAGCGCAAGACCAGCGAATTGGGCGAGCTGATCATGAGCCGGTTGCGGCGCTATGACAAAGTGGCATACGTGCGCTTTGCTTCGGTGTATTTGGATTTCAAGGACGTGCAGGAGTTCATGACGGAACTGAAAGATCTGCTGAAAGCTAAAGATGCGACAGAGGTTCGCGGTAAGCCGGTGACCAAGAACTGACGGGAGCTCGGCCCGCGATTCTGCCGATAAATGATCGTCCGCTATGGCCCACAGAATCACGCTCATTCCTGGTGATGGCATTGGTCCGGAAGTGACCCGGGCTACGGTGCGCATCCTGGAAGCTACGGGTGTCAAGTTCGCGTGGGAGACTTTTGCCGCCGGGGCTGAGGCATTCGAGAAATATCACGAATACATTCCCAAGGAACTGAGCGAGTCGATTGAGCGCACCCGAGTTGGCCTGAAAGGGCCGGTGACCACGCCTGTCGGCGGCGGGTTTGCCAGCATTAACGTCACCCTGCGCAAACAGTTTGAGCTGTACGCCAACTTCCGGCCGATCCGCAATCTCCCGCATATTCCGACGCGTTATCCCGGGGTGGACCTGATTATTGTGCGTGAGAACACCGAGAGCCTGTACTCGGGGTTGGAACATGAAGTGGTGCCGGGGGTAGTGGAGAGCCTGAAGATCATTACGGAGAAAGCTTCCACGCGGATTGCGAAGTTCGCCTTCGAGTATGCCCGCAAGAATGAGCGTAAGAAGATTCACGCCATCCACAAGGCCAACATTATGAAGCTGTCGGATGGCCTGTTCTTGAGTTGCTGCCGGAAGATCGCGAAAGACTTTCCAGAAATCATCTACGCCGAGCATATTGTGGACAACACCTGCATGCAGCTGGTGATGAATCCTTATCAGTATGACGTGCTGGTGATGGAAAACCTGTACGGCGACATCATTTCTGACCTGTGCGCGGCGTTTATCGGCGGACTGGGACTGGTGCCGAGCGCGAATATTGGCGATCATTGCTCGATTTTCGAAGCAGTGCATGGGTCGGCGCCGGACATTGCGGGGAAGAATATTGCCAATCCCACTGCGCTGATTCGCTGTTCGCTGCTGATGCTGCGGCATCTGGGAGAATTTGACGCGGCGCTGAAGATCCGCAATGCGCTGGAGAAGGTGTATCGTGACCGCGACAAGCTGACGCGGGATGTCGGCGGGAAAGCTGGCACGTCGGAGTTTGCGGATTCGATCATCGAAGCGATGGAAACTGCGCCTGTGGCCGCTGGGTCTTCGTCCACTTCAATGTAAGTCCTGGAAGTCAAATGCGTAACCACAGAGGTCACAGGGATCACAGAGAACAGCCAGGCCTCCGCGGTGTGGCGGCTTTTTGCGAACTGATTGCAAACGCCAAGGCGGCCCTGGTCGTCTTTACCGTAGCGGCGCTGGTTGGGACTTTGTCAGGACAGGATTTCAAAGTCACGCTTTTGGGTACGGGTAACCCGCGTCCGGTTATGTCTCGCTTCGGACCGAGCATCCTGGTGGAAGCCGGGAAAGAAAAGTTGGTCTTCGATTGTGGACGAGGCGCCACTCAACGCCTCTATCAACTCAAAATTCCCTTCACGGAAATCACCGGCCTGTTCCTCACTCATCTGCATTCTGACCACACGGTAGGAATTCCTGACCTGTGGCTGACGGGATGGGTGTGTAGTGCACCCCCGTAGAACTGGACACGGAAGTTAGTTAGGCTTGGGGCCTCCGCCAGGAGGCGAGAATGTCGAGAAAGCCAAGAGTCCAGAGAACCCCGGAAGAGAAGTGGCAGATTGTGTTGGAAGTCCTGAAGAGCGGGAACGTGGCAGAGACCTGCCGCAAATACGAGATCGCTCCCAATCTTTATTACCGCTGGAAAGACGAAGTGGAAGCGGGAGCCAAGGCTGCGCTCGGGGGGAGGAGCGCAGGCGCGCGGCCCGATGCCGAGCAGGAGAAGCGGATCAAGCAACTGGAGCGGGCGCTGGGACGATCGCACTTGCAGATCGAGATCTTAAAAAACGTGCTGGGCGAGTGAGCTGCGGGCCAGCGCATTCGTCGGCACGGGAGTTAGTGGCCCAGGGGAACGAAGTGAAGTTGGTGGCTGAGACACTGGCGATCAGCCGGTCGAGCCTCTACTATCAGCGGCAGGCACGCACCAGTCGTGCGGATCGTTCACGCGACCAGGAGATCATCCTGGCCTGCGGCGAGAAGCCGGCGTACGGCTATCGTCGCGTGGTCTGGTGGCTGGGGCGCAAGCAAGGGTTGGTGGTGAACGGCAAGCGGGTGTTGCGGGTGATGCGGGAACGCGGGTTGCTGGTGCGCCAGCGCCGCTTCCGGGTCTCGCGCCGCAAGGACTGGGGCAAGGTGGAAGCGCCGCAGCCCAATCACGTTTGGCAGTCGGACATGACCAAGGTCTGGGCGGGACCGAGTGTGGGCTGGGCGTATCTGGTCTCAGTGATCGATTGCTGCACCCGGGAGATCATCGGCTGGGACTTGAGTCTGCGCTGCCGTACCGAAGAAGCTCTGGCGGCGCTCAACCGCGCCGTGCTGGAGGTTTTGCCGTTCGGTTCTCGTGGAACGGGTTTGACTTTAACGACCGACAACGGCACCCAGTTTACGTCGGCCCGTTATATCGAAACGCTGAATCGGCTGGGCATCACGCACCGGCGCACGGCCTACAACCATCCCGAGGGCAACAGCTACATCGAACGGTTCCATCGCAGCTTGAAAGAAGAGGAGGTCTGGCTCAACGAATACCAGAACTTCGGCCAAGCCGAGCAGAGCATCGCAAGCTGGATCGAGGAGTACAATCACGACCGTCCGCATCGCGGACTCCGGGGCAGAACCCCGCACGAATCCCGTGCTCAGTTCTCTGCCCAAACCCTCACTTTAAACACGGCCCCATGTGTCTAGTTTTGAAGGGTGCACTACAGGTTATGGGCCGCGATACTCCTTTGCCGGTATGGGGTCCGAAGGGCACGAAAGCGATGATGAAGCATTTGCAGGAGGCATATGCTTTCGATATCCACATACGGCGCGACGTGGATACCAAATTGCCAGGCGCGGGTGTAATAGTGATCGCGAAAGACATTCAAGAAGGCGTCGTCTACGACAACGCGGGAGTGAAGGTCTCGGCATTTCTGGTGGATCACGGCGAGGTTAAACCGGCGTATGGTTATCGCGTCGATTATGGCGGACGTTCGGTGACGCTGTCGGGCGACACGCGCCCGTCAGAAAACCTGATCCGGTTTGCCCAGGGAACCGACGTTCTGATTCACGAAGTGATTGATGTATCGGCCTACGGAGACCTGTCGAAGAGTGATACGTCAGAGCAGGCGAAGAAAATTATTGGGCACCATACGACTGCGGAGCAGGCAGGGATTATATTTACGCGAGTGAAACCGCGACTGGCGGTGTACTCTCACATCGTGCCGCCCGACGCTCCTGACCTGGTTCCGCATACGCGAAAAACCTACGACGGGCCGCTGGAAGTCGGCGAGGATCTGATGAGTATCGAGATTGGGGAGAAGATCGTGGTGCATCGGCCCGGGCAATAGAGTGGAGAAGTGGCGTAAATGAATGTCGGGGATAAAGTTCGATTGATTTCGCTCCCACCGGGTCTCCCGGTTGGCGATGCCAAGCTTCCAACGAAGGCCATAATTGAGAAGTGCATTGGGCGGGAGTTCCTTATCGCGGAGTTCAACGAGGTAGGAATGGCCGAACTTGACATTGGGTCCGTGACCGGGAGCGTGGGCGAAACGATCTGGGTCGAACCCCAATTTCTTGAACTGATCTCGGACTAGACTACTCGTGTGCCACTTCCGCGTTGACGAAGTCTTCCATGATTGAGTAACATCCTCTGTTCTTATTGTTCCGAAGGAATCCCGGGGGATGGCGCACTCAACACGGCGGACAGGTGTGGTTCTCTTCCAGCTTGGCGGGCCTGACTCGCTGGAGGCCATCGAACCATTTCTTTTTAATTTGTTTTGTGACCCCGATATTATTGACTTCCCTTTCGCTCGCATCGGGCGCAAACCGCTGGCCAAACTGATTTCGAGCACACGCACACGGAAAGTGCAGCATCACTACGCTGCGATTGGGGGATGCTCGCCTATCCGGCGGTTTACTGAGCAGCAGGCGCGGACTTTGCAGTTGAAGTTGAATGAATCTGGACTGGACGCGCGCTGTTTTGTGGCCATGCGCTACTGGCATCCGTTTACCGCAGAAGCGATCGAGCAGGTGCGGGCGGCGAAGTGCGATGAGGTGGTGCTGCTACCGTTGTATCCGCAACATTCCAGCACGACGACCGGCAGCAGCTTGAACGAGTGGCGGCGACGGTTTCAGGACGAACTGCCGATGCATTGCGTTGAGCCGTTCTATCGCCATCCTCTTTATCTGGACGCGCTGGTGGAGAAACTTGCGGAGACGCTGGCGCGATTCCCGGATCCTAGCCGAGCAGAGGTTGTGTTCAGCGCGCACAGCGTTCCGGTGTCGGTGATCGAAAAGGGCGACCCCTATCAGCGGCAGATTGAAGAGACGGTTGAGCTGGTGATGCGGCGGGGTGGATGGAGGAATCGGCATCGGCTTTGTTATCAGAGCAAAGTGGGCGCCAGCAAGTGGTTGCAGCCTTCGTTGCATAAGACTTTGCGCACGCTGGCGGCAGAAAAAGTGAGAGAGGTTTGCATCGTACCGATTTCTTTTGTCTCTGACCATGTAGAGACGCTGGGCGAGATCGATCATGAGGCGCGCAAGGAAGCGGCTGATCTTGGCATCGCACAATTTGAGATGACGCCGGGGTTGAACAATTCTCCGAAGTTCATTTCGGCGCTGGCGGACCTAGTGGAGACTGCGATTGGTGTAAATTTGAATCAGCAGGACCGAAGCGAGATGGTGGCCGCTGACTGATGTGGGGCTGGGCACCGAGTACGCGTGGGGCACTCTAAATTAAGCTTTCGGCAAGGTTATTGCCGCTGTGAAAGGTAAAGACGGATGGCTGACGAGTCCGCCAAGGGAATTCTGGGGCACCTACCGCCGTTGCCGCGGCCGGCGCTCAACAATTCGGTAATTGGGATGGAGCAGGCCTATCGGCAACGCAAGGGCCTGCCGCTGCTTTCCGACGCGGATATCGAGGCGTTGAAGGCGGGTCAGCCGATGGCGTGGGAAGTGGGCGGAGCAGCGCCTGCAGCTCCGGCAGCCGCTGCACCGGCGGCTCCAGTTCCGGTGCCTGTGGCCGCAGCTCCGCCGGTGGCGGCATCGGTCAACATCAGCGCGGAGGTCGCAGGCTGGGTCGCGCAAGGGAAAAAGTGGAGCAAGTCCACTATTGCAGCAGAACAAGCGCGGCGCGGACGCAAAGGATTACCGGCACTCAATGATTTCGAAATGGCTGCGTTGTTGGGGGAGGCGGTAGCGGAAGTTCCGAGTGCTGCGGCCTCTGCACCTCCGGCGGCAGCGCCTGCGGCTCGGCCAGCGGTTGCGTCGGCCAACATCAGCGCAGAAGTCGCAGGCTGGGTGGCGCAAGGAAAAAAGTGGAGCAAGTCGACGATCGCGGCGGAACAGGCGCGGCGTGGGCGCAAAGGACTGCCCGCGCTCAACGATTCCGAAATCACTGCATTGTTGGGTGAGCCGGCGGATGCGGCTCCAGCGGCCGCGGCACCGGTGGCTGCGGCGGCGGTAGCGGCTCCTCGACCGGCGGCTCCGGCGATGGTTTCATCCGCGGCCGCCTCGGTGGCACGCAGCGGGACGTCGACAAGTTACGTAGGCACACCAGCGGTGGGAACGTCGAAGGCCGCGGCCGCTGGAGGGTTGGCGGCGATTGGGCCGGAGGATAACGAGATCAATCGGGCGCGGCGGCGGCTGGTGTGGGCCACGGTGGCTGCATTTCTGACGGCCTGGTTGCTGGCCTTCTTCCGATTCTTCCTGCCACGGACTTTGTTCGAACCGGCGACCAGCTTCAAGATCGGATATCCCGAGGAGTACGGGTTGGGCGTGGACACGAAGTTTCAGCAGAAGTACCGCATTTGGGTGGACCGCACGCCGGACCGCATTTTTGTGATCTATGCGCGCTGCACGCATCTGGGGTGCACGCCGGACTGGAAGCCGAGCGAGAACAAATTCAAATGTCCGTGCCACGGCAGCGGGTATGACAGCGAAGGAATCAACTTTGAAGGACCGGCGCCGCGGCCGATGGACCGGGCGCATATCGAGACCTCGCCGGATGGGCAGATTCTGGTGGATGTCTCGCGGCTGTATCAGTGGCCGAAGGGACAGCCCAGCCAGTTTAATGATGATGGAGCGTACTTGCGGGCGTAGCTAAAAGCAATAACCACAAAGGACACGAAGGATCACGAAGGAAAACCGATGGCTGACGAGAGCAGTAACGGGAAGAACGGCAACCGGGTTGGACTGCTGCAACGGGTCAAGGCCGGAGTCCAAGAAGATGTCCAGTCGCTTAAGACTGACATGCCGATCAAGGCCAAGGAACAAATTGAAGGCCTGAAAGATCCGACCAAGACCCAGGTGTTTACTTCGATCTTCCGCCACAAGCACGATGACACGCCGCGGAACCGGGCGCTGGGCGTGCTGTCGAACGTGTTCCTGCATCTGCATCCGGCGAAAATCAACCGCGATGCGGTGCGTTACAGCTATACCTGGGGCATGGGCGGGATCACGTTTTATCTGTTCATCGTGCTGACGTTCACAGGCGTGCTGCTGATGTTCTATTACCATCCCACGAAAGTTCAGGCGTTCCGCGACGTTTTGTATCTGGAGCACGATGTTCCCTTCGGCAAGCTGCTGCGGAATATGCATCGTTGGGCGGCGCACTTGATGGTAATTGCGGTATGGCTGCACATGTTCCGGGTGTTTCTCACCGGCTCCTACAAGAAGCCCCGCGAGTTCAACTGGAACATCGGGGTGCTGCTGCTGGTGTTCACGCTGCTGCTTTCTTTCACCGGCTATCTTTTGCCCGACGATCAACTGGGATTCTGGGCGGTGACGGTAGGCACGAACATGGCGCGCGCTACGCCGCTGCTCGGGCACGAAGGTCCGTTTGGAAAGATGATGGGCATGACGCCGTATAACGACGTGCGCTTCGGGCTGCTGGGCGGGTCGATCGTGGATGCGAATGCGTTACTGCGGTCTTATATCTGGCACTGCATCGGGATTCCGATTGTGGCATCGGTGCTGATGATTGTGCATTTCTGGCGGGTGCGGAAGGATGGCGGGATTTCCGGGCCGGCGCCGGTGATGCTGACGGCGGAAGGGGACAAGCCGCGGAGACAGGTGTAAGGCTGTCGAGCTTCGCTCGACCGGGCGGGCGAGGCGCCCGTCCCCACATGGTTCTGGAGAGATTATGGATTGGAAACAACTTTGGGAGATCTGCTCGGCGCCGGACAATGTGCCCATTGTCGGCATGATTCCGCTGCTGATCTTTTATATCTACCTGGCTTGGAAGCAGGCCAAGGCCAACGACGATCTGATCGGCGAGTTGGAAACCAATCCGGCGATGGCCAAGACCCATCATCGCAAGAGCTGGCCGTTCCGTCCGGGATGGCAGAAGGAAGTCCACGTCTGGCCGTTCCTGCTGCGCATTGAATTTCTAGCGACCATGATTGTCACCATCATTCTGATGGTGTGGTCGATCACGCTGTATGCGCCGCTGGAAGAACCGGCGAATCCGAACCTGACCATGAACCCGGCGAAGGCGCCGTGGTACTTTCTGGGACTGCAGGAAATGCTGGTGTATTTCGATCCCTGGATTGCGGGTGTGGTGATGCCGACGCTGATCATTATCGGGTTGATGATCATTCCGTACATTGATACCAACCCGCTGGGCAGCGGTTATTACACCTGGAAGCAGCGCAAGTTTGCCATTGGGACGTTTCTGTTTGGGTTCATCATTTTGTGGGTTTCGATGATCATCATCGGGACGTTTATTCGCGGGCCGGGTTGGCAGTGGTTTTGGCCGGGACAGACATGGGACCACAATCGCCTGATTTATGAGGTGAACCGCGACTTGCCGGATTTGTTCGGGATTGCATCGAACGCGGGCAAGGCGATATTCGGGGCCATCGTGGTGGGCGCGTATTACCTGCTGGGCGGGTTGGGGGTGCATGCGTTTTTCCGAAGATACAACCCGAAAGACTACAAGCGCATGAGCCTGCTGCAATATTCGCTGATGCAGTTCTTCTTGCTCACCATGGTAGCGCTGCCGCTAAAGATGCTGTTGCGGCTGGGATTCAATATCAAGTACGTGTGGATTACGCCGTGGTTCAACGTGTGAAACCGTCGTTGGTCGTTCGTCGTTGGTCGTTGGCGCAGCAGTTTCAGGAGCACGTAATTTCTGGTGGAGGAATCTTTGCCTGAACAACCGATTCCGGAGCAAGATCCGGTAGTCACCAAGTCGTACGCGCTGTATTACGTGGTCGTCATGGTGATCCTGATGGGGACGCTGTTCTGGGCGCTATGGGACGAGGCCTACGGCCAGCGCCCGTGGAAGGCGTTTCAGGGCGAATGGAAGCAGCGCTATAGCGCGTTCCTCGACAAGACCGAGCCGAAATCCGCGAGCGAAGTGAAGGCGGTTGAGAAGACTCCCGAATATCAGCAGTTGGAACAAGTTTACGAACAGGCGAACGCTGCGGCGAAACCACGCAAGGAAGAACTCCAGAAACACATTGCCGATCTCAGCGCCCAGATTCTGGCGGTGCAGAATGTGTTCACCGACCGGCGCGCCTATGTTAACGCTCTCACCTACAAGATGGAGACTGACAGCAGCGCTTCCGGCAAGGAGAGCAAGCGCAAGGACATCGCTGAGTATAAGCAGAAGGTCACTCCCGTTGAGTTTCCCGACGGCCACAAAGAGAAATACAACTACGCTCAGCTCGAAGAGAAGTACAACGCACTGAAAGATGAACGGACGAAGCTGAACGCGGAACTCGGCGACGTGCTGAAACCGGTAACGGCGGCCAGCACGGCGATGTCGGCCTACATCAACGAGCACATGGTGGATCTCACGCCTGGTCAGCTCGAGGGGCTGATGAAGAAGACCAAAGAGTGGGACCCGAAGATCGTGCAGATTAACGTGGCGGATGCCAACATTGTGGACCGCTGCGAATCCTGCCACATGGGGATCCGGGAGCCCTTGAAGCTGACGGCAGTGTCGATGTCGGCGAAGGGCGCGAAGAAACCGGATGAGTATGCACAGGCTTTCGTCAGCCATCCTGAGCCGGAATTATTAAAGACGCATGATCCCGACAAATTTGGGTGCTCTCCTTGTCACCAGGGCAATGGGCGCGCCACCACCAGCGAAGAGAAAGCTCACGGAAATTACGAGCATTGGCTATGGCCGTTGTTTCCGAAAGAGAATGCCGAAGCGGGCTGCCAGACTTGCCATTCGGCGGACATGGTGCTGGTGAGCGGCGATGTGGGCTGGACCATCAGCGAAGGCAAAGATCTGTTCCGGCAAAAAGGCTGCATGGGCTGCCATCGCTATGAGGGGTATGACAAAGAGCCGGAGGACCTGAACAGCGTCGCCCAACAGATCAAGCAACTGGAGCAGGCGAAGAAGGACAACTACAAGCAGGCGGCGGATTTGATGAAGCAGGCCGACGCTGCGGCGAGCAATGAAGAAGCCAATCAACTGAACGACAAGGCGGTGGCGCTCAAGATTGCAAACAGCAAAATGGACGGGCGCATCCAGCAGTTGGATTTTCAAGCGCACAGCCTGTTGCAGGACACCAAGAAAGTCGGGCCGAACCTGAAAGACGTGCGGCTCAAGCTGAACAAGAATTGGATTCCGGTGTGGCTGAAGAAACCGACGGATTTCCGTCCGACCACGAAGATGCCGAACTTCCGGCTGAACGAGCATCAGATTCAGGCGATTTCGGCGTTCATCTGGCAGTCAGGATTTACCGACGAATTGCCCAAGCAGAAACCCGGCAACGCGGAGCATGGGAAGGAACTGTTCGAGACGCGTGGATGCCTGGCGTGCCACTCGATCGGCGAAGGCGACCAGATGCAGGGTGGGACGTTCGCCGCGAACCTGAGCCGCGAAGGCGAGAAGGCGAATTACGATTACCTGGTGCGCTGGATTCACAACGCGCGGCAGCGTACGCGGCCGTATTGTCCGCTGGAGAAGAAAGATATCGGGCCGGAGGATTACGCGAAGAAGGGACTTCCCTACCAGTGGGACTTGGAGCACAGCCAGTGTCCTAACGACGGTCATGAACTACAAGTTCAGAACATGACGGTGATGCCGAGCCTGCGCTTGAGTGTTGAGGACACGCAGGACATTGCCAGCTTCCTGATGACGCAGAGACATCAGGAGCCTTCGGCTTATGCGGATGCGTCTTACATGGACGATCCCAAGCTGAAAGAAGAAGGCAAGAGGTGGGTTCGTCATTATGGTTGCGCCGGCTGCCACGAGATTTCCGGATTCGAGGACGAAGGCCGCATTGGAACCGAGCTGACCTTTGAAGGCAGCAAGCCGATTGAGCGGCTGGATTTCGCGCTCTTCACTGAAGCTGCGCAGCGGGGCACGGCGGAGCCGATTACCGATAAGGAAGATCTACAACGCCTGCCCGATGGGCCGGCGAAAGGGCCGTGGTACGACCACAAAGGATTCTTCGAGCACAAACTGGCGGAGCCGAATGTTTACGACAAGGGCAAAACCAAGTCGGAGACGGAAGCCTTGCGCATGCCCAATCTGCATTTGAATCAGGAGCAGATTCGGGCGCTGACGACTTTCCTGCTGGGAAGCGAAGAGTGCGGGCTGCCCGCCAGCTACCAGTACAAGCCGGGGGATGCGCGTCGCGACATCCAGGATGGTTGGTGGGTGGTCAAGAAATACAACTGCATGGGCTGCCATCAATTTATTCCTGGGCAGAAGACCGTGCTGATGGGACTGCCGCAGTACCGGGAAAATCCGGAGCAGTTGCCTCCGAAGCTTTTGACGGAAGGCGGACGGGTCAATCCGGAGTGGTTACGGCGGTTTCTGGCGAACCCGTCGCTGAGCGAGACGGACACGAACCGGAACGGAGTGCGTCCGTATTTGAAGGTGCGGATGCCGACGTTTTCGTTCTCCGCCAACGAGCAGCGCAAGCTGGTGCGCTTCTTCCAGGCGCTTTCGCAGCAGGCAATGCCCTACGTTCCGGAAGAGGTGCCGACTCTCACGGCCAAGGAAACCGAGATGGCGCGCAGTCTTTTTTCGAGCACAGCGGCGCCTTGCCTGAAGTGCCATGCGACGGGTGATCCGCAGCATGACAAGATCGCCACTGCGCCGAACTTTCTGCTGGCCAAGGAACGCTTGAAGCCGGATTGGGCGGAGCGCTGGGTGCTGGATCCGCAGGCCATCAGCCCAGGGACGTCGATGCCTTCGGGATTGTTCCGGAGAGAGAACGGTCATTGGGTGTTTGCCGGGCCGACGCCACCGTCGTTCCAGGGCTATGAGAAGGACCATTCTAAGTTGCTGGTGGAATATATCTTCCAACTAACTCCAGAAGAGCAGCGGCGAGTGGCGGCTTCGATGGGGCGGCCACGGGCATCGAACCAGCCGCCGAGCGTCCGAACGCACACGACTGCGGCAGCGAGCGGCGGTTCGCGGTAGAATATTGGGTTCGATAACACCACTACAGTCGAATACGGTCGAGCTTGCGCTCGACTTGGACGGGCGAGGTCGCCCGTCCCCACACGAACGGATTATGTTCAATCTTCCACGAAAGGGACATCATGAATAAGAAAACATGGATTGCATTAGTGAGCCTGCTGTGTCTGGGTTTGATGGTTGTCGGCTGCAGCAAGAAAGAGGAAGCCGCACCCGCGGCTGCTCCGGAAGCAACCGCACCCGCGGCCCCAGCGGCCACGCCGATTGATCCAGCCACGGTGGCCAGCGTAAGCGGCACGGTGAAACTGGATGGCGCAGCTCCCAAGGCGGCCAAGATCGACATGAGTCAGGATGCGGCTTGCAAGGGGGTAAACACGGCGGAGACCATCGTTGCCGACGGCGGCAACCTGGCCAATGTCTTCGTTTATGTGAAGGATGGTCTAGGGACCCGGACGTTTGATGTTCCGACGACGGCTGTCACCATCGATCAGCAGGGCTGCAAATATCATCCTCATGTACTGGGCGTGATGACCGGGCAGAACATCGACATCAAAAACGACGACCAGACCACGCACAACATTCACCCGACGCCGGCCTCCAACCGCGAGTGGAACGAATCGCAGCCGCCGAATGCTGCGCCGATCGAGAAGAACTTCGCGCGCGAAGAAATCATGCTGCCGGTGAAATGTAATCAGCACCCGTGGATGCGGATGTACATCAACGTGGTGAAGAGCCCGTTCTATGCAGTCACTGGGCCGGATGGGAAATATTCGATCACGGGCCTGCCGCCGGGAACTTACACCCTCGCTTTCGTGCAGGAAAAGCTGGGTGAGCAGACGCAACAGGTCACACTGGCCGCGAAAGACAGCAAGACCGTCGACCAGAGCTTCAAACAGCAATAGCGGATTAAGTGAAGGGACGGGCGAGGTCGCCCGTCCCTCAACAATCAAGCTCACTTCACGCCAAGGAGTCACCTCTGAAGGCGCTTGCCACACGGTACAATCGTGCCCATCACCGCTTCGCGATCTTCACGGCGGCTGCGACTTTTTGTCTGCTGATCGCCGGAGCGCTGGTTACCAGCAACGATGCCGGACTTTCGGTGCCGGACTGGCCGACTTCCTTCGGGTCGATTTACAAGATTCCACACATGGTCGGCGGGGTGCGTTTTGAGCATACCCATCGCATGATCGCCGAATTTGTAGGGTTGCTGACCATCGTTCTTGCAATTTGGACGTGGCGGGTGGAAAAGCGGCGTTGGATGAAGGCGCTGGCAGTTGGCGCTCTGGGCACGGTCGTTGCTCAAGGAGTGTTGGGAGGGTTGACGGTGCTATTTTATCTGCCGCCGGCGGTTTCGTCGGCACACGCGGCGCTGGCACAAACCTTCTTTTGTCTGGCGGTGGCGATCGCGGTGTTTACCGGGCGCAGGTGGGTAGAAGAAGTCCCGGAAGTAGAACTGGATTCGCGACGGCCGAGCCTCATCACTTTAAGCCTGCTTTCGATTTTTGTGCTGTACGTGCAGCTCATTCTGGGGGCGATGTTTCGTCATCACGGAATGAGCTGGTGGCCGCACGTGATGAACGCGCCGATCGTTGCGCTAGTTCTCACCTGGACGGCAGTGCGGGCCCTGGCAGTGTACTCCAAGATCGAAGCGGTGCGGCGGCCGGCGATTGTGCTGCTGGGGTTGCTGATCACGCAGCTCTGCCTGGGATTCGCAGCATTCCTGACGCGAGTGGCGTGGGGGCGGGACGCAGTGCAGCCGGAGTTGCCCATGGTGATGTCGACGGTGGCCCATGTGGCCGTCGGGGCACTGACTTTGGCGACGGCGGTGATCCTAGCGATTCAAGTGTGGCGGCATGTGCCGGTGTCGTTCGAGGAGCGAGTGCCGCAAGGCGAGAGCAGCACAGTGCCGGCGTAAGCGTTGATGGAGCGGTTACGCCGGGAAGAGCTTTTGATCGCTGAGTTCGCAGAGGGAATGCGGAGAGCGCAGAGAAAAGCCATACGGTAGAATGTTCTGTGGTTTCTAAAACGTCCACTCTCTCCACTGATGCGATCCGCCAACCGATCGGTCCCGCCGTTATTTCCGTTCAACACTTGGTTCATCGTTACGAAGAGCGCACGGCGCTGGATGGCATTTCCTTCGACGTGCAACCGGCGGCTCTGTTCGGGCTTCTCGGCCCGAACGGCAGCGGCAAGACTACGCTGTTTCGTATTCTTTCCACGTTGATGATTCCGACCGGCGGGCGGGCAACGATTCTGGGCAGCGACGTGGCCCGCGATGCCAATGCAGTGCGGCGACACATTGGGGTGGTATTTCAGGCGCAGAGTATTGATGTAAAGCTGACGGCGGCGGAGAACTTGTGGCATCAGGGACATCTTTACGGGCTGCGGGGAGCGGCGCTCAACGGGCGTATTCAAGAAATGTTGGGGCGAGTGGGATTGGCGGACCGCGCCCATGAAAAGGCCGAAACGTTTTCCGGCGGCATGCAGCGCCGACTGGAATTGGCCAAGGGACTGCTACATCATCCCAGCGTGTTGCTGCTGGATGAGCCGACGACTGGACTCGATCCTGGCGCCCGGCGCGATCTTTGGCAGTATTTGGCGATCTTGCGAGACGAGGAAAAAGTCACGGTGCTGGTGACCACTCACTTGATGGAAGAAGCGGAGCGCTGCGACCGCCTGGCCATCTTGAACGAAGGGAAAGTCGTGGCGTTGGGCACGCCGAATGAATTGAAGCAGGAAATTGGCGGCGATGTGATTGTGCTGGATGCGCACGACCCGGCATCGCTGGCGGAGCGGATACGGCAACGATTTGGTCTGGATGCGCAGGTGCTTCAGGGCAAGGTGCGGCTGGAGCGCGAGCAGGGGCACCGTTTTATCACTGACGTGGTGGAGGCATTTCCGGGAGAGATTGACGCGGTCTCGGTGAGCAAACCGACCCTGGAGGATGTGTTCATTCACCGCACTGGGCACAGGTTCTGGACGGAGGGAAGCGAACCGTCGGAACAATAGAGCCTTCTTCGCGTCCATCGCGCAGTCTTTGCGTCCTTTGCGGTAAAAGTTTTACCGCAAAGAACGTGAAGGAATCGCAAAGAACGCAAAGCAAGGCGAGGAGATCAGAGTTCGATGCTGCTGCTTTCGATTGTGTTGGGGATGGTTCCACTGTTGGGAATCGCGTGGACGGTAATGAACGGGACCGTGACAACGGTGGATGGGTTGTTTCTGAGCCTGATTTTGCTGAGTTTGTCCGGCATTCTTTTCTTGAATGCATATCTGGAGCTTCGCAAGGGGCGGGCCCACGCCGAGGCGCCTGTGACGGAGAAAAAGAAATAAGATGGCGACACGCGCTGCAACTTTGCCTGGTCCAATCTCTACAGGGATTATGTTGCCGGCATTCACTTTGTGGTGGCGGGAAATTGTGCGCTTCTACCGGCAGCGCAGCCGGGTGGTGGGAGTGATTGTTTCGCCGCTGCTCTTCTGGGTAGTGATCGGATCGGGTTTCGGCAGTTCGTTCCGCTCCGGCAATGCCGCCGGGCAGCAGCACTATCTGGACTATTTTTATCCCGGCGCGCTGATCATGATCGTACTCTTCACTTCGATTTTCGCCATGATGTCACTCATTGAAGATCGCAAGGAAGGGTTTCTGCTGTCGGTGATGGTGGCGCCGGTGCCACGCTCGGCGATTGTGCTGGGCAAGGTGCTGGGAGGAACGACGCTGTCGGCGATCCAGGGGCTAATATTTCTCGCCTTCGCTCCGCTGGTAGGCGTGCGCATGGGGGTTAGCGGTTTCTTGCTGGTGACACTGGTGGTGTTTATGGTTTCGTTTGCGCTGACAGCGCTAGGATTCGCTATCGCGTGGGGGATGGATTCGACCCAGGCGTTTCACGCGATTATCAATTTGTTTCTGATTCCCTTGTGGCTGCTGTCGGGAGCAATGTTTCCGGTGTCGGGTGCGTCAGGATGGCTGGCGTTGGTGATGCGAGCGAATCCGCTGACTTACGGCGTCGAGGCACTGCGTGGGCTGCTTTATCCGGCGAGCCCGACGCTGACTTCGCTGCCGGTCTCGATGGGAGTGCTGGGCCTGTTTGCTGTCGCCATGTTTGGATTGTCTTTCTTCATGGTCAATCGACGCACCACGAGGCCAGCGGCGTGATTCCCGAGCAATACGCCTACTTCCCTGGCCTGATCGCTAGTTTGAACGGAGCCAGCGCGGTTCTGTTGCTGATTGGGCGCAGCTTAATTATGCGCGGCAAAGTCGTTGCCCATCGCGCTTGCATGATCGCCGCCGTGGTTTCTTCCGGATTGTTTCTGGCCTGCTATCTGTACTTTCATTATCACGTTGGCGACATCCGTTTTCTCGGCGACCATTTTTGGCATGTGTTTTATTTGATCGTCCTGATCCCTCATGTGACGCTGGCGATCGTGATCGTCCCTTTGGTTGCCATCACGCTTTTTCAGGGATTGCGGGAACGATACGATAAGCACCGCGCCATCGCGCGCTGGACGTGGCCGCTGTGGATGTACGTCAGCGTAACCGGTGTGCTCGTGTACTTCATGCTCTACCAGTGGTTCCCGCACAGCTAGGGCGGGTTTTCAGCAGCGGGTGTTTGATTATGGCGATCGTCAGATTGAAGATCAATGTTTCGGGCACGGTGGGCGATGAGGCCTGGCGTGGGATTCAGCAGTTTGACCAGATCCAGAGCGCTGAGTTCGGGACGAAGTTTGGATCGAGCGGGCCGTTCAAGAATCCAGCGAACGCACCCCATGCCAAGGGCGAATGGATTGGGGCTGAGATCCGGCTACAGACACCGCTTCTGGCGCAGTACGCGGTTTCGCATTATCTGGAGCAGGACCGGGTTTTGGATGCGGATGTGGTGGAGTAGTTCAAAAGCTTAACCACAGAGGGCACAGAGGAACACAGAGAGCAACGAAACGATCAATGGCTTCCATGCCCCAATCTTCCGATGCAACTGAAGCTTCTGGAACCAAGCCGCCTCGTCCGCGCATGTCTAACCGTAACCGGTTGCTGTTTTTTGCGACTGGTTGGCTGATTGTGCTCATGCCGTTTTTATTCTGGTGGAATACCTGGTTTGGGCGGCAGCTTTCTGACAAGCAGGTTGCCGAATATTTGCAGGATGAGAAGCATCCGCGGCACATTCAACATGCGCTGGTTCAGATGGGCGAGCGCATGAGCCGTGGGGATGGTAGCGTGAAGCGGTGGTATCCCGAGGCGGTGCGGTTGGCAGGGCATCCGGTGGAAGAAGTGCGTAACACCGACGCCTGGGTGATGGGGCAGGACACGTCTGGCGCGGGATTTCATGAGGCTTTGCTGAAGATGCTGGGAGATTCGTCGCTGACGGTGCGGGGGAACGCGGCGTTGTCGCTGGTGTGCTTTGGCGATGCGAGCGGGCGACCGCAGATTGTCGAATTGCTGCAACCGGCGAAGATCACGGCGTCGCAGGCGGGAAAGGTGATTGATACGAGCGTCGCCGGGACCGCGATTCATCAGGGCGGGCTGGTGGCCAAGGTACAAAGCAACACCCAGACGGTGGAAGTGCGATCGCCGATCAGCGGACGGCTGCGCGAGATGCGAGCGCAAGTCGGAGAGAACGTCGCGGCTGGAGCGGAGATTGCCACGGTTGATCCGGGGACGGAGCAGGTTTGGGAAGCACTGCGCGGATTGTACATCGTGGGACAAGCTGAGGACCTTGCTGCGGTGCTGCCCTATGAGCGGGAGCTGCCGGATATTCCGGATCATGTGCGACAGCAGGCGGTGGCAACGGAGAAGGCGATACGGGCGCGAGAGAAGTAGAAAAGAGAGAGCATTCAGAGACAGGTGGTCGCACGGCGATGTTATGCCAACAAACTACAGTTAGTTCGCGGCCAGGATGCCATGGCCGAATTTTCTTTGCCTCTACATTCCTCAGCGCCTTTTCAGGCCGTCATTACCGGTCGGGAAGCCCGATAAAGCTGGGCGGCAAACGCTCCGAGCCCCACGCAAACCACGCCGAAGTGGACCAACCCGCCAAGATACGGGATGAACCCAATGACGGTGAGGATCAACAGACCGATCAGGAGTCCCAGCACCCAATCGCCCTTCGTAGCTCCTGATGGCCTCAGAATCGTCCGCCCCAGGAAGGCTCCAACCCAAACCTTCGCCAGGTAGATCCCAGCCAGATACACCTCGAGCAAGATTATCGAGATCGGCAGGCCAACCAGCGTGATGGCTATCACGATCATGGCCACCGGTGCGCCCACCAGAACGGCAAATCCCAACCCCAGACTGCGCCACCCTGAGCCTACCAACTGGGTCGCAGCTTGGAAGAAGCCGGGAAACAAAAGCAGGCCGAGCCATCCCACCAGCATGGCGCCAGCGAACCAGAGAGCCTGGTGGACATAGAATCTGGGGCGGGTGAAGCGGCTCTCTCTCAGGTTCAGCTGGATGTCACGTTTCCCCGCAATGGTCGCGCCGTCGGCGATGTGTACATTTTTCAGTTGGCGCACGTGAGCGCTCAGGTTGCCGCCGACGCGGGCCGTGTCCGTCAGCGTAAGACCTGCCTGGTTGCCTCCGATCATCGTCAGGTCACGACCGATATGGCCGCTTACATCGCCACTCTCACTTATGACCATGTTTACGCTGCGCGTCACCTCGCCCTCGAGGTTGGCGTCGCCAGCGGCCATCACGACACCTTGGCCCACATGGCCACGGTCATCCACATGCAAGGATTGCACCACGCCGTAGATGCTGTGGCCCAATTGGCCGTACAACTCGAGCGTGTGCGAGATGGTATAGATGTTGCCTTCCACGGTTCCGCTGACTTCTGTCCGCGAGGCAGCAGTGATCAGATCACCCTTAATGGTGCCGCGCACTTCCACGGTCCGGGCAATGGCTATCAAATCTCCATTGACTACTCCATCCACGCGCACGATGCCAGCGGCGGCCACAAGAGTGTCGTCCACAGTCTCGTTCGCGGCCACGGTGACGAAGTCAGCGTGACGCCGATCAAGGGCAAAGCTGGGCAACGACAATGTAAGCAACACCATCAGCAGGCGCAGACCGGGGTGGCGCAGCCACCCTCGGCGTCCCAGCAACAGCGCGCTGCCGCCCAACAGCAGCAGCAAACAAAGCCACCCTATAACAGCAGCATAATCGGCTAGCATGGCAGTACCTCCGTGTGCAAAGTAGTAAAAGAAGCTGAAGATCAGGTTGGTGCGGCCCCCTGGGCTGAATGGATTGAACCACTCCAGCGCTGCGGGAATGCTCAGCTCGTCGAACCAGACGGAAATGATCGAACCTAGCGCCAGCACCGCGGCCATGATCGCTAGGTCGCCCCACGCCCAGGACCAGCGCGGAGGGGAGAATCCCGCCGGGTTGGCTGCTTCTTCCGGAAGCTCGTTGAGACTTTCGCTCAAAATGCGGTTCTCAGCGCGCAATGCGTCCACCAGTTTCTGGCAGCGCCAACACCTGGCCAGGTGGTCTCGCAGGCGGCGGGCCTCGTCCGCCGCCAGTTCACCGTCTGCGAGGACGGCGTAGGTCTGTTCCGAATAACATTCCATGGTCACTTGCTCCTCTGAGGCAATCTCCGGCGCAGCTCCTGCTTTGCCCGAAATATCAGCGCCGCCACGTGGTTCCTCTCCAGCTCCAACTGCTGCGCGATTTCGTCATAGCTCAGTTCGCTGTAATAGCGCAGGACCAGCGGCACGCGATAATTGTCCGGCAGGCGTGCGATGGTGTCTCGCACCTTCGTCCTCTCTTCCTTGCTGATGACAGCACCCAGCGGTGAGGGCTCCGAACTGGCTGCCTCGATGACTGCGGCTCCGCCTTCAACTTCCACGATCACCTTTCGTCCGCGCTGCCGGCGCCGCAGAGCGTCAATGCATTGGTTGCCAGCCACCCGTAGCAGCCACCTGTGGAACGGGATCGAACGGTCGTAGCTCTCGATGGAGCGCTGCAGCTTGAGGAAGACTTCACTGGTGGCATCTTCTGCGCTTTCCCGTGAGTCCAGCATGTAACGGCACAGGCCGAATACGCGCCGGACATAACGGCGATAGATTTCCCCCAGGGCCTCCCCATCGTGACCCCGTGCGCACTCGATTACGCTCTCCAAGTCCATCCCCTCCAGCTGCCTGGTTCCGCCCTCGCGGGGCTGCGGTTCTTTCGCCATGTTCCTCTTGGCATCCATAAAGCAGTACGCTGCAGATCGAAGGATGTTACACACATTTTAGGGGACGAGGAAAACCCAAGGCTGGACTTCTAGCCCTAGTTGCGCGTAACTGTTGGCGATCACACCAACGATCCCCCTACCGTTGAGATAGCTGGGATGTCGAACGATCCGAATCGTTCGACATGACAATTTCAGGAGGCTGACCGCTAGATGGGCATGACGCCGACTTCTTTTTCGATGTCGGTGGTTTCGACCATGACGATGGCGTCCCAGGGGCAGCCGTCGAGGAAGCAGCCTTCGGGGCCTTTGCTGACGCATTTCTTGCAGCCGATGCAGAGGATGGGATCGACCTGGATGCGGCCGAAGGGCGGATGGTCTTCGTCGGGGACCCAGAACATGCAGTCTTCGATGGGGCAATATTCGACGCAGGCGGGCGAGCCGGCGCAGCCGGTGCAGCACTCGGTGATGACCGCCAACTCCTTTGGTTTCTTCTTACGAACGGTGTCGATCCCCTTGGAGCGGGGTTCGAATTTGAGTTCGTCGGGGACCATTCCGACGGCTTTGGTGTCGGCAGCCATTGGAGGAGATTATAGCATTCGGACTGCTGTCAGCTATCAGCTCTCAGCCATCAGCCAAGGATTCGTGGGGCTTGGGCTGAAAGCTGAGAGCTGACAGCTAAGGCTGTGTTCATTCATCACATTCTCCACCGGCCCAGTTCTGCTATAGTGGCGCTTTCAACCACCCAAGACGAGCGGAAGGAGTCGCCATTATGGCAGGCAAAAGCGTCAACAAGGTCATTTTGATTGGGAATCTGGGGAAAGATCCTGAGGTGAAGTACACGCCGCAAGGCACGCCGGTGGCGAAGATTTCGCTGGCCACCAACGAGCGCTATAAAGACAAGAGCGGCGAATGGCAGGACCGCACTGAATGGCACAACGTGGTGCTGTGGCAACGGCTGGCCGAGATTGCCGGAGAATATTTGAAAAAGGGCGGCAAGGTGTACATCGAGGGGCGCCTGCAAACCCGCTCCTGGGACGATAAGCAGACGAACCAAAAAAAATACATGACGGAAGTTGTGGCTAGCGATCTGGTTCTCTTGGGCGGACGCGGCGAAGGCGCGGGAGATTCGGCGCGGGGCGCGGCCTCGGCCGGCGGCAACAATTTCGATCAACCCACGCCGGAAGCGGAACCGGTATCGGCTTCGTCGTCGCCGATCAGCGATGAGGACATACCGTTCTAGAAAGGCTGGGCCACGGATCTTCACGGATTGGCACCGATAGAGCTTTGATCCGCGAAAATCCGTGTTGATCCGTGGCCAGGTTTTGCGCTCGTTACTAACGGCACACCGCTACTCACCTCGTGCCTCTCTTCTTCCCTGCCCTAAGTTTCTTAAGCTTGCGACTCCAACGCGTCCAACTCTCGCTGCAATCGCCTTGCCAACCGCAGATTCCGTGGGACCGCAGAGATTAGCAGTGCGGCAGCGACTGCGCCTTCGATCAGTACAAACTTAGTGAGCGCCGGATTTGCCTCTGCCATACCGAAGAAAAAAATGAATGGCCCAGGGGCGAAGATCAGGATGCGTGACCAGAGCCACATTCCCTGATGGAAGTCCCTCTGCCGCTCGAGCTCAGAACGATAAAAGGACACACTCGCCTGAACCTGGCTTTCCGCTACCGCAATCTGTTTCCTCATCTTGCCGCTCATCAGTTGGTACATAATGTAGCCCGCACCGAGTACGATGAGGGCTGCTCCGATGCGTTCGATGCGTTCAATCGGATCGGTCAAAACCGCGAAAAAGTAAGCGAAACCCAGCAGCACCGTTATACAAGCAAAGCCGCCAATCAGATTTCTTCTGCGAACGATGCGGCTCAGTTTTTCGATTCTCTCGTGGACCTGCTTCAGCGACATCGTCATTCCCTCCAGTGGTTGGTCTTGCCAAAGTTGTCTGGCGTCGTCTCTGGTGTCATTCATGGCTGTTCTCCAGCTTGAAATCTGCGGGATAAAATGTTCTTGATCCGATGAATCTTGGTCGCCACATTGGCCGGCGATAACCCCGTGATCTCTCCGATTTCTGCTGCATCCATGTCCTCTAAATATGCGAGAATCACCTGCCGGTCGATGGGCTTAAGCGTGCGCACCATGGCGAGCAACTGATCCAATTGTTGCTGTCGATCCGGAGGTCCATTCGCCGCTGCCGGCATTTCCTCGATCTCTTCCAGCCTCACCATCGCTTGCTCTCTTCTTCTCCGCTCGCGTAGGACATGAGTCACGGCCGCGTTGTGAGCCACGCGATAAACCCACGTCCGCATCGAACACAGTCCGTTGAAGTTCAAGAAGCTGCGCCACAGCGCAACATGAATGTCCTGCAAGAGATCGCGTCGTGCCTCGGGATCGGCTTCGTAGCTCCGCGCCAGCCTCTCCAGCGCGCCGGCATAATCCACCGCCGCCTGCTGGTAGAAGGTATCCTGTGTCGACGTTAAGTCCGGCATGAACTTATTGGTCCCACATGAAGGTAGTCTACCGGGGAAAAGATTTCTTACAGGACCGCGGGCATCCTATTGAATGGATCGCCTATGCGTTATAAACAGACCTTAACTGTTCATCGAGATAGCGAGTTTCATCGAATTTCTCAAATCGCGACTTTTCAGCTACCCTATTTCAGGAGTTTTCCAAATGTCTGATCTCGCCGGCAAAGATTGTGTTCCCTGCCGCGGCGGTATGCCGCCGCTCAAGGGCGAGCAACTTCACGCCCTTAGCCATCAGCTTCCCAATTGGAATGTGGTGCATGAGCATCACATTACGCGAACGTTCACTTTTCCTGATTTCAAGCAGGCACTGGATTTTGTGAACCGCGTGGGAGCCGTGGCCGAGGAGCAGGGACACCATCCCGATATTCTGTTGAAGTGGGGCAGCGCCGAGATCACCCTTTGGACTCACAAAATCGACGGCCTGACGGAAAGCGATTTCGTCATGGCGGCGAAGATTGATACGTTGTATCCGGGGTAGAGAGTTCACCCCACGGCCGCTGCGCCCACGCCCACAGCATGGCGGGAATCACCATGACAATGCCGGTGGCGGTGGCAACTACCTTGGCAGAAATTCCCCAGTCGAGGAACACTCCGCACAGATACGCGCCTACGGCGATGGTCAACATGCATAAACCCAGGTCGGCGGCGAAGACGCGTCCACGAAACCGGTCTTCGGTGTTGAGTTGCAGGAGCGTGGTCGAAAACACCCAGATGGTGGAACCTCCGCAGTGCGCCAGTGCGACCCAGAAGCATGCGATCCAGACGGTGCTCGAGGCTCCCAGCGCGGCGTAGCCCAGACCTGTGATCAGGTAGCCAAGTAAAACTCCCAGACGCAAGCGCGCTTGTGAATGTCCAGCCCAACGCGCCGAGACCAGTGGGCCGACCAGAGCGCCGAGGCCGCGGGCTCCGAGCAACAAGCTCATGCCCAGCACGCCGCCGCGTTGCGGGTCGATGCCGTGCCAGCGTACCGGAAAGTAGCGCTGGCCCATGACGGTGAAAAGCACCCAACTGGGGCCGATCATGAGTTCCCCGGCTTTGCCGAAGATGGTGGCCAGCAGACGGCGGTTGCCGCGCATGTAGCGCACGCCTTCGAGAATCGGGGAGTGGTCCCAGAGGTCGCGGGCGCGCAGCGGCAAAGCGGCCCGGGCGTGGGGTTCGTCGAATCTCATGCCGCGAAGGAGGACGGCGGAGGCGAGAAAAGACAGCGCATTGAGGATGAAGACGGCGTTGCGTCCCGACAAGGCCGCCACGACACCGCCGATAGAGGCGCCGACCAACAGATTTACCGACCAGGTCGCGGAGGAAAGTGTGTTGGCCAAAATGACGTCTTCCCTGGCGGTGATGTTGGGAATCACCGAGCTGCGCGCCGGCTCGAAAAAGGCGGCCATCAGAGTTTCGGCAAAGAGCAAGGGATAGACCAACCAAACCATCGACCGGGTGCGGACGAAGAGCATGAGGAAAACGATGACCATGCGAGCCAGGTCGGCGGCGATCATGACGTGCTTGCGGCGGATGCGGTCGTTGATTACTCCGGCAACCGGGCCAATGAAAGTTTGGGGGAGCACTTGCAGCACCAGGGCCAGTGCGACTGAACTGGCCCTGCCCGTCAGTTGAAGAAGCAGGCTGTAGATGGCGAGGGTGTAGAACCAGTCGCCGATTTCGCTGACGATCTGCGCCGACCAGAGACGGCGGAAATTGCGATTCCGGCGCACCAGCCACCAATAGGCTGAGAGCGTGATCGAAGTGACTGGGCGTTCGGGCTGCGGATCCATAGCGGGAAAACAGCGAAGAAATACTGTACCTGCCTGCGCCCGCGTGGGCAAAGTCAGTTTCGCGCACTTGATTGACTTCTTCTGGCGCTCGGCCTAATCTTGCCAACGTTATCAACTCGCTAACATTAATGTCATAGTTCCGTCTGTTATGTGGAGGAACTCGTCCATGAAGGTCTTCCTGCGTGTAGTAGCGATCTGTTTACTGGGTGCGGCCGCTTTTTCCCAGAGCGATGAAGTCATTCCCAATGAAAACCTGGTCTCCGAGGGAATCCCGAAGATTCCGGCCGCGCTGGCAGAAACGGTGCAGCGTTACAGCGAGTCGCGTCTTGCCACCTTTTCAGGCTGGAATCCCACCCGCCGCGAGATGCTGATCGCGACCCGATTTGGGGATACTTACCAGGTGCATCAGGTTAAGTTTCCGGGCGGGGCGCGCACCCAACTCACTTTCTTTCCAGACAATGTTTTCAGTGGAATCGACTACCAGCCCGTAAAGGGCGATTCGTTCATGTTTTTGAAGGACGTGGGCGGAGGCGAGTTTTTCCAACTCTATCGCTACAACTTCGCATCTGGCGACATCACGTTGCTCACCGACGGTAAGTCTCGCAACACCAACCCGCGCTGGTCGTACCAGGGTGACCGCATCGCGTTCGGCTCCACTCGACGCAATGGCAACGACGTTGATATATGGATGGTCAACGCTGGCGATCCCAGCAGCGCCCGCATGGTGGTGCAACTGGAGGGCGGAGGCTGGGGTGTCTCGGACTGGTCTCCCGACGGCAAGAAGTTGCTCGCGACCAACTATGTCTCGGCCGCGGAGAGCTACGTGTGGCTGATAGACATTGCCTCCGGCAGAAAGGAGTTGCTGACTCAAGCCATTAGCCCGGAAACCGTAGCCTACGGTAACGCCGAGTTCGCGAAGGACGGCAAGGGCATTTACTTGACCAGCGACCGGGATTCCGAGTTTCAGCGGCTGGTGTTTATGGATCTGGCGGACCGGAAGCCTGTGGTCCTGACTGCCAACCTCAACTGGGATGTCGACGAGTTCGATATGAGCCGCGATGGCCGCTGGATTGCCTTCGAGGCGAACGAGGACGGCGCGAGTGGCCTGCACGTTCTCGATACCAAGACCCGCAAGGAGATTGCCATACCGAAGCTGCCGCTGGGTGTGATTTTCGGGCTGAAATGGCGCGAACATAGTAATGAGGTGGGGTTCAATCTAAGCAGCGCCAGCCAACCTTACGATGCCTACTCGCTGGATATAACTTCGGGCAAGCTGGAACGTTGGACATTCAGTGAGACTGGCGGCTTGAACGCTGCTATCTTTGCGCAGCCGCAACTGATTCACTGGAAGTCGTGGGACGCGCGTTCCATCTCCGGCTTCCTGTTCAAGCCACCGGCGAAGTTTTCTGGCAAGCACCCGGTGATGATCGCCATTCACGGCGGTCCAGAGGGCCAGTCTCGTCCGGAGTACAACGACCGGGACAACTACTTCATCAGCGAACTGGGAATCGCGATGGTTTATCCCAATGTGCGGGGCTCGACCGGCTATGGAAAGTCGTTTCAGAAGCTCGACAATGGCTTTCTCCGCGAAGGTTCGTATCAGGACATCAATGCTTTACTTGATTGGATTCAGACGCAACCGGATCTTGACTCCAGCCGGGTGCTGATCACCGGCGGCAGTTACGGCGGGTTCATGACGCTGGCGGTGGCGACCAACTATAACGATCGTATTTGCTGCTCGGTGGATGTAGTCGGCCCCTCGAACCTGGTCACGTTTCTCGAACATACTTCCGGCTACCGGCAGGACTTGCGGCGAGTGGAGTATGGCGACGAGCGCGACCCTAAAATGCGCGAGTTTCTGGAGCGCATCGCGCCGGCAAATAAGGCCAAGAACATCACCAAGCCGCTGTTCGTGGTTGCAGGGTTGAATGATCCGCGGGTGCCGGTGAGCGAATCGCAGCAGATGGTGAATGTGGTGCGGCAGAATGGCACGCCAGTGTGGTGGCTGATGGCGAAAGACGAAGGCCACGGCTTCAACAAGAAGAAAAACCAGGACTTCCAGTTCTACGCCACGGTGATGTTTGTGAAGGAGTATTTGTTGAAGTAGCGGCGCTGGTCGTTCGTCGTTGGTCGTAGGCCAAAAGACGCTCGCGCCGGCGTGGGCGAGGCGATTGGGTGCGTCCAATCGCTGAAGACGAGGAACGACCAACGACGGACAACCAACGACTATAATCCCTCCATGCTCGATGAAATCGCCTTTCGCAATCATGCCGATGCGGCACTGGATTCCCTGAAGCGGAGCTTGATCACCGCCGAAGAATCGGCGGAGATTGAGGTTGAAGACCAGGCCGGCGCGCTGCAAGTTTCCTTTGAAGATGGCACGCGTTTCGTGATCTCTCCCAACGCGCCGGTACGGCAGATATGGATTTCGGCGCTGGCTACCAGCTTCAAGCTCGATTGGTCTGAAAATGCACGGGGTTTCGTGCTGACGAAAACTGGCGAAGGGCTGAAGGCTTTGGCGACTCGGCTGATCAATCAGCAGCTTGGGGAAGAAGCGGTAAATCTAGGCTAGCAGTGGTCAGTCGGCGCATTTATTTGGTCCAACATGGGCAACAGGAGGGCCAAGTCGAGCAATCTATAGACGATGCCCGAAATAATTCGATTGGTTGTGCGAGTGCTGTAGCATACATATGCATATGGCGGAATCCATGTTTGTTCGTTGCGAGGATTGCAACTACGAGAATCTGGCGCAACACAGTTTCTGCGGGATGTGCGGGGCCAAGCTTCCGTCTCCGCAGCGGGTGGCACGGTCGACAGCTACAGAGCCGGAGCCATTGCCAGTGCCACCGGCTTTCGAGCCGGAGCGAGCGGCCCCCCAGCCGGTGACCAGCGGACCCTCACTTCTGGGACTTGGAGCTGGGCCCACGGAGCCGGAGCGGGGCCATTATCTCTTGGAAGAAGAGCCGGGCAGCAGCCGTTGGCGCGGGTGGGTGGCAGTTTTAATATTGGCCGCGGCCGTGGGAGGCTCCGGGTGGCATTGGCGGACCGAAATTCGCGGCTGGATTGGGCAGGCTCCGCAGAATCCTCCGACGGATGCAGGCGCAACTCCCTCGGCTGCAACGGCAACTCCTGAGACTGCGGCGCCGAGCACGAACACCACTCCGCCTGGTGTAACGGCACCGCCGACGCCAGTCGAAAATCCTGCAGCGAGCACATCTGCGACTACGACAGCAGCGCCCACAGCACAGACGACAGCTCCCCCAACTCAAGCCGTGACTGATGCAGTGGCGCGAACGCCCGAGGCGAAAGACGAGAAGCCTCCGGATGCGACAGCGAACACGGTAGCCACACAGCCGACTGCAACGGCGGTGGCGCCCCAGCCGGTTACACGGAAGATCGAGCGCAAGGCTCCGACCCCGGATGAGTCTACGGACGCCCTGGAAACGCAGGGTGAAAATTATCTCTATGGTCATGGCGTCCAGGCGGATTGTGGACGCGCGGGCAAGAACCTGCTGACGGCAGCCGCCCGGTCCAGCGCCAAGGCGCAGAGTGTGCTGGGTACGATGTATGCCACCGGGCATTGCGTGACTCGGGACGTGCCGACGGCGTATCGCTGGTTCGCCAAGGCGCTGCATCAGGATCCGGGGAACATACGGATTCAGCGTGACCTGGAAGTGCTGTGGGTGCAGATGACACAGGAGGAGCGGGAAGTAGCGATCAAGGCCGGACCGTAGTGTCTAACTCTCCCGCCTAGGTTCTCTTCACGATCGCGGCGAACGCTTTTCGTTCTTTGCGGTCAAAGGCTTTTAACCGCAAAGTGCGCGAAGAGATCGCAAAGACCGCGAAGGATGCATCCTCAGTGATTTCATAGGCTGGCTAAGTTTGGACGCCTGTGGGAGACTTGTCCCATGCCTAAGCGTAATCTTCGGATCGTGAAGCGGGTCAGAAACGTTCCTGTGCTCGGAATCTGCGAGCAGTGCAATGCCCAGTTCTCCGGGGACCCCAGCCAAGGGAACGCGCAGTCTGCCATCCAGGGACAGTTTAACGCGCACAAGTGCGAGAAGAAGGTCGAAGCACGGCCAACGCCTGCGTAAGCTGAACCCAGTTGTCAGATCTCAGTTCCCAGTTCTCAGAGGTTGTCGCCAAGGTACAATATCCCCGCAATCCAGCATGGGCTTACCATCCGTACTTCAAAGGAGAACAGCAGCTTGTCCCCTGCCCAACCGAGAGCAGGCTTGAGCGACGCGGCGCTGGTGTCGGCGATACGCTCGGGCAAGGAAAGCGCGATGGCGGAGTTGTACGACCGGTACTCCGCGGTGGTGTACTCGGTTTCGTTGCGGGTTCTGGGCGATACGGGTGCGGCGGAGGATGTGTTGCAGGAAGTGTTCCTGCAGCTGTGGCGAAACCCGGATTGGTTCGATTCCAGCCGGGGGAATCTGGCGCCGTGGCTGGCGGTGATTGCGCGTAACCGGTCGATCGATGTGCTGCGGAAACGGCGTCCGGAGAGCGATGTGGAGGATGTGTTGCTGTCGGTCGAGCCGGATATGGCTGGGGACGCGGACCGGGTCATGGCCATGACCAAGGTGCGCACGGTGTTGAGCGGGATGCCGGAGGCGCAGAGAAGCGCGCTCGAAATGGCGTACTTCGAAGGACTCTCGCATTCGGAAATTTCCGCCAAGACCGGAGAGCCGCTGGGGACGGTCAAGACACGCATCCGGACCGGACTGCTGACGTTGCGCAAGGCGTTTGAGACATGAGTGGGCACGAACAATTCGCAGACGACCTAGCGCTGCTGGCCCTCGGATCGCTTGCGGGCGAGGAGCGGCTGGCAGTGGAAAAACACTTGCAGGAGTGTGCCTCGTGCCGCCGGGAACTGGAATCTCTGCGTGGGGATCTGGCGCTGCTGTCACTCTCAACTACGGGGCCGAAGCCGCCGGCGAGGTCGCGGGAGCGCTTGATGGCGGCCATTGCTCAAGAACCCAGACGGGCGGGGGCAGCCGCAGTTCCGAAGCGTTCGTGGTGGATATGGGCACCATCGTTGATGGCCGCTGCGCTGGTGTTCGTAGCGGTGATTCTGGGCAGGCAGAATTCTGCCTTGCAGCAGCAGATTGCCGGAATGCAGTCGGACGCGGCGGCGCAGCAGGTGGAGTTGCGGCGAGCGCGTGAAATCGTCTCGACGCTCACGGCCAACGATGCGATGCGCGTGACCCTGGTAGCGGCGAAGGCTCCGCCACAGCCGCAGGGCAAAGCGATCTATGTGCGCGACCGTTCCAGCCTCATCTTCATCGCCAGCAATATGCCGGCGGCACCGCCGGAGAAAGCGTACGAACTGTGGCTGATCCCAACCAGCGGCGCGCCGATTCCCGCGGGCGTATTCAGGCCGGACGCGCATGGCAGCGCCACGGTGGTGAATCCTCCGCTGCCGGCAGGTATCGAGGCCAAGGCGTTTGCCATCACGATTGAGCCGGAGGCGGGTTCGACGACCCCGACCATGCCGATTGTGATGTTGGGTGCGGGTGAATAGCATTCCCGCTTCAAGGCTTTTTGCGCGATTTTTGACAATAAATTGACAACGCAGTGCCGTCCACCGGCGTCTTATCTACGTACAACGGAATAGCGGCGACTCGATTCCAGTCCGGGGAGGCTTGCCATGTACGGAGATTATCTGGTGCTGTGCGGGATGGTGTGGTCGCAGTTCGGCAAGGAAGATGCAGGACTGGAGTTGGTACGTGCGCTGTCGTCGCCGGACCAGGATGTTCGCGTTTTGGCCCGGACGCTGCTGGAACAGAGCCACGATGCCTCACAAGCGCTGATTGGCGAGGCGCTGGCCCGAGATGAGATCTCGGCGAGCACGGCCAGCTTGTGTGCTTTCGAGCCGGAGCGGGAAGCGGAAGTGGGCAGGTTCGGCGGCGGGGGATGGAGTTTTGTAGCCTCGGCGTAGCCCAAACGCCCGCACGACCCAACGGAATGTCAAAAGACGCGGACGCGGGCGCGGGCGCCCGCGCCACGCAAGCTAGACTTCGTCCTGTTCTTTCAAACGAGATATCACGCTGAAGTCTTCGAGCGTTGTGGTGTCGCCCTTCACTTCCCCGCTGGTCGCGAGTTCTCGCAAGAGACGCCGCATGATTTTTCCACTGCGCGTTTTGGGCAGCATGTCGCTGAAGCGGATATCATCAGGCCGGGCCAGCGCGCCGATTTCTTTCGTTACCCAGCGCCGCAATTCGTCTTTCAACTCCGGAGTTGGTTGGCGGCCTTGTTCCAAGGTGACGAAGGCAGAGATGGCCTGGCCTTTTAATTCGTCAGGACGGCCAACAACGGCGGCTTCGGCGACGGCTTCGTGGGCCACCAGCGCCGATTCGATTTCCATGGTGCTCAAGCGATGGCCGGAGACGTTGATGACGTCATCGACGCGACCCATGATCCAGAAATATCCGTCATTGTCGCGGCGAGCGCCGTCGCCGGTGAAGTAATACGGAGGAATCTGCGACCAGTATTGCTGCACGTAGCGGTCGGGATCGCCGTAGATGGTGCGCGCCATGCCTGGCCAGGGCTGCTTGATGACGAGGAAGCCGCCCGAACCATCGGGCACCGGCTTGCCATCCATGGTGACAACTTCGGGCACGACGCCGGGCAGCGGACGGGTAGCAGAGCCGGGTTTGGCGGCGACGGCGCCGGGGATGGGGCTGATCATGATGTTGCCAGTTTCGGTCTGCCACCAGGTATCGACGATGGGGCAGCTCTCATGGCCGATGACCTCGCGGTACCACATCCAGGCTTCGGGATTGATGGGCTCGCCGACGGTGCCGAGCAATCGCAGACTGTCGAGTTTGTGCTTGCGCGGCCACTGCTCTCCCCACTTGATGAAGGTTCGGATGGCGGTGGGTGCAGTGTAGAGAATGTTGACCTGATGGCGGTCGATGATGCTCCAGAAGCGGTCGGGCTCGGGATGATTGGGCGCGCCTTCGTACATCAGGCTGGTGGCGCCATTTTGCAGAATGCCGTAGACGATGTAGCTGTGGCCGGTCACCCAGCCGATGTCGGCGGTGCACCAGTAGGTGTCTTCTTCTTTCAGATCGAAGACCCACTTTGAAGTGGCATAGGTTCCGACGGAATATCCGCCGGTAGTGTGGACGAGGCCCTTGGGTTTTCCGGTGGTGCCGGAGGTGTAAAGAATGTAGAGGGGATGCTCGGAGTCCAGCGGGACAGCCGGGCATTGGTCAGAGACGGAAGCCATCAGTTCGTGCCACCAGTGGTCGCGTCCGGGTTGCAGATGGATTGGCGAGCCGGTGCGCTGGTAGACGACCACGTGCTTCACGGATGGGCACGATTTGAGCGCTTCTTCAACCGCGGGGAAAAGTTTGACTTCTGCGCCGCGGCGATAGGCGCCGTCCTGGGTGACAACAGCCACAGCCTGAGAGTCGTGGATGCGGTCGACCAGAGCGTTGGAAGAAAAGCCGCCGAAAACGATAGTGTGCGGTGCGCCAATGCGGGCGCAAGCCAGCATGGCGACGGGCAGTTCCGGAGTCATGCCCATGTAGATAGCGACGCGGTCTCCCTTCTTGATGCCGAGCGATTTGAGCACATTGGCGAACTTTTGCACCTCGCGATGCAATTGCTGATAGGTCAGGGTGCGGACTTCGCCGGGTTCACTTTCCCAGATGATGGCGGCTTTATTTTTGCGGTGCGATTTCACGTGACGGTCGAGGCAGTTGTAAGAAAGATTGAGCTGGCCGCCGACAAACCACTTTGCCCAAGGGTGATTCCATTCGAGGACTTTGTCCCATTTCTTGAACCAGTGCAATTCCTCTGCGATGCGCCCCCAGAATTTCTCCGGCTGGTCGACGGACTCGCGATAAAGGCGGTCGTATTCTTCCAGCGACTTAATGTTTGCGTGCCGGCGGAAGTGCTCGGGGCATTCGAACTTGCGCTGTTCTTGCAGGACGGAATCGATGTTGGTGCTGGGATCGGCGGCCATGAGGTCTCCGGTGTGAGATGTCAGGGAGATTCTAATGCCTCTGGGAGTTAAGTACATAGTCAGTGAACCGAGAAGCCATGAACCGCAAAGGACGCAAAGCGTTCGCAAAGTTCGTCAAGGAACCCCAAGTTTGAATCAGCGAGAGTCGTGGGCCGGATAGGCGAGCTCCGAAACGTATTCTTCCAGCGTTCCCTTCTCCAGCAGGTAGGCTCCCGGGCCTTGCTGGCCACGGACGGTGCGGCAGAATTCGGCGACGAAAAATCCGGATTGCAGGGCTGCGGTGAAGGCCCAGCGGGTCTGGGAGCGCCATTCGCGGGCGAGAGCGGGATCCTTCTGCTCGACCGAACCGATATCGCTGGGAATCTCGATAGCGATTCTCTGGCGAAGCAGCGCGGCGGATAGATCGGTTCTCGCAGGCTCGCCGTGAGCGTTGAACTGGATGAGCGGTTGCAGAGTGCGGAGGGCGTCGAGCATTTCGGCACGAGGGTCTTTTCCCTGCAGGCGGGTTTGCACGCGGCGGCTGGTGAGCGGCCATTTCACCCACAGGCGGTCGGTACCGTTGCGATGCAGGGTACTCGAGGTTTCGGGGCCGTAGAAATCGATCTTATAACTCTGGGAAATAACTCCCAGCTTGGCGAAATTGAGGTGCGCATTCTTGCTCTGCAAGGGATCGAAGGTCCAAGTCACTTCGATAATGCGAGAGCCATTGATCCGCATGGCCAGAACGCGCTCCCGCTGTGCCAGTTTGAGCCGGTAGCCAAGATCGGAATTACGGTAGGGCGCGCGAACCGCCAGCATGTGGGAATGAAGGTTGGAGCGGCCGTCCTCGAGGCCGAGAAATGCAAAGGCAAAGCCGACCAACAGGTCTCCGTCAAAGGCTCCCAGCCAGATATTGCCGGCCTGCTGAGTAGCGACGGCGAGAGTGAGGGGAGTGGTATCCAGGTCAGAGAGTTCCCACACTTCCCTCTCCACAGCTTCAACCTGTTCGAGGTCGTGAAAGCCTTTGAGGTCGCGAATCACAATCCCGGTTTTAGATTTTGTCTGCGACATGAGTGCAAACCCCGAGACACTATAACCGACAGATACACCCAAGGTAAAAGTTTGTAAAGGTTTTGGGCAAAAGGTCGAGGAGGAATACTATTGATTCTGTGGGAGTTCTGGGTTAAGTAAGGGAACAGCCCGGGAGCGTAAAATCAAGTAGCCGCAGGCAGTTTTTCGGCGTCTAAGACTTGGCGATGCGAGTTCCCAGGTCAAGCGTAAAGCGATTATATCTTCATAAATGAGGCCCATACATGGGGCAATTGTCGGAGCATAAACGGGTCCGGAGCGGTTCAGTCAAAGCCTCTGTGAAGGCGGCTATGGCGTTGATTCTGCTGCTGTGCACGGGCTGGCTGGGGTGCGGCGGGGATCCAAAGCCCAGTTCGGCACGTGCGAACACGGCGCCGGCAGTGCCGGTATCGGTGTCCACGGTAGAGCGCCGCGATATGCCTTACTACCTTACGGGACTGGGATCGGTTACAGCGTTTTACACGGTCAACGTCAAGAGCCGGGTGGATGGCCAACTGACCGAGGTAAACTTCAAAGAAGGGCAGTTTGTAAACAAGGGCGATCTGTTGGCGGTGATTGATCCCCGGCCTTACCAGGTAGTGCTGGATCAGTCGCAGGCCATGCTGTTTCGGGATCAGGCGTTGCTACGGGACGCCAAGCTCAATTTGGAGCGCTTTAAGAATCTGCTGCAGGTTTCGGGCGCGATGTCGCAACAGCAAGTGGATACGCAGGCTTCCCTAGTGGACCAACTGGACGGAACGGTTCGCAACGACCAGGCGACAATTGAGAATGCCAAGCTGAATCTCGTCTATTGCCACATCACCTCGCCGATCAGCGGGCGAGTGGGATTGAGGCTGGTGGATCCGGGAAATATGGTCCACGCGACCGACACCAATGCCCTGTTGGTGATCACTCAACTTCAGCCCATCGCAGTAATCTTCACTCTGCCCGAAGACAACCTGCCCGCGGTGTCCCAGCACATGGGGCAAGGGACGCTTCCGGTGGACGCCTACAGCCGGGACGACCAGACCAAGCTGGACACGGGCAAGCTGGAGACCATCGACAACCAGATTGACCAGACGACCGGAACCGGGCGGCTGAAAGCAGTGTTTGACAACAAAGGCAACGCGCTTTGGCCAAACCAGTTTGTAAACATCCGCCTATTGCTCGAAGTCAGGAAGGACAGCACCGTGATTCCGGCGGCTGCGATCCAGCGAGGGCCGCAGGGAACCTATGTGTTTGTCGCCAAGGCGGACAACACGGCCGATATTCGTCCGGTGACGTTAGCGTTCACGCAGGATAATCTGGCGAACATCGCCAGCGGACTGTCGCCCGCGGAAGTAGTCGTGACCGATGGCCAGGACAAACTGCAAGCCGGCAGCAAAATTGAAATACGGCAGCAGCCACGACCGTCGGGCAACCCGCAGCAAACCCCAAGCAGCGCGCCTTCCGGGAGGCCAGGTTCAGGAACCCCGACGTCATGAATCCGTCACGGATTTTTATTCTCCGGCCGGTGGCCACGGCATTGCTCATGGTGGCCATCATGCTGGTGGGATGGGTGGCGTACCGGCAACTTCCGGTTTCCGCGTTGCCGGAAGTCGACTACCCGACCATCCAAGTCATGACGTTTTATCCGGGAGCGAACCCGGATGTGATGGCGTCCTCGGTGACGGCACCGCTGGAGCGGCAATTCGGCCAGGTCCCCGGCCTGAGCCAGATGACCTCGACCAGTTCGTTTGGCAGTTCGGTCATCACGCTGCAGTTTGGGCTGGATCAGAGTATTGATGTAGAAGAACAGCAGGTGCAGGCGGCTATCAACGCGGCCACAACGTATCTGCCTTCGGACCTTCCTAACCCTCCGATCTACAGCAAAGTAAATCCGGCCGATTCGCCGATTCTCACGCTGGCGCTGACCTCGAAAAGCTTGCCGCTCTCCAAGGTCGAGGACCTGGCAGACACGGCCATGGCGCAGAAAATTTCGCAGGTCACCGGAGTTGGCCTGGTCTCGCTCAGTGGCGGGCAGAAACCAGCGGTGCGAATCCAGGCGAATCCCACGGCTTTGGCTTCCTATGGGCTGAGCCTGGAGGATGTACGGACGGCGTTGGCGGCGGCCAATGTGGATCAGGCCAAGGGAACGCTGAATGGGCCGCGACAGTCGTTCACCATTGGAGCCAACGATCAGTTGTTGTCGGGCGAGCAGTACGCCCCGATCGTGATCGCATACCGGAACGGGTCTCCGGTGCGCTTGTCGGATGTGGCGACCATCACGGACGGGATTGAGAACGTGATGCAGGCGGCGTGGATGAATCTGGACCCGGCGGTCATCATGAACATTCAGCGCCAGCCGGGCGCGAACATCATCAGCGTGGTAGACCGTATCAAGAAACTGCTGCCGCAGTTGCAGGCAGGCCTGCCCGCAGCCGTGACGGTGACCATTCTCACCGACCGGACGGAAACCATCCGGGCTTCGGTGAAAGATGTGCAGTTCGAGCTGATGCTCACCGTCTGTCTGGTGGTGATGGTCATCTTTTTGTTCCTGCGAAATCTCTGGGCCACATCGATTCCTGCGGTCACGGTACCGCTTTCGATCGTCGGCACCTTCGGCGTGATGTACCTGCTGGGCTACAGCCTGAACAACCTGACGCTGATGGCCTTGACCATTTCCACGGGATTTGTGGTGGACGATGCCATCGTCATGATCGAGAACATCGACCGCTACCTGGAAGAGGGCGATTCGCCGCTGGACGCGGCCCTGAAGGGCGCAGGACAGATTGGGTTCACCATTGTTTCGCTGACGGTTTCGCTGATTGCGGTACTGATTCCTTTGTTGTTTATGGGCGATATCGTTGGGCGACTGTTCCGTGAATTTGCGGTGACGCTGGCAGTGACGATTCTGGTCTCGGCAGCCGTCTCGCTCAGCCTGACGCCGATGATGTGCGCCAAGTTGCTCAAGCCGAAAGACGCTGCCCGTGAGACCCGGTTCTACAGATCGACGGAGAAGTTCTACAACAATGTCATCGCGTTCTACGGCCGGACGCTCAAGTTCGTTTTGAAGCATCAGCCGATAACCTTGCTGGTCACATTCGGAACCCTGGTTCTTACGCTGTTCCTATACGTGATTGTTCCCAAGGGATTTTTTCCGGTGCAGGATACGGGCGTCATTCTGGGGATTTCGGATGCGCCGCAGAGCGTGTCGTTTCAGTCGTTGGCCGATCATCAACAGGCGTTAGCACGGGTGATCCTGCAGGACCCGGATGTTCAGAGTCTGTCATCGTTCATTGGAGTGGATGGTACCAACCTCACACCCAACAGCGGGCGCATCCAGATCAACCTGAAACCGCGGGATGAGCGCAAGGCAAAGGCGACGGATATCATTCGCCGGCTGCAGCCGAAGCTGGCACAAGTCGAAGGCATTGAGCTGTTCATGCAACCGGTGCAGGACCTGACGGTGGAGGACCGGGTGAGCCGCACCCAGTTTCAGTACACCATTGAGGACGCCGACGGGCGCGAACTGAACACGCTGTCGGCGAAATTGGTGGCCAAGCTGCGCACTCTACCGGAACTGCAGGACGTGGCCAGCGATCAGCAAAACGGCGGGCTACAGGCGGATTTGACGATCGACCGCGATACTGCATCGCGGTTGGGAATCCTTCCGGCGCAGATTGATAACACGCTCTACGACGCCTTTGGACAACGCCAGGTTTCAACCATCTTCACCCAGTTGAATCAGTACCACGTGATTTTGGAAGTGGCCCCGCAATTTCAGCAGAACCCAGGATCGTTCAAAGATCTGTATGTGAAGTCGGCGACTGGCCCGCAGGTGCCGCTTTCGACATTTACACAGCTCAACACTTCGAATGCGCCGTTGGCGGTCAATCATCAGGGGCAGTTTCCGGTGGTGACGCTTTCGTTCAATCTGGCTCCGGGGAAATCGCTAGGTGATGCCACGAAAGCGATTGACAAGGCGGAGCAGGAAATCGGGATGCCGGCGAGCGTACACACCGCCTTCCAGGGCACGGCAGCGGCGTTTCAAAACTCGCTATCCACGGAACCGTGGCTGATTGTGGCGGCGATTGTGACGGTGTATATCGTGTTGGGCGTTTTGTATGAGAGCTACATTCATCCCATCACCATTCTCTCCACTTTGCCTTCGGCGGGGGTGGGAGCCATTCTGGCCCTGCTGCTGACGGGGAACGATTTGGGTGTGGTATCGATCATCGGAATCATCCTGCTGATAGGAATTGTGAAGAAGAACGCGATCATGATGATCGACTTCGCGCTGGAGGCGGAGCGCGTGGAACACAAGCCGCCGGAGGAAGCCATCTTCCAGGCCTGCCTGCTGCGTTTCCGGCCGATCATGATGACGACCATGGCGGCGCTGCTGGGCGGGCTGCCGCTGGCACTGGGCAGTGGCACGGGATCTGAGCTGCGGCATCCGCTGGGCATCACGATTGTGGGCGGCCTGTTGGTGAGTCAGGCACTCACGCTGTACACGACGCCGGTGGTTTATTTGTGGTTTGACCGGCTGGCGAGAAAGTTCGAACGCTTGGGGATCGGCAATCCTATTGAGGAGCCGGCGACGGGAGACTAGGTCATGAACGTTTCTGCTCCCTTCATTAAGCGGCCGATCGGAACGTCGCTGCTGACGCTGGCATTGTTAATGTCGGGCGCGCTGGCGTTCAGCTTTCTGCCGGTTGCGCCGCTTCCCCAGGTTGAATTTCCGGTCATCCAGGTGTCGGCCAGCTTGCCGGGAGCGAGTCCGGAAACTATGGCATCGGCGGTGGCGACTCCGCTGGAGCGGCAATTTGGACGCATCGCCGGCATCAACCAGATGACCTCGGTCAGCCAGTTGGGCGCGACCGGCATCGTCTTGCAGTTCGATCTCAACCGCAATATTGACGCTGCGGCGCGCGATGTGCAGGCCGCAATCAATGCCGCGCGCAGCCAGTTGCCCTCGTATCTTCCCGGCAATCCGTCGTACAGGAAAGTAAACCCCGCAGATGCGCCGATCCTGATTGTTTCCATGACCTCCGACAGCGTCACGCTGCCGAACATCTACGATCAGGCCAACTCGATCCTTTCGCAGAAACTGGCGCAGGTGGGCGGCGTCGGTCAGGTATATGTGGCGGGCGGAGCCAATCCAGCGGTGCGAGCGGAGCTGGATCCGAACTTGCTCAACAAGTTTGGCATCGGTCTGGATGCAGTGCGGGTGGCGCTGGGGAATGCGAATGCGAATCGGCCCAAGGGCGAGGTCGGCAATGCGGCCAATTCCTGGCCGATCTCAGATAACGACCAGATGCTGCATGCCGACCAGTACCGGCCGCTGGTGGTGGCTTACAACCCGCAGAATGGAGCGGCGGTACGGCTGGGGGATGTAGCCACGGTTTGGGACTCGGTGGAAGATGCGCACATCTATGGGCTATCCGATGGCAAGCCGGCAGTTCTGCTCATCATTTTTCGCCAGCCCGGCGCCAACATTATTCAGACAGTGGATAACGTGCTCGGCTTATTGCCCCAGCTCGAAGCGGCCATTTCTCCGGCCATCAAGCTGACCATCGTCTCCGACCGCACGACGACGGTACGCGCTTCCCTGCGAGACATTGAAATTACGCTGGTGATTTCCGTGGTGCTGGTGATCGGGGTGGTGTTCATGTTTCTGCGAACGCTAAGGGCGACGATCATTCCCAGCATCGCGGTGCCACTTTCACTGATCGGCACGTTCGGAGTGATGTATCTCCTCCACTATAGCCTGAACAATTTGTCGCTGATGGCGCTGGCCATTTCCACCGGCTTTGTGGTGGATGACGCCATTGTGGTTTTGGAAAATATTACTCGCTATTTGGAACAGGGAATGAAACCGGTACAGGCCGCGTTCCGCGGAGCGCGTGAAATCGGATTCACCGTGCTCTCGATGAGCACCTCGCTGGTGGCGGTATTTATCCCCATTCTGATGATGGGTGGAATTGTCGGACGTTTATTTCGCGAATTTGCGGTCACGCTGAGCGCAGCGATTGCAGTGTCACTGCTGGTGTCGCTCAGTACGACACCGTCGATGTGCGCGCAGTTCCTCAAGCCGCTGGGCGAGGAGAAGCACGGACACGCTTACCAGGCCAGCCAGAAGGTGTTTGATGGAATTCTGAACGCGTACGGCGTGTCGCTGGGTTGGGTGTTGCGCCACCAATTCACGGTACTAATGATCACGATCGCAACCGCGTGCTTGAGCATTTTCATGTACGTTGACGTACCCAAGGGGTTTTTCCCGCAGCAGGATACGGGGCGCATTCAGGGTTCCATTCAGGCGGCGCAGGACATTTCCTTCGACGCCATGAGCCGGAAGATGCGGCGGTATGTGCAGATTGCGATGGCGGACCCGAACGTGGAACACATGATCGGTTTCTGCGGCGGGACGACGGCAATGAACCAGGGGAGAATGTTTATCAGCCTGAAGGACAAACGCAAGCTGAGTGCCGACCAGGTAATCAACGAGCTGAGCAGAAAGTTCGCCGAGGTTCCGGGTGCGACGCTGTACATGCAAGCCTCGCAGGACCTCAACATCGGAGGGCGTATAAGTCAGGCGCAGTATCAGTACACGCTGCAAGGCGAGGATTTAAACGAACTGAATGTGTGGGCGCCGCAGTTGCTGCAGAAGATGCGCGCCATACCTCTGCTCATGCAAGTCAACACCGACCAGCAGGACAAGGGATTGGCAGCGAACTTGATCATTGACCGGGACACTGCGTCGCGCCTGGGGGTGGCAGCGGCGGACGTCGACGGGATCCTGTATGACGCGTTCGGTCAGCGGCAGGTCTCTACCATGTACGAGCCCCTGAACCAGTACCACGTAGTGATGGAAGTTGCGCCGCAGTTTCAGCAAAGCCCGGACACACTCGAAAACACTTACGTACATTCCTCGACCGGCGCCACGGTTCCACTATCCGCTTTCACCCACTACGGGCCGGCAAATACTTCCCTAGGCGTTAATCACCAGGGACAATGGCCGGCGGTAACGATTTCATTCAATCTTGCCCCGGGCGTTTCGTTGGGGCAGGCGACCACCGCGATTGAGAACGCGAAGAAGTCGATCAGTTTTCCCGCGACCATCCAGGGCAGTTTTCAGGGAACGGCGGCGGCGTTCAAGGATTCGCTGTCGAGCGAGCCCATTCTGATTCTGACGGCGGTGCTGACGGTTTACATTGTTTTGGGGATTTTGTACGAAAGCTATATTCATCCCATTACCATTCTTTCCACGATTCCTTCGGCTGGCGTGGGGGCGCTGCTGGCGCTGAAGCTGACTCATAACCAGTTGGATGTGATCGGCCTGATCGGCATTATTCTGCTCATCGGCATCGTAAAGAAGAATGCCATCATGATGATTGACTTCGCGCTTTTGGCGGAGCGCAATGAAGGCAAACCACCGCTGGATGCGATTCATGAGGCCTGCCTGCTGCGTTTTCGTCCCATCATGATGACCACGATGGCGGCGCTATTGGGCGGGCTGCCGCTGGCGCTGGGGACAGGGATAGGATCGGAATTGCGGCGGCCACTGGGCATTACGATCGTCGGTGGATTGATTGTGAGCCAGGCGCTGACGTTGTTCACTACGCCGGTGGTGTATCTCTACATGGACAGGTTGCGAACGTGGTTGAGCCGCATGTTTGGCCTGTCGAGATCGGTTTCCCCGGCGGCGAGCCACGCCGACTAGAGAGGGTTTTCCTCCCAGCGCCTACTTCTTGCGAGAGATTGCTCCCAGAACCTTGCTGGCCCAATCATCGGAAAATCCGAAGCGGGCTTTGGCGCGGGAATAGAGGTCAACGGCCGTTTTATCGAGCCAGATCATCGCTGACTCAGTGGCACTGTCACTGGGCCGGGCACGATAGTTGGTGGAACGCGGCGCAGTCTTTGAATCCTGTTCCACGCTGTAGTAGTACAGCGCCAGGCTCTTGCGCGTATCGCTTTCCGGACAGGTGAGAGGCTCGGGGAAACCGTGGAAACAGCGATCATCCGTGTTGAAAATGATGGCGTGATTGAGCCGGGGCGGGTACTTGGAAAAGCACTGCTTCATGCCGGAATCCCAGAGCTCAATGGCGCCGCCCCACTGGGGTTGCCAGCCGTCATTCAAGTAAAGGATTATGTTCACCCGCCGGCGCCAATTCTGGTGATAGTGGTGGTGCGAAAAATCAGTGTGCAGATTGAGAAAGCCTCCGCGGCCCGACTGATGTAAGCCTCCGCCTTCCATGCTGGGGTCGGCGACCAGGCCGGGAATGCCGGTTAACTGGGACAGCCAGGAGACAAAGCGGGGAGAGTTCAATTCATCAGCCACTCTGCCCAGGCGGGGCGGAAAAAGCTCCCGCTTGGCCATACCGAGTTTATTCTCGTTGTGGTGTTTGTACTGGATCCAAGCCTCAGTGTGGGCGCAGGGAAACTCCTGCGCAATCGCGCCGGCGACTTCGGCATCGAGAAAGTCCCCAAGAAAAACGTGCGGCAAGGGACTGTTTTCTGCGTACTGCTTGGACAGATTAGCTAGTTGTGAATTCCATCTACAGTAGTCGAACAAGGGGGCAATTTCCTCTACTGTTTGCGCACAGGACATTAGTACGGATCCTTTTGGGATTGCCTGGTCGATCGAGCGGAGCCCCAAGGTTTTCCATTCGTCCTCTGAAAATTTGGCAATCTATTCAAGTTTATCAGCTACCGTTGGAATTGAGACCACTGCAAGACTAAAATGCCACCCCGGGAACCTTCCCGATTAAGATGACAGTTCAGACCCGCTTGGCTTTTGTATGCCGGGTATTCTACCAAGTAAAACACATTTTGGCGTGATTAGTTGCCCGGAGAACCATTGCCGGACAGCCGATGGCCGGGTTGGTGGGCTGCGGAGGCACCCTAAGGGAGGATGCTATACTTCCTCCCCGCCACGGGATTGAAGTACCGGCTCAGGCCGGCCCGGTCAAGGGAGGGATGGAAAATGCGTGGCCTCTTGCGGCGATGGTGGATCTGGGACCGGCGCACCCGCCTGTGGATTCTGGCTGCAGTCCTGGTAGTGATCTCGGGCGCCGTGGGTTTTGCGCCCCGGGTCGCGCTGGGGGTGAACTACCACGAGTTTGCCGATCAACGCACGATTCTTGGAATCCCGCGCGGCTTTGACGTGCTTTCCAACCTTCCCTTTGTGCTGGTGGGAATGTGGGGAGTGGTTTTTCTGCTTCGCGGCGTTAACCAGGTGGCATTCTCCGAGAGCTGGGAGCGAATCCCTTATCTGGTTTTCTTTGCCGGTGTCATGCTGACCGGGCTGGGATCAGGCTACTACCACTTGGCGCCGGGAAATGCGCGCCTGGTCTGGGATCTTCTGCCGATGACGTTTTCCTTCGTCGCGATTGTAGATGCCACCATCGTAGAGCGCATTTCGACCAGGGCGGGCGCGCGATTGCTACTGCCTCTGATGGCATTGGGTGCCGCGAGCGTGGCCTATTGGTACGTGGGTGAACTTCAGGCTCAAGGGGATCTTCGTTTTTACCTGTTTGTGCAGTTTTGTCCGGTGGTCGTAATCGCAGTGATCATCGGACTGTTTCCGGCGCGGTATAGCCGGACCCAAGACCTAATGCTGGCGTTTCTGTTTTACGTTTTGGCCAAGCTATTCGAACTGCTGGATGGCCCGATCTATTCGCTGGGAAGAATCGTGAGCGGGCACACGTTGAAACACATCACCGCCGCGCTGGCTTGCTATTGCATCCTGCGGATGCTGAGATTGCGGGCGGTGGTGGCCGAAGGCGATCCCCGGCGCCAGTGGGGACGAGTGCAGGTCGCAGGCGCGGAGGAAGGGACGTTGCCGTTACAGCCCTAGCAGTCCCGCCTCTGCGGATTCACACCCGGCAAACCAGGACGACCGAATTGCGATAGGGACAATCCAGGCCGGGTACGCCGGGCGCCTGCAACACGACCCATGTCACTCCGAAGTCCGTTCCCAGACGGTGAAAATCCTGCGCCTGAAAATTCTTCCAACCCGTTTGCGCCTGCACTTGCCGGGACCATTCCTCCGCCATGGCTGGAAACATGGTGACCGCACCAGCATCGCTGGCGCCATCCGCGAGCCGGCTGCGCTGGGCAATTGCGCGAAAACCCTGTTCGTCCTCCTGGGGAAAGTGTTCGTGTTCAGGATCAAGGGCAAAGATTGCATTCGTGGGAGTGTTATCGCGAGCCCAGAGAAAGGCTTGGGCCCATGGGTTGGTGGGCGCGGACCCAGGCCATTCGATATGCCGGCTGAAAGGGAAAAGCGCGCGCTGAGCCAGGAACATGCCCGCACACATCGGAACAAAGAGTGCCAGCCAAAGCGAGGCTCGGCTCTTCAGGACATACTCGCCGAGAAATCCGCCAATGAACAGGAACATCAGGATGTAGAGCAAGAATAAACAGCGCATGGGTTGCAATCGCGCCAGAGCTTCAAGGCGTGTAACCGTGGAGAGCACCACCGCCGGGGGCAGGTAGATCAGTTCGTAGATGATTAAAGCGCGGCACAGGAGATCCAAGTTCTGCAGGTGTTTTGAGCGCGCCAGCCGACTGAACCACCACAGGATGACGATGGGCGCCAAGATTCCCAGCCATTCGTACCAATTCCAGCGAGTGACGTAATGAAAACCATGTGTCAGGGCCGCCTGATGGTAGGCCGCAGAGGGGGGATCGAGTGAAAGGCCGAAGGGCAGCAGGCAGGCGAGAGTGGCGAAACCTATATCCCGATGGTCGAGCGCAAGCAGCAGGACGCAGTAGGAGAAAGCAAAGACTGCCATCAGGGGATGAACGGCCACGGTGAAGGCCAGAAATAAGCCAGCCTGGAAGTACTTCCTGTCGATCATTTTCACAATGGCAAATATGGTTGAGAATGCAGCCAGGTTCCGGGGGTTGAGGTATTGATCGAGGATGTATAAGGCCGTCCCCGCTACCGGCAGAGTCAGGAGTGCGGTAATCAGAGCGACCGCGGCCCAACGAGCATTGGAGCCAGGAAAACACCTGCTTACCAGTTGCCAACAGGCGAGCAAAAACAGGTAGATGGAAGCGAGATGCCAGACGGACAGCACGACGCTGAGTGGCAGGTGACTCAGCCTCACCGACGCGGCTATGAGGGTCGGGAACAAAGTTGAGCCGGCGTGAGATGCGAAGAACTGCGCGTTGAAGGGGAAAAGTTCGGGGTGGAGGGTCTTCTCAACTCCCGCCACATAAACCTCAGAGTCCTCAGCCCAAGGGTGGTAGCCGTGAATCAGAAGCGCTCCAAAAGTGAGGAGCAGAAGAATCAACAGTTCCTTACGCTTCAAACGGGAGCTCCGTGGAGTTTAGGGTGTCGCAAGAACTAAAACACGATTGCGCTGAGGATGTAAAGTCCAGGGGCAGAAACTGCGACGCGAGGAACAAAAGCGCCACAAATAAGAAGCGCCCCAAACTCTTTCGAGTTACGGGACGCCCGAACAGCCCTCCCCCAGAACTGCTCAAGGACAAGGTATGACTTCCCCGCCGCCGTGTAAATCCCACCTTCGTGCCAGCGAGTGGCACCAACTACCTATGCCACGAAAACCGCGGATGCCCGGCAGACTGCCGGATTGACAGGGCGCCGGGCGTAGCATCCGCGATCCGACCAGAAGAAATGCAGGCTAGTTCACCCTTCCACGGGCAAACCGCCCGAGAAAAACGGACAATTCCGCCTTCTGCAACCCTTTCGCGCAAGATCTTGCAGGAGGTGTGCAGGGTATTGCAGCGAACCTCGGTGGTGACGAGTTCGCAATAGACGGCCCGAACCCGATTTTGTAATGTGGTTATCAGGGCAGGAGTTTGGAACCTGTCTTACGCTGGTGAAATTCGTTTTACCGGCAGCTTCAGTGGCGATGTCCTGTGGCAACTGCTCAACAATGGCTCGCGGGAATACACCTTGACTGGACCCATCAGCGGGACTTTGGTGGAGGGCAATCAGAACATCGCGGTGGTGGGGCTCACGGTGCAGTTGACGGTCACGATCGGAAAGAACAACCAGGTGGTGGACTGGCGGTCGATCCTCATCGCAAGCGGGAACACCACTCTGACTCCGGTCGTACCCGAGCCAAGCACGCTGGGACTGCTGGGAACGGGATTGGTGGCGGTCGCCGCGCTGGTCCGTTACCGGCTGCGCTCACGCTAGGCAAGCCGGCCTCTCAACCCATCCAAGGTCTGCCGGTCCTTGACCCAAGCCGTCGAAGACTCCTGAAAAACTTGGCCCGTATCACTCGAAGGCGGGCCTCCCAGCCTGGCGGCCACCTGAGTTACGACGGTAATCTTCCCAAGGGCAATTGCAATTGACCATGGCCCGCCTCGACCGTAAATTTGCCACAGGGGGTCGTATGAAGGACATTCATGAGGTACTGCGGCGGAAGCAGGCCAAGTACGCCCAGTTGGGCAAGCAGATAGAGATGTTGCAGCAAGCGGCCGAGAAGCTGCGCGAGGTGGCCCCTTTGCTCGCCGAGAATGAAGAAGATGACAGCGCGGTTCTCTCGGAAGTGGATGAGCAGCCCCAGGCGAAAGCAGCCGCAGCCGGAGCCGGAAGCGCTGCCGGCAAGCCTCGCAGCAGTTCGCCGCGCTGGCCCTAAAAACATGCTGTCCATTGGCGCCCTTACGAGCGGCCTATGACGTTTCAAGCATTGCTGGTTTCCAAAGACGATGAATCAACCACCGTCCTGACCGGGGTCCTGTCCGGGTTCGGGGTGGAAGCCGCGTGTTGCGGCTATTCGGATGGAATCTGCCAGCTCACCGAACAGAATTCCGATCTGGTCATTGTGGATTTCGATGACCCCCACAGCGCCGATCTGGTTCTTCAGAAGGCCTTGCAATCTGCTCCCCGGAGCCACGTGGTCACTGTAGCTTTGCTGAGTGACAAGTCCAAGCTCCGCAATGTGTTCGGCAAAGGCGCAAATTTCGTACTCTACAAGCCTTTTTCTACGGAGCAGGCGGAAGCAGGTCTACGGGCCGCGATTGTGCTCTTGAAGCGCGAACGCCGGTCTTCCTTCCGAGTTCCGGTGCAGGTTCCGGTGCAGATCAAGGTGGAGGATGATCCCGAAACCGAAGGCATCCTACTGGATTTGAGCGAGGACGGACTGGATCTGCTGGCAGCGCAACCGGTACGTCCTGCGGCGGCCATCCAAGTAAGGTTCAGTCTTCCCGATGGCAACGCGATTGACGCTCGCGGCGAAATTGCGTGGGCCAATCCCAACGGACAAGCGGGCGTACGTTTTATTGATCTTCCCGCCGGTGTGCGGACCGTCCTGCAGACCTGGGTTGCGGCGAATGCCCCCGAACCTCCGCCGCCTGACCCGGAGCCGGTCACGCAGTGCAAGCTGACTGATCTCAGTGTGGGCGGTTGCTATGTGGAGACCGAGTCGCCGTTTCCGGAGCGCTCTGGCATCACACTATCGTTGCGCGCGGAGGGCATGGAAGTGCAGGCCGAAGGTACGGTGCGGGTGATGCATCCCGGGTTTGGGATGGGCATTGAGTTCGCAGCGCGGACTGCCGACGAGCGCCCACGGGTAACAACCTTCATTGGATTTCTTAGCAGCCGTCCGGGAACCGTTCCCGAGTTGCTGATTACGCCACGGGCGCTGGCAACCAGCGACCACCAGCAGACGGAAACACCGGAGGAGTTGGACGATCCCTTGCTTGAGTTGCTGCGCGGGCACGAGTCGTTAGGTCAGGAAGAATTCTTGCAGGCGCTGCGCCAGCAGCGGAATTCAGAAGAAGTGGCTCCCGCCTGAGAACGCGATATTCCCTTACATCTTGAGATGGCTCGGCTGGCGAACGGCGAGAGCGCGTTTGTTAGGCGACAAGCGTCAAGGGGCCTGCACGCCGTCTCTCGCGCAGACCCCTGTAGCGCCGGGTTTATTCCACCTCGAATGCTCACAGTCTAGTGAGCAGGCGCGACAGCCAGGTTTCAGGCAGGTTAATTTCCTGTAAAATCCCGAGGGATTTGTCCACAGGGAAACGAAGAAAAAATGGGCGTGAATCGGGTCTTGATTGCGACTTCCAATCCCGGCAAGTTGCGGGACTTTGCCGGAGCCGCGGCGGCGTCGGGGGTGGAGATCGTGCCGATTCCTGGCTTCTTTTCCCTGCCCCCGGTGGTCGAGGATGGGCTGACGTTCGAGGCCAACGCACGCAAGAAAGCAGCAGCCTACAGCCACTACGTTGCCGGAGAGATTGTATTGGCAGATGACTCCGGCCTCGAAGTGGATGCACTTGGCGGCGCTCCCGGAGTGCATTCGGCGCGCTATGCTGCGGACGCGCCTCATCTGGCAGGCATCAACACCGACGACGCGGCTAACAATGCGCGATTGCTTCGAGAGCTGAAGAAAGTTCCCGCAGAAAAGCGAACGGCGAGGTTTGTGTGCGTGATTGCGGCGGCACAGGATGGACAGACTGTGGAGGTGTTTCGCGGCCAAGCCGAAGGAATGATCCTGGATGTGCCGCGAGGATCGAATGGTTTCGGGTACGATCCCCTTTTCTTGTTTCCGCAGATTGGTAAGACCTTCGCGGAATTAGGCGCGGAAGAAAAGGCTCAGTACAGCCATCGCGGAGCCGCGTTCCGGAGGTTTCTGGAGTGGGCGGCACAGTGGTAGAAAGACAACGATTTCTGGAGGCGTATAAATCCGCCTTCGCCCGAGAAACGATCGATCGGGCGTCGTTTCGCTCTTGCCCCGCAGCGCTTCTCGACTGTCCTGCTGGGATTGTTTGGCACCGCAGCACTTCTGCTGGCGGCGATCGGCATCTACGGTGTCACCGCATACTCGGTAAGCCAGCGAACCCGTGAGATCGGCATTCGCACGGCTTTGGGCGCGCAGGCGAGCGACGTAGTGGGCATGGTGATCGGGCAGGGGTCGCGCCTGGTGATGGTGGGAATCGGATTGGGTCTGGCTTGTTCACTGGTGGCTATGCGCGCACTGACTTCGCAGTTGTTCGGAGCGCGAGCCCCTGACCCAATCACTTTTGGGGCGATCGCCGGACTGCTGGCGGGTGTTGCGCTACTGGCAACCTATATTCCGGCGCGCCCCGACGCAGGTTGACCCGATGGTGGCGCTACGGCACGAGTAGGAAGGGTGAAGGCGGGATTCCGCTCAAGCTGCTGGGGGCTGGACTTCACGCAGCCGCCGCTCCAGAAATCGCCGCTCGCTGTCATTGGTCACAAGCGCGAGCGCGCGCTCATAACTTTTCGCCGCTTCCGCAGGGGAGCCAATGCGGCGCAGTAAATCAGCGCGGACGGCGTGCAAAAGGTGATAGTTGTCGAGATCGTTGCTGGCGGCAATGGCATCCACCAAGGCGAGGCCGGTTTGAGGGCCTTCCACCATCGCCACAGCTACAGCGCGGTTCAGCGACACGATTGGCGAAGGTTGTGCGCGCTCGAGAAGGTCATAGAGGCGCACGATCTGAGGCCAGTCGGTATCCTGAGCACGTACCGCCTGACAATGCACCGCCGCAATCGCCGCTTGCAACGAGAACGGACTGGGCCTGCTGCGAAGAGCCTCATTGACGAGCGGTAGCGCTTCGGCGATCTGCCGCTGATCCCAACGGCTACGATCCTGCTCTTCAAGAATAACTAGATCTCCAGCTTCATCGATGCGGGCATCGCGACGGGCGTCGTGCAGCAGCATGAGGGCTACGAGGGCCGTCACTTCCGCCGGAGGTTGGGGACCGAGCAACGACCTTAGCAGGCGCCCTAAGCGGATGGCCTCAGCGCAGAGGTCCGTCCTCAGCAGCGGGCCACCTCGCGTGGCCGCATAGCCTTCGTTGAAGACGAGATAGATCACGGTCAGCACAGCGTCTAGCCGCTCCGCCAAGTCCTTCGTCTCAGGCACCGCATATGGAATGCCGGCGTCGCGAATCTTGCGCTTGGCGCGCACCAGGCGTTGCGCCATGGTCACCGGGGGGACTAAGAACGCGCGTGCAATCTCGTCGGTCTCAAGGCCGCAGAGGGTGCGGAGGGTCAACGCTACTTGCGCGTCGGGCGCGAGCGCGGGGTGGCAACAGGTGAAGATCAACCGAAGGCGGTCGTCCGGGATTTCGGGCGAGTCGTAGTCCGGCTCTTCGAGGGTGCGGACCAGCCCGGAAACGGCGTAAGATTCGAGTTTCTCCTCGAACTTCAGGTTGCGCCGGATGCGATCGATGGCCTTGTGCCGGGCGGTCTGGATGATCCAGGCGCGGGGGAACTCGGGCACACCGGAGGCCTGCCATTGATGCACTGCGGTGGCAAAGGCTTCCTGCGCACACTCTTCGGCGAGGTCGAAGTCTCCGACCAGGGTAATCAGGGCGGCGACGATGCGGCCCCAATCGGAGCGGTAGACTGCTTCTACGGCGCCGGCAGCGTCGTTAGACATACTCGATTGTAAATATTTTCTGGCCGGGGTGTCGATTTGAGGCTTTGCCGTTCGATATACGGATGGACGCACCCAAAACGAACACTTTGAACCAACGAAGGGGCAGAAATGAAATACATGTTGCTGATTTATGCCGACGAGCAGGCCTGGACCGACGCCGAGCGGCAAGTGTGCTACATAGAGTCGACACAACTTGCACATAAGCTCAAAGCGGACGGGCAGTTCGTGTCCACCTCGCCGCTGCAACCGGTGGCAACAGCCACTTGCGTCAAAGTGCGGGACAGCAAACGGGTGGTGACCGACGGGCCATTCGCGGAAACCCGCGAACAGCTCGGCGGCTACTTCATGGTCGAGGCCAGGAATCTCGACGAGGCCATCGACATTGCCGGGCGGATTCCGAGCGCGCGCAAAGGCACCGTCGAGATTCGGCCGGTCGTGGAAATCCCAAACTTACCTTAAGGAATAAGCGGAGCACCCTATGCAAAAGATCACGCCGTTCTTGTGGTTCGACGACAAGGCCGAAGAGGCGATGAATTTCTACGTTTCCATCTTTAAGAATTCGAAGATTGGGAGCGTTACCCGCTATGGAGAAGCTGGGCCTGGGCCCAAGGGGACGGTCATGTCAGCGACCTTCCAGCTCGATGGACAAGACTTCTTCGCGCTCAACGGCGGCCCGCTGTTCAAGTTCACTGAAGCTATATCGTTCTTCGTAAACTGCGAGACGCAGCAGGAAGTGGATGAACTGTGGGAGAAACTCTCCGCCGGCGGGACCAAAAGCAGGTGTGGCTGGCTAAAGGATAAGTACGGACTGTCGTGGCAGATCATCCCTTCGGTATTGGGCAAGATGTTAGGAGACAAGGACGCCAAGAAAGCCCAAAGGGTCATGCAGGCAATGCTGAAAATGGACAAGATTGACATCAAAAAGTTAGAGCAGGCGTACGATCAAGACTAAGGATTAGGAAACATACAATCATTAAGGAGACTAACGATCATGGCAACGAAACCCACACACGAACAAGCTCAACTTCCAGGTTTTTGACCAGCGTCGCGAAGCCCGCCTGCGCCAGGCCCGCGACTGGTTCTTCAAGAACTATTTCGCGGAGACCTGGAACGATTCGATGCGGATCGCCGCTCCTGGAACAGAAGGCGGCACCAACTTCATGATGGTGGTCAGCTATTGGGAGCAGGCCTGCGCTCTGCTGAACTATGGCTTGCTGCACGATGATCTGTTCTTCGAGACCAGCGGCGAATTCTTTGGCGTCTGGGAACGAATTAAGCCGACCATCGCCGAAGGACGGAAACAATGGGCCAACCAGCAATTCCTCGCCAATCTGGAAACGGCCGCCATTCGCTTTGAGGCTTGGATGAACAAGCGCTCCCCGGGCCACATAGCGCGCATGCGCGAGTTTATGACGCAGATGCGCACTCAGACCGCGAAAGCGGCGTAAGGCACGACCGGAATCCCACCCTTCGTAAATCGCGAAGGGTGGGTTCCAATGTCTTCGAATCGTCGCTTGGGTAGGGCGTCGTTATACTTTACCAGCGGAGAGCCTGACGAAGACGCAGACAACGGCGGGGGAGCAATGAGCAAAGTACGAGTTCTAGTGGGCACGCGCAAGGGCGCGTTCGTTTTGACGGCGGACGGCACGCGCGAAAAATGGGAAGTGAGCGGGCCACACTTTGCGGGCTGGGAGGTTTATCATCTTAAGGGATCGCCGGCCGATCCGGACCGCATCTATGCTTCGCAGACGAGCGGGTGGTATGGGCAAATCATTCAGCGCTCCGATGATGGCGGCAAGACCTGGCATCAGCCGGGAACCCCGCCCGGAGAACCGCCCCCACAATGGCCTGCTAAGGCGAGCAACAAGTTTGTCTACGACACATCGGCCGAAACCGGCAAGCCGCTGACCACCCATCAGTTTTACGACGGCACACAGCACCCATGGGAGTTCAAGCGGGTGTGGCACCTGGAGCCATCACTCAAAGATTCCAACACGGTTTACGCTGGCGTGGAAGACGCCGCTATTTTCTGCTCGACTGACGGCGGCGAGAGTTGGAAGGAACTTCCAGGTCTGCGCGGCCACGGTACTGGGCCCAAGTGGCAGCCGGGCGCAGGCGGCATGTGCCTGCACACCATTATTCTCGATCCCAGCAATCCGCAGCGGATGTTCATCGCTATTTCGGCCGCCGGTGCGTTTCGCACCGACGACGGCGGCAAGACCTGGAAGCCGATCAATCGCGGGCTGCGTTCCCAATACATCCCGGACCAGGATGCCGAGATCGGGCACTGCGTCCACCATATTGCGATGAATCCGAAGCGCCCGGGCGTACTGTTCATGCAGAAGCACTGGGACGTGATGCGTTCGGATGATGCTGGCGATAACTGGAAAGAAGTCAGCGGCAACCTGCCGACGGATTTTGGGTTCGTGATTGACGTGCATGCCCACGAGCCGGAGACGATTTACGTGGTGCCGATCAAGAGTGATGGAGAGCATTTTGTGCCCGACGGCAAACTGCGCGTGTTCCGCAGCCGCACCGGGGGAAACGAGTGGGAGCCGCTGACCAAGGGCCTGCCACAAAAGGACTGTTACGTGAACGTACTGCGCGACGCCATGGCCGTCGATTCGCTCGACAAATGCGGCGTATATTTCGGCACCAGCGGCGGCCAGGTGTATGTGTCGCCTGATGCCGGGGATAGCTGGAATCCCATTGTCCGGGATCTGCCGGCGGTATTGTCGGTGGAAGTGCAGACGCTGGCATGATTCGCGTCATACTCCCGCCACATTTGCGAGCGCTGGCACATGTGAGCGGCGACGCGGAGGTCGAACTCACGGGGCCAGTCACGCAGCGGTCGGTACTCGATGCGCTTGAGGGCCGCTATCCTATGCTGCGCGGGACCATCCGTGACCACGTCACGCTACAGCGCAGACCGTTCCTGAGATTTTTCGCTTGCGAGGAAGATTTGTCTCACGAATCGCCGGATGCTCCCCTGCCGGAGGCTGTGGCGTCGGGTAAAGAGCCGTTTATTGTGATTGGGGCGATTGCGGGGGGCTAGCAAGAGACCCTCAAAACCTTAACCACAGAGGACACAGAGGATCACAGAGAAACCAGCCGCACTGCTCCTCCTGCACTGCCCCTGCCTTGACTTCCCTTCTCTCCCACCAAGATAATAAAAAGTTATCCTAATCTCATTGCACTCATAGGAGCGTACGTGGCATCGACGGCCAGACCCGCGTCTCCATTCGAGGTTCGGGGAGGCGTGGCACCTTTGCGGGCAGGCCAGGGTTATTCCTTCCTGTTGCGGCGTCTGCATTCGCTTAGCGGCATTGTTCCCATCGGGGCATTCCTGATCGAGCATTTTGTTTCCAACGCCTTTGCCACTCGCGGTCCCGCCGCCTATGCCAAACAAGTCGAGTTGCTGAGCAGCTTCCCATTCGTCGTCGGTCTGGAGCTGTTCGGGATCTGGCTGCCGATTCTCTACCACGCGCTCTATGGCTTTTATATCTGGTATCGCGGCGACAGCAACGTTGCCGAATATCCGTGGGCGGGCAACTGGATGTACAACGCGCAGCGCTGGACCGGCGCCATCGCATTCTTCTACATGGTGTGGCATACCTGGCACCTGCGCTTCACCGGCATTCACCTGCTGAGCCATCCCGATGCGGCCTTTGGCAAAGTGCAGATGGAGTGTCAGAGTCCCTGGGCAGTGGCGTTTTACGCGGTGGGCATTGTGTGCGCTTCGTGGCACTTCGCTTACGGCCTATGGTTGTTCGCAGCCAAGTGGGGCATCACCACCGGCGATAAGGCGCGGCGCCGCTTCGGTTACGTTTGCCTGGCAATAGGATTGTTATTTATAGGGGTGGGTGCGGCGACCATGTATTCGTTCCTGAACACACCGATCGAGCCTTTCGGTGCGACACAGGTCACGATGTCTGCGCCCATGCACTGAACGGAAGCAAGTAAAGATGGCAGCTCCTAAAATCACGGTAATCGGCGGCGGGCTGGCGGGACTGGCCGCGGTGATCAAGATTGCGGAAATGGGCGGGCAGGTGGACCTGTTCTCCATTGTTCCGGTGAAGCGGTCGCACTCGGTGTGCGCGCAGGGCGGGATCAACGCGGCCAAGAACCTGAAGGGCGAGGGCGATTCCACCTGGAAGCACTTCGACGACACCATTTATGGCGGCGATTTTCTCGCCAATCAGCCGCCAGTCAAGGCCATGTGCGAGGCCGCGCCCGGCATCATCGATCTGCTGGACCGCATGGGCGTGCCCTTTAATCGCACTCCCGAGGGATTGCTCGACTTCCGGCGCTTCGGCGGAACTCTTTATAACCGCACGGCGTTCGCGGGTGCCACCACCGGTCAGCAACTTCTGTATGCCCTCGATGAGCAAGTGCGGCGGTATGAGTCCGAAGGCAAAGTGAAGAAGTATGAGCATTGGGAGTTCTTGTCGGCGGTGCTCGACGGCAACAAGATTTGCCGTGGGATCTGCGCCATGGATTTGCGTTCGATGGAAGTACGGACGTTCCCTTCCGACGCGATCATCATCTGCACCGGTGGCAATGGCGCGATTTTCGGGAAGTCTACGAATTCGGTGGTCTGTACTGGATCGGCGCAGTCTGCCTTGTATCAGCAGGGATGCTTTTACGCCAACGGAGAGTTTATTCAGGTCCATCCCACCTGCATTCCCGGCGAAGATAAGCTGCGGCTGATGTCGGAATCGGCGCGCGGCGAGGGCGGGCGAGTGTGGGTGCCGAAGACGGCGGGCGATAAGCGTGATCCGAAGTCAATTCCCGAGAAAGACCGCTGGTATTTTCTCGAAGAGTGGTATCCGAAGTACGGGAACCTGGTGCCGCGCGATGTGGCCACGCGCGCGATCTTCAAGGTTGTGTTTGAACTCAATCTGGGGATTGATGGCAAGCCGATGGTTTATCTCGACTTGACGCATATTGATCGCAAGATTCTCGATCGCAAGCTGGAAGGGATTCTGGAAATTTACGAGAAGTTTGTGGGCGACGATCCGCGCGATACGCCGATGAAGATTTTTCCCGGCATGCACTACACCATGGGCGGGCTGTGGGTGGACTTCAATCAGGCCACGAATATTCCCGGCATCTACGCCGCGGGCGAATGCGAATATCAATATCACGGGGCCAACCGGTTGGGAGCGAATTCGCTGGTGTCGTGCATCTTCGGCGGGTTTATCGCGGGACCGGCAGCCGTGGAATACGCGCGCAATCAGCAAGCCGCGACCGGCAACGGACACTTCGACAGCGAGCGCAAGCAACAGGAAGAGAATAACGCCATGCTGATGAAGTCCGATGGCAAGGAGAACCCGTTCCGCCTGTGGCGGGAGCTGGGCGAGGTCATGACCAAGGACTGCACGGTGATCCGCTACAACAAGAATCTTAAAGAGACCGACGCGAAGCTGTGCGAGTTTTTGGAGCGCTTCCGGCGGATCAACCTGAGTGACCGTTCGCAGTGGGCCAACACCAGCGTGATGTTTGCGCGGCAACTTTACAACATGCTGCAGCTCTCGCGGGTGATTGCGCAGGGAGCGGCGATGCGTGACGAGTCGCGCGGAGCGCATTACAAGCCGGATTTCCCCGAGCGCGACGACAAGAATTGGCTGAAGACCACGAAAGCATACTTTGCGCCGGATGCGGATGAACCGAAGTTCGAGTTCGAGCCAGTGGATATTTCGCTGATTCCGCCTCGAGCGAGGAAGTATTGAGAAGGATTGAACCACAGAGGACACAGGGAACACAGAGGAATGCATAAGGTTCTAACTAAGGGCTAAGAGCTAATGGCGAAAAGCGTGATCCTCAAAATAAAGCGGCAATCCACTCCCGCAGACAAGCCGCGGTGGGAGGAGTTTGAGCTGCCTCACAAGCCGGGGATGAACGTGACCTCGTGCCTGATGGACATCGCCGCCAACCCGGTCACGCGTGACGGCAAGGCGACCACGCCTATCACCTACGACTCGAATTGTCTCGAAGAAGTTTGCGGATCGTGCGCCATGCTGATTAACGGGCGCGCCCGCATGGCGTGTTCAGCGCTGATCGATCATCTGGAGCAGCCGATCCGCCTGGAACCGTTTTCGAAGTTTCCCGTGGTGCGTGATTTGGCGGTCGATCGCCAGGTGCTGTTCGAGAATCTCAAAGCAGTGAAGGCGTGGGTTCCGATCGATGGCACCTATGATTTGGGCGCCGGTCCGCGCATGACCGCGGAAGAGCAGGAAGCGGCGTATCCCTTGTCGCGCTGTATTTCCTGCTGCTGCTGCATGGAGGTTTGTCCGCAGTTCAACGACGAAACCGGCTTTGTGGGTGCGGCGACCATTGCTCAGGTGCGGCTGTTCAACACTCATCCCACGGGTGCGGCGCTGAAACGTGACCGGCTGGCGGCGCTGATGGGCGATGGCGGCATCCAGGAATGCGGCTACGCGCAGAATTGCGTGGAGGCTTGTCCCAAGGATCTCCCGCTCACCCGGTCGATTTCCGAGGTCGGCGGCGCAGTGATGAAACAGGCCGTGGGTGACCTTTTCCGCAAGTAACTGCGCCAATTTTTGTGCCACTGGCTTTGGCCCACCCAATTGTGAGACACTCCTACCCTTGCAATCCAGCTACTTGGCGCGGGCGGCAAGGCCTTGGCAACGGCAGTTCATCTGCTCCACATAGACAGTGATTTGTTGCCCATGGCCGCGGGGTAACCAACAGTAACCGGCGATGCAGGCAACTCTTTGGTAACCAGACTGCACAATTTCCGGGCAGTCGGGGTAGCCGGTGCGCTAGAATGACGGCCAACCAAGGCATACAGCAGGTTTAAGGAATTGAGCCACTTCGTGAAGGCGAGATTGCAAAAAGTCGTTCTGGCCGCGCTGCTGACGCTGTCCTTGTGTGTCCAAGCCTTCGGCTTGCACCAGTATATTCCGACGCAATCATCCCATCGTGCCAGCAAGCGCAAGATCCATCTTCGCCGGGCGCGCTGGAACCCGGTGTTTCGACCGTCCCGCGATTCCCTGTTACGGCAGAACGCAGAGATCGACCGGCTGGAATTGCCTCGCATTCAGAACCAGGCGGAACTGGATCGGCTGGTGGCGAGCGGCGATCTGGTTTCGCTGCCCGAAGGGGAAACGCTGCGTATTGATCCGCGCCTTGATCCTGATCGCCGTTATTGCCGTCCGTGGACGCGCGATTTTCTTCAGGACCTGAGCGGCGCCTACTATAACGAGTTTCACGACCAGATCCAGGTAAATTCTGCGGTACGCACGGTGCAGGTACAGAAGAAACTGCGCCGCCACAACCGCAACGCGGCGCCGGAGAAAGGCGAGACCGCCTCGTCTCACCTGGCCGGTATCACCGTCGACATTCAGCGCAGGGGTATGACCCGCGAGCAGATCGCCTGGATGCAAGCCTACATGATGCCGCTTAAGGAACAGGGGCTGATTGAACCCGAAGAAGAGCGGCGGCAGTGGGTGTTCCATGTGGCCGTCTCGGGCAGTTACGCAGACTGGCGCGAGGCGCGGACGGTAGCTAGCGACAAAACCGTCAACCAGCCCGCCGATGGCCCGCAGCCCGAAGCTGTGGCCACCAACAACACTGAGCAATAACTTCGAGCCTTTTGCGGCAGATTCCCGTTTTCCTTCCTAGCGTATAGAATTCGTGCTTACCCCTATGCGCATACTCCGAGATTCCGTTATACGCCTGAACTCTTTCGGCTTTGTCGCCATCCTGCTTTCATGCGTTGCTCTTGCCCAGAATCCATCCACAGTCAACGAACGGGCACGCGCGATCCACGAGTCGGCGATCGTGGTCGACACCCATGCTGACACGCCGCAGCGTTTTCTGGATGACAACTTCGACATTGGCAACAGTGATCCCAAGGACATTGGTCACCTAAGCCTGGATAAAGCTCGCGCCGGCAATCTGGGAGCGGAGTTCTTTTCGATTTGGGTGGATCCGGAAACCAACCAGGGGCATTACGCCAAACATACGCTGCAACTGATTGACACGGTGTATGAGCAGGCGGCGCGCCATCCCGACCGGATGATGATGGCATTTTCCGTGGCCGACATTGAAAGCGCTCGCAAACAGAAGAAGTTGGCAGCGCTGATGGGGATTGAGGGCGGTCACTCCATCGAGAACAGTATCCGTCTGCTGCGCGACTACTATCGCCTGGGCGTACGGTATATGACGCTTTCCTGGTCGAATACCAACGAGTGGGCCGACTCTTCGGGCGACATCGACGATCCCAAGATTCAGCATCACAACGGACTCACCGATTTCGGCAAACAGGTGGTCGTGGAAATGAACCGGCTGGGGATGATGGTGGACATTTCTCACGTCGCCGACAAGACATTCTGGGATGCGATTGCGGTGAGCAAAGCTCCGGTGATTGCGTCGCATTCGTCGGCGCGAGCGCTGTGCAGGGCTCTCCGCAATATGACCGACGACATGCTACGTGCAGTGGCTAAGAATGGCGGCGTGGTCGATGTGAATTTCTATTCCGGATTCGATGATCAGAGCTACTGGGACGCAAATAACGCGCAGGAGAAGAAGCGCGATGCCGCGGTCAAAGAGTATCTCGACAAACTGAAGGCCGCGGGCAAGACGCCTTCTTATATGGATGAAGAAATGATCCAACGGCAGTGGATGGCAAAGATTCCGCGGCCGCCCTTCACCGTGCTGATCGACCAGATTGATCACATTGCGAAAGTGGCAGGCGTGGACCACGTGGGGTTGGGCTCAGACTTCGATGGCGTCAGTGGAGCGACGCCGGAGGGCATGGATTCGGCTGCCGACTTGCCCAAGATCACGCAGGGCTTGCTGGATCGAGGATATAGCGCTGGGGACATTCACAAGATTCTGGGTGGAAATGTGCTGCGGGTATTTGCCGAGGTGGAACGGGTGAGCCGGGAAATGCAGAAAGAACCGGCCGCAAAGTAGTGCCTTTCTTCGCGTACTTCTCGGATTCCTTCGCGCACTTTGCGGTTAAACCTCTTAACCGCAAAGGACGCTAAGCTCTCGCAAAGATCGCGAAGAAAACCTGATCAGCCCGAGGCAATTTTCGCGTCGGTGTCGTACAATTCATAATTCTGCTATCAAACTTCAAGGAGCTGAGTCATGCGTAAGCCAGTTCTCGCCACAATTGTTATCCTGTTCGCCTTGATGTTGTCGCAAGCAGCATTCGCCGCGGCTGCGGCCGGGCCCACGGCGGTCATCGAAACCACAGCCGGCAAACTCACGTGTACTTTGTTTCCGGACGTAGCACCGATCGGCGTGGCGAATTTTATCGGCCTCTCGAATGGCACTAAAGACTGGACCAGTCCGGTCACGCATCAGAAGAAACACGGAGTGCCGCTTTACGATGGAACAATTTTCCATAGGGTCATCCCGAACTTCATGATTCAGGGTGGAGACCCGGCGGGCAACGGCACCGGCGACCCGGGCTACCAATTCAAGAATGAGACGTCTCCAGACCTGAAGTTTGACCGTCCGGGACGCCTGGCCTATGCGAATTCCGGTCCGGACACCAACGGTTCGCAATTCTTCATCACCGAGGTTGCCTACTCCAGTTTGAATGGAGGCTATACACTTTTCGGGCAATGCGATGATGCCAGCGTGACGCTGGTGAAGGAAATCGCCCGCATGGGACGCGATTCCGACGACAAGCCATACCGGCCGGTGAAGATTGTTCACATCACGATTCAGGGCGCGAAGCCTGCGTCGAAGTAATTACAGAAAGGATTTTCATGACACGCCAACCCGGCACTTACGCGACTTTTAATACGTCTGAGGGCACGATTGTTTGCCGCCTGTTCGAGAAGGAAGCGCCCAAGACGGTGCAGAATTTTTTGGACTTGGCCGAGGGCAAACGGGAGTGGACTCATCCGGTCACCCGAAAAAAGAGCAAAGACCGTTTGTATGACGGCACGATTTTTCATCGCGTTATACCCGATTTCATGATTCAGGGCGGCGATCCGGCGGGGACCGGCATGGGCGGGCCGGGATATCAGTTCGAAGACGAGACTAAGGGATCTCCCCACAAGTTCGACAAACCGGGCAAGCTGGCCATGGCCAACGCCGGGCCGAACACCAACGGCTCGCAGTTCTTTATTACTCTAGCTCCGACGACCTGGCTCACCGGCAAGCACACGATTTTCGGCGAAGTGGTCGAGGGGCAGGACGTAGTGGAGAAGATTGTGAGCGTCCCGCGCGGTAGAAATGACAAGCCGGTGAAGGATGCGGTGCTGAAGGCGGTAGTGGTGGAGAGGGCCTGAAAAGTTCCGATAGGCCGGTTGCACAAGTAGGGATCCTTCGACTGCGCACGAGGTTCGCGGTGCGAACCTCGCGGCTTCGCTCAGGATGACAATGTTATACGCCGATTACGGCCACGAGCTCTTTCACCGCCTCGGCGCTCTTGTTTAGGGCGGCTTGCTCGTCAGGTGTGAGTTTGATTTCGATGATCTTCTCGATCCCCTTCGACCCCAGCTTCACCGGCACGCCTACGTACAGCCCTTTGATCCCGTACTCGCCTTCCAGATAAGCTGCGCAGGGCAGGATTTTCTTTTTGTCTTTCAGGATGGCCTCGACCATCTCAGTGACAGCGGCCGAGGGCGCGTAATAGGCGCTGCCGGTCTTGAGGTATTTCACGATCTCGGCGCCGCCATCGCGAGTGCGCTGGACTAATCGATCCAGCGTGGCCTTGTCCATCAATTCGGTGATGGGAATACCGGCGACGGTGGAATAGCGTGGCAGCGGAACCATGGTGTCGCCGTGGCCGCCGAGAACGAAGGCAGTGACGTTTTCGACGCTGACTTTCAGCTCCTCAGCGATAAACGCCCGGAAGCGGGCGGAATCCAGCACGCCGGCCATGCCGATCACGCGCTCGCGCGGCAGCCCGGCCATTTTGTAGGCGGCCTGGGCCATGGCATCGAGCGGGTTGGAAACGATGATGAGGATGCAGTTGGGCGAATGCTGAACGACTTTGCTCACCACATCTTTCATGATCTTGTGGTTGGTGTTGAGCAGGTCGTCGCGGCTCATGCCGGGTTTGCGGGGAATGCCGGCGGTAATGACGACAATATTGGAATTTGCTGTGTCGGCATAGTCGTTGGTGCCGAGGACGTGAGAATCGCGCTTTTCGATGGGCATGGCTTCGAGCAAATCGAGGCCTTTGCCCTGGGGAACGCCTTCGACGATGTCGATGAGAACGACATCGGCCAGCTCTTTGGAGGCGATCCAGTGAGCGGCGGTTGCGCCTACGTTGCCTGATCCTACGATGGTGACTTTATTGCGCATGATGAGTCCTTTCCGATGTACGTAAAAGCGTTAACCACAAAGGACACGAAGGTACACAAAAGAGACCCGTTATTTATCGCGTCGTGCTTAGCACCGCGGCGTCCATGTTCTCGATGATTTGGTTCGCGAACCCGCTGGTACTGACTTTGCTTGCGCCAGTCATCAGCCGCTCGAAATCATAAGTAACTTTTTTCTGTTCGATGGTGCGTTCCATGCCCTGTTCGATCAGGTCGGCAGCTTCTGTCCAGCCCAGCAAGCGAAACATCATCACGCCGGAGAGGATCACTGACCCAGGGTTGATGACGTCTTTGTCAGCGTACTTCGGGGCGGTGCCATGCGTGGCCTCAAAGATGGCGTAGCCGTCGCCGATGTTGGCGCCGGGCGCGATGCCCAGTCCGCCCACCTGCGCGGCGCAGGCATCCGAAATGTAGTCGCCGTTCAAATTGGGAGTGGCCAGTACTGAGTATTCCTCCGCCCTGGTCACAATTTGTTGAAAAACGGAATCGGCGATGCGGTCGTTTATCTTCACCTTCTTTTTCCAGGCGCCTTTGCCGTGAGTGGCGTAGATGGCCGCGAGAACATCGCGCACTTCCTGATATACCGACTGGCGAAAGGCGTCGTTGGCGAATTCCAGGCCGGGCTCGATGAGGCTGGCATTCTGTTCGGCGGTGAGGCTGGGGTTCTTGTCTTTGTTATCGACTATCCAGCTCTCGCGCTCGGTGATGGCTTTGTCCCGAAACTCGGCCGTCGCGAGTTCATATCCCCACTTGCGAAATGCGCCCTCGGTGAACTTCTGGATATTTCCTTTGTGCACCAGGGTGACGGTCTTGCGGCCACTGTCGAGCGCGAACTGAATCGCCATGCGCACCAGGCGTTTGGTGCCGCTTACAGAAATGGGTTTGATGCCGACGCCAGAATCGAGGCGAATCTGCTTCTTGCTGCCTTTCAACATGTCTTTATTGATGAATTCAATCAGACGCGCGCATTCCGGCGTTCCCTCTTCCCATTCGATTCCGGCATAAACGTCTTCGGTATTTTCACGATAGATGACGATATCCATGCGCTCGGGGTTTTTCACCGGCGACGGCGTGCCTTTGTAATATCTGACGGGGCGAACGCAGGCGTAAAGATCAAGAATCTGGCGCAAAGCGACGTTTAACGAGCGAATGCCGCCGCCGACGGGCGTGGTCAGAGGGCCTTTAATAGAGACGCGGAAATTGCGAATGGCGTCGACGGTATCATCGGGAAGCCAGTTCTTGAATTTGGAGTAGGCTTTTTCTCCCGCGAACACTTCGTACCAGACGACGCGGCGCTTGCCGCTGTAGGCCTTCTGCACCGCACTATCAAACACGCGCACCGAAGCCTTCCAAATGTCGCGGCCGGTGCCGTCGCCTTCTATAAAAGGGATGATGGGATTATCGGGAACCGAATAGCGCCCGTTGAGGTAGCCGATGGTCGCGCCATCGGTGGGCACAGCAAGACCGTTGTAAGACACTGCCATTCACATCCTCCGCAAGACTTAAGGGAAACAATAATTATAAAGGGTTGGCAGCAGGCAGGGGAAACGGAGGGACGTAGTCCTATTTCCCGGGTCCTTTTGCGATCTTTGCGAAGGACTTTGCGGTCTTTGCGGTCGAAAGCTCTTACCGCAAAGTGCGCAAAGGAATCGCGCAAAGAACGCGAAGCCCCGAGTCCTTCGACAATTTCGAGATCACAGCCGGCACCGTTAGAATGCTGAGATGGTTCGGAGAGCGACTGGGTTGCTAATGCTTTTAGGGTTCGCGACGATTGGCGCTTCGCTGGCGGCAGGTCAGACGCAATCGACACCAGAGGCGGTGGCTCCGAACGCACCGCAGCCCGTCGCCATGCCGGTGCATCGCTTCTGGGATCGCACCAACATTCTGTTGTTCTCTGGCATTGCGGTGGTGCGAGGTATGGATTATGCCTCGACCCGCAACTTTCAGGCGCGCGGGAGGCAGGAGATTCTTCTTCCCGACGCGGTGGTAAACAACTCGGCTGGATTTGCCGCCTTGGAGGCCGCGGGCACAATGACCTCGGTCGGGATCTCATATATCCTCCATCGCACCGGACACCACACGCTGGAGCGATGGATGTCGATCGGCCATATTGGGGTGACGGCGTTCGGGGATGTGAGGAATTATTGCCTGAAGACGAGGCACCCAACTCCATGAAATTACATGCATTTAAGGCGGAACTTTCACGCCGGAAGCGGCGTACCATGGGGTGAGGACAATCTGTGCCGGGGGAATCGTATGCCTCGAGTTTGCCTGTATGCTGTGATACTTTTGGCCGCTGTCGTTGCGCTCTTTTCGACTGCGGCCGTTGCCCAACAGAACTCTGACCAGGTGCATATTGGCCGGGACATCTATATCCAGCCGCTGGACAAAGCTGGCGACTTGGTGTGCGTGGGCTGCTCGATTTACATCCGCGGAAAAGTCGCGGGAGACGCCGTGGCCGTGGGTGGCAGCGTGGTGCTGGAACAGGGAGCGCAAGTCGCTGGGGGCGTGACCACCGTGGTGGGCAATATCCGGTTACAGACCGGAACGCAGATTGCGGGCGACGTGGCCGCAGTAGCTGGTACGGTAAAGCGCGACCCGCAGTCCACCATCTCGGGCGACGTTACTTCCCTGGGAGGAGCCGGGTGGATGCTGCTGATCCTGGTTGCACCGCTGGTGCTGTTCGGCGGCTTCGTGGCGTTGATTATCTGGCTGTTTCAGCGCAGGCGGCCTGTGGCGCCGGCGGCAGCATAACGCTGTCTGCGCATCGTTCCTGGGACCGCGGCGCAACCTGAAATCGTGCCTTTGCAGGTTATCGTTGTCTCCTCACCATCTCCTCGTCCCAAAAGTCTTCCTCACACCAATGGCGTTGTAGCGTCCCCAAGGGCCGTTGTTGCCTAAATCGGCGGCACCGAGGTTGGTGTCACGAGCGCCTAGACGGTCAAACAGAAAATGCTGGGTGAAGCGGACATCGAATCCTTTGGCGATGTAGACGGCCACGCCCCAGGAATGCTCGATGCCGATGGCGTCAAATGACCAGGTGTACGAGGTTTGTGGGATGTTCTTGCCGAATAGAAATGACGGCTGTCCCCAGACCATGAACCTGCGGAGTTGGCCCTTGCCGAAGGGGCGCACCTCGAGCAAGCCGGAAAGCATGTAGCGGGCGAATTCACTGCAAAGGGCGTTAACCCCGCCATAGCTGCCGGCGTTGCCGGCACACAGGTTGGGATCGATCTCGTTGTGCGGGGGAGCGAGGTCGAACTGAGCATAGCCCCACAGTGTGTCTTTGGGAAGGAAGAATTTATCCGAATCTTGCATGACCGGGTCCTGGGCTCGTTCCTGGTCCTGGTCTTTATCTTTGTCTTGGGCGCGCAGGGTTCCAGCGAACGCCAAGCCTACGATCAAAAACAGCAGCAGCCGTTTCATTTTGCCTCCGGTCTTGTCTTGGAAAAACTGATGTCAAGGAGCGACACATTGTAACGTATGGGCCTGGAGTGACGTCTGAGTTGCGATGATGCTGGGAGTCAGGTCGCGAGCGGCAATTGGATGACAGCCTCGCAACCTTTGTGCTCCTCCCGGTTGCGCAAAGAAAGCGTGCCGCCGTGGGCTTCGGCGATCTGCCGGCTCAGAACGAGGCCGATGCCCGAGCCCCCGGGTTTGGTGGTGAAGAAAGGCACAAAGAGATTGCCCGGGTTGGCGATGCCAGGGCCCTCGTCACGCACCACGAGATTCACGAAGTTGCCGTTCTTCGTCCAGCCGACGCGGACTTTCCCTCCGGCTTCGAGCGATGCATCCACGGCGTTGCGGATCAGATTGATTAACGCTTGTTGGAGCTGGTCGGGATCGAGACTCATGGTGATCGAAGGCCCGGGCTCGATTTCGACTGCGGCGCGGGTTTCCAACCCAGCTGCGGTCTTGACCAACGTTTGCAGATCAGTGGGGCGAAGCTCGGGCTTAGGCAGACGCGTGAGACGCGAGTAATCGCGCATGAACCGGCTGAGGGCATCGGAGCGGTCGGCAATGACGCGCAGGCCGCGGCGCAAATCGTCTTGCCAATCGGCGGCCCGAATCTCGCGCTTCATGAGATCTTCCAGACTGCCGGCAATGGAGCAAATGGGCGCGAGCGAGTTATTCAATTCATGCCCGAGCACCCGAACCAGCCGCTGCCAGGCCTGGCGCTCCTCTTCGCGCAAGGCGCGGCTCAAATCGGCGAGCACCACCAGATAGTGCGGCTTGCCGCCTTGGCGGAATACGGACCGGCGGACGCCCCAACGACCCGACTGCCCGGGAAAGGCTTTTTCCAAAGTACGAGCGGATTCTCCCGCTAAACATTCGAGCAGGCCGAGTTCTTCAGCGCTCTTTCCGAGTAGGCGTTCGGCGTTCTGGGCCATGAGGCGTTCGCCGGCACGGTTCACCAGGCGGACCCTTTGGTCGCCGTCGAAGGCAATGACGGCAACCTCGATTTCGGTCATCACGGTGGTGAGGAGCGCGCTGGCTTCCATTGCGCCCAGGCGCTGCTCGCGCAGCAACTCGGAAAGCGTATTGACTTCGAGCATCAACTCGCCGAGCGCATCGCCTGACTTGGCGCCGCGCACACGAAACGAAAAATCCCCCTCGCGCAGCGCGGACTGCATGTTGGAAAGAGTCTGCAAGGGCCGAATCACGGCCGCGCGCAATCCGAAAGCAAAGCCCACCCAGAGGAGCACAACGATTAAGGTCAGACTCCAGCGGGTATTGGGATCGTGCTCGCCGGTCCAGAGCAGCACCAGGGTGAGCACCACTCCTGCGGCACCTGATCCCAGCGCCAGCAGCAGGATGCGGTTCTCGTGACTCAGGTGGCGCTTGGGCTTCGGCCGAGGGCGGGTGCGAGGCTGGGGCGAAGGCGCAACTGTGGCCGCCGGACGGACCGGGTTAGCTGCTTCCGATTCCATATTTCTGCAGACGCCGATACAGTGCGCTACGGCTCAATCCCAGCGCCTCCGCCGCCTGGCTGATATTGCCACCATAACGGTCGACTGCTTTGCGAATCAAGAGGGATTCGACCTCTTCCAGGCTCAGTTCTTCCATGCGCTGCGTGCTGGCCTGAGGAGCTTTCAGGCTGAGGTCACTGCTGCGCACCGCGTCTCCGCTCGAAAGCAGGACGGCGCGCTCGACCGCATGGTCGAGCTCACGAACGTTGCCCGGCCAGGGATACTCCAGCATGGCTTGCATGGCGGGAGGGTCGAAGGTCTTAACTGGCTTACGATAGCGCTCGGCGTAGCGGCTCAGGAAATAGGTGGCCAGGGGAGGAATGTCCTGGCGGCGATCGCGCAGCGCGGGAATCTGGATCTCGACTGTATTCAGGCGGAAGAGAAGGTCTTGCCGGAATCGGCCGGCGGTGACTTCCTGATTGAGATCAGCATTGGTGGCTGAGATGATGCGAACATCCACGCGGCGAGTCTGCGAAGATCCAACCCGCTCCATCTCGCCGCTTTCTAGCACGCGAAGCAGCTTGGCCTGCTGGGAAATTGGGATATTGGCGATTTCGTCGAGAAACAGCGTTCCCCCGTGCGCCAATTCGAAGCGGCCGATGCGGTCCGTTTTGGCGTCGGTGAAGGCGCCTTTTACGTGGCCGAACAGTTCGCTCTCAAAGATGCCCTCGGGTAGGCCGCCGGTGTTGACCGCCACCAGCGGGCGGGATGCGCGGTTGGAAAGCGCATGTAGCGTTCGGGCGACGACTTCTTTACCACTGCCATGCTCGCCGGTGACGAGCACGTTGGCGTCTGAGGGGCCGATGCTGCTGATCAAACGCAGCACGGGCTGCATGGACTCAGCGTTGGCGATGAACTTGGGAAGGCCTTCGGCCCGCAGCAAACGGTTTTCGGCTTCCAGGCGTTGACTGTGGCGCAGAGCGCCGCCCAGTTCCAGTTGCGTGCGCAGCACGGAGAGCAGGCGCGCGTTCTCCCAGGGCTTTTGCACGAAGTCCCGGGCACCACGGCGCATGGCCTCAACCGCCAAATCGACGCTGCCCCAGGCAGTCATCACGATCACGGGGAGCGTGCTGTCCACGGCTTGAATGCGAGACAGCAAGTCCAAACCTTCCTGGCCGGAGGTGGTGTCGCGGGTATAGTTCAAGTCGATGAGGACGGCGTCGAACTCGCGGAGGCTGAGCGCATCCAGCACGCCGGCTGGCGAGGTCGCAGTTTCAATGGCGAAGCCCTCGGGCTTGAGAAGAAGCCGCAAAGCTTCGAGCACATCGCGCTGATCATCGGCGATCAGGAGGCGCGAACCGGAATGGCTGGCCGCAGGCATGGCGGTTGAACGTGGATGAATTCTATCCTTTTCCGGAGTCGGACTTTGCACGGGGTTCAATTTTGCTCCGTCTTGGAATCTTGCCCTTGCGCAATCGTGCGGGGCGCAACCCCCGAGAAAGTTGGCGTCTGTTGCACCGTGCCGCGCACCGCGTCCTCAATTTCGATGCCGGTGTGGGCCAAAGTCAGACCGGTGGCGCGATCCAGTTCCACGCGCGATTTTTCGTAGGTGGACATGGCCGCGACCAAGTTCGATTCTGCCTGTGCCAGATCGCGGTCTGCCTGCAGCACCAGGTTGCTGGTGGAAGCGCCCAGCGCTTTTTTCTTCTGCTCGATGTCGAAGGTTTGCTGGGCCAGGTCGCGGGCCTTGCGCGCGGCGTTGACCCGGGAGCGGTTCTGCACCAGGGCAAACTGAGCGTTCCGTACTTCGATGCCGATCTGGTTCTGCAACTGTTGCAGGTGCAACTGGGCCTGCCGGTATTCCAACTGCGAGCGAATCTGATCCGCCTGAGCGCCGCGATTGCGTAGCGGAAGGTTGACGTTGATGCCAATCGAATAGTCGGGAGAGTTGTTCTTGAATAGGTCGCTAAAGGCATTCGAGTAACCGGACGAAGGTAGCGGCGGACAGGGCGGGTTCGCACAAATTGGGGAACCCGCGTAGCCTGCATTTTGTACTCCGGCCAGACCGTAGGCCCCGTAGAACGCAACCAAATCCACCTGCGGCTTCATGGCGTTAGCAGCGGCCTTGCGGCTGATTTCACGATTGGTGAGGTCAATGCGGGCCTCCGCCAGTTCGGGACGGTGGCCCTGCGCGTCGGCGATCAGATCCTGGATGGGCGTGACTGGCTCGTTCTCCGGAATGCTCATGGTATCGGTGGGTATCACTTCGGCCGCGGCGAGCACCGGGTCGCTGAGGTCGCGGGTGATAGCGTTCTTAATCAGCAGCGCCTGCAATTGCTGCTCATTCTGTGACAGCAGAAGATCCTGGCTGCGGGCCGACTCTTCGCTCTCCGCGCGCATGACTTCCATGGGGGCGATGGCGCCGATTCTTACCTGCTCACGGTCGTCAGACAGGGTTTTCTCGGCTAGCTCCAGCGAGCGCTCTTTCACCTTCACATCTTCGTAGGCGTTGACCAGGTCCCAGTAGATGTTCTGGATCTGCGAAACCGTGGAGATGACCTGCCCTCGGAAAGCGACATCGGAAATCTCGCGATTGTTGCGGGCAATGCGAATGAATCGCAAGTTGGGCCCAAAGCCAAAACCAGCCAGCAGGTGTTGACGAAGGGAGAAGCGGAAGGCGCTGTCTACTTCAGGAGAGAGAATGCTGAACAAGCTGTTGTTGGTGATGCGATCATTATTAAAGCCCACGGTCAGCAGCGTTCCCGATCCAAATCCTTGCGTGTAACTGAAATTGGCGACGCCGGAGTTTTGTTGCAAGGACTGGACACCGTTCAGAATGATGCTGGACTGCGGGAAGGTGGCGTGCTCTATGTTCATGCCACCGGTAACGATGGGATCAAAACTGTCGATATTGGTGCCGGTGCCCAGAGTGGACTGCACCAATCCTGAGGCACCACCACCAGCGCCGCCTGCGCCGCCAGAGGTACCGCCCGCTCCTGCGCCAGGGGCTCCGCTGCCGAACCCGCCCACGCCGCCGCCGGGAGTTCCCTGCACCAGCCCGGTGGCCACACCGCGCACACTCTCGCCCGACTTGGCCCGCAGAATGTCGGTGTCGGCAATCGAGAGATTGAAGCGGGCGATGGCCAAGTCGAGATTATTCTCGAGTGCAAGTGCAACCGCGTCACTGAGCGACAGCCGGAGCTTGCCATCCTTGAGCAGGGCCTCGATTCGCGGCGTGTTGCCGAAACTGGGCGGTGCCACCTGGTGGGCGACATAAGGGCTCACGAGGTATGGAAAATGAGAATTCGGCTTCGAGTAATCGACAAAGTTCTGCGCCGGGGCGCAGGGTGCGATGAGAGCAATCGTGAACGCAAGTAGTGCTCGATGTATGCCGCGTATGTTCATGATTATCAACCTACATGGCTTCTTCATCATTCCCTGAATCATTGCATCTCCTATTCACAAGTAAGAGTCATTCGTAACGCAACGCCACCATGGGATCGACTTTGGTCGCGCGTCGCGCTGGAACGTAATTTGCCAGCAAAGCGACACTAGCCAGCAAGGCGGCCACAACGCCGAAGGTGATGGGATCATGCGCGCTGACTCCGAACAGCAGAGTTGCCATTAGCCGAGTCAGCGCAATGGAGGCGACAAGGCCCAGAATGACTCCCAACCCGGCCAGCCTCATCCCCTGCCCCACCACCAGCTTCAGCACATCTTCTTTCTGCGCGCCCAGCGCCATGCGAATTCCGATCTCGTGAGTGCGCTGAGAAACGGTGTAGGACATCACGCCGTAAAGCCCGATAGCGGCCAACAGCATTGCCAGACCGGCAAAGATGGAAAGCAGCAACATGGCGAACTTGCGCCGCAAGAGCGACCGGGCCAACATGTCCTGCATGCTGCGGAGGTTGGCCAACGGGATGTCTCGGTCCACGCCGGCGACCGCGTTCTGAGCCGCAGCGGCCAGGGCCAGCGGGTCGGAAGTCTTGCTGCGCACTACCATGAACGCTGAGGGCCAGTGCCCCTGGCCAAACGAAAAGTAAATTTCCGGCCGCGGCGCCGTTTCCAGGTCCTCGTGGCGCACGTTGCCGACTACACCAACAATCTGGATGGGGCCGTCGAACGCCTCGAACTTGGCGATGTACTTGCCAATTGGGTCCTGTCCGGGAAAGACTTCGCGTGCCAGTTCTTCGTTGATGACGGCAACCAGAACCGAGCTATGAACGTCCTGTTCGGACAGGCTGCGGCCCTTAAGCAATGGGATGCCCATCGTCCGGAAGTACAAGGGAGTGCTGATGCGAATATCGGCGTCGTATTCTTTCGAGCTGCCGGGAAGTTCAAAGCTGCGGTCGCTGTTGCCGCCCGAGAGGGGCACACGGCTCACCGCCCCGGCCGACTGCACTCCGGGCAAGGCTTGCAGCCGTTCAACAACCTGGTGGTAAAAGTCATCCTGTTGCGCCGGAGTGCTGGAAGTCGGAAGCCCTACGTTGAATACGAGCAGGTGGCTAGTATCGAAGCCGGGATTCACATCCATTAGGCGTACGAAGCTCTTGATCAGCAAGCCGGAGCCGGCTAGAAGGATCAAGGAGAGTCCGACTTCCGCCACGACCAGCGCCGAACGCGTTTTGCCATGACTGCCGGTGCTGCCGCGTTCTCCCTCCTTTAAATAGTCATTGAGCTTGCCGCGCGAGGCGTGCAGCGCGGGAGCGAGACCAAACAGAATTCCACTGAGTACCGACACCACGATGCTGAAACCCAGAACGTCACGGTTCACGCCGATCGCGGTGAAATCCCGGATGTCGGGAGGACTCATTGCCAACAGAACCGGCACACACCAGGCGGCGAGGAGGACTCCGGCAACTCCGCCCATCAGAGCCAGCAAAATGCTTTCAGTCAGCAGTTGTCGAATCACTCGCAAACGGCTCGCACCCAAGGCCGCGCGAATTGAAACTTCCCGTGTCCGGCTAGTGGCGCGAGCTAGAAGAAGATTGGCAACGTTGGCGCATCCGATGAGCAACACGAACGCCACCGCCACCAGCAGCAGCAAGAGAATCGGCCTGATGTCACCGACCTGCCAGTCCTGCATGCCGATGAGACTGACGCCGGCGTCCTTGTTGGAATCGGGATATTGCTTCTCCAGGCGGGCAGCGATGGCAGCCATTTCGTCGCGCGCCTGTTGCAGAGTTACACCCGGCTTAAGGCGTGCCCAGGCATCCAGATAGTGCCGGTCCCGCGCTGAACGCGGATCTTGGTTGGGCGACAGAGGGTGAGTCGGTACGCCCCAGGCGGAAGGCAGCCAGAGCTCGCCGTATTCGTCGGGATTGAAGCTAGCGGGCATCACACCGACTACGGTGTAGGGCTCGCCATTGAGAGTGATATTGCGGCCGACCAGGCTGCGGTCGGAACCAAAGCGACGTTTCCATAGGCCGGCACCGAGGACCACCACGTGATCGTTACCGGGCCGGTTGTCCTCGGGCAACAAGGTTCGACCAAGGACGGGAGTCACACCGAACAGCGGAAAGAAGTCGGTCGAGGTCATGACGCCGCGCACGCGCTCCGGACGTTCGCCGCCCGTGAGATTTACTGGCCATCCACGTGACGCAGCCATGTAGGTGAACACGTGATTCTGCGCTTGCCAGTCGAGGTAGTTGGCGGGGGACGAAGAAGATCTGTCGCCTGTGCTGCGGTCGGATTCCCGGACATTAAGAATGCCGTTGGCGTCGGGATAGGGCAGCGGATGAAGCAGCACCGTGTCCACCACGCTGAAAATAGCAGTCGTGCTGGCGATGCCCATAGCCAGCGCGGCCACGGCAATGACCGTGAATCCTGGGCTCTTGCGCAACATGCGCAGTGCGTAGCGAAGGTCTTGTAAGAGAGTTTCCATAGTCAGCTCATTCGTATCTCAGCGCCACCATCGGGTCGACCCCGGCGGCTCGCCGTGCGGGAATGTAGCAAGCGATGAAGGCTACCGCGCATAGCAACAGCGCAACGCAGGCAAAGGTCATTGGCTCCTTGCTGCTCACGCCGAACAGAAGACTTGCCATCCAGCGTGTAAGAAGCAGGGCACAACCCAAGCCGATAGCTACTCCCACAAGGCCCAAACGCATCCCTTGGGAAACGATTAGCGTCAGAACGCCGTTCCGGCTGGCGCCCAATGCCATGCGAATGCCGATTTCATGCCGTCGTTGCGCCACCATATATGCCATGACCCCGTAGATTCCCAGCGCCGCAAGGAACACGGCCAGCCCGCCAAAGATTTCCGGCAGAAGTGTAAGAAACCTGCGCCGGGCCAAAGATTCGTTGAGGTATTTCGTCATCGGTTGTACGGCCGAGAGCGGCAAATTTCGGTCCACCGAATGAATACAGCTTTCGACGGCGGGTGCCATTGACAGAGGATCACCCTCGGTGCGCACCACGAAAGTCATGGCCTGATAGGGACTCTGTGCCATGGGTTCGAAGACTTCCGGCAACTGGCGCGCGTCAGGGCCCTCCTGCTTGACGTCGCCGACGACTCCAACGATCTCCCGGTACGGACCGGTATCCTGAGGAAACCCTTGCTTGATGCGCTTGCCCAGCGGACTCTCGTGCGGCCACCAGGTGTCAGCCAGGGTCTGATTGATAAGGATGACGGGCGGCGCCTTGGCATTGTCAGTCTCGGCAAACCACCGTCCCGCCACCAACGGAACGCTCATCACCCGGAAGTAAGCTGGGTCGGCCACGTTGAAAACGGAAACTGGAATCTCGTTTTGCTTCGGAACCGGCCGATCCGAAACCAGGTAAACCGAGTTCCAGCAGGTCCCGACCAGGGGTCCGCACATCACTGCGCTGGCTGACTTCACGCCCGGCAGGGCGCGAATGCGCTGCAAGGTCTGCGCGAAGAAATGGTATTGCTCTTCATCCGTATGGTATTGCGTGGTGGGAACCGAAACGTCGAGGGCCAGGATGTGGTCCGCATTGAAACCCGGGTCTACGCGTTGCGCGTTGGCCAGGCTGCGGGCGAGGAGGCCGTAGACCACCACCAGCATAAACGCAATCGCGACCTCAGCCACCAGCAGACCGGAGCGGAACCTGTGCCGCGAACGACCGACGGTGGTGGTGGCTGCGCTATCTTTCAACGCGGCATTCGGGTCGGTGCGCGCCGAATTCAAAGCCGGGGCGCTTCCGAATAGAATTCCCGTCAGAACCGAGATCAACAGGGTAAACATTGCCACGTTGTGGTCGACGGTTGTGTCGCTGAGACGTGGAATATTCTGCGGCGCCAGTCGCAGCATCGGGGCCAGCACCAAAGGGGCGAGCAGAAGGCCCAACGCGCCACCCAGGCAAGCCAATAGGGTACTTTCGGTAAGCATCTGCCGGGCGATGCGCCATACTCCCGCACCTACCGCGGCTCGCACCGCGAATTCCTTCTTTCTGGCCGCGGCCCGGGCCAAAAGCAAATTGGCAACATTCGCGCAGGCAATCAGCAATACGCAGGCCACCGCGGCGAGGAGGGTGTAGAAGGTCGCGCGCCATTCCGAGACTTGCCCCTCGAAGAGCGACGTGACCGAGGCATGCTCACCGCTATTCGAAGCCGGGTACTGCTGCTCCAGCCGGCGCATGATGGTGTCCATCTCGGTTTGCGCGGCTTGGCGGGACACTCCGCTCTTGAGCCGTCCCACCACCAGCAGACCGGGGTGGTTCTCGCGGTTCAGCCAGGCTGCTCGCGCTCCTTCCAGGCCAATCGGTAAATACAGATCGATGTGCTGCCGGAAGTAGTTGAAGTCAGGCGGCAGAACGCCGATGACGGTAAACGACTCGCCGGAAAGAGTAAGCGTACGGCCCAGCACCGAGGAATCGCCTCCCAGCTTGTTCCGCCAAAACCCATAGCTCAGCATTGCAGTAGGACCGGCGGCGGGCTTATCTTCTGCATCGGAAAATGTGCGCCCCAAAACTGGTGCAACCCGGAGAATGGGAAAGAAAGGAGCGGAGACCTCAGCCACATGCAACTGGACCGGTTGACCTATGCCGGTCAGACTGCGGTCAATATCGCGGTAGGCTGCGAGGGCCTCGAAAGAGCGGCTTTGTGCCTGCCAGTCGAGAAAGTTGGGCCAGCCCACACTCATCCGGCCGCTGTTCTGCTGGGTTTCGTCCAGCACCATCAATTGATCGGGTTCAGGGTACGGCAGGCTTTTCAAGAGCACGGCTCGAACTACGCTGAAAATCGCCGTAGTGGCTCCCATACCCAGGGCCAGCGTGATCACGGCGACGGCGGTGAATCCCGGGCTCTTGCGCAACATGCGCAGGCCGTAGCGGATATCTTGCAGCCAGGTTTCCATATCGTCACCTTATTCGTAACGCAGCGCGACCATGGGGTCGATCCGCGCCGCACGGTTGGCGGGAATATAATTCGCCAGAAAGGCCACCAATGCCAGCAAGCCACCGAAAATGATGAGTGTGAGCGGATCGGTGGCACTTACACCAAAGAGCAAACCGGAGATCAACCTGGTCAAGCTCAAGGCAACAGCCAGACCGATTGCCACCCCGACCGAAGCCAGCAACATACCCTGCGAAACGACCAGCTTCAGGACGTCGCCGCGCTGCGCGCCCAGAGCCATGCGCACTCCGATTTCGCGTACGCGCTGGCTAACGAAGTAGGCCATCACGCCGTAAATTCCGATGGCTGCCAGTAACATGGCTGTCGCGGCAAAGAAGACCAGAACCTGCATCGCGAAGCGGCGAGACGCGAGCGAGTCGGAGATTATGCTGCGCACCGAGCGCACCCCGAATACCGGCAGGTTGGGGTCCACCTCTTGGACCGCGCGACGGATCGGCTCTTCCAGGGCTTCGGGACTCGCCGCAGCCCGCACATAAACCGTCATGGAATTGAAGGTAATCTGCCGCGCCGGCACAAACAGATGTGGCGCATACGGAGCATCCAGCCCATCGCTCCGGCTTCGTCCGACGACGCCGACAATCCTCCGCAGTGGCAGCCCCCGACCGAATTGCGGTTGAATTTGCTTGCCCACTGGATCCTCATGGGGCCAATAGCGTTCTGCCGCGGTCTGGTCAATCAGCACAACCGGCTCTCCCTTATCGTCGTCGGCTTGGGTGAAGAACCGTCCCCGGATAAGCGGAGTCTGGAGCACGTGGAACAGGTCGGGCGTCGCCACTCCCATCTCGGCGGAAGGCGTTTCACCGGCGGCAGCAATGCGGCCCGGGATGTTGAAAAGGACCGCGTTACGCAGCAATGCGGAAAGAGGAGTCACGCCTCCACCGATAGCCGCTTCCTTCACTCCGGGCAACGCGCCGACACGGCGCAGGACTTCGCTCATGAAGACATTTAACTTTTCCTGCGTGGGATAAGGATTATTGTTGGGATCGTTGGGCACCGGAAGCCAGAACTGCGCGGTCACCAGGTTGTCAGAATTGAAGCCGGGTTCCACTTCCAGCACCTTCCAGAAACTCCGCAGCAATAGGCCTGCGCCGACCATCAGCACCAGAGAGAGCGCAAACTCAGACACCACTAACCCGCTGAGAAACCGATGCTGACGGGAGGCAATCCCCACACCACGCGCTCCCTGATTGAGTTTTTCCATCAGCCGCCAGTGCGACATTTGCAGCGCCGGCGCCAGACCGAACAGCAGTCCGGTAACGACGGAAACTGCCATTACAAACAAAAGCGTTCGTCCGTTGACAGCCACTTCGGACAGCCGGGGAAGGCTGGAGGGAACCAGCGTGAGCAAAATGTTTTTCAGCCAGAAGGTCAGCGGTATGGCCAGCAGTCCGCCGCAAAGTGAGAGCACCACGCTCTCCGTCAAAGTTTGCCGGATGAGTCTCCAAGTGCCCGCTCCCAAGGCCTGCCGGATGGCGATTTCGCGCTGACGCGCCGAAGAGCGAGCCAGCAGCAAACTGGCGATGTTGACGCAGGCAATCAGCAGCACCGCACCGACCGCTGCCAGCAGCAGGTAAAGCATCAGGCTCACGTTGCCGATCACTTCCTGCTGCAACGGAACCAGCTGAACACGCCAGCCTGCGGTCGCGGGATAATCCGTCGGGTATTGCTGGCGCAACTGCGCCGCGAAAGCGTCGAGCCGGGACTGGGCCTGCGCTATCGTCATGCCGGGCTGGAGCCGGGCGATCGCCCCAGGAATGAAGCGCTGCGTGCGCACCGGAGGATGCGGAAACGGATCCGCGGCATAGCCTGCGGCAACCCATATCTCGACGTCCTGACGCAGGGTGCGACCGGGATGATGAAATTCGGGAGGCATGACTCCGATAATGGTGTAGAGATCGGTGTCAAGGCGGATCGCCTGACCGAGCACATTGGGGTCTGCCCCGAACATCTTGTGCCACAAACTGTCACTGATCACTGCGCCTTCAGTGAAACCGGGGCGATAATCGGCGTCGTTGAAAACCCGGCCCAGAGCCGGCTTCGCGGCCAACAGAGTGAAAAAGTTTGTGCTCACCGCGTTGCCTTCCACGCGCTCCGGCTTCTCCCGTCCGGTGATGTTGGCGTTGATGGGCCATACCGCTGAGATTTGTGTGAACACTCCGGAGCGTTTCTGAAAGTCGTCCATTTCGGGCTGGGACATGCCTCGATCCGTCAGGTCGATTCCCGGCATGTCAACTTTCACTGAAACCAGTTGCTGGGGATCCTGATAAGCCAGCGGCCGCAGCAGCACTGCGTCCACCACCGAAAACAGGGCTGTGTTGGCGCCGATGCCCAGCGCCAGCGTGATCACGACAACTGCGGTAAAGCCCGGCGCTTTGCGCAACATGCGCAGTCCGTAGCGAACGTCTTGAATCAGAGTCTCCATATAGGTCCCACTTACGGCGTTGCCACCGCCGGGATCCTCGCCTGCGGATTCGCCGGATCGCTGGTGATCCAGCCGTCGAACAATTGAATGGTGCGGTGTCCGTAGGCGGCGTTTACTTCTGAATGGGTGACTTGGACGATCGTGGTTCCGGCGTCATTCAGTTTCTTGAACAGGTCCATGATTTCCTTGGCCTGGCTGGAATGCAGATTGCCGGTCGGTTCGTCGGCCAGAATGAGTTTCGGATTGCCGACTACGGCGCGAGCTACGCCCACCAGTTGCTGTTGTCCGCCGGAAAGCTGGCTGGGATAAAGGTCTTTTTTACCCACAATCTGGAAGCGATCCAGAATTTCCGCCACCATGCTGGCGCGCTGGCCACGGGAAATGTTGCGGTAAGAGAGAGGGACATCGAGGTTTTCGTACACGGTCAGATTGTCAAGCAAGTGATAGCTCTGAAAAACGAAACCGATGTATTTGCGGTTGAGCTCGGCGCGCTTCTTGCGGTCGAGTTTGTGGACCTCGTGCTCCAGAAAGTTGTATTCGCCGGCCCAACTGTCATCCAGCATGCCGAGAATGCTCATGAGCGTAGACTTGCCAGAGCCGGAAGGGCCCATCACAGTGATGAACTCGCCGTCCCGAATGTCGAGGTTGATTCGACGCAGCACGTAGGTGACGCCGGCGCCGGTTTTATAGGTTCTCTCAATATTGCGCAGCTGGATCATGTTCTGCTCCAAAGAAACTCCTTTACTCCGCCAGTAACCAATTACTCTTCTCGCAACGCGTCCAGTGGATCGAGCTTGGTAGCGCGATACGCTGGGATGTAACAGCCGACCAGAATCAGCGCCAGCACGATCACGGGCACCAGCGAGAACGTTCCTAAATCTCGCGCGCTCACGCCGAACAACAAATTCGCCATCAGGCGCGTCAGACCGAAAGCTCCGACGACGCCTACCACTACGCCAGCCACGGCCAGCTTGGCTCCCTGGCCCATGATGAGGTGCAGAACATTGCTTCGCTGCGCTCCTAAGGCGATGCGAATTCCAATTTCCCGCGTGCGCTGCGAGACTGAATAAGCCATCACTCCGTAGATTCCGACCGCGGCCAAAGTCAAAGCCAGTGTGGCGAAAGTCCCGATCAACCACATGTCGAAACGCCGCAGCGAGCCGGAATCGGCAACCATTTCTTCCATGCTTTTCACGCCATACACCGGCACGGTGGCGTCGACCTCAGCCACGGCTGCACGAATGGAACTCAAAACGCCGGTGGTGTTGGCGCTGCGCACCGCGATGCTCATGGTGCCTTCGAGCTGGGGCAGGAATGCCTCCGGCACCTGGGTGTAGGGGTAATACGCAGTCGGTTCGACGTCGGTAACATCGGCCGCCCAATGGCGGACGTCCGCGGCCACTCCCACTACCGTGTACCATTCACCTCCGGTCACCTCGGGCTTGAGGCGCTTGCCGAGCGCGTCTTCTTGGGGCCAATAAAGTTTGGCCAGGCTTTCACTCACAACCGCGATCCGCGGGGCCGCAGCAGTGTCGTGATCGTTGAACTCGCGTCCACTCTTGAGCGCAATCTGCAAGCCGCTGAAGTATTCCGGGCCGATGGCGCGAAAACGCGTGACGATTGGAATCTGCGACGGCGGCGGGGGCGTTCCTTCGATGGAAATTGCCATCGACGGATCGGAGCCGCTCATGGGCAGATTCCTCGCCAGCACCGCGGACTGAATGCCCGGCAACGCTCGCACCCGCTCCAAGACCTGCTGGTAGAAAAGCGGGATGCGCTCACCCTTGTATTGCGCCGGCGAGGCAATGCGGAAGGTCAACTCGTTGGTGGGATTGAATCCGGGCTCGATACTCTCGGCGTGCCACAAACTCTTGAGCGACAATCCGGCGCCGATCAACAGAATTGAAGCGAGGGCAGTTTCGGTGACCACCAGCACCACGCGGGATTTCCCGAAGCCTCCGCTGCTGCCGCGTGATCCCTCCTTCAGCGCCTCGCTGACATTGACGCGAGAAGCTTCAAGCGCGGGCACCACTCCGAACAACATGCCGACTATGCCGCACAGCGGAACCGTATAGGCAAGCACAGTCAGGTCAATGGCGACGGTGTCGACCGCCGGAATGCTGGAGGGATGAATGGCCACTAGCGCCTTAACTGCCGCCCAAGCGAGCGTCAGCCCAAGAGCGCCGCCGAGCACGGAAAGCAGCACGCTCTCCGTCAGCAGTTGCAGAATCACCCGGCCGCGGCCTGCGCCCAGAGCAGTGCGAATCGACAGTTCGCGCTTGCGCATGGTGCCACGTGCCAGCAACAGGTTGGCAACGTTGGAGCAGGCAATCAGCAGAACAAATGCCACGGCTCCCATTAGCAACAACAAGACCGGCTTCACGTCGCCATTCAGGAACACACTGATGGGCATCAGGGTGACGCCGAAACCGCCTTCCCCCTTGGGGTCTTGCGCCTTCAGTCGCGCTGCGATTGCGTTCAGCACGGTTTCTGCCTGCTTCCGCGTGCTTCCCGGGGCCAGCCGGGTAAACGCGAACATCCAGTGGACGTTGCGCGCGGACGCCTGCGCGTTCGTGGTCTCCAGTTGCAATGGAACCCAAAACAGTTCCTGGTCGGTGAGCACGTGAAAACCGCGTGGCATCACGCCGACCACGGTGTAGGGAGCGCCGTCTAGATTGACAACTTTCCCAAGGATGCTGCTGCTCGATTCAAATCGCGTCTGCCACATGGCGTGGCTCAGGATCACAAACCCGCCGGCCCCGGGGCGGTCTTCTTCCGCCGAGAATGAGCGGCCGAGAGCCGGCTGTACTCCCAGCACAGGAAAGAGATCGTAGTTCACTTTTCCGCCGGCGATTCGTTCCGGAACGTCCTTCCCTGCCAAGTTATAGCTGACTCCGGAGTAAGCGCCCATGTGCGCCAGAATGTCTCCCTGCTGCTGCATTTCCAGAAACGCGGGAGTAGAGAAAGCATTGGGCTGGCCATTCGACATGGTCTTCCACACCACCATGACGCGGTCGGGATCAGGAAACGGCAGCGAGTGCAGCAGCACCGAATTGATCACGCTGAACATGGCGGTATTCGCGCCAATGCCCAGCGCCAGCGTCACGATGGCCACCACGGTAAAACCCGGCGACTTCCGCAGCATGCGGAGTCCGTAGCGAACGTCCTGAATCAGCTTCTCCATTTCAGCTCAGCCTCTTATTCATCCCGTAATGCCACCATGGGTTGCACCTTGGTCGCCCAGTGCGCCGGCAGATAGCTAGCGAGGAGCACGGTCGCCAGGAGCAATAGCGAAGTCAGCAGCAGGGTGAGCGGATTGAACAAGCTCACTCCGTACAGCAGACTCGAGAGTGCCCGCCCAGCGATGAAAGTCGCAACCAGCCCCAACAGCAAGCCGAGGGCGGCCAGTCGCACCCCTTGACCGAGAATCAGCCGCAAGACGTCTCCTCGCTCCGCCCCCAGGGCCACGCGAATCCCCAGCTCACGGGTCCGCAATCGCACCGAATAGCTGATTACTCCGTAAAGACCCAGCGCCGCCAACAACAACGCGAGTCCAGCAAACATTGAAAGCAGGACGACCAGGAAACGGCGGCCGACTAGCGAACTGTCCACCCGCTGCTCCATCGTCTTCAGATCGTAGAGCGGCTGATTGGGATCTACGCGGCGTATGGCGGCCTGCATGGCGCCCGCCAGAGTCTCCGGGTGAGCGCTGTCCGTGCGGACGACAATTTCCCCGCCTGGGTTTGGAGATTGCGCGAACAGAAGGAAATAAAAACCTTCCTTCACATCAGCCTCGAGCGACGAACTTTTGGCATGAGCTACGATTCCGACAATCGTCATCCAGGGAGAATTCCCTCCAAAACCAATGTGTTGGCCCAGGGGGTCTTCGTTCGGCCAATACTGATGGGCGAGCGTGGTGTCGATGATGGCCACTTGTTCGGTTTTTGCACGATCTTCCGGCGTAAAGAAACGGCCGCGCAGCAGCGGAATACGAAGCGTCGAGAAGTAATCCGGAGAAATCAGTCGAATACTGCCGTGTGGGCCGGGATCGTTCGGCGGCGTCACCCGCCCTTTGATCTCGAATGAAGACAGACCTCCATTCGCCGAGAATGGCAGAGCATCCGAGATGGCGGCGTCCTTTACGCCCGGAATACTCTTCAGCTCCCGTTCGGCGGCGGTGAGGAAAGCTGTCTGTTGCTCATCGGTTTTGTAAGTCGGCGAAAGCGAGAACACTGCGGTCATGAGCCCATGCGGCTCGAAGCCGGTATCCAGGCGCTCCACCTCCGCCAGGCTGCGGAGCAATAGTCCCGCACCTACCAACAACAACATCGCCAGACCGATCTCGCCAATCACCAGAACCGAGCGCAGGCGTTGTCGCACCTTGCCGGAAGTGCCGGAGCGGCCACCTTCTTGCAAGATCTGAAACCAGTGGCTGTGAGTCATGTGCCAGGCCGGTACCGTCCCGCACAACAGCACACAGAGAACTCCAACGACTGAGACGAACACCAATACCGGTCCGCCCATGTGGACAGTGAGATTGCCTGCCAAAGTTGCAGGTGCCAACAAGAGCAATAGCGGGATCGCGAAGTGAGCGAGCGCCAGGCCGAGCAAGACTCCCACCACTGCCAGCACCAGGCTTTCCAGCAATGCCTGCTGTATCAGCCGGCCGTTGCCTGCCCCGAGGGCAATCTGAATGGAAACTTCGTGTTGCCTGCCAGTGGCCCGCGCCAGCAGCAGACCCGCCATGTTGGCGCACGCAATGAGCAATACCGTAGCAACAGCCGCGAGCAGAATGGCGAGCGGTTTGCGCAGATTGCCGGCTACAAACTCGACCAGTGGCATGGCAAACATGTCCCAGCCGGCACTTTGGCCGTAGGCGCTCTGACCTTCCGCGGCGATTTCCTGGGCGGTGCGCAGACGGAGGAACGCGTTCGCCTGCTCGAGGCTTACGCGGGGTCGCAAGCGGGCGACCCCAAACAGATTTTCGTTAAAGCGGAATTTGCGGTCGAAGTAGCGATCAGACGGGAGGGCGATCGGCGTCCAAAGCTCGGTGCCGTTGGGCCAATCGAAATCCGCACGCATCACACCTACCACCTGATACGACTCCTGATTCAGCAGAAGACTTTTCCCCACGATGGCGGGATCGCCGCCGAATCGCTGTTTCCAGGCGTGGTAAGAAAGCACGACTTCGTGATTCGCGTTGGGCTGGTCTTCCTCGGGCCGGAAAACCCGTCCCAGGTAAGGGGTGGCCCAGAACACATCGAACCACTGCCAGGAAACATTCGCGCCAACCAGTCTCTCCGGCGTGGTGCCACTGCCGGTGTAGTTGAAGTTCGCAGCCTGAAGGACAGCCGCAGAGGTCACAACGTCCTTGCCGGTTACGGCGTCGCCGAAATCCGGCGCAGAAATATTGATGTTCGAGAGGTCCGCCAAAGAGTACTTGGCCCGTAGCGCAATGACGCTCTCGGGGTGCGGGATGCCGCTGGGATTCAGCAGGATCGCGTTCATCACGCTGAACACCGCGACGTTCGCGCCGATGCCCAGCGCCAGCGTCAGCGCTGCAACCAAAAAGAAACCGGGGCTCCTGCGCAGACCGCGGGTCGCGTAACGGAGATCCTGAAGTGTTCCCGTCATTTTGCGTTCCTCCTTACTCGTACCTCAGCGCCACTATGGGATCGACCCTGGCCGCCCGTCGCGCCGGATTGGCCGCCGCGCACAGCGTGACCACAATTGTGAAAACCGCAGCCGCAGCGTAGATCGCCGGATCGCGCGGACTGACGTCGACCAGCGAGGCGGAAACCACTCGTGCCAGTGCGACTGCTAGCAGCGACCCTACAGCCAGCCCCGGAAGCGCCAGCATCAGACATTCGCGAATGATCATGCGCATTACGTCGAGCGGTTGCGCGCCCAGCGCCACCCGGATGCCAATCTCGTTGGTGCGTTGCGCCACCGAGTAAGCCATCACGCCATAGAGTCCGATGGCGGCCAGCAGCAGGGCGACCGAACCCAACGTGCCGAGTAAGCTGGCGGCGATTCTTTGCGCAAACAGTGAAGCTCCGATGTACTCCTCCAGTGGCATGGCACTGAACACCGGCACTGCGGGATCGATGGCGTTGGCTTCGCGGCGCAGCGCGGTAGCCACGTCGGCGACCGGGCCCGAGGTGCGAACGAAAAACTTAAGGCCCATCTCCGGCCGGAAAATCTGGCGGATGGGAACGTAAAAATACGGCCCGGTGTTTTCCGTGACGCGTAGAATCTTGCTGTCTTCGACCACGCCGACCACCGTGAACCACTTGCCCCAGCCCTCCACCTTCTGCCCAATCGGCTCCTGATTCGGCATGAAATGGCGCGCGAATTGCCGGGTCACGATCATGACCGGCAGATGGTCTCTGTCATCCTGCTGGTTGAAGTCCCGGCCTTCGAGCAGCGGTATCTTCATCAGGTCGAAGTAGCCGGGTGCAATCAGATTCCGGTAGAGCTTCATGTTCTCGTTGGGCCCGGGAACATACCCTTTGATCTGCAGATCCTCCCACGAACCTCCGGAGATGCTGAGCGGCACATAGTCCCCATAGCTGACCGCAGTCACTCCCGGCTGATGCTCCATGGCCTCACGCAGACGGCGGCAGAACGAATCGGCCTGGCCCGCGTCGTAGCCGGCGGCGGAAAGGTTCATCTGCGCCATGGCAACGTGATGCGGATCGAAGCCGGGCTGGATGGATCGAGCCACCTGAAAGCTCTTGACGAAGAGTCCGGCACCGATGATTGCCACTACTGCGAGCGCGACTTCAGAGGTCACGAGCAAGCCGCGTAAGCGCTGGGAGCGGGTGTTCGAGGTCCCACTTCGCCCGCCTTCTTTGAGCATTTCGTTCACGTCGCCGCGCGCCGAGTGCATGGCTGGAACCACTCCGGCGAGCGCAGCCACGACGAAAGCCAATGCCACAGCGAAGAGCAGCACGCCAAGATCAATCGGCGGGCGAAGCATGGTGGGGAGGGCGGCGGCAGGCACGAGCCATTGCAGTGATCCACCCAGCCACTGCGCGATAACCAGGCCGGCCAGCGCCCCACCCACGGCGATCAGCAGACTTTCGGTCAGAAGCTGGCGGGCCACGCGGGAGCGCGGTGCTCCGAGGGCAAGACGCACACTGAGTTCTTTTTGACGGCTGACCGCCCGGGCCAGCAGCAAGTTGGCAACGTTGGCACAGACGATTAAAAGCACCACACCGCACGCGCCCATCAGGATGCTGAGCGGAGCCAGCAGCGACTCCTGAATGCCGTAGTGCGATTTCCACAGCGGCAGAAGCGTGGCGCTCATGCCCTGGTTGGTGTCGGCATCGACCTCAGCATTGTGAAGAGCAAGGGCCTGAACCTCAGAGCGCGCCTGCTCGATCCCAACTCCCGGCGCAAGCCGCGCCAAAACGCGAAACATGCGGGTCTTGCGGTCGCGCAGCATCCAGTCGCCGGTAGAGCTGAGCTGGCCGAACATGGTAGCCGGCGCCCACACTTCCAGCGAAAGGCCGGGCATGGAACCGTGGAAGTCCTCGGGCGCAACTCCGATGATGGTGTAGGGGTAGCGGTTGATGCGGACGGTTGTACCGACGGCCGCAGGATCGGAGTGATAGCGGTTCTTCCACAGCGTATGGCTAATGACCGCTACGGCGTGGGCATTCTGTTCGTCGCCCTGCTCGGCCCGGGAAAAGAAACGGCCGAGTTCCGGTTTCACTCGCAGCACTTCGAAATAATTGCCCGAGACGACTTCTCCCCAAATACGCTGAACTTGCCTTTCGTCACCGACCGCGAGGTCCATCGGCTGAGTCACAGTCATCGACTCAAGCAGCTTCGTATGATCGCGAAAATCACGAAAATCCAGATACGACGTTGGCGTCCATTCGCCGGAAGGAGTCAACATCTCAAGCGCAACCACGCGCTCGGACTGGGCGGCGCCGGACAGCGGATTGAGCAGCACGGCACGAATCCAACTAAAGATGGTGGTGCTTGACCCGATGCCAACCGCGATGGTCAGAATGGCGACGGCGGCAAAACCAGGATTCTTCGCCAGCATCCGGAGCCCGTAACGCACGTCCTGCAAAAAAGTTTCCATAAAAGTTCACTCGTACCTCAGCGCCACCATGGGATCGAGCTTGGCCGCACGCCGTGCCGGGATATAGCTGGCCAGGAAGGCCACCATGCCCAAGAGCAAAGTCACGGAAACGAAGGTCACTGGATCCGCCGCGCTTACCCCAAACAGCAAACTGGACATGAACCGCGTTAGCGCCAACGCCACGACCGCACCGGCTGTCAGACCAAACAAACCGAGCTTGAGACCTTGGCCCACGATGAGGGCCAACACATCCTTCTCAGCTGCCCCCAGAGCCATGCGAATTCCGATTTCCGGAATGCGTTGTGCCACCGAGTAGGAGAGAATTCCATACACTCCCACCGAGGCCAGCAGCAACCCCAATCCTGCAAATACGCCCAGCAAAACCGCAGAAAAACGGCGCGAGGCCATCGACCCTGACAGCACTTGCTCCATGCTTGCGATGTCGGAGACCGCCAAATCCTTATCCATGGCAGAGATCTGCCGGCGCACTTCCATGGCGTAGCTCAGGGGATCAGGGCCGGTGCGTACCACCAGCACCATGCTGCCGTTCATGTATTGAGCGTGCGGTATGTACACCTGCATAGTGCGCGGTGCGTCCAGTCCATTCTGCTTCACGTCCTTGACCACGCCGACGACGGTGCGCCACAGCTCGCTTTGTTCAGCCGAGTTGCCAGACACACGCACGTGCTTGCCAATCGCATCCTGATGGGGCCACCATCGCTCCGCCGCGGTTTCGGAGACCATTACCACGAGTGGAGCGTTTGCATTATCCATTTCAGATAAAGCTCGGCCGCGCACCAACCCGATTTGCATCACCTTGAGATAGTCGGGAGTGACAACGTAACGCTCGGGGGAAGGCTCCGTTCCTGGGGCGTACGCTTGTCCTTCAACACGGGCTTCTACCGTGTCGAAATCATTGCCCAGTGGCAGCACCTGCACCGCTGCAGCGGACTGGACTCCGGGAAGAGTGCTGACTCGACTCAACAGCTCCCGGTAGAAAGCCACCGGCTTCTCGGTGGCGAAGGGATACCTTGAGGAAGGCAACGACATGCTCATGGTCAGAATGTTCTTGGGATTGAAACCGGGATCCACGCCACGCAGCTTGCCGTAAGTACGCAGCATTAGCCCCGCGCCGGTCAGCAGCGCGAGGGCGAGAGCAATCTCTGAGACGGCCAGTGCTTTGCGGAAAGTACCGTGTCCGCTGCCGCGAGAACTTCTTCCGCCCTGCTTCAACACTTCGTTCACGTTCAGGCCGAGGAATTGCAGAGCGGCAACCATTCCGAAAACGACGCCCGTCAACAAGCTGATGGCCGCAGTGAAGCCCAGCACCCGAGAATCGATTCCCACGCCCACGAGTTGGGGAATCACTTTCGCACCCACACCGGAAATCAGACGTATGCTCCCAGCGGCCAGCAAAATGCCCGCGGCTCCTCCGCTGAGCGCAAGCAACACGCTTTCAGTCAAAGTCTGGCGGACCAACCGGGCGTAGCTCGCGCCCAGCGCAGCCCGCACTGCGATTTCCTTCTGACGCACGGTGGAGCGCGCGAGCAATAGATTTGCGATGTTGGCGCAGGCGATGAGCAGAAGAAACCCGACAGCCCCGAGCAGCACAAGTAGAGATGGACGCAGGTTCCCCGCAATATCATCCTGTAGCTTGACGACGCGAATCCCGGTAGTCGCGTAGTAATCGGGAAACTGTTTAGCCAAGCGCCGGTTGATTACCTCAAGATCCGCCTGGGCCTGCTGCAAAGTGACCCCCGGCTTCAGTCGTGCCACGGCGCGCAGGTGGCGCGAGGTTCGATCTTTGTCGTCGTGCTTTTCTGCCACCGGCCGGTAGAACAGAGCTCCTGCAGTTACCAGGCGGGAGGGCAGCATGGGAAAATCCTTCGGCATGACGCCGACCACAGTGTAGGACCGCGCGCTGAGCGTGATTTGCCGGCCAACAATTCCAGGGTCTGCTGCAAAACGACGCTGCCACAATCCATACCCAAGAATCACAACTCGATCTTTGCCCTCGATTTGCTCTTCGGGTAGAAACTCGCGTCCCAGAAGCGGACGCGCTCCCATCATTGAGAAGTAGCCGTCTCCCACCTGCATTGCGGGGATGCGCTCCGGGGTTCCGGGATCGGAGAATACGGCGCTCCAATCGCCGAACGGGCTGACATTCTCAAACACGTGGTTCTGCGTCCGATAGTCGTCAATGTCGGTTGCCGAAAGCTGGCCGCGATTGTTTCCGGTGTCGCGATCATCGCTCCAGATCAGGACCAGGTTCTTCGAGTCTTTGTACGGGAGATCGTTAACTAGAATGGCGCTGACCACGCTAAAAACCGCGGTGTTGGCGCCGATACCCAGCGCCAGTGTAAGCACGGCAACCGCGGCAAAGCCGGGGCTCTTGTGCAACGTCCGTAGGCCATAACGAAGATCCTGAAGCAAAGTTTCCATCACTCGTACCTCAGCGCCACCATGGGATCGACTCGCGTGGCCCGGCGAGTGGGGATCCAGGCGGCTAGAATCGCAGTGATACCAGTCAGCAGTGTGGTGGCGACTAGAGTTAACGGGTCAGCGCTGGAAATTCCGAAAAGCTGACTCTTGATGAGCCTGGCGAGAATGAGCGCCAATGGCAGCGCGACGGCAATGCTGATGCCTGCTAACCGAGCCACTTCCGACAACACCATGCGCGCGACGGCGCCGCGGCTGGCGCCCAAAGCAATTCGGATTCCGATCTCCCGTGTGCGCTGCACCGTCGCATAAGCCAAGACTCCGTACAATCCGACTGCGGCCAACAAAGTCGCCAGCACACCGAAACTCGCCGCCAGCAGCGCAATCATCCGTTCTGTGCTTAAGTTGTCGTCGATCTGCTGGTCCATGGTGATCAGAGTGTCGACCACCAGCTTCGAGTCCAGCCTCTGCATCGCGCTGCGGATGTCCGCTTCCGTCGACTGCGGAGCTTGCCAGGTCCTCACATAAAACTGCAGCGGGACCTGACCCGCTTCCTTCGCCTGGAGATATGGAACAAAGACACCGCGCTTGATCTCATCACGTACACTCAGATGCTTTGCGTCTCGCACTACGCCGATGATTTGAATGTCGGGCTTCGCGTCCTTGCCACGGCTGGAGAGATAGTGACCAAGCGCCTGCTGCGGGCTTCCGAAGAAATGCTCCGCCAGGCTCTTGTTAACGATGGCAACTTTGGCGGCATCGGGTCCGTCCTGAATCGTGAAGTTGCGTCCCGCGACCATGGGTCTCTTTAGTGTCGAAAAATAATCCGCCGTGATGATCGACCACTCCGCGTTCATGTCCTCGTCTTCCTTGGCCGCGTACCCGGCAATCGCCATGGTGTTACCCTCGGAGTTGTCCGACAGCTCGGGATCATTCGTCGCCGCTACCGAACTTACGCCTGGCAAGGTCGAGAGCCTTTCCAGCACGCGATTCGACAATGCGGGAACATCTTTCGGATCGTAGCCCGCCAGCTTGGCGTCGAGGCCAAAAGTGAGCAGGTGATCAGTTGCAAAGCCAACATCGAAGGTCTTAAGTTTGTACAGCGTGCGCAAAAATAAGCCGGAGCCCAGCAGCAATAACAAACTCAAGCCAATCTGCAGGCCAACCGACACCCGGCGAAAACCTTGGCCTCCGCCAGCAACCGAGATCGTCTGCTGCTTCAGCGTAGGAGTGAGATCCGGATGCCAGAACTGAGCCGCGGGCGCGAGGCTGAACAGCAAGCTGACGAGCAATGCGATGCCAAGGTTGAACAGGAAAATCCGCAGGTCGGGGGCCGAAGAAAAAGGCAACTGCTGGCCAGAGTCTGTGTACATCATCTGTACCAATAGCCCCGACACTCGGGGCGCAAGCAGTAATCCCAGCGCGCCCCCGGCGAGGCCGAGCATCGCTCCTTCAATCATGAGCTGTTGCAGGATTATTCCCCGCCGCGCTCCCAACGCGTAACGCACTGAAATTTCCCGCACCCGTCCGGCGGCGCGGACGAGCAACAGGCTGGCCACATTGGCGCATGCGATCAGCAGCACCAGCCCCACCATGGCCATCACAATCAGCAATGGAGTGCGAATGGTTTCGCGCAACGGAGAAAAGCCAAGCGCGCCATTGAGCAGCGAGAGATGGCTGTCGGCGACAAAGCGTTGCACAAACGAAGCTGAACGGTTCTGTATCTGTTTGAGCTCTTCGGCTCGTAGCGCGTGCCACTGGATGTTGATTCCAGCCTCCGCCTGCGCTCGGTTCACCCCGGGGCTCAGCCGGGCAAACATGTTCAACCATCGGGATCGGTGGTTGTCCAGGTCGTTCCAACCTGGTGTGATCTCTGGCTTCATCATCATGGGCGCAAACAGATCAGGAGCGTCACCGACGACAACACTCCGAAAGCCGGGCGCCACGACGCCGACGACGGTAAAAGGATGACCATTGATAAGGAGTGACTGATTCAGAATTCTTGGGTCTGCTCCGAAGCGGCGCTGCCAATACCCAAAGCTCAAAACCACCACTGGACTCGCATTCTGCGTAACGTCGTCGGATTGCAACAGCAACCGTCCCGTCGCTGGGCGAACTCCGAGAACATCGAAGTAATTGCCACTAACTAGTTCGGCGTTCGCGAGCTCGGGCTGGTTCTGCCATTGCACACCAACCTGCCGAGAGAAAGTTGCCAGCATGCCGCTGAATACGGTATTGCCATCGCGGAGGTCGCGGTACATCGGATAGGAGAAGTAGGCTCGTGGCGATCCTCCGCGAGAACTCGCGTGTCCCGTATCGGACCCTGAGTATTGCAACTGGACGAGCTGCTGTGGGTCACGCACGGGCAGCCGGCGCAGCAGGACTTGATCGCAAAGCGTAAAAATAGCGGTATTGGCGCCGATGCCCAGCGCCAACGTGACGATGGCAACGATAGTGAAGGCGGGATTCTTCGCCATCACGCGCAGGCCGTAGCGAACATCTTGCAACAGGGATTCCATCACTCGTACCTGAGGGCCACCATGGGCTCCACTCTCGCGGCCCAGCGTGCCGGTATATATGCAGCCAGCGCGGCCACAAACGCCAGCAAAGCCGCCAATGAAACGAAAACCACGGCGTCGATCTGAAGCACCCCGAACAGTACACTGGAGAGTGCCCGTGACATGGCGAGCGCGCCCGCAGTTCCTAGCACCAGGCCAATGCCGGCCATCGTGCCTGCAGATCCCATCACCAGCCGCAGCACATCCCCCGGCCTTGCACCCAGCGCCACCCGCACGCCGATTTCGTGCGTGCGTTGCGCCACGAAGTAGGCCATGACTGCAAAAATCCCGGCGGCGGCGAGCGAAAGTGCGATCAAGCCGAACACCACCATGGTGCGGGCGGAAAATTCCACACCGCTTAAGTTGTCGGAAACCACCTGCTCCAGGCTGCGCATGTCGAAGGCGGGCTGGTCCGGATCCAGCATGCGCACTTGCTCCCGCACTGCACCTGCGACGGCGAGCGGATCTCCCGAGGTGCGCACCGCCAGCGAAGTGGCCGCTTCCGGCAACTGTGCGAACGGCACATAAGAAGTGCGGCCCGGTTCGGAACTAAAAGCGGATTGCCTGATGTTCCCCACCACTCCAACCACCGTGCGCCAGGGTTCTTTCGAATCCTTCGTGCCAAGTCTCAGATGCTTACCGATCGGGTCCTGTCCTGGCCAGATGAAATCTGCCAAGCTATGGCTGATTACCACCGCCGGCGTGGTCGTCGCGGCGTCGTCGGCTGAGAACAATCGCCCGCGGAGCAAAGGCACCCCCAGGGTCTTGAAAAAATCCGGGGAAACGGACTGGGAAATCGCAGTGCGCATTTCGCCCGGAGGAGCCGGCGGCTGATCCTCCGCCTGGTATTCCGCCTGATTCCAACTCCATGTAGAGGGCAGGCTGCTGACGCACGCCGCGGATCGCACGCCGGGCGTTGACCGCAGCCTCTGGATCAGCTGCTGATAGTAATTGCGAATGCGGTTGCTATCGCTGTAGTTGCCCTGAGGCAGCGCAATGTGGAAGGTCAGAACATGGGAGCGATCGAATCCCATATCCCGATTCAGCAAACTGCGGAAACCATTCACCATCAACCCTGCGCCTACCAACAGCACCAGCGCCAAAGCCGTCTCCGAGATCACCAGCAACGTGCGCAGACGCCTTCTGGCTACACTGGCTTCCGCTCCACGTGCAGCTTCCTTCAGATTCTCACTCACATCCGGTCGTGCAGCGTGCAAGGCCGGCATCAACCCCGCAACGATTCCCGTCAATACCGCAATTAGCATCGTAAACAGCAACACACGGGAATCAACTTCCAGGTGCCTCAGTCCCGGAATATGACTCAGGATGAAAGGCGGAACGCTTCGGCGAGTGAGCGCCAGGCCCCACCAGGAAAGCAACAGTCCCGCAATTCCTCCGAGGCCCGCCAGCAGCACACTCTCGACCAGCAACTGCCTCGTGACTTGCGACCGGGTCGCGCCCAGCGCAGCACGAAGAGCAATCTCCTTCTGCCGGGACGAAGATCGCGCGAGTTGAAGGTTGGCCACGTTCGCGCAAGCCAGAAGAAGGACAAAGCCCGCGGCGCCCATCAACACCAGAATGAACTGGCGCGAACCTTCGGTGAGATCTTCTACGACGCTGACCACCCTGACCCCATGGCCGGCATTAGTTTCCGGCAGTTGTTGAGCCAGGCGAGCCGCCACCGTTCCCAGGTCCGCCTGCGCCTGCGCGATCGAAGTTCCTTCTTTCAAACGGCCCAGGACCGTCAGGAAGTGATCGGCGCGGTCGGCCTTGAATAAACTCAAATCAAGCGGAGCCCACGCTTCTGCTCCAACGGGAAAATCAAACTCCGGGGACGCAACCCCGACCACTGTAAACTTGCGGCCATCGAGCAACAGGGTCTTTCCCAGAACATTGGCGTCGGAGCCGAGATGCCGCTCCCAAAATCCGTGACTGAGTACCACAACCGGGGCAACCCCATTGGCAAAATCAGACGCTCCGATGGCCCGGCCCATCTGCGGCGCCACTCCCGCTAAACGAAAGAAATCTGCCGTGACTTGATAAGCTTCTACCCGCTCGGCGACGCCATTACCGGTCAGGTTGACGTTCCATCCGTGTCCTGCCGCCAGCCCGTTGAACTCCCTGCTTTGTTGAGCCCAATCCAGGAAGTTGGCGGGAGCCGCGCTGACGCGCAATTCGTGCTGCTTAGGCGCGGTTTCCCACACTTCAACCACTTGCTGGAGTTTGGGGAAAGGAAATGGCCGCAGCAACATCGCGTTTACACTGCTGAAGGTCGTGGTATTCGCTCCAATGCCCAGAGCGAACGTGAGAATCGCCACCGCGGTAAACCCGGGGCTTTTCCGCAACATTCGTAGCGCGTAGCGGACATCCTGCAGCAGCGATCCCATTAGCTGACCTCAACGCTCTCCTCGACGACCCGGCCATCGAATAGATGGATCTGACGGTCGGCGTGGCGGGCAAAGCGCGGATCGTGCGTGACCATGCAGATGGTCGCGCCCTCACGATGCAGATCGCGCAGCAGGTCCATGACGGCCTCGGCATTTCGTGAATCCAGGTTGCCGGTAGGTTCGTCAGCCAGCAGAATCGACGGTGTTCCGGCCAAAGCCCGTGCCACGGCCACGCGTTGCTGCTGACCTCCGGAGAGCTGCGAGGGGTAGTGCTTGGTGCGGTGATTCATGCCCACGCGTTCAAGAGAGACGTGCACGCGCTCTTTGCGTTCGGTGGACGGCATGCCGCGATACGTCAGAGGCAGTTCGACGTTCTCGTAAACGTTGAGATCACCGATGAGATTGAAACTTTGAAAGATGAAGCCGATCTCGCGGTTGCGAATGCGCGAGCGCTCGCTGATGTCGAGATTGGCCACCGAGTGGTTATTCAATACATAAGTCCCGTCGGAGGGGGAATCGAGTAAACCGATGATCGCCAGCAACGTCGATTTGCCCGATCCCGAAGGGCCGGCGATCGACACGTACTCGCCCTTGCGAATCTGCATGTGGATTCCGGAAAGCGCGTGGGTCTCAACTTCATCGGTGTAGAAAACTTTGGTGATGTTCTCCATGCTAATCATGGTTCCCGCGTCAGCCATCGAAGTTCCTTTCCAAGTGTCTTTGATCTCTGTGCCCCTCCGTGACCTCTGTGGTTATGCCTTCTCTTAACCTATAACCACAGAGATCGCAGAGGAGCACAGGGTTGCTATTCCAGGCGAATCCGGTCGAAGTTGTCCCAGCGCGACATGTCCGACAGAATCACCTGGTCGCCCTCTTTCAAGCCTTGCAGAATTTCGACCGTATTCACCGAACTGCGACCCAGCTTCACCTGGGCGCGCACCGCGTTGTTTCCATCCGGTTCCAGCTTGAACATACCGACCGTGCTTTGCTCCTGGCCGAAGGCCGGACGCCCCACATAGAGGACGTTCTGCATTTTTTCCAGATCGATGGTCCCGTCCACACTCAGATCCGGCCGTGCCCCTTGGGGAAGCGTAGCGTCCAGGGCCACGTCAACGGTGACCGTCCCATTTACAACAGACGGATCAATGCGCACAACGTGACCGGGAATAACACCATTATGTGTATCCACCGACGCCGGCTGTCCCAGTTGGATGTCCTTGGCCTGGGTTTCGGCGATCTTCAGCTCCGCCTTAAGCCGCTGCGGCTGGACGACCTTCGCTAAAGTAGTCCCCGGAGTCACAAACTGGCCGATCTTCAAGGTCTGCTCTTGCAGAACTCCATCAATACCGGCGCGGACCCGCAGCCGGTCAAGCTGGCTCTTCTTTAAATCCGCCAGCGCCCGAAACTCCTCGACCTCGGCTTGTTTGGCCTGCAACTGCGCGGTCAGAACTTCGCTGCTGTTGGTCAAACGCTGCTTCTCGATGTCATTTTGCGTCGACAACTGCTCCGCCTTTTGGTTTGACACTTTCATGGCAAGTTGCGAAATGACCCCCAGTTTGGCCAACTCGGAGTCGATATCTGCCTGCATTTTGGCCTGGCTGTATTCCGACTGGGCCTGCGCCGACAGCGATTTTTGCGCCAGCACCTGGCTGGCAAGCTGCACCTGCAAGTTCTTGTAGTCAGCTTCCGAGGCTTTCAGCTTCCACTCAGCATCGAGCGCTTCCTGGGTAAGCTGCGGATTGCTGAGTTCGAGCAAGATGGTGTCGGCTTTGACCTGGGCGCCGGGAAGTTCGAGAATCTTCTCCACCCGGCCTTCAGTGACTGCGGGCAAGAACTGAATCGATCCCTCCATCGGAACCAGAGTTCCTAATCCCCGCACCTGGCGCAGAACCGAGCCGCGCTTCACCGTATCCACCCAAACTGTGGAGCGTTCCACCGTGGGCGCTGCCGGCTTGAGCCGCGACAGCCCCATGGTCACTAAGGCAAGCAACACAATTCCTACCGCTATATAAATGATCTGCCGCCGACGTTTCTGGCGGGCAATATTAGGCCGAGCGATATCCATTTGCTCCTCAGAAGGGCACGCCCTCTACCACAGGACGATATCAGGCAAGCAGCACAGAGGAAAAGGCTTAGATACTTTCTGCCGCAGGCGAGAAAATCGCTTTCTGTCCACTCGTGGGAGGAAGTGTCCGAATCCGGACAGATTCTCGAAGTTGCACCCCACAGAATCCATCCGGTATGCTGACTTCACTCGTCGGGTTATCAGCGGCAAAATCAAAGGAGAAATAATGACGGCGCGAACCCGCAACGCCCGCAACTATCTTTTATTAGGACTGGTGCTTCTGATGGCAGGACCAACTTTTGCTGCATCCAATATCTACGATTTCACGCTCCCCAATATTGACGGCAAGCCCATGCCGCTGACCGATTTCAAAGGCAAGGTCATCCTCATGGTCAACGTCGCCAGCCAGTGCGGATACACTCCGCAATACACTGCGCTCGAAGCCATTTACGAAAAGTACAAGGCGCAGGGTTTTGTGATCGTCGGCTTCCCCGCCAATAACTTCGGCGCTCAGGAACCGGGCACGAATCAAGAAATCAAGACCTTCTGCACCCGCAAGTACAGCGTGACCTTTCCCATGTACAGCAAAGTATCGGTAAAGGGTGACGACCAGACGCCTCTTTATCAGTACCTGACCAAAGACACGCCCGCGCCCATCGCTGGCGATATCAAGTGGAACTTCACCAAGTTCCTGGTGGATCGCAAAGGAAACGTGGTGCAGCGCTTTGAGTCCAAAGTGACGCCCGATTCGCCGGAGGTGACGTCGGCCATCGAGCAACTGCTCAAGCAGTAGAATCATCCTGTGGGAGTTTGCGGGGATCCAGGCGGGCAGCGTCAGGCTTCGGCTGAAGGCTGACGGCTGAGTGCTGAAGGCTCTTATGGATTTCGACCAACTGGAAACGTTTCTTGCGGTTGCTCGGCACCTGAGTTTTTCTCGCGCCGCCGACAAACGTTTCCGCACCCAGCCGGCAATCTCGTCCCAGATTCGCCTGCTGGAGGAAGAAGTCGGAGCCAAACTGCTCGACCGTTCCGGCGGCAAGGTTTCGGTCACCGCATCCGGCAAGCTGTTCCTGAAATTTGCGGAAGAGCTGATGGAGACTCGCAAGGCCATGCTGGCCGGCATTGCCGAGACGGAGCGTGTGCCTCGCGGTGAAATTATAGTCGGGGCTAATGAAGGAACCTGCCTGCACATTCTGCCGGAAGTCTTCGCAGAATTTAAGAAGCAATATCCGGACGTGAACATCAGCATCACCCGCTCCGACTATGCCAGGATTCTGGAGTCGGTGCTCGACAACTCGGTGGATTTTGGCGTGGTTTCGCTTCCCGTCGACGACGCCCGGCTGAAGGTGGTGCTGATCCATCGCGACGAACTGGTCATCATCGTTCCTCCGCAGCACCCACTGGCCGGAAGAAAGTCTGCCACGGTTGCTGAAGCGGCGAAGTTCGCGCTGGTGGTGCCCAAAGGTGGGCACACTCGCGATGCTCTGGAAGATCTCTTCTTTGAACACAAGCTTAAGCCCCGGTACATCATGGAACTCGACTCCAGTGAATTACTGAAGCGCTTTGTGGCCGCCGATGCCGGCATCGGTTTCATGGCCCGCTCCAACGTGCTGGAGGATGTGCGGGCGAATGCATTGACCACCGTTCCCATCTCCGATGCCACCATCCGCCGCGACCTGGCGCTGGTGTTTCGCAAGGACAAGTCGCTCAGCCGCGCCGCCCGTGCATTCATTGACATTGCGGTCAGAATTAAGGGCGTAGATGCGGCGGCGGGAAAATCGTGACCGCGATCCTTGCTCCCGCGAACCGGCGCAGTTCCCTTTTCTTGGTTTGCTGTCTTTGCTGCGTCAGCAGTGTTCTCGCCCAAAGTGGCAAGCCTGCTGCCAAAGAACTCCCCGCCTCGGCGTATGAGTTAGTCGCCATTAAAGTCACAGGCAGCCAGCGCTACAAACCTGAAGATATCGCCGCCGCGACCGGTTTGCAGATCGGCCAAACCGTGCATGAGGACGATTTCCGAGGGGCGGTTCGCCTGCTCGGCGATAGCGGCGCCTTCAGTGACGTCTCCTTCGGCTTCGACTATTCCGCCAAGGGCACCAAGGGAGAGTTTCAGGTGAAGGATTCGCCCGACTTTGTCCCGGCGCGGTTCGAAAACTTTGTCTGGTTTTCAGATCATGACCTCGCCGAGAAGCTGCGTGCGCGAGTTCCCTTGTTTCATGGCGAGCTCCCGATCCGCGGAGACCTAGCGGATGACGTCTCGTTAGCGCTGCAGGCAATGTTGATTGAAGAAAAAGTGGAAGGACGCGCCGACTATATCCGGGCCGGAGCCGAGGGCGGGCCGACGGAGGCGTTTGAGTTCAGTGTCACGGGTCGGCCCATCACTATTCGGGACGTCCAGTTCCAGGGAGCCGATCCGAACCTGCTGCCTGTGCTACAAACTGCGGCCAGGGAACTCAGCGGCAAGGAATACGCTCGTGACGCGATACGCGCAGCAGCGGAAAAGAACTTTCTGCGGTTCTATTTACAACGAGGATATCTCAAGGCCGCTCTCGGCGATCCTGAAGCTAAAGTGGTAAAGCAGGCTCCGGAAGAGACACAGGTTGATGTAATCTTCCACCCCGATCCCGGTGCGCAATACAAATTAGCCGAGCTCACGCTCTCGGGGAACAAAGTCCTTCCCACCCATGCATTGCGGCAATCGATTCATGCGCAGATTGGGGATCCGGTCAACGTGATCCAAGTGGAGGCAGACATGGCTGCTCTACAGCGCTTGTATGGCACCCGTGGCTACATGGCAGCGGCGATTAAGGCCAACCGTGAAGCCGACGATAAAACGCTTTCCGTCAAATATGACCTCAGCATCCGCGAAGGCGACGTGTACACCATGGGCGACCTGGACATTCATGGACTCGACTCAAAAGCCACTTCGCAATTGCAGACTGACTGGGCGTTGCGCACCGGCGACACTTACAATTCAGACTATCCCCAGCAATTTGCCGAACGGGAGGAAACAAAAATGCTCTGGTTGGGCGACTGGAACGTCAGCATCCACGAATCGGTCAACTCGAAGGATAAGACGGTGGACGTAACCCTGCGATATGACCCCAAGGCCTGACTGGCTGTGTCGCTGCATCCGCGGACAAGATCAGTTTTTACAACTTCCGGCTTGGGGTTTGGTACGCTTACGATCAGAAGGCAAAACCTCCAAGGAGTGAACGATTCATGAGATGCAGTTCCAGGAAACTCATTGCTCTATCGGCCACGTTCGTACTGGCCACACTGCTCACCACCACTGCGGCTTTCGCGGCGAAGCTTCAGACCTTCACCGGCACCGTCAGCGACGCCATGTGCGGGGCTACGCACATGATGGAAGGCGATCCCGCGTCATGCCTGCGCACCTGCGTCAATAAGGGATCGAAGTACGCTCTCGTAGTGGGAGACAAGGTCTACACCCTGGACACAAGCAATCAGGCGACGCTGGATGCGCTCGCCAAGTTAGGCGCTGGGAGAGCTACGGTCAAGGGCACGGTCGACGGAGACACCATCTCGGTCAGCTCAGTCACCGCCGCCAAGTAGCGCCGGTCTGAGAATTGGCGGATTCGCAACCGAGCCGGGCAACGCTTTCGTCGTTCTTCGTAAATTTCATGGAACTGGGTCGCCTTCCTGATCGTAACTACTCTCGTCTGTTTATCCATTAACCGTTGAGGGAAGCAAATTGAAGGCCATTCATTCTTTATTTCTATGCGTCGCAGCTTTCATGGCTCCGCAGCTTGTTTATGCGCAAGGGCCAAGTCAGACGGCCACAACCCAGCCACCGGCCTTCGAGCAGAAACTGCGCGAGGTTCGGTATGACCTCCGTCTGGGGAATGGCAAGTTTGCGGGCGGCGCGGCTCCCGTGTTGGAAGGCGCCATCGCCAATGCCCAGTACGTGCTCATTGGCGAAGACCACATTACCCGCGAGATCCCCCAATTCACGGCCGCAGTCTGCGACCTCATGGCGCCGCAGGGGTTATCGGCTATGGCCGTCGAGGTCGGTCCACAGGTTGCGGAGTTTGTCTCGGCGTCATTTGGCAAGCCCGACCGGCTCGTCCGCACGGCTGCGCTCATCCATCAATATCCGAACAGCATGGCCTTCATGGATGTCAGGCAAGAAAATGATCTGGCGGCGCATTGTGCAGAGGTTGCTCACAACCGGCACTTTCATCTTTGGGGTCTTGATCAGGAGTTCGTCGGCTCATCCGGTTGGCTGCTGGACCAGATTCTGGCCACACATCCCGGCCCGGCTGCAACCGCCACAATCACCCGCCTTAAAGCCGAGGAGCAGCAGGACGCCGCTCGTGCCAAGGAAACCGGCGATCCGTCCAAGCTCTTCTTGTTCGCCGCTTCGGATTCTGAACTCGCAGAAGTTACCGCCATACTGCAACGCGAAGGGAACGCAACTGCGAATACCCTCTTTCGCGAATTGAGGGAAAGCCACGAAATCTACCTCAAAAATATGCAAGGCTCACCCGATTCCAATAGCCAGCGAGCCCAGCTTCTGAAAGCTAATTTTCGACTCGACATGGAGATGGCCGCCCCTGCTGACCGCTCGCAGAAAGTGCTGGTCAAATTCGGGGATTGGCACCTCTACAAGGGCTTTAACCCGCTTCACCAGCGCGATCTCGGCAACTACATTGCCGAGATGGCGGACGGGCAAGGCAGCTCATCGCTACATATTTGCGTTTTGGGGGCCAAGGGCACGCACAGACTGTTTGCAGGCTACGATCAACCTACCAGGCTTGAAAAATTCGTCATGGATGAAAATCCGGACTACCTATGGCTAAAACCGGTGAGCGACAATCAGATTGCGGAGGCTTGGACGCTCTATGATCTCCGCAAGCTGCGTTTCGCGAAAATGGGTGCGGTGGACCCAGATATGGAACGGATGATCTACGGCTATGACCTGCTGGTGATCGTTCCGGAGCTGACTCCAGCCGACGTAATCCAATAGCCGTATTCCGCCCGGCGCGGGGTTCCGCCGAAAATTTTTCCCCTGTAACCCAATTTTCATATTGCCTGCGGGACACGCTGTGTTAAATTTGACCCTCAACCCACCCGGCAGCGGAGGAAAATGAATTGGGCAAAGACATGGTCCCCAAGCGGATATTTTTTACGAAGGGGGTCGGAAAGCATCGGGAACGTCTCACTTCTTTCGAACTGGCGTTGCGTGACGCCGGCATTGCCGCCCAGAATTTGGTGCGGGTCTCATCCATCTTCCCGCCAAATTGCAAGCTAGTAGCCCGCTCACAGGGACTGAAGTATCTGAGCCCCGGCGAAGTGGTTTTCGCCGTGGTTGCGGAGAACTCCACGCGTGAGCCGCATCGCTTGCTGGCTTCAAGTATCGGTGTAGCTATTCCCGCGGACCGTAATACGTACGGCTATTTGAGCGAGCACCACTCGTTCGGAGAAACCGACAACGCTGCCGGCGACTACGCCGAAGAACTGGCGGCTGAGATGCTCGCTACCACCCTCAATGTGGAGTTCGACCCCGATCGCTCCTGGGACGAAAAGAAGGAAATCTACCGCATCTCCAACAAGATCGTGCGCACCGCGAACGTGACGCAATCGGCAGTGGGTGACAAGCGGGGACTGTGGACTACGGTGATTGCGTCCGCGGTGTTGATTTTCGATTAGACCAGTCCAACTCCGTTCACTTCCGCGCCGCCTTCTCCTTCTTCTTTGGCGAGGACTTACCCAGCCTTTCCAGGACGGCCGCCACGATGATGGGCAAGCCCACGGTGGCGTCCACGAATACTTCACCGAACTTCCCGCCTTCGGCGGGCGGCACGAACTTGCCCCAGGAAATGGCCTCGCTGTAGGGGCTTCCCGACAAACCGCCCCAATAGACCGGCTCAGGGCAAATGCGCACGCCGTAGTGATAACGTTTCAGCGGGACATTCTCCCCCATGCGCCGGTGGCGCAACTCAATAAACGGCCCGAACTGCTGCGACCAGTTGCGCGGCACGCCGCCACCGATGGTGAAAATCCCCAGGCGGGTTTGCCGCAGCAGGGTGGCGGCAAAGTGCTCCAGGTCCTCGAAGGGATCGAACCTGATTTTGTGCCGGCCGGTGGATTCACGCATTCGATTGTTCAGCGCCACATCCAGGCCGAGCTCGGAGTCGGTGAAAGCCGGCACAAAAACTGGAACACCTTTTTCATAAGCCGACTTCAGAATGCCCCTCTGATCCTTCGCATGTTTCGCCAGGTACGCGCCGATGGCGTGGTTCAGCTTGTAGGAGCACATCACTTCAGCTTGGTCCCAACCCTCTAGCACGTGGGACATCACTTCCTCGACCTCGTCGAGGTTCGTCTCCGGCTCCAGCGTGTCGTAAACCCGGTTGTAACCCTGCTCATAGAGTTCGGTGTCGGGCACATCGGGGTTATAACGGAAATGAGCACGGCCGGTGGCTTCCACCAGTCCGTGCGCCATCAGCGCGCCGGTGGAAACGATGGCATTGACGATGCCGCGGTCGATCAGTTCGGTAATGATGAGTCCCTGTTTCGCGACGGTCATGGCGCCAGCCAGGGTCATGACCACAAAACACTCTTCATCCCGGGCCATGGCCTCCAGCACATCCACCGCTTCGCCCATCTGCCGCCCGGTGAAAGCCGTCTTGCCCATCGCGCGCACCAGGTCGTCAATGCTGCGCACCTTGGTCAAATCAAGCGGCTCCAGCGGGGTCAGCCGGTCTTCGATCGGGTTGTGGAGCTTCCGATCTTTGCCGCTGCCGTCGTGATTGCCATGCTTCATGCTCGCCTCTCCGCGTCTCTTTTCCTGAAGTACTACTCTACTAGAAGGCGGCGATCTCCTGCTACCGCAGACAAACTGAGAACCGAGAACCGGGAACTCGAAACTGGTATTCTATTTCCTCGCCAGTGCGCATCATGAACTTGCCACCTGACAAATTCCGTGTCGGACTGATTCAGATGTCGGCCACCCCTGATCCCGACAAGAATCTGCAACGCGCCATCGAGCGCGTACGCCAGGCAGCGGCGCAGGGGGCGCAAATCGTCTGTCTTCCCGAACTTTTCCAGACCCAGTACTTCTGCCAGCGTGAAGACGCTGGTCTGTTTGACTTGGCTGAGCCGATTCCAGGCGCAACCACCGCTAAGCTTTCCGAGGTGGCCAAGCAGTTGGAAATCGTGCTGATCGCGTCGCTCTTCGAAAAGCGCGCCGCAGGCGTTTATCACAATACCGCGGTGGTTTTTGATACCGACGGCACGGTGCGCGGTCTCTATCGCAAAATGCACATCCCCGACGATCCTCTTTATTACGAAAAGTTCTACTTCACGCCCGGCGACCTCGGCTTCCGCGCGTTCGACACCGGCGTGGGCCGGGTGGGAACGCTAGTGTGCTGGGATCAGTGGTATCCCGAAGGGGCGCGCTTGACTGCGCTGCAGGGTGCGCACGTGCTGTTTTATCCCACGGCCATTGGCTGGCATCCCGCCGAGAAAGCGGAATTCGGCGAAGCTCAGCACGACGCCTGGCGCACCATTCAACGATCCCACGCGATTGCCAATGGGGTTTACGTCGCAGTGGTGAATCGCGTAGGTTTTGAAACCGGAGACATCCGCGGCAAGTCCGCGCCTGGCTCTGGGCTCGAATTTTGGGGCGGATCATTCTTATGCGATCCCTTCGGCCGGGTCATCGCCGAGGCTTCCCATGACAAAGAAGAGATCCTTCTCGGTGAAGTGGACATTCGCACGCTCGAAGACATTCGCCGCAACTGGCCGTTCCTGCGCGACCGCCGCATCGACAGCTACGCCCCTATCACCAACCGGTTGATTGACTAAACCATGACCGACAACCTCCGCATGCCCGCCGAATGGGAACCCCACGCGGCCACTTGGCTGGCCTGGCCGCATTACAAAGACGACTGGCCGGGCAAATTCGAGCCGATCCCCTGGGTGTATGCGGAAATCATTCGTCACTTGGCGCGGCACGAACGAGTGGAGTTAATTGTTAACGACGCGGCATCTGAAAAGCGCGCTCGCAAGACCCTGACCCTTGCTAACGCCTTCAGTGACAACATTCGCTTTCACCACTGGCCTAGCGACCGCGTCTGGACCCGCGACTCCGGCTGCACCTTCGTGAAGTGTTGCGCGGATGACCCTCGACGCGAGAGTCCGGAGGGACTCGCCGCTATCAAATGGCGTTTCGACGCCTGGGCCAAGTATCCGAACTGGAAGCAGGACGAGAAGATTGGCAGCCTCATGGCGGAAGCTGCCGAGGCTCGCGAACTCCGCCCCATGTTTGGAAAACAAAGAGTCGTTCTGGAAGGCGGATCCATCGACGTCAACGGCCAAGGCGCCTTACTCACGACCGAAGAATGCCTACTCGGCAAAGTGCAACAACGCAACCCGGCAATGAAACGTAAAGACTACGAAAAACTCTTCTCCGATCACCTGGGAATCCGCAAAGTGATCTGGCTGGGTTTGGGCGTTGCCGGTGACGACACCCACGGCCATGTCGACGACATCACGCGCTTTGTCTCTGCGGACACCGTGGTCACCGCCGTAGAGTCTGACCCCGACGACCTCAACTACGAGCCCTTGCGGGAAAATATCCGCCGCCTGCGCGAGACCACCGATCAAAACGGGCGACCTCTTTCGATCATTGAGCTACCCATGCCCGCGCCGGTCATTTTTGAAGGCCGCCGCCTGCCCGCCAGCTACGCGAATTTCTACATCGCGAATGGGCTGGTGCTGGTTCCCGTCTTCAACGACCCCAACGATCGCGTGGCCCTCGAAATTCTCGCCGATCTTTTTCCCGACCGCGAGATCGTCGGCATTTATTCCGGCGATCTGATCTGGGGCTTCGGCGCCATGCACTGCATGACCCAGCAACAACCCGCTCTATGAAGAACCGCTAGAATGGCAGCAGATGCTTCGCGATAAGAACTTGGTCCCGCTTTCGCGCCAGCACCAGCACGCATTGGCGCTGTGCGTCCGCCTGGATCGCGCGGTTCAGGCGGGCGAGATTGATCTCGAAGCATGGCAAGCTGAAGTCGCGGAGATTTTCCGGCAGGAGATCGCGATCCATTTTGCCGCAGAAGAAAAAGAACTGTTCCCCGCCGCGGAGAGATTCCCAGAGTTGCGGCCTCTAGTACACGAACTTCTCGAGGAGCACGTGGTACTGCGGGACTTGTTCAATCGGGCTCGATTGCGAACTCTCGGGAAGGATGAGCTTTCATCTTTTGCCAGCACGCTTGCCCAGCATATCCGCAAAGAGGAACGCCAACTTTTCGAGGGCATGCAGAAGCTGATGAACGCGGGAGAGCTTGTAGCCCTGGGCGCACCGCTAGAAACCGCTTTGCAGGATGCTGTCCAAATCTGCACTCTGCCGAATGCGGCAACCCACATTCGGCCAAAGTAGCGCCGCCTTAATCGAGGGTGGAACTCAAACCAAATCCTCCACCTTCAACCCCGCGCCGCCCTTCCATGAAGCCTCGAACTGCGCTTCCACAAAACCCGCATCGTAGTTGCGGTCTTGAGCCTTCAGGGCTTGCTGCAATCCGAACAGCGAGCGCGGGTTCCGCGGATTGCGGTCGAGATCGGCGCGAAACACTTTTTCTGCCCCCACCGCATCGCCATTCATCAGCAGAACGCCACCGAGCGACTCCCGCACCGGAAAGAACCAGTCGGGAGGCTCGCCGTACTTCAGTGTGTCCTGAATTGTGACTGCGGCAGTTAGCAATGCGATCGCCTGCGCATTGTCTTTTCTGACCAACGCAATCTTGGCGCCCATAATATCTTCCGCGATCTTCAGGATGTCTTTGGTCTTGTTGTTGATCGGCATGGCAAAGACGGCGTCGGGAGGCGTAGCCGCTTCCGCAGCCGAAACAATTTTGTACTCGGCTTCGGCTTCCTCGACTCTTCCCTTGCCCGCCAGCGCCATGCCTCGCGCGAAATGCCAGAAGCCGGTAGTGGCTTTCATATCAGGATCGGGCTGTTTCATCGCCAAAATATCGTCCCAGCGATGGAAGCGGAGTTCCACCGCAATGGGAACGGTCATGAAGCCTTCGAGAGGCGGCATCATCTTCACCGCCGGTCCAACATGCTCGGCTAGCATGTCGGCGTTTTTCTTGGCTTCCGCATAGTTACCGTTCATCGAAGCGCACATGGCGATGAAATGCAGATTGTGGCTGTAGTACATCATCGGGTAAATGCCTTGCGCGCCACTGGCCTTGATATAGGCCCGGTCCACGGCTGCGGCCTCTTCGTTCGTCTTCACCGCCGCTTCATAATCCCCAGTGCGGATGTACACGTGTGCCGGCATATGGACGATGTGTCCGGCGTTAGGCGCTAGCGACGCCAGTTTATTGGCCCCCGCCAGCGCGCGCTCGGGATTGGGCGAAGCTTCCACCGCATGGATGTAGTAGTGAATCGCCCCCAGGTGATTGGGATCGCGCCGGATCACGGATTCGAGGGTCGCGACAATCTCTTCCGTCCCGGCTTCCGGACTGCCATCGACATGCCACAACCCCCAGGGATGCAGCGTCATTCCCGACTCGGCAAAAAGCGTCGCGGCATCCAGGTCGTCAGGGTATTTCTTCATTACCTCGCGCATGGCATCGTGATATTCCTCGGCAGCTTTGCGGCGGTCGGCTTTGGGGTCAGCCGGAAAACGCAGAGCCATGGCTTGAATGTAAGCCTGCTCGCTGGGCGAGGCGGCGGCGGAAAGATCCATAGCCTTCTGAATTTCCTCGTGTGCATGCTTAAAGCGGTCGTCGCTGGCCGGATCGTTGTAGTTCGGGCCGACGGCTTCGGCGATGCCCCAATACGCGATCGCGAGTTTCGGATCCAAGTCTGCCGCTTTCTGGAACGAACGCGCCGCCTCGTCGTGATTGAAAGCATAGATAAAGCGCAGCCCCTGGTCGAAGAACTTCTGCGCTTCAGGGTTCGTGGTCGAGACCGGGTGGTGCGCATTACCCACGCCCGTCATCAGGGTGACGGGCCTGGCCGCATGGACGGCGTGGTCGTTCTGAGCTGACGCCGAAAGACACAGCGAGAGCACAAACAAGACGGAAATGCGGCAATGCATAAGCATAGCCTCCTTACATTCAAGGTAGGGACAGGGAAAGCTGCTTGCGAATGATGCCCAAATAACAGTGGAAGTAGATTAGCCAAATGCCGATATTTTCGCAATTGTGACAAGGATTCCCACCCTGACTCCGAAGTCATGAGAACCGGAAGTCTATCCTTGCGAGGGGCTCAGAAACGCAGGGTCCCAGGCCGGGGACTGAAAGTGTGGGCTGCAAAATAATGCATCTCGGCTGCTGTGGAAACCCATAGTTGGATAGGTCAAGATGCAAAGTATTTCACAGTGCCGCGATTAGTGGAAACGGGGTACAATGCTCCGCCGGGTTTGCAGCGTAAGGTAGATGAATCTTTGGCCCCGGGTTGGAGACATTTGCTGAGACGCTGGACCCCCCAGTCCAGATCCTTGCCGGCATGTACGTTCGCAGATCTATTTCTTGAACCGCTTACCCATGAAAACAATCCGTTACTCGTCAAGCAGAGAGCCATCGAAGAGGCAACCTCTGTCGCGTTTCCAGATAAGTTCAGCGCAGGCGAACTTCTTCCGGCGCGGGAGGGTTGCTATCTGGCTGTTGTTCGTGGTCGTGCTTTCCGTTCACACCGCGTTCCCGCAGACTGTAACTGCGACCGTCGGAGTTGGTAACTCTCCCGCCGCAGTGGCGGTCAACCCTGTGACCAGCACCATCTACGTTGTCAATACCGCGAGCGACACAGTCAGCGTTATCAATGGAGCGACAAACTCGGTCACCGCGACCGTCAACACCGGAAGTAATCCCATCGCCCTGGCAGTCAATCCGGTGAGCAACATGATTTACGTGGCCAACAACGGGAGCAGCAACATCACCGTGATCAACGGCGCCACTAATACTGCTTCCACGGTCACCGACCCGAATGCCATCAGCCCGGTCGCGATAGCGCTGAATCCGCTGACCAACATGGTGTATGTGGCGAATAGCGAGAGTAACAACCTTACGGTCATTAACGGCGCTGAGAACATGCTGGTCGGCAGCATCGGCGTGGGGAACATTCCCACCGCGGTGGTGGTGAATCCGGCGACCAACCTGGTGTATGTGGCCAACCGCGGCAGCAACAATGTCACGGTTGTGAACGGAGCCAATAACCGGGTTGGAGCTACGGTCGCGACCGGAACCAGTCCAGCTTCCTTGGCCTTGGACACGGCGACCAACACGGTGTACGTCGCGAATAATGGCAGCAACAACGTGAGCGTAATTAGCGGGGCCAGCAACACGGTCACGGCCACAGTTCCCACGGGAACAAGTCCCGCTGCGGTGACGGTCAATCCTGTGACCGACACCGTTTACGTTGCCAACAACGGCAGCAGCAACGTTACCGTAATCAACGGAGCCAACAATACGGTCACCTCGACCGTCACTGCTGGAAACAGTCCGGTTGCGGTGGCGGCCGATCCGACCACGAATCAGATTTACGTCGTCAATAACGCGAGCAATAACGTCACCGTGATCAACGGCGCAACCAATGCCACCACGACTGTCGCAGATTCCAACGCGATCGCTCCAGTCGCCGTGGCAGTGGATCCGGTCACCAACATGGTCTATACGGCGAACAACGGGAGCGCCAATGTCACCGTAATCGACGCGGATAGCAGCCTGGTCACGACCACTCTCTCCACGCCGACGAATCCTGTCGCTGTAGCCTTGAACGCGGTGACGAACAAGATATACGTGGTCAACAGTACGAGTGGCACCGTTACCGTGATCGACGGAACCACGAACGTAGTCGTAGCTACGGTCAACACCGGCACCAACCCAGTTGCAGTTGCCGTGAACCCTGCCATCAACAGAGTGTATGTGGCCAACAACGGCAACAACACCGTCACCGTCATCGATGGATCCAACAACTCGGTGGCTGCCACAATCCCTACCGGAACCAATCCCGTTGCGGTTGCGGTGAATCCGGTGATCAATACGGTGTACGTGGTCAACAACGGCAGCGGCAACGTGACCCTGATCGATGGTGCCAATAACACAGTTGCCGGCACCGTCAGTGTGGGGACAACACCGGTCGCCGTAGCGGTCAACCCGGCCACCGGCCTGGTCTATGTGGCGAACAATGGAAGCGACAACGTTACAGTTTTCGACTCCGTCGTCTCCAGCAACGTGACTATCACCGATTTGGCGGCGAGCCGCCCGGTTGCGCTTACGGTGAACTCGTTGACCAACAGGATATATGTCGCCAACTCGTTCAGCGACAATGTCTCGGTCATTGATGGCGCTACTGCAACGGTGGTGGCCACCATCAATGCAGGCGACACTCCCAGCGCCCTGGATCTCAACCCGATTACCAACAGAATTTATGTAACCAACAAGGGGAGCAATACGGTTTCAGTGATTGACGGCAACGGGCTGGTGGTAGTTGCCACGGTAACGGTGGGAACCGCTCCTTTTGCTGTGTCCGTCAATCCGACGCTGAATCGAGTCTACGTAGCCAACAACGGCAACAACAGCACCGACTTCGGAAGTGTCACGGTCATCGACGGAGTGAGCAACGCCAGCACGACCGTCACCGATGCGAACGCCAACCAGCCTTACGCATTGGCGGCAAACCCTGTGACGAATGAGGTCTATGTCGCCAACAACCTGAGTTCGAATGCCAGCGTGCTGACGGCGGAATCAGTACAGCCGAATCCGATCGTCGCGGCCATCGGGCCACTCACGAATAATCAGACTTCCAACGAAACTCCAACCTTCCAGTTTACGGCGTCGAACGGTCTTAGTCCTGCGCCCGTCGACGAATTGCTGTTCCAGTTAGACACCTGGCTGGGGTCCTGGACGCCGGCCACTCCGGGCACGCCGGGAAAATTCAGCGGCACCACGGCGACGCTGCTGCCCGGTTTCCACACCATCTACGCCTATGCGACAGAAGGCGAAGAGGCCACTTCCACGGTCACTGGTCCTCAGAGTAGTCCGCTGATTGGAAACATCGCCGCTTATGGGTTTCTGGTGGCAACCCCGCTTGCCGATGTCGCCCCTCCCAGTCTCAATTTTGGTAATCAGCAAGTGGGAACGCAGAGTTCGTCGCAGACCGTGACCCTGGGCAATCCGGGCAGCGCGCCTTTGACGTTCACCTATGCGGTTTCGCCGGGAGATTTCCACGAGGGCTCAGGGGATACGTGCAGTTCGGCGGGCGGACAGTTGGCCGCCAATTCGTCGTGCACCATATTCATCCTTTTCGCTCCCACGCAAACCGGGAATGAAAACGCGACGCTGACGGTCACTGACAACTCCAACAACATCCCCGGCAGCGTGCAAACCGTTGCTCTCACCGGTACGGGCACGACCACTGCATTCACTCTTAACGTCGCCGAAGCGGGCACCGGCGGTGGCACGGTGACGAGCAACCCGGCGGGAATCAGTTGCCCGACGACAACCTGCTCCGCAAATTTCTCTGCCGGAACCAGCGTGACGTTGACCGCCGCCGCCAACGTAGGCTCAACCTTCGTGGGTTGGGGCGGGGCCTGCAGTGGCGCCGGAAGCTGTACGGTGACAATGAACTCCAATCAATCGGTGAGCGCGACCTTCAAATTGATCGCGACCACCAGTTGCACCGGCACGACCGACAACTGGATCGGAGGAGCATCCGGCAATTGGAGCAATTCCAGTAACTGGAGCAATGGGGTACCGAACAGCAGCAGCGTCAATGTGTGCATCAATGACGGGAACTCGACCCCATCTCAAATCACTCTCGACATCACGGCAAGCGTCGGCGCGCTTTACATCGATAGCGGAAGCAGCCTGACCATCAGCAACAACAACACGCTATTCACTTATGGGAACATCTCCAACGCCGGCCAGATCTTCGTCGGCGCGGCGGGTAACAACACTTTCCTGACCATGGGTGCCGGAGTAAGTCTGACCGGCGGGGGTTCGGTGACCTTGAGCAAGGGAGGCAATGGAACAGCGGCCATTGCGACCTCCGGCGGTGATCAAACCCTGACCAACGTGGACAACACTCTGCAAGGAACCGGCGTCATCGGGTGGAACGGTTTAATCGTGGTCAATCAAGCGGGCGGGATCATCAATGCCAACACGCCGAGTACCGGCACGCTCTTGTTGAATACTTCCGGCATGACGAACCAAGGGCTGCTCGAAGCCACTGCCGGTGGCACCTTGCAACTGGAGAATACCTACAACAATGCCGGGGGAAGAATCCTGGCCACCGGCAGTAACTCAACTGTTCAGTTCATCAGCGGAACCGTCCAGGGAGGAGTACTGGCTACCGCCAGCGGTGGCATTTTAACTACGCCCCCCAGCGATGCATTCACCTTGGACGGAAACAGCCAGGGCACCTTGAACCTTGCGGGCACCTATGTGGTCGGCAACAACGCCACCACGTTCTTGACCGGGACCATCAACAACACGGGTGCGATTCAAGTGAACGCGGCGGGCAATAACACGTTCCTTACCATGTCCGGGGCAGTAAGTCTGACGGGCGGAGGCACGGTGACCTTGAGCAAGGGAGGCAATGGAACGGCAGCCATTGCCACCTCCGGTGGAGCTCAGACTCTCACCAATGTGAACAATGTCCTGCAAGGTACGGGTGTCATCGGGTGGAACGGCTTGAACGTGCTTAATCAAGCAGGCGGAATTATCAATGCCAATACGCCGAGCACTGGCACACTCCTGCTGAATGCGTCCAATACGACCAACCAAGGCCTGTTGGAAGCCACCGGCGGCGGCACCTTACAACTGGAAAATACCTACAACAACCTGGGGGGAACAATCCAGGCAACTGGTGCTGGCTCAACCGTGCAGTTCATCAGCGGATCGGTCCAGGGGGGAACCCTGTCCACAGCCAGCAATGGAACCTTAACTACCCCTCCCAACGACGCTTTTACTCTGGACGGAAGCAGCCAGGGTACCTTGAACCTTGCGGGCACCTATGTGGTCGGCAACAACGCCACCACATTTTTGACCGGGACCCTCAACAACACGGGTGCGATTCAAGTGAACGCGGCGGGCAATAACACGTTCTTGACCATGGCTGCATCGGTCAGTCTGACAGGCGCGGGCACGGTGACGTTGACCACCTCCGGGAATGGAACGGCGGCCCTGGCCAGCTCCGGAGGATCTCAGACGCTGATCAACGTGAACAATACCCTGCAAGGTGCCGGTGTGATCGGGGATGGCTTGGTTGTGATCAATCAGGGCACGATCGACGCCAATCTGCCCGCAGTGGGAACCCTGACACTTGACCCCAATGCATTAACCAATGAAGGGCTGCTTGAGGCAACTGCCGCAGCCACGCTGCAACTCAACGGCAGCGTCTTTAACAACACCGGGGGGAACATTCTGGCCAGCGGCACCGGTTCGAATGTGCAGTTCGCGAATGGGGCGGTCATCCAGAGCGGAACCCTCACCGCGAGTGGGGGTGGCAGTCTTGGGGTCGCGGGTGGCAACAACCTGACGCTGGACGGCAATGCTCATGGCCCGTTGACCATCGTCGGCACCTACATGGGACTCAATGGCAGCACCACATTCTTGATTGGAACCATCAATAACACCGGCGTGATTCAAGTGGCCGCGCAGGGCAACAACACATTCTTGACCATGAGCGGCGCGGTAAGTCTGATCGGGAACGGTGTGGTGTCGTTATCCACCGGCGGTAACGGAACGGCAGCTCTGGCGACCGCCGGAGGGGACCAGTTGCTGACTAATGTGGACAACACCCTGCAAGGATTCGGTGTCATCGGCTGGAACGGTTTAGAGGTGACCAATCAGGGAACGATCAACGCCAACGTTGCGGCGGCCACACTGACGCTGAATCCGAGCGTGTTTACGAACCAGGGTCTGTTGGAGGCCACGTCCGGAGGCATTCTAGCGCTGAGCGGTTCGACGATCAACAACCGCGCAGGCACGATCGAGGTGAACGGAGCGACCTCCAGCGTGCAGTTCGTAAGCAACGTCACAATCCAGGGCGGAACACTGGCCGGCGTCAATAATGGGGTCTTGACGGGTAATGGCATGACCTTGGATGGAAGCACCCTGGGTCCACTGACCATTGCGGGCGCTTACGCGGTCACCAACAATTCCACGACCTTCTTGTTGGGGACGATCAACAATACGGGTGCGATTCAGGTAAACGCCGCCGGCAATAACACGTTCCTGACCATGGAGGGGCCGGTAAGTCTGACAGGTTCGGGCACGGTGACGCTGAGCAAGGGAGGCAATGGAACGGCGGCCATTGCCACCTCCGGCGGAGATCAAACGCTGACCAACGTAAACAACACTCTGCAAGGGACGGGCGTCATCGGGTGGAACGGCTTGAACGTGGTTAATCAAGCAGGCGGAATTATCAATGCCAACACGCCGAGTACCAGTACGCTGTTGCTGAATGCGCCCAATACGACGAACCAAGGCCTGCTCGAAGCCACCGGCGGCGGTACCCTGCAACTCGAAAACGCCTTCAACAACTCGGGGGGAAGAATCCTGGCCACCGGCAGCAACTCAACTGTTCAGTTCATCAGCGGAACCGTCCAGGGAGGAGTACTGGCCACCGCCAGCGCTGGGATTTTGACTACGCCCCCCAGCGATGCATTTACCTTGGACGGAAGCAGCCAAGGCACCTTGAACCTTACGGGCACCTATGTGGTCGGCAACAACGCCACCACCTTCTTGACCGGAACCATCAACAACACCGGCATGATTCAAGTGGCCGCGCAGGGCAACAATACGTTCTTGACCATGAGCGGCGGAGTAAGTCTGACCGGCAATGGTGTGGTGTCACTATCCACCGGCGGTAATGGAACCGCAGCTCTGGCAACTTCCGGCGGGGACCAGTTGCTGACCAATGTGAGCAACACCCTACAAGGGTTCGGCGTCATCGGGTGGAACGGACTGGAGGTGACCAATCAGGGGACCATCAATGCCAATGTTTCATCGGCCACCCTAACGCTGAATCCGAGCGTTTTTACCAACCAAGGCCTGTTGGAGGCCACGTCAGGAGGCATCCTGGCTCTGAGTGGTTCGACGATCAGCAATCGCGACGGCAGCATCCAAGTGAACGGAGCGACTTCCAGCGTGCAGTTCGTAAACAATGCCACCATCCAGGCCGGGACACTGGCCGGCATCAACAATGGAATCTTGACCATTCCGAGCGGTAACGCGATTACGTTGGATGGGAGCACGCTGGGCCCATTATCCATCGAGGGCACCTACGCAGTCGCCAACAATTCCACAACCTTCCTGTTGGGAACGATCAACAATACGGGAGCGATTCAAGTCAACGCGGCAGGCAACAACACCTTCTTGACCATGGCTGGGCCGGTAAGTCTGACAGGTGGAGGCTCGGTGACGTTGACCAAAGGGGGTAACGGAACGGCGGCCTTGGCGACGTCTGGCGGGAATCAAACGCTGACCAACGTGGGCAATACTTTGCAGGGCACGGGCGTCATCGGGTGGAACGGTTTGATCGTAGTCAATCACGGAACGATCAATGCCAACTTACCGGCCGGGGGAACGCTGGTGATCAACGGTGGATTTACCAACGCAGGATTGCTGGAGGCGACGGCCGGAGGGACGCTGGTTCTGAGCAACTCCACGATTTCCAACGGCGCCGGCACGATTGAGGTCAACGGAGCTGCTTCCAGCGTGCAGTTCGTGAATAACGCTACCATCCAAGGCGGAACGTTCGCCACTGCTAACAACGGCGTCCTGACCATTCCCAGCGGCAATGCCATTACGCTGGACGGAAGCACGCTAGGCGCATTGACCATCGCGGGCAACTACGTGGGTGCCAATAACACCACCACTTTCCTGGTTGGGGCCATCAACAACACCGGCACGATTCAGCTTAATGCAGCTGCCAACAACACTTTCCTAACCATGGCGGCAGGAGTGACGCTGACGGGCGCGGGCACGGTGACGCTGTCGTCAACTCCAGGCGGAGGAAGTGCCGCCCTCTCCACTGCAAACGGCAATCAGTTGCTGACCAATGTAAGCAACACCCTGCAAGGGACGGGCGTCATCGGGTACAACGGCCTCGGGCTAGTCAATCAGGGAACGATCAATGCCAATGCTGCGGGTTCGCTGGTGCTGAATCCGAGCGCACTAACGAACCAGGGTTTCCTGGAAGCAACCGGCAGCGGTCTGTTGCAAGTGAGCACAACCGTCGCCAATGCCGGCGGAAGCATCGTCGCCAGTGGCGCCGCCGCAGCCGTGCAATTCTCCAATGGACTCACGGTTCAAGGCGGAACACTGAGTGGCGTCAGTGGCGGTTTCGTGGGAAGTTTCAGCCGGAACACACTCACTCTGGACGGCACGGCCAGCGCCATTTCGATTCCTTCCGGGGGCACTTATACGGTCGGGGACAACAGCACGACGGTTATCGCAGGGACAATCAACAACAACGGCACAGTGCTGCTGGATTCGATCGAAAGCACCACGGTTCTGAGTGCTCCCAACGGGGCGACGCTGACCGGCGGCGGTGCGGTGATGATGACCAACGGCGCCAACACGATCACGGGGACATCACTCGGAAACGCAGGCAACATCATCCTGGATTCCGAGGCCTTCAACGTCACTTCTTACATGCAGAATGCCGGCTTGTTCCAGGTCACTGTGGGAGGCAGCGCTTCGACGGTTACGTTCAATCTCAACGGCGGTGTGGCGCAGGTGGATGGGACCTTGGTGGCGTCCAGCGCTTTGAACGTGGCCGGCACCGGTACACTCTCGGGCGACGGAACCATCCTCAGCAATGTAAGCATGGCGGGCGTGACCCAGGCCGGCGACATTCCCAACCCCGGCATATTGACGATCGGTATCAATGGCACCGGCAACTACACCCAAGGTTCAGCGGGCGCCTATGACGTGGTGGTCGGAGGACTCACGGCGGGTACGCAGTACTCCCAACTGAACGTGCCGGGTAGCGCAACCCTAAGCGGCACGCTCAATGTGAGTCTGATCAACAATTTCATTCCTGCGGCCGGCAACCAGTTCGTGATCCTGACAGCGGGCTCGCTCAGCGGCCAGTTTGTCACTACGAACTTGCCCGGCTTGCCTCAAGGTTTGAGCTGGATGGTCAATTACAGCAGCACGCAAGTCGTGTTGTCGGTGATGGGATCAAGTCAGAACTACACCTTGACCGTAACCACCCTGGGCACCGGCAACGGCACCGTGACTGACGATCTGCAACAGATCAACTGCACCGATACCGCGGGTGTACAGTCTGGAATTTGCTCGGCCACCTATCCCGGAAACACAACCGTCAATCTAACGGCAACCCCGGTGCAGCCCACTACCTTCGGCGGCTGGGGAGGTGCTTGCTCCGGAACTGCTGGTTGCTCAGTCTTAATGAATTCGAACCAGTCGGTGACCGCTTCATTTGTGCCCCCTGCCATAACGATGTCAGCGCCCTTCGCTTGTCCGAATGGTATCTACCCATGCTCGAATGTCACGGCGCCACCCGCAGTGTTCAATTGCCCGTCCGGGAAGAACCCCTGCCCCGACCCCAATGCGCACTCCTTGGCTCTGACGGCGGCTGTGGTGAACACGCCGTTCACCATGACGGTTGCCGCCACCGAAGTACCCACTACCCAGGCCAATGGAGACTGCCCAGCCGGCCAGAATGCGATGACGGATTTCGATTGCCGCTTCACCAGCTTCTTCACTTACGAAATTCTTGCCAACGGTGACGCCATCGTGCCGGCATGCGACGCCTATTCCAACGGAAATTGCGTCTTCTACAGCGTGTATTTCCAGACCAGAGGGAACGAACCTCCCACTAGCGATTACGACGGCCCCATTTCCTGGTCGATTGCGTGGAACAATAATTCCTATCTGCCTCCGCCGGGCCTGAACTATCAGAACATCCCGCGGCTATTCGATGATCCCGACTACGAGGCATCGTCCATCACGCCTTACGGGACCGATTGCAGTACGCCGATGCTGATCAATGGGAATCCGACGAATCCGCCGATCTATTGCCAGTTCGTTTTCGATATTACGACTTACTATGATCCCAATCAGCCGCCCGATGCCGGAATTGGCGGAAAGACCAAACAGTTCAACGACGTGGTGGTAGCTTTCCCGATCACCCTTGCGGCCCCGGCCTTGAGCGTGACCAAGACGGCGGACCAGGCGGTAGTCAACGCGGGCAGCCCCATCGGCTACACCGTAGCTATGAGCAACAGCGCCGCGCCGGGTACGGGAACGGCTACGAATACCACGCTCAACGATCCACTGCCCGCGGGCGCCAACGTCGTCTGGTTGATCAGCCCGCCTTACAGCGGGCCGGGAACATGTGCTGTTAGTGAGGCCCCGCCGACTCAGAGATTGACCTGCTCGCTGGGTAACCTGTCTCCGGTCGTCAGCACCAGTGTTCACGTGGTGAGTGCCAATTCCAGCGTCGGCACTTACGTCAATACGGCCACCCTCGCGGCAAGCAACAATCCACCGCAAACCAGCACCGCGACCATTCAAGTGGTGAACGGATCGGGACCCATCGCCACCGTGTCCCCATCCAAAGTGAATTTTGGCAAGCTCTACCTCGGGGTACCCGGTGAAGCGTTCGTGACCCTGAGCAACACTGGCGACGCCCCCATGACCATCAGCAGCATCAAGATTTCCCCTCCGGGCAACGATCTCGATGACTTCGTGGCCGTCAGCCTCTGCCCCAAGACCCTGGCAGCGGGCAAATCCTGCAAGATCTCAATTACCTGTTTCCCGGATAAAGACAACTACCATCCCACAGCCACACTGGCAATCAGTGACAATGCGCCCGGAAGCCCGCAAACCGTGCCGCTCAGTGCGACCATCATTAACCCAATCCCGAGTCTTAACCCCGGGTCCCTGAAGTTCGGAACTCAACCGATTGGCACCACCAGCCCGCCGCAGACCGTAACTCTCACCAACGTGGGCACCACTCCGCTGGTTCTGTCGGAAGTGAGCATCTGTAATGATTTTGCCTTCGCCTCAGGAACCACTTGCAGCAAAGGCACCTCTCTGGCGCCGCAGTCAAGCTGCGTGATGAACATCACTTTCACTCCCACGCAGCCAGGGGTGCGCAAAGGCAGCGTCACCATCGGTGACAATGCCCTGATACATAAGCAAGACGTCTGGCTGTCGGGCACTGGAGACTAACCCGGACGCAGCAGCGCTGCAGTCGAGTTGTACGAAGTCCACGGTGACGTACCGTTAGCGGTAGAATGGCGAACGACATGGAATGTTCCCATTGCCACGCCAGCAATCCTCCGACGGCATCTCGCTGCCTCCAATGCGATGCCCCCCTCGGCGCTGGCGAGGTAACGGCTGTCGGCCTGCCTGATGCGGGAACTGTCGAAATGCGAGCGGCCCACCCCGATGATGCCACCATCGGAATAGCAACACCTTCGTCCGGCGATGAAACCGTCGGCGTAGCTGCGCCTTCACCGGAAGACGCCACCGTCGGAGTTGCCGAGGGTTGGTCACGCCCGTCGCCGGCTTCTCCCGTCTCTCTCTCCCCACTCCTGCCTAGAAGTTTCCTGGGAAAACGCTACGAGATCCTTGGTTTGCTCGGCGAAGGGGGCATGGGTGCGGTCTACAAAGCCAGAGACCGCGAGCTTGACCGCATTGTGGCTCTGAAAGTGATCCGTCCGGAGATGGCGGTCCATCCCGAGGTTCTCGCGCGCTTCAAGCAGGAACTGATTCTTGCCCGTAAAGTGACCCATCGCAACGTAATCCGGATCTTTGATCTGGGCGAGCTCGACGGCATCAAGTTCATCACCATGGATTATGTCGAGGGCCAGGATCTGAAGGGCCTGGTCAAGACCAAAGGTAAGTTGCCGGTTGCAGAGATCGTCCACATCGTCAAACAAGTTTGCCTGGCCCTGGAAGCTGCCCACGCCGAGGGCGTGGTTCACCGCGACCTCAAGCCGCAAAACATCATGGTCGATCACCAGGGCAAAACCTACGTTATGGATTTCGGCATCGCCCGCTCCGTCGAACCCGGGGGCATGACCCAGACCGGCATGCTCGTCGGCACTCCGGAATACATGTCTCCAGAACAGGTGCGGGGCGAACACGTCGGCCCGCGATCCGATATTTTCGCTCTCGGCCTGATTCTCTACGAATTGCTCACCGGCGCCATGCCGTTTGACGCGCCGACGGCCCAGGCTGCCATGTTCAAACGAACCAAAGAGCCCGCCCGGCCCGCCATCGAAGTCGATCCAAGTGTTCCACGATTTCTAAGCGAAGTGGCGCGGAAATGCCTTGAGATTGATCCCCAGCGCCGCTACCAATCCACGCGTGAGATTGTGACGGACTTGGAAGCCTGGACCGAGGGCACCAGCAAAGTCCCCTGGACGACAAAAATAACCGGCTTTCTGCCGCGCTGGTTTTCCTGGAAAAAACACGGCATTCCAGCGGCCGTCGCCTTGCTGCTTGCCATGGCGGGAATCGCCTTCCGCGGACGCTTCCCTTCCGCTCCCCAGACGCAGCCTGCCGGCCCCGCTGTTTCTCTGGCCATTCTCCCTTTCCGCAACGCTTCCGGAGACCAGAGCCTGGACTGGCTTGGCGACAGCCTGGCCCAGATGCTGAGCACAGACGTCGGGCAGTCTGCGTCTCTTCGTGTAGTTCCTCCGGAACGCATCAGTCAAACCGTTCGTGACTTGCGAATTCTGCCCTCCGCCCTGTTCGATCCTCCCACCGTCAAACGTCTCGCCGACTTCAGCAGCGCCGACACCGTAGTCTGGGGCCAATACGCAAAATTCGGCGACCAGATCCGTATCGATACGACGGTGCAGGATTTCAAACACTCCCGCACCACCAAACTCACCGAGTCGGCGACCGAGAAAGATGTGCTCACCGCCGTCGATCATCTGGCCGGCCAGATTCGCGACAACTTGGCGCTCTCTCGCAGCATCATCAAAGAGCTCCAGGGACAATCCTTCAAGCCTTCAACCAGTTCCCTTCCCGCGCTTCACGACTACGACCAAGGGGTTGAACTCGCCCGGCAAGGAAACTTCCTCGATGCCCAGCAGCGGCTTGACGCCGCGACTAAAGAAGATCCGAACTTCGCCCTCGCTTACTCCGACTTAGCTGAATCCTATGCCCAGTTGGGACAAGAAGACGACGCCGAACGCTCTTCGCAGAAAGCCGTCGGCCTGAGTGACAAGCTTCCGGCCGCCGAAAAATATCTGATTCTCGCGAAACATCAGACGATTTTGAAAAACTATCCACCGGCAATCGAAGCCTACGACAACCTGGTCAAGGCATCTCCCGAGAATGCTGATCTGCTCTTTGCCCTCGCAGACCTCTACGAAAAATCGAGTCAGTTTGATAAAGCCAAGGACGCCTACGCTAAGGTCCTGACCCTCGACCCCAAACGAGTCGATGGACTGCTGGCCATGGGCCGGGTCGAAATTAAGAGCGGCAACGATCAAGGCGGCTTGGAATATTTGACCCGGGCTCAGGGCATGGCCGTCGAGTTTGGCAACGACGAAGAAAAAGCCCAGATCCTTCAAGCCATGGGCATCGCTTACTCCGATCTGACCAAGTGGGACGACGCTCTGCGCAGCTTTCAGGATTCTCTTGCCATCAAACGCCGTCTTGGTCTCAAGAAAGGAATTGCCGATAGCCTGGAAACCATTGCGCAGACCGAAGAGCCTCTCGGCAAGCCCGACCAGGCCCTGAAAGATTACAACAGCGCCCTGGACTCCTACCGCGAACTGGGCGATAAGGCGGATTCCGCCAGGGTGCTAACCGATCTGGCTGACTTTTACAACAATCACAGCCAGTATGACAAAGCCCTCGGGCTGTACAAAGAATCCCTCCAAATCCAGGTCGATCTTGGCAATGTGAGCGACCAGGGCCTCGTCCTCAATAGTATTGGCAACACCTACCTGTTGATGGCGCATTACGACGATGCTCGCACTTATTTCGAGCAGGCTTTGCAACTCCGCGAGACGCTCAAGGTGCCCGGTGACATCGCCGATACAGTCCACAACCTGGCCGAGACTTCCACTAAACTCGGGCAGTACGATCAAGCAATGCAACAGTATTTACGCGCCCTGGATCTGCGGCGCAGCGTCGGCGACACTCGCAGCGCCGCCCTTGAGTCTGCCGGCATGGGCACTCTGTTCGGCTACCAGGGACGTTATGGCGCGGCGCTCAGTTCCGAAGAAGATGCACTCAAGGCCTTCCGCCAGACCAAGGAGAGCGGCTTCTGGCTGGCGGAGGTTCTCGGAGCTCACGGCAACGCTCTCGCCCAGGTCGGACGCAGCGAGGACGCGCAGAAGAGTTTTGCGGAAGCCTTGACCGTCGCCCGAGGACTGAACAACCAGGCCCAGGAAGCCGAAGTGCTGGGTTATGAAGCCGACAATTTCTTCTACCGCGGTGATTACAAGTCAGCGACACCTTTATATGAGCAGGCTCTCCAGGCAGCATCGCGTACCACCGATGCGCGCCTCGTTCTGCTGGCGAAGATCAATCTTGCGAAGCTGGCTGTTCAGCAAGGACACACCAGTGCTGCCGTAGGCCAGTTGCGCACACTTTCCCAGCAAGCCGACACCTTGGGCCTGAAGTACTTATCGGTTCAGTGTTCGCTGTTATTGGGAGAAGCGCTCACCAGTCAAAAGCAATATGCGCCGGCGCAGCGCGAGCTTGAAGGCGCAGTGACTCGCAGCGAGAGAATCGGGCTGCGCGCGCTGAACGCACAAAGCCATTTTTTGCTGGGGCGCGTTCTTGAACTCTCCGGCCATGCCGCTGACGCTTCCCCTCATTATGCTCAAGCGCTGCAAATTGCACAGAGCATTAAAGAAGAAGCAAAGGCAGACAGTATCATCAATCGCAGCGACTTGGCCCCCATCTTTGCTCATAAGGCGTAGGTGGCCACGGAATGCGCCATCGGCCGCACCTACCGGATAACCTCGCCTCCTTATGTCTCTTCCGTGTCATTGCAACCACCCCCAACCTGTGTTAGCGTCAACAAAAGGAAGAGGTTAGCTTGCAACGAACAGTTCCCGCCGGGCTCGACCGCAAGGAAGCGGAGCTTTACCAGCATCTGGACACAGCCCGGCTCCCAAAACACATAGCCATTATCATGGACGGCAACGGCCGCTGGGCCAAACGCCGCCATCTGCCGCGTATCGCCGGACATCGCGCGGGCGTGACTGCGGTGCGTTCCACCGTCGAGACCGCCGCCCGCATCGGCATTCCCGCCCTTACGCTCTACGCCTTTTCTGAGGAGAACTGGAAGAAGCGTCCCAGGAGCGAAGTAGATTTCTTGATGGGACTTCTCTGCCGTTATCTGAAAGCCGAAGTACCTACACTGAACAAAAACAACATCCGTTTGGAGTACATCGGCCGGCAGCACGAATTGCCGGACTCGGTGCAGGAGAAAATGCAGTGGGCACGCGGAGCGACTTCGCATAACACCGGCATGACGCTGACTCTGGCGCTCAACTACAGCGCGCGCAGCGAACTGGTGGACGCATTTTGCTCGTTGGTCGATGCCGCCGCCCGCAACGGTGGCTTGGAACATTTGAAGATTGATGAAGACGCGGTTTCGCGCCACCTTTATACCAGGGATTTGCCCGATCCCGACCTGGTAGTGCGCACCAGCGGCGAGATGCGGCTCAGCAATTTTCTGCTGTGGCAACTTGCGTATGCGGAAATTTATGTGACACCGACGCTATGGCCTGAGTTTCGCGGCGTTCATTTGCTCGAAGGCATCGCCGAATTTCAGAAGCGTGAGCGGCGCTACGGCGGGTTGGCGGATGATGCCGCTCACTCCCATCACTCGAAACTGGTTCGGAGCTGAGGCTCTTGCAACTGCTCAAACGCATCCTCACCGCAGTGGTCTTGATCCCCGTAGTGCTGCTACTGGTGTTGCGAGCGCCGGTTCCCTTGGTCGCGCTGGTAGCAGCGCTGGTTGCGCTGCTGGCGGTCCAGGAATTCCTCAAGCTGGCCGAGGCCTACGGCATCCGCCCTTTTCGCTGGCCCACCTATCTTTTTGTCGGGGCGTTTTTTTTATTCCTGGCCATTGCTCCGGGGGGCGACAAGCCCCTGCTCTCGACCGCGGTTTTTGTTTACACGGTTGGATTTGCCGCGGCCATCGCCCCATTTGTTTTTCTCACTATCGGATTGCGGCAGATCAACCTGAATACCGGCCTGCCCGCTGCGATGGTTTCCGTGTTTGCCTTTGGTTACGTCGCTCTGCCGCTGGGATTGCTGGTGCAACTGCGTGAGCAGTGGTCGGGAGCGTTTCTGCTGTTATATCTCCTGCTGCTGGTTTGGGCGGGCGATATTTTCGCCTATTTCGTGGGCCGATCCTTGGGCCATCACTTAATGTCGCCACGCATCAGTCCTAAGAAGACTTGGGAAGGCGCGCTGGCATCATTGCTGGCCAGCCTGGTAGTGGGGATGCTGCTTTACAACTACGCTCTGCCCATTAGCACCGCGCTTCTCAATGCACACCTCATCCAAGTACGGGATGGCTTCTTCGCTCTGCAAGAGCCACCGCTATGGCCGACTCTGCTGCTTTCGGCGGCAATCAACATCGCCGCCCAGTTGGGCGACCTGGTGGAGTCGTTGATCAAACGGGGCGCGGGAGTAAAAGATTCCGGCTCGCTGCTGCCGGGCCACGGCGGTATGCTGGATCGTATCGATGCCCTGCTCTTTGCCGCTCCCGTGCTGTGGTACTATGCGGCTTGGCGCGTGATGCAGTAAGAGCGGCAGCCAACCCCGAAGGACACAAAGGCGCACAAAGGAAAAGCCTGGTTGCTGACCTTTGTGATACTTCGTGTCCTTTGCGATTTATCGATTTTCCCTATGAAGCGTATTGCCATCCTGGGCTCAACCGGTTCCATCGGACAAAGCACGCTCAGCGTGGTGGAGTCTCATCCCGAGCGCTTTCAGGTGGTCTCGCTCGCCGCCGGCCGAAATGTGGACGCTGCCTTCGAGCAAGCCCGCCGCTGGAAACCACGTCTGATTTCGATGGCGGCATCTAGCGACGCCGAAATCCTCGCCACCCGCCTAAAAAAAGCAGCCGTAGGAGGCGTCGAAGTCACCCACGGATCGGCCGGAAGTGTCCGCGTGGCCACTCATCCCGAGGCGGATTTCGTGGTCAGCGCCATCGTAGGCGTGGCCGGACTCGAAGCCACCTACGAAGCTGTGCGCGCTGGAAAAACCGTTGGCCTGGCGAACAAAGAATGCCTCGTGGCTGCGGGAGAATTAATCACCGCCGAGGCCCGCCGCCAAGGCAAGCCGCTTCTGCCCATCGACAGCGAGCACAATGCGGTTCATCAGTGCTTGCGCGGCGGGCGCATGGAGGAGGTCGAGCGCATCTGGCTGACCGCTTCCGGCGGGCCGTTCCTGGACACGCCGCAGACAAAGTTTTCCTCCATCACTGTCGAGCAGGCGTTGAATCATCCCACCTGGAAGATGGGACGCCGTATCACCATCGATTCTGCGACTTTGATGAACAAGGGGTTTGAAGTAATTGAAGCCTGCCGCCTGTTCAACCTGCCGCCCGCGCGCATCCAAGTGATCGTCCATCCGCAATCCACAATTCATTCCATGGTGGAGTTCGTGGATGGCAGCATACTTGCTCAGTTCTCGGTGACCGACATGCGCCTGCCGATCCTCTACGCCCTGACCTATCCGGAGCGTATTCAGTCGGATATGCGCTTCCCGGTCATGGACTTACGGCACCTCGAATTCTGCCCACCAGACATGAAAAAATTCCCTTGTCTGGGCCTCGCGTATGAAGCGGCGGAGGCTGGAGGTGCGAAAACTGTTGCACTTAATGCCGCCGATGAAGTTGCGGTAGCGGCCTTTTTGCATGGAGACATACGCTTCGACGAAATTCCGGAGATAATAAAGATGGTGCTGGCTGAAACGGGAAGCCAGAAACTGGAATCTATAAAGAAGGTGCTGGAGGCGGACAGCGAAGCCCGCCGCAGCGCGCAGGACAAAATCGAATCGCGGAATTGTTCGGCGATTCCGCGGCAGGCCTCATCCAGGATCTAAGGGGAATCGTACAACTTATATGCAGGAATTTCTGACCGCAGTGCTGGCCGTTGGAGTGGTTCTCGGATTCATGATTCTCATCCATGAATGGGGCCATTACGCCGCCGCCAAGTTGCTGGGGGTGCGGGTCGAGGTGTTTTCCATCGGCTTCGGCAAGCGCCTGCTGGGTGTCAAACGCGGCGATACCGACTACCGCATTAGCGCCATTCCTCTCGGCGGCTACGTCAAGATGAGCGGCGAAAATCCCATGGATGAGCGCACCGGCGACCCGGCAGAATTCCTTTCTCATCCGCGCTGGCATCGTTTCATCATTGCCATTGCCGGCCCGTCCATGAACATCATGCTCGCCATTGGCCTGTTGGCCGGCGTTTACATGGTGCATTACGAGTACCCAGCGTATCTGGATCAGCCCGCCGTCATCGGATGGGTAGAACAGGATTCGCCTGCTGCCAAGCTCGGACTTCAAGCCGGCGACAAGATCATTCGCATTGAGAACATCGAGAATCCCACCTGGGAGCAGGTTGAGCCCAAGGTGGAGATGAACCCGAATCAGCCGGTGAATGTGGCCGTTCAACGCGGAGATCAAACCCTGAACTTGACCATCACTCCCGAAGCCTACGGCATTTCGCAGATCGGCTTTGCCGGGTGGGACTCGAAACGGCCCATGGAAGTCACCGAACTCGAGGCCGGCATGCCGGCGGAGAAAGCCGGAATCAAAGTTGGCGACCTGATTGTGGCGCTCGATGGACAGCCCATGCCCGCCTTGGGCGCCATGATTGAGCACTTGAAGCAGACCAAAGACAAGCCGATTACGCTGACCGTGTCCCGCGCCGGCCAGCCCATGATCTTCAACATTCAGCCGGTGCTGGCCGATGTGCAAACCTTGCAGACCAAGGCCTACCGCATCGGCGTGGGCAGCCTGCCCTTGAAAGTCGGAAGCCTCTCCTTCGGCGCCGCGTTGCAGCGCTCGTTCGACGACAATCGCAAGACTTCCCTGCTGATTCTCGAGTTGATGCAGAAGTTGGTGCAGCGCAAGATGTCGATGCGCACCATCGAAGGCCCCATCGGCATCGGCCGCGCCGCTGGCGCTGCCGCCAGTGAAAAAGGCTGGACGCCGCTGCTCCTGCTCACCGGCGCCATCAGTCTGAACCTCGGCATCTTCAATCTGCTGCCGATTCCCATCCTTGACGGCGGCGTCATCATGCTGCTGTTCATCGAGAGCCTGATGCGCCGCGACATCAGCCTGCGCATCAAAGAACGCATTTATCAAACTGCATTTGTGTTCCTGGTGCTGTTCGCGGTGATGGTGATCTACAACGACCTCGCCAAGACTTTGCCCGGCCTGGCAGGCAGGCTGCCGTAACCGAGTCACCCTAACCACATTGTCATCCTGAACGAAGCAAGAAGACCCGCGTTTGCGGGTCTTCTTGCGTAGTGAAGGATCTCGTTCTGCTCGATCGCGGCCCCGGTCTCTGCGCCCTCTGCGCTAAGCTCTTGAACCTCTCTGTGAACCCCTGTGCCCCCTGCGAAGCCTTCCCCGCATGTTAAAATAAGCTTTCCCATGGCCAATCTCCATCGCAGAAAATCCGTAACCTGCACCATAGGCAACGTCCGCGTAGGCTCCGATGCCCCAATAGTAGTCCAGTCCATGACGAACACGGATACCGCCGATATCGCCTCCACCGTCAAACAAGTCGCCGCCTTGGCCAAAGCCGGATCCGAGCTGGTCCGAGTAACGGTGAACACCGAAGAAGCCGCCGCCTGCGTAGCCCCCATCGTCGACGAACTAGCCAAGCAAGGCATAACCGTCCCCATCGTCGGCGACTTTCATTACAATGGCCACCTCTTGCTTAAGAAGTTTCCGGAGTGTGCACGGGCCCTCGCTAAGTATCGGATCAATCCTGGCAACGTCAGCATCGGACGGAAGAATGACGACAACTTTGCCACCATGATTGAAGTCGCGGTCGAGAACCAGAAGCCGGTGCGGATTGGCGTCAACTGGGGGTCGCTTGACCAGGCGCTGCTTACTCGCATGATGGACGAGAACTCCCGCCTCGCCGAGCCTCTCGACGCCCGCGAAGTCACCATGGAAGCCATGGTCGTCAGCGCGCTGAACTCCGCCAAGCTTGCCGAAAAATATGGCCTGCGTCCGGATCAGATTATTCTTAGCGCGAAAGTCAGTGGGGTGCAGGATTTGGTTGACGTCTACCGGTCGCTGGCCGCCCGTTGCAACTATCCGCTGCATCTTGGACTCACCGAGGCCGGCATGGGCGCCAAAGGCATCGTGGCTTCGAGCGCGGCGCTGGGGGTGCTGTTGCAGGAAGGCATCGGCGACACCATCCGCGTGTCGCTGACTCCCGCGCCCGGCGGCGACCGCACCGAAGAAGTCCGCGTGGCGCAGCAGATTCTGCAATCCATGGGCATTCGCAGCTTCACTCCGCAAGTCACCGCCTGCCCCGGATGCGGCCGCACCACCAGCACCTTCTTCCAGGAAATGGCCGAGCAGATTCAGACTTACCTGCGCGAGCAAATGCCCGCGTGGAAGGGACGCTACGTGGGCGTCGAAGAAATGAAAGTCGCCGTCATGGGCTGCGTGGTCAATGGCCCCGGCGAATCCAAGCACGCCAGCCTGGGCATCTCGCTGCCTGGAACGTTTGAAGAACCCAAAGCCCCCGTCTACATCGACGGCCGCCTATTCACCACACTAAAGGGCGACCACATCGTCGCCGAGTTCATCAAGCTGGTGGATGAGTATGTGGAAAGTCACTACGCGGCCAGAGAAGAAGTCGTGGCGCAGTAGGATCACGGTCTCAAGCGCAGGGGTAAGAAGGGGGACGGGCGTAGTTCCCCACTCCCACCGTCGCTGGGAAAACCGCGGACACTGTCCCCACATTCCCCGAAGGAATCGCCGATCTATTTTGCGACGAAGTACTCGCCTCTGTGAAGCGGAGCTTCGATGTTTTGAAACCTGAACGGCAGCGACGGGTACTGCCAAAGCCGCGGGCCTGATTGCAGTTGATAGTGCAGGTGTGGTCCGGTTGCACTTCCGGAGCTCCCCAACCGTCCAATGACCTGGCCCGTGGCGACCCGGTCCCCCACTTTGACAGTGACGGAGCCTGTTTGCATGTGCATCATGACGCTGTACTCGGAGTTGCCATGGTCGATGATCACGCAATGTCCCGCGTAGGCCGTGACCGGGTCATGGAGTGGCCTGTAATAATCGTCACCAGGGGACTTTCCCGGGTGCGGGTTTTCGGGTACGTCATTGCGAGCGTAGACCACGGTTCCAGCCGCAGGCGCCAGGATCTCGCGGCCCCAGCCCGCATCCGCCTCATTCGTGTCGGCGTCGCTGAGCTCCCCATCTTTCTCATCCAAGCCGCCCAGGTCTATGGCAAAGGCATTCGAAAACTGGTGGTGGCCGCCGGTGGTGATCCAGTCCTGCCCGACAATTCCATGACCACGAAAGGGAACGATGAGCGCTGTCTTCTGCTGGTAGTATCGAATCGGAATCCTGAGCATCTGTTCCGCCCGATGGCCCTTCGCATCGGCGACTGTTAGCCGGACCGCTGCGGAGTCAATCGCCAATGCTTGGGGATGGCGAAAGTAAAAGGGAACGTCAAATGCCTCAGGCAGCGTAAACGTCGGGAACGCGAACGGGCTGTTCGGCTCGATCCGGTAGCTCCTCTGTTTGATCTTTGCCAGCATTTCAGTCGTCCAATCCTGCCGCTCGACGATAGATCCGGCACTGGAGAGTTCCACGCGGGCGGAGATCGGGGTGAGCGCGCAATCCGTCGAACAAATCGCCGCAATATCGAACACGAAGGATGACGTTCTGATATTTCCCGGATCGTCGACTTTGTACACAATTGCCGGGACGACCTGCAGACGGAAGTCGGGCTGGCTGGCCCATGAAGGTTGAACGGCGAATAAGCACGCAGCCACAAGTAAAAGCAGCAGAACTCGTCTCATGTCAGCGCAACTCCTACAATGGAATGCAGGGCATACAACTGCTGTTGCTAGGACGTTTTAGTGTGCTATGGGTTAGCTGCTTCTGTGGCACCCACGCGATATTTTCTTGGCACGATTTGTCGATTTCCGGTCCGGCCGTTCGACTATACAGTGAAGGCAGGGCAACCGGCCCCGCCCAAAGAATAAAGACTAAAGATTAAAGACCGTTACAAGGAGAAAAGAAAATCATGCCAATAGTGTGGCCACGGCGGCTTCGCATAATAAGGAGAAATTATGCCGCAGCACTTGGTTGCGAAGCACCACACCAACAACTACCGCCTTCTACTCAAATGAGCAATCAACTCACTCGTCGCGACTTCGCTCTCCGCACCGCCGGCTTTGGTCTGGCTATGGGACTCGCGCCTGCTGCTACGCTGGCGGAGGCTGAGCAAGCCTTGCGCTCAGAGACTTCGTCGGGGGTCGCAGACCCATATTCTCTCGTCGATCCAGACCTTCTTCCGGTGCTCAAGCAGTTCCCGCCGGCCTTTGACCTCTCAGCGGAGATGGTCGGCAAGTTCCGGCAAATGCCCGGCATGCCCCCGTTACCTGCTCCGGCGCCGCAGCCCGTGGAGCGGCATATCCCCGGGCCTCCAGGAGCACCCGAGGTTCGTCTTTAGGTCGTTGATCCTGCGCCGTTGGAAAAGGGCAAGCCGTTGTTGCTGCACATGCATGGCGGCGGCTTCATGATGGCCGATCCCATGTGGATGCCCCTGCTCCAGGGGATAGCGACGGATTGCCATTGCGTCGTCGTCTCGGTTGACTACCGGCTGGCTCCGGAGGCGCGCTATTCCGGCTCGCTTGAAGACAATTACGCCGCGCTCAAATGGGTCCATGCCCATGCGGCGGAGCTCGGCATCGATCGCTCCAGGATTGCCGTGGGCGGTGAGAGCGCGGGGGGCTACCACGCAGCCAGCCTTGCGATTCACGCACGCGACCGCAACGAAGTTCCCATCGTCTTCCAGTTGCTCATCTACCCCGCGCTAGACGACCGAACGGGCAGCTCCCACCCAGCGCCGCCCGCCGTTGGCCACTTTATGTGGACTGCGAGTGCCAATCGTTTTGCCTGGAGCTCGCTGCTCGGCGTTCCAGCGGGTTCGTCCAAGGTGCCGGCAGCAGCCGTACCCGCCCGCGTAGCCAGCGTCGCCGGCCTACCGCCTGCCTGGATCGGCGTCGGTTCTATCGACCTGTTCGCCGAAGAAGACATGGAGTATGCGCGGCGGCTCGTCCATGCCGGAGTCGGAACCGAACTCCTGGTCGTGCGTGGCGCCTTTCATGGATTTGACCGCTTCGTGCCGGATGCCGAAGTCGCGCAGCAATTCAGCGCGAGTTGGAAGTCTGCGCTGCGCAAAGCATTCACCATGGGCAAAGCTGATATAGCAAAATAAGCCGGGGAAAAACAGGGTGCTCGCCTAGCTCGTCGTACCCGAAAAACTGGGTACGTTCCGTCTGTCCCCGTATTTCCCACCAACGCGGAACCCGCCAGGAAACTATTTTGCCGGGCTGGAGGCGACGGCGGTTCGAGTATGGTCGTGGGTGAAGCGTGCTTCGATCCTGGACACGAAGTTCGGCGTGTGGCCCTTGAGCATCTGGCGGATGCCAGGGCCAAACTCGTGGAGTACGTTGATCCCCGCATCGCCGCCAATGGTCGAACCGAAATCGTTGAAGGTCTCCCCAGGGGAGCGCGCCCAGTAGGTAAGGTGGGAGGGGTGGGCGCTGGCGACCGAAGCCAGCACTCCAAGAAAATAGGAAGGGTTTGGCCTCCCTTTTCCGGAGGCGTCACGGGTGAAGAAAATTCGCGAAGCTGCGTAAGTGGCTCGACCCATAAGGGTGATGCTGGTCGAAGGGAGATAACGCAGATTCGGCCTGAACGACGGCGTATAGGGGCCCTTAGCAAGAAAGTTGCTGGACCGCTTTTGAGCAAACGCCGCCTGATAATGAGCGGTTAAGTTCAGCCGCGGTCTGGGAGTGACTCGCCCCGATTCTGTCTCGCGGATTATGCCCGGGCCGACGCCAAACCCACCCTGCGTCAAAGGCGAGCTTGATTCATCGCCGAAGGTGCGAAATCTCTCGCCCTGCGATGGAAACTGGACCGGTGATGGAGCGTCAGGAAGCGATCTTGAGGTATCGATCTCCTGGCGCAGTAGTTCGGGTGCGGCTGAGCCGTCAAACACTAATCCCTGAGGCCGGTCAGCTGAGAGATTTTTCTGGCACCAGGCCCCGCTAACAGCCAACAGGATAAAAGACATGACCCGGATTGACGTACTTTGCTTCACGGTTGGTCGGCCTGCGGCGATTCACACGCAAGTGCGACTTGAGGTTAGCAGTCTGCAGGGCGTTCGTCTGAGCAAGATTGCTCAATCCTAAGGGGGCAGGGTGACAAGGCTATGTCGATCACCGCGACAGCGACAGCGGCAGCTCCGGCTCGGCGTCGGAGATGGGATCGGCGATGGTCTTTAATTCAGGATAGTGCTCTATGAGCGGCTCCGGAGCGCGCACGCGCTGGCCGCTGAGCATGTTTTTCAGTTGCAGGGCGTTGACTCCGGCTTTGCCTTCGAAGTGATTGTTGGCGATCACATAAGTCACTTCGGCTTTCTGCGCGATGTGTTCGATCTTATTTCTCCACCCCAAAAGCTCATTTTCGTTGTAGAGATAGTTGTAGCGGTCTTCGCCGCGTTCGGCTTCGAACCACATATCGTAGTTGCGGCCGTGAAGGCGGACGTAGCCGACGGGCGAGGTGACATATTCTCGGGCTTCGAGCGAGCGGCCGATCAGAGGCTGGTCGATGTTGCAGAAGGCCACGTTTTTCTGGGTGAAGTAGGCAAGGGTTTCAGGATTGTCCCAACTGGAATGGCGGACTTCGACTACGCGGGGATACTCGATGAACTGGCGGAGCAGGGTTTCGAGGTATTCGCGGTTGAGCGAGGTGTTTTTGAATGACACGGGAAACTGGATTAGCAGGGCGCCGAATTTTCCGGTGGAGGCGAGCGCATCGAGGCCCTGGCGGGCTAGGCGTTCGTCGGCGTCGCCGGGGCGGATGGTGGCGGCGGAAGTGGGCTCCATGACCGCGATCGGGGAGTGGGTGAAAGAACGATGCAGCTTGGCGGTGAAGGTGAAGTCGGGATTCACTGCGGAGACTTTACGCGCCCAGAGTTTGGCTAGCTCGGGCTTGATGTGTCCGTAGAAAGAAGTATTGATCTCGACCACGTCGAAGCAGGCGGCCACGAGTTCCAGCGGATGCTGTTTGCGGAGGCGCAAACCGGGAGGATAGAAAGTTCCCTCCCAGTCTTTGTAGCTCCAGCCGGCAGTGCCAATGCGGATGCGGGGAGGCATAGGGAAAACTCCCGGAGTCGTACGGGGCGATGCAGTGATTTAACCACAGAGGGCACAGAGGAGCACAGAGGAAGGCCACGGCCATTGATTTTCGTTTTTGTTTGGCGGTTATCTTAGCGGGGCGAGCGGGGGGTCCGGACTGAGCTGGGTGGAGGGATCAGGCGCGACGCCTTTGGCTTCGAGAATGGCCCAATGCCACTCCTGATCGGGGGCAAGCGGCGCGCCGAGTTTTTCGTGGAAGACGCTGGTGGTCAGGGCAACGACGGGCCCCTTCAGGTGAAAGAGGAGAGTAAGTTCGGAAGGCTTCTTTTCGGAAGCATCGGAGTCCTCGGCGACGGCGGGCATGAGCCGGGCACTGCCGAAATAAACGCCTTCCTCGGCGGAACGCCGCACCAGGGTGAGGCCGACCGTGACCTCGGTCAACTTCCAGGAGCTGCCGTTGTACATCGAGACTTCGAGGCTATCGCCTTCAATGGTGGCCGGGCCTTCGAGCTTGGCCAACTCAGTGGGCGGCAAATCTTCTGACACGAAGGGCGGATTGAGCGAGGAGGTAGTGGCGGCGTTGAAGGAAACGCTGCAATCACCGTCGGGAGATGACAAGGCGAACTCTCGACGACGCGGGGTCGGTGGAGTTAGTTGCGGGACAGTGAACCGGTGGGCCTGGACTTCGTCCATGACCTTGGACAGATTGTCATTGTCGATGACCAGCGGGGCCGCAACTGGGGCTTTGGTTTTGCGCACGGCGCGGGCCAGGTCGCCCAGAGAAACGGCGTCGTCGGACTGGGCAAGCAGTAGAACGGGGCACGACAGTAGCAACAACAGCCATACTGCGCGCCAATGAAGGGTACGATTCACGGAGATTTGCCAGGGTCCTCAAATTGTAGGTCAGACGCGGCAGAAGAACAGCGTAGAAGGAACTATCTTTGGTCGTAGCACCTTAGGTTAACGAGAGAAAAACAGGGCATGCTGGCAGAAGTAGCAAGCGCAACGGGGCGCAGCATGCCCTGGTTAAGGAGAACTCTACAGCAGGCCAGAAGAACGAAACCGCGCTACCGGATCCAACACTGGTACTGCATCCCGTCGGAAGATCCAGCGAGCCACCGCAAATCCCAACGCCGCGTAGCACAGATGAACAATTCTCAAATGTCACCCCCGAAGCTGCTATCGCGCCTTGGGGGTAGGCTGGATATGGGTCCACGGTAGCAAGCGCAGACCGGTGGTACAAGCCCCAAACGGGCCATGGTCGTAGCACTAAAGTTTGGGGTGGGAAAACCAGGGTACCGTGGAAAGTAACCAGGAAGCCTTCTTGGAGCCGGGTGCAATTTCGCCCCCGGACGGTCGCCCAATCAGTAGTTGGTGAAATCGCCGATTGCAACAGCTACTTCCAGTTTGCTCGTCATCCGCCCACTGGAACCATCTATCAACCCGATTAACCCACTGTCGAGTCTGAATGCATCAGCGGAGCCCATTGCTCACGTACAACGTGCTGAGCACCCGTCGATATCGGTAGGCATACGACTTACCATCTGGTGTAATGTAAAGCGTCGCGTAGAGGAGGCCTGCGGGATCTGGGGGAACGGTCTCCAGCCATTGCTTGCGCTGACCACTTCGGATGTCAAGCAGGCTGACGTGAGCTGGGAAGCTGCGGTTCCAGATGTAAAGCTTGGTGCCGGACGCGTCCCACTGCACGGGGTATTCGTGCGCCGAGATTCCCTGCACCAATTGCGGGCTTCCTCCATCGACTGGATAGAGCGCAAACCCTCGAGCATTCCTCCCCAGCACAAAATGACCGTCAGGCGTGATCAGGGAATCTGACGTGCCTTCGGGCGTCACTGGGCGGGCCTTGCCCGAAGCCAAATCGACCACATATGCGCGGGGCGGCTTTCCTTCCTCGGCACCGGTATAGGCGAATCGAGAACCGTCTCGATTCCACGAGCTAAAAATGCCTGCGTTTACGATTGGCCCGACGTCAAAATAACGTGGTTCGCCAGTGCCGGTCGGATACAGGATGATCTTTCCGGGCGACGAGGGCCGGAACGAGACGACCCACTTGCCGTCCGGCGAAATTCCGCTCGGATCGCCTTCCCCCAGGCGAATCAGTTCCGGAGAGTCGGTTCGGACAATGTAGGTCAGATAGTCCGTACCCGAACCCACGCCGGTGTAGGCCACCGCCATCAAGGTACCGTCGTCAGACAGGCCTGCAATACTGCCCGTGCCGCTACCGAAATCCAAGACTCGATCGGAAGTCATTCCCGGACGGCGAATCGCGATCTCGCTGGTGGAACGAGTAGCCAACAACAACGCCTGCCCCTGTGCATTGATGTCCCGAATCCACAGGTCCATCGGCGCGGTCAGGACAACCCTTTGCCGCCGAGAACGTGTAACCGCGTACAAAGCGTCGGGGTCTCCGCCGGCGCTGGCACTGAACCACACCTCATCCGTCTTCCGCGACCACACCAGTCCTTTCACTGCTGACCACTCCTGGGTAAGCCGTTCGCTCGTACCGGAGACATTCACCAGCACAATGTATCCGCGATCATCTCCGGTTATCGGATGATCAATCAATGCCACGGTATCTCCGCCGGGAGAGATAACTGGGTGATCGATCCACCCTCCGGTGTGGTACAGCGTCTTACCGATCGGGAATTCCATTGTTTGCTGGTCATGACCGCACCGCACCACTGCGAGATTCTTACCATCGCCGGTGATATCCGCATCGCCCACATCTTCCAGCAGTGGCCGGGGAGCTCCACCAGACAGAGGAGCACGGGCCAGAGTCCCGATGGTCATCCATTGAAAGAAGTGGTGACGGCCTAACAGAATTGCCATGTCGCCGCTCGCAGAAGTGGCGAGCACATCGGCGGGAGGCAAGCCGAGGCTGCGCGATTCGACGCCATCCAGGCTTGTAGAAAAAATCTGGATGGGTTTGCCGTTCCATGCTGCCCCGTACACAACGTTGGCTCCGTCGGGAGTAAAACGCGCTGAACTAACGTATCCGGGGCCGAAGGCGAGCTGTTTGAAAACTGGCGGAGGCTTAGTCGCAAATTTACCGCCGGTGATGAAGGCAATGACTGCCACGGCAAGGACTGACAGTACCGCGATCCAGGTAGCTCGACGTCGAAATATAGAAAGTGGTGGGACCGCCGGTTGCGCAATCTTGCTGCTGGGAGTCCCCGAGAGGGCCTCAATAGCAAATGCCAGATCGCTCGCCGACTGAAAGCGCCGCTCCGGTGCCTTCTCCAGGCATCTCCGGATGATTCGTTCCAAACCTGGACTCACATTCAGTCCGCTCTCAGTCAATTCGGCTGGCTCTTCCTTCAGAATAGCGTTCAAAGTCTCAACGCTCGACTCGCCTTGGAAAGCGCGCTTTCCGGAAAGCAGTTCGTACAGAATTGAGCCGAAACTGAAAATGTCAGAGCGATAGTCGGCCGTTTCTCCGCGCACCTGTTCTGGCGACATATAGCCGATCGTGCCCAAAACCATGCCTGCAAGCGTTGGCGTAGGGCTCGTTAGGGTTGCACTATCGGCGGCAGGCGCTGCCACACGTGTCTGCTTTGCCAACCCGAAGTCGAGAATCTTGACCCGCTCATCGCGGGTCACGAATACGTTGTCCGGCTTCAAATCACGATGAACAATTCCCTTATCGTGCGCCGCCGCTAACCCATTCGCGAGTTGCAGGGCATATTCGGTAATCTTGCGCGGCAGTAACGCGGTGCCATTGATCCGCTCGCGTAGCGTCTGACCTTCCAGCAACTCAGACACGAGGTAGTTAACGCCGTCTTGCACCCCGACATCGTAGATAGCAAGAAGATTGGGATGATTCAGCGCGCTCAGGACTCTGGCTTCCCGCTGGAACCGTTGCAGGCGGTCGGGATCAGACGAGAATGATTGGGGAAGAACCTTGATGGCAACATCACGCCCCAACCGCGTGTCGTGGGCGCGATACACTTCGCCCATGCCGCCCGCACCCAGCAGAGACTGAATTTCATACGGGCCGAGCTTGCTGCCAGAGATTAGAGCCATCGGTGCGGGCAATTATAGCGTGTGCAGCACGTTGCACGCGGATGGCAATGGTTCTTGGCGTGTTGTCGCTAGCCGGAAGCTATCAGGTGCGCGGTCGAGCTAGATTCCTGTTTCGAGTCCTGCCTCAGGAATCATTCTCTCGATGGCTTACAGGCGCATTCCGTGGTAAACCCGTCGCCGACGTCGGCGCGAGATCCGGCAGCCTACTTCTTACTATCTTTTTCGAGCAGGGCGCGGGCAGCTTGCAACTGCTTGCGTTGTGACGCATCGACTTTGGGATACGCCAGCTTGAGTTCTTCCAGCGCATCCACGATGACTGCGGCCACCACGGCACGGGTGAACCATTTGTTATTCGCGGGCACCACATACCAGGGAGCGTCGCTGGTGGAGGTGTGGCGGATCATCTCTTCGAAAGCTTTCATGTAGTCCCGCCAGAAGCCGCGCTCGCGGATGTCGGCGGCGGAGAATTTCCAGTTCTTGGCGGGATTGTCCAAGCGCTCCTCAAAGCGGCGTTTTTGTTCGTTCTTGGACAGGTTCAGGAAGAACTTGCGCACCACGGTCCCGTTTCTGGCCAGGTAGCCCTCGAAGGTGTTGATGTCATGAAAGCGGTGAGCCCAGAAATCTGAGGTTATAAGCGACGGCGGTATGCGTTCATTTTTCAGAAGTTCGGGATGCACTCGCACGACCAAGGTCTCTTCGTAATAACTGCGATTGAAGATTCCGATGTGGCCGCGCGCCGGCAGACTCTTCATGTTTCGCCACAGAAAATCGTGATCGAGTTCCTCGGAACTGGGAGTCTTGAAGGAATAGACCTGGCAGCCTTGGGGGTTGACGCCGGACATGACGTGCTTGATGGCTCCATCTTTTCCGGCGGCATCTATGCCCTGAAAGATGAGCAACAATGCCGAACGATCCTGGGCGTAGAGTTTGTCCTGCAATTCGGTCATGGAAGCGATGCCGCGATCGAGAACTTTCGCCGCGTGCTTGGCATGCAGGCGCCCGGTATCGTCGGGGTCGAAGTCTTGCAAGCGAAAGTTTTTACCGTTGTCCACGCGATAAGGTTTCGCCAGCTTTTTTGCCCAACTCATGCGCAACCTCCGTCGTTTTGACCTTCCACTGCAATCATAACCGAGTCACTCCACGGCACCACGCTGTAGTTTCTAGTTTTCTGCTGGGCTTCTCAGCGCACCCTGCGGCGGTTTTCAGCGGCCTCAGGGTTAGGTCTTGATCAGGCTTCGACAAAACGCGAGGAAGACAAAGGACCGTTTTCCAGTTCGGAAATCGGATGAGCGCACTTGACAGCGATGGCAAACCCCGCGCCAGAGGCCTCCGATTCCACTCTTACCACCTTCCCGTCGCTGGCCAGGTGAATGGGGCGAAGCGCCTGCTCCTCCTGAATGGTCATGACGAAACCCACCGCTGTGTGTTGCGGAATCATCACCGCGGAGCTGAGCAACAAACCGCCTACCGCGGCGTTCCTGCTGACGGTTTCGATTTCGGCGGGAGAATCGGCGAACTGGATCCAGAGGCGAACCGGGTATCGCAGTTCGAAGCGCCGCTGCTGGCGCCGCTCGGAATGAGGGAGCTGGCCGGGTTTGGGGAGTTTGGCCATAGCTGGAGGCGCGCAGCGGCCTGAATCCTAGTCTAGTCTCCTTTTCTCCAGCGGGAGAGCATTCGCCCCTGCCCGATAGGACATGTCCGCATTCCAAGCTTTCTCTGGGGCAACGTTCCCAGACCGGGCGTGATTCCGGCCGCCGGAAGGTGGGCTTTTGCCATCTCTCGCGGTGCCCTTCCGCCATCTGTCGAAGCCACCCTGGCCGAGTCAGACTGAAGCTTCACAGTTGCAATGTCAAAGGTCGATGAGGTGAGGGCAGGCGTTCTGCGCCTTATGAGCACACACGAGAAGGCAAGAAGATGGGTGGCGCGCTGGGAAACAATTGTGGTGCTCTTTGCGCTCACTATGCTGGTGGGATGCCAAGGTTTGAGCGCGGGAGCGAAATCCAATACCACGCCCCCGCCCCAGCAGAACGATCCCAGTGGCAGCCTGGGGGTGAACACCCTCAGCCTGGATTTCGGCAGCGTTCCGGTGGCCAGCAGCAAGACCTTGAGTCTTACGGCGACCAATAATGGCGCCGCTGACATCACGGTTTCGAGTGTTACGTTTTCGGCGCCCCAGTTCACCCTCAGCCAGCCCACGATTCCGCTAACCATTGCCGCCGGTCAGAGTTCCACCTTCAGCGTGGTCTTTGCACCCACGGCGGTGGGAAACATCACGGGGACAATGACGATCACGAGTGACGCGTCGAACAGCCCCGCGGTAGTGTCGCTGTCAGGCGCGGGCGTGGCCGCCGGCCAGCTCAGCGCGAGTCCGATCAGCCTCAATTTTGGGAGCTTGCCCCTCGGGAATAGTCAAACTTTACCGGCTACGCTGACCAATGTGGGCAATTCCAGCCTGACTATTACCCAGGCCAACGTGACCGGCACCGGATTCAGCGTGAGCGGTCTGTCGCTGCCCTTGACGCTGGCTGTGGGCCAGAGCACGAGTTTCAGCGTGGGGTTTGTGCCGCAGGCGAGCGGGACGGTCAATGGCAACGTTGCCCTGGTCTCTGATGCCATCAATTCCCCACTGATGCTGCCGGTTACGGGCAATGGTCTGGCGCCAGGCTCCCTCTCGGCTAATCCTCCGAGCGTCACGTTTTCCAACGTGGTCGTGGGAAACGACCAGAGTGTTTCGGAGACCCTGACGAACAGCAGCGGTTCCAGTGTGACCATCACGCAGGCCGTGGCCACGGGTGCGGGCTTCAGCGTAAGCGGTCTCACCCTGCCGATCACTCTGGCAGGCAATCAGAGCACGACGTTTAACGTGGTATTTGCTCCGCAGTCGGGGGGAAGTTTCAGTGGCAACCTCGCGGTTTTGAGTAACGCGTCCAACCCAACGCTCAACATCCCGCTGGCGGGCTCGGCGGTTGAGCTCGGCATATTGACGCCGACCCAGCCCAGTATCAACTTCGGCAATGTGCAGGTGGGCCACAACAAAACGGTTTCGGAAACCATCACCAACACTGGCGGCTCCGACGTCACCATCTCTCAGGCCAAAGCCACGGGAACCGGATTCAGCGTGAGCGGGATCAACCCGCCGCTGACCCTGACCGCGGGACAGAGCATCACGTTCAATGTAGTATTTACTCCGCCCTCGGCGGGCAGCGACAACGGCAATCTTGCGGTCACCTCCGACGGGTCCAATCCCACGCTGAATATTCAGTTGTCCGGGACCGGGACCCCCGCCGGGCAGCTGGCAGTGAACCCCACCAGTTTGAACTTCGGCAACGTGGTGGTGGGAAACAACTCGCAACAGACGGCGCAACTGGTGGCCTCCGGCGCCACCGTGACAGTTTCTTCGGTCAATGTCAGCAACCCGCAGTTTGTGGTAAGCGGACTATCGTTCCCGGTGACCATCCCAGCCGGTCAGGGTGCACAATTTACCGTAACGTTTACACCCCAATCGACCGGGGTAACGTCAGGGACGGCCTCGTTCTCCAGCGATGCCTCCAATTCACCGGCGGTTCTCAGCGTAAGCGGTACCGGCACCCAGCCGGCGCAACACAGCGTCCTGCTTTCCTGGACCGCCAGCACTTCTCCTAACATCACCGGCTATAACATCTACCGAGGTGGTACCTCGGGAGGGCCGTACAGCAAAATATTCTCAATGGACCCCAACCTCACCTACAGCGACAGCACGGTAGCGAACGGTTCGACGTACTACTATGTGACCACGGCCGTCGACTCCAACTCTCTCGAGAGTGCCTATTCCAACCAGGCCCAGGCCGTAATTCCGTAGGTGCACCGATCCACTCCGGTTTGCCCCCCACTCGAACCGTTGGAGCAGCACGGCGGCAGCGGGAAAGCCGCCCCATGTAGCTGCGTCCGTTCGGCCTTGCAAGAGCGGTCCCAACTCCGAAATGGGAGTGGGGCCAAGGAACACTCGCCGGAGTGTACTACCGATATCTTCCTTCGCGGCGGAATAGGCAGGACACTGGAAATGCCATGCCCCTCCCCCAAATGGTCTATCGCTCCGTCTTTTTTCAAGCCCTCATTGTAATAACCCTGGTCGGCGTAAGCCTGCCGGGCGCATATGCGAGCCGTTCGCAGCTGGTTTGCAATCCGCGGAGCCTGTGGTTTGGCAAGGTTGTGACTGGTCAGTCGCAGACTCAGCCGGTTACGCTGACCAACAGCGGATCGACCTCGGTCACCGTGTCCAGCGCAAACGTGAGTAATACCGCATTCACGGTCAACAATCTCACCTTGCCGCAGACCCTGGTGGCGGGCCAGAGCGTAAACTTCAGCGTCACATTCACTCCCAGCACGACCGGGGTTGTGGACGGAGTGGTCTCGTTCACCAGTAACGCACCGAACCAAACGCTGAATCTTGATGTATCGGGCAAAGGGGTGAACGACTGGGGCCTGCAAGCCAGTCCAGCGAGTCTGAACTTCGGCAATGTGCAGGTGGGCGGCAGTTCCATGTTGCCGATGACGGTCATCAATACTGGGACCACGAGTGAAACCGTCAGTATGGGCCAAGTGGGAGGGCCGGGATATTCGGTCAGCGGCGTAACTCTGCCACTGACTTTGGAGGCGGGGCAGAGTTTTACGTTCAGTGTGACCTTTGCGCCAAAAGCCGTCGGAGTGAGTCTGGGGAGCATTCTGGCAAGCAGCCCTTTGAGCCCGACGCTCACCATTCCGTTGTCCGGCACGGGGGGGGCGGCGGGGCAGTTGACAGTCGCTCCGAGCTCGATCAATTTCGGCAGCGTCAACGTGGGGCAGAGTTCAAACCAGATTGGGCAACTCACTGCCTCCACTTCCAGCGTGACGGTTTCCACGGCGACGATGAGTAACCCGGCGTTTGTGCTGAGCGGGCTCACGTTGCCGGTGACCATCGCCGTGGGACAGTCGGTCAACTATACGGTCACCTTCACTCCGCAGAGCAGCGGGGCGGTTTCTGGGACTTTGTCGTTTGCCAGCAATGCCATCAACTCCCCGACCGTGGAATCGCTGGCTGGGACGGGGAATTCCCCACAGTACTCGGTGAATCTTTTGTGGAGTCCCAGTTCCGACGTAGTTGGTTACAACGTGTATCGCAGCAACCAGTCGGCCGGACCCTACTCCCGAATCAATTCAGGATTGGATCCGAATACGGCCTACACGGACACCACAGTGGCGGGCGGACAAACCTACTACTACGCCACCACTGCGGTGAACTCCGAGGGTCAGGAGAGCGCCTACTCGAACCTGGCGGAGGCGGTAATTCCGTAGACCGGACAGCGACAAAAACGCTCCACCGGAATAATCAGGGGAACGGAACCGCCACTCTAACCACATTGGAGTGGTGGCTTTGCCTCCCAGCCTGGTCGATGGCCGTAGTGGCGTAGTAATAGGTGCGTCCAGCCTGTACTTGATCGTCAACATATTCGGGGGCCGGGACGGGATCGCGATTGATCTTGCGACAATGGGTGGCAAAGCTGCTGCACCGATACACGTTGTAACCAACGATCTCGTCGTTCGCCAGAACGCTCTCGCCGGGCTGCCAGGATAACGTAACCCGATGCGGCTTGTTTGGTGACCGGGGCGGCAATTCCTGCGACACCAGCACCGGAGAATCCGGAAGGCTGCCAACTCGCGATTCCGTCTCGGGAAGTCGCTGGGCAGTTTTCTCCGCGCTGCTGTAGGTCAGGCGGCCAGCGGGCATAAGATCCGTGAGAACGCCGCCGCTATTTCCTCTGACCTGATAGACTCCTCCAACCATCAGGAGAACCGCAACCGCTGCGGACACTTTCTTCATTCTTCTGCCTCGTCGAATGGGACAAACATTGCGCTCAAAACGCCTAGCCATTCGGTTAGCGAACGGCCTCCCGGCTGGTTTTGTCTTCTAGGGCTGGGGGGGCATTTTATATCGTCTGGCAAGCATTTTGGGGCATCTACCGAGGTATTTTTCGGCTGCGCTTCGTGCCAGAGCGGACGGATGCCTGCACACACAATGAGTGCAAAACATTGCATACTCTGAAAATTCCCTGGTAACCAGTTACTCTCCCCAAAGTAATCAAAATGAATGGCTTAAGTGGCACGGATGGGCGATGTGCGTTGGCGGCGAAGATGCGATAGTACGTGTACGGCTGGCCAATGGCGGCCCACACTAAAGTCATGCAGACATCAAGGGTTGGCGCGGCGTTGAAGTTCGGTGTAGTTACACTGCTGTTTCTTCTGGCGGGTGCGACCGCAGCGATGTCACAGGAAGTCTCGATGGCGCTGCTTCAACCAGCGCTCATGGAGCCTGAGCCGGCGCCAGTGGCCAAGAGCGTACCTTTCAAGCCCCTTCCTCAAGCTGCGGTTGAACACAAGTTTTGGGACAAAGAAAACACCGCCTTGTTCGCCACGGTCGCGGGATTCAGTGCTGCCGACTTCACCGTGACCCGAGACAACCTGAGCCATGGAGGACGGGAACTGAACCCATTGATCCGACCCTTCAGTGGCAGCACCGCTGGCCTGGCAGCGAACTTCGCGGGCGAGACGGCAGGAGTGATCGGGGTCAGCTATTGGTTCCACAAGACCGGTCACCACAAGCTGGAGCGTCTTACTCCGTTGCTTGACTTCGGCGCATCGGCGTTCGCCGTGAGCTACGGTCTCGCCCACCGCTAAGGTCCAAAATCCCAGGTTGACACAGAATCGACGACCAGCCCAGGTCGCCGTGATGATTTTTCTTGTGTGCTCAAGAAGACGGCCTTATCATGGCGTCGCTCCCGGCCATTCCAGAGAACTCAAATGTTGCGGACACCTGTGCCTTCGACGTGGCTCCCTGAGAACACCCACCACCCTCGGTTGGAGTTACCGAAGTGTCAAACTGCCCGGGAAGCAGGACATGGGTTTCCGGACTCTGGACTGGGCCAAAGTGAACCTCCGATAATTGGCGTCATGGGAAAGACGCCGCTATCGTGGATGGGTCAGATGTGTGCCCTGTTGGCGTTATTTGCCTGCATCGGCCTGACCGGATGCGCGGGGGTGTCCTCAGCTGGGCAGAACTCGAACTCAAGTCCAAATCAGAATCCAGCCTCCCCTCCAGCCCCCCCTCCGGCCGGCGCAGGCCAGCTTTCCGTTTCTCCCATCACCATGAATTTCGGAAGCGTGGCCATAGGCTCCCAAGCCACGCAGAGCGGCACCCTGACCGCGGGCAGTTCCGACATCAACGTCATGTCGGCAGCCTGGAGTGGGCAGGGCTACAGCGTGAGCGGAATCACATTTCCGGTCACGGTGGCGGCAGGAAAGAGCGTGAACTACACGGTGACCTTCGCGCCGCAGGCTGCGGGCGACAGCCCGGGCAGCATTTCGTTCGTCAATGACGGAGCGACTTCTCCGGTGGGAGAAACTCTCAACGGGGACGGGAGCCAGGCAGGCGTGCACACGGTTGCGCTCACTTGGGATGCCAGCACGTCTACAGTTATCGGGTACAACGTTTATCGCGGAACTCAGTCCGGGGGGCCCTACCAGCGGCTCACTTCATCTCCGCAGCCGGATACCAGTTATACGGACAGCACCGTCTTGACCGGTACGACTTACTACTACGTGGCTACAGCGGTGGATTCCAACCATTCCGAGAGCGTTTACTCGAATCAGACGCAGGCCGTAGTTCCCTAACTCAATCTCTCAGTGCGGGGTTGAGCTCAATGGCGCCGCGGGGCCGAAGCCTGCCTCCGCCGCAGACCGCAGTTCGCCCTTCCGCAGGATCCAAAGCAGCAGGAAGATGACCAGAAGAGCGATGAGGAGAAATATGATTCCACCCTGGTGGTGAAGGCGGCCAGTAAGATAGGAAGGATCCACTCTGGTCCCCATCATGGCGATCACGAAAATGCGCAAGCCGTTCTTGGCCACCGACAAGGGCACGGCCACTGCCACCAACAATGCCTTTCGCCAGAAAGAACGCAACTGAAGCTGGGCCAGCACCATCGTGGTGACTACCAGCATCAGACTGGAACGGATGCTGCTGCATTCTTTCGCGACCTCGACGGTCAACCCGGGGATGGTCAGAAAAAAACCGTCTTGCGATACCGGCACACCCACAGCAGTAAACAAAAGCTGGGCGGTGTAAGCCGACCATTGTTGCAGGAACGTAATGATGTGGGCCAGGAGGGACGAAGGAATTGGCACCAGCCATAACAAGAAACCCAGAGGAAACAAGAATGCTCGCGCGAGGCTCGGCCCAAAGCACAGAATAAACGCTCCGATCCACCAGCCCACCACCGCCAGCATGGCCAGAGCGAGTCGCGTGTCAGGCTGAAATGCGCCTGTCCATTTTGCCAGCGCAGCGACCGCTGCGGATGCCAGGCAAAAGCCAGATCCCCACCACAACCCCGGCTTGGGCGAGGATAGGAGCAGTTGCCGGTCGAGAAAAGTCAGAGCCGCAACGATGGGCAGAACCAGGAGGATGTGGGTATACTCTTCCCGGTCCGCCGCCAAAAAGAAAGTGGCAGCCAGGGCGCGCCACTCCGCCAAAAGGGAAATCCCACACAACAAAAAGAAACTCAACGGAGCAGTGAACTTAGTCATTGCGGCGGAATCTCCGCCCGGGCCTCGTTTGAGGGGTCGCTTTTTGCCATCTTGGACAGTCCCCGAACCACGTAGAAATAGACGGTCCCAAGTTTAACGTCGGTGTCAGTGTAGGTAGTGCCTGTAATAATCTTCGTGTTGATCTGCTTAGCCTCGGGGTCGTGTGGCGTCTCGCTGCGGTACACGTTGTAGCCGGTGACTGCGTCGCGAGACAACTTGCTGGCGGGCACGCTTGCACGCCACGTGAGTTTGACACAGTGTCGATGGGCTCCAGCGGGTTGGGCGTGAGCCGAACTGTCTGCGGGGCACTGTCCACTTTCCGACGATAGAGCCGCCTGGGCAGTGGACTGGGGGGCGACGAATCCCAGAACTCCGAGTCCCAGAACGATGATCAGCACTACGCTTCGCAGATTCATCGCTCTGAACATGCCGGGTATAGGCATCCCTGAACTGGCCAACAACAGAATCATAGGACGTTTGCCTGGCGTGCACCAGCAGGCTGTGGCCCCCGAGCATCCGAACCGTTAAGTGTCGGGAACCGGAGGTCAGGGAATGCCTTAGCTCGTCGAAGCGGTCGACAGCGCGACCCGTTTGTCCAAGCCCGCTTCATGTTACCCTCTGCATCGGGTCATTAAAGGACCGGGAGAGGAGAACTGAATGGGCCGTTGGACCGGTATTCTCGGAGTTGCCGCCATGCTGCTGGCAGCGTTCATTTTCTCCACCAATCGACGCGCCATTCGCGGCAAGACGGTGGCCTGGGGCCTGGGATTGCAGTTGGCTTTCGCGGTATTTGTACTGAAGGTGGAAGCCGGCCGGGTCATTTTTCAGAAGGCCGGCGACGCAGTCAACCAGCTCCTCAGCTATGCGTTCGCCGGCTCATCATTCGTCTTCGGCGATCTCGGGAAACAAGGCTCGCATCTCGGTTTCTATTTCGCTTTTCAGGTTCTCCCCACGGTTATTTTTATCGCGGCATTTTTCGCCGTTCTTTATCACTACGGGGTGATGCAGTTCATCGTCAAACAAGCGGCCCGGGTCATGACCCGGTTCATGGGAGCGAGTGGCGCCGAATCGCTGAACGTCGCGGCCAGCATATTCATGGGTCAGACCGAAGCTCCGCTGACCATTCGGCCGTTCCTGCCGGAGCTTACGCGTTCGGAACTCATGACGGTGATGACCAGCGGCATGGCCCACGTCTCTGGTGGCATCATGGCGGCTTACATCGCATTCGGAGTTGAGCCCAAGCATCTGCTGAGTGCGGTAATTATGACGGCGCCAGGTACGATCCTCATGGCCAAGATGCTGGTGCCGGAAACGGAGCAGCCCAAGACCGCGGGTCGGGTGGTGATGAGCGAAGAAGAAGTGGATACGGAGAAGAAAGAGAACTTGCTGGGCGCCATCGCTCGGGGCACGACCGATGGTTTGCATCTGGCGCTCAACATCGCTGCCATGCTCATTTCCTTTCTGGCACTCATTGCGCTCACCAACGGCATATTGGGTGGCATTCACAACGGGTTGACGCATTTCGGCATGACCTGGTTTCCTGCCAGCCTGGAAAAGATCCTGGGAACTCTCTTTGCTCCCGTGGCCTGGATTATCGGAGTCCCGTGGCGCGATTGCACGGCGATCGGCAATCTGTTGGGAACCCGCATGGCGCTCAACGAAGTGATTGCTTTCTCGCAGCTGGGACCGCAACGAGCGGCGCTTGACCCGAGATCGTTCACCATTGCCACCTTCGCGCTGTGCGGCTTCGCCAACTTGAGTTCGATTGGAATTCAAATCGGCGGGATCGCGGCGCTCGCGCCTAACCAGCGAGGCGAACTGGCGCGTCTCGGCTTCCGCGCCATGCTGGCCGGAACCATGGCGAATCTGATCTCGGCATCCATTGCCGGGATGCTGCTCTAGGAGCTTGTTGAAAATACCCTTCACGCAGCGTGTGGATCATTCTAGGAAGCGCACGCTCAGACAGAGTTTTGTGGTTGGGGCTTCCGATCTACCCCCGATGCCCGCCTGGCAACCGAAGGTTGGGTCCGTTGCTTCGTCACGCGCTCTGCGCTCGCAGTTTCGGGATCCGGATCAGGTTGAAGGCCGCGCAGCTGAACACGAACAACCAGTCCACCTTCGCCAGTCCGCGCAGTTTCACCTTCTTCAGGGGCCCGATCTGTTTCAGCCATCCGAACGGCTTCTCCACCAGCCAGCTTGCTGATCGTCTCCTCGCATCCCTGCTTCTTATCACGACTCCACTGTGCAATTGCAGTGGTTCTTTAACAACCTTCCGGACAAAGCTTCGACAGGGCTACAGAGCCCAGTGGACTTCAAGAGAAAGTCTGGATTAGCCTAAGCGCTGCCATCCGAACCGCGGACAGGCGAAACGGGAGACGTTTAATGAACCTTTCTGCATACTCGAAACCAATTTTACTTCTGCTTGCCTTCGCTGTTGCTGGGACTGCGTCATCGACAGCAGCCGTGCCGGTTGATACGGCGACGGTCACTGAAACAATCAAGGCGGACGTCGCTCAACTCGTCGCTGGGATCAATGCCCACGATGCGGTTAAGGCAACCGCGTACGACGCCCCGAATATCGTCTCCATGCAATGCGGCAGCCCCCCAACCGTTGGGGCCGAAACCGACCGAGAAGCCTTCAAGACGGGCTTTGCCCACGACCCGCTTTGGAAAGTCAGTCTCATCGACGAGACTGTCGATGTTGCGAGCGGTGGAGACCTGGCAGTCTACCGTGGCACATATAACGAAGACCACGGTCATGCCGGCGTGCTGATGACCCATAAGACGATCTTCATGGCGGAGTTCAAACGCCAAAGCGATGGAGGGTGGAGAATGGTCTGGTACAGCGTTTCCAACATGGAACAATCGCATCCGAAGTAGCTGTCGGATGCGACAAATGACTTCTCAGTTTTCTAGGCATCCCCTACCCCGCAATTTAGATGGGAGTTTTTTCAACAGCCCCCTAGGTCCGCTCGGGCATGACCTTCCGGAACTGCGGCCCGAGCCGAAAGTAACCGCGAGGCAATGTTGGTCGAAACAACTTTCTTGCTACGATGGGGTTCGTGCTCTGCAAGGGGGTTTTCATGACCATGCTGAAGCGGCTCGGCCTCACAGTTGTTCTGTCCAGTGCAATGAGCGTTGGTGCTTTATGGGCGCAGACCAGCGCCAGTCCTCAGCCCCCGAGTGCTCCCACCGGCAGGCGTTCTGCTCAGTCCTGCTGGAAGCAAGCCGGCATTCCATCGTCAGTCATGCCCCAGATCCGAGAGATTCACCAGACCATGCACAGCCAGGTGGAGTCCGTGTGCAGCGACAGCTCACTCACGCCCCAGCAAAAGCAACAAAAGGTCAGCCAATTGCGTCAGGAAGCCTATCAGCAGATGGGGGCTCTGGCGGGTTCTCAGCAACTAGAAGCTTTGCGGAGCTGCCGGCAACAGCGGGCGGGCAGTGGAAGCGGTACGCAGCATGGCAGTCCATGCAGCGGCGCGGCTGGAAATGCTGGGCAGAAACCGGTTCCGCAGCAACCATAATTCGTCATTGTGATTGGGCTCACGCACGACTTTTGACGCCATCGGCCGCGAAACGATGTTTCACGCCCAGACACCGCCCCTTCTGGAACACGCCCTCTCCGCGTAGACTAATATGGGAACGGAGGTGAAGCTTGAGTGCCACCTAAGCCTCCTGACGCTGAGCACGAGGGCCGAACCTGATGCAGGTGCATGAAGAGCTTCTCCGGGAATTTCAGGACTTTGCGCTGACCGCTCCGACGGCCAATTCCCTCATGGAGCGTATCGCGAAACGTCTGCACGAAAAGATGACGCGCTATAACTGGGTGGGGTTTTATCTCCTCGACCCGGCAGACCCCGGTATTTTGCTGGTCGGACCCTTTGTGGGCAGCTTTACCCCCAATGCCCGTATTCCCCTCAACGCGGGACTCTGTGGGGCCGCGGCCAGCAGCGGGCAGATCGTAGTAGTGCATGACGTCTCTACAGATCCGCGGTATCTTTCGGGATCGCCGCTGGTGAAGTGCGAAATCGTTGTCCCCATTTTCGTGAAGAGCAAGCTCGCGGCTGAACTCGATATCGAGAGCTATTTTGCCGGCACGTTCACGAAACCGGAACAGGACTTTGCCGAAGCCTGCGCCACTATAGTTGGAAAGTATTTAGGGAAAGCGTAGTCCTGCGGAAACATTTCGCGCGTAGAGCGCTTCGCATTTTTCTTTTGGCGCACATGGTGGTGTGACGTAGGTCACAGACCGGTGTGTTATTTGGGAGGAGACTCACGCTGAGAGGACGGCGCCATGATCTCCCTCCCCCATTGGCTCTACGCACTGGGTGCATTTTACGGCGCGCTTGGTCTGGTATTTGCGCGCCAAGCGATGAAGCCTACGTGCCGCATCTGTGCTCATCGGGTGTATTGCCCAATCCGGCAACGCTCGTTGTGGGACCCCAGCGTCAAGCGCTGCTACGAAGTTCCCGAACTGGTGGAATAACCTGGGGAACACCGCAGGCGTTGGTGTTGAAGAGTCAGATCGGATCACGCGACTCTGGAGTGATGGTCCCCATATCCAATCCACGCAGACATTCGTAATGTTCCAGGCCACAATTGCGAGAGCGAGTTTCACCATCCGGGCTGGAATTGCTGCCGGTGTCACATTCTGCAGGCACGAGCCTCTCAACTCTGGGGCAACACAGGAGACTATCGGGGTACTTGAAAATCTACGCCCCGTGCATCATTAGCTTTGATGGTGGCCGGGACATCCAACTCAGAAAGCGGAACTTTCCGGGTCTGCTGGCTGTCGAAAATCCAAAATGTCTGGCCCACGATAGCGTAGTTCTGCACTTCCTGGGTGTGTTTGTCCTGGAAGACAAGTTCGGTCAAGGAGTGCAGGTCCGTCTTAGAGGGAGTCTGGGATATGGCCGCAGAGGAGCGCTCCTGCCGAAGGCGATCAACCTCGTTTTCGAGACGGTCGATTTCCGCTTGTTGCTGCTGATCTCCCTGACCTGGAGCGTATCCACTATCTTCTGCGTCATTGTAAGACGGGTAGTAGCTAGAGTCGTCGTAATAGGAGGGGTACCCATAGTATGGATATCCGTAATAGCCGCCGTACCCGAAATATCGCCTGCGGGTGACGAAGTGGGGATGGTGGAAGAACGGCTGACCAAATCCGCCACCGAAGTGAGAACCGCGAAAAGAGCTTGAAGAACCAAATCCACGGCTGACGGCCATTCCGCCACGGCCGGCAAATGCACCGTGGGGGGCAAATCCAGCATGGCCGCCGAAGCCTCCGGCGCCTCCGCCGCGCCGTTGCCCCCAAAGTGGGGTCACGATCAACCCCGCGCCCAGGGCCGCAACTGCCAGCCAGCGAACCATGCATAGATTATAGCGCAGCCAGCCACCTATCATCCAGGAGTCTCTAACAAAATCCTGATACAGCAGAAAATGGGCTTAGCGGTGCCGCCTAGGGATGGAGGTGAGTGATGTCACCAGATATGGTGATCCGCGGCACGGAAATATGTAGGTACAAGGTGTTATGACGGACTAGCAAGATGAGATCATGCCAGGTGTGCACGGTATTTCTGGTTTCTGCTCTGCTGTAGTGCCGCACAAACTTTGTCTTGAGGTGTCCCGATGCCCGTATACGACTACATCTGCAACGACTGCAAGAAATCCTTTGAGACGGTCCTTACCCTGACGGAGCACGACAAAGAAGGGATCCGTTGCCCGCACTGCGGCAGCAAAAATGTGGAGCAGGAAGCAGCTGAGTTCTTTGCCGTAACCGGCAAGAAGAGCTGAGCTATTCGACTGCCGCCTGTCCACGGAGAACTGGACTGCGAGTGATATTGCCGCAATCCTGCCAGGAATGGTGTTCAACCTGCGAGGAGGCCTCCATGAGAACCATGCTACATTTCAGAACCCACGACGGAGGCTACTTCCACAGCCACCCGTTGCATGGCACGGTTTCGCTGATCACGACCTTGGTGATGGCGATGCTCGTGGTGCTGTTGCTCGTGATGTCGGCCAAGTGAAGGCCGGCTCTGCAATTTCGTTCGCCACCCCGATAATGAGGAGAGGCCTGTTATTTGCCGCGGTATCCAGCTTGCGGCTCGATCATACCGTTTCAGTGAATGCCCACTCTGTCGTCTACGGATTAGACGTTGCGATGGGCGAAGATCACAGCGCACCGCTCGATATCAGAAGATGTATTTGACGCTTACCTGAATTTGTCGCGGCGGTTTATTGCCATAGGCATTGGCCGAGAGGATGGAGCCATAATTCCCGGCTGGGCAGAGCAGGGTGTTGTTCTGCGCACAGGTCGTCAAGTCGAACGTATGATTCGGAATGTCGAAATTAGGATGGTTCAGTAAATTAAAGAACTCACCGCGCAGCTGCAGGCGATGGCTTTCGCCGCGAAGCGGAATACTCTTTGCCAACGAGAAATCGAGATTGGTATAGCCCGGACCAGTGAGAATGTTGCGTCCCTCCGTACCAAAAGCCGGGCCAAAGGGTTCGGCGGCAGGTTGAGCAAATGCACACTGGTTAAACCAGTTCTGTGGCGTCCCCACCTGAGCAGGGGCCTGGCAAGTTGGGTTCCCTGCCACGGGTCCGCCTCGGTTGGGATTTCCCACCAGGTCGGGGCGCTCTGGGTTGCCGAAAGCCGCGGCGGAGGCGGCCGGAGCTCCCGTCAGGACCACGGTAAAGGGCGATCCCGACTGGGCCGTGAGAATTCCTCCAGCCTGCCAGTTATCCAGCAGTCTCCGGCTCCAGTCCGGACCCTGGGCCCAGATGCGGCGGAACGGCACATCGTAGACGAAGCTCAGAGATAAGCGGTGGGTTGCATTGAAGTCGGAAAGGCCGCGGTCGCCGCTAAGATTCTGTGAGTTCTGCGGCAAGCCGGATCCTACGCTTCCCCCGAAGATCGAGGAAATGTCATCAATCGACTTGGAGAAGGTGTAAGCAGCCAGGAAGGTCAGCCCATGGCTCATACGTCTCTCCGAGCGGAATTGCATGGACTGGTAGGAGCTGCTGGCGTTTGATTCCACGGTCAGTACCGAAGAAAACTGGCCGAATGGCGGACCGGTCAGGGGGTTCGACTGGTTCTGATCAATCACGTTCGACAAATGGGTACCCTTGGAACCGACGTAAGCGAGGTCGATCATCCAGTTTGGCCCCACTTCATACTGGAGATCGGCGTTCCACTGCTGCATGTATCCGTCGCGGAAATTTGGAGAGATCATGTTGCCCTGGACCACACCCGACTGCTGACCGGTCTGGCTGAGGATGTCTTGAACCGTGCACAAACCACCCGGACAATTGGTGGGGTTTTGGGGAAACAAGGCCAGGTTGTAGAACGGCGGATTGATACGAGGAAGAATGTTGATGTTGGAAATGGGGACGTCGTAGAAGATGCCGTAGGCGGAGCGGACCACCCAGCGTTCTGATTTCAACGGCCGCCATGCAATTCCAATCCGTGGGGCGATATCTCTGTAAGTAGGGTTGTAGGTAGCGCGAGGGATTCCATCTGTCCCGGCTACGGTAAAGTGCGGGGTGGCAGCGCAGGGCTCAGGACAGGGAACGAGATCAGGAACGCTGAAGCGATTCAGGGCCTCGACCGGCGGGCTGTTGAATTCATAGCGCAAGCCAACGTTGAGCAGAAAGCGCGGGATGACGTGGATATCGTCCTGAACGTAAGTGCTGATGCCGTGGCTTCGCAGACTGTTGTAAGTGTTGCCGCTCACCGCGAGAGCGAAATCCGGAACCCCGCCCAGCAACTGGGCAAGAGAGCAGGTCGAAAGGTCATCGGGGGGAGCTCCGCTGCAGGGAGTGGGGTCGCCGAATTGGCCCAGGATGCCGGCGGCTGTCTGCCCCAGAAATTCCCAGTCTCCCCGTGCCAGGAAGTCGAGATAGTCGTCGATGCGAACGTGACGGAAATCCGCCCCGATCTTGAACTGGTTGCGGCCCACCGTCCAGGCCACGTTATCGGAAAGTTGCAGGGTGGTATCGTGACGGTCTTGGGGATAGTTGATGGGCTCGCCAATGCCGTCGAAGCCAATCAAGCTGATGTTGGGGGCTCCGAGGTCAACCGGGTTGGTTAGGACGTTGGGAAAGCCCAACTGGGTTTCGATGTCATCGCCATGATTCTGCTGTAGCACGGTGGAGCGCATGCGAATAAATCCCAGGCGAAGTTCGTTGACCACGCTGGAGCGAAACACGCGCGTCCATTCGATTCCGGCGTTCTGGCCATGATTCAGAGTGAAGCTGCCGTACCCGGGCAGCGAAGTAAAGGCATTGACGGGATCGAAAGGACTAAAGAGACTTTCCTCTGCCAGCGAGTAATGGAGCGACACAGTATCGACGGCACTGGCATGTTCGTCCACCTTGACCGTGACCAAATTCTCGGTGTTGCGGATGACCGGAGAAGAAAGGAAGGTGTTCGAGTTAGCGAGATCGGAGCCAACATTGGCTGTGGGATAGAGGTTGAACACATTCTGGCCGATCTGGCAGGACGGGTTTAGCGGGCACCCAAACAGAGTCTGTGCCAAGCCCGAAGCCTGCTGCCATTGCAGAGTTGAGGGCACGGTAGCTTCCCGCGTGGTCGCCTGCCGCAAACGCAGGCCCTCATACGACAGAAAGAAAAAGGTCTTGTCCTTGCGCAGGGGTCCACCCAGAGTTCCCCCGAATTGGTTGCGATCGAAGCGCGGAATCGCGCCACAGGTGCCGGGTACCGAGTTGGCGGTGCAACCGGGAAGGTCGAAGTAATTCTTGGCGTCCATCTGCCGGTTGCGGAAGAACTCGAAAAGGGTGCCGTGGAACTGGTTGGTACCGCTCTTCAAAATGACGTTGATCTGGGCGCCGCTGGCGTGGCCGAACTCGGCCGAGTAATCGCTGGACTGCACCTTGAATTCCTGAATGGCGTCGATGGAAGGCAGAGCGACATACTGGTTGATGTAGGGGTCGTTGTTGTCTACCCCGTCGAGCAGGAAGTTGTTCGACTGCTCGCGTGCACCGTTAACGCTGAGGGAACCACCTTGCGTGGAATTTTGCGAGCCTTCCGCGGGCAATTGACTCCCCGGCACCAGCAACGCGAAGGACAGGAAATTGCGCTCGTTCAGTGGCAGGTCTTGAACCAGGCGATCATTGACGACCTGACCCAGGGTGGAGGTGTCAGTCTGCACGATGGGAGGAGTATCGGTGACGATCACTTCCTCGCTGATCCCGCCAACCCGGAGTGCGAAATCGACGCGTACCGTCTGATCCACATCGACACTGACGCCGCGCAAAACACTGCGACGGAAACCTTTGCTCTCCCCGGTGACGGAATAGCGGCCCGGGGGCAGAAGCGCGACGGTGTAGTCGCCGTCTTCATTGCTCTCGGCATCGCGGGTCGCGTTGGTCTCCTCGTTGCGCACCACCACCCGTGCCTTGGGGACGACGGCGCCGGAGGGGTCGGTGATTGTGCCGGTGACGGTGCCGGTAGGGCCGCTGGCAAACAGTGGCGAAGCGACCAAGAGTATCAGCAGGAAAGCGAATTGCAACCATCGACTAGCCATGGAGTTTCCTCGCAAACCGCGACTTCACTGCATGCGCCTACCGAGGTATGTCGGTCAACGCCCACTCAATTCGATCCAGTTCTTCACGAATCACCCGGATCGCCTGCTGATTGCTGGGATAGGACAGAGGCGCGATGGCTTCTGCCGCATGGCGAATCTTGTAGTGGCGATCCCGGATCAACTTGATTCTCGCAGAAATCTCCATTCGATATTGATAAATTCTTCGAGCCAGTTTCGTAGTCATCCAGGCGAACGCCAGCCCGAACAACATCTCGATGGGAAGACGATCCGTGGCTCCATCAAAATCGAGGAACGTTAATCGATACACGGCTTCGCCCAGGCCGAGTGAAGCAAAAATCACTCCCACCCCAATCAATGCGAGCGTCAAGCGGTCAAGGGGCCGAAGTGCCACAGGCGATTGCTTGCTGCCAGAGTTTTGCGCGAACACCATTGCTCCCCCAATACGCGATGTGAGATGCGGGCTGAAACGTTACTATCTTATGCCGAAATCGCTTTGGTGAGCGACTGCTGTGGCGAGGCTGAGGGATTTCTGGGGATGTTGAAGGGTTCCAGCGAAATCTGGGTGAAGAGACTGGGCGCGGCAGACCGCCGCGCCCAAGTCGAATCGTCATCTTTAGTGCGAGTAGGAAGTAATCGACTCCAGGTTTGGCGAAGCAGTGTCCACCACTGGGGAGTTTGGCTCCTCGGTGGCGCAGCCGGTGGTGGAATTCACCTGAAGAAGCGCGATATAGGAGTCGCCATTGAGGAAGGATTCCGAGATGTAAAGCCCGCCGCCAGCTCCCGAAGTCGTGGCGACCGCCACCTGCGACGCAAAGGACCAGATGGAATTGTAACCGTTCAGATTGGTCAGGCAGGCATTGGGGTAAGAGACAGCTCCGGTTGTGGAGTTAAATGACACCGTGGTTTCCTGTCCGGACTCAGTATCCACAACGTAGATGAATTTGTTGTTAGGGCTGAGTTGGATGCCATTGGTGTCCACACCAGGCCCCAGACTTCCGGTACCGCCGTAGGTGGTGGTTGGAGCCAACACACCATTGGAGGCGATGGCAGCCACGTCCAGCTGGGTGGTATTTGAGGGCGAGAAATCCCCGAAAATTGCCCAGTTTCCGTTCGTGGAAATCACCACGCTTCCCGCATAGGCTCCCGCTCCGACGCCATTCCCCGCAATGATTTCCTGTCCAATCAGGGAGATGTTGCCTCCGCCAATCGCATAAGAACCCACCGAGCCATCTCCGTATGCCGCCACCAGATACTTTCCGTTCGGCGTGGCCGTCATACCGTCGATTATTCCTCCAGCGAGTCCGCTGGTACCGGTTAGGTGGGTCACAAAAACCAACGTGCATCCAGGATTAATCTTCCACACGCCAATGCTGGGGGTGGCCGTGTAATTCGCATAGAGGTAGCTGCCCGATATCGTGATCCCAATTCCATCCAAGTTGCCCTGGTCACCATCCGGGGAAACATAGTTACCCACCACTTGCAGATAAGGGCTTGCGCCGATCACCTTCATCCCCGCAATGTCCCCGGAACCCGCGTCTGCTGCGAAAACGCAGGTGTTGGAACCGTCCTTGGCAACGGATTGATGGACTTCAGCAAAATATCCCCCTCCGAGGCCGGTTCCGCCGGTCGGCACCGTGGTCAAGTGGGTCAGCGAAATTCCCGCTACCTCATATACGGAGACGCTGTTGCTAACTGCGTTGTCATCGTCAGTCACGACATAATAATGAGTTGCCGCAAAGGCGCTGGCTCCGCAAACCGACAGAAGCAGGGCGCCCAAAGTTACCGCTGCAAGTATCCTTGGAATTCGAGTCATTGTCGTTGTGTCCTTCCAGATTTTCTATGCCCTTCGATCGGATGTTGGCGTGGGTTTTTGGTCACTCGCCCGCGTCAGGCGCCCAACATCCTAGCCTGCCGACCCAATATTAGAAAAGAGCCTTTCGGCCTACTTCCAGGGGATAAGACGTGAATGGAGTGTGCACTTTAGCCAGCGCAGCAGCGAGATTTGGGCTTAGAAGCTGGGAGGAACAGGACAAGGGACACGGGATACAACAGTGGCTTCTCTTGATATTTTCCTGGGGCACTGGCTTTCTGAAGAAAACAGAGCCTACGGATTTTTCTTGACTTGTCTTGTCAAAGGCATACAGTTCAGGGTATCCATTCGCAGACATCTGGCTTTCCCGCCTGGAAAAGAGTGAGGCGTTTTGCGTACGTCGGGTGATCCTGCAAAAGGCATTTCAGTAGATCCGATCCAGGGTCTTAGGTTGACTTCAAACTCAAAGGAGATGAGAACATGCGTAATTTATGGTTGATTGGCTGCTCGCTGTTGCTGCTGGCATCGTGGTCGCTGGCGCAGCAGAAGTCGTCGTCGCAATGGAATTGTCCCAAGCCGTCAGACGCACACAGCATCGATGTGGGCGACAAGGCGAATCATACCTATGCGGTCACCAAGACGACCTGCACTGCCGCCAAAGGCGAGGTCGGCGGCGTGAATGAGAAAGAAGGAGTCGGGACGCAATTCAACGAAACGACGGGAAACACGACCACGTGGCATGGGGTGTTCGTGGTGACTGCGGAAAATGGCGACAAAATTTACTATCACTATTCCAACTCGGGCAAGGGCGTGTTGAAGGATGGACAATTTGTCTCCGGGGGCAACAAGTGGACCATGATGGGCGGCACTGGGAAATTTGCCGCGCTCAAAGGTGAAGGCACCTGCGCCGGCAAGGGTGATGGCGCCGGGGGCGCAACCTGGGATTGCACGGGCACCTACACGCTCGGCAAGTAATCATTGGCAGATGAAAGAAAAAGCCACCCACGGGTGGCTTTTCTTCTGGTTGCTAACCCATGGGTTGGCGATAGGAGCCAACCGGCAAAAGGGCTACGAAGCTGAAATCCAATTGCGGCGCTCGACGAAGGTGGGGGGCTCGTAAGTGCGCCCTGACGCCAACCGCTTCTCCTCCCGGCGTGTGGACCACAACAAGACAGGGCCCAGCGCAGCGGCGGTGAAGCGCGCGATGACGGGGAACTCCTTCTCGACTTCACGGCGGAGCTTGTGGATCTGCTCACTCACGCTGCGATTGACTTTCTTGAATTCTCGCTCCATTACCCACAACGCCGCGTTGTAAGCGCTGCTGAGCTTCTTCATTTCTCGCGCAAACCGCTCCCGTACACGCGGATCGGGGTAGTCCTTATAGCGCTGCCAGCCCTGAAGCATGGTCTGGCACATGCGATAAAGACTCGGCCCATTACGCTCGAAGTCGCGCCAGAACGCCCAATCCAGAAACCGCTTTGAATCTTCGCGGGAAATTGCACCGTGCTGGAAATTGAATTTGTACTGCCCATGGATGTCGGCGAAGTCAACGCCCGTCAGTAAACGGCCCTGTTCGGCCATCTCTTGATGAAGCGGCGTACCGGGAACTGGCGTGTAGAGCATGAATTGGTGAAAGTCAGTCTGGTAGCCGACTGCCGATTCGATTTCCCCGACGATGTTGTCCGGGGTGTGGTGTTCCAGTCCGATGATCGTCGATCCCTGCACTCGTATACCGTGTTGGCGCAGTTGCCGCGTGAGTTGCCCAATGTCGGTACGCTGTAACTTGGTGTAGCTGGACTTGGGAGATTCCAACCCCATCCACACCCAGGAAATGCCCAGTTCGACCAGTTCCAGCATGGTGTATTTGCGAATGGCATTCGCGGAAGCAAAAACCGAAAGCTCCCAGCTCTTGGCGGCCTCTTTCATACGCTCCAGCAAGCGCATGGCGCGCGAACGGTGTAGCAGGAAGTTCTCATCCATCACAAAGAAGGAATGCACTTTGAGCTCAGATTCGATCCCGCACATCACATCGAATAATTCGTCGCCGGTCTGGTAGAAGTTGACAAACTTTCCTTTGCCGCCAAAAAAAGCAGAGGTGGTACAGAAGTTGCAGCCCATGGGGCAGCCCACCGACGGAATAATGGTCGCTGCCGTCCCGCCCTTTCGCTGTGGCAGGCGCACCCCCATGATGCGGGTCTCGAGACCGGAAACAATAGCCGGGTGATTGATCGGCGCGTGCTCGTCTTCTCCAAGATAACGGCGCATCCAGGAGATCCCTTCCCCGCGCACAATGTGATCGGCATCAATCATCCGCTCCAGGCCGGGAATGGCAGCTACGTGTCCGCCCACCACGATCACGGAATTCGGCGATAGTTCTCGCGCCATTCGGCACATCTCCCGGACCTTCAAAACGTTCACGATGATGGAAGAGATACCCACGACGTCATAGTGGTTGGTGATTAATTCCCGAGCAAAGGCCTCGCGGGTAGGAAAATCCAGCAGGCTGCAAGGTGCGGATATATTTTCCTGAATCAGCATGATGCCCCAGGAGCGATGGAACATGCGCAGCGAGAAGCTGCCTTGGGCGCGGGTGACCTGATTGTGGTAGAGCTCCATGGGATTGATGGAGCGGCTGCCAAATTCGTCGTCTTGCGCGTAGGGCCCGAAGACCGAACTCAGCAAGATGCGTGCAGAACTTCCCTTTGGGTGAATTTCCATAGGCTTCTATTTGGAGCCTACCCCTCGGAGAAGTTTTTTGCGGTGATGGCAAGCACATTACAAAACTATTACACGATTCGAAGAACGCCGAAACCACACAACGGAGGACTCAGTTCGGCTTGGTTGTCTTTGCGCCAGGCTTCGCCGCAGCCTTCGCCCCTTTCGAACTCGGCTTAGGATGCGCATCGTCGGCAATCTGCTGGGCGATCCTGTCCGACTCCTGGACAAAGGTCGCCATGACGGCATCGACATTGAACTGAGCGGCATCGGCTGGCAAGGCCAGGTCTTTGATCTCTGGGAGCGGCTTCCCCACTTTATATAGGGTCACAGCGCTCAAGGCCTGAAACTTGGCGGGATCGAGTTTCACTCCTTTCGGCAGCGAGGACGGCGATAGGCCGGCGCTGCCGGGTTCTGTCACTTGCGTGGAAACGGTGAAAACGAAATAGTCACATTGCTTGGCACGAGCTTCGGCCTCCACATCTGGTTGGGGCGATTCGGCGTCCAGCGGTACGGGATCCATTTGCTGGCGGGCAAACTCGCTCATCAGGTTGACTCGCAAGTTGTCAGTGGGCAGTCCTTGCCCGCTCATGTCCTTGATCTTGACAACACCAATGCGTACTACCCCGGCCGCCTTGGGCGGGACCGAGGGCGCGGGAGCAGCAGCCGGCTGGGCCGCTGGAGGAGCCGCAGCGGGAGCGGGCGCTGCTTCAGGGGCCGGCTCCGATGCCGGCGTCGCGGCGCCACCGGTCATGGCCGACATGTCCATGACCCGGCAGCCCGATGGCATCTCGAACAACGGTGCATCCAATGAGGCGTTGGTCACTTCCACCACCTCGGTGGTGGTGGTAAACGTTCCCTGGTCTGAAACGATGGTAGTAGTCTGCTTCAGCGGATAACCCTGCGGGGAACTTCCCCCGCCCTTTATCACAATCCGGTCGCTGCACCCACGGCTGGCCTTACCCCCACCACAGGCCAAACCACGGTACGACTCGTCGGCACAGGAAAACTCCGCCGACAGATCGGCGTACCAGCCATCGATTTCCATCTTCATGTGAGATTGATTGCAAGCATCGGGACTGGACTCCATGGCCATGGAAGTCTTGATGTGCCGTGCCTTGTAGCCGAGCATGTCCTGACGCTCGCCGGTATCGTTGGCGGTGCGGGTGATAGTCAAAACGCCACCTTTGCGCGGAGCCGCAGCCTCGCCCGCAGCTCCCCCCCGTGCCATCGCTGCCAGATTGGGCATCGTTGGACAAGAGGTCTCGCCGCCCCCCATCGACATCACCATGCATTGGTTGCCGTTGATGGTAATCAGACGCTTCTGATCACACTGATTGATCGTGACCGTGCCGTGGCCTCCGAAACTCATCTCGGTGCGCTGACGTGGCCCCTTGATGTACACCGTACTCTCCGTCGTGTGTCCCATCATCGTGGTGCGGGTCGTGATCTTCAAGTCGGCGGACGCAAGGCTGGACAAACAGAACAGGGCTACCAAGGTGTAACACGATAGGCGTACCACTGGAGGCCTCCTTAATTTGAGAGCGCAAAAACACCTGCAGACAACACCATACCCACTGGAAATTGTAGCTTACCCAGTGAGAAAGAGTTCTGTCTGTGAAATGATCCTGTTAAAAGCCCTGGTCCGTGGTTCCGTTGCATCCTGGGCGCATCGTCGGCAACTCGGAAACCATGCGGTTGTTGGTGAAATATCTTTGTCGAGCGTTACCGAAATGGAAAAGGGGGAATGGCACGCCAACAGCAGATATTTCGCTGTAGGCAAGTGGCTTGGAGGGCGAGTACAATGGGTTTCCCCCTCCCTCAGCCAGCCTAGAGGTATATACTTTCAGCTTTAGAAGCATGAGTTTGGCTGGGTGAAGTAATTTGATTTTCGCAGTCTGCACGGCTGATCGGGTGACCACATGGAGGGACCGAAAACCCCGCGCGATGATGCTCCAAATGGAGATTCGCGGGGCTTGCGCGCGCCCGTCAAGGGCGAGAGTTCTTCCAGTGGTGTCCCGCTAAATCCAGCTCCCGGAAGTCTCCCGCCTTACGATCCTGACGCCACCATGGTCGATCTCGATGCCACCTTGATCGACGTGGTGCGCACGCCCGCCCCGTCCACTCGAACTCCCGCCGGCATGTTCGTGAGTGCTGCCATCCTCGAGATCGGCGACGTGCTCGGCGGACGTTACGAGATATTGCAGCTTCTGGGTGAAGGCGGCATGGGCGCGGTGTACAAAGCCAAAGATCGCGAATTGGATCGCTTTGTGGCGCTGAAAGTGATTCGCCGGGACCTGGCATCGAACGCTGCGATTGTGGCCCGCTTCAAGCAGGAGCTCCTGCTCTCCCACCAAGTGACCCACAAGAACGTGATCCGCATCTACGATCTGGCGGATGCGGACGGGGTAAAGTTCATCACCATGGAGTTCATTGAAGGAGCCGACTTGCGGCGGCTGCTGATGGAGCGCGGCAAGTTCACCCCGGAAGAGGCGGTGGAGACGATCCGCCAGGTATGCTTTGCGCTCTACGCGGCGCACACCGTTAACGTGATTCATCGCGACTTGAAGCCGCAGAACATCATGCGTGATCTGCAGGGACGCACGCTGGTGATGGATTTCGGGCTGGCGCGATCGGTGGAATCGGACGGCATGACCAATACCGGGGCCCTGGTCGGAACCATGGAATACATGTCGCCCGAGCAGTCCATCGGCAAAGAACTCGATCAGCGGTCTGACATTTTCGCGCTGGGGTTGGTGTTCTTCGAGTTGCTGACGGGAAATACTCCGTACAAAGCGGATACCGCAATTGCCAGTCTGCTCAAACGCAGCCAGGAACGAGCGATTCCCGCGGTGGAGATGGATCCTGCGATTCCCAAGGCATTGAGCGACATTGTGGGCAAGTGTCTGGAGCGCGACCTAACTCTGCGCTACCAGACCGTGCAGGAGATTCTGAATGACCTCGATGCCTGGCAGGGGAAGCGTCCGGTCTCGGCGTCGCTGATCTCGGCGCGGTTCCCAACCTCTAAAGTAACCCTTCCGGTCTGGAAGGTAGCGACGGTTGTGCTTGCCATCGTGGTCGCAGTTGCAGGATGGATGCTGCGTGGCAGGCTCTTACCCAACACCGGCAAGAAGGCGCATGGCCCGGTGGCATCGCTGGCCATCCTGCCGTTCCGCAACGCTTCGGGAGACGCCAGCCTGGACTGGCTGGGATCCAGTCTGGCCGAGATGTTGAGCACCGACGTGGGACAATCGGCCAGCCTGCGCACCGTCTCCTCCGATCGCCTGCACCAGGTGCTGAGAGACCTGCACCTCAATCCGAGTTCACAGCTTGATCCGCAAATGCTGCGGCAACTGGGGGAGTTCAGCAATGCACAGACGCTGGTGTGGGGCGAGTACGTCAAGGTCGGCGATCAGATTCGTATTGATGCCACATTGCAAGATCTGAAGCGCGAACGCACCTCCACTCTGAAGGCAGAGGCGCAGTCAGAAAAGGATCTGCTGGCGGCGGTCGACCGTTTGGCCCAGTCCATCCGCGAGAACCTCGCGCTCTCCCCGGAGATCGTGAAAGAGCTGCAGGCACAGGCCTTCCGCCCTTCTTCGAAATCTACAGAGGCCTTGCGGGATTACAACCAGGGCATTGAACTGGTGCGCCAGGGCAATAATCTGGAGGCACAAAAGAAATTTGATTCTGCCACTCAGGAAGATTCGGAGTTTGCGCTGGCGTTTTCCCGGCTGGCGCAAACCTACGCCAACCTGGGTTACGACAATGAAGCCGAGCGCTACTCTCGACGCGCCGTGGAACTGAGCGCGCCGTTGCCGACATCGGAAAAGTATTTGATCGAAGCCAGCAACGCCCGCATTCAGAACGACACCCAGAAAGCCATCTCCGCTTATCAGAATATTGTGAAAGTGTCGCCCGAGGATCCGGACGTTCAATTTACGCTGGCATCGCTCTATGAAGACGCCAACGATTTCGACAATGCCCGGCTGCATCTGGCGAAGGTGCTGGAGCAGGATCCGAAGTATGTGGATGCGCTTTTGGCCAGCGGCCGGGTGGAGATCAAGAGCGGCAATCCGCAAAATGGTCTGGACTTTCTCAACCGCGCTCTGACGCTCGCCATTCAGCTCGACAACCAGGAAGAAAAAGCAGCCATTCTGCAGGCTATCGGCGTGGCCTACCGGCTCACTGACAAACCCCAGGAAGCCTTGCGTAACTATCAAGAGTCGATGGCGATCAAGAAGCAGATTGGCGACAAGCGCGGCATCGCGGTCAGCCTGAACGAAAGTGCGCAGGCGCAAGTGATGATGGGCCAGCGAGAGGCGGCCCTCGCCAGTTATAAGGAGGCGTTACAGATCCGGCGCGAGATCGGCGACAAACGCGGCGTGGCGGACACGCTGAACGACCTGGCCAACTTCTACCAGGATGCAGCGCAACCCGACGAAGCGCTCAAGTTATATAAGGAAGCGCTGCAAGGCAACCGCGATCTGGCAGATGAGTCCAGCCAGGCCATGATCCTGAACAATATCGGCACTTCGTACCTTTCGAAGGGCCAATATCAGGATGCCCTGACCTATTATCAGCAGGCGCTACAGCTTCGCGAAAAACTGAAAGTGCCGGACGACATTGCAGAAACCATTCGCAATTTGGCTGCGACCGACACCAAGCTGGGTCAGTACGATGAAGCTTTGTCGCAGTATCTGAAGGCACTGGACCTGCGGCGCAGCACTGGCGACAAGCGTGGCGCGGCCGTCACCTCCTATGACATGGGCAGTGTATTCGCCTATCAGGGACGCTACGGCGCCGCCTTGAACGCGCGGCAGGAAGCGTTGAAGACGTTTCGTGATTTGCAGGATCGCAGTTACTGGATGGGTGAGATTCTGAGCGGCTACGGAGAATCGCTGGTGCAAGCGGGCCGCGGGGATGAAGCAAAAGCAAGTCTGGATGAAGGCTTGGCGCTGGCGCGCGAACTGAAGAACGACAGCCTGGCGTCTCAACTCCTGCGCTTCCAGGGAGACAGCGCCTCTTATAGTGGCGATTACAAGGCGGCGCGGGAGCTATATGAACAGTCGCTGCAGGCGGCGACTCGCGCCAAGGACGTGGAGAATACTCTGCTGGGCAAGCTGGCCCTGGCACGCAACGATCTGCAGCAGGGACGGTCATCGGCCGCCATTTCCACGTTGAAGGATCTGGCGCAGCAAGCCGAAAGCCAGGGCCTCAAGTACGAGGCCGTGCAGTGTTCGCTGGATTTGGGTGAGGCTCTCGTCAATACCAAAGCTCTGCCGCAGGCCCGGCTGGAATTGGAGCGGGCCCAGACCCGGAGTGAAAAGTTGGGTCTGCGATCACTACAGACGAGGGCAGAATATTTACTGGCCACGGTGTCACGTCTTAGCGGAAGCAATTCGCTGGCTTTGGATCACTATCACGAATCGCTACGGTTGCTGGACGAGATCCGCAAGGAAGCCGGCAACGACAAGATCATGACGCGAGCTGACTTCGCCGCCATGTCGAACGACGCCAAGCGCTGGGCCGCATCCTCGAAGACATAAGAAAGCCGGGCCTTGGCAGGCCCGGCTTGGTTTCGAAGGTCTCTTAATTCTTGACTTTCTCTTTTTGCGCTGCTAGTTCCACGCCGCTTGTTTTCACCGGACCGTTACGGTCAACCAACCTGGCGAAGTCTTGCGACTTGAACGGATACTCGCGAGCCGACTCTTGCCCGGTGGTGCTCAAGGTGATGTCCACCCGGCGGTTATAGGCCAACACGATGGTCTGTATTTTCTTAACAGTGTTTTCCCGGTCTTCGGGGCTCAGGCTGGCATCCTGCTCCACTAGTTCCTTAACCTGATCGGCGCTCAAGTTCTGCTCCTTGCCGAATGCTTGAGTGTCGAGATTGGCTTCGGCGATCCCCTGCTCAACCAGGAAGCGCTTGGCCAGCTCGGCACGCCGTTCGGAGAGCGGTTGGTTGTAGGCTTGCGTTCCACGCTGATCGGCGTGTCCGGAGAGAACCAGCTTGGCATCCGGCTTGCCCCCTAGATATTGCTTGAAGGCATCGGCAATCGACTTGAGTGTGTCCTTTTCGCTAGGGAGCAGAGCCGCGTCTGACTTGATCGATCGCGGACGATCCGTCGGGAAATAAACACTGCGCATCGAGAGTTTTTCCGGAGGCACAGCGGTCTCCACCAGTTGCAGGGTGGCGGTTTTGGTTTCGGCGCCGCCGCAAGGGTTGGTAGCGTTGAGGGTGTAGGTCACGCTTTCATTGGCGCCCATTTTGGTGGGAGTGACCGGCAAATTCTGGCTGCCGCTGGGACTGACCGTACCGATTGGGTCAATCGATACAGTCGAGGCGTTCGCCGCCGTCCAGTTCAACACCGGACTGTTGTCGACGACGACCTTATCCCCGACGCGCTTGTAGTGGACCTCGGCAGGCGAGACCGCAAGATTGGCCTGGATGGCATTGTTGACATTGACCGTCGCGCTGGAAGTTGCCGTGCCGCCTGGACCGGTAGCGGTCAGGTTATAGGTGGTGGTCTGCGTGGGCTTGATGGCCTGTTGGCCCGACATCGCAACTGGCCCGACCGGAGTGATCTCGATATTAGCTGCGTCGGAAGATGTCCAATTGAGCTGTGAGGAATCTCCGCAGTTGAGTTGCGCGGTAGTGGTGGATAACTGCGCTGTGGGCTTAGCAACCGCGACCGTCGCGCTGGCCGTGCCTACCGTGAAGCGTGGTATGGCGCTGAGTTTTTCCCCACGCGGCCACGCCACCGTCTTGCGAACTCCCTTGGGGATGTCGATGACCACACGCTGGTTCGCAGGGACATTGACGGCGCCTGACCAAGCTTCCTTGTCACCTGACAAGACTGAAACCTGGTAGGTGCCGGGTGGAACCACGAGCTCTTGCTTCCACCACCAATCGTGATTGAATTCATCTCCGTGTCCGACGAAGTAGTCGGGCGTCTTCCCGTTCAGCAGCACCGCATCCCGATCAGCCTTCTCAATCGTCATGGCGCCGAAGGGTCCGGGAACAGTTCCGGCGACCGGTGACAGGGTCACATCGATTTTGCTGGTCTTGCCAGCGGCGATGGTAACGGTTTGGGTTGATGGGCTGTAGCCGTAGTTGGCCAGCTCAATCTTGTGGTCGCCTGCGCTCAGGCGTAGAGAGTGGTGTTTGCTGGCTTCGCTGACGGCGTGCCCGTCCAGGAAGATGTAGGCCTGCTTGGGATTCACATGAATGATGAGTTTGCCGTCCTGCGCAAAACTTGAGATTCCACTAAGACACACGAGCAGAACGAGAAATAACAGAAAGCGGGATGCGTGGATCTGAATTCTCATTGTAGTCTCCTTGTCTCGGGACCTTAAGAGGAGGGGGCACAATTCTAAGACGATCCTGGTCGGCTTCTCCGACCCTTGCGCCTCTGCCAATACTGGCGTTCTTGCTGCTTGTCGCCGCAGACGATCCCGGCTGCTTCTGAGGGCATTTATAAGTATAGCGGAAAAAACCCTTGAATGACGACTTAGCCTGATCGGGGTAGTGAGTCAGTTTGGATTTTCGACCATTCTCTTCCGTCTGTGACGGATTTCCCTGCCCGGAAAGCCGTTGCGAGGGAGATCCTTCGGCCCGCTGGTGAAAACGCGGGCCTTCAGAATGACGCATCACAAGAGGTAATATTTCACACTGACCCAGCACCTGATCGGGGCATGGATGGATTCCCTTCCCCCAGCACCGGCCGGCGCAGTCGTTTAGCGGACGGGTTTCTTGAGTCCCTGCCGTTCGCGATCCAGCACCATTTGGTCGAAGGCGTGGGGCAGCCCCTCGCAGCGGGAATAGGGGCCGGGTTTATAGGCGCGGGACTTGATTCCGGCCTGTGAGAGCTCTGAAATGGCCCAGTCTTCACGGTTGGTAATGTCCCAGAATTCAACCGCATCGTCGGCTTCGAAGTCAGCCTTGGCCATTTCATCAGGGTGGAAATGCCATTCGCAGATCACATCAGTACGATCCACGGCACGCGGCCACAGCGTGTGCGTCATTATGTAATCCGGATGGAGGCTTAGCAGCAGATTAGGAAAAATCGCGTAGTAATAAACTCGGTTGCGTTCGTCGGCGGTGAGTCCGGGAAGGTAGTCACGCCGCAGCTTACCGTCTCTGCTCATGGTCTGGGCGCCGGCCTGAAATTCCATAGAGCCACCGATGTAGCCGCGATGGGGCTGATCGTTCTCACCAGACAGGTAATCGGTGATGGCACTGAGCGCGGGATGCAGAATGGGACAGTGCAGGCACTCGTTGTAGTTCAGCATAATCAGTTTCCAGTTGGCCTTTACCTCATAGTCGATGCGCCGAAAGGTGCGCAGCTCAGCCATTTGCCAGTGCAGGAACTTTTGAGGCACATCTTCTAACTGAGTTGTAAGCGGAACGGGTTCGGGGCTGAGGTTGAGGAAGACGTGCCCGTCCCAGACGTCAGTATGAACACGATTGAGGGGATAGTCGTCACGGCGGAAGTCGTCGTGTGCGTGGGGAGCGCCGATGAGGCTCCCGTCGAGTCCGTAAGTCCAGCCGTGATAACCGCACTGGATCCGTCCGGGGAAATGTCCTTCGGCGCGGGCACAGATGCGGGTACCGCGATGCCGGCACACGTTGAAGAACGCCCGCAACGAGCCGCTCCCGTCGCGAGTAATGATGACACTTTCACCCGCGACCTCGCGCAGAAAATAGTCGCCTGGCATCGGGATTTGGTTGGCACGCCCGGCGCAGATCCAGGTTTGGCAGTAGAAGCGTTCGAGTTCGTCGCGGAACAAATCAGGGTCGGTGTAGTAGCAGGCGGGTAGAGTCGTCCCAACGGATTGGTTATCAGAAGTCGGCATTCAGCAGTTGCGTATTCAGTTCCCTAGGGTTCCCACGTAGGGATTTTATAGCAGGAATCGAGGTTGTTGCGGGTTGCGATCCGGACACGGGAGGGTTCGAAACCAGACATGCAGAAATTTCTGGCCCTGGCCAGTTCCGAGTATTGGGATCAGCATTTCTTTACCCAGTGGGTGGCGCTACCTTGCAGACTCTAGTCTTTTGCCGGTACCATTACGCGACTCCTAGCAAACGAAGGGCTCACTGATGAGACGCTGGATTTCGGCTGTGGCACTACTGTGTTGGTTTCTTGCCGGGAATGGCTTTGCGCAGGTCAATCCGGGAGTTGTCGGAGGCATGAAATGGCGGCAGGTCGGGCCGTTTCGCGGAGGCCGTGTGCTCGCGGTCGCGGGCGTCCCCGGCGATCCCAATACCTATTATTTCGGTGCGGTTGCTGGGGGAATTTTCAAGAGCACTGACGGTGGCCTCACCTGGATTCCCACTTTCGATCACCAAAGCATCTCGTCCATCGGCGCCATTGCAGTGGCGGACTCAGACCCCAATGTTCTTTATGCGGGCAGCGGCGAAGCCTGCCTTCGCGGCAATATTTCGTACGGTGACGGCGTTTACAAATCGAGCGACGCCGGCCTGACATGGAAGAATGTTGGGCTCAAAGATACGCGCCACATCGGAGCGGTCATCATCGACCCGCGCAATCCCGACATCGCACTGGTCGCGGCTCTCGGGCACGCGTGGGGACCGAATGCGGAGCGCGGTGTCTTCCGCACCGCCGATGGCGGCAAGACCTGGCAGAAAGTTTTGTACAAAGACGACAATACCGGCGCGATTGATGTTGTCTTCGATCCCCGGAATTCCAGCGTCGTATACGCGTCTCTGTGGCAGGTGCGCCGCCAGCCCTGGTATTTCAACAGCGGCGGACCGGGTAGCGGCCTTTATAAATCTGTCGATGGTGGACTGACGTGGAAACAATTGCAAGGCAACGGCCTGCCGGAAGGCATTCTGGGACGGATCGGAATTGCGGTTTCCGGAGCGGATTCCAATCGCGTGTATGCGCTCATCGAGGCCAAGGAAGGCGGGTTGTTTCGCTCCAACGATGCCGGCAACTCGTGGATGCGTGTGAACGACGATGAACGCTACCGGCAGCGGGCCTGGTATTTCACTCACGTGTTCGCCGATCCTAAACAGGTGGACACGGTGTATGTGCTGAACACCGGCGCGTTCCGCTCCAACGATGGTGCCAAAACTTTCGACTTGCTGCCGGCGCCGCATGGCGATCATCACGGCTTCTGGATCGATCCCACCAACCCGCAGCGCTTGATGGACAGCAACGATGGTGGAGTGACGATTTCGGTGGACGGTGGCAAGACGTGGAGCGAACAGAACAATCAGCCAACCGCGCAGTTCTACCACGTCGCCGTCGACAATCATTGGCCGTATCGCCTCTATGGCGCGCAACAGGACAGGACATCCTTAGCCATCGCCAGCCAGAGCGACGAAGGAGTGATCGCCCGCCAGGACTGGTATGAAGTCGGCAGCGGCGAGAGCGGATACATCGCGCCCGATCCGCGCGATCCAGAAATTGTGTACGCCGGATCGGACAGTGCCGTCATCACTCGCTACGATCACCGAACCAACCAGCTGCAAGACGTGTCTCCATATCCGCTCGACACTTCGGGCAACGGCGCCGATGCCCTCAAGTACCGTTTTCAATGGACCGAACCGGTGTTTGTGTCAGCCTACGATTCCAACGTGATTTACAGTGCGGCGCAGTATGTGCTCAAAAGCACCGACCAAGGCCACAGTTGGAGCGCAATCAGTCCTGATCTTACGCGCAATGAGAAGAGCAAACAGAAGCCTTCGGGCGGCGACATCACACTCGACATCACCAGCGTCGAGTATTACGACACCGTTTTCGCGTTGTCCGAGTCGCCGCTGCAGAAAGGCATGCTGTGGGCGGGAACCGACGACGGCTTGATCCATCTAACGCGCGACGACGGCAAGAATTGGGAAAACGTCACTCCCAAGAACATGCTGGAATGGAGCATGGTGAGCATCATCGAAGCCTCGCCCCACGACGCCGGGACGGCGTACGCGGCCATTGACCGCCACAAACTCGACGATTTCAATCCCTTTATTTACCAGACTCACGACTTCGGCAAGACCTGGACGCTTATCAACAGCGGCATTCCCGCAGGTGCTTATGTGCGATCAGTGCGGGAAGATCCCAAGGTGAGAGGCTTGCTCTACGCGGGCACGGAGACCGGAGTTTATTTCTCTAACGATGATGGCGCACACTGGCAGTCACTGCAGCTCAACCTGCCAACCACGCCGATCCACGACCTGGCGGTGAAGGACAACGACCTGGTGGCCGCCACGCATGGGCGCTCGTTCTGGATTCTCGACGACATCAGCCCGTTGCGGCAGGCGAACTCGGCTATCACCGCCGATGATTTCCACCTTTATCAACCCGCTACCGCGACGCGCTTGCACTTTCCGGATAACGTTGACCGTAGGCGCCCCGTTGGGGATAACCCTCCCAAGGGCGCCGTTCTTTATTACTACCTGAAATCCAAAGCGGCGGATAAAGAAGAGATCACGATTGAGATCTCCGACGCGCAGGGCAAGCGCGTGCGTCTGCTATCCAGTATCAAAGAAAGCAACCAGGAGCAGCCGCCGGAGTGGCCCGACTTGGAGAAGCCGGCAGGCCTGCTGCCGGCCGACGCGGGCATGAACCGCTTCGCTTGGGACTTCCGTTCCGATTCTCCGGTGCAGATTCCCGGCGCGTTCTACGCGAATGTTCCGCCGCGCGGTCCTCTGGTGGTTCCCGGCACCTACCAGATTAAGCTCACCGTGAAGGGCACGACCCAGAGCGCACCCTTGAATGTAGCGGTCGATCCCCGGATTCAGAACCGCGTTACCGCCGCCGACTGGCAGAGGCAGATTGAGCTAGCCAACAAGGTGAAGCAAGACATTGACACGCTGCATCGCGCTGTCAACCAGATTCGCGGGTTGCGCGCCAACTTGCAGACACTCGAGAAGTGGGCTGCAGCGGGTTCACCGAATAGCGAAGTTATTGCTGCTGCGAAGGCCCTCGATCAGAAGATGTCGCCAGTCGAAGCGAGCCTGCTCCAAGTGAAGATGAAGAGCTCGGAAAACAACCTGCGCTATCCCAACATGCTCAACGAGCAGTACGCGACCTTCAATGACCTTATCCAGAGTGTCGATCAATCGCCAACGGCGGAGCAGTTGCTGGTCTTTGACGACCTGCACCAACGCTTGGGCGCGCAGTTAGTAAACTGGCAGCAAATTCAGACCACCGATGTACCGGCGCTGAATGACCTGATGCGCAAGAACGGAGTGCCTACGCTGTCGGTGGGCAGCGGGCAGGGTGAGTAGCGAGCGAGCTCAAAAGCGGCCTAAATAGAGAATTTTCTGACTTCCTGCGGTGCAAACGCTCTTCGCAAAGATCGAGTCCTTCACCCGCCCCAGTAGGCCAACCCACCTCTAATCCGTTGAACTGTCCTTGAGTAGGACCGCTTGCTTTTCCGGATTCTCCGGCCTCGTCCCTCAAACACTCTCGACCCAAACGTATAGCCGGGCGATGTTTGGACCACCGTCCCTGCTGGTGGGGATGTGACCGGGGTCACAGACTTGTGTAGTTGCACTCGGTCAGCATAGCCGAGAGGCCTTTAATGTCAGACGACACCTTTTCTGCGATGCGGCAGAGCATCATTGACGGAGCGCCGGATACGGCTGCTGCACTGGCTCGGCAGGGGGTTGCGGCGGGGATGGCGCCCCTGGACGCGATCAACCACGGGTTTGTGCCGGGGATGCATGCGGTGGGCGAACAGTTCGGGCAGGGGAAGATGTTTCTGCCAGACATGATGGCATCGGCTGAGGCGATGCGGGCAGCCATGGCGGTGCTTGATCCGGAATTGAAAAAGCTGGGAACGGAGCGTCCGATGGCCGGCGTGGTGATTCTGGGGACGACTCGAGGGGATATCCATGAGATCGGGAAAATGCTGGTGGGAACGTTGCTTTCGGCGCATGGATTTCGGGTGCACGATCTCGGCGTAGATGTGACCGCGGAGCAGTTCGCCGCCAAGGCGCGGGAGCTTGACGCGGACATCGTAGGAGTATCGGCTTTGCTCACCACGACCATGCGCAATCAACGGGGTGTTGTCGAGGCTCTGGAAAAAGCGGGACTCCGATCGCAGGTGCAAGTGATGGTTGGGGGCGCACCGGTAACGCGGAAGTGGGCGGAGGAAATTGGCGCGGACGGTTACGCCAAAGACGCGATGAGCGCGGTGGCGCTGGCTCGAAGCCTCATGGAACAGAAGCTGCGGAGCGCGGTGGCGGAGCCGGTATGAGACCGAAGCTGGAATTGCTTGACCGAACGCTGGTAGAACGGATTCTAGGCGAAGCCTTTCAACTCATCGAGGACCCGGGAGTGCGGGTGGCGCCGTATGTGGTGGATCTGCTGCGTTCGGCGGGAGTGAGGGTCGAGGACGGGGTGGCACACATTCCTGAGAGGCTGGCGCGCCGGATGGTGGGCTTGGCGCCGCGCGAGTTTTGCCTTTACGGGCGCACGGGCCAGCCCGCAGTACGCTATGGGGGAGATGAGGTTCAGTTTGATCCCGGCTCGTCTTGCCTGAACATTCTTGATTCCGAGACGCAGCAGTCGCGGCCGGCGCAGTCGGGCGACCTGGTGCGGTTGGTGCAAGTGGCAGAGATGCTGCCGCAGTTCGCAGCGCAGTCGACAGCGATGGTGTGCAACGACGTTCCCCAGGAAGTCGGGGATTGGTACCGCCTGCTGCTGGTGTTGTGGTATTCGGCGAAGCCGGTGGTCACGGGAGCGTTTTCCGCTTCCAGTCTGCCTACGCTGCTGGAACTGCTGGCCATCGAAAGTGGCGGGGGCGAGGCATTGCGGCAGAGGCCGCGAGCGGTTTTTGATGTTTGTCCGAGCCCGCCGCTAAACTGGTCTGAGTTTGCCTCGCAGAACCTGGTGGATCTGGCGCGGGCGGGAGTGCCAGCGGAGATTGTCAGCATGCCGCTGGCGGGAGCGACGGCTCCCGTCACTTTAGCGGGGTCGGTGGTACAGCATGCGGCGGAGTGCATCAGTGGGATTACGATTCATCAGTTGGCCGCGCCCGGGGCACCGATTGTCTGGGGAGGGGCTCCAGCGATTTTCGATATGCGCACGGGAAAAACGCCCATGGGCGCGATCGAAACCGTGATGCTGGATCTGGCCTGTTCGCAAGTCGGAAAGTATCTGGGATTGCCCACCCACGCCTATCTGGTGGCGGGCGACGGGAGAGTCGTCGATGCACAGGTGGAGATGGAGAGTGGCATCTCCGCGGTGCTGGGGGCGCTGGCCGGGATCAATATGATTTCAGGGGCAGGTATGCTCGATTTTCTGGCCTGCCACAGCATCGAGAAGCTGGTGATCGATGCGGAGGCAATTGCGACGGCGCAACGGCTGATTGAAGGCATTGCGCCGCGTGCCGAATCGCTGGCCGTGGCCATGTTTGCGCAAACTGGACTGCGCGGGGATTTCCTGAAGTTGAAGGAAACACGCGCACTGTTTCGCCAGGAGCAGCACTTCCCTTCGGCGGTAATTGATCGCGGCGGGAGTGCGGCTGCGTCCGACATCATGGAGCGCGCACGTGAGAGAGTAGACGAGTTGGTGGGGGACTACGAGCGTCCGGAGATTTCCCCGGAGCGGGAACAGGAAATGCTCGCCTTTGCGGAGCGCGAGGGTGGGAAGGCCGGGTTGCAGGAATTGCCGGGCGTGACCAACGTCGAGTGCCCTAGCCAGGTAAGCTGAGAACGCCGGATATTCCCGTCTTGAATGCCGATCGCAGAAGAGCGCTACGCTGGTGGACCGGAAGGCATGGCTCTGGCGCTTTTCAACAAATGACCGAGAGGGGACGAAACAACGCCCAAAACCAGCCCAGCCAGGCAACCGATTGCAACGCACAAGCTACCGATTACGACCGCGAATATGAACACTGCGACGACGGATCCCACTGCGTCCAATACATCTGTCCAGCTGAGGCTGGCGCTGGTTGCCATGATGTACGCTGCATAGAGAAACCCAGCGACACCACCAAATGATGCGCCGATGCGCGCAGACTTTGTTATCCATTGACCGTAAGTGGCCATAGTCCCCACTCTCCATGGTCTGTGCTTCCAGCCACGTGAACGCCAGATGCCAACGTTCCCTAACTCTGGCGTTCTCCTTTCCTTCGTTTCTGGGTGGGCCCGAAGCCGCCCCGTCGTGAAACAAGGTGCTCTGCGAACTACAGGGCGGACGGGGCGAATTTAGCATTCCGAGTTTCTGGCAGTCAGTGACGTACGACTCTCATCAATGTGAGTTAAGTCACCGTTTACACTGTCATGGGCGAGCGAGAAGCGCGCAGAATGATGTCGGTTTCGAGGTAACAAACGAAAATCCCGCTTCAACTCAACCGAAAAAAGGAACACCCTGAGACCAAGTCCTGTGGCAGTTGGGGCGAGGATATAGGCGCGAAAGGTTCTGCCGAGTTACCGACTTTCGCTGTCCCGAGCCTACTCAGGTTTCCCCGTGTAGTGGTGTTCGTGGTGGACATCGGCATGGTCTTCTAAGGACTCCAGGTGAGTCATGACTTCGGCGGGCATCCCTAGTTCGACGGGCAAGCGTTCTTCCAGAACGGTTGCCAGGCGGTGGGCCTCGCTGACCGATGTCAGGCGCGGGAACAACAGGTGTACTTCAATAATCTGGCGGTATCCGGTGGTTCGGAAGCGTACGCCATGGTATTGGATGGCCAGCTCCGAGCAAATTGCATCGAGCTTGTCCCGAATTTTCCGGCCGGCTGTGGGATCGGAATAATCCATTAACCCGACTGCCGAGCGCCACACCAAGCGCCCTCCTGACCAGAGGATATTTAGGGCAACAGCGATTGCCACGACTGGATCGAACGGCTTCCAGTGCGTCAGCAGCACCAGTCCGAGTCCTCCCACCACGCCAAAGCTGGTCCAGCTATCGGTCAAAACGTGTTTGCCATCGGCTTCGAGAATGAGCGAATTGGTCCGCCGGCCGGTGCGCAGGAGATAATAACCGAGGCCCGCATTGAGCACTCCGGCCATCAGGATCAGCAATGCGCCCGCTCCGAGATGCTCCAGTTGTAACCCGCTCATCCACTTTCGGATCGACTCATAGAGAATTGCCATCGCGGCCACGACGATCATGGCTCCCTCAAATCCGGCAGAGAAGAAAGTGATCCGCTCGTAACCGTAGAGAAATTGAGGGGAAGCTGATCTTGTACTGAGCCGAAGACTAAAACTGGCGAACCCCACAGCGATCACGTGGACGACGGACTCGGCCGCGTCGGAAAAAATGGCAGCCGAATGCGTCATGAAATAGACCGTAGTCTTACCGATCAGCATTGCCAAACCCACAATGAGGGAAAGACGCATGGCGAAGCGCGCATCGCGCAACTCGCGCTCGTCTCTCCGTGCTGCGGAGCCAACTGTAGTTTGCTTTGGCACGCTCTGTATCCCTGGATCAGAAGCTTAGCACTTGGCGCATCGTGCCACAGAAATCGCCCCCTAGGATGTGATACAGCTCACGCACCCAGCGCGGCCGGCAAGGTGGCCCTGGACGGATGGTGACACCATCACGTACTTTCACACTCATGTTGCGGAAACAAGAGAGTTGACCGTCACGCTGAAGTGTGGCGCAGGTCACTGAAATGCGGCCCGTCACGCAACAGAATATCAATGTAGAAAACGCGATGGGTTCTGTATGTTGGCGAAGTGTGCCAACCCGTCATGTTCCGCATCGTTTCATTCTCTCCAAGTAGGAAGACTTTTTCGACTGGAAGCCAACCCCGAATTGAGGTCTACCCTGAACTCTTACGCCGGAAGTCAGAGCGGAGTGGAGTACTTCTGGCTGTGTAGCCGCTGCTCGGAGTTTATGGCGCTGCATCTTGGGCAGGATGGAACGGTCGTTACGGTTTCGCTCCCCGACCGTGCCCACCGCCATGCCGAGGATTTCGCCATCATCTCCCGACACAAAGACAAGCTCCTGAGAAGCGTCACCTTTACCCGCAGGAGAGCAAAAGAACCCTGTGAATGATTTGCTTGGATTCTGAGTCAGCAGCCAACGAATAGGATCTGATTCCCGTACTAGAGGAATCGTTGCGGCTCACTCCAGCCACGGACTACAGATCAAAACCCTTATTTGTAGGACTTGGAGGGCAGCAGGAGTTGAATGCCGAAATACCCGACGAAGTAGGACTGATCGCTGCGAGTGGGTTCAAGGCTGCGTCCGGCCATGAAAAGCAGGATCGCCGGGCGATGGATCTTGTAGCGGCCGCCCACGCCTATCGTGGGCTGGTAGGCGGAAGGATGGAAACTGCCTTGGGAATAGAGCTCCATATCCATCTCAAGCTTGGAAGTGAAATCGTGGCCGAGGACGAGGCCGGTAAGCCAGCCGTTTGGTCCCTTGTGGACAAGCTGATAACCGATTTCGTAATCCACATCGACGGGGCCAAATTTCTTGGAAAACTCGACGGGCAGCAGGAAGGTATCGGTCGGGGGAGTAATCCCGCGGCGGACAGCGTTGTTGGGGTTGTTGAGAAAGAACTGGGGAAACATCGAGATGGAGAGGCCGGACTCCCCGGCGTCGTAGAAACGCCACTTGACGCCGGGATTCGATTGGCCCAGGCCAAACTCAGTGGCGGCGGAGGGATTGTGCACGCGTAACCAGGCATTTTCGTAAGTGAGCTGAATGCGATCGCCAATGCCGAAATTGATGTCGACGTCAGGAGTATGGGAAACCGACTGATCGCTGTAGAGAAAGGGCATGTAAGCGAGATTGATTTCCCAATTGAGATGGCCGGGCGTGCCCGGATCATTGGTGTAGTAGGGCGGGCCGCCTTGCGCAAATGCGGGGACGGCCGCAAAGAAGAAGACCAGCGGGAGGATGAAAAACAGTACTCTTTCGGTCGGCAGAGTCATCGCTTGGCGGTGGTTACGCATCTTTCTTTCGGCAACCCTTGCCGTTCATCAAGTGTCCCTGCCCTAGTGAATTATAAAGCCGTGCCAGGATTGGGTAACGGGGCACCATGGGCAACAACTATGATCGCAATGGGGCGTGTTGGGCTACCGTTAGCGAGGTGTAGGTGGCGTGGGCTACAAACAGCGCCGCCAGTGTCAGGTGAGGATGTGGCCGGTTTGCGCAGCCTTTCGAGCAGCAAGCTCGGGCGCCCGCTTCACTGAGCGCCCCTTCCTTGAGGCAGCCAGAAAGGTGTCTCGTACTGCGGATCACTTATTTCAGCCCAAACGCCGTCAGTTGCTTGTAACTGGCAACAAAAACCTTGCCGTTGGCGACGACGGGTACCAGATTGGCATTGCCGGTGGTGTTAGGCCACGTTCCCGCCGGGCCGCTGAAAAGCTGCTTCAATCCCGCCTCCGGATCAAAGGCGTACAGATAAATTGAGTACGGTGAGCCGAAGGGGCGCGAAAGGGCCCACACGATCGGGTTCGCCTCCTGGTTGGAGGAAATACTTGTAAAGAATCCGGGGTCTTGTCCAGAGTTGAAGGTCGTGGAATTGGCGGTATTGATGAGGGTCACGCTGGGAGAGGTTTGCACCTGCCAAATCGAGACCGTGCTGCCGCCGCTGGACACCACCCGCGCGGTGAGGTCGGAAGGGTCCACAAAGAACGACTGGCCGCACCAGCAGCCCCCTATACTGAAGGTTCCGAGCACGTTGTTGTTCGTGACGCTGAACCCACCCAGGTCATTGCGGTTCATGAGAAACATGTTCCCCTCTTTCCCCGCAGCAACCACAAGGTTCGGGATTGAACCTGGCTGAGGTGGCAGCAACATCGCGCCGCCCGAACCGAAATCGTTGTCAGTTTCGTCGAGATAACTCTCATCTGAAGGAGTGAACATATCCAGAACCTTAGTCAAGTCTCCCGACACCTTGATTACGCTTTCCGGAATATTGGTGACCCCATTATAGGTATTGCCCGAATAGTCTGAGTTCCCGGTCACGAAATACAAATTCCCGGCTTGATCGGCCGAAATCCCGTAGCCCGACATCCAAATGGAAGAAAGGAAGAAGTCGTCGGGCGAACTTGCCAGGGTGTCCAACACCTGGTTGGCCGCGAGCGGAGTGAGAGAATTCAGTTGCCATCCCAGCAGCCAGCCGCGGGATAAATTGGCGGCAAAATCGCAAAAGCTGCCGAAGCCCGCATACACATTCCCATTAGCCACCAGCAGCGCGGGGCGCTGCCGCTGGTACGTAGCATTAAAGTTGAAGGTCGTTCCGTTGGTCAGCGTGTGCGACCCGGCCACCACCACGGGCGGCACTTTGTCCGTCAGACTGCCCAGGTCGAGTGCGTGGATGCGATACACCGGCCCGTTCGATTCATTGGTGTAAATCACCACGTACATGGTCTTGCCCACGCGGTCAATCACAGGGGTGCTGTTAATCCCCACGTTCAGACCGTTGTTGTTGCAGCCCAGCGGATACGATACCGGAGTGCCGAAATTCGGACTCAGCAGAACGTTGCCGTTGTTGGTGTCGACGGCATACACCGTGTTGCCCTCCGTCGCCACGTACACCACGTCGTGCACTCCCTGGTGCGGGCCGGCGGTGATCATCTGATCCGGCACTACCAGCGGCTGCGCATCGACTTGGTCATCCAGCGTGATCGACTTCAACGCGCGAAACGATGAACTGGCGACATTGGCTGGCGTTAACTTGGTTTCGCCGCGATTCCAGCCGGTGCGGAAGATGTCGTTGTGATAGGTCAAAACTGCGATCTTCTGCGCCGAAGCCGCCGGCGGATTGCACAGCCACACCAACGTTGCAAGCGCACAAACTAGGCAAAGAGTTGTTTGACGAGGATTCATCCGACTTACTCCTGGGTCTCATTCTGCCCGCCTGGAGCCGCGGGCGTCTCCGGCGCGGGGAGCGCAGAACAGAGTCTATGACCCCTCCTGGGATTTGTAAAGCAAAGTCTGCCAAGTACGCCGGATTCTGGCTGATGAAGAAAGCAGGTTCCACAAAGATGCAAATTGTTACCTCTCACAGTAAATTGGCCGGTCCCGCCCGGCCCGCACCGAACTTTTTGGAAAACAGGGAATAAATGAGGGAAATGACATAACGATTTGCGAGGAATCCGCTAACCTTGCTGGTGAACGCTCTTAGGTAAATTCGGAACAGGGAATTAACAGGGAAAATGCGCTTCGTGGAGTCACGCAAGTTCTCTTTCCTACCCGTTGGGTAAAGCACTAACCGAGAGGTGAGCGCCGGTTGCGTGTTGGGTGCCGGCCGCGCCGGCTATCCGCCATCGGCCCCAAGGATTCAGGCCGACGTGGTGGCAGTAGACGCCGGTAACGATAAACGCCGTGCCGGCGCCACTGCTCAACGACTTTCAACCGCCATATCTATGACGATCCCATTCGCGAAGGAATGCACCTCGATTAACCAACGGTGACTCCGAAACGGGGTATCTTCCTGCTGTTTTCCGCTCGGCCTCTAGCTGCTTCACCCACTCGAGGACTGGGTACTGCGGAGTGGACTGCTTGAACCAGTCCAGCGCCTGCGAGGTGGAGTCGGCCTGATCATCATGTTTCCCATTGGGGAAACTGGTGAGTTCGTGGAGGAACTCTCCCAGCCAAGCCGCCTTCTCCGGAATGTGGACAAAGCCGTTCTCGATGGTGCTGGTGATCGAGTTCATACGCATGGTCTTGTCCCCGGTCGGCTCATATCGTTTGATGGCAATGCACCCCTTCGCTGATTAATTCTTGGATTAACTGAGTGCCGGATGCCCGATCTTCAATCAAAATCGTATTCGGCTTAAACGCTGCTGCCTGCTCTCCCACCGCGCGTTTTAGGTCTGGATAGCCCAGGCGCTTGCGGTAAACATGAATCAGGTAGAGGTGCTTCTCCTTAACGCCCCAAGTCGTACAAGCGCTATAGTCACTCAGTTCGGTGGGTTTGTTCGCGGTGTCCCAACTTTGAAAGACCTGCTCGAACTTGGAGGGCAACTCTGTGTACCTCTTGAACCATTGTTCTTTAACCATCCCGCCGCCCAAGGGGGCCGGTGCTTGTTGATATTGGCCGGCGAAGTTGTATTCGCCCATTGTTTCGCGGATGCGGCCCAATACCTCCAGCGGTTCTCGATCCAGATGAAGAGGTTCACCGGCGCGGCGTTGGAAAGGCTGTGTTTCATAGCGTTTCTGGATTTCATAGGTTTCATCCTCCTCGGCAATCGCTGGGAAGCGGATCACCCTCCACGGCTCCATGCTGAGAACATGGCCAACCAGATCGTCCTCGTGCAATCGTTGCATAATCAGGATGATGCAGCCTCTCCCCTTGTTGTTTAGGCGGCTGTAGAGGCTATTATCGTACCAGTCGTTCACGGACTTCCGCTGAGTATCAGAGAGGGCCTCATCGGGTTTCAGCGGGTCATCGATGATGATGAAATCCGCTCCCCGGCCGGTCAGCACGCCGCCCACGGACGTCGAGAGCCGGAAGCCCTGCCGGGTGGTCGAGAAGTCATGAACCGCCCTACGATCTGGCGCCAGCCGGGTATTAGGGAAAAGAGCTTGATAGAAAGGGCTGGTCAAAATCGTGCGACAGTCTGACGCAAGTTTGTTGGCCAGTTCCTGGGCATAGCTGACGGCAATGATTTGAACGCTAGGGTCTTTACCCAGGAGAAACGCTACAAAGGCGTTCGCGAAAAGCGACTTCAGAGAGCGTGGAGGCAAATTGATGATCAGGCGGGTCATCTCACCACGACGGCAGGCTTCAAGCTCTGCAGCGATCACCTCGAGGTGCCAGTTCGCCAGAAATGGTGTGGTCGGGTTCAGCTCATAGAAACAGCGCTCGGTGAAGGCGTAAAAGTCTTGACGTAAGAATGCGGATAGTTTACTTCGTGTCCATAGCATCTTGGTTTTCACTTAATTTACCTTTCTTTACTAGATTTTCCTTTCTACTGCTTTCAAATCGTTTCATGATCCCTAGGACGACCTTCTCATCGGCCTCGTCGAGGGCCGAATCTGGAGCCGGCGCCTGGAGTTCGCGTTCCTCAGCGGATCGCACCAATTTCGACAACAACTGGAGTGCGCTCGGTTCACCCGAAATTGCCTTGTCCGTTAACTGGCTCAGCGCGGCTTCAAGCTTGGTGACAGTTTTTCGGCTGCCGTTCTTGGTGATGACCACTTTCTCGCGCAACGTCCGTTCGAGCACTGTCGCCAGGTTGAGAGTGCCTGGCGGACGGCCGTTCGGATTCCCGGACTGCCCCTTCCGAAAGCGGGTGTGCCTGGGTGGATTGCAGTAGCCGACCGTGGGGTGGCTCGGCTTCGGTGGCTCAGTTCGGCTCTTCACCTCGGCCTCGCATTCAGTCTTGTTGAATTTCTGTCGCCGACCGATCCAAGACCTTCATGCCCGGGAAAGACCTGCGAGGGTGCAGTGGGTTTAGTCGGGTCTTGTCTGGGGTCTCGGATGGGGTCGAACCCAATCGAGCGTACGTCCCGGGTGGTTCCGGGTCGGACCGCGTTTGCTTGTCGTTGCGTCGACCGGATGTGAGCCATAGTTGGTCCTTCTCAAAGATCTCTGTGGCAGTATCCATGATTCCGTTGCTGTAAGGGACTTTTTTGAGGTCCAAACAAATAAAGGACGGAAAATGCGTCGCGCGACGTAATTGCGTCCCGTGGCCGGGCAGCTAGCTCCTGGAGTTGTGTCGCCGGTGACATGGCCGCGCGCCGAACTCGATCATGAAAGTTCTTAGCCTTGCGGGCATGGATTCGTCGTGGGAGAATCTGGGTACCTCCCATTTTCCGCAATAGTTCTCAGCTGCCCATTTAATGCTTGCCAGCCAACATTCAGCCTCTGGTCCTTGTGCGATGCCCTCCGTGACAGTCACGGCTACTTCACCGAGCTTCGGTCGGAACTCCGCCAGGACTCGTCTTACCTCAGTTTCTGAAATCCGCATTTCGGGCCACGCGGCCTTCACGGTTAAGACGACCTCGGCAATGGCTGCGGAATGCTTCTCTCCCCTACGCCTTGCCCGATCGTAGGCAGAGAGAATCATGAGGACGCGAACAAACGTCCAGCCAGGTTTCGCCCCATTCTTGTTTGGCCTACCACGTCTAGCCATAACCCTCCGCACTTATTCTTCGTCCGCTGGCGTCATAGTGCCAGTGGATTTCACCGCGTTCCGACGGTTGGGTCCGACCTGCAGACGGAAGCAACGCGCCTACTTGCTCCCGACCCGCTGCGCAGCTCTCCCAGTTCCCTCGGCCAAATCCATATCTTCCTAGTTAAGCGTGCGTTTGGCGACGCACGAAAGTACATAAGAAGCGATCTGGAGAGGACACCAGGCTACGGCCGGATGGTTGACTTGTGAGCGGATTCCCTGCTCTATGCGAACGTTATCTCGGAACTCATGAAGCCTAGGCCGGAACCTCGGGTTACGAGGTGGATCGCTGCGATGGCAGTATAACGCCACGTCCGCGAAAGTGCTCCCTATTTTTCGGGAGATGACCTCCGGAGCTTAGCGGGCTCGGGTTGGGGGTTGGTCGCGAGCTCGCTACTGCCGGACGCAGGAATCGGGATGGGTGGCGGGTTGGTAGGAAATGCAAGTTGCAGCGCCGCGCTACGCGCGGTTAACGAGCATTCCGCTACACGCTGTCCTCTCCGGTCAGCAACCACTCGATAGTTTGCCCGTATCGGCGGGCAAACCGAAGAAGTATCTCTACGCCGATTTCGCTCCTTCCCTGCTCATATCGTGAAAGTTGTCCCTGGCTGATGCCCAGTTCCCGCGTTGCGAGGCATTCTACATCCAGTGGCGGACCAGCGCCGACCAAACACTGAACCGCCAGCTAAGGCCGGTGGAAGCATTTGTGAGACCGGTAATCGCCGATGTGCGTGCGCTGAATCCCCGCCGCTAACCTGGACGCGTACCCCAAATTACACAGAATCCTCCACCCGTATTGCCCGAGATCAAAATCGGGTCCGCGTCGCCGAGAACAAAGCGCTACCATTGATCTAACGATTGGAGGCCGCGATGGAACCGTTCCGCTTTCATCTCTTCGTCTGCACGCAACAAAAACCAGAAGGCATCCCGTCCTGCCCGGCCAGTGGGTCGTTCGCTGTGCTCGACGCGCTGGATCGCGAGACACAGGCACGCGGCCTTAGCCACGATGTACAACTCACTACCTGCGGCTGCATGGGATTGTGCGATGAAGGTCCTGTGATGGTCGTTTATCCGGCCGGGGTGTGGTACCGCCGTGTGCGACCGTCGGATGTATCCGAAATCGTCGGTACGCACTTACGTGACGGCAAGCCCGTCGATCGTCTCGTTTGGAACGATGCCCCTGCGATGAAGGCCATGTCGGTCGAGCATGGGGAAAAGTTCCGTGCCGCGATGGCTGCCCGCGACAACGCCGGGATGCTGCCCGATAGCCTCGATCAGATGATCCGCGGGTACATGCCCAGTCGTTGTGTTCTTACGGCGCTTGAACTCGACATCTTCACTGCCGTCGGGGATGGCGCCAGTGCCGAACGGATTGGGACGAGAATCCACGCGAATGCCCGCGCCGTAGGCATGCTGCTTAACGCGCTCGTCGCGCTCGGACTGCTCTCGAAGAGCGGCGATGACTACGCGAACACGCCGGAGTCAGCACGCTTCTTCGTTCAGGGCTCCAAAGACAACCACCGAAATGGTCTGCTGCACACTGCCAACATCTGGCATCGGTGGAGCACACTGACCGACGCCGTGCGCCGTGGTACCTGCATCCCCATTGATCGCGACAATACCCCCGAATGGACACGCAACTTCATTGCCGGCATGCAACGCAACGCCAAAGATCGTGCTCCGCTGGTTGTGAAGGCCCTGGGCACAACCGGGGTTCGCCGCATTCTTGATCTCGGCGGTGGCTCCGGCGCCTACTCTATCGCGTTTGCAAAAGCTTGTCCCGACGTGCAGTGCGAAATCCTTGACGTCCCAGAGGTCGTGCCGCTGACCGCTGAATACGTCGGCAAGGCAGGCGTCCTGGCACAAATCAGTCTTCGCACTGGAGACATGCTGCAAGACGATTTTGGCTCCGGCTACGACATCATCATGCTGAACGCGATCTGCCACATGTTTTCCGAAGGCCAGAACCGGGAGATCTTCCGCCGTGCACACCACGCACTTGCGCCGAACGGCCGCCTAGTCGTGCAAGATTTCATCCTCAATCCCGACAAAACCGGGCCGCAACACGCGGCACTGTTCTCCCTGAACATGCTTGTCGCCACCGAGTCCGGTGCCAGTTACAGCGAGTTCGAATACACCCAATGGATGAAGGCTGTGGGTTTCACCGAGGTATGCCGGATCAATCTGCCGGGGCCGAGCGACCTGGTTGTGGGACTGATGAAATAGGCCTCGGCTAGAACTGCCGTTGCCTCGTCGACTCGGCCCTGCCAGCAAATCGGTTGCGAGATTGGAGTACGTGGTCGCTCTTGGGGTCGAGGCGCAGGGCCTCGCGCAGGCTATCGGCCGCTTTCTCGTAGCGTCCCAGGTCGGCGTACGTCGTGCCCAGGTGGTTGAACGCTCCGGCGGACTGCGGGTAGTTCTGCACTGCCAGCTCGTATACCCACAACGCGGCAAACCACGGAAGTAGTTGTACCCGGAATTCCGATTCAAGCCACCGGGTGATGGTTTCCGGATTGTCGGCAAACCTTACCTGGATTATAGAAGGTTTGCCCGTCACTCGGGCATGATCCAGAAGGAGTGTCGCCGATCGGCGGACAACCGCCTTCAGTTCGGGCCCGGGGTTTCTTTTGATCCATATCTGGGAGCTGGCTTGCGGCCCCTTGGCGTCGTACCCACGAGAATGTCCCAAGGTTCGTGCCGTCGTTCGCCCGCAATTCGGTAACAGTGTCCGGGGCGATGGCACGGTGGGCTTTCTCGGTGATCTTCTCAGGACTGTTTTCTTACAGGCTCAGAACTCCAGCTCGGCGACCAGTTGCACGTTGCGGGGGCTGCCGTTGCCGAAATAGGGATTAAACGAATCCGGCGTGCTGGTTAACTGGAAGCCAGAACCGAAAGTCGTCGACGGGTTGGCAAAGTTCGGATGGTTCCAGATGTTGAAAAATTCAGCGCGCAGGCGCAACCACCATTCGCCAGAGATCTGCTGAGATTTGACAAAGGACACATCAAAGTCGTTCAGGCCCGGTCCGCTGAAAGCGTTCCTCCCCAGATTGCCGTAGGTCCCAGGCAGAGGCTGCGCGAAAGCTGCCGGATTCAGATACGGCCCCAGCGGATTGAATGCCAGGTGAGGATTCCCGACCAAATTCGGGCGGTCGCGAAATTCGCCCGTACCAGAATTATCGAACGGTAACGTAATGTTGAGCGGCCCGCCAGTTTGCAGAGTCGTGATGCCATTCAGTTGCCAGTTAGAGGCCACAGCATGCAGCCAACCCGGCGCGCGTGCCGGCGCCGGTATGCGCCAGGCATACGTAACCGTAAAGCGATGGCGAAGGTCGAAATCCGAGCGGCCATAGTCGTGGCGCAGATTGCGGCTGTCTTCCGGCGGCCCGCGATAGAATCCGCCGGCGCCCGACGCATCATCCAGGGATTTAGAAAACGTATAGCTAGCCCGCAAGGTCACGTTGGCGGCCAAGCGCTGGGCGGAGACCTGGAGACTGTTGTAGTTCGAACCGGCGATATCGGAAAGCGTGTTGATCACGCGAAACTGAGGGAATGCTGCCGCAAACGGCCGGCGAGCTTGCTCACTCACGGGATCGGAACTTCCGGGGGTAGGCTGATTGATATCAATCACCACGGGCAAATCCGTGCCACGCGTCCCGTAATAGGCGACGCGCAGCGATTGCTGTGCGCCCAGACGTTGTTCGAATGCGAGATCAAAGTTCTGGTAGCGAGGATCGGGGAAATGGGTGCTCACCGCAAAAACATCGAAGGGCGGCCGCGGTACTGCGCCAAAGATCTGGATACCCGGACCAAAGGGCACGGGCGCCGGGGGCGTAATCGTGAAGATTGCACTGGAACCGATAGGATTGAATATCGGCCCTGCAAGTACGGAGTTCGCGTTACTGCTGTTGTCCATTAATTCGTCAAACGATGGGGCGTTGAAATACATTCCCCAGCCGCCGTTTAACGTGCGAGAGCCGCCTAATCCGAGCGAAAACGCGGCGCGTGGGGCGAGGTCGTTGAGGTTCGGCTGATATTCGTGTTCCAGTCCAGCAGAGCCAACCAGGACCAGCCCAGCGTCCGGAAGGAAGTTACTCAGCCTTCCCTGCTTCTCTGTGGGCACAGAGAACTGATCGTGACGTAATCCAAGTGTAACTTTCAGGGCGGGCCGAAGCTGCCAACCGTCTTCAAGGAACGCGGCCCAGCGATGCTGGCGCAGGTAGCGTTGTGCGTCACCCCGCGCAATGGTAGTGACGCCGGGAGTAGGCAGGCCAGCCAGCAGGTCCACCAAACTGGCAATCGCGAACTGGCTCGAGAGTTGATCGCCGAGCTGCGAGCCGTCGAACACCAGCCGCCCGCGCATCCCCGTATCTGTGAAGGCGTTCTCCTGGAGTAATGTGATGCTGCCCCCGAACTTCCATTGGTGCGCGCCGCGGTTCCAAGCGATTCCATCGGAGAAATCGTACACGTTGCTTACGCGGCCCCGCGGCAGGGAGAGAGGAGCGCCGAGATTTTCGTATTCGCCGGGCGCAATATCGATTTCCGGCAGACCGAAGTCGCGGGCCGAGTTGACTCCGGTGTCCAAGCCGAGGGTGGTTGCGTTGAAGTCCTTGTCTCCAGGAAATGTTGTTTCGTCGTAGCGCGAATAGCCGACCCGGGCAGAGTTGAGCAAGCGCGATGACAACGCTCGTTGCCACTGGGTCGCAAACAACTGCACGATATCGTGGGATTCGGAAGCGTAAGCCGGCAGCCGCGAGCCTCCTCCCAACCCGAACTGCCCCTGAGGGAAACTCTGGCGATTTGCACCGAAAGCGTACAAAGCGGAGATACGATCCTTGCCTTTCTCTCCGTGATCGGCCTTGAACATCAGGGTGTTGCCGTCGCTGCGCCCGAGGTCAGAAAAACTGAGCGAACCCTGGCCGAGCGCGGCGGGGTAGAGCGCGAGAATGGGCGAGGCCAGCGAGTTCACCGAACGGCCAGTTCCCTGAACGAGAGCAGTTGCCATGGCGATTTCCGCCGCTGTGGGAAATCGAGATGCGAAGGTAACACCCACTCGCTCGTGCTGCCCTTCATACGAACTGAAGAAATAGCTGCTATACGGCAGCGGCCCGCCGACGGTGAATCCGAATTGGTTGTTCCGAAATTCGGGGCGCGGGCGCCCAAAGGCGTTGTTGTAGAAATTGTTAGCGGCTAGCTTGTCGTTATCGAAGAATTCAAACAGCGACCCGTGCAGCTTCGGGCCGCCGCTCTTGATGCTGGTCAGCACTGCCGCTCCTGACGGACCATACTCGGCGCCAGTATTGGTTTGTACGTCGATTTCCTGGATGGCATCGAGCGGCAGCAAGACCGCGGGAGCACCGAAGGCGCCACCCTGCCCGATGGCTTCTGCGCTACGGAATGGGTCGAGGTTATTCGTGCCGCTGACGATATAGGTGTTGAATTGTGCGCGGCTGCCGTTGATTGGAAACGATCCAAACGTCCCCCCGGTGGCCCCAGTTCCGGGGGTGAGTGTCTCGAGATTGCCGGATGCCTGTCCGCGTACCGGCAAGGTGCGCACTTGCTGGCGCACGCCGGCGGTATTGATCTCGGTCACCGCGTTGGACAATGCTCGCCGTGGGTCCAGCGTGATCTGCAGTTGCTTGGTTTCCCCCGCTCGCAGCAAAATGCCAGCAGCTTCGATGCTGACATACCCGCTGTGCGTAGCGCGCAAACGATAATCGCTCGCAGCTGCGAGTTGGACGAATTCGAACTGGCCGAGGTGATCGCTCACTGCAGTTGCCTTCACTCCGGGGCCAACACCGATATAGAGCAGCACCTGAGCGCCGTCGACTGCATGGCCGCGCGTATCTAACACTCTGCCGCGCAGAGTACCGCTGGCTGCCTGGCCAACTGCCTGAACTGCAACCAAGGTGGAAAGCAGAACCGTGAGCATGCGAATTTGAGTGACCCGGCACAACGTCAGCAAGGACAGTTGCATGAGCTTATGCAATGTTGTACCCGAGCGCTGTTTGTGCTCTTCTGATCCGAACCTCTCGATTCGCAAGATCGCCCTCAGTTCGCCGACGCTTTCAAGACTCGACTTTCGGCTAGGGCTCCAAAACCTAGAGTTTGTATACCCAGGTAATTGGAAAAATCCTTGTGCCCTGTACCACGTCATCCTGCTATGAAGAATAGCTCCAAAGCTATAGCTGCAGCAGCACCACCTCAACGATTTTTTCGGGGTTAGGGGGCGATGCCGAAGGCATCCTACCTTCGATCCGCGCACTGTGCATGCACCGGGCAAACGCTGAGCGGAAGACAGAAAGCGATGTTTTTATGACAGATAGAGAACGTGAAATCGTTCGGTGAGTTCCTGGAAAGACGGTTTCCGGAGTCAAGAAGGAAGGCGTACTACCTGATGTCGATCCATGAACACCTGCCCCCGCAGGTAAGGCGGGAACTGAAGGAAGTGGGCTGGACGAAGGGGCTGGAGTTGGCCAAAGTAGCCCGCAGGGTCCGGCAGCACTTCGATTGTGCAACCTGGTTGCACAAAGCCCGAGAGATGCCCAAGGAACAGTTTAAGCGGGAGGTCGAGAAGGAGCTTACCGGGAAGGAAAGTGAGCCGTCGGAGATTATCTACTTCAAGCTTTATAAGAGCCAGATTCCGGTCATCGAGCAAGCCATTGAAACCGCGGCTCTGATGCTGGGGACGGACCAATCCCGTGGCTACTGCTTAGAAATGATTTGTGCTGGTTTTCTGGCCGGAGCCAACCTTGAAAACGGCGATTCGCAGGTCCTCCTACAATCGATCCTACGTTTCTTCAAGTTCTTGCCGGGTGAACAAAGAAAGACATTCCTGAACCACTTTGCCGAGAAGGCATCATGAATTGCGTCCGACCAAAGCGACCGCGCCTGCTGCTTGACGCCACCTTGTACGAACAACTCCGCAACCATATACTCAGCCGCGATGGCTGGAGATGCCAAGCTTGTGGCGCGATGTCTATCCTTGAGGTTCACCACAGGCAATTTCGTAGCCACTCCGGCGACGATTCGGAGCAGAACCTAATCAGGCTTTGTTCTACATGCCACACCACTGTGCACCACAGCACAAACAATCTAGGTATTGAGTAGTGCTTGCGGGCTCGTCCCGTGATCTGCCCGGCCGTCACACGAGATGGTGATGCTCGTCACAGCATAAGCCATGAGTCAGATGCCATCATTGCTGCCATGTTTGTATTTGAACGAACGTTCGATTTATGCCAGGAATTAATCGCGGACCTCAGTTTCGAACACGTCCATCGCTGGAAAGATCGACATCCAGGCTCCCGGGTGATTGGCTATTTCCCTGTCTATGCTCCGGTGGAGATTATTCATGCGGCAGGCATGCTACCGGTCGGACTGAGTGGCGGGGGCGACCGACTGGACATCCAGAACGCTGACGCCCGGTTCGGGTCCTTCATCTGCTCCATCGTAAAAACGACAATGGAGATGGGGATGCAGGCACGTCTCACAGTTTTCGACGGCATTCTCTTCAGTTCTATCTGTGATTCGGCACGCAATCTGTGTTTCGTGATGAAGCGGAATTTCCCTGATCTTTACGTAGACTTCCTTCATCTGCCGCATAACCCGAGTTCCCCGGCCAGCGTTGAGTTTCTGGCTAGTGAATACCGGCGCCTCATCCGGGAACTAGAGCGCATTGGCGGCAAGCCGATTACCGAGAATGGCCTCCGGCAGGCGATCGCCCTGTATAACCGTAATCGGCAACTCATCCGCGACCTCTATGCTTTCCGTGTTCAGAAACCTCACTTGCTCCGGGCCTGGGAGTCCTACGTGCTGATTCGTGCCGGCCACTTCATGCCCGTGGAGGAGCACAACACCCTGCTCCAGGAATCGCTGGAACAACTCCCGCAGCGGTCTGGCAAACCGAGAGATTCGATCCGGGTGGTGGTGGAGGGTGCCTTCTGTGAACAGCCGCCACTCGATCTGATCAAACTGGTAGAAGATGCGGGTTGCTATCTGGTGGACGATGATTTTGTCATCGGCCGGAGCTGGTTTGTAGAAGACGTTCCGGTTGGAGGCGACCCGGTGTTCGCGCTGGCCGACAGCTACGTCAATCGTGCTGTGTATTCATCGGTACGCCACGATTTTCGTGCGCCCCGGTGGGAAGGCTTGGCAGATAAGGTGAAACGCTCGAGGGCCGACGCTGTCCTTTTCCTGATCGCCAAGTTCTGTGAGCCCGCCTACTTCGACTATGTGCTTTTCAAGAAGAAACTCGAGGAACTCCGCGTTCCACATTTGCTGCTGGAATTCGAAGAAAAGCAGTTCACGTTTGACCGCGTGCGCACTGAAGTTGAGACCTTTGTCGAGTCGCTGGTTTTTGACTAGAGACGTGTGCTCGAAAGGATGGTGATCCATGGGTGACGCGATACACACCGAGTACCGGGGCGGCATCCATCAGCGGCAGAAAGAGTTGATGCTGAAGTGGTATGAGCGATTGAATGAAGCCGCCGAGATCGGCACTCCGCCCACCGCCTCGCTGATGATTTCAGGGAACTGCGTAGAATTGCTCGAAGCCTTCGGTGCTGTTCCGATCTATCCTGAGGTGAACGCGCTGCAACTGGCAATCCGGCACCAGTCGCTGGAACCAATCCTGGCTGCGGAGGAAATCGGCTATGCTCCCGACAACTGTGCTTACGTGAAGGCCGATATCGGCTGCTACCTGAAAGGGATCACTCCCACAGGAGGCAAGTTGCCCAAGCCAGACCTGGTGCTGTGCAACTTCGTCGGCTGCAACACCTACGTCAAGTGGTTCGAGCACACGGCTGTGCTGACCGGTTCCAGACTTTATGTACTCGATGTGCCCTTCCTACGCGAGAAAGATCCCAGTCAGGCTGACGTTGATTATGTCGTTCGCCAGCTTAAAGAAGTGGTCACGCTGCTGGAGCAGATTACCGGTAAACAATTCGATTATGACCGCTTTGTGGAAGCGGTGCGCTGTTCAGCACAAGTGGAAGATCTCTGGTCACAGATTAAGCACCTGGCCCGCCGGACGCCGTCCCCGTTCGATGCCTACTTCGATGCCATCACCCTCATGGGGCCGCTCTATGTGTACCGCGGGACGCAAGAGGGTGTGGAGTTCTTTCGAGCCGCGCTGGAAGAAATGCAGGCCAAGGTCGCCGATCACCAGGGAGTATATGACCAGGAGAAGTATCGTCTGGTGATCGAAGGACCGCCGCCGTACCCCTACTTCCGCACTTTCCGCGACATGTTTGCCAGGTGGAAGGCATGCACGGTCGCATCCACCTATTCAACGGTTGGTGGACTGTGGGAGTTTGGAGCGCGGCACGATCCCGATCATCCCTTCGAGTCCGTGGCGCTGCACATGCTGGCGCAGAATGTGACCAACCGAAACTATCTGCAACGCTACGAGCAGATTCGCCGCTACCTTGAGGAATGGAATGCGGACGGATTGATTATCCACTTTGTGAAGAGCTGCCGGTTGTTTTCTGCCGGCCAGGGAGACATGCGCGACTACGTCACGAAGACGCTGGGAGTTCCGACACTTTACATCGAGTCAGACCTGGAAGACCCGCGCTACTTTGCCGAAGCACAGACCAGGAACCGGATCGATGCATTTTTTGAGGCACTAGAACATTCCAAGCTGACGGCAAGAACGGTTTAACGAAGTCGAGGAACCATCCATGAGAATCGCCGCGGGAGTTGACGTGGGATCGACCCAAACCAAGGCAGTGATCATGAGCGAGAATGGCGGTAAAACTATTGTCGCTCGCGCTCTGGTGGATACCGGAGCAAATGTCCGGAAAGCAGCAGAAACTGCGTTTTTGCTGGCTTGTCACAATGCCGAGATTCCTGCGACTGCCGTGGGATTCGTAGTGAGCACGGGGTATGGGCGGTACAACATCTCATTCGGGAACGCGCAGTTGACCGAGATCAGTTGCCATGCGCGCGGCGCACACTTCGTTTGCCCGCGTACCCGGACCGTGATCGACATGGGCGGCCAGGATGCAAAGGCGATCAGTGTGGGAAGCGACGGCCAGGTGCTCGACTTCGTGATGAATGACAAGTGTGCCGCCGGCACGGGACGTTTCCTGGCCAACGCGGCTGACGTGATGGGAATCGGGCTGGACGAGATCGGCCCGCTATCGCAGCGAGCGACACGTCCGGTCAGAATCGCCACGGTGTGCACCGTATTCGTCGAGTCGGACATTCTTTCCTATCTCGCACAGGGCAAGAAGGGCGAGGACATCATGGGGGGCGTGCACTTGGCGATTGCCAAAAGAACGGTCTCCTTGGCACGAAGGGTTCCGATCGAGCCGGATATCACCATGACCGGCGGTGTGGCGCGCAATATCGGCATGGTGCGGGCGCTGGAAGAAGTCCTTGGGACCAAGATGCAGGTCAGTCCAGACGCGCACTTCATGGGCGCCATCGGCGCGGCCGTATTCGCGCTGGAAAAAATGGATCAGAGTTTTGAATCCTCTATGTGGAGGCCCGAACATGCAGCTAGTAGCGGGCATTGACTGCGGTAGCGGCTTCACCAAGGCCGTGCTGGTTGCCCAGAACGGTTCTCCCGCTTGTTCCATCTTAGGCAAGGGCCGGTCCACGAGCGGCATCAATATGGAGGAGGCCGCACTGGCTGCGCTGCAGGCCGCCTTGAAGAGTGCCGGTCTGAGTCGGGATCGGGTTCACTACGTAGCCACCACGGGATTCGGCCGGCATGGTGTGGGGTTTCGCGACATTCAAATCACGGAGATCACGAGCGGCGCGCGTGGCGCCCATTATCTGTTTCCCAATTCCCGTTGCGTGCTGGACATCGGCGGCCAGTCGACGCGGGCGATCACCCTGGGCGAGTCGGGCAAGGTTCGCACGTTCAAGACCAACGACAAGTGCGCGGCCGGGTCCGGGATGTTTATTGTGCGGGCAGCAAAGTATCTGGAGATTTCAATTGAGGAAGTCGGGAGCCTTTCACTGCAAGGCGGCAACCCGCAGCCGATCAGCAGCGTTTGTGCCGTGCTGGCAGAGAGCGAGATCATTAATCACGTAAGTGCAGGAGTTAGCGTGGAGAATATTCTGCGCGGCATTCACGATTCGCTGGCGGACCGCGCTGTGGGCATGCTCAAGCGCGTAGGCATGCAAGGCGAAGTTACCCTCATCGGGGGTGTCGCCTTGCAAGCTGGCCTGGTGAAAGCCCTGCAGGAAAAGCTGGGCGCCAAGGTCAATGTCCCGCCCGACTGCGACTACGTGTGCGCGCTGGGAGCAGCCCTGCTAGGACACAAGCGGCTGGCTATGAAGGAGAGTTTGGCCAGCATGCAACCGGTTTCGTGAGGTCCTTATGTCTTGTGCCACGAACACGACAGTAAATGGAGGCGACAAGCAATCCTCCGGGGCGATCCACGGAGCCTACGGATTTCGGCTGGCGGGCGTTGGGCAACGCCTCGAACGCCAAGAACTTCCCACGCCGGAGCCGGGGCCAGATGAGGTGGTGGTAGAGGTCGCAGGATGCGGCGTTTGCCACACCGATATTGGCTATGCATTCGATGGCGTGCCCACGCGCCATCCGTTGCCGTTGGTACTCGGGCACGAAATTGTCGGTCGCGTGGTCGCGGCCGGCGAGCGAGTTACCCATTGGCTGCGACAGACCGTTATCGTCCCTGCCGTGATTCCATGTGGCGAGTGCCCGGCGTGTAAAGCGGGGCGCGTCACCATCTGCCGGAAGCAATTCATGCCCGGCAACGACGGCGATGGAGGTTTTGCCACGCACGTGGTCGTTCCCGGTCGCGGTCTTTGCCCCATTCCGGACACACTACCCGACGGGATTACATTGGCGACACTCTCCGTCGTTGCTGATGCAGTCACGACTCCTTACGAAGCGATCCGACGGGCACAACTCGGGCCCGACGACATCGCCGTATTCACCGGTGTGGGCGGTATTGGGGGATTTGGAGTACAGATCGCAGCGGCGTTCGGGGCGGTCGTGGTGGCTATTGATATTGATCACCAGCGTCTCGATCTGGCTGCGCAGCACGGAGCTTCTCTTACCCTTAATGCCAGCCAGATGAACGAAAAGGATCTGAAATTCGCCGTTCGCTCATTTGCGAAGCGGAGCGGCAAGAGCGGGATCGGGTTGAAAATTTTCGAAACCAGCGGGACTGCTGCGGGCCAGACAACCGCCTTCAGCCTGATCGACCACGGGGGCTACCTGGCAGTGGTTGGCTACTCACCCAGACCAGTGGAGATCCGCCTTTCTAACTTAATGGCGTTTGACGCGACCGCTCGAGGCAACTGGGGATGCCCGCCAGAACAGTATCCGGCTGCCCTGGCTTTGGTGTTGAAAGGCAAAGTCGCCCTGCGACCTTATGTTGAAGAGCATTCGCTGGACGAGGCTCCGGAAGTCCTGGAGGCGGTGCACACGCGTGCAATCCGCCGCCGCGCGATTCTGATTCCACCGACTCATTGAGGAAAACCATGAAGAACCACAATCTTGTCGAAGACCTCACTCCACGAGAAATCATCGTGGAACACCGTCCAGTCCTGGACCAGGAAGGCAAGCCGGTGGAGGAACTGCACAACGTCTGGATCACGCTGAACAATCCTGACGAACTAAACGCCTACACAACTACGATGATCAAAGAGGTCATTCTTGCCTTGCGCGAGGCCAGCAATGACCGCGCGGCGGTCACCGTCGTTCTCACAGGCGTCGGTTCACGCGCCTTCTGCGCCGGCGGCAACACTCGTGAATACGCGGAGGTTTATGCGGGCGCCCCCGGAGAATACCGGCAATACATGCGCCTGTTTAACGACATGGTCAGTGCCGTGTTGCAGTGTGACAAGCCGGTGGTATGCCGGGTCAACGGGATGAGAGTTGGCGGAGGCCAGGAGATCGGAATGGCGTGTGACTTCTCGATTGCGAGCGATCTTGCCATCTTTAGCCAGGCTGGTCCCAAACACGGCTCTGTACCGGATGGGGGCAGCACGGATTTTCTGCCGTTATTCGTGGGAATTGAACGGGCCATATACAGCGGCACGCTCTGTCAGCCTTGGACCGCGCATCGGTTTTATTGGCTGGGGGGCCTCACTGAGATTGTGCCGGTGCTCAGGCTGAACGGGGACTGGATTCCCAACCCCAGGGTAGTAACCGACCGCATGCTCGACTCGTACGGCCGAGTGGTGTTAGGCGAATGGAAGACGGGTGCCGCACAGCAAGAGGGCAAGGCCCTAATGGCGAAGGCCGATATCGATTTCACTCTTCTCGACGAAGCGGTGGAGAAATTATGTACGCGGATTCTCTACACCATGCCCGACTGCCTGACCAAAACCCTCGAAAGTCTGCGCAAGCACAAGCTGGAACACTGGGACCGCAATCGTGAAAGCAACCGTGCCTGGCTGGCATTGAATATGATGACCGAGGCAAACGCCGGTTTTCGTGCCTTCCACTGCGGTACGAAGAACGAACGAGAGGCAAACTTTGTCCTTCTGCGGCAGCGCCTGGCGGAAGGTGCACGGTGGAATGAAGATCTTATTCGTGAAATCGCTCCCTGGGTCAATCAGAAAACGGTCGATCAGGAAGCTAACGTGGAGAAATGACCTTGGAGGAGAAGTCGCCATTTTCCGGCCAAGTGGCCGTGGTTACCGGCGGTTCCGGCGGGATCGGGACCGCGATTGTTGACGCTCTCCATCACGCCGGCGCGCGGGCTATATCCCTGGATGTTTCTCCGCCTCAGAATAGAGAGACGCCCTGGATCAAGAGCGACGTACGCGACGACGCATCCGTTGCTGCGGCGATCGCAGAAGTCACCCAGAAACACGGCCGCATTAATTTGGCAATTCACGCTGCCGGGGTCTCACGCGAAAATGTTGTCTGGAAACTCGCGGTGGAAGACTGGGACTTCATTCACGCTGTCAATCTCCGCGGAGCCTTCCTGCTGCTACGCCACACCATACCGGTGATGCGACGCGGCACAGACGGGCGCATCGTGCTGATCGGATCTATCAATGGGTCACGCGGGAAGTTTGGAACGTCGGCGTACTCAGCTAGCAAAGCCGGCCTGCTGGGATTGGCGAAAAGCGTTGCACGTGAAGTCGGCCGGTTCGGAATTCTCATTAATGTGGTCGAGCCAGGGTGGGTTCGCACTCGGCTAACCGAAGCCTTACCCAAGGAGATTCGAGATGCCGCCGTGGCCGAAAGCCCGCTGTGCAAGCTGCTGGAGCCCTCGGACGTTGCAGCCGCAGTGCTATTTCTGTGTGGGCCTGGAGCCAGTCACATCACTGGGCAGATACTGCGTGTGGATGGCGGACAGTATCTTGGAGCCTATTGAAATATTGCCGTAAGGCGGAGGGTAACCGATGACCGAGCAAGCGAAAAGTTCCGATCAGCGATGCACGAGGTGCGGCCGTGTCGCCGCAAAGACTGACAAGTTCTGCGCCGAGTGTGGGCTCTTCCTGCGCGACGCTCACATCGACCAGCGTCTGTTGCTGGCTCTTGTACATGAACGTGAAGGCCGCAGCGAGGAAGCACGGTACGAACTGCAGAGGCTGCTGCAGGCTGAGCCCGATCATGTTCTCGCCAACCATTTGCTGGGTAGTTTCTACTTTCACCAAGGCACCTTGGAGTTGGCGATCCAGCACTATGAAAGAGCGCTGAAGGCTGCGCCCTCGTTCGTGCTGGGCTACTACGATCTAGGTGTTGCCTGGTACCACCGCGGCAACATGATTGAGGCCGCACGCGCCTTCTTGCGTTGTCTTGAAATCGATCCCGACTACGAAGCAGCGCACTACCGCCTCGCGATTTCGCTGTTTCATTCCGGCTTACTCGAGGAAGCGCGCGAACATTTCGAACAGTCCCTGGTACTCACTCCCGAATACCTTATGGCCCATTATCATTTGGGTGTGATTTACGAACGGCAAGGCGACATGGAAAGGGCAGCCCGCGAATTCGAGCGCAGTTGCGAGGAGAGTATTGGAGAAGTGAGCAGCCTTTATCACTTGGCGATGATCCACCGCGCACAGAATGATGACGCTGGAGCTGACGAACTGCTCCGGCGTGCACGTGAATTCGGCCAAGCACAAAGGGCAGCTAGCTAGCGTAGTTTGAGCGGTGTGCTCAGCGAAGGCGGTATGAAATCCGGAGAACAAAACAACCTGATATTCGATTGGGCTGCTAACGGTCCAAGGCAAGCGCAGTTGCCGGACCACGTGATGATCGACGATGAGACACTGCGCGACGGCCTGCAGAGTCCCTCCGTCAGTGATCCTGGCTTCGAGGCCAAAGTAGCGATCCTCCACCTCATGGAAAGCCTGGGAATCGAAACAGCCGATGTAGGGCTACCCGGAGCCGGAGCCCGCCAACGTGAGGCCGTTGCCACGCTGTGTCGCGAGATCGATCACGAACGCATGCGCATCCGCCCGAACTGTGCGGCACGCACGATGATGGTCGATATCCAGCCGATCGCAGAGATCACGCAGGCTACGGGTGTTCCCATCGAGGCATGCCTGTTCATTGGCAGCAGTCCGATTCGACAATACGCCGAGGAATGGTCTTTGGAAGACATTTTGCGGCACACGCGCGAAGCCATCCGGTTTGCGGTCAGGGAAGGACTGGAGGTTATGTACGTCACGGAAGACACCGTGCGCTCCTCTCCTGATCATCTCAAAACCCTACTTACGGCCGCAGTCGAGACCGGAGCTAAGAGACTCTGCCTTTGTGATACCTGTGGCTCGGCCGTTCCGGATGGCGTCTGGAACCTGGTTTCGTGGGTCAAAGCGCTGATCGAGGAATTAGGTGTAGACGTCGGCATCGACTGGCACGGTCATCGTGATCGGGGCCTGGACATGGGCAACAGCCTGGCCGCCATTGAAGCAGGGGCAAGCCGCGTTCACGGCACAGCTCTCGGAATCGGAGAACGGGTTGGCAATACTCCCATCGAGCAACTGCTAGTCAATCTGAAACTGCTTGGTATTCGTAACGACGACCTCAGCCGGCTGCCAGAGTACGTGGAGTTAGTCTCGCAAGCCACGGGTGTACCAGTGCCCGTGAACACTCCCATCGTGGGCCGAGACGCCTTTCGCACTGCGACGGGCGTGCATGCTTCTGCGGTCATCAAGGCCCACAAGAAAGGTGACAGCTGGCTGGCCGATCGAGTCTATTCTGGTGTCCCCGCGACTTGGCTGGCGCGCACTCAAGAAATAGAGATTGGCCCGATGTCGGGCAACTCGAACGTCATCTACTATCTCAAGGCTCATGGGCTGCCGGATACCATAGAAGTCGTGCAAGCGGTTATGCAGGCGGCGAAGCTTTCAAGTCAGATCTTGGCGCTCGAAGAGGTCAGCGAGATCGTTCGCTGTATGACCGGACCAGACCGTCACCCAATCCCAAGATAAGAACAGGTTTAGGTCAGCGCAAATCCGCAATTGTGACGCCACAACGTGGAAGAGCATCCCGTAAGAACGACCATTCGATGTCGCTGTCGCCCTCGTTGTTGATGTTTGGGTTTTCGGGTTGCAAACAGACCCTGCATACTCGCCAGTTGGGGCTAGTAGAGACTAGAGCCGTCTTGACGCGTCCTCGGTGCATTCATGAGTACCAAAGGCGGTGTAGAAGCCCTCGTTGCTTGCTCTGGGTTGTCCGTTGCGTCAGGCACAACGCTAAAGAGTCGGCCGCATTCGCTGCACCGCCCGGATTTGGGGAGCCCTTCGCTATAAGTCATGTCCTTCAGCGTCCTGCTTGCCATAGTCGCAGTCTGATACGGCAAGAGAACAGGTGCTGTGATGGCAATCACAGCACGGTGTGACGGTCGAACAATGCTCCAAAATGCCAGAAAATCCGGAGGGCAAGTCGTCCCGGCATGCTAACATCCGCTCTCGGAGAAGGTTGGCCGGAACTAGTGGCGGCTGACTCTGTGAGGAGGAAACATCATGGACCTAAGCACGAAGTATCTGGGCCTCAAGCTTCGCACGCCGCTGGTCGCATCCTCATCTCCGATTTCGCACGAAATCAGCGCAATCCGTCGCCTTGAAGAGGCCGGCGCCTCGGCTGTCGTGCTCCACTCGCTGTTTGAAGAACAACTGCATCAAGAGGGTTCTGGGGTTGAACACCGTCCCAACGCCACTTCTGATAGCTTTGCCCAGTCGCCCGCCTACTTTCCCAAGACCATTGAATTCCGCAACCGACCTGAAGACTATCTGAATCACGTAAGAAGAGCCAAGGACGCTGTAGACATCCCTGTAATCGCCAGCCTCAACGGTGCGACCATCGGGGGGTGGGCTAAATATGCCAGGCAGATTGAGCAGGCCGGAGCCGACGCTATCGAGTGCAATATCTACTTCGTTCCTACCAACATGGCCACCTCCGGCTCCACGATAGAGGAGACTTATATCGACATTATCCGGGAAGTAAAGACTTCGGTTCACATCCCGGTAGCCGTGAAGCTCAGCCCCTTTTTCAGTAATTTCGCCAATATGGCAAAGCAGCTGGACCAGACCGGTGCCGATGGCCTAGTTTTGTTCAACCGCTTCTACCAGCCTGACGTCGACCTGGACGAATTGGAAGTTAGACCCAGCGTGCTTCTCAGCACCCCCCCGGAGTTACGACTGCCCCTGACGTGGATCGGCATTCTCTATGGCCGCATTCGGGCCAGCCTGGCTGCAACCAGCGGTGTGCACGGTCCCGAAGACGTGATCAAGCTCCTCTTCGTCGGCGCCGATGTCACGATGCTGTGCTCTACTTTGTTAGGCAATGGGATCAGCTTTCTCCGTCTGATAGAAGGCGGTGTTCAGGAATGGATGGAAAAGCACAAATATCAGTCCGTGCACGAGATGCAAGGCAGCCTGAGCCAGCTCCACTGCCCCGATCCGGGAGCCTTCGAGCGCGCCCAATACACGCGAGCCGTGAAGGGCCTGCAGCATGTGCTGTTGACTGGTCGCCAGGCCTGGAAGGTTTTGAGCAGCGAATAGAGATAAAATGAGAAGCGCGCGAAGGAAGATTTGAAAGGAATCCCTCCAACGACCGAGCAGTGGACTCCCGAAGACCTGGCCATACGCTCGTGCAGAAGCGTCAGTCGTTGACGGGCCGCTGCCTCGTTCATAAGATAGAGCGACCGGAAAGCTGGAAATCTCTCTCGTGATCGGCCAGACATCTCGCACCCGCCCCCCAAGCCCATGTCCTCGCCCGTTCTACGCAGCCCAGGTCGCGGAAGCGCCATCGACGTTACTGACGCGCTGGATGCCGCTCACGCTGCTGGCATCATTCACTACGAGATCACGCCTGCCAACAGCCCGTGACATCCTATGAAACGGCTCCTCGCACTCTTGACATTTCTCGTTCTGCTGTCCCCGGCACTGGGCTCGGCTCAAAGCCTCGCGCAGGAGCCTTCCGATTCACTTGTAGTCGAGCGGCCACTCGCACGACTCGCGTCGCTGACTAACTTGCCGTTGCCCGAATGGAAGTGGCATGACGACGTGCCGCACCCGGAAGATCTTTCGCTGGATGATTCCAAATGGGAGGTCGTAAAACTGGGCACAAAATGGTCGACCGGCACGCGCGTTTTTCGCTGCTGGATTGAAATCCCAGAGAAGATCGACGGCTACGCAGTCGGAGGAGCACGCGTAAGGCTCGGAGTGGCGCTAGACAGCAAGGGACCCGACGAGGTTGCCGTGTTCTCGAACGGTTCGCTGGTGTTTCGTGGTAACGATGACACACTGCAACCTATCTCGTTGGCGGAAAATGCGCGAGCCGGCCAGAGGTTTCTCATCGCTGTGCGCATGGAGGCGACGGAGGTAGAGAGTAATTTTCATCAGGCCGCGCTTACGATCGAGCCGCCTGCCAACCGCCCAGATCCCGGCCTGCTTCGCATGGAAATTCTCTCGGCGCGTCCGTTGATTGCTGCATACAAGGAAGGGAAATACCAGCGTGAGCTGCAACTCGATGCAGCAGTAAGCGCAATCGATTTTGCTGCCCTTGATAAGGGCGATCAGGCTGGTTTTGATATATCACTACGGCAAGCCCAAGCGAAGCTGGATGGGCTGAGACCTTGGTTGAGGCAATTCACGATTCGCGCGGTCGGCAATTCGCACATTGACATGGCCTGGCTTTGGCCCTGGACGGAAACGGTGGAGGTTGTGCGCAATACCTTCCAGAGTGCTTTGAATTTGATGCGCGAGTATCCCGATTTCAAGTTCACCATGTCTTCGGCGCGCACCTACGAATGGATGGAGGAGAAATATCCCGATCTTTTCAAGGAGATCAAACAGCGCGTGCAAGAAGGGCGTTGGGAGGTCATCGGAGGCATGTGGGTCGAACCAGATCTAAACATGCCGGCAGGTGAGTCCCTGGTGCGCCAGATCCTGGTGGGCAAGCGCTACTTCCAAAAGACGTTCGGAGTGGATGTGAAGATCGGCTGGAATCCAGACTCGTTCGGCTACAACTGGCAGCTTCCACAGATCTACAAGAAATCCGGCATCGATTACTTTGTGACCCAGAAGCTGCTTTGGGCACACGAGTTCACCACCTTTCCCTACAAGCTGTTCTGGTGGGAAGCGCCGGACGGAAGCCGGCTACTCACATATTTCCCGCATGATTATGCCGCCGACATCGACGGCGAGAAGATGTCCACGGATCTTTCGATCTGGGCTCCATCGATGTACGGTCCACAGCTCACGGGCACGCCAGAAATGATGCACTTGTATGGTGTCGGGGACCACGGTGGCGGACCGACGCGTACCATGCTGGACAACGCTACCCGTTTGATGTCCCCTGAGGTGGTCTACCCCAAGCTTGAGTTCGGCACTGCCCAAGGTTTCTTCGAAGACCTTGAGAAGAACCTTCCCGGCATGCAGGTTCCCACGTGGAAAGACGAACTGTACTTTCAATATCACCGTGGTGTCTTTACCACTCAGGCAGAAACCAAGCGCCGGATTCGGCGCAGCGAAGAGTTGCTGCTCGATGCGGAAGTGTATTCGTCTGTAGCGTCGCTTTATGGGCGAACCTATCCGCAGCAGGAGTTTGAGCTTGCCTGGAAGAACCTTCTGTTTGACCACTTCCACGACATTATGCCGGGCTCGGGCATCGGCGTGAACTATCTCGAAGCTAAGCGCAATCTGGAAGACGTGGGACGTGCAGGGCGTGAAGCCATGGATGGAGCGTTGGGAGAAATTTTGGCCCACATTAACACGCAAAGCGAAGGCGTTCCGGTGGTGGTTTTCAATTCGCTCTCCTGGCCGCGAACCGAAGTGGTCGAGATCGAGGCACAACTGCCTGGGCCGGCGCAGCATGTTGAGGTCGTCGATGCAGCCGGCAAGCCAGCCGAGTCGCAATTGCTCTCGATCGATCCTGACACACACCGGGCGCATGTGTTGGTTCTCAGCCACACTCCAGCAATTGGGTACGCAACCTATTTCGTGCGTGCTGCGGCGAAGCCAATGGCCAGTCATTCGATCGTAAAGGCATCTGTCGGTGCTCTCGAGAACGAGTTCATCCGCCTCAAGATTGATCCCCAGACTGGCTGCATGGCCAGTCTTTTCGACAAACGGAGTCAGACCGATGCGCTTGGGCCGGCTGAAACCGACAGCGGAGGCCCCAAAGATTCTGTCTGTGGCAATCTGCTGCAGACTTTTTATGACAAGCCCGAACGCTGGGATGCGTGGAACATAGATGCCGACTTCGAAAAACAGCACTGGGATCTGGACAAGGCGGACCAGGTGGAGCTGGTCGAGAACGGGCCGTTGCGCGCCGTGATCCGCGTCAAGAATCACTTTCAGGACTCCACCTTCGTGCGTGACATCACCATGTACGCAGGCGTTCCACGAGTGGATGTAAAGATGCACGCGGAGTGGCACGAGAAACATATTCTGCTAAAGGTGGCATTCCCGCTCAGCGCGCACAACGAAAAGGCCACCTTTGAAATTCCCTATGGCTCGGTCGAGCGCCCGACCACCCGCCGCACCCCGGCTGAACAGGCAGAATTCGAAGTGCCTGCCCAGCATTGGGCCGATATTTCGGATGCAACGCATGGGTTCAGCCTGCTGAACGACTGCAAGTACGGCTACGATGCGAAGGGGAACGTCCTACGCCTGTCACTGCTGCGCTCGCCCGATTGGCCGGACCCGCTTGCTGACGAAGGCCCTCACGATTTCACCTATTCGCTGTATCCCCACGGCGGAGCCTGGGTGGCGGCGCAGACCGTACGCCGCGGATATGAGCTGAATGACAAGCTGGTCCCAAGGCAGATTGAGAAACACCAGGGATCGCTACCGGCCGAACACTCGTTTGTCCAAATCGAACCCGAGAATGTTGTGCTCACCGCGTTCAAGAAGGCGGAGGACGACAACAGCCTCATCCTGCGGTTCTACGAGTGGGCGGGCAAGGAATCTGACGTGAGGTTGCAGCTTCCAGGTTCGGCGCAATCGGCCGAAGAAACTGATCTGATGGAACGACCCATTGGCAGTCTTTCCATACACGATGGAGCGGTCACCGTGCATACGAAGCCGTATGAGATCAAGACGATCAAGGTGCAGTTTTCTGCCAAGACGGCTGCGGGCAATGTAACGGCTGCGAATTCCTCCAACCTTTCTGTAGGTCGTTGGTCGAATCCAGCCGCCGCCAATGGCCGAGGTCGCTGACCAATCGGAATACTTCGGACGTGCTCCCCAGAGGGTCCCCGTCTTTGTTTACGGTGGTCAATCGAGGGCTCTGCAGCGGGTGCAAAGGCGCTAGGGAGACGCTTCGCTCGGAGTGGCCTCGGTTGCCGCTTGTCCAAACTGGAATCGCAAGATCCACACGCTAGGAACGGCCTGACCATCGACTTGGGCAGGCTTGAACTTCCACCGCCGCGCCGCTTGCACGGCTAGGTTGGCGAAATATTTGCTTGGTCCCGGCCAGTCAACCTTCGCACTCGAAACTTCGCCACTTGGATCGACCGTAACCCGTATCCTCACCTTGACTCTGCCTTGAATCGTTCGGCTCGCAGCCCGGGGTACGTCCGGCAGAACTCGCTCGGTTACGGCACCCTTTGTTACTGTGTCCTTGGGGGCTTGATTCCTAGGAGCTTGAGGTTGAGCCGGGATCGTGGTGATCGCGGGTGGAGCTTGCTGTGCTGGGGTTGGCAGGGATGCCCGCGTTTGATGAGATCCGAACTTGAGAGTGATTATCGCAAGCAGGGCCAGCGCTGCGGCTATTAGCGTCACGCGAACTTTCGCGGGCGCCTTCCCTCCGTCCTTGCTGGTTGGTTTCTGGAGTGATCGCGTGGGTGCAAGACGAGCCCTGATATCGGCAATCGTGCATCGGTGCACGGGGTCGTACCGGAGACATGCCTGGGCAATATCAGCAAAGGGTTGTGGAATGGTCTCGGGCAGAACCGGGTCGCCGTGTATTGCTCTGTCCCACGCTGACGGCCGCTGGGTCAGAGCTTCGACCAGGGTGACACCGAGAGACCAAGTATCCGCGGCTGCAGAGATTTCGGCTTCGGGTGGGGCATAGAGATTCGACGCTGCCCTCGCGATGCCGGGTTCACCCGGCGTACATAAGCTGTCACAAGAAAGTTTCACCTGATTATCGACGACCATGATGTTCGACGGCTTCAAATCACCATGCACGAACCCTTTCTCGTGAAGGTAGGAAAGCGCATCGAGGACCGGGTAAAGCATCTCTCTAGCCTCGTCAGGTGTGAGTGGGCGCTGCGGAAGAATCTGTGAAAGGTCCTCTTCAGCATATTCCATTGCGACGTAAAGTCGCTGGGCGGTATTGATCTGACAGCGTCCGAAGTGAAACAGGCGGACCAGGTGGGGATGAGACAGGGTTGTCGCAACCTGCCAGCGGGAGAGGTAGGGGTTGGGGCCGTCAGCGTCGGCCTGAATGATTTTAATCGCAACCTTCTGCGATCCCGGCCCTTGCAGTTCCGTGAGGAAAACATCACTCGATGCAGAGCTGCCCAACCACTGGAGCAGGGCAAATCTGCCGTCGATAATCTGACCTATCCAGTTAGCACGAACCGTCGCAGTGTTCATGGCTGATCCCTGGCCGGAACTATTCTATCCGAGCAGGTGGCAAGTTATCGCCCGCGAGCGTGGGACGTGCACCGGCCGAAAACGGTCGGCCAATTAACCCCGCGAGACACGAGGGTATAATTCCGCCCCATGGACGGCGGCGGCCGAGAGCGAGTTGAGGCGCTGAGGCGGGAGATAGCGGAGATTCAGAAGCTGAATCTAGAATATTTTCAGAAACCTAGACTGTACACCACGGCCACGGGCGAGTACGAGAGACGCGAGCTGAGGCTGAGTGTGGCCGAAAAAGCCAGCTCCAGTAATCGCGGGAAACCGATTTGTCTGCCTCCCTGCTGCAGCAGGCTAACATAACAGGCCCCATCGTACTCATGGGATGCGGGCGGCCACCGGAAGAGCGGAAATGGACAGCGCGGTGCCAATGAAGAGCGCGAAGACGAGCCGGTCGGTTTCTTCGTCGGTGCCGAGGAATCGCAGGAACATGCCCGGCTGAAAGAAATCCGAAGGCAAATGGGATCACCATGCCGAACGAATTCACCAGCAGTGCGCTTTTACCCTGGCGAAAAATGCTACGCGGCTGCTCGGCGATTCAAGAAAATACCCGATGACTCCGTCTCGTTGTCCTCGTCGTCAACCGGCACAGTCCCCAAACCGAGACAGCGTGCACACTTTGAGCCATCCATGAAACGGTTTTCTTCGTCGCATTGCTCGCATCTGCTGTAACCGAAACTATCCATGACCAACTCCTGGTTCCTGAATGGGTCCACAATCGGAGCCGTCCCAAGGATTCGCTATTGCAGCCGAGGTAACTGAGATAAGCGGCCGGCAATCAGATTGAGCAAGTTCTCCACACTCATCCCAGAATCTAGCATCTCGATCATTTCTTCGATGTTGAAGCCTGCTTGCACTCCTGCTCTAGCAAGCTTCCTTATAGTTCCTAGGAGTTGAGCCTGCTCTAGCCCGTTTTCACACTGGCAGGCTGATGCCATATTCCTTCCCTCGCGCCTCAATACGAGACAGATTAAGGACCGTTCGTGCGAAAGTATGTGATCGGTGTCACAATTGGTCCGATACGCAACGGCTTCGACTCATCCCCGATGGCTTGGCATGGCCTCGTAAGGCGCGTCCCTCGGTCCGGCATTTTCACAGTCCATCTGGCTCAAGAAATCCGGCAGGCGAGCGTGTAAGCCGAGTTCGGGCCTCTAGTCACACGGTTGTGTGTCGCGGATCACTGACTCCCGATTTTATTGGGGATAACCTCGGCTCTACCCCGACTCGAAAACTCCTGAGGAGAAGGAGAGTCTCTTATGTCGGCCCGCATCGTTGATTGGATTTCCAGCCTGGGGAAGAAAAGTGAGTTCCCGAAGAAGTTGCGCCCAGCCGCTCGAACCCAACAGGCGGGGGTCGGCAGCGGCACGATCCACGACGAGGCAATGCTGGACTGGGCACGGGGACTGGCGCTTATCTTATTTTTCGTGCTCATCGTCCTCGTGATTTCTATTGCTGGTAAATAGCAGAGGATGCCAGACTTCCACGAAACCCTTGTCGGGGTGAAAGCCTGGAAGCCGACTGCATTCGCTTTAGGAAGACTTATGGACGGAACTTCCGATTGCTGGTGAAACATCGGGATGGGATAAACCGAGTCGGCGAAACTGGATCTCGGTTGTCCTGCAGCTCTTGATCGCGCTCAGCATCGCATTTCTCGGTGGATACGCCTTGTACTGCTTCATGACAAAGTTCGGAGAGTGATCACCTTGAGACCTGCGGGTCCCTGCGGAATTCCGCTTCCCGTCGAACTGATTGCCCGACACTTCTAGGCAAAGAGTGTGCCTCCGATCAATCCACGTCGAATCCAAAAGCGTTCAACACTTCTGTGGGCACATATCTCTGGTTTTTGTTACGACGCACCCATTCTTTCAGAGCCTGCGAACCCTCGTACTGATCGGGCGACAGATGGAGTGTCGCGACCATCTGGTCGAAGGAACTCACCGAAGGAATGACGCGATTGTGGGCTCCGGGGTTGGTGAAATCTCGGTTCTGAGGATGGACCGCCATCGCAACACCTCTGATGAGTGTGGCCTCATGCTACGAGGGTGGTGGTGTTATTCCAAGGCCACGAAAGGGGGGAGTCACCCCCACTGGAGTGTCGTCGCATATCCTCTTCCCTTTTTCCACGGGAAACCCAAGTGCTAGACTCGGAATCGCATGCGAACTGATCTGCTTCCCTTGTGTGACAACCACCACCGGACAATGGAGGCCTCCGTTGCACCATTCAACGCAGATTACTCAATAGAGTTTTTCCGATGCACCGAGAAATTTTGTGGTCGCTGCTTCAGCGAACGCCTCGGATACGTCACGCCCAAGAAGGGAGAGGCTCCCGTCGTTTCCCACGACCAGCCAAGGTGCGAGAGACACGGTCGTCCGATGTTCATCTCGAGCCTCGACCGCCAGCGAAATGTGGTGCGGTATGCGTGTCCCGAGGAGGACTGTCGAGAGAGTACCGTCAAAGGATATTAGCTATCGAATTCCGATTTTCCTCACAAGCGTAGTTCCCTTCCTCGTTTGCGGTTCATGGAATGCCGTCAAGGATACCATTGCGGAAAATGCGCCCGTGAGCCGGACAATCCGTATGGGGCCTGGAACTTGTCTTCGAACACGCGCCAGGGGTTCAGATCTGATGGACTCGAATTCCCTGCCCGAATATTCTTGGTTTGATAGGAAAATCCCGCGACGCCCGCGGAAGTCGGTGGCGAACTAGCCCATTCGTAGCAGGCCATACGACTTAACGAACTCTGAGGATTGTAAACAGCATGAGAGCGGCTACATTGCTGAAGGGCTGCACTCTATGGCGCCAGTGAGCCAAATACTGCTCACTCGCCTGTTGCAAATTTATCGGCCACGGCGATGTCCCTCGTTCACCTCCAATCGTTAGTTCTCGCCCAGGGTTCCGACACCATTTACGACGTCCTGATAGCACTAGTTTGCGGTTTTACGTCCCTCAATATTCTCAACCTGCTTACCCGGCGAGCCCAACCTGTCCGCGGCCTCAATTTCGGCGAGATGTTGGCCGTCACGGGAGCGGTTATATCCGTTTGCCTTTGGGGAGGTGAGATGCTCCACCTCTTTCATATCTTTCCCATCAAATTGCAGCCTTGACGCGAGGGTTTTTTCTTGCCTGCTGCCATGGAAGGTGGTTGCAGGTTACTCTGAGTCTCTGCGAATCTATCACCATAGACCCGGACCAAATGGGCGGCTTGGCATGCATCCGGGGCCTGTGTATACCTGTCGCTACTGTTGTGGGCATGGTAGGAGAAGGTATGGCGGAGGCGGAAGTCTTGACTGCTTATCCCGACCTTGAGGTCGAGAATGTTCGTTAAGCTCTGCGCTTCGCAGCTGAGGCAGTCCGCGAGCGGGAACTTCCCGTTGCTGGTGGTTCTTGAAATTCCTGGTTGACAGCCCGAGTGACGACCGGGATGCCGCCTAGCTCAGTACGTCGATCACCTATCATCGGGCCGAACCGGCAATCTTCCCGATAATGCCGGATCGGGTCGAGACGCCCATTTTGACCATGACGAGCCGCAGAAAGGCCTTGACGGTGTTGGGGCTGATCTTCATCCGCTCTGCAATTTCTTTGCTGGTCAGACCCTCAAAGAGCAACTTTACCGTCTCCAGCTCGCGCGGCGTCAGGCCGAAACGCGTACAGATCTCGGTCAACTTCACAGCTCCATTCGTGCTCCTTTCTAGCAGTAGCACGAGCGCGGGATGATTTCGGACGCGGGCATTGCCTTCAAGGTTCAAGGGAACGGAATGGCAATGGTACGTTCGTTTTGCAGACTTGAACTGCTCGACGAAGCTGAGCGAACCCGACGACCGGCGGTCCGCCAGGCCCCCGCGGATTCGCTTTGTGAGCCAGCCCTCCAGGTCGGGAATCTTCTCCGGTAGAGATGGGAATGTGAGTATCTGAATGGCTTCCATATTGGAGGCTACCAGATTTAGTGAGCGATCTACTACCAGCAGGCCTGGGCGGCCTCGAATGGAGAGATCATCTCTTCCGAAGTCCGCATCGTCTCGTGCAAGGTTGGACGCCATTGTACCTGGCCTCTCTTTTGCGATCTGGTCCTGCCGCAATTTCTTGCCCCGGGGGAATACAGCTTCCACACAAGCTGTAGAGTGTGGATAAGAAGTAAGAATGAAAATACTACTAGCTAGGGTTCCGCTAAGAAGGGACGAGCATAAAGTCCCTTACTCGGGGGAGTGAGCGGCACCAGGAGCTGAAATCAGTCAAAGAATTTTGAGCTACCTCGAAACCCTTGTCAAGGGCTTTCCAGCGCCAATGCAGCGTTTTGGAGCTTTGCCCATTTGTATTAGGCATTATGGCTTAGTCCGAAGGCCTCAGATCGACCAATTCAGCCGGCAATTTCAACTTGCCCTTCGCTGGACATGTCGGCCTGAAGGGCGTTTCTTGCCTGGACTTTGGTGACTCGAACCATCTGATCGACCTTGCGGACTCTGAGCAGGAGTCACAGCGTGAGCAATCGGCGGACAAGACACCTCTTCGAACGACTTCCCATCCGGCGGAGTAGGCTTATTGTGATGAAAGGTTGTGCCAACAGCTGAAGCGAGATATTGGGTTATTCTTTTCAGCTCCGCAACGAATCGAAGCCTCGGTTGAGTGATCGGGGTTGCGCTAAGCGCTGCCCTGTACTTGGCAATCCATTCTTGCTCGTGGTCAACCACTCGAATATGCTCCACATCGATTTGCTGTAGGGGAATCGAGGATAATCCTTAAACCTATGTTGTGAATGCGTCCGAACGGACTAGTCACTTAGTTTATGTGAAGTCCGCTGTGAGCCGTCCATCGCGGCATCCGAGAGCGAGTCGAGGCGCTGAGGCGAGAGATAGCGGAGATCCAGAAGCTGAATCTAGAGTATTTTCAGAAACCTAGACTGTACACCACGGCCACGGGAGAGTACGAGAGACGCGAGCAGAGGTCGAGGGAAATCATGGACGAATTGAAGTCCATGACGGAGTGGAAGCAAACCTGACGCAGGATCCAGTCACGAAACGCCGGGTTCGAAAGCTTCAGACATGCAATCTGGTATTCTTCCGCCTTGCGATTCGGATCATGGCCGCTACGCTGCGCTTGACATCCTCATCCGTGGTCGCCCAACTGGACACGCTGATCCGCATCGCAGTTTGCCAGTGCCACTGCGTTCCACCAGCAGGTCCCATCATTCTCAAGATCCCGTGAGGTTGACGACGATTAGCGGGGTTAAACATCCGACATGCCAAGAGCGGCATATAATGCTTTGAGACACACTCCCCTATGGCAGCCGAAAAAGATGATGAGATCGAGCGTCTCCGTTCTATGTTTGCTCGCCTAAAAGAAAAACGTGAAGATTCCCGCATAAAGAGAATCATCACTGGCCTCCGCACTCGGATGAAGAAGAAGCATGAAGATACGCCCGAAAAACGAAAAGGCGCCGCTTAGCTCTTCGCAGCTTTGCACAATTGCCTTGAATCTCCTACGCCGAAGCTACGGCCATCAGGTCTTCGTGATTCCAATCCGCAGCCGTGGCGGACGCGACTGTTGTCAAGGGTTTCGGCACTGATCAGTGGATTGCGCTCGGAATTTTCATGCTGGGCGCAGCTATGGATGCCCTGCTCATTCGGATCGTCTACACTGGGCGAATCCGCAAACTCAGGCGCCTCATGGATAGCGAGGAGACGTACAAGCGATTCAAACCTTTCAAGAAGCCCTGGCTCTTAGGCTCTTCTGAGCGGCAGAGCCGAGATCAGGACCGGTTGCGGCCAAATCGTGTCAGCCGCGGGAGCAGGATCAAAATCAGGCCGTAAAACAAAAGCGATGCCACCAGCGACGCGGCGTTGCCGAAACGAAGATCCTCGAACAATAACTTGAGAGTGCCAAATGCTATGGCTACATAGGCAACCCACAGTAGCTCTGCTCGTTTCAAACGCGAGCCGCAGAAGCCGAGCATGAGAGCGATCGAGCAGGTCACTACGGTTCGGACAACCGAGAGACGCGAAGCATTCAGAATCCCGCTCGTTGAACCTAGCCGCACACTCACCATCACTGCCAGTGCGGCTACTACGCCCGTGACTAGCACGCAGGGGACGACCCACAGCAACCGCGGTTTCCATTGATTGGTCGAACCACGCCATCCGATTGCATAACATAGAGCGGCGGAGCCTGCGACCACCCATGCGCCGGCATCTAGGGAGGACGGTACGGTTCCAGCCAGAGCGTTCCCCGCAAGGTTCAGCAGGCCAGAGAAGATCGCCGCCGCTGCCAGGTATAAGGACACGTGCAGGCCAAGGCTGAGCTTGCCGGTGCGCATGTACAGGAAGGCTGCCGTCACCGCTGCCACGCACAAGAACGGTGCCTGGAGGCTCGCCGAAAAAAGCAGGAAGCTTACCGCCAGCAGTAGTGCTACCGCGTAGGTCGCGCATACCCGGCGATTTCGATTGTGTGCGTCTCCCACAAACTGCGACAGGGCACCCCAGTAGCACACCACCGCTACCAGCAGGAAAAAGACGCCGAGTGCCACGGCAGAACCAGGACGTGCGCGCAGCATCCCAAAAGTCGCAAGCACAAAAACAACAGCTCCCTGCACGATTTCAAAGATCGTCAGCCGGTGGCGCAATCCAAAACTGCGCATGCCAATGCTTCCGCCGTAGATCGCAAGCAGCGCCAGGCACAGCAGCGTGATCGTAGCAACACTCGTCGGCCGATATTCCGGCGGCACGCCCTCGGGGGACGTCATCACATAGACGAGCAACCAAACCGCGAAATCCGCAGCAATCGCCGGAAGCACTCTCACACTCAGGCGTTGACCGAGGCAAACCACCACTTCGCTAGCCAGGGCCAGAGCGAGCAACCCAGCGGTAAACGGCACCAGTTCGCGCGTGGCAATGATGAGCGCCAGAGTTGTGACGACAGCTGCTAGAGTCGCCACCCACGGAATCGCCTGCAGGTTCTGCCGCCTTGCTAGGGCCAAGGCAAGCACAACAAACGCAACCAGCACCGCCGTCGTGAAGGGCGGCGACAACACCTGATAACGCACGGTGGATTCCCAGAGCAGCGGCGAGAGGATCAGTGTTGCCGTGATTGCGTAGGTAATGCTGGCGAAGAGATTCCTTTTGTGAGTCTTGACTGCCCAGACCAGCCACATGCCCGCGTACACGATGGCGGCAATCAGCAACGGCAACTTTGGGATTGTTCCCGACTCAGCGACTGCACGCAGCAGATAAGCTCCAGCAATTCCCAGAACGGCTTTGCCGAACACGGGTAGCACGCCGGAGGACAGGTTCGGTGTCGGAAAGCCCCGCCCCGGCTCTGTCGCGGGGTGCGCACCGCCTACAGTTGCGGGAGCGACGGGGATCTTAATATCTGGCTGGCCCTCTAATGTGGAAACGCGACGTTCCAACTCCCGTATCCGTTGGCAGAGTTGTTCCACATCGGATGCGATTCCGTCGAAAGGTTGTGCCATTCGCTCCTCCGCATCTGCCCCGAATGAGAAGGGGCCTAGCGGGTTCTGTGTGCCGGAGCGGCGCCGGGTAAGGAGTCTCCCTCCGCCCAGGGGGGCAGGAGCTTCACCAGAACCCACAGAATGACAAAAGGAAGGATCATAAGTGCAATCGCGGTCAACAACCCCTCCCGCGTGGCGAACGCCATCTTGTACGTCGTGTAACCAAGGAAACTCTTGGAAAAAAGCTGGCCGCCGATCACCACATTCCAGCGCATCGCAAAAATGCCGATCATCGTCAAACATCCGGCCAGCCCGTAAACCCGTTTTCGTGCGATGTCATTGAACTTCAGAACCTGGGTCAGGCCCAACAGTACGATCGGCGTCACCGTGCCCAGCAGGATCTGGATGATCACCTGGGATGTCCACAGGCGCGTGTGCACCATGAAATCCAGGCTGCGGAATGATTCATCGGCTTCGTAGATTCGCTGCAGCAGGTCGAGCATCTCGAGGCTGAAGTCGATGATGAAGGTGAAGAGCAGATACCGCGCGATCGTGTCCAGGCAGCGCATGTCGATTTCTTTTCCGCGCATCCGTGTCGAGAACATATAAAGCAACATCACCGCCGAGATGCCTGAAACCATCGCCGAGAACACGAAAACGATGGGCATCAGCGGGGATGACCACCAGGGGTTTGCCTTTACCGATCCAAAAATGAAGCCGACATATCCGTGCAAAAGAAACGCGGAGGGAATTCCAATCAGCGTGATGAAATACCCGAGTCTCTCATCGATGCGCAGTGAGCGTTCACTGAGATTGCTGGATCCGAGCGTGAGCACGCGGTACACCAGGCGTATCGTGCCCCTCGTGGTCTGGGACAGCAGCACAATTTCACGCCGGTAGTCGAGCCAGATCTCCAGGAGCAGCACGCCCATCAGGTACCAGAGATAGACAAAGCCGAACATGGCCATGGCGGAAGAACGGTGCGGCGTCAGATACATCTCGAGCGAGCGCTCCGGATGTCCCAGGTGCAATTGCAGCGGCAGTGGAGCCACCAGCAGGAAGGCGAGTGCCGTGAGCAGGGCCAGCCGATACGTCGGCTTCACCGCCTGCACCTGAAACACACGTTCGAGCGAAGCCAGAATGAACGCGCCCGCTACCAGTCCCGTGATGAAGGGATAAAGAACAACCAGGATGCCCCACTGGAGCTCCACTTCGTTGGGATACATGAAGCCTTCGACGGGTACCTGCACGAGCCTCCTTACCGCACCGAACCGTCCATGCCGTTGTAAAAAACCTTCGCCCCGGTCGCCATATGGGGTTTCAGAACCTGAATCGTGTGCGTCCTCAAGAACTCATGAATCGGATCTTTGGGATTCTTCAAGTCGGCCAACTGCCGCGCGCCGGTAGGGCAGACCTCGCAACAAGCGGTGGTGAGTCCCTTGGTGATGCGCTGATAGCACAGCGTGCACTTCTCCGCAGTCCTGGTCTTGGGATTGAGGAAGCGGCACCCGTAGGGGCACGCCTGCACGCAATAGCGGCAGCCTAGGCAATAATTTTTATCCACCAGCACGACTCCGTCCGGCGTGATGAACGTCGCGCCCACCGGGCAGACCTGCGTGCAGGGAGAATCCACGCAGTGATTGCATAGTTTGGGGACAAAGAAGTTCTTGCCGCCGTCGTCGGCATGGGGGGGGAATCCGTTCTTCCCGCCATTGGGCGATTCCACCTCCGGCCGTTCGATCTTCCAGTCAGCCACGTGGTAGCGTTCAATCCAAGTGCGGTAGTAGCCTTCGGGAACGTCGTTCTCCTCGGCACAGGCGCGCACACAACTGCCACAGCCGATGCACTTGGGGATGTCGATCAGCATGCCCCACCAGTGCTCGATCAGCTTGTAGTTCGGCGCAGCCTCCGGGGTCCCCGCCAGCACGTACTTCCACGCCATGGCAGCCGCGGGCAACAGCACCAGTAATCGACGGCGGGTGATGTCCATTACTTTTTCCCCTCCGTCTCACTCTTTGCTGTCTCAATCTTTGGGCGGTGTGGCTGATGGCAGGTGTCGCAAGCCAGCCCTCCGGAGTGGTCCGCCGTGGCAACTTGTGGAAAGCCCTTCGGTTTTGCGCTGTTGGCCTCGTGACAGCGGGCACACACGACGGCTGTGTCTAGCTTTGTGGGTTGCACCGAACCGGGATCGTCTGCGTGCTTGGCCAAGGCCCCGTGGCAAGCCTCGCAAGCGACCACCACATGCTTGCCAAGCTTTTTCTGATCCACGACGTCGGTGTGGCAGGCCTCGCAGGTGTCGTGCCCCGCAAACGCAACCGGTCGGGATGCGATCTCGCCGATCGCCGCCCCTCGGTAGTGGCCGTACTGTCCAAAACTGTGAGGTACGACGGCGGCCCGCAGAATCACGAATGCCACCAGCGCTATGGCGATGACCGCTGCCAGCCGAATGAGGTGTTCGATGTCCTTGAACAAGTTTTCCTTTCTAGCGCCAAACGCTCGGCACGATCTACGCCCACAATTGCGCAATGTACTTCAATACCAAGGATTCTCATCGGGAGCGATGATCGGAGTCACAGGAAGCTGTGATTATGGTCACTCTAAGCGACACTACCGACTTTGGGTTCGTGGGTCACAGCGTGGTGCTGGCCTTGTTCCTTGGCACGGCAACTCCAAGACGAGACAACGCCTTCAGCACAACTATTTCGCCCACGATTCTGTCCCGCTGTTCCGAAGTAAACCCTTCTGAGCAGGCTGGGCAGACTCCCCTCCCTAATCGCCTACCTGTGTAACAGACCGTTGCGGCACAACTAGGGCAAACGAACTTGGCTTTGGTCTGCATACCGGTGCGGCGTTGGAAATTCCGCTTCCGTCAGTGGCGGGAACGTTCGGGAAAAATCCCTTACTTGACCAGTTTGTTTGTACCCCTTCGGGAGCGACTGTCAACGACATGGGTCACCTTGAGACCTGCGGGTCCCTGCGGAATTCCGCTTCCCGTCGAACTGATTGCCTGACACTTCTAGGCTAAGAGTGTGCCTCCGATCAATCCACGTCGAATCCAAAAGCGTTCAACACTTCTGTGGGCACATATCTCTGGTTTTTGTTACGACGCACCCATTCTTTCAGAGCCTGTGAACCCTCGTACTGATCGGGCGACAGATGGAGTGTCGCGACCATCTGGTCGAAGGAACTCACCGAAGGAATGACGCGATTGTAGGCTCCGGGGTTGGTGAAATCTCGGTTCTCAGGATGGATCGTCATCGCGCACCTCCGGGGAGTGTGGCCTCATGCTACGAGGGTGGTAGTGTTATTCCAACGCCACGAAAGGGGGGAGTCACCCCCACCGGAGTGTCGTCGCATATGGAAGTCATCGGTTTCGTTCAAGGTTTAGCCTATGGCAAGCCAACCGACCATCGGAAAATTGCGGGGCCGACTCGGTGAGACATGGGTCGGCCTCTTTCGTTCTCCGCGATTAGCGAGCTGATAATCTGCTAGTTTTATATTTTGGTAGTATAAACTGGCTTTTTCGCGTTCGAGGCTTGCAAGAACTGCTGGAGAGTTCAACGTTGGCAGCGCGCTCCGCACCCCGATTCCGACAAGTGAGCAATTTTGAACAGTCCCTCTGTTCTCTTGAGACCTACTATTCCAACTGAGAAAGTATCCTGGGGGCGGTCATGGGTTAGTGTCGGCCGGGAGTGACATTTGGACCCTCACGGCTACCCGTCTTCTACCGATCACGGTTGGATATGGCGCGAACTGAACTGGCGTCGGAACGTATACCCTGTGGGCCCAGGTTCGCATCGGATACTCTTCACATGCATCATTGGGATTGTGAAAAGTAGTGAAATCCTGCATCCAACTTCCCGGCGAAAGGCAACGTTCATGAGCAAGACCAGCAAAGTACCTTTTCTTAGTCTTCTGGCAACCGCATCCATAGCACTGATGTTGGGAGTTTCAGGATGCAGCAAAAACGAAACCCCGGACAACAGCGCCCAAAGTCAACCGGCGCAGACCGATCAGTCGCAGGATCCAGCAGCTGCGGCCAACCTGGCGCCCACGACTGGGACCCCGGCGACCGGTGCCAGCAATCAGCAACCAGCAAGCCAGGCGACGCAGCAGAACTCTCAGCCAGCGCCAGAACAGAACTCTTCCGATAGTGATTACGACGCCAGCAACGAGGATACGAGCTACGGGCAGCCGGTTCTTCAGGCGCCACAACCTCCTCCACCGCTGCCGGAATATTCGCAGCCTGACTGCCCTGGCGATGGCTATCTGTGGACGCCCGGATATTGGAGCTATGCTCCTCAGGGCTACTACTGGGTGCCTGGCGCGTGGACTCAGCCGCCTGAAGTGGGATTCCTCTGGACGCCGGGATATTGGGGATTTGTTGGCGGCCAGTATCGTTACAACTATGGCTATTGGGGCCAACATATCGGCTACTACGGCGGTATTAACTATGGGTTTGGCTACGTCGGCGTAGGTTATCAGGGCGGGTATTGGAACGGAAATCGTTTCAACTATAACCGTTCGGTCAACAATGTGAACATCACCAATGTTCAGGTGTATAACCGCACGGTGACCAATACGGTCATTATCAACAACACCACCATCAACAACACTACGATTAATCGCTCCAGCTACAACGGACCAGGGGGCGTCACGCGGCGGCCACTGCCTACGGAAATCGCCGCAATCCGTGAGCAGCGCATTCCTCCGATGACCACGCAATTGCAGCATCAGCGGGAGGCAGCACAGAACCGCCAGCAGTTTGCCTCCGTTAATCACGGCAAACCGGCTATTGTTGCAGCCGCGAAGCCCCTCGCCGCAGGCAAACCAATCGCTCCCGTGATTCCTGCCCGCGCTACAGCGCCAGCACGACCGGCTCCGACACGCGCGGCCGCTCCAGCTTCGGCAAAGACTGCTGAACCCATGAGGAAAGCAGCTGAGCCCGGAGAACCTACAGCTAAGCCTACTGCTCCGTCGGCGCGGACAAAGCCCGCTCCGGCGACTCCCGAACGGCGCACTCAACCATCACAACCGGCTGCTCATCCGCAACCAGCAAAACCGGGAACGCCGCCACCGACTCCGAACAAGCCGGCCCCTAAGCCAACCCCAAAACCTGAAGCTAAGCCCTCTAATCCGCCTCCGGCTGCAAAGCAGACACAACATCCAGCACCAGCTAAACCAAGAACGCCACCTTCTCCGGCCAACGAGGAAACGCCAAAAGAATAAGGAGAAGCCGAACTAAACAGCGGAATATTGTTACCAGCACGAAAGGACATTCGTGGCCCCAGAGCGTCCAAGAATCGGTTCGAGTCCGGGCAGGTCACACACCGCACTCCCAGCTCAGCCCCCCGAATGTGCGTGTTGGCGGTGACATACTCGGGATCGTCAAAGCCCTGGAGCGGGTGTCCGATCGCAGGGCTGTATAGCGCCATGGTCGCAATTGCCAGCAGAAAACAAAGTAAGACATTCGCCGCGGATGAGAGGGCGAAGATTTTCGGCGAGACGGTTTCGTCGTTGTTCGGGCAGACGTCGTTGCCTTGCTCATGCGCTCTTTATTTTGAACTGTCACAGTCGGCGACAGAGAATCAAGCAGTCTTTACTTATGCGGTGCAATTTTCATTGTCCGAATAAATAGGCGGCTCCCTCTCCTGTATTGCCGTTGACGGCGGCGCTGACCGCGCCAATCACTCCGGTAGTGCCGCTCACGGAGACGCTATATCCGAACTGGTCGCCCTTGGCCCCGTCCGCGGCCAAGACTCTCGCGGCAGCGGAGAAGGTAAAGGCAGCCCACTGCCGAACTCACAGACCTACGGCAGAACTGTCTTTATTCCCGTCAGTTCACAGAAGTCGACCAGCGCTGGAAGAATTTCGCTGCCGTAGCCAAGACAGGCATACTCGTTCGTCCAATGCTGCAGAAGTTTCTCGATGTCACAGTGCGCCGTCACGAAACCATGCGGCCAAAAAGGAATTCCACACTCGTTGAGCCGTTGCTTCGCTTGCTCAGCAGGAGGTTCGAAAATCGTACCGCGAGTGATGACCATCTGAAATTCGCCGTTGACGCGTCCCAGTCGCGCGAGCACCCCTTCCCCCACCTTGCAAATCAAATGCACAGCCAGACCACCGGCTTCTCCTTCCGTCGGAATGCCATGTTCGGCAAAACCGGCTGGCCCCAGTTTTCCCGCCAACGAAGGAGGGCATGCCCCGTCACCGATAATTTTGATCTCGTTCGTTTTGCTATCGGCGTGCTGCATATCCCCGTAATACACGCGCTCTTTACTGAGTTTGGTGAGAAGCAAAACCGTGAGAGCAGTATTGAAATCCCCCAACGTTGACGTTCCATATCCGTCTTCCAGCATCATGCTTTGGGCAAAGCAGGTGGCCGAGTAGTCGTCACCTAGGCCGGGGAAGGACTGTATGGTGTAGAAATCGAATTTCTCTTGTTCCACGATTTTCTTCAACGCAAGATACAGCCGGATGGATCGTTCGTTCGCCACGGTCGGTTCAGGAGTCTTGCCAAATAACCTTCGCAGGCGTGGAGCGAGCGCAGTGACTTGTTGACGCCGGATCGACTCCGCTGTTCGAATCAGTTCGGTCGTGTCGCGGGTATCAATGTCGATGCCAAACACTCGCATCCACTGTGAAGGGTCGGCAACCCCGCAGGTCTGCCCCATTCCGCGTCCGCCGAAAGTTCCGAGAGTAGAAAGATTCAGCCAGTTCTTCAAGTGTGCTGCGCGAGCATAGCTTACGACCTTCGACACCGTGTCTGGATCATCGGCGGCGCCATAGACGAACTTGTGAGGAACTCCGATCTCAAGCAGTCCGCCGTGCATTACGAACCCGCCGACCGGGCGCCAGCCTTGCGAACCAGGATGAGTCCACAGCAGAACTCCCTTGCCGGTACTGGCATAGTCGCGGATCGCGCCAACCAGATGCGATGCCCAAACCCACGTTCCGGAGAACAGAACTACCGTGTCCACGCCGCGGTCGTCCTTCATGCGGCCCAAGGCAGCGATTGCCTCCTCTTTTGTAGCCACGACCACATTATGTTGCAGGAGCTTAAGCCCGGCTTTGGTGAGCGCTTTCTTGGATCGTTCGACCACAGCCTGGTCGATAAAGGGCTTTCCCATGGGGTCTTTCAGCCCATCCTTGTGGACGCCATAAACAATGAAACCAACTCTTGGCTCGATCACATCGCCCTCCTCAGGACTAACTTGCAGCTTGCGCTTCGCGCACTGCCGACAAACTTGAATACAGCAGACGATATTGATTCAGTTGCGCCCGATAAGCCTCGGCGAGCGCTGGATCGGGGTGAATGGTCTCCCCCGCCTTCACCATGTTCTGCATTGCTTCAGGAAACCCAGCGTACTTTCCGGCAGCGACGCTGGCGAGGATAGCGGTCCCCAGGCACACCGCGTCGGGACATTGCATCAACTGCAGCGGCCGCCCTGCGAGCGAGGCACGCAGCTTCAGCCCGAGCCGCGAGCGGCATCCGCCTCCAGTGACAGAGATGCTTTCGAACGGACCGCTCACCCGCTGCAGTAACTCCGTCATGCTGGTGAACTCGAATGCTATTCCCTCCAGAATTCCTTTGTAGATATCGGACCGGGTGGTCGAGGGCCGAATGCCAAGAATCACTCCGCTGGCCTTAGGATTGAAATCCGGGTTACAAGTGCCAAACAGGTGGGGCGTAATGCACAATCCAGACGGTCCCTCCGGGGCCTGTGAATCCAGGGCGGCATATTCTTCGCTTGCCGAGACTGTACCGTCCGAGGGGTGGTTTTGGTGAAGCAGACGAACAAACCATTCCAACATGACCCCTGCGGGAAAATAAGCGAGCGTAACAAAGCGATCCGGCACGACATGACAAGACGTATTGAGATTGGCACCGAGGGCAATGTCATTTAGCGACGGTTTCTCCGATCCGGTCAGCAGACACTCGTAAGTTCCCAGCGACGCACAAGCACTTCCCATTGCTGCCACCGCTGACGCCAGGGCTGCACACGGCTGGTCATGTCCTCCCACGACCACCAGAACTCCGCCGGGCAGACCGAGATGGTTTGCGGTTGCCGACGTAAGTCGTCCGGCCACAGTTCCAGCCGGTACGGCTGCCGAAAACTGATCCGGCCTCAAGTCACAGGCCGATAGAATCTTCTCTGACCAGCACCGTTGTCGGATATCGAAAGCCAGAAAGCGCGAGGCGTGGGAGTAATCAATGTACGCTGGCAAGTCGAGCCGGGTCAGAAGGTAATCAGCTACGCCCAGCAATTTGGCGGCGGCGTAGTAGGTTTCCTTTTGGTTCTCCCGCAGCCACAGAATTTTTGGGATGGGATACATGGGATGCGGGGTCAGGCCAGTAATTTCAAAAATGCAAGCGCGTCCAAGCCGGGCGGACAGCCAATCGCTCTGCGCCACGGCTCGGTTGTCCATGTTGAGAATGGCTGCGCCGATCGGTTGCAGGTTAGAGTCCACCGGGACAAACGTCTCGCCGTGGGCACTGATGCTGAGCACTTCGATCGGGTCTCTCTCTGTCTCACTCGCTACCGCCCGAATCACGGTCTGCAGCGCTTCCCAAAACTTATGCGGTGAGATTTCTGCCCAGGAGGGACGGGGAATTGTAGGCAAGTACGAATAGGCTTGAGATGCTAGGATCCGGCCTCCATCGGAGAAGGCCGCTGCCTTGCAACTACTCGATCCCATGTCGATGGCCAGCAGGCTCACGGATCACCTTTTCTTCTTCCTGCCAAGTCCCGCCAATACCGCTTGTATCTGTTGAATAAGCCTAGGCATGTTCTCTGCCTGAAAAACGTTTCTCCCGAAGAAAACACCTGCTGCTCCGGTCTTGGCGATATCACGCGTGACGCGGACGACATCCTCGTCAGACCCAGAGCGACTGCCGCCCAGTACGAGTATCGGGACAGGGCACGAACGAACCACCGTGCGCATGCTGTCCGGGTCCCCGGAATATTCCGTTTTGATGAGGTCGGCCCCGAGTTCGGCGGCGATGCGCGTATGCAACCTGAGCCACTTCGGGTCACATGGGTTCTGCACCTGGGGACCACGCGCTACGGATTCCACGATCAGCGGCAGTCCCAGCCGCTCGCACCCTCGGGCAACTTTCGCGTTACGCGCAATCTCGCCTCGCTCAAATTCGGCATCGCCGCTGCCAATCACAAGAAACGTGATCACTGCGTCCGCGCCGCATCGGATAGCGTCTTCGGGACGTGCTGCAAGGCAACTGCGAAAGGAACCGGGCGCTCCGGCTGTAAAACCAGTGGTCCAATCTAGCCGAACAATTAGTGCTGGCTTGCTCTCTGCCGGACCGGCCTGTACGAAATATTGAATCATGCCAAAGTTGAGAAGCACAGCATCAGCTCCGGCATCCACAAACCGCTGGATCTGTTTTCCGGGATCTTCTGTCCCCGAAATTGGTCCATGAACGATTGGGTGGTCAAAGGCGATTACCAGACTGCCCCGGTCGGGGTAGACGAAACGATTAAGGCGAATCTTCTTTCCGTATTGGCTCAAGCAAGCCTCGAGATGAAATTGATGTTGGCGCCTAGATCCGGCAACCTACGGATTCTGATTGGTGCGGTGCTCCTCATAACGACGGGCACCAGGAACATCGTAAGTTGTCGTAATGTTTCCCGTCACGGGGACCGAAGAAGTCTTAGTGGCTGCGATTCCGTCCATGCCATCCACGCTTACCCGAACTGTATAGACGCCATTACGGGTATAAGCATGAGTAACTGCCGGTCCGTGGGCGGAAACTCCGTCACCAAAATCCCAGTGATACCTCAAAGCTGGCACACCCTCCGGGTCAACGACCGCAGACAACTCGACCATATGTCCAAGCTGAGCCTGTTCAGGAGCTTTTAGTGAGACAGACGGAGCAGCCGCAGGCACAGATGTGTCGACAATTTTCACCAGCCGCACGGAATGGGGAGCTTGGTTCTCAATCTCTATCAGTCCGTGCTCAAGAAATACCGAACGATCCTTGCGGAAGATGTCGGAAGGGCTATACGGATGCTCGCCAGGCAAACCCAGGTCGCTCAACTTGAACTGGTGCGACCGCGCACTATCGGTCCAGTTAAAGACGGCCAGAACTGCTTGGCGTCGGTCCTCACGGAGAACGAAAACGCTTGGCTGCTCGTCTTCAGCGGAGTACGTCATCAGGTCCACCGGTTTGGAAGACCGCCCCAGGCGAACCATGTCCAAGAGATCGCGGTTTTGAACCAGGTTGACTCGATCCGGTTCAGCGCCCAGGGTCGGCAGATCATCTCCGAGTTCGAACATGCCTCCAGCGATCGCCGCAAGCGTGATTGAGACTTCCGCATCATCCAGAGTGAGCGGTGTCTTCGATTGGTGCCATGTCTGGTCCGTAATCAATTGACCCGCAACCGTAAAGGCATCAGGATCGGCACCATAAAAGTTGCCGTTCATGTAGTAACGCGCAGCGATTCCCGTTGCGTCCTCCTTGTCTCCCTCAAAGGAGTGACCGGTATCGGTGGAGAGTCGACCCAAGTCCGTCAGTCCGACTGTGTTCAACATCGGACTGCCATCCTTGTCGATGTAGACATTGGGGCCGACAGCCTCGCGTATGACCTGGAGACCAATTCGTTCCGCTTCCAGCGCCGTCGTGTTCGGCCGATAATGAACCCCCTCAATGGCAGTGTCATCCATGAAGTCAAGCTTGAAGTAGCGTGCCCCCCAATCGCGGGTGAGCGTCTCATAGGTGTAACGGAGATATTCTTGCGCTCCGGGATGTGTCGGATCGAGAACATAGATCGCATCGTGGCTGGATTCAACAAAGCCAATCTGAATTGGTTTGCCCTCGGTGTTGTGCACCAGCCACTCAGGATGGTGTTGATAAACCCATGCTCGTTCGGAGACTCTGAATGGAGCCGTCCACAGAGCAAGTTTCAAACCGAGTTGGCTGACCCTGTGGCCAAACTCCTCCCCTCCATCGGGGAACAAAGTCGCATTGGCATTCGTGTATTCGCCATCGGCGTAGGAGTACCCGGCGTCGAGGTGAAAGAAATCAAAACCGAGGTCCTTCAGGTGTTCGGATAACCACTCTGCATTGGAGAGTGCGGTTTGCTGGGAAAGACCGAAATAATATGCGGTCCAGCTCCACCAACCCCACGGCGCCGGCTTGGAAACAAGCGCGTGGTGCAAGTCACGAACTGCACGGGCGTAAGTTTCCAGCTGGGCGTAGTAGTCCTGCCCTGCTGTGAACATCACTTGCTCGGAGGCGAGCTGACCTCCGGCCGGAACCGGAAGACTCAACTCGATGTGGTCAGACGGAGGATCGCCGCGCAGCGATTCCTTCTTCATGATTTCCGTGGTTCCCGTGGAATCGACTTCATATGAAGCGATCTGAGCTTTACCCCAGGAACCTTGAGCCGTCTTCAGGCGCAGGATGGTGAGCCAACGATCGGATGTCAGTGCGGCAAGGAAAAGGCTGAATTTGCTCTTCCGGTTGTAGATCAGCTGGCTTCCGACCGCCAGGTGTAGATCGCTGGAGCCTTTGCCAAATTCGTCCTCCCCCAAGTAAGGAGGTTCCTTGCCGAGATCAAAGATGTGGAGTGGCGGGCGGTCCTCGCTGTAGCTGTCGGATAACACGCGGTCGCTGGCGTCCGGCCCGTTCAGATCAACCAGGTGCTCTCCAATAACATCCAGCACCCGAATGTTCTGCACACTGATCGGCTCTCGGCCGGTGTTGATCACCTGAACCTGTATATCTCCGAAGGTAAGGTCGTCATACAAGCGGAGGGTGTACTTGAGATCCGGCTGGTTCGGGAGCCCCGTGAATAAGGCCTCAACTTGGTGCCCAGAACCAACAATTGTCTGGAAATTCGATGGCACTGTTCTATGTTTCGGGTACTTATTCGACCAGATCCATTGATGGTTAACCTCGGCCCCAACGCGAGCGGTGAGAACCGGGTTGCGCAGCTCCGCGGACCACAGCTCAAACGACCCATCCTGCGCGTGCACCGCAACGTGAAGCGAGCGATTGCTCAGAGAGGCTGCCGCTTGCGCTTCAGCTGTAGTGGGACAAAGCAAGCTTGCTGCCGCAACCACCTCCAGGCCCAGCACGAGCCACTGCAGTTTTCTTGCCATCATGAAGGTCTCCTTCCACGATTCACAATCCGGGGATCGCTTTCCTTCATCTGGGTTTTCTGCTGAGATTCCGCCGCTGGGTGGAAGAAGAAGAACCAACTTGTGAGCACGAACACACTCAGAATCAACCAAGCCAGTAGACGGCTCCCGGTCTTCATTCCAACTCCTTTCTTCTAGCTCTTTGTCTCGAACAGTACACTTGACCAGGTGAAACGTTTCACTATAAGCTCATACGCCGACTGATCCACAGCGGTCAAGAAGAAAATAGGGAGATAGAACGCAAGCACAGCGGCGGCAAACCGTCTTCATTCTTGCTCGACTGGGGGCGTTCGTACGAGAAAGCGGGAAGAACCATGGTGACCATTAGAGATGTCGCGGGAAAAAGCGGTGTTTCCGTGACCACCGTCTCGATGGTGTTGAACGACGGGCCTCCAGCCCATCGCATTTCCGGACCCACTCAGAAAAGAATCCGGGAGGTAGCGAACCGGTTAGGCTACCGACCGAATCTGTTTGCCCGTTCCTTGCGCAGTAATCGCAGTCGCACTCTTGGCGTACTGGTTTTTGACATCACAGATCCTTACTGTGCCCAGATCGTGCGTGCCATCGAAACTCACCTGCAGACGTGCGGATATTTCCCTGTTCTTGCCGACATGCGCAACGACCGGGCTCAGTTCCAGCGCTGTCTGGACAGGCTGCTGGGACAGCAGGTGGAAGGTGTTATTGCCATCGCGAACTGGACTCACCTGGAAACCAAGTTAGAAACTGAGATCTCGAAACGCGGTGTACCCGCGGTAATGATAGGCAGAGATTTAGCAGGCAATCCCATCAGCTCGGTGGTGGTCGATAACAAAGCTGGCACCAGCCTGGCGCTGCGGCATCTCTATGAGCTTGGCCACCGCAAAATCGCCTTTATCCGAGGCCCCAGACCTCTTGTTGACAGCGCACAGCGCTGGCAAGGTCTGGAGAGTTATGCCCGCGAAGTCGGGCTTAAGTTCAATCCCAAACTCATCGTGGAAATCAAAGGCGGAAACTCAACGTATTCGGAGGGTTACGAACTAACGGAATCGCTTCTGAGACGTAACCTCGACTTCACCGCCCTGGTCGCGTTTGATGACCTTACGGCATGCGCGGCCATTCGTGCACTGACCAAATCCGGCCGGGCAGTGCCCAATACTTGTTCGGTGGTGGGCTTCGACGACATTCCGACCTCAGAGTTTTACAATCCCCCGTTGACCACGGTCCATCAGAAATTGGAACTGCAAGGTTCGCTGGCAGCAGAGATCATCGACGAGCTTATCCGAGCCTCCGTCGAGAAGAGGGCTATCCAGCCTAAACATAGGAAGGTGGCGCCGAAACTCATCATCCGTGAATCAACAGGTCCATCGCCCCGTTCCTGAACGCCCTCACGCAAACGCTTTTCTTCTTGACTTCCGCCAATCATTGGATGTATCTAAGGTAAAACGTTTCACCATGACTGGCAGAGCCACGTTCGCGCTCCCTAGTTTTCGCCGGCTCGTGCGATGGGCTCCCGTCAACTCTCGCATGGGTGGTCCGCTCGCATGCGGTTGCTATCCCCTCAATCTGTTCTCTCAGCCTTTGTCTCTATTAATCGGATCGAAGGAGTCGGTTATGCGCCCTCCGGCAATCATTCTCCCGCCGTCTGCACATTCACATGCCAAACGATCTTCTCTCCGGACTTCCACCGCGGGCCCGAGGGGTAAGTTGTCCCGGGTGGCCGCACTCGGATTGGCGGTCTTCTGCCTTGTGGTCACCGCCTGGGCACAAAAGGACACCGGAAGCATTGTCGGCGTGGTGAAAGATCCATCCGGCGCAGTGATTACCGGCGCCAAGGTGACCGTGACCGCGGTGGATCAAGGCACCTCCTTCACCATTTCGACAAACAGCGCGGGCGAATACGTTGCTACCCCGCTGCGCATTGGTCGCTATAACGTCACCGTTGAAAAGCCGGGGTTCAAGAAGGAAGTTGTAGGACCGATCGTGCTGGACGTGCAGGCCCGGCCAGCGGTGAATGTGACCCTGCAAGTCGGTCAAGTGGCGGAAACAGTGGTGGTTACTTCGCAAGGACCCCAACTTGAGACTGAGACCTCGGATCTGGGCCAGATCGTGAACAGTCGTACCGCTACAACTCTTCCCCTGAACGGCCGGAATTTTGCGCAGCTGGCCCAGCTAGCGGCAGGGGTGGGGCCCAGCGAACCGGGATCGCGCACGGATACCAGTTACGGTTTCAGTTCCAACGGAGCGCGGTCGTTGCAGAACAACTTCCTGCTCGATGGCATCGATAACAATGCCAACCTGGGAGATGTTCTAAACGGCAGCGCCTATGTCATCCAACCGTCGGTGGATGCCATTGCGGAATTCAAAGTAGAAACCAATTCGTACACGGCAGAGTTCGGCCGGGGTAATGGTGCGATTATGAATGCCGTGATCAAGTCGGGGACCAATCAATTCCACGGCGATGCGTACGAGTTTTTCCGGAATGACAAGCTGGATGGGCGGAATGCTTTCGATTTTCTTGGACGACAGGTGTACCAGCAGAATCAGTTTGGAGCCACCCTGGGTGGGCCGATTATCAAGAATCGCACCTTCTTCTTCGTGGACTACGAGGGATTGCGCATTCGTCAGGCCAACCCGCAGATACTGCTGATTCCGACACCCGCTATGCGGGCAGGCGATTTTTCCAGCTTCTTGGACTTGACCACTCCCGTTGTGGATCCCACCGGCGGCGCACCTGTTCTTGATTGCAGTGGGAACCCAACTTACCAAGGAGAGATTTTTAATACGCGGCTAACCCAAACACGAACAGTGAGCGGGAGTTACCCGGGTGGCCTCTGCGGTGTTCCGATCGGCACGACGGGTGCCGGTGTCCCCACCAACATCTTCCCCAGCAGCGGCCCCAGCGCCATCAATCCGGTGGCGGCGAAGTTGGCTGCTTTGTACCCGTCGCCAACGCCAAACTTCAATTTTGGGGGGAACAACTACCTGGTTGATCCCAAGAAGAGCACCGATCAGAACAACTTTGATATCCGGGTCGACCACGAGATTTCCGACCGCGACAATTTCTTCACCCGCTTCAGCTACGAGAACCAGCCCGTCTTTACTCCCGGCCCTTTCACTGGTGCTTTGGATGGCGGCGGCTTTACAGCGGGCCACCAGGACAATAGCTATCGCAGCCTGGCTCTCAGTGAGATTCACACTTTTTCGCCGACCCTGATAAATGAGTTCCGCTTCGGCTACAACCGCATCAATGCGCATCGCCTGCAGCCGAACGCGACTACCGATGCCTCGGGTCAGTTGGGGTTGCTGGGAGTTCCGTTCTCGCCGGACTTTGGCGGTCTCCCCAGCATGTGCTTTACCAACGTAGCCTGCATCGGGAGTTCTGATTTTCTGCCCGCTATCGAGAAGCAGAATAGCTATGTGTTCAGCGAGAATCTCACCTGGATTCGGGGACGCCACTCTATGAAATTCGGTACCGAGATCCGGAAAGAGCAATTCACCATATTTGAAATGGAGGCGCCCCGCGGAGATATGATTTTCGGGCCCGACTTCACCGACAATCCAGCCTTGCCTAACACGGGAGGTGTGGATTTTGCCTCCTTTCTGTTGGGCGTTCCCGACAGTGCCGATCTGTCCAGTTTGCGTAATGTGGACTATCACCGGAAGATCCTCGCATTCTACGGCCAAGATGATATCCAGGTGAGTCACCGGCTTACTCTGAACCTTGGGCTGCGCTATGAAGTTTTCATGCCGGTCACCGAAGGTCATAACCAAGCGGCCACGTTTGATTTCAGAAGCGACAGCCTGATAGTGCCGAGCGGGCAGAACGCGCAGCTTACCCCTGCGATTGCTTCCTTCCTCCCCATCCAGAGAAACGGTTCGCCCGGCTTGGTCAGTCCCGATTACACCGACGTTGCTCCACGTGTGGGAGCCGCTTACAAGATCACCGACAAGCTGGTGTTACGCGGCGGCTACGGCATCTTCTACGGCGGCCAGGAGAGCGGGCCGTTCTCCTGGCCCAGCACCGGCTTCAATCCGCCGTTTTACAGACAACAAGCGTTCACCTCGCCTTGTGGTTCTCCATCTCCACCTGATTCCAACCAGTTAGACGCGGGTAACTGCGCCATCGGCTTGAAGTCGCAGGGCCCGCCGCCGCCCGGCAGCCTCATGATCAACAACTTTTGGACGCAAGGTTTTCCGGCAAGTTCGCTCTCCAATCCCAACAACCCGGTTATCTACTCGATCAATCCGAATCTCAAGACGCCGATGCTGCAGCAGTGGCACCTCGGGCTGCAGTATCAACTGCCGAGCCACATCGTGTTCGAGGTTGCCTACGCGGGCTCGCATGGACAACGGCTGTTTGGCTTCTACAACGGCAACCAGGCGACTCCGAGCCCCGATCCTAACGCGCCCTTGGCCCCACGGCGTCCGTTCCCCGCCGTCGATGGAACCATCTACACGTTGCGCTCCAATACGCTCTCCAACTACGACTCGCTGCAGGCACACCTGGAAAAGCGCTTGAGCTCCGGGCTGGAATTCGACGTGTCCTACACCTACAGCCATGCTTTGGACGATGCGTCCAGCGCAAGCTTGGGATCGCTCAATAACGGGGATTTTCGGGATCAACGTTTTCCCGGCTTGGAATATGGCAACTCCGATTTTGACGTGCGCCATCACGTCGTCGTGGCTTACGCCTACGCGTTGCCGTTTGGTAGCGGCAAGAGATTTGCTGGAAATGTCTCGGGAGCCTTGAATCAGCTGATCGGCAACTGGCAGCTGGCTGGCATCACCTCGGCTTCGACGGGGAATTGGTTTACTGTTTCCGACCCGTTTGTCAACAGCTCGAACACTGACTGCGGAGGCACGGTGGCATTCAACTGCGCGCGCCCAAACGTCATTGGCAATCCCAATGGCAAGCCTTGCGTAGCGGGTACTTTCTACAACACGTGCGCCTTTACCAGCGATCTCGTCCAGGGCACGTTTGGCGACGAAGGAAGAAATGTGGTCCGCGGCCCGGGCTATCAGGATTGGGATTTGAGTATCTCCAAGTCTTTCCCGATTAACGAAAACAAGCGCTTTGAGTTCCGGACTGACTTCTTCAACATCTGGAACCACACGAATTTTCTGACGGGTCCGACGGGATCCGACGGCCAGTTCGAGCCGGTCGCGGTTGAACTGGGAACAGCCCAGATGGGGTTCCCACAAGCAGCTCGCGACCCTCGATTGGTTCAGTTTTCCCTGAAGTTCTTATTTTGAGGTAGGCAGGATTCCACTGCCTCCGTAGAAGTGAGTGTTGAGGGCGGAAACGTGCGTCGCTCCGCTGATGCTGCACCGACTCCATGCCATCGACTCCGCCCGATACTGCCTCTAACGCACCCAGGCTGCGCCGGGCCCTTGGCCTTTGGGACCTGATCTTCTACGGAATGATCGTCATCCAGCCCACGGCCCCGATGCCGGTCTACGGAGTAATGAGCCAGCGCGCCCATGGGCACGCCGTGACCACCGTGCTAATTGCCATGGTCGCCATGCTGTTCACCGCTATCAGCTATGGCCGAATGGCGCGCGCCTATCCCAGCGCAGGCTCAGCGTTCACCTATGTCGGATCTGAGATTCACCCAGCGCTGGGATATGTGACCGGCTGGAGCATGGCGATGGATTACATTTTGAATCCCATCGTGTGCACGATCTTGTGCAGCAAGTTCGCTTTGAACTTTTGGCCTGAGATCCCCTACCCGGTCATGATCCTCTTCTTTATCGCTTTGTTTACCTGTCTCAATCTTTTTGCGATTCGCACCTCAGCCCGCATCAATGAAACCCTGGCGGCAGGTATGGGGATCGTGATCCTGATTTTTCTATTCTCTGCCGCTCGCTATGTTCTGAAGATGCCGCACCAAGGAATCGCCTTCTTCACTCGCCCGTTTTACGATCCGCAAACATTTTCGGTGCCCGCCGTATTGGGAGGCACGTCGCTGGCTGTCTTGACATACATCGGATTTGACGGAATCTCCACATTGTCGGAAGAAGCGGAGAATCCCAAGCGCAATATTCTTCTCGCGACGGTTCTGGTGTGCCTGATCGCGGGAGCGCTGGCTTCCGTCGAAGTGTATGCTGCACAGCTCGTTTGGCCAGGTGCCCAAGCTTTTCCGGATGTGGATACCGCCTTCGTGCATGTGGCTGGACGGGCAGCTGGCCGATGGCTGTTCAGCCTGATCAACGTCACCCTGCTAGTTGCGACGATGGGGTCCGGCCTGGGGTCGCAACTCGGAGCGGCCCGCTTGCTTTACGGGATGGGCCGAAGCAATGCTATTCCCAAATCGTTCTTCGGCGCGATCGAACCCAAACGGCGGATTCCGCGGAACAACGTGTTGTTCGTGGGGGCGTTCGCTCTGGTGGGAACCTGTTTCCTGACCTTTGAGCGCGGGGTGGAGTTATTGAACTTCGGCGCCTTGCTCGCTTTCATGGGAGTCAATGCAGCGTCCTTCGTTCGCTACTACTTGCGGGGAGCCGAGAAGAAATTGACCGACTTGCTGGTGCCAGTGCTCGGCTTCTCCATCTGCTTCCTGCTATGGCTGAATCTGAGCAGCCCCGCAAAGGTCGCCGGTGCGGTTTGGATGCTATTGGGAGTCGGATATGGGGCAGTTAGGACGCGCGGCTTCCGGTCCGAACTGGTTTCTTTCGATGTTCCAGCAGAAACGGAGGAAGCAGTAGGAGCACAGTGAGGAATCAAGCACCAAGGCGTTCGTGCAGTTCGCGACAGTCGATTCAAGGAGGATCTATGGCCATCATGCTGCGCCTCATTCAGCAGTTTCAGCCGTCGAAGAAGCAAGAGTTCATGGACTTGGAAAAACAATTTGCCGCCCTGGAACATCGTGGAATTATTCCTCGTGGTGAGCGACTGGTGCCCATAGCCGGCCACGAACCCGGAAATACCGTTATCTGGCAGTGTCGATTCGACAGCCTTGCAGCCGCAGAGGCCGCCCTCAAACTGATTGAGACGAGTCCTGAGCACACCGAACTCGCGAACCAGCAGGCACATTGCTTCCAAAATAGCTGGGTGGAGTTTTATCAGATTCTGGACTGCTAGCCGGCTGGAAGGGTCGATGGCGGCGTTCGGTACAGAAACGTCCTCGCGTGCGGCCTGATCCCCAGCCATAAGAACAGGTCCGCAACCAGGTACTGCGTCGTGATGGCTGGAGATGCCAAGCGTGCGGCGCGATGTCCAACCTCGAGGTCCATCACAGGGAGTTCCGCAGTCAATCTGGAGACGATTCCGAGCAGAACCTGATTACGCTTTGTTCTGCATGCCACACTACCGTGCACCGCGGCCGAGGCGGTAGGTGCGCCTGCGGTTCCAAGCACCGACAGCCCAGCCAAGGTCAATGAGTGTAAACGCCGCTAACAACGTTTACCGACACAACGACCTTGGCGCGACGCAAAAGAAAAGCCGCCCCGACATCAGGCGGCCAGTATTCTGTCGTTTCTAACAACTCACGATTGTCATTGCGTGACCGTGAAAACCTGCGTGCTGATCCCGGTCCCCCCTTTAGTTTTCACGCCGACCGGACCTGTCTCGGCGCCCGCGGGAACGTCCGCGGTCACCTCGATGTCGGAAACGACTTTCACGTTGGTCGCCGGCACGGAGTCTCCGAAGCCGACACCCTCGACCTGCGTAAACCCGCTTCCGTTGATGGTAACCTGGGTTCCCACCGGTCCGCTGGGCGGGCTAAACGTTGTAATCTTCGGCAGCACCTTGAAGTTCCTGAGCGCTGTCAGTTTTCCTCCGGGCGTGACAACGGACACCGGACCCGTAGCGCCGGCCGCCGGCACAGCGGCTTCGAGTTCTGTACCGGACACAACCTTGAACTGCGCTTCAACTCCGCCAAACTCGACCGCGGTGGCGCCGGTAAAACCCTGACCGAGGAAAGTCACTATGGCTCCCACCTCGCCCGACTGTGTGAGGGTACGAACGAACGGCCCCAGCCCAGTGTCGAAGCTGAAGAACCAGCTGCCGCCGTCTGAGCTGCCTTCGGTGTTTCCGTAGAACGTCCCATTGGTGTCCTGCAAGAGCACAGGTCCTGGCCCGTAGCCGCCCGGGCACGATGGCGTTGAACAAAAACTGTAGAGAACTGTTTCGTCGCCAGTGGAAGGGTTGACGTTGTAGATGGCCCCGACGTTCGCTGATCCTCCGGCATTCGTGACTCCGTACAAGTTCCCGTCGCTGCCGTCGATTAGACCGGAGACCGGAACACCTGCATCGCCGACCCCAGAGAAAGTGTGAACCACCGTGAAGTCACCTGATGGCGATACCTTGAAAAGTTCGCCAGCTGAAATGAATGGCACTCCGTTGGTCACACCCCAGAAGTTGCCGTCTGAGCCTTCTACCAGCTGTCCAACCGGAGAGCCCTCACCGCCGGGAAATGTGTAGAGAACGGTAATGTTGCCAGCCGCCGTAGACTTGTACACGGTACCGCAGCATCCAGAGTTGGGCCCGCCGTTATGCGTGGTCCCATAGAAGTTGCCGTCGGTACCCTGCACCGGAAGATTGGGAGTACAGCCATCCACACTACAATGGAACGATGCCAGGTTCGTGTATGAGCCCGAGCTGGTAATTTTGAAGAATGTTCCGTTGTCGTATTCCCCACCCGAAGACGCAACCCCATAAAAGTCACCATTGCTGGCCTGAAAGACCGGGTACGTCGGGTTGTTCCCATCCGCATAGGCGCCGACAAAGCTGTAAAGAGTAGTCAGCTTTCCGGCAGGGGTAATTTTAAAAACTGTTCCATAGTTGTTGGCGCCACCGCCGTAGGTCGTTCCATAAAAATTTCCGTCCGAACCCAGCGTGACTCCACCTTCCGGATTGGAGCCGGTGGCCAGGCAGGACCCTCCCTCGGCGCAGAAGCTATAGAGCAGCGCGAAGTCGCCGGTAAGGGAAATGGTGTAAACACTACCGGAATTGTAGTTACCGTTGGACCAGTCGGCGTCGTAAAGCGCTCCGTCCGGGCCTTGCGCCAGGAAGCTGTCGTTGGTGATTCCTGAAGTGTTATTGTCCGTGTTTGGATACTGATACAGCCCGACTGGCGTGTACTGAGCCGTCGCCGCTGAAGCGAGCAAGAACACCGCTGCCACTATGATGGCCACCTGTGGCCAGTAATTTGCACCCGAGACTGCAATCCTTTTCACCCGCATAGAAGACTCCCCTCGGAGAAACTTGCTTATCTGCAGTTGCGGGTCGTGGGATAATACTCCTCGCCGCAACGGGACGTTGGGCAGGGACTCTATCCATTCGTCCGTTACGTGTCCTGACGAAGTTCTAAAGAGCTCTAAAGCCGGGCGAAGTCTATGTATTCCAAGATGTTGGGAAGCGAGAAGGGGGCAAGCTCAGCCCATTCCTGGCGATTTGCCGGCTGCGAATTTGAAGAGCTCAGCCTGCAGCTTCGCATAAACGGCCGCTCGGTCGACCTCGAACTCAAGCCGCTCGAGGTTTTGCAACAGCTCTTGCTCCGTGCAGGGGAAGTTGTTTCAAAAGAAGAGCTGCTCGACGCAGTTTGGCCCGGCCTCAACGTCGTCGATGGCTCGCTCGCCACCGCGGTCTCGAAACTCCGCAAAGCTCTCGGCGACGACAACTCCGACATCATTCTCACCGTTCCGCGGGTCGGCTACCGGCTCACGGTCCCCGTGCAAACGGCTCAAGTCTCTCCACCCCGGTGGGAAGATATCGAACTCGAGCCTGCCGCTTCCGTGCCTGGCCGCGGCCAATGGCGCCTCGTCCGCCGCCTTGATCTTTCGCCCGGGAGTGAAGTCTGGCTGGCCGAGAATCCCAAGACTCACGAGCAGCGTGTCTTCAAGTTCGCCTCCAATCAAGCGCGTCTCAAGGGATTGAAGCGCGAAGTAACGGTTGCACGTTTTCTCCGCGAAGCCCTCGGCGAGCGTTCCGAGTTTGTGCGAGTTCTCGAATGGAATCTCGAGAGCCCTCCGTATGTGATTGAAAGCGAGTATGGAGGCGCGAATCTTACCGAATGGGCGGAGCAAAACGGAGGGGTTGCGCAAATTCCCCTGCCTCTGCGGATCTCGATAATTGCTGACGTCTGCAAAGCAGTAGCCGCTGCCCACGATGCCGGGGTCCTGCACAAAGACCTCAAGCCCTCGAATATTCTGGTCGAGTCGAATGGCGACGGAACATGGCAGGTGAGAGTTGCAGATTTTGGCAGCGCCACCTTGGTTGAACCCGCTCGCCTAGAAGCGCTAGGCATCACCAACCTCGGGCTGACGCAGACTGGCGATGCGCAATCCAAATTCCTCACCGGTACCTTGATGTACCTCGCTCCGGAGGTGCTATCCGGCCAGCCGCCCAAGGCCACAGCAGATGTTTACGCGCTCGGCGTTATGCTCTACCAGATCGTAATAGGAGATTTCTTAAAGCCGTTCGCTCCGGGATGGGAAGCGAGCATCGAAGACCCGCTCTTGCGTCAAGACATGGCGGAAGCGGCTTGTGGGGATCCGACACGTCGCCTTACAACTGCCGCGGAACTGGCAGAACGGTTGACCAGCCTGGATCGCCGCCGCGCTCACCTCGAACAGCAAGCTGACGCCGCCAGACGCGCACATATCGCGGAGCGCAGGAGTGCTGCCGTCCGCGCTCGGCTTCCGTGGATCTTGCTCGCGGCTGTCGTCGTCACGGCAGCAAGCACTGGATTTTTCACGCTGCGCAAAAAGCCGGCGGCAGTGGGTGTTCGCACCCCCACTGTTGCCGTGCTGCCATTCCAAAACCTCGGTGCCGATCCCAAATTCGATTTTCTGCGCCTGGTTCTCCCCGATGAGCTCGCCACGGCGCTGAGCTACGTCCACTCATTCTCGATCCGGCCATTCATGACCACACGCAAGTACAGCGCCACTAATCTAGACCTGCAGAAAGCGGCACGCGAGATGGCAGTTTCCGTGGTGATCACCGGCCACTTCCTCACGGAACAAAATCAGTTAGAGCTCACCTACGAAGCTGTAGATGTCGCAGACAATCACATTCTCTGGCGCGACACCATCGTCTCTTCGCTGCAAAATCTCATCGATGCTCGTCAGAAGCTGTATCAACAAGCGCAGGGTGGGCTGGCCGTGGCGTTAGGCGCGCGTCCCGTAGACGGTTCGAACCCTCCGGCGTCGGTTCCGACCAACCAGGAAGCCTACGACTTGTATGTTCACAGCGTCGCGATGCCCTCGGATCCTGAATCCAGCCTCAAGGCCAAGGCCATGCTGGAACGTGCGGTGCAGCTTGATCCTGGTTTTGCTCCATACTGGCTAGAGCTGGCCCGCCGCTATTACGGTGAGGTCCGCTATATCCGCGGGAATGACGCGGCAACGACGGAGAAATGGATTGCCGCCACCGAGCGGGCTGCAGCCCTTGATCCCCATTATGGATCGGCTCAGTACGCATTGGCGCTGGCCTATTCCGAACGCGGCGACTTATTGCCGGCGTACCGAACAGCACTGAATTTGCTTCGCGACAACCCCGGAAATGCAATTTCCCCTTTCACCATGGCCTACGTGTTGCGCTATGCCGGTTTGGACCAGGAAGCCGAAACCCAGTGCGAACTCGCCCGCTCCTACGACCGCCAGAATGCTATGGTGCGCTCCTGTGGTGTCGCCTTTCTGGAGCATGGCGACTACGATAAGGCGCTCGAGTATTTGCACCTCGATGCCGACAGCGCCTGGAACAATGCGCTTACTATCGACGTTCTGTTGCGCGAGGGCAAAGAGGAGGAAGCGCTCCGGATGCACCCGGACATCCGCGCATGGACCAGCTATGACATGCTGCTGGCCTGCGCCGCGCACAAACCTGTGACTGAGATTGCAGCCCTTGCCGCGCACATCCAACCCGAGGATGATCCCGAAACCAACTATTTCGCGGCCTCGCATCTCGCCTTTTGCAGACAGACTTCCGCCGCTCTCGCGATGCTCAAACGGACTGTGCAGGCTAACTATTGCTCATATCCTGTCATGGACACCGACCCCATGTTCGCCGGCATCCGATCGTTGCCTGAATACGCTCAGGTTCGTTCCATCGGCATGGCCTGTCAGAACGATTTCCTGGCTGGACGCGCCCAATAATCAACCGTGCCAATCGTTGTCAGCGACAGCACTTGACACGTGCTCAGGCTGTATCCAATTTTGCCGTAGCGTTCTGCCACGACGGTGTGGAACCGGACTGGCGCGAAAACAGAGGTCTTGTCAAGGCTCGGTCTCAGCGTAGCCCAGAGCGTCCAAGAATCGGTTCGAGTCCGGGCAGGTCACACACCGCACTCCCAGCTCAGCCCCCCGAATGTGCGTGTTGGCGGTGACATACTCGGGATCGTCAAAGCCCTGGAGCGGGTGTCCGATCGCAGGGCTGTATAGCGCCATGGTCGCAATTGCCAGCAGAAAACAAAGTAAGACATTCGCCGCGGATGAGAGGGCGAAGATTTTCGGCGAGACGGTTTCGTCGTTGTTCGGGCAGACGTCGTTGCCTTGCTCATGCGCTCTTTATTTTGAACTGTCACAGTCGGCGACAGAGAATCAAGCAGTCTTTACTTATGCGGTGCAATTTTCATTGTCCGAATAAATAGGCGGCCCCCTCTCCTGTATTGCCATTGACGGCGGCGCTGACCGCGCCAATCACTCCGGTAGTACCGCTCACGGAGACGCTATATCCGAACTGGTCGCCCTTGGCCCCGTCCGCGGCCAAGACTCTCGCAGCGTACCTCGATGTTGTGACCCATCCACCGGCAGGCTTAAGGAAGGCGTAAACCGCGCCTTGTGACAACCCAAGGCTGGGGAGGTTGGCCGCCCAGTGCGGCTTGCATGGCACTACAGAACACAGGGTGAGTGAATCCCACGGCGCACGAACGGGCAACCACTGGGAACCGAGCCTCGGCACGGATTCAACCCGTCAACCCTCCTGTGGAGGGAAAGATTGCCCAGCGCCGGCTCTTGAGCCCAAGACAAAAGGCCAGTAAGCATTTCGCACATCATACACCGTTTGGTTTGCGAATTCCGAAAGTAATTACGATGTCGCCAACTGACGAAATGGGCTTACAATCATTCCCGTTCTTGAGGCCAGGCAGGAAAATAACGGATTAAATTTTGACCGCTGCAACGAAAAGGTCGGGCGCGAATTAGCAGCAGGAAAGCCAAGATGAGAGCGAGTGAAATCGCTGCAAGAGCCGAAAAGTTGCGCAGGGGTCCGAACTTGCAGTGAAACTTGCAATGAAATAAGGGTGGGGCTCGGGGAAGCCCCGGCCTCCACCCTCACAGAATCTTTCGTGTGGTGGCGAGTCTTCCTACTGCTTCGCCTTAGCTTTCTTCTTCGCCGGATGATCCGGTACCGCCTTCACCTTGGATTCATCCACAGTTTGTGTGCCTTCGCCCGAGTAAGTCCCACCTGCTGGAACCACCCAGTATTCGGCAGTCTTGGAGCCGGCATTACCGGTGCGAGTTTCGATGCGGCTGGGATCGATTCCCAACTGCGCTTCGCCGCTGGTGAGATAGGCCTTCGAATTCACGGCACGTTCCGCCGCCAGGTTCGGACGCTTCTCTCCCGCTTCGGCATTGCCGACGATCACCAGCTTGGCATCCGCATTCTGTTGCAGGTTCTTGGCAACATCGTCCAGGATTGCCTTACAAGTGTTATCCACGCGCCACGGCTTCACCGGGTTGGGGAAGTCGCACTGGCTCAACTTTTGAGCCTGTGGCGGCGCTGGAGGGGGCGCGTTCTCCACATTCACCTGCGTGGAAGCCTGCGCCGTGAGACCACGCGAATCCGTGCAAGTCGCACTCACGGAAATCGCCCCGGCCGAAGCGCCGGAGGTGTTGAGCGACGCGGTTGACCCGCTGCCGGAAACGCTGCCGCCGGTCGACGTCCAGTTGCTGACGTTCACCGGAACATTGTCCGGACTGGTGCAGGTGCAGCTAATGGTCGAACTCCCGCCCGCCTGCAACGTCGATGGACTGGCGGAGCACGACATCGTGGGAGGATTCTTTGGTGGCTCTTTCACGGTGAAGTTCGCCGAGCAACTGGCGGTTCCGCCGTTCTTCATCTTGGGATCGGAAATGTGGGCGGTGACGGTGTAGCTGCCGCCGGCAACCCCATTGGTGTCGATGCTGGCGGTGTTGTCCTTGCCCGCGACCTTCCCGCCATTACTGGCCCAGGTGTAGGTCAGGGTGTGCTTGGGATTGAAATTGCTGCCGCTGGCAGTGGCTGTGATGGGCTCTCCCACCATTACTTCACTGGGCTGCACCGAGCAATTTGCCGTGGGCGTCACAGGCTCTGAGCCCCCCCAGGCAATAACGATTCCGCTCTCCAGTCGTAAGTTGTTCTGATAATCGTTGTTGTTGCAGGTGGCGACAGGGCACTCGCTGGAAAAGCGAGTGTACAGATAGTCGGCCTGGACGGCGCGCAATGAAAATTTCTTGCTAAGCCTAATGTCAAAACCACCACCCGCTGTGAATGCGAAAGCGGTGTTTGAAAATGTGCCGCCGGTGGTGCCGTTGTTGAGCGAGACGCGGGCCCCGCCCACGTTGACATCGAAAAATGGTGTGAAGGGGGTGTGGTTGCGGAAGGTAAGGCGCGGCCCGAACAAAAAGGTAAACAGATTTCCGTCAACTGAGTTGCCGCCGACGGTGTTACTGAAATAATGGCAGCCCCCCAGATCAGCCGCCAAGCCGATCTTGGAAGTAAAGTTATAGGCCAGCGCTCCCGAGCCACCAGCGCAGTTAAAGTTCTGATCTGCGATGGACGTGCGGACATACATGAACGTCGGCGCTAATTCAACCTTTGGGAACGTCCCGTCCTGAGCCAGGGCGGAGCCGCCTATGATAAACAACAATCCGGCTAGAATAAGGTGGTTACGCATTGTCGTCATCCTCTTCAATTGAGATTAAGGCACGAATTTCCGTTAACCAATTCCACGCCGAGCCACATATACTCCCGACTGTCGACGATACATAGAAAACCCTTACGGCTCGCCAGCGTAAGCATCCAAAGAACGTCTGTCTGGTCAATATTGCACACTCCAGCTAGACGCCGTCATCAGCGCCGTGTTGCCCCCATCATGAATCAGTGCGCCTCCGGAATGGTGATCCAGCAGAACATGGCAAGGATTTCTTTCTTGTACCGCGCTCTGTCACCTCTCCACGTGCTAATCACGGTGACTTTTCAACACCCACGCCCGTTTTCGCCCAACAATCGCGCTGGAAACTCGGACTTCGGACTGAGGTCCAACCGCGGGCGTTTTCTTATGTGAGAAAAAACATTACGTCTCGTTTACGTCCGTCACAAGCACTTGTGACTCACATCACGGTGCCCGGGATCGTGTTAGCGTATGGTTCCAAAAGTTGGGAACTCGCTTACTTCGGCAGGAGGGTTACGCGATGTGCAGCCGTCGCAAAATTCTTGAGGTGTTGAGGCGAGAGCTCCAGTTTCTTGAGCAGGGAGGGTACAGGTCCTTCGCATGGCGTCCTCCCCTCATCTTCGAGGACTCACCTAGCTGTCTGAAAGGTGGCAAGGATTTTTGCGCAGAAGCTGGATGTCGGCTGCTCCAACTTGTTCCTGAGGGAGACCGTGGCCAGCCGGTTCCTTGTTCGACATATCCCGCTGAACGAATCGCACGAGACCATTGATAGCCTTTACCGAACAGGCACCGAGGCAGAGCTTGAGCAGACGCTACGTTCGTGGCTACTTTGCAAGATCAAGCAGCTAGAGGAAGAGCAGATGGGGAAACAGCCACTGTAGACAATCGGTAGCTCAGTTCGTCTTCCAATGCCAAAAGTGTTTCCTTTCCACGCGAGCAGTGGGGGACGGAAGGAGCGAAGGAGCGGCATAAAACATGGCAACCATCGAAGAGGTGAGAACAGCCGAAAAGGCAATGAAAGAGGCTCAAGAGGCCCTAAGGGCCTACACCGAACGGCAATCCGTCGCGCCAGATCGCGGTCTGCACCGCCATCTCGCTGCTGAGTTAAGCAGGGCGACAGAAAACTACCTCAAAGCGATCTTCGAACTAAATTCAAATCAGTCCACTACCGCTTAGCAAACTGGTGTAGTTTCGCGTGTACCCGCTCGGGCCCACCACACGTGTCGAACGTAGGCAGAAAGCTTTCACTTTCAGCCTGGGATAGTTACGTCTGCGGAGGGAGCGAAGAATCTTCGGGTTCAACCCGCGGAGAATCAAAAACGCGGATAGTCGGCGATTTCGTTGCAGACCGAATCGTCACAGAGAATGACCTCACTCGCAGGGTGCTCAAGCCGAAAGTATTCCATGAATCCCTTTATGATACCGGTCCTTGAAGATTTCGCACAGTTCAGGCTCGAAGGTAGGCCGGTCGTGCGTGACCCGGTTTTCGATTCCAAGCGAGTCGCCGTTCACTCCGTAGTCGCTACGCCCCATTGTTGGCACTCGGATACTCTCTAGCCGTCCGAGAAGGCGGAGTTAACCGCCTTCTCGCGCGACATGCTTACAGACTTTTACGCTGCTATAGCGACGTCATGGAAGGTCGAGGTAACGGCCTCAAACGTCTGCACCTTGGGCGTTCCATCGATCATTCTTGCAAAGGTTCTCAACACTTCTGGGTAAGCATTGGTGTTGTAAGCTTCTGCATTGCCTTTGCTCTCCCACAGACTGATCGCAATCACATCTAGGCTGCCGGGATTTGACAATGTGATTTCGTCCTTGAAGCCCTTTTGCTTGCGAAGCAAAGGAAGAACGTCCTTCTCAAAAGTACGCGTGTAGTCGGAAAGCATATTGGATTTCAGATGAATTGAGATATTGCGTGCAAACATGGCAACCTCCTTAGGTTGGGGTTGCTAAGAAAGAAAACTTCAGATGGGCTGACTTAGTTCAGGGAACCTGAAATGAGGAGAAGGTGGTAACCACCTCAATTACGATGCTAGGCTTGTGCGCTACCGTTGTCAACCTACCCCAGATGCAACCCGCGTCCGCGCACTGGCCGCCTACCGAGATTTCCTCACCCTCTGGAAAGACGCCGATCCCGACATGCCGTCCTGAAAGAAGCCAAGGCGGAGGACGCGAAGGTGCAGTAGTGGCGAGGCTATCCTCCGACGACCATCTTCCTGTTCGCGTACAGAGCAGAAATTCCCAACTGTCGAAATCAGCGAAACACCAACAACCATAGCTTGCGAGTTGCCGACGATCCGCCCAGAAGCGTCCTGATGTGGTGCGAGTGAGCAACGAACATGCGTGGCCACTGAGCCACTGATTTCAGTGACCGAAAGGTTACACAAAGCCGCCTGCAAGTCCGAGTCGCCAACGGGAACCGGGCGCGCAATCCCACCTGAATGCCCCACTTCTTAGCGAGCCCTGTCTCGCAGTGGCGAACTTGGCTTCGCGGGTTTATCCTTAGCTTTGCACTTCAGGAGTATTGCCATGAAACGCGCTATTGCCTTTCTCTCGCTCTTTGCTTCAGCTGCGGTTGGCTTCGCGCAGCAGAACAAAGATCCGGTCACAAGCGTAATGAAGGAAGTCCTTCCCCGCCAGGAGAAAAACCTGGTCGCTGCCGTCGAGGAAATGCCTGCGGATAGATTCGGTTACAAACCCACGCCGCAGCAGATGACCTTTGCCCGCCTGGTCCTGCACATGACGGAATCAAACAACTACCTCTGCGCCAAGGCTGGCGATGTCCCTGAGCCCACGGCTCAAGAACTAAAAGAAACCGACGGCAAAGACAAACTTGTTGCCGCGCTCAAGGCTTCGTTCGACTTCTGCGACACTGCGATGCCGAAAGTAACGGACGCCAAGCTGGGCGATACGATTGAAGTCTGGGGCGACCGCAAAGCACCACGGGCTTTCGCATTGATCGCCCTCACCAACGACTGGGCCGACCATTACAGCACCGCCGCGATGTACCTCCGCCTCAACGGCCTGCTGCCGCCAACCGCGAAGAAGTAAACAACTTGGCCGGGAGACCGCTGCCAGGGGCAAGGAGGAGATCGCATGCCGAGAGAAGCTAAACTGTTTGCCGCGAGCGCTGGCTCGGCCGTCCGCGGCGCAATCGACCTCCATGCCAAGTGTCCTCACGGTTTCGGCGCGCACGGCGCGCTTCGCCGGCAACGCGTCTGCCAGAAGAACTTCTTTCTTCTTTGATCGGACTGGGTATCGCTTCGGGAAGCGGCGGCGCGAGTATAAGCGTAATCATGCCGACATCGTTTTTGGTTTCGACCCGGAGGCTGGGGTTGCCAGCTTGTGTGCCTCCGTCAATCGGTTCATTAGTTCCCGGTTCCGGTTTCTCTTAGCGATCTTCTGCTTTCGTTCCCGGTGAAATCTCGATTTGTCGCCATTGATTCCGGACATTCATGGCTCCTGGCCGGGAGGTTTCGATGAATCTAAATTTGATGCATCGTTAGAACTGGCGTGGTTCAAAAAAGATGTGGCGCAGCGGGTGGATGAGCTAGCTTTCCTGTATACGAATATACGGCTGCGCCACCAGAGGGACACAGCGGCCGTGGGCCGCATGGTCCCTTCATATCTGCCAAGAGATTAGAACGGTGGCCTACTTGGCGACTGCTCACAATTGCTCAGGTTTCGGAATATAGGTGTCTATACTCCGTGAGGTGCTTCAGCGCGTCCGAATGGCGATATGCCCGCTTCGACTCAGAATACATGATCCAAATTGACCTGTGGTTGATTCGCACCCGTGACATCATGGGAACTGTGGGTAAGAAGAAAACAAAGAAACCATCGGCCAAAGCAACACTCGCCGAAGTCATCAAGGAAATGGCGAAGCCGAGGGTGGCTACGTCTGCAAGAGAGTAGAGTTCCGTTTTCTAGTCGTGGAGAACGACGTGGAGAAGTGAACTGTGAACCTGCAAGGCATCGCCAGCGTGATAATCAATGAACCCCAATTTCCTAAACCTGTTCATGAAAAAGCTAACCCGCGAGCGAGTTGTACCCACCATCTCGGCCAGAGCCTCTTGACTGATTTTGGGGACAGCAATTTCGGGCTTACCTTCCTTGCCGAAATGAGCCAGCAATAACAAGATCCGGGCCAGTCTTTTTTCACTGGAATTGAAAAGTTGGTCAACCAAATCCTCTTCGTATCGGATGTTCCGTGTCAGCAAATACGCCACGAACATATCGGAAAACGCGTGTTCCCGGTGAAGCACTTCCATCATGGACTTCTTGTCGATGCGCATCACGGAGCAATCGGCCATTGCGGTTGCGGAGCCCATGCGGAAAGGCTGCCCTGTAAGACAACCTTCGCCGAAGAAATCGCCCTCGTTCAGAATGCCTATGGTCGCTTCCTTTCCGTTCTTCGACACAACGGCCAGTTTTACCTTTCCTTTCTGTATATAAAAAACAGCATCGGAAGGGTCGCCCTGAGCAAAGATCGTCTGCTTCTTGGGAAAAGCTGCGATCTTCCTACCGCCGTCGATGGTGGAAAGGAATGTCCTGGGATCGAATTGGCTGAGTTTCTTGGCTGCCGCACGGGCGCCCATTAGTTTGCACCGCTGGATCGATTATCACACGGCAATTTCGATGGTCTGTTGGGCAGCCCACATAAGGTAGAATTTTTTTTGTTCGCACGCCGGATCTCGAAGGCTCCTTATGACGCCGCGGAATTGTATAATTTCTCCCTCGCGCGAAGGAACAGAATTCTTGTTCCGCAGACCATGAGGGCTAGGTTGTACCTGCATCTGGGATAGGTTTTCGGTTCTGGCTCGTGGCAAGCAAAGACCTCCAAGTCGCGCTGTCCGGTGAGCGAACCAATGCCACAGGGAAAGCCGTCAGCAACATAATACTTCTATCGATCTCCGATAGTGACTACAGCTTAATTCGTCCGCATCTCGAATACCTCAGTTTGCCAAACCATCTAGTGCTTCACGAGGCTGGTGCAACGCTGGATTTTGCGTATTTCCTGAATCGAGGTTTGATTTCTCTTGTAGTCGTAATGAAAGATGGAAAAACGGCCGAAGCCGGCATAGTTGGAAATGAGGGCTTTACAGGGACACTGGCGGCTGTTGGCCTGCGCAGGGACTCACTTCAAGCGGTGGTGCAAATCACGGGGGATGGGTTTCGAGTAACGGTCGCAGCGTTGCAAAAGACTTTGGCATCCGCTCCACACCTTCAATTAATGTTGAGCCGCTATGCCGCAATTCGGGGTATGCAGATTGCGCAAACAGCCGCGTGTAATCGGCTGCATGATATTGAGCAGCGCCTTGCGCGGTGGTTGCTAATGACTCAGGATAGAGTGGATTTACGGTCGCTGCCCATCACTCATGATTTTATCGCAACGATGCTAGGGACAGATAGATCTACTGTGAGCTTGGCAGCTAGTGTTTTGCAGAAGAAGGAACTCATCGAGTACACCCGTGGCGCAGTAAAGATCGTGAACCGCAAGAAACTTGAAGACTCCGCCTGCGAGTGCTACGGGGTTATCCGGCAGTACGATGGCGAGCTTGGTTTGAAATCCCGAAAGTGAAGCCTCACCCTGTGCTTAATTGCCGAGTCGAAAACGTTGTTGATAAATCGCCTCTCTAACATTTAACGACGGCTAGACGATTGGGACAAGGAAGAAAAGAATACGGGCTTGGCTTAATCTGCTGCGATCAATTGACTTAGCTGCGTTTCCTCCAGCCGATCAGCGTCCCCGCGGCGAAGCCTACCGCAAACGTCATCGCCAGGGTTAGCGCAAGGTGTCGCTCGATGCGCTGAGTTGTGTCATACAAGAATTCTTCGGCAACAGCGCTGCCCTGTTTTGCGGCACGCCTCACCGCTCCTGCGCCATTCTCGATTGCATCGGCAACCGCGCGTAAAGCGCGGATTGCGGCTCTTCTGAGCCTCCTTAGAGGGCTGCCGCTTTTGCAAATCTCGGGCTTTCTGAAGTCTGAGCGGAATTGACCACCTTCGATTCTTCTTTGCCATCGGTTTCCAGTGGGTTTTCCACTAAAAAGATCGCCGGTGGCAGGTGCCGCCGGCGACCAAAGTTCGAATCCGTTCAGTTACGCTCAGCCTAGGCAACTTGGCGGACTACTGGCTTGTCGCTCTTGCCTTGGTCGGAGCTCGCTTCACCCGTCGAAGAAATATCTTGGGCGCCTGTGCTCTCGAGGATTGCCTTCGCACGCTTCGTCCACTCGGAGCTGTCAGAATGGACGGAGAGAAGGATCCCACCATCTTTGACGCGACCTTCGTACCGCTTGGCTTCGTACTCGGGAATTCCCATTCCGATCAGAGCGCCCGCGATCCCGCCGACCGCTCCTCCCACTCCTGCCCCGGCAAGGGCCGCCACAATGGGGCCCGCAGCCATGAACGGTCCCAGACCGGGTATGGCCAAGGCGCCAATGCCAACCAGCCATCCCAACCCTCCGCCCAGCAACGCACCCGTTCCGGCACCTGTCGACGCGCCCTCCGGAGCTTTCGTGCCCTTCTTAACAGCAAAATCCTTCGACCCAACATTTTCGGGAAACAGAACAGAAATATCGGTATTCCGAAATCCGGCCGTTTTCAGGGCATCCACACCGCTCTCCACGCTAACCTGAGTCGGATAGATGCCAAATACTGCTGTATTTTTGCCTGCCATTTTGATTCTCCTTTTGCTTCGTTTATTTAGTTCTTGGGTTGATGATCCAGTCACGCAAGCACGGTTGGCTGATTTGCTTGAATTCTTAATCGGCTATAGTCGCTCAGATGTGGCGCCGCTACGGTTTCACAAGGACGAGGGACTAGAGAGTGATGGTCCCTGCTTCCCGACTAACCTGGGGTCAACCTGAAGAATGACACTTGAACCGGTAAGGCGCTTTTCACAATTGCTCACTCCTAGAGCTGGGGTTGTGGTCTGGAAGTTGGATCGGCTGACCGGCCTTCTCATGGAAGGCGATTACACCAACTGAGAATTGTTAGGGCAACTGGTCCTCTGGAAAGGTCGTCCGAGGCTACTCCGGCAGGGGATCAGCAGAAAAAAGGAACGCTTTCGATCTCGTCCCTACTGGTAAAAACCGAAGAATGTAAAACTTGGAATTTTCCGACCGTTAACCGTGGGAGACACGAGGGTATAATCTCGCCTCATGGGCGGGAGCATCCGAGAGCGAGTCGAGGCACTGAGGCGAGAGATAGCCGAAATCCAGAAGCTAAATCTAGCGTATTTCCAAATGCCCAGACCGGACTTGAGCGCAATGAACGATTACGAAAGACGCGAACAGAGATTGAGGAAAATCATGGACGAATTAAACTCAATGACGGACTGGAAGGAAACCTGAGAATCCCGCTTCTATCCCGAACTGGTCGCCGCTTGCGCCTTACCGCTTGTGCCCTCCAGCACGTCGCTTACTTTTCGCGCCAGCAGTTCCCACGAAAACGGTTTGTTGAGAAGGCTCGCCTCACGCATGGTCGAGGCATTCTCCCGAGCGGCCGATTCTGAATAACCAGACATGAAGATCACCCCGAATCCGTCCTGTTTCTGTCTTAGCCGCTCCACCAGTTCGGGGCCACCCATCCTCGGCATCACAATGTCAGTCACCACCACGTCAATCCCGCCCGAATGTTGTTCCACCGCCGCTAATGCTTCGATTCCATCTCCGGCCGACAAGACCATATAGCCTAGTTTCTTAAGAGATTCTGCCGTCAGCGCGCGCAGCGCGGGTTCGTCCTCCACCAGGAGAATTGTGCCATTCCCTTTGGGCGCGGCGCTCTCCCGCGGCCGCGTCGCCACCGGCACCGCCTCGTCCAGCGAGGGAAGATAAACCTTGAACGTCGTGCCCCGTCCTATCTCGCTATATACCGAGATGTGTCCTTGGCTTTGCTTGACGATCCCGTACACCGTCGCTAGTCCCAATCCCGTTCCCTTACCTGGCGCTTTCGTCGTAAAAAATGGTTCGAAAATATGCGCCAGCGTTTCCTCGCGCATTCCGCAGCCAGTATCCGTAACCGCAATCCGGACAAACGGCCCGGGCGTAACTTCGCTGTAACTCGCAGCATCCTGTTCGTCAACATCGCACGGCGTCGTTTCGATAAGCAGCTTTCCGCCGTCGGGCATGGCGTCACGCGCATTCACTGCCAGATTCATCACCACTTGCTCAAGCTGGCTCGGATCGGCTTGAATCCGCCCAACCTGATCGGACAATCTGGTCACCAGCTCGATATCTTCTCCAATCAGGATACGCAGCATTTTCACCATGTTGCGCACTGTCTGGTTGGGGTCCAGTATTTGCGGTTCCAGCACCTGTTTCCGGCTGAAAGCCAGCAGTTGGCGGGTCAGCGCGCTGGCCCGTTCACCAGCATTCTTGATCTCCTCAATGTGTCCCCGCGCCTCGGGCGTCGCCGTGTCGAGTAGCAGATCGCTGTAGCCCTTGATGATCATTACCAGATTGTTGAAGTCGTGCGCCACGCCTCCCGCCAGGCGACCCACGGCTTCCAGCCGCGCCGACCGCAGCAGCCTTTCGCGCGATTGCTGCAGACTGCGGCGCATTTCGTCGAACGCCCCACTTAATTCCGCGACTTCATCAGATCCCTGAATCGGAATCTCAAACTCGAAATCTCCCTGCTTTAACCGCTGCGTACCCAGGGCCAGCCGCTCCAATGGCTGCGTGATCTGCCGCGACACCATGAACGCTAGCAGCGCTCCCGCGAACAACGCCACCACTCCCAGGATCGTCAGTGTGCGGTTTAACGAACGTAGGAAGTCGGTCGCTTGATCGAAAGATTCCAAACAGTAGAGCCGCACCGGATGATCTCCCGACAGCTCCACAAACTTCGCCAAATAACTCTCGCCTGCCAGATCGACGTCCCGGATTGAGCTCGGCGTCTCCTTCTTGTCCCCTAGCGAGGCTTCAAATTCGTTGGCAGCATTGGGCGTGAGTGAACTCAACAACACTGCCCCATGGCGCTCAAATACAAACGTCGATTCTCGGAAGGCACCGATATCCAATACCGATTGCGGCGAGACATCGCGGCCCAGCGCCATTCGCCCCAGCAAGCGCTGGTCAGTGCCCGAACCAGCCACAATCGGAGCAAGACTCACGTCATATAAGTGGCCGCCAGCAAACCACCAGTCCTGTTTACCCACTGAGACTTGCATCAAGCCTGCGAGTACCGACATCGCCTCCCCGTCGGCGTGGGAATGGAATGCCAAGATCTCCCCGTTTGCACTTTCCAGAATAAGAAGATCAGCCCGGCTCGATTCCAGAATCGCTTTCGACCCATCCTGGACTGTCAGTGGGTCGTTGGTCGACATGAGCGCTTTCAGGCTCGGCTGATTCACAATGATCGCGGTGCTCTGCTGCGTTTGCTCTCGCCGCACGCAAAGCAAATCCGTATATACCGCCGATTCCGCACGCAGGGTTGAAACCAGATCCTCTCGGACGTGTCTCCTCATTCGTGCCTGCACTACCACCAGCACGGCTGCCGTCAAGAAGAACACGACCGCCAGCATCGACACAACTAGCTTCGTGCGAAGATGATGAAATGAGTGTTTAAGCACCGCCTATGAGTTTAGGAGACACTCTTTGGCTTCACCAGACACCCTGGTAACCACTCGTTCTGGTTACAAAAGTCTCCCGATGACCATTCGCGTTTGCCAGGAGCTCGTGGCGGCAAAATAAGGAATATCCCTCTACACAGCACGACGAGTATGCGCAGAAAATCTTCAGTGATGAAGGACACAATGGTTTTTGCTGGAATGCTGCTGAGGCCGAACCCCAGATAGGCCGCCTGTCCCCACATCCGGTCGACCAACCGGGCTGGTCGCCACAGCTGCGAAAGCTTCACAACTCTCTTTCGTCATCGCGCCCCCGGCGGCTCTTGTGCGGTTGGAATTCCGACCAGGTGGCGATAGAACGCAACGGCCCGGTTGACCGAGGAAGACTCATTTCCCGCGATCAGCCCGTTGGCATTCTTTCCCGTGCGCACGATGCTGTAGTAGCGCCAGACGCTATCTGATTTGCGATCCAGGAAGTACATCGACTGCAGGTCACCCGGGTGAAGGATAGGTGTCTGGACGAAAGCCAAAACCATTGTTTCGTTCCGATCTCACACCTGTCTGGTCAAAACGGAACATACGATCCGAAACCCTCACTGCGAGTCTTGAAACTGACACACGGGACGTTCAGTCTCGGCTCAGGGCGGCCGGGAGCACGCCCCTCGTCGCGGAACCATCGGCGAATTCCTTTCAAAATACTAACCCAGTGAAGTTGGTCGGCGGTCCGTATTGAGATCCGGCAGAGATGGTCAATTGTGCTCAGACCCCACAGTGCTGCGAGACTAAAAAAGAGACATCCCTCAAACATGCAGTCCATGCGTTCACGGAGGGTCGAGGTGGAATATGAAAACCAGCACGAAGGACAAGCTAAAAGGCAGCCTCCACGAAATGAAGGGAACGGTCAAGGAGGAGGTCGGAAAGATCACGAATGACCACGATCTGAAAGCCGAAGGGCGAGCCGAAAAGAAAGAGGGTAAAGTTCAACAGAAGATAGGCCATGCTAAAGAAGCCGTCGCAAATTTGAAAGACAAGCTGACAGAGTTGAAGACTGGATAGGCCATTCAGTGACGGATCGGCAAAGTGGAAAAGGCCATCGGAAGTTAAACGAATCAAGATCGAGCTTGGAGAGGAGAGAAATAATGACACAAACAGTGTTCGAACGAACCGGCGAGCACATCGCCGAATCTGCGCGCAAGGCTTCTCGCGTGACATCAGTGGTTGCCGACGCAATTGAAGATGGCGTAGGAGCGGCGAGGCGTGTTGTGAAACAAGGCGGCGATGCTGCCGAAGAGTTCTTTGATGATACAACCAAGCGCCTGCAGCGACATCCGATTGAAACTGTCATAACGTCATTAGCGGTAGGCATGGCCGTCGGAATTATGATCGGCTGGATGATGAAACGAAGGTAGGTCTGGCAAATAGCCAGGATGCTTGGAGGCAGGTGCTTGCTAGCCTGTCGTCGAAGCCTTCGCCGACCGAGGTTACCACCCGATAGCTGTTCCGGTCATTAAGCAGTTGGCAATTGCGAATCGATGCCCTCGTTGTCAGTCCGATGCTTTAATCGCCATCAGTCGGGCTATTGCCACGACACCGCGACAGCATTCACATCGTCTGTGAACCGCTCGAAGAACAAGCATTGCGAGCAGCGTGAAGGCTCGCGTTGCAGAGTCTGCAAAACGGGCAGCGAGTTCTCATTCATAAGCTGCGCACGATCCAAACAATCACGAGAATGACGACAACTGTTCCCACCAAACCGTAACCCAACATAATCCCTCCCAGCCTGAACGGATAACATCTAAATCAATTATGCCGAGCGACACAGCGGTCCGCTGCTCAGTTTTGCTCACAGACCACTGATTTGTAGCACTGGAATCCTGCGCCTTGGTTTTTGTGCGTTCGTACCGCTGGTTCACCGATAGGGTAGGAGCGTGCTTGCGCCTCCGGTGAGCGAACGAGCCGTCACTTGACTGCGCAAGCTGCTAGAGCACCTGAATCTTATGAGCAACAATCTCGCCGCTCTTGTTGAATTCGCCTTGTACCGCCACCGTCAATCCGGTCCTCAAGTCCTGGTCCGAACCCTGCGCCCCGTTTTTGAGGCGGATGTCTGTCTTTTCGTCGTAGCGCACATGGAAAACGATGTTTTCCTCGGTGCTGACGGTCAGCTTGCTCTCACCCTTCTGGGTGACTTTGCCTTCCAACGTGAAATTGGACTCCGACTCTTGTACCGAATGCAAGTCACCGTCCGGACGGGCGAAAGAGTCGGCGTGCACCTGTGGTACGGTCGGAGGCCAGGCACCGAAAAGCAGCACGAGAGCGAGGCAGCAACTCGATATAATCACGACGATGTGCGGTTCTCCATTGATTTCTCAAGGAGAATTGTACGCTGGTCTCCACATTCCGAGGTATGCGAACTGACACCATTCATCAGTCTAAGATCTTCAGAAGCACCGATGCCGTGACTCAAGACGCCGTTACAATTTCTCCGGGTTCGCATTTTCGAACCGCGATGGTGCTGGCCATCATTGCAGATGTAATCCAAATTATCGTTTTTCCGTTATTTGTCGAAGGCGCTTTTTCGCCCGCGGATGACCTACTCGATCTCGGCGTTGGAGCCGCGATGGTTCACCTTCTCGGCTGGCACTGGGAATTCCTGCCATCGTTTCTTGCCAAGCTTGCGCCCGGAGTCGATTTGGTTCCTTTCTGGACGCTTGCGGTTGCAAACGTCTATCGGAAAGCAAAGCGGATTGCGGTCGCCGCGGAGGAAAGTCGTGAGCAGCAACCAGCGCTAAAAGAATAAGGAGAGCATCTTGGCCTCAACAATTCTCATGGTTCTCAGTGCGTGTATTATCTTTTAATCTGGTCGTATGATGAAGCGAAACACTTCCGTTGTATGGAGTTGGCTCTTGTGGGCGTCCGTTGTCGGGCTAATAGGTGTCTTGATCTTAGGCGCGTACCGCATCTGGGGGAATAAATGAGTATCCGCGTTCAGGAGCCGGGTGGCTAGCTTGTCAAACTTTCCTCGCCCTCTTTGCTGCTCAACACTGGAGCATCAGAACCACTAAGTTCCCGCGCATCACGACTACCCCCACGCGTGGCACAGGACTTCCGCGATTCGATCGCCAGCATGGCCGTCCCAGAGGGGTGGAATTGCACCTTTCTTGGGTTTGCCCCCTAAAATCTTGTTTAACTCCCCCTTTAGCTTGCCGCGATCCTGCCCAACCAGAACATTCGTCCCCAATGTGACCGTGATCGGTCGCTCGGTATTATCGCGTACCGTCAGGCATGGAACTCCCAGGTAGGTTGTCTCTTCCTGAATGCCACCGGAGTCTGTGATGACAACGGCAGCACGGCTTTGCAGAGCAAGAAACTCGATGTATGGCAGCGGCGGTAACAGACGAAGCCTTTCGACGTCGATCCCCAATTGACTGATTCGTTGACGCGTCCTCGGGTGCACGGGGAACACAACCTCCAGATTTTCACTTACCTCGAGCAGAGACTCGAGAATCCCTTTCAGCGTGGCACTGTCGTCTACGTTCGACGGACGATGAATAGTAACGAGAGCGTAGCGAGCAGGAAAACTGTTCGTCGGCTGCTGCCTGGCAGCGGGAAGATGACGAATAAGGGAATCAATCATTACATTTCCGACTCTATGAATTTTCTCTGTGGAAACGCCTTCCTGGCGCAGATGCAGGTCTCCGTCTTCCGAAGGTGTGAATAATAAATCAGCCAACCGATCGGTCACGATGCGATTAATCTCTTCCGGCATGGTTCGGTCAAAGGAGCGCAGTCCGGCTTCCACGTGTCCGACGCGGATCAGCAATTTCGCACAAACCAATGCCGCCGCCACCGTCGAGTTCACATCTCCATAAACCAGAACGAAATCCGGCTTTGCCTTAAGCACTACCGGTTCAAAACCTCGCATGATCTCCGCGGTCTGCTGAGCGTGGCTGCCCGAGCCGACACCGAGATTTATGTTGGGTTCAGGAATTCCGAGCTGCCGGAAAAACACGTCGGACATGTTCGCGTCATAATGCTGGTCGGTATGAACCAAGGTTTGCTGGATCCCAGCTTTCTGAGCCAAGGCGCGCATCACGGGCGCCGCTTTCATGAAGTTCGGTCGCGCGCCGACCACGTGCAAAATATGCATGGAACCTGCAGTTCCGACCCACCACGTTCGCCAAGAAAGCTGACCTAGCAACATCCAGACCCACAGAGAGGCGATATGGGACACCAGAGTCTCAATTTAGAGTATCAATATAGGGCTATACTTGTACCGCAGGCTGCCCAACACGCTCGGGAAGGAGTTCGGATTTTCTGGGGCTAGCGCGGGCTGGTGTTAACCGGCTAATCGTTCTATGATTCTTCTGTCAGCCAGCTTTTCGACCGGGATGCAGGGCATGCTCAGACTGATCAATTTACGAGCTGTCGTGTTGCTCTTGGTTTTGGGACTTGGCGTTACTTCCCCGGCCGTTGGCCAGGCGGCCTCATCTTCGGGGAATGGACAGGGGGCTGCAGCCACTTCGTCGGCTGATCACCCTGTGGTAGTAGTGCATGACCACAGTGTCAAGCTTTCATGGGGTGCAAGCACCCCGTCCAGCAAGTTGCCTCGTGACGTGGTCGTCGGTTACAACGTGTACCGCAGCCAGACGGCGCACGACCCCAAACCTAAGCAGATCAATTCGAAGCTTTGCACAGGTACTACCTACACGGACACGGAGGTTAAACCTGGAAACGTCTATTTCTATGTGACCCGGGGAGTGACGGCAAACGGAGTAGAAAGCCATCCTTCAAATGAAGTCCGGGCGGAGATGCCGCCGCAATAACCCGGTTACCTGCTCGCTGAGTTTCGCCTGATCGGCCCCACGTAATGAGCGTAAAGGTGATGCAATAAGCACGTTCCGACCGGAAGTTTGAAGGGCGGCTTTCTGCCGCCCATTTTTGTTTGTACTGGCGAGACGCCCTATCCGCCATGAAGAGGGCGAGTCGTTAGGACTCTCCGCGCCAGGCTACCCGGCTATCCGATGTGGCGGTATAGCAGCTTGCCAACTTTCACGAGCGCAAGATCCGGGCTGCAGAAACGACTTGCCTGGCTAAACTCTTCTTCCAGCTAGCGGTCGGACGGCTCGAACGGGCGGGGTAGGTCCAGTAATGGAGCAGCCCTCTCGGCACGCCCCAGCGCTCCTTGAAGGCGATGAGCCCGAGGTTGTCGGTGTCCGAGCGTCCCAGGTCGAATTCCTCAAAATCACGGTCTTTGGCTTCTTCTATGGTCTTCCAAAACAAGAATGCCGTGCCGCCTAACCTATTGAACTTGACATCGCTGCAACCGTACTTGTAGACCATCGATTTCTTGAACGAAAGCGTGAGAATGCCGGCAACCGCGATGCCGTCCTTGGATGCCACGCGAATCTTAAGGTCCTCGCCAAAAGCCGCGATCAAGCCTCGAAACCACTTCAAAGGCTGCGGCGGCAAACACTGCCGTCGGCGGGTTAGCACGACCAGGCGGTAAAACTCCTGGAGCAGGTTCTCCGAGGTCCCCTCTTCATATTTTAGATTCTCGCGTTCGGCGCGCCGAATCTTTCTCTGAATGCAATCCTTGTGGAAGCTTCGAAACAACTCCTGAACGCTTTGAGACAGATCAAGACGATGGAAACAATAGGCCGCACTTCTGGCGAACATCGTATGGCCACCGGGCTCGCGGGAAACAGCTCTTATCTCGATCGACTTCCAGCTATCCTCGTCGACGTTACGCCTCATGTATAAAAGCATGTCATCAAGTTCGTCCGAACTATCCACCAACGGTTCGCAGTGATCGGAAAATGGCAAGGACACAAGGCGTTGGCCGGTCAACCAGCTCTTGATACGACAGAAGACAAGCCCATTCGTCAAGCGTGTTCCAGGAGCACAAGTGGTTAGAGCGATAGGCACATAACCGTACACTGTGCGTAATGCCTGCAGCCAGTTTGGACTATGAAACACTGAAGCTTGCGGATGATGGTCAAGCAATGCCGCCCAGCGAGGATCGTAGAGTGGATCGATCTCGAACGCGAGAGTACCGACACCTGCAACACTCTTGTCGATAGGCAAAGCTCCGAAAGTAGCCAGCCCTGCTCCCGTAGGACCTGTCGTGTTCCACGCGGTGTCGTTAATTCCCATTTGTTCCACACCCTTTAAAGCAACGTATGCAGGAGGGATCGAAATCGAACGATAGGCGAAGCTGAAGTCAAAGCGCACCCTCGCCCGTAAGTACCGCACCCGGTGTACGCATGAGGATCTTAATGTCGAGCCAGGGAGACCACGATTTGGCGTATCGTAGATCCAGCCGGACCATGTCGTCGAAATTGACGCGGCTTCGCCCGTTCACCTGCCACATCCCAGTAATCCCAGGCTTGACTTCCAATATCCGGCGACGGTGCCACGTCTGATAAGCGGCCACTTCGTAGGGAATTGGAGGGCGAGGCCCGACGAGCGACATCTCTCCATTGAGAACATTCAGGAACTGCGGCAGTTCATCCAAACTTTTTTTCCGAAGGAACGCCCCCGCTCGCGTGATTCTCGCATCGTTCGTAAGCTTGTATGTGACCGAACCACTCATGTCTGACGGACGACACTCCGCGTGGCCGGCAATTAATTTCGTCACATACTGCTTATGAACGCTAGGGTCATTGTCGACGTACATCGACCGAAATTTCAGGAAGGTGAAGCGCTTACCGTACTGTCCAACCCGTTGCTGTCTAAAAAACACAGGACCCTTGGACGACGCTTTGATCGCCAGTGCAATAATAAGGAAAAGAGGCATGCAAATAATCAGGGCGATTGTGCTGCCGACAATATCCATCATTCGCTTTGTCACATCGAGAAACCGTCTGGTACCGTCGCGGCTCAACAGGTCAGCGTACAAGGTCGGATCGCTCGGAGGCCCTGAGATGTCTTCATCCCAATCGTCAGGAAAGCAGTGAAACGAGACACTGACTTGGTTGAATTGTTCGATCGTCAGGCTGTCTTGTAGCGTCGTGCTCACCTTGGCTAGCATCGTGTCCAGGATTGAGTCCCTATTGCCGATCGCGAGCTCTGTGAACAGGACGCCCACAGTACCCGGGTTGTTGTACCAGCCGATTACGTCTGTTTCCCTGGTGGATGCCAGCAGGGTGGAAAGAATTTTGTCGACAGTTTTCTCATTCTTTTTCGAATCCTGACGGTTACCCGTACTCAGTAGCATGAGCAGGAATGGTTTTCGGGAGCGCTCAGTTCTTTTACGCTCGGTGGAGATCATCCGCCTAAACATTCTTTCGTTTAGAACCTCACGTTCTGCAGCTGATACCGACTCTAGTAGGAGGGCAGCTAGGTTTGACTTATTGTCCGAGTGTCGCAGGTTCACGAGTCCCTCCGATGGTCCCGCATTCGCTTTCCTGAGGCGACCGCAAAAGACTGACGTTGATTGTCAGTGTGATTTGGGTCTTGCGCGTTAACCTGACCGCCAAGTCAGGTGATGAGAGATGGCGGCTTTGATTAGAGTTCATCATTGTGTCCCGCCCCCATCCCTCTGCGAAGCAGTGAGTGGACGGCAGTGCCAGTAATAACGTAATAACCCCTATGAAATCGCATTTGTAAAGCAGTTCAGCAAGCTACCAATCAGCTTTGCCGGTTCGAGCACTTCGAGCCCCCTCTGCAATTGATGCTTCTCGGTTTTACCCTGACGTGTAACCAACAGGATTCCATCTACCAGCCGCATCCAAATAGTCGCGTCGGCAAGAGGCAGCACGGGAGGAGAATCGATGACGATCCAATCGAACCAAGCGGTTAACTGATCCATGAGCGCGGGGAGTTTCCCTGATTGCAGGATTTCCAAAGGGTTTCTCGGCGAGCTGCCTGCTGGCAGGATCCAGAACCCTGGGCCTTTGAGATAGTAGATACTGCTGAGCGGGCCGCGCTCGCCTTGGAGCCATTCGCAGAGGCCCGAAATCCTACCCAATCCGAACATCTGCGATAAGGAAGGGCGCCGCAGGTCTCCATCCAACAGCAAGGTCCTCTGCTGTGTTCTTCGAGCGAGGGTGCAGGCAAGGTTGGCAGTTGCCATACTCTTGCCTTCCTGAGGCATAGTGCTCGTGACCAACACTTTCTTGAGAATCCGGCTCTGCCGGAGCTGTTGCAAGCGGACTTCAAGAAAACGGAACTTTTCCGCCGCCAGAGTTTCCTCGTCCGTAAGGCATACCAGCCGGCTTTGAGGAGAAACCACGACCGGCAGAGATTGGAATTGCTCGAACGGGTCCAAACGATGGTCATCTGGTGGATGCTCGGCTGCTACGGGAAATTCAAACGTCCTCGTAGGCGGCGGCACTACTGGGAATGGGAACGGAGGTTCGGGCTCTGCGATCGTGTGACGCTCGGCAAGCTGCAGCAGCCCAGTTCCTGCTGACAACATCGAAACATCAATTCCAGAGCGTTCAGCTTGCGCTCTTTGTAACGCGCCAAATAGACGGCTCATATTTGCCTAACTCGTGCGATGTGAAGACTGAGTACGGGCAAGGCCGTCCGGCCAGATGGCACATTCGCTCCCTCAGTGGATAACAGCGTCGCTCATTTACTTCTGCATTGCTGTGCAGAATTGCACACTGCGTGAAAAAAGGCTGTGGTTCTCGCGGAGATAAAGAATAGTTTTCATTTTTAATGACGTAAGTCACTCTGCCCGAGCGATGCCTTACATCGAATTCGTGAGAACAGAGGACCTCAGCAGTCCTTAAGAGTGAGCAATTGTGAACAGACGTTTGCGTTGTTCAGGTGTGATTCTCAAAAAGATTCGTCGCTCACGACGTTAAAGAGCTGATAGCGGGCGGATGGAGGCCACGAAAGCGCAGTGGTCCACAAGCAGGAGACGCAGATCAGTGCCCGTCGGATGGCAACACGTAGGAAACCCAGGTCACTGAACCGGCTTTGTGGCGACGATTCAAGCGTTCCTGCAGGACGAGCGGTCGAGCTGATTCCCGAGTTTTAACCGCGAAAGGCTAACGCGCCGTCCATGCATCAGTAATTGCGACAATTGCGACGCCTCAGGGTCGGGGGCCCATGAGCCCGCAAGGGGGGACGGGGCGGCCCATGCCGCCCCGTTTACTTTCACCTCTCGGACCCACCCGCCGGACGCCCCGTCGGGGAAACCTGACACTGCTTTTGCTCGGCGGAAACGGTTGAATCGTCAAGAACTTGGGTCGCCCACGTCAAGGAATCAAGATAGATGAACGAGCGGTATTTTCTTTTCAGCTCAAATCTGTGGCTCATCATTTCAGAGAAGCTGTCATCTCACTTTGTTTGCCGAAGCTGACAGGGAGGACAACGTTAGATGCAATGAGAAAGTTATTAGATGTGAGCTGGTCGTAGAAAGGATTGCTGGCTTGTACCCGTATCCTCATCCGATGCGCTTTGGCACCCTAAGCAGAGCAGCAGCAGAGTGTGCAGTCGCTGGCTACGAGGCATGCGGCATAACTACGCCTTGACTTGCCAGCGAGAAGCGGAATCTGACCGACACCGCAAATTGGTCTGCCCGATAATTGCTGTAACACCACGCCTCAGTATGCGGTCGCCCTTAGGCCGGTCGGCGGAGGTCTTGGCTCTTTGTAGTTGAGAAGGCGATCGTGCTCAGGCTGGCCTATCAGGTCGGGTGTCCCATTCCGAATCCGCAATGATTGACCGGAAGCTGCAGTCCCCGGATCGTTCCACGCCCATCCAGTCCAGCCCATCCGGTTGCTCGCATTGCCGTTGGGCGCATCGAAATAGTCGAGCACCGATGTGACGGATCGCGAGGTGCATGTGTAGTCCCCCGAAGTCGGTCGCCACTAGCGGGTAGGTCGACGTCAGGAAGCCGAAATTTGCGGACCAACTGGAAGGCGGTTCCGACAAGTGGACATGGGTGGCATAAACAATGTTGAAGCCCGAGGGGAGATTATTGGGCACTCCACTCAGGTCATAGGCCCGACTGGTGCCCCCCATTATGACCAAATTATTAAAGCCAGCGCGCCTCACGGAATCGGGCATCCGCTGCATGCCAACCCATGTGTTGCAATCTGCTAGATCGCAGGTGGTGCAGCCATTCAACCAACAACTCCAGGAGATGTCCTGAGGTTCGTTGAACAGCTCGAAGAAGACCCTCGGGTCGTTCTTGTAACGATTTGCCATGATCTGCCAGAACAACAGAGATCGGGTATTAGCGATTTTCTGCTGGCCAGTAGCGCACGTCCCCGCCACACCGCCATCAGTCCAGTGCAGGTCGAAGATAACATTTAGACCAGCCTTGTGCGCAGCCGTCACTGCCGTATCAAGAGAGCCGCTCAAATAAGACTCGGCGAAGCAGGAGGAATCAGAGAGTAGAAAGTCCTGATTGGTCGCGATACGGACCGTGTTAGAGATCCACCCAGCGACGTAATCGAGGTCTGTTTGAGTGAAGTGCCCGTCACCTGATGGGCCCTGCTCAAGGCTTGAAAGCGGTCCACGCCATGGATATAGTAAAAGTTTCCATTGGCGTCCAGGACATGATTGGCAGAAACACTGTAATTTTGCTGCTGCGCGCTCATTGTGGTAACCAAACCGGGCAATAAGAAAAGGTGAACGGTAAACAGCGTGGCTGCCGCCAGCAGCAAAATCGGGGAAACGTGCTGAGATCCCAAGGAAGTCCATTTTGATCAGCTTCTTTCTGCGCTTTACCGATACCCCAGCCAACTACCTGCTGACCTTGACGTGGAACACCGCATTACGCAAGGGTGCATGTTAGTTTCTCCATCGTTGTGTGGCTGTATAAGATTGCTCAGTTTTTCGGATTGTCTGAATAAGGGCATGCGGGTAATTGGAGCGTCAGAGATCGGTACCAAACTGTACCGTTTCGCTTCCAGCTGGCCACTTCCTCCGGACCGTGACGCTTGCTCACCGAGTGCCCACAATTGGACAGCTTGGACGGGGATAGTTCCGACGTCCGACTGCTGGTGGTTCTTTAACAAAGATGTGCACTTCGTCACTAGTCCCGCTGTTATCTGGCGACCGATTATTTAATTTGAACAAAAAACCCTTCCGGCATGAACCCGGATTGAAGTACCAGGAGGGCCTTCGCCAACGGGAAAGCGGATTGATTGGATGCCAAGTGGGATCTCGAGCACGAATTGTCTCGCCACACGTTTTACTGGCGTCTTTGAAGATGAGGCTAGCACTCCCGTCGAGAGACTGGCGCAGCATCCTGCCAAGCTTAGAAAAATCTCTCCGGATCCCTGCCTTGATTTTGCATCGGACGCCCGACTGATAGACGACGTGGTGGGGGAGGGTGAGTGGGTGTACCGGCTTCCTTAGTGGCACCGGGGGAACTATGCGATTGAAATTTGCTGCACTCGCCGCACTGAGTCTACTTTGCTTGATCTGTACGGGCTGCCCGGATGAATCGCAGCAACAGTCATCCACATCCCGCAGCACTGACCCGGGTTCCGTGGCCGTAGCAGAGTATAGCTCCGCACCAAGCGAGTTGGGTTGCGCGGGAGGAGCGAGACCCGCGGCGTTCCTGCGCAAGCGCAAAGAGGCGGGGGCGGAATGCCTGACTTTCAGCCGACAGACAATGACGCCCATCGTCAAATCGATGATGGCGGTCGCAAGGGACATGGAGTCTGCGCCGTCGCGCTCATTGTCAGAATCGTGTGCTTCGCGGCAGCCAGATAGCAATGAGTTCCGCCGGTTATGCGGTTTGACGTTGGGATGAAAGGGAAGATGCATGTTGATACTGGTTATTATCTTGGTGTTGGTCTTAGGCGGCGGTGGAGGTTACTACGGTCATAGCCGCTGGGGTTACGGCGGGGGTGCGGGCATAGGGCTGGGCACCATATTATTGATCCTCCTCGTAGCGTACGTGTTGGGGGTTTTCCACTGAGCCGGTTAGTGTAGGCCAGGTTGGTTACGTTTGACCCTCGGGCCCCCAAGTTTCCTTGCACTTGATACGCATTACGCAGCCAGTGCGAGGACCGGGACTGGCCGCCCATAGCCCGCGCGGAGAGGACTTGGTCGATCAGCTCTTCAATTTGAGCGAAAAGAGTCTACTTTGGGGGCCATCGGTGGTGAGGCTGATACACAATTTCAAAGCCGTCGTAGTGACCGTCATTTTGGTCGGATCGATCGCACTTTCCCAATCGGACTCCGAAAGGCTCGGAATGTCGGCTGGCGAGCTGGCCCGGGAAGGAAGCTGAACAACGAACTGAAAATCCAGGATGAGGATCGCGGCCATTGGATGTACCGGCTTGAAAAAGAGGAATCTGGGGAAAAACAAGTCCTGGAAATTCTAGATAAAAATAATGGGTCTCTCAGTCTGAACCCTCTCCATAGGTGGCCAACCACTTGATGCCAAACAGCAGCAGAAAGAGAATCTGCATGTCCACAGTTCACTGCTCAACGTTGTTCTTCACGACGATGATGGAACATACGTGGCTTCGGAGGCGATCAAGCCAAGCGCCCGCACCGGCAAGAGTCTCGAACCTCCCGTGGGGCGCGGCGAGCCCCCGACAAAGAGCGCGCCAGGAGACCGCTGCTCCCGAGCCCTGCCACGACGCCGTTCGGGAAGTCATAGCCCAACATGTTCTTAGGCCACGGCTTCTCGAAAGCAAAGTCTAGATTCAACTATGGATAAAAAAGAAATCAATTCTCCGAAATTGACTATCGATTTTGTGTTCTGGACCTGTGGCGTCGGCGGCTTAATGCTGCTGATTCTGTTGGCGCACTTCGTCTGGAAGGTTCTGTGAAACGGATGCGGGAAAGGCGATTCGATTATGAAGATAGATTTCTCACTATCGTTCTGGCTTGGTTTGGGAGTGGCGCTGATACTCGCACTGGGAATGACGCCCGCTCCGACGATGGCGGCGGAACGCAACGCTGATCGTCGGAGATTGGGAAGGTAACTCTCGATCCAGGCGCTCAACCGAAGAAGCAGCTTGTGGTTCATATTGCGACATCTCAAGATGGAACTTTAAGCGGCACGATTGACTACCCTGATCAGGACGTGTCGGGAATCCTCATCACCGCTATCTCCTATAAGACAGGTGTCCTGCACTTCGAGAGCAATCAAGCCGCAGACGACGGCGCCGTCAACAAAGATGGTTCAGAGATCACGGTACATGGAAGCAAGGTGCGCCGCTGAGTCTCACCTTGAAGCGAACGTCGTAGCCGCCTTTTCGAAACAGTTTTCATGGATTTGGTAATCATCGGCTTTTTTGAACAGTCACCATATCCGGGGAACAGTTACTGTCGAAATCAGCTATAACACGGCGGTCCCCCTAAGTAGAACGGGGCCGCTTGTGGGGGCAGGCATGGGTTAGCGTCGGCTGGTTCGGCGACATTTGACCCTCACCCACGCCCCGTTTTTCCGTACCTAGCGCGCCCTCGCTCCGATCAGCGCGACCCCTGGCCGTAATCGCAGGTTGACATTGGTTGCGCAGAAGCCTAGGATTGAAATTGAGCAAGCTACCTCTTCTTACTCTCTCAGGTCCTCTGAACTAAGTCAGCCCATCTGAAGTTGTTTTCCTCTTAGCTTCCCTCTGAAGGAGGAACTACGCTATGACACTATTGACCCGTTGGGACATCCGTGAGTTTTCCACCATGCAAGACCGGATGAACCGCATGAACCGTCTTTTTCGTGAGTCCTATAGCCCAGAAGGCCCGGAAGAGGCCTTGACGACCACCACCTTCGCACCGCCGGTGGACATCTACGAAGACGAGCACAACATTACTCTGAAGATGGAAGTTCCGGGCATCGACGAAAAGGACATCGATGTCCGCATCGAGAACAACACCCTCACTGTTCATGGGGAGCGCAAGATTGAGAAGGAAGAGAAAGAGGAGAACTTCCGTCGCGTCGAGCGGCAGTACGGAAGCTTCACCCGTTCGTTCACGCTGCCCAGCTTCGTGGATATGGGACAGGTGAGTGCCCACTATGACAAGGGCGTGCTGAAGATTAACCTTGCCAAAAAGGCCGAAGCGAAGCCCAAGCTGATCAAGGTGAATGTTGGCAGCCAGAAGACCCTCGAAGCCAAGGTTCAAGCCAAGGCCGCGTAGCACCAGCAAACTGCTGAGAAAAATGGGGGCCTGCCTTATATCGCCCCCACTTTATTTGTCATCCCGAGCGAGAGGAGAATCCGTGAAAAACATCAAATTTGTTGTGAAAGTTAACCGTGGCGGCACTCGCGCCCCTGAATACGTGCGACGAGTTGATTCGACCCCCGTCCAGATGACAACCAATCGCAAGCTGGCGCTGGCGATGGGAAGATTCACGGCCGAAGACGCCGTCAAATCGCTCGAAAGTTCTCGGTGCACCCCGGAGATAGTGTCCGTACAGATAGAGTATGGCCAGCTTTCCGTCTGAGCTAAGCTCGGCGTCCGCTCAAGGGCTCACACTTTGTCTGCCCAACTATTCACTGACTCACATGATTGGAGCATCTCATGGAATACTTTCGGCTTGAGCACCCTGTGGATAAGGTCATTCTTTGTGACGATTCGGTCTGCAACGAAATCGCCGACTATCTAGAACTCGACGAAGAGGACCATGCACTTCGTGTGCGCAACCCACACTGGCAGTGACAAGCACGCTTCCGTGCTGCTGCGCCGGGCATCCGGTGCCGGGTATCCGTATCGGAGCCGACGCGCTGCCTAACCAGGCTACTGGAACACGACCCTGGCCTCCAATAGTGAATCCAACGGCAGAATGGACGTGCGTCGGGGCAGACTACCGGTCCAGCAGCACTCCCATCTTGTCATCCGCACCCAAGGCCTTGAGGTATTGTGCCTTCCCAATTGTTGCTGGGCCATTGGGCCCCATCTCGTAATAGACCTTAGCGTCCAACGGGAATTGTTTCAAGGCATCCGTCAGTTCTTTCACTGTCCATTCCTTGTTTGTCATATTTCCTCCATTGCGCAAGAGTTCTTGTCGCTGATCTTGCGGGGCGCGGCAAAACAAAGCACCAAATTGCATACGATTGCGAGCCGGCGTAGATTAATCGGGCTTAAAAGCATATCGATGTGCACGGTTATCCCCTCGTGGTCTTTTCTTGGCCGAGTCATCCTTACTTTGGCTGTTTGGGTCCCATGAATCCAGCGATCAGTCGTCCCCAGCTTGTTGCAGAAGCGCACGATTGCCCAGTTCGGTGTCGCCGAGTCTGTGATGACGCTCAGCTGGGATCACCTAGATGGATTCGTGGTTTGTCCTTTGGATTCGTGTTTGTCCTATGGATAGGTCTTGGCGACTCCCACTTCTGAGACGGCGGTTCCTCGCTCCGATGTCGGGGCGGCTGCGTTCAGCCTGGCGACGAGAACTTGGCGTGCGGCACGATTAATCGCGTGCAACTGGCGGCGGGCGTCATCGGAGTCAACGCCCTTGCCCTTCGCCAACCGCTCGGCGGGGGTCAGCGCGCAGCAGAGCAGACGATTTGCTTAGGACGCAAATCGCCTCCGTTTGCTCCCGTGTTGATCACGAAGGTGTTGTCTGCCTTATGCATTCGCTACCCGGTCCCCGCGGGGTTCACACACTACGCACGATAAAAACAACCAGCAGAATCACTACAAGCGTCCCGATCAAACCGTAACCTAACATAATCCCTCCTAGTCGGAAATGTGCAGATCTACCCAAGTATGGTGAAGGAAGACGCCTATTGGCTGGTCAGTTTTGCTCACGGCTTCCTGAATCGGTTCATAAAGAAGCTGACCCGTAACCGGGTTGTACGATCACAGCCGCCAAGGCTTCCTGGTTTATCTTCGCAAATACAGTACGGGCACTCCTTCCTTGCCGAAGTGAACAAGCGACAGCAGGAGCCAAGCCAGATTTTTTCGTGGAATAGAAGAGTTCAGGGCCACACCGGGCTCACCAGTTCAATCCTCCAAACGGGGCCACCGAAAGCAAGGGCACCCTCTAATTTGACGAATGCTGGGGCGTCGCCGGTTAGAACCCAAACGTGGGTGTCCGGGGGTTGCTTTCCTACCAGCGGCGCCACCATACCCGTAGCGCCACCGATCTCCACTTTCACCACATAGTGTGTGGCCTTCGAGGCGGGAACCGCCAACCGAGAAGGGCTCGTCGCCTTGAGAAGTGATCGCCAGCTTCACGAGCCGCGGCTTTGGTGTCGCCGCCAGCATCAAGAACTTCGTCGGGGATGAACCGGATGGAAGGTTCTTGAGTAGCGTGAGCAACAAACCATTTGATAGGTCCGGCGGCAGGGCGAGCTTGGTCGGTTACCACTTCCTCTTTGCCGTGGTCATCGGTGCTGCGGACTATGACCTGGCCCGTAGTACCGTTGATTGAGACTTCGATTGGATGTTGGAACGCTGGGCCTTTTTGAACAAGGTGATGGCTCAGGAGCCGAAAGATATGATCCTGGGAGAAAATGGCGGTTTCGTCGTGGATCGAACCATCCTTGAAGTGGAACACCATTGGGTGGTCACCCGATTACCACGGGCGACCTGAATGAGATCACCATCGGCGAGAATCTCTGGCTCGCCCTTCAGGGTGCGCAGCGCCAGAAAACCATGGACCACACCCTCGGTGTGGCGAACGGCAACCGTTTGCGCCGGCGTCACTCTCGGCTGAAGCAGCGTGGCGCAGACAACCAGAACCGCCAGGGAGGTGGACCAGAAACGTTCTGCCGACCGACTGATCATAAGGAAGACTCCTGCGATACTTCGAGTGCGACGCCAGGTTTTTGCTAGACGCAAAATCAATGCCATAAACCAAACTGGGGCTCAAACCGATGATTCCTGTCCGGCTCTCACCGGAGGGTTTTTTAAAAACACTAACTGCTAGGCGTGCCCTTGCTTTGCTACACCAGCGGAGTTCACGGCTGTGTCAGGTCTGCCACCTTCATCATCCATCTTAGAAGACCTTGCCGGCATCATCTCAGCGTGAAAGGACCCTTGGTGCCTCTGCTTCCGAAATTGGCTTCTGGCACCGAAGCCGCCCCCACCGATGTGGAGTCGGCACCCCACCCGGCTGCCGAGGCGTAACTCCGTAGTCCGCCCCACGTTGGTCGCCAAAGCGGAGAGTGCAATAACTGGCTCGCCTCAGACTTTGAGCGGTTCGGCATCCTTGCTCACTTGATCTAGCGGAGGCTCGCTCACGGTCTCATCGGGTTTTGTGCATATTGCCAGCAGGCTTGCGAGATCGAGATCGGTAACGGCGCGAGCCTGGAGTCGGCGGTGAACTTCTTGGGGCAAAGGCATGGTTTCATCTCCCACACCAAGCTTAGGAGCTATGGAGTCAGGAAAACTGTTTCATAGTGCTCACTCGGGGACAACTGCAGAATACCAGCATCATCGCGAATCTCTTTGGAAAGGTCTTGAGGTGATGGAAAGTGGCCGGCCTTACCGCGCTGTGCTTGGCTTTGCTCCAGGGCTCGTGACCTGCAAGTGTATTTTGCAGATCGAGGGGCATTTCCATCCCACGCTGGTAGCGTTGCGCAGGATTTTTTGCCAAGGCACGAAAGAATGTGATCGAGTCCCGCGGGCAGATCCAGATCGAAGGCTGCGGCGGGCACAGGTTCGTGATTGACCACCTTGAAGGAAATGGTGACCGGACTATTCCCCTGAAATGGCCGGTGACCAGTGAGAAGCATGTAGAGGCCACGCCGAGCGAAAAAAGATCGGAGCGGCCATCGACCGGCTCCCCGTTCACCTGCTCCGGAGACATGAATGACGGTGTTCCCAACACCTGGCCGTGGAGAGTCAAGTTGTCGAGGTTCAGCTTCGCGACGCCAAAATCGGCAATCTTTGCATACTCATCCGTGGCTATTTTCGCCAGAAACTCGACTGCTTCACCGGAGAGCAGCCCACCACCGGCCGCTCTCCGTTATCCACGGTCAATCGGTCAATCCACCTATGGTGAGGAACTGGCTTTCTGATCCTTAACCTGCAGATCATTCACCACCTGCTTCACATTGGGCACGTTCGTTGCCACAGTCGCAGCATTGTCCCGCTTCGACTGCGAGTTCACATCTCCACTCAACGTGACCACGCCGCTCTTCACTTGGTATCTCACGTTCTCGTGCATCTTGTTCTGGATCAGTGCGGCATCCAGGTTCTCCTCGATCCCCTTATCCAGATCAGAGTTCACCGATTTGGCATCGGTTTCTACGCCCACCGGAACTACGGCAATTTCATTCGCCACAACTTGGGCACCCGCGAGCGACTTCGCAAGTGATTCGGCCTGTGACTTGTCGTTCTCACTGGCGACGTTACCGCCAAGCGTGACTATGCCCTTGTCCCGGTCCTGATGGACGGAAACGTTTTTGAAACCTGCTTGATCCAGCGAGTTACGGATGTTGTCAGAAACATCCGGCGACCTCGCCGAGGCCCCTGAGCATCCCAGCGTGGCCCCAATGGCGAGCAGCGTGAGCAAGCTAAAGAACAATTTAAGCGTTTTCATGTTTTTCCTTTGAGTAGCTCTAGATTGAATCCGGGAGAATGAGCAACTTCCACCTTGCGGAGACAGCCCCTAGGTTCGTTCATTTGCTTGCGCGCTGCTGTGCAGAACCGCTCACTTTACGCCGATGCATAACGATGCTCGCGTACCGATCCAAAGACGATCAATTCTGACCAGTATTCCGAAGCCCAACGTCCGATACTGGCGATTCACCAGCTTCTGACCAACGGAGTCGCGTGAACAAATGTGGTTGTGAACATTCTGATCGGAGGTTTTGATGAATCTGAATCTGATGGATCCCAGGCTGATTTGGGTCGCCGCTGTGGTGGTTCTCATCATCGCCGTGCTGGTTTCCGTGTACGTGATAAAGCACCGGCGTACAACAGCAGACCTGCGACAAAAATTCGGCCCCGAGTATCAGCGTGCGGTGCTGGCACATGGGTCAGAACGAAAAGCGGAAGCCAAGTTAGCGGATCGCGAGAAGCGGGTTGAAAAACCCAACCTTCGTGATCTTGACCCCATGGAACACGAACGCTTTCTGAAACGATGGGAGTCTGTCCAGTCTCGTTTTGTTGATTCCCCGAAAGGGGCAGTCACGGAAGCCGATGATCTCGTGTCCTCTGTAATGAAGACTCGTGGCTATCCCGTATCTGAGTTCGATCAACGTGCCGCCGACATTTCTGTCGACCATCCCCGGGTCGTGGACAATTACCGGTCTGCGCATGAGATTGCGCTGCGGGTTGGAAAAGACGCAGCCACCACCGAGGATCTGAGGACAGCCATGATTCACTACCGCTCTCTTTTTGAGGAACTGGTGCAGGTCCCAGCGACTTTAGAAACGAAAGAAGTGGCGTGATGGCTGAACTGGAGACAAAATTAAAGAGGAGCTTACGACGGCAGAGCGGGCAACTTAGGGTATTTCACCCGAGCAGCCCGACGAACCCAAGTTAGTCAAAACCAAGAGCCGGAAACGGAGAACAACCGTGACACCCAATGAGCAGAGCAAATGTGCGCACCTGCCATGCCGGTTCATGACCCAACCCGGCGACAAATACTGCGGTCAACCCTGTAAGGAAGCAGGTTTTAAAGAGGTCGAGATTGTCTGCCAGTGCGACCACGAACCATGCCTGCTGACCGTCTGAAAACAGCAACCTATTCCGCAAGACAGGAGAAAAAACATGATGAGACCAAGTACCGAAGACCAGGTTAAGGGCAAGCTCCACGAAGTGAAAGGAACAATTAAGGAGGCGGTCGGAGAGGCGACCACCGACCCCAAGTTGGAAATCTCAGGGATCGTCGAGAAGCACGCTGGCAAAGTTCAACAGATTATCGGCCGCGCTGAAAAAGCCGTCGGTGTGTAACGGACATATCTAACCCTGCCCGTGCATCACCTTAAGGAGAGCCATGTCGCAAACCGTACTGGAAAGAACCGCTGAACACATCGCCGAAACCGCCCACCACGCTTCTCGTGCGACTAGCGCCGTCGCCGACGCCATAGAGGATGGCGCTGGAGCAGTGAGGCGTGTGGCAAAACAGGGCAGCGATGTTGCCGAAAAATTCCTGAACCAGACTACTCTAGGTATCGAGCAACACCTTGTGCTAACCATGGCGACGACTTTTGCCGTAGGCTTTGCCATCGGAACATTCATCGGCTGGATGAAACGAAGCCGTTAGCTGCGACCACCCCAGGAGTTTCGTGATGACTTACCCTATCAACCTCCCTCTGCCACGCCGCACACCCGCTCCAGCTGCCGAAGGTCCACACGCCCGCTCCGCGAAGTGTGCCCGGATCAAGGACCTCGGCTTCACTGCCTCCAAACACATAGAAATGTACGGAGAGCATTTCGAAATCGTTTCCGACCCTTTTACCGAGGGTGATTGCATAGCCGTTCACGTCATCAACAGAAACGACCCCGAACCTCATCCAAAGATACGCACCCTGCGACTTCCAACTGCGATTCTTGTCGGCAAAAGTGTTCACAATTGACCAGTCTTGCCACCGAAAGACCCCAACGCGAAGACGGGGCTGTCATGGGTTAGTGTGGACTCCACACTCAGCCCTCACGACGGCCCCCTTCTTATTGGCGCGAGAACAGTTGGGCCAGACGGCGTTGTAGTGCACCCTTCAAAACTAGACACATGGGGCCGTGTTTAAAGTGAGGGTTTGGGCAGAGAACTGAGCACGGGATTCGTGCGGGGTTCTGCCCCGGAGTCCGCGATGCGGACGGTCGTGATTGTACTCCTCGATCCAGCTTGCGATGCTCTGCTCGGCTTGGCCGAAGTTCTGGTATTCGTTGAGCCAGACCTCCTCTTCTTTCAAGCTGCGATGGAACCGTTCGATGTAGCTGTTGCCCTCGGGATGGTTGTAGGCCGTGCGCCGGTGCGTGATGCCCAGCCGATTCAGCGTTTCGATATAACGGGCCGACGTAAACTGGGTGCCGTTGTCGGTCGTTAAAGTCAAACCCGTTCCACGAGAACCGAACGGCAAAACCTCCAGCACGGCGCGGTTGAGCGCCGCCAGAGCTTCTTCGGTACGGCAGCGCAGACTCAAGTCCCAGCCGATGATCTCCCGGGTGCAGCAATCGATCACTGAGACCAGATACGCCCAGCCCACACTCGGTCCCGCCCAGACCTTGGTCATGTCCGACTGCCAAACGTGATTGGGCTGCGGCGCTTCCACCTTGCCCCAGTCCTTGCGGCGCGAGACCCGGAAGCGGCGCTGGCGCACCAGCAACCCGCGTTCCCGCATCACCCGCAACACCCGCTTGCCGTTCACCACCAACCCTTGCTTGCGCCCCAGCCACCAGACCACGCGACGATAGCCGTACGCCGGCTTCTCGCCGCAGGCCAGGATGATCTCCGGGTCGCGTGAACGATCCGCACGACTGGTGCGTGCCTGCCGCTGATAGTAGAGGCTCGACCGGCTGATCGCCAGTGTCTCAGCCACCAACTTCACTTCGTTCCCCTGGGCCACTAACTCCCGTGCCGACGAATGCGCTGGCCCGCAGCTCACTCGCCCAGCACGTTTTTTAAGATCTCGATCTGCAAGTGCGATCGTCCCAGCGCCCGCTCCAGTTGCTTGATCCGCTTCTCCTGCTCGGCATCGGGCCGCGCGCCTGCGCTCCTCCCCCCGAGCGCAGCCTTGGCTCCCGCTTCCACTTCGTCTTTCCAGCGGTAATAAAGATTGGGAGCGATCTCGTATTTGCGGCAGGTCTCTGCCACGTTCCCGCTCTTCAGGACTTCCAACACAATCTGCCACTTCTCTTCCGGGGTTCTCTGGACTCTTGGCTTTCTCGACATTCTCGCCTCCTGGCGGAGGCCCCAAGCCTAACTAACTTCCGTGTCCAGTTCTACGGGGGTGCACTACAGCGTCGAAGATGACGTTCGTACCCTCATCCCGGCTTAGTCCAAGAGAATTGCGGATCGTGCAGTTATTGGCTGATGGCATGAAGAACCCGGATATCGCAACTGTGATCGGCACGACGGAGGATGTGGTAAAGAACGACCTCCGACACATCTACAACACGACCGGGATGGATAACCGAGTAGAACTGGCGCTGTGGTACGTGGCGCGCACTGAACCCACACTCGGCTCTGGAGAGTAAATAATAGAAGACCTCGTAGCTCCCCGGGGTCCCCTTCGTTCTCGATCTGCCGTACTCACATTTTTGAGGCTCCGCTAGAAAAAGGGCCCACCTCTGGAGTTCCTAACCCCAGGCCGGAAATGTTTGGGACGCCTATGAATACATTCAGTCTCACGTTTCTCTCCAATCAGTCATGAACTTTAATTCGTTCATGATCGCCTTCAATCGTTGTTCGCGCCTCACGTAGTCGGCCTTTGCACTATGGTCCGGTCTGGGCGTTTGCAGGTACGCGAGGTTTAGCTTCTGGATTTCGGCAATTTCCCGCCTCAGTGCCTCGACTCGCTCTCGGATGCCGCCGTGCATGGGGCGGAATTATACCCTCGTTGTCTCCCAAGGTTGATTTTCACAAGCTCGCTCTGTGGTGCACACGCTTAGCCGCACTGCCAACACTTTGGGCATCGGCAATTTGGCTTGTGGGTACCTCCCGTCAGGCCGCACAACGAACACCGGCAGCCAGCCTGATGTCTTCCTCCCCAATCTCCACAGCCGGGACACATACAATCGGGTTTGTGATTTCCGCCCCGCTCTTCGCAGATGGGACACGCGCATCCGCTCCCGTGAGTTCCCCCGAACTTGTACCCAACAGCCACCTGTGGTCCTACTTTCAACGACCGCGATTCCCTGAGAGGCCACTCTGATTCCCATTCTGTCCAGATCTGGAACAGATAATCAAGACTCGCTTGGGACTGGAAGAGGCAGATTTCCTAAGCGCCAGGTCAGAATTGAACAGTTCCATTGCGGAAGCTGCGCCAGAGTTTTCGCGAAGAAGGGACATCCTTGCCTTCGATCGCCATTTGGGCAATGATGGCCCGTCGCCGTTCCACGCCGTCCCAAGATCGGCGAGGGTGTCGGGGATTTATCGGTCGTTCAGTTCGTAGAACGCCTTCACGACTTTGGGCAGGCTTCCCATTCAAAACCGAATGAATCGTCTCCAACAGGGAGATAGGGCCATCAGACTTGGCCACGAGCGCATCTACGGCCTGCAAAGCATCGTCCGGCAGGTCCACGTCCCCCGCAAGCATGACGATGGGGACCTGGGGTTTCACCTTCTTGATGGCAGCCGCCACGACCCCGCCATCTAAAAGACCCAGTTGGTAGTCGAGCACAATTGCATCCACGGGCTGGGACATGAAAAGCTGCAAGCCCTCGTGGCCATTGGTTGCTGTTAGCAGCTCGTAGCCGTGTTCCTGCAACAGACTAAGTTCCGCCGGATCTTTATGGATGCAGAGAAGGGTGGCATTGGTAGCCATCCCGATATGTATACAGATGGAGATTAGCCCGATTCTGCTCAAAATTGCTCACAATTACGGGCAATTCCGACTTTCCAATTCTCGGTTCCCGATGGATAGGACCCGTATATTGAAGGAGGCCTGCGATCCACTTGGCGGACCGGACGGCGACGGCAAAGAAGATGATGACGATGACGACGAAAACGACGACGGCTAAAGATGGGCGTCTCGACCCGATCGGGCATCGTCGGGAAAATAGCAGGCTCGACCGGGTGAGGGGTGAGGCAGCGGAATGATCGACTCGGATCGTCCCGACGATGCTGTTTTGGCCACAATTTAAGGACTGCAAATGCAATCGCGTGCCTAGCCGAGCCGGTCTGCATAGCACTCTGTTACCGGGGATACGCTCCCGTAATGTAGCCTTCCAACTCCTGAATAGTTTGAGCCTGACCTGAGATAATCCACTTCACCAAGTCGCCGAGGGAGACCACTCCTACCACGCGGTCCTCTTGCACGACCGGCAGATGGCGAAAATGGTGCTTCGTCATAATGGCCATGCACTCATCAACGGTATGCTGGAGACTCACAAAAACAACTGGGCTGGTCATGATCTGGCGGACCAAAGTCTCCCTTGAAGAATGGCCCATGAGGATTACTTTGCGCGCGTAGTCACGCTCCGAGACGATACCGACCAGTTTATGGTTGGACATGACCAGTAAGGCGCCTATACCGTGCTCGGCCATCTTCGCAATCGCTTCATAGACCGACTGATCGGGCGCTACCGATAGAACTCTATTTTCGTCTTTACTCTTCAGCACCAATCCAATCGTGTCAGAAAGTTTCATTGGATCTCCTAATTCATACAGTCACTCCAAACACTGGTAAGGCTGCTATCGTTTGCTGACTTTGGCGTCCACGGCCTCGGCTGCGGAGAGTTTCCGATCTCGGTGTGGCTCGGTGCGCAGGGCACCCGTGTGCAGTTCACAAGCTTCCCCAATCGCTGCGCCGCAAGTCGCACAAGGCACGGATAATATCTGTTTCGGAGTGAGTTCCTTGGTTTTCACCCCGACATAATGCAACGTTCCGCAGCCCGGAAAATGCTCATTATTGCTCATTTTCAACAGATTAGCTAAGCGTCAGTCTCGTTCTGTGTGCGGCAGGTGTTTTTGGCCAATTGTGAGCAAAAGTGAACATCTTGGGTGATGATGAATGTGACAAGATTTTCGGCGGGTGTAAGTAGGTTCCTCTTACGCCGGGAGAGAGCTCTTGATACCACCAACCAAATCGGGCAAGCAAGGGCGCGACTTCGACCCCAAGAGGTTTCTTGCCACTATCGGGGAGGGCAGGAAAGCCGTGGCCTTTCCCAAGAAAAAAACCATCTTCGCACAGGGGGACACGGCGGACGCGGTCTTCTACATCCAGGAGGGCAAGGTTCGACTCACGGTCGTATCCAAGATTGGCAAGGAAGCGACCCTGGGCATATTGGGCGAGGGAGAGTTTTTCGGTGAAGGTGGTCTGGCTGGACAGCCATTACGCATGGGGTCCGCCACCGCAATGACGGATTGCGAACTTCTGCGCATTGACAAGAAGGCGATGATGCTTGCGCTTCACCGGGAACACGCATTGTCGGATCTGTTCGTAGCGTATCTGCTGTCACGGAACATCCGATACGAGAGGACTTGGTCGATCAGCTCTTCAATTCGAGCGAAAAGAGGCTGGCTCGGCTATTGCTGTTGCTGGCTCGCTTCGGCAAGGAAGGAGTCCCCGAGACTGTAATCCCCAAGATCAGTCAGGAGACTCTCGCAGAGATGATCGGCACAACTCGTTCGCGAGTCAGTTTTTTTATGAATAGGTTCAGAGAGTTAGGCTTCCTTGACTACGGCCAGAGCGAGCTACAAGTTCACAGTTCACTCCTGAATGTCGTTCTCCACGACTAGTTTGCTGAGGCAATCCCACAAATACCACATGCGTAATGATGAGCAAATCAGGCATTCGCTGGATCTAACCCCGAAAGCGGCGCTATTTTCGTCGCAACCAGCACCTCCAACAATGTTGCCGTATTACGAACGCTTCCCGAAATGGAGATGAGAGCTTCTGAGACCAGGGGATGTTGCCCCGCCAGCAAGTCAAGGCGATTACTCACACCGTAAAGTTGCTGAATTTCGTGCAGAATCGCATTCGAATGCATACGGTACACGGCTTTCCCGAAAGCCTAAGGAGAGAAAACTTCAGATGGGCTGACTTAGTTCAGGGAACCTGAAAGAGGGGAAGGTGGTAACCACCTCACAATTGCATTATATCACGTGGCAGACTCCGAATGTTGTACTGAACCCGTACCCGGAATGTTGCCCTTGGTCCTCGGTGAAAAACTGGCCCTGTCCGTACCAGCCTTGCTTGATTTGATTACGAAAAGTGCCCTGCTGAAATGCTCCTGTTAGACGCGGCCCGCCTTTTGCCGTCACGCTCGATTTACAAGACGATCAATTCTGACCAGTTTTTCCAACGGCCAAAGTTCAATACTCGATTGAACAAGCTACTGGCGGCATGCAAAATAACGTGAGAGTTACGACTGCCGGCTAGGATTCGCGACTGGGGCTGCCGGTGCGATGCTGACTCTTTTATGACGATAAGGAGCACATATGTCGAACAATGAATTTGAGGCTGAACGCCGCGCGGGGGTTGATATGGTACCCGTCGGGCAATCGTTTGAAACGAATAAGGGGCCGGATGACGGGTCCGCGATTTCCAACTCCGGACGCTACATGGCGGTCACCGCACCGGATGAGCTCTCAGATTGAAGGTTTCTGCGTTGTAACATCCGGGGACTCTAGTCGTGCGGGAGAGCTGCGAGAGAGAGTGCAGTCTACTTTGGGAGCCATCGGTGGTGAGGCTGATACACAATTTCGCAGCCGTCGTAGTGACCGTCATTCTGGTCGGATCGAGCGCTCTTCCCCAATCGGACTCCGAGAGGCTCGGAATGTCGGCTGTTGACTTGGCCCGGAAGGTAGTCACCAACGAACTGAAAGTCCAGGATGAGGATCACGGCCATTGGATGTACCGGCTCGAAAAAGAGGAATCTGGGGAAAAACAAGTCCTGGAAATTCTCGAGACAAACAATGGGTCTCTCAGTCGAGTCCTCTCCATAGGTGGCCAACCACTTGATGCCAAACAGCAGCAGAAAGAGAACCAGCGCATGCAGAGGCTGGTGAGCCATCCCGACGAGCAGCGGAAATTACAACAGGCGAGCAAAAAGAAGGCAGAGCAAGGGGCACGCTTATTCAAGATTCTGCCTGACGTATTTGCGTTCGGCTACGCGAGTCGTCAAGGGGACCTCGTAACACTAGCCTTCAGACCCAACCCGAATTTCCAGCCGCCTTCTCTTGAAGCCCGGGTTTTCCACAGCATGGAAGGAGAGATGACGGTCGATACCAAACAAGAGAGGTTGGTAGCGCTCGACGGCCATCTCATGGAGAGTGTGAAATTCGGAGGAGGACTGCTAGGGCACTTGGACAAAGGAGGCAAGTTCGAGGTTAAGCAGGAAGAAGTTGCGGCGGGTCATTGGGAAATGACCGTCCTGATGGTGGACATGAAAGGAAAGGCCCTCCTCTTCAAGACAATCAGTGTGCAGGAGATCGAGAACCACAGCGACTTCCACCATGTGCCCGATGACCTGACACTTGCTGAAGCGACAGGTATGCTCAATGGGCAGATCGTTGATGCGGATAATCGATAGCGCATCACAAAGACCAGCGGAGATGCCATCCCTATCTGTGAGCATTATTGCTCAGACCTTCCAAATCCTGATTTGCTAAGTTCGGAATTGACCGTTGCACCAGCATGCTTGCCCGCAGTTGTGTGCCTGTGTGCACAGGGCACGAAGCCAGAGAGGCGGCGCTACGGTCACAGAAATGAGGTCATCCCATGAAAAACACTATGTTCTTACTTGCTATGTTGAGCGTCGGCACGTTTTGCTGGGCAGGGTCGGCGCGGGAAGATGCCACCGAACGACTGGACAATGCCACCAATGTAATGCACGAAATTATGGGGATGCCTGACAAGGGAATCCCGGAAGAAGTCTTAGAACACGCAAAGTGTGTGGCCGTCATACCGCATATGGTCAAGGGGGGATTCGTATTCGGAGCTGAAGGAGGGAAAGGCGTAGCCACCTGCCGTACGGCGAATGGCTGGAGTGCGCCGGCGTTCATCACGATTTCGGGCGGAAGCTGGGGCCTGCAGATCGGGGTGGAAGCGGTGGACGTGGTATTGATCATTCAGAATAGAAAAGGAATGCAGAGGCTGCTCTCCAGTAATTTCCAGGTTGGCGGGGAAGCTTCTGCGGCGGCCGGTCCAGTGGGACGGCATGCCCAGGCCGGTACGGATTGGAAGTTGGATACAGAGATCCTGACCTACTCCCGTGCCAAAGGTGTGTTCGCTGGGCTCACGTTGGAGGGTGCCTCGCTCCGTCAAGACAACGATTCACGACACGCGATGTACGGAGCCAATGTCACAACTCGGGCTTTGCTGTTGGGTAAAGTGCCCGCTCCAGCCGCAGTTCAGCCGTTCCTTGCGGAAGTTCGCGGAGCGAAAGCTGAGGCCGTAGCCGACAAAAAGTAGGGCTTCCGACTCGACCTCTACGGTTGCTTGTCATCAGCCCAGCGCCAGCGTGTTCGAGTGGAAGCACAGTTGACGATGGGTTGCGTATCCGTTTGCACGAAGCAGTTCTCGTGAGACGTTGGAAAAGATTCAGATTCAGTACTCGCAAAATGAGCACAGGAGGCGTATATGCTTTGGACAATTTTTGTGGTTCTTATAATTTTGTGGCTTCTGGGTTTCAGCCTGCACATCGGCGGAGCACTGATCCACTTGCTTCTAGTTGTGGGGTTGGTGGTTTTGGTCATTAATCTACTGAGCGGAAGACGAAGTGCGGTTTGAAGTAAGGGATCGCCAGCCCCGGCACCGGGACGTCCCGGTGTAGCCTCGGTACACTTCCACCTGTGTTCGGTCCCCTTCCAACCGGACGACGCCATTAAAGGAGAACTGCAATGTCCGCGCCTGACCGCTCCGCGAGTTTGGAACCGAACACTCTGATGCGCTGCAATGCGCATCCTCGGGTGTTCGAAAGGAAGTCAACGTCATCCCTGCAAGTGATACCCAACCGCTCGTTTCCGATGCGGGTGGCGATTATCGGGAACCACCTGCCTCGACAGTGTGGAATTGCGACCTTCACGACAGACTTGTGCGATGCGATTGCGGTTGAATACGGAGCCGCTGGAGTATTCGTGGTGGCCGTCAATGACCCACAAGGGCGCTACAGCTACCCTGCGCGCGTGCGATTCGAGATAACCGAGAGCGACCCTTCATCCTATCAAGCAGCCGCCGACTTTCTGAATGCCAGCAATGTCGACCTGGTGTGTCTGCAGCATGAGTATGGGATCTTTGGAGGAAAGGCCGGCAGCTATGTTTTGCGGCTACTGCAGCAGCTCAAAATGCCTGTAGTGACAACGCTGCATACGGTTCTTCATGAGCCCGACGTCGACCAACTCGTTGTCATGCAAGAGATCGCCGCATTCTCCGATCGTCTTATTGTCATGAGCCAGCACTCTTCTCAGTTTTTGCAAGATGTATTTAGAGTTCCGGAGGAAAAGATCGATCTGATTCCTCACGGCATCCCCGACCTGCCTTTTGCGGAACCGGCTTTGTACAAAGATTCGTTTTCAACCGAAGGAAAGACTGTATTGCTCACGTTCGGCTTGTTGTCCCCAAACAAGGGATTCGAAAGCGTGATTCAAGCCCTGCCGCGCATCTTGTCCCGGCACAGCAATGTTGTCTACATCATCGCAGGCGCTACTCACCCGCACGTCAGACGCCGCGAGGGCGATCGATACCGGCTGCAGTTGCAGGCCTTGGCCAAGGGACTGGGAGTTGAGCAGAACGTGGTCTTCCGCAATCGATTCGCCAGCCCTCAAGAAATGGCTGCACTGGTTGGTTCGGCTGACATTTACGTCACGCCGTACCGTTACGAGGCACAAGCCGTATCCGGAACACTCGCATACGCCATGGGCGCCGGGAAGGCGATCATCTCGACTCCATACTGGCACGCCGCCGAACTGCTGGGCGAGGGGCGGGGGGCGCTGGTTCCCTTCGAGGACCCAGCCGCAATCGCAGATACGGCAATTGAACTTTTGGAAAACGAAGTGGCCTGCCAGGCAATGCGCAAACGTGCTTACCTTTATGCACGCCACATGGTCTGGGACCGGGTGGCGCAGTCTTATATGCGGACCTTCGTACGAGCTTGCGCTAGTCGCATGCACTCTGCCCGAGCGGCGTTTCCTGTCCAAACTGCCCAGGACAACGCTACAAGCCAACTCATAAATGCCTGAGAAAAGGATTACTTTTGTAGGGCATCCGACAGAATAAGCGCTGAGGCTTCTGCCAGACTGCCGCCATATGGCAAAGCGCACACTGAGGATGATAACGGAGCGCAGCGGTAGCGCTTTCGCAGTCTGCGAACGGTGCAATGCTCAATTTGAATCGAAGTTTCTCAACCGGCACAAAGCGCAGGCAGAAATTCAGGCCAAGTACGATGCACATCGGTGCAAACGCCAAGACGCCAATCAAGCCGATGCTTGGACTGTGAGAAAATAGCGGACCGCCGGGAAACCGTGCCATGGAAAGATCACTTCACGTCATTAACAAAGGCCCGGAAGCTCCGTTGAGGGGCATCTGCACTGGTTGCAACCGGCACTTTATAGCCCGGCAAACCCACGGAGAAGATCCGATACACCGGCTAACGCGAGATTTCAACGACCATAACTGCAACGACGATGCCACCCATACGGCTGACCCGATCGTGAACGAAGCTCCTGAGAAATAGCTACGCAGTGAACACTCTGTAATTATCTCGCACCTGCAACGTCGAACCCGCAGCGGATCGCCCGGATTTCAGGACTCTACATCCGGATTTGCCTTCCAAGCCGTCCAGCTCAACAGCGCCGGCAGCTGGCGATTTGATCCACGTGCCCAGCGATGAAATCCATGGATTTCGAAAACCCAGCCCCACGAACACGCGAACTTTCGTGACCGCCACCGTAGGCCTCGGAGCGTTCTTCGAGGAGGCAGGAATACCGATTTCGACGGGAACGTCTCCCGCAACCGGCCCACCTCCCCCGGCGGATATCGACCGGGCGCTCAAGATCGCGCGCAAGCACGGGCACCGCTTTCGCTCAGAAGCAAGGGTAGTGGACGACTGGACGACTTAGGTGCTTTCCTCATGGTGGACTTACCGGGGAGTTTTCCGCAGCCTGCTGGGCGCTCGACTGCCCTCAAGACACAAAAAAAGCCGGGCCTGGGCAGGCCCGGCTGATTCCATCCATCTCTTACTTAATGCTTAACCACCGTCCCCGACAGTGGAACCCCTTGCGGGCTGTTGGGGGCATTGTCGGCGAAATTCAGGGTCGCAGTGCGGAGGCCCAAGTCGTCGGCATTGAAGTAGACCGTGATCAAGCAGGTCTTGCCGGCTGCAAGCGACTCGCCACCAGTCTTCTCAACCGCGCGCAGTGCAAATCCAGAAGACGTTGAAATCACATGACTTATTGGCTTCGTTTCGCAAAAATGGGTGGTCCAAGACCCCGATGCTTTACAGAATCTCTTATAGTCTGATAATATGACTTCGTGAGACAGACCATCATCACCGTGACCGAGGCGGCACGCAATTTCGCCGATTGCGTCAACCGCGCTCATTATCAGAACGTCACTTTTGTCCTGCTCAAAAACGGATCTCCCGTGGCTCGCTTGGTGCCGGACAATGAGAAGGTCTGTACCGGTCGTGATCTGGCCCAAGTGCTGGGCGAAGTCGAACTCTCGAGTGACGAAGCAAAGGCGTGGCGTGGTGATGTCCAAACGGCACGCAAGACGCTTAAGCTACCGGCGGATAAATGGCGATAATTCTCGATGCAGATGTCATCATTCGCGACGAAAGGGGTGTCTTCGACCTCGCGGCCTGGGCGGCCTCCCGGTCGAACGACCAGTTTGAAGTTGCGGCCATCACAGTAGCCGAGCTGTGGCACGGAGTAGAGCGCGCGGTCGAACCGCACAAATCGAAGCGCCGAAAATATCTTGAGGCCATTGTGGCGGCGCTACCGGTTATTCCCTACACCGAGCAGACGGCGTATGAACACGCGCGCCTCTGGGCGGACTTACAGGCGGCCGGCAAGATGATCGGAGCTTACGACTTGATCGTAGCCGCGACCGCCCTCGAACGTGGAAGCCATGTGGCCACTTTCAACAAACGGCACTTCTCTCGCGTAAAAGGATTGCAAGTCATCGAACCAATTTAAACCCTCCGCGACGTATCTGAAGTGAGAGTTGGCACACCGCTCCCTTGGCAGATACGGCGCCGTTGCGAAGCCCGGTAAAACCGGCTTGATCCGGGCTTCGGCCCGACGGTGGACCCAGGGCAATCGTCGGAAGACCCGGGGCAGAGCCCTCCGCCAGCGCTCGGACATTCACCATTTGGAGCAAGACGCTACCGCGACCGCGCCGTTCGGTTTTCCCTTTTTCCCCAAAAGGCCATCGAGCTTACCAGATCACGAAGACGGTTGCGCCCAGAGCACGATCTGTCTAAGTGCCTCGTGCGGACGGCGGAAAAACCTCATCCCCGCGGCGGAGTCGCTGCATGCGTTCGAGTTTGTTTTCGGCCTCAGTCATCTTGTCCACGCAGTGCTTTTCATATCGTGTGAAGCGATTGAGCACGGCTTCCTGCGGAACATGCAGTGCGTTCTTTTTCGCCTCCACCTTTAATACAGGGTACTGGCCGTGGTAAACAATCTCCTGGACAATTGTTCTCTTAAGGCACTCCACGCCGTTGAGCAACAGATCGCGGGCGAAGCCGCCATCTTCTGGCGAAGTGGCTGCGCTCTCGGCACTCGCTGGCTCTGGGCTTTCTGTTACAGCGGATGTCTCCTCTCGGCCTGTATGACTGTCTTCCCTACTTTCGTCGTCTGGCACGAGTTCGATCGTTCGCACAAGAGCATTTGCCGGTTCGCCGTAAGGAAGTTTCCGGAGCCACTCCAGATTTTCCGAGCTGACGCGCGCTTGCAGGTTGATCTGTTCCTCAATTTTTTCGAGTTCCTTCAGATCTGATGTGGCCTGCAGGTACTGGCGCGAGTGTTCGGCCGTCGCAAGTTCGGCCGCGGGATTCAACTCGCACAGAAGCTTAGTGATTTCTCCAGTTTCCGCGCGGTAAACCCTACGCAATCGCCAATAATTCGCTCCGTAGATCTCCACCTGGACAGACTCCCTGAACCCGACCGGTGCAAGATCGGAGAACAGTTTTTCCCGGACCCAGTCGAATTCTGCTCTACTCTCGCCGGGCAGTAGCAGGTCGCGAGCCAGGATGCCGTGCGTGATGGCGTTCCTACTTGCAAACCGCTTGCCTTGCACTGATTTCGGGCCCGACGATTTCTTGGAGATCTCCTTGTTCGCGGCAGCTTTGGCCGGCGTTACAGTTTTTGGAATTTTCATGGGTTCCCCCCGCGCTGAGCACGGCAACCGTGGTTGCTGGCGAGCGCCTGATTAGATTTTTAGGAGGCTCTGCCGACCGCTCTCGAAGAATTTACACACAAAAAGCCCAGATAGAACGGTGCAACATCACGTTCATGCGACGTACGATGCGCCAACCAGACGCAAGCGTGGAAGCACCTGCCGCGATGGTCTGCGGACAGTTCAGGACAGACTGTAATGTTCGTCCGAGACCCTGAATGGGCCAACGTCAGCACAACTACTCTGGGAACCAATCGGGAAGGAGATACTCTTACCTTGGGTACAACAATTACTGACAGTCATTATTTCACGACTTCCCCCGGAACACAAGTCCATCTCGGATCGCTGGGGAACAACACACTGGCCGAGCGCGCAGTAGCGCGCCCGCGGAGCTACCACGGCACGCACCCTTAGCATCCTGTTTCTTGTCGCAGTCGTAGCCGCGATCAGTCGGTGGCCGCGCAGGTCATGAGTCTTTGCCCTTGGCTTTCTGCTTGGCAACCAGGCGTTGTATAAACCTGGGTCCTTCCTTCTTGTAGGCCTGAACCCCTTCGGACAGGAGCAGCTCGCAAACCTGTGAAATGCTCCTCGCTTCATTGTCTGCGATTCCCTGGATCTCGCTCTTCAGATCGGGTGAAACGCGAAACGCCAAAAAACCCTTCTTCGTTGTCAGGCGGCAAGCGGCTGGCGCGGGCGGCATCGACATCCGCGCCCTGCGAGGTCATGCATGCGTCGCCCAGAGGTGGGACACAGGAACGCCGTGCAGATTGCCGGCAAATGGGACAACCTCGGTGCCGGCGTAAAGCACCACACCGCGAATCCACCGCCTCCCTGCCACGCTGGCCAGAGCCCGCAGCCCCCGAACGTCGCCGCCATTCAGGGTTGCACTGGCTTTTACTTCGATGCCGGCGAGCTGCCCCGCAGAGTTTTCCAGCACGATATCCACTTCTTGTCCCGAGACCGTGCGCCAATAGAAGAATTGCGGCTGAGTCTCGCTCCAAGATGCCTGCTTGCGCAACTCCATCAGCACAAAATTCTCCAGGACGCCTCCGGCCAATCCCGCATCCAACTCCAGCCGATCAAGGGTGAGCCCCAACACATGTGCGAGCAGACCAGTGTCATTCAAGTAGACCTTCGGTGTCCGAATGAGCCGCTGGCCAGTGCTGACCGACCAGGGCTGCAACAGCTGCACAAGGAATGTCGCTTCAAGCAGCGCGAAGTATCGTTTCAGGGTCGTTTGTGGCAACGACAGGCTTCTCGACAGGTCGGCGAAATTCAGCAAGCCACCGGCGCGACTCGCTACCACCGAAAGCAGTCGAGGCACGGCGGTCAAATCTGAGATGTTGGATATGTCGCGGACGTCCCGTTGCAGAATCGTCAGCAGGTACGATTGGAACCAGGCCCTGCGACGTGCCACCGTATGGCGTGTCACCAGCGGCGGATAACCGCCCAACAGTACCTTTTCAAACAACTCCCTCCTTTGAACCACGCTCGATTTCTCTGCATGCCATGACGTCCGCTTCGAGAACAGCACGTCAACAAAACTCTCGTGTACTTCCTTTATTTCGCCCTGCGAGAACGGCCAGAGGGTTAGCACCTCCATTCGTCCAGTCAGGGACTCAGATAGCTTAGGCAGGAGCAGCACATTGGCGGAACCAGTGAGGAGGAAACGTCCAGGCTCGCGTTTTCGGTCGACGGCTACTTTGATTGCCGGGAAGAGTTCCGGTACGTGCTGCACTTCATCGAGGGTGACTTGCGTGGTCAAACCGGCAACAAAGCCGTTGGGATCGCCCCTAGCTGCAGTGAGAACTCCGGGGTCGTCAAAAGTCAGGTACTGACGGCTCCGTTCTGCCAGCTGCGGCGACTGCACCAGCGTGCTCTTGCCTGTTTGCCGGGCACCGTTAACCAGCACCACAGGCGTGTCCGTCAGGGCCTGCAGCAGATAATCAGTGATATTTCGACGAATCATACCGGCCAGACTAGCGTAACATGGATGATATTACACCATATATTGGATGATAATCAACCAGGAAGTTGCCTGGTCCTCTCGCGGACAGCTTTAACAATCTGAGAAGACCCCGATTTGAACGCGCTCCACAGCGATCCGCGGTTCGCTGCCCTGGTCGCGCATGCAAAGAGCGCGCCGCCGCGCAAAAAAGCAAATTAGCGGCCGCGAGTCAATGTCGATTCACGCTTTTTGTGCTCACGGCCACGCTCACGCAGCCAGACAAATGGTGGTAGACGTTGCTCCGACCAGGTAACACCGCTGACTTTGATTTGAGGGGAGTCGCTAACCAGCCTTCTTGGAAAGGCTCATCGGCGATCCGATCTTTTGCTCCGAGAAGTGTCCAAGGTCAATCCTGGGAGGAATCTCAACGGATCAGGTCTCGTCTTGCGAGTCCTTATTATGCGGGGCTTTTTCCCTGGCTTTGGCCACGGCGATGACAGCCTTGCGAGTGCCGCGATCTTCCCAACCTCACTGAGGCGGATTGGTCTTCTTCTGTTTCGCCACTCGGGAATCAGAATTCGCTTTTACTTTACGCTCCAGAGTTTGAGTTTGCTCCGTCAGGGAGTCGATCTTCTTCTTGGTGCGTGCCCATCTCGCCTGGGCGGCGCGGCGCATCTTTTCCTTGCGCTCCTGGGCCGTCATGTTTGCAGCGGCCTTTTTCCCACCCTTGCGCCCCTCTTTAGCGAAGTATTCACGCGCTTCCTTACTGAGTGCCATTGGTCGCACGTTACCACATGCTCAGGCCGTATGCAAATTATCATTAGATTTCCCTTGACAATGCATAGGGGGTATGCAATAATGCCCTCCGTAAAGCAGAGCGCCTCGAGCTGGTGTTACTAGCACCGACCCGAGGCTAACCAAATCGACCTGGTATGGAGGCCAACGTGGCTACACCCACTCTAGCAAATTCCCTCAATGCTCATCCGTTGTTCGCAAGGATCGTTCGACCGGTCGCGTCGCGGCGTTACCCGAAACCGCAATCTACTTTCCGTGTGTTTCCAACGGGCGAAGCGGAATATCGCTGGCGCATTGCAGCTTCAGCCACCAACCAAACGATCTCCCGACACAAGAGCCTGAGCTTCGCTCTCAGGAAATGCACCCAGCTGAATCACCGGAGCGGCGAAGGAGCACGACATGACAGCAACTAAGAGAACGGCCGCTTCCCTTCGTATGGCGCGACGGATTTGGCCCAATCTCTCTCGGGAAGCGTCTAATCCGACTGAGGGAGATTGCAGACACAGCACGACTTCTCGTGGGTGCCGGTGATCTGATCTATTGGATAGCGGTTGGTACGTCACCCACACAGGTTTGCTGGGACTGGCGCGTCGTAACCGGTGCGCTGGCATTCACGTCAAACCCGTTCCGGCATTCTGCGACGCCTCAACTCAACGCTGGGCGTTTGCGGCCACGGTGTACAAGTCGCGAACCTGTCGGGGCTTTCGTTGGCTACGGCGATGCCGATCCCTCCAATGTTTCTCCGCTCGTCCATGGCGCCGAAATGCGCGTGGCTGAAACTCGTGCCGTTAACCGCGCGTTGCGCAAGGCCTACGGCATCGGCATCTGCTCGGTCGAGGAGATCGGATCTTTCGCTGGCCAACCCGCTTCGCGTCCAGAGTCCAAGAAACTGCCGCAGCCTGCCAATGGCAACGGGAACCACGGCGGCCCCAAGGTCCGTGATCGTCTATGCCAGTTGATTCGCCAGCATCAGCTCGACGCCAATCTCGTCAAGTCATACGCGACCGACTTCTGCGGCGTGAAGACGCTGCGCGAGGCCACCCGCGAGCAGGTCGAGAGCTTTCGTCGCCCATCTTGCCGACTGGGCCGAGAAAGACCGCAATGCTCTGCTCTGCCAGCTCAACAGCTACCTGGGCCAGAAAGAAGGTGCAGCATGAGACGCCGCATCCAAGGCTTACACGAGGCAGACCCGTCTGCTGCGGGCCAGGTTCGCGATGGGCTGCTCCTGGTCCGGGTCGAGAGAGCCCACCATCGATGGGACGCACGGAAGCCGTTCTATTTCCTCCGTTTCTCGGTCCTGGAACCGAAAGAACTCAGCCGGACACTCGGTTACCGGCCGTCTCTACTGCACGCCCAGAGCATTGTGGAAACTCAACTGGTTCTTGCGCGATTTCGGCTACGACACCGAACTGCTCGGGCGCGACGAGATCGACGAGAAGAGCCTGGTCGGCCTGCGCGGCGTGGTCAAGATCAGCCATGCCGTCGTAAACGGCACTTCCCTGCTCAACCTCGACGGCTTCGCGCCGGCCAGCCAATGGGAAGCATGTGCTCTGCCCGCAAGTGCTGCTTCTCCCGAGGTGGCGCGATGACGTACAGCTACACCCAGATCAGCCAGTACCTGACCTGTCCAAGGCGCTATCGCCATCGCTACCTCGATGGCTGGCAGGAGAAAGACACCCGGGCCGCCATGCTGTTCGGGCGAGCCTTCGAGCGCGCTCTGGCTGCCTATTTCCTCCGCGAGGACGCGGCCGCTGTCCTGTTTCGCGAATGGACCGCCTGCCAGAACCAGGGACTGAAGTATGGGGAGCGCGATACCTGGGACCGGATGCTGCAGCAAGGCATTCAACTCCTGGACCGCTTCTGCCAGGACGACCGTATCCGCATTCGCCAGCCCCGCCGCAACCTGCAGATCAAGTTCACCCGCCGGGTTTCGGAGAAGAATGACTTTGTGGCCTACGTCGATGCCATCGGAAAGCTCGACGGCACCCGCTGTCTGATCGAGTGGAAGACCACCTCGGCCCGCTATCCGGAAGAGCCGGATGGTTTGCTTTCACTCGATCCGCAACTGGTTTGCTATTCCTGGATGACCGGCATCTCCGAAGTCGCCCAGGTCGTCTTCGTGCGCAAGCGACTGGTCGAGGTGCAGTATCTCCGCACCACCATCAGCGACGAGCAGCGCAACGAATTCGGCCATCTGGTCGCCGATACGATTGGCCGGATCGAGTCGGCTCAGTTCTTGCCGCACAGCGGGATTCGCTTCCCGCAAAACCCCTGCAGTACTGCCCGTATCTGGGGCTTTGCCTGGGGAAACAGGAGATGGTCGACACCCGTCTGGTGCGGCGACCCGGAGCAGAAAACCTTGGTTGGCTTGACGAGCTTGCGTACTGACAATCCGCCCATGCTGCCGAAACTCAATCGTCGGCGAGCCGTGTTCGTGCTTACGAAGATCGACGAGATTCTGGCTTGGGAAAAGCAGAAGGAAGCGGAGAGGGACACCCGGTTCGTCGAACTGGGCGGTACTGTGCGAAGTGCGGGCGGGACAGTACTGGCGGGTGGAAAACGTGAAGTCGTTCGATGAGTTCCTGGAAAGGCGGTTTCCGGAGTCGCGAAGGAAGGCGTACTACCTGATGTCGCATCCATGAACACCTACCGCCACAGGCGCGGAGGGAGCTGAAGGAAGTGGGCTGGACGAAGGGGCTGGAGTTGGCCAAGGTGGCGCGGCAGGGACCGGCAGCACTTCGATTGTGCAACCTGGTTGCACAAAGCACGAGAGATGCCCAAGGAGCAGTTTAAGCAGGAGGTCGAGAAGGAGCTGACCGGGAAGGAAAGCGAGCCGTCGGAGATTGTCTATTTCAAGCTCTACAAGAGCCAGATCCCGGTCATCGAGCAAGCCATTGAAACCGCGGCTCTGATGCTGGGGACGGACAAATCCCGCGGCTACTGCTTAGAAATGATTTGTGCGGATTTCCTGGCTGGAGCCAACCTTGAAAACGGTAACTCGCAGGTCCTGCTACAGTCGATCCTGCGTTTCTTCAAGTTCCTTCCTGGCGAGGAAAGAAAGACGTTCCTGGACCACTTTGCCGCGAAGGCGTCGTGAATTGCGTCCGACCAAAGCGACCTCGTCTGCGGCTTGATCCCCAGCCATACGAACAACTCCGCAACCAGGTGCTGCGCCGTGATGGCTGGAGATGCCAAGCGTGCGGCGCAATGTCCAACCTTGACGTCCACCACAAGGAATTCCGCAGCCAATCCGGCGACGATTCCGAGGAGAACCTGATCACACTCTGTTCCACATGCCACGCTATAGCGCACCACGGCTGAACAATCAGTGTCTTGAATAGTACGCACTAATATTTTTCAAGAGACAAAAAAAGCCGGGCCTCGGCAGGCCCGGCTGATTCCATCCATCTCTTACCTAATGCTTAACGACCGTCCCCGACAGTGGAACCCCTTGCGGGCTGTTGGGGGCATTGTCGGCGAAATTCAGGGTCGCAGTGCGGAGGCCCAAGTCGTCGGCATAGAAGTAGACCGTGATCAAGCAAGTCCTGCCGGCTGGAAGCGATCTGCCGCAAAGGCTGAAGAACGAATAGTCGTCCTTATCTGCGGTGCCGTCAGTGATATAGATGTTGCTGATCTGAAGCGTGGCCGTGCCCACATTCTTCACCAGCAGGTTCTGCCAGACCCAGCTACCCTGTCGCACGTTTCCGAAGTTGATGCTGGTGGGCGAGAAACTTACTTGCGCCCCTCCTGACACGGTCAAGGTGAAGTTTTGCCCTGAGGAGCCGGCAGTATTGGTAGCGGTGAAGCTGATGTTGAACGTGCCACCGCTTGTCGGTGTACCGCTGAGCGTGCCGGTGCCGTTGCCGTTATCATGGAAGCCGACATTGCCCGGCAGACCACCAGATTGACCAATGGAGGGTGTCGGGAAGCCGGTAGTGGTGACCGTGAACGAACCAAAGACGCCCACTTGGAATGTGGCATTGTTGGCGCTGGTGATGGCGGGGGTCTGAAGCACCGTTAGCGTGAAGGCTTGCATTGCGTTGCCGGCGCTGTTGCTGGCCATCAGCGTGATGTTGTAAACGCCGCCCGTGTTGGCGGCGGGTGTACCTCCAAGAGTTGCCGTTCCGTCCCCATGACTTACCAGCGTCACTCCGCTGGGTAACGCGCCGGTCTCGGTGATCGAGGCTGCTGGGGAACCGGTCGTAGTCACCTGGAATGACCCCGGGGTTCCAACCTGGAATGTAGCGTTGTTGCCGCTCGTGAATACGGGCGCCAAGCCCACGGTGAAGTTTGAGGTCTGGGTGTTGGTGTCGAGCACACTATCGGTCGCCGTCACCACCAGCGCCCCAGGCCCCAATGTGTTGAATGTCACCATCGAGCCGCTGTTTACGGGGTTGCCGTTGAGCAGTCCGGTGCAACTGGTGATGGTCACAAAGGGTGCGTTGGGATCCGGCGCACAGGAAAAGGTAATGGGCACGCTCTGTCCTTCAATCACGGTAGACCCGTTGGCGGGAGAGGTGATCGTCACCGAGGGCAGCGCGGTGCAGTTTTGTCCGACGACAAAGTCAGAGAACCCTTTGCTGCCACCGTGTGTTCCTGGATCATTGCGGCCCTGCGTGAAGGTCTCGATGATGTTTTGCCAGTTATTGGTGCCAATCGGGGCCTTCAGGACACAAGCGCCGCTGATGGTTTGGCTGGTGTTGAAATTGTTAAAGAGATCGTAGTTGAGGTTAGTGCAATCGTTGCCCTGAGATTGATTGCAGGTCACTTCGAAGTACACGCAGAGACCTCCGGTCCCGTCGTAAATCGCGCACTGAGCGTTGGCTGAAAGGCGTGCCCACCAAACGTGTGTCATGGAAAGTCTGTTGGTTGATGGGAGTCCCGGTAACCGTCACGTTATCCCCGCTGTTGGCGCCAGAGTATTGCAGCTTATGGTTGTAACTGCCATAAACATAGTTGGTCTGGACGTTCGGGGCGGAAGGGGTCAAAGTCTGGGTAATCTGGGTCGGGGCGTTCGCAGGTGCGAAGTTCCAGCTCAGGATGTCATTGTTCTCGCGTAAAACCGCCCGTCGGCACCGGAGAAACCCACCCAGGCACTTCCATTGTTCAAGCTGAGCATGAGTCGAAAGATCAACGCTGATCACCAGCAGGGGAGTTCCAAGGTTATCGACAAAAATGCTCAATGTACCGGGATCATACTGAAGTACTGCCGTGTGGACATTGCCATCGGCCAGAGTGATACCCCCAAGATCCGAGACGATGCCCAGGTTCGCAGGGTTGCCATCGGGGCAAATCGCATCATGATCCTGGGTGTTTGGGTCCGTCCCGCAGCTCTGCACCGCAATGTGGTTGCCGTTTGGGTCATACGGGCTGTTCTGATAACGTGTCGAATTCCATCGCCAGGCTGTTGGGGATGGGCGATGCCCGTCTGCCGAGGATCGGCGAAGCCATAGCCGATGGCACTGCCGGATCCGCCCAGGGCTGCAGTTCCGAATCCGTCACCACTCGAATTCTGAATCACAAACGCAAGACCGTCCGCCGGGCCGAGTCCGTTGGCCGGGTCATGCGTGATCTGAAACTGAAAAACGCTGGTGAAGCCTGCAGACACCGACTGCTGCTGAGTCTGGAACCACGCGGTACCGGAGACGGTGTACGTACCATCCGGCGTCAACCGCAATACGTTCTGGCCGTTCCCGTTCACCAGCCTGCGCGGCCGATCCCGTTCAGGGCCAGGCTGCTGACGTTACTGAAATCGTTGAATGATATCTGGGCGAACAAAGGGGTCGTTCCCACTGCGATCAGTACCAACAAAATTCGCAGCCATGCGTTCAGCCGCTGAGAATGGGCGATCATGGAACTCTCCTGGGTCTGGCTTGTGTCTGTCGGATACTGCGCTGGCTGCCGGAATTGGCGTTGCCGACGCCCCTGGGGGGACAGGAGCGAGAATGGTACTTCTCTCCAAGGGATTAGTCAATCGAAACCACGGGAAGTGGATCGACTTTCTGCTAGGGTAGAAAGTCCATATGAGCAGAGGGCAGCGGCTTCGCCCTAGGAGCGGCGCTGACCAACCCAGCGATCAAAAAATGGGCAACCGCAGGACGGCCGCCCAGCCTCTTCGCTTGGTTTCGAGCGTTGCAATAGGCAGCGCTCGGTGACCTTTCGCCGGGGGCCACATCTTGGCCCCGCCGCGTCCAGGGTGGAGCATGCCATGAGCCGCTGTACCCCGCAGGAAGCAGGAGATGGTCGACGCCGCTTCAGTGCGGTGTCCCGGAGCAGAAGCCTGGCTTCGTCCGTATTTTACGTCTAGTTCTCAACAGCTCCAATCATGTGAATGACAAGGCTGGCTCCGAAACTCGTCGCTCCCTAGGTCGCCGGATCGTCGCTAATCGTGCTGCACCGACGCGTTCAGTTCTCCTGATTCGTCAGAACGCTTTTCAATTCTTTCGCGATGACTTCGGAAGCATAGAGATGCGCACGGGGATCAGGATGGCTGTCTCCAGAAATGATCCATTCTGACCATTCGGCAGGGGCACCAGCTCCGACGCGGATGACGTCCACGGCCAGCCCCCACGGAAAGTCCTTGTCGTCAAACCAATCGACCACAACAAACTTGGCGCCGTTGGCTTCGACGAAATCCTTCATCTCTTCAATCAAGGCTCTGGTCAGACGCACGTTTGGTCGGGTGTGACGTAGTTCGAGAATCTTTATGGCAGCCCAGAGATGCGAATAGGAATAATCCTTGAATTCGACTGGGGCCTTAGCCAGATACAATGCACCGTCACGCCTCAGGCCGAATATTGGCTTCGTTCCGAGGAATAGGCCGTTGGGTAATTGGATTCGCCTGTCATACACCTCGTTGCGGTCGATCTGCGTAGTGGTGAATGTGTAAACGACCAGTTTGGTATTGAATTTCTTGAATTGGCGTTTCAGAAGTAAGAGCGATTGGTCGGTTCCGTAGGCCTGCACTCCGAGGTTGACGACCTGTAATGGAACACCCTGCGCCTTTGCCACGCGACCCACGAACGATTCCTCGTAGGTCACACCATGCCCAAAGGTGTAGGAATCGCCCACAAATAACGCGGTCGGCACCTGACGATCGGCTCGATCGCCAGCTTTCGCAACCCGGCATCCAAGATCATCGAAATACATGGTCACCTTGCGATGGTCTGCCCCGAACTCCTGAGTCACCGATTGGTCGGGGATGTAGGACCAGCCAAGCTCAGAGTCGAATCTAGCCAGTGGAGTTTCCGAGGGAGCCCATTTCGGCCGGAATGGAAAGTGCAGGACTCGTGCAACGCCCTCGGCGACGAACACGCTAACAACAAAGGAAAAGATGACCATCAAAGCGGCAATGCCAAACTGTCTCCTGGTTGGAAAGATTCGGTGGAATTGGAGATTCACCCATTTTCTTCCCAGAACTGTCCCGAGAGTTAACGCACCAAAAAGCATGTCAACGGCATAAACCGCCGGTCGCAAGTCTCCTCGCCGGGTGTCCAGTAACACTATCTTTTCAACGAAATGCGGCCACGAGAGGATGGTGAAGCTGAGCAAAACAGCCGCAAGGATCAATGCAGGCCAGGCGGATGCACGACTTTGAGATGTGGACGTCTGCGCTCTCTCGGGATCAGAAGCCATAAATGCTCTTATTCAACCGGCAGGCTACGGTGTGGCAGTCAGCGCGCGATTTTTCAGGACAGCAGCGCGGTAGAGTACATACTTAAGGGACAGTGCTCCAATGCCCGTTCCAAGTGTGTTTGTGATGAGGTCCGTCGCCCCCGAGTCTCGTGTTGGCAAAAGAGATTGCAATAACTCGATGGCAAGACTGATCGAGAACCCGATGATCATAGTTGATACCAGACCGTCGCCCGATTTCTTCGCCAATGAAAGATAGGCGCAAACAAAGAAGCCGAGTGGGACAAAGCCCGTAATGTTGATGCAAACGTCTTTCCAATAGCTCCAGCGACGCCTGTACGCTTCCCACGGAGTTCTGAGTAATCTTTGATGTAGAAGGAAGTAGTGACTCGGGATCAGAAGAGCATTTGCAGCACCTGACTGGTTGTGCACCACGCCACCCGAATGTTCGTTAAAGAGGTAGAGAGCGGACGCTGCCTCACTCGCAATATCTTCTGGATGGCCATCCCTCGTCCACTCCTCGAAATGTCGCGAGACCTGGGCTGAGGTCAGCCCCTCACCGTAGATCGCGAGACCGCGCACGTCACCCGACCAACTGTCATCATCGACGCCAGAGTTTCCAACTACGACTCGCCCCGAGAAATCATCAGGGGACAACTTGAAGCCTGAAGAAGCTTCGATCGGGAAACCATCTGCGTACACGGTCGTGCCTCGCGCTCCCGAAGTAATCGTTACAAGAACGAATTTCTCTTGGCGGAGCACATGGACGACCCCCATCCACTTGGTCGTCAAATGATGTTGCTGGTCTACAAATTCGTGTTGGAGTACGAGACCGTCTTTGTACTGGCGCAGAGAAAACGGCACAAACGGATTCGCCGAAGTATAAAAAGCAAGAATCGTGCCGCTACTACTGTCAAGCGAGTCGGCCCTCAACCAAATCTCAATGCTACGGCCTCGATCGGCGATATCATGACGATCCCTGAAGTCATTTGAACTCAGTATGCTGCCTTGGCGACCAAAGTGAAGCCCATCCCCATCGGAGAGCCAGCTGACGCGGTTCGTCGGAGCATGGAAAGGCCATAGACCCGCAACAAGAATACAACTAACAATAAATCCACAAGTCGCACCCAGAATTTTCAGATGCTTAGATCTGTCAGTGAGTGGCTGGACAAGACGTTTCGGTGAAGGAATAGCGGGAAGGTTCACTCAGAGAACTCTCGAAGTGTAAGGTGTCAAGAATCCGCACCTTTGAATCTGGCTGAGGGCTCAGAAGCCTCGCTTGATTGCCAGATAAGGTATGAGAAGGACCTCGGCGAGCCCGGGCAGCGGGTCCTCTAAACTGAATACCGCTTCCGTGTTGCAGGCGCTGATAGAACGAAGGTAGCTCCATACTCCGGTATCTTTAGCCAGAATGGCAGTCAGCGCCGCAGGCAGGTCGGTGGTCATTCGCACCCACCCGATTCCGGCTTTACCTCGGCAGGGCGAAACTGGCAGGCCCACCTGGTCCGCGTAGAGCATGTAGCTGAAATCTACCCCCGCGCGCGCGCCAATGCTGTGATATCCCCAGGTTCGGGCGTTCACGTCAAGCAACTTGAATTGCGAGTCGCGTGGATCCAGCTTGTACTCCAACTCCACCAGACCGTAGTAGTCGATGGCACGCAGGAAGCGTTCGGAGAGTTGCTCGAGCACGGGCACATCCACTGACTCGACATAGGTGCTGGCCCTGCCGAACTGCAGAGGATGCTGGCGACGGCGACGTACCACCAGGCTGCCGACCGCTCTTCCCTGCCGGAAGAATGCGCAATAGGAGTATTGTTGACTGCCCCCGCCCGGAATCAACTCCTGCACCATCACTTCACCGGGGCCAACCAGCGCTGAGGCCTTCTGGAAAAGGCTTCTCAGTTCGGCATGGCTGTCCGCTCGCCAAGCTTTAGCCTTAGTGGCGTAAATGAAGTGCTCCTTGATGGCGGGCTTGATGGCAAAGGGCGGCGTCAGACCATCGAGCATCGCTAGGTCATTCACGCTCTGAGGATAGTATGTGGCAGGCGCAGGGATGTCGAGTTGCTTGGCTAACTGGTACGTATTGCGTTTGTCCCAGGCCCAGCGCACACTCTCCCACTCCGGAGTCGGGACGCGAAACACCTGGCTCAATTCTGCGCGGTAGCGTGAGAACGCAGCCACCAGTTCTTCGCGGGTTGGATAGAGGACCCAACCTTGCAGATTCAGCCGCTCTCCCAGTTCGAGTAGGCCATCAACTGCCTTGCTTTCGTCTTTCAACCCCGCGAGCTTCACGAAACGGGCGGAGTGCCGGGAGTAACGGGAAATCGAGTGCTCGTCATCCACCACGCACACGGGTACACCGTGCCGGCCGAGGCTGCGGACGATTCCCAGTCCTTGATAGTCTCCGCCCACCACCACCGCCCCCACGGTGCGGTTCGCCGGGTGCGAGGTGATCGGCTGCAGAACGGGCTTGCTTAAACTACTCATCGAGCTGGTAGTTCACTTACTCCCGGCAATCGAACGGACCAATTCGTTCGAGGCAAACTCAGCTCCGGAGACAAAGCCAAGCAGGGGTCCAAAACTCCAGGCCGCAGGTTTTCCCACGAAGTGCAATCCTGGAATCGAACATTCGAGGCCGGCTTTGAGCACGGGATATCCGTTTGCGATTTCCAGTCGCTGCATGATTGCGGGAGATAGAAACTGGTGCTTGCGCACGTCGACGCGGAATCCGGTGGCGAGAAGCGCATGGTCGACCAGCCGGTCAGTCCCGTCATCCAGTTTGAGGTGAAGCTGGCTACCGGTAGCCGTGGCCGAGATCACCTTGCGCCCAAGGGTGATGGGCACGCTCTCGAGTCGTGGCTGCAACCATCCCGCTCCGGCCGGCCGGATCGCGCGGTAGGCAGTCCGGTCCTGGAATCCTCGGGGGAACTTGCGGAACAGATGCGGCATCGCCAGCAGACGGCTAAGCCCGGCGGGGCCGACATCGCGATCGGAATACAGCAACCAGGAAATGACTCCCAAATGGTGAAGCTTAGGATGTAGCCCCACCCAATTAAGCGTCTTCTGCCGCGCAATCACCTCAACCTCAACACCCGCTTCCTTAAACAAGGCGGCAGATTCCAGGGCGCTTTGTCCGGCGCCGATGACGACAACGCGCTGCCCCTTGAACCGTCGGAGATCGTTGTGTTGACTCGAATGCGAAGCTAACTCGAGCGGAACTTTGTCGAACTCCGTAGGACGCAAGGCGAAGGTACTGATGCCTGCGGCCACCACAACCCGCCGGGAGACAAATTGTTCGCCGTCGGCCAAACCAATCCGAAATCCGCGTGGATCGAGATCGATGCTCGCGACCTGGCGCCTATCCACGTCCGGAACAGCCTGGCGCTGGTACCAATGTCCGTAGGCGACGAAGCGTTCCAAGGGCAGGGGCTTGGGTAGGTGGTTGCCGTTCTCACGGCAATACGCGTCCAGCGTCAGCTTTTTCCCAGGGTCGGCAATGACCGAAGCCGCTGCATTGGACCGCAGAAACATTCCGGCAGGCATCTGGTTTTCCCAGAAGGACATGGGCTCGCCAAATACCCTGGCTTCCACTCCCGCTGCCCGGAGATACGCTGTCGAGGAAAGTCCATAGGGACCAGCCCCGACGATGGTCACATGACAATCTGTTGAATTGCCTTTCATTACTCCTGCCCTTCGGTTGGATGCTGTTGTAACAATGGTCTACTGCACGACGCGTCACAATGTCCGCGTAACACGCGTTGGGAGCAACCTCTACTGCTGCGCTCCATTGGAAACAGGCAAGCCGCGCTAGGAAGATCACCGTACAGAGCGGACTGCGATGTCTTCCTCTGCCTGCAAGGTGAGAACCAGTTTGCCTTGCTTTTCGCTGGCGTAGGCGATGCGAGCCCGCTCTTTGCCGGAGCCTTCAATACGCCAACTGTCACCGTCTTCCACTAATCTCATTTCCGCCCGTTGCCGCCACCAGCGATTCACCTCGCCGGGAGTGGTTGTCCAAACGCCTTTGTTTTCGCGCAATTGAACCAAGTGGCCCAGCAGCTCTTCGTAGATGCCACGTTCCCGGGAGGTGGCAATGTAGTCCGGGTGCGCGATGAAGCTCATCAGCCCGTGTTTCTGCATGATGAGGTCGATTTGCTGTTGCCAGAGGCGGAGCGAGTAATCATTGAGAATATTGAAGAGGGTGTAGTCCTGGGTAGTGGTCACGGGCAATTCCAGGATATTGCCCAAGAAATACGGCATGACGGTGCAACACCCGCCGTGTTGCGGATCCAAGTGCGCCACGTTGGGAACCGACATATCGTAGGAGAACTCGAGAGCGTCATACCATAGCTGCTTCCGATATAGACGCCTGCCCGGAACCCTTGTGCGCCATAGGCCCTGCCGTAAGCGTTGATCCTGGAAGCCCGTTCGCGAAACTGCTCCTGGTCGCGGTACAGATGGCCGTCGTGGTTCAAGTCGTGAACCACCACCTCGAATCCGCGCTGACGGATGGACTCCAGGAACTCTGGACTTACGTGATAGCGCTGCTCCGGAATCACTTGAAAGGACGACTTGATGCCGAAGGAGTCGTCTACGTCCATCAGCTTGCCGCAGAAGTCACGGCCCAGTTCGGTTTCCACGTCATGAGTCATAATGGCGCAACTGGAAGCGCCGTCCGGCCAAAACCAAATCAACGGGATGCGATCGACTCGGCTGGCTTTCAGAGCCAGCAGCAGCAATCTTTCCAGCATCGGGTCTACCGAGCAGTCTACCGGCCAATGCGGGAAGGTCAGCTTGTCCCAGCCCCTCAAATGAAACTTTTGCAGACGTTTTCGCACCGCAACCGGAAGCGCAGGCCGCAGGAAGTAGTACATTTTTGCCAACGCTGACATCGGCTTGTGGCCCCGCCACTCGCCAACATAGAGCTCGCTGCGAAGGTTATTGGCAACTTGCGAGGGGTCGAATGGCAGGTAAATGGTGCCATCCTGAATCACTATGTCGGCGGTCGCATCGTGCAACTCCCCCGTGGAAACTTCAGACGGGGGATGACCGCAATAGCGCCCGTAGCAGATTGCCTCTTCGCCAAAGCGGAAGAATCCGCTCTCAGTGGAAAGACACTGCTTCGGTAGAAATCGAATATATCGGTTAGGACAACGATAGTACTGGGCTAGACAATCGGTCATTTATTTCTGGTCCCTGGAACAAGTCTCCCGACGAAAATGGGGCTCAAGGACGCGACAAAGCAGCGGAGGGCAAGACGGGTCCCCGGGGTGTTCATAGAGTAACTTTGGGAAAAACGATCAATCCTTGGTTCGATCTCCATGTGCCTGCCGTCGTTATCCGAGTGCCCGTTCCTGGAGCTGCCAACCAAGGTGTTTGACGATCATCCTATACGCAAACGGAATCATTACCCCCTCCACCCACCGGGTGAAGAGTTGCTCGCATCTTCTTGTTGACTCTCTTTAGCGAGTCTTCGCAAGGAAAACCGTTCCCTGTGGGCTAGCAGCAATCCGAGCGAGACAACGCTGACGACTGCGACCAGCCAAAGCAGAATCCCGCAACTGACGGCGAGTTCGTGAGGGGCATCGAAAACATGCTCCAAGCCGACGATCGTAGCCAGTTGTGTGCCCCCCTCCCAAACTCGGCAGTTGAATCAGGGAACCCGTTATGTTGATTCCCATGAATACAAGCACATTCGATAACCACCATACGCAGTAGGATTGCCTATACCACGCGACAAACTCGCGGAGGCCGTCTTCTATCGATGTGTGAGGGCTAAAGCCAGTCATTTCTTCTAGCTCGCTCACATCCGCGTAAGTGATGGGCACATCCCCAGGCTGCATCGGCATTCCATACAGATCGCCTTGCGACCCGTTAGCGCTCAAGGAGTTCGATAAAATACAGCAAAGCGACGGGCTGGTGATTGCCAATATTATAGATGCGGTAGGGCGCCCAACTGCGGTCTGGACGAGGGCCGATTCCGACACTTCCCGCGCCGGAACCTTCTCCATAATGGCGACCACGCCGTCCATAATGTCGTCGATAAAAGTGAAGTCGCGTTTTAGATTCCCGTGATTGAATAGCTTGATCGGTGTTCCTTCAAGTATGGCCTTGGTGAAGAGAAAGGGGGCCATGTCGGGTCTTCCCCAGGGTCCGTACACCGTAAAAAACCGCAGGCCCGTCGTAGGCAAGCCATACAGATGGCTATAAACGTGCGCCATCAGTTCATTGGCCCTCTTCGTGGCGGCATAAATACTTACTGGATGGTCCACGCTGTCCCGAACACTGAAGGGGACTTTAGAGTTGAATCCGTAGACTGAACTGGATGAGGCATATACCAGGTGCTTGTGCCGATTGACCGGCAGCACTCCAGAATGTTGAGGAACCCATCGACATTATTTTGCGTGTACGCCCAGGGTTTTCCAGCGAATAGCGAACTCCAGCTTGCGCGGCCAGATGCACCGTATAGTCGAATTTCTCCCGCGAGTACAGTTCGTGCAGAGCAACCCCGTCACAAATGTCCAAATGGTAGAACTTAAACTTTTGCGGACTTAATAGTTGCAGACGATCTTGCTTGAGCTTGACATCATAGTAGTCATTAAGATTGTCGATCCCGGTGACCGGCCAACCGTTGTCAAGTAACGGCGGCAGAGATGGAAACCGATAAACCCGGCTGCGCCGGTCACGCACACTGTCTGCATAGCTTCAGCACGAAGCAATTTCCTCCGGGCTTAGTCTCTGGAAGTCCAGATCCAGGTGACTGATAGTTGCCTGGTGTTTCCCCGTGCGCACTAGCGGTATAGAGTCGACGAATTCGATCTCCATTTCCATCTCTTCTCCCACAAACTTGCGCAACCCGTCGAGAATTTCCTCGAAGAGCTGATCGTTGAAACGATCTGCCTTCACAATCTTTAGCGTGAGGTGTCCCGCCGGTCTTGTATGATCTGGAATTGTTTAACAACATAATCAAAGTCTTTAAAGTAGTGCATGAAGAACGTGCCCGGTAAGTAGTTGCCGTTGGCTCCGATGATTATCGCCTGCGCCCGCCCCTCGATCCGACCAATCCGCGGCAGTCCCCGACCGCAGGGGCTTGTTGTGTTGCTGTCGATGGCGATCGCCAAGTCGCCGACCCGATACCGAATGAGAGGCATGCAGCGATTGTGCAGATCAGTAATGACGACCTCCCCTAATTCTCCGGGCTTTGCGGGATGGCCGTCCTTTAGAATTTCCACTATGTAATTCTCCGCCACAACAAGGTGCCCATCATGACCGTCCGACTCGTATGCGATGCCGGAGAACTCCCTGCTCCCATACTTATCAAAGACACCGCACCCAAAAGCTGTCTCGATCACCGCCCGGCTCTGGTCCGGCAGCGCTTGCGCGGACGAAATGATTCCTTTTGGCTTCACACCTTCGAGTCCGTGTTGCTTGATGTAGTAGGCCAGGAAGTTAAACGACTCAGCATAGCCATCAATCAGCACGGGTTTAAACCTTCTCAGCTTCGCGATGGATTGTGGCAGGTTTCTGTCAGACATTTCGTACGCTGGTATGAAAAGTCTTCGGCTTAACAACCCATCGATCCGCTCTCTCAGTCACCTGCCCAAAACTCATCCCGATCGTCTGGTGCCACAGCCGTGCCTGGCGATCTCCAAACCGATATCCAGTCCATTCCATACTTCGCAGCGTTGCCGCCCAACGCATCTCCAATTGATGTCTTATCGGCATAACAGACAAACGGCTCCCCGGTCGATCCGCTCGTCGTGACTTTCAGCATCTTCCTCTTGTCGTGATTATCCGAAAGAAGATCGAAGTAGAGACACGAACGAACGGTTTTCTTGTCGAGGAGAGGCAGTTTTCCAAGATCTTCAATGTTCCGTATGTCTGCCGGGACTCAATCCCAGGCGGTCAAACATGTCGCGATAGTAACCCACGTGATAATATGCTTGGTGAACGAGTTCCCGGAGCTTGAGCTCTTGTATCTCCTGGATCTGCGCCGGTATCAGCCATTGGCTACGTTTCAACTGCTCATAATAAGTCTTGACGTTACGCGAGATCAGCCAGGCATGAAGCGGCATCGTCCATGTGTACAGACTAAACAACGCTCTCCGCCAACTGGACAGTGTTTCCTTCGCGGGATCGAGTGGTGCCAGGCTGCGCAGGTATTCACCCAGAACAGTGGCGGGCTGATCGGAAATGCGATACTCGAAGATCGCCTTTGCAATGTCAGTGAAAACTCTGTAGATCAACACCGCTGGAAAGCGCGAAATAAATGATTTGCCGACCAGCCGGCTCTCGAACAGGGTCTCGATCTCCCGGATCGTGTAGCCCTTTGATTTCGCCGCGACCATAATCAGCGACTGGAAATAGTGATATCTGAAGCGGTGCCGTAACACGTCCGCTAGTACGTCGCGGCGGCAAATAATGAAACCCGACTTGTTGTCCCTCAACCGCATGCCGAAGCATGTGTTCAGAATGAAATTCAGCGTTTTGCTCAGACGATAGCGCGAGTCACGAATTCGCCCCACCGAACTGCGATATCCCTGGACAACGTCGGCTCCGCTCAGCCGCAGTTCCCGATAGAGACGACAAACGTCTTCTGGCAGGTTCTGCAAGTCCGCGTCGATTAAGCACACTAGATCCCCGTGTGCCGCCTGCAGCCCCGATCGCCAACCCGCAACCATACCCAGGTTCTTACCATGGTGCACTGCGACGACGTTAGGATGCTCTTGAGCGAGCTTATCTATAAGAGCTCCCGTGCCATCCGTGCTCCCATCGTCAACCAGAACGACTTCTCCCGCTATGTTCTTTATCCAGAAGGCATTTCGCAAACGGTTTACGAGTTCACGCAAATTGCCTTCTTCGTTATAGCATGGAGCTATAACCGACAGTTCGTAAACCATGTAATTACCTCTGCGATGAATTCATCCAGGCGAAAGTGCGTCGCAAGCCATCCGCGAGCGGCACTCTCGACTGCAACCCAAAATGATCGTCAAACTTTCTTGTGTTCGCCACGCGTGAACTGCCGTTTGTAAAGTCAGCCGGTCCGTACTCGCAAGTTGAGTTTACGCCTGCCACTTCCATCATCAGAGCAGTAAGCTCATTTACGTTTACGCCGGAGCCGCTTCCTACATTAAACACCCCGAATTCGCCGGCGCCGGTCACTGCCAGAAGCAGCGCGGAAACAACGTCGTCAACATAAACATAGTCGAGCCGCTGCTCGCCATCGCCGTGGATGATCGGCCTTTCACCTCTTAGCATCCTCTCGAAATTCTTGACGATCACCGACCTATATCCCAGGCCCGTGTACTGGCGCGGACCGTATACAAAAAAAAGCCGGAGACATATGGCTGGAAGTCTTCGTTGTATCGAGAAGTGGCGGCACAAATGTTCACCTGTCAGCTTTGAGATTCCGTAGACGGTTTGGGGCTCAGGCACCTCGTCTTCGACCATCGGCGGCCCACTCATTCTTCCGTAGGCATAGAGCGAAGACGTGAATACAATCCTCTTTACTCCGGCCTCCGCAGCCGCCTTCAATAATTCATACGTGCCTATGACATTAGCGTCGAGCACGCGCTCGGGGGAGTTAATCGACTGGTTGTGCTTCTCGGCCGCGAGGTGAACGACGTAATCAACGCCCTCCAGCAATTGCGTGAGCCGATCCGAAGTACCGCTGCGCAGTTCGAGCTGTTCGATGCAGATATCGGGATCCGAGAGATCAAGGTTCTCCCTGCACCCATAATTTAGGCTATCAATAGCCAGAATGCGTGCCCCACTTCGCCTTAGCCTCTGCACTAAGTGGGAACCAATGAAACCACAGCCGCCGGTGACAGCTATCTCTGCGTGGTGAAGATCTATCAAGAAATCTCCTGGACTGCGATTGCTATGGCTTCGCCGCCGTCCGCTGTTACGGCTGGCACGGAAGGGATTTTTTGACGAATACGACAACCTCAACCGGATCGAACCGTCCCATTTCAAGTGAGATAGGGCTGCGAAACAACGGACTTGTAGCCAAACGCCCGGCGAATTCGGCATTATATTGATTATCTGAGTCATCCTTATCCGCCAGCTCACCAACATAGTGTGGCGCGGTCACAACGATGTCACTGTGTTCAGCCGATCCCATTACTTTCTGCCAATCCAGCGGGCCTAGCTCGTAGCGCCATAATAACTGAACATCGGGATACGCATAAGTCGCGCCGCCCGCAGATCCAGCGGCCGCAGCCCAAGGGCGCTCGATTTGTGGTGGATTGAAGGTCGGCCCCATCCCCAAGTATGCAATCACTGGTGAATCAACGCCACAATCACGACTTATTCTCAGGAGTGGCTCCCAATTCCACTGTTCCCTACGAGTCATGATTCGCCACGGCAGCGAAGCATTAACGAGTCCCGAATCCAGGGGATGCTTATTCGGCACAAAGACAGGAGCCACGATCATCCCCAGTTGCGCGCAAAACAAAACACACGAGGTTACGACGGACGGGACAGAACGAGCCCACCCGCTCCAGTCCGCCAGCATGCCCACGACGACTGCCAGGGGTATCATGGCGGGAGATATGTGCCGAAGCAGGTGATTCGTCCCCGTCAGCTGAACCAGATGATCGGCCCTCCAGCACAGGCGCACGCCCCTATAGCCATTTCTGAAGCGGATCGAGAACCTTATTCCTTACAAATGCCTCGAGCACCATGCAATCACGACCAACATTATCAGGATACTCAGCCCATAGCCGAGAAGGCCTTGGCCAACTGTGCTCAGCCACCGTAACCAAGTGGCCAGCGAGGGCGGTCCCAGCGAGTTCGCCACAAATCCTCTGGCTTCCTTCGCCACGCCGATCGCCGGTTTGACATTCAACAACCACCATGGCCTGGCAACCACCAAGGCCAGCAATCCTGCTTTCCACTGCAAAGCCAAGGTTGGATTGCCTAATTGCCGTCGGTAAGCTGCAAAAAGCGAGAACGCCATCAGCGGGATCACAATCGCGACGAAAGACGCTTTCGATAGCATACCCAGCCCGATGGCGAGCCCAAGGCCTATCCAACTTCTGGACTCATCCGATTTATCCGTCCAGGTCACGAAGAGGTAATAGAACATTGCGGAGGTGGCCAAATACAGCGGCCCTTCCGTGCTGAACCAGATGCTCGCCGACACCACCACCGGCGACAAAGCAAAGATGAGTACTGCAAAGGCGCTCGCCCCTCGGCCGGTAATGCGGCGGGTTGCCAGATACAGGAACAGCGCGCTCAAAGCGAAGCAGACCAGCGAGACCAAGCGTGCCGCCGTGATATGAAATCCAAGTGCACCGAGCAACGGAAGCGCAATAAGACGATAGGCGGGTGGTTTCCCCGAACTTTTTATGAGAAGTCTACCGGCGAGTTTCAGAAGCATTCCGTGCTGAAGACGTTGGGTATCAATGAGCGTCGTTGACGTCCAGCGCCTCATCCCAATGAACCGGCAAGGGATGATGAAATGACCATACGGTGCCAGCCACAACGATCACCAGCACCGCGGTCACGGCAGCGATCGGCCACAGGTTTCGCTCTGCGGGTGCTGACTCTATGGAATACTGCACAGGCTGCGAGCGTATTTGGATGGTCTTACCGGGCATTTGTTGGCGGGTTAATCTCGGTTACTCAGGATAAGCAGCATTTGTCTTTAATTAACTATGCGGTCCCACGCATTCCATGTGCTCTCCCACAATTTCTCGATGAGAGCTCTAGGGACCCACTTGGCCAAAAGCCGCCAGTCAAGAGAGTAGTTGACTGACGCCAGGCCGTTTCGGTGAAATTCCCAGAAATCGCGGCTTTCAGCATGCACCGCGCAAGCGCACTTGCCGAGATATGAGAAGTACTCACGCTCCGCTTGCTTCAGGCAGCGGCGGTACTCTTCCTCACTCAGATAGTCCCGCCCGTGTGCCACCAGCATCGAGAAATGCAAGAAAAGCTCCAGCCCGAACGATCGCACCGTCGAGATTATCGAATTGTTCTCACGGCGCGAATATGTAAGGACCTGGTGCACAAAACCGAAATTCCAGCTCTTGAGCAGATCGAAGCAGGCGTGCCCATCTTCAAATGGCGCGTAGCGTTCGTCATAGAAGGGCTGGCGGGAGCGAATAAGCTCAGATCTCAGCAGCAACGAAGTGGGCGTCCCGAAAAGATACTTGCCCTGGAGAAAATATAGCCGGGCTGCATCCCACCCGGAAACTTCCGGGCTCGGGTAAGGCAGCCCGCCCAGCCGGACTTCATCGCCTTCGAGCTCGTATGCGGCAACAATACCTACCGTCGGGTGCGCCTCCGCGACTTCGACCATGCTGCGGACGCAATCTGGAAATAACCAATCGTCCGCCTGTACAACCTTGCAATACTTGCTGTTCGGAGATATCAAACGCAGCGCGGCATTGTAATTCTGCACTTGCGACAGAAACGTAGCATTATGTACAAAGCGAATTTTGCCGGGATATCGCTTCGCATAACGCTCCATAATCTCTGGCGATTTGTCAGTGCTGCAATTGTTAAGCAGAACGTATTCCCAATTGCTGTAGGTCTGGCGGAGAACGCTGGTCACGCACTCTTCCAGATGAGCATCAGTATTGTAGAAAGGTGTGACGATGCTCACGAGCGGAGCTTTCGGAACCCCTTCTGGTAGCACACCGCCGTTTCCATATGACATTTTGTTTTTAGTTGGTTTTGCCGGGCGCTCCCCGTGCCGGCACTACCCTGCAGTCGGTCGCCGGACCGACGTCAAGCCGCCCAGTCCCCGTCCTGTCTGCAAGAGGCTCCTCATCTGACGAGAGTCTCGGACTCCTTTGAAGGGAACTTGGACGCCGGGCGCGCGTAAGCTGAGTGATATTCCGATACTGTTCTTGCAAGACCTCATCGTATTTTCGGCAAATCGTTGCCGTTGCCGACTGGATGACGTTGCTATCCATCCGAAGTGCGGAGAACAGTCCCATCAAATCGTCGCCCTTGAACGACCGGATGTCAACGCAGTAAAGCGCCTGACCGAGCTGATCCATCAGGACCGCTATTTGCGGTCATAGGAAATGGCAATTGCTGGCTTTCCAGACAAGAAGGAGAGCAGTATGCCGTGCAGGCGACTGGCGACAACGAGATCGACGGTGTGCAGCACGTCAAGCAGCTCCGCAACGGTACTAGCGGCGCTTGTACAGAGCTCTCCGCGAATTGTAGGATCGAGCGCCACGTTCAGATGTTTATGGAGATCTGCGAAGATCTGGTCGTCCGGGGGGGAAGAAGAGAATAACGTGACCGAAGCTCCGCTCCGCAATATCTCCGTCACAAAGCAGGCCAGCTCGGCAATGTAACGTTCATATTGAACCTGATCCGCCGTCGGCCACAGGCTGGCGTGACCGTAGGCAATGGGGCTGACACCTACGCGAAGTACGGCACTCCCAGACCTTGTAGCCGGTTCGATCGAAGGCGACGGAAGACTAAACGCCAAGTCGGGTACTACGGGACCGTCTGCACGTGGAGTTATTCCGAGCGCAAGTCGCCGCGATTCCTCATCCCGGTACGAACGATAGCAGGCCAACAATAGCGCCACTTTCAAGAACAACCTAGTTAGCTGCGACTCTATTCGACAAGCGCCCACACTCAAGAAAACCACGGAACTTCCGGCGGCCCGGCCCAGCACCGACCACTTCGCCAAAGCGTAGGGATGTCCCCAACTGCCCCCCCACTCCTCGTCCAGTTGTCCGCCGCCGGCAATCACCAATACGTCGACCTTGCGTAGCAGACGATAACTCCGAACAAAATGCAAAGTCTCGTCCACCAGGACCTTAAGCCAGAACAGAAACGGTACAGCCCGGGCCATGCGCCGCAAGCGTCGGTACAGACCCACCGGTGTCTCGGCGCCCATCGACGGGCGTCCGCCATCCACTTTCTTGCGGGGTCCAGCTTGATCTGATAGTGCGAACGCGACGTCGCGGTCAAGGGATAACACGGAATCTGATGCCGTGCCGAAGTCCTCGCCGGGTGCAATGTAAGCCCGATAAATCAATGTCGGGATCGTATCTGCGCAAATTCGCAATCAAGGCCTCTTGTATGGCAAAATCTCCCAAGTTCCCGCCGTCATAGGAAGTCAGCAAAGCAACCCGCGCGGATTCCTGCATCCGTCTGTCCTTCACGGGCAGACCTCGCGATCAAGCACTCCAGCCAAAGCGCTGGGCTCATGTTCTTGAACTTTCATAAGAGAGGCTTCGATACCGAACACCTCTGTTGTGTTCCTATGGACCACCAGACGACTTCCCTTTCACAGAAGCCGGAGCGGACGAGACGAAGGTCACTACGCTATTTGAAGGTATCGTATAGGCGAACGAGTCAGAAGACACGACTACGGCGGTCTGAGCTTGCAAACTTAACGTGCTGGATGTATCCATGGGACGACGCTCGTGCCCATGGTTGTGCCTGCACTGAATGCCTGGTTGGGTATAGCCGAACCGCTGTTTACGACTACGATAGCTGCCCCACCACTTGGTCCTTGATAGGCAGATACTAGCAGTCCCGTGTTGTTGGTCACGTCCACCCGCGTCCAGCCCGGGGGAACAAACTTTGAAAAGTTCCCAAGCGTATAAGCTCGCTTTGCCGGTTTTCCGTTTGAATCAGTAAGGCCTTCGTTGTCCTTAAGCAAGATGCCTGAAAGCGACCAGTAGTGCCACGAATTAACATTTGCTGCCGTTAGCGAGTTATGGATCTGCCGGGCATAAGTAACCGCTGGTCATTGAGCCGTCATAGGGGCCTTGGTCGCCCACTTCCGTTTCCCAAACGTGCTGCGTTGTGAAGTTGCTCCACGACAAAGGATTACAGCAGCCCTCGTACGCGTGAGCAGCAAGAATGCCAATATCAGCAGCCACAGTAGAATCGCTCATTGCGGTCGCGCTGTAGGTATTGCTCCAGTCGCTTTGCTCGGCAATCATGATCTTGACCGAAGTGTAGCCCGCTTTGCGAAGCGCCGTCGCCAAGTAGGGCACGTAATCGTGAATTTGCTGCGCTGTCCAAGTGCAGGAAGGATAGGCTACGCTGATGTCAGGCTCATTCTGTGGACTGATGGCATATACCGGAACGCCATAAGTGCCAGTCAACAACGTGACAAAACTGGCCTCGATATTTGCAAGACTTGTGAAGTGTTTCGCACCTCCTACAAATGCGCCGCCCGCTAGAAAGTCGCGGTTAGACTTCATTGCACCCGGCGGACTCCATTCTGTCCCCCATACCAGAGCACCTCGGGCAACCGCGGCCTGCGCGTTCGCAAGATCAATTTTGCTGATTGTCGCATGGGGCGAAGGCACGCATTCCCCCGGTGCTAAAGAAGCCTCACAGTCGGCCAGGTCAGGCCACATTTCTACGCGGAGAAACTTTAGATGGATGCCGCTATCCGTGTAGAAGAAATCCATAAGGGCTGGCGACAATTGTGGGTTCACGCCCGCCGTAGCCGCGCCAAAACCGTCAACGGTCTGTTTCTTGTTCGACCAGTTGATGGTGATTTGTGGCTCATCCCAACGAGAGGCTTTAATCACGCTGATTCGCCCGAATTCCTTGACCTCGCGATTTCCTTCGGTCGGAAGCCGCGAGCCGAGCGACGGTTCCCCCCAGGCAGCCGAGAACACCCACAAGGGGTCGCTAGGTGGCATACCCAGCGTCCGCGCTGAATCAGTGACCTGTTCGAGTACTTCGTCAGGGCGAAATGCCCATACGTACTGCTTTGGTACGACGACGCGATAACTGCCAAGCTGTTCCTCGACCCCTTCTTTAGAGCGCAAGGCATCCAAGGTCGTGTTGTTTCGTGCGAGGTAGTACCTGAGCAGTTGGCGCGTCTGGTAGTCCACAAAGAGCGGCGCCCCTGGGGGAACCATCCGGCCGACGTATTCGATCGCTGCGGTCATATCGCGTTTTGGCATTACTCGCGTGTTGTTGTCCGGCGCGGTATGGGCGACCCAGAGTGGCGCAAGAATGGCTCCCATGAGCAAGAACGGCACTGCCAGCCCACGCGGCAGCCAGAAGAACGCAGCCGCAATACCCGCGGCGAGGAAGGGCAGCAGATAGGTCTGGTGCCGGGAACCGGCAAATGGGAACACCTGAGCGACCGCAGCCCCGAACCCTATGGCGAACGGAGATATGACCAGGAGCGCCATGAGCCTTGGCACTTTGGTTCGGCCTGCCAGCAGGGCAACGAGCCCCGCCAGGAATACCAACATGAACGCCAACGCCAACCGGTGGATACCAACCGCGTATGAAAAGGTCCCGGAGATCGTCCTCCACACAAATCTGTGCAGAGACTCGCGCGCTGGTGCGTAATAGTAACGCTGGAGGTAGTCCATACTTGTGCCAGGACCGAACGGGATCAATCTGCGAACTTGTCCAAAATACAGCCAACCCAGCAGTGAAGCGAGGACAACTTGTGACACACCTATTGTGAAAAGAATGGACCGGGGAACTTTCTCCAAGAAAGAACGGATCAAGACATAGAGGCCGAGAGAAAGTATCACCACGACCGCGGTGTAGTGCGTCAGGAGGGCCCCAGCCAGGCACAGTCCTTGGGCGATGGCCCAGGTCGTTGAGCGCTCGGCGAATGTGCGCTCGGTCGCGTAAAGAGCACCGCAAACGAAGCATAGTAGAAGACCGTACTGTCGAACTTCGGTCGAGGCGGAGATAGCCGCTGGGGATAAAGCCATGAACCCCAGTCCCGCAAGAGCAGGAACAGCTCCGAGGCTGCGGCGTAGCCATGCAAATGTGAGACAGAGTGCCGCCGTCCCGCCGATGAGGCTCGGCAACCTGAGAATCAGCTCGGTCCGACCGAGAAAAAGAATCCCGTGAAGAACCAGAATGAAAAGCGGTGGGTGCGCCAGCTCCAGAGATGACTCGAAGGCCCCGATCCAACCACTTGCCCTAGCCGCGTCGAAATGGGCGGCCTCATCCGGGTTGAGGTAGCAGGAGCCGGAATCGACAAGGCGCATCAGGAAGGCCGCAGCGATAATTCCCAGCGCCAACCAGCTCGAATTCTTGATGACCCACGCCTCGAGCCGACCAGCTTCCGCATTGTATCTCGCCGATACGGTGCTCCTCTTTCTCCCCGAATTCCAGACCGCCAGATGGAAGGCTCAACTCGCGGTACCGATCACCAACCTTAGGTCACCTTACGCATTGTTTGGTGAAGTCGGAGCCGTTAGTCGAGGGGTCGCGACAGGTGCCATCGACGGTCTGCATGGTCGACGCTTGGGCATACGGAGCCGCGGCGTGGACCCTAATGCCCACGAGCCATGCTTGCTTCGCGACCCGCCTCAGTCGCCAAGCGCTGCAGGTGTGCTGCCATAAAGCTCGCAAATTGATCCGACCCCCCGCGATTCCAATGACCGTCAGTCGGAAACCAGTCGTCCTTGATTTGTTGGGCGCTGAGACCGCGAAACGCTTCCCGCCCATCCAGGAACGTCGCGCCTAGCATCTCCGAAAACTCCTTGGTTCTCCCCACGTTTGTGGGAGACCCAGGGTCAAGCAGTTGCTCGCGGGTCGGAATCTGCACCACCACGATTGGCCACGAGCGTTCATCTGCAAGCTGCCGTATTTCTCTTATCAACTCTAATTGTCCGGGCTCGAACCCCACGGCAGAGTTTTGCTTTTTTGTCACACGGGTGATAAGTGTCCTGACCCGAGCCGAGACTCGAAAGTGCCATTGCCGCGGCTTCCATTGTCCTGTGAGAAGGGCGTCAAACTCCGCTGGCGATACAACAAACCTATTGGCTATGTTGGCGTCCTTCTCGAGGAGTGTGCGCGCCTCGCTTCGTGTCTTCGGCTGTGAACTGACTGCCCAGGCAGGTGCTTGAGCATACGCGAACCTCTGCGCGTCAAGTTGATCGAACATGGCGAATTTCCGATCAAGATCGTTCCAAGCCACAGCAAACACCAGTCCGTCAAGCTCGTAACCGTCCTTTACGACGAAATTGCGGAGAATGCTCGCCCAATTAGCCAGCCCCCCGCCGTCCACTGACAAGTTGAGCAATACGAGGGACCGACTGCCACTCGCAGCACAGATATCCTCGACCCGATCAGGCCAGTTAAGCGAATTAAAGGGCGACATCGTTGCAGAGGTGAATGAGTCTCCCAAGACTGCAATCCGCCGCTCACCGGCCTTTGACCGTTGAAGACTGAAATCGTCGCGGTCCGGAAAGCCCTGAGCATTGCCTCGAAAGGAACCCGAAAACTCTACGTTCCCATGATTTACTCGTGCGACACGCGAGGGCGTCTGAGTCAGAAGATAGCCCCTGACTGGATCGAACCTGACAGTCGCCCCCGGGTGCTCAAACACCGCAAAGGAGGCCGGAGAAGTGTCCGTTAAGAAGTACCGATACGCGCTGTATGAGAGTTCAACGACCCCATAAAGTAGACCAAAGACCAGAATGTTGTAGAGTATTAGCTTGGTCACTGCCGCGGGTTTCACTTGTTTTCTGTCCGTGATTGGAGCCACTCCTACACCACTCTTCCGGCGTCCTTGACCGGGCATACATCGAGAATAGCTGACCCACCCCTAGAGCCGGCCAGGTTCCGCATTGTATCTCGCCGATACGGTGCTCCTCTTTCTCCCCGAATTCCAGACCGCCATCTGGAAAGCTCAGCAAATTCCGTACGTGGCGCTACCCAGTTCCGCAACTCCGAAGATGGCCAGTAGCGGGACACCTGGCCTCTCTGACACGTACCACCCAGGAGGCTCCCCACACCTAGACCCAGCATGAAAGCGCTTACCACCACGGTCACAGACTCTACATTGATCCCATAAATGGCAAACAGCGCACGTTGCCAGACAATCTGATAGATGAGCGCTGGAAAGCCTGAAGAAAAGAAGAGAAGATACAGCCAGACCATCGAATTTTCGCGATCACGCCCGTACTTTACGGTTGATCTAACCGCATTTCTCCCCTCACGCAACTCGGTTTTCAGGGTTTGCATTCGCAGCAACTCTATGCCGAAATAAGGGGAGAATTCGAAGTTTGTCTAACGATTGTAAACAGGCCCCAGCGGGGAGTATCCGTTATGCTGCGCGCGATTGGACGCGACGCTTTGCCAATGTCTTCGCATTCTTGGCGATGCCGCGTAATTTCAAAAGGACCGACGTGACCTTGCCATTATTTACAGGCGCAAACCCCAATTCCGACATTAGTGTGCCAGCCATGCGCTCCACGAGCGCAATCTCCCAAGGCGAGAGTTCGATGCGCCAGCTGTCCATCGTGCCTCGCCGAAAACTCTCCCTGTGCATTTTCGCCACATCGAAGGGGGCATCCTTCAGCTTGCCGGCCTTGAGATTCTCGATGTTGCATTCGTCGACATATTTTTGACACTCGTCCGGACTCGCCTGGACGCTTAGCTTGGCGAAGAGTCGCATGACAGTAGCTGGACCATTCGAGAGCAAGTCTTGAAAAGCAACTTCCTGATAATTCGGTGTCGCCGACCCAATTAGCCGGCCATTGCTGACGTCTGCAATCCATCTCGCACAATTCGCAGAGGCGTTGGGAGAAGCCCACTGTGACGCCCAAGTGCGTGAAGCTACACGCAATGATGCAACCACGGAGCGCGGATCACGAATAATATGGATAAAATGCGCTTCCGGCCACGCATCCAGAATCTCGCGCCAGCAGTAGACGTGGTTGGGCGTTTTTTCCAGGACGACTGTGGCCGTCGGCCTACTTTGCGCGATCTTGGCAAATACAAATCCTGAGGTGCTCCGCAACAGACCGCGAAATTCTTCTTCGCTCAGGACCTGGTTCAAGCCAATTCGTTCACCCGTTTCTTGAATGCGGTTCCATTGATCCACCATGGAACGGAGAAAAAGACTGAAGATATGTGTTTCGGGAGCAGTTACGATCGCGGGAGACCGCGAGAGCAAAAGTTGCAGCCAAGTCGTGCCGCTGCGCGGCGCTCCGACCAGGAAGACCAGTTTCTTGCCTCGAAGCACGTCCTCAATGCGATCCATAAAAGCAGAACAGCGGCCGCCATTTTACCTCATTCGAGCTGAATGTCCTAAGAGCACATCTTTTCAATGAGTTAACGAGGGATTGGGTCGAGGAGGCCACCTCCCCATTTTGCGCCGGTGCCGAAACCAAGTCCTTTTCGACGAGAAAGTCTTTGAGGGCATGGGCTGCGATTAAATTCTCATACGGCCGCCAGTGACCTTTGTTATACAGGTCAACCCCTCGCCTGCGTGCCGCTAGGAATTCTGGACGCAGAAACACACAGAGAACCTGCCTCGATTGACAATACTGTGACAAGAATTGCTCATTCGCTGACATCGCCTCCTGCGTATCAGAGAGCTCATCGGTAATCGGCAGATACGCGAACACGGGTGTCGCCCCAATCCGATGACAGGTGGCAACCATTTCGTCAAAGATAGCCGCAGTAAGCTCGCGGGCCTGCTCCTGCTCAGATCCGAACCTGAGGTTGAACTTATGCCATAGGATCTCGGTGAGATCGAGGAGCTTCGACCGGTAGATTTCCTGCCGAAGAACTTCCTCGGGACGTGGCACTGGGACATTGGTCAAAACTGTCTTGCCATTCCGCAGCACAAACCGAGGCTTGGAGCAAAAAAGGAACTCCTGGACGTTCCTGTGCATGTCAATCCAGACGAAGCCCAGCAGCACCACGTCGGGCCGGTACTTCACTCCCTCTTGCTGAAGGTACAACAACATCTGGTCGTGGCCATAGCCGGTAACTCCAAGATTTAGCACTTCCGTATCCGGCAACAGGCCTTCCAAATAATGCGCATAGGTTTCGTCGTCCGCCACCTCGTTGCCGAATGTAAAAGAATCACCGAGTACCACAATCCTTTTTTTGCCGAGCGGACGGAGCTCGGCGTACTCAGTCGTACCCCGGATGCCTCGCGAGTTGGAGTTCAGGATCGTACCATCGGTTACGCTCACGTTCCTCACGTTCGGGGTCATGGCCCAACCCCGTAGCGAATCGTAGGTTTCATAAGCGTAGTCAAATTTCTGCTGGCCGTGAACGTGATGCTTTACCCAGAGGATACGACGTGTCGAATCGTCCAGACCGACAACCCTTTCAACTACGCGACCGGGCCATAGGATGAGCCGTGCTCCAGCCTCCAATACGATTCCGAGGTATAGGACATAGAGTAGGCTCCTCAGAATCCGCCCTAATAGGCGCGTTTTGTTCGGAACCGACTTGGCTGGAGGGATGTCCTCTCGAGTCTCCGTTGCGGGGTCCTTTGTCATCCCAAATTACACCTCTGAGTCTGCAAGTCTGAAAGGGCTGGTTCTGTTCCGGCGCTGAGCCGAAGGCTGCTGGCAATCAGGCTCGCAGAAACCGAATCACCAGCGCTTGCATTTGTCGACCACACCCGAACCAGTCAGCGCTCTGCTAGCATCTGAAGCCGCCGCGTTGCAGCCCTCCTGACATCTTTGACCGTGTTACCCAAATCCAGGAGCACTGACATGATCTTGCTACGACTTACGGACTTGAATCCCAACTCCGACATTAGAGGCCCCGCCAAACGCTCGACGAGAGCAATTTCCCATTTCGAGAGTTCTGTGCGCCAACTGTCAGTCGCACCTTTTCGAACCCGATACTTGCCTGCTCTTGCCAGATCGAAAGGAGCGTTATTGAGCTTCCCCGCTCTAAGATTCTCAATGCCGCACTCGTCAACATATCGCTGGCACTCACCCAGACTCGACCGAACTCCCAGCCCGTTCAAGATCCGCCTCAAGGCCTCGGAACCGTCCAAAATCAATTCCTGAAAAGTGATTTCCTGGTAGTTATGCGTCGCCGAACCAATTTGCCGGCCGTCGGTGACGTCCCTAACCCATCTTTCGGCAGATCGTCGAAATCCTGGAAGATCCCCAAGCCGGCCCCCAGGTTTTCGACGCATGACGAAGCGAGGCAACGACCGAGCGGGGATCGCGAATAATGTGGATAAAGTGCGCGTCGGGCCACAGATCGAGAATTTCCCGCCAGCAGTTAACGTGATTCGGTGTCTTTTCCAGGACAACGGTGGCAGAAGGTTTGGCTTGTGCGATCTTGGCAAAGACAAAGCCGGAGACGCTGCGCAACAAGGTGCGGAACTCCTCGTCGCTCAGCACTTCCGTCAGGCTTAACGGCTCACCTGTTTCTCGATAGCGGTTCCATTCAACCACCATCGGGCGCAAGAACACGTTGAACAGATCTGTCTCTTGAGCGGTCACCACCGACGGGGATCGCGACAGCAATAATTGTAGCCAAGTCGTCCCGCTCCGCGGTGCGCCGACGAGGAAGACCAGTTGTTTGTCGCGAAGCACGTCTTCAACTTGGTCCTGCCTCAACATCGTGGAAACGTGGAAGTGCATCGCTTATCTAGCTATTCCAATAAAGATCAAGTTAGCAGTCAAACTGCTTGCTCCTTAAACATTCGCCCCGGAGGTCGCCCTTAAGACCTCATGCCGGACCACTCGTGGGAAACAGTTGACCGCGCCTCGCACATCGTTGTCTGATCCAATGTAGATACGAGCGGCCACTTCCAGCCGATCGAGGAGGGTTTCAGTATCGTAACGGTATACGGCGACGAAGGGATGAAAGGCGCCGTTGGCGAAGTTCAACTGAAGCTCGAAAGTACAATCGAACGTCTCGCCACTCTCCAGATTGAAACTGCCGAGGCCCAGCCGCTCTGTGGACGTGTTGAACACCTCATAATAGGACTCATCCCTGACAAATAAGACAATTGCCATTTTCGTGCACGCGCGCCGGGCGATTACCTCCACGTCAACCCACGCCGTCTCCCCCGACTCAAACCGGACGCTCTCTCCATCTCGGTTACGTATCCGCACCTGGGAGACCTCGACTGGCTTGGAATCGTCATGACTGCTGATCCGCGTACTCTTCATGTAAGACTGTATGACATCATTTGGCGAGCCGGTCATCACCAGCCGTCCGCGCTCCAGCAGCAGGCAGCGGTGACAAAAATCGGCGATAGTTCTAAGGTTGTGGGAGACGAACAAGACAGCTGCGCCGCTGCGGATCACTTCTTTCATGCGCTCGATGCATTTCTGCTGAAAAGCGTAATCCCCCACGCTCAGCACCTCGTCGACGATCAGCACTTCTGGATCCACATGGGCCGCTACCGAAAATCCCAGCCTGGCGTACATACCCGAGGAATAGCGCTTCACCGGCGTGTCGATGAACTCCTCGATTCCGGAGAAGGCGATGATCTGGTCGAGCTTCGACTCGATCTCCCGCTTTGTCATGCCGAGGATCGTTCCGTTGAGAAAAATGTTCTCTCTGCCGGTGAGGTCCTGGTGAAAGCCCGCCGCCACCTCAATCAGCGCGGAGAGCCGTCCATTGACTGCCATGCTGCCCTTGGTCGGCTTCATGATCCGGCTGAGAATTTTCAGATGGTGCTCTTGCCCGCGCCGTTGTGGCCAATGATTCCGAGCGCCTCTCCGCGCTTCACTTCAAACGAGATGTCCTGCAAAGCCCAGAATTCCCGCTTGTCGTTCTCGCTTAGCTCCTGCTGGCGGAACATTTTTCCCGTCAGCGCGGGTATAAGATCGCGCAGGGAGTTGAACACCTCTCCCTTGCGAAACTTCTTATAGACGTGCTCCATGCGGAGCGCGACGTCAGACATCAGTCTCCCCCGTTAAATGCTTTCCGCAAAAGCCGGCTCCAGATGCTTAAAGAAGACATATCCACCCAGAACGGACACTACGGCAAAAAAGAAGCTGTACGCCAACCAGGGCAGGTCCGGCGACTGATGGCGGGTAATACAGCGCTGAACCCATCCAGGACGGGCTGACCGGATTGAGCAACAGCCATTTGCCTTTGTCGCCGAACATGCGAACGTCATAGAAAACCGGAGTGAAAAAAATTCCAAACGTGAGTAGCACTTCGACGATGAATTTCACGTCGCGGAAGAACAGACTGGCGGCAGATACAATCATGCCGATTCCGGCAGCCAGAAGGACCATAATCAAGACCAGCACAGGGATCCAAATGAGATATGGACTCCAACCGACCTGGACACGAACAAAAAGACCACGAGAGCGCAGGAGCGACTAAGAGATCAAAAAAACTGGCCATCACCGCCGCAATGGGAAAGATCTCCTTCGGGAAATAGATCTTGGTCACCAATTCCTTGTTGTTGGAATGAGGCTGTAGACAGGCAAAGCGAATGCTGGAAACGAGAAATGCCCAGGGAAGCGACTTCACTGCTACGCTGGCGATATCCGCTGTCTTCAGCGGCGTGTGTGCGGCCAAAGCATAGGCGTAACGGACCACCACGCCGGCCATAACGATAAGGATCGGCATCAGGACCGCCCACATAAATCCCATGATCGACTGCTTGTATCGAACCTTGATATCGCGATACGCGATCATGTAGAGCAGCTCCCGATACCGGTATAACTCCCGCAGTTGTTCTCTCATCGAATCAAATCTTCTTCCCGTCGCTAGTTGTACTCGCGGTTCACGGGCTTTACGGGACGCCCCGCCAGATACTTGTCGATGCCGTCCTCCAGCGCCTTGCGATAAACCACAAGGGCCTCATGGACGGCTTCCGCGGTCTGCTCGATATCCGCGTCGCTGTGCGAGAAACTCACAACAAAGGATGGGGCGTAATCACTCCTCGCCGGATCATTTCCTGCAGAAACAATGTGCGGTACGCCTGCGAAGGCTTGCGGTCCTGGTCGAGGGTCGCGAAAACAAGGTTACATGGCCGCCCCAGGAGCTCTAAAGAAATCCTTCGAGCTGGTTCTCCGCATATCGACTGCGTTTATGAGTGTGCGCAGCCGCTCTCCCTGCCTCCACAAGAATTCTATTACGCTTTGCTCGCGATAAATCCGTATGGTTTCGAGCGATGCTGCCAAGGCGTGGGTCTCCGCTCCGTGCGTAGTCGATAGCAGAAAAACTCTGGGCTGGTCATGGTCGAGCCCGCCCAGCCGCATGATTTCCCGTTTGCCAGCCAGGGCCGAGATCGCAAACCCATTGCCCATAGCCTTGCCAAAGGTGGACAGATGCGGCACGACACCGTGGAACTTCTGTGCGCCTCCCAGATGCCAGCGGAAGCCCGTGATCATCTCGTCGAAGACCAGCACCGCACCCTGTCTCTTCGCACAGATGCTTTCACTTGCTTCAGATAGCCCGGATTGGGTACGGTTGCGGTTTCGGCCTCCATTACCACGCAGGCGATCCGGCCGGGATGCTGGTCGAACAAGCGTTCGCAAACTTTCCAAGTCGTTATAACGGAATTTCAGAGTCAGATCTGCGATCGCGCGAGGAATCCCGGCATCCATCTCGGTCGTACAAATGAACCAATCGTCAGTGGAGAAGAACGGTTGATCGCCGCAAATCGCGACCAGGTCCCGTCCCGTATAGGCTCGGGCCAACTTGACCGCCGCAGTGGTAACGTCGGAGCCATTCTTGGCGAACTTCACCATATCCGCGCCGTCGATAACCTGCAGCATCGCCTCCGCCAACTCGACCTCGATGCTCGCAGGGCGCGTAAAGTTGGTCCCCAATTGCATCTGGCGGTAAGCTGCCTCCACTACTGGCTCGAATGCGTGTCCCAGAGTTACAGACCTGAGTCCCATCCCGTACTCGATGAACTCGTTCCCGTCAGCGTCCCACACATGGCATCCCTTGCCGTGCGTGATGAATGCAGGGGATTCCTCCGGAAACTCGTCGTCTCCTTTGGCATAGGTGTGGGAACCGCCAGGAATGATGGCATGGCTCCGTGCCTGCAGCCGTCGAGACTCGCAGAACTTCATGTCAGCTCCGTCCTGACCGCCACTCTCCGCACGCGCGACTGCTGGTAGCATTCGACGATCCCTCCAACTTTCCCCCAAACCACGACCTTGAAATAAAACCGCATGCGCGGCTCGACCGCTACCATCCATCGCAGCGTCCACAGCCCCAGGCTCCGAAGCAGATACAGTGGAATTCCCCCGATGTACCACTTGGTACCGGGACGAACCCCGAATGCTCGGATGTCGAGCGCGGCCTTCGTCAAACCACCAGTTGAGGAAATACCCTTTGCTGATCCGTTCCTGCGCCACAGGATGGTGTACGACAGCCGACGGCTCGTAATACAGGCGCTCTCCCGCGTCCAACAACCGGCGACCGAACTCGATGTCCTCGTTGGGACAGGGGATTTCGCGGGTGGCGCTTGGCCCCAGATCCGTGCGAAACCCACCGTATTTCTCAAACATGGCTCTTCGAAAGGCCATGTTGGTGCCGAATGGAGGCCGAATGAGTTCTTTGGCCTCCTGCCCTTCGTCGAAATCGGGGAAGGGACAGCGCGCGTACGGGCCCGCGGTCGACAGCCAGGCGGGAAGCGGAGAGGGCCACTGTAGAACAATGCGCCCTCCTGCGCCGACCCATTCCCCCTTGTCCAAATGCGCAGTGAGGTTCTGCAGCCACATCGGCTCCACGGTTACGTCATCATCCATGAAGGCAAGAATATCGCCCCGAGCTTCCTCAATTCCGGCGCTGAGGGCATGCGATTTGCCTTGTTTTGACTCGAAAAGGTACCGGAAGCGCCCGGGATACCGGAGGCCAAAACCCTCGACCACCCTGCGCGTCTGGTCGCGTGAATTGTTGTCAACCACCAGAACTTCCCACTCGACGGATTCGGGAAGCTTGAGCGCAGCAACGCTTTCCAGTGCCTTTGCCAGGATTTGGCAGCGATTGTAAGTACAGAGAATCACCGTTACGCTCATGGAACGGTCAATTCCCGCTGATTCCGTCACGGTCCTCCGCTCGGCCGGAGTTTGCATCACGCAGCCCCGAGGCTGGGACAATCAAGCTTGGCTTTACGGTCGGACATTGCATTCCTTACTTCTTTTCTGGGTTGCATTGATGACCGGCCTCTTCACCTCGCGCCAGTGCTGGTTGATTTCGATGATTTGCCCAGCTGTCGCCCAAACCCGGCACTTCCGGAAGAATCTAGTTGGCGAATGCAAGGTTGCCATCCAGCGCAACGCTCTCACCACGAGAATGCCAGACGTCTTCGAGATGGTGAAGTAGCGTCGTGGGATTCCCCAAATATTCGGACGCCTACCAACCTCACGGATTGCAGCTCGCCCGAAGTCGAACCACCATCCCAGGAAATATTCCTTGTTAAGGCGGTTTTTCGGCACCGGGTGGTAGACCACGGCTGATGGTTCGTACCGCAGGCGCTCTCCGGCTGCCATTAAGCGGCGACCGAACTCGGTGTCCTCGTTGGGCCGTGGTATTTCAGCATCAGGACTGGGACCCAGGTCTGTGCGGAAGAGGCCGTACTTCTCAAACATCTGCTTGCGAAACGCCATGTTGGCGCCATAGGGTGGATTGTCGAGCTCGCAAGGTTCGTCGCCCAAATCGAACTTAGCCGCCAGCACGCCTCCCAAACTGTACGGACCCGACAGCGATAACCAACGCGGCGGTGAAAAGCTTTCCGCCAGCAGCGTTCGTCCTCCCGTTCCGGCCCACTCACCATTTTCTAGGGCTTTAGTCAGATTCCACAACCAAGTTGGCTCTACCGTCACATCGTCATCGACAAAAGCGAGAACATCACCTCGCGACTCGCGAATTCCAGTGTTCAATGCAAACGACTTCCCTTGCTGTGGCTCGCATATGTAGCGAAAACGTCCCGAACATCGGACCGCGAATTCCTTCGCCACATCTGGCGTCTGGTCGTTCGAGTTGTTATCGACGACCAGTACTTCCCATTCGACTGACTCTGGCAGCACGGAGCCCGCGATGCTATCCAGTACTCTTCTTAAGTACTGGCAGCGGTTGTAAGTGCACAAAATAACGCTGATCCGCACTACTGCACCACCAGCTTCCGGGCGTGGAACGCTTCGGCGTAACCACTGGGCGAGTTCGATTCCATGCCGCGAATTCGCATCAGCCCCAGAAAAGTTTCCGGCGCGAACCAGGGCTTGCCGCGCTGGGATTCAAACGCTTCCAACAGATAGTCCACCTTATGCTGATAGAGGGGCGCTTCCAATGGCACGAACACATTGGGACGGCCCATATCGCCGTCGTATTTCGGAATCTCGTATTCCAGAATCAAATGGTTGCGAAAAGTGTTCCAGGTAAGCTCGGAGATCAATCGGTGGTCCTGGTGGGCATCGCCTTGCCAGTGGGTGAAAATCAGGTCAGGGTTCACCCCGCCTTTTAGTTCTTCGAATAAGTCCTTCACCGCTCCGCCGCTGTAGGGCAGAAAGCCATCGCGAAAGTCCTTGAGGACGAGATGCTTTTCACAGCCGGCGGTGAACAACTCGGCAGCCTTGGTGGCCTCGCGGCCGCGGGCGCCGGCGGCGCTGAAGACCACCCAGTGAAATTTCAACTGGGGCAGTGCCTTTCTTAAGATGTAACAGAACGCCGCCGCAGCCAATTTCAATGTCGTCGGAGTGCGCTCCCAGGCAAAGGACAACGAAAGGATCTTTGGCTTTTGCCGGAAGATTCAGCTTCATCATACGATCGCTCGCGCCGCCTGGTGGCCATTCTGGCCGTTCTTCCACAAACACCACGGGGCCGAACCGGAAGCCTCCAACTCGTCCAACAGTTGCTTGTCCCGGAAAGTATCCATGCACTGCCAGAAGCCATCGTAACGCTGCGACCAGACTTTCTGTTCGGAAATCATCCGTTGGAAAGGTTCGTACACCAGCTCTTCGCCCGGCTTGATATATCGAAAGATGTCTTTACGCAGGACAAAATAGCCTCCATTCACCCAGATGTTGGAGTCCTTCATGCATTTGATGCCACGGACAGAACCGTCTTCGGCGAGGTGAACCGTGTCCAAGCTGCTAGTTCGGGGTTGCACTGACAGAAACGAAGCATAGCTGTCGCGCCGGGAAAATTCTCAATCATCTTGGGCAACGGGAAATCGGTGAGGCCGTCGCTGTAGTTGGCGAGGAACATTTCCTCCCCATTGAGATGTGGCTCGACCATTCGCAAGCGGTCTGCAATGGTGGAGTGCAACCCGGTATCGAGGAAGGTGATCTTCCAGTCGTCGATATCGCGCTGCATGAAGTCCAACTTCCGGCCGCCCTGAGAGAAGACGAAGTCGTTGGAGACAGACTCCTCGTATTCGAGGAAATAGTTCTTGATCACGTTGGCCTTGTAGCCGAGGCAAAGGATGAAGTCTTTGTGGCCGAAATGTGCGTAGTACTTCATGACATGCCACAACACCGGCCGCGAGCCGATGGTCACCATGGGTTTCGGAACATCCTCCGAGTAGCCCCGGAGCCTCATTCCTGCGCCGCCACAAAACAGTACAACTTTCATAACCGCCCCCTCCGCCCGCCACTCATCAGGCCGTCAGTTTTCGCAATTGTCGTCATCGCAAGTATCGTTAGCGTGCTGCTGGAGACAACGCGTATTCGGTCTCCGTGCCATCCAGGTACAACGCCATTGCTTCTTTGGGGAGGTGTGATAGGTCAGTTCCTTTGAGGTAGTCGCCCATGGTGGTACCGGTGCAGGCGGAGTCGATATTGGCTGCTCCGATGCGGTTCAGCACATCGTCGAGATGGACGGTGCGAAAGTCTACGCTGTAACGCGCCACTCCGGACGTGTTGGGCGCAGTGGAATGTAACTGCGCAGCGGAGAATTGATAAGCTCCTCCCACCGGACAAACCATTCGAATTTCAGGCTCCAACTCGATGGGTTCCTCGGGATGCGGCTGCACTCGAGTGTCTACCTTGACGTGTTGAGCCGCATTGTGCCGGCTTTCCGCATTCCACTTATGGTAGTTGTACTGGCTCGAACCATTCTTGATGGGCTGACTAAAGTAGCGCGGATGGAGTGCCATGCAGTTGTCGGCCTGTACTTCGTAAGCCGGCATCCACCAATTGATCTGGCAAAACGGCGCCGAATACCAGGTGTCTCGATGAGCGTGAAAGGCATAGGCAATGCCTGACTTCAAATAGTCGCCGGGAAACGCGGTGCGCAGACGCGGTACATCGAAATAGGTCTTCTCGAGGTCGCAACCCAGTTCTGACAGCATTCCGCGAATGTGCCGTTTGGCGTCCGGATGATGAATGAATTTGGGCTTGGCAACAGCAAGGATCTCAGCGCACTTCTCCGCCGGCAGGCTTTCATGCACCCTCAGCGGATCCAGCGGGCGAAACGCTGCCTCCACCAATTCGCGCGCCAGACGGCACAACTCCAGGGCGCTGGGGCTGGGTGAATGGACAAAAATGCTTCCCCGGTACAGTTCCATGCGGCGGCGATCATCGCTCATCTTGGAATCTACGTAGATGTTCATTGGATTCCTCCCGCCCTAGGAGATTGTCAACTTGGGGATCGGCACCACGAAGCGGCCACCCCATTCTCGAATGAATTGCAACTGCCCCATGATTTCGTCTTTCAGGTTCCAGGGCAGAATGACGACGTAGTCTGGCTTGGTCTCGCGAATCCGGTCGGGATGATAAATCGGGATGTGGTTGCCCGGAAGAAATCGGCCCTGCTTGTAAGGGCTGCGGTCCACAGTGTACTCAATCAAATCTTTTCCGATACCACAGTAGTGCAACAGGGTCGCACTCTTACCCGGCGCACCGTACCCGGCGACCGATTTCCCTTGCCGCGCAGCAGCCAGCAAGAACTCTACTAGCTCCTACTTGGTTCGCTTCACTTGTTGCGCGAAACCCTCGTAGGCAGCGAGCGTGGTCAGCCCGGCGCGCTCCTCGTCAGCTAACACCTTGCTGACGCCTGGCCGAGTGCCATGGGTCTGATCTTCGCTCCTGCAGGCAAACACTCGTAGCGAACCGCCATGACTCTGCAGCTCTTCCACGTCGAACACTCTCAGGCCATGAGCTTCCAGAATACGAACCGTGGTCAGCAAGGAGAAATAGGAAAAGTGCTCGTGATAAATCGTATCGAACTCGTTGAGCTCAATCAGCCGCAGCAAGTGAGGAAACTCCAGGGTCAAGACCCCATGCGGCTTCAGCAGAATCTTCAGGCCTTCCACAAAGTCATTCAGATCGGGAACCTGGGCGAGCACGTTATTGCCGAGAACCAGGTCAGCGGTGCGGCCTTCGGCGGCCAGTTTCTTCGCGAGTCTGGTGCCGAAGAACTCCACCAACGTGGGAACTCCCTTTTCCACCGCGACCTTGGCTACGTTCGCCGCGGGCTCGATTCCGAGTACCGGCACGTTGCGTTGCACAAAATATTGCAGCAGGTAGCCATCGTTGCTGGCAACTTCCACCGCGAGGCTCCCGCTATTCAGGCCGAACCGCGCAATCATCTTCTGGCAGTATTTCTCGGCGTGTTTGAGCCATGAATCGGAATAAGACGAGAAATAAGCGTAGTCGCCGAAGATATTCTCAGCCGACTCGTATTCCTCCAGTTGCACCAGCAAGCATTCCTCGCACACATAGACGTGCAACGGATAGTAAGTTTCCCCCGATTCAATTGTTCGGCCGAGGGATAGGTTTCGCAGAGCGGGGACATCCCCAAGTCAACAAAAGTCCGTTGCAGACCGGCGCCGCAAAAGCGGCATACTCCGGCTGCGGCTTGCCGCTTGACTTCCAGCGGGAGTGTGGCAGTCGTCGGCTCTGCAGTTTTCGCTTCAGGCATTCGCAACCGCCTCTGCCGGCTGTCCGCTCCAGCGCAGGGATGCATCCAGCTTCCCGGCCTTCTGCAATCGCTGGATATGGTTAATGCGAACGTAACGGCCCTGCTGCATGTCTTCAGCGCGGAGCCCGGCAGCACGATACGCGTCGTACAGTTCCTGCGCTCCTTTGCGGGCGGTCCACTGCGGCCGGAAGCTGGGCAACATGCGGCGAATCTTGTCACAGGTGATGCGATAGCAACGTTTGTCGGGCCCACCGCCGGGAGCATACTCGATCCGGCAGCCGGGCACGGTTTCGGCAACAATGTCCGCCAGTTCACGGATGCGATAATTTTCCTCGGTCACGCCGACATTGAAGGTCTGATTGTGAATGGCTTCACGCGGCGCTTCCAGCGCGGCGATAGCGGCGGCGACAATGTCACGAATGTGAATGATTGGCCGCCAGGGAGTGCCGTCACTCTTGATGTACACGCGGCCGGTGGTGTATGCGGCCGCCACCAGGTCGTTCAAAACGATGTCCAGGCGCAAGCTTGAAGAAACGCCATAGGCGGTGGCATTTCGCATGAAGGTCGGACTGAAATTCTGGTCGGCCAGCGGCGCGATGTCGCGCTCCGCCCACACCTTGGACTCGGCATAGGGCGTCACCGGATTGAGCGCTGCGGTTTCATCGTGAAATACATCCCCTGCGGCGCCATAGGTACTGCACGAAGAAGAGAACACAAACCGTTTCACACCGGCCGCTTTGGCTAGCCTGGCAAGCCGGACCGAGGCACGATGGTTGATATCATAGGTGAGATCAGCATCGAGGTCGCCCAGCGGATCGTTCGACAAGGCGGCGAGATGAAACACGCCGTCAAAACCAGCGAGATCCTCTTGCGTCAGATCGCGAAGGTCTTTCCGGATTTCAGGAATCCGTGGAGCCGGCTCACCAAACTCGCAGCCCTCGAACAAGTTCGCGTCGAGGCCGATGACCTCATGGCCGGCGGCCTGCAACATGGGGCCTGCGACAGCTCCGATATAGCCTCTATGTCCGGTTAACAGGATTTTCATGGACGCTAACCTTTAGGAAACTGAAAACGAGACCGGGTCAGGCGATGCCGCGGTCCGTTCCGGCACAACCGCCAGCAGACCGCCTTCGCACAACAGCGAGACGGCGTCGAGGATGGCCGAAAACAGCAGACCGGAGCGCTCAGCAATGTCGAGCAGAGTGTGTTCTCCATCGGAAAGATTGAGCACCCAAAGCCGCGCGTTGATCTCGGTTCCGATGGCCTCGCCACCTGTGGGGCGATAAAGATTGCGCTTGCCCAGTTGCGGCTCGCAGTAAGGGTTCAGGTTGCGGTATCGGCGATTGGCTTCCAAAACATCCAGCACCTCGGTGCACAAACGCAACGACTCGGCCAATGACTGCGGCTTGATGAAGTCGAGATTGTCAGCCGAGGTGTGGTATTCCGGGAATGTCCCCCATACGCTGCGCATCAGGCATCCCACCGGGAGATTGAAACCCGGCGAGCAGTATTGCCGCTCGTCATAACCGTAGGGCGAGAATTCCAGAACTTGAGATGCCGGAGCAGTGTGTCGGAGCACGTGTGTCATCGCCAGGTCAATCTCTGCATTTCCCCGGCGGCTCTTTTTGTAGTGGAAGGCGCCTGCATCTCCGATCCCTGTCAGAACCAATCCATGCCGGACGCGTCCGACGGTCTCCTGATTGCGCGCCAGCCAGGTAATGGCGCCGATCGTCCCGGGAATGAATAGGAAGCGATAGGAGTAGCGAAGATCGCGTTTGGATAAAAACTCGGCCAAAGCCGTAGCCACCGCCAGGCCTGAAAGATTGTCATTCGCCAACGAGGGATGACAAGCGTGGCATGAAATCAGGACTTCGTCAGTAGAGTGACCCGGCAGATAACATTCTCCGTAAGTCAAATGGCCGTTTTCGAGAGTGGAGTCGATACACACTTCGTACTCGCCGTCCTCGAGCGCCAACATTTGCTTGTGTGTCAGGCAGAATCCCCAGTTGGCCTGGTAGTACGAGGTCCGGTAAGGAATCCAGTCGGGATGGTCGGGCAGAGTAAACAGATGCGGCTTGAGTTCGCTCAGTGGCATGGTCGCCCGAACCGGCGTGCTGTAATTCAAAACGTGCAGGTTGCGACTGGCTGGAAGTCGACGACCCGCTTTCCACTGGAATCCTTTATATAGGCATCGCGGATGTTCCACTCCTGGGGAACCGTCCAGTCGAAGACCGGAGTTCCGCTTGGCACTTCGGAAATCTGCAGCGGAATCCGCTCCTGGATCATGGCCAAAGTCCGGCGAATTCCATCCCCGGTGATGCTGCGGCAGATGGGATAAAGCTCTGCCGCAAAGCGGTGTAATTCCCGCCCGATTTCGGTTGTGTCTTTCCTGTCGAGTTCGTTTAGGAGGCGCATTGCACTGATTCGAAGTCAGGATAAGTACGGTCGCGTTCGGAAATCACTTGCACCGGTTCCCGGCCAAATAATCTGGAATGCGGGGTCGTCCCAACGCACTCCGCGAGACAATTCCGGATGGTAGAACTCCGAAATTTGATAGAAAACTTCGGTTGCGTCTTCCAGGGTCAGAAATCCGTGAGCGCAACCCTCGGGCACATACAACATGTTGCGTTTTTCTGCCGTTAGCACCACTCCGACCCAATTCTTGAACATCGGCGATTGGGGTCGCAGGTCGACAACGACATCGTATACGGAACCTGTGGTGCAACGCACCAGTTTGGCCTCTCCGTAAGGCGCATCCTGATAATGGAGGCCGCGCAGAGTTCCCTTTCGCGCGTTGAAGGAAACGCTGCACTGCGCCAGTTTGGGATTCAGACCATGACTTTCAAATTCCTTCAGGCACCAGGAGCGGGCAAAGAACCCGCGCTCGTCGGATTTCAGCTCGAGCTGGATCTCAAATACCCCTGGCAGCTTGGTTTCTTGAAAAATCATGTAGGCAGTGGTCCGTCCCGGCTAGCCGATGTGGCGGTAGAGGACGCCACCAGCGGTTGTAAATAGCGTGTCCGGAAGAATGGAGCAGAAACCGAGGAATCCTCGCGACCTCCAGCCGGTCATGGCTTTCTGTTCTTTTCCGTTGCTGTAGCGGTAGTAGGTCATCAGCTTTCTGGTGGTTCCCAACCTGTCTTTGAACCGAATCAAACCTTCGTTGTCCAAGTCGGTGCGGCCAAAGTCAATTCTCTCCACTCTCGTTGCTTTGGCTTCCTCGACCAGCTTCCAAAACAAGAACGGCATCACGCCAGATTTGTGAAAGTGGTCGTCTGAGCAGCCATATTTGTAGACGATAGACGACTGATGCCGGAGGGTCAGCATCGCCCCGACCGCAACCCCATCCTTGCGAGCCACGCCGATCTGAACTTTGTCGCCCAGACACTCGACCAGGTTTTTGAACCAGGTGCGGGGCTGCGGAAGCAAAAGATGGCGCCTTCGAGTTACCAGCAGTAACCGATAGAATTCAGCCAGCAGAGATTGCGAGTTGCCTACCTCATAGGAAAGCTGTTCCTTCTCCGCCCGGTGAATCTTTCTGCGAAAAGAGTTCTTGTGCAGTCCCTCAAAAATCTGCTCTAGACTAGGCCTGGTATCAAGTTCGTGGATCCAATACGAACCGCTCGGCCGTAAGCCATTCCCTGCCTCGGGAGCGCCGGACAAGGGCCGCAGTTCCACGTAACGCCAGCGCTTGGCGGTCGCATTCCTCGCGCAGGCGGCTCATGAACTCCGCAGAATCCCCAGGGCCGTTCAACAGGGGCTCGCAATGGTCGGCAAAGGGCAGAGATACCAGGCGAGTACCGGTAATCCAACTGGAGACGCGGCACAAAACCATGCCATCGCTCAAGGGCTGGCCGGCAGAGGCGCTGGTTAGTACCAACGGCTTGTAACCATAGGTACGAGCTAATGCCTCGAGCCAACCTCGCTGATGAAACGCCGAGGCATGGGGATGGTTGGCGGCCAGGCCATCCCAACGCTCGTCCGCCAGCGGATTTATGACGTGGATTGTCACTGTGTTCTTGCGGCTCGCCGCAAGCAGGGTATACCGGGCACGATTATCCGCGAGTCAATCCATTATATGCGGCACGAGGCTGCGCTCTGCGCTGCTTGCTGATTCATTTTGCTCAACAGATGGGCCAACGCCTTGAACATGGTGCCCTGCCCCCAGTGAAACATCGGCGTCTTCACTTTCTTCCAACCCAAGTCGCGATAATAAAAATGACCATCCTGCGCCTGCATGTTGTCGATCGTCCACCCAGCAACCTTCGCGGCCAAGGCGAGAGAGTCGGGATCGGTGTCGGAAAAGAATGCCAGAGTGTCGATCGCCTGAGCGGCACACTGAATGTCTATGGGGCCGGCTTTGTCATGGTAGTACTTGGGACATCCGTCAAGTTCAAAGAAGTGACTTTTGAAATACTGGTAGCCGTGCCGGAGGTCGGGCTCAAATTTCCGATCGAGGGTACTATCGATATAACGCTTGAGACAGTCTAAATTGTAGCCCGTGTGAAAATTGTCGATCCAGTGATATTTTGGTTCCTCTCCGTAAAACCACGCGCCGTCGGCATTTTGCCGCTCACAGCTGTACCTCATGGCGTCATGAGCCAACTGCAAAGCGTGGCGGTCCTTGGTGTGAACCGCAACCCGTGCCAGCAAAGCCGCGCCCAACATGTTTGAGTTGTGAATTGAACTCTGCCGGAAGGCGACATAACTAAGGCAACATCCGCGGTCAGTCTCCTCACGCGGCAGCTTCTTCACCCACTCGGCTGTACTTGCGGCCACTTCCAAGTACCTGGCATTGCCGAGCACCTCGTAGGCCTCCAAAAAGGCCAGACCGATCAGGCTGCTCCAAACAATCGTGGGCATGTGACGCGGTATGGTTCCTGATCGGGTTGAAAATGCGAAATGGTTGCCCCAGCAATATTGTTCGTAGCCCGCAGAACGATTCTCGATCAGCCAGTCCAAACAGAACTCAGCGCGGCGGCGGTAGTCCTCGGTTCCGGTCAGGGCGTAAAGCTTCACATAGCCCCACCCCATGTAACCCATCCCTTTCGTGGACCGGTGCGGCCGAATGCCGATCCATGGCCTGATATGAAATGGAACCCTTAGGACAGCCCCGGTCAAAAGCCGCCTCATGAAGTGAGTGTTAAGCGTAAAGTAGCGAAGAAAGGAAAGGTCACCGTCGCCAGGGTCGTAAGCGCGGTAGTCATGATCCTCGACCCAGCGTGCAACCTTCTCGACGCTCTTCTGTACCGTTGTTCTCATGTCCAAAGAAATGTCATCCATGACGGCGTCCAGCTCTTGCACACGGCATTAGTTAGCACCTGCGAGTTGGTTGAGCAATGCCTGATATTTTCTCTTCTCGCCTGCCCATGAAAATCGTTCGCGCAGAGCCACAGAACGCTGCCGGTAGCAGTTGAGAAGGTCGGGATTTTCGGCGATGCGATCCAAGGCAGTACTCAGCGATTGGGGATCATTCCATTCGTAGAAGATACAGTCCTCCTCTTTGAAGTAGTAAGAGATTGCGTTGTTTCGAACGCTCACGACTGGAAGTCCCAACGAAATGTATTCCAGCAATTTCAACGGCAGGGCGTAGTCAGTGACAGAAGAAACCTCGAGTGGCACCAGCCCAACGTCACAATCATCGATGCGTCCAGAAATCGAATGAGCGGAGTAACTATGGTTGTCAAACTCGACCATGTGGCTCAGCTGCGCCGATTGAATGATGTCCTTCAAAGACTGGCTGAAATCTCCCTCGCCAATGATTTTAATCAGGATCCGGTCCTGGTGACGCACTTGCGTCAAAGCCGTCATCAAGATCCTGAGTCCTGAACGCTCGAGGATGGTACCGTGAAATACGAATCGAACCTTGTGATTGCTGTTGACAAACTTCCGAAGTGGAAAGAGCTCGTCGTCAGCGAAGTTGGCAATGACCTTGATTGAATCAGGTTTCAAGCCATGCTTTACTAGAATGCCATCCTTGACTGGGTGATGCACCGTAATCACCTGGTTACAGTACGCGGCGCTGAGCCGTTCTTGCCAGAGAAGCACTCGATAAAAGAACCCATTCTCGCGCCCCTTGAATTTTGACGCAAACGTATTGGGCATCGGGTCGTGGATGTCGAGAATGACTTTAGTTCCGAACAGTCTTGGGATGATGGTAGTGAAGACCAGGAAATCGGGCATGTTGTTAACATGGATAACGCCGTAGCGCCGTCTAAAGAAAAGATCCGTGGTCTTCAGAAAACATCTGAGGAAGAACTTCAGATACTCGATGAGGTACCTGAGGCGCCCGCCTCCTCGATATTTGTCCTGGTTCAAGCGGATCACATGTACACCGCGAACCACCTCTGCCGGAAGCGTACCCGTCCTCCGCAACGCCAGGAAATCCACTTCAAATCCTCCGTCAATGGCCGCCTCGGCTTCACGGATGACCCGCGGATCCGACTCATAGTAGGAGTACGCCATCATGAGAACCGTTTTCTGACGAGGCTGACGGGTCACGAAAACACCTTTGATTCCAAGGTTCCGACAAGCGTCTTAAAGTCTGCGCTTAATCCGGCATGGGCCAGGATATTTTCGGGGTGAACTAGCAAAACCACGTCTTTTTGGCGGGCCCGTTCCAGCATCCAGTTCACCGTGAAAGTTTGGGTATCCCTCCAATGCGGTTCGAGCCAAAATGCAGATGGGAATACCAACACCGCATCACCGTTCCTCGTCGGCTCGACTGTTGGATCTTGCAGATTCCCCAGGAACAGTCGCATGGAAACACGCTGGGCCCACTCTACATATTTTTCTGGCTCATAGGGGGCATAGTGATGCAACCCAAATTTTCCACCACCGGAGCCATGCTTGGATACCGCCAACACTTTTCTCCCTACGTGATGCTCAAGAATTTCCTTCTCTTGTTGAAAGGTGGCGATTGAACGAGAATTTTCCAGGTGCAATCCTATTTCGTGGCGACCCACGTCTAACAGTTCAAGGACCGGTGCAGAAGGAAGCGTGCAACGACGAAAGAAGACATAGGCGCGTGCGCTCCTCTCGTTGAGCCAATTCAACATGGTCTGCAGCTCGGCGAGGAATCCAAATCCAGCGACCTTCGGAAAATATAAATCCGAACTCAGCCGGCTGAGAAGATGACGCGCAAGAGGACGCCTGCCGTAGGGTCGGTCAACATCGATTCGAATGATGAGGGCCATCAGGTCTTTGAAACACCCTTGTGGTCGTGTGAAGTCAGATACGCGTCGGCGACCGGATGAGCTGGATCTTTCTGATCGTGCGGCTTCTGTCGATTCTCTTCGAAATCATGGGACCATCCGGTCCGCAGGGCTTCATAGGCTCTAAAAACTGGCAGTATCCGCGCACCTGAATTTACCGAGTAGCGCACAATATCCTCAAAGAACTCGGGAGTACACCCCCAGGGGGTAGGGTCATTGTCGACATCGTGAGTCGCAAAAATGAGCCACCCTCCCGCCCGGCAATTCTGGTCGATCAGACGTTTAACCGCATCAGGATTGTCGCGGCTCTGTTCAAGGAAATAGGCGGAAAGGTAGTTAAGGTCTGCTTCTCCAGCATTGAAAGTCTGCCCTCCGCATCGGCAACACGCAAAGTATTTTGATACTCTCTGCTTCGTCTGCGCACGTGGCACGCTGATAGGGTAGGACAAGGTCTTGAAAGACGCCCCGGGAATAAATTCACTCAGAGCTTGCTGGTTCTGAACTATTGCATCCTCGAACACACTGGGATTCGTATCCCAGGCGTGACAGTGGCCGAAGGTATGGCATCCTAACTCGTGCCCTTGTTCCAGCACTGCGTTCAGATCCTCCGCCAGGAACATCGTCCCAGTTGGCGTTTGCTTTCCCATAAGACCCAGAGACGTATAATAGGTTCCCGCCACTCCAAAAGACCGTAGAATTGCGCCGCCGGTCAACAAGGCCGACCGTGGGAAATCATCGAACGTAAAGGAAACAATCGGAGGGCGAGGATTGACCGCAAAGGGCCGCCGGCAAAACTGCTGGGCTGTCGTCCGTTGATAGCGGCCTTTAGCTCTCGCTACAACATGAGAAGTACTTTGTCTAAGCCAGGCACATAGATTGTCAATGCAAAAGACCGTGTGATCCCAGGTTTTTCCTGCCGTCCACCTAGTTTTTAGGATCAATTGCTGACCACTCTTAGCGATATGCCAACCAAAGATTTTCTTGATCCAGGAGTACTTCCAAGATAGGCCCGGCGTTCCCAAGTTTCCTCCCAAACTCCTGGCCATCTCCCTCGCCTGCTGAACAATGTCAAGCCTTTCCGGATAGAAGTGAATCACGGAAGTTCGCAGGTATGTCACACAAGCTTCCCGAACCCGCTCACTGTCTTCTAACGAACGCAGATACGTATGTGAGCTTGCATGGAGAGCCAATGGGCTTCAAGTTTTCGGCTGGATCGGCCGATGTAGCTCAAGCTACGGAAAGCTAACCCTGGCCCACGGTAATAACACCTTCGATTCGGGCACGAATCGGACGCCATCGCTTGCCAGAAGCACTCGGCAAAAGTATTCGCCATCATCATCTCCCAACAGCCTCGTGTCCCAAGGACCGGCAGCTTCGGTCAGCTCGCGACTGACAAGCCACGAAGCGGTCTGCATGTAAACGTTGTCTCCCAACTTGCACAGCAGCCATTCCAAACGAGACAGATCGCGCCACAGCCCGGTTGGAGTGAACTCCGCCCGATAGTATCGGTAGATGAATTTCCCCCAGGCCGAGGAAAGCAGCGTCCGCTTGCTTCCACAACGCTCCAAAGCGTCCATCTGCTTTTCAATCTTGTCAGGCGCCAAAAGATCATCTGCGTCAAGCCACTGAATGTAATCTCCCTGGCTGAGAGAGAACGCTTTGTTTCTAGCGGCGGCTGCCCCCTGCTGCTTTTGAGTGACTACGTGGACCTTCGCCGACTCAAACTGCTGAGCAATTCTCAGCGTCTGATCGCTGGAACCGTCGTCAACGACAATGATCTCCTTGGATTCCCAAGTTTGTGCCATCGCCGAGCGGATCGCGCCGGCTATCCATTCCTGTGCGTTAAAGGCTGGGATGAGAATTGATACCAAAGGCTTCGAAGTTTTCCTTGGCATGGCTCTCCGCACGCCGGAGTCTGCGACGGGTACTTGCCTTGTTTTCCCGAGCTTACGGCTTTGTTTCAGCAGCCCTCGCATTTTCCAATTTTCCCAGTACTGCGCCAACCGCCTGCGGGCATGGCTGCTTCGGGTCCGCCAGGAACCTTCCATGAAATGAAGGCCAAGATCACCGAACGCGGTTCCAGTTGCCAACGTCACACACATCGTCAGGGAAAAGAACTGTAACCGATCTGCGCCAGCTCCGTATTCTCGGCTAGAGTTCGGGAAAGCAATCCGGGCCCGGTCGTATTTAAAACCAGAAATTCATCTCTGAACAGAAGCGGTAACCCACGCATCATGGGTTTGACCCAGCCGGGTTCCTTTTGCGCTCTCACACAGTTTTCGATTACCGCCGCGAGAAACGGATGCCCAGGTGCTGCCCCAAATGCGTAGTTCCCGATTTCCCAATCCATCTTATGGTGGGCGCGCAGAAACGGACTCAAAGTGAGTCCTTCAAATGGAAACACGCAGTCATGCTCCAAGAGGCCTGAGAGGCCAGAGGCCAGCATGATGTCCAAGTCAAGATAGAACCCGCCGTAGCGATAGACTGCCAAGTATCGGAAGAAATCGTATCGTTGAATGGGAAGGCGAAAGGAATCAAAGACTTCACGGTACTGCGAGAATTCCTGATCGATAAACTTTCTTACGCCTTCGTCGTCAAAGAATAGATATTCGTAGTCCGGGTTGAGCAGTTTGACATTCGCAACCATAGCCCGAAGGTCCAATGGCTGCTCAACCTGCTTTCCGGTCTGGATGATGCGTTTTGGAATGCGATATTGCATCTTATCTCACGGGCTCCTTCGAGCGCGGGAACGGAACCATTACCCGCACGGAAGTTGTCAGCGAAAAGCGGTTGCTTCACCAGGTGTCTCCGCCCGCTGGTAGAGCTCCTTAGCTTGCGCTTGGCAGCAAATCCCACGCGAAAGAAATGAGTGCCAAGCATGGCCCCGCAGAAAAAGGCGATGGACCGAATTGAAATGCCAAATCTGAATTGCTCTAGCGCCAGCCCTCGAATTGGCAAACCTCTCTGCGCCCGCCATTTGCAAAAGCCCCGCACGGCATCCGCGTAGAGCGTCCCCCACTCCTTAGCGCCAGTAGTGCGTGCGGCAAGCGCATATGCAAGTAATTGGGCTCTTCTATTGTCGTCCCATTCGTTCCACTTCAATTCAAGCGAGGTTTGGGTCAGGTCTGACGTTCTATAGAGGTTAGTGACTACTGGAGAGATCGCGGCGAAGGAGTACCGACTCGCGATCTGCAGGGTAGCGAGGAGATCCTCTGCATGATGCAATCCTTCACTGAAACAGCGCAGCTCCGTCAATACCGATCTTCGGATAAAACTCGACTGAATCACAGCCGGTCGTGTGCGATCGGCCGCCCAAAGCAACTGTGACAAGGGGTTGTCAAATACTTGTGGGCCATGGTCGATCAACAATGTATTCTCGCCGAACACTGTGGTTCCCTTTCCTTGATCGGTCACAAAGCGAGTATCGCCAAAGATCAACGCCACTTTAGGAGGAACAATCGAGACGGCTCTCAGAAACGCGGCATTTCGTTCCGGAAGCCATTCATCATCGCTATCCAAAAACGCCACCCATTCGCCCTGCGCCTCATCAATCGCCCGTTTCCGCGCTACCGAAACCCCCATGTTTTCCTGTCTAACCACCTTCACCTCGGGTCCGTAAACGCTGCCAATCGCTTCCAAGGTCCCATCCGTGGAACCATCATCCACCACGATGATCTCGTCCACCGGCACCGTTTGCGCTAGCACACTATCAATCGCCCGGAAGATATAGTTTCGGCGGTTGTAGGTAGGAATGAGAGCGGAAACCTTCATGCTGATCCTGTCACTGGTTAGCACCTACTCCAGCCAAGCCAGAGACTTGCTGAGCCATGCTTTTTCCTCGCGCGGCTAGAATCTTTAATTTGCGTTTCGTAGCAAATCCCACTCGAAAAAAGGCGGAACCGAGCATCGCCCCACAAAAGAACGCAACAGAACGAACAGAGACACCGAACCTGAACTGTTCGCATGCTAGCTGTCGAATGGGCAATCTGTTTTGAGCACGCCACTTACACAGCGCACGCACGGAATCCGCATGAAGCTTGCCCCAGGGGCTTGGACCCAAAGTCCGGGCCACGAGACTGTATCCAAGTACGCCGGCTCTATAATGATCCCCGCTGCTCCAAGCAGTACGTTCCAAGGAACTGTCGTCCAAGTCTGATGTTCTATAAACTCTGGTCACGACGGAAGGGATGGCGGCAAAGAAATATCGGCTTGCCACCTGCAACATGGCAAGGAAATCCTCAGCGTGATGAAAACCGTCATTGAAGCACTTGAGATCTACTAGCACGGATCGGCGGATAACGCTAGACGGAATCACCACCGGCCGTGTAAGGCCGTGGTTCCAGACGAGCTCCGACAAACGGTCTTTGAAAACCTGAGGATCGTGTTCAACCGATAGTGTAGTGCACCCCTTGAAACTAGACACAAGGGGCCATGTTTGAAGTAAGGGTTAGGGCGAACCGGGCACGAGCGTCGTGCGGGGTTTGTCCGTGGAGTCCGCGATGCGGACGGTCGTGATTGTACTCCTCGATCCAGCGTGCGATGCTCTGCTTAGCCTGATCGAAGTTCTGGTATTCGTTGATCCACACCTCCTCTTCTTTTAAGCTGCGATGAAACCGCTCGATGTAGCTGTTGCCTTCGGGATGGTTGTAGGCCGTGCGGCGGTGGGTGATGCCCAAGTGGTGCAGGGTTTCGACATAACGTGCCGACGTAAACTGGGTGCCGTTGTCGGTCGTCAGAGTCAAACCCATTCCACGAGGACCGAAAGGCAAAACCTCGAGCACGGCACGGTCGAGCGCGGCCAGAGCTTCCTCCGTGCGGCAGCGCAGACTCAAGTCCCAGCCCACGATCTCGCGCGTGCAGCAGTCGATCACCGAGACCAGATACGCCCAACCGACGTCGGCCCGGCCCAGACCTTGGTCATGTCCGACTGCCAGACCTGATTCGGTCCGAGCGCTTCCACGTTGCTCCAGTCCTTTCTCCGCGAGATCCGAAAACGGCCCTGCGCGCACCAGCAGACCGCGCTCGCGCATCACGCGCAGCACCCGCTTGCCATTGATCACCAACCCGTGCATGCCGCTCCAGCCACCAGGCCACGCGGCGATAGCCGTAGGCCGGCTTTCTCGCCGCAGGCGGCAACGATCTCGCTCGTCGTCGCAGCGATCGGCGCGGCTGCCGCGCGCTGCCGCGGTAGTAGAGACTGGAGCGGCTGATCTCCAGCGTCTCGGCCACCAGCTTTGCTTCCTTGCCTCGGGCCACAAGTTCTCGTGGCCTGCGAATGAGCCTGCCCGCAGCTCACTCGCCCAGCACGTTTTTTAGTATCTCGATCTGCAAGCGCGACCGGCCCAGGGCCCGCTCCAGCTGCTTGATCGCTTCGTCCTGCTCTTCGTCCGGCCGCGCGGCTGCGCTTCTCCCCCCAAGCGCAGCCTTGGCTCCCTGCTTCCACTTCATCTTTCCAGCGATAGTAAAGGTTCGGCGCGATCTCATACTTGCGGCAGGTCTCGGCCACGTTGCCGCTCTTCAGACCTTCCAACACGATCTGCCACTTCTCTTCCGGGGTTCTCTGTACTCTCGGCTTTCTTGGCATCTCGCCTCCTGGCGGAGGCCCCAAGCCTATCTAATTCTCTGTCCAGTTCTAGCGGGGTGCACTACAATAGTCTGCCGTCGCGGAATACGGTACTGCCCTCGCCTTCGTCGGTCACGTAGCGAGTATTACCGAAAATCCAAGCCACTTTAGGAGGAACAATCGAGATGGCTCTCAGAAACGCGGCATTTCGTTCCGGAAGCCATTCATCATCGCTATCCAAAAACGCCACCCATTCGCCCTGCGCCTCATCAATCGCCCGTTTCCGCGCTACCGAAACCCCCATGTTTTCCTGTCTAACCACCTTCACCTCGGGTCCGTAAACGCTGCCAATCGCTTCCAAGGTCCCATCCGTGGAACCATCATCCACCACGATGATCTCGTCCACCGGCACCGTTTGCGCTAGCACACTATCAATCGCCCGGAAGATATAATTTCGGCGGTTGTAGGTAGGAATGAGAGCAGAGACTTTCAAGCTAATCCCTTCACTAAACAGCCGCGCCGACGGCTGCCGGCAAACCCTGTTTCTGAGTTCGATCTGTCATGGCAGCCACCAATTGTCCACGCTCGGATGGAGTGAACACGGCTAGCCAACATCCGGCTGCATATAGCACCGCAGCGCAAATCGCTGAACTGACAAGATCGGGATAACGGGGCCGTAACCCCCACGACGAAAGCGCAACCGCTACACCCACCAGGCAGAGGCAGCGCAGCAGATTGCCTCCAAGAAATCTCATATAGAAAGCGTAATTAAATCCAGCGGCTTTGCATACCCACCAAGGCTGGATCGCAACTCGAATGAAGAGCGCCCCAATCAAGGTGCCCAGGGCTACGCCAAGAATTCCGAAGGGCCGGGCGAGAACCAGGCTGAATACCAAATTGATAATGCCCTCGGCCAAGTTCACATAAGTGTAAAATCGATGTTTGAATGTGGCGTACAGCAGGGTTATGGAAGGGGTTTGTGCCACGTCAAGCAGAACCGCCAGCGCCAAGACGACCATGGGCCAGTACGCATCTTCGTATTTCGCGCCCATCCAGCGGTTAATGAACGGCTTTCCCCAAAAAATGAGACCGAAGGCGATGAAAACCGAGATACAGAGTGACACTTTCGTCGCAAAGAAGAAAACTTTCCGCAAACCATGCTCATCCTCCGCGCCGTGAAGACGACTCAAAACCGGCTGGAAGGTTCCAATGGACGAAGTGATAGCGTTAATGTAGTAGGCCATGAACACGCTGGCAACCCGGTAGTGCGTAACCGCCGCCAGTCCGACAAATCCCGCAATGACCAGGCCATCGATCTGAAACCGCAGAGTGTCGGCAATTCTCGCAACGAAAGTGTAGATACTGTAGGAAAAGAGACTCTTTGCTTTCTTTCGCTCGAGGGACACCCAATCGATTCGGGCCCATGGAGCCTCTTGCCTTCCGAACCAGATCTGGAAGGCCAGCACGGGAATGGTTGCGAACAGCGTCATCCACGCCAGTGCCAACAGCCCGCCCCCGGCCAGGATCGCCCAAACAATCAATCCGGTACGCAAAACCAATCCCAGGATTGATATCCAGGATTGAATGTCGAACCGGAATTGCGCCTCTAATACGCCCCCATAAACTCTAGCCGGGAAGCTCAAGGCAGCGCTGACACCCAGAATCAGTATGACCCGGGTGAACAGAGGAACGTCCGCCGGGTTATGGCAAAACCATGGGGCGGCAGCTGCGATAAGCCCGGTAACCAGCAGAGCGACCCCGCCCAACAGCGACTGAATCCGCAACGCCGTGTTGAAAACGCTGCGGCATTCCGAGGAATCATTGCGTCCTATGGCGATACAGATGTATTGCGATACGGCACTGCTGAGGCCAAGGTCGAGCAGGCCGTAATACCCGATGAATCCGCCCGCAAGTGTCCAAAACCCGTAAATCCGATCGCCCAAGTGATGCACAATAAATGGCATCAGGAATAACGAGACGACGGCGGCTACCAGCAAGTTGCCGACTCCCAACACCGAACCCGAAAGCAGCTTGCGACCGGATGAACCTAGCTTTTCAGACATGAAAGGGCTATTGCTTTGTGGCAAGTATGGCTTGAGGGAAAGTCATGGCCCCGGGTACGTGCTACCCCAGGCTACGTGGAGCCGGAGTCCTGAGTGTGTTTCCAATCTCCGAGGCTCGCGTCAAGATTTCTCTGAGCTTACGGCAGCCCAACGATGTTGAAAGGTTAATCACGTCGAGAAATCGGATTAAACGCCCCGAAGGGCGCGGCACCATTTCCAATTTACCCAAGACGTAAGCCGAAAGCTATCGGCAAGCCAGCATCCAAGCCGGTCCGCAATTAGCTAACGTCGGCTTGAAGGTTTTGTGGTGGGGCTGGTGGGGGTGTTCCGCTCACCAATGGATGCGGATAGGTGTAAGGCGTGTAGTGAGGCTTCCAGGTGTTCGTTGCCGAGCGGGTTCTACGACGTAGTCGCTGGCCGTGCCTTCCGTGCTTGATGCCCCAGATAGTCCCCAGGTCGTTCCTTGGGCGTAGCCGACTTCCAGCCCCAGCCTCAGTCGATGTCGTACAAGTGCTCGGACGGTTGCCAGCTGTGCCCCAGCCCATACCTGTTGTGCCATTGAAGGGTGTCGTGCTGTTCGATTGCTTGGAGGCCGAAACTGCGTTGTAATATTCCCGGTTAGCGAGAGTATGGATTGTGTCATAGGAACAATTTCCTGACGCCCCCGGCGTGCATCCTGGGGGTGGACTGCCTGCATTGCCGTTGTAGACGAAGTTCGCTTCGGAAGCGTCTGCGAAGGCATTGTTCCACCCATACATGGGTTTGTAGTTTCCCGATTCGTCCCGCCCTGGCTGGTGCCAGCAGGGGTAACCGTACCAAGTTGTCGAAGGCGAACGGTTGCCGTCAGAGAACGTGTAGGTCGTGTGGGCGTAGACTTGCCCCTGAAACTGTTCCATCACAGGCTGGCGGCGCTACACCTTCATCGCAAGATGGTCCATTTCCGCAGTCGCGGAAGTTCTGGAAGACGATTGCGTTAGGATCGTCGTCGTGTACGGCGTCAGCAGGTTATTGAAAACTGCCATCGTCCCTGCCCCTTGATCGTGAATGCAGCGGTAGCAGGTTTCGATTCCAGTACCGCTGGAACCGGAGTTCATAGTGATGGAGTTGTTATAAATCTCGAAGTTATCCGGCCCTCCGCCATCTCCGAGGCCGTGTGTGAGCACGCGGCAATTCGTGACTGTGTTGTACCAAAATGTCGACCGCAAAGGCTGACCCCCACCCATCCGTGCAGCCACTCCCGCTATTTGTCAGAGTGGTGATGGTGATCGTATTGTCCTCAACAAACAGATTGTTGGCCGTGCCTAACGGAGAAGTCGTTGGCGTGGAGGCTGAACTTACGTCGCTGATGGTTTCGAGTAGAAACACGCCTTCCCAGCCAGTTACGACGGTATTGTGGTCGAGCGCTCCATAACAATGCAAGTTCACGGCTGCACTGTCTCCGCAGAAAACCGCTACGCCGCCATTGGCGGGTACAGATTGAAAGTATTGTGATCCACCCGCAACTCGCCGAAGGTTCCGCTGCAACCGCCTCCTGCACAAAAATAAATTGCGAAATTGTTGGAACTTTGGTTGAAGGTGAAGCCGGAAATTCGGCGCAGCTTGTTGTCGTTCGGAAAACCGGACGTACTGATGACCGTTCCACTGAAAGCGACAGTACAAGTGCCGGAGCAGAGCAATGTCCAGGCACGAGTTCGTGACGGACGGGTTGATAGTCCCCCCTGTCCAAGTGTACGACCCGGAAGCAAAGGTGATAGTGGCTCCGTCGCTGGCACTGTTGATGGCGTTCTGCACGTCCGAAATTGACGCGCCGGCGGGGCATTGAAAGTACTGGCCGCTCCCGCTGCATGACGCCTGCGCGGGAATCGACCACAGGATCCAAACCAGTCCAGCAAGACAAGCCATTCGTCGAATCATCATTGTCTGACTTCCTAGTAATCAAGAATTCAAGTGGCCTACCCGAGCGCGGCCGGCAAGTTCGCTATTTCCGCAGTCCTCTCGGTAGCTCGCAATACAACAAGAAAACGCAAAGAGATTAGGGCGCAATCTACGGGCTCTATTCCGCATTCTGCGGTTCGTAGCCGCGCAGGCAAGGCACGTTGGTACATCAGCGTCGCCATCCGCGCACTGAGGTTACTGTCCGCTGGCCGCATCTCCATACTAGCTCTTTCGCGGCAAATAGCGGTTTCCCGTAATGGGAAAGCCGCCCCGGGCTACGGAACCCCTGCGATAGCCTTGTTCTGACTCAAGGCCTGGGAGATCGTCTCCGCGATCACCCGGTACCCGTTTCGACCAGGGTGCATGTCCTGCGCGGTACGGGCATAAAGCTGGTGCTCGGCAGACGCCTGCATGGCAGGCAATGCGTCCACATAAGAAATGTTGTTGTCTTTGAAGAACGGCGAACATGGTCTGCCGCGCCTGCATTTCGTTGGCGGTGAGTTTTCGGAGCACGTCGAAGAGCGGCATTTCAGGGTGCTGCTGCCAGTACGGAGAAAAGACCGTCTCCTTGGTTGGGAATATAGACCACCACAAACTGGATGTGGTTCTGATCGCAGAGCGCTTTCATGTCCTGAAAAAGTTGGAACGTAATGCGCATGCCTTCGCGGATGGTAGGATCTTGCTGATCGAGTGCGCGCAGAACGACTTCGGGACGAAATGCCTCCAAAATGTTCTTCTCGGGGATGATCAGCGCGGTGACCGAAGGATCAACTTTCGGGTCGATCTTGATCTGCGCTTCACCCTGAAACCGTCCCAGCGACGAAGCGTGGAATAGCAACTGATAGACGACGCTGTGCCGAGACAACCAAACTCTGATTCTTTTGTGCCAGACCGGCGTATCTTCTTTCTTCCAAATATCGAAACTGGCCTTCTGGCCGGGAATTTTTCTCAGGTACGCCCAGTAATCGAGCCCGTACGTAATCTGATATGCGTTCTCGAAATCGTCCCCCATGTAGAAGCCAATCACAATCAGTTTAGGTTTCAGGCTGAGCGCTTTGGTCTTAAAGAGATAAAAGTACTGGTTTGGCCCGTATCCTCCCATGCCCATGTTGTACGCGGTTCGGCCGGTCAGATGCCCAAGCACGATCGGCCATGAGTCTTCCATTCTTGCAGTGTTCCCATAGGTGTGAGAGTCCCCAATCGCGACGATGTCCGCCTGCAAAGGCACCTGACGGTTGCGAAAACCCCAGGCGTCGTAGCCCGCCCTGGTAGCGGACGAAGGGACCATTCCCAACACGTTGTCACCGACCGCCTCGATGGAAAGAAAATCCGCGGAATGCAGGAACACTCTCGCGAGAAGTTCGCATACCAGCAAGCTGACCGCCAGGGACAGCACCAGTACGCAGATGTTAATGGACTTTTCTCGATACGTTAATAAGCTTGACTACGCTTCGATAGCCATCGTGGGGCACCGACTGGCGGGAAACATTTGCGCTCACACCAATTCGAGGCAGACCTTTGCATAGTTCCCTATCTCGGCAACGATCCGAAAGTCATTTCTATAGATTCTTTGCCAATCCATCAGCGCCTTGAACTCATGCTCACGGTCATAGAATTCGTCGAAGATCAAAAGAGTTCCTTTGGCCATAAAACGACTGAAATGGAGAAGCGGAAGCATAGTGGAGCCATAAAGGTCAGCATCGAGATGCAGCACCAGCCGGTTCTTCGCTGAGAAGTCACGAGCAAAAGCAGGGACGGTTTTGTCAAACCATCCTTTTACGAACGTGACCCGGGGATCAGGAATCTGAGGCAAGGCGCCGTCAACATTGAAATGGCCTGCCGGCTGTCCCTGCCTCCAGTTCTCAGGCAGTCCCTCAAACGAATCAAAACCAAAGAATCTACTTTCTTCACTGCGATTCAGACCCACCCACTGGCGAATCGATTCACCCTGAAATACGCCGAATTCCAGATAGTCCATCGCGTCGCCGCCGACGCATAACTGGTGGATGTATGCGTACATCTTGGCGCGATCGTCGAAGGAGGGGCAGGGAAACGAATCCCTCAAGTGTTGAAGGTCAATCTCGTCAAGAACCGCACGGATGGACTCTTGCAGTTTGCCTCCGTGCAGCTTGCGCAAACCACAACCTTTGATGAAGCCATTCGCAACTCGCCTTCTCAGTCTCATAACGGTGCAGTCAAAAAGAAAAATCAACGAGACTGGTGTTGTCCTCACTCCCGTCAAGTTTGAGAAGCTTGGCTGCACCTCACTCCGGTCAGTCGCCGCCAAGTAGGGATTTTGAATCTTAGACGCGGAAACTCGGGGTCGAGGAACCCGCATCGGAACAACCATGACTGCCCAAAGGAACATGATCCAAACCGGAGACATCATCTTGAATGACGCTTCGGTGAAGTTATAGACCAGGCATATGAAAAAAAAGGCTAGTTTCAGCCGGCTGGTCTCGGGGCTGACGCGTAGGCCTTTCATGATGTTGCGGTATCCGGTGACGATGATTGCGCCCAGCAGGATCAGACCGACCCAGCCCAGGTTCAGGTAGATCTCGATATAGCCGTTGTGGGCCTGGTTCAGGCCGCCGAGAAGGCGATTGAAGATCAGAATCCGTTCCCCGATCCAGAAATTCTCATAGCCAGCCCCAAACCATGCGCTCTTCGCATAAGGCAAAACTGTCTTCCAAACGTCGGTTCGCCCTGTAAGGCTGGAGTCTCTTCCCATGGCGGACAGCGCAGCTGCCGCCGATACCGAGAAACAAGCACACAAAACGAGACGCTCAACATTGCGACCACGAGCAAGGTCACGAATCCGGGCTTTCGGAAGGCCGGGCCAAAAGCGGTCACGACGATCAGCAAGTCTGCCATCAGAAAGCAGCGCCAGGGCGGTCTGGGAGTTCACCACCAACACCAAATACAAGATCATTATGAAGACGATGCTGATGGCAACCAGTTCCCGTTTGCGGTTTCTGGCGGAGCGGTCCTTGTAAGTGCTTATCCCCCGCCACAGCAGGGAGACTCCGAAGAGCATACAAATCATCCCCAGGGCGTTTTTATCGGTGCCGACGCCAGTCCATTCGGGAGACCCACCGCGAGAATATGCCCGCCCGAGAGAGGGGTAGAGCCTGATAAAGAGAATCGACAGCGGAATGAGAACAAACCCGACTCTGGTGAGCAGCCGCTTGAGCGCGGCCACCCAATTGTTTTCCGTGATTATCACCAGGATAATCACGATATCGCCCACCGATCCGTATCCATCGCTTGAAACACCACAAAGGGATAGTCAGCCCACAACAAGCTAATCAGGCAATAGACGAAATATATGACGATCGCTGGATTGGCGCGCGAGGATTGTTCGAACCTGCCGGGTCCGCTTGGAAAGCGAGAACAGGGCCAGGATGAGCAAGAATGTCAAAACGTTGCGATCAAGAGGACTCCCGTCAATATATGCGTCGGTAGCATTTCCCCTGGCGCACTGAGCGTTAGCCATGAACTGATGGGCCGGGAACTGGCAATCAATAGCCACGCATAGGGCACCCAAATGGCGTTAGAAATGCGCGCGTCGTCTCGATCGAGCCAGAACAGCACGCAGATCAGAATGCCAACGCCAATAGCGCCAATCAGGGGAATCATTACTTACTTCGCCTTTGAGAAGAAACTGACAACTTGATCTCACTCATCCAAACACAGCCGTGTACGCTCTATTCAATCCGACGATTCTAGGCCTTGCGCGATCCAAGACTTCAACACTCAAAACGGTGCCTGCAAGACACCCTACAAATGCGGCACCCGACCCGCCTATGCCGGCACCAAAAGGCCCCAAGCCTCGACGCAGAATCTGGAGAATCACTATCTGGGCGATGTACGCAAACAAGGAATACTGGCCGAGGAGAACAGCAACCTTGCCAGCGCGGCTCGTCTCGGCGAACTCAACACCTAGCCAATAGATGATGGCCAGACTCAAGCACACCCCTGCGATTTGCAGAGCGTAAGAGTCATCCCACAACGTGATCGCAGTTAGGTAGGCTAAGTACGCCACGACCATGGCCAAGCGACGTTTCACGAAACGGTTGATGCGATCAATGGAAATATATCCAACAGTTATGCCCAACATCCCAATACTGACAAGTTGCAGGTAGCCGCTGCGGATCCCTTTCAATTCAAAAAGCAATGCGCATGCGACAGACAGCGCACACGTGGCATGGAAAATGTTCCTGTAATGCCGGGAGACGATCAGCAGACCCGCCGACAATATGAGCAGATAAGCGATCGGAATGAGAACTGAAAAGGCCACTCGAGTGGTTCCCATGGCACAGGCGAGCACCATCTCCGCTATGGATCCGCTTCCTGGTTGATACGACGTTGCCAGCCTGGCAGCGCCGGGCACGAGGTTAAGGCACACTACGATCGCCAGGAGCTTGATTCCTCGCCGCAGCAGTCTTCCAGGCACCTTCGAGCCTGAGGTCTGGTATTTGGAGAGATACACCTGCGAGATCAGAAACCCCGTGATGAAGATGAATGAAGGAGTGAGAAATCTCAGATATTTATAGACAGAGCCGTCGACCATCACGAAATAGTTCGTCCAGTGGTAAAGAACCATGATCAAGACCAGGGCTCCTTTGGTGAAGTCGAGAGCTGGGATTCGCCTTGATGTTCTGGCCGGAGCGATCTCAACGACAGCATTCGGGTGCTCCTCAGTTTTCAGCGTGGCAGAGGAGAGCAACAGATCCACTTTCTGATCCGCGCCTTTGATGCCTGCGGAGTATGCCTGCTCGATGTCTGGTCCGCTCATCTGGGATTGGGAATGTCTACTGTCGAGTTTCGGCTCGATGCTGGGTGGAGCACCGTTTCTTACGGGCATTGCGAGTCTACGAAAAGGCGGTGGACGAGTTCTAAGGTCAAAACCTTATGTATTGCGAGAGTGTAGTTGCGCTCTCCTTTGAGATGGCCGCGCACAATGTTTTCCAATGTTCCCCGCTTGTAGTAGGGGCGAGCCAAGGTGCGCGGGTCAAGCAACATCTCCTGAACGTAGGCGGAAAGTTGGTCGCGGTACCAGACCCGGAAATGATAGAACTTGTGTCGACCGAGAAAGAGCCTTTCCGGGTGAAGGGGGGCAAGCACGTGGTCAATTCGGGCCGCCCACTGTGGCATACCGTAGTCGTAAGCGTATTCCGCCTTGACTGTAAAATCGAGAAAGCTTCGAATAGCGCTCGGTACGCCAACCATTCTGGCCGGAAATTGGAGTCCGGTCAGTACGGATCTTGGTAAGCTCAGCGTTGCCATCCGCGATCAACCGGCGCGAGACATCACTGTTGGCAGTCGCCGAGTTTGGCGCGCGGAACACGGTTCGAACGAAATCATTGTCAAGATACGGAGACCGCAAGGAAAGCTGGGTCTGTTCTAGTGAAAGTAAGCCGTAATGATGCCAGGGTGCCTGGCGGAATACGGCAAAAGAAAGCGGATGGCCCTGAAGCAATCCGTCGTAGGTCTTGTTGGCGGCCGCGATTTCGGGGAGAAACTCTGGGCAGAACAGATCGCTAAGCGGCTGTACCGGCTTGAATGCCCGCACCCTTCGCAGTACCTCACCCCCGTAGTTTCCTGTCATGCGCACCGGAGCAATCTCCGCCGCCCGCTCGTTCACATAGAGGTCGGGAGAGTGGTTCACACTGACGCAGCCGTCGGTGAGGCGCACCGTACGCTCCGCATAATGTGGAAACTGCGACAGGAACTCCTTGCCGACTGAGATCACCTGGTGAGGCTGTCCACATGCGCGAGCCACCTGCCGTGCGACCAGCACATCCTGAGAGTCGCGAAACATTCCCCCAAAAGAATAGCAAGGCAGCGATCCCTGAGGAGCCTTGTGCCATGCCATGATCATTCGTGTATCAAGCCCTGCGGTCAACGACAAGCCGAGGCGCTGCCCTCCATTGAAGTACCGGGGCAGGTTGCGCGAAAAAACCTCCCGCAGCTGTTGGTAGTAGGGCTCCTCTTCCAGGGTTTCCTGGTCTTCCCATTCCCGAGACTGGAAGTATGTTCCTCGCTTTTCCAGAATGGCGTTGCGAAAGACCCAAGCCGAAGCCGGCGGCAGCACATGAATACCTTCGAAGAGGGTACGGTTTTCAAGCACACAGCCGCAGGCGACGAACTCCCCCATCCCACGAGGGTCAAGCCGGCGAAGTTCGGGACGGACGCCGAGGATGGCCTTGGCTTCTGCGGCGAAATAGAATGCGTCCTTCGACTGGTGATAGTAGATCCGGCTCATCCCGTAGCGGTCATTGAACAGGATCGAGCTTCCCCGCGTCCGAGTCTGTCAGAAGACCCTGAAACCGGCCGTTCAGGCCAGCCGGGAAACGCCGGGTCGTCCTCATAGAGGTGGACGAGGTAGGACGGGCCTTCAGCGTCCACGGTGTGCCCCCGGTCTCTCAGGCGGGCGACCGTTCCAGGATCAGGGAAGTCTTCGCCAGAAAAAGTGAGACAAACATCCCCGCGTTCATTGCAGAGTGGCATTCCGTCGGAGAACGACCCTCTGCGGGCGACCCACCCGACGTAAACGCCCAAGGTCCGGATCGATGTGGGTCCCGGTCACGTAGAAGGATTCGTGACGAAGAGCCTCCACCATTTTGAGCAACCCACGCTCCGCACGTTCGCGTGGCATCTTGGTTATGAGACCGACGATTCCTGGCATATCGGATCAGGCAGATCTAAGTGCTGAAGTGGACCACGAACTAGGGGTTGGAGCCGGCGGGAGGATTTGAACGCCCCATCTGCCGATCACTATTCGGCCGCTCTAACATTGAGCTACACCGGCTTATGAGCCACATGCGAATTGGTACGATTTCGCGCGCACTGCGAGACCGGTGAGGATCACACGGTTAGGGAGTATTCCAAGCAGACCACGATGAAATCCGAGTTTCATGTATAGCCTGCCCCGCGCGGTCAAGGGCACAAAGTATCTCGGTACGAGTACCTCTTCAAACCCGTTTCGAACCTTAAACTGCGTGATCGGAGTGTCACGCTTATTGCCGTAGTTGAAGTATCCAAACGTCAGGCACGATATACCTTTGGCAGCACACCTCTCGACCGCCGCCTTGATTAGGGCATTCGCGGGCCTCTTGTCTTGGTGGCTGTCTTTCGTGGACAGGTTCAACACGGAGGCGACGCGCCCCCTGTAAACTACTTTCAAGAATCCAATAACCTCTTCCTCGAGATACGCGCACAAGAAGTCGCTCCGCTCCGCGAAGGAGCAATAGTCTCTTTTTGCCTGATCGAATGATTTCCCGAAGTGCGGATATCGCCTCCCTTGGCGGATTGCAGACGAGTTGTTGAGCTCCACCAGACTGTTGACCAATTCGTCGTCGAATTCTTTGGCCTCCACACGGACACCGCGCTTCTCCGCTCTCCTGACATTCTTGCGGGTCTCCTGAGACAACCCTTCCCACCAGTCTTTGAAGCTTGCTAGTCGAATAACCGCAATGCTGTCCGGTTCCCAGTGATACTCATATTCGGGCGGCCTGCCTGGCGGCAGCTGTGTGAACGTAAAAATGTCGGCACGAAGCCCCTGCTCCCGCAATTCACGAAGACACCGATCGGGATCGCGCAACTCCGTTTCCATCCAGGCCTCGTCATGGATTCTGGCAGTTTTTATCGACTTTCCCGCGATGACGATCGTACTGTCCTCGTACTGAAACGCTGGAACCTTGACCCACTTCCCTTTAACACTGATCTCGATCATGCTAATCTGCGGCTCCCTCTGGGCGACACCTTGCTGCATCTTTCCTTACCTTCCGTAAGCATCCTCGTAGCGGGCAAGCCTAAGATTCTAAACCGATTCATTGATTGTCTGAAATTTTCGGCCGTACCAGGAGTTCCGCCAGCTGGCGCAACATTCCCTGCCACAGACCCGGGAAGATAGTCGACCAACGTTCGGTGCAGTCCCAGGCGAAAAGCAATCTGGCCGAGAGGAGTCATCGGCAACATAGTAGCGAGGCAGATCGACCTGCTGGAAGCCATTAGCTTCCTTGAATTTCATGATGCCGTCAGCTTGCTTGTTCACGTAAACGAACCGCGAATACACAAGATGACTAATCTCTCTTTGCGGCGCAAGAGCGCACCGCCTGCGCTATCAGAGCATTTGTCGGAGCTTTGTCTCGATGTGCAATCAAGGAAAGAATGTTCATGGTGGCCGCCTGCGTGCGAGTCTCGTCGAAAACCAGTTTGATGAAACCAATCAACTTGTTGCCCAGAAAGGCGCCGATAAAGATGCTGCGGTCGAGAAATGTCGCTTCCTCTGCCCGCACTGTCTTGATGTCCTTCCCGTAATGCGAAAATCGCCTTCCCTGCCGGATCGGACACTCGTTGTAGATTTCCCATATCCCCTTAACTAAAACTTCATCGAAGGGCACTTCGCGGACCGTCACCCCCTTCTTTTCCGCTTGTTTCGCTTTGTTCCTAGCCTTGAAGCCGATCTGATCGGTCCACCAATGATCAAAAGTAGAAACCGGTAGCGCGGCAAAGTTGTCCCACTCGAACGGGTAAGCATAGGTGGGTGACGTTGCGTGCAGCTTCGGGATAAAAGTGAAAAGGTCGATCCTGGTAGAGGGTCGGCGTAGTGAGTTTAGCAGCGCCTCCGGATCTGCGAGGAACTCGAACCCGTCACCTTCCAGCCGACCGATTCGCAGCAGTCGGCCTGTGACCCGAATTTCCTTGTCACACACCTTAATTATTTGCTTCATCTTCAATTTGTCTTGCCTCAAGTCTCTCTGGGGGCTTGCTTCTTCGAGTGTCCCATGGTCAATCCAGGATTCACGCCTCTCGTCGCTTCGCGAGAGGTAAGCCAAGGAAGGCAAGTAGGCGACTGAAATGTTCAAGCAGTTTGCTCAGGTAGGTGATGAAGACGGCCTGTCCGAACAGTGCCAGGAACGGGAGAGCCAGCGCATAACACGGCGTTGCGATCAGGGACTTGGCAATGTTTCGGGCGCGATGCTGCGGATGCTTGGGGAAGTTACTGCTCCGGAGCAAAGCGCGTTTCAACAGGTAGCTGCGAATGCAACGCGACGGCGGAACCACCTCATAAGCGATCGCTTCGTTACACCATACGAAGGTGCATCCTTTTTCCATCATTCGCCGGAAGAAGTCCATATCTTCTCCGGCGGTACCAAATTCAGGCGCAAAGGGAGTCTCGACGCCATCGAGGATGTTCTTCCTGAACAGGACGTTGCCCGTACGAGTTTCCGGCCACTTTAGCTTGGTTCCGGTTGGGTAGGTCGGCCGCTCGAAGAAGCCACCTTTCGTCACCCATCGGGGCGGCTCAAATTCAAAATACGGTTTGACCGGGCCCAGCACGCCATCTGCCCCGTAAGCCAGATAAGTCTTGAACAAATTGTGGAGCCAATCCTTGGCTGGAAATTCGTCATCGTCGATGAATACGACAAAGTCCCCGTCCGCATGTTCAATCGCCCGGTTACGGGCAAGCGCGATGTTCTGCTCGTGGCTCGACACAATAGGTCACCGGCAGGGATGACTGCGAGGAAAATGCGGACACTACCGGTTGAGCTGACTGCATGGCATCGTTGTCGGCCACGACGACGGAATAGGTGAATAGCCCGTCTGTGCGTTGACCGGCCACACTGGTCAGCAGTCGCTTGAGAAGCTCTGCCCTCTTGAAAGTGCAGATACATATGCAGAGGTGATGCGTTTGTTTGTCCGTCACGGCCTCGCCAGGCTGCACGCCATCCGCAACCGTTCCGTCCGCGGTACCAGTCGCTGTCACAATACGCCTGTCTTCCTGGCGATGCTGGCCGCAGTTCGTCGGCCTCGCTCCGCCATCCGCAGGGCGGGCAAAGCTTTAATGAACAGGTCCCGGCCGAGTGGAGCGCCGAACGCACGAGGGGAACAGCGGCGTGCCCGCAAACATTCGAGGACCGTTTCTTCCGTAGCGCTCGCTTCCAGGTCTAGCGCCATAGCCAAGGGAAAGGACTGCCGTTGCGTATGAAAATCTAATCCCACAAATGGAACCGCCTCTGCCTGGGGCATGAGGGCAGGAGCCGTCTCGCTTGGCGCCCAACCGTCGTACTTTCGATTCCATACTTCGATTCCCAGAAGCTTGTCAGCCCACTGCGGCGCGAAACACTGCCACGCGCTTTTTCTCGAGGGATGAGCCAACACCGCGACGCCGTTCGCAGCTTTCACTCCGTCTAACATTTCACTAGTTGGGAGGTTCTCTCCCAGAAAGGGGACTGGACCCCACACCAGGACATGCACACGGTTGTCCGCGTCGCTGTATTCAATGCCGGGCACGACGAGGATCTTGTCAGAACTTGCCTGCGCACAAGCATTTCGATATTCGTCAAGACGCGCTGGAGAGAAGCCGCGATCATGTTCCGTCATCATCAGCACGCGGCAGCCACGCTGACTGAACTTGGCGCTCAGTTCTTCAAGCGACCAGCTTCCGTCATAGGACCACTCGGAGTGCACATGACAAACGGCAAGAACTTCCATGGGGTTCAGTTTCTGCCCTTGAACAGGTTACTTTTGATGGTGTAGGAAATATCAGCGAGAAATACCCTCAAGTCCCCGCGCCGCCAGTTGTAGAAAGTATCCTTCAGGCGAAAACGGGCCACATCGGCCACCGATTTCCAAAAGGACGGCCACTCGGTAAGCGCTTGCGACTTGGGTCCTCGTAACACGAACAGCAGGTGCATCAGCTCACGACCTGCGTTTCTGGAAACAATGCCAGGCTCGGCCGATACAGCCATCCCGGCTTGCGACTGTGGATCGGTTGCCAGCATCACCTGCCACGCCGGATACTCCAACTCCTGCCTACGGGAAAGCGCCATGCTTCCCCACGGCCTGCCGTTGAGCTCAACGAACCAGACCTTCCCTGTGCGATCGCGCAACAGCTCGATCATGAACATGCCGCGCCACCCGGTGCGTTTGACGAACTCCTCGGCCTTGCATCTGAGGTCCTCAGGCACTGGCTGTGAAACACAGGCACTCGAACCCGAACCCTGAGGATTCATCATCCTCAGCCTGCGATGAGCGCTCCATGCCCGGATTCCGTCGGGTGCCGCGAGGCCGAAGACGCCCTCACCGGTTCCCATAATGAAAGGTTGCGCCAGAAGGGGCACGCGCTCGCCCCACTGTGCCAGTGCACGATCTAACTCGTGAGCATTTGCGCATATCCACTGCGGACAGCTGTACGCACGGCCTTCTTTTATCGGAACACACCCAGCGGATTTCAGAATGATGGGATATGACTCAGCTGCGATGAAAGCGTGTATATCGTTCGCGGTTCGCACCAATGCGGTCTTGGGAATGTTGAACCCCGCTTCTCCGGCCATCTGAATTTGCAGGTGCTTATTTAGCGCCAACTCAGCGTGGGCCCCATCGGGCCCAGCCAGCAGCCAGTCTTCGCCAAGCTGCATTCTGCTGCATAGCAGCACCGCTTTGTCATCCAGCGGAAACAGGACCTGCTGAGCGCCGGGGAGTTGGCTATTCAAAGAGACTAGAAGCGAATGCAGATCTGAGAGAGACGCTTGCAGATCTGCCTCAGGCGCGCAGATGTCGTGACATACGACATGCCTGCTGTGACGTAAAGCTGAAGGAAGGCCTTTACGCGCGAAGGCGATTACGTTGCAGCCGCTGTCGACAAGGCTCCATACCACTTCAGCTGCAGTCGCGGCCTCCGCGAAGCCAACAAGGACAGTTGGACGGACTGCCCGATCAGCAACAGAAGAGGTCTGATTGAGACGCGAGGGAGAAACCGTCGTCCGGGATCGAAAGCCTGATCCATTGCGACTCTCAGCTGTGGTCCCGATCTCCCTGACCTGAGGTAGGGCGAAATGGGAAGCCACTGGAACATCGCCGTATCGACCAATTTCGCGACTCAGCAAGAACCGATGCTCGTCCGGATTGACGGGATGCGTCTCCACCTCGACAACAAACCGGCGAGCACACGAGAAGATCTGTTGCAACCGAACCGCAGGCTCCAACGGTTCCAGCGAGAAGAAAAAATCCACCAGGCGGTGGCGCCGGACGAGCAACCGGTCTACGCCCTGACGATAAAGACGGTTGCCCAAGCTCTTCTCCCCGGGCTGGAATGAAAAGTTCCGGCGAACGATGGTCCCCTCAGGCAAAACCTTCCCGAGAAGCACATTCGCACACAGATGCATGTGGTGATGACCGTCAACGCGCCCCGGCGTCGAGCCGTAAAGCCGGCTGAATTCCTCCAGTTGGGCAGCCACCACGTATTGGAAGGAGCTTGTAAGCCAGGGATAGAAAACCACCGGCGCAAACCGGTGCCGAAGGAGATGACGAGACAGCCGCTGCTGGTGCTCCCTGAGTTGAGGAGGAACACCGGGACCGGAAAACGCCGTAGTGAGATTCAAATGAAGACCGGCGTCAATCCCTCGCTCACGTGCGATTGCAGCGGCACGTTCGGAGTCCTCCATGAACATCATCGCGCTCACCGATGAGACGGCTCCCTGCGAAACGCACTCGACGGTACGGTCGGTGTTCTCGCGGTCCCGTCCCCAGTCGTCGGCGTTGATGATGAGGAGACCAGCACCGGGGGTTCCCTGGTCCCCGCCAACCAAATCCGCTTCCGAATCGGAACTGGCCGACGGGTTCGTCCCCAAGGGCAAGGTTGCCGAGCGGACAGAGAGGACGGCGTCTGCTTTACGGTTCATCGGTCCACCGGATTCGACCAACGTTCTGCTGATTGGGGAGTGAGTGAAACCCTCCCTGCTGAGCTGAGCTGAACCGAACACACTCACGAGGGCGACACAAAGCTGTGATCCTGGGGAGCTCTGTTGCCAGTGGGAAAGCTTATCAATCGCTGCATTTGCTGACGTCTCTGGAAGGCCATCAGTTCACCGGAAACCGGCCGCTTGACCCGTCGGATCAGCGACCAGAAATAGCCAAACCCCACCATCAGGCCGCCCATAACGAATGGCCTCTTGGTCATCTGGTAGCCAGTGCGGAATAATTCCCAAATTGGATGATTTCCAATCGCATAGTCCTTGGCACCGTTCTTAAACCGCGACATCAACACACTTTGCTGCGCTGTGCCCATTGCCCGATGGTGATGACACACCTTGTCGGTAAATGTCCTGGTCTTCCAGCCTTTCATTCGGGCAGTAAGGACTGCAATATGATCGATGCAGCCTCCTTTCACCGGCACATAACCACCAATCTCTTCGAAGCACTGGCGCCGCCAAACCTGGCACGCTCCGGAAACGTGCTCGATGCTGGCGAAGCGATAATCGTAGGTTGGATTAGAGCCCTCCTTGAACGGCGTCCCCACCAGACCCAGCGTAGAATCCGCAGCCAGCTTGCCAAGCAGGAATGAGAAGTAGTCTTCCTCAAACGAGATGTCACCATCCAGGCTGACGATGACCTCATACTCCAGGTTCTTGACCCTTTCGCAGCCCGCGTTGAAGGCATAGACCTTGCCGGCGAAATGTCGTTCCCGGCGCTCGGGGGTGCGCACCAGTTCGATCCAGGTGTGCTCGGCCGCATACCGCCTCACGATCTCGTCAGTGCCATCGGTTGAACCGTCGCTAACAATGATCCATTTGAGAGGCCGCACGGTTTGCGCCACCATGGACTTTATGGTCAGCTCGATGAATTGAGCTTCGTTGCGCGCCGGAGTGATCAAAACGTAACTCGGCAGTGAAGTCATGGCAGCGGGGTAAACTGGTGAGAGCCGAGCCTCAACGTGCTCCGCGAGCGCCCGCAAGGGCTGGAGCTTCTTTTGCGAGGAATTCACAAACGCAGTCGACCACAAACCGTGCCTGTGCGTCGGTAAGCTCAGGATGGATCGGCAGAGCGAGGGTTTCTTTGGCGGCACGCTCACTCTCAGGAAACGCCCCCGCTTTGTGTCCGAGATAGGCGAAGCACTCCTGCAGATGTAACGGCACGGGGTAATAGACTTCGGTGCCTACGCCTTTTTGCTTGAGATACGCTTGCAACTCGTCGCGCTTCGTAGCACGAATTACGTATTGATTGAAAATGTGGCGATTGGTGACCACCGCGGGCAGGGCAATCGGCAAGCCAGCCTCACCAAACAGCTGATCGTATTTCTTGGCGTTGCGTTGGCGGGCGGCTGTCCAGTCATCCAGGTGGGGAAACTTGGCAGAGACCACGGCCGCTTGGATCGCATCCAGACGAAAATTGCCTCCCACCAACTTGTGGTAGTACTTGGGCTTGGCCCCGTGACCACGGAGGCAGCGGAGTCTCTCGGCTCGCTGAGCGTCGTTCGTGACAACCATGCCGCCATCACCGGCGCCGCCGAGATTCTTCGAAGGAAAGAAAGAGAAACATCCGTAATGTCCGATCGAACCGGCGCGGCGTCCTTTGTACTCGGCGCCGATTGCCTGAGCTGCGTCTTCGATGACTACCAGGCGATGCTCTTCGGCCAGGCGCATCACCGGGTCCATATCGGCCATCTGTCCATAAAGATGTACGGGAATAATTGCGCGAGTCTTGGATGTGACCTTCGATGAAATTTGGGCAGGATCAAGATTGTAGGTGGTGGGATCAATGTCGACAAACACCGGTGTGGCGCCCAGACGAGAGATGGCGCCGGCAGTGGCAAAAAACGAGTAAGGTGTAGTGATGACCTCATCGCCCGTGCCGATGTTCTCGGCCATGAGGCAAGCCAGCAGTGCGTCACTACCCGACGAAACTCCGATGGCGTGGGAGCACTTCGAGTACGCAGCGATGGCCTTTTCTAATTCGTCCACCTTCGGCCCCAGTATGAAGTGCTGGGACTCAAGCACTTCCGCGATGGCCGCGTCGACTTCAGGTTTGATCGCGGCGTACTGCGCCTTAAGATCGAGCAACGGAACATTCATACTTGGTTTCCTCTTTCAGTTGTTTGTAAGACTTGGTACCCACGCTGAGCTTCTCCGGCAACGGGGCTTCTTCGTCGAGGTCGAGACATCGGAGGACGCCGGGCTCGATCTCCTGGTAGCGGTAGCCTGTTTCTGGGCAGCGCATCACGCCATCGGCGCCGGGAGAATCCAGACGATGGCCGTGCCGGCTCATCCATCCAACTTGGCGTGCGGGGTTTCCGATGACCAAAGCAAAGTCGGGAACGCTCTTGGTCACGACTGAACCCGCCCCGACAAATGCGTAACGTCCGATCGTAACTCCGCACACGATGGTCGCGTTAGCACCGATGGTGCACCCGCGTCTCAGAAGCGTGGCCTCATACAACGAGTGCCGGTTCACCTGCGAGCGGGGATTGGTAACATTGGTAAGAACGCACGAGGGTCCAAGGAAGACATCATCCTCGACCACGGTGCCGGTGTAGACGGACACATTGTTCTGGATCTTTACGTTGTTTCCAATGACAGTTCCGCCGTCGATATTCACATTTTGCCCGATGATCGACCTCTGGCCAATGCGTGCGCCTTTCATCACGTGGGAAAAGTGCCAGATCTTGGTGCGAGCGCCGATCTCGGCGCCTTCATCGACATAGGCGGACTCATGGACAAAATAGGGCAGTTCCTTCTTCTGACGGCTCACGTCCGCGGCCGCTAGATCGATGGGCCCGTTCAACAGAGCGCGCTGGCAGGCATCCAATACCCGCAGGACCTGAAGCCCTTCCGCGCCGTCGCTAACCGGAGAGGTCCTGTTCTCGATACAGTCGAGAAAATGCTGGCACTCCGCCCGGAGCGGCTCGCGATCTTCCAGTTCTACGATCTCGGCATCCGCCTTGATCGCCGTCGGTATGCGATTTCGCCATTCGACCTTGTGGGGATACAACACCAGCTTGTGGTCGGCTGTGTCGTCGAACACCGCCATTTTGTCCGAACCCACTACGACTAGCTTCTGCTCTTTGACGGGATGCAGCCAGCTCACGAAGATGTGGGCCTGCACACCGTCGGGGAACTCGAAGTGGCTCAATGTGACATCGGACACTTCGCGATTCAGGTAGGCGCCGCCTCGGCAGGAGACGCGAGTGGGCATTTCATCGAGCAGCGCCAGCATCACCGAAATGTCGTGGGGGGCGAAGCTCCACAGAATATTCTCTTCAGTGCGAATCTTGCCGATATTGAGTCGATTGGAGTACAGATAATTGATTTTCCCGAGCGCACCGTCGTGAATGAGTTGTTTCAATTTCAGGATCGCCGGGTGATACCGGAGAATGTGCCCGACCATCAGAATTCTGCCCTTCGAGTCGGCCAGACTTACGAGTTCTTCGCCGTGCTTCACATCGATGGCCAGCGGTTTTTCTACGAGCACGTCTTTCCCGGCTTCCAAAGCGGCCTTGGCCATTTCGTAGTGCGTCACCGCCGGTGTCGCCAAGGCAACGGCGGTGATGGAAGGATCGGACAGAACCGCGCTGAACTCACGGTGAAACTTGACGCCGGGGTACTGACTTTTATATTTTGCCTCGACCGATTCCCGCGCATCGCAAAGGGCGGTCAGCGCCCCGAGATCGTGGAAGTTTCGCACCAGGTTCTTACCCCAATAGCCGACACCCACAACCGCGACGTTAGTTTTCGACTTCTTCACTGGCATGTTTTCCATGAGTGCTTGTCCCTCTGCAACCCCCATGAATTTGGCCAAAATCAGGTAGCCAAGTGTCCCGACATCATGTCTTTTCCTGCGGGCAGAGCTTCGTTGGTCGCAGCGTCCTTTAGCGCGGCCGGTGCCGACAGGCGGCCGATGCTGACGTACTGGAACCCCTGGGCCGTCACTTCCGCTGGCTCAAACATGTTCCTTCCGTCGAGTATCAGCGGCCGGTCCACCACGGTTCGAAGGCGAGCCCAATCGATCGTCCGGAATTCGTCCCACTCAGTGACAATGAGCACCGCATCCGCCCCCTGAGCTGCCTGGTAGGGGTCGGCACCATAAGTAATGTTGGGCAGGATTGCCTTGGCTTTGTCGGTCGCCTGCGGATCGTAGGCCTTGATGATTCCCCCTTCGTCGAGCAGTGCCTTCACCAGCGCAATCGACGGAGCAAAGCGTACATCATCGGTATTGGGCTTGAAAGCCAGGCCCCAGACTGCCAGAGTCTTGCCGCGTACCACCCACAGTTCCCGGCGAATCTTTTCCACAAAGTGCTCGATGCGGCGTTGGTTGATCTTTTCCACCTCTTTGAGCAACGAAAAATCACAGCCCGACTTGTCGGCGATGCGAATGAAGGCTTGCACGTCCTTTGGGAAGCAGAAGCCTCCGAAACCAATACCTGGTTTAAGGAAGGTGGAACCGATGCGGGGATCGAGGCCCATTCCTTCGGCGACTTTGGTCACGTCGGCTCCTACTACCTCGCACAGATTGGCAACCATGTTGATGAACGAGATCTTCATCGCCAGGAACGAATTGGACGCATGCTTGATGAGTTCCGCCGAGTTCGTATCGGTCACCAGGAAGCGCGCGTCCGCACGGACTGGACAATGCGAGTGCACGGGACAGGTGAAGGTCTTTTGAATAATCGGCTCGTAAATCTCCCGCAGCAACTGGGCGGCCTGTTCAGAGTCTACTCCCACCACGATACGGTCGGGATGAAGAAAGTCTTCGACAGCAGAACCTTCACGCAGGAACTCTGGATTGGAAGCGACGTCATATTGCAAGCCGTTCGTCCGATGCACTGCAAGGTGTTTTCGCAGCTGTGCCCCGGTTTGCACCGGCACGGTGCTCTTTTCGACCACCAGCCGGTAGCCGGACGCACGCTTGGCGATTGCCCGTGCGACACCCTCGATAGCAGACAAGTCCGCATCCCCATTGGGCAGTGGCGGAGTGCCCACGCAGATGAAAATCGCCCGTCCGCGCTCAATCGCCTCCTCGGTGGATCCAAACGTGAGGCGGCCGGATTCCCGGGCCAGGCGAATGACCTCCTCCAGATGCGGCTCGAACAACGGCATCGCGCCGTTTTGCAACTGGTTCAGTTTGGCGAGATCGCTTTCGCTGCAAAATACATCGTGACCAATCTGCGCCAGGCAAGCGGCAGTGGTAAGTCCTACATAACCCGCACCAATGACTGAAATCTTCATTTTTGACTATGTCCCTTTTCCGGGGGGAGTCCAGGAGATGAGAAACGGTTTTGCCAAAGAACCCTACGCGCTTTGTTCCGCAGCCGCCAGCGAGTTGCTCTCGCCAGTGGGATGCTTGGGTGCGCTTGCAACCTTGGTGAAGCGTAGCACTTCTTGTGCCACGTGCGCCTGCTGCTCTGCGGAGAGTTGAGGGTACATGGGGAGCGAGACGATCTCGGCCGCCACCCTTTCGCAGACCGGAAAATCTCCCTTATGGTAGCCGAGCGATGAGTACGCCTTTTGCAGGTGAAGTGGAATTGGATAGTGAATACCGGTTCCAATGCCCGCGGCCTTGAGGTGGGCGATCAATCCGTCGCGGTCTCCGGTACGGACCACGTAAAGGTGAAAGACCGCCCGCGACCAGGTGGGCTCCTGCGGCCGGGTGACGGCACCGTCAGCCACGGACAGCAGACGATTGTACTCGGCGGCGCGTTCACGCCGCTGGGCGTTCCACTTTGCCAGGTGAGCCAGCTTTACATGGAGAAATCCCGCCTGCATCGAGTCCAGCCTTCCGTTATAGCCCTCGACATTATGGTAGTACTTTTTCGCCTGGCCGTGGTCGCGCAGCATCTTGACGGTGTCGGCGATGGCAGGGTCATTGGTGGTCACTGCGCCGGCCTCTCCGCACGCGCCCAGATTCTTGCCAGGGTAAAAGCTGAATGCCGCCGCCCGTCCCATGGAACCGGCTTTCATCCAGCAATTGCGTTTGCGTGAGAAATACTCAGCCCCGTGGGCCTGGCAGGCATCTTCAATCACCATGAGACCATACCGTTCGGCGATGGCCAGAATGGTGTCCATGTCCACGGTTTGCCCGTAAAGATGGACCGGAACGATGGCAGTGACACGCCGCCCACTACGTCGGCTGACCCGGTGGCCCGAGGCGTCTACCGTGCATTGAGTCTCCAGATACTCCCGCAGTTTGGCAGGATCCATGTTGTAGGTGGTCTCGTCGATGTCCACAAACTCACACAATGCCCCGGCCTGGGAAATGGCCTCGGTGGTGGCAATGAAGGTGTGTGGTACGGTGATGACCACATCGCCGGGTTTTACGCCGCACGCCATCAGCGCAAAGCGTAATGCATCGGTCCCGCTGCTGACGGCGACCGAGCACGTGGTTTGGCAGAAACCTGCGAATGCTTTCTCAAACTCCTCGACCATCGGCCCGCCGATGAAACCGGCGGTTCTTATCGCTTGATGGAAAACCCTTGTCAATTCCTCCTCAAGTTCCACATGAGGAGTGACAAGGTCGAGAAAAGGAACACTGGTTGAAACACTCATTCTGCAACCTCCAAGGTCTGTTCGATATAACGTAAAAGTCTTGCTGGGTTTCCGGCGACGATGCTATTGGCGGGGACGTCTTTGGTGACGACGCTGCCCGCACCTACGATCGCATTTTCGCCGATGGTGACGTTGGAAAGGATAGTGGCGCCCGAACCGATCGAGGCGCCCTTCTTAATGACCGTTCGCTCCACCTTCCAGTCGGATTCGGTCTGTAGTTTGCCTTCGGTCGTGGCACGCGGATAGCTGTCGTTGATGAACATTACCCCGTGGCCAACGAAGACATTGTCCTCAATGGTCACGCCTTCACAAACGAAGGTGTGACTGGAGATTTTGCAGCGCTTGCCGATGGTGGCGTTTTTCTGCACTTCGACAAACGCGCCAATCTTCGTCTCGTCGCCGATCTCACATCCGTAAAGATTGATGAACTGGGATAGCTTGACATTCCGGCCAAGCTTGACGTCAGGGGCGATGCAGAGGTGGGAATTCATATGTTTAAGATGCGCTCGGCTAAATCATTCCGGGAAACATCTGGTTCACAACTGACGGGGAACGCCGGTTGAAGGAAAAATCGGGGTCAGAGATAAACCAGAGCGCCCCGTTTTCGGAGGGACTGGTCGGCGGCTTCCAACATTTTGACTACGCGAAGCCCTGCCGCGCCGTCGTTGAAAGGAACCTTATCGTGGGCGATGCAATCCACAAAGTAGGCCAGCTCCTGGCTGAGGGCCTCGACCTGTTCTACCTGGGGCGCCCACATGTCACCGGAGCGGTAATTCACCAGCAGGTTGTAGAGTCCCTGTTGGTTCTTGACGTCAACACCTTTATCGTAGATCTTGATTTTCTCGTCCGCTTCCAGATCATTCCACACCAGCATCTTCTTCTCACCTCCGATCAAAGTGGTACGCACCTTGACCGGCGACATCCAGTTGACATTGATGTGAGCGATGATCTTGTTGGGGAAATACAGGGTTATGAACGCAATGTCCTCGAAGCCGTTAAGGTGGGTCTGTCCAGTGGCCACGAGGGCCTCCGGACTCTCGGCGATGAGGTGGTCGATGATCGACAGATCGTGGGGCGCCAGGTCCCAGATCACATTCACATCGTGCTGAAACAGCCCGAGATTGACCCGCGTCGAGTCGTAGTAGTAAAGGTTGCCGAGCGTGCCTTCCTTGAGCAGTTGCCGGATCTTCTTTACCGCCCCGGTGAACAGGAAGGTATGGTCCACCATGATCTTCAGGTTCTTCTTGGCAGCCAGATTGATCAACTCCTCCGCCTGGGCAGTGTTACTGGTGAACGGCTTCTCGACAAAAACATGCTTTCCATGCTCCAGGGCGGCTTTGGCCAGTTCGTAATGGGTCCAGACCGGCGTGATCACCGCAATGGCGTCGATGTCCTTGGATGACATCAGTTCGGCTGAATCGCTGGTCACCCGCAGGGTGGGATAAGCTTTCTGGACGCGTTTCCGCGACGCGGGGCTCTTATCGCACACCGCCAGAACCTCAGCCTTGTCCATGAGGTTCAAGTTCCTTACTACATTCGGACCCCAGTATCCGTATCCGATCACTCCGAACTTAACCATGGTTCCACTCACCTGCTCATCCTTGTTAGATTTTTGTTGCGAGGGGAGGGACGTGTATCGCAGATCAGACACTGGAGACATTGGACTAGTACGCGCCTTCACCTAGCATTGCAGCCGGGGTTCGAAGGATGATCTTCAGATCCATCCAGGGGGACCAATTTTGGGCATATTGGAGATCCAACCGAACCATATCGTCGAATTTCACCCGGCTGCGCCCGCTGACTTGCCACAGTCCAGTGATGCCGGGCTTGGCTTCGAGCACCCGGCGGCGATGCCAGAAGTCGTAAGCCTCGACTTCATAAGGGACTGGAGGACGTGGTCCCACCAGCGACATTTCCCCACGCAATACATTGATGAATTGCGGCATTTCGTCCAGGCTGGTCCGACGCAAGAACGCCCCCACGGTGGTGATGCGGGGATCCCTGGTGAGCTTGTACACCCCATTGCCATTCCCGTTTGAAGGATGCCGTTCGGCTTTCCCAGCAATCAGTTGCTGGACGTACTCTTTATGAGTGCTGGCATCGTTACCGACATGCATGGAGCGGAACTTGAGGAAGGTAAACGAGGCGCCATGCTGGCCGATTCGCCGTTGCCGGAAGAATACCGGCCCTTTCGATGTCAGCTTGATGGCCAGGGCGATCGCCAACCACAGCGGGGCGAACGCGATCAATGCGAACAGGCTGCCGCCGATGTCCATCGCCCGTTTCACTGTGTTAAAGAGCTTCCGAGACTCGTGCCGCTTTTCCAGGTCGGGATACAACCTGGGGTCGGTCGGCCGCTTTTCGTCTTCGTGGTTCCAGTCCTCGGGGAACAAGTGGAAGGAGAGGCTCACCTGGTTGAATTGTTCAAAAGTCAAAGCACTTTTGAGAGTTTCGCTGACCCGGGTAATCATGGTTCCCAACACGGAGGCCCGGTCCTCCAGACCAATTTCGGTGAACATCACCCCTACCACACGGCTGTGTTTGTACCAGCCAGTCACGTCGGTTTCGCGAGTGGACACGGCGAGGGCGGAAAGGATGCTACCTAGAACTTTGGTGGTCCTGTCCGTTGGCACATAGCCACCCACATCGACCAACATGAGCAAGAACGGTTTGCGAGAACGTTCGCTCCGCTTCCGCTCCAGAGAAATCATCCTCTGGAACGAATCCTCGCTCAGAACCCCGTGTTGCCCATTGGTTGGCGCTTCCACCGGGAGCGGGCTCAGAGTCGAACCGTTGTTTGAACGTCGTACATTCACAATTCCCTCCGTCTGTCCGGCGTCTCAGAATTCGCGCGCCGGATTAACAGTGATTAACTTTCTTGATGAACGCGGGGGATATTGCCGAGTTAAGAGGAACGAATTACCGGACCAAATTGGCTTATTTTTCGGGGAGGCTACTCTGCGCCGCAACCGCGGACGGAACATAGCGCGCGTAGTAGTCACTCGATGCTGCTTCTCTCGAACTGTTTAACAACGCACCGATCAATTTCGATGGCTCAATCGCTTCCAAACCACGCTGCAACTGCTTTTTCTGGGTTGCTCCCTGCCGGGTCACCAGCAGGACACCATCCGCCAGTCGCGTCCAGATGCTGGTATCACCCAAGGGCAGCACCGGCGGAGAATCGATCACAATCCAATCGAACCAGGCGGCCAACTGCTCCATGAGTTCAGCAAGCCGGCCGGATTGCATCAGCTCCAATGGGTTTTTCGGCGAGCTACCGGCCGGCAGGAACCAGCACCCCGGGCCTTCGAGACGGTAAATATTCCGTATGGGGCCGGGTTCATCCTGCAACCAGTCGCACAACCCGGGATGTTTACCCAGCCCGAACATCTGGGACAATGCCGGCCGTCGCAAATCTCCATCCAGCAGCAAGGTTTTCTGCTGCTGTCTGCGCGCCAGGGTGCAGGCCAGGTTCGCGGCCACCATACTCTTCCCTTCCTGGGGAATGCTGCTGGTAATCAATATCTTCTTCAGGGGGCGGTTTTGACGGAGCTGACGTAAGCGAACGCCGAGAAAGCGGAACTTTTCCGCCGCTATGCTTTCGCGGTCCACCAGGCAGACCAGTCGGCTTTGTGGAGTCACCACCACTTGCATAGCCGGAAGTTGATCGAACGGTATGGGACCAGATTCACCGGCCCCGATTTCTACCGCGATGTCGCGTTCTGCAACGACGTCACGTTCGACGGAGGTCTCCCGTTCGGTGTTTGTCTTCCGCTCCACCGCCTCTATCAATTCCGTTGCGATGGACAAAGCCGGGGCTTCAGATCCCGACTGTTCCGCCTCAGACCTTTGCAAAGCGTCAAATATATGGCTCATGTTTACTCACACGGACTGTCAACGGGGGACGTCTTTCAAGATCATCAATCGGCTTTTGCAGAGAGGAACACAAATCAAGCAGGCTCTTGGCGGCTACGCGCAGGTCGGTCTCCTCGCCCGCCCTGGGCGTTTCGGCATGAAGTTGATGCACGACGTTCAAGCGAAAATCCACTGCAATATCGTCAATGATGCCGGGAGTGATGCTGCGCATCTGCCGGGCATACCCGGCGATCAGCGCGTTTTCACAGATGGTGTTGATGAGCCGGGGAATCCCACGCGAATGCTGGTAGATGCCGGCGATAGTCTCGACCGGAAACAACGCGGCACCCGGAGAACCATCTCCCGCCAGCTGCAAGCGGCGCTCGATGTATCCCTTGGTTTCACTGGAATTGAGAGGCTCCAGGTGGGAGCGGAGCGCAATCCTCTGCTTGAGCTGCCGGAGACCGATCGAGTCCAATTTCTCGTCGAGCTCGGGCTGGCCCACCAGCAGGATCTGCAGCAGTTTGTCGTGTGCCGTCTCCAGGTTCGTCAGCAGGCGGATTTCTTCAAGAATGTCGGCGGAGAGATGATGCGCCTCGTCCACCACCAGGACGGTGGTCAGTTTCTTTTGAGCGCGGGTAATCACATAGTTGCCCAGATCAAGCAGCAGTTCACCCTTATTCCGGCCCGCCGCAGCCAGTCCAAAATCACTCGCCACATATTCCAGGAACTCGACCGGCGACAGGCGGCTGTTGAAGACATAGGCATAGGCAACATCGTTGTTCTGTTTGAACAGTTGCAGCAGGCAACGCAAAACCAGGGTCTTTCCCGTGCCCACTTCCCCGGTCAGCACCACGAACCCCTTGTGCCGCCGCACCCCGTAGTACAGCGCAGCCAGAGCCTCGTTGTGTCTCCGGGTGGGGAACAGAAAAGACGGGTCCGGAGTAATATCGAATGGGTTCCGCTTCAGCTTGTAAAAAGACTTGTACATTGAGAAGGAGTTTAGCTGCGCAGATAACTGAGCGCGGACCCTGCCAGGATGGTGGCCACGACAAATCCCGCGAGCGCCCACCCCAACCAGGTTTTCTTTCTGCTGATTTGCTCGTCGGCGGCAGTCACGATGACCGGGATTTCGGAAATGACTGTCACCGGCAACAAACTCTTTGATTTCCGCTTCGCTGTACACCCGGTCGTCGGCCATCTCGAATGCGCCCGCAACCACCGACCCCCAATGCTAGCCCAATCCCCAACCCCATGCCACAGAACTTCAGGCGGTTCGGGAAGTCGGGTTTCAAAGGCAGGCTGGGTGGATCAAGAATGCGAAAGCGCTCGCCTTGTTGCAGCAGTTCCATGCTGGTGGCCATGGCAGACTCGTTCTTCTTTTTCAGCAGTCCGTCATAGTTTGCTTTGGACTGATCGTAGCCACGGGTCAAATCCGCCAAGTTGCTGCTCACGCACCGGCTCCTGGTTGAGTCGCGCTTGGTAATCGCCAAGCTTGGCTTTCAGAGCTGCAATCCCCCGTTCTCGGTTCCCAATTTCGCTCTCGTTCGCCTGCAAGTTGCCCCTGCACCTGGACCATAGGGGATGCATCGCGAATGTCGGCGGCGGTCCGGGGCGCGGGAGCCTTCTGCGTGGTAGCGGTGCTGCCATCGCCGTTCGCCTTCATGCTGGCGACGATCTGGGCCCGCATCTTCTCCGTGGTGGCGATCTGGTCTTTCAGTTTGCGCACATCGGGGTGACGATCGGTGTAGTGGGAACTCATGTCGGCGAGTTGTGCCCTCAGTTTATCCAGTTGCTGGTCAATGGCCGGAAGACCCACGGGTGCGCCGTCGGAGGTCTTCGACGATCCCTGCAGGGCACGGTACTGGTCCACCAGGGTTTGCAGGTAGACGTGCTGTTGCCGGGCGCTATTGAGAGCGTCTTCCTCGCCGTGGAGCTGTGACTGCAGCCCCGCCAGGATTTGAAGATTGGTGGCCAGTTGCTCCGGCAATTCGCCCACGTGCTGCGCCTTGAACTCGCGGATCTTGTCTTCCTGCGCCGCCAAAGTTTGCCGGGCAGTCTCTAACTGGCCCTCCATGAACTTGGTGGTGTCTTCGGACTCCTGCTGCCGAACTTCCAGATTCTCATTGATGAACAAATTGGTGAGCTGGCTGGTGACCTGCTGGGCGACGTAAGGATCCCGCGACCAGTAATAAACATTGAAGGCATTGATTTGGTTGCGGGCATCCCGGACCAGTTCGATCTGAATGTCCTTGCGCATGCCGTCAACCAACTCATCAGAGCTGTGACGGGAACGATCGGCGGCATAAAGATTCAGCTCATCAATGATGTGCACCAGGCGGGTGCGGCTGAGAATCTGTTGGGTGATGCTCTGCAACCGCTCCTGCAGGTCATCGTTGACGTTTGGCGTCACGTAGTCCTTGGGCATGGTCGGCTGTTCGACCAGAATCAGCGTGCTCGATTTATAGCGGGGCGGCAAAATCCAGCTCGCACTCCACACAGCCAGCCACCCGACAAAAAGCGGGATCAGGAACTGAAGGTGGCGGCGGCGTGCCACCCCTAGCCAGTACTGGAGACTGAACCCTTCGGGACTTTTTTCTTCGAATTCTTCTGCCATGATTTATCTTCCCAACGGCCGGACAAACTGATAGGAGATGGACACGTACTCGCGATTGGTATCGGGCGCGGTACTGATGGCGGCGATGCCACTGTAACTCTGGTGCAGTCGCGTGTATCCAGCCTGCACGTTCAGATGCTGGCCCAGTTGTCTTTGGATTGATGCGCTTCCCGAAATAGCATGTCCTCCGGGACTGAACAAATTGAGAGAAAACGGGCTTACGTTCTTATTGATCGAATACGCCCCCGCCACCTGACCGTTCCAGTTTTGGCTCAGCTGCTGCCGCAATGACAGGTTGGCGGTGTTCGAATGAAATGCTCCCACCAACCCGCCACCCCCCGATATGATTCGCGAATAGCTGGCCGCCAGGTTGGTGTGACGCGCTTGCCACCCCATGCTGGCGCTCACCGCTGGCGACCACGACCGAGCGGACGGCAGCGGGAACTGGTTAACATCGGAGTGCTGCGGTCCTCCGGAGACTGAAAGTGAAAGTTTGGGCTGCAGATAGATGGTGTAAAACGCCATCACTGCATTGGTCTGGGTCTCGCTCTGCGCCCCGACCGGATACGCCACGATCCTCTGGTACTGATAGGTCACGCCCAGGTAATGCTTTTTCGAAAAGCGGTGGTTAAAAAACCCAGACGCTCCCTGCGAACTGGAGTCAAATAAACCGGGAACCTGCGCCGAATCCGAGTAGTGCAGATTAGTGAAGGTCCCACTAGCGCCAATCATGTCATTGGCGTTGAATTGATAGCTGATTTCCACATTGCCACGGTTGGTGAGCTGGTCCGCCAGCGGCGCAATTACTGTAATCCCGACACCCTGCGCGCTACCCGTCACAGCCCCAGCTAAAGGCAGCCCCGGCTGATCCAGGACACTCGAAGATTTCTGAAACGAGTCTCCTAGGCTCAGAGTCACGTGCGGGCTCAACCGATACTGGAAATTGATGAACAGATTCTGATTCGCTTGGTTCTCCGAGCTGTCACGCTGATAGAACGTAAAACCCGGAGCGTAGGAAAGAACCCAATGCAGCCGCGGCGTGGTTTGGTCCAGTGCGATGGTGGGCGAAATTGAATAGCTGACATCACTCAGAGGACTGCCGGATGCACTCACTAAGACGTTGTCGCTGTATGCCGTGTTGAAGGTTAATCCTCCGCGCAGGTAGTTGGAGCGCTCCTCGGCAGCGTAGGTAGTCGGGTAAGCCGCCCCGCTCACCGTAGGAGGGGTTTGCATGCGGTCGTCAGCCACGGCCGGAGCCGGCGTCGTTTCCAGGGTCGAAGCTGGTGTCACCGTAGTATCCGTGGCTTGAGGAACAGCGGTGCTATCCGGCGTGGCGTTCCCCTGCGCCCACAGCGGCGCGGCAACCGCCAGTACGATACCCAATCCAACTTGTCTCAGGATGTGTGATTTCACGGGACGACGATGGTGTCACGGGGCTGCAATCTTACGTTCTGCGCAGAATCCCGGCCCTTCACCACGCTCTTGTAGTTGAAGGGGAGGCGGGACTCAGTGCCATCCGGGTTTTGCCGCAGTATATAAATGGACTTCTGTTTAGCAAAATCACGAAAGCCGCCGGCGATGGCGATCGCGTCCAACACCGTCTGTGAATTTAACAGCGGATAGGAGCCGGGCTTGGTGACTTGCCCCAGGACATTGTACTTTTGGCTGTTGATCTGCTGGACCATGACGGTCACTTCGGCGTCGGCAATGTAGCTTTTTAGCCGGGCCGCGATGTCCTGTTCCAGACTCAAAGGGGTTCGCCCCGTGGCTTGTACTTCTCCGACCAGGGGCAGCGAGATCTTTCCGTCGGATCGCACTGGAATTGCTTTTTGTGAGACGTCCGGCTCCTTCCAAACGTTGATGGTTAGGACGTCATCGTTGCCAATCACAAAGCTGTTGTCGTGCGGCTTGCTGGCGGTGACATCCGAGCCCTGCCCTGTCGGTGTTGCCGGCGTCGGCGCCGAACCTGCGGCTTGCGCCCACAACCAGGTTGACAGGAGCGGACAAACGACCAGCAGTCCGAGCCACTTCATTCTCAGGTTGTTCTTCATATGCGCTCCCAAGCGGTCGTTGGTCAATGCCTGTTCGCGGACCGTTTTGCTCAGCTTACCCTGCCCTTAACGCCATTGCCATTTGTTTTTGAGCCGTTTCCACCCGTGAAGGGCACAGCATCGGACGCGTGCATGTGATACTGCTCGATCTTGTACAGCAACGTTCGATAGCTCACCTTCAACAAACGCGCCGCCGCTTTGCGGTTCCAGCCGGTTTTGTCGAGTGCTGCGGCAATAGCGTTTCTCTCCGCTTCCAACTTCACACTTTGAACCAGCGATTTCAAGCCCTGGCCTGACCGGGTGGCGTTGGCGTTCGTTCCCCGGCAAAGATGGATTAATTTCACGATCAAATGAACCGAAGTCGTGGGTCGCGACCGCGGGCGAACGTTCGCCCAGGGCCAGTTCCCTGTCCCCCATCACCAGGTACCGCTTTACAAAACTCTCAAGTTCTTTCAGGTTTCCTGGCCACGAATGGGCCTGGCAGGCATCGAGAACCGAAGCCGAAAATGCACGAGGCTGAAGGTTGTAATGCTTGGCCAGATGGTGCATGAAATGCTGCAACAACAACGGAATCTCGTCTCTACGCTGGCGCAAAGGCGGTACTTGAACCATAAACGCGCTCAGCCGGTAATACAGATCTTCCCGCAGTCTCCGCTCGAAAACTGCGCGCTCATCGCTGGCGGTGACGGCGACAATCACACGCACATCCACATCCACCATCGCATGGCTGCCGGGCCGGGTGAACTGTTTGGTTTGCAGTATCTGGATCAGGTTCGCCTGCAATTCCAGCGGCATTTCAGAAACTTCATCCAGCAGAATCGTCCCCTTGTCACACAGCTCGAACTTGCCCGGCTTAGTCCGCGGAGAGCCGTTGGATGCCTTGTGTTCATGACCGAAAAGTTCACTCTCCAGAAGGTCCCCGGGGAGCGCCGCACAATTCACTTTGACAAACGGGAAGCCGGATCGGACGGACAATTTGTGAATCAGGTGGGCGATGGTGTCCTTCCCGCTTCCGCCCTCTCCCAAGATCATCACCGGAACATTGGCTTCGGCCAGCAATTCCGCTTGCGCGCGAAGCTTGCGCATCACCGGGCTGGCGCCAACAAAGAAAGCTTCCGCACTCAACTGCTCGACGTCTTCGCTGGTGATGTCGTTTTCCGCATTCCGGTGGTTCGAAGACAAGTGTCGCTGGATCACCTGTTCCAGTTGCCGGTCTTCCACGGGCCGAACCAGGTAGTCCTGAGCACCCAGGCGAATCGCTTCCTTTTCCCGGCTGGCATCTTCGGGATAGGCGATCAGAATGATGGGCAGTTCCGGACGCAGACGGCGCAGCCACCGCAGGATATGCAGACTGTCTGAGTCGCCCCGCGGCAGATCCAATAGAAGCAGGTCGGGCGTGGCGCCGGACTGCACTCGCTCCATGGCCTCCCAGCCGCTGCCAGCGGTTTCCAGGTGCCAGGAATTCGATTCGCCGATCGACCACAGCGGCCGCAGAACAGCGGGTTCGCGACTCACGACAAGCAGACGGGTAGTTTCGATTGCGTTTTCTGCCACGGGATTAGTGGCTCCTTGTGAAAGACATTGGCAAGATTTGGTGTTGCAGGAGGAACAAATTACAAGGCTTCAACGTCATATCCTTCGATGCGAACCGCCAGCGAGCGTTGAATGGCATCGACGGACAAGACCAGGGTACTGTCTCCGTTGCGGGAAACCAGAATACCTTCGAGGCCGTTCAAGGCCCCGCTACGAATGCGAACGCGTTGACCGATCTTGAGGAACGGGTGGGTGGACCACGGCAGCTCTTCTTCGATGAGCGTGCGCACGGCGTCGATCTGCTGCTCAGGAATTGGAGTACCCTGTCCCCGAATCCCCACAAAGTTCAGCACGCTGTCAATCCGCAGCACGCGCAGTCGTTCTTCACTGGTGGGCGCCAGCCGCACAAACACGTAACAACCGAACAGCGGCAGTTCCACCGATTTCTTCCTATCACTCCAGCGACGTATTTCGGTGACCAGCGGCAAGAATGCTGTCACTCCACCCTCTTGCAGGCGTTGCGCCACAACCTTCTCATGCCGGGCGCGGGTGTGAACCGCGTACCAGTTCGGCACCGCAGGCTCAACGCTCCCTACAGAGAACGGAGCAGCCACTGGGCCTGCTGATTGGTTGATGGTACTCATAGCTTCGCCCTCTGAGTCACAAATGGCCACTGGACCCTGCCTCGTGCATTAAGTTACCGGGGGGACGACCTCAACCCTTGAGGTCCGGGGGAAACTGCCAATAAAAGCGATTACGAGACTGCTGTCGGGGGAAAGGACTTACTTGTTACCTTTTCTGCATCATTGCACAAATCGTTGCAACATCAAACACCACCATCGGGCTATGCCGCCGGACAATTGACAGCGGAGCTGATAAACCCCGCCGAAAACAAGCCCGACAAGAACCTAGACTCCCTCCGCACAACCCTAAAGTGTTGCAAGACTAACGCTTGGATGCAGACTGTTGCAAGTGGTACATGGTCTCGACGGCGGCTTTCTCACGTAAGACAGGGCGTGATATCTCCGCTCAAAGGTCGTAGCACTCAGAGACGAAATTCTCTTTCGTCCCCTGCCAGTTCGGGACGGAGCTTTACCCGTGGCAGATGAGTCGCATCCTGAAAATCTTATCGCTGGCGCATCAAGTCGTTGATTTTAAACATGTAAGCGCAACCCCGAGGACGCGAAGGCGCGGGTCGCCGATGCAACTCCGAAAGCGCTATCTCATACGCTGACAGCGGCAGTGTGCAGGAAGCTTCATCTGATTGCAAGCTATTGCACAGTTCAGGTGGTATTGCGCTTGATTCACGCCTGCGGATTCCAGTAGACTGACGTGGTTAGCTGTAGCCGCGGCCCGCAAGGATCCCCCCGCGCATGTTGGTTTGGTTTGCCTTCTACCCCCGAGCACCAAGTCTCCCTGGGGAAACTTGGTGTTTTGGCAGACCTCGCTCAAGTTCTGACTCCGCGAGTCTGGCGGGGCACGACTTTTTGGAGGAGTCCATGAAGGACCAAGTGGGAGCAACATCCGGGTGTTCGTGGCCGACGGTACGCGAATCCACACCGAGCTGCTAGCGGACGCTCTGCGGCGAGATGGTCGCCTGCAGGTGGTCAGTTCGGATTCGGGGTTAGAGGGTCTGACCGCTCGCGGGAGCCTGCACGACATCGATGTACTGGTGATCAGCTCCAGCCTGGATGAAGAGCCTGGCCGCGGATTCGAAGCTTTGCGCGCGGCGCGCGCATCGCACCCTCATCTGCGGGCGGTGGTGCTCCTCGACTCCTCCAAGCCCGAAGTAATTTTGGAGGCTTTTCGCGCCGGCGCCAGAGGCATCTTCAGCCGCCACGAATCTGTCGAAACCTTGAGCAAGTGCGTGTACAGCGTACATCGCGGGCAGATCTGGGCAGACAGCCAGCAAATGGCATACGCGGTGGAAGCCCTGGCGGCTTCTCATAACGTGCGCGCGGTGGATTCGCAGGGTCTGAATCTGCTTTCCAAACGTGAACTGGAAGTCGTCCGCTGCCTGGCGGAGGGACTTTCCAATCGTGAAATTGCGGAGCAACTCGGGCTGAGCCAGCACACCATCAAGAATTATTTGTTCCGGATGTTCGACAAGCTCGGCGTGTCCAGCCGGGTTGAACTGCTGTTCATGACTCTGAACCAGAACCACCACTCAAGATCTTTGTTTCGGCATTTCCTCTCAAGTCTCACCGGACCCAAGTTCCAGGACGAGGCCGTCTTCTCCGAGTGCCAGAAAGCGGCCGAGCAGGGATCGCCGATCGCACAGTTGGCCCTAGCCCAAATGCACGGGAGTCGCCACACAAATTCCAGGGACTTGATGCAGTCCTACATGTGGTACCTGATCGCCAGCGAAAAGATCTCGCAAGCCGGCAAGAATGTGAGCGCATCGCTCACGACTGAGGAACTGCTCCAAGCCGAACTGATGGCCGCAGATTGGCTAGGTAAGACCCGGGAGGTTCTGCCCCCGCGAATGAAGAGTGCGACTAGCCGCCCGCCCCGCACCAACGCAAGCGCGTCTTCCGCGTAGCCATCCCATCGTAAGAGCCTGTAACAAAACTACTTCAGATGACTTTGGAGATTGCTGCGGATGTTGAAGCGCAAAGGTAAGCCGGGGAACGCGGGATCTCGCGTATTGTTACGATGATGCGCGTGTGATCAAGTTCGTCTGGACGCAAGTCGTCAAGAACCGTATGAGGGGCGGAGCACGAAGACGACTGACAGATCGATGACAACGGAACGAGCCGCCTGTTGTTGCTGAGCCGCCGATCGCAAAGAAACGCATCCGAACAGAACCAAGAGCACCGTTGCAGAGCGCAGCCATAGCGGCGTAAAGCTTGAATCGGCATCAGCGACATATTGCACTGCGTTCATAGGCGGTCGATCCGGTCGCTGAACAGCGCGCAGATGGCCCTGCGGCATCCATCGACTTGTTATCGCGAGTTCCTAGCCCGATGACCATGGCCATGTCTTTCGGATAGACCACATCGCGTCCTCGTGCCAGAAAGTGGTAGTAAATCGACATCGCCGCTCCATAGGAGCCAAACCCCGCCGACACTACGCGCGAATGCGCTGCCAACCCGACAATCATCCCCACAAACCGGAATCCCGACGCGCCATTCGCCGCGCTGTGCCCGGCTTCTCCCACGCTCAGATTCCCTTGTCCGGCGTCGCGATCCGGTAGGGCCTGCGTAGCAGCTAGCATCACCTGAATACCTGTCGTTAAATACCGCGTTCGCGGCGTGGTCACCTGAGCTCCACCTTCGGCGTCCAGTTTCAGGTGCTCGTCTTTTGCCACAGCCACAGCCTCTAGATTTGTCTCGACCTTCTGCTCCAGCTCGTTCGGCGCCGCAACCTGATGAAACAGGATTCGCAGCTGCCCGTTATGTCCTAGCCGCCGGGCCGGCTGAGCCTGTAGCACCGAGCCCTTAATCACACTTCCCTCCGGCAAAATCAGGCGATCCGACACCACCAGCGGTGCCGTGATGAGGGCCTCGACTGGGTCTCCCTGCTTGGCCGTCGACGAACTCAGGGGTGTCACCAGCCGCGCACGCACCACGCTGCCGTCCGGAGGTGGCGCTCCAATGTTAGTCAAGGCTTCCGGCTTTAGGGTCTCCGTCCCAAAATCCAGCGGCTGAAGTAAGTTCGCACTGAAGGTCGTTCCCGCGTCAATGTATTGCGGATGAACTGGAAGCTGGGCTAGCGCCATCCGCTTCAGCTTGTGGATCTTCCCCGGCTCGTGGATCTGTTTCTGCAAATCGTTCCATTGCTGCTGAATCTCGTGCCGTGTCGCGCTCACTTTCTTCGACGCCGCATCCTCTACTTTGTTTTTCTTCTGCGTCTCTTCATTCGCCGAGACAAACTGCAGAACCCCATCCGGCGCCGGCGACGCTACAGTCCGCATCGCAACATGCTTCCCGTCGCCCAGCACCAACTCGTCAAACTGCACATGAACCTGCCGTGCCGGAGAGAAATTCCCATCCGTCGCATCCAGCAGCCGAGTCTTCCCCGGTACTGCGTCGATCGCCGACACTTTCCCGGTCACCACCGTTCCTGCCGGAATCAGCAGCTTATCGAATGCATACACCGGCTCCACGGTTTTGCCGTGGACCGCCTGCCCCACTGTGTGAACCCGCACCTCCGAATCCAGCGCCACCTTGATTGGTGTTCCCGCCTCTACGCTCATGGGCACCCTCACAGGCGCTGCCTCCGCGTTGTCCGCCGCCCTCTGCGACGCAGGCGCATCCTCGTTTTGCTCCTGCTGCGTCCCCACAGGAGGCCGCGGCCTCAGCGTCTGCGCAACACTGAGGCCACTGCACAAGCTAACCGCCAATACTGCGCGCCCTAATACAATTCGTCGCATTCGAAGTAACTCCCGATTGTTCTGCACGTTTAGAGAGCCGCCCTTTGAGCCCGGACGAGCAACAGGACGAGTTTGTGTAATATCGGACGCCCGAAGAACTCGAAAAGAAACCGTGCTCACTATGAAGCGGGAAGAATGAAAATGGTTGCAATTACGAACCGCAGCTCAGACAAAATCATACTCACGATTCCAAGGAAGAGTGAAAGACTACGGCAAAAACTGTGCCGTCTTTCGCTATTGCAGCTTCGCGTACTCCGCCTTGGCTTCCTTCAGAACGGGAACGTCGGGGTCGGCGTCTTTCCAGAGCGTGAGAAAATCTTTGTAGGCGGCGAGGGCTTTGGGTGTATCGCCCGCCATTGCGTAGGCTCTGCCAAGTTGGAGATGGGCAAGAGCGGCAACCGGATCGTTCACGAGGGCACCGGGATGATCGAGGAGCTTTTGAAACTCCGCAACCGCTGCGGTACCGTTGTTAACCAACAAGTAGGCTTGGCCACGTACATAGGCAGAACCTAAACGTATATCCATGAAGGAGTCATACGGACGCACGACCTCCAAGTTTGCGAGTGCTCCCGCAGCATCGCCGCTGTGAACTTGGATAGCTGCTTTGAGGTATGGCAGTATGATCTTCTTTAGTCTTAAATCCAGCTGAGAACCCTTCTCCAACTCCGCGACCAGTGACTTTGCCCGAGCGATATCCCCGGCCATCGACAGAGTCACAACCGCGTTTATTTTCATAAACCTTCCCGAATCCAATTTCAACGCCGATATGGAAGCGCGCTTCGCGGCTTCGGCATTCCCCAGATGTCCCTCGCGGAATGCGCTCTCTACTTGCGCAGTGGCGGCTGTCCCCTTGGCGCCGGCGTTGAGCGCGGACTCCACTGCACGCTGGCTCAATTCCCGCGCCTTCCGGTTGCGCCCGTAGTACCCCGCTGTATCGGACAATATGTTCAGTAGTCCTGCTGCCTCTTCTGGATGGCCCGTCGCCCACGCCACTTGTCTATCCATTTCTCTTTGGTCGCGACTCAGGAATGCCCAAGAGTAACGCAGATCGTGAAACTCCCCGAGTTTTCGCGCTTCGACCTCGTCAAGAATCTTCTTGGCATCGTCCAGCCAATTGAGGAAGATGTACGTCTCCGCCAAGTTCGAGTAAATACCCCACGCATCGGGGTCTAGCCTTAGACATTCTTGATACTCCGGCACTGCCCTCTCGACAGGCCCATAAGTGGAATAGATGATTGCCAGCAGGTTATGAGGATCCATATCTGTCGGATAGGTCTGTTTCCAAAGCTCGTAGACCTCGGTGGCCTTTTGCAAGTCCTCGGCGACAAATTGCTGGTAATTCCCGGAAATGGCGTACTTTTCCCGGTCACTCGTCCGGTCTCGAAGCTCATAGGCCTTCTTGATATTTTCAGTGGCCAGATCATCTTCGTGGAGCTCCCAGTGGTCGAGTCCTAGAGCAAGGTAAGCTGAGGCGAAGTTTGGATCGAGTTCGATGGCATGTGCAAAGAAGGGTATAGCCTCCACTTCATTCTTTTTGTGGCCGCCGATGCTGTAAGATTTCAGGGCTTCGAGCGAAGAGGTCGTCACCTCCGGCGGAGCTTCAAATTTCTGCACCGATGCAAGCGATTCACCCAGCTTCGCGCGTAGGCGGTCAGTTACTTGAGCTAGTTCCTTCAGTACGCCCTCCTTGCTGGCAGCCTCCGCCTGCTCGTTGGCTAAAACATCCCCGGTATTGCAGGTGACCGCTTCCAGACCCACGACGTATTCGCTACCGAGGCTGGAAATTGAACCTTCCAAAACTGCCTTTCCGCCGCTGCGAATACAGATTTCCTTGGCCACATCTGGCGTCACACGATCAGCGGGGGAGCGGCCCATTAACTTCAGGACTTCGCTCAACTTTCGATCAGAGACAGTGTTTAAGAAAGGCGACTGCGCGAGTTGTATCGCGAGGGCCTGCTGCAGCGCGTCGTCAAATACTGCATCGCCTGTGTGATTGGCAAAATCAGCAAGAACAATGGTGTCCTTGTCACTCAGTGGCTTGGTTCGATGCACCCGATAGTAATAACCACCCGCCACAAGCAAGCCGACGAGCAGGACGGGGCCCGCAATCTTCCAGAGCTTGGCAACCCGTGGCGCTGCTACGCTCCCCGAACTCGCCGCTGCAACTCGCCCCGTCTCTGTATCCCGCTTCAGCCGCTGCAAGTCCGTGCGCATCTCTGAGGCGTGCTGGTAGCGCAGGTTGCGGTCTTTCTCCAATGCCTTGTTGATGATGTCTTCCAGCTTGGGCGGCACGTCCTGGTTCAGCCGCACTGGAGGAACGGGTGCTCGGTTCAGAATGCAATCGAATATCACTCCCGTGCTGTCACCCTGAAAAGGCAGAGCCCCGGTCGCCATCTCGTATAGCACCGCACCAAACGAAAACAGGTCGGCTCGTGCGTCCAGCTCCTTGGCGCGGACTTGCTCCGGCGACATGTAGGCGATCGTGCCCACCGCTGCGCCGGGACTCGTCAGGTGATCTTCCAAGCTGAGCGTCGATGGCTCTGTCGCTCCCCCCCTCCGGCCTTGCCGAGGACGGCTGTCACCTTAGCCAGACCAAAATCGAGAACCTTAGCATTTCCGCGTTTGGTCACGAAGATGTTCGCGGGTTTGATGTCGCGGTGGATTATGCCCTCAGCATGGGCTGCGTCCAGTGCGTCCGCAATCTCGATGGCGAGCGACAGAATCTGTTCTGTCTCCAGCGGTCGTCCGGCAATGCGGTGCTTCAACGTCAATCCATCCAGAAACTCCATGGCGATGAACGCTTGGCCGTGCTGGTCATCAATTTCGTAGATGGTGCAGATGTTCGGATGATTCAGGGCTGAAGCAGCCTTGGCTTCGCGCCGGAAGCGACTCAGAGCATGAGGATCATTGGCAACATCGTCTGGCAAGAACTTCAAGGCGACAAACCGGCCGAGCGACGTGTCCTCGGCCTTGTACACCACGCCCATTCCGCCGCCGCCCAGCTTCTCGTTGATGCGGTAGTGCGAGATGGCCTGGCCGATCATCTGCAGGAATGCTATGGCGCAGGCTTAGGTAAGTCAATGCGCGGGCTTCATTGCAGCTTCGCGTACTCCGCCTTGGCTTCCTTCAGGATGGGAACGTCAGAGTCGGCATCTCTCCATAGGGTGAGGAAATCTTGGTAGGCGCTCCTCGCTTTGATGGTATCACCTGCCATTGCGTATGCTCTGCCAAGTTGGAGATGGGAAAGAGCGGCGATCGGATCGTTCAGGAGGGCTCCGGGATGATCGAGCAATTTTTGAAACTCAGCAGCCGCTGCGGTGCCGTTGCGGGCCAGCAAGTAGGCTTCACCACGCAAATAGGCAGGGGCTAAACGGGATGACAACGTCAACTCATATGGTCGTGTGACCTCCAAGTTTGCGAGGGCACCTGCAGAATCGCCGGTGTTAACCTGGATAGCTGCTTTGAGAAACGGCAGTGTAATCTTCTTTAACGTCATGTCGACCGTGTAGTGTTTCTCCAGCTCCGCCACAAGTAATTTTGCCCGCGCGGTATCGCCAGCCTCGGCCAGAGCCCAAGCCGCGTTTACTTTCAACCACCTTCCCGAATCCAATTCCAACGCTGATATGGCAGCGTTCTTCGCTGCTTTGGCCCAGGTGTGCTTCGCGAAGTGCGCTATTTGCTTGCGCGTTCGCGGCTATCCCCTTGGCGTCGGCGCGGACCGCGGAGTCTACCGCACGCTGGCTCAATTCGCGTGCTTTCCGATTGTGCCCGTAATACCCCGCGGTGTCGGACTGTATGTTAAGTAGTCCGGGCCCCTAACGCGTGAGAGACCGGCTGCTTGGAAGTAACTGTTGCTAACATAGGCGCCTGCACGGACACCGCCATCTTCGCGATCGGCCATCGTCCTTATCCGGAAACTAATCTGCACTGAGAAAAGACGCTTAGGGCCTGAGGGGCAGGACAATTGACGAAATCAGCGATTACACGTTTTGACCCGTTTTGAGTGTAATCGAGATGTTACGACAGTTGACTAGAACCCCGGGAACCCTGACGACACTTTACCCGAAGCGGATGTCGCGGCGATTTTTGCGATTTGGGTTGAATGTATACTGGGGGCCCTGTTTGGTGCACGGATCAGCAATTCCATGGGGTCAGCGGAGGCGACAGATGAAAACGGTTGCGTTGGCTGGGATCTTTCTGGTGTTGGTGGCTTTAGGGGTTGCCTACAACTGGGCGCATCGTTCTGCCGGGAGCAGCGTGGTGAGCGGGCAGGCGCAGGCCGAAGCGGGCGCAGCAACCGGGGCGAAATGGGTAACGGTCCGCGATGCGAGGGAGCGGGCATTTTCAATCCAGGTTCTGCAGGGCTGGAAGACCTATGGCGGGCTGTTCCGTTTCAGCGCGATTGACGCGCGGTTGGTTGTGGATATGACTTCGCCGGATGGGCTCACGAATCTCCGCGTGGGGGACTCGACGGTTCCTCCGTACAGGGTGCCGGGCCCGTTTCTGCGGCCGGGGCCGGGTGTGGCTTCGTATGCCGCAGGCAATGTGTTCGCGACCAGGTATGGACAGGCGCGATTCGCCTCCATGTGCCAGGGACTGCAGTTGACTAAGAGCGATGCGATGACACCAAAGTATCATCCTGCAGGTGGGGGGATGACTCGGACCACGGCAGGCGAGGCGTTCTTTAGCTGCACCGAGAATGGCTCGCCAATGTCTGCATACGTGTATGCGGAGACAACGCTGCTGGGGCCTGGAGGGCCGGGCTCGAGCTGGTTGGTTGTGGCGCTGGGTAGCGCGATCGCTCCGGCGCAGAAGGCGGCGGCAGCAACCGCGATGCTGCAACATGCTGGGGAGTCGCTAGTGTTGAACCCGGCTTGGACGCAGATGCAGAACCAGTTGAACAACCAGGCAATCCAGCGGATTAACGCCTCAACGCAGGCGACGATTGCGGCCACCAATGCAGCGGTTGCGCATCAACAGGCGATGATCAGCGCGTTGCAGAATGACAGTTTCAACGACGTGATCAACGGGGTTCAGGAGACCAAGGACACCGCGACTGGACAGCGGTACATTGTGCCGCTGGGCACAGGTACGACGCAGTGGGTGCGCGATAGCAAAACAGTGGTGGAGTCTGGGTTGTCGCCAGGCGTAGGGTTCGATCAACTAACACCGGTAAGTCATTAACGGAGGTGCGGGTGTCCCAACCGTCTGACCGGCAAAGAACGGTTATACTTTTCAATGCCTGGATGTCAATAACCGAGAGAATCCGTTTACACCTTCTGCCCTCAAGAGAAGTCCTGCCCAGACGGCACCGTTCCTACGTCACCGTGACCACACCCAGAGGCACGCTGACCAGCAACGTGCGGTTCGACATAATCCGGTAGGGCTACCACTTCAGCCCGCCCGGCAGCCCAACCCGAATGGTCGTTGGCAAAATTAGGCGATTACACTGAGAACCCCGTCAATGAGTGAAATGGAGATTTATCGACAACTGACCTTCTTGAGTGTAGCGAAGCTCGTTAGCTTTCATTGACTTGGGCCTTCATCCCGCATACCATGGCGTCGCGCCATGATCGGCCAGACTATCTCACATTACCGCATCGTCGAGATGCTCGGCGGCGGCGGAATGGGTGTGGTTTACAAAGCTGAGGATGTCAAACTCGGCCGCTTTGTCGCCCTCAAGTTCCTGCCGGACGATGTCGCGCAAGCCCCGCAGGCATTGGCCCGTTTCCAGCGTGAAGCCAAAGCCGCGTCGGCACTGAATCATCCCAACATCTGCATGATCCACGAGATTGACGACCAGCACGGGGCAGCATTCATCGCCATGGAGTTTCTGGACGGCCTAACGCTGAAGCACAAGATTGCAGGCCGACCGCTGGAGACCGAGTTGATTTTGTCGCTGGCCATCGAAATTGCTGACGCGCTCGATGCTGCGCATTCCCAAGGCATCGTCCACCGCGACATCAAGCCCGCCAATATTTTTGTTACCAAGCGAGGACACGCCAAGATTCTG
>CAWAAB010000002.1:0-7202 GCA_963779945.1 uncultured Acidobacteriota bacterium
ACAGATGGGATGAGAAGGCCGGTCTCCGACGGGATGCTGTACGCTCCCAAGTTATCGACGCGCTCGAAGCGCAAGAGATAAAGGAGACCGGCAATGAAGAAGATTAGCACCGCAGCGGCGAAGCAGATCAGGAATATTTCCCAACAGAACCTAACGATCGGGTTGGATCTGGGAGATCGAATCGAGCTGGTATTGCCTGCTAGACGAAGTGGGTGAAGTGCTGCAGGAGCAGAAACTGGGCACGACTCCAAAGGCGATGCGGGAGGTGTTCGCGGCATGCCGCGCAGTCGGATGGCGCTGGAAATCGGGACGCATTCGCCCTGGGTGAGCCGGCGTGTTGAGCGAATTGGGACATGAAGTGATCGTGGCGAATGCGCGCAAGGTGCGGCTGATCGGGGAGAGCCGCAAGAAAGACGATCGGCTGGATGCGCAGACGCTGGCGCGGCTGGCGCGGATCGATCCGGAGTTGCTGTATCCGGTGAAGCATCGCAGCGTGCAGGCGCAAGCCGATCTGACGTGATTCGGGCGCGAGCTGGACTGGTGCGGGCGCGAACCGGGCTGGTCAACACGGCGCGCGGGTTGGCCAAGAGTTACGGGGAGCGATTGCGCGGCTGCAACGTGCGCAACATGAATCCGGAGAAAGCCGAAGGATTGAGTCCGGAACTGCAAGTGGCATTGGAACCGTTGTTGAACGCAATGAAGCGCTGAGCGAGCGCATCGCGGAATACAACGAGCGCATCGAGAACCTGGCGCAAGAGAGTTATCCGCAGGTGGCGCTGCTGAAGCAGATCAAGGGCGTAGGCACGCTGATCGCGCTGACGTTCCTGCTGACGCTGGAAGATCCGCATCGCTTCGGCAAGAGCCGCGACGTGGGCTGCTATCTGGGGCTGCAGCCGGGACGCAGAAACTCGGGGCAGAGCGAGCCGCAGCTGCATATCAGCAAAGAAGGCGATCCGTATCTGCGGACGTTGTTGGTGCAAGGAGCGCAACACATTCTGGGTCCGTTCGGTCCTGACTGTGATCTCCGGCGCTGGGGCCTGAAACTAGCAGAGCGTGGTGGGAGAAACGGCAAGAAGCGAGCCATCGTGGCGACCGCGAGAAAGCTGGCGGTGTTGCTGCATCACCTGTGGGTGAGCGGAGAAGTGTACGAACCGTTGCACAACAGCAGCCCAACGACCGTGGCCGCAGCCGCGTAAAAACAAAACCGTTCCAGGAAGAGAAACGACAAAAGCCCAAAGCCGAGTTCCGGTGACTGCGTTAATCGCCTGGCCCAGGTTCAACTCTCCGAGAGCAGAACCACAGGGCGCCAAACAGATGGCAGCACCGGCTGAACCGAGAACGCCCAACATGCACCGAGCGAAACAAATCGCTCATCGAGAGTGCGGATGGAAGCATGGCGACAGTGGCCACTCGGCGGGAGAAGAAAACCTTGCTCAATGAAGCTAGCGAAGAATCGACTTGACTCCGACCGGCCTTCTCATGGAAGGCGTTTACACTCAAAACCCGCGGTCAGGGGTCAATGAGCGTTATCGCGATGTTATGCCAACCATTCCCTGAGACGCTGCCAAGTTCCTATCTTTCATTGACTTGCCCTACCGCTAGACCTAAGATTTCAACCCAGTGATCGGCCAGACCATTTCGCACTACCGCATTCTGGAGAAGCTGGGCAGCGGCGGGATGGGTGTGGTGTATGAGGCGGAAGACGTGACGCTTGGCCGACACGTCGCCTTGAAGTTTCTTCCGCCCGAGCTCAACTCAGAGGCAACGGCCCTGGAGCGCTTCCAGCGTGAGGCGCGAGCTGCTTCAGCCCTCAACCATCCCAGCATCTGCACCATCCACGAAATTGGCCAGCAGAACGGGGAATACTTCATCGTGATGGAGCTGCTGGAAGGGAGCACGCTGCGGGAAATGATTGTCGCCCGCACCGTTGCCCACAGATCGACTTCTCGAACTGTCGGTCGAGATCGCCGATGCTCTCGATGCCGCCCACGCCAAGGGCATCATTCACCGCGATATCAAACCGGCTAACATCTTTGTGACGACGCGTGGACATGCCAAGATCCTGGACTTCGGCCTGGCCAAGGTTACCGGGGGTCAGCCACGCGCTGCTGAATCGCTCGGCGTGGCGCCGACCGTCATGTCCGAGGCTCACCTGACGAGTCATGGTTCGGCCATCGGCACCATCGCCTACATGTCGCCGGAGCAAGCAGCGGGAGAGGAGCTGGACCCTCGGACGGATCTGTTTTCGTTCGGTGCAGTGCTCTATGAGATGGCCACAGCGCACCCGGCGTTTTCCGGGAATACGTCGGCGATGGTGTTTGATGCCATCCTGCACAAGGCGCCCACGGCTTCGGTGCGGCTGAATCCAGGAGTTCCCGTTGAGCTGGAACGCATCATCAACAAGGCGTTGGAAAAAGACCGGGATTTGCGTTACCAGCACGCGTCCGACATGCGTGCCGACCTGAAGCGGCTGAAGCGGGAAACGGAGTCAGGCAGGGCGGTCACGGAGTCGGCATCTGCGGGCTCTTCTGCGTCAGCCCAGTGGGGATCTTCGGCATCAGGGTCGTCTGCCTCGACATCGTCCGGTTCTGTGCTGATGGCCGAGGTGCGGCGGCATAAAGGCGTCATGGCTTCCGCCACGGTAGTTGTGGTTTTGCTTGCCCTTGCCGCGGTCGTCGGGATATACAGATCGATTGGCCGAAGCGGCGCGACTATTGATACTCACAACATCAGCATCCGGCCTCTGACGGAGAACGGACAGGTCACAGATTTTGCCACCATTTCGGCTGATGGGCGGCTAGTGGCTTATGCTCGCCGCGAAGGCGAACGCAGCCTGCGGGTTAAGCAGGTGGTCACGGGCAGCGAGGTGACGGTGGTGCCGCCGCAGACCGGGTTCTTTGGTTCTGGCGCCACGTTCACGCCCGACGGGAATTATCTCTATTACACCCACACCGACCCCGCAAACCCTAACAATACGAATCTTTATTCTGTACCGGCTCTGGGTGGAGCATCGCGGCAAGTCGTCACTGATGTAGCAAGCGCGGTGGCGTTTTCACCGGATGGCAAACGCATGGTGTACCGCCGCACGATCCAAGACAAAGGAGAAGGTCAGGTCTTGATTGCGAATACAGACGGCAGCGGCGAGCAAGTCATCTTTCGGCGTGAGGCCGAGAGCACAGGTCTGTTCACTGATCCTTCCTGGTCGGCTGCCAACAACCTCATCGCCGTAGGCGCCTTTGACGTGGGGAAAAACAAAATTACATCCATTCTGATATTTGCGCCAGAAGGCAAGCTGATAAAGGAGTTTCCATTCCCAATGCTGGTCTGGGCAGTCGCATGGCTGCCCGATTCCTCCGGGTTGTTCTTCGTGGGCGCTGAAAAGTCGACGGGGCTCCGCAAGCAGGTCTGGTTTCAGCCCTATCCGGCAGGGGAGCCATTCAAGATCAGCAACGATCTGAATCAATACAACTCACTTGGTGTCACTGCCGACGGTAAATCGTTCGTTACCGCCCAGTCGCGTTTGGCGGCCACGATCTACGTGGGCGACTCTCCAGTCGTCTTGACTGACAAAATTGATTGGAAACTGACCCCCATCTCAACCGAACAAGCGACTGGTTACGGAATCTCGTGGACTGCGGCCGGTAAACTTCTGCAAAGAGATGCTGCGTTTCACATCTATGTGACCGGAGCCGACGGCAGCGGCCGTGTTCGCTTGCTGGAAAATGATGACGTGGTTTTCGACCCAAACGCGTGCGGCCCGGGGGATGTGGTCGTCGTGTCCAGAGTTTCCGAGAGCAATACTCCCAATCTGTGGCGTCTCAATGTCGTAACTGGTGAGTTGAAGCAACTAACTTTTGGGAAGGACGAGGAGAGGTCTTCATGCACGCCTGATGGCAAATGGGTCGTGTACAACGGACCCCAAAAGAATGATGCTGGGCACATTTTCAAGATCTCCATTGACGGTGGTACACCCGTGGAATTGGCCCGCGGAAGCGAGTTCGATCCACCGGTTTCTCCGGACGGCAAATTGATCGCGTATGGAAGGGTTAACGGGCAGGGAGCCAGCGCAAAGTTGAAGATTGTGGTGCAAAAGCTGGAAGGCGGCGTCCCCGTTCAGGAGCTTGATGCTCCCGCGAACTTCAGTAAGCTCGGGTGGACGCCGGATGGGCGCGCGCTCACTTACGTGCGCAATACCACAGGGAATACGCAGAATGTGTACATGCAGCCGCTGGCCGGTGGCGCATCCGTGCAGCTAACGCACTTTGATTCTGAGCCAGGGGTCGTCGTCGCGTATGCATGGTCTCGCGATGGCAAGAAATTCGCCATCACCCGCGCTCGTTACAACGACACGGATGTCGTCATGTTCAGCGGGTTCCGGTAGGTCCTCCGGAAGCGCCAGCCACGAAGAGCCTCAGAGACTTCGTGAACTCTAACAGGCACGGCGACAACGGGACACGTGTCCGTCCCCGAAGCTCAGTTTGCGAAGTTGGAAGCTACGTGTCGGAGGTTGCTGATTGTGGGGTAACTGTTGAAACCAGCGTTCTCGCAAGCTTGCGCTATTTCTTCGCTCGTGAGCGGGGACTATGAGTGATATCGAGATTTTACGCCAACCATCCTCTTGATCCACCACCAACTGCCCGCGTTTCATTGACTTGCCCCATTTCCCGAGGAGAGAAACTTCGCCTTTCGCTTGGGGTTAGTCAGTCTTGGGCGGGCATTTTCGCTTCTCCGTCCTCCCGAGGCCTGTGACGTGGAGTAATCTGCAACTCTCTGAGATGGAGCCCGCCATGCGCCACAACATCTCTCATACTTCAATCGCAGCCCTTGCCCTGTTGGGACTTCTATCCTGTCGCGCCCAGTCGCAAACTGCTTCGACGGGCAACACTCCCGAAGCAGAGCAGGTAATACGGCTACGGGACGCCAAACCGGCTGACTTCAACCGAGACATCTATTACAGAAACAAGCTCGAATTCTCCTTGGACGGGGGATGGCTTCCCATCAATATCCCTTTTCCTCTTGACGTTTTCGTAGGCGGTAACTACAACACGTATCCCCTCAAATACACGCTCGTACCCATCATTGCTTCTCTCCGATGGCATATCAACGGCATAGGAGGTCCTTTGATTCTACGTGGCAACTGGGATCTTACGTTCAGCGGGTCCGTTACCGCGATTCCGAGGGGACCTGAGACACGGTATTTCGCTTACATCATGGGTATTCGGCGTAATTTTGTCCCGCGTAACTGGAGGATCGTGCCCTACTTTGATACACGCCTCGGTCTCGGGAACATTGACGCCAAGGGACCCGAAGGGGTGAAATATGCGCAAGGAGAGGACTTCACGTTTACTGTGAACATGGGTAGTGGAGTGCGATATAACTTCAATTCGCGCTATGCAATTTCGGCCGGTTTGCATTTCATGCATATATCAAATCTTGATTTATCCCAAGGCAACGGTAAGCCGAACTGGGGCGTTACGAACTATGGCATTAATGTTTACGGGCCGATGGTTGGGATCGATATCCAGTTGCGCAGGCATCAACGACAGTCTGAGCAGTAATATCTGCATACGAGGGGCTTTGCCGCAACTGTTTTGTGATCAACGCACCAACGCCGTCTGCAGAATCCTTGGAGGATCGAATGCGAGCGCGAGGTCGAGATTGCGCTTAAACCGTTGTCTGGGGGACTTTCCGCGCACGACCCCCAATAGGTGGCCGAACTATTGGAACAAAACGGCATATCGAGTCCTCATGCCGCTGTTCAGTTGATGTTAGCAGGCGTGGCTGTTGAAAAACTCTATGTTTTGAAGCGACCTTGTGCTGTGCGTGTGTGTGGTGCCGAGTCGTTCCTCTCTTCTTTTTCTAGGTGGCGAGAACGGTTGCCGTTGGTGGTGAGCTGAGGAACCGCACCAGTCGCTTGATGTTCTGCGCGGCCGCCGCCAGGAAGAACTGCTCACGCACGAACTTCAATCTCCGCAGGCGCAGGCGGCGCAGTCCGATCTGATTCTTCAGTTCCGAGAACAAGGCTTCCACCTTCTTTCTTTGCCGCTGTGCTTGGGCGAACTCGGGCGTGTTGACCAACTCCCGCGCACGCTGTCGGGCGGGTTCGTTCTGGTGGATGATAAGGCCCCGGAAGGCAGCACTGGTGCATTGGGGTCGGAGCGAGCACGGGCCGCACTTTTTGCGTGTCCCAATGTAGTTGAAAGCGCGATTCCGATAAACTCGCCCCCCGTAGTTCAGCGGCTGGCCAGCAGGACAGATATAGCGATTGTGTTCCGGTTCATAAGTGAAACGCTCGGGGCCGAAGAACGGACTCCTCTTTCTGTGGATACTGTCGCGGGTCCGCATGTAAGGAGTGATGTTGCGGTCCGCCAACCACTGCAAAAACTCCCCGTTGCCATAGGTCGTGTCGGCGGCCACCGAATCGGGGGCTCGTCCTTGCCATCGGGCGAAGCGGTCGAGCATGTCTTGTGCGGCTACCGTTTCCTGACTCATTCGGGCCGCGGTGGCTTGCACGCCCACGATCACGCAGCTGTGGTTGTCCACCAGATAGTTGTCGTAGTAGCCCAGACGGGCCGGCGTACCGCCCTTGGTGGCGTAGGTCGAATCGGGATCGGTGGTCGACACCTGGTCTTGCTGATGTACCGGTTCTTCCACCGGGTTCTGCTGTTCCAGTTCCTCCAGATACTGACGCACCGTATGGTTGACTTGGGCAGCTTCCGCCAACTGCTCGCGCGGAATGCGGCTCTCCTTGGCCGCGTTGGCTTCGACGAAACTGCCATCGACCGACAGATTCTTCCCGCTCACCAGCCCCACTTCCACACACTGCCTCACGATCTGTTCGAACAACTGCTCGAACAGCTTCGATTCCTGAAACCGCCCGTGCCGGTTCTTGGAAAACGTCGAGTGATGCGGAATCTCCTGATCGAAGCCCAAGCCGGTGAACCAGCGCCACGCCAGATGCATGCGCAGTTCCTCCACCAATTTGCGCTCGCTGGTGATGCCGTACAAATAGCCGATCAACAGAATGCGCAGCAGCAGCTCGGGATCGATCGAGGGCCGCCCAGTCTCGCTGTAGCTGTCTTTCAATTGCTGCCGCACGAACTCGAAACTGATGTGCTTGTCGATCAGCCGCAGCAGATGGTTTTCAGGAACTTGATCTTCCAGACGAAAGTAGTAGAACAGCGCTTCGGAGCGGTCGTGTT
>CAWAAB010000003.1:0-15983 GCA_963779945.1 uncultured Acidobacteriota bacterium
GAACTGCAAGGCGGCGGCTCGGAATTCTCAGCGGCGCGAAGGCAAGGGGTTCTGTATAGCAAAAGTCACTAGCGAGGCTACGAGCACCTAATCGCGGTCCATGCCCTAAAGGATTTCTTGGACCAGACAGGCTTAGTTCTGCACCGTCGCAAAATGGGGAGGTGGCGTCCTCCTCGACGCCAAGCCCTCGTTAACTCATTGAAAAGCTGTGCTCTTAGGACATTCAGCTCGAATGAGGTAGAATGGCCGGCTGCTGTTCTGCTTTTATGGATCGCATTGAGGACGTGCTTCGAGGCAAGAGACTGGTCTTCCTGGTCGGAGCGCCGCGCAGCGGCACGACTTGGCTGCAACTGTTGCTCTCGCGGTCTCCCGCGATCGTAACTGCTCCCGAAACACATATCTTCAGTCTTTTTCTCCGTTCCATGGTGGATCAATGGAACCGTATTCAAGAAACGGGTGAACGAATAGGCTTGAACCAGGTCTTAAGCGAGGAGGAATTTCGCGGTCTGTTGCGGAGCACATCAGGGTTTGTATTTGCCAAGATCGCGCAAAGAGGCCGACGGCCACCGTCATCCTCGAAAAAACGCCCAACCACGTCTACTGCTGGCGCGAGATTCTGGATGCGTGGCCGGAAGCGCATTTTATCCATATTATTCGTGATCCACGCTCCGTCGTTGCATCATTGCGTGTTGCTTCACGAACTTGGGCGTCGCAATGGGCTTCTCCCAACGTCACTGCGAATTGTGCGAGATGGATTGCGGACGTCAGCAACGGCCGGCTAATTGGTTCGGCGACGCCGAATTATCAGGAGGTTGCTTTTCAGGAATTGATCTCGAATGGTCCCGCTACTCTCATGCGGATCTTCGCCATGGGCTGGGCGTCCCGTCGAGCCGGGACGAGTGTCAGAGGTATGTCGATGAGTGCAACATCGAGAATCTCAAGGCCGGCCAAGCTAAAGAATGCACCATTCGATGTCGCAAAAATGGGCAGGGAGAGTTTTCGGAGAGGTACGAAGGACAGCTGGCGCATCGAACTCTCGCCTTGGGAGATTGCGCTCGTGGAGCGCATGGCTGGCCGACTCATGTCGGAATTGGGATTTGCGCCTGTAAATAATGGCAAGGTCACGTCGGTCCTTTTGAAATTACGCGGCATCGCCAAGAATGCGAAGACATTGGCAAAGCGTCGCGTCCAATCGCGCGCAGCATAGCGGATGCTCCTGGGCCTGCTTACAGTCGTGAGACGAATCTGGAATTCTCCCCTTATGTCTTCGTGAAGTGCGGTACACAGGAAGGAACCGTGCGGGTCGCAGGCGACGCAACCCGTTTCGCTAATGGTGCGGTTCCTGACGATTACCGTTGTTCGCATGTCGTGCCGTATCTGCCTCATTAGCGTCCCCTTTTTCTTCGGATATCAAGTGCTGGCATTTCTTCTGCAAATACTGAAGGTCGTGTGGCGAGCACGCATCAATCAGTTTTGGCCAATCTGGGCCTTGATGACCGGGGCAGTAATGGTCGAGGTGGCGTGGGTGGTGGGGCATGCGACGACTCGAATGGTCGAGAGCGGCCAAGAGGCTGCAGTCGCTCGGGCGCGGCGATTCACTTGCTCGGGTGGCGCTGTCGCCGCCCTAACGTCGGTAGTCCTGCTCTTGGGGGGCTACATCGTAGCAGCTGTAAAGTGGGAGGATTTCGCCGACTACGACGACGCGTATTTCACGCTCTTCACCCTCAGGGGCTACAACCTGGCACCGTCGATCTGGCGCGAGAATGGACGTTTTTTCCCCCTGGGCCAGCAGGAGTTCAACCTGATAAGGCATTTCACGAGATCAATTCTGGGTTACCATGCGATTCCCATCGGTCAGCTTCTGGTCGTGTGCTGCATTCTCCTCTTCTTAGACGATGAATTAAGCATCACAGTGCGGGCAGCCCTGACAGCTCTTGTCCTAATTCTCCCGAGCACCGTCACCAGCTTCACTGGATTGGTTTTCCCGGATCGCAACGTTGTATTCTGGCTCGTTTTGCTGGTGTTCTTCGTTCAACGTTTCGAGCGGACTCAGGCTACAGCATGGGCGGTGGCCGTAGCGATTTGTGCTCAGTTCATGATCTATTACAAAGAGACAGGATTCCTGCTGCTCTTGGGATTTGCGGCTGGAAGGCTCATATTGCGGTGCCGGCGCCCAGACGCGGAAGGCTGGGACCGCGGTCGGCTTCGGGACAAAGAAAGTCGGTTGGACCTGAGCCTGATTTCTTTGGCGCTGCTTTTCTTGTTCTATTATGCGGCGGCAATGACTCCCCACGTGAACATGCAATACGCTGACCAGATGCGGGTTCCGTTGGGCGAGGTGCTTCTTTACTACCTAAGACTTGACCTCCTGGCCTGGCTGTTTGTTGCCTTGGCGCTTGGAAGGGCCTATTTGATCCTGCGACGCAGAGTCGCGCCTTGGCCGTTGTGGGATAGCTTGGCATTGGGCGGCGTCGCCTGCTTCGCAGCGTATCTTTATCTTCGTTTGTGTACTCCCTACTACCTGGCTCCAGTAGATCTTATTGCTGTGATTTATGTTGGCCGGTTCGTCGCCCTGTGTTGGGCAAACATGCGCTTGTGGAACCAGGCGGCAGCGTTGGTTCTTGCATGTGCTGTCATACTTCAAGGCGCTTCGCTTTCAGCTTTTCGCCTCTTCGAACGAAAAAACGTGATCCACGCAAAGGTTGAATTAGCTTCCGCGATTGCGGCCCGATCTCAGAGTGATGAGAGCCATGTTCAAAGGCTCTTTTTCCCATCGGCAGACGTGTATTCAATTACCGAATTTGCCTCGTACCTAATCTATCGCGGCGTCGGCGTGGAAGGAGAAAGCACCGCCGCAACTGCTGTTCCGAGGCGAGTCTCCATTGTGAGCGAAACCTTCACCACGGACAAGCCCTGCGTCTATTACAGGAACTTCATATGTCGCGCTGGTAGTGGTCCCAGCCCGGGTGATCTCGTGATTGAATTACCAGATGACATTCAATCTCGGCCTGAGATCAATTCATACGAGAAAGGGGGAGATCTGCTGCTTGCTTATGAGCCTCGTCCTCGTATTCCGCAGTGGATGTATCCGTGGTTGAACTATCTTCGCGTCGCTTCGGTCCGGTTCCGGTTCAGACAACTCCCTGATCGTTGGCTCTATGCGTCCGTGACCAGATGGAAATAGCCGCGGGGAATTACAACGAGCAGCCCGGTCAGCTCGAGGCATGGTTCGTCAAGAACTCAAACTGGTTGGCGCTGGGAATTATCGTTGCGGCGTCCCTGATGCGCCTTGCCGACGCCGGCTCCTGCTACCTCAACCCAGATGAGGCCGCCCATTTCGACGCGGCCAGGGCAAGTGGCTGGATCGGTGCCTTCGAGTCATCTCTGAAGCTGGCGCACCCACCGCTTTTCATTCTGGTTCTTCACGGGATTCTTTTTCTCGGGCGGACCGAACTGATTCTCAGGTTGCCGAGCCTCATCGGCGGGACGGCGGCACTCTGGCTCACATTCGCATGGCTACGGCGCAGCCTCGGAGCTGTCCCTGCTCTTGCGGGGCTGGGGTTCATGGCTTTGTCCCCAGCGGCCATTTCCGCCTCGACCGAAGTTCGACAGTACGGTCTTCTACTATGCTTCGTTTGCGGTGCTCTTTACGCGACCGAGCGCACATTCACCGAGCGCTCAACGACCTGGGCCATCGCCCAAGGACTATGCCTGGTTGGGGTTCTGCTGACGCACTACACCGCGGTCGTGGTGATACTTTCTCTCGGCCTCTATGTCTTGATCCGTTCTTTCTTGGAAAAGGCTCCCCGGTCCATTCTTTTCACAATAGGTGTGTCACAAGTTGTCCTCGCGGCACTGCTGGGTTGGCTGTATTTTGGACAGGTTCGCAGATTGATCCCGTTCGGTCCTGGCACAAGTATGGACTACCTCCAGCGTTACTATTACGCGCCGGCGCGCGAGTCTCTGCACAGATTTATGTGGAGGACGATCTCCGGGACCTTTTCATACGCGGTCGGTATCCACCGGTTGGCGTTGGCGTTCATGTTGGTATTCCTGGCGGGGCTCGTTGCCCTGCTGGCAGGCCGAACCAAAGTGCCAAGGCTCATGGCGCTCCTGGTCATATCTCCGTTCGCAATAGGGTTCGGGGCGGCGGTCGCTCAGGTGTTCCCATTTGCCGGTTCCCGGCACCAGACCTATCTGCTGCCCTTCCTCGCCGCGGGTATTGCGGCTGCGTTCTTCTGGCTGCCGCGTGGGCTGGCAGTGCCGGTGTTGCTCCTGGGAGCCATTTTTGCGCCGCTCTGGGCCGCCCACACCTCGCCGGACAACGACAAGCGAACGGTTCCACTTAGCGACATGACCGGAGCAATCGAATATGTCGGCCGGATGGCCCCCTCAGGGTCGCCGCTCTTCGTGGACTACCAGACGCGCCAACTACTCAGGTACTACCTCGCACGCAACGATACCAGCTTGGATACTCTGCGCTCGAAAAATGAGGTCGAGGAACAGCTTGGCAGTTACCGCGTCGTCGTACCGAAACAGTACGTGTGGGCATTTCGCCCTGACGAAGTACTCGAACAGGTCACCGACTCAGCGCGGACGCTGGGTTTGCCAGCTGGCGGTCCCTTATGGGTGTTCTCGGCTGCCTGGGCGGAACCGTCGCTCGCCTCGCGGCTACCGGTGGTAGGGAATCGTGAGGTCAAGGAATTCGGACGAATCAGCGTGATTAAAGCATCCCGTTGGGATGAGCGGGAAATTACCATCAACTGGTCGAACAAGAAACAGACCATTGACGGTTTCGGCGCGGCTACAGCAGGCGTGAATCCCGAACTGTCGCCTGCCTTGATGGACTTTTTCTATGCAGATAGCGGCATCCGTCTTAAGTTTATTCGTGTAGAAATCTGGCCCAATCTGGCTGAGTGCGAGATTGGGTTAGCGCCTGGGGAGTGCGTACCTTCGCCCGATGCCACCATCAGCAAAATTGATCTGGCGAACGCGCAGGCCGCGGTTGCCCGAGGTGCTCTCGTATGGGGGACCGAATGGAGTCCACCCGCTTCGATGCAGTCGAACTTTCTGAAGGGAAAGTCGTTTATTGGAGGAGTGGCGAATTTCACAACTCTTGCAAACATAGAGACCAGCTTTGTCGGGCTCTTGGCTAAGACCTACAGTATTCCGCTGTACGCCCTCAGCCCGCAAAACGAGCCTGACATCAAGGCAGACTACACTTCCTGCACTTGGACAGCGCAGCAAATTCACGATTACGTGCCGTATTTGGCTGGAGCGCTGCGCAACGCTGGCTACAGCTCGGTCAAGATCATGATTGCAGAGCAAAGCGACTGGAGCAATACCTACAGCGCAACTGCGATGAACGATTCTACTGTGGCTGCTGATATTGGCATTCTTGCTGCTCACGCGTACGAGGGCTGCTGTAATCCTTTGTCGTGGAGCAACTTTACAACGCAGCACGTTTGGGAAACGGAAGTGGGCGACCAAGGCCCCTATGACGGCTCAATGACCAGCGGTCTAACTTATGCCCGGCAGATTCATAACTCGCTAACGGCAGCAAATGCTAGTTCGTGGCACTACTGGTCGCTTTCAGGCATCTTGCTTAAGGACAACGAAGGTCTTACTGATTCAAGCGGAAAACCGGCAAAGCGAGCTTATACGCTTGGGAACTTTTCAAAGTTTGTTCTCCCGGGCTGGACGCGGGTGGACGTGACCAACAACACGGGACTGCTAGTATCTGCCTATCAAGGACCAAGTGGAGGGGCAGCTATCGTAGTCGTAAACAGCGGTTCGGCTATACCCAATCAGGCATTCAGTGCAGGCACAACCATGGGCACGAGCGTCGTCCCGTGGATCACCTCCAACACGTTAAGTTTGCAAGCTCAGACCGCCGTAGTCGTGTCTTCTGGCTCGTTCACCTATACGATACCTGCAAATAGCGTAGTGACCTTCGTTTCGTCCGCTCCGGCTTCTGTGAAAGGGAAGTCGTCTGGTGGTCCATAGGAACACAACAGAGGTGTTCGGTATCGAAGCCTCTCTTATGAAAGTTCAAGAACATGAGCCCAGCGCTCTGGCTGGAGTGCTTGATCGCGAGGTCTGCCCGTGAAGGACAGACGGATGCAGGAATCCGCGCGGGTTGCTTTGCTGACTCCCTATGACGGCGGGAACTTGGGAGACTCTGCCATACAAGAGGCCTTGATTGCGAATTTGCGCAGATACGATCCGGACATTGATGTATGCGGGATCACACTGCACCCGGCGAGGACTTCGGCGCGGCATCAGATTCCGTGTTATCCCTTGACCGCGATGTCGCGTTCGCACTACCAGATGAAGCAGGACCCCGCAAGCAAAGTGGATGGCGGACGCCCGTCGATGCTATACAGACGCTTGCGACGCATGGCCCGGGCTGTACCATTTCTGTTCTGGCTTAAGGTCCTGGTGGACGAGACTTTGCATGTTATCCGGAGCTATCGTCTGCTACGTAAAGTCGACGTATTGGTGATTGCCGGCGGCGGACAACTGGACGAGGAGTGGGGAGGCAGTTGGGGACATCCCTACGCTCTGGCGAAGTGGTCGGTGCTGGCCCGGGCTGCGGGAAGTTCCGTGGTTTTCTTGAGTGTGGGCGCTTGCCGAATAGAGGCGCAGCTAACTGGGTTGTTCTTGAAAGTGGCGCTATCGTTGGCCTGTTATCGTTCGTACCGGGATGAGGAGTCGCGGCGACTTGCACTCGGAATCACTCCGCGTGCAGACGGTCCCGTGGTCCCCGACTTGGCGTTCAGTCTCTCGTCGCCTTCCATCGAACCGAGTACAAGGTTGAGGAGCGCTGTACTTCGCGTAGGTGTCAGCCCCATTGCGTACGGTCGCGCCGGCACTGTGGCCGACGGCTGATCAGGTTCAATATGAACGTTACGTTGCCGAGCTGGCCTGCTTTGTGACGGAGATATTGCGGAGCGGAGCTTCGGTCACATTATTCTCTTCTTCCCCTCCGGATGACCAGATCTTCGCAGATCTCCATAAACATCTGAACGTGGCGCTCGATCCTACAATTCGCGGAGAGCTCTCTGCAAGCGCCACTAGTACCGTTGCAGAGCTGCTTGACGTGCTGCACACCGTCGATCTCGTTGTCGCCAGTCGTCTGCACGGCATACTGCTCTCCTTCTTGTCTGGAAAGCCAGCAATTGCCATTTCCTATGACCGCAAGGTAGCGTCCCTGATGGATGAGCTCGGTCAGGCGCTTTACTGCGTTGACATCCGGTCGTTCACGGGTGACGATTTGATGGGGCTATTCTCCTCACTTCGGATGAATAGCGACGTCATCCAGTCGGCAACGGCCACGATTTGCCGCCAGTACAATGAGGTCTTGCAAGAACAGTATCGGGATATCACTCAGCTTACGCGCGCCCGGCGTCCAAATTCCCTTCAAAGGAGTCCGAGAGTCTCGTCAGATGAGGAGCCTTTTGCAGACAGGACGGAGACTGGGCGGCTTGACCTCAGTCCGGCCACTGACTGCAGCGTGGCGCCGGCAACGGGAGCGCCCGGCAAGACCAACTAAAATAAAATGTCATATGGAAGCGGCGAGGTGTTACCGGTAGTTGGCTTGGAAGCTCCGCTGGTGAGCATTGTCACCCCTTTTTACAACACGGATGCCCATCTGGATGAGTGCATCTCCAGTGTTCTTCGCCAGACCTACTGCAATTGGGAATACGTTCTACTCAACAATTGCAGCACCGATAAATCGGCAGAGGTCGTAGAGCGTTACGCCAGGCAACATCCCGGCAAGATTCGCCTTGAACACAACTCTACGTTTCTGTCACAAGTGCAGAATTACAATGCGGCGCTGCGTTTGATATCTCCGAACAGCAGATATTGCAAGGTTGTGCAGGCGGACGACTGGTTGTTTCCCGATTGCATACGCAGCATGGTCGAAGTCGCCGAAGCGCACCCGAGAGTCGGCATCGTTGCCGCTTACGAACTCGAAGGTGATGAAGTCCGGCTGCACGGGCTGCCCTATCCCAGTCCCGAGGTTTCCGGTAGGGATGCGAGCCGGCTCTATTTCCTTCAGAGCAAATACCTTTTCGGGACGCCTACTTCGTTGCTGCTGCGGTCTGAGCTGGTGCGCTCCAGAGAACCCTTTTACGATGAGCGTTACGCCCCATTTGAAGATGGGCATGCCTGCTTTGAGCTGCTCAAGACCTGGAATTTTGGTTTTGTGCACCAGGTCCTTACGTATTCACGCCGCGACAACGATTCGATAATCTCGAAGGTGCGATCGTTCGGGCTGGAGTTTTTTTTGCATTTCTCGATGCTGGTGGCTCACGGGCGGGACTATCTGAGCGGCGAAGAGTACCGCCGCTGCCTGCAGCAAGCGGAGCGTGAGTACTTCTCATATCTCAGCAAGTGCGCTTGCGCGGTGCATGCTGAAAGCCACGATTTCTGGGAATTTCACCGAAACGGCCTGGCCGCAGTCAACTACTCGCTGGATTGGCGGCTTCTGATAAAGTGGGTCCCGAGAGCTCTCGTAGAAAAAGCGTGGCAAAGCACATGGGCTGCGTGGGACAGGATGAATTCGAGGCCCTGACTAAAGTTCTATGACGCCGGCGCCGACAGAGCGAAACTTTTGGCCGATAGCAGCCGTGATCTCAGTAGTTGTGCTGGTTGCGGCTGGCACGGTGTGGTCATTCCATCATCCCTTCCCGGTGCATTGGGATGAGGCGCTAGACGTTAACGACGCTCAGATCGATACTCAACGCCTCCAACACGGAATGCTTGCAAGGCTCGCCGGCAGGCTGCTAATAAAAAGTGCGGGAAAACCACCCGGCTATCGCCTTGTTGCTCTGCCGCTGCTGGGAGTATTTGGATTTCACATCGCGGTGGCGCGCTTCGTCTCGGTGGCCTGCTTCGCTTTGAGCGCGCTGTTCGTGTTCCTGGCAACCCGCCGCATTGCCGGGCGGGGGGCGAGTGCCTTTGCAGCGCTGATCTTTTCTCTGTCGCCTTTGGTGGTGTCGGCGAGCATCTGGTTCAGTACGGAGGGCCCGCTGTATTTGGCCACTTCTGCAATGCTTTATTACCTCTTCGCGATATGGACCGAGCAATCCGAGCATTCAAGGAACTGGATCGGCCTAGGCTTGGCGGTTGGGCTTGGGTTGTTGTCGAAGGTGTCTTTCCTCGCGATTGGGCTCCCCGTGATAGCTTTTTCGTTGCTTACGTGCCTCCGCCAACAGGTCGGTAGTCGAAGCTTCGCGTTGCAGGTAAAGGCAGGATTACTTGCGTTGGTGGTTGCAATGCCATGGTGGTTGTTGAACTTGAAGCGGGCGGTTGCCGCCGCCGGACAAGCCAGAGGCTTTGTGGCAAATTCACTGGGGCCTCCTTCGATCGCGACCTGGGAACGGTGGCTCAGCAGTGTTTGCCAAGGCTTGTTGGGATACCCATTAACCGTCCTAATAGGCCTCGTCTCGATCATCTGGGCCTACAAGGCGTTGCTGAAGCGAGACACTGTTCTCGATCCTCTCCAACGAACCGCGCTATGGGCCTGCGCATCGGCGGGAGTGCCGATTGTCCTCATCCAGCTCTCGGGCACCAACCACCTGCTTCGGCACATCTCTCCGGCGATCGTACCCTTGGCAATTACTGTGGGCGTGCTGGCGGGCAAGGTGGGGTGGGTGAGTTCTGTGCCGGCTGTCGCGCTTTCGAGCATTCTGTTGTGCGTTCAATTGGGAATGATTGTGGAGCCTGTCTTTTTTCCCAACAAGCACCCTCTGGATTCCAAATTCGCCAATGCCGCGCTGCCCTGGCAAGTCATGGCCCGCCGGGAACAGTGGGATTGGCAACCAGTGTTCAACATTAGTCATGATTGCGGTCTGGATTCTCCGAAGATCGCATATGTTGGGATGGGGCCGACATTTAATCCCCCGCAAATTGAACATCCCTGGGCTGCGGCTGCCGCATCGACGGCGAACGCAACTTTCCCTTACCCCGATGTTCAGCTGCTCTGGCGATACGGACAAGGCCCACTCGATTGGCAGAGAGTGATCGCTTCGGCCGGGCAGAGTGACGTCGTTATGACGGCGCCGCACTATCTGGGTGAGCAGGACAACGGCGGCATGGATAATCAATACAATGCCGGATTTGCCGAGCGTCTGTCATCAGACCCGCTGTTTCGGAGTCCAATCGCGCTCGAGATGGGGCGTTTCGAGCCCATCGAGGTCCTGGTATTCGTGAAAAAATCTCTGCCGTGCCATGTGCCAGAGCGGGCTGCGACAACGCCATAACTGGTCGAACGTTTTTCTTGAAGAACCTTCAAAACGATGTCAGGGAGGCGTAGTTAGAAATGTGCGGCGTGTTTGGCGGACATTCGCAGCTCCTCGTGGAAAATCCGGAAAGCATTCTCTTCCACCGGGGGCCGGATCAACAGGGGCACCAAGTGTTCACGGATGGTCAGGGCAGGCCATTCACGATGGGCATGACACGTCTGAGCATAGTAGACAGACGCGAAATGCCCATCCCGTTCTCTGCCCGTGAGGCGACCTTAGCGTTCAACGGCGAGATTTATAACTGGCGTGAAATCCGGTCCAAACTGGAATCGCGAGGGATCCGGTTGAAACCGAGACGGATACCGAAGTTGTGTTGCATGCCTTTCTGGAGTGGGGGCCTGCATGTCTTGAACGGTTTAACGGAATGTTCGCGATTGCCGTGTGGTCGGGCGGCCAATTGTTCCTGGCGCGTGATCGGCTGGGTAAGAAACCTCTTTTTTACTGCCTCCATGAGGATAAGTTTGCTTTTGCTTCCGAAATCAAGACGTTCACAACGCTGGAATTTGCGGAAGTCACCATATGTGAAAAGTTGGAGTTTTATTTTGACGACTATACGCCATTCAGGAATACCTGGAGTGTGAAACCTGGTGAGTTTGTAACCTACGATACGAGATCAGGGCGCATTGAACATACTCTTTGGTGGCGATTTCCAGAATACGACGGCAGCATCAGCGATATGGACGAGGCGATGGGAACCTTCGTACCGCTCTTCGAAGACGCCTGCCGGATTCGCCAGGCCGCCGACGTTCCGGTTACCATTTTCCTTTCCGGAGGCGTGGACTCGTCATTAATACAGGCAATCGTGAAGTCTCCGGTCTCGTAGACAATCCAATTCGATGAGTTCAAGGAAACCATCGACAAAGAGTCTCTGGTCAAGGAATATGCTGAATTTCTGGGCTTCGATGCCAGAATCATAAGACCAACTCGCGATGATTTTCTCGATGTATTCCCCGATCTCGCGCGGTTCATCGAATTTCCCGTGGGAAGTTTTTCGATATTCCCACTTTTTTGTTTGGCGAAACAAGCGCGCGCTAACGGGTTTAAGGTGGCCCTATCGGGCGAGGGGGCCGATGAGTTCTTCAACGGCTATTATCGAAACGAGTTGTTGCTTGACGAGGACGCTCGAATTGAACGCCATCTGACAGGCGCCTACAAACATCTAACCGCTCGTTATTTTGGCTCGCGCCTGGAGAGAATGAGCCGGATGGCTTCTCGAGACGGGCCCAATGGCGTCGCCTTGCTGACAGAGTTGTTTGGGCGGTGCTGGGATGAGAATGCGCCCTTTGTGCACAATATGTCTTCCGTCGAGGCAACTATTTTTCTTCAGCCTCTCTTGATGATGGCCGACCGGATGAGCATGGGTAACGGCCTGGAAGTGCGGAATCCGTTCATAGATTATCGTATCGTGGAATTCTCGGCGAAGCTCGCTCCGGAAGTCAGGTACGGCCCGGACGGACGCGGCAAATACATCCTTCGCGAGGCACTAAGACGGCTGGTTGGCAATGATGCCCTTGCAATAACGAGGCGCCCAACTAAACATGGGCTGCCATCCCCGGTTAACACCTGGCTCTTCAGAAAGAACACGTTGACCGGCGGGATTGGAACCGGATCATTCTCGGAGAGTGTCTCCGTCAGATGGCCTTGCGAACGATGTGGAGTTCCATCCCTACCCCTTGTAAGGACAGTTCCGTAGCGCCTGGCTGAGAGGTAGGAGTCAGGCACTTAGTGGCGCGGGCGGCCAGTCGCAAGGCAACGATGGTAAGGTCCATGTGTGCAATAGGTTACAGTATGTTGAGAGGTAAGGAAATGATCTACGACCTATCCGTGATTGCTCCTTGTTACAACGAGGAAGCAAACCTGCGCAAACTGGTAACCCGACTCCAAGCGGCCTTCTTGACCGCGAATGTCGCTGGCGAAATCGTGCTGGTGGACGACGGAAGCCATGATGGAACCGGCGCTCTCGTCGACCAACTGGCACGCGAGCATGCGAATGTTGTCGGCGTTCACCATGGCATGAATCGCGGCATGGCTGCAGGATGGAGGTCCGGCCTGGATGCCTCTCATGGAGGCTTAGTGTGCCTAATGGATGCCGATCTACAGAACTCGCCCGAGGACGTATGTCGCCTGCATCGAGAAATTCGCCTGACCGGTGCGGACATCGTGCAAGGCTCTCGTAGCTCGGTTGAAGGTCGGTGGGAGTTTCGCTATCTAATGAGCAGGGCACTCAACCTCATTCTGAATACGTGTTTCGGTATGCGCCTTCATGACAACAAGTCAGGCTTCATCATGTGCCGCCGCGGGGTCCTGGGAGACATTCTTCAATCTCGATATCACTACCGCTATTTTCAATCGTTGATTATGGCGGCCGCAATGTCAAAGGGCTACACGATCCGGGAACTGGATACCGTCTTTGAGCGGCGCGCAGGTGGGGTCTCATTTATTTCTCGATTTCCGGTCAATATGGTTTGTTGGGTGCTGATCGATATCCTCAAAGCGCTCTATGAATATCGTGTGGTTGAGAGACGTACTGTAGCACCTGGCGGGCGAGCTTTAGACGGCCACAGACAGGAGAAAGTGTAAGCACGGAAGAGCAGCGGCCGCGGACCTGCGAGAGGTGGTCGCGGCAGATCTGAACGATCGGCACAACTGCGTAATTTGGGTCGGCAGCACTGAAGAGCAAGCCTAGGTGATCACAATCCTATGGGGACCGTGTGCGTAACTGGAGCTGCCGGATTCATCGGTTTCCATTTATCCCGCAAGTTGCTTGCTCTCGGTTGGACCGTCACCGGGCTCGACAATCTCAACAACTATTATGACGTCAAGCTCAAGCGCGACCGGCTGCAGTTGCTCGGGCCGTCGGCGCAGTTCAAGTTCTGCCACCTCGATATTTGCGATCAGAGCGCGCTGCAGGAAATCTATTCGCGGGAACGGTTCGACTATACGGTACATTTGGCCGCCCAGGCGGGCGTGCGCTACTCGCTCGAAAACCCCCGCGCCTATACTCAGAACAATGTCGCTGGTTTCTTGAACATTCTGGAGTGCTGTCGATCATTCGGCGCCAAGCACCTCGTATATGCCTCGTCAAGTTCGGTGTACGGTTTCAACGCGAAGGTCCCCTTCAGCGTTCGCGACAACGTCGACCATCCGGCCAGCCTTTATGCCGCGACCAAGAGGGCAAACGAACTGATGTCCCACGTTTATAGCCATGTCTATGGCCTGCCCACGACGGGACTGCGCTTTTTCACGGTCTATGGGCCATGGGGAAGACCCGATATGGCCCCGTTTCTCTTCACCAAGGCGATCCTTGAAGGGACACCGATCAAGGTCTTCAATCACGGAAATCTAAAGCGAGACTTTACCTTCATCGACGATATTATTGACGGCGTGGTGCCCATCATCGAGCGCATTCCACCGCCCGAAGCAAGGCAAGAACGCACGGCTCGCCCGGACCAAAGTTGGGCGCCCTACCGTCTCTATAATATTGGTAATCACCAGCCGGTCGAATTGCCCTATTTCATCGAGCTGATTGAGCGCTATACAAATCGCAAAGCGATCTGTGTACCCACACCGATGCAGCCTGGGGATGTCCCCATAACCTACGCAGATGTGACCGAGCTCGCCGAAGCCACAGGCTTTAGCCCTCACACATCGATAGAAGACGGCCTGCGCGAGTTCGTGGCGTGGTACAGGCAATACTACTGCGTATGATCGTATCGAATGTGCTTGTACTGATGGGATTCAGCATAGCGGGTTCCCTGATTCAACTGCCGAGTTTGGGAGGGGGGCACACAACTGGCTACGATCGCCGGCTTGGAGCATGTCTGCGATGCCCCTCACGAACTCGCCGTCAGTTGCGGAATTCTGCTTTGGTTGGTCGCAGTCGTCAGCGTTTTCCCGCTCGGATCGCTGCTAGCCCACAGGGAACGGTTTTCCTTGCGAAGGCTTTCTAAAGAAAGTCAACAAGAAGATGCCAGCAACTCTTCACCCGGTGGGTGGAGGGGGTAATGATTCCGTTTGCGTATAGGATGGTCGTCAAACACCTTGGTTGGCAGGTCCAGGAACGGGCACTCGGATAACTACGGCAGGCACATGGGGATCGAACCAAGGATTGATCGTTTTCCCCAAAGTTATTCTGTGAACTCCCCGGGTACTCGTCTTGCCCCCCGCTGCTTTGTTGTCCTTGCGCCCCATTTTCGTCGGGAGACTTGTTCCAGGGACCAGAAACAAATGACCGATTGTCTGACCCAGTACTATCGTTGTCCTAAACGATATATTCGATTCCTACCGAAGCAGTGTCTTTCCACTGAGAGCGGATTTTCCGCTTTGGCGAAGAGGTAATCTGCTACGGGAGCTATTGCGGGCGTCCTCCATCTGAAGTCTCCACGGGGACGCTGCACGATGCGACCGCCGACATAGTGATCCAGGATGGCACGATTTATCTGCCGTTCGACCCGTCGCAAGTTGCCACCAACCTCCGTCGCGAGCTATACGTGGGCGAGTGGCGACATACCAAACCTATGTCAATGCTTGCCAAAATGTACTACTTTGTGCGGCCCGCCCTTTCGGTTGTTGTGCGCAGGCATCTGCAGAAAGTTCACTTGCGCGGCTGGGACAAGATGCCATTCCCGCGTTGGCCGGTCGATTGCTCGGTGGACCAGATGTTCGAACGATTGCTGCTGCTGGCTCTGAGGGCTAGCCGAGTCGAGCGTTTACCGATAATTTGGTTTTGGCCGGAAGGCGCCTCCAGTTGCGCCATTGTGACTCATGACGTAGAAACTGAACTGGGGCGTGACTTCTGCGGCAAGCTGATGGACCTCGACGACTCCTTCGGCATCAAGGCCTCCTTTCAGGTGATTCCTGAGCAGCGCTACGCCGTGAGCCCGGAATTCCTGGATTCCATTCGCCGGCGCGGATTCGAGGTAGTCGTTCACGACCTGAACCACGACGGCCATTTGTATCGCGACCGGGAGCAGTTTCGCAGTCGTGCTTCCGAGATCAACGCCTATGGCCGGGCCTATGGTGCGGACGGCTTCCGGGCAGGCAGTCTCTACCGCAAGCAGCTCTGGTATGACGCCCTCGAGTTCTCTTATGACATGTCGGTTCCTAATGTGGCGCACTTGGACCCGCAGCGCGGCGGTTGCTGCACGGTCATGCCTTATTTCTTGGGAGACATCCTGGAATTACCTGTGACGACCACGCAAGACTACACGCTTTTCAATATCCTCAATGATTACTCGCCTCGCCTCTGGCAACAGCAAATTCAGCTCATCATGCAGAGTCACGGATTGATGAGTTTCATCGCGCACCCGGATTACATTGCAACCTCCCGGGAACGCCACGTCTACGAGGAACTGCTGCGCCGGCTAGTCCAATTGCGCGAAAACCAGGGAGTTTGGACGACCACCCCGGGCGAGGTGAATCGCTGGTGGCGGCAACGGGCAAAAATGAGGCTGGTGGAGGACGGTGACGGCTGGCGCATTGAAGGTCCTGGCAACGACAGGGCTCGCATCGCGTACGCCAGCGAAAAGGATGGCCAACTCGTTCTGACTTTAGAGGCGAAAGAGGAAGACATCGCGGTCCACTCGGTAAGGGGCTTGCCTGTTTCCGATGGCGCGCAGCAGTAAGCAGCCTTCCAAATGGGTGTTACGCGGCATTGCGCCGCGTCGTGCA